>NZ_LMAF01000004.1 GCF_001542875.1 Erythrobacter sp. YT30 | reverse complement strand
CTCAGTCACTACTCCTACGGGAGGCAGCAGTGGGGAATCTTGCACAATGGGGGAAACCCTGATGCAGCGACGCCGCGTGAGCGATGAAGCCCTTCGGGGTGTAAAGCTCTTTCGACGGGAACGATAATGACGGTACCCGGAGAAGAAGCTGCGGCTAACTACGTGCCAGCAGCCGCGGTAATACGTAGGCAGCGAGCGTTGTTCGGAGTTACTGGGCGTAAAGAGTATGTAGGCGGTTGCGCAAGTTTGGTGTGAAATCTCCCGGCTCAACTGGGAGGGTGCGCCGAAAACTGCGCGGCTAGAGTGCGGGAGGGGAGAGCGGAATTCCTGGTGTAGCGGTGAAATGCGTAGATATCAGGAGGAACACCGGCGGTGTAGACGGCTCTCTGGACCGCGACTGACGCTGAGATACGAAAGCGTGGGGAGCAAACAGGATTAGAAACCCCGGTAGTCC
>NZ_LMAF01000003.1 GCF_001542875.1 Erythrobacter sp. YT30 | reverse complement strand
TTTGACACCGGAGCATGATCCGGGTGGAAGGGTGGAGGGCGCGGGTGGCTACGGCACGACAATTATGCCTTCGCCAAGGCCTCTGCGATCAGCTTGCGGGTCGGTTCGATACCATAGAGCGCGATAAAGCTGCCCATGCGCGGGCCTTGTTCTGATCCGAGCAGAGTTTCGTACAAAGCGCGGAACCAATCACGAAGATTTTCAAAGCCGTATTCTTCGTTCTTGCCAATCTCGTACACCATCGTTTGAAGCGCTTCTGCGTCCGCTTCTGATGGGGCTGCGGCGAGTTGCGTATCAAGCTGCGTCAAGGCCAAGATCTCGCCGCCTTGCGGCGCGCGCTTTGCCAATGTGGGCGCGACGAAATCGCGGTTGTAGTTCACTGCGCTTTCAATGAGCGCCATCAGCGCCGGATCTGTCACAGGCTTGCCGGTATAGCTAGCGACATATTCTGCAAGGTTTTCCGCCGTCGCCTCTAGGCCCAAAACGCTGACGAGGTTCAACAAGAGGCTGTAAGGCACCGAAAGGCTATCTCCCGCACCCGGAGCCTGTGCGCCCTCATACCGCTCATTCGCGCGCAGCAAATGCCACACGGCATTGCCGAGCTGCTTGTCGAGAGCCTGATCGGGCAGGCGTTCGCGGAATTGCCAATAATCGTCGATCGCCTTGGGGATAACCCCCTCGTGGAGCTGCTTTGCGCTCTTGGGATTGGAGAAGATGTAAAAGCCAAGGCTCTCCTCGCTGCCATAGGTCAGCCATTCCTCAATGGTGAGGCCATTGCCTTTGGACTTCGAGATTTTCTCGCCCTTGGCATCAAGGAAGAGCTCGTAGATTAGGCCTTCAGGCTTGTTTCCGCCAAGGACGCGCGCAATCTTGCCAGATTGCACGCCGCTATCGGTCAAGTCCTTGCCGTACATTTCATAGTCAACGCCCAGCGCGACCCAGCGCATCGCCCAATCGACTTTCCATTGGCACTTGGCCATTCCGCCGAGCGCTGATTGTTCGACAACGCTGCCATCAGCATCGGTGAAGCGGATCATACCCGCATCGGCGTCAACCACTTCGATTGGCACTTGAAGCACCGCGCCGGTCGTCGGTGAGATCGGCATCAGAGGTGAATATGTCTTGCGCCGTTCCTCGCCGAGCGTGGGAAGCATGATGTCGAGGATCGCCTGAAAGTTCGTCAACACCCCGCGCAGCGCATCATCAAATGCGCCCGAATTATACCGGTCTGATGAGCTCACGAACTCGTAATCGAACCCGAAACGATCAAGAAACTCGCGCAGCATCGCGTTGTTGTGATGCGCGAAACTTTCGTACTTTTCGAATGGATCAGGGATACGCGACAGGGGCTTGCCGAGATTTTCGGTCAGCAATGCCTGATTGGGCACATTGTCAGGCACTTTGCGTAGGCCGTCGAGGTCATCCGAGAATGCAACCAGCCGCGTGGGCGCGCCGCCTGTGAGAGTTTCGTAAGCGCGGCGGACCAAAGTTGTGCGCAGCACCTCTTGGAAAGTGCCGATATGCGGCAGGCCCGATGGGCCGTATCCTGTCTCAAACATAACCGGCTGCGCCTCATCGCGCGGTTTCGAGCCCTTGCCATGCAGACGTTTGTAGAGGCGTTGTGCCTCCTGAAACGGCCAGGCCTTGGATGTTTGGGCTGCTTGGATGAGTTCACTGTCGGTCATAGGGTTTGCGCATTTGCATTAAGGTAGGTCGCTCTTCAAGCGCGAATCCCCGCAGTGTGGTTCCCGAAAGGCGTTGGTCGAAGGTGGGTTGCCGCACGCGTAGCGCTCGCTATGGGATCGCAACCAGACTTTATGCATCACCCTCACCGTCCCTTTCTCTTGGCAATCATGCTGCTTGCGATTGGTCTTCGCACAGCTCTTGGTGCGCCATGTTGCGCCCCGCTTCCGCAGATGGAGGCAGCTGCATTGGCGAGCGACCATGGTGCTCATTCGATCCATGCGCACGCACTTGCAGATGCTGGCGATCACGCAGAACACGCAAATGGTCATGTGAATGGGCATGGCGATGATCCAAGCGCCAATTCGTGTTGTTCCGCTTGTGGCCCAACGATCCCGCCAGAGCCCGGCCAGTTCGCCGCCGCCGCGCTGATCCGCGAAATCCCTGAGCCTGCGCCCATTCGCGCGCTCGCCACTCGTCCCTCCTACCCCGCATACGAAGCGACAGGCCCGCCTCTCCTGATCTGAACGCCAAAAGTTTCAGATTTTCAGGAGAATACCATGTTTTCGCTTCGCAAAGCGGGCGTCTCGCTCGTTGCTATCAGCAGCGCTTTTGCTGCAACGTCAGCCTATGCTGATGAGGGGCACGATGGTGCCAGTTCCGGCATCAATGCCCTCGATCATGCGCCAATCGGTGTGATGGGTGACCACCGCCATGCCAAAGGCGAATGGATGATCAGCTACCGCCTCATGCATATGGATATGGAGGGCATTCAGATCGGCACAGATGACGTGACACCTGAACAGGTGGCGACCACGGTGCCAAATCGATTCTTCGGTGCGCCCGGGCAGCCGCCAACCCTTCGCATTGTGCCCACAAGCATGCGCATGGATATGCACATGGCGGGCGTCATGTATGGGCTATCCGATCAAGTGACGCTGATGGTGATGGGCAATTACATCACCAAGGAGATGGACCACATCACTTTCCAAGGCGGCATGGGCGATACGCGGCTCGGCACGTTCCGCACCCGCACAAGCGATTTTGGCGATACCAAGGTGGCGGCGCTAATCGGCATTACCGAAAATGTGCACCTCAACGCAGGCGTCTCAATCCCCACGGGCACTGTTACGGAAGGGGCCGAAATCCTCACACCCATGGGCATGCGGCCCACTGTGCGCACTCCCTATCCGATGCAGATTGGATCGGGGACATGGGATCTGGAGCCAGGCATAACCTACCGCGATCAGAACGAAGACTACGGCTGGGGAGCTCAGGTTCGCGGCACCATTCGGCTGGGCGATAATGATGAAGGCTATGCCTTTGGCGATACCTACCAGGCAACCGCGTGGCTTGCGGCATCTCTGACGCCAAGCGTCGCGCTGTCCGGCCGCATTCATGCGCAAACCTTGGGCCGAGTTGACGGGATTGATCCCAATATCGTTGGGCCAGTCCAAACGGCAAATCCCGATTTTCAGGGCGGGGATAGCGTCACCTATTTCACCGGGCTGAATTTCGCGGCAACCGGCGGCGCGCTCAAAGGCTGGCGGCTTGGCGTTGAAGCTGGCGTACCCATCGTGCAGGATCTCAATGGCCCACAAATGCCGACGGATTTCACGCTGACGGTGGGCGTTCAGAAAGCCTTTTAACCGGCTCTGCCCATTACCATCCGTTCACATCGATTGGCATGTCGCAATGATGCAATCCAGCACGTCTACACAGAGGCAATTGTCGATCCAACGGTTGCCCTAAGAATTGCCCCTCAATCCCCCGGGGGGCCTTAGGGTCGCAAGGGAGGGGCGGCGCAGCGTCCGTGAGCTGCGTCGTCCCTCTTTGCATTTGTGCTGCAGCGTTGCTGAACCTCAGTTGCTCCAGCCATTCGACGAAAGATACGTGATCTTGCCGTCGATGACTTCGTATTCCGAATAGGAATAGAGCAGTTCCTGGCCGCTTTTGTCGACATAGGCGGCGGTGATGAAGACAAAGGGGCCGCTCATGCCGCTTTCCTTGATCTTGATGCGCGGCGCGCCGGGCGCAAAGTTCAGCGCGTAAAGCGCCCTGATCTGCTTGTGTCCCTTGGCAACCATACCCTCAGCGTAAACTTCCGCATCGCTTGCAAAGGTTGCTACAAACCGATCGAGATCGCGCGCGCGGTAGGCATCGACATTGCGTTGAACGGCCTTGGCCTTGGCTTGAGCATCGGCCTGTTGCTGCGTTTGTTCAACAGGAGCCGCAGCTGGTTCCTCAGCGATGGCGGGCACGGCGCCAAACGCGATGAGGGTGGGCAGAATGGCTTTCCTAATTACGCTCAGCATGTCGCCTCCTCTTTCCTTGTTCTCATCGCCTAATGTTCACAGATCAAGAAAACACGCCCGTGTAAGCGTGGGCTGCTTTGAAACGCCGCATCATTCCTGGAATGAGGAACAGGTCCGCGATGATCCAGATAATCCAAGCAATAATCCCGACTGCGCCGATCGGTGGAAAGACGAATAGCGTCACGAGGCTGCCGATAAACAGCGCGATCTGAAACCATGCGCTCTCTGACTGCCCGCAATAGAACCGATGGATCGACAGCTGGCCGAGGATGAACCACAACACATAGGCGAGCCCAACGCTGCGTCCGCTTGGTTCGCCAAAGACAAAACCTGATGATGAACCGCTGCGCGCTCTTGCCGCACGCTGCATGTCCAATTGCTGCTCCGGTGTCGGCATAGCGGTTGCGCTGGCGCTTGCGTGCGCGCCCATTGGCGCTGCTGGCCGCGCATCATTGCGCAGATGGGCCATCGGATCGCTCGCATATTCGCCGTTTGCATCGGGCAGGCTTCCGCCGCCAATCTCTTCCAACTTGCGTGCACGTTCTGATGCGATGAATGCTTCGCGCTTGGCTGCCATTTCATCATCGGCACTTGGCGCAGCAGGTGCACTCGCTGCGCTAGGCTTCGCTGCGCGGCCAAAGCCGCCAGCTGGTTGAGGTGCTGCCTGCCCGGGCTGCAAACCTTTTCTACCAAAACTCATCGTCTGCGCGCCCCTTCATTTTATCCGCAAAACGCTCACTGTGAGGTATATGTTACAAGGGGTTAAAGAGGTCTTATGGCTTTCTCCGTGCGAGATGCGATTGCAAGTGGTGGGCAGCGCATCACGCGCCGTTTACTTATCGCGTGGTCTTGCGCATCGTGGCTTTCGTAACTGATGCTATGACTTCGCCTGCGCCCCTCCCCCTTCCCGCTTTGCATTCGAGCCATTCGGGCAATTGGCTGTGCGCTGCTGCGGGTGAGACAGAGGCTGTGTCAAAAGGCGATGCGATCATGGCGGCGGCGGATACGCCCGCGCTGTTGATCAACGCGCCCTTGATTGCGAACCGGCTGGGCTATCCTGATCTTTCTGGGCTTGATCTTCTGGAGCTGTTTGCATTCGTCCATCCTGCGCGGTTTTGCGTGCCAACGCCGCGTGGCCTCGCGCAGGCATTGGAAATTGAAGAGCCTTCAAAAGATGCGGATGTGCCCGCCTTTCTGCAACTAGCTGCGGGCGCCTTGGTGGAGATGTGCGAAGAGCCTGAATGGTTCGAACGCGAGGGAGCGTGGAGCGCGCTTCAATCCATGCAGAAGCTTCGGTGGCCTTGGGCTAATGTCTTAAAGCCGCATATCAAACGGCCAGAGCGAGCGGAAAGGTGGCTGTTTTCCGCACTGCGCGAATGGGAGGAGGCAGGCGAACGCCCGCCGCCCCGGCAAGTGGAATTGCCCAATGCCGACGTTTTGTCCCAGCTCGATGATCTGACCGGTGAAGGATCCGAAAAACGCGAAGGACAACGCGATTACGCGCAGGATGCCGCGCGCATCTTTGCCCCGCGCAACCGCGATGAGCAGCCGCATATTGCCTTGGCGCAAGCGGGCACCGGGATCGGCAAGACGCTGGGCTATCTCGCCCCCGCCTCGCTTTGGGCAAGCGCATCGAGCGGCACTGTCTGGGTCTCCACTTTCACGAAAAACCTGCAACGCCAATTGCGCGCCGAAAGCAGGCGAGCCTGGCCTGCCAAGCGCGAGGATGGAACGCGCCCTGTCGTGGTGCGCAAGGGCCGCGAGAATTATCTGTGCCTGCTCAACCTCGAAGACGCGCTGCAAGGCGGTTTTGCAGGCCGCCCCGCGATCCTTGCGCAATTGGTGGCACGCTGGGCCAGCTATACCCGCGATGGCGATATGATTGGCGGCGATCTGCCCGGATGGCTCGGCACGCTTTTTCGCAAACGTGGCATTGCCGCCCTCACCGATCAGCGCGGCGAATGCATTTATGCAGGCTGCCCACATTACCGGAAATGCTTTATCGAACGCGCGGGCAGAGACAGCGCGCAGGCCGATCTCGTCATCGCGAACCACGCGCTGGTGATGATCAACGCGGCGCGCGGAAGAGATCACGCGCAGCGCCCCACTCGCGTTATCTTTGATGAGGGCCACCACGTCTTTGACGCTGCCGACAGCACCTTTGCTGCAACTCTGTCGGGACAAGAGGCGATTGAACTTCGCCGCTGGATTATGGGGCCTGAACGCAAGAACCGGGGGCGAAGGCGGGGCCTATCCGCGCGGCTCGCTGATGTCGCAAGCTACGATGATGAAGGCGGCGAAGCCATTGAGGCGGCATGCGAAGCCGGCCAACTGCTCCCCGCCGATGGCTGGCTCCAACGCGTGGCAGAGGGTGAACCGGCGGGCCCCGTTGAAACCTTGCTCGCCGCGGTGCGCACTGCGACTTATGCGCGCGATGAAAGCGGCGGCCAGGAAGCGGGATATGGCATCGAAACCGAAGCTGCAGGTCTTCCCGGCGAGGTGATTGAGGCAGCAGGTCACGCGGCGCAGGCGCTATCGGATATACGCACGCCATTGATGCGTCTGGGCGCAAGGCTCGAAGCAATCATCGCTGACCCGCCCGATTGGCTGGACGGTCAAGGCCGCGCACGCATTGAAAGCGCCAGGTTCGCGCTTCAGTGGCGGGTTGATCTGATCGCGGCGTGGGAAGCGCTGCTTGCGCGTCTGGGCGGGCCTGCTGATCCCGACTTTGTCGATTGGCTTGCCGTCGACCGTTCCGATGCGCGCGAATTTGATGTCGCAATCCACCGCCGCTGGCTCGATCCGATGAAGCCGTTTGCGCGCACTGTGCTCGAACCCGCCCATGGCGTGATGCTGACAAGCGCAACCCTCACCGACAGGGTCGAAGATGACGAAAAGGCGTGGCAAACCGCCATCGCCCGCTCAGGCGCATCCTATGTCGAAACCCAGCCCATGCTTTCGGCTGCGCAAAGTCCGTTCGATTACAGTTCCTCTGCCGAAGTTCTGATCGTCACCGACATCAAGAAAGGCGATCTCCCCGCACTCGCTGGAGCATACGCCAAGCTGATCGAAGCATCGGGTGGCGGCGTTCTGGGACTTTTCACCGCCATACGCCGCCTACGCGCTGTGCATGGCCGCATTGCAGATCGCTTGGCGCGCGAGGCTCTCCCGCTGTTCGCGCAGCATGTCGATCCCATCGATACCGGCACCTTGGTCGATATCTTCCGCGATGATCCACGTGCTAGCCTGCTGGGCACCGATGCCTTGCGCGATGGCGTTGATGTGCCAGGCCAATCGCTGCGCTGCGTGGTATTGGAAGCCGTGCCATGGCCCCGCCCTGATATCCTCCACAAGGCCCGGCGGTTGGCGGCGAAAAGCGAGGGAGAAACAGCAAGCGCATACGATGACCGGATTATCAGAGCGCGGCTCGCGCAAGGGTTTGGCAGGCTCATCCGCAATCGCGATGACAAGGGACATTTCGTGGTCCTGTCCGCCGCCTTCCCTTCACGCCTTCTTACCGCCTTTCCCGAAGGCACACAGGTCCACCGCGTCACGCTGGATGAAGCGGTACAGCGCATTGCTGACGGGCTGATCGGCGAAAGCGGCACACTACCTGTCGAAACCACTGGAATCCTTGATGACGATATTCCAGATAGGCTGCGATGATTTTGGAGCTCAACTATCTCATCCGGATAATCACGGTCGGCGCTGCTCTCATGTTGCTTGCGCAGATCAGCGCAAATGACATTCGCAAGGCACTAAAATGGCCCATGATCGGGATGATCGTCGGGGCGCTTGCTTACCTTATCAATTCGACTCCGCTTGCAGCATCGCAGGGCATATGGGATCCGTGGGTCGATCTGGTGTCGATTACGACCACAGCCTTCATCTGGCTGTTTGCACGCAACCTGTTTGAACGGGAGCCACCGCGCAATTGGATATTAGGTGTCGCGGCGCTGTTTCTGCTTGGATGGTTCCTGTCGAACTTTGTCGAACCGCGCGTGATGCCGGGGTTCTATATCGGCTTCTTCATCCTGCATATCGCATCGCTCTTACTGATCGCTGATCTTATCCGCGTCGGCTTTTTTGGGCGGGACGATGATCTGATCGAGGAGCGCCGCGCGATCCGGGTCTGGTTGCCGCTTTTGCTGGCGGCGCAGGCTGCCGGCATCTTGATCTTCGAAATCGCCGAAGTGGTGTCTGATATTGATGGCCGCTCACCGGTCGCTGAATTGATCAACTCGTTTCTTATTTTTGTGCTGATCCTTTTCTCCGGCCTCGCCTTCCTGCGCAGCGATGTGCAACTGCTCGTCGAAGAGGGCTCGGAAAACACGAGCGAGGACGAAACTGAGCCGCTTGACCTGTCACCATCGGAAACCGTGCTTCACGAAAAGCTGACCGCTGCCATGGCACAGGGCGTCTACCGCACTCCCGGCCTTTCGATCGCTGGTCTGGCGGATCAATTGGACACGCCTGAACATCGTCTGCGCGCCCTCATCAATCAAAAATTAGGCTACCGCAATTTTTCAGCCTTCCTCAATCGTCATCGTATCTCAGAAGCGCGTGAGCACCTTGTCGATAAGGAACGGGTGGACTTGCCTGTTCTCACAATCGCGATGGATTTGGGATACAATTCGCTACCCACATTCAACCGCGCATTCAAAAGCGAAACCGGTACAACTCCGAGCGATTACAGACGGTTAGGGTTGAGCGAGAGCACTGTTCAAAACTGAAAAACTACGTTCAAATTCAAATTTGACTTAACTTTTTCATCCTCGCGAGGATTAATCGCGCACATCCGGTCATCTCTTTCATCACACCAATGAAGGAGCCCGCACAATGACTGTTTCGGCAAACCAATCCGCCCTTGAATACACCGCCGCACTTGTCGGCCAACATTTCTTCAATGTCCTCTATTTCGATCTCGGTCGATATCTAATCGCCGCTGGAGTTCTGACTGCGATCCTGTTCGTATTTCGCAAATGGGCCAATGCCCGCAAAATCCAGACGCGCACTGCAGGGCGCAAGGATTATGTCCGCGAAACGCTTTCTTCCTTGCGCACTGTTTTCGTCTTTGGCGTCACCACTCTTGCCACTTTGATCGGCAAGGAAACGGGCATCATTAAGCTGTCCTTGGAAAGCACCACACTTATCACTGTCGCATGGCAATTCGCGCTGATCCTCGTGGTGCATGATGCTTACTTTTACTGGATCCACCGCGCGATGCATTCAAAGCGTCTGTTCAAGGCGACGCATCTGCATCACCACAAATCGCGCACGCCAACGCCGTGGGCCGCCTATTCCTTTTCAACCTGGGAAGCCGCAGCTGAGGCAGCCTTCATGCCGCTGTTCCTGCTTGTGACCAGCCTGTTTGGTGTGGCCTATGCTGGATTTGCACTGATGCTGTTTCTTTGGAACATGATCATCCGCAATGTGATGGCGCATGCAGGCCATGAACTGTTTCCTGCAGGCTGGGTCGATACTCCCATTCTGCGCTGGATCAGCACCACGACGCACCACGATCTGCACCATGCCCAAGGGTACAATTACGGCTTCTATTTCACATGGTGGGATAAGTGGATGGGCACGGAGCACCCACGCTATGCCGAGGAATTTCGCAAGAACGCTCAGCCGCTTCGCCTGCCCAATCTCGCGCGGCTCTTGCCCAAGACCAGCGCTGAAAAGGCGAGCATTCTGGTGACCGCCATCCTTGCTTCGAGCATGACATTGGGCGGGCCCACTGCCCTGATGACACTCCCCGTCGCCTGACCCTACTCCAAATCGCCCCTGCGTCGGCGTCCCCAGCGCTGGCGCAGGTTCCGGGCGAAGCGGCAGTCCCTTGCGCCTACATTCGGTCTCCTCACCGAATTGCCCGATTTTGTTGGGCGGAGCGCAACGGGACTGCCGCATTTGCTTCACTCGCGCTTTACACACGCGCGCTGGCCATGCAGTAGGTTGCGCGTCTTTCAGGGAAGCGAACTAGTGAAAATTCTGGGCCTTCTGCGCCATGCAAAATCGGATTGGGACGACACGACGCAGCGCGATTTTGATCGCGGACTGAATGATCGTGGACGCCGCGGCGCAAAGCTGATTGGCGATCATGTTCGTGACCACGGCATCAAATGGGACATGCTGATTGCGAGCCCTGCTGTTCGTGTGAAAGCAACTCTGGAAGAGGGGCTGCCCGATATGCCTGTGATCTATGATGACAGGCTCTATCTTGCGAGTTCCGACACCATCACGGAAGTGGTTGAGGCGCACGCATCAGGCGATGATGAACCCAACGCTGTGTTGATATCAGGGCACAATCCAGGCTTGCAGGAGGTTCTGCTCGATCTGGTGTCCCCTTCGAAAGAGAACGATCTTTTTCGCGAAGCGTCTGCCAAATTTCCGACCGCTGCCTTTGCCGTGCTCGAATGCGATGTCGAAAGCTGGAGGGAGCTCAAGAAGTTTTCGTCAAGCCTCGTGCACTTTGCACGCCCTCGCGATCTTGATCCCGAACTTGGCCCGACCGATTGAGCGCAAATAGTCAGCCGATAATCTGACGCGGGCCTGGCCCTTTTTTGGCGAGTTTGTCATCCGGGTTATAGATCGCGCAATGCTCAAGGCTTAAGCACCCGCAGCCGATACACCCATCCAGCCGATCGCGCGTGCGCTCCATCTCGGCAATCCTGCTATCCAGAACATCGCGAATGCCGGTGCTGATCGAACGCCAGTCTTTTGCCGTCGGCGTGCGGCCATGGGGAAGCGTTGCAAACAGTGCCTCGATCTCGCCAAGGCTCAGCCCCAATTGCTGCGCGATGAGGATAAAACTCAACCGCCGAATGTCAGAGCGCAGGAACCGGCGTTGATTGCCGCTGGTGCGCACCGGCTCGATCAGCCCCTTTTCCTCGTAAAAACGGATCGCTGACACCGATAGACCGGTGCGCCGGGCCATCTCGCCGATGGCGATTAGGTCGCGGGAGGAAAGGCGTTGGGACATGGTGATGTCGGATACTCCAAAAATACCTTGACCTCAAGTTAGGTTGAGATTGCACAGTGTTCTCACAGATGATTCGCAGAACCCCTCCGCTGGATGGCTTTCGCGAACAAGCCCGAAGGAGCAGACACAATGCCAAGCGCAATTCTGGAACACGCCAACCTCTCTGTCACTGACCCAGATCGCAGCGCCGACTTGTTCAAGGCGCTGTGCGGATGGGAAGAGCGCTGGCGGGGAAAATCACAATTTGGAGGCGACACCGTGCATGTCGGTGCGCCCGGCAACGGCGCCGCATATCTTGCGCTCTATACCAGCGAAAAAGTTGCGGGAGATTACTCCAAGGGCCAACCTTTGAACCACATCGGCCTTCTCGTTGATGATCTGAACGAGGCAGAAAAGGCAGTGTCGAAGGCTGGCCTCAAGCCATTTGGTCACGATGATTATGATCCGGGCGAGCGCTTTTACTTCTTCGACTGGGACGGGATTGAGTTTGAAATCGTCTCTTACGCGGGAGAGGCCGCATGAATAAGATCATGCCTCGCGACCCGCTCTTTGAACCGCCGCAGCGCCCCGATCAAAAGAGTGATGCCTGGCTCACCTTCCCACGTGTCCAACTCTCATCGGTTGCATCGATTGTGATGTCGCCCTTCCACGCTGTGCAAAGAGCCTTCGCTTCATCGGGCGATCCCGATAGCCACCCATCGTAATCGGCCTGACTCAAAAGCACCGGCATGCGGCTGTGGATGTCGGCGCTGGCCGAGCCCGCGCTATCTGTCATCACCATTGAATAGCACAGCCCGAACTCGTCGCTTTCGCGCCATACTCCCGCGACCGCGAAAAGCGATTGATCGGGCAGGCTCATCCAGGTGCGGGTCTTTGCCCCTTTTGGCCCTTGCGCTTCTGCCCAGGCGCTGACCGGAATCAGGCAACGGCGCTCTTCGAACGAGTAGCGCCAGAAGAAACTGTCGAGCTTGTCAGTGCGCGCGTTGTTGACGGGCTTTGGCTTGAGCGGCTGACCGTTTTTGCCTTTCATGACCAGCGGAAAGCCCCAGGTCATCTGGCGCACTTCGCCGCCTGCCACGACAAGCCCTGGATAGCCGGGATAGATCTCGTCAGCGAAATTAGCCCCGCCCAAGGTTTCGATCGCGTCAAACCATTTGGCGACCTCATCCTTGCTCTTGGTCATGCGGTAAAGATTGCACATGCTTTGTCAGGCCCCCGCATTGCCGACGATAAAGCACGCCGCCGCCATCAACGCGCCTGCCCAACGATTGGAGCGGAACCGGGCAAGCGGATTGTCGGGATCTGACGGGTTGAGCGTCGCAATCTGCCACAAAAGATGCAGCGCAACGGGCAATAGTGTGAGAACGGCCGCAGGGTCAGGTCGATAGAGCCAGATGCCTGCGCTCCAAAGAGCGATTGTCGCAGCGTAAAACACGCCTACACCCGCATGCACTTTCGCGCCCATTCTCAGGGCGGATGATTTGATCCCGACTAGCGCATCATCTTCGCGATCTTGCAGGGCATAGATCGTATCGTACCCAATCACCCAGCAGATGCAGCCTGCATAAAGGCAGGCGAGCACTTCCCAATTATCCCAGCGCAGTTGCGTCCATCCGACCAGCAATCCCCAGTTGAAGACCATGCCCAGCCAAGCTTGCGGCCACCATGTGATGCGTTTCATAAACGGATAAGCAGCGACAAGTGCGAGGCTGGCAAGAGCAACCAATTGCGCCTCAAGCCTCAACTGCAGAAGGACAACCAGGCCGATCAGGCACAGCGCCAGCAGCCAACCCCAGGCGAGCTTTTTCGATACGCGCCCGCTTGCAACAGGGCGCGCAGCGGTGCGCGCCACTTTTTTGTCGAGATCAGCATCGACGATATCGTTGTAAACGCACCCTGCCCCGCGCATCGCAATCGCGCCTACGAGCAGCCAACCCAGCAGAGCGAACTGAAAGCCAGCGCCGGCAAGCCACACGCCGAAAACACAGGGCCAAAACAGCAGCCACCAGCCAATAGGCCGATCAAACCGTGCCAGTTGCGCCAGATCTCGCGGCAATTGCGGCAGTCGCTGGATGAGCCCGCGATGTTCGCTGTCAGGGACGACGGTTTCAGACGATGGGTTCATGGGCTTGCTCCCTAGCCGTCTCAGCGCTTAGGGGAAAGCCATGCCCGCCACTCCTGCCTGGCCGCCCAAGAGCGCTCCCCGTCTGTTTGTGGAGCAGAAGCTGGAAGCGGAAACGCAAGTCATGATTGATGGCCAGCAAGCTCACTATCTGTCCAAAGTCATGCGCGTGCGCGAAGGCGACATCGTAATCCTGTGCGACAACATAACAGGCGAATGGGCCGCGCGCGTGGGCGATGCTGGGAAACGCAGCGTGAGGCTCGAAATCGCAGAGCATTTGCGCCCGCGCGAAAGCGTGCCGGATCTATGGCTGTGCCCTGCCCTACTAAAAAAGGACCGCTTCGATCTGGTGCTTGAAAAGGCGACAGAGCTTGGCGCAGCGCGCATTCAACCGGTGATCACGAGGCGATGCGTCGCGGATAAGCTCAATCTCGATCGAGCGCGCACCATCACCACTGAAGCGGCTGAACAATGCGCACGCACGGCCTTGCCCGAACTTGCCTCCCCCATAAAATTGGAGGCACTGCTGCGCGACTGGCCAACTGATCGCGCGCTGTTCTTTGCCGATGAGCAAGGGTCGGAAAGCATGGATGAAGCGTTCGCGGAAAACAAAGGGGCAGCCGCTATTCTGATCGGCCCGGAGGGCGGTTTTGACGATGAGGAACGCGCCGCAATCCGCGCGCATCCTCTGGCTCGCCCGCTCTCCCTCGGTCCGCGAATTTTGCGCGGCGAAACCGCTGCAATCACCGCGCTTTCCGTCTGGATGGCGCGCAATGGTGACTGGTAAAGCGATCCACCCGCACAAGAGTGACTTTGCCCTGTCAAATGCAGATTACACTTCCCTCAGCCAAATCAGTTTTATAGGGCAACTTGTGAAAGAGGGGCCTCCCCATGAGCACACGCGAAGCATCCAGCGCTGACGAGCCTGTCATCGAAGGGATCGACCAATTGGTTGCTCCCATGATCGGCGGCGAAAAACCCAAGGCCGATTGGCGCATCGGCACCGAACACGAAAAACTCGTCTACAAGCGCTCTGATCACCGCGCGCCATCCTATGATGAACCATGCGGCATTCGCGATCTTTTGATGAATCTTCGCGAATTTGGCTGGGAGCCAATTGAGGAAAACGGCAAGATCATCGCGATGAAAGGCGGTGACGGGACTGTCAGCCTCGAACCGGCAGGCCAGCTCGAACTTTCCGGCGCTCCGCTCGAAACCTTGCACGAAACCTGCAATGAAACAGGCAGGCACTTGGCGCAGGTCAAAGAGATCGGTGAGAAGTGCGGCGTGGGCTACCTGGGCCTTGGCATGTGGCCCGATAAGACCCGCGATGAACTGCCGATAATGCCCAAGGGTCGCTACAAAATCATGATGGAGCACATGCCCAAGGTCGGCAATCTTGGCCTTGATATGATGCTTCGGACATGCACCATTCAGGTCAATCTCGATTACTCCTCCGAAGCCGACATGGTGCAGAAATTCCGTGTCGGCTTGGCGCTGCAACCGCTGGCGACCGCGTTGTTTGCCAATTCGCCATTTACCGAGGGCAAGCCCAACGGATACCTATCTTACCGCAGCCACATCTGGTCAGACACCGATCCCCATCGCACTGGCATGCTGCCGTTCGTTTTCGAGGATGGCTTTGGCTATGAGCGTTGGGCCGAATACATGCTGGATGTGCCGATGTATTTTGTGTTCCGCGACGGGAAATACATCGATGCGGCAGGCCAATCCTTCCGGGATTTTCTGAAAGGCGAACTGCCCGCCCTGCCCGGCGAACGTCCAACAGCAAGCGATTGGTGGGATCACCTCTCAACCGCGTTTCCCGAAGTGCGACTTAAAAGCTTTCTCGAAATGCGCGGCGCTGATGGCGGTCCGTGGAGCCGAATTTGCGCGCTGCCTGCCCTTTGGGTTGGCTTGCTTTATGATCAGGGCGCGCTTGATGCTGCGTGGCAACTGGTCAAGGACTGGTCGATGGAAGAGCGCGAGAAACTGCGTGGCGATGCGCCCAAACTAGCGCTTGATGCGCCGCTTCCGGGCGGCAGCGGCACGATGCAGGATCTCGGGAAAGAAGTGCTCGAAATCGCGCGGTCAGGGCTTGCCTCGCGCGCAATGCTAAATGCCAGCGGCGACAATGAAACGGGCTATCTCGAAACGCTGGATGAGATCGTGAAGACCGGCAAGGTCCCCGCCCAGCGCCTGCTTGATGCCTACCATGGCGATTGGGCCGGAGACGTCAGCCACGTCTATAAATATTCGTTCTAAATGGAGGGAATGGGATCGTGCTGATCGTTACTGGAACAGCGAAACTTGGCAGCGACGCATTGGATGCAGGGCGCGATGCGCTCACCAAGATGATCACGGCATCGAGAGCCGAGGAAGGCTGCCTGCACTACTCGTATGCTCAGGATGTTCTTGATCCAACGCTCTTGCACATCACCGAAAAGTTTGTGGATGATGCAGCCTTGGCTTTTCATTTTCAAACGCCGCACATGGCGGAGTTTCAAGCAGCTTTGAGCGACCTTGACATCAACGTCATAGAGGTGGCCAAGCATCAAGCAGATGATGGCTCACCGCTGCCGTAATCGGCAAGTTATTCAGCCGGGTGAAGCGATTCAGCCGAGCGCCCGTTGCCCCGTCCCAGAATCCTCCGTTTTATCTGCGCGAGCCGCGCTGTGATAACGCCGTTCTCTTCCATCCAATCGAAATATTCGCGGTATTTCTGATCCTCGGCGAGCAGATGCGCTTCTTCCGTGCGGGCACGCCAGTAATAGATCGCGTTGACTATGAGCAGGAAGAACGTGTTGCGGATGGCATCGACGGCAGAGCCGCTGGTGACGAGAAACGGCATCGCTGAAAACCACCAGAACAGGTTTTTCGACAGATAGGCCGGATGCCGCGTGTAGCGAAACGGACCGTGCGTGATAATCCCGCGATAGGTGAGGTTTGAAAAGCGAATGCCAAAGGCGACTGTCGCCCACGCATAGATAGCGGTGAGAAAAACCAGCCACGCTGCCCACATCCACAAGACCGTATCGCTTCCGGCAAGCCAGTAATCCCATTTCGCGATGTTGCTTTCGTAGCTAAGCACCTGATTGTTGTTGCCAATCAAGCCCCATACAAACGGCGGGTAACACAGCAGCGCCGCCAACCAGCCCGCAACAAACGGATTGCCGGATCGGATATGCGCATCAAGCGGGCGGAGGGTGAAAAGATATCCGACGGTTCCGATCTGCACGTCAATCACGAACAGAAGCGCGATAAGCACACCGCCCATCAGCACCGGATTGGTAAGGAAATCGATCGGCCGCGCCTCGACCACTTCGGCAAAACCGGGCGGCAGGATCGAGATCATGAATGCGCCGAAAAAGCCTTTGATGATCCACGCTCGCCAGTGCTTTTTGACCTGATCAGCGTCCCATCCCTCACGCCCGATCAACATCGCGCCGAAGTGCCAGGTGTGATCGCGCGGCTCTTTCATGTAGCGATCGAGCCAAATGACGTAGGGCACACTCAGCACAATCATCGGGATGACTGCGGTGCCCAGCACTTTCATCGCAAACAGGTAATTGCCGTCCCAATACCAGCGACACAAGAAATAGAGCCCTGCAAGCACCGCCCATGTCGCCCACAACCCGCCAATCTTGACGATGGCGAACGGAATAATCTCCGCTTTTGAGCGTTTAAGGCTCCAATCGAGCCCTGTTGACGGGTTGAGGTGCACTTTGTCGACCAGCACAGACCATGCAGCCATGGGCCCTGCCGTAAACAGCATAGCGGTGAGCGCGGCGTGCGGCCCCGACATGACGCCAACGCCATCCACTCCGAATGCACCTGCAATCGCGGGAAAATTCCGGCAGAAGATGATCCAGATTATCAGCCCTGCAAGCCCGACAAAGCCCACCGCCGGCGATACATCGCTTTGCGGCATCGCAGCAGCTTTTGCTTCTGTAGGGGAAGAAGGCTCAGACATCAGAGCGCCACCTTAGCAGGAAAGCGTTAATGCTGCGATTACCGCGTTTGGTGTGCACTGAAATCCAGCGCTAACACGTTACTTAAACGCGTGGATCGTGCCGCTATCATCAAGAATATAGAGCATATTGTCCGCCACGACCGGAGCAAGGCTGACAGGCTGCTTGATATCGGCAAACATCTGTGCCGACCCTTCGCCCGTGCTCAGACGCCAGATTTCTCCACGCGAACTCGCAACCCACAATTGATTGCCGGCAAGCACCGGGCCAGTCCAGAAGATCGGCCGCTCGCGCTTTTTCTCGTTACGGAATTGCTGCAATTGCGTGATCCAGCGCACTCGCCCGGTTGAACGCGCAATCGCAAGAACGCGCGCGTCATCGGTGAGTGTGAAAATCCATTCGCCTGCAATCGCCGGAGTGGAAATGCCCGCAAGGGTCAATTCCCAGATCCGCTGACCGGTTACCAGCTCATAGGCAGCCATGCGGCCACCTTGCCCCAGCGCGTAAACGCGCCCGGCATCAATAATCGGATCGGCATCAATATCGGTAAGTGAGCTAACCTGCGTCGAGATGTTGGTGCGCGCCAAAGCATCCGCCCACAATGCGCGTCCGTTTTCGTAGCGATAGGCTGAAAGCTCGCCGCTCGAATAGCCGGCAATAACGGTGCCGTTGCCCGCGGCAGGAGCAGCCACGCCAAACACGCCCGATTGCGCGCTTGATCCCGACTCAGACCATTGCAATTCGCCATCTGATGCGTTGAGCGAGATGATCTGGTTGTCCTGCGTCATCACATAGACCTGGCCGAAAGCGACCGTCGGCGAACCGCGCAGCGGGCCCGACGGCTTCACTTTCCAAATCCGTTCACCTGTTTCCGCGTTCTTTGCTTTCACTTCGCCCGCGCCATTTGTCGCGTAGACAACGCCGTTGTCGTAGCTGACCCCCCCGCCAAAGGCAGATGGGCGCATGTCATCGCTCATCTCATCATCGTCGCGGCGCCAGATTTCTCGACCTGTATCCTTGTCAAAGGCATGGATCACGCCTTCGGTATCCTCAACGAAGACCTTTCCGCCTCCCACAACGGGTGCTGCGGCGAGCCGCTCGCGATTGTTGGTTCCGGCAATCTTTGCCGTCCAGACCTTGGTAGGGTTTTCAGCAAGCGACAGATGGCCATAGGATTTGCTGGCAGAGCCACCGACTTGCGCCCATTCAGCATTGGTGCGCTGAGGTGGAAGGACGACGCTGACGCTCGCCAGGGCAGGATCGACCACAGCGCCGCTTTCAATCCGCGATAGGATCGGCATGCGCTCACCCACTGTTGGCGTGGTCCGTTTATCGCCTGCGCAAGCGGTCAACAAAGCGGCCATTCCGCCCGCAATCAGCGCGCCCTTGGTTGGCTTCAGATATTTCATATTCAACTCGTCCAAATCTCTCTCAACTGCTCTGTCAGGCGCATTATTGCCCGGCAGCCCCCGCAGTTTCATTATCAATTGCAGGCGTGTCCTCTTCCAGAACAACACCTTCATCCTCCAGCAGCTTTTCGACATCATCAATCGCATCGACGCCGAGCAGCCCAGCCATTTGGCGCGCGCGCGAACGCAGCGTTTCGGGCAAGTCCTCGTCCTTGGAAATCTGAGCGAACAAGGCGCCCGCTTCTGCATTGTTGCCCGCTTCGAGGTGAGCGATGGCTGTAAGTTCAGCCGCACTGCCAAAGAAGGCGTTGTCTGGCTGGGTTAGACCTTCAAGTTTCTGGATCACTTCGGCTGGATCGCTATCATCGAAAGTCGCGCTGACTTCGCGGATCAAGGCGAGATCGCGAAGGGCCGCTGGCGCATCGGCATCGGCAACGATCTGCCCGTAAATCTCAGCTGCCTTTGCCGTGTCGCCCTGTTCCAGCGCCGTACCAGCCTGAAGCATTCGCGCAGCTGTTCGAACGCCTGCCTCATCGCTTGAGAGAAGCGGCGTTACCTTTTCATCGGCACCGGCAAGATCGCCACCCTGCACCGCGTCCAGCGCTTCAACCAGAGTTTCCGATTGCCCTTCAAGACGGCTTTCATTCTGGCTGTCCCAGAACAGATACCCGCCAAGGCCGAGCAGCAGAACGCCGATAACCGCGCCGATCATCACACCGTATTTCTGCACGAATTGCGCCGCGTCTTCCTTGCGCACGGCTTCATCGATTTCGCGGATGATCACTTCATCTTCTGCAGACGGTTTGCCCGGCTGCGGTGCAGGCGTGTCCGAGGTCGCGTTTGGGTCGTTAGGCTTGAGCGCCACGAGGCTCTTATCCTTCGTCAATTGGGTTTGTTAGCGCGGCTCTTTAGGCGGCTCACAAGAGCTGCGCAATGCCAGTGAGGAAGCCTTCACCGGCCATGTTAGCGCAGCCCGTTTACCTTGTATTGAAAGCGTGGTCGCAAGTTGCGGTTTAACGTTGGATGAAGCGCAAAGTCATTTCGCCGTTCAGAATGGTTTGCCCATCACATCGCTGTAAAGTGAGCGATAAGCCTCTATCATGGTCGCCTCATTATAGTGGGCCGCTGCTTTCGACCGGTTTTCAGCACCAATTTTTGCACGCAATTCAGGGTTTTGTGCCAGTTCTTTGAGGGACTGCCCCAAGGTTTCAGCCGTGTTTGGCCGCGCGATAAAGGGCGCGTTTGAGGATGAAACCATCGTCGCGATATCGCCCACATTGGGCGCAGCAACCGGAAGACCAGCTGCCATCGCCTCCACCACGGAGATCGGGAATTGCTCTGATTTTGACGACAAAGCGAAGATATCGAACAAGCCGATAACATTGGCGGGATCCTTGATCGCGCCGGGTAAATGAACGCGGTGCGCGATTTCTGCTTGGCGCGCTGCTTCAAGGATTGCCTCCTTTTCAGGACCATCGCCAAGGATCACCAAATGCCAATTGTCCGGCAGATGCGTCATCGCTTGCACCAGCATGGGCAATTGCTTCACTGCGCGCAGGCCCGCGAGTGTCCCGACCCAACGTTCGCCATCGCGTTTGACAACCCTCAGAGCGTTGGGATTGGGCTTATTCGCAAAAGCCGCGACATCAATGCCGTTATCGATGCGCCGAACACGCTCACGCGGTTGTTTCCAGGTGTCCAACGCAATTCTCTCGAGCACCCGGCTGGGCACGACCAACCGCTGTGTCCGCCAAAGCGCAATTCGACGATACCAATTGCGGCTGGATTTCAGCTGGACCGCTTCGTCTTCGTTAAAGCCGTCCTCGTGATGGATTAGCGGCGGAAGACCCAAGTTCTGCGCAAAAACCGTGTGCGCCATCACGACATCCATCGCGCCCCAATTGTAGGTGAGGATGAGGTCATAGCCAGCCAAAGCCTTGGCAATAGTGATGAGCCGGCCCGGAGTGGGTGATCCCTTGAGCGAGGGAAAATCAGTCGGAAAAGTCGCTTTCACCTTGCGATCAATCAGCGCGCGAGCCCCCGTCTCTTCAGGCTGACCCGATACGATCCTATGATTGAGCGCCTTTCCAAAAGCGTTCATCAGTTTGACAGTGCGAAGCTCTTTCCCGCCGGGGGAAAAAGTCGATTGGCAATGAAGAATGCGCAAGGGTGCGCTCATGCAAGATCAGCCAGCAGAGCGTCGATTGTGGCGCGGACCTGCGGTTCATCCAATGTCGGCGCATGGCCAACGCGCGGCACATTGAGCGTCGTCATGTTGGGATTGCGCGCTTTCATCTGGGCAACGGTGGCGTCTGAGATAAGATCGGACAGCTCCCCGCGCACCAGCAGCATGGGCACGTCATTCAATGCCTCGAATGCGAGCCACAGATTGGGCGGCGCGGCATTGCCCGCTTCGCTAAACGGCTCTGCGATTGCCATGTCGTAATCATAGCTGATCCGCCCGTTCTGGCTGACCACCATGAACCGTTTGGCAAGCTCTAACCATTGATCGAGCTCGTAATCGGGAAACGCATCGCCGTGCACTTCACACAATGACCGCGCCGCATGCACCCAAGTGGGATAGCTGCGCCCCTGACCCACGTAACCGCTGATGCGCTCAACACCAGCAGCCTCGATTTCTGGGCCGATATCGTTGAGCACAACGCCCGCGATCCGTTCGGGATGATTGGCCGCAAGCAGCATTGTCATGATCCCGCCCATCGATGTGCCAACCGAAATGAAACGGCTTATCCCAAGCTCCGCAAGGAGAAGCTCCACGTCCTCGACGTATTGCTTGGGCTTGTAGGTGTCGGAACTCGGCGCATAATCGCTTTTGCCGCGCCCGCGCATGTCGGGCACGATTACGCGGCGTTTCTCGCTCAGATGCGCGGCAAGGCTTTCAAAATCGCGGGCATTTCGCGTTAGGCCATGCAGACAAAAGACCGGCAAAGCGCCCGTATCCTCGCGCGCTGCATAGTCGCGATAATGCAAACTCAGCCCATCTTCGCTGGACCAGCTTTTATCCTCGTACAATTCAGCCATATCTGGCTCGGTTCCTGTTGCAATCGGCCTGCGCAATGCTTGCACTCCGGCCCTGTGACGGTCACTAGTGCGCCATGCACACCGATGAGCAATTGGGCAAGTATGAGGCTGATCCCGCGATCACTGCGATAGCAGGCTGGCTGGGCGATGAGGTTGCACCTGCAGACTTTCCTGAAACGCGGCTGCGGTTTCGAAACGACAAAGCCGCGAGCAGCGTGGGGCTGGCCAGTCTGACCGATGAGCAGTGGACGAGGCATTTCGGTCGTTTTGAGCCCTTGCCCGATAACCTGCCATCACCGCTCGCGCTCAGATATCATGGCCATCAGTTTCGCGTCTACAATCCTGATATCGGCGATGGGCGCGGGTTTTTGTTCGCTCAGATGCGCGATGAAACCGGGCGGTTGATGGATCTGGGGACCAAAGGTTCGGGGCAGACACCTTATAGCCGAGCGGGTGATGGCCGGTTGACGCTCAAGGGCGCGGTGCGCGAGATCCTAGCCACCGAAATGCTCGAAGCGTTGGGCGTCAACACTTCGAAAACCTTCTCGGTCATTGAAACAGGTGAAGAGCTGTGGCGCGAGGATGAGCCCTCACCTGCTCGCTCTGCCGTGATGGTGCGCCTGTCGCATTCGCATATCCGTATCGGCACATTCCAGCGGCTACTCGCCTTCGAAGCGCGCGACGAAATGGAAGCTCTGATCGGGTACTGCCTCAAGCAATTTCCCGGCCCCATCCCGCCAGAGGAAGCACCCGGGCGCGATGAACCCGCGATCATCCTGATGCATCAAGTCGTCGAACGCATGGCCGACCTCGCTGCCAGCTACATGGTGGCAGGCTTCGTCCACGGCGTGCTCAACACCGACAACATGAACATCACCGGCGAAAGCTTTGATTATGGGCCATGGCGCTGGCTGCCGCGCTGGGATCCTTCTTTTACCGCGGCCTATTTCGATCACGGTGGTCTTTATGCCTTTGGTCGGCAGCCCGAGGCCCTGAACTGGAACTGCGGCCAGCTAGCAGTCGCCCTGCGTCTGGTGGCGGAAAGCGAGCCGCTTATCGCCGCGCTAGGGCGCTTTCCCGAACTCTACATGGAAGCGGTCGCGCGGCGGTGGTGCTGGCGGCTGGGTCTCGTTCCCAAAGGCGCAAAGCGCGATACCGAATTGGTGGCAGGTTGCGAGAAAGCCATGCGCGATGCGGCCTCCTCTCCAGACGCGTTCTTTCATCGCTGCCGTGGCGGGCATGACAAGGAGCTTGCGGACCTCTTCGAAGATTATGAACCTGTCGATGATGCCGAGGGCCAGCATGACTATTGGCGCGAGGACACGCCCCAATCCATGCTGATTGAAGAAGTAGAGGCGATCTGGTCTGCGATTGCCGAAAATGACGATTGGTCAGCGCTAGAGACCAAGGTTGAGAAACTGCGCGATATGAAGGCCGCTCATGGCCCCGCGCCCACACCGCAAGGGCATGCAAACACTCGGTAATGATCGATGTAACAGTTTAACACTTTATTTTCCATGATTGTACGATTACGCCCACCCCGTGACCGAAACAGCAACCAAAAAAGTGACTGACAGTGCACAACTCGTCTCCACCGCGCCCGCCACGGGCGAGGAAATCTGGCGAGGCGATGTCAGCGATGTTGATGCAGCGGTTAGCAGGGCACGGCGCGCCTGGCCCGCATGGGCGGCCAGGCCGATTGCCAACCGCGTCGAAATGGTCCGCCGGTTCGCCAACGAAGTCCGATCCGAAGCGGAAAACCTCACCGATTTGATTGCCAAGGAAGCAGGCAAACCTGTCTGGGAAGCAAAGACCGAAGTCGACGCGGTGATCAACAAGGTCGAGATTTCAATCAACGCCTACACAGAGCGGACGGGCAAGAAAAAGCTCGACAGCGCGATGAACGGGATCGCTGCCGTCCGTCATAAGCCGCACGGTGTGATGGCGGTGCTCGGCCCCTACAATTTCCCCGCGCACCTGCCCAATGGCCACATCATCCCCGCGCTGATTGCGGGCAATGCCATTGTTTTCAAACCATCGGAAAAAACACCAGCCGTGGGTGAAGCTCTCGTCGAATGCTTCGAAAAAGCGAAATTTCCCGAGGGCATCGTCCAACTGGTTATCGGTGGGCCTGACGAAGGGAAGGCTTTGGTCGCGCATCACGGCGTTGATGGCGTGCTGTTTACAGGCTCGGCCCAGGCGGGGATTGCGATCAATCGCAAACTGGCTGCCAATCCGGGCAAGATCGTCGCGCTAGAAATGGGCGGCAACAATCCGATCGTCGTCACCAAAACGCCGAAGGTCAAAGATGCCGCTGTCCTGATTGTGCAAAGCGCGTTCACGACAGCAGGTCAGCGCTGCACTGCTGCGCGCCGATTGATCGTCGTCGAAGAGATGTACGATGCTTTGATGGCGGAACTCATCCCGCTCACGCGCAAATTGATCGTGGGTGATCCCTTCGATGAACCCCAGCCCTTTATGGGTCCTGTGATCGATGTGAAGACCGCAGAATTGCTCGAAGAAAGCTTCCTCGCGCTGGTCAAAGAAGGCGGTAAGCCCTTGGCGCCCTTGCGCATCATCAAGGAAGGCCTGCCTTTCGTCACGCCTGGCATTATCGACACCACAGCGATCGAAGATCGTCCGGATATGGAGCTGTTCGGGCCAGTCCTTCAGGTGATCAAAGTGCCCGATCTCGACGCTGCTATTACCGAAGCGAACAACACCCGGTTTGGTTTGTCGGCATCTTTGATCGGCGGGTCTCCAGAGGATTACAGCCGGTTCTGGGGAAATATCCGCGCAGGGATTATTAACTGGAACCGCCCGACCAATGGTGCTTCTTCGGCAGCTCCTTTTGGAGGCATCGGCCTATCCGGCAATCATCGCCCGGCGGCTTATTACGCGGCGGATTATTGCGCATATCCCGTCGCCAGTACCGAGCTGGAACAGCCGCGCGCCAATATCGGGGTTGGCCTCAAAGACTGATCAGTTGGTCCAGTGGACCAATGTGACGAGGCGCAAGCCACCCGGCGCATCGGCAATATCAGCAAACACCTTTTCGCCCGCTTTCTCACCCTTGATGAGTTCGGACTTGCCGCTTTTGTAGGATGTTTCGAACTGCGCATTGGCAGCTCGCGTATAGTGGTATTGCAGCGCGTCCTGTGCACCTATCTGCGTGAGGTAGCGAACAATGCGCAGCTTGCAGTCGCCGGTATCAGAGCCAGCAGCCTGCTGTACCATTCCGTGCGGGATGATGGATGCTGCCTTCGGCATTTGCGCTGCCCAAGCAAGATCATCGCTCGCCCCTTCCCCACATTCAGCCGGTGCACCCACCGCCTCCAGAATTTCGCGCAGGGTTGAAAGGCCCGTCAGCGATTCGGCGTCATCAAGATTTCCAGCAGCGGGCAATTCCTCAATCGCCCCTTCTTCGGCCAGTTCAATCCGCGCGGCATCTCTCGCCAGCGCGGCGGCCCGCTCATCAGGGGCAAAGACGGGAAGTGCATGATTGCCGTGATAACCGATGGCCGCGTTTGCTTCGTTGATCCAGGCAAGATCGGGATCGATCATCAAAGGGTCGTTGAGCGCGCGCGAAATCACGGGGTCTGCTGCCACACCGTTGGCGTCCGTATCGGCAAGCGGCGCCTCGCTGCATGCCGTGGCGAGGCAAAACGTCGCAAGAATGGGAGCTATTGGGCGAGAAGAGCGCAGCATGATCGTCAGCCCCTTTGCCAGAGCTCGGTTAACATTCCCAGAGCGGGATAGCTGCACCCGATAAGCGCGCTCATAACAAACGCAAAAACGCTCCCACACCTCGGATGAGGCATGGAAGCGCTTTCCGCGACCGGTGGTTGCCGCGCCCGGGCCGTTGGTGGGATTGGCCCAAGTTCATGGAGTGACTGTTACGTCTCTCAAACTGTGCGTTCATCTATAGTGGAGTTTATCTGAACACGCTGCGATCACCCATGACAGCGAACATTCAGAATTTTTGCGCGATGTAAGCGGCCTATCGGTTGATGTTGCTTGGCAAGCAGCGGATGCGCGCCTAACCGCTCGCCATGCGCAATCCCGATCCCGCTGAAGAAACCGGTGAAGCATCCGGATTGCCAGCCGCGCTGGGCGCCTATTTGATCTGGGGTTTTCTGCCGCTCTATTTCCTGCTGGCGGCGGCTGTTCCGCCATTTGAATTTGTCGGCTGGCGGATCATTTTCACGCTGCCTTTCTGTTTCCTGATCGTCGCGATCCGAAAGCAATTCCCAGCATTGCGCCAGGCGCTGTCAACACCGCGCACTCTGCTTGCCCTGTTTGCCAGCGCTTTTTTGATTGCGGCCAATTGGTTTATCTACATCTGGGCGATCACCAACGAACAGGTCTATGCGACGAGCCTTGGCTATTACTTGAACCCACTCCTTAATGTGCTCTTGGGCACCGTGTTGCTGGGTGAGAGGCTTTCAAAATGGCAATGGATTGCGGTTGCAATTGCGAGCCTTGCTGTAGCATTGCTGGCCGCTGGCGCGCTGACATCGCTGTGGATCAGCCTCAGTCTCGCGCTTAGCTTTGGCCTTTATGGCATTGTTCGAAAACAGGTTGATGTGGGTGCGCTCCCAGGTCTCACGATCGAGACCGCCATCCTTTTGCTGCCAGCAATCGGCATTGCTGCATGGTATGCCGCAACGCCCGTGGGCAGCGCGTTCGGCAAGGATGCAGAGCTGAGCGCGATTATCGTATTTTCAGGTGTGGTGACCGCAGTCCCGTTGATGCTGTTCGCAATTGCTGCGCGCCGCATGCCTTATTCAACGCTTGGCTTTATTCAGTACCTGGCGCCTACCATCGTGTTCTTCCTCGGCCTCACCGTTTTTGGCGAAGAGCTGAAACCCGCCCAACTCGGCAGCTTTGTCTTGATCTGGATTGCGGTTGCGATTTTTGTGGGCGATCTGCTGATGCGATCACGCCGGAGCAAGGCGGCTGCTTAACCCCTAAAGCGCCAGCCGAGCGTTTGGCCGCCGTGCCAGGGGACGATGGTTGATCCAGCAAGCGCAAGCTCATCGGGTACTGGGCTTTCGGCGCGCTCAAGCGTGACACTGTCCTCATTCACCGGCAATCCGTAGAATGCGGGGCCATAGAGCGAGGCGAAGCCTTCGAATTGCTCGATTGCCCCCTCTTCATCAAAGACAGTCAGATAGCTTTCGAGCGCCACGGGCGCCCCGAAAATGCCTGCGCACCCGCACGCGCTTTCCTTGTCGTGCCGGAAATGCGGCGCGCTGTCGGTTCCTAGGAAGAATTTGGGCGACCCCGACGTTGCCGCCGCGCGCAGGGCCAAGCGGTGCGTTTCCCGCTTCGCCACGGGAAGGCAGTAATTGTGCGGTTGTATTCCGCCCACCAGCATGGCGTTGCGATTGATGTGAAGGTGCTGCGGGGTGATAGTAGCCGCGACGTTGGGGCCTGAAGCCTTGACGAACTCCACCGCGTCCAATGTCGTGATGTGTTCGAAAACCACTTTAAGCTTTGGGAAATTGGCAATTATCGCGCGCAGATGTCGTTCGATGAATTCAGCCTCGCGGTCGAACACGTCGATATCGTGATCGGTCACTTCACCGTGCACGCACAGGACGATGCCTTCTGCTTCCATCCGTTCCAACACCGGATAGATCAGCTCGACATCGCTGACACCGCTTGCCGAATTTGTCGTCGCATTGGCGGGGTAAAGCTTTGCGGCGGTGAACACGCCCTCGCCTGCTCCGCGCGCCAGATCGTCAACGTTTGTCGTGTCGGTCAGATAGCACGTCATCAGCGGCATGAAATCATGCCCCTCTGGCACCGCAGCCAGGATCCGCTCACGGTAATCGCGGGCCATTTCCGTCGTCGTGATAGGCGGCGTGAGGTTCGGCATCACGATCGCGCGTGCGAACTGGCGCGCGGTATACGGAACAACCGCGCGCATCACATCGCCATCGCGGAAATGGAGATGCCAATCATCGGGGCGGCGAATGGTGAGAGTGTCTGTCATCGCAAAAATGCCTAGCGCCGTGCATCCGCTCTTTCCAGAGCGATGGCCAAGCAATAGACGGCTTCGCCATGGCGAGAATAGGATTTCTGGCGTGTGAGACAACGCTCCCTGGCGCAGGCGAGCGGCGCGAGGATGCGTTCGAGCACGACAATATGATCAAGGCGCTCGCGCCAGCCTTCAAAACGGCGGGGCTCGGTCTCCATGTGATCGACTGGGAGGCGCCGCTCGAGGACTTTGAGGGCCTTGATCTCGTCATGCTGGGCACGGCTTGGAATTATCAGGACAAGGCAGAGGAATTCCTCGAAAAACTTGAAGCGCTGGAGGGACAAGGGATCGCAGTGTGCAATCCGCCAGACATCGTCCGATGGAACATCACGAAGACGTATCTGCGAGAGCTCGAAAGCCTCGGCGCGCAGACCATCCCAACAATCTGGCTCGATTCGGTAAGCCGTAAAAATGCCGATGACGCCATGGAAGCATTCGGATGCGAGAAGCTGGTGGTCAAGCGCCAGATAGGTGCGGGGGCGTTGGGGCAGGAATTGCTGAGCGCAGGCAACATCGCCGATGATTGGCACTTCGATGCGCCGGCTATGCTGCAACCCTATCTCTCCGCGATAGAGCAGCAGGGCGAATTGTCCTTTATCTTCATCGACGGAGAGCTCTCACACGCATTGCGAAAGCGGCCTGCATCGGGCGATTATCGAATCCAATCCATGTATGGCGGTCGCGAGGAAGTGCATGTTCCAACTCGCTCAGAAGCCGATCAGGCCGCCGCGATCATCGCTGCACTACCGTTTGATAAACCGCTTTATGCCCGCGTGGATATGCTGTCCCGGGACGATGATGATCTGGCGCTTATGGAAGCGGAGCTGATCGAACCCTATCTCTATCCCGAACAAGGACCGCAATTTGGCGAACTTATCGCCCGCGCCATTGCCAGAAGAGTGAAAACGACGTGACAGCCACCCGCCTCGCCTCCCGCGCCATCGTCCGCATCGCCCCCCAAGACGCATCGGAGGACTTG
Organism: Erythrobacter sp. YT30; assembly: GCF_001542875.1. Taxonomy (GTDB): domain Bacteria; phylum Pseudomonadota; class Alphaproteobacteria; order Sphingomonadales; family Sphingomonadaceae; genus Erythrobacter. The sequence continues at coordinate 307,097 of NZ_LMAF01000003.1, read as the reverse complement.
CGCGAATTTCTCCAAGGGCTCGTCACCAATGACGTTTCGGCTGGATTGCCCGTCTATGCAGCGCTCTTGTCCGCACAAGGCAAAGCGATGTTCGATTTCTTCGTTTGGGAGGGAGATGACGGCGCGCTGCTGCTCGATTGCGATGCGGACCATGCCGATGACCTTGCAAAACGGCTTTCGCTCTATCGCTTGCGCCGCAAGATCGAGATCGTCCGCGATGACACTCTTGCCGTGCACTGGTCGTCTGATCCGCGCGATGGCGCGCCCCAAGACCCGCGCCTCGCTCGCTTAGGCCATCGCTGGATCGCACCCGCATCTGGTGACGCTACGGCTGATCAGGAGTATCTGGCTCACCGGCTCGCGCTTGGTGTCCCTGAAGGCGAAGACCTGAAGGACATTCTCTGGCTGGAAACCAACGCCGTTGAGCTGAATGGCGTCAATTTCAACAAGGGTTGCTATATCGGTCAGGAGAACACTGCGCGCATGAACTGGCGGCAAAAGGTCAATCGGCGACTGGTGGTCGTGCCGCTGGATCAGTCAGAAGGAAAACGCCGCAAGGCCGCTTATGCCGATCTTGGCCTAGCAGTCGATCATTTGCGAGTGGCCGATCTTGATCCGGCAAGTCTGCCCGAATGGCAGCGCGCCGGAATCACTCAGCCGGATTGACTTCCTCAAGCGAAGCTTCGAGCATTTTTTGCGCCCGATCGCGCGCAGCCGTGTCAGGCAGACCCAGCGAACGTGCGAGCGCTTTACCAATCAACGCATCGCCCATTGCCATGAGCACCAGCGACAATGTGTCTTCGCGCAGATGGCTGACGTCGCGCTCCATCGTCGCTTCTTCCGCGCCAATATCATCCACCAACTGATGGATTGTCTCGACAATTGAGCTCAGCGCATCTTCATTGCCCGTCAGGATCATCCAACTGGCAAGTGCACCTGCTCCCTCTTTGTCAAAGGCATCAAAGGCCAGATCGACGACCTCACGCGGAGAGCCAAGCCCTGCACGGTTGGCATCAACCGCCTGCTTGATCGTTTCGCACACCGTTTCGGACAGGTAGCGAGCAAGCTCTTTTTGCAGCCCCGCTGCCGAACCGAAATGATGCAGCAGATTGGCATGCGTGCGACCTATGCGCCCAGCGACCGCTTTCAGCGTGACCGCCTGAGGGCCGGACTCGATCAGAAGCGCACGAGCCGCCTGCAGAGCGGAATTGCGTGATTCTTCAGGAGATAAGCGTTTGCGTTGTGCCATGAGTGACGAAATAGGCGGATTCGCGGTGGGCGACAAGTCAGCGATTGGTCAATGACTTACCCGCATCACACGAGCGGCCGTGCCGGCTTTCCTACCCGCCAGCAGCATGGCACAGCGCACGTGCTCTTTCGCATCGTCGTTACAACCCAAAAATGCGGGTTTTGAAACTCAGGTCCGATGAGACAAACAGGGACGTGCGCGCGAATGTAAGGCTGCACACCCCTGTCCGTCACCCGGATATTTATCACCATAAACCGATGTAAAAACTATATATTTTACCAAACCTTGTGGGTGACAGGGTGTAACCTTTGTCACCCTAGTCGAGAATGGCTCTCAACTAGGCCGCCTGTGCATCTTGCGAAAAGGCATACGCCGTTGCCGAGAGATCGAGGCGATATTCCGCGCTCTGGGCTTTTACGCCGCGCCCACAAGAATGCCGCTCAACGATCCGGCCGGTTGGCTGAAAACCGAGCTTGGTCAGAACCTTGCCCGATGCGGGATTGTCCAGAAAGTGGGAGCCCATGAGCTCACGGTGGCCCAGCGTCGCCGCCACTTCAAGAACAGCGCGCCCTGCCTCGGTGGCATAGCCCTGCCCCCAATGCGGGCGAGCAATCCAATATCCAAGCTCAACCATTGTTTCATCGCCTGGCACTGGATCGATACCGATACAGCCAATGACCAAAGCGTCCCGAGCCCGTGTGATCATGAAACGCGGATGCAGCGGATCTGTCGGCAGCGCCGTAAATTCGCGTGCGTCTTTTTCTTCGTAGGGCCATGGAGCGCTCGCAAGATTCCGCACGATACCTTCGTCCGCAATCCCGGAAAAGATGCCTGGCCAATCCTCTGGCCATATCGGTCTCAATAAGAGCCTGTCGCTGCGATGAAACACGTGTCCGTCCTCTCTCGCCCCTGCGCCCGGACCCAATAGTCGGCGCAGATGACATATTCATTTCCGCAAAGCCTAAAGACCCGCGAAATGTTTTGAGGGAGAGACGCAAAGAGGGAGAAGGTTCTCCCCGGTAAACTGGGGTGGCCCTTCTCCCTCTTAATGACCGGTCTTGCTCCGGTCGGGACCGCCCCCTTTGGACGATCCTATGTGCAAATCGTCCGGTTATTCGGCTGCTTGCGCAATCATGTCTACCGACACGTATTTGCGACCGAGCTTGCCTTTGTGGAATCGCACCACGCCTTCTTCGAGTGCGAAGAGGGTGTGATCCTTGCCCATGCCGACATTGGTGCCCGGATAGAATTTGGTGCCGCGCTGACGCACGATGATGTTTCCGCCGACCACGTCCTGGCCGCCGAATTTTTTCACACCAAGGCGGCGACCGGCTGAGTCGCGACCGTTACGTGATGAACCACCTGCTTTTTTATGTGCCATTGGTCCTGATCCTTACTTTGTGTCGTCAGCCTTGGGCGCGGCTTTCTTGGCCGGTGCCTTTTTGGCTGGAGCTTTTTTCGCTGCAGGCTTTTTTGCAGCTGCGGTTTTGGGCTCTGCTTTGGCTGCTGGTGCCTTCTTGGCCGGAGCCTTCTTAGCAGGCGCTTTCTTTGCCGGAGCAGCCTTTGCTTCCGTGGCAGCTTCCTTCTTGGGAGCAGCAGCCTTTTTCGCCGGAGCTTTCTTAGCGCCAGCACCCACGTCAGTAATGCGCAGCAGCGTCATCTGCTGACGATGGCCAGCCTTGCGGCGATAGTTGTGACGGCGACGCTTCTTGAAAACGACGACCTTTTCGCTCTTAGCTTGAGCGATGATTTCAGCCGAAACGCTCACTTTGGACGCATCAGCAATGCTGTCACCCTCACCGGCCAGCAGAACGTCATCCAGCGTGATGGTCTCACCGGCTTCTCCGGCGAGCTTTTCAACGGCAATCTTGTCTCCGGCGGCAACCCGATATTGTTTGCCGCCTGTGCGCACTATCGCGAACATGGCTTTTATACTCTCAGTCTTGTGCTTTGCCTGGCACTTGCACACTCACGGCACGCACCCAGCAATATTGCGGCGCTGACATACAGCGCTCGAAAGAAGCGTGCCGTTAAGGGAAACATCGAGGCAAGTCAACGCCCCACACGATACAAAATGCTGTCGGTAGCCTGCAGATTGAAGAGAAGCGGGTTTCCGCCCTAGCCTCATCATGGTAGCAGCATTGGCGATGAGACAAGAGTTGCTTCGAAACGCCGCCGCGGGTCTTTGTGTAGCGATTTTACTGGCCGCATGCGCTGGCGATCCTGACCGATATCCATCGCTTGCCATGCGTGATTTTGAACGAGTGCAAGGACAGTTTGCAACTCCTCCCGCCGAGGCGTCGCAATCGGTAGCTCCCGTAGCCACTGAAGCCGAGATCGGGCAATTGGTCGCCAAAGCTGAGAGTGCGTTCTCAGAGTTTCAGGCGGCCCAACGGGGAGCACGCCAAGCGATTGATGCAGGCCGCGGGCGAGCATCGGATAGCCTTGCATACACCGACGCACTGCTCGAATTGGCGCAGCTTTCGTCGCTGCGCAGCAATACGGCGCTCGTTCTGGGAGAGATCGATCTTTTGGCAATGCAGGCCTCCATACAGTTCGCGCCCGAAGATGAAATCAAGGCGGCGCAAGGACAAGTACTTGAAATAATTTCAAAACAGGATGCGACGTTGAGCGAGTTGGAGCGAGCATTGGGATCATGAATCTGGCTTGTGCGGAATGCCCAGTTCGCGACAGCGCGGCGTGCGCCGTCCTAAGCGAAGAGGAACGCGATGCGCTGGCTGCTGCTGGCCGAACACGCGTTCTTGAAGCTGGCGAGATGTTGTTCGCGGCCGGTGATGAAGATGCAGCCTGTGCCACTCTCGTAAGCGGCGCGCTAAAGGTCGCGGCTTTCGATGCCGAAGGAAACGAGCAGATATTGGCGCTTGTGCATCCATCAGGTTTTGTCGGGGAATTGTTTGCGCCATTCGCACATCACGACGTGATTGCTCTCACCGAAAGCCGACTTTGCACCTTTGCACGTCCCGACATAGAGCGCGCTTTGGAAGACTATCCTGCCCTCGCCCGAGCATTGTTGAGGCGCAGCCAGGAAGACCTTCTCGCCTCACGGGGATTGATGGAGCTGGCAGGTCACGGAAAAGCTGAAGCACGGCTAGCTGCCCTGATCTATGACTTCGCAAGTGCTGCAAGCAAATCATCGTGCCACCCCGCGCAGAATTTTGAACTACCACTTACCCGCGGAGAGATAGCCAATATGCTCAGCCTGACGATCGAGACGGTGAGCCGAAAGCTTGGCCAACTTGAGAAAATGGGTGCAATCAAGCGGACGGGCAAGCGCGGGATCGAGCTGGTCGACCCCGCGATGCTTCAAGACATTTCCGGACGCGTTCTGGTTTAGGCAACAAATGCTGCGATGACGAGAACGCTCAGACCCCACATGACGATCAAGCTGGGCAAGATCAGCATCTGAACACTGGCATCGCGTGCAGTGAGACGACCGGTGTGGGTCATAATCCCTTTCTCTGCGAATTCGCCCATAGTCCGCGGCTCGCTCGAATTGTCCTTGAGCTTGGTCCAGATTGCTGGAACACCAAAACCTGCAGCGATGAAGACACCAAAGATCACCATCGGAAGCGCCAAGCCGGGTGAACTAAAGCCCATCCACATCACGGCGCAGAATGTAAGATAAAGACCCACTGTGGCGGCATACAAAGCTTTGGGTAGTTCAAACTGACGGTCGACTTCAACCTGATGGCGCGGCGCCGATTTGACAACAGGACCCTCAACAATGCGGGCATCGCCGCGGGCAAGGATATCTGTAAAACGTTCGCTCATGGCTTTTCTCCTGTGTTGAGTGAGAATTAGCCTGGCGATTCAATTTCGACTTTGATCGAGATCAAACTGAAGGCGCTATTTCCGCCATCGCGCCAAGTCATGATGATCCGCCTCGCGAGGCTCAATCCATGACCATTCACCGCCGCGCTTTTCACGTTTCCAGAACCATGCGGCGCTCTTCAGGTGGTCCATACAGAAATCCACGGCCTGAATTGCATCGCGCCGATGGCGGGCGGCAGCGGAAACGCAGACAATCGGTTCACCGGGCAGCATTTCGCCAATGCGGTGAACCATCAAAAGACCCATAAGATCAAATCGCGCAAACGCTTGATCAGCCAAGCCCTGCATGCCCGGCAGAGTGATTGGCTCGTAATGCGAGAGCTCCAAAGCCTCGACATCTTCTTCACTGCGCACTTCGCCGACAAAAGTGCAATATCCGCCGAGCCCCGGATTTGCCCGAACAAACGGCTTTGTGAGCGACTCCGGCGCAAATGCTTGATCGAGCAACCGAATGTCACGCATGGCTCGCTCGCTACCCACCCGAGACAGGAGGTAACAGAGCCACTTCGTCGCCGTCCCTAGCGTTAAGCGATGTCTTGTCAGACAAGACACGACCTGCACAGGCGACATTCACACGGTCGCTTTGCAATTGGCCAGCCAGTTCCTCTCCAACGCTTTGAAGCAAGACCGACCAATCAAGCGGCGCAGAGACTTCAATTGCTTCCTTTCCCGCCAAATCGCGTAACGGCCCTAGAAAGAGGATCCTGACTGCCATCAGCCCGTTACCCTCCCGTCATCGACATATGCCGTGGCAAGTGCGGGTCGGCGCCTCGCTTATCCATCCTGAAGTGATGCCTTTCTGGCTTGATATGCATCGCTTGCGACAAAGCGTCCGCCAGTTCCGTTTTGGGATCATCGGATCGAAGAGCAGCGCGTAGATCAACTCGCTCTGCCCCTCCAAGACATGGATATAGCTGCCCGGTCGCCGTCACGCGAAGCCGATTGCAGCCGTCGCAAAAGTTGTGCGTGTGCGGGGTAATCAGGCCAAGTCTGCCGCCAGTCTCCTCAATATCCATGTAGCGCGCCGGACCACCAGTGGTTGCATCAGTCTCACTGAACGTCCAACACTGCTCCAACTGAGCGCGCACATCGCTCAGCGGGAGATATTGGTCCAGCCGCTCCTCCTCCACATCGCCTAGCGGCATCACCTCTATCAGAGTGACATCGTGCCCTTCAGCGTGGCCCCATGCGATCAGATCCGGCAATTCATCTTCATTCACGCCTTTAAGCGCCACCGCATTGAGTTTGACCCTCATCCCAGCTTCGCGCGCTGCGGCAATGCCAGCCAAAACTTGAGGCAAAGCATCGCGCCTCGTGAGTTCAGCAAAGCGTGATCGATCAAGCGTATCTAGCGACACATTGATCCTTTTCACCCCCGCCCTTGCCAGCCGATCGGCGTGATCCGCCAATTGCGTCGCGTTGGTTGTCAGGGTCAGCTCATTCAACCCGTGGCCGAGCCTTTGACCAAGCGCGTCAAACAGATCGCAGATGTCACGCCTTACCAGCGGCTCACCGCCTGTGATGCGGATTTTGATGACACCTCGATCAATGAAGCCTGTCGCGAGCTCGTACAATTCCTCAAGCGTGAGCACCTCACGGCGAGGAAGAAACTTCATCCGCTCGGGCATACAATAGGTGCAGCGCAAATCGCATCGATCCGTCACCGACAGCCGCAAATAAGAAATGCGCCGCTGAAAGGCGTCCACCAGTGGGCGCGTGTGGTTGTCAACCACGATCAGGTCAGGTTTGCGGATCGATCCCTTATTCATGGGTTTGAAGATACTGCCCCGTTACGCCTTTCGCATCCCTCAAATATGCCAGCGTTTTGCCCACTGCATCGGTGTCGTTGGTGCTGATGATATTGATCCGTTTAGGCGCGTATTCACGTGCAAGGTCGAGCGCGATTGCTTTGCGCCAATCGTCCTGCTCAGGAGAGGCACCAGGAAGAATAATCACCAGCTCGCTGACTTCATCATCTGCCAATGCTTCGCGCACGGCGTTCAAATGCTCCTTAATGAACGTGGCGCTCGCTTCCAGACTAGAAGCTGCCAGAGTTTCCACGATCAACAACCTTTGCGTCACTCGCCGCGCCTATCCAGTAGGTCGTTCGCGGTGGAGGGTGATGCCGATCTGCTCATTCGCCTCAGCAATTGCCAGCTTCACAATCTTTACCGTCACAGCCTGAACCCGTGCATCCTGCGTGAACAGCGTCGCACAGATGTGATCGGCGACTGCCTCGATTAGCTTGAAATGAACTCCTTTCGGCAATCCCGAAGCTGCTGCCTCTTTGAGGTCCATGTAGTTCTTGCTCGCTTCAAGCGGCATATCGGGACCGTAGTGGTCCGCCACATCATATCGCGCAGCGATTGAGATGCGCAGCGGCTGGGGTTTGCCGGTTTCTTCCGAATAGATACCGGTCAGGACATCGACTTCGAGTTCGTTGACTTCAAGGATAAGCGAATCAGTGTTTTGCATGACGCGCCCTTAGCCCGGATTGCTCCACCGTGCGAAGATCGCAGTTGGCAGCAGGCGCGCGCTCTCGCCTGTCTCTTGCACACACAGTTCGCCGTGTTCGATTGTACCCGGCAGATTCTGCAGCGCTTCCTCGAGCATTCCCGCGATTGCCAGACTGCTCATGCGCACAGCGTAAACGGTGAGGAAGAGAAAGCGGCTCTCCGCATCCAGCAGCCTTCCGCAATCCCTGGCCAAGGCAGGCAGTCCTTCTTCCAATCGCCACGTTTCGTTCTTCGGCCCTCGACCGAATTTGGGAGGGTCGAGTATGATTCCGTCATACCGCCGCTCTCGCCGCACTTCGCGTGCTGCAAACTTCGCTGCATCATCGACCAGCCAGCGGATGGGTCGATCCTCCATGCCCGATAGTGCCGCGTTTTCCCTCGCCTGCGCCACCGATTTCTTAGACGCATCGACATGCGTTACCCGGCCATGTTCACTGAGCGCGAGTGAGCCGACGCCTGTGTATCCGAACAGGTTCATCGTCTCCGCATTCTCAAGCCCTGCCAGTTGGTCTCCCATCCATTCCCACACCGGCGCCATGTCAGGGAAGAATTGCAAGTGCCGGAATGGCGTTGGCTGGGCAGTGAAGCGGGCATTACCGTATGACAGCTCCCAGCCATCTGCCGGAAGGCCAGCTGTGTCGGACCAGCGCCCGCCGCCATCTTCATCTGATCCCGGCACAAATTCGCTGTCAGCCACCCAATCGGAGAGCCGCGGGGACCACATTGCTTGCGGCTCCGGACGGATAAAACGATAGGGACCGAATTGTTCCAGCTTTCGCCCGTGTCCGCTGTCGAGCAGGCGGTAGGCGTCCCAACCCTCGCCCACCATCAATTGCGGATCGCGAATGAGCTGTGCCATCAGGCCGATGCGGTCGCCGAGCTGAAGGCGCTGTTCGACAGGACAAATTCGCGCGCAGTCTCGTAGTCACCCGCGAGTTCGGCATAGCTTTCTTCGCGGCCAAACAGGTCACCGACACGCGCGGGCAGCGAAGGCCTGACACCCGTTGCCCGCTCCACGGCATCGCGAAACTTTGCCGGATGGGCGGTCGCCAGTGTCACGATCGGCACTACCTCATCGAGCGATGCTTCTTCCAGAGCATCGCGCGCGGCGCTAAGGCCCACGGCGGTGTGTGGATCGATAATCTGCCCACCAGCCTGGTACGCCCATTGCATTGCGCGAGAGGTCTGCTCCTGATCCGCGCTGTAGCTTACAAACAAAGCCTTCATCCCGTCACGCTGGGCATTGGACAGCTGCATGGCGTTGGCACCGTCGAAACCGCGCATCTGGTCACCCAGAGCGGCTCCATCACGGCCGCCGCAGTCAAACAACAACCGTTCGAAATTCGAGCTCACCTGGATGTCCATCGAAGGGGTGATTGTCGGGGTAACTTCGCCTGCTGAATAATCGCCGCTGGTAATCGCGCGGCGCAGGATATCATTCACATTGGTGGCCACAATCAGCGTCTCAACCGGGAGACCCATCTGCGCGGCCACATAGCCCGCAAACACATCACCGAAATTGCCAGTCGGCACGCTGTAGGCGACTTTGCGATCGGGTGCGCCCAGTTGAAGCGCGGAATAGAAATAGTAGACGACCTGCGCCATCAGGCGGGACCAGTTGATTGAGTTGACCGCACCCAATTGCAGCGGCCCACCGACAGGCCCGTTAACCGCAGCATCGCCAAACATGCGCTTCACATGGCGCTGCGCATCGTCGAAGCTGCCATCAATCGCGATGTTGTGCACATTTGGTGCGAGCACCGTTGTCATCTGGCGGCGCTGTACATCGCTGACTTTGCCATGTGGATGGAGCATGAATATCTCGACCCGATCGAGACCTGCCACAGCGCGGATGGCTGCAGAGCCCGTATCGCCACTTGTCGCACCGACAATGGTCAGGCGCTCGCCCCGGCGTTCAAGAAAGGTCTCGAACAGCCGACCAAGCATTTGGAGCGCAATATCCTTGAACGCGAGCGTTGGGCCGTGGAACAATTCAAGCAGCCAGTGCTGTTCATCCAGCTGGATCAGAGGCGTGACAGCTGCATGGCTGAATTCGCCATAGACTTCGGTGCACAGCTTCGTGAGTTCATCTTCAGTGAGGCAATCGCCCACAAAGGGTTTCATAACTTCAACCGCGACAGCCCAATACGGCTTCCCGCGAAGTGCACGGATTTGATCTTCGCTAAACCGTGGCCATTCGCGCGGCAGGTACAATCCGCCATCGCTGGCAAGGCCGGCAAGGGTAACGCCTTCGAAATCGAGAACAGGCGCATTTCCGCGGGTAGATACATATTCCATGACGCTGTGCCGCTTAGCGGTGCGGGCGTGCAGGGGCAATGTTTTGGTTGGCAAGGACCAAACCCTCTGACCGGCCTATAACCCGAAGAATGTCTGCAATCCTCGGTAATCCGCTAAAAAGGGCAAACAGGGTGACAAAGGTTACACCCTGTCACCTTCAGGAATACCCTAATTCTTTATATTTCACAGAGTGTTATCATAGGAAACAGATGGGTGACGGACAGGGGGTGAGAGGCTAAATTGAAGGCGCATGCCGTCAAAAGCGCTGCACGCAGGCTACGCCCCGGGCCGAAGCAATTAGTTTGAGACGGATCAACACTGCGAAAGAACGCGCAAATGTTGGCAGCATGAGCCTGATTAGGAAAGTTTGGCGCACACTTGGCCGTTAGCCGCGTCGCTTGATCCGTGATCTCACAGCGATGCCGTAGATGACCAGAGCTGTGAGCGCGAAAAAGAACCACTGCCCTGCATAGGCAAGGTGATTGTTCGGCAGATCATTGGGGTCAGGTTTTGCCAATGCCTCTAGATCTGCAACCGCCGGATCAGCCACAAGACGCGGCCCAGGCGCGATAACTCCGCTGACGACACCGCCTTCCCATTCGGGCGCTTCGGGAAAGCGGGAAAATCCGATATCGACCGGAACGGCTCCGCCCCGGTGAGTGACGCATTGCGCTCTAAACCCCCAACCTTTGGCGCCAGTCGCAGCATTGCCCACCCTCGCCTCGATATCTGTGACAGACTGGCAGTTGAGCTCACTTTGCCGAAACCACCGATCTCGGCCATCACCTTCCATGGGAAAGTCCACGGGCTGCGTGCTGGCTGCAGCCGCTTCTGCGCGCGCAATCAGTTCCGCTTTTTCATCAGCGCGCCCCAATTGCCAGACGCCAAGCGCAATCATGGTAGCGACTGCGGCAAGCACCAGAATGGTTGGAATGATCGGTAGGCGGCTCATGGCTCTTTATCCGACGCACCTTCGCGTTGCCGCTCATATCCCGCATAGAGGAACAGGGTTTTATAAAACCGCAGCGCATACAAAACGCCGCCCACGGTAAGCGGTGCCCACATCGCAAATTGCAGGGCAATGGGTAGGCGAAATAGCGCATCAAGACCCAGCGCAATCGCGCACAGGATTACGGCGACAATGATCGTGACGAGTCCCGCCAATCGGCCACCACGCTCTATGCTCGCAAAATCATACCCACACGCCCGGCAATGATCGGCAATCTGGGCAGGCGCTCCAAACAGCGTCTTTGCACCGCAATGCGGGCACAAACCGAAAAGGGCAGCCGCGAATATACCGGGCTGCCCTTTCGTATTTTGGGAAGTATCAGGCGGTGCGATCAATGGACCGGAGCGCCCCAGCCACCCCAGATGTAGACGGCGATAAAGAGGAACAGCCACACGACATCGACGAAGTGCCAATACCAGGCCGCCGCTTCAAAGCCGAAGTGCTGGCGCGGAGTGAAGTGACCAAGATATGCGCGATAGAGGCACACCGCTAGGAAGATCGTACCGATTAGGACGTGGAAGCCGTGAAAGCCTGTCGCCATGTAGAAGGCCGATGAATAGGTGTTGGTGCCGAACGCGAACGGAGCAACTGCGTACTCGTAAGCTTGGATCGCGCTGAACACTACGCCAAGGGCGATCGTGGCCCATAGACCTTGCTTCAGGCCTTCACGATCGCCGTGGATCAGAGCGTGGTGCGCCCATGTTACTGTGGTGCCAGAGCAGAGCAGGATCAGCGTATTGAGCAAAGGAAGCGCAAACGGATTGATGACTTCGATACCCTTGGCCGGGAATTGAGTGACGGCAGCTGCGCCTTCCTGTTGGAAGAGCGAGGTCACGGTTCCATCATCGCTCACCACAATCGGTTCAGGAAAAAGGGCGAAATCAAAGAACGCCCAGAACCATCCGACGAAGAACATAACCTCCGATGCGATGAACAGGATCATGCCATAGCGCATGTGAAGCTGGACAACCGGCGTGTGGTCGCCGCCTTCGGCTTCGTTGACGATGTTCTTGAACCACATGAAGAACGTGGCGATGAGCCCAGCAAGGCCGAGATACATAATGATCGGCCCTGCTGTGCCGAACATTTCGTGCATGTTGAACACCAGGCCAGTGGTAAATGTCACCGCGGAGAGCGAGCCCACCAGAGGCCAGATATCCGGCTCTAGAATATGATAATCGTGGTTTACCTTACCGCCCATTTTTTCATTCCCATGGCTTGGTTGTAATCAGTTGTCGCGCGAAAGACCGAATGTCTCTGGCTCTTTAGCACGGTGAAAAGTGTAGCTTAGCGTGATCTGTTCGACATCGGCCATAAACTCATCTTCGAGGATAGCCGGATCGACGTAATAGAGAACGGGCATGGTAACTTCCTGCCCAGCTTCCAGCGTCTGCTCAGTGAAGCAGAAACACTGGATTTTGTGGAAATACTTGCCCGCCTGGCTGGGCTCAACGTTGAAGGTTGCAGTGCCTGTCACCGGCTTGCCTTCGAGGTTCTTCGCCACATAGGTCGCGATATCGCGCTGGCCGATGCGGACGGTGTCGGTCGCCTGCTCAGGGCGAAATTCCCAGCCAATGCCGCTGGACGTCGACGCATCAAAGCGGATCGACATGGTTTCGCTAACGCCGGCCGCTGCCGCATTGGCAGCCGCGCTCTCGCTGGCAACCTGAGTTGTGCCGCCAAAGCCTGTTACCCGGCAGAACAGATCGTAAAGCGGGACGGCTGCAAAACCGAGACCGACCATGGCCCCTGCGAACAGGAGCGCGAGGATGCCGGTGCGCAGATTCTTGCGCTGGGTATCAAGGTCCAGGCTCGCAGCAGTGTTCATTGCGCACCCAGCCTAGCGATGGTGATGAGATAGAACAGCACCACGAAGAAAATGAGCGTGCCGCCAACAACGTAATTGCGCATCTTCTGGCGCCGCTTGATTTCGGCTTCTTCCTCAGGTGTCATGCGAACACACCTCCGCCGATCAAACCGTTGGCAAACAGAACCCGGTCCGCGACCAAAGCGGCGAACAGCGCAAACAGATAGACGATACTGAACTTGAACAGCCGCTTTTCGGGCTGAAGTGGATCTGCGCCCTGACGCTCTTCTGACAGCACCGGCACGGCAAGCATGAGGAACAATGCAGAAAGAACGACAGCCACGCTGCCATAGACCCAGCTTGTTCCGCCAATCAGCCAAGGCGCAATTGCAATCGGTGCGAGCAGCACGGTGTAGATCATGATCTGCTGACGCGTTGCGCGCTCGCCTGCGACGACCGGCAGCATTGGAATTCCGACCTTGGCATAGTCAGACTTCACAAACAGCGCGAGCGCCCAGAAATGCGGCGGCGTCCACATGAAGATGATCGCGAAGAGCAGAATCGGCATGGCGGTGATTTCGCCCGTGACGGCAATCCATCCGATGAAAGGAGGAAATGCGCCTGCGCCTCCGCCGATGACAATGTTTTGAGGCGTACGCGGCTTTAGCCACATCGTGTAGATGACGGCGTAGTAGATGATCGCCGCGAACAAGGAGATCGCCGCAAGCCATCCCACAGCCACACCCATCAGTCCGACCGAAACGGCGGACAGGAAAATACCGAAATCACGCGCATCTTCGCGGCGCAAGCGGCCATCGGGCAGCGGACGGCTGGCCGTGCGTTTCATACCCTTGTCGAGATCCGCTTCCCACCATTGATTAAGGACAGCAGAGCCGCCAGCACCCAGGGCAATCGCGAGAATTGCGGTAAAGCCGATCACTGGATGAATGGTGCCAGGCGCCGCCAACAGGCCGCAGATGCCGGTAAAGATCACCAACGTCATCACGCGCGGTTTCGTCAGCGTGAAAAAATCACGCCAATCGGCCGGCATTATGTTTGTGGTGGTGACAATCGTATTCATCTGTCTTCTTTGATATTCAGGAAGAGCGCCCCTTGCGAAGCGCCCTTCCCTCCTCTCTCACTCGTAATCTGTGAAGCGAGACAGCTTACGCCGGCTTCGCTTCTGGCTGCGAATGATCGTGGTAATCGTGATGATCCTCGATCACAGGCAGCGTTTCGAACTGGTGGTAAGGCGGTGGGCTAGTGAGCGTCCACTCAAGCGTGGTCGCACCTTCGCCCCATGGGTTCTTGCCAGGAGCCTTGCCGGCAACCAGCGACCAACCGATGTTGACGAAGAACACCAGCATCGATGCCGCCATGACGACATAGCCGTAAGAGCTAATCTCGTTCCAGTAAGCGAACGCTTCTGGATAGTCAGGGATACGGCGCGGCATTCCGTTCATACCAAGGAAGTGCTGCGGGAAGAACACGATGTTCACGCCGATGAAGAAGCCCCAGAAGTGGATGTGGCTCAACAGCTCGGAGTGCATTTTTCCGCTCATCTTCGGGAACCAGTAATAGAAGCCCGCGAACAGCGAGAACACTGCGCCCATCGACAGCACGTAGTGGAAGTGAGCAACCACATAATACGTGTCGTGCAGGTTATCATCGATACCACCATTGGCGAGGATCACACCGGTCACACCACCAACGGTGAACAGGAAGATAAAGCCAAGCGCCCAGACCATGGGTGACTTGAACTCCATCGAGCCGCCCCACATCGTCGCGATCCAGCTGAAGATTTTGACGCCCGTCGGGACGGCGATCACCATCGTCGCGGCGGTGAAGTACATCTTAGTGTTCACGTCGAGGCCGACAGTGTACATGTGGTGCGCCCACACGATGAAGCCGACGACGCCAATCGCAACCATAGCGTAGGCCATGCCGAGATAGCCGAACACGGGCTTGCGGCTGAAAGTCGCAACGATCTGGCTGATCATACCGAAGCCCGGCAGGATCATGATGTACACTTCGGGGTGGCCGAAGAACCAGAACAAGTGCTGGTAGAGAACCGGGTCACCACCGCCAGCAGGATCGAAGAAGGTCGTACCGAAATTACGATCCGTCAAAAGCATGGTGATAGCAGCAGCAAGCACTGGAAGCGCGAGCAGCAGCAGGAATGCGGTGACGAGCACCGACCATACGAACAGCGGCATTTTGTGCAGGGTCATACCCGGCGCGCGCATGTTGAAAATGGTGGTGATGAAGTTGGTTGCACCAAGGATCGAGCCGGCGCCCGCCAAGTGCAGCGAGAAGATCGCAAAGTCGACCGCAGGGCCGACATTGCCCGTAGTCGATAGCGGTGCATAGACCGTCCAGCCGACACCTGCGCCCAGTGCATCAGGCCCAGTACCGGGCACAAACAGCGAGAAACACAGGCTGATAAAGCCAGCAACCGTCAACCAGAACGACACGTTGTTCATACGCGGGAACGCCATATCCGGCGCACCAATCATGAGCGGAACGAACCAGTTGCCGAACCCGCCAATCATGGCCGGCATGACCATGAAGAAAACCATGATCAGGCCGTGAGCCGTGATGAACACATTCCACATATGCAGGTTGGCACTCTCAGAGGCATTGCCGCCGAAGAATTCAACCGCTGCACCCAGATGCTGAATGCCTGGCTCAGCAAGCTCCAGACGCATGACGCCTGACATCGCGCCACCAATGATCCCCGCGAAGATCGCAAAGATCAAATACAGTGTGCCGATATCTTTGTGGTTGGTCGACATAAACCAGCGAGCAAAAAAGCCCGGCTTGTGATCCGCCTCGTGTGCGTGATCCTCGGTGTGAATGTCGAAACCTTCTGCGGTGGTAGCCATCGTTCAGCTTCTCTCTGTGTCGTATTCGTTCAAAATTATCTTATTCAGCAAGAGCGACTTCGGTCGCTTCTGCTTCGACTTCTTCGCCTTCAGCGGCAGGCGCCGCCTCGGCAGCACCGGGCATTTCACCGCCTTGCTCAGCCACCCACGCGGCGAACTTTTCAGGCGGGAGTGCTTCGACAGCAATCGGCATGTAGCCGTGCTTTGCGCCGCACAATTCCGAACATTGTCCGTAATAAACGCCCTCCGGAATTCCCTCGATCATCTTCTCATTGAGACGACCCGGAATGGCATCTTGCTTGAACCAAAGCGAAGGTACCGAGAATGCATGAATTACGTCAGCCGCGGTGGTTTGGATGCGCAGCGGTGTGTCCGCTGGGACGACCATGCGATTGTCGACAGCCAGCAGCGCAGGTTCGCCATTGGCGATCGCGTCGTCATTGCTGAGCATGTTCGAAACAATCTCAATCTCGCCATGATCGGGATAGGTGTAAGTCCAATACCACTGATAACCGGTCGCCTTGATCGTCACGGCATCTTCTGGCGGCGTTTCATACTGCGCTGCGAGAAGAGTGATCGACGGAACCGCGATTACAACAAGGATAAGCGCCGGGATAATCGTCCAGACAACCTCAATCATCGTGTTGTGAGTGGTTTTTGAAGGAACTGGGTTGGCGCGCTTGTTATAGCGCACGATGACGTAAATCAGCAGCCCGAGAACAAACAGGCTGATCAGCGTGATCACCGGAAGCAGGATATAATCATGCATCCACAAGGCATATTGCCCGGTTTCAGAGTACTGCTCCTGAAAGGTCATGCTGGCGAGCATGTCATCCTGAGGCGCAGTTGGCATGCCAACACCATCAGTGGGCGCCATTGGCGAGTACGCGCCTTCTTGTTCCGGCACGGCCTGCGTCACTTCCTCCGCAACCTCACCAACGGGCGATTCTGGCGCAATGCCATCTTGCGCTACCAGCGCACCGGGTACTGCAACAGCGAACATTGCTACCACAGCAAGCCAAACAAGTTTCAAACGGGCAAAAGCCTGACCCATAATCATGTGCCTACACATTCCAGATTGTAATCCCATACTGTTTGAACACCGTTCTGCGACGCGCGTTCCACCAGTGCTTTACTGACATTTCTACCAGATTTGCCGCCCTATTAGCCGCGCTTGCCCAGCGCCTCAAGCGCTTCTAGGGAGAATTTTATGCAATTAGGCATGATACCCACGCAAGATTGCGCCATTTCCCTCACGACAGTGGACAATTCCATCTGATGAATTCAACAACGCGTCATACCATGAATCTCGATCAAGTGCTTGAAGAATTTCGAAACTCGGGTGCTTTGCTCGAAGGGCACTTCAAACTCTCTTCAGGCAAACATAGCGGACATTACCTGCAATGCGCGCGTGTTTTGATGCGGCCTGATCGGGCGGCGAGACTGGCTGAAGCGGTTGTTGCGGGCATTCCTGCCGAGATCATCGAAGCAGTCGATGTGGTGGTCTCTCCGGCGATGGGTGGAATCATAATCGGTCAAGAAGTGGCGCGCGTTTTGGACAAGGACGCGATGTTCCTCGAACGACCCGATGGCGTTTTTCATTTGCGACGTGGATTCGCCCTGGAATCCGGGGCCAAGGTGCTGATGGTCGAAGATGTTGTCACAACAGGGCTATCCAGCCGCGAAGCAATTGCGGCGGTGGCGCGCGAAGGCGGCGAGGTTATCGCCGAATGTTCGCTGATTGATCGGTCTATGGGCAATGTCGATCTCGGTGTTCCTTTCTTCCCCCTCGCTGCGTTTGATTTCCCAACTTACGACGAGGCCGACATCCCGGCAGCTCTCGCCGCCGTAACTGTGACGAAACCGGGAAGCAGGAAAGAATGACAGCACCACTACGTTTAGGCGTGAATATTGATCACGTCGCCACGATCCGCAATGCGCGCGGCGGCGATCACCCCGATCCTGTGCGCGCGGCTGAAATTGTGGCGAGTGTCGGGGGCGACGGTATCACCGCTCACCTGCGCGAAGATCGCCGCCATATCCGCGACGAAGATTTGGCGCGCATTCAGGAAGCGACCGATCTGCCACTCAATCTTGAGATGGCAGCGACGCAAGAAATGCTGGAGATTGCGCTGCGCCACAAACCGCACGCTGCCTGCATCGTCCCCGAAAAACGCGAAGAGCGCACCACTGAAGGCGGGCTGGACGCAGCAGGCCTTCACAACACACTGGTTCCCATTGTTGATGCCTTGCGCGAGCAGGACATTCGCGTCTCGCTGTTTATCGAGGCTAATGAACGACAATTGGACGCAGCACTGCGTCTAGGCGCGCCAGTGGTGGAGTTTCATACAGGCGAATACGCGCATGCAATTCTGGATGGCGACAGCGAGAAGACTGCAAGCGAGGTAAAGCGAATCTCCGACATGGCAGCGCTTGCTGCGAAAAACGGGATTGAGCCGCACGCAGGCCACGGCCTGACATTTGAAAACGTCCAGCCCATTGCCGCGATCCCTCAGATAGCAGAGCTTAACATCGGACATTATCTGATTGGAGAAGCTGTGTTTATCGGGCTTGAGGCTGCAATCCGTAAAATGCGCGATCTGATGGACGACGCGCGATGAACGGTGAACCGCTTCCTGAATTATCGCGTTCGCAAAAGCTAGCGGCCGGAGCTGCCGCGGCCTTGTTCCTGATCGCTGTCGGCTTTCTTGGATTTGCGCTGGCAAACCAGGTGCTCGTTCCATTTGCGATTGGTTGGGTCGCTCTGCAGATCTTCGGCTATGTCGGCGCGCTCAAATTCGCCAAGGGCGATTTTGCGCATCCCCTCTTTATGAACCAGGTTCTGCTGCATGTGATCGCCCTCGCCCTTCTTTCCATGGCACTTATGAAGGCGCTTTCATGATAATCGGCACCGGATCAGACCTCTGCAATATTGAGCGTATTGCCAACTCGCTCGACAGATTTGGCGAACGGTTCGAAAACCGGGTGTTCACAGAAATTGAAAGGGCCAAGGCTCGCAGGCGCCCGTTCACCATTGCGGGAACCTACGCGAAGAGATTCGCTGCAAAAGAAGCGTTCAGCAAGGCGGTGGGGACAGGATTTCGGCGCGGCGTCTTTATGAAAGACATTGGCGTTGTGAACGCAGCATCGGGCGCTCCAACGCTTGCATTAACAGGCGGAGCTGCATCGCGACTTGAAGAAATGCTGCCGCAAGGCCATGAAGCGGTCATTCATCTCACCCTAACCGATGATCATCCATGGGCGCAGGCCTTCGTCATTATTGAGGCCCGCACCTTTTGAGCAGTCTAACAGGCACACACAGCGTGATACAAAGCAACGATGCGGCTGATGCCGCCATGGCGGATATGGCCGACGACACAACAGGCGAGAGCGCCGAAGACAACAAGGTAAACTGGTTTGCAGAATTGCGCGGACTGGCTTTGATGCTGCTTGCCGTGCTGATTTTTCACAGCCTTGTTGCAAAGCCTTTCTATATCCCGTCCACTTCGATGATGCCGACCCTTTACGTTGGCGATCGTCTGGTGGTGAGCAAATATCCATACGGCTGGTCATGGGCCTCGGCGAGCTTTCACCTGCTCCCCCGCAGCGATTGGCGGGTTTGGCCGGCAACCCCAGAATACGGCGATATCGTGATCCCGGTGCATCCAGACCGTAACGAGGATTACATCAAGCGCGTCGTTGCCCGCCCCGGCGACACAATCGAGGTCAAGGATGGGCGCATCATCCTCAATGGCACCATGGTGCCGCGCGAGATGGTACCAGCCGTCCAGATCCCATTCGAACCGGAGTTGATGTGCGCCAGTTCTATGGGACAGCGCGCCTGTCTTGATGATTTTGAGGGTTTTCGCCGAATTGGGGAAGACGGCCAAGAATTCTTCGAACCGGATACCTATCGTGAAACCCTGCCGAATGGCGCGACCTATTTGATCATCGATCACATGGATCAAGGCCTGGACAATTTCCCGGCTTATACCGTTCCTGACGGTCATGTCTTCGTGATGGGTGACAACCGCGATCATTCAGCAGACAGCCGCGCTCCTGCTAAAGACAAAGGTCTGGGCAAAGGCATCCCGCTCGAAAATATCGGCGGGCGCGCTGAATTCATCACCTTCTCGTTGGATGGATCGACAACCTGGAACCCGATTACGTGGTACACATCGCTTCGCGGTGATCGCGCGTGGACAACATTGCGCCCTCCATTGGTCGAAACCGTCCCTGCCGAGCCATCGCCTGCGGAACAAACCCCGGCAGAGGCGGATTGATAGCGGGCAAGCTCGCTTACCGATCAGCAGGATAACATTCGCCCCATGGCAAAGAAGTTTCTTTACGTCGTCGCTTTCTGTCTCGTCGCCTTTATCGTCGGGCGCATCGGGTATGAGATGTTCCAAGAAGACATCGCCAGAATTGCGCTCGTCCCTTCTACCGAATTCGAACCGCAAGAGGCGCTGGAAGAGAACGCGTATGAAGACCCCGCCATGTGGTATTCGCGCCCCGGCATGGGAGAAAGCGACCCCGCGCGTTGGGAGCCATCATTTGCTCCACCGGCAGAACCAAGCGAGGCCGCAATCGATCAAGAATCAGCCCGAGCTGAGCTAATCCCCCTGCCCGAAGCGCCCGATTACGCGGTCTTCTTCATCCATCCCACCAGCTATCTTAATCGCGCTCGCTGGAACGCACCGATCGGTGAAAACGCCGATGAGGAAGCCGAGCGCATCGCAAAAGTCTTTGTGCGCGGGATGGCGAGCCCGTTCAACGGAGCGAGCGAGATTTGGGCGCCAAAATACCGGCAGGCGACCTTTGGGGCGTTTCTGACAGATGCTCCCGAGGGTCAGCAGGCCATAGATGCCGCTTATGAGGACGTGAAAGAGGCCTATGCCTATTTTCTATCATCGCTCGATGATGACACGCCCATCGTTCTTGCCGGGCACAGCCAGGGTGCGCTGCATCTCAACCGGCTTTTGCTCGAAGAAGTGAACGGATCGCCTGCAGCAGAGCGCCTTATTGCCGCCTATGCGATCGGTTGGCCTATCTCAGTGGAGCATGACCTGCCCGCCATGGGCTTTCCGGCGTGCGCCACCGCCCAGCAGACGCGGTGCATCCTTTCTTGGTCAAGCTATGCCGAACCCGCTGATCCATCCTCTGTGATGGAAACCTATGCCGCATCAATCGGCTTTGACGGCGAACCGCGCGGAGACAGCGAAATTCTGTGCACCAATCCGCTGACGGGCAAGTATGACGACACTGCCGAAATGTCGCTCAACCTTGGGACTTTGGTGCCTGATGATGATCTGCAAAACGGTTTCCTGGTGCCGGATGCCGTCCCAGCACGCTGCGATGATCGCGGACTGCTGTTGATTGGCGACCCGCCAGAGCTTGGGCCATACGTCCTGCCCGGCAACAATTATCACGTTTATGACATCCCGCTGTTCTGGGCGAACACGCGAGCCGACGTAAACCGCAGAGCGCGTGCGTTTGCTGGGATGGACAATGCGTCTGCGCAGGGCACCGCCTCCTGATTACCGAGAACGCTCTCGATTTCGCAGAAGCGCTCCCCGATGGCGGCGCGCTGCTGGGGCTTGATCTTGGGACAAAGACGATCGGCACCGCTTTGTGCGATGCAGGTTGGCGATTTGCGACCAATGGAAAGACATTGCCGCGCGGCAAGTGGGGCCGCGACAAGGGCGCTCTCGAAACTCTCATCAAGGATCGCGCGATCAAGGGGATCGTGATCGGTCTGCCGCGAAACATGGACGGCAGCGAGGGTCCGCGCGCCCAATCCTCTCGCGGCTACGCTCGTAACCTGTCTGAGGCTTTCGATTTGCCAGTAATGCTTTGGGATGAACGTTGGTCAACCCAGAGCGCAGAGGCCGCGATGATTTGCCAGGATATGAGCCGAGCCAAACGTGCTGAAGCCATCGACAGCCATGCCGCCGCGATCATTCTGCAAGGCGCAATTGATAGGCTGGCTGGCGGAGTGATTTGAACCGCGCCTAGCAAGGCCGCAGCGCAGCCCTGCGCTTCTTCGCGACCTTCGCGATCATCTGACTGCCGCAATCCTCCCCTTCTCGCCACAAGGCATCGCGCGCTTCCGGCGTTTGATAGACCGCAGCGCGCGCTTCGAAACTCGCCAGCCGCAGCCGCTCGCTTGGATGCGTATCGCCGACCCACTCCGCAAAATCGAGCGCGTCGTCTGCTCCGCTCGCAACGGCCACCCGCAGGAAAACCTCGCTCGCATTGGGGCTTAGCACGCGGCTAATCTCGCGCCGTTCAAGATCAAATCCGTATTGATCAAACCAGCATTGCGATGGGTCGACATGCATGATGTTCAGCGAAACAGAAAGGCTTTCAGGCGGCAATTGCGAATGAACATCGCGGTGCGCGCGGTAAAGCTGGATATGCCCTTCACCCAGGGCCGTGCGGCCAGTGTAGTGCATTTCTACTGCTTCACCTGGCAACCCTTTGACGTCTTCATATTCGTACTCGAAATGATCGCTGCGATAGCCAGGGCCGAGATACCCGCTCGTTAGAAACGAGAAATTATGATCGTGCGGGATGCCATAGACGAAGTTTTCGGCACCACTATTCTTGAAGCAGAGATCGTGTTCAGCAGGCCAGATATTGGCGCGTAGGAACATGTTGCCTCGCACAGGGCTGAGCACGATGGCCTGCGGACCGTATCCCGAAGCGATCGAATTATCCTCGCGGCTTGCCAGTTTCGCGATCAGTATGTCCGCCAGGAAGGATCTGTTGGCGGTAAGCTTTGCCAGCCATGCCGATGCTTCAAGCACACCATCCGGATCGGTGGGATCGAAATGCAATTCCTCGAGCGCACTTATACACTGCTCGAGCGAGCAGGAAGACTGGTGTTCCGCGTTTCGTTGGGGGACCTGCTCGATAGTCAGCGGCATGCAAAAAGGTGTTCCAATTCGGGCTGATCGGATCGCAGAAGATCGCGTAGATGCAGCGCTGGCAGAGTGAGCGGATCACTGGTGTTGGCGGCGATCATTTCGAGGAGCGCAATGCCCTGTGCGGGATTGCAGGCAAGCGTTTGGCGCACTGCCTCCCACCGCGCATCAGCATCTTCGTTCAGATCATTCGCGCATCTGACCATTGCTTGTAATGCACCCGGCGCTTCACCCCTTGCCGCCATTGCGCCCAACACCGAAAGCGCCATCACTTTTTGGCTCGCCAGCTTATCGCCGCTTGCGCTCTGGATAAGCGCCCCATCATGGAGCGAATACTCGCGCGTTGGCTGGGGGTGAGAGGCCTGACGCGATAATTGCAGAACCACCATCGCGCCCTTCACCGACACGACTTGGCGCGCTTCGCATGGGCCATGGGTGACGATGATCGCGCCCGGACGCCAATACACGGAACAAGTGTCGATGAGGGTGTCGATCCCGTCGCACTGGCGCACCTCATGCATCACACCATCGGCGGATCCACTAATCACACATTCGTGCATTTGGCGGTCAGAAAATACCGCTGATTTGGGCTTCCTGACTGTGTTGGCTTCCTCATAAACGGTGATTCCAAGCGACGCATTGCCTTTAGCCATCAGGATGATGTTGGCTAGGGCATCAGCCCCGCGATGCGCGAATGTTGGAATGCCGAGCGGATACTGGCGCAATGCCGCGATCATGCTGCGCTGCCAAACCTGCACGAACGCCGTTGCAAAAACCGCGTCTGACAAAAGCCGATCAAGCTTTACGCAATCCTTGAGCGGCCGGCCTTCAGCGTAAGCCTCAACATCTTTCCTGATCGCGATCGTATTGGCGTGTGTCTGCCAAGGCTCAAGAGCGTCGAGAAATTCTTCCTGCATAACCCGCTGCGCTGCGCGGTCCGCGCGCAACGCGGCAATAGCCGGGTGGACCTGCATGGCCCGCGCGCCTTATCCCTGTGACTTTCCGAACGCTTCAGGCGGCAGGACATCGTAGAGATAAACCATGATATCCACGATCGTTTCGTTGTAGATCGGGCCTGATTGCTGCACGAGAGACCCGAACAATCCCTGCGAAGTTTCAAGGCCAGGAAGTGACGTGAGTTCGATCTTCGCCCCATTCATTGTGTTGTCCTCCACGACAAGCGGTCAGTATCTATCACCGTCTGACTCGCACGCGGCATGATGTGTCAGCCATGCTTTGCGACCGAATTAAAAGCCGTTAGTGGCGGAACAAACGAGATAAGGGGCGTATGAGCAAAACACTTGCCAGGTTTGATGCCAAGGAAGCATCCAAGTTTTTCTTTCGCCACGGTCACACAGGCTGGCTAGGCCTGCGATACAGCGCGCACGGTGAAAACTGGGTCGAGCTTGAACTGCCATGGCGCGAAGACTTGTTGGGAGAGCCTGGCGCGGTGCTAGCCTCTGGCCCAATCGTAAGCCTGATGGATATGGCGAGTGGCATGTCGATCTGGCAGACGAAGGGCACCTTTGTCCCGATTGCTACCCTCGATCTGCGTGTCGATTACCAGCGCCCCGCGCGCGAAAGGCTTGGCGTGTTTGGCAGGGTCGAATGCTATCGCACCACGCGCTCTGCAGCTTTCGTTAGGGGCGTCGCCTACGATCAATCGATCGACGAACCGGTCGCACATGTGGCCGGTGTCTTTATGACCATCGCCAAAGATCCGCGCACGGCTGACGTTGCAAAAAGCGAGGGCGAGGCCGATGACTGACACGCACGACATCAGCCCCCTTCCCGCCTATGCCTGCTCTTTGGGGATCACAGTTGCGGACGAGGCGGGAGAGATGCCCATCCTGACAGTCGCCTTTGGCCCCAATATCGAAGGAAGGCCCGGGTACTTCCACGGGGGGGCAACCGCTGGACTGCTCGAAAATGCAGGCTATGCCGCTTTGCGCACCGTTTTGGTGCAAGAGGGCCGCGATATTGTGATGAAGCCGATCAATATTACGGTGCAATATCTCTCTGCAGGCAAGCCCAAGCAGACTTATGCCGAAGGACGGATCACCCGGCTTGGCCGCCGCAATGCCAATGTCACTGTGGAGGCATGGCAGGATGATCGCTCTCGACCCATTGCAAGCGCGGTGATGAACATTCTGGTCGGTTAAAGCCAGTCGCTTATGGCTCGGCCGGCTCCACCGCGAGCCCGTTTTCATCCAGCCTCAGGTCGACGCTTACACCGTCAACCTCGGTGGTGAGCGTCACGCCGTCGGGATCAAAGCGCATTTCGGTGCCTTGATCATCCAGCGGGATGGTTTCACCTTCTTCAATGTCGAATTGCTCCAACGGACCTTCGGGATCGGGCGATGCTTTGGGCTTTGGTGCAGCTTCAAGCGACAATGCCCCACGCATGAAATCTTTCCAGATACGCGCAGGTAATCCACTTCCAGAAACCTTTTCCATGGGTGAATTATCATCATTGCCGACCCACACGCCGACCACCAGATCACCAGCATATCCGACGAACAATGCATCGCGATTGTTCTGTGTGGTTCCGGTTTTGCCGTAATTGGCAATGGGCAGTGTAGCAGCTCTTCCCGTCCCCCGATTGATCGCCGCGCGAAGCATGGACTGAAGCTCCTCATGCTCCCCGCTGGAAATGCTTTCCTCTTTTGTGGTGAGCCATTCCCACCATCCTTCCTCCTTTTTCGGGAATGCATGGGGCCGGACGGGGAATTCATTCGCCGCAATCCCGGCATAGGCAGATGTCAGCTCGAGCAGGGTCATGCTCGATGTGCCGAGTGCAAGGCTGGGATCACCTTCAGGCAGCGGGGAAGTAACGCCAAGCGAGCGCGCTGTCCGGATCACTCGTTCACTTCCCAACTCGTTGAACAAACGCACCGCGGCAACATTGCTGGACGTCGCCAGTGCATCTTCCAAGGTGATCTCGTCCGAATATTTCTCGCCCGCATTCTTGGGCCGGTATGATCCTTTTTCGATCGGGGTGTTCGCAATGGTGTCATCCGGCTCCCACCCCGCTTCCAATGCGGCGAGATAGACGAAAAGTTTGAACGTTGATCCTGGCTGCCGCTTCGCCTGTGTTGCGCGGTTGAAAGGA
The DNA here is from genome assembly GCF_001542875.1 of Erythrobacter sp. YT30. Classification (GTDB taxonomy): domain Bacteria; phylum Pseudomonadota; class Alphaproteobacteria; order Sphingomonadales; family Sphingomonadaceae; genus Erythrobacter. The sequence continues at coordinate 281,443 of NZ_LMAF01000003.1, read as the reverse complement.
GATGCGGCGTAATCCTTGCCCCCGACCATCGCGACAACTTCGCCTGTTGGCCGCATGGCTACCAGCGCCACCTGAGCATCACCCAGCCCTGCTCTGCTTACCACGCGCCCGGCTAGCTTTTGAAGCCGCGCATCAAGCGTCGTTGTCACAACTTGCGCAGAATAGCTCGTCTCCATGCCAGCGCGCGCAAGCGGGAGCGCCCAATCTGCAAAATAGGTGCCCGTTGGCAGATCATCGCGAGTGCGAACATCAAGCCGCGGCACGGGCAGCGCATCGCGTTCGTCCTGCGTCATGTAGCCCGCATCAACCATCGCTTGCGTCACCAAGTACATACGAGAGCGGGCTCTTTCAAAATGCCGTGTTGGATTATACCTCGAAGGCGCCTGTAGGAGACCGGCCAGCATAGCCGCCTGTTCTGGAAGGAGGTTTTCAGGCTTGCGATAAAAATAATGCAGGCTCGCGGCCCGCAAACCATACTGATTGTCGCCAAAATAGGCGTTGGACAGATACCGGCCCAAAATCTCGTCTTTGGTCAGCCACGATTCCATCCAGAACGCAATCAGGGCCTCGCGTGCTTTTCTGCTGAGTGTCTGTTCGGGCGTCAGGAATGTGAATTTCGCAAGCTGCTGTGTTATCGTGCTGCCGCCGCCTCTACCGGTGAAGGCTGCGCGCGCTATGCCGCGCGGATCGACGCCCCAGTGCGAATAAAACCGCCTGTCTTCGATGGCGAGAAATGCTTCCACCACGTGATCGGGCAGCTGCTGCACCTCGACTGGCGCAGCCACCATTGCCCCACTTCGCGCGATCGGTGTCCCGTCGCTCGCAAGCAATGTCACCTGCGGCGGCGCAATCGGTTCAAGACTTTTGGAAAGCGGCGCGGTAACAGCAAGCCAACCGACGAGCAGGATGAAAAGAAACAGACCAAGCGCGACAATGCGCACCGCCCACCAGCGTTTCTTGCGACCGCGATAGCTTGCAGGTTTCCACCATGGCAGGCGCTTTCGTTCTTCCTGCTCGACATAACCATCAAGCTGGTCCAGCCGATCATCCCAGCTGGCATAATTAGGGGTAGCGCGCGCCGAGCCTGCAGGCTCCGGCGTCAGATCATCATCATCGAAAACAGGGCGTTGGCTTTCATAAGTCGCGAAGTATTCGCCAGCCGGGCCATCATCCCCAGCATGCCGATCGCGCCCCCGCGAACCTTTCCAGAATCGACCTAATACGCCCATACGCCTACTGTGTTAGCAGACTATAACACCAGTCTGCAATATGGGCTTGTGCGACGGCGCCTGTCTGGCGCCTTTACGCGCCGGCAGCCGCTGCCCCTTCGGGCAAATCCTCACCAAACACGCGCTGATAATACTCGCTTACCAGCACCCGCTCTGCCTCATCGCACTTGTTGAGGAATGAGAGGCGGAAGGCAAAACCTATTGAGTTAAAGATCGCCGCGTTTTGCGCCCAGGTGATGGCCGTGCGCGGGCTCATGACGGTGGAGATATCCCCGTTCATGAAACCCTGCCGAGTGAGATCGGCAACCTTGATCATATCAGCGATCACCTTGTCATCGGTCTCGGGCGTTTTCGATTTCACGATGTTCTGCTCGATTTCGGCGGGCAGATAATTCAACGCCACCACCACATTCCAGCGGTCCATCTGCGCCTGGTTGATCGCCTGCGTGCCGTGGTAAAGCCCAGACGTATCGCCCAGCCCGACCGTGTTGGTGGTCGCGAACAGGCGGAAGTAGGGGTTTGGCGTGATCACACGGTTCTGATCGAGCAGAGTCAGCCGCCCATCAAATTCGAGCACGCGCTGGATCACGAACATCACATCGGGACGTCCCGCATCATACTCGTCGAATGTCAGCGCCACCGGATGCTGAAGCGCCCACGGCAGGATGCCTTCTTTAAATTCAGTGACTTGCAATCCGTCTTTCAAGACAATCGCATCGCGGCCCACCAGATCAATCCGGCTGATATGCGCGTCGAGATTCACGCGGACACTGGGCCAGTTGAGGCGCGCCGCGACCTGTTCGATATGCGTCGACTTGCCCGTCCCGTGATAGCCCTGCACCATCACCCGGCGATTATGCGCAAATCCGGCAAGGATCGCGAGAGTGGTTTCGGGATCAAAGACATAGTCCTTGTCGAGCTCGGGAACGTGCTCGGTTGGCTCGGAAAAAGCAGGCACTTGCCAATCGACGTCGACACCAAAGGTATCGCGCACATCCACGGTCGTGTCGGGTGTATCAGGAATGGCGGTTGCGCCAGCGGTGTTCGGTGTTGCTGGAGAATTCATTACGCGCCCCGGTTAGAGGGACAGGGCGCGCGCTGCAAGCATGGTTTACTATATCACCGTCAACATTTTAATCAGGGCCGAAGGCTCCTATATCGCCAATAATGCCTGATCCGATTGAATCCTTGCGGCTAAAACTCGTCGACCAAGTGCGCGGTGTCTTCAACGACACGTCATCGGGCCAAAAGCCCGTGCCGCCTTCGGATGAGGCGCTGTTTGCGCGCGATACGCCTATTCGCATGGTTCATGCTGATCTGGTGGGAATGATGACGGGCGGTATACGCGGGTTGCTCTTGCAGATGCTGCACCCGCATGCGTTACAAGGAGTGCTCGATCACTCCAATTTCCGCGAAGACATGCATGGCCGCTTGCGCCGTACGGCTCGCTTTATTGCGGTGACGACTTTCGGGCATCGTGACGAAGCGATGAAGGCGATAGATCGGGTGAATCGCATTCATGCAAAAGTGGGCGGGACGCTGCCCGATGGTACGCCCTATCAAGCCGACAATCCGCGCACTTTGGCCTGGGTGCATGTGGTAGAGGCGCAGAGCTTTCTTGCCGGATATTTGCGCCATGTGCGCCCCGATATGCCGAACGCGCAAATGGATGAATATTACCGCCAGTTTGCGATTATCGCGCGGGCTTTAGGTGCGGACCCTGTGCCGGAAACGCGCAACGAGGCTGATGCCATCTTCCGCGAATTGCGCACCGATCTTCGCGCGTCACCCGAAGCGCGCGAAGTCGCGCAATTGGTGCTGACCCAACGACCACCTGGGACACCTCCCGGAGTGCAAGCGATGCTGGGCGCAGAAGCTGTATCCATGCTTCCCGACTGGGCACGCGGCATGCTGCGTTTGCAGCGCCCTCGTCTCACCGCCTTGCCTGCTCGCGCGGCGACATGGGGTGTGGGCCGCACACTGCGCTGGGCTTTCAAGCAAAACTGATTCCCTGGCTACTTCGGTCTGATAAGGTCCACCCACTCGAGTCGTCTGGAGGGAGGACAATCAATGTATGTAGCCATTGCCGTGCTGTCGGTGCCTGAGGCCAACCGCGAAGAATACGAAAAATCCGCCAGTTTCATGGCCGATTGGTCCATGAGCCATGGCGCATTGGAAGTGATGGAATTGTGGGAATCCAATGTGCCTGATGGCAAAACCACCGATCTTCGCAAGGCAGTCGCAGCGCCAGACGGCGAGAAGATCGTCGCAGGCTGGATCGTCTGGCCGGACAAGGAAACGCTTCAAAAAGCGCAACAGGCCATGGGCGAAGGCGAAGGGTTCGAAGGCTATCCCGAAGGCGATCCACCGTTTGATGGCTCTCGTCTGATTTGGGGCGAATTCACTCCTGTTCTGACGAGAGGACGCGACTGATATGGCCGAATTCACGTTTTACACCGTCGCGATGAGCCGCGGGCAGATATCGCGCTGGGCCTTGCACGAGGCGGGTGCGGATTATGATCAAGTGGTGTTCGATTGGGCGAGCCGGCCCGACAATTTCACAGACATCAATCCGATGAACAAGGTGCCTGCCCTTGTGCATCACCATGGCGATCATGATCATATCATCACCGAAGCTGCCGCGATCAATCACTACCTCGCCGAAACGCATCCCGACAAAGGCCTGTTGCCCGATGCGCATGAGAAGGCCGCATACTTTCGATGGATGTTTTTTGGCGCCGGTCCGCTGGAGCAGGCCGTGTTGGCTAGGACTCTTGGTTGGGAGATCCCTCCAGAACGGGAAGCAACAGCAGGCTTTGGCAGCCTTGAGCGGGCCTTGTCGGCAATGGATGGCTGGCTGTCCGCCAACGACTTTGTCGTCGGAAGCCGCTTTACGATGGCCGACACTTACGTCGGTAGCCAATTCGTGTGGGGCCTTCGCTTCGGCTCAATACCGGAAACGCCCGCATTTAAGGCCTATGTCGATCGCGTCACACAGCGCCCCGCTTATGCTGAAGCCAACGCAATCGATGCGAAATTGATCGAGGAGGCGCAGGGCTCATGAATGAGCTTTCCGTCACCCGTTTCATAGCCGCCCCTCCGGACAAGGTCTGGGAAGTCATGGCTGACCGGCAAGACGAATGGTGGTGCCCTTCCCCCTGGCGTTCAGAAACCAAAGTCATGGAACGCAAATCGGGCGGACGCTGGTTCGGGGTGATGCATGGACCAGAAGGCGAGGAGATTCCCAATGACGGCCTGATGCTTCATTGGGACGAAGGGCGAAGGTTTGTGGGAACTGACGCTGTGCAGATCGTCGACGGTGAGTATGTTCCGGCGCAAGCTTTCATGATTGGCACATGGGAGATTGAACCTGCACAAGAAAACGGGGTCTCAGGCACGCGATATACAGCGACTGCACGGCACTGGACCGCAGAAGCCTGCGAGCAGCACAAGGACATGGGGTTCATCGAAGGATGGAAAATCTGTGCCGAACAACTCGCGTCACTTTGCGAAAACTGAGGAACGCTGATTTTTAGGCTATCGCCTTGCTCTCACGCAGCAGCTGATAAGCTTCAACCACCTTGCCAAGGCGCGCCTCGTATTTGCGATCGCCGCCGTTCCTGTCGGGGTGATACCGCCGCACCAACTCTGAATAGCGCCGGCGCAATCGGCGGCGATCGGTGTTGAGGCCGAGGCCCATCGTCTCCAAAGCTTCAGCCTCATCTTTGGAAAAGCGTCCATCCATGGCCATATCGGCTTGTCGCTGGGCCTTGCTCTTGATGCCCGCGGCGCGCGCGGAGATCGCATCAAGTGGATCATCAAAGTCTGACCAGCGCGGCATTCCATCGACATGGGCGCGGGCTGAAAAACCGGGGCTTTCGGTGCGCCAACCGGCCATTGGGGACTGGGCGTTGAGGATTTCTTCCGCGCTCATCCCTTCGAACCAATCATAGCCCGCATTAAATTCGCGCACATGCTCAAGGCAGAACCAGCGCCATTCCCCAGGCCCATCAAATCCGGACGCGCGATAGCCCGGAGCGCGGAATTCGCCTGGCTCGGTGCAGCCTGGGCGCTCACATTGCCGGTCTGCGCCTTCGTGGCGGCCATGGAATCGAGTTTGAGCCATAAAGCTCTTGAGAATGGTGTCTTATATGCCAAATGCCAAGACATACACTTTGAGGAAAAGATGATATGCCCGGCGCAATAGCAGATGAGATGCAAGCGATCCTGACGGACACTTTTGTCCCAACCAAGCTCGAAATCATCAACGATTCCGCCAGCCACGCAGGCCATTCAGGCGATGACGGATCGGGCGAATCCCATTTCACGATTGTGATTGAAGCAACCGTTTTTGAAGGAATGACAAGGCTCGCCCGCCAACGCGCGGTGATATCAGCGCTGGGAGATATTGTTGGACAGCGCGTGCATGCTGTCGCGATCAAGGCAAGCGCTCCTGCTGCGTGATCGATCAATCCTCTTCAACCTTGCGCATCCGCCGGTCCGCGCGGATCATCGTGCTCGATCCGCTAGTTCGCGCGCTCATGTTCCGCTTCGACGTACCCGACAGGCCGCCTTTTTGGGTAACAGCAGGCGGCGAGTGCGAGCCGGGTGAAAGCTTTGAAGAAGCCGCCCGGCGCGAGCTTTTCGAAGAAACTGGCATCACCGCCGATCCCGGTAAGCAGATCGCGCGCACCACACCGCAGTTCGTCACTGTCGAAGGCGAACCGGTGCAGGCTGATGAACGCTACTTCCTCATCCGCGTGGCAGAGGCTGTCATCACTACGACCAACCACACCGCGCTCGAACAAAAGCTGATGACGCAGCACCGCTGGTTTACGCTTCCCGAGCTTGATCAGTGGCCTGAAGCGGTGTTTCCTGAGACTCTCGGCCAGATGATAAAGGAGCTTGCATAGATGATCACGCAGACCATCACGCCTGTGACCCACGATCTGGGCGACTTCGAAGTTCGCCGCGTACTCCCATCGCGCGAGCGGACAATGGTCGGCCCCTTTATCTTCGTCGATGAATTTGGTCCTGCCAATCTCGCGCCGGATACGGGCATGGCTGTGCGTCCTCACCCCCATATCAATCTGGCAACCGTCACTTGGCTGTTCGAAGGTGCCATCAATCACCGCGATAGCCTTGGCAGCTTTGCAACGATCCGTCCCGGCCAGGTCAATTTGATGACTGCGGGCAAAGGCATCGTCCATTCAGAACGCAGCCCGGCAGACGAGCACGCTCGTCTTGCACCGATCTTCGGGATGCAGACATGGCTTGCCCTGCCCGATGGGCGCGAGGAAATTGATCCTGCATTCGAGGCTGTCAAAGACGTGCCCGTGGTCGAAGACACCTGCGTCAAAGCATGGGTCATCATGGGCGATTTGTGGGGTAAGTCTGCCTCCACCACGACCTATGCCGACACGATCTACTCAGAAATCCTGCTCGCCCCGACCGGCGCGATACCAATCGAAACTGAAGCCGATGAACGCGCCGTTATGCTGGTGAGCGGTGAGGCCAGCGTCGATGGAACCGCGCTTGTTCTATACGAATTGGCGGTGCTCGCGCCGGGTAAGCAAATGGTTCTTGAAAGTGAAAAGGGTGGCCGCGTGATGCTGCTCGGTGGTGAAGCTTTCACCACAAAGCGCCATGTCTGGTGGAACTTTGTCAGCTCCAGCCGCGATCGGATCATTCAGGCGCGCGAGGACTGGGCCGAGGGGCGCTTTCCCAAAGTGCCGGGGGACGAGGAAGAGTTTATTCCCTTGCCCGGAAAGCCAAAGACCGTCAGCTATCCATAAAACAGAGGCATACTCAGGGGAGCTAGGAATGGATTTCAACGGCAAAACTGCGTGGATCACAGGCGCATCCTCAGGGATTGGTGCGGCTTTGGCGCGCGATCTTGCGGGACGCGGCGCGTATCTGGTGCTTTCAGGACGCGATGAAGCGCGGCTTGCAGAAGTGGCTAAGGAATGTGGCGAGACGCTGATCCTGCCGTTCGACGTGCGCGATGATGCAGCGCTGGCCGATGCGACTGCCAAGGCTATCGGATGGAAAGGCGGCGTTGATCTCGCATTCGCAAATGCCGGCGTGTCGCAGCGCAGCCGTGCTCTCAACACCGACATGCAGGTCTATCGCGATATCATCGATATCGATCTCACCGCGCAGATCGCATTCTCACAAGGGCTTATCGGGCACATAGCCGAAAGAGGATCTGGCGGCATCGCCTTCATTTCATCCATCGCTGGTAAGGTGGGAGTGCCGATGCGAACGGCCTATTGCGCCGTCAAATTCGGCCTCGCGGGATATGCCGACGCACTTCGCGCAGAGCTCTCGCAGACCGGCGTCAATGTCCATGTCATCTATCCTGGCTCTGTTGCCACAAATGTCGCGCGCAACGCTTTGGTTGGCGATGGAGCGAAAAGGGACAGGTCGGACAAAGCCATTGATGAAGGCATTCCCGCAGATGAGGCTGCCAAAATCATGATTGATGCCATCGCTAAAGGGCAGCGCGAAATCATCGTTGCGCGCGGAATGGAAGAGCAAATGGGTGAGATGCGCCGAACGCCGGATGCTCTATTTGATCAGGTCGCAGCGATGGTTGCAGCAGGCTACATGGAGAAGATGGAAGCCTGAATGGGGGCAAAAAATAGCCCAGCGTAAGGGGGCAAAGCGTCGGGGGGTCGCACCGCCAGTGTTTTCACGCAATTACAAGCCGTCGCCAAAACTCGCGCCCTATGTGCGCGACTATTACATCTTTCAGGCTCCCTTACCCGACGATCACGTAATCGATGATTTTCTGCTCGCTGAAACCGCGTTCGTGCGCTGCCTCATCAAAGGGGATTGGCGCGGCGGTGATGCGCCTGAAGAATTGGCTCGCGGTGGTACAGCCGTTTTTTCAGGTGCCAATAGCCGCCCTTTCAAAGTGCGACTTCGGGGCACTCTCGACAATGTCGGCATTGCCTTTCGCGCAGGTGGATGGCGCGGGCTCTTCACTCAATCACATGCCGATTATACTGACACCATGCTCTCGCTGCACGATTTGTGGGGCTCGCTTGCCGTTCAGCTCCATAACAGAGTCGCTGCCGCCCAAGAGGATGAGGAAAAAGTCGCCATCGTCGAAGACATTTTGGCGAAAAGACTGGAGGACGTGGGCACGTATGAAGTCGATGAAGCGATGGCGCAGTTTGAACGCTTTTCTCGCCAGGACAGCACCATCCGCATCGATGATGCTGCCGAACAGATCGGGCTCTCCGTTCGGCAGATGGAAAGACGCTGTAAATACCATTTCGGCCTGACGCCAAAGGCCGTTCTAAGACGCAGCAGGTTCCTTGACATGGCAGCAGCCCTGCGGGGTATCAGCAGCCCGAGTGACCAGGTGCTTGCAGAGCTGCGATATTTCGACGATTCACATCTCAACAAGGAATTCAGGCAGTTTGCCGATATGACGCCGGGACAATTCAAAGAGGCTGTTACGCCCCTGCAAACCGCCGGGCTGAGCTTTCGCGAGCACAGCCGTTATGAAGACTAAGGCTACACACTAAAAGGCACCGTCACCTTGGAACAAAAACGCGTCTCTCTTTCCAATGGCATTCATCTCGACATCGTTGATGAGGGCCCCGTCGATGCCCCGCCATTGATCTTCCTCCACGGTTTTCCCGAAAGCCATCGAACTTGGCGGCATCAGATCGCGCATTTCAAGGACCGCTATCGCTGTATTGCCCCTGATCAGCGCGGCTATCGAGGGTCATCAAAGCCGCAAGAGGTAAGCGCATACACACCGGACAAGCTGATCGGCGATGTATTCCTGCTCGCCGATGCGCTTTCGCTGCCAAGGTTCACGATTGTCGGCCATGACTGGGGCGGCGCGATTGCATGGGGAGTTGCTCTCGGCGGCCAGCACAGCCGCGTTGAACGCGCGATAATTGCCAATGCGCCTCACCCCGCAATCTTCCAGAAACTGCTCTACATCCATCCCGGCCAGCGCGAGGCGAGCCAGTACATTCGCGGATTTCGCGATCCGGCCAACGACGCGCTTGTCAAAAATCAGGGGCTGACCGGCCTGATGCTGAAAGAGGTCAAATGGGACCGGCCAAGCGCAATGGAACCCGAAGAGCGCGATGCTCTCTTGCGCGATTGGCAAAACCGCGATGCGGCGTTCGGGATGCTCAATTACTACCGCGCAAGCCCGATGGTTGTGCCGACAATGGACGAGCCTTTTGAACTGCCAGCCGATTATACGCCGCTCGACCTGCCAAAGCTCACCATTCCGACACTCGTGATCTGGGCGCTCGATGATCTCGCGCTTCCACCGGAAAATCTCGAAGGGTTGGAAGATATGATCGACCCGCTGACGATCGAGCGCGTGCCAGACTGCGGGCATTTTGTCCCTTGGGAGGCCCCGGATAAGGTGAACGCAGCGATAGAAAAATTTCTGCAACTTTGAAGGTTTATGCGCAAGGGAATCAGACACAGGAGTGCCCCCTTGCCATGACTGACAATCCCACCCGCGACGTCACCAAAACCTACACCACCGAACAAAACATCCAGAAGCTCGAGCGGCTCGTCGAGGCGCTCAAAGACGGCAAGGCGTTCGAAATCCAAGTGGACAATCAACGCCTTTACGTGCCTGCAGGCACGGAATTCTCAATCGAGCACGAACAAGAAGGCCCGATGCACGAATTGGAATTCCAATTCCGCTGGCGCACTGACGAAGACTAATATAAGCATATGATATACAAGGAGAATTGCAATGGTATATCATATCCCGGCTGATTGCTGCGATTGCGACTGCGCGAAATGTGAAAGCGGTGCAACCTGCTCAAACTGCGACTGCTGCTGAACTCGTTCAGTCAGCCAGCGCGTGGGCAATCCCGAATTCGTCTCGAATAGCTGAGACTTGTTGCTGACGATATTGGGCGTTGTCTGACCAGCGCCATTTCTTACGCATCTTACGTGAGCGCCACGCTATAGCGGCATAGTCTGGCAGGCTCGCAAAAAATCCTTTTGCGAGCGCCCACCACCCCACTTCCTTAATCACGCTCTTCTCTTCTGGCAGCTGCATGAACGTGCGGATGTCCTGCATGCCGATGTCGCTTGCCATGAGTGTCCATCCATCAGCCTGTGCTTCGTCGCGGAGATTGGTAGTCAACCCGAACAATACGTGGATTATATCGTGTCGCTCAAAGTGCATTTGCGCCTTCGCGCCCATTGCATCGTATTTGTGCGTTAGGCCGCTTTCCGCCCGAAACTGTACCAGCGCCTCTTCGAGCGTCAGATCAGCATAGGGAAGCGGTTTTCTCGTCACGTTCAGCGTCCTACCAATTTAGATTGCAAAATGCAACTTTAATTGGCAGTAACCTCGTCCCACTCCACCCACGCGCCATGCGGGTGCGCGTGTGCGAGTAACGTAGGCTCGCCTGATCCCGATAAACCATCCCATATCCGCACTTTCAATTCGTGGCGGAAAGTCGCCGGATCGGTTTCAAGACTGATCCAGGCAAGCGGTTTTTGAGGCGTCGCGCGCGCGCCTGCTTCGTCAAATGCCTCTTCAATCGCTTCCTGTGTTTCGGCGGGCATGTATTGCCACATGATCGAATGGAACATGGCCTTGGTAATCCCTTCGGCGTGCGGCTTGGCAAGTTCACCCAAGGCGAATTCCGCCGCGTCCATCTGCACGAGATCAGGCGCTTTTTCTGCAGCAAGCTGAATGGCGGCATCGATCCGTTCAAGACGCGCAGACGCATCGGGCCAGACATAGGCTTTGAGACGCAAGGCGCTGTCGGGATCGGCAAGGTTGATCGGGGTGAGATCGCAGCCTCTTGCGGACACAATTTCAAACGCCTCTGGTGGAGGCGGCGGTGCGCCCCTCCCTCGCCATTCGGGTGCGATGTGCATGGGGGAATTCTTCGGACCAGCTTCGACCCCGCCGAGATTGTAGTAATAACGATCAATCATGGTGTTGACCCCGGCACTTGCACCGAGCTCGAACAGGTCGAAGCGCGGGTGAACTCTCTGAGCCGCCCATAAAAGCCCCGCCATAATGCTCGCAGAGCGCCCAGCTTCATTGGTTTGCGGGGGGCCATCGAGCCATGGGACAAGCTGCGCGTCATGCTTGCTCACAATATCGAGGACCAGCGCGTCTATCTCCTCCTGATCGGTCAGATCGCTCGCATAGACGGGCCGTAAACGCTCATCCACGCTGGTCAGCACGAGGTGATGCAGCCCGCCCGTCACCCGCAAAGGCATCGCGTCCTTAAGCGTTAGCCCTTCCCAATTCGCCATGCGGCGGCCGAGCTGGGTATCACTTTGCCTAACTTGAGAAAGCGCCCGGATCACCCGCGCGGTGCATTCAGCGCCATTGTTCGCCGCGTGATCAGCCTGCCATTTGATGGCCGCGTCAAACTCTTCGATCAGCATGATCTCGCGCGTGTCCATGGGACTGGTCCTTTCGCTTCTGCCATTCTCTTCTGGTTGCCCTTTTGCAGGCCGCACCCTAAGTGCCGCAGCGCAATGACACCTTCCGCATCACAATCGCCAAAAGGCCAGCTGACTTTCGCCATTCCCAAAGGACGCATCCTTGATGAGGCGCTGCCCGTCATGGCGAATGCAGGCGTCGTGCCCGAAGATGGCTTTTTCGACAAGGCCAATCGCAGCTTGTCGTTCGCGACGAACCGCGATGATATGCGCCTGATCCGGGTGCGCGCATTCGATGTTGCGACCTTCGTTGCACATGGCGCTGCGCAACTGGGAATTGTGGGGTCAGACGTGATCGAAGAATTTGATTACGATGATCTTTATGCGCCTGTCGATCTTGATATCGGCCATTGCCGTTTATCGGTGGCGCGCCTCAAGGACGACGCGGCACCGAGTGCCCATGCGAGCCATTTGCGCGTTGCGACTAAGTATCCAAGCCTTACGCGCAGGCACTTTGAAAATCAGGGTGTGCAAGCCGAATGTGTAAAGCTTAACGGCGCGATGGAACTTGCGCCCTCGCTTGGGCTGGCCGGGCAGATTGTCGATCTTGTTTCAACTGGCACGACTTTGAAGCAAAATGGCCTTGCCGAAACGAGCCGCATTCTTGACGTGTCGGCGCGCCTTATCGTGAACCGCGCTGCGCTGAAAACAGATGCGCGTATTGCCGAATTGGTCACCGCTTTTCGCGAGGATGCTGAACGGCGGCAATCAAGCCAGGATGATAAGGCAGCCTGATGCAGAAATTCGCAACTCTCGATCCCGATTTCGAAAAGCGTTTTGAGCGGCTCGTTAATGCGCGCCGCGATGCGGATAGCGATGTCGCGGGCCAAGTGCAGGGCATTTTGTCCGCCGTGGCAAGCCGCGGCGATGATGCGCTTAAGGAATATACGCAGCGTTATGATGGATACGCGCTCGCGCAGGATGCCGACTGGACGATCACCAAAGAGCGCTGCGAAGAGGCGTATCAGACGATTGAGCCAGAATTGCGCGAAGCCTTAGACCTCGCCGCCAGCCGCATTCGTGCCTATCACCTCGCGCAATTGCCCGAAAACCGCGACTACACCGATGATGCGGGCGTAAGGCTTGGTGCAATGTGGCGACCTGTTGATGCCGCAGGGCTTTATGTACCCGGCGGCCGGGCGGCCTATCCCTCGTCGCTGCTGATGAACGCAATTCCTGCGCGCGTTGCTGGGGTTGAACGATTGGTGGTGGTGACACCAACACCCAAGGGGCAATCGAACCCGCTGGTTCTGGCTGCGGCGCATGTCGCGGGTGTTGACGAGATCTGGCGCGTTGGCGGGGCACAGGCGGTGGCTGCGCTTGCCTATGGGACAGACACCATCAAACCTGTCGATGTCATTACGGGCCCCGGTAACGCTTATGTCGCCGAAGCCAAACGCCAGCTTTATGGCCGCGTCGGCATCGATATGGTGGCGGGCCCATCAGAAATCCTCGTCATCGCCGACGGAGAGAATAATCCGGACTGGATCGCAGCCGATTTGCTGAGCCAGGCGGAACACGACCCGACTTCGCAGTCCATTCTCATCACCGATGATGCGCGTTTTGCTGCCTATGTCGAAGACTGCATCGACGTGCAGTTGGCGCAGCTTTCGACTGGCAAAGTGGCGAAGGAAAGTTGGGAAGCGCATGGCGCAATCATCATCGTCAACGATCTGGTTGAAGAAGCGCCGGGCCTTGCCAACAGGCTCGCTGCTGAACACGTCGAATTGGCGATTGATGATGCCGAAGCGATGCTGGACAGGATCCGCCACGCTGGCAGCATTTTCCTTGGCCGGATGACACCCGAGGCGGTTGGCGACTACGTGGCTGGGCCCAATCATGTTCTGCCCACAGGACGCCGCGCGCGTTTTTCAAGCGGGCTTTCAGTCCTCGACTTTATGAAACGCACCAGTTTTCTTGGCCTTGATAAAGAATCGTTCGAAAAGATCGGCCCTGCCGCCGCCACCCTCGCCCATGCAGAGGGCCTGCCCGCGCATGCCAAATCGGTGGAGCTTCGCCGCAAATGAACACGCCTGCCAAATCCCAATCCCGCTCTGCGGCCCGTCTCGCCGCAGTGCAGGCGCTTTACCAGCAGCAGATGGAAGGCACCCCGCTCGCCAAACTGCTCAATGAATTTCACCAACACCGCCTTGGCCGCGAAGTTGATGACGAAGATTACGAAGGCGAGGTTTATGCCGATGCTGAGACCGATTTTTTCGATGATCTGGTGCGCGGAGTCGATGCGCGGCGCGATGAAATTGACGGCATTCTGCTGGCAAAACTGGCTGAGGGCTGGACGCTAGCCCGCCTCGATAAAACCATGCTCCAAGTCCTGCGCGCCGGCGCTTACGAACTGCTGGCCCGCGCCGATGTGCCAAAGGCAAGCGCGATCAACGAATATGTCGATGTTGCAAAAGCATTCTTCGATGATCGCGAGGCGAAATTTGTGAATGGCGTTCTGGACGCTGTCGCAAAAGACGCGCGCGCCTAAGGATCCTTCGCATCGAGGAATGACAGCGGGATATCAACCCGTTGCGCCCATGCATTCTCTTCGTGCTCTGCGCCGAAGAAGACCCGGCTTTCATAGGCAGGAAGCTGCCATCCCAACTCTGCCATCATCCCATCGAACTGTTTGAAGTATGGCGGATAAAACGCATCGAGCGTGCCAGTTCCATGATCGACGTAAATCCGATTGCGCGCGGGATTGATCTCACTTTCGCTGAAATACTGGCGAAATGCTTCGGAAACTTGCGTGGCGCGCTCGTCCGGATCTCCGCCTTCGGGGCCTGTCAGCGGGAGATGTGTCGAAACTCCCGCAGCCTGGCCGAACACGTCCGGATATTCAGCAATGATATAGAGGCTGATAAGGCCGCCCATCGATGATCCCATGACGGCAGTGTCTTCAGGCGTGGTGAGTGTCCGAAACTCACTGTCGATCTTCGCTTTCAGATCGACTGCGACCACTTTTGCATACTCATCCCCACGCAGGGGAAATCCAGCCTCGATCCCTCCCATCTCAATGCCCGTAACGCCTTGTTGATAGCTTTCGGGAAGCAGGCCAAAGAGCTTTTGGGGGAAAAGCGTTTGGTACCGGTTTTCAGGGCTACTGAGTCCCACCAAGATCCATTCACGCAGATCGCCGCGCGCCGCCATCCGTGTGATCGCCTCATCCATGCCCCATTCCTTGTCAAAATTGGAAAGGCGGCGATCAAACAAATTTTCCGCATCGTGCATGTAGAGCACTGGGAAGCGTTTTCCCGGTTGGGAGGCGTAGCTTGGCGGGAGCCAGATCCAGATGTTGTCGACACCCACCGCTTCGGCCGGGGCAAAGTCCGGCCACCACACGATTTCACCTGATGAGACGATGGGAATATCGGGCTTTGGAGTATCCTCGGCCTGCACTTCGGCACATGAAGCAGCCAGGAATGCGCTCAACAAAATTGTGAAACGTATCAGCATCGGCGTTCAGCCCCTCTCCCTGCTTTCACCGTCATGCCGCTTTGCCCGCGCCATGGGAAGCGGTAAGGCGCGCTAAGTTCATTGAGGTTTGCTCAGAATACGAATGCAGATAAGCCAATAAGGCGGAATAAGCGGACACCATCACCAGCATGAACGAGTTGGAATTTTTGAAAGCCTTGCGCGCGCTGCCCCTGCATGATGGCGCGTGCGGGCTTGAAGACGATTGCGCGGTGCTTGAGGTCGGCAGTGAAACGCTGATCCTTACCCATGATGCCATGGCAGAAGGCACGCATTTCCGATCGAGCGCTGATCCGTATGATGTTGCCTGGAAATTGGTCGCGACCAATCTTTCCGATCTCGCAGCAAAAGGGGCAGAGCCCATTGGAATCCTGATCGGCTACGCGCTCGGCGAAAATGATGCGCGCTTTATCGAAGGACTGCGCGCAGTTTTGAGCGTGTATGATGTCCCTTTGCTTGGAGGTGACACAATCTCTGCCAATGGCCCGCAATCGCTAGGCCTAACGGCAATCGGGCGCGCGACGCACACGCCAGTTCCGATCCGAAGCGGGGCCATTGTGGGCGATGCCGTGTATGTCACCGGCATTCTTGGCCGCGCGATGTTGGGGTTTGATGGTGACCCAAATCATGCGGAGGCGTTTAATCGCCCTCGCCCCCTCCTTTCGGAAGGAAAAGCACTCGCCCCGCATGTGACTGCAATGATGGATGTGTCGGACGGACTGCTACTCGATAGCTGGCGACTGGCGCGGGCAAGTAACGTGACGATCCAATTAGACAGCGAAGCGGTGCCAGTTGCCGATCCCACGAGGCGGGAAGATGCGATCCGTTGGGGCGATGATTACGAGCTGCTCTTCACTGCGCCCGCCGACATGCGGCTGCCCGTTGCCGCAACTCGCATCGGCGTAGTTGGCGGAAGTAATATCGCCCCCCTGCTGCTCGATGGTGAGCCTGTCTCAACAGATGACAGCCTTGGTTACGAGCACGCCTCAAACAGCTGATCTCACCCCCAAAATAGGCAAGAGCCACAGGAATCCGACGCTTTCGCCTTGTCACCCGTGCTCAAGCCGATATGACTGCGCTCCACGCGCCCGATGGGATTTCTACAAGAGGCGCATTTTCCACGCTTTGGAGAGGGGATTCTACGTGGACCTTATACTCATATCTATTGGGCTGGGTGTGCTTGCCGTCGTGTATGGCTTTGTCACCAGCCGTCAGGTTCTCGGCGCAAGTGCCGGGAACGAAAAAATGCAGGAAATTGCTGGCGCCATTCAAGAAGGCGCACAGGCTTACCTCAACCGCCAATATACGACGATCGGCATGGTCGGTGTTGTGGCTGCGGTCCTCGTCGGAGTGTTCCTCGGCGTGGTTCCGGCGGTCGGATTTATCGTCGGCGCGGTGCTTTCGGGCGTTGCTGGCTACATCGGAATGAACATCTCCGTCCGCTCGAACGTTCGTACGGCTGCCGCTGCGGAAGCTGGACTGCAACAAGGCCTCACCATCGCTTTCCGCGCTGGAGCGATCACCGGTATGCTGGTCGCAGGTCTGGCGCTTCTCGCTATTGCGGTGTTCTTCTATGTGCTCGTAGGTCCAATGGGCCTTGAGGCGAACAGCCGCATCGTGATCGACGGTCTTGTCGGCCTCGCCTTTGGCGCATCGCTCATCTCGATCTTTGCGCGTCTTGGCGGCGGTATCTTCACCAAAGCAGCTGACGTCGGCGCTGACCTCGTCGGTAAAGTCGAAGCCTCGATCCCAGAGGACGACCCTCGCAACCCTGCTACCATCGCCGATAACGTAGGCGACAATGTGGGCGACTGCGCTGGTATGGCTGCTGACTTGTTTGAAACCTACGTGGTGACCGTTGGCGCAACCATGGTTCTGACCGCCCTGCTGTTCAGCGAGCAATTGAGCGCAGCAGGTCTGCTGCTTCCCTTGATGAGCTTGCCGCTGCTGATCGGCGGCGCTTGTATCGTTACCTCGATCATTGGCACCTACTTTGTCCGTCTTGGCAATGGCACCAATGTGATGGGCGCGATGTACAAGGGCTTCATCGTCACCGCAGTCCTCGCCATTCCGCTGATCTACCTCGTCACGCAATATGCGCTTGGCACTGCGGGCGCGGATATGAGCACTGGGATCGGCACCGGCCCCGGCGGCGTTGAGTTTAACGGGATGGACCTGTTCTACTGCTCGCTAATCGGGCTTGTGCTCACAGGCATCATCATCTGGATCACCGAGTACTACACCGGCACCAATTTCCGCCCGGTGAAGTCAATCGCCAAAGCCTCAGAAACGGGCCACGGCACGAACGTGATCCAGGGTCTGGCGATCAGCCTTGAATCGACCGCTCTTCCAACCATCGTCATCATCGCGGCGATCATTGCTGCGTACCAATTGGCTGGCCTTATCGGCCTCGCTTATGGTGCGACCGCGATGCTGGCGCTTGCTGGCATGGTCGTGGCGCTCGACGCATATGGTCCGGTGACGGACAATGCTGGCGGTATTGCCGAGATGTCGGGTCTTGATGAAAGCGTTCGTGAAAAGACCGACCTTCTCGATGCGGTTGGCAACACGACGAAAGCCGTGACCAAGGGCTATGCCATCGGTTCGGCAGGCCTTGCAGCGCTGGTGCTGTTTGCCGCCTACACCGCCGACCTTCGCGAATTCTTCCCGAATGCGGATGTCGATTTCAGTCTTGAGAACCCTTACGTGATCGTCGGCCTCTTACTCGGCGCGCTACTGCCCTATCTTTTTGGAGCGATGGGCATGACAGCGGTGGGCCGCGCGGCTGGCGATGTGGTTGTCGATGTGCGTGACCAGTTTGCGAAGGATGCGGGCATCATGGCCGGCACAAGCCGTCCGGACTATGCTCGCACGGTTGACCTTGTCACCAAGGCGGCGATCAAGGAGATGATCATCCCGTCGCTCCTTCCAGTGCTTGCTCCGATCGTCACCTACTTCGTGATCTATGGACTTGCCGGACAGGACAACGCCTTTGCAGCGCTCGGCGCTCTGCTTCTCGGCGTGATCGTGGGCGGTCTGTTCGTCGCGCTCTCCATGACCGCTGGCGGCGGTGCGTGGGACAACGCGAAGAAATACATCGAAGACGGCAATCATGGCGGCAAGGGCTCAGAAGCTCACAAGGCCGCTGTGACGGGCGACACCGTGGGCGATCCTTACAAGGACACCGCGGGCCCGGCTGTGAACCCGATGATCAAAATCACCAACATCGTCGCGCTGCTTCTGCTCGCGGCCTTGGCTGGTCACTGATCGCCTGGTCATTAAAGCCATCGCCTAGAGCGATAAGAATTGGCCTCGCTGCACCACCGTGTGGCGGGGCTTTTTCGCGAGGCCATGGATGATTGAGCCACCACCGCTTGACCTTCCATGGCCCTCACAGCATGGCGCATAGCCATGAGCGACACACCCACAAACGAGCAATTGGTCGAAGACCTCGTCCGCCTCCTAACGGTTGAAAAACGCGCTGCCGATATCTTTGAAGGCGGCCAGCAGATCGATGGATTTGGCAGAGTATTTGGCGGGCAGGTGCTGGCACAAGCGCTGCAAGCGGCCCAATCGAGCGTTCCCGACACCAAGACCGCGCATTCGCTCCACGCCTATTTCCTGCGCGGCGGGCGAGAGGGGCATCCCATTGAATACAGGATAGAGCGAGATTTTGACGGGCGCAGCTTTTCCAATCGCCGCGTTGTCGCTGCGCAAGAGGATGAGGAGGGACGCGCCGTTCCGATCCTGAACCTCACCGCCAGCTTCCAGGTGCCCGAACAGGGCCTTAAGCATGAAGACAGCCCAATGCCCGATGTCGCCGCGCCTGAAAGTCTCAAAACCGATATGGAAATGCGCCGAGCGATGGCTGACAAGATGGGCGACAAATTGAGCGAGGGCCAACGCGCGCTGATGCTGCGTCCTCGCCCTATCGAAATGCGCACGATAGACCGGCTTCACTGGATGAATTCAGAGCCCAAACCGCCGCGCGCGCACAGCTGGTTCAAGACGGCAGCGCCAGTCACGGGTGATGCCGACACGCCCGCGCTACACCGCGCTATCATCACCTATGCAAGCGATTACACCCTTCTCGGCACCAGTGCCCTGCCCCATGGCCTATCATGGATGCGCGGAGAGCTGGTCGGTGCCAGCCTTGATCATGCCATCTGGTTCCACCGCGAAGCGCGCGCTGATGAATGGCTGCTCTATTGCACCGACGCCCCATGGTCAGGCGCGGGTCGAGGTTTCAACCGCGGCCGCATCTACAATCAGGCAGGCGATCTAATTGCCAGCGTCGCCCAGGAAGGCATGATGCGCAAGCGCAAGTCGAAAAGCTGATGCCGCAACGCGCTGCCGCAATCAATGCGCGAGGAAGATTGGCAGTTGCGGATCGGTGAGCGATCTGCGGGTCACACCGCCGAACAAGGCCTCCGTTATCCGCATATGGCCATACGCGCCCATGACAACCATGCCGCAATCCTTGGCAAAGGCGTTCGTGAACAGCGTGTCTGACACTTTTGCCTTGCCCTTTGGAATTTCGAGTAATTCTGACTCGATGTCGTGGCGGCTGAGATAGAGTGATCCTTCGATCATTGGAAACTCTTCTGCCTGGCTTTCCTTTTCTTCGATCACTCGAGCAAGGATGACCTTGCTCGCCGTTTTCAGCATCGGCACCGCATTGCGCAGCGCTATGCATGCCTCAGGCGAACCGTTCCACGCGACCAGAACGGGCGCAGTCGGATCATAGCTTTTCCACTTTTGGGGCACCACGATAACGGGCGTTGATGATCGCAAGAGAAGCTCACCCACCATGATTGAGGGATGGCGCCGCTTTTCACCCACATCACGTGGGCCAACCAGAACAACATCCTGCAAGGCCGCCAATTCTAGCAGCTTCGTTTCTGCCATCCCGGGCTTGTATTGCCATTCCCACGAAACATCCTCTTTCGTGAGACGCTCTTCCAGCTCGGTTCTCAACTCATCAGCCGCCTTCTGAAGCGCAGGAAGCGCGGCTGCCATGGCAGACCCATAAAAATCGCCCGGCGCAAAGATCTCGAAATTCACCGCCTGAAGGCAGGTGATATGGCCGTTATGTGCTCGCGCGAGGTCCAGCGCGAATTGCAGACGCGCCTCCATGCAATCGTCGGCTTCGATGTGAAGTAAAATGGATTTCATGTCGCTTCTCCCTTCGACAAGTTTTTGCCGAACCAGCTAAACCTGTTCATTGATCGAAATCAAAACAAGCAAGGCGTCTATGTGTCGTCCCTTCCCCCGCTCGACACCTTTCGCTACGCTGAGAGTCGGGAGAAAATTCGATGCAGATCACACGCCATCCGCCTGTAAAAACGAGCTTGAAGCCGTCCAATCACCCCTACCTTTCGGGTCCTTGGACGCCTTGCCATGAAGAAGTGGACGTTGAAGAGCTGGAAGCGATTGAAGGGGATATCCCGGCTGATATCGACGGCATCTATCTGCGCAATACCGAAAACCCCGTGCATCAGCCTTTGGGCAGGCATCACCCGTTTGATGGGGATGCGATGGTGCATCAGGTGAGCATTTCAGGGGGCAAGGCGAGCTATCGCAACCGCTTTGTGCGGACATCGTGCTTTGAAGCTGAACAAATCGCAGGCGAGGCCTTGTGGGGCGGATTGATGGACCCGCCCGCGCTTTCCAAACGCCCGGGCTTTGGCGCGCATGGTAGTCTCAAAGACACCGCTTCCACCGACATCATCGTTCACGCGGGCACTGCGCTTGCGACACTCTATCAGTGCGGTGAGGCGTGGCAATTGGACCCGGTGACTTTGGAGAATTTGGGCAAGGCATCGTGGGGGCCGCTTGACGGTGTTTCAGCGCATCCCAAGGTGGATGAGGAAACCGGAGAGCTCATGTTCTTCAACTACTCGAAACACGCGCCGTTCATGCATTATGGAGTAGTAGATCGCGCAGGGAAGATTGCGCATTACGTACCCATTCCTCTCCCCGGCCCACGCCTGCCGCACGATATGGCGATCACGAAGAACTGGTCGATCCTTAACGATATGCCGCTTTTCTGGGATGAAGAGCTTCTTAAGCGCGATATCCACGCAGCGCGCATCCACGAAGGCGTGCCCACCCGTTTCGCGCTGATCCCGCGCTATGGCCAGCCAGAAGACATTCGCTGGTTCGAAGCCGATCCTACCTATGTGCTACACTGGACGAACGCATATGAAGTTTCTGGCTCGGAAGGCGACGAAGTCATCCTAGAAGGTTACTTCCAGGAAAAGCCGATGCCCGATCCACTCGAAGAAGCGGGAGAATACAGCCACATGATGGCCTATGTGGATGAGCATTCGTTCAAACCAAAGCTCCACCGCTGGCGCTTTAATCTAGAAACCGGTGAAACGCGCGAAGAAAGACTGTCCGATCGGATTGTTGAATTTGGCATGATCAACCCGGCCTACCTTATGCGCAAAAGCCGATATGTCTGGTCGACCACGACAAAGCCCGGCTGGTTCCTCTTCAACGGATATGTCCGCCACGACACTGAAACCGGTGAAGAGCAGGTTTTAGAACTTCCCGATGGCGTATATGCGAGCGAAAGCCCGATGGTGCCCCGCAAGGGTGCAGATTTAGAAGACGATGGCTATCTGATCACATTCCTGATTAATGAGAACACAGGAACATCCGAGTGCGCAATCCTCGACGCGAGCGATGTGACCAGAGGCCCGGTCTGCCGACTTGCCCTGCCGCACAAGATATCAAGCGGCGTGCATTCGACCTGGGTTGAACACGAACAGCTTCGAAAGGACGCTGAGTTCAAAAGAGAATTGCTTAGCGCTTGAGGTCCAGACCCTTTTCAATCGCATTTGCAACCATTACCGCCCGTGCGCGTTAGATTACGTGACACTTTCAATCTCTAAACGAGAGGGACCATTCATGGCTTTCAAACTCATCGACCTGCCCTATCCAGACACCGCTCTTGAGCCTGCGATTTCCGCTCAGACTCTCTCATTCCACCATGGCAAGCACCACAATGCCTACGTCTCCAAGATGAACGATGCGATTGACGGCACCGATCATGCTGACAAGTCGCTGGAAGAGATCGTCTCGGCCGCTCGTGGCAGCAATCAAGGCTTGTTCAACAACGCCGCGCAAAGCTGGAACCACGCCTTCTACTGGCATTCGATGGCTGCAGAAGAAACCGCGCCATCCGACGAACTCAAATCAAAAATCGAAGCCAAATTCGGATCGATCGACGAATTGAAAGAACAGCTGAAATCGCGTGGCGCAGGCCACTTTGCGAGCGGTTGGGTATGGCTTGCCGAAAAGAACGGCGAACTTTCGATCGAAGAAACCCATGACGGCGACACACTGGCCGACAGCGATTTCAATCCGTTGCTGACCATCGACGTGTGGGAGCACGCCTACTACCTCGATCACCAGAACGCACGCCCATCCTACCTTGATCACGTGGTCGGTTCGAAAATCAACTGGGCCTTCGCCAGCGAAAATCTCGCACGTGGGACGACTTGGGCTTATCCGAACTAAGTTTTGCCGCCATTATCGGTTGAAAGGCTCGGCTCATCATTAATGGGTCGGGCCTTTTCGTTGCTGCGTGCGACACTAACCGCCCTCGATTTTCACAGACTGTCCGTATCCCCGCCCAACACCGCCTTTGATGTAATCCGCCATCAAATCATAATACCCTTGAGTGACCCGGCGAAATTCACGCGTTCCATCAGGCGCCTGATTATATTCCCACATTCCGTGATCGGTGTCCGGAAACATGTAGATCGATATATTGCTTCCTTCGCCGCGGAGCGTTCGGAGCCGATCAAGTGTCAGGTCGATGGGTGCCTCGCGATCCTCCCCGGCAAGAACCCAAAGCTGCGGGACTTCAACGCCGCGAAGAACGGTCATCGGGTTCAAAGACCAGTCAATATCCAAATCCTTGAACTGCGGCACCCCGCGTTCTCGCAACTCATCTGGCGACGTGTTAAGCAGCACTCCGGTGTAGCCTCCACGGATGACCGAGAACCAATCTTCCGATGAGTATCGACGCTGGATTTCAGCCAGCTCTTCTAGTCCATCAGTGTAATCAGACGACGCGATGCGCGCGGTCACATCGGTAATGTCACGCGCTAAATTGAGCACATCAGAGCTGTAGCCAGCCTCGCGAAGCTCTTTTTGAACCTGGTCAGCGTCTTCCTCTCGAATGTCAGCGACCAAGCCATACCCGATCGCAATAAAATCCGCTTGAGCTCGTTCAGCGGCAAGCGGCGCAATCCAACCACCTTGGCTCAGGCCGACAAGTCCAAAGCGTCCAAATTTGCCACTGGCCAACCGCTTGGCTTCAGTCGAGGCCGCGACCAGATCATCAGCTAGGCGGGGGAAATTTTGCGAATACTTGCCCTCCGAAAGCCCAGTGCCTCGTTTGTCATAGACAAAGACCGAAATGCCTCGTCCGACCATTTGGTAAGGGTCACGAACCGTACCAATCCAGCCTGTCGGTTCTGATCCGTGGGCGTAAACAACAAGAGGTGTTGTTGTGTCGGCGTCTCTTGGCTCAAGAAGCCGACCCGCCAACGTGACGTCGCCGGATTTGAAGCGCGTGTCTGTTTCTCGAATGGGAATCTGATCCCACACCTCTCGTTGGTCGATACGTACGGAATTTATGCCGCATTCCACTCGATCGCCGTCTGGCGCTGCATCTCCAATGATGCCGTTGTTGAATGAGTGCCGGTAACCTTCAGAAGACCGAGTGATCGCCACGAACGCGCCTGCCCCATCACCGTAAATGCCAACTGCGCAGTCCGAGG
Source organism: Erythrobacter sp. YT30 (assembly GCF_001542875.1). Lineage (GTDB taxonomy): Bacteria > Pseudomonadota > Alphaproteobacteria > Sphingomonadales > Sphingomonadaceae > Erythrobacter. The sequence goes on along the minus strand of NZ_LMAF01000003.1, from coordinate 257,469 downwards.
AAGAAAAGTTCTCGGCGGGATCTTCGGTTTGTGCCGGCTCAATGCTCGATCCAGTAGCCGCACAAGCGGACAGTCCGAACAGAACGGCAATTGATAAAATTCTAGGTGTCATACTTATATAATACACCTGTCTCGATGACACGCAACATTGAATGCCTGCTCAGCAGGGACGATGACAGTCGACAATTACTCAGCCACTCGCGTGGTAGAAATCGTAAATCTGCTGCGCGACTTTGTCTGATACACCGGGAGCGCGTTGCAGGTCTTCCAATGCTGCAGCACGCACCTTGCTGGCCGTGCCGAAGTGCAGCAGCAGGGCGCGTTTTCGCGCCGGACCGATACCGGGGATTTCGTCAAGCGGGCTTGCTGTGATCGCTTTGGAGCGTTTCGCCCGGTGTGCGCCGATCACATAGCGGTGCACTTCATCACGAAGGCGCTGGGCGTAGAATAAAACCGGCGAGTTGGTCGGCAGCATCTTTTCACGGCCGTCCGGGAAGTGAAAGACTTCGCGCCCCTCGCGTCCATGATGTGGGCCCTTTGCGATGCCGATAACTGGCAGGTCTTCGATACCGAGTTCTCCCAATACCTCCATCACCGACGATAACTGCCCCTTGCCGCCATCGACCAGCACCAGATCGGGCCACACGCCCTCACGCTCCCGGTCAGGGTCATCCTTCATCGCGCGGGTGAACCGACGCTCCATGACCTCGCGCATCATCGCGAAATCATCGTTCGTTTGCGCGGTCTTGATGTTGAACTTGCGGTATTGCGACTTCTCAAAACCTTCTGGAGAGACAACCACCATCGCGCCAACAGCTTTCGCGCCCTGAATGTGCGAGTTGTCGTAAACCTCAATGCGCTGCGGCGGTTCGCTAAGCTCAAGGAATTCGGCAAGCTCGCGGTTTACCTTGGCCTTGGTGCCGGTCTCCGCCAGCCTCCGTTCGAGCGCTTCAACCGCATTTCTCTGCGCCTGTTGAAGCAATTTGCGCCGGTCGCCACGTTGCGGGATACTGATCGCGACTTTCTTCTCAGCCAATTCTGCCAACGCCGCTTCAATCAAGTCTTCTTCGGGCAGCTCGCGGTCCACCAGCACTGTCGAAGGCGGCGGGACTTCCTCATAGAATTGCAGCATCACATCCGCGAGAACCTGGGCCTCATCCACTTCTTTGGTGTGGCTGGGAAAGAAAGCGCGATGCCCCCAGTTCTGGCCGCCGCGAATGAAGAAAGCCTGCACACCCACATGGCCACCTTTCGATGCGAGCGCGAATACGTCAGCGTCACCCACACCGCTTGCATTGATGGCTTGCGAGCCCTGGATAAAGGTCGCCGCGCGCAGTCGGTCGCGCAATATGGCAGCGGTTTCAAAGTCGAGATCTTCGGCCGCTTTGGCCATCTGCTTTTCAAGGTCAGCCTGCACCTGCGAGGATTTGCCCGCGAGGAAATCCTTCGCTTGTTTGACCAGCCCTTCGTAATCGTCCTCGCTGATGCGGCCCACGCAAGGGGCAGAGCAGCGCTTTATTTGGTAGAGCAGGCACGGACGGTCACGACGGTCAAAAAAGCTGTCTGTGCAGGATCTTAAAAGGAATAGCTTCTGAAGCGCGTTAAGCGTTGTGTTGACGCTGCCAGCGCTCGCGAATGGGCCGTAGTAATTCCCCTTAGCCCGGCGTGCGCCGCGGTGCTTGTGGATGCGGGGGAAGTCGTGATCGGCGCGCAGAAGGATGAACGGGAAGCTCTTGTCGTCCCGGAGAAGCACATTGAAGGGTGGGCGAAACCGCTTGATCAACTGCGCTTCCAGCAGCAGAGCTTCAGCCTCGGAATTGGTGGTGACGATCTCCATCCCGCGGCACTGCGAGATCATCCGCAAAATCCGCTGCGTCAGCCCGTTGACTTGCGTGTAATTGGCAACCCGCGCTTTGAGCGAACGCGCCTTGCCCACATACAGCACATCGCCCCTTGCATCGAGCATGCGGTAGACGCCTGGGATCGGCTTCAGTGTCTTCACCACCTGCCGGATCGCTTCAATCCCAGCCTCGAGATTTGGCTGCGCACGCGACACAGTTTGAGCCGCGTTCTTCTCATTGAAACGCTCGGCCCCTTGCGGATTGTGGGGAGTGCCTGCCTTGGCCTTGGACATGGGCTGTAGATAGGGATTGCGAGTGGCGATTGGCAATGCGCGCAGACCCTCCTATCGCCAGCCCAATGGAGCAATTTGACGTTATCGTTCTGGGCGCAGGCGCGGCGGGCCTGATGTGCGCCGCGCGCGCGGGCAAAAGGAGCCTGCGCGTGGCCGTGCTCGAAAAGGCGGAGAAACCGGGAAAGAAGATCCTGATCTCGGGCGGCGGAAGGTGCAATTTCACCAATATCCACGCAGGCCCCGAGAACTATCTGTCCAGCAACCCCCATTTCGCGAAGTCGGCCCTTGCCCGTTACACACCGCAGGATTTTATCGACCTGGTCGATACACATGACATCGCGTGGCATGAAAAGACGCTCGGCCAATTGTTCTGCGATGGGTCGGCCAAGCAGATTGTCCAGATGCTGCTCGACGAATGCCCCGAGAGCGTGAACGTGATCTGCGACGCCGATGTCGAGGCGGTTGCGCGGGAGGACGGCGCCTTCGCCGTTTCCGCGAGCGGGAAGCGTTTTTCGGCGCCCAACCTTGTGATTGCGACTGGCGGCCCTTCAATCCCCAAGATGGGGGCAACCGGCATTGCCTACGATCTGGCGCGGCAGTTTGGCCTCAAAGTGGTCGAGCCCCGCCCTGCCCTTGTCCCGCTGACGCTCGGCGGAGAGGATGTCCTGTTCCGCGAGCTCTCAGGCGTATCTGCGCCCGTTCGCGCGCGGGCGGGTAAAGCGACGTTCGAGGAGGCCGCACTGTTCACGCACAAGGGGCTTTCCGGGCCAGCGATCCTGCAAGTATCATCCTACTGGAAGCATGGAGAGGAGATTGGGATCACGTTTACTCCCGAAGCCGGTGGCGATTGGCTTATCGAGGAAAAAAAGAAAAATCAGCGCAGAACGCTTGCAGATATCCTTTCAGACAGCCTTCCCAACCGCCTCGCAGAAGCGCTGGCTGAGCGGATCTCCCCGGAAGTCGGTATCGCTGGCACCTTAGGCGACAACACCGACAAGTCTTTGCGCAAGGTAGAGCAACGATTGTCGGACTGGCGCTTTTCTCCCAACGGCACAGAAGGATTTGCAAAGGCCGAGGTTACGATTGGCGGCATCTCTACAGCTGAACTGTCGTCGCAAACCATGGAAGCCAAGAGGGTCCGGGGTCTTTATGCCATTGGCGAAGCGGTGGATGTGACAGGGTGGCTCGGCGGTTACAACTTCCAATGGGCCTGGGCGAGCGGTGTCGCTTGCGGAGACGCTCTGGCCAATTCAAACGATTTGTAAAAACACGACACGGAAGTAAGATCATGTCACATTTGAGCATCACAATCGGGCGCGTATTGCTGGGTCTCTATTTCCTCGCTCCCGGCCTTTTGAAGGCCATGGGACCTGCCCAAACAATCGCCTATATGGAAAGCCACGCCATTCCTTTCGCAGCGCCCTTGATGTGGTTTTCGACCGCAGTGAACATTATCGGCGGTTTGCTACTTATCTTTGGTCGCCATGTGAAATTCGTGGCCTATGGGTTTGTGATCTATGTGCTTTTGGTGAATTTCTTGCTGCACGATTTCTGGACCATGGTTGAAGATATGGTCGACCGCGAGCGGCAGAATTTCATCAAAAACCTCGGCATTCTTGCCGGTCTGTTGGTGCTCGCCGGCACCGCGCAGGCCCGCAGCATATCGCTCAATGGTTGGTGGCAAAGCGACAGTCAGGCAGTTTAGGCGCGTAATAAAATTGCGCGGATAAGTCGTCCCAGAACAACACTTGCCGTGTGCGTCAGCTTGTCATGACACTGAAACATGCCTACGTGCCAATACGAGCCTGAAAACAGGCCGCTTTTGGAAAGGTTGTTTGTAGGAGGCCCGTTTGCGCCAATTGCAGGGCATGGATTCCTCGTTTGTCGCGTTGGAATCCCCCAATTCGCCGATGCATATCGGCAATCTGCTGATCTACAATCCGGAAACGGCGCCCGGCGGCTTTGTCCGCTTCAAAGACATTCTCGATTTCTTTTCCAAACGTATGCAGCTGTCGAAGACGATGCGCCAAAGACTGGTGCGCGTACCCTTCGATCTCGATTATCCATACTGGATCGAAGATCCGAATTTCGACCTAGAATATCACCTGCGCCACGTTGCACTGCCCAAACCGGGTGATTGGCGGCAGTTGTGTATTCAAACGGCGCGAATCCATGCACGCCCAATGGATCTGACACGCCCGCCTTGGGAGTTCACCGTTGTAGAGGGGCTGGACAATGTCCGCGATTACCCTCCCGGTTGCTTTGCCTTTGTTACAAAGGTTCACCATTCTGCCATCGATGGAATGAGCGGGATCGACATGATGGAGGCGATCCACACGCTTGCCCCCAACGCGCCGCCACCCAATGCACCCGATGAGTGGAAGCCAGAAAAGGTACCCGGCCCGGTCGAGCTACTCGGCAAATCCTATATCAACGCCCTCACAAATCCGGTGAAGCAGGCGCAGGTTGCAGCCCAGGCCGTTCCAGGCGTCGCGAGCGCTATCAAAGGTCTGGTTACCCGCCAGTTTAAGCTTACGAGCGATTATGTACCGCCTCGCACGCGGTTCAACCGCTCAATTTCGCCGCATCGAGTTGTCGAAGGGCGCAGCTTCCCACTGGCCGATATCAAGGCGATCCGCGCGCTTCTTCCCGAAGCGAAGGTCAATGATGTTGCACTCGCGATAATTGGCGGCGCTCTATACAAATATCTCACCGCAAAAGATGATCTGCCAAAGTCATCGATGACGGCGATGGCCCCGATTTCAGTGCGTTCTTCGGATGAAAAGAACGACATGGGCAATCAGGTTTCCGCCATGATCGCGCCTTTGGGTTCGCATATTGGAGACCCGGCCGAACGGCTTGAATACGTGTTCAAGCGGACCAAGAACTCCAAGGCGCTCACGAACGCCATCGGCGCGCGCACCATGACAGAAGTCAGCAAGGTTAATCCGCTGCTTTACATGGCCTTGGGCGCGCAGCTCTTTAACCGCGTCAGCCTTGCCCACCGGGTCGCAATGCCGTTCAACACGGTCGTTACCAATGTTCCCGGCCCGCCAGTGCCGATCTATTCGGCAGGTGCGCGGATGGAGAGCATGGCATTATCGCTTATCTGCCTGACAGACGGATTGGGCCTTGCGCACGTCGTTCAGAGCTATGTCGATGAAGCCTATATCAGCTTTACCGCCTGCCGCGATATCATGCCCGATCCGGAGTTCTACTCTGAGTGTCTACAGGAAAGCTTTGATGAGATGCTGGCAGCAGCGAAGACTGTGAAGAAACCTGCTGCGAAGAAAGCGTCGCCAGCAAAACCTGCGGCCAAGAAAGCGACAGCAAGACAATCTCGAGCCGCAAAAGGCCCGGCAAAGCGCAAACCGACTACGACGATGAGGCGCAAAACCAAACCGAATTAGAACCCTATTTCACACGATAAGCTTGCCGCAAGAGCAGGTCGCAAAATGCCCAAAGGGCCCTTGAGAGGAATACAAGAATGGCAAGCATACCAATCAGCGATCGAGCGGCACCCAAAGCCGTCCCACCCAAACGCATCTGGACGCTCGCAGAAGGGCGCGCGATGTTCGAACTGGGAATGTTTTACGCCAGCCGGCGACTGCTGACTTCGCTTCCCAAAGGCGATGGCCACGCGGTGATGTGCCTGCCGGGCTTTATGGCTTCGAACAGTTCAACAATCCCAATGCGCGGCCTTTTGAGAGAGCTTGGCTATGATGCGCATGGCTGGGATTCTGGCCGCAACATCCGGGTTGATAATGCGCTGCTACACCGGCTTGAAGGTCAGCTGCTGCGTCTTCACAAATCATCGGGTCGCAAGGTTTCGCTGATCGGTTGGAGCCTTGGCGGCGTGCTGGCGCGCGAGATCGCCAAATTGCACCCTGACAAAGCGCGGCTAGTGATCAGCCTTGGTAGCCCGATCTCGAACGATCGTAATCACACCAATGCGCGCAAACTCTTCGAGCGGCTGAACGGCAAAGAGCCAGAGCCGATGCGCGATGGTCGCTTCCTTGATTTGGAAACCGCTCCGCCGCTGCCGACAACTTCGATCTATACAAAGACCGATGGCGTGGTGCACTGGCACGGCAGCCTTCAAGCAGAAGGCGAGCACCCTAGCGAAAATATTGAGGTTCACGCGAGCCATTTGGGGCTTGGCGTCAATCCTTCGGTGATGGTTGCGATGGCGGACAGGCTGTCGCAGGCAGAGGGTAAATGGGCCCCATTCCGGCCTTCACTCAGCCAAAAATGGATGTTCCCGAGGACAAAGCTGCACTGATAACCGGCTGAATTTCAGCTAGAACAGTTTCCGAATATCAACGCCCACAAATCGGCCTGTGGGATCGATTACGAATGGCTGGTAATTGACGGGCGTCGCACCGCTTTCGTCGACCACTCGGCGCTGCGCGTCAAAGAGATTGTCTGCTCGGAACGAGACCCTCAGGTTTTTCAAAAGTGAGCTTTCACTGCCAAGCAATTGATCGATATTGGTAAACAGGCGCAAGTCGAAGGTTGCCAGATCTCCGAAGAAAAGGTCTGAACTCCCTGGAAGGCCTGAACCGTTCAGGCGCGTAGTCCCGGTGTATTGCCCCGAAAGCCGCGCGCCGATGCCATTGCCGAACAATCCCGCTTCGAGCCTGCTTGAATGGCGCGGAAAGCCGAATGCACTGGTGGCATCACCATCCAACTGATCGAGTTGCGCAAGGCCGGGGGCAATCAGGATCTCGTTTTGCAGTTCGATCGTGTGCGTCAGGTTCGCAAAATAGCGCCAAACCTGCCTGCCCCCTCCTCTTCCACCAAACGCAGCACCGATTAAACTGCCACCGCCTCGGCGACGTTGGCTGCCGTTTTGCGGGTTGCTCTGTTGATCGTTATTCCCTGCTACAGGCGACCCCCGGCGCATGGCGGCTGGGTTCATACTGCAAATCCGCTCTCGTATCATGGCAAGCCGCTCGGGATCGATTGAACCATCATCGCCGCGTGCGCGATCGAGCATGGATTGCATGCGCTGCAGATTGGAGCCGGGGATCTCCTCCGACAAGCCTTCGCCAGCCTCTACCCGCTCGATCAGGCGCGATAAGAATGCTGCACCGCCATCGGCGCATAGCTTTTCGCGAAACGCCATGAAAGCTGCTCGGCGCTCTTTCGAGGGCGCGCTCCCCGAGGGCGCTGCGCGAGGCGTGGGCCGATCTGAAGCAGCACCGCGATTTCCTGATCTTCCACCCGATGGGTCACCCCCGCCGAAACTGCCCCTTGTCGATAGGATGAACTGCAATCTGTCTGATCGCGTCTCTGCGAAGGTGACAAAGCGTTGATCGACCGCCGTCAGAACGCCATTCGCATCGCGAGTGATCCGCCCCGGAAAAGCGACCTCAATATCCGGCGTGATCTGAGGAAAAGCGCTCGTTACGTCATCTGAGCGGTTGCGGATGTATTCGATGGTGAAGCGAGAATTGTCCCAAAAAGGCAGATCCCAATTCGCTGCAAATTTCCAATCGCGCTGTGTTTCCGCCAGTAGATCGGGATTGCCTCCGCTCGTGACGGTTGCAAGCACGGTTTCGCCATTGGTGAAATCGAACACCGGCACATTGAAAGTGGTAATCGTGGGACTGCCAAGCGCTGAAAGATCGGGTGCCACCTCACGTTCAATATAGGTCGCCGAAAGATCAATCCCGTCGAATGGCGTCCAATTGAGACCCACCGTGTAGTCACCCAGCGTGCCGAAATCCGACAGGTGATCGAGCCCAATTTGTGCGTTCAGCGTAAAGCTGCCCAAAGCATCGGCAAAGCCGCGCCGACGGGACGTAATGGGCATTGTCAAATTCACGCCCGTCGCAAAGGTGCCGCGCGTCAGATCGCTTTCGGCAAAAGTGCGGGTGTCGGACGTCTCCAGATTGGTCCAGCTATAGCCCGCATCAAATGTCGCCAGCAACTCGCCGCCCGGCAAATTTGCCAGCGGCCCGTTCAGCGTGGTGACGGTTTCCCCGGCGATTGTACGAGACTGCGCAATATCGAACCCATTGTCCGCGTTGCTTGGCAATTCAACGTCTTGAGCAATGAGGCCAGCTGCCGCATCCTGAACAAGTCCGCTCACGTCAAACGGCCGGTCGATCTCTGTTTCACTCTCGGTCAGCGACGCATCGAAAGTGCTGGTGAGTTGGAAAGCGTTCACTCGCTTGCTCAGAGAGCCAGAACTCGAGAAGACATCGGTTGAATTGCGATTTTCAAGCGGGCTGTCTTCGCCAAATGTCCGCGAGACACTGTTATTCCCGCTGTCTGTCAGCGTCACGAAGTTCAGGCCCGATAGGCTGCGCGTGTCGCTGCGATCATAATTGACATTGGCGGAAAGTGTTGTGCCAGTCTCTATGATTGCTTTGGCCCAGCTGACATTGGCTTCCAGGCTGCGGCTGTCACTCACAAGGCTCCGAAACTCCGCCGGATCAGGATCGCTGGCGAGATCGGACAGCGAACCTTCCGTCTGGATGATGTCGCGCTCGCTTTCGGTCAGAAGCGATGTGTCGTTTGCTTCGAGATTGATACTGAAGCGACCCTCAGGCGTGATGCGAAGGTACCCGAATTCCTGCTCATTCACGAAATACCCGCCGCGAGATGGCCCTTCAAACTCGAACTCCACTTCGCGGCTCTGATAATTGTCTTTAAGGATAAGATTTATAACCCTGCGATCCGGGCCGAAGCCGAAACGCAGGGCAACCTCTTCTGGAAAGACTTCGACTTTCTTCAACGCTTCGGATGGATAAGACGCCAGCTCGCGAAAAGAGCCAACGCGGATGCCATTCACAAGAATTATTGGCCGAACGCCGCCGCCACGCCCGCGTGCAGAACCTGTGCGCGCGGTGATCTGGGTGATCAGATCGCTGATCGAAGCAACACCTTCTGCCGCGATATCTTCTTCCGACAGCTCAAGCAGCGGCTCCTGCTCGACATCAAGCTGCCCGCGAAGCCTGTCCGCCTGCACGATAATCTCACCGCCCGAACCGACGACGGCCTCATGCTCCTCGGGTACCTGTTGTGAAGCAGTGCTTTCGTCGCCCGCATTTGGCCCGCGCAGATCATCTTGTGCTGCAAGCGGTGCACAGGTGAGGCTGCCGGCACACACACCCGACAAAAGAAACAGGCGTCGTCGCCTGATAAGGCAAGAGGAGAGGATCATGCTGTGCCTTTTGACCAGTAGTACGTGACGAACAAAGCATTGAATTGTATCACTTTGTACCCATATCGTGGCCGACGATGCTTCTGAGGCACCTATGCGCTCCAACTCGGGTATGCTTCAGGGCCTAACGCACAAGGCTTCCCTTTTGTTCTCCTGATCGTTAAAGGGCGCCACCTGACTGACAGATTACGTTACAAAACCAATCAAAACTACGGCCAACACAAGGGACATACATGGCGAAAGAAGAACTCCTCGAAATGCGCGGGCGCGTGGTTGAATTGCTGCCCAATGCGATGTTCCGGGTTGAGCTTGAAAATGGCCATGAAGTGTTGGGCCACACCGCTGGCAAGATGCGCAAGAACCGAATTCGCGTGCTGGTGGGTGATGAGGTTTTGTGCGAGCTGACGCCGTATGATCTTACCAAGGCGCGGATCACCTATCGCTTTATGCCGGGCCGCGGCGGTCCCGGCCCGCAGTAAACCTCAGCGCTGATGATAGCGCTGCATCTGACATTGGCATCTGCATCCCCCCGGCGGCTTGAGCTGTTGGGTCGATTGGGCATTGCGCCAGATGCGGTGGCACCTGCCGACATTGATGAAACGCCGCGACATCAAGAGCTGCCAAAGGAGTACGCGGCACGGATGGGCCGCGAAAAAGCCGAGGCGATCGATGCACCTGGCTTCGTACTAGCGGGCGACACGGTGGTCGCGTGCGGGCGGCGCATCCTTCCCAAGACCGAAACAGAGGAAGAGGCGCGGGCATGCCTGAAACTGATGTCCGGGAGGCGGCACACAGTCCTCTCCAGCATTGCATTGCGCGCACCCGACGGCACAATTCGCGAACGCCTGTCGGAAAATGTGGTGCGGTTCAAAAACTTGAGCGCACAGGAGATCGACGCATACATCGCCAGCGATGAATGGCGCGGCAAAGCGGGCGGATACGCAATCCAGGGATCGGCCGAGGCGCTGATCCGGTGGATGCGGGGCAGCCATTCGAGCGTGATGGGCTTGCCGCTTTACGAAACCCGCGCGCTGCTGAAATCGGCGGGGTTTGCCATTGGCTGAGTGGCTCATTGAAGAGGGGATCGGCGAGGATCGGGCAGTTCTGTTTGAGAACGGGCAGGTTGTCGCGGCAAAGATCGATTGGCCGGGCGAAATTGCGGCCGGTTCCGTGATCGAAGCAGTCTACTTACGCAAAGGCCGAGTGGTCGGACGTGGGGTGGCGAGATTGCCCGATGGCTCCGAAGCGCTGATCGACAAACTGCCAACGTCGGCAAGCGAAGGAGCCACGATGCGCTTTCGGGTGAAGCGTTCGGCGAGGCGCGAATCCGGTCGTTCAAAGCTGGCCCAGCTAGAGCCAACCGATGAACCTTGCCGCCCCGCCCCTTCGCTCCGCGAGAGGCTCGATGCTCGCCGCGTCAACACGCTCGGTCGCGATGTCTGGGAGGAATTGCGCGCAGGTGCGTGGGAGGGCGAAATGCATTTTTCGGGCGGGTCGCTGCAACTCAGTCCGACACCCGCGATGACTCTCATCGATATCGATGGAGAATTGCCGCCCAAGCAATTGGCCATGCAAGGCACAGAATGGATCGGGAAAGCGATCCGATGCATGGACCTTTCCGGCTCGATCGGCATCGATTTTCCGACGCTGGACAAGCGGTCAGACCGCAAAGAGCTGGACCTCGCGCTCGGAGAAGCGATCGGTGACTGGCCGCATGAGCGCACCGCGCTGAACGGATTCGGCTTTGTCCAGATTGTTTCGCGGGTTGGAGCGCCATCATTGCTTCATCGCCAGCAGCTTCACAGAGAAGGAGCTGCCGCCCGGTGGCTGTTACGACGGGCAGAGCAACATGGTGGCGGAGCCGGGATCATGCTGCTCCGAGCCCATCCGCGCGTGATTTCAGCACTTTGCGATGAATGGCTCGACGAGTTGCGCCGCCGAACAGGCTGGAGCCTGAAGATCGAGCGCGATCCGAGACTTGCGCTGGACGCGCCTGATGTCCAAATCGTTGAACAATGACCAAGATCACAAAACCCTGCCCCATCTGCAAAAAACCGTGTTCAAGCGAGTTCAAACCCTTTTGCTCGTCGCGCTGCCGCGACCGTGATCTCGCCAAATGGTTTGGCGATGGATATGCGGTTCCGGGTGAGCCTGTGGAACCGGCAGAAATCGCCGCACGCGGAATGGACAGCGATCTGAATGATGATTTCTAACGATGCGGGCAAAACAGTCGGCACAGGGCATGCAAAACCTCTTGCCAACCGCGTCCAGCTTCGCCATAGCGCCGCCTTCATTGGCTCGCCGTCTCAAGCGCATCGCGCTATAGATGTCGCCGCAGCGAATGCCCGGGTAGCTCAGGGGTAGAGCAGCGGATTGAAAATCCGCGTGTCGGTGGTTCGATTCCGCCCCCGGGCACCATCGCTGGAGTGGGAGTTCCATACATGTCTCGTCGCCGCCAGATTTACGAAGGCAAGGCCAAGATCCTGTATGAGGGTCCTGAGCCCGGCACGATCATTCAATACTTCAAAGATGACGCGACCGCTTTCAATGCGGAAAAGCAAGGCACTATCAACGGCAAAGGCGTGATCAACAATCGCATTAGCGAGCACGTTTTTTCGCGCCTTTCACACATCGGCATCCCTACCCATTTCATTCGCCGTCTTAACATGCGCGAACAATTGGTTCGGCAGGTTGAGATCATCCCGATCGAGGTGGTGGTCCGCAATGTCGCGGCAGGCTCAATTAGCAAACGCCTCGGCATCCAAGAAGGCGAGCCGCTGCCGCACACCTTGATCGAGTACTACTACAAGGACGATGCACTGGGTGATCCGCTGATCGCTGAGGAACACATCGCCTGCTTTAACTGGGCAAGCCACGAAGAGATGCACGACATCTCCTCCATGGCGATCCGCATCAATGATTTCATGTGCGGAATGTTTGCCGGGATCGACATTCGCCTGGTTGATTTCAAACTCGAATTTGGCCGTCTCTATGATGGTGATTACAGCCGTGTGATCCTCGCTGACGAAATCAGCCCTGATGGTTGCCGTTTGTGGGACATGAATTCAGGCGAGAAGCTCGACAAGGACCGTTTCCGCCGCGATCTTGGCGGTGAAGAAGAGGCCTATCGCGAAGTCGCGCGGCGTCTTGGACTGCTTCAAAACGAAGATAGCGGACCCGGCGAAGTGCTGGACCTCTCCAGCCACCGCTCACGTCTCCGCGGAACACCGCCACTCAAAAAATAAGCTGACAGTCAGGTTCTGACCGCTAGTCTCCCAGTCCAAGAGGATTTGAGAGACTATCGCGTTTATGAAATTCACCAAATATGCGCTTGCATGCGGCCTGTTGCTTGCGCTTCCCAACCTCGCGCTAAGCCAGTCGCTTGCAGCTCAAGATACCGAGACATCCGCAAGCCAAGACGTCGCTGCTGATCCCGTCTGGCCCTTTGAAACCAGCGATATCCCGACCGATCCTCGCTTTGTTTACGGACGGCTCGACAATGGCATGCGGTACATCCTGCGCCAAAATGCAACGCCGCAGGGCACCGCGCTTGTCCGTATGCGGATCGACAGCGGCTCCCTTGAGGAAACCGAGGATGAGCGCGGTCTTGCGCACTACCTTGAACACATGGCTTTCAACGGGTCGACCAACATACCCGAAGGCGAGATGATCAAGCTGCTGGAGCGCGAGGGGCTGCAGTTTGGTGCGGACACCAATGCTGCAACCGGTCTCGAATCCGTTACCTACAAGCTCAATCTTCCGCGCAATGACGAGGATCTGCTCGACATCGCACTTATGCTGATGCGGGAGACGGCGAGCGAATTGACGATTGCCGAGGATGCCGTAGAGCGTGAACGCGGAGTAATCCTCGCCGAAAGGCGGGACAGGCGCGGATTTCGCCAACGTGCGGCAGAAGACAGTTATGCCTTTTCAGCGCCTGGTGCGCGCTTTGCAGAGCGCCTGCCCATAGGAACGCTTGATGTACTGCAAAGCGCGGACGCAGCTGATATTCGCGCGCTTTATGAGAGGACATACACGCCCGCCAACACCATCATGGTCATTGTCGGAGACTTTTCAACCGATGTGATGGAGGCGAAGATCAAAGAGCGCTTTGCCGATTGGCAAGGTCCCCCTGCCCCGCCAGAGCCTGTGACCGGGCCAATTGATCCGACACGCGGCGGTGAAACCGACATATATCTTGACCCAGCTCTTTCGGAAAGTGTGTCCATATTCGCTATGGCGCCTTGGCTGGATGAACCGGACACTCAGGCCAATCGCGACAAGCGCCTATTGCGCGGAATTGGTTATGGCATCATCAATCGCCGTCTTACGCGGCTTGCAAGAAGCGAAGACGCACCGTTTCGCGGCGCGAGCTTTGGCACGAGCAATTTCTTTGAGGACGCGCGAAGTACCGGGATCAATGTCGCAAGCGCCGATGGCGAATGGGAGAAAGGGGTGCTTGCCGCTGTTCAGGTGATGAATGAAGCGCTGACATATGGCTTCACACAGGCCGAAGTGGACGAACAGCTGGCCAATCGCCGAACGGCCGCAAAAAATGCCGTGAAAGCGGCTGAGACGCGCAGCAATGCCGCCTATGTGGGAAGCGCCATGCGTGTAATCAGCGCTGAAAGTGTGCTCACAACGCCTCAATATCGGCTGGAGCAGTTCGAGAGAATGGCGCCCAACATCACGCCGGAAGCCGTGTTTGAAGAATTGAAATCTCACGTCGCAGATCTCGACAATCCGCTAATCCGATTTCAGGGCCGCACCGCCCCTGCTGGTGGTAAGGAAGCCCTGCGAGATGCTTTCACCTCGGCAATGGCACTTCCAATCGCGCCGCCCGAGGATGCGGGGCCGATCGAATTTGCCTACACCGATTTTGGCGAACCCGGTGAAGTCGTCGAAGACAATGTTGAGGAGCGGCTTGGCATTCGCAGAATCCGTTTTGCCAACGGAGTGCGGCTCAATCTGAAAAAGACCGATGTGAGCGAGGATCGCATTTCGGTGCTGACGATTGTCGATGGCGGGGTGCTGCTCAACACCAAAGACGATCCGCTGAAGACTTATCTCACAAGCTCGCTTCCCGCAGGGGGGCTTGGGGAGCATAGCCGCGATGAGCTCTCCACGGTTCTGGCAGGCCGCTCGGTGGGCAACGGGTTCACTGCCAATGGCGACGGTTTCAGCCTCACAGGTGGGACAACGCCGCGCGATTTAGAGCTGCAGTTGCAGCTCATCACCGCCATGATCACCGATCCTGGATACCGGACCGAAGCGGTTGCCCGGTTCCGCAAGGGCATCGACAATTACTTTGAAACGCTCACCTCAACGCCGGGTCGTGCCTATGGCACAGCGATTGGCGGGATCGTTTCAGATCAAGACCCGCGCTACGCCCTGCCTTCGAAAGAGTCGTATTACGCGCTCGACTTTGATCGGCTGAAGGCCGCGATTGGCGATCGATTGGAAAATGGCGCGATTGAAGTTTCGATTGTCGGCGATCTGGACGAGGAAGCGACAATCGCAGCAGTGGCAAAGACCCTTGGCGCATTGCCGGATCGTGAGCCTGAATTCCTTCAACGCGAGGAAGCTCGCACCCGCGCTTTCACCGCGGACCGGACGCGGCGCACGCTTTTCCACCAAGGCGAAGAGGATCAGGCGCTCTTACGCATGGTATGGCCGACCACTGATGACAGCGATCTGGCCGAGGCTGTTCGTCTAAGACTGCTCGCCAGCGTCGTGCGGATCGAATTGTCCGACAGACTGCGAGAAGAACTCGGGCAGGCCTATTCTCCCACTGCCGGAAGCAGCACCAGCCGTATTTACCGCGACTATGGGACCTTCGCCTTGGGATCGTCTCTGGAGGCCGCCAACGTCGATGCGGCACGCGAGGCAATCTACGAATTGCTAAACGAATTGCGAGACGCACCGATTGATCCTGATTTGCTTGATCGGGCACGCAAGCCGATTCAGGAAAGCTACGACAATCTCCTGAAGGGGCTTCGCGGTTGGATGGGGCTTGCCCGGTTTGCGCAGAGCCAGCCTCAACGCATTGAGAGATACTTCGACTATCCGGAGGTATTGGCAAGCGTCACGCCCGAAGGCATTCAGGCGACGGCAGTCAAGTACCTCGATCCGGATGAGGCGCTTGAAGTGCTTGTTCTGCCTGAGGGGAATGGTGCTGCCGACGAGAACTAAAATGCAAAACGGGGCTGACGAAGATCCCGCCAGCCCCGTTTAATGTCACTTTCTTCGATTGTTAGTAATTGAAACCCAGCGAGACCCCAATCACACGCGGCTCATTGACGAAGGCCGTGTTGTTGTTGAAATCGATAACACCAAGCACATTGTCTTCAGAAGTGATATTGCGCGCGAACAGTGCCGCTTGCCATTGGCCATCACTGCCAGAATATCCGACCTGCAGACCCCCTTCAAACCGGCTCGATGCGTTGAATTCCAGGCTTTCGTAGAGCAGGAAGTTGGTGTCACCCAGGAACGTCCAATCGGTGAAGATAAAGAACTCACCGCTGTCGCCCACTGGCACACCGTAGCGCGCGGTGAAATCACCGCTCCATTCAGGCGCGTTCGGGAAAGGGTTGCCGTCCACTGCCGCGAAGGTAACGGGACCAAATGCACCTGCAATTGTGCGGGTAGGGTCCGTCACGGTGCACTGCGCACATGTGCCAACTTCCAGAGTGTTATCGTTGATCTGGGTGTCGTTGTAGGCAACGCCTAGTGTCACGACAAAGTCAGGTGTGATCTGGAAAGCGGTGTCTAGTTCGAAGCCGTAAGCCTCGCCTTCATTGGCGTTGATCAACTGGACGAGATTGCCCGCGCCGCCAACGGCGGTGAACTGCGGATCATCAACCGTATAATAAAACGCTGCGCCATTGATGCGGATCGTGCGATCAGCAAGCTCGGCTTTAAAGCCAACTTCGTAGCTCGTGATGTTTTCCGACTGCGCCACGCTCGGCGGATTGAAGAATGCGACATCGCGGCCCTGAATGGTCGGCGCTCGGAAGGCGTTGGCGACGCGCGCGTAAATACTCGCATCTTCGGAAAGGTCAGCAAACAGGCTGATATCCCAGTCGAGATTGTCATCTTCAACCGAGACCGGCTGCGGAGCGGCGCCCGAACGGACGAAGAAATCCTTCTGGTCATCGGTATAGCGCAAACCGCCTGTGGCGCGGAGCGTGTCGGTTAGCTGGTAAGAAAGCTGACCGAAAACAGCCCAGGTTTCGTTTGTGTGATTGACTGTGACCGGCGGTGGAAATGTGAAGCCCTCAGTGGTGACGTCAAAATCGCTCGCGAAAAGAAAAGCGCCAACTTGCCAGGAAAGCGGGCCATCGCCATTTGAAGCGAGGCGCGTCTCGTTGGAGAATTGCCAAAGATCAATCGAATCCTGCGTATCTGACGGGAACGGGATGAAACCCGGCCCGGTCACGAGATTACCGCCATCAATATCACCGCGGCTGAAGCCTTCGCTGGTCGAATAATTCGTAATCGAAGTCAGCGTCGCAAAGTCAGCTTCGTAAGTGCCTTTCAGCGTTGCGCCAAATTGCTGATACTCGGCCGGATTGCCACCACCCGCATCATAGAACACAGTGTCGCGGTCATAGTTCTCGTTCAAATCATTGCTGCCAGGTGTCAGCACGTTTGCGCGGAAAAAAGTCGAGCTACCGTCAAGATCGCGGAATTGCACCGATCCAAGGATCTCGCTGCGATCATCCGGTGTCCACAGCAACTGGCCGCGAACGGCAAAATCGGTATAACCGCCCAGCGCATTCTCCTCGCCGGTAAAGCCATTGTCGATCCAGTCACCGCGACGCTGTAACTGCGTTGAGACGCGGAATGCGAGCGTGTCCTCGACAATCGATCCGCCCGCTGCGCCGCTGAGCGAGAGCGTATCGAACGAACCGAATGACATGCCGACACTGATATCTGTTTCCTGGCTCGGCTTGACTGTATCGACCTTGACGATGCCTGCTGGCGTGTTGCGTCCGAACAGAGTGCCTTGCGGCCCGCGCAAAACTTCAATTCGTTCGACATCGAAGATGGGGAAGCTCTTTAGCGTCACATTTTCGAGCACCACATCGTCCATGATGAACGAAACGGGCTGCGATGCGGCAAGGTCGAAATCCGTGTTACCAAGGCCGCGGATGTAAAAACGCGGAGCAACCCGGCCATTTGAACTTTCGACGTTCAGACCCGGCGCAGATCCTGCAAGTGCGGTCGTATCAGCGGCAGCGCTGAAAATTGCGCCCACACGTTCTGCATCGAGCACATCAGCAGAAACTGGGACGTCTTGCAGGTTTTCCTCACGCCGGTTGGCAGTGACGATAATTGAAGAAAGCTGGCCTTCTTCGGCAGCGTCGCCATCCGCACCGTCTTGCGCAAAGGAAGGAGCCGAAACGCAAAGCGCGGCGGCCGAAAACATGGTGGAACAAGCTAAAGCTGCCTGTCTGGAAACTCGGTGAATGGTCATGTCGCAACCTCTTGGGATCAGACGCGTGAAAGAATAGGTGATCGCTTGAATTCTTGGTTCGCGCCTCGGCGGAACGCGCTGCGGCCTGCCAGACTTCGACGATTCGGACGAGGTGCAGACCCGCGTTTGTTGCCACAAAATGGCATTCCGCGGTCACTCTATGGACGATTGTTGCAAGGAAGTGACATGTCCTCGTCCCTCTCAAGCGTCTTTGCACCCGCAAATGCAGCTAGGGACAAGCATCTCGATCTGATTGCGCCTTTCATGTCGCAGGGTATATGGCGGCGCATAGCGTCGCAAAGCAGGAGTCCACCCCATGAAAGTCCGCATTCTCGTATCGCTCAAACCCGGAGTGCTCGACCCTCAAGGGCGCGCGGTGCACCACGCGCTGGATGGCCTTGGATTTGCTGGGGTCGAGGATGTCCGGATCGGACGCGTCGTTGAACTCGACGTTGCCGATGACACCAGCGATGAGACGCTCAAATCTATGTGCGACAAACTCCTCGCAAATACAGTGATCGAGGATTACGCGATTGAGCATGTCGAAAAGGAGCCTGCCTGATGGGCGCTGGCTCCAACGCCTTTAAGGCGGGCGTCATCACCTTTCCCGGATCAAACTGCGATCGCGATATGGCGGTCGCGCTCGAAGCGGTGACTGGCACCCCTACGATCCGCATCTGGCATGGCGACGCCGATTTGCCCAAGGGTCTCGACTTTCTCGCGCTACCCGGCGGGTTTTCGTATGGCGATTACCTGCGATCAGGTGCGATGGCGGCGAAAAGCCCGATTATGCGGGCCGTGGTCACAGCGGCAGAGGGCGGTTTGCCAGTGCTGGGCGTTTGCAACGGGTTTCAAGTCTTGACTGAAGCTGGCCTGCTTCCAGGCGCGCTGATGCGTAACGCTGGGCAAACGTTCATCTGCCGCACTGTTCCCCTTAAGGTCACCAACACCTCATCACCCTTTACGCAAGGGTTCGATATTGGTGAGACGATCCGCATCCCGGTCGCCCATCATGATGGGAACTACTTCGCCGATGACGCAACGCTCGACATGCTCGAAGGCGAAGGCCGGGTTGCGTTTCGGTATGAAGAGCCAGTCAATGGGTCACAGCGCGATATTGCCGGCGTTTTAAGCGCAAATGGCCGCATTCTCGGGATGATGCCGCACCCGGAACGCGCGATTGAACCGGCTGCGCATCCATCCATGGGCGGCGCTGATGGCAAACGATTGTTTGAAAGCGTTCTTGCCGCTCTCGTGAGCGTTTAGGCGCGCTGCCGCGCATGGGACGCGTCGAACAAGCGACGCGCCTCTTCTTTCGACATCGGCCTGCCGAAATAGAAGCCCTGAATCTTATCGCAGCCAAGGCTCCTGATCAGCGCGGCTTCCTCGCTATTCTCGACGCCTTCTGCAGTCGTCGTCATGTCGAGGCTCTTTGCCATGGCAACAACGGCGTTGATGATCGCCAGGCTTTCAGAGGCGCCCTGCGCTGCGCCTTGCACGAACAGGCGATCCACTTTGATCGTTGAGAAACGCAATTCGCGAATGTAGCCGAGCGATGAATAGCCAGTGCCAAAGTCATCGAGCGCAATTGAACAACCCAATGCCATGGCGTGTTCAAGTGCTGCACGTGCAATGCTTGCATCGCGCACAAAGATGCTTTCGGTGACTTCAATTTCCAGCCGGTCGGGCCGCAGACCGCTATCAGTAAGCGCCTGCACCACTTCGAGGTGGAAATCAGGCTCCAGCAATTGTTCGGGCGAAACGTTGACGTTGACCTTGATGTGATCGGGCCAATTCATGGCTTCCTGACAGGCCTGATACAGAACCCAGCGACCAATCGGGACAATCAGGCGTGTGTCTTCAGCCAGCGGGATAAATTTGCCGGGGCTGACAAAGCCATGATCCTTGCTGTTCCAGCGCACGAGAGCTTCGAAACTGACGATGTTCTCGCTCTTTGCATCGACGACAGGCTGATAATGCAGCACGAATTCGTCTTGGCCGAGAGCGGATCGCAGCGAAACCTCAAGCTTTCTGCGTTCTTCAGCATTGGCATGCAATTCCTGCTCGAAGGCAAAGTGTTCGCCCCCGCCCACATCCTTTGCACGGTACAAGGCCAAATCGGCATTGCGCATCAATTCCTCAACGCTGTTGCCGTCTCGCGGACCCACAGCTGAACCGACACTCGCACCTACGTACAATTTGTGTTGCTCGACCTGATAAGGTTCAGACAGCGCATCGATAATCTGGCGAGCAAGATCGCTGATCATGCCTTTCTCGCTCGCATCTTCGATTACGACTGCGAATTCATCTCCGCCAAGCCGTCCGCAAAGTTGCCCCTCGCCCATCAGTTTCTGCAAGCGTGCCGAAACCTGCGCGAGAAGCTTGTCTCCGGTCATATGACCAAGAGAATCGTTTACCGCCTTGAAGCGGTCGAGATCGACCATCATCAGAGCGCAGCGCGTGCGCCACTTTTCCGCATCCTCGAGGGCCCGTCCGAGCGCTTCGGTCAATTGCAGGCGATTGGGAAGGCTGGTGAGCGTGTCGTACCGGGCGAGATAGGCGATCTTTTCGGAGCTCGCGCGTTGCTCGGTCTTGTCAGATCCCACTCCGCGAAAGCCGACAAAGCGTCCGCGGTGATCGCGCATGGGCGAGCCAGATAATTCCCACCAGCGCTCAGCCCCTTTGATGGTGACTTTGACCAAGAGATTGGAGAAGTTCTCCTGCCGTTTCAGGCATTCGGCAAGCGCACGCAGGCTTTCATCATACTGGCCTTCTTCCCATTTTTGCCCAGCGATCAGCTCCATTATCGGCCTGCCCTGCACCTCGCTTTGTGCTTCCCCCAAGGCGAATGCAAAGCGCGGACTGACGCTGCGAAGGCGGCGCGATGGATCAATCTCCCAAAGCCAGTCCGCCTCGTTCTCCTCGAACTCGCGTAACAGGAGGGAGACGACCTCTTCCTTCTCGGCAATCACCTGTTCTGACAATCGCGCGGAAAGATAGGTGCGCCCGACATGGATCGTGCCGAACATCGCGGCGATCAGAAACAGGATAGTGGCGCCCATTACCAGCCATAATTCGTTTATCGCCAATTGGACGATGCAGGCTGCGCCTACCGTGAATCCCAGGATCAAAATGCTGAGCGGTGCTGCAGTGTAGAAGAACACCGAAGACGCTATCAGCAGAACGACGAGCATCAACAGCGCGGAGAAGTCCTCCACTGATCCATATGGGGCGAAGACCAGCGCGGGCACTGCCCAGAACACGCCGGTAAGGACAGCGAGAAAGGTCTGCCGATTGAATTCAGCGGGTGAGATCTTGCGCTTATCAGTGTCGGCAAAACTGCGATCCAGCCTCGCGCTTTGAATGTTGAGCAGCGCCACGGCTGCCATCCACGAAAGCACCATCCAGGCCGGCACCACATCGAGGTAAATGCGAGCAACAAATACCGCGAGCAGCGAATGAGCGAATGCGCGCTGGAAGGTAAGCCGCGCCAGACCTGCATTTTGCAAACCGCGCAGCCGCGACCAGTCGCGATCGGACTTATCTGCTAGACCGAGCACGGCAAATACCGATAAATTGCGCGAAGTCGGCTGTTTGGAAGGGATTGCAGGTTTGCTCACGACCTACGCGGATTACGTAGTAAAGGTTAGGGGTCTGTAAAATCTTGGGCGGAATCGGCTCGCTTTGTCGCATTTGTTAGGGGCAGCGTGCATTTGCCGCCTCAATCAAGCGTTAAGTATCTGCAATTAAGGAGATATTTGCGGGCCGACAAAGCCCGCCAATCACTCGACTGTCACCGATTTGGCAAGGTTGCGGGGTTGATCGACATCCGTGCCTTTAACCACGGCCACGTGATAGGCCAAAAGCTGCACCGGGATGGCATATACAAGCGGTGCAATAAGCGGGTGTACGACTGGCATTTCAATGGTCGCAATGCACCCTTCACCAGCATCTTTAAGGCCATCGCCATCGGAAATCAGGACTACCTGCCCGCCGCGCGCGCGCACCTCTTCCATATTGGACACGGTCTTTTCAAACAGAGGACCAGAAGGCGCGATCACCACCACCGGCACATCGTCATCGATAAGTGCAATGGGGCCATGCTTCATTTCGCCCGACGCATAGCCTTCAGCATGTATATAGCTGATTTCTTTTAGTTTCAGGGCACCTTCCAGTGCCAATGGATAATCCTGCCCACGCCCCAGATAAAGCACATCGCGCGCAGGCGCGACGAGGTGCGCCATGGCCGCAATATCATCGTCATGATTAAGCGCCGCATTCAAGGCAGCAGGTGCTTCTAGCAGGTGGCCTACGACCTCGATCTCTTCTTCGCGGCTCATCAATCCCTTCTTCACGGCCATATGCGCCGCAAGAGCAGCAAGGACAGCGAGTTGGCACGTGAAAGCCTTGGTTGACGCGACACCGATTTCCGGCCCGGCATGGGTTGGCAGCAACAAGTCCGCCTCACGCGCCATCGAACTCGTCGGAACGTTGACAACAACCCCGATAACCTGCCCGTTCTCCTTGCAATGACGAAGCGCCGCCAGTGTGTCTGCCGTCTCCCCGCTTTGCGAAATGAAAAGCGCCAGCCCGCCCTCTTCCAACACAGGCTCGCGATATCGGAATTCCGATGCGACATCGATATCAACGGGCACGCGAGCGAATTGCTCAAACCAATATTTCGCAACCATTCCAGCGTAATAAGATGTTCCGCAGGCGACGATTGTCAGGCGGCGAATGGCGGATAGGTCAAAATCGAACTGCGGTAGCGCGACCGAATTGTCATCGCGGCGCACATAGGATGCGAGCGTTTGGGCAACTACGGTGGGCTGCTCAAAAATCTCTTTCTGCATGAAGTGGCGATAATTGCCCTTCTCCACCGCGGCAGCGGACGCACCGGAGGTTTGAACGGGACGCTCAACCTCTTGGTTTGTCTCATCAAAAATCTGCGCGCCATCGCGAGTGATGATGACCCAATCGCCTTCTTCCAGATAGGTGATCTGCTGCGTCAGTGGGGCAAGAGCAAGTGCATCCGAGCCCAGATACATCTCTCCATCGCCATAGCCGACAACCAAAGGCGAGCCCAGCCGCGCGCCCACCAGCATGTCGGGATATTCGCGAAATGCGATGGCGAGCGAAAATGCGCCGCGCAGTTTGGGAAGTATCTCTGCCATCGCATCACGCGGATTTGCGCCTTTTTCGATGCGTGATGAAATCAGGTGTGCGACGATTTCTGTGTCAGTCTCGCTTTCGTATGAGCGGTTTTCGCTCGCCAATTCATCGCGCAGCGTCTTGTAATTCTCAATGATGCCGTTGTGCACGAGCGCAAGCTCACTGGTGGCATGCGGATGGGCATTGGACGCCGTAGGCGCCCCGTGTGTCGCCCAGCGCGTATGAGCGATGCCGACATGACCGGGGGCAGGTTCGTTCTCAAGAACGCCAACGAGATTGAGAAGCTTCCCTTCAGCGCGGCGACGCACCATCTTTCCATCGTGAAGAGTGCAAACGCCAGCGCTGTCATATCCGCGATATTCCATGCGGCGAAGGCCATCGACCAGCCGATCTGATACCGCTTCATTCCCGACGATTCCGATAATGCCGCACATACTTCGCCTGTTCCCCAATTTGCCCAGATGCAGAAAACGCTGCCCATAGCGGTGCGCCATGAACGCCACCTTGCGCCGCACCTCGCAGCTGTGATGCACTATGCGCTCTAACCGCTATCTTTTGATCGGCAAGCCCTGCTTTGGGGACGTGGCCCTAACCCCATCGCGCCATAGATACAGCCCAGCCGCGATGATTAGCCCCGATCCGGCCAAGGTGAATACATCAGGCACATCGTCAAAAACCAGCCAGCCCGCGACAATAGCGACCAACAATTGAACGTAAAGCGCAGGGGCAATGGCCGCCGCGCCCGCCTTGGCAGCGCCGATATAAGCGAGCCAGTGCGCGGTAGTGGCTGTTACTGCAACGACAACACACCGTAGCACCACGCCCCAGCTGGGCCAGCCGAAGTCGAGCTCAGGAATTCCCGAAAACTTGGCCGCAAGGGAAACAACAATGAGCACGGGCGCGCAAAAACCAGCGACAAACACCTGCATGGAAAGCCCGCTCCCCTGCCCCGCACTTGCGCGATTGGCGACCAGGAGCAGCGAGAAGAAGACCGCAGAACACAATGGCAGCAGCGCCGCCCAACCGAGCTCTGCAACATTGGGCCGGAGCACAATGAACACCCCAACAAGCGCAATCAGCGAGACCACAAACACTTGCGGCCGCAATCGCTCTTTCAGGAGAAGACCGCCGAAAGCCTGCGTCAGAATGGGCGAGAGGAAAGAGATGGCCACTGCTTCGGCCAAAGGCATAATGTAAATTGCGGAAAAGAATGAAAGGGATGCCGCCGCCAAACAAAATCCGCGCGCCATTTGTAGCCACAGGTTTTGCGGAACGAAGGCTTTCGTCCCCTCGCTGCGCCACAGCCACACCGATAGGGCTAAAGAGCCAATGCTGAACCTTAGAGCCGCCACAGCATAGGGCGGCCATGTGCCGGCCATCGTCTTGATCACAACATCGCCGATCGCGAGCGTCACAAACCCTGCGAGCGCGTAGGCGAGACCAGCGCGTGTATCATTAGCCATACGGAATGCTCTCACCAAAGCCCGCTTGAACTGCGGGACCTTCTTGTGCGCAGCCGATTAAGCGAAGGCGAAGAATTTGGAAAGCGCTGTGGTTCCGGCCTGAACGGTTATTTGCGCAATGCGATCGCGTCGGAATCCGGCTTGTTCGATCTTGCCTTCTTGTTTTCGAGGTAGATCCACGGGACATGCACTGGATCAAAGCGGGTCCGGATCGAACGCTGAAAAAATGGCGGCATGTGGTCACCAATGATCAGAACGTCTGCTTCTGGAAAAGCTGGATCAGCGACCTCTTCGAAAATCGCATCGGCAACGAGCTGGTGGACCATGTAATTACGGCACAGCATCGGGAAGTCTTCTCGCCATTCTGGATCGCCAATCGCACATTCGCTAGTCCCCAGCGCGCTTTCATGAGCGACGGGCAAGTGAGCGTTGAGAGTGAGCCAATAGACGAGGTTGCGGTCCGACGATGAGGCGCGAAGATCATCGGCAATCATCCTTGGAATATCGACATCGCAAGCACCTGGAAAAACGCCATCACAATGTCGAGCGCCTCTCTTCTTTAGATCGTTCTCGAATGAGTTTTCCTCAAAACCAAGCTTTGGATACCATTCGAAACGTCCAAAGAAATTGCGGCTAAAAGTGTGATAGGCCGACGTTTTGAATCCGGCGTCGCGAAACTGCTGGGGGAGACAATCAACTTTGTCGAAATCGGTCGACAGGTGATCTCCCCAGATGGCGCACAATTCGCGCATCTCGCCATTGGTTGTCGAGCCGTAATATGTGCTTTTACCGCGACTTATAGTGTAGCGGTTTTTGACGATGTCACCTGCCCATATTTGCTTGTCCAAAGCAATATCGTGCGGTTCAGAAGGCACGCCCCAGCTTTCAACCATGATGATCACGAGGTTTTTCGCGGCCACCGTCTCTGGCGAAATCTCATTTTGCAGGATCGCTGAATCAATAGGCGTTCCGGCAGGCGCTGAGGCTTTGTAGCTGCCCCTCGTACCCTCGGTTGCGAAAGCATCTGCATTGATCAGCAGGGCGACCATGCCGACGGCACCAATCACTTCCTTGCGATTGGCAAACGTTTGCATCCGTGCACCGAAAACTAGCGACAAGGAAACAGCACCTGCAACGACAAGCCCGGCGAGAAGGTATTCAGGCGATTTCGCCACATTCAAATCGACTAGATATTCGGTCACCAAAGTGATGTTCCAGAAATCGATGTTGAATGATTTCGTCACATAAATAGTCAGCTGGACGGCGTAGATGAAAATAAGCGCGAGCCGCCTGATCGCGACATTCTTCACCCACATCACGGCAATGGCGATCAATCCGCAGGCGAGCATCGAATCCGCCATCATCGGGCCGCCAATGGGCCACATCACGATGAATGCAAGATTGGGCAGCAGCAACCACCACAAAGCCCAGCGCCAAGGGAATTCGCGCAAGAGGCTTTCCTGCCAGAAACTGCGTAATTTGGACGGCATTGAATTCCTCCGGAGCAGCGGAGATACTCAAAGATGGTAAATGAAATGTGTGTCTTCGCGCCTCAATCGAGCCAGCGGCTATATGAGAAGCAAATAGCAATGCACGACTAAAAATGTGGCGAAATCATGGTTTACATTTATTTAACCACCCGCCGGCAATAGATCGACCGAGGCGTTGAGCATGTTGTGACGCCGCGCTGGGGGCAAACTCGACTGATGACCAAGCTGATTATACAGATTCCATGCTTGAATGAGGCCAAGGTTCTTCCCGGAACTCTAGCCGCATTGCCAAAAAGTCTGCCAGGGGTCGACTCAATTGAAATCCTCATTATTGACGATGGCAGCACCGACGATACTTCAGGCGTTGCTGCCAGGTGGGGTGTTAATCACATAGTCCGTCATCGACATAATCGTGGGCTTGCTGAAGCTTTCCGAAACGGTATTGATAGATGCCTCAAAGAAGGCGCGGATATCATTGTAAACACAGATGCCGACGGGCAATACGTTGGCGCGGATATCGCGAAGATCGTTGCGCCAGTCGTTTCCGGAAAGGCAGATATATGCATGGGCGATCGGTCAGTTGCCGATAACGCGCATTTTTCCCCATTCAAGCGAGTGCTTCAAAGGCTAGGAAGCTTCACTGTTCGTCAATTGTCAGGGACCGATGTCACCGATGCTGTCAGCGGGTTTCGCGCAATGAGCCGCGACGCTGCCCAACGGATCAATATCACCACTGAATTCAGTTACACGACTGATATGCTAATCCAGGCGGGTCGCAAGCGTTTGGCGATAGTTTCGGTTCCGATTGAAACAAACGCAGCCACTCGCCCGTCGCGGCTTTTCAAATCAATACCTCGCTTCATATTGTCGACCGGTTTGACAGTTGTGCGAGCCTACACGACCTTCAACGCGCTGCGTGTTTTTCTTGCAGCGGGCGCACTCTTGAGCGCGGCGGGTCTGGTGCCAATCCTTCGCTTTTTGTGGTTCGTCATTCAGGGCGACAGCTCTGGGCATCTGCAATCGTTGGTCTTGGGCGTTGCGCTAATTATTGTTGGCGTTCTCGTCGGTACACTAGGTATCCTAGCTGATCTAATAGCCACAAATCGCAAACTGCTCGAAGCAAACATGCTCAAACTTCGGCAGATCGAGGAAAAGCTCGAAAGAGGCGAAATTGCGCCTCTCGCACAGACAGACGAAGCAGAGCGCAAGATACTGCGGGAATCTGCGTGACCCAGCTTTCCGCACGTTTTCCGCAGCAGCGGGACTTACCGATAGTCAACAGTTGGGCAGTGGTCTGCACGGCAATCGCGCTGCTGCTATTGTTGCAGTTCAATCTGGTACTAACTCGGTCGATCAACTGGGATGAATATCACTTCTTAAGGCAGATCTACGAGTTTCAGCGTGGGACGCTGACAACGCCGATAAACACATTTCATGTCCGCCTTTTCTTTTGGTTACCCGACCTCAATATCCCGGCAGTTGACCAGATAGTCATCGCCAGAATTGTGATGTTCGCAGCCCTCCTCTGGACCTGCGCAATGATCTTCGTTGTTTCGCGGGCCTTCGTCGGACGAGAGGAAGCAGCTTTTGGTGTGTTGGCATACCTCTCATTTGTATATGTGATGCAGCATGGCTCTGCATTCAGGGTAGACCCGCTGGCTGCATCGCTTTGCATGACGGCGCTTGCGATTCTTACGCATGCGCGCTTGTCTTGGATAGCTGTTATGGCGGGAGCAATTTCCCTGGCCCTGGCTTTCAGCGTGACGATCAAGATCGTCCTCTGGGCTCCGGCCTTCGCGGGTATTGCCTGGAAAAGATACCGAGATGCCTCCCTTTCACGCCAAACAGCTTTGGGCATCATCGCAATGCCCACACTTGCCGCTCTCCTCGCGCTCGCTTTGTATTTCACTCACGGGGCAGGCCTCGCAGGCATCGACAAGGCGACAGGAATGGTGGGCAATGCCGGATCTCGAATGTTCAGTTGGGCTCTTAAGCCGCACTATGTTTTGAAAGCTGCCCTGCTTTCTATCACTTTTGTCGTTTTGTTCGGCGCAGCATGTTGGCAGACCGTGAAGGGCACTTTCGAAAGCGCAGGTGAGCGCTGGGCCATCCTGGGGTTGATTGCTCCGCTTTCAACGCTGGTTTTCTACACGAACAGCTTCCCATACTATTATGCTTTCATGCTGCCGCCAGTTTGCGCCTGGCTGGCAGTGGGGGTAGGATTACTGACGAAGCGTTTCAACGTAACTCTCATTGCTATCCTTTTTACGATGTCGGGTGCACTGGTCTGGGCAAATGATGGCCCCAGCAGGCAAGCCGAACAGCGCGCCATCGGAGATGCCATGGACGAGGTATTCCCGGAGCCTGTCGCATACTTTGACTATTCAGGAATGTTACCGCGGCATGAAAAGGCAAATTTTTTCATGACGACCTGGGGAATGGATTCCTATCAGGAACATGGTGAGCCGGAATTCGTAAGAGCGATGAGAGAGCGGCCGGTGCCAGCCCTGCTTGCCGTTGAGCTCACCGACAATCCCTATCTTGTGGCTGCAATGGAGGGAGGCCCAAGAGAAGCTGCATTCATTCCCGAAGATCTTGAGGCTCTGCGCTCGACTTATCGACCTTTCTGGGGGCCCATATATCTTGCTGGAATTGAATTGTCCCAAGGAGATAGCGTCCTATGGGATGTCATGGTGCCAGGAACCTACACGGTTGAAGGACAACTCTCGATTGATGGGACAGTTTTCGAACCGGGCTCGCTGATCGAACTTGATCGAGGACCTGTGCGCCTGTTGTCCCTAGGCCAAAACAAGGCGGGACTCTTGATCGGCTCGAACCTGCAGCCTCCCAGATTCGCACCGCCGAAGCGCCCTTACTGGACCGATTTCTGATGGCTATTGTCACAAAATCATTGCAGTCCTCAATTTTTTCCGCGGGACATCGCTTGATTGGAGTGGTGCAAGCGCTTCGCCAAACTGCGATAAAGCATCGCTCGATCCTTTTGACACTTGCGATGGGTATTTTTTTTGGTGGGCTTTTTTATTCGATCACACAGCTCAACCTGAGTTGGAGTGATGTCCAGCTCGCGCCGCTGCTTTTCCTTTTGCTTGTGATGGGTCCACTCACTCTGGTTTACAGTGGCATAAATATGCAATTGATGGCGAAAGCGATAAGCGTTCGGATCGGCTTTTTGCACAGCATCAAAGTAAGTGCTTATGCGCAAGTTGCCGAATTGCTTCCCTTGCCCGGTGGAGCAATTGTGCGCACTGCGGCTTTGATGAAGGAAGGCGCTTCAACCCGCGAAAGCGCAACAATTGTCGCGGGCTTAGCGCTGTTATGGATTTCGTGCGCCGCGGTTGGCGGCGGTGTTGCACTGCTTTCGGTCAGATTGGTGGGCGAATTTCTGTTAGTATTCGGTCTTGTCACGGTGATTGCGACAGTCTTTTGGCTTGCAAAAGTGGCAAACTGGTCAATTGCACTTTACGCCTTGGGATTGCGGGCTTTGGGCCTGCTGCTTGTCGCGTCACGGATCACAATTGCCTTTCTAGTGCTCAATGTAACTATCGATCCAATCGATGCCTTAGCTTTCGGGTTTGCAATCATTCTTGGCTCGGCGGCTGCGATCGCGCCAGCGGGACTCGGGATTGGTGAAGCACTTTCCGCCCTTATGGCTGAGCCAAACGGCGTCGCAGCTACAGCTGCCTTTTCAGCAGCTGCAATCAACCGTTTGGCGGGATTTGCAGTGAATATGATTTCCATTCTTTTTGTGTCCGGCTTTCGCTTTCGACTGGCAATGCCCGGTGGACCAAATGATGAGTAACTCTATGCGGCATCAGTATGATCTCAATGGCCTTGTGCGCATCGTCGTGGACGGAGACGCACGTTACCTGCGCTATTTCGACAATGAGTATCAGCGAATTGGTGGCAAGCCCATCAGAGAAGGGGCGCCAATTGTAACCTTGCGTATTGTAGATCGACTGGATGTCTCCTCAAGACGCGAAATTCATTACAAAGGGCTTTTTCGGTTCCGTTATTTGGTCCATGATCTCAATACGGCCAGTCCGACAATTGAATTTGAAAGGCACTGGCTAGATGGATTCTACACCACACCTGTAGGTGCGTTTATCCAAGGCCAATTGCTGGAGCCTGTAATTTACCAGAAGCTCCTAGAGTCCGGCGTGTTGTTCATGCATAGCGCCGGGGTCGCGCGTGACGGCAAAGCATTCGTTTTTCCAGCTCACGGGGGGACGGGTAAGACCACTCTATCGCTGTCGTTGATGCAGATGGGATTTGATTTGATGGGAGACGATTTGTTGATGGTCGACGCGGCCGATGGCACCGTATACCCCTATGCACGCCCGCTGCATCTTTTCACATACAATCTCAAAACACTTTCCGTTCCTCTGAGCATCCGGCTTTCTATCGGCGTGAAAGATGTGATCAGATTTGCGATATGGCTAGCTACTGGCCGTAAATTTTTGATCTCGACGCGTGCGCACGCGGACCAACTGATGAAGGTAAACAATGGCGCATCATCGAACCTGGCCAAACTGGTTTTTCTCAAACGTAGCGGTGACGCCGAGAAGTTCGTCATTGGTGAGCCAGATGATACTGTAAAGGCCATCGAAATGGTGAGGATGTCAGCAGATTTGAACGAGAGTTTGAAAGAAAACATCGGCATGGGCGCCTGCGTGCGGGATCTTGAATATGAAGTTATCAGGCAAGTTCTTGAACATGCAGGCGAAATGTATGCAGTCAACGCGAGAGCGATGCAGACCAACGCTGATCGTCAGGCGTTCGCGGAACGGTACCTCAGCTCCGCATGATAGATCCAGAAATTGTCTTCGCGAAAACAGACTGGAAACCCACCAAGTATGAGCCAACAGGTCTCGGGTGGCGCGTGTCTGGTGATGTTAAGCAGCTCTCTCCGGCAAGTGTTATTTCAGCATCGCTCGCGCTGCGCTCAACCTTATCAGCGCTGGAAAACCACGCCGCCGGTGATCTTGCCGATTTCGGTTGTGGCAACGCCCCATTTTACGGCGCATATAAAGAACACTCACGATCGGTTTTCTGGGTCGATTGGCCATCATCGCCGCATCAGACGAAACACCTTGATCTGGTGGCCGATTTGAATGAGCCTGTGGCGATTGATGATGCGAGTTTCGACACTGTCTTCGCCTCAAGCGTGCTTGAGCACATCTGGAAGCACGATGTCTTTCTTGACGAGATTGACCGCGTCCTGAGACCCGAAGGCAAGCTCATACTGATTGTCCCATTCATGTACTGGTTGCATGAAGAGCCGCACGATTTTTTTCGTTGGACGCGCCACGCACTTGAACGGGCATGCAATGAGCGTGGACTCGAAGTGGTTGAACTTGCGCCTTATGGCGGAGGGCCTGATCTGATGATCGACTTAACCGTCCGCACGTTTGCTTCGATCAATCTCTCCTTCGCCAAATTCGTTGCGAGGCCTCTCGCCAGACTGGTGACTTCGGCGTGGTTCCAGCGCTTTGGGCAGACTTCGCGCGAGAAACTGCCACTGGGTTACACTCTGGTCGCAAAAAAACGAAAAAATGGGGTTCTAAGCTAACGTAGCTTCAATCGGCGTCAGATATTCTTCAATCAGATTGTCCCATAGGTATCGAGCCAGAACTCTTTTTGCATTTTCAGCCGATCCTGGCTCTCTTTCCATCAGTCTTTCGAGCGCGCTCGAGAAAGCCGGGATGTCCTCCGGATCTTCGAGGAAGACGACATCCTTCTTTATCGCATCCCATTCCGGCAGCATCTCTATGTTAGTATCACGCGTGGCAAGCACTGGTTGCCCTCGCATCAACGCTTCAAGCAATGCCACCGGCAATCCTTCAACATCGCCGCCGCGCGCTTTTGCTGGAAAAGCAAAGCGTGCGCACGATGCGAGAAACTCTTCCTTCGTCGCGCCGCTTAAGAAACCGGGAAAATGAATATCGGCATTTTTTGCAAGGGCGGTGAGAGTGTCTTTTTCTTCTCCATCACCTGCAATGCCAATCTTCGATCTGACCCCCTTTTCCGCCGCTTGCCTCGCCGCACAAACGAGTAAATCTAGTCCCTTCTTCTTGGACAGCCGGCCAATCGTACCAATGTCAAAACGCGGAGCGCCCGCATTGACCGGGACAACTTTTGTAACACCCATCGGCAAAACCGAAGCACCAGTACATGCGTTCTTTCTCCCGACTTCCGGCAAAAACTGGCGGGCAATATCAAGTTGGCTGCTGTTGACGCAGAAAAAGTGCGAAGCTTCAGCGATAATTGATCGGGCTACGCGCTTCCCTAGCCATCCAAATTTGCCAAACACACCAAGATCACTCGAATGCGTTTGCAAGATGAAAGGGACTTTCTCAGTCCGTTTCAGGCTGAGCGCGACCAGTCCTTGCGGCATCACCCAATGCGCATAGACGAGATCGACACCCTCATCGCGCACAATCCGTCTCGCTTCATGAAGTTGGGCCGCGAGCAGGCCGGGAATTTGCAAAACCAGCCAAGGTCTAGCCGTGAGATTGGGAAGAATTGCAGGATAAGCAACGGACTGAAGCTTTTCTGGCCGGAGATAGCGATACCGCCGGATAGTCTTTCGGCCATGATGCTCGGACAATGCTGCTCCCGCTGAGTGCGGGGCTAGGATCGTGACCCTGACACAAGGCCGTGCCTTTATCCAAGCATCAGCTTGTTCACCAACGAAATTGGCTTGTGCATCTCCATTCCAGCGAGGAAGCGTCGAGGTAAGAAAAAGGATGTGCATAGAGAGATGATTGATGCCCTGCAGTTCTTGGCCCTTCAAGTGGTCAGCTTAGGAAAAAAATAAGGTTTCCAAATTATTCACCACGCTTCGAAGGACGGTGTTCGCGTTGATTTGAACATCTGCCAAAACTGATTGAGGCCTTGGGGGCTTAGGAATGAGCGCATTCGGGAAAAAAGGCGGTGGCGGGATGAAGCCGGGCGGACGTCCGGCGTTCGGGGTTGCACGCCCAATGAAATCCGGCGGAGCGCAAGCGAAAAGCGGCGGCGAACAATTCCCGCCTCTGCCCGGAGAGGAAGAGGAAGAGCCCAAGAAAGAGGCTCCTGCACCAGCGCCTTCCAAATCTGCCAAGCCTGCATCGACTGCTGACGCGATGGATCGCCTGACCGAGCGCATGAATGCGACGCATTCTGGCGAAGCTGAACAAGGCGGGTTCGAAGCAAGCGTTCACAAGATTAAGGAACAGGTGCTCCCGCGCCTGCTCGAACGTGTCGATCCCGAAGCTGCTGCGACGCTCACCAAGGAAGAGCTGTCGGAAGAATTCCGTCCGATCATCATGGAAGTGCTGGCCGAACTTAAGGTCACACTGAACCGCCGCGAGCAATTCGCGCTCGAAAAGGTTCTGATCGACGAACTGCTTGGCTTTGGTCCCTTGGAAGAGCTGCTGAACGATCCAGACGTGTCCGATATCATGGTCAACGGCCCTGATCAGACCTACATCGAGAAAAAGGGTAAGCTCGTTATCGCGCCGATCCGGTTCCGCGATGAACAGCACCTTTTCCAGATCGCACAGCGCATCGTGAACCAGGTCGGCCGCCGTGTTGACCAGACCACACCTTTGGCTGACGCCCGCTTGAAGGACGGCTCTCGTGTGAACGTCATCGTTCCACCACTCAGCCTGCGCGGCACCGCGATTTCGATTCGTAAATTCTCCGAGAAACCGATCACCTTGGACATGCTCAAAGAGTTCGGCTCGATGAGCGAAAAGATGTGCACCGCTTTGAAAATCGCGGGCGCATGCCGGTTCAACATCGTTATCTCGGGCGGTACGGGTTCTGGTAAAACCACCATGCTCAACGCCCTGTCGAAAATGATCGACCCGGGTGAGCGCGTGCTGACGATTGAGGACGCCGCCGAACTTCGTCTGCAACAGCCGCACTGGCTGCCATTGGAAACACGTCCGCCTAACCTTGAAGGGCAAGGCGCGATTACCATCGGTGACCTTGTTAAGAACGCCCTGCGTATGCGTCCTGACCGGATCATCCTGGGTGAGATTCGTGGCGCAGAATGCTTCGACCTTCTCGCCGCCATGAACACGGGCCACGACGGTTCGATGTGTACGCTTCACGCCAACAGCCCGCGCGAATGCCTTGGCCGTATGGAAAACATGATTTTGATGGGCGACATCAAGATCCCGAAAGAAGCTATTTCGCGCCAGATCGCCGAATCGGTGGACATCATTGTGCAGGTGAAACGTCTGCGCGACGGCTCTCGTCGCACCACCGACATCACCGAGGTGATCGGGATGGAAGGCGAAGTGATCGTGACGCAGAACCTGTTCAAGTTCGAATATCTGGACGAGACAGAAGACGGCAAGATCCTGGGTGAATTCCGCGCCTCGGGCCTAAGACCCTACACGCTCGAAAAAGCGCGTCAGTTCGGGTTCGATCAGGCGTTTCTTGAGGCGTGCCTCTAATTCGCTCTATTTGCCTAACATCGGCTACAGGGTGACAAAGGTTACACCGTGTCACCCTTCCAGCTGAGCATTTTATATCCATAAAGCAGTGCTTTAAAGCGCTTTCTCTGCAGCGGACGGACAGGGGGCATAAGCCCTTTTTCAGGCCACAACGCCCTTTTCCCATGATGCCTGCTCACAATTTCAAAGAACGCAGCACCAATTACCGGGCACGCTCTGTGTAGGAAATCCAGCACAGCCACATTTCATATGAACGCCGTTGCTTCAGCGCTTTTCCGGAAGTGCTCCCGCCTTCACGCGAGCTCACACATCGTTCAGAGGCTGCCCAACACAACCGGCAGGCTCATCGCCAGACAGCCGCCACCAATCATTGCGCACATGATGAAGATCGCGGTCCATGGCATCCAGCCAACCCGCTCTAGCTGCGCATAGTCGCGCACCTTCTTGCGTCGCCATTCCATCAGCGCAGCGAACGCAGCGAGCACCCAGAACGCAGCGCCCACTACCGCCAATTGTGTGGCATCGCTTGAAAGCGCCAATTGGGTCAGAACATCCATTGCGATGCGCCATGTAAGCGATGCGCGGCCTTGCGCAATCCCGCTCTATCGCCCAAGCGCGCGCACATGGATGGATCGATCGCCCAGCCCCGCCCGTTCGTGGCGCTAGCCCTGCGCCTTGCGACTGCGGCGGCCTTGGCCACCATGGCGATGCTATTAAAGCTCGCCAGCACCAACGGCGTGCATCTGGCAGAGCTCGTTTTCTGGCGGCAATTGCTCACCTTTGTGTTCGTGCTCATCGTCCTTATCGTGATCCGCCAATTGCACACCGTCAAAACGAAGCGATTTGGCGCCCATGCCCGCCGAGCAGCCTACGGCATTACAGGCATGTTCTTTGTTTATGGCGCGGTTGTTCTTCTACCGCTCGCCGAAGCAACAACGCTTAGCTTTACAGCGCCCTTTTTCGCGGTCTTGCTCGGCGTGATCCTGTTTAAGGAAAAGGTTGGCGTGTATCGTTGGGGAGCGGTTATTCTGGGCTTTGCGGGCGTTCTCATCCTCACCCAGCCTGGCTCTGCGACAATTGATCCGATCGGGGCCGCCGTCGCGCTGATTGCGGCGTTTCTGGTGGCGCTCATCAGTTTCCAGATTCAGGATCTCAACAAAACCGAGGCACCATGGAGCATCGTGTTCTGGTTTGCCGCTCTCACAACGCCGGTTGCCTTTATCGCGGTGCCATTTGTCTATCAGCCGCATGATGCTGAAACGTGGGGCATCATTGTTGCAATGGCTGCCACCGGCGCAATTGCGCAAATGCTTCTGACAGCATCGCTTCGCTTTGGTTCAGCTTCGGTTATCCTGCTGATGGATTATACTTCGCTGCTATGGGCGACTTGGTACGGGTACAACGTGTTTGATCGTACTCCGCCCACCAGTCTTTGGCTGGGCGCCCCTCTGATCATTGGAGCCGGGGCTCTTATCGCATATAGAGAACGGCTCCTCGCACGTGAGAAACCGAATACAGCCAACGCTGCTTAGTGTGACAAAACGAAAGGAATTCCGATGATCCGCAACACCGTAATCACTGCCGCCATGTCGGCGCTGCTGCTTGCCACGGCTGCATGCAACACTGTCAAAGGCGTTGGTGAAGATATCCAATCCGTTGGCGAAGCGGGTGAGCGCGCGATCGATTGATCGCGCTATTGCCTGCGGTAGACCAGCGACAGGTTGTTCGCAGGCATTTCGAAACGAGCTGTCCGAATAAAGCCGTTTTGTTCGGCGACCTTATCCATGTCTTCAATCCGCCGGATACCCCAATCGGGGTTGCGCGACTTCAGGCTCACATCGAACTGAAGGTTTGACGGCGCAGCTTGCACATTGTTCTCAAAGTATGGTCCGTAGAGGATGAGGGGCGCGTCCGGCGCATCCATCGTTCTGGCCGCGCCATCAAACAGGCCCTCGGTCGACGCCCACGGGCTGATGTGCGCCATATTGATGCACACCATCGCATCGGCGCGCTTTATCGGCCATGTCGCGGCGCATGCATCGAGCCGCACCGGTTCACGCAAATTCACGCCCGGATACTCCGCTCCATAAGCCTTAATCGATGCCAAGGCACCCGGATCGGGGTCGCTCGGCTGCCAGGTTAGCGCAGACATGTTCTCCGCAAAATAGATCGCATGTTCGCCGCTGCCAGAGGCAATTTCAAGCACAACGCCCCATTCGGGTAATTCCTGCCGCAACACGCCAAGGATGGCATCGCGATTGCGCAAGGTTGCGGGCGCGTGCTGCTTTGCGCCTTGCTCGCTCACATCATCCATGCTCGCCTTGTTTGACATCGGCGTTCCTTAGGAATTTCGCCGCTACCCGACCTGCCGCTCTTGCCCCTCCCAGTAGGGAGCGCGCAATTGTCGGCGAAGGATTTTGCCAGATGCATTGCGCGGCATTTCAGGAATAACGTCGACACTTTTGGGAGCCTTGAACGCTGCGATCCGCTCTCGCGTGTAAGCGATCACGTCGGCCTCCTCGATTTCCATGCCCGGCTTGGCGACGCAGCAGGCTTTTACTTCCTCGCCCCATTTCTCGCTCGGAATGCCAATCACCGCGACTTCGGCAATGGCTGGATGGCCATAGATCGCGCTTTCCACTTCGGCAGGATATACATTCTCGCCGCCTGAAATGATCATGTCCTTGATCCGGTCCTGGATGTAAACATAGCCATCGTTGTCCATGATCCCGGCATCGCCGGTGTGCAGCCAGCCATCATCGTCAATCGTGCTCGCAGTGGCTTCAGGCAGCTTCCAGTATCCCGCCGTATTAGAGGGCGACTTGATGCAAATCTCACCGATTTCGCCGCGTGGCATTTCCTTGTTGCCTTCTCCGCGCACTTCGATTTCCACGCCGGGAACAGCTTTGCCCGCAGATCGCATACGCTCGTTGCCCTCAAGGTCGTGATCCTCGGGCGGCAGCAGCGATATCGTGCCGGTCGTCTCCGTCATGCCATAAACCTGCATAAAGCCGGTATCGGGCATGGTGCGCACGGCCTCCTTCAAAAGCTCAAGCGGCATGGGCGCAGCGCCATACATAAGATAGCGCAGATTTGAAAAATCGGTCTCTTTGGCCCGAGGATGCTGGACCATCATCTGGATTGCGGCAGGGACGAGAAACAAGAGCGTCGCCCCGCTCTCAATCGCTTCCAGCGCGCCTTGCGGCGTATATTCGGGCTGCACCAACAACCTTACACCGTTGCTCACACTGATAGGCGCGGAACCCGTGCCCCCGATATGCGCGCATGGCATTGCGATGAGAACACAATCGTCTGGCTGGAAATTCTGCCATGGAAGCTGCGCGTCAATGCTTGGCTTGCGCAGGCTGAACAGGTTCGCGTTGGAGAGTTGCACGCCTTTTGGATTGCCCGTTGTGCCCGATGTATAGAGCTGAAGGACGGGCGCATCGGCATCAACTGGCGTATATTCAGCAGGGGAAGCAGCGCGCGCTTCTTCGAGGAAATCCTCACCCCGAACCACTTGCGGTGATGTGGAAAGGGAACCGGCGACCTGTGATGCTGTCTCAACAAAATCATCGCCTGCAACCACCAGCTTTGCACCGGTGTCTGAAAGGATATAGCCGATCTCGGGAGCTGCTAGCCGCCAGCCAATGGGAGCCATCACCGCACCCATCCGCGCTGCGGCATAAAGGGTCAGAAAGTAGATATCGGAGTTTTTGCCAAGCCAGCTGATCCGATCGCCCTTCCCGATCCCGCGATCTTGAAGGCAGGTAATGATGCGCCGAGTGAGTTCATCAGTTTCGGCATAGGTGAAGCGCCTGTCCCCTTCCTCCAGAGCCGTGGCATCTGGCCGCTCTTTGGCCCAGAAATGCAGGAATTGATCGAAGGTGGTAAAGCCGTGGTGCGCTTCTGCCGTCATAGATATCTCTCTGCCCGTTATGTCGTTGATCCGCAGGATTAAGCCATTCGCCCGGCCAAGGTCCAGCGAATTGCACACCGCGTTACGTCAGCGAAATCGCCCTTGGGCGCGCGCTGCCGGTTCGCGCACGATCAGCCAGATCAAGAGGCCCAATGGCCCCGCCATCAGCGTTGCAAACAGAATGGGTGCCTGAATGAAACGATTGACGCCTTTTGCATCGCCATCGCGCGCGATCCATAGCCCGACGAATAAGTCGAATGCGAGGTAGTGCGTCCAGCCCACGGTCAATCCGCCATCGCTCGCGAAAAACGCTCGCACACCTTCAATCGAGGAGATGTCCAAACTGCCAGCGTCTGATCCCGGCGAAATCATACCGGTGGCTATGCCGATGAGGCCGACCGAATAGATGAGGCACAACAGCCCGACCCCGACGTAAAGAACAGCTGATAACAGCGCGGGCCATCGCGGTAGAAAAATGAGCCCGATCCAGGCGATAAGAGCGAGCATGTTGACCGCGCCAAAGACCGGGTTCCAATCCATCAGTCTTCCTCTTCCTTTTCGGGAATTCCAGCCTTCATCCGCCATTCGCGGGCCGCGCGCTTCATCGCGTCATTATCGTGAGTAAAGCGGCCCTGCGCGCGCCTGATTGCAAGACCAAGCGCTGCCTCTGCCACCAGATCAGCATCAACCGAGCGGAACATTTCCCACTTCTTCGGCAGCAATGGATCAATGATAGGGCTAAGCGTTTTCGCAATCCCTTCCGCCATGCGGAAATCATCATTGCGCGCGCCTTTCAAAAGACCGGGCCGCAAAATGTCGAGCCGCTTGAAGCCGACTTTCGAAACCATCATTTCGGTTTCGCCTTTGACGCGCATGTAGAAATTTTTCGATCCGGGATTGGCACCTGCGGCGCTCACCAGCACGAGATTGGGCACGCCCGCTTCGTGCGCAGCGTTGGCGGTGTTCAGCACCATTTCCTGATCAACCGCTCGAAAAGCTTCTTCGTCCCCGCCCACTTTTTTAAGCGTCGTGCCAAGTGCGCAAATCAAAGCGCGTGGGCGAACCGCTTCGAAAACCTCGCCCCACTTGTCGGACGATGCGACAAACACTTCCATGCGCGTTCCGACAGGCATTTCAATCTCGCGTCGAGCGATGCCGACGATGCGGGCCGTCTCGCTGTGGCTTGAAATGTGAATGACACGGCGACCGATCAGGCCCGTTGCGCCGACAAGACCAATGCGCACGGGCGTCTTTGTTGCCTCGGCATCGGCCTTGCGGAAATATTCGCCCGTGGTCTCAGACATTGGTCAATCCATTGGGCACTTCGCCGTAAATCTCTGCGCACTGGTTCATTGCAAATCTGTCGCTCATCCCGGCGATGAAATCCGCAATGCACCGCGCGCGCGCCGGTTGTTCTTCAGGGAGGCGCTCGCGCCATTCGGCCGGCATCAGTCTCGCATCCTGCGAGTAAGCGGCAAACAACCGTGCCACTGCATCGCGCGCTTTTGCGGCGGCAGCAACTTGTTCGGGATGGAAGTAAAGCTTATCGTACATGAAGGCTTTAAGCTCACGCTCATGCGCTGCCATTTCGGGTGAAAAGCTGGCCAATTGGCGACCCGCCGCGCGCACGTTATCGACCGAAGTCATTCCCTTCACCTCGCGCCGCGTATG
Source organism: Erythrobacter sp. YT30 (assembly GCF_001542875.1). Lineage (GTDB taxonomy): Bacteria > Pseudomonadota > Alphaproteobacteria > Sphingomonadales > Sphingomonadaceae > Erythrobacter. Next base: position 217,499 of record NZ_LMAF01000003.1, on the reverse strand, counting down.
TTCCAGCACATCATTCACCATCAAACCAATCTGTCCCCGCACAAGCTCGCGCAACAGACGGTCTTTTGGCGCGGAGGGAAAGCGTTTTTCGACCATCCGCCATTGATCGCTGAGGAAATCCATTTCAAGCAGGTCATCAAGATCCAGAAAGCCTGCGCGCAAGCCGTCGTCAATATCGTGATTGTCATACGCGATATCATCGCTGATCGCGGCAATCTGCGCTTCCAATGATGGCCATGTACCCAAATCAAGCGGAAATGCCGCGTCCAGCCCCGCGAGCGCCCAGTTTGGCGCTTCAACCGGGCCATTGTGCTTGGCGAGCCCTTCTAGAAGATCCCAGGTGAGGTTCAATCCATCGTGGAGCGGATAGGGACTTTCCAGCCGCATGACCGTGCGAAGCGCCTGCGCGTTGTGGCAAAATCCGCCAAACATGGCCATCGCTTCTGACAACGCGTTTTCGCCAGCATGTCCGAATGGAGGATGACCCAGATCATGCGCGAGGCACAAAGCTTCGGTGAGGTCTTCATCCAAACCCAGCGCGCGCGCCAATACTCGGCCAATCTGCGCGACTTCCAGACTGTGGGTTAAGCGGGTGCGATAGTGATCGCCGTCGGGCGCGATGAAGACCTGCGTTTTCGCTTTCAACCGGCGAAAGCTCATCGAATGGATGATGCGATCACGATCACGCTGGAATGCGGTGCGCGGGCCGCGTCGCTCAGTAGAGCCTTCGATGCTGCCGCCGCCATCGAACTCGCGGCCGCCAAAGCCGCGCTCGCTGGGTGCATGTGGATCAGCAGCGTAGGCGGCGCGTGTCATAATGGGTTAGCGACCTAGGACAGCGCCGAAAACGGCTCAAGGCGAACAGATTGGCAACGCTCGGCGCGCTTGTGGACATTCTGTCCATCCGAAAGCCTTAACGGCGCAGTTTCGCGGTTTTAAAAAGGGTCGAGGGGCCGCTCGCCCGGCAGAATTTGGGGTTGGCAAGCGGCCCCGGGCTATCGGCAAAGCGACCCGAGAGCCCGGAATTTGCAGCGGTACAGAAAGACTACAAATTCATGACGGCACGTAGAGAGCCCAAGGCCTCGCCGCATCCCCCAAATAGAGAGCCCTGCGACCAACCGTTCCGGCATAGGGTTGAGTTGCGGACTAGTTAACTTCGTCGGAGCCGAGAATCCATTCAGCCGCTGCTTCGCAATGGATTACGGTCGAATCAAACACTGGCAGGACGTTCGCCTTGGTGTCGACGATCAGATCAAGTTCGGTGCAGGCGAGCACTATCGCGTCGGCTCCTTCCTGCTCCTTGTTGGTGATGATCGTTTTTAAGGCGCGTTCGGAATCGCGCCTGATCTTCCCGACCATAAGCTGATCGTAGATGATCCGGTCGAGCGTTTCGACATTGCCCATGTCGGGCGGAAGGATATCGATCCCGTGTGCTACCAGGCGGCGCCGGTAGAACCCTTCGGTCATGACATTGCGCGTGCCGAGCAGAGCGACATTCTTGATGCCCGATGCTTTGAGCTTCATCCCGACACATTCGGCGATATGAATGATCTCAACATCGACCTCGGCTTCGATATCACGGTAGACCCGGTGCATCGAGTTCGCGCCAATCAGCAGCGCCTCTGCCCCGGCATCCTGAAGCCGTTTGGCGCTTGCAACGAGCACTTCGGTTGCGCGTGACCAATCTTCGTCTGAATTCAATCCGTGCAGCTCGGTGAAATCGAGGCTTTCGATCAACAGTGGCGCGCTCGCCATGGGACCTGCGCCTTTCTGGATGAAGCGGTTGATCCGCTCGTAATACAGCGCGGTTGAGACCCAGCTCATACCGCCGATTAAACCCAGTTTGCGCAAAGTGGCCCTCGAATCTGCAAATCAATTCAGCAGGGTGTAGCGATGAAGCCTTGCCACAGTCCAGTGAAGGATAAACCCGAAGGCTTTTGAGGGGTTTACGTGGTTTCCGACAGATTCATCATCCACTCTTTGAGCGTTTCCAAAGTGGCCTCCGGCGTTTCTTCGTGAGGCAAATGGCCGATACCCGGATAGCTGACCATTCTGGAGCGCGGCCAATTCTCGTCATACCAATTGCATGACGGCATCGGGATCAGCGGATCCTCCTCTCCGCACAGGATGAGAGCGGGCACGTTCACCTTGGCCAGCTGTTCTGCTTCGAACGAAGTGCGGGGGTTGGAAAAGCGGGCAATGGTTGCCTCACGATTGCCGGGATAGCGCAGCAATTCCCAATAACGATCGACGACGTCATCGGTCATGATCGTCTTGTTGCTGACCATCTCTTCAAAGGAGTCTTCGATCATGGAACGCGGTGTGATCTGCGCCATGATCTGATTGATGCCGGGCGTCTGCGCGAGCTTGTAGGTTAGGCTGGATGTTCGATCGCCTCGAACGGGAGCGCCGCTCGCCCCGACGAGTACCGCGCCGGCAAGACGTTCAGGGTGCGCCATCGCATAGGCCGCCGTGTGCGAGCCGCCCATCGAGCTGCCCGCCAGGATGAATGTCTCGAGCCCCAAGCTGTCGGCGACTTCATCGATATCGGATACGAAATTGTCGAGCGAGTAATCGCCTTCAGGATCGGGCCCGGTCAGCCCGTGGCCAACCTGATCGAAGCGAATGACACGGAAAGTATCGCTGAGCCCTTCCACCCACGGCTCCCAAGTGTGAAGATCGGCTGCGGATCCGTGCAGGAGCACGATGGCCTGCGCATCTCTTGGCCCTTCATCGCGAAGGTGCACTTTCACGCCGTTGCCTATCTCGACAAATTGCGAAGGTTCGCCGCCATATTTTGCGCGCATTTCAGCGGGGTCGGTGTCAGGCGTGCGGAGCAGCAGAAACGCAATGCCCAGCACCACGGTCAAGCCCAATACGATGCGCAGAGCCCACTTCATCGCGCGATCAAAGCCCTTGCATCATCAGATCAAAACCGCAGCCACCTGCTACCGTCACCACTGTCTCAATCGCTTCGCGATCATCGACCCGGCGCAGCCGACCAAGCGCTTCTCCGGTGGAGCTTGGGACAGAGCCCTCACCCTCTTGCGGAGCGAAGCGTTCGAGTTTGCGCAATTGGGTGATGGTCAACCGGTCCACTAGACGCGGGGCCATGCATTCGGCCATGGGTATGGGAAGGCCGTTGTCGAGCAAGGCCTGTTCAACGCGCGCTTCGGTGACCTGCTCAACCACACCATCGCGGCTGAACAGCAGATAGCCGCCCGCCAAACCTGCGCACACAAGCAGCAGAGCAATCACCCATTTCATCGATCAATCCCCTCCCGAATTGAGCTTAGTCCAAGGCTTTGACGATTTCCTCGACCATCTTCTTTGCGTCCGAGAGAAGCATCACGGTCTGGTTCATATAGAACACATCGTTATCAACGCCCGCATAGCCGACACCGCCCATAGAACGCTTGATAAAGAAGACTTGCTTTGCCTTATCAACATCAAACACGGGCATGCCGTAGATTGGCGACGACTTGTCGGTTTTCGCCGCTGGGTTCACCACATCATTCGCGCCGATGATGAAGGCGACGTCGGCTTGCGCGAATTCTGAATTGATGTCTTCCAGTTCGAACACTTCATCGTAGGGCACGTTTGCCTCTGCCAGCAACACGTTCATATGCCCTGGCATCCGGCCTGCCACGGGGTGGATCGCATATTTGACGTCGACGCCTTTCTCTTTCAGCGCATCCGCCATTTCGCGCAACACGTGCTGGGCCTGCGCGACCGCCATGCCGTATCCGGGAATGATGATGACCTTTTCGGCCTGCTCCAACATGAAAGCTGCATCATCCGCGCTGCCTTGCTTGTAAGGACGCTGTTCGCGGGGCTCGCCGCTCACACCCCCGCTGTCATCCGCACCAAAGCCGCCCGCAATCACGCTGATAAAGCTGCGATTCATTGCCTTGCACATGATGTAGGAAAGGATTGCACCCGACGAGCCAACGAGAGCGCCGGTGATAATCATCGCCGAATTGCCGAGCGTGAAGCCCATCGCCGCCGCTGCCCAACCCGAATACGAGTTCAACATCGAGACAACGACCGGCATATCCGCGCCGCCAATGGGGATGATCAGCAGGAAGCCAATGGCAAAAGCGAGCACTGTGATCGCCGGGATCATCCAGCCCTCACCTGCTCCACCTTCGGGTGAGACAGCATACATGCCGACAAGCCCGAGGATCGCAGCAAGCGTGCCAAGATTGATGACATGGCGGGCAGGAAGCAGGATCGGCGACCCGCTCATTTTGCCCGATAGTTTGAGGAAGGCGATGACCGAACCTGAAAACGTGATCGCGCCGATGGCGATACCAAGGCCAAGCTCAATCCGGCTGACCAGCAGGATTTGACCCGCATCATCAGTTATTCCGAAAGCCGCCGGGTTCAGCCAAGCTGCAAGCCCCACGACAACCGCGGCAAGACCAACCAGCGAGTGAAAACCAGCGACCAGCTCCGGCATGGATGTCATCGCGATCTTGCGCGCAATGACAAAGCCAATCGCGCCGCCAATCCCGATGGCAATCGCTATTTCATACCAAGTCGCAAGCTGGTGGGTGATGAGCGTTGTCCCCACCGCCAGCACCATGCCGACCATCCCGTACCGGTTGCCCGCGCGGCTGGTGGCAGGGCTGGACAGCCCGCGAAGTGCGAGGATGAAGAACACGCCGGCCACGAGATAGGCGAGCATAGCCCAGGCAGGTGTACCCGTATCGCCCGTCGCCGCGTGAGCTGGCGTCGCAAGAAAAGTCGTCACCCCAGCGAAAGCTGGGATCGCTAAATATCGGGCGCGGAGCGGGCCGAACGAGATCCCAGCTTTCGCTGGGATGACGGAGGTGAGCTTTTCCATCCTCACTTCTCCTTCTTCTTGTACATCGCCAGCATTCGCTCAGTCACGGCAAAGCCGCCAAAGATATTCACGCTCGCAAGAACCACCCCGAACAAGCCGAGATATTTTGCAATAGGACTGCTTGCCTCAGCAGCCGCAATCAGCGCGCCGACGATAATCACCGAAGAAATCGCATTGGTCACCGCCATCAAAGGCGTGTGGAGCGCAGGCGTGACCGACCAGACCACGTAATAGCCGACGAAACACGCCAGCACGAAGATCGAAAGGATTGAGATAAAGTCCATTATACTTGCGCCCCTGCGCTGATTTGATCGACATCGCGTGCGTTGTCGCGCAGCGCCATATCCTTCCCAAAGGTGTATCCTGCGACGACAACCAGCAGGGCCGCCACCCACCATTTATGCTTCGTGACGAATTCGCGCGCTGCCTCGAAATTCACCCATTCAGCCTTTCATTCACGATCTCGCCGCCCTTCGTCAGACGAATGGCATCACCAATCTCTTCATCGAGTTCGGGCTTGCCCGCTTCCTTGTCCCAGAAGGCAGAGAGGAAGTTGAAGTGGTTGCGTGAAAACAGCGCGGATGCGTCCGCGGCAAGGTGCGCTGGCGTGTTGGCAAAGCCGATGATTTTGACGCCGTGCTTTTCGACCGTCTTGTCAGGTTCAGAGCCTTCGACATTGCCTCCTTGCGGGGCGGCAAGATCAAAGATCACACTGCCCGGTTTCATCGTCGCGATTTGCGCATCGGTGATCAGCACCGGCGCAGCGCGTCCGGGGATCAGTGCGGTGGTAATGACGATGTCCTGTTTGGCGATGTGCTCGCTCACCAGCTTTGCCTGAGCAGCCTTGTACTCATCGCTCATCTCGGTGGCATAACCGCCTGAACCTTCGCCTTCGATCCCTTCAACATCGGTGACAAAGATCGCTTTAGCGCCAAGACTTTCGATCTGTTCCTTGGTGGCAGAGCGAACATCGGTGGCAGATACCTGAGCGCCCAACCGCCGCGCGGTCGCAATCGCTTGAAGCCCTGCAACGCCCACACCCATGATAAAGCATTTGGCGGCCTGCACAGTGCCAGCCGCTGTCATCATCATCGGGAAAGCGCGGCCATAGGTATCCGCTGCCGCCAGAACCGCCTTATAGCCGGCAAGGTTCGATTGGCTGGACAGGACATCCATTGATTGCGCACGCGTGATGCGCGGCATGAATTCCATCGACAGCGCTTCAAACCCTGCCTTCGCGTACTCTTTGACCAGATCGCCTTTTTGAAAGGGATCGAACAAGGCCGCGATCATGGCGCCCGATTTTGCGCCTTTCAGCAGTTCCACCTCGGGTGCCTGAACGCCGAGAACAATATCAGCGTCCTTTACCGTGGATTCTGCCGTGCCAACGCTCGCGCCCGCTTCGGTGTAGGCTTCATCGGTGATCGAAGCAGTGAGGCCAGCGCCTTTTTCGACGAAAAGTTCATTGCCAAGGCCGGCAAACTTTTTGACCGTTTCCGGCGTCGCCGCAACGCGCGTTTCACCCGCGCTGCGCTCTTTCAAAATGGCAATTTTCACAAATGCGCCCCTGTTAACGGCTCTTTGGCCAGGCTCTTTATCTCTCCGATGCGTTATCGATCCCTAGTCAGCGATCAGCGAGATCACGAAAAGAACGATCACGGCGATAACGGGGATGGAATATTTCAGCGCGCTCATGAAGCCACCATAGGTCTCCCGCGCCTTTTCCATGTCATGCGTGCTCATTGTGTGAGTTTTCCCTCTTCAACCAAGTTTGATGTCTGATTTCGGATCCCAATTGGTTACCGAAAGCTTGCTTAAACCATCCGTTATCACACTAGACAACGGGGAGGTGGGCATAAGGTTGCGACAAATTTACCGCAAGCCTTGTTGGATGCGGGGTTGCATTGTCCGTTAGACCCAAGACTGGGCCCCTGCCAAAACCCGCCAAATTGTTAAATCCTTTATAAAATTTCATCCCGTTCATGTTCCCGTACCGAACGGCGTGCGAGGGCTCAAGCTCACTCATTTATCAGTCACGCAAAGTCAGGGCTTGCGGCTGGCCGCGCTGAAGGAGCGGCTCAGAATGGGTCGAGACGTGCATCGGGACTAACAGCCTTAACACCGTATTTACTCGATGATTCTATGCCCGACGAACGTTTCACCCCGGGACGATTGCCGGGGCATCGGAGGGTCCTTGCCAATCATGGCGGAGACAGAACAGCAAACAGACGCGCGTCTGGTCATGTTGATCGATGATGAGCCTGCACAGTCGCGGCTAATCTCGGCAATCGCTGCGCGTGAAGGCTGGCGCACACTGGTTGCGCCTGATGCTGACACCGCGATTGCCACGTTGGGCACGCGTGAAGGCATGCAGCTGTCCGCGATCCTTCTTGATCAATGGGTGCCGGGCGATGATGCCTGCGCGCTGATTGCAGAACTTAAAGAGCGTCGACCTGCCCTCCCCATTTTGATGCTGACGACCAGCGCTTCGCCGCTGCTTGCAGTTGAAGCGATGCGAGCAGGTGCGAGCGATTACCTCGTCAAACCCGTTTCGCCTGACCGTCTGATGGAAGCGCTTCGTGCAGTGACAACACGCGAAGCACCACGCGATGAGCTTGCACCGCTCACGGAGAAGATGTCAGCGAGCCTCGATTTTGATGCGATGATTGGCACCGCGCCAGGCTTTCGCACCGCGCTTGCGAAAGCTGCCAAAGCGGCTCGCGGTCACGGCCACGTCCTGATCGAAGGGGAAAGCGGCACGGGCAAAGAAATGCTGATGCGCGCCATGCACGCATCCTCGCCGCGCTCAAAAGAAGCGTTGCGGGTCATCAATGTCGCAAGTGTTCCGCCCAATTCGATCGAATCCGTGCTGTTCGGGCATGAACCAAACGCTTTTCCCGGCGCATTTGACCGCCAGATAGGCGCAATGCAGCACTGCGATGGCGGCACCTTGCTTCTGGACGAAGTGGACCGGTTGCCCGCTCCCGTACAAAAACGCCTTGCCGAAGCGCTCGACACCGGGATCGTTCGTCCCGTTGGCGCCGCGCACGGTTTCCGCATTGATGTGCGCCTGCTGACCGCAAGTAATTTCCCGCTCAAAACGCTGGTCGCAGCCGGTCAGTTCGAAAAAGATCTCGCCAAGAAACTTGGCGCCACGCTGATCGCCATTCCTCCGCTGAGGGAGCGCACCGGCGATATCACCGCCCTGACGCGCCACTTCCTTGCGCGCATTGGTGAACAGCCGGGATTGAAGCATCTCTCAGTCTCCGACAACGCACTCGCGCTGCTTTCGGCATTCGATTGGCCGGGCAACGTTCGACAGCTGCAATCGGTGTTGTTCCGCGCGGCCGTCTATTGCGAGGGCGATTCGCTTACTGACGAGAGCTTCCCGCAACTGTCCGAGCTTCTGGGCGATCAGAAAGAGAACGCCACCAATCACCTCCACGAAGGTGTGGGCGTGATGCTCTACACCGAAGACGGTAATCTGCGTCCGCTCGAAGAGATCGAGGCGGACGTCATTCGTCTTGCCATCGGCCATTATCGCGGCCGTATGACAGAGGTGGCGCGGCGTTTGGGCATTGGCCGTTCGACGCTCTATCGCAAGCTCAGCGACCTTGGCATCGACAACGTAGCTTGATTGCGCGCAGCGTTGGGCTAAGGCCCGCGCCATGACAAATCCTGCAGACTTTGAAGGACGCATCGCGCTTGTCACGGGCGCGTCGTCCGGGATCGGCGCTGCCTGCGCTGAATTGCTTGCCGAACGCGGCGCTGCCAAGCTTATCCTCGTGGATGTGGACGAGGCGGGTATGGCTGCGCTTGATCTTGGCAAAAGCGAGGCTGTGCGCATCACGGGCAGCGTTGCAGATGAAGCTTTGTGGGATGATCTTGGGCCGCAGTTGGAAGGTCTCAATCACGCTGTTGTAAATGCCGGGATTGGCACGGGCGGCGCGCTTGCAGATATCACGATGGCCGAGTGGCGGCGCGTGATGGATGTGAACCTCGACGGTGCATTTCTCACCATGCGCTCAGCGATTCGGGCGATGCGCGACGGAGGCAATGGCGGAAGCGTTGTGATTACCGCCTCAAGCACTGGGGTTAAACCAGTCCCCGGGACAGGGCCCTATGGCGTATCCAAGGCAGCCGTTGCTCATATGGCACGGATGGCAGCGGCTGAAAACGCTGTCGCCAAAATCCGCGTCAATGCAATTGCACCCGGCGGCGTCGACACGGCGATCTGGGAAAGCGGGCCTGATTTTGTCGCTGCCGTGGCAAAACACGGGCGGGAAGCTGTCATTGCCAATATGGCGAAGACGACGCCTCTCGGCCGCTTCGCAACGTCGCGAGAAACGGCTCAGAACATCCTCTATATGTTGAGCGATGCCGCCCCCAATCTCACCGGTCATGTGTTGGTCGATGATGGGGGCTTTACGCTTTAGCTTACCATTCGACCGTTCGCGTCACCCGCTCTTCACCCTCGCTGCCGCGCATTGACATGGTGAAAGTGCGATTGTCCCAATCGATCTCTATCAAGCCAAAATTCTCCTCAGATATAAAGTCAGTAAGACGTTTGGGATCGGGTTCGCGGGCCGTGTTCCGTTCGGTGCTCGAAAATGAATAGTTGAGCGATGAACTGGTGAGCTCCCAGATCATTTCGCCCTTGGTTTCTGGCGTAGCATCCGCGTAGATGCCGCCTGCATGGCGATCGCCTGAGAGAAGAACCATCCCGCTTTCCTCGCGGTTTGCCAGCATCTCGTAAAGCTTCGCGCGCTCCAGAGGCAGCGCTTCCCAGCTTTCATAATTATGCGCGTCGGTCAAAACTTGAATGGAGGAAGCGATGATCCGGAAATCGGCAGGCTTGGCGAGCTCTTGCTCAAGCCAGTTCCATTGGGCGTCACCCAGCATCGTCTTCGAAGCATCTTCGCTCGGCACATAGGGGCCAAGCGGCGGCCAATCGGGCGTGTATTCAATTCGATCAAACTCAGAACGAAAGAAACGGGTGTCGAGCACAATCACCTGGGTGCGCTGCCCTTCAAGGCCGAAAATCCGGCTTTCATAAACGCCGGGGCGCGAGCGAACTTCTTCTGACGAATTCCAGAAAGTCTCGAAGATCGTCTCGGCCCACCCGCGGTGGGCAAAATTTGCCCCGCCATCGTTAAAGCCGAAATCGTGATCATCCCAGGTCACCATCATGGGGACTTTGGCCATAAAATCGGCCAGCTCCGGGGTGTTCGCCTGCACCCCATAGGCATCACGCAGCGTGCCCAGCGACGCATCGCCCGCCCACCTTTGATCGCCATAATTGTTGTCGCCGATAAACAGGAACAGCTGCGGATCAGCTGCCGCAATCTTGCTCCATATGGCTTGCGAACGCAGTTGGTGATTGCAGCTGCCAAAGGCGAGGCGGGTGATGACAGCATCGGACGCAAGCGATGCATTGGCCGGTGCGACAGGCAATTCAACGCTTTTCGAAAGCTTCGCGTAGTACGGCGCCAAGAGGTCTTCGGCTGACAGCGGCACTTCGCCATGATCATCGGCAGTCACAGGCGATGTGGCGAGTGCAGCGATAGCAGTGGTAGCAGCGGCGAAGATCGAAAGACGGCGCATCGACGTTTCCTTGAATTGAATGATCAGGCATTTCTTATGGTTGCTTCATGACGCAATTGCGACGCGGAGCGAAGGGCACGGATTAAATGGCTGGCAATTGGCTGAAATCGGTCAGCGCTGCATCGCGCAATCCGCGCCATACATTTCGAGCCTGAACGGTTTCTGCAACATCGTGGACCCGCAACACATGGACGCCCGCCTCCATGGCGCGCATCGCAAGGGCAATGGATCCGCCGAGGCGTTGATCCGCATCTTCTTCGCGACTCAGCGCGCCGATCATCCGCTTACGGCTCGCGCCCACCATGAGTGGCGATCCAAGGGCATGGAACAGCGGCAAGGCATTCATCAGCGCGAGGTTATCGCCAAGAGATTTGCCAAAGCCGATACCGGGATCGAGCATGATGTGATGTTCCGCAATCCCCGCTGCGATTGCTTTGGTGCGTGCGTCTTTCAGGAAGTCGAACACTTCGCTCACCACATCTAGATACTCGCCGCCATCGTGCAGGTTTTCGCCAGCACCCGGCGCGTGCATGAGGATGACGGGACAGCCGGAGTTCGCGGCAAGTTCGCTCATGCGCGGATCGTACCGCATAGCGGAAACGTCGTTGGCGATCTGCGCGCCAGCTTCCAACGCTGCCTCCAAAACGCCTGCGCGCCTCGTATCGACGCTGATTGCTGCACCCATGCTGGTGCAATATTCGACCGCCGGGATCACCCGCTCAATCTCGTCGCCTTCGAAAGTGGCCTGCGCGCCGGGGCGCGTACTTTCCCCGCCTATGTCGATGATCGACGCGCCTGCTTCCAGCATAGCAGCGGCATGCTCTCGCCCCGCCTCCGCTGTGTCGAATTCACCGCCGTCCGAGAAACTATCAGGCGTCACATTGAGGATGCCCATCACTTGCGGCTGATCGTACCGGATAGTGCGCGCACCGACATCCCATGGCTCATGCGCTTTTTGGAGATTGGCCCACTGCGCGCGCGCTTCCTCAGACAATGTACCGCCCGGCTCATTGAGAGCGCCGTCCGCGTCCTTCAATCCGAAGACGCGGCGATGCGTCACCGCTCCATCCTCGCGCACCACCAGCGCAAACCGGCTGGCATAAGCCATTGAGCCTGCGAGCCGGATTGATGCCGGACCTTCCTCTCCCGCTTCGGATTGCGGAGAGGCGCTGAGGCCAATGGGATGGAGGTAGATTGCTGCGCTGCTCATCGCTCCGGGCTTACTCAGCCTGGCTGTATCGAGCAACTTGGCCGCGCTCATGCGCCCACAAAAAAGAAGCCGGACGTTTCCGCCCGGCTCCTCTTCATAACTCGTTTCTTTTCAACTTTGACTTCAAAGCTTGAAGCGGACACCCGCCGAAATGATCGACTGCGCGCTTTCAACGCCAAGCGTTGCTGGCAGCAGGTCAAGCTCGATATCGGCATCGCTGAAGTTGGAGCGGTAGGTATACTGGCCAAAAATCTCAGCTTGCTCGGAAAGCTCAAAGCTTGCGCCGGCCATCGCCTGATACGCGAACGAACCGTCGCTATCATCGCCAACAAGCACGCCTGATGGGCTGTATTCAACGTCAGTCGACTGATAGCCGACACCGGCGCCGACATAGGGCTTGAAACCACTGCCGGTCTGAATGTCATAAAACACGTTGGCAAAGATGCCGAGGTTCGAAACATCACCTTGCCCGTCGGCAATCACGGCACCCACTGTCGGGTTTGCAGCGTCGGGCGTGCCGCGAGTGAGCACGGCAACGTCCACAGCGTCGATGTTGGCACCGCCGACGGTCAGACCGGTGTGCGTGTCGACATTGTATTCGTTGTACGTGCCTTCCAGTTCAGCACGGAAACCGTTGCCGAAATCATAGCCAATCTGACCAGAAATCGCGAAGCCGGTGTCGTTCTCGGTTTCCCAAGCAAGTTCAGTCCCGGCGGGAATCTCACCGAAATCGGGGGTGGCAGGCACAGTGGCGTCAAACTCGCCGGAATTGTTGCTGTCGCTTGGCAGAGCGACGCCGCCGCTTACGCCGACGTAAATGCCGCCGTCATCATCTTGTGCCTGGGCAATTGAGGGGATCGCCAACGCGCTCATAGCTACTGCGCCAAGAGCAATTGTACGAATAGACATGGTATTCTCCTTAGGGGTGCGGCCCGGTGTTAGTGGGGACGAGCCGCAGAACAGTTTTTCCCGTCCAATCCCGGTGATTGAACCGGGATGCCCTATGATACGAAGTAACCTGAATATAAGTTGCAAATGATTGTCAGTAAAAGGTGAGGCGTGCCGCAAATGAGGCGGTGTGAGCAAGGCCGAAACTCAACCTAAACCTAACATTAACAGCAGGATAGGGGCGTCTCTTAGCAGCGATCAAAAGCGCTGCGAGCGTCTAAGCGCGGCTCGCTTTCAACCTTTGAGCATGCTCTTTTTCAACCGATCGCCAGGCCTTGAAAACGGAAAGATCGGGGTCTGTACGCCCGGTCCTACCCAGAGCGTAGATCTGCATGTAGAACCAGAATTGCGTGGCAAACCCTGCCATGGCTCGCACCGTCTTGATCCCTTCAAGAAACTTGAGCGCGCCGGGTAGCAATGACAGCGTTTTTTCAGCGCTCGGCAATTGGTCAGCGCCTTCAAGGATGCGTTTTGCGCCATCGGTCTGGACGCATAGCGGACGGCCAAGGCCCACCACGTCGGCAGCGCCGCTCGAAACTGCCTGTTCCATCGCCGCCCTGCTGCGGAAACCGCCGGTGACCATCAGCGGCACATCAACAGCATCCTTCATCGCCTTTGCGAAATCGACAAAGTATGCCTCCCGCGCGACCGTTGAGGATGCGACGCCGGGATTGTCGGCAGGCTCCATCCCTTCAATGCCGAGCAGCTTGGGTTGTTCGTAGGTGCCGCCAGATATCTCAATCAGATCAACGCCGCGTTCCTGCAGCCAGGTGACGACCTGAAGGCTGTCTTCGAATTCAAATCCGCCTTTTTGAAAATCCGCGCTGTTGAGTTTGACGCTGATCGGGAAAGCTTCACCCACTTCTGCGCGCGATTGTTCGATCACGGTAAGGAGCAGGCGGGCACGATTTTCAAGGCTCCCACCCCAGCGATCATCGCGCTGGTTGGAGCGTGGGCTTAGGAATTGCGAGATGAGATAGCCATGCGCTGCGTGGATTTGGACGCCGGTAAAGCCGACTTCCTTGGAGATCCGAACCGCCCTCACGAAGCCAGCTATGATCTCTTCAATTTCCGCATCTTCAAGTGCAACTGGCTCTCCAAACTGTCCGCCTGGTAGGCCCAACTTCACCGCCGACGGCGCTTTGGGATGCGGATTGATAGTCGAAAATGTCTGCCTTCCCGCATGGCTGATCTGGGCCCAGAAATGATTGCCATTGCGCGTTGCAGCGTTTGTCCAGCGCTGGAAAACAGCGCGCTCATCATTGTCCAATTCGCGGTCAATTATGACGTTGCCGGGCCGCTCCAGATGGTCGCGATCGATCTGGATATTGCCCGAAAGCAGCATCCCGCAGCCGCCATCCGACCAGATGCCATACAGTCTTTCAAGCTCCTCGGTGGGAATGCCCCGCGCATCGGCCAACCCTTCCGTCATCGCGGCCTTGGCCAGGCGATTCGGAAGCTGCGCGCCGCAAGGCAAGCTAAGCGATTGTGTGAGCGACATTTCTGGAACCCCTCCCTATTTTTAACGGAAAGGCATACCATAGCGCGGAATTTTGAATAGGTTTTAAATCGAGATTTAATCTTCGCTGGCCAGCAGATGGAGCTGTCGCGCAGCGTCAATCTGCACCACTTCACCGCCCTTTTCGTAATGCCAGAATGTCCAGCCATTACAGCTTGGCGCGCCTTGCAAATCCTTGCCCAGTGAGTGGATCGAGCCAGTCTGCCCATTGCAATCAAGCGAACCATCGGCCCGGACGATCGCGACCCAGCGGCGTTTCTTGTCGAACACCTTTGTGCCGGGCGCGATCTGTCCGGTTTCCACCAACGTCCCGAAGGCGACCCGGGGCGCGGATTTTCGTGACTGCATTGTCTTAAGAGCGCTTTCGTCGAGAGGAAGTTCCTTCTCTATGCGTTTATACGCAATATTCTGATAGAATTCCTCGCGTTCACAGCCCACCCATTGCCGACCAAGTCGCTTGGCAACGGCACCAGTAGTGCCCGTTCCAAAGAAGGGATCGAGCACGACATCTCCTGCTTCGGTCGTTGCGAGCAAAACGCGGTACAAAAGACTTTCAGGCTTTTGCGTTGGGTGCGCTTTCTTGCCGTCTTCTTTTAGCCGTTCCGAGCCTGAACAGATGGGCATTACCCAATCGCTGCGCATCTGCAGTTCATCATTGAGCGTCTTCATCGCGCGATAATTGAAGTGGTAGCGCGATTTTTCGCCCATGCTTGCCCAGATCAATGTCTCGTGCGCATTGGTGAACCGGGTGCCCTTGAAATTGGGCATGGGATTGGTCTTGCGCCAGATTATGTCGTTGAGGATCCAGAAACCCATGTCCTGAACCGCCGCACCCACGCGGAAGATGTTATGATAGCTGCCAATGACCCATAGCGATCCGTCTGGTTTCAGAACGCGGTGCGCTTCGGCAAGCCAAGCGCGGGTAAACTCATCATAGGCGCGGAAACTGTCGAACTGATCCCAGTGATCGGTGACAGCATCAACCTGGCTTCCATCGGGTCGATTTAGATCGCCGCCCAACTGCAGATTGTAAGGCGGATCAGCAAATACGAGATCGACGCTGTTGTCGGGCAGAGTGCGCATTGCCTCAACGCAATCGCCGCCAAGGATCGTACCCAGCGGAAGGCCCGGAATGGGGCGCGCATCGGCAACCTTGGGCGCTTTCGCAACGCCTGCCGGTTTCAATTTCCCTGTCTCAATCACGCCCATCTTGCTCGCCTCAAATCTCTGTCCCAGATCGGGATTCCAGCACTTATCCACAGGCATGGAGTCTCCGAGGACTCCGCGTCAAGCGCTGTTTTTGAGGCAGTTATGGTTAATGGCTCGTAAAGACTCGAGATCACCCTGCGGAACGAATTAAGAACCCACAAGATGTGGAGTCTCCGGCGTTTGGCGGGACTCGACATAGAGGGGGTCACGAAACTGTGACCTTGCGGACTCGAAATATTGAAAAATCTTTTGTGAACGCTCAATCACGCTCAACATTCGGCCACTTCATGCAAAAACGAAGGCGGTGTTCGCCACGAATGCTGTCAGAAGCGCTGTACCGATCACACGCCCGATGCTGCTCGCTTTCCACAAGATCAGTAGCAAGATCGCTGCGCTAGCGGTGAGCAATGCCATCTGCAGGCCTGCCAGCTCAGCCGGAAGGGGCAGCGGAGCGATGCTCATGGTTGCTCCGCCGATCAGCAGGATATTGTAGATATTGGAGCCGACCACATTCCCCAGTGCGAGCCCCGATTTGCCGCGTAAGGCCGCTGCAACGGATGCTGCAAGTTCCGGCAGGCTTGTCCCCACAGCGACAACGGTGAGGCCGATGACGGTTTCTGGCACGTTGAAGATTGTCGCCAGATCGATTGCGCCTGTCACAAGCGCGTTGCCGCCTGCGATAAGAACGCCAAGCCCCGCGACGAACAGCACGATGGCAATCCACAGCACAGTGGGGGCCTCGTCCGCATCCTCATCCATGCCAGCAGCGCCTGGGTGGCGATATCGCCAGATGATGTAGACGAGGATTGCAAGCAGCAGGCCTGCACCAATCCAGATCGATCCGACTTGCGCAATCGCCAAACCCCACAATAGCAAAGTCGCACCCAGAGCGACCACGGCATCGCGCCGCCCGGTCCCTGTCAGAGCAATGGGCATGACGAGGGCCGTCGCGCCAAGGATCAAGAGAGTATTGGCGAGGTTCGACCCCACCACATTGCCCCACGCAATCTCAGGGGAACCTGCAAGGCTGGCCTGAACGCTGGCCACCATTTCGGGCATGCTTGTTGCAAAACCGACAATCACAAGCCCGGTAAAAAGCGTCGACACGCCCAGTTTCTGCGCAATGCCCACAGCGCCGCGAACCAGCAGCTCACCGCCGATCGCAAGGCCGACAAGGCCGGCAAGACTGAGAAGAATGGCTTGAAGCATCGCGGGCGTTTAGGCGTGAGGAGCCTTAAAACAAAGACGCTTGCGCGACGGGTGCGAATGATTGGCGATGCAGGGGTGTGGGACCATGAACGCGCAACGCTTCCATATGCTCTTTCGTTCCATATCCCTTGTTCCGTTCCCACCCATATTCCGGATGGTCTTTAGCCGCCTCGATCATCATGCGATCGCGCCATTCCTTTGCGATGATGGACGCTGCGCTGATACCCGGCTCTACCGCGTCGCCGCCCACAATCGCGCGGGCGCGCCATCGCCATTCTTCGCATCGGCCCTTCGGCGTTTGATTTCCATCGATCAAGACTTCGCATTGCTGCCCGTCCAGTTGAGCCGCCAGGTCGCGCACGCACCGCGTCATGGCGAGCATCGTGGCCTGAAAGATGTTTACCCGATCAATTTCGGCAGGCTCGATCACGGCAACGGCCCATACGCACTTTTCCCGGATGGCGATATCGAGCCCTGCACGGCGCTTTGCGGAAAGCACCTTGGAATCCGCCAACCCTGCGGGTAGATGAGCGCCAACAGCCACCGCTGCTGCAACAACGGGCCCTGCCAATGGGCCCCTGCCCGCTTCATCCACTCCGATGATAACAGGGCGCGATTTGGCAGCGGTGCCAACAGGTTTATCCGGAGTTGTTTGATCCATGACTGTCTCTTCGAAACTCGCTCTTTCTCTCTCACTCCCAGCCATCATGGTCGCAAGCTGCAGCAATGCCGAAACCGGGGATAGCGCCGACACGCGAAGCAGCGCTGGCGATTTCTCGGTTGAAACCATGGGCGTGTTTGAAGAGCCATGGGCGATTGAGTTTGCGCCTGGCACGGGCGTCATGTTCATCACGGAAAAAGCTGGCGTCCTGAAAATCATGGACACATCGACCGGCGAAATTGGAACGGTAAGCGGCGCACCTGAAGTAGCCTATGGCGGCCAAGGCGGGCTTGGCGATATTGCCTTTCTCCCATCAGAAGCGGATCAGGAACTGACAGGCCGCACCATTTATCTCTCATGGGCCGAAATGGGTGACGGCGAAACGCGCGGCGCAGCATTGGGACGCGGGACGCTTTCCTGCGACGCGACTGATTTGTGTGCGATCGAAGGGCTTGAAGTTATCTGGCGCCAGTCGCCGAAAGTGACCGGGCGCGGCCACTATTCGCATCGCATTCTTGTCTCACCCGATGAGCAATACCTTTTCATCGCGAGCGGTGACCGGCAAAAGCAGGATCCCGCGCAAGACAAGACCAATACCCTTGGCACCATGGTTCGCCTGAACCTTGATGGGACACCTGCAGAGGGCAATCCCTTTGCTGATGAAAGCGGAGTGCCAGACGAAATCTGGTCTTACGGCCACCGCAATATCCTCGGCATGGATTGGGATGCTGAAGGCCGCCTCTGGGAAGTTGAGCACGGCCCAGCTGGCGGAGATGAATTGAACCTCGTTGAACGCGCGGCAAATTATGGCTGGCCCACCCGCTCCAATGGCGACAATTACAACGGCGTCGACATTCCTGATCACACCGAAGACGATGGTTTCACAAAACCTGCGATGCACTGGACCCCGGTGATCGCGCCGGGCGACATGATCATCTATTCTGGCGATATGTTTGCACCCTGGAAAGGTAATGCGCTGATCGCAGGCCTTAAGTCGGAAGCAGTAGTGCGCGTTGCGATTGACGGGTCGAACGGCACTGCGAGCGAAGAAGAACGCCTCGAAGTCGGCGGCAGGTTGCGTTCGATAGAACAAGGGCCTGATGGCGCGATCTGGGTTGCAGAAGATGGCGATGCAGGTCGGCTGCTAAAGCTCACCATGTGACGGTGTTAGTGCAGATCTAATTCGCTGCGCCATTGCGACATCATCCGCTTACAAATCCATGTCCTCTCAAACAGCATCCCTGATCCCGCTCGCCAGCGTGGAGCCCACCATGGTGGAGACGCTGCTGGACCGCGCGTTCGGCGCTGATCGCCATGCGCGAACTGCCTATCGCATTCGCGCTGGGATGGAGTGTCTCGATGCCCTCAGTTTTGCCGCGCTTGACGAGGAGGAAATGCTGGTCGGCACAATCCAGTGCTGGCCTATTGCCTTGCGGGAAAAGAAGGCGCGCAATGAGGAAGGCCGCGCGGTACCGCTGATTATGGTCGGTCCTGTTGCCGTGCTACCAGAAAGACAGGGCGAAGGCTTTGGCCTCGGATTGATGGCGGCAATGCTGGACGCTGAGAAACACCTTGCCGCCAACGGGCAAACCCCGCTTGCCCAGGTTCTGATTGGCGATGCCGACTATTACGGGCGCTGGGGATTTTCCGCTGCAATGACGGGCGGCTGGCGCTGCCCTGGACCATACGAACAGGAACGCCTGCTGGCGCGCGGCACTGCCATTGCTGCCATGCCCGCTGAAGGCATGCTTGGCCCCTGGGGAGAATGAGCGGCCAATAACCACTTTCCCAGTGCGCCCGCTTCTGCCATCGATCATCAAACACTATGCCATACGATCCCCCACCCTACCTCGCTGAACTCACTCTTGCGCAGATCGCTGATGAAGTAGCGCAGCGCAAAATCCCGCCTGTCGAAACCTGGTCCCCGCAGCATATCGGGGAAAGCGATATGCGCATTGCTGCTGACGGCACCTGGTATCACGAGGGTGGTATAATCCATCGCCCGGCGATGGTGCGCGCGTTTTCGTCTTTGCTCATCCGCGATGAGGCAGGTCAACACTGGCTCCAGACCCCGGTCGAAAAGCTCAGCATCGAAGTTGATGATGCCGCCTTTGTCGCGGTCGATTGCGTCGCAAAGGAGGGTGAAATCGCGCTTCGGCTGAACACCGACGAACTGGTTCTGGTTGGCCCCGATCATGGGCTGCGTGCGGCAGGCGATCCGGAAACGCCTGCCATCTATCTGCATGTCCGTCGCGGATGCGAGGCGCGCCTCAATCGTTCCACCTACACGCAATTGGCCGAGATCGCGATGGAGACGAGCGGCGATGATTGGCTGGTGACGAGCCAGGGCGCGATCTTTTCCCTGATTGCGACAGGCTGACCCTGTGAGCGCGCTGTTTGATGAACTCGCGGCGCTCTATGAAAAAGGGCATCGCGAAGAGCTCAATGGTCTTTTGACCGATGCAGAGCTTGCCGATGGCCGCGCCACGCCAGCAGCGGTGTTGATTGCGGTTGTAGAGCATGACGCCCCCACCGTGCTACTGACCCAGCGTCCCACAACGATGCGCGATCATCCCGGACAGGTGGCATTTCCAGGCGGCAAGATTGATCCCGGCGAAGACGCTGTCGCCGCAGCCCTGCGCGAAGCAGATGAAGAACTCGCGCTCCCTCGCGAAGCTGTGAGAGTGATCGGCACAACCGACACCTATCACACAGGAACAGGCTTTATTGTGACGCCAGTTCTTGGAGTTATCGAGCCAGGCCTACCGCTTGTCGCCAACGCAGACGAAGTCGAGGCTTGGTTCGAAGTGCCGCTTGCCACCCTTCTCAATCCGGAATGCTGGACTGAACGCAGCACCATTTGGAAGGGCCGCAATCGCCGCTATCTCGATATGCACTATGACGGGTTTCGCATCTGGGGCGTAACCGCTGCCATTTGCTATAACCTATCGAGGCGGATTGCCGCAGGAAAGCTGCGCATCTAAAGGGGCAGTACCATGCCCAAACCGATCGCTCCCACCTTGCCGCGTGCACCATGGACAAGCCGCGAAGCTTTATCGCAGCTAACTGCGGCCTTGGGCGCTGAAAACATGCGCTGGGTGGGCGGCGCGGTTCGCGACACATTGCTCGATATCGAAGTGAATGACATCGACTGCGCCACCACTCACCGGCCAGAGACCGTGATCGATCTTTGCGCAAAGGCAGGCATTCGAACCGTCCCGACAGGTATCGATCACGGCACACTCACAGCTGTTTTCGATGATTGCACGATTGAGGTGACGACCTTGCGCCGCGATGTTGCGACCGACGGACGGCGGGCGACAATTGCGTATGCGCAAGAATGGAAAGAAGACGCGGCAAGGCGCGATTTCACCATCAACGCTCTGTATGTGCATCCCGAAACGCTCGAGATTTCAGACTATTTCGGCGGCCTCAAAGACCTGGCAGCTCAGCGCGTGCGCTTTATCGGTTCGGCGCGCGATCGGATTGCCGAGGATCATTTGCGCATTCTTCGGTACTACCGTTTCCAGGCCCGTTTCGGGGCGGAACTCGATGAAGAGGCAGAGGAAGCCTGCGCGGACATGGCCGAGACGATGAAAGGCCTGAGCCGTGAGCGCGTGTCTGATGAATTGCTCCGTTTGCTCACCCTGCCCGATTGCCACCCTACCATCGCGCGAATGCACGAACGCGGCGTCCTGAAAGTCATTTTGCCTGAGACTTGCAATGCATTCATCGCCGATCTTGCTGGGTTGATGGCAGAGGAGGAGCAGCAAGGTTTCGCGCCCGATCCCGTTCGTCGCCTAGCAGCGCTGCTTCCAACTTCGCCCGATATTGCCGAGACCGTTTCCGCACGCCTGCGGTTTTCAAAAGCGCAAAGAGCGCAATTGGTATCAGCCGTCAGTCGCGATGATGACGATCAGGTCAACCCTCGCGCCCTTGCCTATACCATCACGCCTCCCTTCGCGATTGATCGCCTGCTATTGCTTGGGGCTGACGCAAAGCTGCTTTCCGACTGGCAGCCCCCTACCTTCCCATTGAAAGGCGGAGAGATCGTCGCGCGCGGCGTCGATAAAGGCCCTGATGTCGCAAAAACGCTTCAGAAGGTCGAACGGCGCTGGGTCGAAGAGGGGTTTCCTGGCAAGGATCGCGTCGATGCCATGCTGGAAGAGGAACTGGGCAAATAGCGTCCTGGCCTCGTTTGCCCACACACCACAGCCCACCGAATGAAAGGCTCGCATTGTCCCTTTTCAGTACACCCAGCGCACGCAATCGGGAACAGAGCGCGCGGTTGTTGCATTAAGTGGTTGTGGGGATTCGATCTTATTCATGCGAGGTGCTCGCACCTCTGATTGCCATTGACGGCACATCATGCGCTGAGCGCGCGTGAGACCCACAGCCGCATTCCTCTCTAAACAACCGGATACAAGGAGAATTTTGGAAATGAAATTTGGTAAAGTAGCACTTGCAGTCGCTCTCGTCGCGGGCACTTCAGTCGTAGCGAGCGCGCAAGACGCAGGCACGGTTGTTTACGGAAATGACGATGCTCCGGTTGGCACGATCACCAGCAATGTCGATGGGATCGTGACGCTCGATACGGGTTCATACAAGGTTCCGCTCCCAGCAGATCTTCTTGCTGAGCGTGAAATCGGTTGGACTGCAAACACCACCAAGGCTGATCTCAACGCCATGATGGCAGCAGACGAAGCTGAAGCCGAAGCGAAAATGGATGCTGCTCTGATCGTCGGCGCCGAAGTGATGAGCGCAGATGGCATGCCAGCGGGCAAGATCCACCTCGTCGACAAAGACCTCGATCAGTACATCCTCATGCGCGATGACGGCATCATCACTCTGAAGCGCGAATTTTTCGCTTTTGGTGAGAACGACGTGCTTATGGTTCGCATCACCGAAGAGCAGATCGCTGCAAACGTGACGGAAGTGCCAGAAGGCGCTGTCATTCAAACTGCAGGCTCTGCAAGCGATGGCACATCGGGCGGCTAAGCCACTTTCGGATTGACCGGATTAATACAAAAAACCGCGGGAAAGCTCAGTGCTTTTCCGCGGTTTTGTTTTGCCATGCTTAGGCCAACGTTTTCTTAGAAGCGGTTGTTTTTTGGAAAGCCTTGTGGTGGCAAGCGCCCGGCGGCTCCGCGTGCAACTTTCCACTGCCAGATTTCGGTCTCTGTACGGGTGCGTTCGCCCGATCCGCCCATCTGCCAGCTCAAGCCCTCTTCCAACTTGAAAGTCGTCGCATCCGACAGCCCGCCATCTCGATAGCGTTGCAGCATCACGCCCTGCCCGCGCGCCATCACAGGCATTTCTTCAAGATTGAATACGATTAGCTTGCGATTGTCTCCAACAGCGGCGACGTGATCGTGGTCCTTCTCCACCTCACGGATGACTTGCAGTTTCGCGGTGCCCTTAAGGTTCACCACCTGCTTGCCCTTTTTCGTTTCGGCAACCAGCTCGGCAGTTTCCGCAACGAAGCCCTTGCCATTTGAAGCAGCCAATAGGAGACGTCCGCCATCCTTGTGCACGAGCATCTTCGCAATGCTCGTGTCGGCTTCAAGATCAATCATCGTGCGCACCGGCTCGCCAAAGCCGCGCGCACCAGGCAGTTTGTCGCAACCCAGCGTGTAAAACCGCCCATTTGCCGCCGCGATCAGCAGCTTGTCGGTCGTCTGCGCATGAACGATGTCGAACAGCGCATCGCCCTCTTTGTATTTGAATTCCTGTGCCAGATCGACGTGGCCCCTCGCCGCCCTGATCCATCCTTTTTGCGAAAGGATCACGGTGATCGGCTCTTTCTCGATCATCGCATCCATTGAGAATTCGACCGCAGGGGCGGCCTCTTCGATCAAGGTGCGCCGACGGCCAAGCTCGGTTTCCTCGCCATATTCCTTGCGTAAAGCCGCCATGTCTTTTTTGAGGCGCGTGCGCTGGCGTTGCGGACTGTCGAGCAGTTTTTGTAAGGCTTCCTGCTCTTCCAGAAGCGCGGTCTTCTCATCGCGCAGCTTCATCTCTTCAAGCTTGCGAAGCGAACGCAAACGCGTGTCGAGGATCGCTTCGGCCTGCCGGTCAGTGAGATCAAATTCGGCGATCATCACCTTCTTGGGTTCATCCTCGTACCGAATGATCTCGATCACGCGGTCGAGATTAAGGAAGGCGATGATATAGCCCTCGACCAGTTCCAGCCGCTTCGCGATCTGATCGAGGCGATGTCGTGTGCGGCGTTGGAGAATGTCGATCTGCGCGGCGATCCAGTTCTGGAGCAGTTCCTTCAGCCCCATAACCATCGGCGTGCGGCTGGCATCGAGCACGTTGAGATTGAGCCCAAACCGCGTTTCCATATCGGTGAGCTTGAAGATGCTCTCTTTGAGCAGTTCCGGGTCAACATTGCGGCTGCGCGGCACCAGCACGATGCGGATGCTCTCATCGGATTCGTCGCGCACATCTTCGAGGATAGGGAGCTTCTTGTCCGCAATTGCCTGCGCGATCTGCTCGATCAGCTTGCCCTTGGCGACCTGATAGGGGATTTCAGAAATGACGAGCTGCCATTGCCCCCCGCCCAGCCGCTCAATGCCCGCTGCAACATCTTCGGCCTTGTCCGCCTCAGGGGCGTGAAAACGCCCACGCAAACGGAACGACCCGCGCCCAGTGGCATAGGCTTCCGAGATTACCTCGGGGCTATCAACAATCTGCCCGGCTGTCGCAAAATCCGGCCCCTTGAAGACGCCCATCAGCTCTTCGTGTGTCACATCGCGATTGAACAGCACCAGCTCGGCTGCATCCAAGACTTCGGCAACATTGTGCGACGGGATGTTGGTCGCCATCCCCACCGCAATCCCGCTAGCCCCATTGGCGAGCAGATTGGGGAACAGGCCCGGCATGATCTCCGGTTCCTGCTCTTCGCCATTATAGGTCGGGATGAAATCAACCGTGCCCTGATCCAGCCCTTCCATAAGCTGCATCGCCGTCTTGGTAAGGCGGCATTCGGTGTAGCGATAGGCAGCCGCGTTATCACCATCGACATTGCCGAAGTTGCCTTGGCCTTCAACAAGCGGATAGCGCAGCGAAAAATCCTGTGCGAGGCGCACCATCGCATCATAGGCGGCAGTGTCGCCATGTGGGTGGTATTTACCGATCACCTCACCCACAACGCGGGCGGATTTCTTGAACGTACTCGTGGGCGTCAGGCCCAATTGCCGCATCGTCCAAAGCAGCCGCCGGTGAACAGGCTTCAACCCATCGCGCAAATCCGGGAGCGAGCGGGCGGTGATCGTCGAGAGCGCGTAAACAAGATACCGCTCCTCCAACGCCGCATCAAAGGGCGCATCGGTGATAAGGTCAAATTCGTCCTTGGGGGAATCGTCGGAAAGCGTCGTGTCTGCCATTCAATTCGCTTAGCAAGCACCGCGCGCACGCGGGAGAGGGGTTTCCACAGACTTCGCCTAGATGAGGGATGTCGTCATCTGAAAAACCATTCGCCCCTTCATTCAATCCAAGGGCCTTGCCTTGATCGACAAATCCAGCGGGATCTTTGAGATGTTTTTCAAGGCGACCACAATCTGTCCGTTCTTGGGCGTAAATCCAACGCCAGCGCCGTACGTGCCGATTGCATAGATGCCATTTTCGATAACGCGTCGGCCATCGCTTTCGAACACGCCGGCGCAATTGGGGAATTTCAGATTCTCGGGATCCGCGCGCCACCCCTGACATTTCAGGGCTACTTCTGATTCTTCTTCAACGCTGAACCCCACCATCAGCGGCTCATTTGCGCGAAAGGTATAAATCCGGAACTCGCCGGGCTGCAGTCGCACAATGCCGTCTGTTTCGGCAGACGCACTGGCTGCGGATGTCGCAAACCCAATCGCCGCAGCAAACGCCAATGCTTTGCGAGCTACTGAAGAAAAGATCATCGACCTCGCCCCTTTTCAAAAAATCAGGCTCTGATTGGTCTTGATCTAAGTGGAACGGCCTAATTCGACGTTAAGTCTGGGATCGGACG
Source organism: Erythrobacter sp. YT30 (assembly GCF_001542875.1). Taxonomy (GTDB): domain Bacteria; phylum Pseudomonadota; class Alphaproteobacteria; order Sphingomonadales; family Sphingomonadaceae; genus Erythrobacter. The sequence continues at coordinate 192,285 of NZ_LMAF01000003.1, read as the reverse complement.
GCACGAAAAGCAGCTTTGACGACACTAGGCGTCAAGGAATGGCCGCACGTGCGAGTTTGGCGGATTTAAAGCTCGATGATGCGATCAAATCCGACCCGTTCAATGAACGAGACGTCATGGCTCACCACCAAAAGTGCACCGTCATGATCTCGCAAGGCAGATTCGAGCACCTCTAATGACTCGATATCAAGATGGTTTGTCGGCTCATCGAGGATCAGCATCCATGGCGGGTTTAGCGCAGAGAACGCGACAGCCAATCCAGCTCTCAAACGCTCCCCACCGGAAAGCGAGCCCACGATCCGATCTGCCTCGATATTGCGAAAGGCAAACCGCGCACAGGCAGCATGGGCTGCCTCATTGTCCAGATCAGGATGGTGATCGCGCAGATTTTCGAGCACGCTTTTACTCGGATCAAGCAAGCCGATATGCTGATCGAGCATTGCTATGCGGCCCTCCGCTCTTTCGACTTTGCCCGCAGCCGGAGAGCCAAAACCTGCGATAATACGCAGCAAGGTAGTTTTGCCAGAGCCATTTGCGCCTCGCAATTCGACGCGCTCTGGCCCATCAATGCGCATCGTCCACGGGCCAAGACGGCGGTTGCCGACAGCAGCTTCCACTTGATCAAGCTGCACCAATTGCGCACCCGATGGGATGTCCGAAGCGGGAAGCTCGATCGACAAGGGGGTCACAATCTCGACCTTGCTTTGCGCCTCTTTGCGTTTCGCGTCCGCTTCGACAATCGCGCGATCACCCAATGCCTTGCCGCGGGCTGTGGTTTTTTCGGCCGTTTCCGCTCTTTTGTTGAGCAGGATCTTGGGATCGGATCCCTTCGCCGCGGTCGCTCGTCCTGCCTTGTCACGCTTGGCCTGATTCTCAAGGCGCGATTGTGCCTCCCGTCTTGCCGACTTTGCGGCAGCGTTTGCACGATCTGCTTCACCCGCTAGCCGTTCGCGTTCCTCGGCTCGGGCCGCTTCGAATTCCGACCAGCCGCCACCGAAATTGCGGACACTTTGAGGTGCGAGCGCCACGATCCGATCCACGCTTTCAAGAAGCGCTCGATCATGGCTCGCCACGATAACCCCGCCGTGCCAGTTCAGAACCAGATCGATAACTGCATCCCGGCCTGCGCGGTCCAAATTGTTGGTTGGTTCATCAAGCAAAACGAAATCGTGGGCTTCAATCATCAATCGCGCAATCCCGATGCGTGTGCGCTCGCCACCCGAAAAGCTCTCGATTTTTCGTTCCAGAGAGACATCCGTCAATCCGCATGTTGCCAATGCTGCATCAATTCGCGCGCTAAGATCCCAGTCTGCATTTTCCAAATCATCGCCGGTGCCATGCCCCGCGATGACCCGGCTAAGGACGGCGTGTTCTTCAGCGATGCCCAAAGCGTGCGCGGCGGTCCAATCTGCCGGGATATCCTGCTTCAGCAAACCGATTGATCCGGTGGCGGTAACGCTGCCCGAATTGGGTTTTACAAGTCCCGCTATCACTCGCAGCAGCGTCGATTTGCCGGAGCCATTGCGTCCGACAATCCCAACTCGCTCACTACCAACCGAAAGAGTGAGATTGTCGAAAAGCTGACGGCGCGATGGCGTTTGGACAGATATCTGGCTGAGAGTGATGTACAATTGGGAAGCTCGTCGCTGAAACGCGTCTCCTCGCTTCCTTGCTCGTCGCTCGGCGCTTTGTCCACCAGAGCGCCCGATAGCTTCCGATTTGGAACGATCACCCTTCCTTCCCTGTACGTGAGGTAACACCAAACACGAGCTTAAGGAGCAATCATGAAACGCATTTTGATCTTCGCAACCGATGGTTTTGAACAGTCAGAGCTAATGGAACCGAAGGCCAAGCTGGAAGATGCTGGCGCAGAAACCGTTGTCGCAAGTCTTGAAGAAGGTTCAATCAAGGGCTGGGATGAAAAAGACTGGGGCGAAAGCGTCGATGTCGACATTACGGTCGAAGAAGTCAGTGCCAATGATTATGACGCACTGCTGCTTCCAGGCGGACAGATCAATCCCGACGTCCTTCGTATGGACGAAAATGTGATCCAGCTGATCCGCGATTTTAACGATGCTGGGAAGCCGATTGCAGCGATCTGCCATGCGCCGTGGCTGCTTGTCGAAGCAGACATCGTCAAACTCAAAGTGGTAACTAGTTGGCCATCAGTCCGCACAGACCTGCGCAATGCAGGTGCCGAAGTAATCGATCGCGAAGTGGCCGTCGATGGCAATATCATCACAAGCCGCAATCCAGACGATATTCCGGCATTCACCGCCGCACTGGCCGATGCGATCGGTCTGCAGACGCTCGCAAAGGCGGCATAAGCAAAAGAAATACTCGTGACCGGCCATACCTCCCTACGCTGGCCGGGATCGATGCGAAGTCCCGTTGTGCCTTGTGGGCGTAGCGGGGCTTTTTGTGTCAGATATCGCGTTCTTTACGCAATGCCGCCATGTCGGCTCTCAGAGCTTTCAACTCGGAGATGATCTCTTCGCGCTCGGAATGCGCTTCCTCGTCAGTAGCCTCGGCCATGGCATTGACAATCACACCGATAAACAGATTGAGCACGATAAAGCTGGTGAGCAGAATAAACGGCACGAAGAAAGCCCACGCATAGGGGTACACCTCCATTACGGGGCGCACGATGCCCATGGACCAGCTTTCCAAGGTCATGATCTGGAACAGCGAATAAAGCGATGCGCCGATATTGCCGAACCATTGGGGGAATGCCTCGCCAAACAGCTTCGTTGCCATCACCGCGCTGATGTAGAAGAGCAGAACCAGCATAACGATCACCGTGCCAATGCTGGGGATAGCACTGAACAGCCCCACGATGACCTTGCGCATGCTTGGCACGACCGAAACGAGGCGCAATGCGCGAAGGATGCGCAAGGCCCGCAGAACCGAAAATTGATCGCCCGCAGGCATGAGGGCCGCACTCACGATCGCAAGATCAAAGACGTTCCAGCCTGACTTGAAGAACCGCCAGCCATAGGCCAGCAGTTTTAGCCCAAGTTCCACGACAAATATGGCAAGCGCCAGGCGATCTAGCTGCATCACCAAGGCGCCGACTTCGGCCATGATCGTAGGCGATGTCTCAAGGCCGAGGCCGATTGCGTTGATCACAATGACGGCGATGATGAAGCGCTCGAAAGGCTTCGATTCAACCAAAGCGCGCACCTTTGCGCGGATGCCTGTGGTCGGCAATTCGGAAGTCTGAACGCTTGCAGTCATGGAAGGGCAAATGGAGGGGAATTTCCCCCGGATCAATTGCTCTTGTGGGGTGGATCAAGAGAATATGGCTTGTGCTCGTCTCAATTGTGGCGTAATTATGGCAACATTAAGGCGGAAATGAGGCGTAGCTTGATGGAATGCCCCTTTTTCGCTTCCAATTTGGGCAGAGGAGTTTGGAACATGCGTAAAGCTTGGATTGTTGCCGGATGTGCAGCCATGGCGCTTGCCGCTTGTAGCGAAGCGGAAATGGCCGAAGGCGTCGCTGCAGATGCTTCCCTGGACATGGCAGTCGCCCCCTCTGAAGATATGGTAGCTGATGCGGGCGCTGCCGCCTCTCCAGAGCCACTCGATGCAGACAATCCCAGCGTTGGAGCGCCTCAGATCGCCTATCGCTATTCGCTCGGGTTTCGCCTTCCCAAAGAAGCCATAAAACCATTGCAGGAACGCCACGCCGATATGTGTGAGGCCAAGGGGCCGCGTGTGTGCCGGATCATTTCGATGGACCAGTCCGAAAGTGACGGCGATTATGCCTACGGCAATCTCCGCCTTGCAGTTGCGGCGCGCGAAGCGCGTGATTTCTCCAAGGCGCTGGAAGCAAGTTCAGGCGAAAGTGACGGCGAACTTACTTCATCCTCAATCCAGGGCGAGGACCTTTCCAAGCAAATCGTCGACACCGAGGCAAAGCTTCGCGCTCGCACCCTGCTGCGTGATCGGCTGATGGAGATTTTGCGCACACGTCAAGGAACAGTCGCCGAACTGGTCGAGGCTGAGCGCGGCGTTGCGCAGGTAAACCAAGAGATCGATCAAGCACAAAGCTGGCTTACCGAAATGCGCGGGCGCGTGGCTTTCAGCCAGATGGAAATCAGCTACAATTCGGGCAATCGCAGCTCGGGCAGCTTCACCGATCCGATCCGCGATGCGTGGAATTCGCTCGGCGGAATTCTTGGCTACACTATCGCGTTTCTCATGATGGCGGCGACGGCGCTCATCCCGATTGGCTTGCTGATCTGGATAGCCGTGCGCCTAGCAAAGTGGACACGGCGGGATTCAGACGAGAGCGAGGCGTTGGCCCGCGAAGTGATTGCCGACGCGGCGGCAGAAGAGACGACCTGACCTAGCCCATGCCTCTGGCGTCGCGCGCTTCGCTAGGAACGCTTACTGTCAATCCATCGAGTTCGGGCGTCAGCTCGATCTGGCAGGAAAGACGGCTGGTGCGGCGCGCGCCCGAGGCGAAATCGAGCATGTCCTCTTCTTCCTCCGAGGACTCGGGCAGTCGATCAAACCATTCTGCCGCAACGATCACATGACAGGTTGAGCATGCCATTTGCCCTTCGCAGGTTCCTTCTAAGGGAAGCCCTGCGGCCTGCCCCACGCGTAGCAAATTATCGCCGCGCTCAGCTTCCGCTTCATGCAAGTTGCCGCGCGGATCAACGAAGTTGACTTTCACCCCCATTGCTCCTGCTCCTTTGCAGCTTTGTTGATTGCATTGGCGGCCGTCTCAATCTCATCAATCGTGGTATAGCGCCCAAAGCCCAGACGGATCGATGATTTGGCCTGCTTGTCCGACAGACCTATCGCTTTCAGTACATGGCTCGGCCGGCCAGAACCGCTGGCACAGGCTGAGCCTGCAGAAAACATGATATCTCTGCATTCCGACATCAGCCTCGCAACATCTAGGCCGTCTTTTCGGATGTTGAGATTGCCCTGCCAACGCGCATCCTCACTGCCGTTCAACACCCAACCGTCGAACATCTCGCGCGCTCGGTTCCAGAGAGCGAGCGTATGCGCCGCGTCTTCCTCCATGCGCTCTTTGGCAAGCGCCGCCGCTGCGCCCATTCCCGCAATAAGGGCAGGCGACAGAGTGCCCGAACGAAGGTTATGCTCCTGCCCTCCTCCGGTTTGCACTTCGTTGAGCTCCACACCATCGCGCACCCACAAGGCGCCGACGCCCTTTGGCCCGTGAAACTTGTGCGCTGAAATCGCGATCATGTCGGCCTGCGTAACGGTAATCTTGCCATAGGCCTGTACCGCATCGACCAGGAACAGCGCGCCCGCTTCCTTCGCCTTTCGATGCCAGTCGATTGTCGGTTGGATCGTGCCGATCTCATTATTGACCTGCATCACCGCAACCATCCGCACATCATTCGGCATATCCTGTGCGGTGTTGCATTGTCCTTCCTTAGAGACATTCAGGACGTGCGATTTCCCCGCCGCATCAGCCGTGTCGCCAACGGCCGAATGTTCTATCGCCGAATAGGATACAGAGCCTTTATTCCCGCTTCCCCTGATTGCGAGATTGAGCGCTTCGGTCGCACTTCCAGTGAAAATGACTTTGCCGCCCGGCGGAAAGAGCGATGCGACTTTGTCGCGCGCTGCTTCGATTGCGGCAGCAGCTTGGCGCCCAAGCTTGTGCGAAGAATGCGGATTACCAAAACCTGTCCCCTCAGGCCCATCGAGCCACCGCAGCATGGCATCGCGCGCTTCGGGCGCGAGGGGAGTTGTGGCTTGGTAATCGAGGTAGATCATTGCTTTTGGCCAATACCCGCTCGCCCTGAGCTTGTCGAAGGGCTGTTTTTCCTATGCAAGCGAGCGCCAAGCCTCTGCAAATTGCTCCAGCTCGTCCGGAGTGGTCGACCATCCAATGCTGACCCTAATGGTGCGCGCAGCGACATCATCGGGCACGCCAAACGCATCAAGCACACGGCTCTTCTTGAGAGTTCCGGAGGAGCATGCGCTCCCTGCCGAAACGGCGAAGCCCATCGCGTCAAGACGGATCAGCAGCGCTTGTGCGGACATGGTGGGGTGGGCCAGAGCGAAAACATAGTCACATTGCTCGCCAAATCTCAAAACCTGGTCGCCAAATTCGTTCGCAAACTGAAGTCGCTCGTCACTGGTCGTTTCCCAATCGCCGGCCTCCAATGCCGCCGCCATGGCCAGAGCAGCGGGAGCATTTTCAGTGCCCTGCCGATAGCCACGCTCATGCCCTCCAATGGGTTCTAGCAAACTAAAGTCACGCACCAACAGCGCGCCTACACCGATCGGTCCGCCAAATTTGTGGGCCGAAACAACCAGCATATCTGCATTTGGCAGCGGCATCTTTCCGGCGCTTTGCGCGCAGTCAGAAAGCGTGAGCGGGCCCATATCACGCACCGTTTCAACCATCTGATCGACCGGATTTATCGTCCCGGTTTCCGAGTTGACGTGCTGCACTCCCAGCAATGAACCCGCGCCAAACGCAGTGTCGTCATTGACGATCTCCGCATCCGGCGCGGCTCTGAACACGGCGTCATGCTCCACCGCGCTCACGACACGGCGGTATACTTTCGCTCGGTTTAGCGCGATCCAGAGCGCCTCGCTCGCGCCGCTGGTGAAGATCAGTTCACCATCCCATCCGAGCGCCTTTTTGATCCGGTCGCGCGCGTCTTCGAGCGCCTGCTTTGCCCTGCGCCCTTCTGCGTGCGGGCTGGATGGGTTCGCCCATATCGCAAAGCCTTCCTCCATCGCGGCGCGCGCTTCGGGGCGCAGCGGCGAAGTGGCGGCGTGATCTAGGTAAATGCGATTTTTGGCCATTTGGGGCTTGGAACTGGCGCCTATTGAGAACGATTCTTAAAAAATTGCAGATTGCAACTGATCTCTATATAGGGCGCGCAAACGCTGGTGTCAGCCGACACTTTGCGCACCTTAAAAAAACAGGGTCTATCCATGCCATCAGTCATCTTTCCCGGTCCAGAGGGCCGTCTTGAAGGCCGTTTCTCTCCTCCACCGCGCCCGCGCGCACCTGTCGCGATGATCCTTCATCCCCACCCCGAAGGCGGTGGCACCATGAACGATCGGATCGTCCAGCGCCTTTACAAGACCTATGTCGATCGCGGCTTTGCCGTTTTGCGTTTCAACTTTCGCGGTGTGGGCCGCAGCCAGGGAAGCTTTGACAATGGCATTGGCGAATTGTCCGACGCCGCAAGCGCACTCGATTGGGTGCAGTCAATCCACCCTGAAGCGCAGACGACCTGGGTCGCCGGCTATTCGTTCGGCGCACTGATCGGCATGCAATTGCTGATGCGGCGCCCGGAAGTGCGCGGCTTCATCTCAATCGCTCCACCGGCAAACATGTACGATTTCAGCTTCCTGGCGCCGTGCCCTGCAAGCGGAATTTTTGTGCAGGGCGCCGCTGATACGGTGGTGCAGCCAAGCGCTGTGCAAAAGCTTGTCGATAAGCTTCGGACACAAAAGCACATCACAATCCACCACGATGAGATCCCTCGCGCCAATCACTTCTTCGAAAACGAAATCGAAGAAATGATGACGAGCGTCGACAATTACCTCGATTTCCGCCTCTCGCCGGATTGTCCAATCAAGTGATTTTGTGATCACTTGATTGTTTTTTGTTTTCCGCACCCCATCCGGGGTACAAAGTCCTCGCTCTTGCGACCTGAAGGTCGCGTCGCTGCGGGCGCCCGGTCGGGCTGGCGGGCCTTCGGCCCGTGCTCTGCGAGCTTATTTCAACCATGGGACAAGCGCGAGCTGCAGGCGAGCCAAAGGGCGGCCGCCCGCCCGCAGGTGCTCAAACCCGGTCGAAGCCCGGGTTTGAAATAGCACCGAGTATGAACTTGCGGAGTCGCTGCGGAAACACACAACCCGTTTCATTTCGCACACCAGTTTCATCCCGCGACGGGTCGCAAACAGCAACTCGAAACTATTAGGAAACAAGTACTTGGCTGTGTACGCTTCGATTCGAGCGGGCGGCCTGGCTCCCCCTCACATCTACAGCCCGGCCCACCTTGCTCGCGTAAGAATAAGGAGAGCCGCCCATGAATTACGCAAAACAAGCCAGTCGCCCCAGCCCAGTCGCCATGTTGGGCGCGCTAGGTGTTCCGGCTGCTTTTGGTGCCGTCCTGATCGCAGGTCTTGCGGTTACGGTCGTGATGACGGAGCCAAAACCCAATCCAACGGGCGTGATCGTCACTCCAAAACCGATCGATCCGCTTCCCCCGCCCCCAAAGACAGACCCGAAACCAAACCCCTCGCAAAGCCAGAACACCAGCCAGGTTGATAATTCGAACATCACCGCACCGCTGCCTCTGGTTGATCTTGGGAATTCCGGGCCGATTGCGGAATTGCCGGATTTCGGTGCTGATGTGATTGGCCCTGTCGACTTGGGCATTGATCGTCCAGCCCCTCCTCCATCGCCCATGTTTGATCCCGTGAAAGCAAGCCCAATCGGCAATCCGGGCAATTGGGTAACCGATAACGATTACCGCTCAAGCTGGGTCAGGCGCGGCTATTCAGGAAAGGCCAGTTTCACGCTGGAAATTACCGCAACTGGCAAAGTGCGCAATTGCTCGATCACGCGCTCGACGGGACACAATGCGCTTGATCAGGCGACGTGCAAATTACTCTCCGAACGGGCTCAGTTCAATCCTGCCAAGGATAGCAACGGTAATGCCGTCGCCGGGACCTATTCCAATTCGATCAATTGGAACTTGCCCAAATAAGACGAGTACCGAGCCACCTGCCAGTGCGTGGGTGGCTCACCTTTTCGCCAATCACTCCTCCAGCGATTGCGCCTGATCGAGCGGGCTTTCACCGCTGCCAGTCGGCAATGTCCAGATCAACACATTGGCAATCGCGATAATTGCGAGCAAAACCATCAGAGCCGGTTGCTTCGCCTCTCCGGTGCGCCGCCAAAGGAAAATCGCGCCGGCAATCAGCGCAAGCGCCGCCAGCATCACAATTGAAAGCACGATATCGGTCATCAGAGGTTCGGCACCCTTCCCAGGCGGATATTGTCAAATTACGTCAACGCACTGGAACATGCGCACCCAATCCGATACCTCGTATCAAGGCCTGAAAAAAGGAGGATCTAATGGGTATTTTCAGTTCGATCAAAAATGCGATCTGGGGTGATGACGAGGAAAAGCAGGAGGCTGCGCCTGCCCCGGCTGCTCCGGCGGCCAAGCCTGAGCGCGCGGCTATCAGCGAAGTCGATGTCGTTGCGCGTGTTAGTTCGATTCCCGGCGCTGAAAAGCTCAACTGGCGCACATCCATTGTCGATCTGATGAAGCTGTTGCGGCTCGACCCAAGCTATGAAAACCGCAAGGAGCTGGCGCATGAAATGGGCAACACCGATTATTCCGGCACGGCGGAAGACAACATCGCCCTCCACCGCTCGGTCATGAAGGCATTGGCAGATGCTGGCGGTATCGTGCCACCCGAACTAAAGGACTGATACATCCACTTCGGTTGAACTCTTCCATGGCGCGCGATACAGCCTGCGCCATGCAAGAAAGAGATACAAACATCACACGCCGTCAAACCCTTAAGGGGCTTGGCGGCGTTTCTGCATTGGCACTCGGTTCAGGAACGCTTGGCGCATGCGCGACGGCCGCCACCACCCCTAGCAATAGCGCACCGATGGCGCTCGCCGGTCCCGATGCGATGCTGGAAGAGATCGGCTATCGCATGCTTTCTCATGAGCCTGCTCGCGCAACTGGGCTCGGAGTGGATACGGGCAAATATGCTGAATGGCGCGGCACTTTCGGAACGCCCGGCGCAACGGGACGCGAAGCATACAAAGCCACTTTGAAACAGCTTCGCGAAGATGCGCGCCAGTATCCCAAAGAAGGGCTCACCCCCGATCAGGCCACCAGTTTTCAAGTCGTCGAAAGCGCATTCACCAATGCACTCGAAGGCATGGACCTTCCTTATGGAGACGTCGCGGTCGGCAGTTGGCGCAACGCGCCCTATGTCGTGATCCAGAATGTCGGCGCATACATCGACCTGCCGCGCTTCATGTCCTCCACCCAGCCGGTGAAATCAGAAGAAGACATCTACTACTACCTAAATCGTCTCTCCCAGATACCCAGCGTGCTCGACGGTGAAACCGAGCGAATGCAATCAGCACGCGGCCTTGGCGTCATTCCGCCTGATTTCCTGCTCGATAAAGCCATCACGCAGATGGAATCTTCTATCGCCGATGCTGCGACAGGCGGCATCTACACCGGCGCGTTCACCAGCCAGATCACGGAAAATTTCGGCGAAGAGGCATTGGGCGAGAAGGGCGAATACGCATACGGCATCGTCACAAACGACATCGCGCCTGCGCTCGAACGCCAGCTTGAAGAACTCAAGACGCAGCGCGCGCTTGCAAAATCGGATGCAGGCATGTGGGCACAGCCCGATGGCGATGAGTGGTATGATTGGGCAACCAGAGCATCGACGACCACCAAATTGAGCGCGGACGAGATTCATGAACAGGGTCTTGAAGAGCTTGCCGAATTGCACGCTCGGATGGAGCCGATCTTGCAGGAGATCGGATACACGAAAGGCACCGTGGGTGAGCGGATGCAGGCTTTATCCGAAGACCCGCGCTATCAATTCTCCGATGGCGACAAAGGCCGCGAGGAGATTCTCAGCTTTATCGATGAGCAGGTCTCTTACATCAAAGCGCAAATGCCGCGTGCATTCACGCAGCTCGTCGATCCGCCGTTTGAAGTTCGCCGTATTCCAATTTCCGAGGAACTGGGCGCACCAGGTGCCTATGGCGGCGGGGGGAGCAAGGATGGATCGATCCCTGGTCGTTTCTGGATCAATCTGCGCACCCCCGATCTTCATCGCAAATACGATCTGCCCGATCTCACCTTCCACGAAGCGATACCGGGCCATGTGTGGGAAGCGGCCTATTCCAATCGCCTGCCACTGATCCGCTCAATTCTCGCCTTTAACGCCTTCAGCGAAGGTTGGGCCCTTTATGCAGAACAACTGGCCGACGAGTTGGGCGCGTATGACGAATTCAAGGTCGGGCGCCTTGGTTATCTCCAGGCACTCGCATTTCGCGCATGCCGATTGGTCGTCGATACCGGTCTCCATTCAAAACGCTGGACCCGTCAGCAAGCGCGCAATTTCTTTGTCGAACGCAACGGCTCAAAGGAACAGGAAGTCGCCTCTGAAGTTGATCGATATTGCAGTTGGCCAGGCCAAGCTTGCGGGTACAAAATCGGCCATTCGGAAATCGTGCGGCAACGTGGCCGCGCGCAGACGGAATTGGGCGATGCCTACGATTTCAAGGCGTTTAACACGGCTGTCATCCTGGGCGGCAATTCTCCTCTCGACGTCGTCGACAAAACCGTCAGCCGATACATCACGAATGCGCGCACTTAAAACACCCGATCAATAGGAGCTTTGCATGGAAACCTTTGGTGAAGAACTGGAAACCATGCGCCGCGTGCCATTGGCCGATGCCCATGTCGAAGCGATAAGGGAAGCAGGCAGCGAGGTTACCTTCGAGGTCGGGCACATCGTCGCCGATATCGGCGATCCGATGGATCGATTTATCTATGTAATCGAAGGCGAGTTGGAGGTCGTAAATCCGTACACGGACGAACGATTGATGGAAGCGTCTCTGGGGCCGACCCAGTTCATGGGCGAGATCGGGTTTCTCAACCGTGCCACCAATTTTTTGAAAATGCGCGCTGCCCAGAAAACGCGCGCGCTTGAGGTTCCTCGCGAAACAATGCTCGATCTGATGGCCCGCATTCCGGAGCTTTCTGATCACATCATTACGGTTTTCGCAGCTCGAAGGCGCAAACAGTTCGAGCTGCGCAACAGCGCGGTGAAGATCATCGGGGCCGACCGCGATGCAGCCGTGCAGGCATGCGAGCGGTTCCTTTCACGCAATCGCATCCCGTTTCAAAGCTACGATATGGGCGCAAGTGATGCAGAAACGCTCGAAGTGTGCGAAATCACGCGCCACAAACCCTCGGTAATCCTCGGCGTTGAAGAAACTCTCGATGACCCTACCCCCCGCAAGGTCGCGCGCTATCTCGGGCTTGATCTCAACCTGTGTGACAGCTCCGATGTTGATCTGCTGATTGTTGGCGGCGGACCTGCTGGCGTTGCGGCGGCTGTTTATGCGGGGTCTGAAGGGCTGAACGCTTTGGTGGTCGAGGATATGGCCATCGGCGGCCAGGCAGGCACATCAAGCCGGATCGAAAACTACATGGGCTTTCCCACGGGTATCAGCGGCACGGACCTCACCTATCGCGGGCAAATCCAAGCACTCAAATTCGGCACTCGGTTTGCTATGCCGCGCCGCGTTGAAAAACTTATGCGACGCGAAGACGGCAGCTATTGTGCGACTTTGGATGAAGGCGAAAATGGTCGCGACGAAATCTGCGCCCGCGCCATTCTCGTAAGCACGGGCGTGCAATATCGTCGACTGCCGCTCGATAATCTTCGCGAACTCGAAGGGTCAGGCGTTTTCTATTCTGCGACCGAAATGGAAGCGCGCTTTTGCAAGAATACACAAGCCGTGGTGATCGGCGGCGGCAATTCAGCGGGGCAGGCAGCGATGTACCTGTCGCGCACCGCCAGCCATGTTCACTTGCTCGTGCGGTCCGATAGCCTTGCTGCATCCATGTCGAGCTATCTATCAAGCCGCCTCGAAGCTGACCCGCGCATCACCATTCACTACCACACCGAAGTGAGCGCATTGCATGGCGAAGACTGGCTGGACGCGGTCACCCTCAAAACCAAGGATGGCGAGAGGCGGTTGGATACGACGGCATTGTTCATCATGATCGGCGCCGCGCCAAACACCGATTGGCTTTCCGGCTTAGTGGAGACAGATGAAAAAGGCTTCGTCATCACCGGGGTCGAAGCAGGTCGCGATACGCCTTTTGAAACCGGCACGGATGGCATATTTGCGGTGGGAGATGTGCGCGCAGGCTCTGTCAAAAGAGTGGCGAGCGCCGTGGGTGAAGGCTCTGTCGTGGTGAGCAGAATCTGGAACTATTTGGACAGCCTCGATTAAAACACTTCTCAGTTTCGGTCACAGCCTTACAAAAGACTGGCCAAAAATTCGCAAACCCTTATCGTTGCTGGGTAATTGATTGGCAGCAATGCGCGGTCATTCGCGCTGTTCGACGGGGATCAGATGGGGCTTTTCGGGAAATTATTTACGCTAATTGCGGCTTTCGGGCTGCTTTTTCTTGTACATCAACCTGCACAAGCCGCCTGGTACGAAGCATCAAGCGATCATTTCGTTGTCTATGCCGATGACAAGGAAAAGGACATTGCGCGTTTTGCTGAAAATCTTGAGCGTTTTCACAGTGCCATGGAAGCGCTCACCGGGCGGCGTGTAGAAAAGCCCAGCCCTTCCAACCGCGTCGTTATCTTCGTCGTTGGCAGCGAAAGGCAATTGCGAAAGGTCGCAGGCAAAGGCAGCCGCAACCTTGCCGGTTTCTATGTGCCGCGTGCTGGTGCAAGCCGGGCATTCGTCCAGACCATCCGTAACAAGAATGGCTATCCGGATTTCTCAACGATCGTCTTGATGCACGAATATGTGCACCACTTCCTCATTTCTTCTTCGCGATACGAAATGCCGCGCTGGTTGAGCGAGGGAGCGGCGGAATTTTTCGCCGCCGCTTCTTTCGAGAAAGATGGCGGCGTGCTGATTGGCCGCGTTGCACGGCACCGGGCTGCTGAATTGGCATATGCGCAGGATGTATCCGTTCGCGAACTTCTGGATCACGAGCTCTACGAGGAGAACCGCGGCAGGCGATACGATGCTTTTTACGGCCGTTCCTGGCTGCTCTATCACTACCTGACCTTCAATCCTGATCGCCGCGGTCAACTGGTCGATTATGCGCGCGCTGTTTTTTCCGGGTCATCCTCGATTGCGGCGGGTGAGGAAGTCTTCGGTGATCTCGACGCGCTTCAAAAGGAACTCGACACATATATGCGGGGACGTCGTTTCAGCATGTTGACGCTGCCGCCGCAGGACTTGCCGATTGGCAAGATCACCATCCGCCGCCTGCCCGAAGGCGAAGCGAAGATGATGCCATTGCGCATCCGTTCGCAGCGCGGTGTAACCTTGGAGCAAGCAAAAGAACTGCTGCCAGAGGTCCGCGAAGTGGCGGCAAAATACCCCGACGATCCGGGTGTCTATGCCGCACTTGCCGAGGCAGAATTCGATGCAGGCAATGACGATAAAGCCATTGCTGCTGCAAACAAGGCGATCGCGCTCGATCCCAATCGGGCAAACCCTTATGTGCAGAAAGGCTATGCGCTTTTCCGCAAAGCCGACAACACTGACGGTGATGCACGAGATGCAGCCTATGAGGCGGCAATGGAGCCGTTTACCGCGCTCAACCAGATCGAAAACGATCACCCCATGCCGCTCATTTACTATTATCGCAGCTATGTGGAGCGCGGCGAGGAACCGCCTGAAAACGCCAAACACGCGCTTGAGCGGGCGGCGCAATTGGCACCTTTCGACAAGTCACTGTGGCTGAATGTTGCGATGATGCAGTTGCAGGAGGGCAAAATCGAGCTTGCTCGCCAGTCGCTTCAACCCATCGCCTATGATCCCCATGGCGGCGATTTCGCGGAGAAAACGGCCGCGCTTATCAAATCACTCGAAGACAAGCCCGATGGAACGCCTGTGAATGCGACTTTGGCAGGAGTGCAGGACGCGCCCTCAGATGTCTCCCCAGCCGATGATGACAGTGGGCAAGGAGCCGAATCTCTCGAGCCTGCCGGGGAAAGCGAAGAGGGTTCAGCCGAAGAAGTCGCTAACCTGGAGGCCGCGCACCAGCACTAGGGCGTTTAGCGCATCATCCCGCCAACAATTGATCCGAGGATGCCGCCCAGCGGATTATTGCCGCCGCTGCTTCCACTTGGCGCCGCTCCACCGCTGCTCGCCGACTTTGCCAGATAGCCTCCCACAGCCATGGCGAGGATGGGAAGCATCTTTTTGAGCATTCCTTCGTCAAGACCGGTGAGCGCAGCGACTTCCCCAGCCACCGAACGGCTCACATCCTTGCTGCCAAAGATATTGCCGAGGATATCGTTGCCGGGTTGCGTTGGCGTAGGGCTGCTTCCGAGCACGGCATCAAGCATCGCACCACCCAGCATTCCGCCAATGCCGCCTGATGACGCCCCGCCACCCGAGCCAGAGCCGCCGAGAATTGCCCCCGCGAGACTGCCAAGCCCGCCAAGCGGTTCCGGCGTTGAAGTTCCGCCAGTGGCGCTGCGCCCCATGCCCGCAACGATAGCGGGCAATAACGCGCCAGCCGCAGTCTTTGCGGTGCTTTCATCAATCCCAAGCTCGCGCGCCATCGATGAAATCGCACCCGTTTGTTGCAGCATTTGTGCAAGGCTCATATCAGCCCTCCCCTGATGTGTTTGAAGCTTGGCGCGTGCCCGCCGAGCAGGCCGGCACTGGGGCCTATTTCTTGCCGAACAGGCTCGATGCCATGCTGGTGATATCGTTCAAGGGATTGCCGTCGCCATCGCGATCAAGAATTCCCATGACGCCAGCAAGACCGCCCTCACCATCGGCCTGCAATCTGCTAGCGATGTCGCTCAGCGCATTCTCACCGCCGAGTTGCTCCATGATGCCGCCAAGCTGGCTTTGATCAAGGCCAGTCTTTTCCGCAGCCAGTTCCACCGTGTCCCCGTCCTCTGCGTGCGATGCACCGAGCGCAGCAACGGCTTTTTCAGCCATAGCAGGATCAATCCCGACCTTTTCGGCAAGGCTTGCAACCGTATCCGGCGAACCTGCCACCTGCTTCATAATGCCGTCGAGAATGCTCATAGTGATCCCTTTCCATTTCAGACTGGTACGCGATTCTTATCTCAGAGTGTGCGCTGCAATCCGGCAAAAGAAAAGGCCCCACTCGGCGTGCGAGCGGGGCCTTTACAAGATTAAACCTCGAGGCGTTTTTAGGCTGCGGCGGGTGCTGCCTGCCGGACGCCCTCGTCAACATGCGCTTCAAACTCAGCAAAGTTGTCAATGAAGAGCTGGACGAGTTTTGACGCGGTCGCATCATAGCCGTCTTTGTCTGCCCATGTGCTGCGCGGGTCGAGAATGGTCTGGTCAATGCCCGCTTCAGCGAGAACAGGCACATGCACAGGCACATCAAATCCGAAATTCGGATCAGCGCGGTATTCGACATTGTCGAGATCACCATCAAGCGCCGCATTCAACAGCGCGCGCGTCGCCTTGATCGGCATGCGATTTCCGACGCCGTATTTGCCGCCGGTCCAACCTGTGTTGAGCAGCCAGCATTGAACTGAACCTTTGGCAATGCGCTCTTTTAGAAGATTGCCGTAAACGCTTGGGTGACGCGGCATGAACGGCGCACCAAAACAGGTCGAGAATGTTGCCTCGGGCTCAGTGACACCAATCTCGGTGCCGGCCACTTTCGCGGTATAGCCCGATAGGAAGTGATACATCGCCTGCTCTGGCGTCAGACGCGCAATCGGAGGCAGAACCCCGAATGCATCAGCTGTCAGCATCACGACATTGGCAGGAACCGGGCCAAGGTTCTTCTCGGACGTGTTCGGAATGAAGTGGATCGGATAAGCACCACGCGTGTTTTCAGCGAGAGAATTATCGTCGAAATCAAGTTCGCGCGTCACCGGATCCATAACGACGTTTTCAAGCACGGTACCAAACCGGCGAGTGGTCGCATAGATTTCCGGTTCTGCCTCTTCTGACAGGCGGATCATCTTTGCATAGCAACCGCCTTCGAAATTAAAGACCGCAGTGTCGGACCACCCATGCTCATCATCGCCAATCAGCGTACGGCTTGCGTCAGCGGAAAGCGTCGTCTTGCCCGTGCCAGAAAGGCCAAAGAACACTGCTGTCTTGTTGTCAGCGCCGATATTTGCCGAGCAGTGCATCGGCATCACGCCCTTAGTGGGCAGGAGGTAGTTGAGGATGCCAAAGACGCTCTTCTTCATTTCCCCTGCATACTTGGTGCCGCCGATCAGGATTAGCTTTTCCGACAGGTTTACCGCGATCACGGTCTCACCACGCGTGCCGTGGCGCTCTGGGTCAGCGCGGAAACTGGGAAGATCGATGATGGTGTATTCAGGTGCGAAATCCGCAAGCTCATCGACAGTTGGACGTACCAACAAGGTGCGGATGAATAGGTTATGCCAGGCAAGCTCATTGATCACGCGCACATTGACGCGATGCTCTGGCTGCGATCCGCCGAAAAGGTCAGCCACATAGAGCGTATCCTTCTTGGCAACGGCTGCCATGAAGTCTTCTTTGAGCGCGGCAAAATGCTCGGGCGTCATGCTCTTGTTGACTTTGCCCCACCACACTGTGTCCTCGGTTTCAGCATCGCGGACGATAAACTTATCATTCGCGCTGCGGCCGGTGTGAGCACCTGTCTGCACAACGAGAGCGCCATCCTTTGAAAGGGCGCCTTCATCATTGGCGAGCGATGCTTCGATCAAAGCGGCCGTGCCGAGATTTGGGTGGATATCGGCTGTGGCAGTGATGCCCTGTGAAGCCAGCGAATGGGCGAGCGGTGTCAAAGTGATCTCCTGTGTCGAACCCGATTGCCGCGGATTGGATAATTGCTCAGACACTTAGTCCGGGGGAAAGCAACTTTGCCGATTCGTATTGGATCAGATCCCGTCCGTCGGCTTTTCATACTGGCCTCAACCCCCAGCGTAAACCGCTCAAATGGGCTAGGCTTACCCAATAGAGTAGGATTGAAGGCCACAATTGGTGGCCAAAAATTCCCCAATTCAAGACCATTCAGGCGGGGTTGCGAAGCTGCGCTGTAACGCTGGAATTGTTTAAGCCGCCGCTTAGCGCTAATCCATGCAAATACCCGCGGCCTTCGGGCTTTTCAGGAGCGTTCAAATGTCTGTAGAGACGCCGTCAATGTCCGATCAGCGCGATACACATTCGGCATCATCACCCGATGGCACTCCTCCATCTGACCGGGACGTTGCGAAAAACGCCGAAGCGAGCACCGCGCGCGATGAGACCGTCGAAATTGCGCTGGTCGATGATGATCGCAACATCCTTACGACTGTCTCCATCGCACTTCAGGCCGAAGGCTTTGTAACGCGCCTTTATTCAGACGGCGAAGCAGCGCTCAACGCTCTTATCGAGAATCCGCCTGATCTTGCCGTCTTCGATATCAAGATGCCAAAGATGGACGGGATGGAATTGCTAAGACGCGTGCGCGAGCACACCGCATTGCCCGTCATCTTCCTCACCAGCAAAGACGATGAAAGCGATGAAGAGGCGGGGCTAGAGCTGGGCGCGGATGATTACATTGCAAAGCCGTTTAGCCTGCGCCTTTTGACTGCTCGTATCCGCGCAATCCTGCGGCGCGCAGATCCCGGCCGCACCTTTGGCAATGAAACGCAGGACACAGAGCCTGCGCACTCCATCATCGCACGCGGCAGGCTCTACATGGACCCGGCCCGGCACCACGTCACTTGGAACAATCTGCCGGTCAGCCTGACAGTCACGGAATTTCTCATTCTCGAAGCCTTGGCTGCGCGTCCGGGCGTCATCAAAAGCCGCAATCAATTGATGGATGCGGCTTATCCAGACGACGTATTTGTCGATGATCGGACCGTTGACAGCCATAT
Source organism: Erythrobacter sp. YT30 (assembly GCF_001542875.1). Lineage (GTDB taxonomy): Bacteria > Pseudomonadota > Alphaproteobacteria > Sphingomonadales > Sphingomonadaceae > Erythrobacter. Next base: position 173,640 of record NZ_LMAF01000003.1, on the reverse strand, counting down.
CAAGCGGATGCGGCGCAAATTTCGAGTAGTCGACCCAGAATTTGGAGCCATCGATACACTGTACGGAGCTGGCTACAGTTTCACCGATGGCTAAGGGGCAAGACAATGACGGCGACGCGAACAAACCGCCCGTCGTCCGCGCAAGGGAAAAGCTGACACGGAAAGGGCGCTTTGCGCTCACTGCGCGTATTCTTGTCGTGAATATCCTGCCGCTTGCCTTGCTGGGCGGCGGGCTGTTCTATCTCGACGTGTATCGCACACAGCTCATCAACGAACGCTTCAAGCTTGCCCGTATTGAGGCGCAGATTACGGCGGAGGCCCTTGCCGGGGCAACCCTTGAGCGTCAGCAAGCGCTTCTGGTTCAGATCGGTAAAGAACAGCGGATGCGCCTACGCATGTTCGATGCTGAAGGGCGCCTGTGGGCTGACAGCTTCGAGCTTGATGAGCCCGCTTTCGAATTCAACGATATAACCGATGATGACTGGGAGCAACGTTTTGCCCGGTGGCTCGATCGCACTGTGGACGCAATCGTCAGCGCAGAGCCCGTGCCCGATTATGTTGAGCCCGAAGCGATGGAAGCCGACGCGTGGCCCGAGCTTGCTCGGGCCAGGGAAGAGGGTCTAAGCCAAATTACGCTTTACGATTGGCCCGACGGAAGCCCCGTTATTACCGCCGCTGCCCCAGTGGGATTGAACGGCGCGACGTTGCTCACTGTGCGCAATCCGGTCGACATTACCGAAAGTGTGCGCGCAGCTCGCTCTGCTCTGGGCTTTGCAGTGATGCTCGTACTGTTCGCGTCGGCTTTGTTGTCGCTGTTTCTCGCTCGCACCATTGTGACCCCGTTGCGCGCTCTTGCAAAAGCAGCGGACCGCGTGAAGCAAGGCCGCGAACGCGAGGTGGAAGTTCCAAGACTGCCCGAACGCAGCGATGAAATTGGACAGCTTGCCCGGGCCTTTTCCGATATGACAAGCGCGCTTCGCCACCGCATCGACGCGGTCGATAGTTTCGCGGCTGACGTCGCGCACGAAATCAAGAACCCTCTCGCCAGCCTTCGCAGTGCGATTGAATCGTTGCCGCGCGTGGAAGACCCAAAGCTCAGCAAGGAATTGCTCCAGATCGCGACCCACGATGTCCGCCGGATCGACCGATTGGTGAGCGAGATTTCAGACGCGAGCAGGATTGATGCCGAACTGTCGCGCGCCACTTTTGAAAGCATCGATATGGCGGATCTGGTTCGCGCTATTATCGGCAGCCGCGAAAATCGCGCAGAAAACGATGGCCGCCCAATCGAACTTGATGCCCGCGGATACGCTGCCTTGGTGATGGGCGTCGGAGCCCGATTGGAACGCGTTGTCGAAAACTTGCTCGACAATGCAGTTTCATTCTCACCTCGCGGCGCTCCTATCGAAGTGCAGCTCGAAAACGATGGTGAATGCGTCACCATAAGAGTGTGCGACACTGGGCCAGGCATTGCCCAAGACGCCCGCGAAAAAGTGTTTCAAAGGTTCCACTCCATCCGGCCGGATGAAGAAGACTTTGGCAACCACTCCGGCCTCGGCCTCGCAATTGGCCGCGCCATTGCCGAAGCGCATGATGGATCACTGACGGCGGAAGCGAGGCCCGATGGCAAAGAGGGCGCTTGCCTGTCCCTTCGACTTCCCGCCGCGCAATAGGTGCGTTCTGAATGGAGCAAGAGCTCATCTTTGAAGGAAGCGGCGTCGCGATCAAAGGCCGCGCTTTGTTGATCGAAGGGCAGCCAGGCGTGGGCAAGTCCTCCCTCGCCTTAGCCCTGATTGATCGCGGGGCTGTTCTTATTGGTGATGATGCTGTGAGGTTGTCTCGGAGCTCTGCAACTCCACTTCTGGCTCATCCTCCGCCCAATATTGACGGTTTGCTGGAAATTCGTGGCGTCGGAATTGCAAAGGTCGAGAGCTCAGGAGATATCCCTGTCAGCCTCATTCTCTGCCTCGCCAGTGAAGTGCGAATGGCGGGCCCAAGACTGCCCGAAAGCCTTGAAGAACGAGATATGCTGGGCGTTCAAATCCCGGTCCTACCATTCATCGCTGGGCCCACAGCGCCTGCTCAAAGAGCAGAATGGGCGCTCAAGATGCACGGAATTTAGCTGTTTCTTGCGCATTCGCGGGAGCCTTGCCGCGCATTTACCTCACCATATGCTACGCATTTGGCACTTGCTCGGACAACTCCAGCGCGTACGATAAGGTATGGATCAGCCACTCGTCTCGAATGTCGCAAGCGATCAGCATGGGCCGCAGCGCCTGTTGCTCGTCACTGGCCTTTCGGGCGCAGGGAAATCCACCGCGCTAGATGTGCTCGAGGACCTAGGCTGGGAAACGATCGACAATTTCCCGGTCCGCCTTCTGAAACGACTGGTTGCAAAACCTGAGCAGCAGGCCAACCCGCAGCGCACGCCCATGGCAATTGGCTTTGATTCTCGCACGCGCGGGTTTGTTCCTTCCGACATCATCGATCTGGTAAAAGACCTCACCACGCGTGAAGATCTCGCGGTCACCTTCATGTTCATCGATTGCGCTGGCTCTGAACTGGAGCGTCGCTATAATGAAACTCGCCGCCGGCACCCTATGGCTCAAGGTCGGCCCGTCCAAGACGGCATCGCAGCAGAGCGCGAGCTGCTCGAACCCTTGCGCCGCTGGGCTGACATGGTGGTGGATACAAGCGCGCTATCGGTGAACGAACTCCAGCAGCATGTGCGCAATGTCTTCGGGGATCACGAAACCGGTGAAATGACGCTCACCATCTCGAGTTTCGGATTTGCAAGAGGCATGCCGCCGCTCGCCGATCTCGTTTTCGACATGCGTTTTCTCGACAATCCGCACTGGGTCGAAGGCTTGCGCGAGCTTACTGGACAAGATGCACCTGTGGGCGAACACATTGAAAGCGACCCGGCATTTGCGCAGGTTTTTGGCCAAATCCGCGATCTTCTGACTGATATGCTCCCCCGCTACAAAGCCCAGGGAAAAGCGTATGTCCACGTTGCATTTGGCTGTACCGGAGGGAGACATCGCTCAGTCTTTACGGCAGAACGCATGGCCCAGGACTTGCGCGAGGCAGGCTTTTCGCCCACTGTCCGCCACCGCAATTTGAGTTCGCGCGCTGCCGATGAAATCGAACGCGACAGCCGTTGATCTGAAAATGCCAACCACATTAAGTGTCGCGCTCTTTTGAGCCGCATCGACAGGGTAATAACGGATTTCACTTCACACATGATCGGACTGATCCTGGTAACGCATGGCCGTCTTGCCGAGCAATTCGTAGAAGCCATGGAACATGTCGTTGGCGCTCAAGAGGCCGTCGCGACCGTGTGCATCGGCCCCAATGACGATATGGAGGAGCGCCGTGCGGACATTGCGCAGGCGATTTCCGACGTTGATCGAGGCTCTGGAACCATCATCCTCACCGATTTGTTTGGCGGCACGCCTTCCAATCTCGCGATCTCACTGCTCGAAAAGGGCCGCGTTGAAGTCATTGCTGGGATCAATCTGCCCATGCTGATCCGCTTGGCTGGGGCGCGCAAATCGATGTCGGTGATCGAAGCGGTGGAGGCAGCGCAAACCGCTGGGCGCAATTACATCACCGTGGCAAGTGAATTGCTCGGCAATGACGACAGCAGCGAACCCGAGCCTGAGCGGGCCTCGGGCGGCAAAGGGTGAGAGCCTTGCCATGACCGCGCTCAAACAGACTGTTACCATCGTCAATCAGCGAGGTCTGCACGCGCGGGCGAGTGCGAAATTCGTGGGCGCGGTTGCAGAACTACCCGATGGTGTGTCCGTAAGGGTTGCGAAAGATGGGACTGAGGCGGCTGGCGGATCAATCCTTGGGCTAATGATGCTGGGCGCGGCAAAAGGTCACGATGTCGAATTAATCGTCGAGGGCGAAAGCGCGGACACCGTCCTTGCCGGCCTCGTCGCGCTGGTTGAGGATGGGTTTGGCGAAGAGTAAAGCCCGGCCATCGCCAATCTGTAAGCGCCAGCCATTTCCATGACCCGATCCCACATCACCGGTTTTTCCAATGCGCGCGTCAAGCACTGGCGGTCGTTACGCGACAAGAAGCATCGCAAACGGTCAGGTCAATTCCTCGTCGAAGGGCTGCGTCTGCTTGAGGATGCGCGAACGAGCGGTCGCTTGCCGCGCGAATTGGTGATGGCGGCTCCGGAATTGGGCGGGCGCGATCCGCACCCCCTTCTCGAAAAACTGGAAGGGGAAGTACTGGCCGCAGGTGGAGAGATTATCACCACCACTCCCGACATCCTGACCAAGATTACCGGCAAATCCAATCCTCAGACGGTCCTTGGCGTGTTTGAGGAATGGGAAACCGGACTTGCCGTAATTAACCGTGCTGCCGCGCCTATCTGGCTTGTCGCCCAAGACCTGCGTGATCCAGGCAATCTTGGCACGATGCTGCGCACAGGCGATGCGGTGGGCGCGGGCGGGTTGATCCTGATAGACGATTGCGCGGATCCTTTCAGTGCCGAAGCGGTGCGCGCAAGCATGGGCGCTGTGTTCACCCAGACTGTTGCTCAGGCGCGTTGGGAGGAATTCGTGCCTTGGCTACGGAGAGGCGAAGGACAATTGGTCGCAGCGAGCCTACGCGATACCGTGCCCTATCGCGCAGCACCTTATCAATCGCCCTGCTTTATCCTTGTTGGCAACGAATCCCGCGGCCTTCCAGAGCAATACGAAGCCGAATGCGATCTCCGCGTCACGATGCCGATGCTAGGGCGTGCGGATTCGCTTAACGCTGCCGTGGCAGGAGCCGTGCTCGCTTATGAGGTGCTTGCCCACATCAAAACTCGCTAAATGAATCCGGTGCGTCTTTACGAAGATTAAACGCACTTTTCGTTTTAACCTAACGCGCATTGCACTTAATCAGGTTCGAAATTCTCTCATTCCGCAACCTTTATTGAGGAAGACATGACTGACACCCTCGCGCAAGCGATTGACAAGGCTTCCCAGACGCAGAAGGCTTTGGTTTCAGCTACGGCTCCCGGCAAGCCTCTTGATCTTAAGGAGTTGGTGCGGCTTCGCAGTCAGTTCCAGCATGACATGCTTGCAATCTCAAATCTCGCGCGTGCGGATCAAAACTTGCGATCAGATCCCGCTCGGTTTTCTGAATTCCGATCGCGACAAAGCGAAATCAGCAACGAGCTTTCAAATCATCAAGCAAAGTGGATGATGAAAGATATCGAACAAAACCGAACAGACTACGAGATAGCGACGCAGTCGCTCCGCGCATCGCAAGAGCGCTTTTTTGCCTGGGCTAAAAACTTCATCTGAGCGGCTCGCAATCCGCAGAGATGCTGGCAGGCCTACTCCGCTGCATCTTTCTCTTCATTCAGCAAAAACGTCTCGGATGCCTCACGGTCCGACTGATCTTCATCGTCCACCAAAGCTGCATCGGCCGCATTGTATCGCGGAGTGTTCTCGACGAGCGGAACATCATCGATCTCCCGCTTGCCGATCTCGACGCCCTTCTCAGCAAGGCGTTTGCCTGATGACAGCACGTTGCGTTCAAAGCTGCCGACGAACTTGTTGTAATTGTTGACCGCACTCTCTAGCCCGCCGCCGACGCGCTTCAAGTGCTCTGCTGCGGTTGCCAGGCGATCGTATAATTCTGCGCCCATGCGGCCGATTTCTTGCGCTTCCTTGGCAAGGCCATCCTGCCGCCAGACTTGCGCCACCGTGCGCGCGATGGCGACCAGATTGGTTGGAGTGGCAAGCAGCACGCGGCGCTCAAACGCGAAATCCCAAAGAGTTGGATCGGCTTCCAGAGCTGCTGCTACGAAGTGCTCACCCGGCACAAACATTACGACATAATCGGGCGCTTCTTCGAACTGCGACTGATAAGATTTCGCGCCCAATTGCTGCACATGGTTGCGCATGGATCGGACATGATCGGAAAGCGCTGTATCACGGGCCTCGTCCTCATCGGCTTCAAAGGCCGCCTGATAGGCATTGAGCGAAACTTTTGCGTCAATCACCAGCACCTTTCCGCCAGGGATGCGCACGATCGCATCGGGACGGAGGCGACCATCTTCGGTATCAATGGAGGTTTCGAGTTCGAAGTCAGTGTGCTGGGCAAGACCAACTTGTTCGAGCAGGTTTTTAAGCTGCTGCTCACCCCAACGCCCGCGCGCCTTGGGCGCATTCGTCAAAGAGTTTCCGAGGCGCTGCGCTTCTTTGCGGACCTCTTCCTGCGAATGGCGCATCAGTTGGATTTCACGGTTCAGGCTGGAAAACGCATCCGCGCGCTGCTTTTCCAGCGTTTCCACCTGCTTTTCATACTTTTGTAAGCGCTCTCCCACGGGATTAAGGAGAGCCTTGATCTTCGCCTCACCGGTTTCTTCTGATTGCTTGAACCGCTCTTCGGCGCGGCGCAAAAAGTCTTCCTGATTCTTTTGAAGAACTTCAGCGCCCGTCGCCTTGAATTGATTGAGCAATTCCTCGCGCGCTTCGATCAGAACGCGTTTTTGTTCGGCAAATGCCTTCGCGCGTTCTTCTGCCTGGCTCTCGACAGCAACCAGCTTTTCGGCAAGCTGCGTGCGTTCTTCGCGCGCCATTTCCAATTGCTCGGCAAGACCATCAGCCCGCGCCGCCCTCTCTTTGGCAGAGGCAAGCTCAATCTGCGCATGGCCCAATTCCGCCGCGGCACGCTTGAATTCCTCCTCACGCGCATCGAGCCGCGCGCGCAAATCCGCCACGGGACGCGATGCAAAAAACCAAGCCGCGCCTCCTCCGAACACAAGGCCGGCGATCAAGGTGATGATGAGCAGAAATGAGTTGTCCATGCTCTTTCATAGCATGGAACATATTAAGAACAAGCGCGGTTTGTTGGATTTCCCCGGCTTATGCCGCCTGCCGCAGCTTCTTCAGTTTTTTGAGCGCCATTCCCCGCTTCAATCGGGAAAGGTGATCGATGAACAGGATGCCTTCCAGATGGTCCATCTCGTGCTGGAGGCACGTTGCCATCAGGCCTTCCATTGCCTCTTCATGATGACTGCCATCAAGGTCCTGGTATTTGACGGTGCAAGTCGCCGGCCGATCGATATCGGCAAATATTTCAGGGACTGAGAGGCAGCCTTCCTGATAGGTCGACATTTCATCTGCCGGATCAACGATAACCGGATTCACGAAAACGCGCGGATTGTTGATCACGGGCTGACGGGTTTTGGGCTCGCAGCAGCCTGTATCGCATTCCTCGACAATCGGCTCTGCATCCATATCGGGTTCTTGCAAATCGATGACGAGCAGCCTTTTGGGCACGCCCACCTGGATCGCGGCAAGGCCAATACCGGGCGCGTCGTACATAGTTTCGAACATGTCATCGACGAGTGTTTTCAATTCGTCGTTGAACTCATGTGGTTCGACATTCGTAGACACGGTCTTGAGCCGCGGATCAGGTGCTTCAAGGATTTCTCGGATAGCCATGGAGATTGAGATATGCCGCAAATGTGGATTGTTCAAGCAGCAGTGCTGTTGGTGTGCGGCGTCCATGCGAATGCGCATGCACAAACGGTTGAGAATACGGAGACCGGATCTTCTGAAAAGGCCTACATCCTGTCTGAGATATCGGCCACTGATGTCGCCGCGTACAACGAATACCTAAGGCAGGTTTTTCCGATCCTCACCCGGTTTGGCGGGCGAGTTGTCATCACTCCCTTTCAGCCCAAGCAATCCATCGAAGGCGAATCTATCAAAGGACGGATAGCGGTGATTGAATTTCCATCCGCTGCAGCGCGCGATGCTTTCTGGAATTCCGAGGAATATCAGGCGGTAAAGCCGCTAAGGCTCGAAAATACAACTTCGCGGATCATTCATATCAATCCGTAGGCGCGTCAATGCACAGCAACCCTGCGCAGCCCAGAAGTTATACAGGCCGCCTCGCTCTGAGTGCCTGCGCAAGCGTCCCTTCGTCCAAATAGTCGAGTTCACCGCCAACGGGCAGGCCATGCGCCAGCTGAGTAATCCTCACCTTGTGCTCTTCGAGCCGCTCGGCGAGATAATGAGCCGTCGTCTGCCCTTCGAGTGTGGCATTCATGGCGAGCACCACTTCATCAACCGCGCCATCGGCTACCCGATCCAACAGGCTCGCAATGTTGAGGTCTTCTGGGCCGATGCCGTCGAGCGCCGACAGTTTGCCTCCCAGCACATGATAGCGCCCCTGGAAGAGCCGCGCGCGGTCCAGCGCCCAGACATCTGCCACATCCTCCACCACGCAAAGCGAGCGCGGATCACGCCGGTGATCGGCGCAAATACCGCAAGGGTCTGACGTATCGACATTGCCGCAAATGGTGCATTCGACGAGAGTTTCAGACACGGCATCGAGCGCTTCAAGCAAAGCGGGCAAAGCATGATCGCGGTTCTTCACCAGCCACAGCACCGCCCGCCGCGCAGATCGCGGCCCAAGGCCCGGAAGCCGCGCGAGGCTTTGTGAAAGGGCTTCAATCTCTTGCGATGCCATGGGGTGAGAGATAGGGGCTGGCGCGTTGGTAACAAAGCGTCGGGTGGCACTTTATGCGCATAGTTTTCATGGGAACGCCGGGTTTTGCCGTTCCAGCGCTCATCGCTTTGCATGAAGCAGGGCACGAAATTGCCTGCGTCTATTCGCAGCCGCCCAGCCGATCGGGGCGAGGAAAGAAGCTGCGCCCATCGCCGGTCCACACCAAAGCTGAAGAATTGGGACTGGAAGTGCGCACCCCCAAAAGCCTGAAACCAGCCGAGGAAGAAGCAGCTTTTGCCGCGCTTGATGCCGATGTCGCGGTGGTCGCAGCCTATGGTCTGATCCTGCGGCCCGCTGTTCTCGAAGCGCCGAAACATGGCTGCATCAACATCCACGCCTCTATCCTGCCGCGCTGGCGCGGGGCAGCGCCTATTCACCGCGCGGTGATGGCTGGGGATGAAGAAACGGGTGTGACGATCATGCAGATGGAGGCAGGGCTGGATACCGGACCGATGCTGCATGTTGTGCGCACTCCTGTCGCTCGCAAGACGACGGGTGAGCTTGTTGAGGAGCTGGCTGTTCTGGGCGCAAAGGCGATGGTTGAAGTCCTGAAAAACCTTTCCGCTTATCCGCCTGTGGCGCAGGATGATGGCGCCTCCACTTACGCTCCCAAGATAGACAAGGCCGAAGCGCGCATTGATTGGCGCGAAAGCGCGGACGTGATCGAGCGTAAAATCAGAGGCTTGGCACCGTTTCCTGGCGCATGGTTTGAACTGGGTGACGAGCGGGTGAAAGTGCTGCTTGCTGAGTTGGCAGAGGGGTCAGGTGGAGCAGGAGAAGTGCTCGAAAACGATCTCACCATCGCCTGTGGCAGCGGCGCTTTGCGCCCCACCCGCCTCCAACGCGCGGGTAAACCCGCAATGGATCGTGCGGATTTCTTACGAGGTCGACCGGTCGAAGCAGGAACGGTGCTGGCTTGACCCGCTATGCGTTGACATATGAATTCGACGGGACACCGTTTCAGGGCCTGCAGCGCCAGAAGCACGGACCAAGCGTGCAGCAAGCGATAGAGGAGGCCCTGTTCCGCATAACCGGCGAGGAAGTGACGCTTCATTCCTCGGGCAGGACGGACACCGGTGTTCACGCCATGGCGATGCGCAGCCATATCGATCTGAGCCGAGAGATGGCGCCGTTCCGGCTGATGGAAGCCTTGAACGCGCATTTGAGGCCCAATCCAATCGGTGTGAATGCGTGCGAAATCGTTAGCGAGGAATGGCATTCGCGCTTTTCCTGTATCGGCAGGCGATACCTCTATCGCATCGTAAATCGCCGCGCGCCGCTTGCCCTGGCGAAGAACCGCGCATGGCAGGTAGCGCCAGAACTCGATATTGAAGCCATGCAGCGCGCCGCGCGCAGCTTTATCGGCCAGCACGATTTCACCACTTTCCGCTCCACCATGTGCCAGGCGCGCGATCCGGTGAAGACGCTCGACCGGTTGGATGTGGTCGAAACCGAAGCGCTGTTCGGACCAGAAATCCAATTCCATGTCGAAGCCCGCAGCTTCCTTCACCATCAGGTGCGTTCCATGGTCGGCTGCCTGCAATTGGTCGGGAGAGGCACGTGGGAAGAAAGCCGCATCGCCGCAGCTCTCGAAGCGCGAGACCGAGCAGAACTTGGCCTCAACGCCCCGCCCCATGGGCTTTACTTTGTCGAAGCCATCTATCCTGATTGACCTTCCCTAACGTCACACTGGCCAATGCGCGATTGCAGGGGTAGCGAGTGAGCACATCAATTCAGAGGAACCCGCCATGACGACCACCGGACAAAAACTCTACACCACGCTCACAGCCGATGGGGCGCTCACGCTGGAAGTTGTCGAGGAGACCTTTCCAGAGCCAACCGGCAATCAGGTGCTTGTCAAAATGGAGGCGGCACCGATCAATCCATCGGACTTGGCCATCCTCACCAGCGCGGCGGATTTCGAAACGGCTGAATATTCGCCCGGGAAAGTCGTCGCGCAAATGCCCGAGCCTTTCCTGACAGGGCAAAAGGGTCGCCATGGTGAGCGGCTCGAAGCGGGGAATGAGGGGGCAGGCACGGTTGTCGCCACAGGTGATAGCGATATGGCCAAGGCGCTGATGGGTCAGCGCGTTGCCTGCGTGCCCGGCCATGCCTTTAGTCAATATGCGATTGCCGATGCGATGATGTGCCTGCCGCTGGGCGATCATGACAGCGAAACGGGCGCATCCAGCTTTGTTAACCCGATGACAGCTTTAGGCTTTGTCGAAACCGCGCGAATGGAAGGCCACGATGCAATCGTCCACCTCGCCGCTGCATCGAACCTTGGCCAAATGCTCAACAAGATATGCCTCGAAGATGGCATGAAGATCGTGAACATCGTCCGCCGTCAGGATCACGTCGATCTGCTGCGAGAAATCGGCGCCATGCATATCGTGAACTCATCTGAAAAGGGATATGGTGAAAGCCTGCGCGCAGCGATCGCGGATACGGGCGCCTTTTTGGGTTTTGACCCCATCGGTGGCGGGCAGAACACCGATAAGGTCTTGAAAGCGATGGAACAGGTCGCGGCCAGCCAGATGGAGGAATATTCGCGCTATGGCTCCAATCAGGACAAGAAGATGTACATGTACGGGAGGCTCGATCTGAGCCCAACCGTGCTGACACCCAGCTATGGCCTGCAATGGTGCGTCCAGGGCTGGCTGCTGACGCCATTCCTCCAACGCGTCGGCATGGAAACCGTCGTCAAAATGCGCACCCGCGTGCAACAGAATCTGACGACGACGTTCGCCTCAAGCTACAAGGCGAAGGTGAACCTGCATGACATGCTGACGAAGGACGCAATTTCGGACTACCGCCAGATGAAGACCGGTGAGAAATATCTCGTCACGCCTTGGAGCTAGGGATTATCGAAAGCGGCTTGGATGTGGTCCAGGTCGCTTTCTCCATTAGCGATGAGAACCTGGAGCAATATTCGCGCCTTTTGCGGGTTGAGCGCGCGCGCGGCGACAAATTGATTGGACGCGTCTTCGGGTTCGCGGTCAACGAGGCCTTCATCCACTCGGCTGGCGCGTACGACAACAAGGCCGCTGCCTGCTCGCTCTTTTAACGTCTGCCGGACAGCCTCGGGCATATTGCCTTCCCCTGCCCCTGCAATGACCACCCCTTTTGTGTCTGATCCGCAAATCCGCGCAACAGATGTGGCGGGCATTCCTGCGCCGACATACAGTATGGGCACGTCGGGCAGCGCATCGGGAAAAGCATAGCGCGCCCCCTCCCCTTCGCGCCATGGATTACCGAACCATTCGAGCGCAGCAGGCGTTACAATCCCCACCGAACCGCGCGGAAAGCCGCGAAATGCGTCATCGGTCCCGCGCGTGCGCACTTTCCTTGCATCGCGCGCTGCCAGGATGCGGTCGCCCATCACAAGCAGCACGCCGCGTCCGGCTGCATCGGGGTCACTCGCGACCCGCACCGCATTCACAAAATTGCGCATCCCGTCGCTGCCCACCGCGTCAGCTGGCCGCATGGCTCCAACGAGCACGACGGGCTTCTTGGGAGGCAGCGTCAGGTCGAGCAGGAACGCGGTTTCCTCCGCCGTATCAGTGCCATGGGTGATGACAATGCCATCAATCGCAGGATCGGCCATCGCCTTCTCAATCTCGCCGTGGAGCGCAGCCCAGATAGGCACGCCCATATCCTCCGAACCGATATTGGCGATCTGCTTGCCCGACAATTCAGCGGCAAGCCCGAATCCTCGCACCTGTTCCAGCCAATCTTCGATCCCAATCTGGCCGGGGCGGTAATCGTGGCGTGTCGGCGATCCGGCGATTCCCGCAATGGTTCCACCAGTAGCAAGGACGAGGAGATGCGGCGCTTTCATGGCCTTGCCCTTAGCCTGCGAATGCATTTGCATCCAAGCGCAATGCAATCAGCGATTGATTTTGTGCTTTTTGGCGTTAGATAGCGCTCTTCCGGTTCACGGATCGGGCGATTAGCTCAGTTGGTAGAGCATCTCGTTTACACCGAGAGGGTCGGCAGTTCGAGCCTGTCATCGCCCACCATTCTTTTTCGAAAAACCATGGTTTTCAACGGCTCTCTCGTGGATTGAGCTTGGCGCGGTGCGGCGCATCGGCCAGACGCCCGCCTATGGACGCGCTCAACATAGCGATTGCTGGATGTGGACCAGCAGGTCTTGCCGCGGCGCTTTTGCTGGATGCGCAGGGCCACCAGATCACCATTTACGATCAGTTTGCAGATCCTTCTCCGGTTGGCTCGGGTCTGATGCTTCAGCCTACCGGGATGGCCGTTCTCGAAGAACTCGGCCTTGCGCATGAAGTTGCACGACGCGGAGCCCGTGTCGATGGCCTGTATGGCGAGGAAGAACACGGCAAAGCGGTGCTCGATGCGCCCTACTCAAAGCTTGGGCTTCGGGGCGCATTTGGCATCGGCATCCACCGCGCGAGCCTGTTCGATGTCCTTTACGAAGCGGCCAAGGCTCGCTCAATCACCATCGTGTCAGGGCAGGAAATAACCGGAAGCGTCATCGATAGTGATGGCAGGCGACTGAACTTTGCCGATGGAACGCAATCCCCGCATTGCGATTTGCTGGTCGATGCGAGCGGGCGGCAGACCGTCTTTGACGATCCTGATCGCGGGGCGCTCGAATTTGGCGCGTTGTGGACGAACATTCCGGTCGAATCCTCCGATCCCTTCAACTCCCACATGCTAGAACAGCGCTATCGCCGCGCGCGGCAAATGGTGGGCGTACTACCGATCGGATCGCGCAATGGCGGCGTCGGGCCGGAAGTTGCGATGTTCTGGTCCTTGAAACGCTCCCAATTGCGCGATTGGAAAGATGCACCGCTGGACAATTGGAAGGACGAGGTTCGATCGTTGTGGCCCGAAACAGAAGTTCTGCTTGAGCGGATAACGTCCCGCGATCAGCTTACCTTTGCAAGCTATGCACACCGCACTTTGCAGCCATCAACAGCTGAACGGATGATCGCGATTGGCGATGCATGGCATTCAGCGAGCCCGCAATTGGGACAGGGCGCGAATATGGCTCTGCTTGATGCCTGGTCGCTCGCGCGAGGTATGGCAGAAGGTAGGACTCTGCGCGAAAAACTGCGCCTAGCTGTCAGCTGGCGAAGCGATCATGTGTGGCTGTATCAATGGGTGACCGCCCTGTTCACTCCGCTCTACCAATCGGACACGACTTGGCATCCGGCTCTGCGCGATTCGCTGCTGTATCCCGTGTCCAAAGTTTGGCCTGCATCGAAGATACAGGCGCAGTTGATGAGCGGACTGTTCGGCTTCCCGCTCGCTCCCCTAGGCCTTCGCCCGCCCGATTACTCCGCGCTTTGCGAGGATTGAATAGCCTCCGTCACAGCCGCAATCGCTTCTTCGGAGTCCCACTCATATCCGCCCGCGACCCTCAGCAATTCCTTGCCTTCTGCGTCAAACAGTATGGTAATGGGCAGCAGTCCCGCATCGGTGAACTCAGCAGCCAGATCGGCATCGGGATCAAGCCATGGCTCGAGCCGCTTGAAGCCTTTATCGGCGAAGAAGGGCTCCACCACTTCGGCCCCGCGTACGTCCTGGCTGACAGTGATTACCCGGACATCCCCATCCAGCTCGCCTGCAAGTGTGTCCAAAGTGGGCATTTCAATCACGCACGGCGCGCACCATGTCGCCCAAAGGTTTAGGAGCACGGGCTGGTCAATCGCCGCAAGATCAAGGTTGTTGCCTTCAGCGTCTTCGAACGTCAGATCTGGCAACTGCGTCCCGGCAAACGCGCGCACAATCTTGCCCGGTATTTGAGGAGGCGGGGGCGCAGCGCCTGCAGCTTCGCTTGACCCTGTTGAAGCAGCGCTTTCTTGCGCAGCGTCCCCTGCCCCACTATCGCACCCAGCCAAGGCAAGAGCTGCAAGGCTGACGAAAGCGACCATTCGAAACATGAGCGACTCCAAAAACACGATGTGGGGCGGACGGTTCGCTGATGGACCGAGCGCGATCATGCGCGAGATTAACGCCTCTATCCCCTTCGATAAAGCCCTGTGGCATGAAGACATTGCCGCTTCAAAGGCGCACGCTGAAATGCTTGCCAGCCAGGGGATAGTGAGCGCGGATGATGTCGCGGCGATCAAACGGGGTCTCGACACGATTGCTGAGGAATTCGAAGCCGACGGGGTTCCCGAAAACTGGGATCTTGAAGACATCCATATGACGACAGAGGCGCGGCTTGCCGAATTAATCGGGTCTGCCGCTGGCCGCCTTCACACGGCGCGCAGCCGTAACGATCAGGTCGCAACTGATTTCAAGCTGTGGGTCCGCAGTGCAATGGAGGCGATGGATGCCGGCCTTCGCGAGCTTCAGCGCGCGCTAGTTGCGCGTGCTGGCGAACATGCCGCATCGATAATGCCAGGTTTCACGCATCTGCAGACTGCGCAGCCAGTGACCTTGGGCCACCACCTGATGGCCTATTACGAGATGCTGCGCCGGGACCGCTCCCGCCTCTCAGATGCCCGCGCGCGCCTCAATGAATGCCCGCTCGGTTCTGCAGCACTTGCCGGCACTGGTTTTCCGATTGATCGCGAGATGACGAGCGAGGCGCTCGGCTTTGATCGGCCTACTGCCAATTCGTTAGATGCCGTGTCGGACCGCGATTTCGCGCTCGACTATCTCTATTGTGCGAGCACCACAGCGCTGCACTTGTCGCGCCTTGCTGAGGAGATGATCATCTGGGCGAGCCAGCCATTCGGCTTCATCCGCATGCCCGACAGCCTTTCCACCGGCTCTTCGATCATGCCGCAAAAGAAGAACCCCGATGCCGCCGAATTGGTGCGCGGGCATGCAGGGCGGGTAATCGGATGCGCAAATGCCCTGATGATCACCATGAAAGGTCTGCCTCTCGCCTATTCAAAAGACATGCAGGACGACAAGCCGCCTGTGTTTGAAGCAGCGAGCCTTATGACATTGTGCATTGCGGCCATGACGGGAATGGTCGCGGATAGCACTTTCAACACAGACCGAATGCGCGAAGCTGCCGAGCTTGGATACGCGACCGCGACTGATCTTGCTGATTGGCTTGTCACCCAAGCGGACATCCCTTTCCGCGAAGCCCACCATATTACCGGCGCCGCGGTGAAGCTCGCTGAAAGCCGCAATGTTGGCCTTGCCGAATTGCCGCTTGCCGACTTGCAGGCGATTGACACGCGCATTGATGAGCGGGTTTTCGAAGCGCTGAGCGTTGATGCCTCGGTCGCGGCGCGTGCAAGCTATGGCGGAACCGCACCCGAACAGGTAAAGCTGCAGGTAGAACGCGCCAAACAGGCTGTGGAACAGGAATAGGCATGCGCACGGCATTCACGATACTGGCTCTCATCACCGGGACGGCTGCGCTTGCAGCGTGCGGATCGCGCCAGCAATTGGAGCCTCTCGAAGGCTCGAGTTTGCCGGTCGCGCCCGCCGGTGCAACGACGCCGCCAACGTCGGAAGAATTGCTTGAGCTAGACGCGCTTGCCGCCCCGCAACGTAGTGTTGAATTGCGGCGCCGCTCTGAAGAGCGCGAAGACGATCCGTTTGATTTGCCACCAGAATAGAACCTGATTCCATGGACCATTTTGAATACCGCGAAGGCGTTATGCATGCCGAGGACGTTCCCCTGCCCCGCATTGCGGAGGAGGTTGGGACGCCTGTCTACGTCTATTCGCGCGCGACGTTGGAACGGCATGCAACCGTATTTCGCGAAGGGCTTTCCGATGTGCCGGACAAGCTCATCGCCTTTGCAGTCAAATCGAACCCAAACCTTGCCGTGCTGCGCGTCCTAGCCAATCAAGGGTACGGCGCGGATTGCGTCTCCATCGGCGAAGTGCGCCGCGCGATCGCAGCAGGTATGGCGCCTGACAAGATCGTGTTTTCAGGGGTAGGCAAAACGCATGCGGAGCTGATCGCCGGGCTTGAGGAAGGGATCGGGCAATTCAATATCGAAAGCGAGGAAGAAGGTCTCGAACTCGCCGAGATTGCTGCGAAAATGGGAAAGACGGCGCAGTGCACGCTGCGCATCAACCCGGATGTCGATGCGGGCACGCATGACAAGATTTCGACCGGTAAAGCAGACAACAAGTTCGGCGTGCCGATCGATCAGGCGGGCCAGATCTTCGGCAAACTCGCCTCGCAACCCGGTGTGAATTTGCGCGGCGTGGCTGTCCATATTGGCAGCCAACTGGGCGATCTTGCACCGCTTGAGCGCGCTTTTGAGAAGCTCAGCGCGCTGGTGACAAGCCTTCGCGGCGCAGGTCACGAGATCACTCATGTCGATTTAGGCGGCGGGCTTGGTGTGCCTTATAAGCGAGAGGAGCACCTTCCAAGCCCAGCAGAATACGGAGCAATGGTTGCCCGCGTAACGCGTGATTGGCGTGTGAAGCTGATTTTCGAGCCCGGGCGTGTGATTGCCGGCAATGCTGGCGTTTTGCTCACCCGCGTGGTGCGCGTGAAGCGCGGCATCAATGATCCGTTTGTGATTGTCGATGCGGCGATGAACGATCTCGCGCGCCCGGCGCTATACGGCGCGTATCATGACTTCGTCGCTGTTGAGCCACGCGGCGTCGACATGACGGCCAACATTGTCGGGCCCATTTGCGAAACTGGCGATACCTTCGCCATGGGCCGCCTCACCGATAAACTTGAAACCGGCGATCTCGCTGTATTCCGCACCGCAGGCGCCTATGGTGCAACCATGGCATCAAGCTACAACTCACGCGGATTTGTGGCCGAAGTGCTGGTGGATGGCGACAAATACGCGGTTGTCGCTGACAGGATTGCAGCGGCCACGATCATGGACGCAGAACAGGTGCCCGATTGGCTCGATTGAGCGTCATTTCCTCAGGCGGCTGTTCGAGAGCGCATGATGGCTGAAATCGCCAGCCTCCCCCTGTTTCATCAGATCACTGGCCAGAGCGTACTGGTGCTGGGTGACGGGGATGCCGCTGAACCCAAGCGTAGGCTGGTGGAGCGAGCGGGCGGAATTGTCATCGATGACCAAGCACGCGCTATCGATGAAGGCGTGCGGATCGCGTTTGTCGCATTTGAAGATGCAAAGGCATGCGAAGTGGCTGCCATCAATCTTCGCTGTGCAGGGATGCTGGTGAACGTCGTCGATAGGCCGGACCTATGCGATTTTACAACGCCGAGCATTCTAGATCGCAACCCGCTGCTGATTGCAGTGGGCACTGGCGGCGCTTCAGCTGGTCTTGCCAAGCACGTGCGCTTGCGGCTGGAGCGTATTTTGCCGCAAAGCCTTGGCAAACTAGCGCTCGCGATGAACCGCCTGCGGCCACGATTGCGAGCACTGTTTCCCGATGGCGGGAACCGCCGCCGAGCGATTGATGCAGCGCTTCGCGAAGGCGGTGCGCTCGATGCTTTAAATCCCGGCTCGGCTGAGCGAGCGGATGATTGGGCGGCTTCCCTGGAGGCAGTAAAGCCAGGCACACAGAATGGATCGGGTGATCCAGCTAAGCCTCTTATTTCCGACTTCACCCTCACAAGCAGTGATCCGGAGGATCTTACACTTTGCCAGGCACGGCTATTGGGCGAAGCTGACATTGTTTGCGCTCATGGGTCCATCGCGCCCGAAATACTCGCCAGAGCGCGAGCCGATGCTGTGCGAGTGGTTTGCGACAAGGCCACCTGCCCGCGCGCAAGGGACGAGCAGGCAATGCCGCAATGCGCTCTTTCCAACGCGGGATTACCTCAAGGGCTAACTGTTATCCTGCGCGCTGGTGAGGCGGGATAAGGCGTTAACGCTGTTAAGCAGCGTTCGCCAGAGGGACTTCCACTTCCTCAAAATAACGCGCCATCCCTTCGAGAGAGGTTGAGCTGAGCGCGATAAAGGCACGGCGTTTGTCGGAAGGGTCCGCAATCCGTTCAAAAATACCGCAATCCACCATCTGCTTAAGCCAGCGCAATGATATGGTTGCGGGGACCGATGCTGCGATACAAAGGCTCGTCACCGAAACGCGAATGTTCTCGCCATGCGCAGCGGTGAGATCGAGCAGCATATCCCAAGCAGGATCGGCAAACAGCTCTGCATCGAAAAACTTCGCCCGCGTCTGTCTTGCAGCAATCACCCGGCGCACAAAGCCCGGATCAGGAAGCCGAGGGCGTGATGAATTAAATGCGGGCGCTCCCGACTTCTCATTCGACAACTGTTCGGACTGGGTCTTCACTTTCTGCACGCCGCCTGAAAGCGCCGTGCCGGATTTCAGCGAGTGATCGGACAAACCTTCAAGCTTGTGCGCAATCGCTTCCACCTGGCGCGAGAGATAGAGCAGGTTGAGCCTGTCCTCGTCGCTCATCTCGCGAACGCGGCTGCTCGACATATCCGCCATCACGCGGCCGACAGCGATAATCCGCTCTGCCCGCGTGGGCTGCACCATAATTTGCGGGTGTGACTGATCCAGCGCTGCAAACACATCATCCAGCGCATCAAGCGTTGTCGAAACAATCAGATGTGCCCCTGTCCTTGCGACACGCTGATCAAGCCGCGACAGAGCAGCAAGGACGGCGCCATCGACGCTGGGGCAATCGACCATCACCACATCGCCCATCAGTGTAATCGGGCCGTCGACCAGAACATCCACAGGGCCGTTATCGAGTGTGCGGAAGCCAGCGCCTGTCAGATCGTCGCATATCTCTGACCGGACACGCGGACGATTGGCAAAAACTGCAACGGAAGGCCTGACACCAGCAGCATCGCTCACCGGTTCGGGAAACACATCACCTGCTTCGCCTCGCTGGGCGTAAGTCATATCGATGACCTGCGCGCCTGAATCCTTGAGTGTTCCGGTTTGTGTCATCGATTCGCCTCCGTTCTTGGGAAACAGAAGTAGAACAAAGCGGGTTCAAGTCAAGAATTTCCTACAGCGGCATTTTATTTTGCTGCCATTGAACCATTCCTGCGCGAAGGCGGACTACCAGAGTAATGACGCAGAAACCTTCGCCTTTGCCCCAAGGATCGCAGGCGCAATCGAGCGCGTTGTTCGATGAGTTGCTGGTTGTTCTTGCGCAGCAGGGAGATCGGGCGGCTTTTGAACGGCTTTACGCTCGCTGGAACCCGCGCCTTCTGAGCGCCGCGCGGCGTTATGCAGGCGATGGAGAGCTGGCACGCGATCTGGTGCAGGAATGCTGGGTTGGGATCTGGAAAGGCATCGGACGCCTCAAAAGCCCACAGCAATTTCGCAGCTATGCCTTTTCGGTGCTGCATCGACGCGGTTCGGACGCGATCGCCCGCGCGATGAAGGCACGCAAGCACGAGACAGGGGCCGCAATTGAGGCGCAGAGTTGCTCGCCAAGTCAGGATGACAGGAGCGCGCTTTCAAACGCGTTCGAAGGCCTGCCACCCGATCAACGCCTGGCGGCGCACCTGCACTTTGTCGAGGGGCTTACCCTTGCCGAGATTGCCCGAGCGCAAGGCATCCCGCTTGGCACGGCGAAGACACGTCTATTCCACGCGCGCCGCAAATTGAAGACAGCGCTTTCTGATTGATTTTATTCAAAGTTCCCAAAGGAGAAAAGCCATGGCTGGAAACGAAAACAACGAAACCGACATTCGGATCGCAGAGCAATTGAGCGATGATGACTGGGCATTCCTTCGAAGCCTGGATGAAGATCGCGGCATGTTTCAGCAGATCGGAGACAGCTGGAAAGGGCCGCTCGGAGGATGGGCAAAGCTGACATTTGGCCTCACTGTGGTGCTCGGCTTCGTCTTCCTGTTCGTCATCTGGCAGGTTGCCACCTCGACAGACAATTATGTCGCGCACACTCTCTGGGCGATTTCAGGCGTAGCACTGCTCGTCGTGATGGGATTTGCCAAGGAATGGATGTTTGCCCGCATGAACATGCTGACGGTGCTGCGCGAGGTAAAGCGGCTCCAAGTGCAGGTAGCTATGCTCGCCGAACAGGGCGCCTCGACGGATGCGGATTAAGGCCGAATGCGGATCGGGGTGCCATCGGGCACGAGGTTCCAAAGCTCCCTGATCTCCGCATTGGAAAGCGCGATGCACCCGTCGGTCCAGTCGCGCCTGATTGGCGCGCCGCGATATCCGTTTGGCTGGCCATGAATGAAGATATTCCCGCCAGCGGACCGGCCATAACGCTCTGCAAAGGCACGATCGCGCGAATTGGGATACGAGATTTTGAGGCTCAGGTGATAGCTGCTCTCTGGATTGCGCGCGTCAATGTAATAGAGGCCCTCTGGCGTGCGTTCATCGCCTTCAAACTGTTTATGCCCGCGGGGCGCATTGCCGAACCTAAGTCCACGATAGACGCGGATTGGTTTGCCTTTTGAATAGGCGACGAGAGTGCGATCAGACTTATCCACCAGCAGGAAATCGGCGTATTTGCGAGTGATCACCTCGCGGATGCGCGGATCGAGCGATCTGCCTGTTCCGCGATATGCAGGCAATTGCAGATTGCGCGCGCTGGTATCGGGTTGGCTGATCCGCATGTTGGGCTGCGCTTGGTTTTGATCCGAGGCAGCAGCGCTAGACAAGGCCGCATAGCCGAGGATCATTGCGAGAAAAGCCAAGACGGATTTGATGCGCATTGCGCCGATACTAAACCTTTCGCATGGGCTGCAGCAACGCAGCACCTTGGAAAATAAGATGCTTAAACGCCTGAGCGTTAGCTGAACACTTGAGCCCTTATAACGGTTTAGTCGACAAACGGGTCCCGCATGAGAATGGTGTCATCGCGTTCCGGGCTGGTGGAGACGAGCGCAACGGGGCATTCGATCAATTCCTGCACGCGCTGAATGTACTTGATCGCGTTTGCGGGCAAATCGGCAAAGCTGCGCGCGCCTGCAGTACTTTCGCTCCAGCCTTCCATTTCCTCATAAATCGGTTCGACCATCGCCTGATCGCCCGCATGGCTGGGCAAGTAATCGAGCACATTGCCGCGCAGGCGATATCCGGTGCAGATTTTGACCGTGTCCAGGCCATCAAGAACGTCAATCTTTGTAAGCGCAATGCCGGTCACGCCCGAGATCGAGCATGTCTGCCTCACCAGAACCGCATCGAACCACCCAACACGCCGTTGGCGTCCTGTGACGGTGCCAAATTCATGGCCGCGCTCACCAATCCCTTGGCCGATTACATCATCAAGCTCTGTCGGAAACGGGCCGCTGCCAACGCGCGTCGTGTAGGCCTTAACGATCCCGAGCACGAACCCGGTTGAATTGGGGCCGAGACCGCTTCCGGCGGCTGCGGTCCCGCTGACTGTGTTCGAGCTGGTGACAAACGGATAGGTGCCGTGATCGACATCAAGCAGCACGCCCTGTGCCCCTTCGAACAGGATTTTTGCGCCCGCCTTGCGCACTTTCTTCAGTCGTTTCCAAACAGGCTGCGCGAACCGCAGCACAAAGTCAGCGACGTCGCGCAATTCGGCAAGCAATGCCTCGCGATCGACGGGCGGCTGATCAAATCCTGCTCGCAGCGCATCATGGTGTGCGCACAGGCGATCAAGCTGGGGATCGAGATCATAAAGATGCGCAAGGTCACACACACGGATCGCGCGCCTGCCGACCTTGTCCTCGTATGCTGGGCCAATTCCCCGGCCCGTCGTACCAATCTTGCCTTTGCCCGCAGCGCCTTCTCGCAGCGCATCAAGATCGCGGTGAAGCGGAAGGATCAGCGGACAATTGTCTGCAATCGCCAGATTATCATCGGTGATGGAAACACCCTGACCTTCGAGCTTTTCGACCTCGTCACGAAGCGCCCATGGGTCCAGAACCACGCCGTTGCCGATCATGCTCATCGTGCCCGAAACGATGCCTGACGGCAGCAAAGAGAGCTTGTAGGTTGTTCCATCGATCACCAGCGTGTGCCCGGCATTATGACCGCCCTGAAAGCGCACTACGGCATCTGCCCGGCTTGCTAGCCAATCGACAATCTTGCCTTTGCCTTCATCGCCCCACTGGGCGCCGATTACGGTGACGTTGGCCATTTGATTCCTTACCATTTACGGGGCAAACCGCGCGGACCTAAGCCGTCGGGAGACCAAGGGCAAGGCGCGTTTTCATCCCAGCGGTGAAGTGTCGGCACCTTTTTCAATCGAGCGGCGAAGGATTGCCACCAAAGCGGCGTTCATCCCTGTGTCACGTGATCAAAAGCAGTGGAACTCTATGCCTAGATTGACAGCAATTATTGCCGGTGGATTGGTTGCCGCCATGATCGCAGCACCCATCCTTGCACAGAGGGGAAGCACCTCACCGTCCCCTGAATGTATTCGCGAGATCGTGAAGCTGTGCCGTTCAGAAAGCGGTGAAGTTCGCGGCTGCCTCAAAGAAAACTTCGATAAGCTTTCAGACGACTGCGCAGACAGCATTCGGTCCAGAATACAGGATGAGCAGGCAGCTGCAGAACGCGAGAAGCGGCTGCGCGAAAGGCAAGCACAGCGACCCATCCAGCGATACAGCACCATCAAGGTTACGCGCACGCTATTCTATGGGTCAGATCCCAAACAAGTGATTGATGTCTACACCCCGCAGGATGCTGTCGATGATCTGCCGGTCGTCTTGTTTGTTCATGGCGGCGGATGGCGGATGGGTGACAACAAATACGTGCAGTCAAAGCCTGCCCACTTCACCGCGTCGAACTATATCTTCGCCTCAACCGGCTACCGTCTGCTGCCCTCGTCCCCTGTTGAGGAACAAGCTCAGGATGTGGGTGCAGCGGTGCAGGCCATCGTTGGTCAGGCGGGGTCAATCGGTGCCGATCCGCAGCAGATCGTGCTGATGGGACATAGCGCCGGCGCACATCTGGCCGCGCTTGTGGCGAGCGATCCC
Source organism: Erythrobacter sp. YT30 (assembly GCF_001542875.1). GTDB lineage: Bacteria > Pseudomonadota > Alphaproteobacteria > Sphingomonadales > Sphingomonadaceae > Erythrobacter. Next base: position 150,301 of record NZ_LMAF01000003.1, on the reverse strand, counting down.
AAATACGCTGATGACGCGTTTGACGCGATCAAAGGCGTCGTGCTTCTGGATGGTGCTGGCTACGATGTTCCGACGCATATGGCATCGGCAGGGCCGCGCAGTCGCGACACATATCTGAATGCATTCGGCAATGATCCCGCGCGACAGGCAGACCTTTCACCAATCACCCATGCAGGCGGTCGCGACGCGCCCAATTGGTTGGCCCTTTATGTCGAGGGACGCGCAGCATCGCAGGCTCAATCGCAATTGCTTGCCGATGCTCTTGTGGCAGCGGGAGCCGACGCAAAAGCGGTGCCGATCGCTAACACCGATCACGGCCGCATGAGCCGCGAAATAGGCACCGAGGCGGGCGCCAAGCAAACCGAAGCCGTGGATGCGTTTTTGGCTGGGGTGCTCGGTTAAACCGCTGCAATCACGTCAATTTCGATCATCAATTCAGGCAGAGCGAGCCCTTTCACCTCGACCGTCGTGTCGGCTGGATAAGGCGCTGTGAAATATCGCTTTCGAGCTTCCACGATCTTGGGGAAATGGCTCATATCCTTCATGTAGATCGTCACTTTGACGACCTTCGACAAATCGCTGCCGGCTACCGCGAGCACTCGTTCGATATTGGCAAAAGTCTGTGCCAGCTGCGAATCAAAATCACCCCCTCCGACGATTGCGCCTGACTCATCGATGGCGGCTTGTCCCGAGAGAAACAGCAAGTCCCCCACCTGCTTTGCCGGAGCGATGAAATAGGCTGCCAGCGGGTCAGGATCGATTGCGATGTGTTTGAAGGTTTCGGCCATAAAGTGCTCCTTCGTCAGAGGGGTTCGGGCGTTTCACCTTTAAGGATGTGTGTGCAGTCAAGCGCTTTTGGATCATCGCTTTCGCTAATCTGGGCGCGGGTCCGCCAGCCATCGCCGCGCAGTGTCGCCGCGGCCTCCGCATCATGACCCAACGGCAAGAAGACCATCCGCTCAGCTTCATGCTCGGGCGCCGCGTCCGCCAAGCGGTCCACATAAAGTGTGAAGCCGGTCGCCGCTTCGCCGCTACCGCCGATTGTATAAGTGCCGCCCCGCCCAGCCGCACCGCGCACACCTTCGGCATAGATCGTAAATCCGAACCAGCTTTGATACTCGAACCCATGTCGTTCTGTTGGATCGAGCGTGATGCGCACATCGTCAGGCATGCGCGCAGCGATTGTTTCGAGCCCGTCCAGCCGTGTCGACAATGCGCCTGCCGGATCAAGCTCGCGCAGTTTCAGTAGCGATTCGTCAAATGGGCCGGTCGCATAAAGCAGCGGGAGGTAGGCTTCGCCGCCGACAGCTTTCAATCCGCCCGCATCCTTTGTGTCCAATTCGCGCCTGATAGCCTCAATCGCTTCGGGCGAAAGTGAGCGGTTCTGCGCGCCCAGTGTATCGACGAGATCGGGCATCGTGAAATCCACCGACAGTCCGGCAAGCCCGGCAGCGCGCAGCGCTTCCAAAGCAACGGAGACGATTTCACCAGCCGCTGCAGCACTGTCAGACCCTATCAGCTCGCCGCCCAATTGCAGGCGCTCACGCGCCGGATCGAGCTGACTTGCCTTCATCACCGCGGTATCGCCGCAATAAGCGAGACGCAGCGGGCGCGGCGCGTCCTTCATCATCGTGGCAGCGATGCGGCCAACTTGTGGAGTGATATCGCTTCGCAACGCCAACGTGCGCAGGCTAGCCGGGTCCGTCATGCGGAACATCCGGCGCGTTTCAATCCCCTGCATGCGGCTAGCTAGCGAGCTTTCAAATTCAAGCAGCGGCGGACGAACCCGGTCATAGCCATGCGCATCCAGCACATCGAGGCAGGCCCGCATGGCGAGCGTGATAGCTTGCGCAGAAGCTGGTAGCCGGTCTTCAAGGCCTTCTGGCAGGAGGTCTGTTTTGCTCGTCATGTTACAATCAATCCGCTCAGGCTGAGCTAGTCGAAGCATCGTTCTTGTTTGCGTGGCCGCGCTAAAAGAAGTGCAGCCTTTCGACAAGCTCAGCACGAACAGTGAGCAAAAATGGCTCTAGAAAACCAGAGCTTTCGCCAGATTGACGCCTTCAACCTGCTGAACCTTGGCGATCACATCATCGTTAAGGCCTTCATCAAGGCTTAGAAGCAGCACAGCTTCGCCGCCAGCATCGCGGCGGCCAAGGTTGAACGTGCCGATATTGATGCCGTTATCGCCCAGAAGTGTCCCGATGCGTCCGATAAAGCCGGGCTTATCATCGTTGACGACATAGAGCATGTGACCGTCGAGTTCGGCCTCGATCCCGATGCCGAACATCTCAACCAGCCGCGGCGCTTCATTGCCAAACAAGGTGCCAGCGACAGAGCGCGGACCTGCTTCGGTTTCGACCGTCACACGGATCAGCGTGTTGAAAGCACCTTCACGGCTTTGGCGGATTTCTGCAACTTCCAGACCGCGCTCTTTGGCAAGGTAAGGCGCGTTGACCATGTTCACCGTGTCGGAATAGCGGCGCATGAAACCGGCCAGAACCGCGCCCGTAATCGGCTTTCCGTTAAGAGCGGCAGCAGCGCCTTCGCGCTCAATGCTGATCTTGGTGAGATTGCCATGAGCCAGCTGCCCGACAAGGCTGCCGAGCTTTTCAGCAAGCGCCATATACGGCTTCAGCTTCGGCGCTTCTTCTGCCGAAAGCGATGGCATGTTGAGCGCGTTCGTCACGCCGCCATTCACCAGATAATCGGCCATCTGCTCTGCCACCTGGAGCGCCACATTGACCTGAGCTTCGGTTGTGCTCGCGCCAAGGTGCGGTGTGCAGATGAAATTCGGCGCATCGAAAAGCGGGCTTTCCTTTGCAGGTTCTTCCGCGAACACGTCCAAAGCAGCGCCTGCAACCTGGCCTGATTCCAGGCAATCCTTCAGCGCCACCTCGTCAATCAATCCGCCGCGCGCACAGTTGACGATGCGGATGCCGGGTTTGGCATTCTCCAACCGATCTCGGCTGAGGATGTTGCGCGTTTCATCGGTAAGCGGAGTGTGCATAGTCACAAAATCCGCACGCGACAAAAGCGTGTCGAGATCGACTTTCTCAACGCCCATTTCGACCGCGCGGTCTTCCGTGAGGAAAGGATCATAGGCGATCACTTTCATCTTGAGGCCAAGCGCGCGGCTCGCAACGATGGAGCCGATATTGCCGGCGCCGATAAGGCCCAAAGTCTTGCCGGTGACCTCAACGCCCATGAAATCCTTCTTGGGCCATTCGCCGTTCTTGGTGCGGACATTGGCGTCGGGAATCTGGCGGGCAAGCGCCATGATCATTGCAATGGCGTGCTCGGCCGTGGTGATCGAATTGCCGAACGGGGTGTTCATCACAACCACGCCTTTGCCGCTCGCATAGGGAATATCGACATTGTCGACGCCAATACCAGCGCGACCGATGACTTTGAGATTGGTCGCTGCATCCAAGACGGCAGGCGTGACCTTCGTCGACGAGCGAATGGCAAGGCCGTGATAATCGCCAATCCGCGCGATCAGCTCTTCTGGCGTTTCGCCGGTGATGACATCAACATCGCAGCCGCGCTCTTCAAAAATGCGTGCAGCGTTCGGGTCCATTTTGTCGGATATGAGTACTTTGGGTTTGGTCATGGGATTCACTTTCGTCATCCCAGCGAAAGCTGGGACCGCTATCAAATAGGTCGGAAACAGTGGCAAGAGATCCCAGCTTTCGCTGGGATAACGCTACTCAGCCGTTCTTGACGGATTCGTACGCCCACTCGATCCAAGGCAAGAGGCGCTGGATGTCCTCTGCTTCGAGAGTGCCACCGCACCATATGCGAAGCGATGGCGGTGCGTCGCGATAGCCGTTGAAATCGTAACCCACGTTCCGATCTTCGAGCATCTTCACGATTTGCTTGGGCACCGCTGCCTGATCTTCGGGCGATAGGCCTTCATACCAATCGCCGGTAAACTGCATGCACACACCGGTGTTGGTGCGCTGCGCTGGATCGGCGACCATGTTTTTGAGCCACGGCTTTGCCTCAATCCAATCCTTGACGATTTTCGAGTTCGCATTGGCGCGCTCGATCAAGGCAGTGCGACCGCCGATCGACTTCGCCCATTCGAGCGCTGCGATATAATCCTCGGTCGCGAGGAGCGAAGGCGTGTTGATTGTCGCGCCTTCAAAGATTGCGCGATTGAGCTTGTCACCTTTTTTGAGGCGGAACAGTTTTGGCAACGGCCACGATGGATCATAGCTTTCGATCCGCTCGACCGCTTTGGGCGACAGGATCAGCATTCCGTGCTGCGCTTCTGAGCCCATCACTTTCTGCCACGAATACGTCGTCGCATCGAGTTTTGGCCAGTCCATTTCCATCGCGAAGATTGCGCTGGTTGCATCGTTAATGGTGATGCCTTCGCGGCCCGGCTCAAGCCAGTCCGTGTTCGGGATCATCGCGCCTGATGTCGTGCCATTCCACGTAAAGACCACATCATTGCGCTGCGGGATCGTTGTAAGATCGGGAATTTCGCCGTAATCGGCGGAGAGAACTTGCAGGTTGGGCAGTTTAAGCTGCTTCACTGCATCCTGAATCCAGACATTGCCAAAGCTTTCCCACGCAGCGACCGTTGCCGGGCGCGCAGGATCGAGCATCGTCCACATAGCCGCTTCCAATGCGCCGGTGTCGGATGCTGGCATGATGCCGATCAGATAATCATCTGGAATACCGAGCAATTCGCGCGACAGATCGATCGCGTATTTCAAACGGCCTTTCGCATAAGCAGAGCGATGCGAACGTCCCAGCGATTCAGTTTTAAGCTTGTCGAGCGACCATCCGGGGAATTTCACCGTAGGACCGGATGAAAACTGCGGACGCTCAGGTTTTACGGGCGGCTCATGTGCGAGCCCGCGTGCATAGTCAGTCATTGTATTCTCTCCTTGCAGAGAGCTCGCGCGGCGTTGGGACCGCGTGGCCCGAAGCCGCGTTTAGAGATGCTGAGTGATGAGTCAATGCACAGCGCGAGATAAACTGAGCCAATTCGGTCCGGTGTAGAAGTTCCGCTCTGCTTCGCCTAAAGCGGCGTGCAATGGGATTCACTGATCTTCGCATTGCGCTATTCAGCGGCAACTACAACTACACGCGCGATGGGGCCAATCAGGCTCTCAACCGGCTGGTGGGATCATTGCTGCGGCTGGGCGCGAAGGTGCGCGTTTATTCACCAACTGTCGAAAGGCCGGCCTTTGAGCCGACGGGCGATCTGATCAGCCTCCCGTCAATCAGCGTCCCTTTCGGCCGCGGAGAGTATCGGATGGCGACCGGTCTTGGCACCAAAGTTCGGCGCGATCTGGCTAAGTTCAAACCGAATATCATGCACCTATCCTCTCCTGATCCAGCCAATCACGCTGCGCTGAAATGGGCGCAAAATGCAGATATCCCTGTGCTTGCCTCGGTTCACACGCGGTTTGAAACCTACCCGCGCTACTATGGGCTTGGCTTCGCAGAACCGGCAGTCATCTGGATGCTAAGGCGGTTTTACAATCGCTGCGATGCTTTGGTCGCGCCATCCCAGAGCATGATCGATGAGCTTTTGGAGCAAGACATGCACGATGACATCGTCTTGTGGAGCCGCGGCGTTGACCGGACTGTCTTCGCGTCAGAAAAGCGAGACCTGGAATGGCGGCGCTCGTTGGGCCTTGCCGATGATGATGTCGCAGTGGTTTTCCTTGGCCGATTGGTGATGGAGAAAGGCCTCGACGTTTTTGCCGAAACCATCGTCCAGTTGAGGAAGCGCCAGGTCCCGCACAAAGTGCTGGTGATCGGCGATGGCCCAGCGCGCGAATGGTTTAAGGACAACCTTCCCGGCGGCATTTTTGCCGGCTTCAAGACAGGGACTGACCTCGGCGTGGCTCTTGCCAGCGGGGATATCTTTCTAAATCCCAGCGTGACCGAGACATTCGGCAATGTCACTTTGGAAGCGATGGCGTGCGGATTGCCTGTCGTTGCTGCTGGCGCAACCGGCGCATCCAGCCTTGTCAATGACGGCACGACCGGTCGCCTTGTACCGCTTGCCAAGGGCAAACCCGATGCAGCAGGCCTTGCCGAAGCAATCGCGCCCTATTGCACTGATGCAGACTTGCGCAACAGCCATGGTGAAGCCGGAGAGAAACGCTCAAAAGACTTCGATTGGGAAGCCATCAACCGCGTTGTCGCCGAAACCTATGTGCGCCTTATTGAGGACCGCCGCGCCTTGCAGGAAGACGAAGCGGCCTAGAGCCAGCGCTCTGAAGATTTAGCGCAGAACGTCAGCTTTGCGCATGGCAAAGGCATACCAGAGCAAGAACAGCGTGGTTGCCCAGATGGCGATCACCAGCGGCCAACTTTGCAGGCTTTCCGGCGTTTCTGTCAGAATGTGCTGATAGACCGATGTCCCGATCAGCCCGACAACAGAAATACACAAGGCAGGCACCGCCCATTTCGATCTGAACAGCAACAACAGCGATCCGGCAATCGCGCCCCAAACGCCCAGCGCCCAAAACGTGTTCGCCCAGACCGGATAGCTGTCAAAATACGCAATCTGATCCGCCGTCATCCCGAGCGATGCGAGCTGGCCGGTGCGCGTCATTGTATAGCTGTATCCACCTACTGCATTGAACAGCAGGGTTACCCCGCCAATGACCCAAAGATGCCATGGTGCTTTTTGCGTAGTATTCATCCTAATCCCCCGAATAGGAGCCGGCACGACCCGAACTGATGGCAACATAAACAGTTCGAGCGCGCGCGGCAAACCATGAACGCCCGCGCGCGCTGAACCCTTTGTTCTGGGGGACTGATTTATTTGGGAACGACGCCTTAAGCGAGCTTACAGCCGCTCAATCCGCTTGGCCATTTCATCAATCAGGTCGACAATCTGATCCATCGTTTCCTTGTCAAGCTTTCCTGCGCGGCCTCGGTTTTTGAGGACATTGGCAAGGTTGCCCATCGCACGGAACAGGTCAGGCGAGCGGACCTTTTCGGCCTTCTCGCCCTCACCCGCGAGACGGCCCATAAGCTCTTCGATATCGTCCTTGCGCTCGTCGAGTTCGGCTTTGCCTTCGTCGGTGACTTTGAAGGGTTTCTTCGCGCCGTCGCTTTCAGCCTCTTCGATCTTGCCTTCATCCGCAAGCAGTTGAAGCGTTGGATAAACGGCTCCCGGGCTTGGCGCATAAGTGCCCCCGGTCATGTCTTCGATCGCCTTGATCAATTCATAGCCATGGCGCGGTTCTTCGGAAATCAGGACCAGAAGTGCGAGCCGCAATTCGCCTGAGCCGAACATTCGGCCACGACGCTTGCGCGCACGTGAGCCGCCGCCGCCTCCACGCCAATCGCCTGACCAGTCACCCCAGTCAGAGCCCCACTTTCCACCCGATGCAGCCATCATCGCCATCATTGGGCCATACATTTGCCAGGCGCTGCCCCGGCGGTTCATTCTACGTGCTTTGTGCCAGGTCATGTCCGACTCCTTTCGCATTTCTTCGATAGCACTAAGATATATCGCAGATATTCAGATGCAAGTGCAAGATGGCATTTTCTGACGAGCGGCCTATCACGCCCGATGAATGGCCGATTTGTTTGGAAATGATGCTGAAAGAGCGCCCAAAGCGCCGGAGCGTGCGCGTCACGATGCGCCTTTGGCAGACCGCTTGCGTCCGCGCGCCTTGGATGAAGTCATCGGGCAAGAGCACCTGACTGGGCCAGAAGGCTCGATTGGCCGAATGGTGAGCGCGGGCAAGCTTTCAAGCATGATTCTTTGGGGCCCGCCCGGCACTGGGAAGACGAGCATTGCGCGCCTTCTGGCTGATGCCGTGGGAATTCGATTTGTTTCGATCAGCGCGGTGTTTTCAGGCGTCGCCGATCTCAAGAAAGCCTTTGCCGAGGCTGACAGGATGGCCGAAGCGGGCAAAAAAACGCTTCTGTTCGTCGACGAAATTCACCGTTTCAATCGCGCACAACAGGATGGATTTCTGCCCTTTGTAGAGCGCGGAACAGTGACACTGGTGGGCGCAACCACAGAGAACCCGAGCTTTGCGCTGAACGCCGCTCTCCTCAGTCGTGCGCAGGTGCTCATCCTTGAGCGGTTGGGGAGCGAGGCTTTGGAAACATTGCTCGCTCGGGCTGAAAAACTGGAAGGCCCTCTCCCCCTGACTGATGAGGCGAGCGCCGCTCTTATCGCGAGCGCGGATGGCGATGGCCGGTTCCTTTTGGGGCAAGCCGAAACGCTCTACAATGCGAACCTTGCCGACCCATTGGATCCGCAAGCATTGGGAGCGTTCCTGCAGCGCCGCGTTGCTGTTTATGACAAGGATCGTGACGGGCACTACAACCTGATCAGCGCTCTTCATAAGTCGCTACGCGGCTCTGATCCGCAGGCCTCGCTATACTACCTCGCGCGCATGCTGACCGCTGGTGAAGAGCCGCTCTATGTCCTGCGCCGACTTGTGCGGTTTGCTTCTGAAGACATTGGCCTCGCCGATCCGCAGGCGCTCACCCAATGCCTTGCTGCCAAGGACGCCTATCAATTCCTCGGCAGTCCCGAAGGCGAACTCGCGATCGTCCAGGCATGTCTTTACTGCGCCACCGCACCCAAATCGAACGCCGCTTATGCCGCACAAAAATCCGCGTTCAAATCGGCGCGCGAAACAGGCAGCCTCATGCCTCCTGCAAACATCCTCAACGCGCCGACCAAGCTGATGAAGGATATCGGTTATGGCGAGGGATATTCCTACGATCACGAGGCTGAAGATGGCTTTTCCGGCGACAATTACTGGCCAGAAGAAATGGAGCCGCAGCGCTTTTACGCGCCTGTCGAGCGCGGGTTTGAGCGTAAGGTTCGAGAGCGCATGGCGTATTGGGATCGCCTGCGCGAAGAGCGGAATTCGTGATCCATTTCGATCACTTCCTCGCCATCGATTGGTCAGGCGCTGCGGGAGAGCGGCACAAGGGCATAGCGATGGCCCTTGCACTGCTCGAGGGCGGTGCGCCCGTGCTTATCGATCCACCGGCGCGCGGTTGGTCACGCACGGAAATCCTTGAATTCTTGCGCGACGACCTGCCGCCACGCACCCTTGTGGGCATGGACCTTGGCATCGCCCTTCCCTTTGCGGATTGCGGCGCGTTCTTTCCGCGCCTTGATCGCTCGCCAAATACTGCGCGCGAGCTGTGGGAAATCATCGACATCACATGCGAAGGCGAACCGCATTGCGGCGCGAACAGCTTTGTCGATCATCCCGATTTTGCGCCCTATTTCCGCCGCCATGGAGGGCGTGAGGGCGATCGATTTCGCGATGATCCGACCCAAGGCGGGCGCGGGCGTCTTCGAGTCACCGAACATGCGCAGGCGGCAATGGGCCTCAAGCCCTATTCCAATTTCAACCTCGTGGGCGCGGCACAAGTCGGCAAAAGCTCGCTCACCGGAATGCGCGTGCTGCACGGACTGAAGGATCGCATACCCGTTTGGCCGATTGATCCGCTGCCCGATGAAGGAAGCGTGATTTGCGAGATTTATACGAGCCTTGCGGCGAAAGAGGCAGGCCGCGCGCCGGGCAAATCGAAAATCCGCGACTTCGGCGAATTGAATGGCGCACTGAAAGCTCTGGATGCTCGGCCCGTCAAAGGCTCAGGCGCAATCGATGATCATTCTGCCGATGCTCTAATCACCGCCGCATGGCTGCGCAAAGTGCACCGCGAACCGGAAAGATGGTCACCTAAAGACCTGACACCTGAGATAGCCAAGACCGAAGGCTGGACGTTCGGAGCGCTCTAGCGCGGCGCAGTCCTATCGGTAGAGTTCGGAAAAATCGTCACGCCGTTCTTTGCGGTATCCCGTTTTGCGCAAATCTTCGAGCATTGCCTTGCGCTTGCTGTCCAATTCCACCGGCTCGGACGCAGGCTCATCATCTTGCGGCAAAGCGGGTGGATTGGCCGCTGCGCCTGCGTTGATGAGATTGATAGTCTTGAGATTCTGCTCGCCGATCATTGAGGGGATCAGAAACAGATCGACAATCCAAAGCAGAGCGAGGATCGGGATACCGATCACGGAAAACAGCATGGCCAGCCGCACTACGCCCGATTTAGTTTTGCCCGCATAAAAGCGGTGGACGCTCAACAAGCCGAAGAAGAACCACAGCAAATACGCAACCAGCACCGATTTGCTGTTCGCTTCGAACACTTCGTCAATGTGTTGATTGTGATCCACCAATTAGCCCCTTCGTCTTGTCATAAGATGTATCTTGGCACGCTCTCAGACAAGGCCAAATTTGCGCAATAATGCCTGCTTTCGACGAAATGCATGGCGCATTCGGCAAAGAACAAGGCCCAAAGCGAAATTGCCATCTGGACAGGCGATACCCTTTGCGGCTAGGCGCGCTTCGCTGTGCGATTATCAATGAATCGCAAGCGTAAATGGGCCGGCTTAGCTCAGTTGGTAGAGCAGTTGATTTGTAATCATCAGGCCGCGGGTTCGACTCCTGCAGCCGGCACCATTTCTCTCATCCTCGATACTGTTCCGAACCCGGGCTTCGCTGGGGTCCGGACACCTGCGCGCGGCCGGTCGGCCTTGCGAACTCGGTGAGTTCGTCTTCTCTCATCCTCTATGCTGGTCCGAACCCGGTCTTCGTCCGGGTTCGAATGCAAGCGCGTGGGCCCTAACGCACCACGTCCATTTCCTCGATCAGCGCGCCTGCGCCATCGACCTTTTCCATCACCCACAGCATGTAGCGGGAATCGACATGGATGCTGCGCGTGGTCCGCGGATCAAAATCCCAGTCCGAATTGACGCTTTCAAAAGTGCCATCGAACAGCAGGCCCACCAATTCGCCATTCGCATTGAGTGTAGCCGAACCGCTATTGCCGCCTGTCACATCGAGATCAGATAGGAAATTGACGGGGACCGAGCCGATGGTCTCCAGCTTGTACAATCCGTAATCGCCCGCCTCAATCAGGTCCAATTGGCTCTGCGGTGAATTGAATGGGTCTTCGCCGGTGTCCTTTTGCGTGATGCCTTCCAGCGTGGTGAATGGCAGATAGGCCATCCCATCGAATGGCGAGCCCCCCATCACATTGCCGAATGTGATCCGCAAGGTGCTGTTGGCATCAGGATATGTCAGCAGGCCTTCTTCGCGCTGCCAGCCGGTGATGGCCTCCATATAATCCGGACGAAGCGCGAGCGAGCGGCCCGAACGCTCTTTCGAGGCATCCTCAAGGCTCCGCTCATATTCATGAAGCGCGACGGCCAGCTTCACGAAGGGATCTTCGCTCGCTTCCATGTCCGCTGCCGACGCATCCATCAGCGCAAGCCGCGTATCACCATCGCCAAGCGTTGTTTCGGCATAGAATGGCTCGAGCAAGTCTGGCAGGTCCGCGGCAGTCGTGTCCGCTGTCAGGCCCAAAGCATCATCGAACACAGCCACGCGCTCTTCTGCAGGCTGATCAAGATAGCCCGATAGGAACAGTATCCATTCCGCCTTATCAACGGCAGCATCGTAACGCCGATCAAGCGCCTGAAGCCCTTGTCGGAAGAACGTCATGTCGCGTTCCTGATAACCGGATTCGCGCTCTGCATCGGGCAGTTCGCGTTCCTTGGCGAGGCGATAGAGCCGCTGCGCTGCCGACAAAAGCTGCGGGCGCGTCGCGTTATTATACCAGAAATTGGTGCGCGATGCGGTAGCGCTTTCCTGTGAAAGATCGCCGAGGGCAGCAATCGAGGCTCCATACTCAGCGCGCGATGCGTCTGCGGCAATCCATTCAGCTAGCGCAGCCTCACGCGCGCGGCGGCGATCAACCAGCCCTACGCGGCGAGCGCCTTCGATCTGGCCGCGCAGATTTTTCTCAAAGTTGTTGAGACCTGCAAGACGGCTTTCATACTTTACACGCGCATCAGAACCTTCGGGTGCAGCATTCTCGATTGTTGCAATCCAGCTTGTCAAAAGGCCCTGAAACGTCGGATAAGTCCAGTTGAACGTGTTCTCGACCTCGGCCAGCAACGTGTAGCGACTGGTTGATCCCGGATAGCCCGCAGCCATCACGAAATCGCCATCATCAAGCCCCGCCGCGCTCACTTTCAGGTGATGCTCTGGCTCATAAGGAACATTGGCTTCGTCAAAATCCGCGGCCGATCCATCGGGCGCGACATAGGCGCGGTAAAAGGCGAAGTCGCCCGTGTGGCGCGGCCACTGCCAGTTATCGATATCGCCGCCATATTTGCCGATCGCATCCCCCGGCGCATAAACGAGCCGAACATCGCGAACTTCCAATCGCTTGATCAGCTTGTATTGCGCGCCGCCATAAAAGCTCGCGACCAGGCAGCGATACCCTGCCTCTTGCTCGCATTCAGCAGTGATATCCTTGCGGCGCTGCTCAACCGTTTCATAGCGATCAAGCGGCTCAAGATCGGCGGTGTCCGCGCGAACCCTGTCAGTCACGTCGGTCACTTCGGTCGTCACATAAATGCGCGAACCCGGAGCGGCAGGCAATTCATCACCCTTAGTCGCAGCCAAAAAGCCATCGACAAGATAATTGTTTTCAGCCGTGGAATTGAACTGGATCGATCCGCGCGCGCAGTGGTGATTGGTGACCGTCAGCCCTTTGGGCGACACGAAGCTTGCCGAACAATTGCCCAGCGATACGACCGCCCCCATGGGAAAACCCGTCAGGTCGGCAAGCTGCGCTGGATCAAGTTCAAGGCCTGCCTCTTCCAATTGGCCGCTGATCTCCTGAAGCTGATCAGGCGTGAACATCCCCTCTTTGGCGTTAGCGGGGATAGCAGCGCAGGTGCCGATCATCAGACCAAGCACAAGCTGTTTGATATTTGTCATCGAGAAATCTCTCCTATTGCGCATTCGCATATCGCCTTCGGAAGGCGGCTGCGGTGCATGAACTCCTGCGAGGTCAGTCGCGGGTATTGGAGCGCAAATCAAGGGTCATGCTGTCCGGGATTCAATTGGCGATCCGGCAAGGGGCCAGAAAAAAGAGGAGCCGGCGCCAAAAGCGACGCCGGCTCCCGAGTTGGGTCGCCTGGTTTAAAACTCGCCTGCGATGCCAGCGCGCACAGCGGTCGAATTGCCGCCCGCAAAGGTCACGCCAGCCGTGATTGCAACATCGCCTTGAAGACGGTGCATGAGCCCTGCAGAAATACCCACTTCACCGCGATAGGCCGCGACATTGCTGGCGTAACTGGTTTTGCCGGCAGCGCTGGGGAAATGCGGATTGGCTTGTGCTGCCACAGCGGCAATCCCGCGTTTGGCATCGCGGTCGATAGTATTGGCAAGGTCAAACGCGCCATTTATTCGGGTTTCGAGAGTGCCCACACGGGTCTCCAGCGCCCCGAACTGCGCATCGGACACCATGGCGAGCGCATTCACCGACGTGCGCACGTTCGCAACCGAGGCAGCGGTTGCTGCTTGCTGGCGTCCGAGAGTTCCGTTCTCGTCAATTGTGACAAAATCGACGGGTCCTTGCTGTGCAGCTGTAGAGGCATCAATGTCGCCAATCCGCACCGACGAACCAGCCCCGCCAAGCGCAACCTGATCTTCTGCAGTGGTTGTCGCATTGGCACCAATCGTAGTCGCCCTTCCACCACGTACAAATTCTGTCTTGCCGACAGCCGTCGAGCTGGTGCCGAAAGCGTATTTTCCGCGGTATCGTTGTCATCTAAATCAAGTACGCAATCTTCAGCCTTGACTGGTGTGGGCTGTAATGCGTGCGCGGCGAAAGTCGCGGCAATGGCTGCCGTCGAAAGCATGGTGATCTTGTTCATGTGAATTGCGTCCTGTCCTGATCGTTTTCATCAAACGTGAGACGAGACACCGCTGACGGTTCGGTGGGTAAGGCAATGAGGCGCGACCCATGCGTTTGGCATGCTCACAAAGGCCACGCCTCACCGGCAGGACGCCTCGTCTCAGGAAGAACACGTATCAAGCTACCGTGTGAGCCACCGTTTGAACGAGCGTGGTAATTGTCGGCGCTACCGTGGTAATTTCATGTTTTTGCGCAAGTTTTAGCGCTGATGGGCGGAATATGCGCCCCTTGCCTCATCCCTCTTTCAGGAAATCGCGCACCAGCCGTAGAAATTCACTTGATGCCGCCTCGCGTCCAAGCAGCAGGTGATTGCGGCTTTCGATACCGGCAAAGCGCGCGCCGGGTATGCGGGTGGCCAGCTTGCGCCCCGTGGCGAGCGGGATGCGCTGATCATCGCGCGAGTGAACCACCAGAGTGGGGCATTGAACTTCGGCAAGCCTGTCGCTCACATCGATGGTCGAAAACGCTTCGAGAAATCGCACCGCATTGGCGCTGGAGGTGGTTTGACGTTGAAATTCGTCAAACCAATCAAGCTCGCTCGGTTCAGCATCGGGCATGAATGTGCGCGAGAACAGGTGGCGATAGGCTGGATTGTCCGATCCCCACCCTGTTTCGGTGAGCACCATAACCGCTTCACGTTCGCGCGTTTCCTCTTCGCTCGCGACGTGCCGCCACCCGCAATCGTAAGCACCAAACAGCACGAGATGCGACACCTTGTCCGGATGACGCGCGGCGTATTCGATGGATACAGCTGCGCCCTGGCTGATGCCGAGCAAGGGGAAACGATCAAGGCCAGCAGCTTCGACAACCTGTTCAAGATCAGTCACAAAGCTTTCAAAAGTAAGCTCATGACAATCCCAATCCGAAAGGCCGCAACCGCGCTCATCATAGCGGATCAGGTGAAAGGCACTCGCAAGATCGCGGAACAGGGGGCTCCAGATCGGCGCTTCCCAGTCAAGTTCGAGATGATTGAGCCAATTGGCAGCCTTCACGAGCGGCGGACTGGCAGGATCACCGACGCTTGCCCACGCAATACTGATATTGTCGTGCGTTTGGACGAAGCGAATGTCCTGATCGGGCAGCGGAGGCTCGGTAGGTGTCGGATCGGCTATTGGCTGAGCAAGCGCGTCTGATGCGATTTCGTTTGCATCTTCCGCAAAGAAATCTGGCACTGGCAGCTCGGCTTCCGAATAAGAGCGCTCCAGTTTCTCTGCTAGCTCTTTGGCAGCTCCAATTCCTGCGATCGCATGCCGAGCTGCGACCGCGTTTTTTGCTGCATCGTCAATAAACGGGGCCAGTTGAAGCCATCTTTGCGCCCATGCATCGCGGGCGGTTGCCGGCATATCTTGTCTAAGAGCCTGAGCCTCAGCGATGGCTGCGCGTGATTTTTCGAAAGCCGCCCTCTGCCCCGCAATCCAAGCAGCATAGCTCGACTGATTGGGAACGTCGCAATCCATCAGCAGAGCGGTCGCGCCTTCGTCCCAGAGGGCCTCAACTTCATCCTCGCTTTTGCCGGTCCACCCCGATGGATCGCGCCAATCATCTTGATCGATCCGAATATCGCTCTTCTCACACCAGACTTGCTGGCGATCAGAGCCAATACGTTCAACGCCATCGCAATTAAGGATGGGGCGCAGCTTAGAAAGCGACCAGCGAAGCGCGCCGCGTGGATCATCGGGGACGTCCCATAAAAGCTCACACAAGGCTTCACGCGAATGCGGCCCCTCATTCAAAAGCAGATAGGCCAGAAGCGCGCGCGACTTGCGCGATGCAGGGAGCGGCAATTCCGCCCCATCATGGATCGTCGTAATCGGCCCTATGGTTTTGATTTTCAGCGTCATTGCGCGGAGGATTTACGTGGCACGCTGGCTTGCGGTCAAGCGGTCTGCGTTGATGCGAAGAGGCCATCTGTAAGGGAAATTGCAGAGGCGAGAATTACGCGATTTGGGTGATCCGTCGCGTAGAAAGTCAAAGGCGCAAAGTTCTACAGCAGAAACGGACAGCCCTTGTTCCTCCAGAAAAGCCCCAATTCCAAAGCCGAACTGCCATCATTGGCATCGTCCATAGCCAATGTTCTGCTCAAGGCGGCCGAAAAAGTGGTGATGCCGCGGTTCCGCAATCTGGTGGAAGGCGACGTGAGAGAGAAGTCACCCGGCGATCTCGTCACCATCGCCGACTTTGAGGCCGAAGAGATGATCGCATCAGGCCTCGCCTCGCTTTGCCCCAGTGCGCGCGTTGTCGGCGAAGAAGCCTGCGCGCGCGATCCTTCCTTGTTGAATGGCATCGACAAGGGCGAAGTCTGGATCGTCGATCCGATTGACGGGACCGGCAACTTCGCCGCCGGGAGAGAACCTTTTGCCATGATGGCAGCCTATGTCTGCGAGGGCGAGATCATCGCCTCGTGCATCCTGAATCCCGCAAGCCGCGCCATGATTACAGCAGAGCGCGGACATGGCGCGTGGCAGGATGGGTACAGAATAAATCCCGGCGAAGGGAGAACCAGGCCGCAGACATTCACCGGGATCGTCAGCAATTTTCAGCGCCGGCTGGCGATGGAGCCTCGCATGGAGAGGTTGGCTCAAAAGGTCAGCCAAGTGCACCCGACAAGGCGCTGTGCCGGAGCAGAATATCCGCTGCTTGCAAGCGGGGTTCATGATTTTGCGATGTATTGGCGCACGCTCGTGTGGGATCATGCGGCCGGTATCCTGATACTCGAGGAGGCAGGCGGAAAAGCAGGCCGACTGGACGGCAGCCCTTACCGAGTTGGAGACATATCTGGTGAAGGATTGCTTCTCGCTGGCTCACCTGAAAAGTGGGATCAGATCGCCGCCATACTTGCTTGAATTTCCTTGGCCTTTGCGACCTGATCGAACCGCTGAAGCGATTGGAGCAGGCTCCGCATCTGTTTGATCGGCACCATGTTCGGCCCGTCGCTGGGCGCGTTGTCGGGGTCTTGATGCGTCTCAATAAAGACCGCCGCCACACCCACCGCTATCGCCGCGCGAGCCAGAACGGGCACAAATTCACGCTGACCGCCTGACCTATCCCCCTGCCCACCGGGCTGCTGGACCGAATGCGTTGCGTCAAACACGACAGGATAGCCAGTCTCAGCCAAAATCGGCAGCGCGCGCATATCGTTGACGAGCGTGTTGTAGCCAAAGCTCGTCCCGCGCTCACACAGCAGGATGTTCTCATTCCCGGTGCTCGCGATTTTGGCAGCGACATTGCGCATATCCCAAGGGGCGAGGAACTGGCCCTTTTTCACATTGATCGCTCGTCCGCTAGCGCCCGCAGCGAGGAGGAGATCGGTTTGGCGGCAAAGAAAGGCGGGTATCTGAAGCACATCGACAGCCTCGGCGACGGGCGCGCATTGCTGCGCTTCGTGCACATCGGTGATGACCGGGCAACCGAATGTCTCGCGTATCTCAGCAAAAACGTCGAGCGCTTTGGAAAGACCAATGCCGCGCGCTGAATTGATGGAGGTTCGATTGCCTTTGTCGAAGGACGATTTGTAGATCAGCCCAAGGCCAAGTTCGCCGCAAATCTCCGTAAGCGCATGCGCCATTTCGAGAGCATGTTCGCGGCTCTCCATCGCGCAAGGCCCGGCGATAAGGGTGAACGGCCTGTCGTTAGCGATTGCGAGCGAGCCTACAGATATCGTCTTCATCGCAAGGCCTCTTCAAAACGCGCCGAATTGTGAGAGAATATCGCCCACATCATCTCCCCGCGCGGCGCTCACGCGGATGCGGGTCTCCTTTTCGATGACATCCCATGCTGCAGCCTCGATTTCTGGCCAAAGCGCGCTGGGGATAACCACGACGCCATCCTCATCGGCGAAGACCACATCATCATTCGCAATCGGCACCCCTCCCATCGAAATGGGCCGGTTCATGGCGCGAAGGGTCCCTTCGAACTTGATGTCGTTGCAATGGCTGGCATGGGCATAGACGGGAAACCCGAGCGCGCGAGCATCAGCGGTGTCGCGCGTCACGCCGTCAATCACGGCACCCACCGCGCCTGATCGGATGGCGAGATTGGCATTGAGATCACCGAAGTAGGCGCTTTCTGGTACCCCATTGGCGACCATGATGACATCGCCTTGACGGATGAAGTGGTAGGATTGAAGAGCTCCGTAGATGCCCTCCCACTCGGTTTCAGGGGCGTTTGGGCCAAGGGCCGCGAGTTCAAGAGTTTTAGCCCTTCCCAGTATCTTCCCTCCCGTGGTTGGGCGGATATCGCGCGGTAGGACAGCCTTGATCCCGCGCTCTTTGCATATGTCTGCAAGGATGGCCGAGGAGAGGTGAGAACGCATCGCGCGAAACCTGTTTGCCTCTTTCGCGCGAAGTCCCGCCGCAATCGTTTCAGCAAAAGCCAAATCCGCCTGCGTGTTGATATCGACCTGCTCGACGAGATCGAGATCAAAAAGCACCGGGCGCTTACCAAACCGCCGGGTCGGGAGCGAGCCATCGGCAGGACGGCGCACGATGTAGAGGCTCATCGCTTCGATGACGGTTTCTGGCAGATCGATGCTGTTGGGGATGCGGCCTTCGCCATAGGCCGGCTTGTGACTATCCCAGCAATACTGCTTTGCTCGACTAATTCCGACCAGGCTATCGGCGTCAGCGTCTGCGAGAAGCGCTTCGATCGCGCGCGCCATGGTATCGGCAGATACAAAGGGCGCGGTGCACAGCACTTGAACCCAGAGATCGGCATCGGGGCGCTGGCTGCATTCCCATTCAAACATGGCATGTCCATCGGCAGCATTGCTTGCCAGCGCGTCGGGGCGTTTCAGGCGCGTGAATGGTAGATCGCTCGCCAATTCAGCCAGTTCATCGCAATCCGTATCAAGGCACACCTCGGTGACCGCCTCGCAATCCAAGGCCTGACGCAGCTTGCGCTTGAAGAGGTATTCACCGTCAAGGATCGCGCGGTTCTTCATCGGAACACGCTCGCTAGTGCCTTTGGCCGGGATGAAAGCGACGACCTTCACACCCTCAACCCTTCAGATCGTTGATATGGAGCATGCCTTGCAGCCGGTGCGCCTCATCGATGACAGGCAGCACCAGCCATTGGGCAGAAGCGCCCTGCCGCATCACCAACACATCGCCCAAGGTCGCCTGCGGGCGGATCGTTTGCGGGTCGGTTTGCATCAGCATTCCCGCATTGACGCCCGCAACTTTTGGCCCGGCTTGCAAATGGCGGCGAATATCGCCGTCCACCACCAGCCCAAGCAGGATGCCCACTTCATCGACAACGCAGGCTGCCCCCATGCGTTTTGCTGACATTACCGCGAGCAAATCGAGGAGGTCGGTTGCAGGCTCAACTATGGGCAGATCGTCCCCCTGCCGCATCAGCGCAGCGACCGGGATCATCCGGCGACCCAAAAGCCCTGCAGGATGGTGCTGCAGGAAATTCTCCCGCGTAAACCCGCGCATCCGGCTGACCGCGACGGCAAGCGCATCGCCAATCGCAAGATGCAGTGTCGTGCTTGAAGTAGGAGCCATCCCGATATGGTCCGCCTCCCGATCAATCTGCGCTAGGATGAGGTGATCGACCGCCCGCGCCAGCGGCGATCCTGCGCGACCGACAATGCCGATTGTGGTGCAGCCGCGCGCCTTTATCAGCGGCAGAATGCGCATGATCTCCTCGGTTGAACCGCTGTTTGAGAGCACAATCACGACGCTTTGTGGCTCCACTGCGCCAAGATCGCCGTGCACGGCCTCTGCCGCATTGAGAAATACCGCAGCCGTGCCAAGGCTGGAGAAGGTCGCGGCCAGCTTTGCGCAGATATGCCCTGACTTGCCGATCCCGGTGAAGATGATCGGCCGAGTCTGTGCAGCGAGCAAAGCGATAATGCCCGACAAGCCTGTATGCTCACCGTCGAGAAACACGGTGAGCGCATCGCGCTCTCGCTCAATCACTTCAAAAAACCAATCAGCGGCTCTGGTATCTGGCAAATGAGAAAAGGCGGTCAACGCGTTCATGCCGGCGCCGCCATTCGCCAATCGCGCACAAAATGCGCAAAATTACGCTCCCACCGCGCCGGGTTCACCGGATTATCAAAGCGATCCAGCAAGTCCTCGCCGTCCATTTCAGCTGCAGCAGTGCAGAAGAGGTTGTTGGCCACATGAAAGGCGAACCACGTCTTGGCCGCGTCTTGATCGGGGGCTTTCGCAGTGCCTCCAGCCACCGACTCAAGAAACGAGGCCATATCACCGTAAGCATTCAACCAGTTGCCGCTCTTAAAGCGCGTTCGCCGCAGAACTGGCGTCCCGAAGAAACCCGCTATCGAGAACACCTTTGAATCGCCAAGCATGACGCCATCTGCCTCGCGCAAGATGTGCCGCGTCGTATGCCGGTCGATCGGGTTTTCGCATCGCAGCAGACGCGCTTTTTTAGGATTGGCAGCGACCACGGCTTCAAGTGCGCTGTTATCGACGTGCAATTCATTGAGCGGATGGTTCGCCAGAACGAGGCAAAAGCGATCATCGATCTGATTGAGCACCTCCTCGACCAAACGGGCATTAGGGGTCTTGCCGACCCTGTGGATCGTGAAGAAATTTTCTTCATGCTCGTATTCGAGCGGAAGGACGATGATTTTGCGGCCCTCAGGTAGATCGGCCCATTCGCAGAAGTATTGACGCTGGGCGTCCTCCAACTGCGCCGAATGCACAATGGCTGGCCAATACGGCTCAATCATCCGGTGCAGCTTTTCGATCTCGAGCCGGTCAAGCTCAGGCAACAATCCATGATCGAATGGCGCCTGCGTAAAGTGGATGCTCCCTTTGGCAAGAGGCAATGGGTCGGCCACGCCTTCGGTGATATGGCGTAATTTGCCGGGAAACGATTGCACCGTTTCCAGATCGGCTGATCGGCAGAAGACATAATCGGGCGCGATCGATTGGACGAAATCAATGATCGCCTCGCGCGCGGTCGCGTCTGTCCGCATCGACGGATGGCTTTCATCATTGACGATGTGCCAGTGAATGTCGGGCAGGTGCGCGCAGTGTTCGATCTCATCCGGACCCAAACCCGTTCCTTTCCAGGGAACCGGCGCGAGCACATGCACCTCATGCGCGCCCGCAAGCTTCGCGATCAGCGGCACAATGATGGATTGAAACCACCAAGGCGTCACCACGGGAAGGTAGAACAGGATCCGCATGTCGTATCCAAAACCGAGAGTTGCATGACATCGAGGGCTGCGATGTCTCTTGGCCTACGGCGTACGAGCAGGGGTTTTGCCATTCATTAACCATGCGCCCTAGGGTCAAACCCTAGGGAATGTGCCTAGGCCTTTGTGCGCAATGCAGATGCGTGCCGACCGGCTATCTCAATTCATGCCCTCTTTTCGCATGATCGGAAATCCCCGTGCCGAATTACCAGATCGATCCCACTATTGATCCTTACGAAACAGAAAATGCGTTCTACTTGCAGAGCCATCCAGCACGCATGGCCAAGCTGCTGGCGCATTATGAGCTCTATCGCCGGGTGAGCCATCTCCCCGGCAGCTTGGTTGAGGCGGGCGTCTACAAGGGCGCATCACTCATGCGGTTTGCCGCTTTTCGCGAGACGCTGGAATCGAGCCATTCGCGGTCTATCATCGGCTTTGATGCCTTCGGTGCATTTCCGCGCGACGCCGTCGAAGGAAGCAGCGATGCAGCATTCATCGATGAGTTTGAAAATGCAGGCGGACAGGGCATCAGCAAAGATGATCTTGCCGCGCTATTTGACAGCAAGGGCTATGGCAACGTCACGCTCGTCGAAGGGGACATTTTCAAGACGCTTCCTCGGTTTCTCGATGAGGAACCTGAAACGCGGATATCGCTTCTGCACCTTGACCTAGACGTCTATGAGCCGACGGCATTCGCTTTGGAAAAGCTCCTGCCGCACATGGTGCGTGGCGGCTTAATCGTGTTTGATGATTATGGTGTGGTTGAGGGCGCAACGCGAGCAGCCGATGAAATGTGCAAGGCTCTCAATACAAATCTTGAAAAACTTCCAAACTATTGTGTGCCCTCGTTTTTGGCGGTTTTCCAATAGTGCTGGAACAGTGTTCATAAGCCAGTAACCATAGGCAACATCCCTTTGTACCACATGGTATATTCACCCGATCCTCGATCGTTTCTAGCTGCCTGTTTCAGTCACTGCATCAGTGCGGCGATTGGTCGCGCAGTGCATCAATCAGAAGGATCGTTGAACCATGAAATCATTGCTTATCGCCGTGGCCGGGACAGCTCTCGCCGCGGGTACAATCACCACCAGCGCCATCGGCGCTGAAACAGTCGAAGCGGCAGGCCCGTTCGACAAGCTCAAGAAGAAAGTCAAAAAGGCAAAGAAGAAGGCGAAGGAAGCCGAAGAGGTCGTGAACACGGTTGATGCGGTGGCAACTGGCCGCGTCGGCAGTGTTGGCAGCGCAAGCGGCGTTGGCCCATCTGCCAATGGATCGCGTTGCAATGCGAACCGCGGCAGCAATTCCAATTCGCCCTGCACTGCGCGTGCGCCCGGTCATGCCGGCGTTGCCGGCCCAACGCCTGCCAAATACGCGAACGCAACCAAATGCGCCAATATCGGCGTTGGCAATGCTTTCGTTGCGCGCGATGGCAACTACACGTTCCAGCAGGGTATCAGCACCGAAGAGCGCAGCGGCCTTCTTGACCGTCGTCCGATCACGCCCACCAATGGCTGCGTATTTGAAGGCCTTGGCATTGGCGATGTTCTCTACGTCGAATTCGATGCGAACAAGTTCAAGAAGTACAGTTATCGCATCCAGTGCGTGTCGTATGATGGCTCTGAGCAGCAGGACAACACGTTCGGCCCCAAGATCGGCAACTATAAGGGCAAGGCAGTTATGCTGCATACCGGGAACTCAACCGGATATGAGCCTACCGCGAGCGGCAGCAATTCATCTCGCTCAGCCGCGTACGACAAGTACATGGCGAAACGCGGCCGTGCCTTCACCACTTTCAACTTCGAAGCACTTCACACCGACAAATCGGGCACTGACTTTTACTGCCAGTGGTACAACCGAGACACCGGTGAAAGCGCCATCGCTTTGACTTACCGCCGCGGACCGGTGGGCAGCTAACTCTCTCATTTTTCGAGGCGACCCAGGGCAATGCAGTATCGATGCGGATCGAATGCCGCATTCCCGACACTCACAGCGGCCGGGAAAGAGGCTTCCCCCACTTTGCCGGCCGCTGTCTTTTCAGATGCCTCCTCCCTCTTCACAAAAGGAAACACAAATTATGCGAATTCGAATGGCTATTTTCTCCGCTGCACTTGCACTTGGCACGGCTCCAGTTCTGGTTGCACCCGCTATGGCGCAATCATCATCAAATGAAGTTGCCAAGGACGGATCATGCCCCAAGGGCTTCAAGCAATCGGGTAGCTCTTGTGTTTCATCGAGCCAGGTCGCGATCACCAAGATCGGATCTTGCCCGACAGGCTTTAAGGCATCTGCCAATTACTGTGTCGGCGATAAAGGCGATTACGCCGAAATCCGCAGCGGTTCTTGCCCTACTGGGCTGAAAACCTCGGGAAAATATTGCGTTAAGTGAGTTGCATTGACCCGTAAAATGCAACAGCGGCAGCGTGGCACCACGCTGCCGCTTTTTTGCTTTCTTGAACCTTTAATCGATCTAGCATCTCAGAAATGAGCCAAAACGCTCCCCAGAATGATGGCGGTGAACCGCTGGTCGATCGGCTCATCCGCGAAGCCTACAGCATCACCTCGCGCCCGGAACGGCTGATCTCGCTTTTCGAAGTCGCCGAACCGCAGATCGATGGCCCATCTTCCGACGTTTCCAAAGCGCAATGGCATTTTGAAGAAGCGGGGCGCCTGATCGATGAGGTTGTCCCGATTGTCGGCAACAGTTTTTCAGGCTTCGAACCCTCCCCCGGCATGAGCGGTGAGGCGCAATTGATCCTCGATAAAGACTGCCGTGTGCTGGATTTCGATGGCGACTTGTTCAAATCGGGCGACCTCCGCAAAGGCCAAACGGCGCCCGATTGGATTTGGGACCCGATTGAGCGGGATAATGATCAGAAGCGCGTCGCAAACTGCCTCTCCAGTCGCGAACCGGGCTTCCTGCGCTTGTTCACCCGCCCCGAGGATAAAACCGGGCGTTGGTTTGCCATCCAGGCAAGCGAGAAAGGCAAAAGCGTCGCCCTCTCTTCAATCCAATTCCAATGGCGCGAACGCACTGGCGAAAAGTTCCGCGAGGCTCTGGTTCTCACTGACGCTGAACTCGCTTTGACCCGGCATCTGGTTTCTGGCGGAACCGTGCGAAGCTTTGCAGAACAGCGCGGACGATCCGTTGGCACCGCGCGCAATCAGCTTAAAATCCTGTGCCGCAAACTTGCGATCAATTCCCAACAGGAATTGCTGATGCTCTACACCGGCTTTGCGCATTCACTGCAGGTGATGGATGACGATGCGAAAGATCGCAGCCATTTCTGCGCCCGCGTTTTTCGCGAAGAAGACGGCCAGCGCATCGCTTGGGAAGAGCACGGCGATCCCGCGGGTTTTCCGGTAATCTATTTCCACCCGTTCTTCGAAGGCGCGCTATTCAGCGATGAGCAAAATGCGGCCGCGCGCGAAGCGGGATTGCGGGTTCTGGCCCCTTGGCGGCCCTACATGGGCGAGACGACCGGCAATTATTCGCGTCAGGAAATGGTCCGCGATTTTGCGCGCCGCCTTGGCCCGTTCCTCGAAGCGCAAGGGATTTCGCGCTGCAATGTGCTGGGCGCAACTGCCGGCGGACCATTCGCTATGGGCTTCCTGCAAGAGCACGGCGCGCGCGTTTCGAAAGCAGTTCTCGCAGCGCCCTCCATCCCGTTTCCCAAATGGTCAGATCTGAAAGAGGTCGCGCCCGGATTTCGCCGCCCCTTGCAGCTCACACGGCTCGCGCCTGCCTTTGCTCGCATTTATGTTCGGGCAACTGTCGCGGGCACGCTCAAAGGCAAGTTCGACACCTTTATCGATGATTTTTACAGTGAAAGCCCAAAG
The DNA here is from genome assembly GCF_001542875.1 of Erythrobacter sp. YT30. GTDB lineage: Bacteria > Pseudomonadota > Alphaproteobacteria > Sphingomonadales > Sphingomonadaceae > Erythrobacter. The sequence continues at coordinate 125,502 of NZ_LMAF01000003.1, read as the reverse complement.
GACAGAGTGTATTACGCAAATAGCGACATCCGCGATCTGATCCGGCGCTGCGCAACATACACCTTCATATCGCAGGTGGATGGTCCAAGCGAGGGCGTCGTTCTGGAGGCATCGGACTTCAGCGATCTGTGCCGCGAAATCGACGTGCCGGTGACCGTGGCCGTCGGTAAAACCAGCACGTTCATTTCAACCGCTGCCTACCAAAAATTCTGCGATCGATTTGGTTTTGAGCTCGACAATGAGTTTCACCGATCCGGCCAACTTGTCATGCACGATGACCCGCGCCGCATATTCAGTATGCTGAGACCGGCAACGAGTTAAGCGCCCCCAAAGTCACCTGTTCACCCGCGTCCGCGATAGGGCGCAACGCCCTGATCGGGCAGCCACAAACCTTCAGGCGGCGCGCCGCTTTGCCAGAACACGTCTATCGGTATGCCGCCGCGCGGATACCAATATCCGCCAATGCGCAGCCATTTGGGTTTCATTTCGTCAAACAATCGCTGGCCAATGCCCACCGTCACATCTTCGTGAAAGCCGTTGTGATTGCGGAAACTGCCCAGAAACAGCTTCAGGCTTTTCGATTCCACAATCGTTTCGCCCGGCGCGTAATCGATCACCAGATGCGCAAAATCGGGCTGATTGGTGACAGGGCACAGCGAGGTGAATTCAGGCGCTGCAAAGCGCACGAGAAACAGCGCACCCTCGCGCGGATTGGGCACATAATCGAGCTGCGCCTCTTCGGGTGATTGCGGCAGCGGCGTATCCTTGCCGAGGAAGGCGGGAGCGCCGGCATTGTCTTGTGTGGTATCCATGCCGCGCTGTTGCCGGGAAAGACACGGCTGCGCAAGCAGCTTACTGGACGAACGCGCTCGCATGCCTATTTGCGATAAGGCCTCGCGCTGGTGCGATCAGATGTTCAATCCGCACCGCCGAACGGGCGATTTGTTCATGTATATTGCGATAGGCTTTGCCGACAACACCTGCTGACCATGCGTTTGAACCGAATTTCTATCTCTGCCGCCGCGAAAGGTACGATGCTGCGATCAGCAGCGGTTTCGCTTGCACTCGCTGCCGGCGCGATTGGCGCGCAAGGGGCACACGCGCAGAGCTTTAATCTGCCAGAACCGACACCAACGCCCACCCCTGCACCACAAGGCCCGGTCGACGTTCGATCTGGCGTTCCGATTGCACCGCGTTCGATCCCTGACCAAACCTCGCAACCTGCCCAGCCGAGCGAGGAAGCGCAAACGCCTCCACCTTCGCAATCAAATGGTGCGTCGCCTTCTGGCGCTGGGAATGAGACGCTGGACGTCACCCTGCCACCGGCAAGTCCTGTCACCAGGCCGGAGCCGAGCACATCTGCCAGCCCGCCTGCGCAAAGGTCGCAAAGTGGCGCGAGCCAAGGTACAAGGCCGCAAACTGTCGCCCCCACTGCGCCTGCGGAAGTTGCAGCGCCCGGCCCGCTAACGTCGGAAAGCGAAGGTACATCGCCAGTTTTGCCGCAAGAGGGCGCAAGCTCTCCCGCTCCTTCGATTGATGTTGGCAATGTTGCCTTGCCAGCTTCAGAGCCGGAACCCGTTCCCATGCCGCTCTGGATATGGGCTGCTGCCCTTCTGGCGCTTGCACTGCTTGCTGGGGCCTTTGCCTTTATGCGGTCTCACAATTCCAAAACGCGGCGCCCGGCAATGGCGATCCAAGATCAGGCAGCAATGGCTCCACCTCTATCGCCCGCAAATAGCACTGAATCTGGGCCACAGGCCGCTCCGTCCATTCCAGCGAACGCCGCGCCCCGCATAGATCTTGAACTCGACATCACCAATGCGACCCGATCCTTGATGATGTTCACGCTCGATTGCCGCATCACCCTGCACAATCGATCCGATAGAGGGGTTCGTGACATTTCGGTGTTAAGCCAGTTGGTGTGCGCGCAGAGCGCGGCCCCCACACAGGCAAATGGAGCCGACCTGCCAACTCTGGAGACAATTGAGCGCATTGGCCCACAGCAATGTCGAACCATCACAGCACAATTGCAATTGCCACTGAAAGAAGTGCGCCCCATGCGTCAGGCGCAAAAACCCCTGTTCATTCCGCTCGCTCTTGTCGGTTTGAAAGTCGGAAACGCTGATGTGAGACAGCGCAGTTTTGTGATCGGCCTGCCCAGCGCAGCCACAACGGGAAGAGTTCACCCCATCCCGCTTGATACTCCGCCGGGTGGCATAATCGGGCTCTTGGCGCGCGAAGTGAAAGCTGAAACACCCAAACCGCAGGCCGCCTGACGTTTTACTGGCTAGCAATTGGGGCCTTGGCGCGCGCCTTGGCGGCGGCTACCCAGCGCGAATGAGCGATACTTTCCCGGTTCTTGTGTCAACGCAGTGGCTGGCTGACGCCCTTCAGAGTTCGGATATCAAAATCCTTGATGCAAGCATGCACTTGCCCAATGCAGGCCGCGATGCGCGTGCCGAGTTTGAAGCAGGTCATATACCCGGGGCGCAGTTCCTTGATCTGGCGAGTTTCACCGACAAGACTTGCGACGTGCCCGCCGCTCTGCCAAACAAGGCGCAAGTCGAGGCGCGCCTTGCCGAGCTGGGCGCGACCGGCAATGAAATTGTCCTTTACGATGATAGCGCAGTCAAAACCTCCGCGCGTGCATGGTTTGCCCTAAAAGCACATGGCGTCGAAAACGTCGCAATCCTCGATGGCGGAATGGCGAAATGGCGAGCGGAAGGCCGCGGTGTTGAGGAAGGCGAGGCTTCGTCGCTAACGGCAGGCCATGACGCAGGCGAAGCGCCATCGCGGGTGCGCTACAAGGCCGATATGCTCGCCAATATTGAGAGCAAGTCGGAGCAAGTCGTCGATGCAAGGAGCGCGGATCGGGTCTTTGGACATGGCATCGATCCGGTTCATGGAGGGCAGAACGGCCGCATTCCGGGGTCCTTCAATGTGCCTTTCAACACCCTGTTTAAAGCGGATGGGACTTTCAAATCGCCCCATGATCTGCGCACGATCTTTGAAGAGGCCGGAGTGGACCCCTCGCGCCCCATCACGACGACTTGCGGCAGCGGCGTCACTGCGAGCGTCCTTCTATTTGCATTGGAGTTGATTGGGAAAACCGACACGGCGCTATACGATGGCAGCTGGTCTGAATGGAGCGCTGATCCCGCCACTCCCAAGGCGGCAGGCCCACAATGAGCGATGATGGCAAGGATCTAAAGCCCGAAACCCGCATCACCCATGCCGGGCGGCGCGAGGAATGGACAGGCCGTGTCGTAAACACGCCAGTGTGGCGAGCATCGACGCATCTCTACACCAGCGAGGCCGAACGAAAGGCTGCCAACAAATCCAACGCAGATGGCGATTTCTTCTATGGCCGACGCGGGGCGCCGACACAGTGGTCCCTTGCTGAAGCTTTGACCGAGATAGAACCGGGAGCGCACGGTACCGTGCTTTATCCCAGCGGTGTCGCGGCGATTGCAGGTGCGCTCCTAACCGTGCTCAAACCCGGCGACGCCTTGCTGGTGACAGACAACGCCTACGATCCCTCGCGCGCGATGGCGACGGGATTGCTGAAACGGCTTGGCATCACGCATCACTTTTTCGACCCGCTTGATATCGCTGCTTTCGGAGATTTGGTCGCCAGCACCTGCCCGCGCGCCGTATGGCTTGAAAATCCCGGCAGCCTGACGATGGAAGTGTGCGACATTCCCGCGCTCTCCGCGATTGCCAAAGAGGCAGGGGCCGTCAGCCTGATCGACAACACGTGGGCAAGCGCGCTCGGTTTTCCTGCTCTGGAGCGCGGCTGCGATATCGTGATGCAGAGCCTGTCAAAGCATGTGGGCGGCCATTCTGACCTGATGATGGGCAGCGTATCGGCAGGCGAGCGCTGGTATCGCGCGCTGCGCAGAACCTCTCAGGAATTGGGTCAGGTGGTCTCTCCCGATGATGCAGCGCTTGCCGCACGGGGCTTAAGGACAATGGCGGTGCGGCTAGAGCGATCAACGGCGAGCGCGATCGAAATCGCGACATGGCTCAAGGAACAACCGCAAATCGCGAGGGTGATGTGCCCCATGCTACCCGGCGATGCTGGCCATGCGCTGTGGAGCCGTGATTTCACCGGGGGGTGCGGTCTCTTCAGCTTTGTCCTGTCGAGCGATGATCCTGAAGCGAGCGCGCATGTCGTCGACAACCTCTCGCTTTTCGGGATCGGATACAGTTGGGGCGGCTATGAGAGCCTTGCCCTCCCAATCTTCCCGCACCAGCACCGCGCCACCATGGGTGCGCCCACGTTGACTGATAACGACAAACCGCAAGCCGCCATCCGGCTGTCCATCGGCTTGGAAGATCCCGGCGATCTGATAGAAGACCTTAGATACGCATTGGAAAAACTGGATCATTAATGACCGCAACAACGCCCAATTCAGCGACGGAAGTAACCGATCCGACTACGGATGAAACCTCAACGCCCGCTGACGGCAGCGAACAATCCGATACAGCTACTGATCCAGAGGGCGCACAAGAACCAGAGGCTCCAGCAGAAGAAACTCAGCCGACACCAGAAGAACCGGTCGAAGTCGTCGAAGGTTCGAACAATCTGATCGAAGGTGCTGAGGCGCAAAGCGAAACTGCTGGCGCACTGCTCAGATATCTTCACGAAGCAGCTTTCGAGATCGGCAATTTCCGCTTTTCTCTGCTCGATGGACTGCTGATTATCGGCGTGATCCTGCTGGTGGTGACGGTTGCGTGGTTCGTAACCCGACTCAGCCGCACCGCGATCCGCAAGATCTCGCGCTTCGATGGCAGCCAGAAAGTTCTCGCCGAAAAACTCAGCACCATCGCGATCTGGGGCATTGCATTCTTTATCGGCATGGACATGCTGGGGATTGATCTCACCGCGCTCGCCTTTGCAGGTGGTGCGTTTGGCCTTGCGATTGGTTTCGGTCTTCAAAAAACCTTCGGTAATCTCATCTCCGGCATCATTCTCCTGCTCGATAAATCGATTAAGCCGGGAGACGTCATTTCAGTCACCGATCAGGCTGGAAACGAGGCCGTTGGCCAAATCCGCAAGATTGGCATTCGTGCCATCTCTGTCATCACGCGCGATCAGACGGAACACCTCATTCCCAATGAAAACCTGATGATCAATCAGGTGGTCAACTGGTCGTACTCTTCCAAGGATGTACGGGTGAAGGCGCCCGTGGGCGTGTCCTATGACAGCGATCTGGAGCTGGTGACAAAGCTGCTTTACCAGGCTGTCGATGATACGCCTCGCGTTTTGAAAGTCCCGAAACCGCGCGTGAACGTGATGGAATTCGGCGACAACTCAGTTAATTTCGACGTGCGCTTCTGGATTGAGGATCCTGAAGGTGGGCTCGCGAATATCCGGTCCGATGTGTACATGCGCATCTGGAAACTGTTCAAAGAAAACGACGTCGAAATTCCGTTCCCGCAGCGCGATCTGCATTTGCGCAGTTCCAAACAGCTTGATCAGCTGGTTGAGCTGATAAGCGCGGGCAAAGCCTGACTTTTCACACAATAGCTTTCCTTACAGCCTCCCAATCCATTCTCGCTGGCGCGCAGCGGTGCTCTCGCCCATCTGGGAGCGATGGAAACAGGCACAATCTATCTTGTTGGCGCAGGTCCGGGCGATCCAGATCTTATGACGCTGCGCGCTGCGCGGCTGATCGAACGGGCGGAAGTGGTCGTCCACGACGGCCTCGTAAGCAGCGATATCCTCGCGATGGCTCGCCCTGATGCGCGACTGATTTCGGTCGCGAAACAGCGTGCGCGCCACACCCTTCCCCAAGATCAGATCAACGCGCTCTTGATCCGCGAAGCCAAGGCAGGGTGTGATGTCGTTCGCCTTAAAGGCGGCGACCCCCTGATTTTCGGACGCGGCGGCGAAGAGGCAGAAGATGCGCGCGCAGCAGGCGTTCCGGTTGAAATCGTCCCCGGCATATCAGCCGCGAATGGAGCCGCTGCGGCAGCCCAGATCGCGCTCACCCATCGCGACGCCTCCAGCATTGTCAGCTTTGTCGCTGGTCAGTGCAAAGGTCTATCCGATCAGGATTGGTCAGGTCTTGCAGGAAAGGGCCGCACGCTCGTCATTTACATGGGCGTGAAAACTGCGCCCCAGATCGCTGAAAAGCTGATGGCAGATGGCCTTGCGCCCGACGTGCCGCTCGCAGTTATCGAAAACGGCGCGCGCCCTGAAATGTGGGTTGTGCGCGGATTGCTCGCAGGACTGCCTGATCTGGTGCGCGACCACGCAATCAAGAGCCCCGCGCTGATCGTTATAGGCGATGTGACCGCGCGCCTCCCTCGTCATCCCAACGAACGCTGGGATCGCTCCGAGTTGGGCACAATCCTCAAGCAGATCCCAGCGTCCGCTGGGATGACGGGTGAATAAGATGAAAGTGCTCACCGGAAATGATCTGAAAACGGGCGATGTCATCTGGTGGACCGGCTCTGACTGGTCGCGCCATGTCGATGATGCTGGCGATGTGGGTGATGAAGGCGAAGAAATCCTCGCCCGCGAAGAAGCCGCCCGGCGCGTCAACGTGCCCTACATTATCGAGGCAAGCCGCGAAGATGATGGCAGCGTCCGCCCTGCCCACATCAAGGACCGCGTCCGCGCACTTGGCCCCACAGTGCGGCCCGATCTGACGCTCAAACCCAAAGACCCTGAAGCGCTCGACTGGATTATTTGATGTATAAGTACGATACCTATGACCAAGCCATGGTCGATGCCCGTGTTGAGGAATTCCGCGATCAGGCCCGTCGGCGCCTCGAAGGAAAACTGACCGAAGACCAGTTCAAGCCGCTGCGGCTGATGAATGGCCTTTATTTGCAACTGCACGCCTACATGCTGCGCGTTGCCATTCCCTATGGCACGCTGAACAGCGCTCAGATGACCGTGCTGGGCGATATTGCGGACAAGTATGATCGCGGGTACGGGCACTTCACCACGCGGCAGAACCTTCAATACAATTGGATCAAGCTGGAGGATGCAGCCGATATTCTCGCTGATCTGGCCAAGGTCGAAATGCACGCGATCCAGACGAGCGGAAACTGCATCCGCAACATCTCCTCCGATCACTTTGCAGGCGCGTCACATGACGAGCTCATTGATCCGCGCCCCTATGCCGAGTTGCTGCGCCAATGGTCGAGCTTCCATCCGGAATTCACCTATCTCCCGCGCAAATTCAAAATCTGTGTGATCGCGGCTGAGAAAGACCGCGCAGCCATGCGTCTTCACGATATCGGCATCCAGATTGTTGAGCAGGATGGGGCAATCGGCGCGCGTTTCTATGTCGGTGGTGGTATGGGCCGTACGCCCATGATTGCGCCGATGATCCGCGAATTTGTGCCTTTGGATCAATTGATTACATATGCTGAGGCTTGCCTGCGCGTCTACAACCGCCATGGCCGCCGCGACAACAAGTACAAGGCGCGCATCAAGATCCTCGTCCACGAATTGGGCAAGGAAGAGTACACTCGCCAGGTCGAAGAAGAGTTCGCTCATATGCTCGATCAGGGCGTGGAACCGCCCCTTGCCGAGATTGAGCGGCTGCGCACCTTCTTTGCCCCGCCAGCCTTTGAAGATGGCCCCAAAACACTCGATCGCTCCGATCCTGATTTTGCGCTGTGGGTTGATCGCAATACGCATCGCCACCGGCATGACAGCTATGTCTCCGCCGTCATTTCCCTAAAGCCCGTCGGCGGAATTCCGGGTGACGCAACGGGCGATCAGATGCGCCTCATGGCAAAGCTCGCGCGTGCATACAGCTTTGACGAATTGCGCATCATGCACACGCAGAATGTCGTGCTGCCGCATGTGAAGATTGCTGATCTTCACGCGCTTTGGACAGAGCTTGACGCAGCGGGCCTTGGCGCGCCCAATCTGGATACGATTGAAGATATCATAGCGTGCCCCGGTCTTGATTATTGCAGTCTCGCCAATGCGCGTTCGATCCCGCTTGCGCAGCGCATTTCGGAACGGTTCGCTGCCAAAGGCAAGACAGAAGAATTGGGCGAATTGAAGCTCAAGATTTCAGGCTGCATCAATGCCTGCGGGCACCACCACGCTGGCCATATCGGGATCCTTGGGGTGGACCGTAAGGGCAAGGAGAACTTCCAACTGTCGCTTGGGGGCAGCGAGGCCGAAGACGTGAGCCTCGCCAAGATTACCGGCCCCGGTTTCGATGAAGACGGCGTGATCGACGCGGTGGAGAAAGTCACTGACGTCTATCTCGGCGCTCGCGAAGGGGATGAGCGTTTCCTCGACACCTATCGCCGGATCGGCATGGCCCCGTTCAAGGAGGCGCTTTATGGATAATCCCCTCGGTACCTCTCCCGATGAAGTGCAATTCCGTTTCCGTGATGACGAGGTCGTAGATCACGGCACCGTCACTGTCGATGCATGCTGCGATCAAACCAACGCCACCGCAGTGCGGATCGAACCCGGTGATGATGCGCGCGAATTGCTCAGTTTCTTGGACCGTCTGGCCCTGGTCGAAGTGAATTTCCCAAGTTTTGCCGACGGACGCGGCTATTCGGCTGCACGCATCCTGCGCGAAGCGGGATACACGGGCGAATTGCGCGCGGTGGGCGATATCGGGGTCGACCAGCTTAGCCATTTGCGCCGCTGCGGCTTCGATGCCTTTGCGCCCGACCATCGCCTGGATGAAGAAGATGCGGCTCGCGCGTTCGCGACTTGGGACAATGTCTATCAAAAGACTGTCGATGGCCGTCCCACAATTCAGGAACTGCGTCATGAATGAAGTGCGCAAAATTGACCGGCTCGATGCGGGGCCCCGTTTTTCGGAGCACGATGCGGTGCGCCTTAACCGCATGTTTCGCGGATCATCGACGCTGGAGATGCTCGAAGGCGTGATTAAGGGCGATCTCGCTGGCGATCTTGCTATCGTTTCAAGTTTTGGCGCGGAAAGCGCTGTTTTACTTCACCTTATTGCACAGATTGATTCCAACATCCCGGTCCTGTTTCTCGATACGGGCAAACACTTTGCAGAAACACTCGCCTATCGGGATCTGCTCGTAAGCCGCATCGGCCTCACCAATTTGCAAGTCCTGACCCCCGACCCGGATGACTTGGCCAAAAGGGATGAAACAGGCCTCAGATGGTCCTACGATCCCGATGGCTGCTGCGAAATCCGCAAGGTAAAGCCGCTCGAAAAGGCCCTCGCCGACTTCGACGCAAGCTTTACGGGTCGCAAGGCGTTTCAGTCTTCGACACGCGCAAACCTTCCGCGCTTCGAAATCGACACGACCGATGCGCAAGGGCGTCTCAAGATCAACCCGCTGATCGATTGGTCAGCCGAAGATATCGCGGCCTATTTCGAAGAGCACGACCTTCCCCGCCACCCGCTGATTGCAAAGGGCTTTCCCTCAATCGGCTGCGAACCGTGCACGCACAAGGTTGCGCCCGGAGAAGACCCACGCTCTGGCCGGTGGAAAGGCTGGGACAAAACCGAATGCGGCATCCACAAGCCGGGCGAGGAACCGTTTTTGTGATTGGCTAGAGCCAGCCCTCAGCTTTGTACCATTCCGCGGTTTGTCTTAATCCCTCTTCGCCACCGATCTGCGGCTGCCAGATGTCCTCAGGCACGGCGTGGTCCGAGCGGGACACCCAATTGGGGTGACTCATATATCCGACCCTATCAGGCGTGAGCTTGGCCTTGTCACCGCGCAGCCGCTTATCAGCATTGGCTGCGATGCTGAGCACATTGGCTGGCAGGTGCGGCGCGAACACGCGGCGGCGGCCCATGGCTTTTCCAATGGCCTGCGCCAGCTCTTTATGCGACCAACCGCCTTCCCGGCCATCATCGGGCTCATAGATAACCTTAAGCCTTGCTCGATTTGCGAGCGTCACCAGCAACGATGCCAGATCGCCCACGTGTATAATGGAGGTCGCGCCGCCTGGTGGCAGCGGAACGAGGCCCAGCTTTGCCGATCGAAACAGATCGTACATATCGATGTCGCGCGGGCCGTAAACGGCAGGAGGACGCACCATTGTCCAATCGAGCTTCGACGTTTTAACAAGCTCTTCCGCGCGCGCTTTTGACGCCCCGTAGGCCGACAGGTCAGGCTTTCGAGCTGCCAAGGATGAGACAAATACAAACCGTCCTACCTTCGCGCCTTTAGCGGCGGCAATCACATTAGCCGTACCTGTGACATTGGCTTTTTCGAATTCGGTGACATCCGGCGTGTTGGTAAGGCCTGCAATATGGATGACCGCGTCCGCGCCTTTACACAAATTGGCCAGAGCTTCCTCATCCTCAAGAGTGCCCTTCACCCATTCAAGGCCCTCGCGCGCTGATTGATCGCGCCGGGTGAGGGCACGGACAGAATGGCCCATCTTCAAGGCGCGATCGATTACCGCGCTGCCCACAAATCCGGTTGCGCCTGTCACGGCGAGCACCTTCGCCTCGCTCACGCTCGCACCATATGATCGCGATGCACCACAGCTGCGCGAGGAGCATAGCCGAGCTTGGCTTCCTGATCGCCCTGGCTGAGCCCCAGAATGGCGCGACATTCGGCGGCGGAGTATTCCACCAGTCCCTGACCCAATCGCTCTCCTTTGGGACCATGGAGGCTGACCAGCGCGCCCCGTTCAAACTCGCCAGCGACTTCAATAAGTCCGGCTGCGAGCAGACTTGCGCCTTTGCCGAGCGCCGCGACACAGCCTTCGTCCACACTCAATACGCCCTCAGGCGCAAGCCGTCCGCCGAGCCAGCTTTTACGCGCGTTATCAGCGCGCACAGGCACGAAGATAGTGCCACGACCAGTAAGGCGCACAGTATGGATCGGGCGTTGCTCTATTCCATTGATGATAGCGAGCATGATCCCCGCTCGCTCCGCAATGCGCGCGGCTTGGAGCTTGGCTTTCATCCCACCAGAGCCGAGGCCGGATGATGACCCCTCGCTGGCCATAGCGATAATTTCAGGCGTTACGCCTTCAACCAATTCAATCAGCTGCGCGCCGTCTGCAGATGGATCGCGATCATAGAGGCCATCAACATCGGACAAGAGCAGGACAGCATCCGCCCCCGCAGCCTGCGCGACACGCGCCGCTAGGCGATCATTGTCGCCAAAGCGAATTTCCTCCGTGGCGACGCTGTCATTCTCGTTGACGACGGGAACCGCTCCCGTTTCCATCAACCGCTCGAGCGTTGCGGACGCGTTTAGGTAGCGACGACGGTCCTCCAGATCATCAAGCGTCACCAGCATCTGCGCTGCGATCAGTCCGTGACGGTCCAGCGCTCCTGCCCAAAGCTGCGCCAAAGCCACCTGTCCCACGGACGCTGCAGCCTGCGCATCTGCAAGGCTTGCTCTCCCACCATTCGGCAGACCCAAGCGAGCAGCACCCAGCGCAATCGCACCCGAGCTCACCAAGATGATCTCAGTGCCATTCTCGCGCAGATCCTTCAGATCAAGGGTCAGCGCATCGAGCCAGCTGCGCGCTGGCTGTCCATCATTGACGAGCAGAGCGCTGCCTATCTTGACCACCAGCCGCTTGGCATTGGAAACATCTCTGAGGGACGTAATTGTCATTGAATCAGATGGGAGACCATTCTGTGGCGCCATCCTCGTCTTCGTCTTCAACCTCCACCGTCTTGGTCTCGGTCGATGTCCGATCTGGAAGATACGAGAGAACTGCGTCCATCAGTGCGTCGATGCCTTCTCCGGTCGCGCCTGAGACGCTGAAGACCTTTTCGGCACCTGCGGCGATCAATTCTTTGGCAAACGCGTCACCCAATTCGGCATCGGCAAGATCGAGCTTATTCAGAGCGACGAGGCGGGGTTTATCTTCGAGCCCTGCCCCATAGGCAGATAGTTCTTCTTCGACGATACGCATTGCCTCAGCAGGATCATCGCCAGCGATATCAATGAGGTGGATGAGCACACGGCAGCGTTCGATATGGCCTAGGAACCTATCACCAATCCCAGCGCCATCAGCCGCGCCTTCGATAAGGCCCGGAATGTCGGCAAGGACAAATTCGCGCCCCTTGTGCCGCACCACGCCCAGCTTCGGGATAAGCGTTGTAAAGGCATAATGCCCGACCTTTGCACCCGCATTGGATACAGCGTTGATAAAGGTCGATTTGCCAGCATTGGGAAGACCCACCAGTCCTACATCGGCAAGCAGTTTTAGCCGCAGCCACACCCACATCTCTTCTGCCGGTTCACCTGGCTGATGTTGGCGGGGAGCGCGATTGGTAGCGGACTTATAGGACGCATTGCCGCGCCCACCCATTCCGCCTTCGAGCAGGACAACGCGCTGGCCCACTTCGGTAAAGTCGGCGAGCACCTCTTCCTTGTCCTCGGATAGGACCTGCGTGCCCACTGGCACTTTGATCACCAGATCGGGCGCGCCCGCGCCGGTGCGGTCTCGGCCTTGTCCGTGATTGCCGCGCTTCGCTTTGAAATGCTGAGCGTAGCGAAAATCGATTAAGGTGTTGAGGCCCTGCACCGCCTCAAACACGATATCGCCGCCCTTGCCGCCATTGCCGCCATCGGGTCCGCCATACTCTACGTATTTCTCACGCCGAAACGAGACGGCTCCGGGGCCGCCAGCGCCTGATCGGACGTAGATTTTCGCTTGGTCGAGGAAATGCATGACGCGGCATGTATGCATTTCCCCGCCAGAAAGCGAGAGCTTAGAACCCCGCTTGTATTCCAATCAGTGCGGTTCGTCCCGGCGAGACGAAGCTAAAGACCTGCTCATATTGCTCATCCAAGAGGTTTTCGACCCGTCCAAAAGCGCTAATCCCATTCGCGATTTCCACCCTCGCGTTGAAATTTACGAGCGTGTAGTCATCAAGCGTGGTCTGTGGCGCAGGGAAGGCTCCGGTGCTGAAATCGAGATCACGAGCGTCGCCATTATATCTAACTGCGAGATTGGCTGAAAAGCGTTCTTTTGGCTCGGTCCAATTGAGCACTGCGCTTGCAATATGGTCGGGGCGGCGCACTTCTTCCGTGCCATCCTCTTCAGCATCGAGATAGGTGTAGGCTCCATTGAATGAGAAGCCTGCACCCAAGTCTGCCGTCACTGCGACTTCTACACCCTGCTGTTTGCTTTCTGTGTCACGATTGCCGGGGGTTGCGATAAATGTTGGCGGCGGAAAGGTCGTGAAGATTTCATTGTCGAGCTCCGCATTGAAGTAGGTCACAGAGATAGTCGCGTTCCCGTCCGCAAAACTCTGGTCGACGCCGATTTCCCAGCTTATTGACTTCTCGGGCTGCAAGTCCGGATTGCCAAGAAACATGCCGTCGAAAAAGCCGAACAGCTCATTGAGCGTCGGGTTTTTAACGCCTGATCCCGCCGCTGCTCTTACCCTGGTCGTGTTGGTGAGGCTGTATCCCGCTCCAACCCGAAATGTCGTTGCATCTTGGAACCGGTCATTGATGTCATGGCGAATGGCTGCGGAGAAATCGAACTCGTCTCCAGCGTAACGGTATTCACCGACTAGGCCGACATTCTCGACCTCGTTGCGATCATTGAAAGTCAAGACGTTGTTAAAACCCTCCTCTTCGTAGTCAGCCGCAAAGGTGATGCTGTGATCGCTTCCACCGAAGTTGTAGGCGCTAACATAGGACGCCTTAAAGCGGTCACTTTCGGTTCCGCTTGGAAAGCCGGCAGGCTGCACCGTATCGCGATTGGCATCAGTTATCTGGGCTGAGAGATCATGCGTCCATGATCCGTTGAGCGCTTCGAAACGGGCGCCCACCAAGGCCGAAAACGACTCATTTTCAAAGCGTGTCCCAGGGCTGTCGATGACCAGTCCGAAGGTGGGACTACCGAACGTGAAGTCTTGCTCGTTAAAGCGACCTTCGGTGGACGTGTATCGGGCGACAGCGCGAATTGTGACGCCATCGGTTAGCTCTACCGATCCCTTGCCCGAAAGCGTCGCGCTTTCGCGCCCAATGTCACGGTTGCCACCGCGCGCATTGGGTTCACCGTCTGTGCTGACCACAACACCGGACAATGCGGCATCCCAGCCATCGCCGAGAAAGCCGGCGCGGGCGCCGACGTTGAAAGTGGCATTGGTGCCAGCTTCGAGAAATGCCGAAAGGCCCTCCAAGTCGCGACCGCTTGCGCTTTGATATGCGACAACGCCGCCAATCGCATCGTTACCGTAAAGCGCGGATTGGGGGCCGCGCAGCACTTCGAGGCGGCTGCCAATTTCAGCCTGCAATGTGCCAATGTCAAATTCACCGCTTCCGGGGTCAGATACTTCTATGCCATCGACTAGAACAAGCACATGATTGGCCTCAGTGCCGCGGAGGCGAATTTGGGTCTGACCGGGAGTGGATGCGACCGCTACACCGGGAACATCACGCAAGACGTCTTCGATATTGCGGATTTGGCGTTGCTGGATTTGTTGCGGGGTTACAATTGTCGCCGAACCCGTAAATGTAGATGTGCGAACTCCATTCTTAGCTCGATCCGCACTTACCAAAATAAGGTTGGGTGAGATTAGCGCCTGCAGCGAGACAGCCCCGCTGTCCGAACTTGCCGAGTCCTCGATTGTGTCATCCTGCGCCGCCAATGGCGCGCTCCAACCCAGCGCACATACAGCCGCGCCGCAAAGCAATTTTGTAAATCTCATTTCTCGGATCCCTTCCGATTCAAGCGTCAACAAACACGCCGCGCGGGTCCACACCCACGCGCCGCACCAAGTCGTCGCTCGAAACGAAGGTTATCCGCGCCTCCCCAATCCCTGAGAGCGGCCACAAGCGACACGCGCCGGTCGGTCTCCTGGCTTGCGGGTCAAAGCTTTTGCTTGCGCCTTCCCGGATGCCTCAAAAAGGCCCAGTGGCTGCGCGCCCCATTGGAACGCGCGCGAAACAATCACTCACCGCTTACAGTTGCAGGGACAGCTGCGGAATTGTGCCAAAGGCACGCACCACATTCCCGTTACCGGCGTGTGCCAATTCGCTTACGATTGGATTGGTTGTAGCGCAACCCGCCTACTGATTGTCCGATCCCTCAGTCGGAAGAGGCTGACTGACGGGCTGGGAGACAAACCGAGTGTCCGCTGGAATAACCGGAACTTGCGTGCCTGTCTGCGGCTCTGCAACAAAACCAGATGTAGCAGTTGGCGTCGATAGCGTGGCGCCAGGATCTGCCGTACCGGTGCCAACCGTAGGGACCTCTACGCCGCGCGAGCGTGCGTTTTGAACCGCGACCCATCCTGGTTGGGAAGGACCGTATTGCGCACCATATTCTGCGTCCCAGCTGGCAGATTTCTGCTGGTACGCCGCATAGTCGTTGAAGAAGATCTCGAACGCCCGCTCAAGCTGTACGAAGTTATCGCGCGCAAACTCAGCGGGATCGACATCCGGTGCAGCGAGAAAACGGTTGGAAATATCCAGAGTCTCGCGGCAGAACGCGCCCCGTGCAGGCGGCAACGCAAAGAAGTTATATACGCCCGTCATCTTGTCTTCGCGAGCCATGATGGCAGCGCGCCGACTTCCCGCCTGGCTGCGATACACCTTATCGATGCGATCGTTGATGCGCTTCAATGGTCGCGCGTACTTCTTGATGTAAAGCGAGTAGCCATCGGTGATTGGATCAAACTGCGCAGTCGAACAGTTAAGCGCAGCGACATTCCAGCCAGAGCGGAAATGCCACACCAATTCATCATCGCTAAGACCCCGGTTGACGGTCAAGCGGCGACCATCTGCGCCAAGGGATGGGATATTCATGACATAGGCAGCACCGCTTGGCGGGATAGGCCGATACGGCACAGCTTTCACAACCGGGGCTGGCGGTGGTGACGGAGGAGGAAGCGGCACGGGTGCTGCTGCACAAGCTGCAAGAGCAGTCGTGCCCGCGGCGACAAAAGTAATCTTCAAGCCCGTCGCTTTGGACGCTTGGTTGGCTTTCTTCGGATGAATGGCTGTGTGCTTGTACATACTCGGCGACCTCTGTTTCCCCACACCGCGAACCATGTCGGGTTTATCCTTTATAAAGGGTGAATCTGATTGTATTTCTGGCACGGTAATCACACGGCGAGCCAAATAAAATGCCCGGGCCTCGCATTTGGAGACCCGGGCATTCGATTTTCGGTAGAGTGTGTTTGAGCGGCGTCAGTCGCCGAGCTCCTTACCTATGGCTTACTCGCGGCTGCCCAGGAAGTTGAGCAGGAACATGAACATGTTCACGAAATCGAGGTACAGGTTCAGCGCGCCCATAATAACGGCTTTGCCCATGAACTCGGTTCCGCGCAGATACTGGTACTGGTTCTTCAGCTTCTGCGTGTCGTAGGCGGTAAGACCGGCAAAGATTAACACACCAAGGCCGCTGATCACGAAAGCAAGTTCGCTAGAGCCAATAAACCAGTTCGCAACGGATGCGACGATCAGGCCGATTACACCCATGATCAGGAAGCTGCCCCAACCGGAAATGTCTTTCTTCGTGGTGTAGCCCCACAGCGATAGACCGGCGAAAGCAGCGGCAGTCGCAAAGAATGTGGTCGCAATTGATTCATTAGTGAAGACGATGAAAATCGTCGACATCGAAATGCCCATAACCACCGCAAATGCCCAAAAGAGGATCTGCAGCGTCGCTTGGCTCATTTTGTTGAGGCCAAAGCTCATCGCCAGCACAAAGCCAAGCGGAGCAAGCATCACGACCCATTGCAGCGGATTGCCAACGAATGCGTAAGTGAGGCCGCTTTCGGCCATGCCGAGAGCCACGAAACCGGTAACAATGACCGCGGTGCACATGTAATTATAGATTGAGAGCATATACTTGCGCAGGCCCTCATCATAGCTGACAGCACCGCCAGTGCGCGGCACCGAGCCGAAGCCCTGTTGGCGCTGAGTCTCATTCCAATCAGACATTTGGATCCCTTTCTCCTGAAACGGAGTCTCCATAAAACAGCGCGAACGCCCGCGCCATGCTCCAGCAATATCGGTGGTTTGCATGCCAATTTCAAGCAAAACCGACAAGATTGCAGGTGATTTATTCAGCTATACTTACCCGAAAATTAACAAGTTACACCTGAGCAAATGAGTTCAGTTCCTGTCCGCCGACAATTCAGCACCGCGATCACGGGTTTTGCGCAAGGTTTCCGTCAAAAGCCTCTGTAGTGCAGCGTTCTCATCCAGCACGTTTAGTCCTTCGCGGGTCATTCCGCCAGGACTAGCCACTTTGTCTGCAAGCACTCTAGGTGTGTCGTCTGAAGCCGAGGCCAGGCTTGCTGCTCCCTCTACCATGGCAAGCGCAAGCGATTGAGCCTGCGTTTCGTCTAATCCCAATTCGCGTGCAGCACCGGCGAGCGCATCAATGAAACGATAGACAAAGCCCGGACCTGATCCTGCAAGTGCGGTGGCGAGATCATACTGGGCCTCATCGTGCAGCCACACCGCTTTGCCAAGTTGATCGAACAGGGAAAATGCAGCCGCTTTTCCATCATCATCCAGACCGCACTCAGCAAGAATCACCGGCGATTTGTTCACCCGGCTGGCAAGGTTCGGCATGACTCTCACATGGGCTGACGCTTTGGGAAAAGCTTCGCGCAATTGGGCAAGAGTTATGCCTGCGAGCAAGGAATAGACCGGAACCCTGTTCGAGAGTTCCTGAAGGTCAGCTGCGGCTTCACCCATCTGATGCGGCTTGAAACCCAGCATGATCGCACCGTGCGGTGCACTTGCTTCGGCATCGGCGATAGATGAGTAGACGCGAACACCTTTGGGCCCCTCTTTCGCCGAACGATTAAGGATGTTGAATTGCGATGGCGACGCTCCTGCAGCCAGCCAACCTGCCAGCATCGCGCCGCTCATATTGCCATAGCCGATAATGCACAAAGGTGCTTCCATCGCGACGAGTTCTCCAACGAAGATCAGTGAAAGAGTATCAAGCCTCGCCCATTGCATCGACCATCGCAGCCTGCAAAGCCTCGCGTGGTGATTTGTCTCCCCACAGCACGAATTGGAATGCAGGATAAAAACGGTCACACTCGTCTATAGCGCTTTCGACCAGAGCCTGAGCCTGCGTTAGGCTTAGCATCCCATCATCGCCAAGCAGAGCGCCGTGCCGATAAAGCAGCACGTCGCCGCTCGACCATATGTCAAAATGGCCGAGCCACATTTGCTCATTCGCGAGGCTCAGCAATTCAAACGCATCGGCACGTTTCTCCTCCGCGATCCGTATATCGGGAAGGCACAAGAATTGCAGAACATTATCGTTTGCCCGCCAAATCGCGCGCAATTGATACTTGGCCCAGCTGCCCTGCACTTCGCCAGACATTTCTTCATCGGAAACCGATTCGCATTCCCATCCACGCGCTTCGAATAGCGCGAGGAGCATCTCGAGCGGGGCGGCATCGTCGTGAGCGGTCTGCTGGTGCTCGCGCGGGTTCATGGTGAAACGATCCGGGGCTGGTTGGCTATGCGGCCTTGGGGGGTGCGACTTTTCATATATGTGCCGAATGAACCTCTCCCCTGTTCATTGGCAATGCGGCAAAGCGGAGCGGCTGGGGAGAATTGATTTTGCTTGTTAACACCCTGTGCAAACTTTGATTTGGACGAAAGGCGAAAGCTTCAATCGAGTGCTTCGATTTCCGCGCCTTCTGGGCTTGTAAATGTGAAGGTATCGAGGCCTTTGCCTTTCAAATCATTGACCATCGCGCGTGCCTTCGCAGCGTTTTCGACCGGACCAGCAAGCAATCGGTTTGCTTCGCCCCAAGGCGTTACGTGCGCCTCAAATGGACCGAGGATATCCGGTGCCTGCCGTTTGATGCGGCGCCAGTCGAATTTTAGCGCGGCCACATCTCGGCCCGTCGCCACCTGGACCCAGAATCGACGCGGCGTGGGAGGCGGTGGCGGCGCAGCCTCCTGTTCGCGCGGGATATCGATCGTGTCCAGATCAACCGCATCAGAACGTGCGATCCGTGTACCGCTTTTTTCACCTATATCGGCAAAAGCATCGGCCACGTTCGGTTTCTCCTCGACTGCAGTTTGTTGAGGAGCAGCGGGCACCACACGCGATGGTGACGTGGAATAGACGACAGTTGGGCCTGTTTGCTTAGGCGGAGCAGGATCGGTTTCACTATTCTGCCCCTGCGGCTGGGTGCCGAGCGGCGCTCCTGCGGGTGCGAGACGAGCATCCGCGCCCGATGCTAGAGCGGGCGGCGAAGCTGGCGCTGCGTCCGCAACCACTTCATTGCTGTTCAACTGATATTGGGCAATTTCGGGATCTTCTCTGCCAATATCGGCCGCTCGCGGAAAAATACCAAGGTTGGCAGCCGCCGCCTGCTGGGCGCGCGTCAGGCGCGGCATATAGGCAAGGTACGGTGTCAAACGGCTCGACATATCCCGCGGCATCACTTCATTTACGATCGCTGCCGCGCGCGACTGCTCGCCTAATATTGCAAGGCCGAAAGCACGCGCGCGAAACGCCGCTGGATCACTTTTTTCGAGCAGCGGCCTCAATGTCTTTTCAAACTCACTGGTATTGCCGGAAATCGCTTGGCTAATCGCGAGACGTCGCCGCGTTTCAGAATCGTCGCTGCGCACAGCCAATGCTTGAGCGTAGTATTTCTGCGCATTCGAAAAATCGCCGACAAGGTCGTAGGCAAGGCCCCTATCTCGGGCAATCCCGATACCGCCTGACACGTCTCCTAGTGCGGCGATCTGATCATAAAGCCTCAAGGCCTGCACAGGACGGCCTGACTGCAGGAAGACCGAGGCAATACCATATTTCACTCTGGGATCCTGCGGAGCGATATCCTCAGCACGCCCGTAAAAACCCATTGCCGCATCGAGATCGCTAACCGCTAAGGATGCCCGACCTGCTGCTAACAATGCTGACAGATCACGGGGCTGGCGTGCCAAGCGCCGCAATGCTGCGCCAAGGTCTTGCACTTCTTCGGAACCGAGAGATTGGACAACAGGACGCGAGACCATTTCTTGCGCTTCTGCATCGCCAATTGGCAGCCCGAAGGTGATTGTTAAAGCAAGTGCCGAGATCGACAGGGTTTTCGCGAGATTTGGATGAAAGATACTTTTCACAGATTGAACGTTAACCAGAAGCGCAAAAACATGACAGCAATAACGGCTGGTTGGTGCGCCGAAGCGCACCGCAGCTAAGTCAGTCTGAGCAGATGGCCGGCAACAGACCGACTTCTCCGATTACTGATTGTTTTGACGCCCTAGGAAGCGAGGGATGCTGAGAGCTGGTGCGTCATCACCGTCCTCGTCATCGTCATCCTTATCGTCGCTTCCGGAGCTTCGCGACAAGTTCGCCATGCGCTCAAACAGAGTGCTTCCGCCTGAGCTTCCACCATCGCTGCCGCTCGAATTTCCAGAGCCGCCCGATCCGGC
The DNA here is from genome assembly GCF_001542875.1 of Erythrobacter sp. YT30. GTDB lineage: Bacteria > Pseudomonadota > Alphaproteobacteria > Sphingomonadales > Sphingomonadaceae > Erythrobacter. The sequence continues at coordinate 105,153 of NZ_LMAF01000003.1, read as the reverse complement.
GTCGCCGTCAGCCGAACCACTTGCCTCATCACCGCCGAGCAAACCCTTGCGGCGACTGCCATCTGCCTTCGCTTCAACGGGCTTGTCTTCGGCTGCAAGTCGATCCGCATCAGCAAGCACGTCGCTCGTCTCATCGCCATCATCAGCATCTGAGAATTCGGCATAGCTCTCGCTCAATTCGAGAGCATCATCGCCATCGTCTTCGTCAGTTTCCGACAAGCTTGCGTTTTCCCGCGGACCAAGATCATCTGTGTCATTCGCATTGAAGTCGTAAGCGTCATCGTCTGCGCCACGCAGGCCAGCAAGCGGATCGACGATCTCATCGACGTCGTCATCGTCTTCGCCCATTTCATCGTCTGACTGCATTCCAGTGAGATCAAAGGGCTCAACGCCGTCATCCATGTCGTTTACTGGATCAGCCTCAGCGGCGATTTCAACGTCATCACCGTCGGAGGCATCGCTGCCAAAGGTTAGAGGAGCAATCGCTGGCTCTTCGGCTTCTGCCTCGATCTCGTTGTCGCTTGGTAAATCAAGGACCGGTCGCTTGGGAGCGCGTGCCGTTGAAAAAGCATTGGTCACTGGCCGTTCGGCAGCAGTCGCAGAGCCTTGCTCGATGCCCGTTGCGACAACCGATACACGGATCTTGCCGTCGAGGTCGGGATTGAATGCGCTGCCCCAAATGATGTTCGCATCTTCGTCGACAAGCTCGCGGATGTGATTGGCCGCCTCGTCAACCTCAAGCAATTTCATGTCTTCGCCGCCGATAATCGAAATGATAACGCCGCGCGCGCCCTGCATGCTCACGCCATCAAGGAGCGGGTTTGCGATCGCTTGTTCAGCAGCTTCCAATGCTCGGCTTTCGCCCTGGCCTTCGCCCGTGCCCATCATTGCTTTGCCCATTTCACTCATCACAGAGCGGACATCGGCAAAGTCGAGATTGATAAGGCCCGGCATGACCATCAGATCGGTAATCGAGCGTACGCCCTGCTGAAGCACTTCATCGGCAAGCTCGAATGCCTCTTTGAAAGTGGTTTCTGCCTTTGCCACCAGGAAAAGGTTTTGGTTGGGGATGACGATCAGCGTATCGACGTGATCCTGAAGTTCGTTGATCCCGGCTTCTGCTGCGCGCATCCGGCGCGTTCCTTCGAACAGGAACGGCTTCGTCACGACGCCAACAGTTAGAATGCCCATATTGCGAGCGGTTTCGGCGATCACTGGTGCAGCGCCCGTACCCGTGCCGCCGCCCATACCAGCTGCGATAAAGACCATGTTTACGCCTTCTAGCGCCTCCTCGATCTGCTTTACCGTTTCTTCAGCCGCAGCCTTGCCCACTTCAGGACGAGCACCAGCACCAAGGCCTCCGGTGATATCCGGGCCAAGCTGGATGCGTTTATCCGCAGGACTGGAGCTTAATGCCTGTGCATCGGTGTTGGCGACGATAAAATCGACGCCTTCAATATCGGAAGCAATCATGTTGGCGATTGCATTGCCGCCAGCACCGCCAATCCCGATTACCGTAATTCGGGGACGCATATCGTCGCTTGCTGCTGGTCCAATTGTGATGCTCATTGCCTAATCCTCCGGATGCGCGCGCACCAAAGGGGCATGCGCTTTTTGCATCCTATTCTTTTCTGACACATTCTTGACTACGCGGTTATACCGTTAAAATCCTTATCCACAGCGGGGCTTATCCCCAATAGGCCACACGTGGTCTGATCCAAAGCGTCGCGATCCTAGCACCGAAAGCAAAGGATTTCAGAAATATTCCCGCAGCGCTCTGATCAGCCGACCGAATGCGAATGGACTGCTCTCATTGCGCCCTAGCTTATAGACGCTGCTGGGCTGTCCACGCATGGATCGGATATCGATCGGATCATCAGCAGCATACAAGCAAAGCCCGGCAAGTGTTGTAAAACCTGGTGTCGCATGCGCTTCCGGTAGCCCACGAAGCGAAGGCGCGCGACCAATCCTTACTGGCATGCCGAGCGCGCTCTGCGCAAAGTCGGCGAGGCCAGCCAATTCAGCACCGCCCCCGGTGAGGACGACCTGGCCAGACTGTGCGCCAGAAAAACCCAGTGACCTCAGAGCTTTGCCAATCTCATTGGTCAATTGCGAAAGGTTCTGCGTAACAACAGATACAAGCTCCGCACGCGCAATACGCGGCGTGTTGTCCGATCCGCGTGTCGCCTCGACAGAGGCTCCCGGCGCGGGCGTTTCTTGCCCTTCATCATTAGGGCCAAATAGCGGAATCATTTCGCGGTGATCGCTAGGGCTGGCCATGGCCGAACCAGACACGCATTTAAGTCTTTCTGCCTGAAATCTGCGAATACCAAAAGCGCTTGCCACAGCATCGGTTATGCTGCCTGAGCCCATTGGCACAGAGCGCAGGCCTAATAGCATGCCGCCTGCGAAAACCGAAACATTGGTCACGTCGCAGCCTATTTCGACGAGCGCGACACCTAAATCACGCTCTTCCTCATCAAGGCACGCGTAACCAGAAGCCAAAGGCGAAGCGACAACACCTTCCACTTCGAGATGCGCGCCCTGCACTGCTTCCATCAGATTGCGGACAGGCGGACCATCAGCGAGCGTGACATGAACATCGACGCCGAGGCGCTCTGCATGAAGCCCCCGTGGGTTCGCAACGCCGTGAGCGCCATCTAAAGTGTAATGTGCAGGCTGCGCGTGCAGGACTGTCCGGCCACGGGGCTCTATCGTGTCGCGCGCTGCGAACAGCAAATGATCCACATCATCTTCTTCAATGCGACGTCCGCCAATCTCTATCTCGACCTTAGAGACATCACTTGTGAGTCCAGCGCCCGCACAAGAAATCCAAACACTGTTGACGCTCATCCCGGCATTCTTTTCAGCCCGCTCCACCGCATCGCGAATGGCGTAAGTGGCGCTGCGCATATCGGTGACATAGCCGCGCTTCACCCCTTGCGCTGCGCGGTGGCCGGAACCTAGAACCAGCAAATCGCCGTTCTCAGTCTCACCGATGATCATCGCAGAGATGCGGAAAGAGCCGATATTTACGGCTCCAAAGACCTTGGCGAGGCGCGCCTTATGCGCCTGAGCTGCTGAAGGAGCCTTCGATTGGTGAGACGTCTTTTTCTTTGCCGTTCCGATCATGAGTCACCTTCTGGGGCAAGAATGGTCTCGCTGCGACCCGGCACTCGCATGTAGACGCGCGGAGGATTGCGCATATCAAAGCTTACGACTTTGCCGCCGATCAAGCGGTTCTGACCATCCATGCGCGCGAACTTGACGAGCGCGCTAGATGCAATCTCGTGGCCTTCGGGAAGAGCGACGACCTGATCCGTGTTGAAGGTGAGATTCCAACGCCTGTTGCCCACCCATTCGGCAGCAGTCACATGCGGACCCAGCGCAGGCGCAGCAGCCAGCAATTGATCTAGCGAGCTTACCTGAGCGGCGGAGCCTGGCCCCGAAATCTTGAGCATATCCTCAGCATCTGCCTGCGAAATTGGTTCCAGCTCGCGGCCTGTAGGGTCAATCAGCATCAGTCTGTCGGGCCGCACAAGAACGGCATGCGGTTTGCGCTCCACAATATCTATGACCAGTGTATCGGGCAGCTGAAGTGACACGCGCGCGTCCTTCACCCACGGCAGCTCAAGCAATTCTGTGCGAAGAGCTTCGATCTCGACATCAGGCATAGATCGACTTTGCTGACCCAACGCGCGAGCATAGACCTCGCGCTCATCCATGCGCTCTGTGCCCGTGACGCGGACATGGCGAACTTTGTACCCGGCATCAGATGCCATCACGGAAACGTGAGCCCGCGCCATCGCAGGAACACCTGCGAGATTGGCGATGAAGAGCGCAAGAGCGAGACCGCCGGCAATGATGCAGGCAAGCCAAATGCGGCTCCATTGCTCTTCAGTAAAGGGCAACACCCCCATCGCGGTATCGAGCACGCCTGCTGTCTTCGCCTTCGCACGTCGCGCATTGGCGCTGCGATTGCGCGATTGCGCAGCACGGCGCACGCCTTTGGATTTTGATCGGGTGATCTTAGCCATGGGCTGCCTCCTGCGATTGGACGTCTGTCTTGGCTGGTGAGTGGACGCGAAGAGCCTCTTGCACGATCATATGGACCAACTCAGCGTAATCGATACCGACATGCTTTGCCTGCTCAGGAACAAGGCTGAGCGGCGTCATGCCCGGCTGTGTGTTGGTTTCCAGCACGAACAGGCCGTCTTCGCCTTGCTCTTCATCCCAGCGATAGTCAGTCCGGCTGGTGCCATGACAACCTAGGATATTATGCGCCTTGATCGCATACTCTTCGCACAAAGCCGCGACATTGGGCGGGATCTGCGCGGGACACACGTGTTGGGTGCGGCCTTCTGTGTACTTGTGTTCGTAATCGTAGAAACCCGTCTCGATGATGAGTTCAGTAACGCCCAAAGCGCGCGGACCATCTACGCCATCAATCACTGCAGTGGTCAATTCGCGGCCCTTGATGAAAGGTTCGGCGAGAAGCTCTGCAAACTCTTGCCATGGCCCCTCAGCATCCCGGGCTATTGGATTGCCAACATTGGAGTCCTCCGTGATGATCGCCACGCCCACCGACGATCCTTCGTTGACCGGCTTCAGCACATAGGGGCGCGGCAGAGGATCGCGCTCGTAAAGCTCATCTGATGCGACAATCCGACCACCCGGCATAGGAATCCCGTGCGGGACCAACGCCTGCTTGGTGAGCTGCTTATCAATTGCGATCACGCTCGTAGCGAGACCTGAATGCGTATAAGGAATGCCCATCAGATCGAGCATTCCCTGGACGCTGCCATCTTCGCCAGGCACGCCATGAAGCGCGTTAAACACGACGTCGGGTTTGGTCTCTGCGATGCGCGCGGCCACATCACGGCACATATCAATCGGGGTGACGCGATAGCCCTTCATTTCAAGCGCATCGGCAACACCATTGCCGGACATAAGCGACACTTCGCGCTCATTCGCCCAACCGCCCATCAGAACTGCGACATGGGTGGGAGCAACGCTCATGGTCTGCCCACCCGCTTGATCTCCCATTCGAGCTGAATGCCTGAATTAGCGTAGACTTTCTCGCGCACAATTTCACCCAACTCTTCAATGTCGGTGCTGGTCGCATCGCCTGTGTTGATGAGGAAATTGCAGTGCTTTTCAGAAACCTGCGCACCGCCATGCTTGAACCCGCGAAGACCTGCGGCATCAATCAGCTTCCAAGACGAATGCCCTTCCGGGTTTTTGAAAGTGGAACCACCGGTCCGGCTGCCGATGGGCTGCGCGTCTTTGCGCTCGGATGAAATGCGGTCCATTTCAGCTTTGATCGTATCGGGATCACCGGGGAAGCCTTCGAACCGTGCAGCAACGACCGTCGCCCCGTCAGGCAATGCCGAGTGGCGATAGCTGTACTGAAGATCAGCGTTGCTGAGAGTGACGAACGATCCATCGGGCAGGATCACATCGCACTCGGTCAATACGTCACAGGTTTCGCGCCCGTAACAGCCGCCATTCATCTTAGTGACGCCGCCAACAGAGCCTGGAATGCCCGTGAAGAAAGCGAGCCCATCGATGCCAGCCTTCGCTGCCCGCCGCGCAACAATGCTGACGGGAGCAGCCGATCCGGCCTCTAATGTGGTTTCGCCAGTGGTCTCGACGTTCGAAAATTCCTTGCCCAGCTTCACGACTACGCCGGGTACGCCGCCATCGCGGATGATCATGTTTGAACCAACGCCGAGAGCCATCAGTGGCATGTTGCCATCCAGATGCGCGATAAAGGTTTTGAGATCTTCCAAATCAGCTGGCTCAAAAAGCCAATCGGCCTTGCCGCCTGTCTGAAACCAGACATGTTTTGCCAGCGGCGCCTCGCGCGTCAGCCGCCCCCGAATGCTCTCCACTGGAACCGGGGCACTGGCTTCGCCTTCGACATCACAATTGGGCGCCATGCCTGTGTCGCCTTGAAATACATCGCCGGGCTGATCGTGGGTCATTCTCATGCGGCCTTTAGTGAATCGACCGCGTTGCCAAGACCAGCCGCCCACTTGGTGATATCCCCCGCGCCGAGACATACGACGATATCTCCAGCTGCAATTTCATTTGCGAGTGTTGCGGCTAGGTCATTCTGGCTTTCGATTGTCGATGCAGAACGGTGTCCGCGCGATTTTAGCCCCGCAACCAACGCGGCGCTATCGACGCCCTCGATCGGATCTTCACCTGCCTCATAAACCGGGGTCACATAAACACTATCGGCATCGCTAAAGCATGACTGGAACTCATCCATCAGATCGGCAAGCCGGGTGTAACGATGCGGCTGAGCTACTGCGATGACGCGCCCCGACGTATCGGCAACAGCTTCTCTGGCTGCGGATAGGACTGCGGTGATTTCGACTGGGTGGTGCGCGTAATCGTCAATCACTGTGGCGGAGCCGCCCGCGCATGCAATTTCGCCAACCTTGGTAAAGCGCCGCCGAACGCCTCCGAAACTGCTAAAGCCGGTGCGGATCACATCGTCGCTACAACCCATTTCAATCGCAACTGCTATCGCAGCAAGCGCGTTCTGGACATTGTGGCGTCCAGGCATCGGCAGATGCACACCTTCGATCCGCCGATCTTCTTCACCGCGCTGGCGCACCATCACGTCAAACGTGTTGCCGCCGGCCGAGGACCGGATGTTGACCGCGCAAATATCGGCTTGGAGGGAAAAGCCGTAAGTCACAACCTTGCGATCGCGAACTTGGCCAATCACCGCCTGTACTTCTGGGTGATCAACGCAAAGGATCGCTGCGCCATAGAAGGGCACGTTTTGGATGAATTCAAGAAACGCCTTCTTCACCCCGTCGAAATCGCCGTAATGATCAAGGTGTTCGGGATCGATGTTGGTGACTACCGCGATTGTGCCATCGAGCCGCAAAAAGCTGCCATCACTCTCATCCGCCTCAACCACCATCCATTCGGAGTCGCCAAGACGCGCGTTTGAACCGTATTGCTCGATGATCCCGCCATTGATGACGGTCGGGTCGATCTCGCCTTTATCGAGCAAGGCCGCAATCATGCTCGTCGTCGTAGTCTTGCCATGCGTGCCAGCGACAGCAACTGTAGACTTAAGCCGCATCAATTCGGCAAGCATCTCCGCGCGGCGAACCACGGGAATACGATTTTCGAGCGCTGCTGCGACTTCGGGGTTTGTGCGGCGCACCGCAGAAGACGTAACGACAACCGCAGCACCTTCGACATTTTCCTTCTCATGCCCGATGTGCACAGAAATTCCACGCTTGCGCAGCCGTTCGACGCTTGGGCCTTCCGCGATATCAGAGCCTTGCACAGTATATCCGAGGTTGTGCATCACTTCGGCGATACCGGACATGCCGATACCGCCAATGCCGACAAAGTGGATGACGCCAATTTCGGTGCCGACGCCTCTCATTTATCGCGCTTCCTCGGTGGAAGCATCGCGTGCAGCCTTGCGCGTTGCGGGCTGAGTGGCAGCGCTTGTCTGTGCAGATCGCGGAGCCGTTTCGCCAACGCGGATCACATCCATCAGATCAATGCCGCCCATGCTTTCCACGAGATCAGCCAAATCCTTGGCCGCATCAGGCCTCCCGCAGTTCCACGCGGCATGCGCGGCATTGGCAAGGCTACCAGGGTTCTTGGCCATCGCCTGAATTTGGAGGCAGATATCCTTCGAAAGCTTGGCGAAAATCTCGCCCTGTTTTGCCATCAGCTTGTTTCCGTCTTCACCCATGGGACGCGGATCACTTACCGTTTCGGCGGGCTGACGGATCATGCGCGCTCCTCCCGCCTGCACCATTTCACGGGTGTTCGCAGCCTGGTGGTCATCGGTTGCAATCGGCAGAGGGATGAGGATCGCTGGGCGGCCCACAGCAGTCAGTTCTGCAATAGTGGAGGCGCCCGCGCGTCCTATGAACAGATGCGTATCGGCGAGCCGTTCGTGCATGTCCTCAAAATAGGTGCCGAGTTCGGCGGGGATGTCATGTTCTGCATAGCGTTCCCGGACCGCGTCCAGATCCTCAGCGCGGCATTGCTGCGTGATTTGAAGGCGTTTGCGCAAAGGTGGCGGAAGCATGGCGAGCCCGTCGGGCACGACTTCAGATAGAATGCGCGCGCCCTGACTGCCGCCAGTGATCAGCACCCGCAGCAGACCTTCTTCATGCAGCGCGGGGAATTCTTCCGCCCGCAGAGCAAGCACTTCCTCACGAACCGGGTTTCCAACAAGATGCGTTTTGTCGAGGTATTTGGGCTTCAGCCGATCAACATCGGGATAAGAAGTCGCAATCGCATACACCCGCCGGGCTAGCAACCGGTTCACCCGGCCCAGCACGGCGTTTTGTTCATGCACCACGCTCGGTACTTTGGCTGATGTGGCAGCCAATAACGCTGGCAGAGCCGGATAGCCTCCGAAACCCACAACAGCGGAAGGCTCAAAACTCTCAAACAAGCGCAGCGCCATTCGCCGCCCTTCGAGCACCGCGCGCACTCCGCCAATCCATTTCAATGGGTTCTTGCCAAAGCGGCCCGCAGGCAGAACGTGCGCAGTCAGGCCTTCGGGCTTTCCGGGAATGCTCGCACCGCGTTCATCCGTGATCAGCGCGACGTGATGTCCGCGTGCTTCCAATTCTGTGGCCAATGCGAATGCCGGAATAAGATGTCCACCCGTTCCGCCTGCGGCCAGCACGAAATGCCGACTTGAACCTGTCGGGGTTTCGCTGTTCATGCGCCCTCCTTGCGCTCAAAGAAATGCTTGAGCCCTTTTGTCTCGCGCTCAAGATAGGGATTGCGCCGCGTAATCGCGAGCAGCAACCCGAAGGTGAAGCATACGGCGAGCGTTGAGGAACCGCCATAGCTGATGAGCGGGAGCGTCATTCCCTTGGAGGGGAACAGTTGGAGATTGACGAGCATATTGATGAATGCCTGGCCACCGATCTGGGTGGCAAGGCCCACCCCGGCGAGCATCGCAAACAGATTATCCTCATCGACAAGGCGCAAGAGCACTCGTGTGAGGATGGCAAGGTACATCAGCACGACGAGCGCACAGATAATCAATCCAAACTCTTCGCCGATTACGGAAAAGATGTAATCAGTGTGCGCTTCTGGAAGGCTCATCTTGCGAATGCCCAGCCACAGCCCGCTTCCAGTCCACCCGCCCGCGAGCAAAGTTCGCTGGGCAAGATCTACCTGATCAAATGCCGTTCCTCCGCCAAGGAATGCATCAATGCGGTAGCGCGCATTGTCGTAGAAGAAATAGGCTGCGGTTATCAGTCCAATCCCGCTCGCCATCAGCGCGCCGATACGCGCAATCGAAACGCCCGAAAGGAGGATCATTACAAACCAGATGCCACCGAACAGGATTGTCGCGCCAAGGTTCGGCTGCAGCATCAAAAGCCCGGCAACCAAGACCATGATCGCACTCACAAAGGTAAGCACCGGCAGATCAGGATCGCGCAAGCGCAGGCTCATGATCCAGGCGAGGATCACGACAAAGCCTGGCTTCAAGAATTCGCTTGGCTGCAGGGACATTCCCACTTCCAGCCACCGGCGCGAGCCGTTGCGTTCTTCCCCAAAGATCGGGACGAAGAAAAGCAAAATCAGCATTCCGACGCCCAGAATGATACCGATCCTGCGTGCCTCCTCACGGTTCAAAAAAGACACCGCTATCATCAACACTAGGCCAAGCGCCTGAAATACGATGTGGCGTTTAAAAAACGCGAATTCAGCAACTTCATATTGATCTGCAGCAGCTGGCGATGCGGCAGCAACTGCGACCGTGCCAAACCCCATCAACAACAAGACAAGAACGACCAATCCCTTGTCGATCTCACGCCACCATAGCCGTCCGCGATTGTTCCAGAACCTGCTAATGGACAGCCCTGCGTAATCGGATGGTTCGGCTGCAGGCGATGCAGGGGCTTTGAACGCGCTCATGCCGCTTCATCCTTCAATGTGTCTGCCGCACAGATATCGGGGCGATCAGCAAATACGCCGACCAACTGACGGAAGTGCTCGCCGCGCTTTTCGTAGTCGCGGAACTGATCAAAGCTTGCGCAGGCGGGCGAAAACAGCACCACGTCGCCAGGCCGAGCGGCATCGCGCGCGCGGCTGACGGCTTCGCTTACCAATTCGCAGCGCTCAACACTGGCATGCGGGCTGATCAAATCGGCGAACATCGGACCTGCCTCGCCCACGGTGTAGGCCGCTGCGATCATCCCGAGTTGCTGCGCGCAATCACCAAGCCCTTCCTCTTTCGCTAGACCGCCAACAATCCAATGCACGCGCGGCGTGCCTTCATTGATCGAAGGATCGGGAGGAAACGCTGCCAAAGCGGGCGCGGTCGATGCCGTGTTTGTCGCCTTGGAATCGTTGATGAAGAGAACGCCGTCCTCTTCGCAAACGATCTCCATCCTGTGAGGCAGGCTTTGGAAGCGCGGAAGAGCGTGCTGCCACTGCGCGGGCTTCACGCCCAATTCTTCGGCAATGGCTATAGCTACCGCCGCGTTTTCAAGATTGTGCGGTCCCTGCAGCGCTGGCCATTGCGGCTGATACTTGGCAATTTTTTCGAGATCGGCCGACACTACGCGCCCCGATGGACGGCGCTCTTTCTGCGTCTCGTAGATTGTGCCGACAGGTTCTTGCAGTAAACCGACCACCGCCAGGCCTGACGCCGACTGCATGTCAAAAAGTCGCTCTTTTGCGGCAGCGTATGCGGCAAAGCCATCATAGCGATCGAGATGATCGGGAGTAATATTGGTCAGCGCAGCTGCTTCGCAATCGAGATTGAAGGTGAGATCGATCTGATAGCTGGAAAGCTCGAGCACATAGACGCCCACGCCATTCTCGTTGGGAGCAAGCGGCTCCTGTCCCAAAATTGGATCACCGATATTGCCGCCCAAAACGCTGGGAATGCCTGCCATTTGCAGGATATGATGAACGAGCGCGACCGTCGTTGATTTGCCATTGGTGCCTGTCACGCCCACAACCTTGTGCGGCAGCAGCTCTGGCCGGGCGAGCGCAAACAGCTCGATATCACCGATAACGGGTACATCGAATTTGGCGGCATGTGCCGCGATGGGGTGCGTGTTCAGGGGCACGCCGGGCGACACGACGACACCTGCATAGCCAGTGAGATCAAGCTGGAGCGGATCGGCGAGTTCGCAGCGCCCTTCAAACGGCTCGCGCGCTATATCCTGCCTGTCCCATGCGGTGACCTTTGCGCCGCTTGCCAGCAAAGCCTCTACCGCTGCCGCGCCTGAACGCGCCAGGCCGAGTACGGCATAGCGTTTATCAGCAAAGGCACTGGCAGTGATCAATCCGTTTTCCCTATCTCAATTTCAGCGTGGCAAGCCCGATCAGTGCAAGGATGATGGCCACGATCCAGAACCGGATCACGACCTTGCTCTCGCTCCACCCGAGCTGTTCGAAATGGTGATGAATGGGCGCCATGCGGAACACGCGCTTGCCTGTCCGCTTGAACCAGAAAACCTGGATGATGACGCTCAAGGCTTCGAATACGAAAAGACCGCCGACAATTGCCAGCACAACTTCGTGGTGTGCGGCGACAGCAATAGCTCCCAATGCGCCGCCAAGTGCAAGTGACCCGGTATCGCCCATGAAAACAGCAGCAGGCGGCGCGTTGAACCACAGGAATGCGAGCCCCCCTCCCATGATTGCTGCGCAGAATATCGCCAGCTCACCCGCGCCCGGCACGTGCGGAATGCCAAGATATTCAGAAAAATCCGCGCGGCCGACGAGGTAGGAGATGATCGCGAATGTCCCCGCAGCGATGATAACCGGCATAATCGCTAGACCATCCAAACCGTCAGTGAGGTTCACCGCGTTGCCAGCGCCAACCATCACGAAGGCTGCAAAGACGTAGTAAGCTGGGCCAAGCGGTATCTCCACATCCGAAAAGAAAGGGATGTATAGGTTCGTGTTTATCTGGCTGACGATGATATAGCTCGCCACGCCAGCAACCACGAACTCCATCAGCAGGCGCACCTTGCCCGAAAGGCCAGCATGGCTGTTCTTCGTGACTTTGTCATAATCGTCGAGAAACCCGATGATTCCGAAGCCCAAAGTCACCGCGAGACAAGCCCATACAAATGGACTGCGCAGATCCATCCAGAGGGTTAGCGATAGTGTCAGCGCCACCAGGATCATCAAACCGCCCATAGTGGGCGTTCCCACTTTCGCGAGATGCGTTTGGGGGCCGTCTTCGCGAATTGGTTGCCCCTTGCCCTGCCGCACGCGCAGCATGTTGATGAATTTGGGGCCAATGATGAGTCCGAAAATCAGCGCTGTCATCAACGTCGCACCAGTGCGAAATGTCTGATAACGCACAAGATTGAAGATGCCTTCAAAGCCCATCCATTCGGCAAGGAGGTAAAGCATTCAGATCCCTCGGGCCGCGCTCATTTTTGCGCGCTCGTAAAGTGTGACACCAGCCGGCCAAGCCCCATGAAATTCGAACCTTTGACAAGAACGGCATCGCCTCCTGTCATGCCAAATTCTTCGAGTGCCAAGATTGCTTGATCAGCATCATCGCAATGCGTGAACGACGGGGCAAAGCCAAGCGAATCGGGGGTTCCTTTCCCCAATTGCGCTGCGAGGGCGCGCATGCCTTCTCCGACCAGAATTGCGTGATCAATCTTGGCTTCGGCCAAAGGAGCTGCAAGCTGGCGATGGAATTTGTCTGCAAAGTCGCCAAGCTCACCCATCGTGCCCAAAACGGCAATGCGGCGCGTGGCGGGGGTTTGTCCAAGGCTGGCGAGAGTTGCGCGCATGGATGCAGGGTTGGCATTGTAGCTTTCATCGATGAGCAACACTTTCCCACCATTCGCGGCAATCTGAAAGCGCGCTCCGCGGCCTTTCAAACCGCCCATTTCAGCCATTGCGAGGCCTGCGCTGGCGAGATCGCCGCCTGCTGCGCGCACGGCCACCATGACGCCGAGCGAGTTGCCGATCCAGTGTTCCCCGGGTTCGGCAATCGTGTAGCAGAGCCGCGTGTCACCAAGGTCGGTCGTGATCAGCGCGCCGCCATGCGGCTGGCGTATCGCATCAAGCAACCGAACGTCTGCGTTCTCGCTGCGCCCAAAGGTGACGGTTTTGACACCCAACGCGCGGGCATGACCGATCAGGCGATCAGCCATTTCCGTGTCAGCCGGGATTACCGCGGTGCCGCCATCAACGAGGCCGGTAAAGATCTGAGCTTTCTCATCCGCAATCGCCTCGATTGAGCCGAGATTTTCGATATGCGCAGGCGCAATCGTCGTGATGAGAGCGACATTCGGGCGGACATGCGCGGACAGAGGGGCAATTTCGCCAGCATGGTTCATTCCCATTTCGAACACGCCGTACCGAGCGCGCGCTGGCATGCGGGCCAGACTGAGCGGAACGCCGACATGATTGTTGTAGCTGCGGACAGAGCGATGCGCCGCGCCCCGACCTACGCGATCTAGACTGTTGAAGATCGCTTCCTTCACGCCCGTCTTTCCAACGGAACCAGTCACAGCAATTCGCACGGCATCGCTGCGGTCTCTTGCCGCGTGCGCCAAATCATGCAGCGCCTGTGTTGTATCCCTTACGAGGACATGCGGGAAATCGATGGGCCGATCGGTGATCGCAGCGACAGCACCCTTGGCAAAGGCTTGCGGAATAAACCGGTGCCCATCCATGGCATCGCCCTTGAGCGCCACAAACAGGTCGCCCGGACGCACATCGCGGCTGTCCATTTCGACACCGGCAGCCTGGAATTGATTACTAGCAACGCCGCCCGTCGCAGCCGAAATCGATGCCGCATCCCACAAGGCAAGCGGCAATGCATCGCGCGCATCGACCGGCCATGAATGCAAGGCGTGATGAAGCGAAGGTTGGATAGCGTTCACGAAAGAGCCTTTCCGGCCTCAGCGGCGCATTCGCGCGCCACCTGAACATCATCAAAGGCTAGCACTCGCATGTTTTCTCCTGACCCGATTATCTGGCCTTGTTCGTGGCCTTTGCCGGCGATGAGGACGATATCTGCCGCTTCTGCCGCTTCAATCGCAGCCGATACAGCACGGCGCCTGTCGCCAATATTACGAACGTCTGCGCCATCAATACCGAGCGCACCGCCCATGATCTCTCCGCGAATGTGAGATGGATCTTCGCCGCGCGGATTATCATCCGTAACAATAACAAGGTCCGCAGATTTGGCTGCAACTTCGCCCATGGGCGCACGCTTGCCGCTGTCTCTATCCCCACCGGCGCCGAACACAACGATCAGACGGCCACCTTTATCAGCATCGACATGAGGCCGAAGCGCCGCGATCGCCGCTTCCAACGCATCGGGCGTATGCGCGTAATCGATGTAAACTGGCGCCCCCTTTTGCGTGATCACGGCCCGCTCCAACCTACCTCGCACAGGCTGCAATCGAGAGAGCGCGTCAAACACTTGCGCCTTATTTGAGCCGGTCGCCAGAGCGAGCCCGGCAGCGCACATCGCGTTTGCCGCTTGGTAAGCTCCGATCAAAGGCAGTTTGACGGTGCTTTCTTCGCCTGAATGTTCGATCGTCAGTGTCTGACCCAGCTGGGTGGGAACGCGGTTGACGAGACGAAGGAATGGGTCAGCTCCATGCTGCGATGCTTCACCGACGACGTGCAATGGATTGCCACATTTTTGTGCGTGCTCAATCGCTTTCGCGGTCCATTCATTGCTGTCCGCACCCCGCCAGATGATGATCGGCGCACCCGGCTCAATGACTTCGTTAAACAGCCGCATCTTAGCCTCGAAATAGGCCTCCATCGTGCCATGATAGTCTAGGTGATCGCGGCTAAAATTGGTGAAGGCACACGCGCTTACCGGCACGCCTTCATTGCGGTACTGGGAGAGGCCATGGCTCGACGCTTCATAGGCGACATGTGTCACCCCTTCGCGCTTCAGTCCGCTCATATTGCTGAGGAATGTGACGATGTCCGGCGTCGTCAGCCCGGTCGAGACACTGCCGTCAGGTGTCGTCACGCCCAACGTTCCGATGCTGGCCGCACTTTCGCCGCACATCCGCCAGATCTGCCGGGTCATTTCTGCGGTGGACGTTTTGCCATTCGTGCCTGTTACGGCGACGATTGTTTCCGGCACTGGTGAGAAAAATCCGCTCGCAATCTGCGCAAATGTCTGGCGCGGCTCTTCGCTGGCGACGTGCAAAGCTCCCTCGACTTGAGCTTCAGCTCTGGCAACAACGGCGACGGCCCCGGACGTCACAGCATCCGCAATCACATCTTCTGCATTGAATTGTGCGCCGCGAAACGCGCCGAACACTGTGCCGGGTGCAACTTTGCGGTGATCAATCGCAAATCCCGTAACTTGCGTATCCCCTGCCCCATCGCTGCCTAACCCAGCCCGATCCATCAGCGCGGCAAGCTTCACTTGCGACCCTCCACCAGATAGCGAAGATCGGAGATGTCGACATCACGCCGCTCGTCTGGCCGCACGCCGAGAATGGGAGCGATCCGGGGCACCAGCCGCCCAACAATCGGCGCAGCGTTGAACGCAGCCGTCCGCTGGAAAGAGCTTGCCGCCGTCCCGCGCGGTTCATCGAGCACGATCACAATCACATATCGCGGCGCATCCATCGGGAACGCTGCGGCGAACGAAGCAATCAGCGATGTCTTGCGATATCCGCCCGCGCCCGCTTTTTCAGCCGAACCCGTTTTGCCGCCCACCCTGTATCCGGGGGCATCGGCATTGCGGCCAGTGCCGTACATCGAGATCATCCGCAGAAGCTGGCGCATGCGCGATGAGGTAGAGGATTTGAACACTCGGCGTCCGCGCGGCACGTCTTGCGGTTCCAGTTTGTGCAAGGTCGCTGGCCGCCAGATGCCACCATTCACCATAGCGGCATAGGCACTCGCCAAGTGCAGCGGCGTCACGGCAAGACCATGGCCATAGCTGACTGTCATGTTCGTGAGCTTGCTCCAGCGACCGCCCGGCCAAAGCGGCTGTCCTTTTGCAGGCAGTTCGATGTGCGGCCGTTGATCCATCCCCAGATCGATCATCGATTGGCGCAGCTTTTGTGCGCCAAGCTCATTCGCAACGCGCGCAGTCACCGTGTTTGACGAATACACCAGTGCTTGCGGCACGTTGAGCGTGTCACCCTTGGGCTTCAGATCGCGGATTTTGCGACCCGACATCTCGACAGTCGTCGCATTCCAGGGCTTGCCCATGTCCCGAACAACACCAGCATCAATGGCAGCAGCAATGCTGATCGGCTTGAAGGTGGAGCCGAGCTCATAAACCTGATTGGTCACACGATTCATCATGTTCGCCTGACCTTCGGCATCGATCCGGTTAGGATCAAAGTCGGGAAGCGAGGCGAGCGCCATTACTTCTCCCGTGTCGACATCAAGGATGATCCCAGCCGCGCCCAAAGCGTTGGTCGCAAGCATTCCGCGGCGCAACTCATCCTCGAGCGCACCTTGCGCGCGCACATCAATGGACAGCGCCACCGGTTCATGGCGCAAATCGGGATCCGCGAGCTGATCGTTGAGCACTTGCTCCATACCAAGCCGACCGCTCTTATCCGATGCCACGTATCCAAGTACATGCGAGGCAAGCGTTCCTTGCGGATAGTGTCGATCGGTTTCGCGCGGAATCTGGAGTGCAATCTCACCCAGCCCGTAAACCTTGTTCGCATCCTCGGGCAGGACCCTGCGGCGCAAGTATCCCGCCTTTCCGGCCTCAAGCCGGCGCACGGTCCGGCGCTCATTAAGATCGGGGAAAATCTCCTTGAGCGATGCAGCGACCTGTGCTGGTTCATTGATCAGCGGAGAGCCGCCATCACCCATCGCCTTGGGATCAAACCACAAGGCGTAAGCCGGAAAAGCGCGCGCCAATGGCTTTCCATTTCGATCAGTGATCTCACCGCGCGGAGGGAGCAATTGTTCCGCCAGGCTGGAGTGCGACTGAGTGTGCCCGCCAAACCCGAGATAAGCGATGCGTATCAAAGCGGCAGCGGCCACCAGTGTAAAGATTATCGCAATCCACAAGACACGCCAACGCGCGGTCAAAAGCGATTGATATCGCAAATGAACCAGCTGGACGCGGCCTGCCTCGATTGCTGGCCGAGGCGCTGCGAAAGCGCTCATTCGGCTACCTCGCCTGCCTGAGAGGAAGAACCATCGGCAGAACCGAAGTTCACCGCAAGCGGCGTCTGCGCATTGGCGGCGCGGATGGGTGACGCTTCAATAAGAAAATTGCCGAAAGCTTCCGTAAAAGCAGCGCCAGGATCAGCCTCTTCAACCGCGGCAGAAGCCAAGGTCACAGGTTCGCCCGAAACAGGCGACACCATTGGCCCAGTGTCAATCGGCTGCGCATCAAGCTCGCCCGTGTCGGCCCGCGCAACCCTGATCGGGCTGGGAGCATCAGGGCCAAGCGGCTGACCAAGGCTTGCAAGTTGGCGTTCGCTGTCAAAATACTGATCAGCGCGCGGTGCTTCGTATCCAAACTCGATGTGGTTCCAGTTGGAAAGCTGGCGCTGACTGGCCCTCGCCTGAAACTCGGTTTCCAGCATCAGGTTTTCGCGTTCCAGCGCGACAATCTGGCGTTCGGCAAGCAAGACTTCGCTTTTGACCGCGTGCGTGCTGAGGCTGAGCAGCGCAAACAGCCCAACGCACATCGCCAGTGCTGCAGCCCAGCCGATTTGGCGCTTGCGTGCATCTGTGACGATCATTGAACTGCTCCTTCGACTGGCGCGCTGGTGCGAATGGCGGTGCGCAGGATGGATGAGCGCGCGCGCGGATTGCGCTCGATCTCTGCGTCACTGGGGCGGATGGCTTTGGAAAGGCTGGTGAAAGTCGGCGCGGGACCGGGCTTTTCGCCTGGCAAATGGCGCGACACAGCGCGGCCCGCGCCTGATGCTTCACGAAGGAAACGTTTGACGATGCGATCTTCCAGACTGTGAAAGCTGACGACAGCAAGAACACCGCCTTCTTTCAAAAGAGCCTGCGCAGCTGCAAGGCCAGCGCGAAGCTCGCCCAGTTCGTCATTCACATGGATACGGACCGCCTGGAAACTGCGCGTTGCAGGGTCTTTCTTGTCGTGGGGCTTGTGACCCAAGGCGCGGCGCACCACGCGGGCAAATTCGCCGGTTGTCTCAAGCGGGCGCGCCGCCACAATCGCGCGGGCGACGCGGCGCGATTGGCGTTCTTCGCCGTATTCATAGAGGACATCGGCAATCGCTGCTTCATCGGCGGAATTAAGGAAATCTGCAGCGCTTTCACCCTCCTGGCTCATCCGCATGTCGAGCGGACCATCAGCCTGAAACGAGAAACCACGCTCGCCTTCATCAAGCTGCATGGACGAGACGCCAATATCCATCACCACAGCATCGACGTGGGGAACGCCAATCGCGGTAAGCTCGTCGCGCATTTCGGAAAAGCGATGAGGGTGAAGCGACAACTGTCCGTTCCACTTGGCGACTATAGCTTCGCCTGCCCGAATGGCATTGGGATCACGGTCAAAAGCATAAACCCGCGCACCTTTTTGGAGCAGCGCAGTTGAATAACCACCGGCACCAAAAGTCGCATCGACGACTGTCATGCCCGGCTGAGGCGCAATTGCAGCGATCACCTCATCTAAAAGCACCGGGACGTGCGGTTGCACTTGGGATGCGCTCATTTCGCACCTCCCTTCTTCGCAGCCTTCGCCTCAGCTTCTGCTATCAGATCTTCACAATCGGCCTGAAGGTCTTCCCATTCAGCGGGCATGTTCGCGAGCTCATCAGGTGCCCAGACGGTGAAAAAGCGTCCGCCGCCGTGAATGAAAATGCCATCTTCTATTCCAGCACGCCTGCGCAGCATGTCGGGCATGACGAAGCGGCCGCTGTCGTCAAAGGGGAGCTTCTTGTATCCGAAGAGGCGCAGGGCGCGCATTTCGCGATCGAAAGGCTGACCAGAAGCAACCGCGTTTTTCTCTTCACGGTCAAGCTGGTTTTCCAATTCATCGTGGCGAGACAGGCCAAAACCGACAAGACATTTCCAGCGATCATGTTTGGCGAGACAAAGGATTTTCTGCCCGCCAGAGCTTTCCTTCACCGCCTTGCGAAAGTCCGGAGGCAGGACAAAGCGGCCCTTATCGCCCGCGGGCGAATAGGCTTGACCACTGTATCCTCCAAAATCCGACACTCGAACTTGTCCCCGTATTCGCTCGTTCGGCTGCTTTTCGCGCGGCCCTTCTCTCCCTTCGACACGCCTTCCCCGTCGCCGCCCCCGCGCGAACGGGAGCAGCGCGCAAACCCTGAACGGGTGCGCACGGCAAACAGACATGTTTGATGGAACCCGGTATTATCCGGGAAGCAGGCGAGTGAAAAGGGGTTTTCACGGGAAATCACGGGATTAAATGGTAAATTATTGATTTACCTAGATTTCATCTTGTGAACATATCTCCACTATTCCCTCAAACATCCGAGTAATCCCGTAAATTCCCCGGATAATTCGCAATTTCGCAGCCTAATCCCGCTTCGAGTCTCTCAAGGAAACGCGATTTCCCGCACGCTTCCCGCAATATCCCCGAAGCCTGATCAGGGTGTCCGATCAAATGCATAGCCGAAAAGTGCCGTCATGGCTTCGAAATTCTCACCAGCCAATTCGCGATGTTCGAACAAAGCTGCGTCCCCAAGCAGAGTAACGCGCCCTTCCCCCACTTTGCACCGGGCGATGTGATCGTCAGCGGAAAGCTCGCACTGCGCTGCATCGGGATCGACACTGCTCCATTGCGAAGCGACTTCGATCGTGAGCGGCGTTCCCCCAAGATCGACAGTCGAGGTACCTTCCT
Source organism: Erythrobacter sp. YT30 (assembly GCF_001542875.1). Taxonomy (GTDB): domain Bacteria; phylum Pseudomonadota; class Alphaproteobacteria; order Sphingomonadales; family Sphingomonadaceae; genus Erythrobacter. The sequence goes on along the minus strand of NZ_LMAF01000003.1, from coordinate 85,340 downwards.
CGATTGTAGACGGTTCGTCGAAGATCACTTCCAGGCCCCAACGCGCCACCACGGGCGGAATGGCGACAAGCGAGGTATCCATTGGGCGGCGTGGATCACCCAGAGCCAAATCATAGTGCCCTGTCAGCAACGGATCGACCAGAATGAGTGCCTCGCCACCCTCGCGCACCCATTCATCCAGCGCGACATTGTCGGACGGGGTCAGTGCGCGCGGTTGAATTATTGCTAGACGGTCAAGGCCTTCCAGGGGATCGGTAGCAGCAGCGCTTTCATCAGGCGCTGACAGCGTATCGAGCGGAAGTATCGCGTAGCAAGACGAAAGCGCTCCCGCTTGCCAAGGCGCATTTACTGCGCCGCTGGCGAAATCGGCGATATCGGCATCCAATGGCCAAAGCAGCGGAAGGCTTGTCACCAAGCCTAGCGAAGGCAGAGGCTCCGCAGCCTCACACATGACAGTTGTAGATGAACTTGCGCCTTCGGCATGATGCGCATCGTGTGAATGATCAGAAGCATTCGAACACCCAGCCGAACATCCCAACCAGAAAAAGGCCAGAAAAGCCTTTGAAATGAGATTATTGCGGCGGTTCATCCGGCTCGACGTCCGGCGTATCAGGAACCTTGCCGTCTTCTGCAAAAAGTGGGGCTTTCAGACCTCCATCGTCCTCAGTTTCTTCAGGTTCAGCCGGAATATCGGGAACAATGCCCGCATCTGCCAATGGGTCTACCTGCGAAGGCGCTTCGGTTGGTTCTGTCGTTGGGGCGGCATCGGGCACCACTGCCTGTTCCGCCAATTCAGCCTGCGTGCCGATAATACTCGCAAGACCCACAAGCAGGATCATCGTGCCTATCCCGAGCAGCCCGGCCTGCAGCCGCTGCATCGCCTGAGTGCGCGTCCCGCCAAGCGGCATTGTGCTGGGAGCAGAATTCTCCATGGCCGAAGCCTGTAGGTCGTCGCCCTGAATGTCAGCTAAATCGCCGCCGATAAGCTTCCGTTCTGCCATGACCTGTGCCTAACGCGCCACAGAGCGATTGTCGATGCACTAGGCCGATTGGGTTTGGGAAAGCCAATCGAACACGGGCAAATCCTTTGAAGCAAGCCATTCCGGATTGTAGAGCGTTGAAAGATATCGAAAGCCCGTATCGCAAAGGATTGTCGCGATCTGGGGCTTGTCGATGCCTTCGCTCACCAATTGCTTGCCCAGCGCTATTGCGCCAGCGATATTGATGCCGCTGGAAAGCCCGAGACAAAGCCCTTCTTCGCGCAGCAATTTTTCAACCCAGACAATCCCTTCCTCATCAGAAATTCGAAACTGCGTGTCGATGGGAGCATCTTCGAGATTGGCGGTAATTCGGCCCTGCCCGATCCCTTCCGCGACCGAGGAGCCTTCGCCTTTCAACTCACCATGGGCGTAGTAATTGTAGAGCGCAGCGCCATGCGGATCGGTCAGCGCGATGCGGATATCGGCATTCTTCTCTTTAAGCCCCATACCAACGCCGGCAATGGTTCCGCCTGTACCAGCCGCGCAGGTGAAGCCGTCGATATTGCCGCCTGTTTGCTCCCACAATTCCTGCGAAGTGCCTTCGATATGCGCGCGGCGATTGGCGACGTTATCGAATTGCCCGGCCCATATCGCGCCGTCTGTCTCCTCAGCCATGCGGCGCGAGACATGCTGAAAATGTGCAGGATCGGCGTATTTGGTTGGCGGGACGAGGACCAGCTGCGCCCCTAAAGCCCGCAGTGTATCCATTTTCTCTTTGGATTGGTTATCCGGCATCACGATGATCGTCTTGTACCCGAGCGCATTGGCAACCAATGCGATGCCAATACCGGTGTTCCCCGCGGTCCCTTCGATCACGGTTCCGCCCGGCTTCAAATCCCCGCGCGCTTCTGCATCGCGGATCATGTAAAGCGCCGCGCGATCTTTGACTGACGAGCCTGGATTGGCAAATTCGCATTTGCCCCAGATATCGCATCCAGCTTCTTCGCTTGGCCCTCTGAGCCGAACGAGCGGAGTGTTGCCGATCAGAGCGAGCGTATCGCCAAATGGTTGAGTGATGTTCATGAGGGCGGATTACGCGCTCAATACCGCCCCCGCAAACAACTTTAATCTTCAGGCGAGATAGTCACCTTCATGCCCGACAGTTCCTGCGTCAGCGGGATCTGACATGACAGCCGCGATGTTTCGTTGCGGTGATCGGAGGATTCGAGCAGATCGTCCTCGTCTTCGCTCATTTCTGGCAGCTTGTCCTTGAAGGCAGGATCGACATAGACGTGGCAAGTCGCGCACGAACAGCAGCCGCCGCACAGTGCCAGCAGCTCATCAAAGCCATTGTCGCGAACCGCTTCCATCACGGTGAGGCCATCTTCGACCTCGATCTCGCTTGTTTCCCCCTCGCGATTGGTGACGACCAGCTTCGGCATAGGTTTCCTAAATCCTTCTTGAAACGATTGAGCGCAAGACTCGATTGCCTTGCGCTCTTGGAATAATGCGCTGCTCAGCTAGGGAGTTCCTCAAAGAAGCGCAACCTAGAGGAATGAAGAGTGGGCCTGACTGCTGAGACGATCCGGCGCGAGATGGATGCGCTAGCAGCAAAGGACAAACGGGTGGGTGATGAACTGGCGCGCATCGGGTATCCGGAACCGCGCATCAGGGATCGAGGGTACAAAACCTTGCTGCGCACCATTGTCGGCCAACAGGTCTCCGTCGCAGCGGCAAGTTCAATGTGGAACAAGCTGGAAGCGGAATTGGGCGAGGATTTTACGCCCGCATGCTTGCTCAGCCGTGATTTCGACACGCTGCGCGCTTGTGGCCTGTCACGACAGAAACAGGGCTATGCGCGAAGCCTGTGCGAACTCGTTGAAGCGGGCGAAGTGGACTTTGAAGCGCTGCCATCGGGCGATGAAGACGCGATTGAAACACTCACTCAGATCAAGGGGATCGGACGCTGGTCGGCTGAAATCTATCTGCTCTTTGCCGAAGGGCGCACCGATATCTGGCCCGCAGGCGATCTGGCCGTTCAGGAGGGAGTGAAGCGCCTTTTAGAGCTCGACGAACGGCCTCAGGAAAAAGAAACCCGCACTCTCGGCGAGCAATGGCAGCCCCATCGCGGGGCCATGGCGATTTTCACATGGCATTTCTACGCTAACCCCGCGCTCTAATCTCGCAAGACCAACTGCTTATCCAGATCGATCAAACACGGTTGCGATACCGGGGTAATTGCGTATCACTTGCGCAATACACCGGAGGCATTCCCCGCCGCTTTCGGTTCAAACCTTGAATAGGAGAGGAACCCCGCCAATGTTTGGACTTTCAAAAACCGCTCGGCTGCTCGTCACAACCACGGCCGCTTGCGCCCTTGCGCTGCCCGGCATCGCAGCCGCAGACAATCACGCTCAATCAAACACCGGAGCATCGATGACAACGACTTCAGAAGCCGCACCCTTGATCCCGCGCGACGCGCTGTTCGGCAATCCGACCAAAGCACAAGGTCGCCTCAGCCCTGACGGGACCATGCTGAGTTGGCTCGCCCCCCATAACGATGTGCTCAATATCTGGGTCGCTCCGCGCGATGATATTGCGGCCGCCAAAGTCATCACCAATGCGGAAGATCGCCCCATTCGCGATCACTTCTGGTCGCCTGATGGCAAGAGTGTCGGGTACATTCAGGACAAAGGCGGCGATGAAAACTTCCTGCTCTACATGATCGATATTGCAAGCGGCGAAGAGAAGCTGATGACCCCGTTTGAAAACACGCGGGTGCAAATCGTCGGGGCATCGGAAACGATCAAGGACAAGCTGCTGATTGGCGTCAACAATCGCAACCCGCAGTTTCATGACGTGCATATGCTTGATCTCAACACGGGCGAGCTTGAGCTTGTCTATGAGAACGAAGGGTATGCCGGTTTCATGGCAGATGACACGCTGACCTTGCGCATGGCGTTTCGCCAGAATGCAGAAGGCGGCACAGACTACTTCAACGTGGTCGATGGCGAAGTTGAAGAAACAGCGTTCGAAACCACCGCAATGGAAGATTCGCTGACAACTTCTCCAGCTGGCTACACCACCGACGGCTCAATCCTTTATTGGCTCGACAGCCGTGGACGCAACACTGCAGCGCTGTTTGCGCAAGACACCGAAACGGGTGAGAAAACGCTGATCGCCGAGGATGCAAAAGCCGATTTGGGCGGGACAATGCGCGACACCAAGACAGGTGAAATCCAGGCCTATTCGGTCAATTATCTCAAGAACACATGGACCGCGATTGACGACGATATCGGAGCGTCGCTCGCATTCCTCGATGATAAGCTCGAAGGTGATTTCGGCGTTTCGAGCCGCACCGATGATGACAGTATGTGGATCGTCTGGAACGACCCTCTTACCGCTCCATCGCAGACCTTCATCTACGACCGGGAAGCAGAAACGCTCACCCCGTTCTACACCACGAGGCCAGAGCTTGAAGGCGCGCCTCTCCAGCCGATGCACCCGGTTGAAATCACCAGCCGCGATGGCTTGACGCTTCCTTCTTACCTCACTTTGCCGCCGGGCAGTGACAGCGATGGCGATGGTCGTCCTGATGAAGCCGTACCGATGGTCCTGCTTGTCCATGGCGGCCCGTGGGCGCGCGATGATTATGGCTTTTCCAGCGGCGTCCAATGGCTCGCGAACCGAGGCTATGCCGTGCTGCAAACGAACTTCCGTGGTTCAACAGGCTTTGGCAAAAACTTCCTAAATGCCGGTAACAAGGAATGGGGCCTGAAGATGCACGATGACCTGATCGATGCAACCGATTGGGCCATCGCCGAGGGCATCACCACTGGAGACCAGGTAGCAATCATGGGCGGTTCCTATGGCGGCTATGCGACCTTGGCTGGCCTGACTTTCACGCCTGAGAAATTCGCATGCGGTGTTGATATTGTTGGCCCGTCAAACCTCGAAACGCTGCTCGGCACCATTCCGCCATACTGGGCGCCGCTGGTGAAGATTTTCCATGAACGCATGGGCGATCCGAACACCGAAGAAGGCCTTGCTCTGCTGAAAGCAGCTAGCCCGCTTTATAAAGCGAACGAGATCACAAAGCCGCTTCTAATCCTGCAAGGCGCCAACGATCCGCGCGTGAAGCAATCGGAAAGCGATCAGATCGTAGGAGCCATGAAAGAGGCAGGTATTCCGGTGACTTATGTGTTGTATCCGGATGAAGGTCACGGCTTTGCAAAGCCCGTCAACAACATCGCCTACACCGCGATCACCGAGAACTTCCTAGCTACGTGCCTTGGCGGACGCAGCGAACCGATTGGCGATACGGTGTCCGAATCCACCGCCGAAATCCTTGAGGGCGCTGAGCACGTTCAAGGCTTGGAAGAAGCGCTGGGCGCATAATCCAGCCCACAACAAATCCAACTGACATGCGTGTCAGTGGCTGACAAAATGCGCGCGCGGGTCTATTGATCTGCGCGCGTAGTTTTTTGGGAGAGGGATCGTATGAGCGCACAAGAACAGCGCCGCGCTATTTTCATTTCGGGCGGTGCATCCGGCATTGGCCGCGCCATTGCGCGCCATTTCGCTGAGCGCGGCTGGTTTGTCGGGATTGGTGACGTCAACGAAGAAGGCATGGAAGATACGCTCGGTCTGATCGAGGGCGGCTTTAAATACATGCAAAAGCTCGATGTACGTGACCGGGACGAATGGGAAAATGTGCTCCAGGCTTTCTCCGTCGCTGCCGGCGGGGGCGTAGATGTCGTGGTCAACAATGCAGGCATCGGCACTGGCGGTCCGATCCACGAGCTTGGCGTTGACGAAATCGATCGCTGCGTCGACATCAACATTCGCGGCGTCCTTTATGGCGCGCAGGCTGCGTATCAACATCTCCTCAAAACCGCGCCCGGATCGTGCCTCGTGAACATTGCGAGCGCAGCTGGCATCGTCGGAGGATCGGGTATGAGCGTTTACAGCGCCAGCAAATTCGCCGTACGCGGTATTGCAGAGAGCCTCGATGCGGAATGGGCGCCTGACGGCATCAAGTCCTGTTCAATCTGCCCCAGCTTTATCGAAACCCCGCTCCTTGAAGGAACCGGGCATCGAAAATCCAACGAGTCTGTACGCTCCCGCGTTCAGGCTGCTGGCCTTGAAATCACGCCGGTCGAAGAAGTTGCGCAAACAGTTTGGGATGCGGTCCACGGCGATGAACTGCACTATCTGGTCGGCAAAACCGCCAAGAAGATCAGTTTTGCAAAGAAATGGATGCCGGGTCGCGTTCGCAAACAGCAGCGTCAGGCGGCGAGCCTTCTGGGACGATAAACGTCCGAGGCACTCTACTCGCCGACAAGCCTGTCCATCGCTTTCACCATGTTCACATCACGCTGCGACAAACCGTTCGCATCGTGTGTGGTGAGCGTCACTTCAACCTTGGCATAAACATTGAACCATTCGGGGTGGTGATCATGACTTTCCGCGATCAGGGCAACGCGGCTCATAAAGCCCCAGGCTTCCGAGAAGTTTTCAAACTGGAACGTCCGCGTCACTGCTTTGCCATCGCGCGCGCTTTTCCATTCAGGATGGTCCGATAAAAGGCGGGCGCGTTCATCATCACTGAGCTGGGTCACAGATACCATTGGGAATGCTCCTGTTTCGCCGCGCCAATCGTCGCGGTTGTTTGCAGCGATGCTTTTGCCTAACGCGCTTGGCGATGCAAGGCTCTTCGCCCCCTTCGCTGATCGCAAGCGATCTCGCCTCTCGGCGCGGGGACCGTGTGCTGTTTCGCGGGCTGTCAGTCGAACTTGGCCAAGGCGACGCGCTTCATGTGACGGGCGCAAATGGCTCGGGCAAGACTACACTCATGCGGACACTGGCAGGCTTGATGACGCCGTTTGAAGGGGGCGTTGAAACTGCAGGTGCGATAGGCCTTTTGGATGATCGCCCTGCACTAGATCCAGACCTGCCACTTGGGAAAGCGCTAGCATTCTGGGAGCGGGTGGATGGCTGCGCCGACCCAAATGCGACTGTCCAAAAACTCGGTTTGAGCACGCTTCTCGACGTGCCGATACAATACCTCTCAACGGGCCAGAAAAAGAGAGCCGCGCTTGCCAGTCTGCTCAATCGCAATGTGCCCATTTGGCTTCTGGATGAGCCCTTGAGCGGCCTCGATAAGGGCGCGATTGGACTGGTGAATGCGCTGATAGGTGAGCATTCGGCGTCGGGCGGGATTGCGGTCATCGCCTCGCATCAGGAACTCGCTATTGAAGGCATGAGGTCACTCGCAATCGAGGATTACGCACGATGATCGCGGCCCTCCTTCGCCGCGATCTCGCGCAGTTCTTTCCCTTCACGGGAAGCGGCGCGGCATTGCCATTGGTGTTCTTCCTCGCTGTCGCCATGCTTTACCCGTTCGCGGTTGGGCCCGATGCCAATGTGCTCACAAAGACCGGAGGCGGTGTTGTGTGGATTGCGGCCCTGCTCGCTGCCATTCTCCCGGTTGAAAAACTGGTGCGCGCCGATATCGAGCGGGGCATGTTCGACCAATTGCGGCTTCGCGGAATGGCGGAAGAAATGATGATGGCGGTGCGCCTTTTAGCGCATTGGTTGAGCTTTGGCCCACCGCTTATCCTGGCTGCCTTTCCGGCCGCCGCGCTGCTTGGCCTTGATGGACCGACACTCCATCTCATCCTGATCGGCCTGCTCGCCGGGACGCCCGGCCTTGCAGCCATCGGGCTGATAATTGCAGCTCTCACGGCAAGCCTTCGAGCTGGCGCTGCCCTGTCAGGCTTGCTGCTGATCCCCCTCGCCCTTCCCCTCCTCATTTTTGGAGCGGGCGCCTTGGCGAGGCAGGACGTCGCCAGCCTCGGCTTTGCAGGAGCGATCTCGCTCGGCCTCGTTGCCATCGCCCCCTTTGCCGCAGGCGCTGCTATCCGTGCAGCACGCGAAGTGTAGTATGCGGGCGCCCGAGAACCACCGCCGAGCCAACCTCTTGATGAGCCGGATCGCGCTTGGCCTGCTTGTCTTTACGATCATCGCATTTGGAATGAAGGCGTATTTCCATCCCGAAGTGCGCGTCCGCTACATCCCCATCGTCATTCTGCATGCAGGAGTTATGCTGACCTGGCTTGCGCTGCTTGTTATCCAGCCGCTGTTGATCGTGACCAAGCGCGTAAAATGGCACAGAACGCTGGGCGCAATCTCGCTTGGATTGGTCGGGGCAATGGTCGCATCGGGCGCCATTATCGCGGTCAATATCGGCCGCGAATTGGGGCGACCCGAAGTGACTGTGGTCAACATCGCAGCATTTGTGACCTTCTTGCCGCTTTATTTCCTCGCCGTGAACTATGCGCGTTCAAAGCGCGTCCACGAACACCGCCAAGCGATGCTGATCGCCACCTTGGCGCTGATGACACCAGCCTATGCGCGCGTGGTGCAAGTGATGGAATTACCCGATCCGGTCGCAATCGGCGTTCAAGTGCCGATCACCGTAGTGATTGCGTGCGCTTACGATTGGGTCGTCAAAGGCCACATCACCCGCGAGGTTATGTGGATGCTGGCATTTTCGGTGGCCGTCATTTTCGTGATGGTGGCGGTGTTGGCGATCTGGTTTTTGTAGCGAGCCGGGCCCAGTCTCGCTTTCCTACACCTTTTGCTATGGCTACCCAGCAGCCACAGCTCCAAGCCAAATTTGCAGAGCTTCAGACAGGCTCTTTTAAATCGTCGATCCCCATGTGCATCTGCGCCCTTTTCGCGTCTGTTCGCTTTCGCATGCAAGCGAACGACTGCCGCAACCCAAGCTCATTTTCCGGTGCGCGACCCGTGTCCGTCACCAGTCGAAATGAAGTCTATTGATCTGAAAAACAGCGATATTTCTGCTGTGACACAAGGTGACAGAGTGTAACCTTTGTCACCTTAGCATGACAAATTCTGTCCCATATCGAGACACTTTCACCAAGTTGAAAGCCGAGAAATCCCTGGCACAAATCTCAGCTGTAAGGCGGCTTGTGCCGTCCTGTCGGGCTCTTCGTGAAAATCTCGTTCCCGTCCTCGGTAATCGCGATTGAGTGCTCGAATTGCGCGGACAAAGACTTGTCCCGCGTCACTGCTGTCCAACCATCATTCAGCACTTTGGCCCAAGGCTTGCCGAGATTGATCATTGGTTCAATCGTGAAGAACATGCCCGGTTTCAATTCAGGCCCAGTACCCGCCTTTGCGGCGTGAACCACTTCAGGCGCGTCGTGGAACAACCGTCCCAGGCCGTGCCCGCAAAACTCGCGCACAACGCCATAACGGAACTGCTTTGCATGCGCCTCAATCGCTGCGCCGATATCGCCGAGACGAGCGCCCGGTTTTGCCGCTTCAATACCGAGCATCATGCACTCATAGGTCACATCAACCAGACGCTTTGCCTTGATTGACGGTTCGCCAGCAAAAAACATCCGGCTGGTGTCGCCGTGCCATCCATCGAGCAAGGAGGTGACATCGACATTCAGGATGTCGCCCTCTTTCAGCACCTTGTCCGACGGAATGCCGTGACAGATGACATGGTTGATCGAGATGCAGCTTGAATGGGTGTACCCGCGATAGCCAAGCGTTGCGGGAACAGCGCCCGCGTCCATCATCATTTCGCGAATGCGCGTGTCGATGCTTTCGGTGGTGACACCGGGCTGCACCCAATCGGCCACTTCATCAAGGATGCGCGCCGAAAGCTGGCCGGCGCGGCGCATGCCTTCGAAGCCTTCTTCGGTGTGCAGCTTGATTGTCCCGTCGCGGTAGACGGTGTCGTTGCTTTCTACGAGTTGGTATTCTTGCATGACCGATCAGATAGCGTGTCAAACGCCCAATTGCGAGGGGGCTTTGGTGCGCTTCGGCGTGAATTTGAGCGATTTGAAGCGTGACAAGCGCCGAGCGCGCATTAATTAGCCTCCCATGACTGACATAGCCGACCTGATCCAGCCCGATCGCGGGCAAGACGCCACGACAATCCACCTCGTTCCGCAAGCTGATTGCGATGAGTTTACAAAATCGCTTTCCGCAAGCCAGCGCGCGCAATTGTCGGCGCAGAAATTTGATGGCTCCCCCGGACAGGTCGCTATCATTGGTGACGGTGATGCGTTCATGGCTGCGGGCGGTGTTGCCAATGGCGAAAGCCTGTCGCCCTATTGCCTCGCGGCTCTGGCAGATCGATTGCCTGAGGGTACATATCGCCTCGCTGAAGGTGATCCGGGTGCGGCGATGTTTGGCTGGTTGACGGCGCAATACCGCTTCACCCGCTATCGCGATGAGGAAAAGCCCACCGGTCCGCGTGTCCTGCTGACCAAGCAGGTCGGCCAAATCGACGCGATCCGCGCCGAGGCCGAGGCGGAAATGTTGGTGCGTGATCTCGTCAACACTCCGGCAGAGGACATGGGGCCTGCCGCATTGCAGGCGGAATGCGAAAAGCTCGCCAAGGTGCATGGCGGCGAATTGAATGTCGTCAAAGGCGATGCGCTAGAACAGGGCTACCCCATGGTGCACGCCGTAGGCCGAGCTGCCGCGCGCCATCACGCACCGCGCATTATGCATCTCACATGGGGATCAGAAAATGATCCCGTGCTCGCGATTGTTGGCAAAGGCGTGTGCTTCGATTCCGGCGGCCTCGACATCAAACCGGCGGCAGGCATGCGGCTGATGAAAAAGGATATGGGAGGCGCAGCGCATGCGATCGCGCTTGCTGGGCTTATCATGAGTGCAGGCTTGAAAATCCGGCTTCACCTGCTGATCCCCGCGGTAGAGAATGCGATCTCCGGTCCCGCCTTCCGCCCAGGCGATGTCCTTTCCAGCCGAAAAGGCCTGTCGGTCGAGATACACAACACCGATGCTGAAGGGCGGTTGATCCTTGGCGATGCGTTGACTCGTGCAAGCGAGCAAGAACCAGATCTCATCATTGATTTCGCGACCCTCACAGGTGCGGCTCGGATCGCGTTAGGACCGGACTATGCGGCAATGATGGCGCGCAAAGACGACACCGCCAACGCGCTGATCGAAGCGGGCAAAGCCAATGGCGATGAACCCTGGCGCCTACCTTTGCCTGAAGCGTACCGCGAATACCTCAAGTCAGACATCGCTGATATCGTCAACGCGCAGTCTAATCCCTATGCCGGCGCGAGTGTCGCGGGACTGTTCCTCGATAAGTTTGTGTCGGATGGCACCGACTGGGTGCACTTCGACACGTTCGCCTGGCGTCCTTACGCAAAGCCTGGACGAGCAAAGGGCGGAACCGCCTATGGCCTGCGGGCAAGCTGGCATATGCTGAAAAGCCGGTACGGCTGATCCGTCCATCCTGAGGACAGACAAAGGCGCTTGCTTGCTCGCTCGCAACCATCTCGCTAAGCGCCGGGATGTGGGGGCGAAGGAAACGAAGAAAATGAGCGGCGCAAGCAGCCAAACGACATCGTATAGCGTCCCCAGCGGGGTCCTGGGTCTTAGGGGCCCCGTCGCGAAGCCTGCACCGGGCACCCTGCCTCTGCGCGGCGATCTTGCTCACATGGCTCTCGCCGGACGCCACTTGGCAGCGCATTATGTCATCCCGAATTCACGCACTGCAGGCGATGCAGGCGCGGACTTCTTAATGGCCCCGCGCGAAGATGCTGACATCGTCTTTTCCTTGAACGCTGGCGATCTGATCGAAGTGCTTGACACTGAAGGTGATTGGGCATGGGGCTGTATCGGTCCTGATGGACCAAGCGGCTATTGCAAGCTGAGTTCGCTTGCGCCGGAGGCGACTGACAGCTAGCCCGCTGCCATTATGGCGACACGCATCTTTATCGATGGAGCAGCGGGAACAACGGGTCTCGAAATTCGAGAACGGCTGGCAGGTCGCACCGAGTTCGAATTGGTCCTCCTGGACGATGATCGCCGCAAAGATGAATCGGCACGCAAGCAAGCTCTGCACGAAGCCGATATTGCGATCCTTTGCCTGCCCGACGAAGCAGCCCGCGATGCGGTGAAACTGGCCGAAGGATCGGGTACACGCATTATTGATGCGTCAAGCGCCCACCGGGTTGCCGATGGCTGGACTTACGGATTTCCCGAGATCATCGGAAACGAAAAGATCGCGAACGCACAACTTGTCAGCAATCCGGGATGCTATCCGACAGGCTTCCTTGCGCTGATTGCCCCTTTGGTCCGCGCTCGAGTAATCCCAGCCGATTGGCCTTACACAGTGAACGCGGTGAGCGGATATTCGGGTGGCGGCAAAGCTTTGATCGAGCGCTTCAAAAGCTCACCACAGATCGCGCATCGTTCCTACGGCCACGAATTGGCGCACAAGCATCGCCCGGAAATGAAGCTGCATGCGGGCCTCGATCACGGAGTTCTGTTCGCTCCAGCCGTTGTTCCTGCCTACCGCGGAATGCATGTCGAAGTGCCGCTTCATCTCGGCGCGATGGAGGGCGACCCAGAAGCCGACACTCTCAGGACGACACTGCAAGAACACTACGCCAATTCAAACATCGTCACGGTGGCAGATATCGCGCCGTCGGAATTGCTGCTCAACGATGACGCGGAAGCTTTTGACGGTATGACGTTGTACGTCTGCGGAAATGAAGGCGGATGGAACGCGCGTCTCATCGCCCGACTTGATAACCTGGGCAAAGGTGCAAGCGGGGCCGCAATTCAGAACCTCAACATCATGTGCGGCCTGCCAGAAACGACCGGTTTGCGGCTCTAACTTGCAAAATCTGCCTATAATTTAGGCAAATGGCCAAGTTGTGATGAGCGGTGTTGCACCTGCTAACACAATGTTGCTACTTCGCTAGGCACATTGAGCGATTCCTTTCGCGAAAGGAGTGGCTGGCACGCACAAAAAATCGGCGGGCCAATTTGCGGGGAATTACGTGAAAAAGATCGAAGCGATCATCAAACCTTTCAAACTCGACGAGGTGAAAGAAGCGCTGCATGAAATCGGAGTATCGGGCATCACTGTCACCGAAGCGCGCGGATTTGGCCGTCAGAAAGGCCACACGGAACTCTATCGCGGCGCAGAATACGTTGTCGACTTTCTACCAAAAGTGAAACTCGAAGTCGTCATTTCCGATGATCAGGCAGAGCGCGTGATTGAAGCTGTTGCCAATGCAGCGCAGACCGGACGCATTGGCGATGGAAAAATCTTCGTGAGCACGATCGATCAGGCTCTCCGCATCCGCACTGGCGAAACTGATGACGATGCAATCTAAAAGTTGAATTCCGTTCGCCCAATCCGGGCACCACCAACCTCTCAAACTACCAGCTGGAGAATACAAGAATGGCTAGCGCAAAAGACATTGTTAAACAGATCAAGGACGATGAGATCGAATGGGTCGATCTGCGCTTCACCGATCCCAAAGGCAAATGGCAGCACCTCACCATGGCATCGACCGCGATGGATGAAGATGCGCTCGAAGATGGCCTGATGTTCGATGGTTCTTCGATTGAGGGTTGGAAGACGATCAACGAATCCGACATGATCCTGAAGCCCGACATGGAAGCGACTTACGTCGATCCGTTCAGCGCAACGCCGATGCTTTCCATTTTTTGCGACATTGTGGAGCCGTCCGATGGCCAGCTTTACGGGCGCGACCCGCGCTCGACTGCAAAGCGCGCAGAAGCCTATCTGAAGTCGACCGGCATCGGTGACACAGTCTATGTTGGGCCTGAGCCTGAGTTTTTCATGTTCGATGATGTCCGTTTTGAAGACGGATATGCAGGCAGCGGATTTGCCATCGACGATATCGAATTGCCGACCAACACTGGCAAAGAATACGAGATGGGCAATATGGGCCACCGTCCACGCGAGAAAGGCGGATACTTCCCAGTAGCGCCTGTTGACAGCGCCATGGACATCCGGGGCGAAATGGTTGCGACCATGATGGAAATGGGCCTCAACATGGACAAGCACCACCACGAGGTGGCCGCTGCCCAGCACGAGCTCGGCATTACATTCAGCACGCTCACGAAAACGGCTGATCAGGTGCAGGTCTACAAATACGTCGTGCAGCAAGTTGCGCACGCTTATGGCAAGACAGCGACATTCATGCCTAAGCCAATCAAGGAAGATAACGGTTCGGGCATGCACACGCATATGTCGATCTGGAAAGGCGGCGATCCGACCTTTGCTGGCGATGAGTATGCCGGCCTTTCAGAGACATGCCTCCATTACATCGGTGGTGTCATCAAACACGCGAAAGCGATCAACGCATTCACCAATGCAACGACCAACAGCTACAAGCGTCTGGTCCCTGGTTTTGAGGCGCCAGTTCTACTCGCATACTCAGCACGCAACCGTTCAGCATCATGCCGTATCCCGTATGGCGCGGGCGAAAAAGCCAAACGCGTAGAATTCCGTTTCCCTGACGCGTTGGCGAACCCGTATCTCGCGTTCTCCGCCCTGCTCATGGCGGGCCTCGACGGGATCGAGAACAAGATCCACCCGGGCGATGCGATGGACAAGAACCTTTACGATCTGCCACCAGCAGAGCTTGCTGAGGTGCCAACCGTTTGCGGATCGCTTCGTGAAGCCTTGGAATCGCTGGAAGAAGATCACGAGTTCCTTCTCAAAGGCGACGTCTTCTCAATTGATCAGATTGAGGCCTATGCTGAGCTCAAATGGGAAGAGCAGCTGCGTCTTGAAACAACGCCAGCTCCGGTCGAGTTTGACATGTACTACAGCGCTTAAGCGCAATTCACCCCACCGGGGTTCTACAATAGAAAGGGCGGCTAACCGAGAGGTTGGCCGCCTTTTATTATGCTGTGCGCACGATGCTTTCGTCGGTGCCTCGCGAGATCAATTCCACAAGGTCTTCTGCCTTCATCGGTTTGGCGAACAGATATCCCTGGACCAATTCCGCCCCTGCACGCTTTGCCATGATCAGCGAGATTTCATCTTCCACGCCCTCAAGCAAGCAGTGCACACCCAACACGCGCGCCATGCCAACAAGCGAAGCGAGCACTTTTTCAGCCATGGGATCGCCCGGGTTTTCGACAAAGGATTTGTCGACTTTGAGCCGCTTAATCGGGAGAGAACGAAGATAGTTGAAGTTGGAATAGCCCGTTCCGAAATCATCAAGCGCGATTGAGAAGCCAAGGATTGACAAACGATCGAGATTGGCGGCCGCTTTCTGGATATCTGCCATCATTGCGGTTTCAGTTACCTCGAATTCAATCCGCGATGGATCAACTCCGTGCTCCCTGACAATCTCGATCACCGCATCGATCACGGGATCGGACAGCAGATCATGGCCTGAGAGGTTAATTGAAATCGGAATCGAGTGCTTCCAGGATGACAATTCGCAAAGCGCCTTTCTCACGACCACCAGAGTGATGTTCGCCACCAGTCCGCTTTCCTCCGCGATTTGGATGAAACGCTGCGGCGGGATGGGCCCAACTTCTGGATTGGTCCAGCGCGCCAACACTTCTGCGCCGACGACTTCGCTCGTACCCAGCTTGAATTGCGGCTGAAACACGACGCTAATCTCTTTTTCGAGATCGGCGCTGCGAAGTGCGTTCTCAATTCGAAAGCGGATTCCCGCTTGCTCTGCATAAACTTTGTTGAAAACTACAACCCGGTTTTTTCCCTGCTTCTTTGCGGCCATCAAAGCGTAATCGGCGTTGCTGATTTGGGATTCCACCCCTTGATCAGGATCGACATTTAGACAGCCAGCTGAGCATGAGATCAGGATCTGGCGCCCATCAACAAGATAGGGTTTCGCGATTTCGTTCAACAGAGATTTGCAGCGGTCAACAACCGAAGCCTCAGCGAGATCGCCAGATAGGATCATGTTGAATTCATCGCCGCCCATTCGGCTCACATGCGCATTACCTCCAGAAAAGCTTCGCAGGCGATCAGCGACAGCGACCAACAATTCATCTCCAACCAAATGCCCGTGGATGTCATTCACTGCCTTAAATCCATCCAGATCCAGCAGGATAAGCCATCCCGGGGCAGGTTTCCGATTTTCTTGTCCGCGGACCTGCTCATTGAACAAGGTGAAGAAGGCGCGTCTGTTGGGCAGTCCGGTAAGGCTGTCTGACAGCGATTCCTCACGCAGTTTCGCGCTCATATCTTCCGCATGAACTAGTCTCTCGCTCGCTTTGAGGTTTGCTTCGGCAATCCGAGCAATTGCTTTTCTCAAATAGAACGCGATCGCGAGCGAAGACGTCGCCGCTCCGAACGTCAGGAAACCATAAGCAGAAAGGGTTTCACTATCGAGACGACCGGCGAATGCCCCCATGGCAGCAAAGGCGAGAGCAATGGAAACCAGAGGTTGTCTGAAACTCGTGCTTGAGAGCGCAAACAACATCGACATGATGATGAAATAAGTCAGTTTCTCGGGCAGAAATCCTATGCTCAATGCAACGTAGACATTTGCGATCACTATAGAATTCATCGCAAGCAGCATGCACTCAATCGAAAAACCCGACACAGGGCCACGCATGCGCCACGCGAAGTAGCTGGCCAGTACAGTGGTGACGACTGTTAGCGATTGAAGACGAGTATAATCGGAACCAGCCTCCATGCTCAGCCAGTTCAGCGCCACCATGCACGCATAGTAGAAAGCGTACACTGTGAAATACCCAAACAGGATCGGGCGATAAATCTCGCGCACAGCCGCTTTGACTGATCTGGCTTCCGGCTCCAGATCAGCGCTTTTGGGCATCCCCCATTTCATGGTGTCGGCGTTAAAGCAGGCCGGTTAACAATCAGTATTCTCAACAGATTTGAGGATCAGTCATCTCCGCCTTCGACACGGCTCCCGGCGATATCATTTTCCTACTCGATCCTTTTCTGCCTAATACGTTGGCCCATCCCGCTTTGTCCTTTGTCGCGCCGGACATCGCATCTTGCCTTCGCCCATGTCTCATCGGGTAAAAAAGGCGTCGATCCGGAGAGGCATTGATCATGACAACAATCGCAGTGAAGCGAGCTTATTTCTATCGTTCATTCCAAGCTCTAGCTTCGATTTAGTCGATGGCCAGCACAGCTCCTTATGTCGGCCTGATGGATCGCATCGTCAGGCTGATTGACAAGCATCCGAGGCGTGCAGTTATTGCGCTCCCCGCTTTGGCAGCCGTGGCCTTTATGGCCTTCGTTTTCTGGCAAGGGCCAACCTTGATCGGCGCCCACGAAGCGCGAAAAGACCGCGAATTTCGCCAGGAAATTCTGCGCGAGGAACGCGAGAGGCGTGCCCAGGCTCACGCAATCGAGGTCGATGAGCTTGTCCGCCGGCGTTTGCTACATTTGCGACTGCGCTCCTCGTCTAGCCGCGCCGTAATCCGAGCATTGGTTTTCGATATCGATCATTCCGAACAAATTATCGGTATTGTTGATGTGTTTGAAAGCATGGATATCCGCACCGAAGAAACGGGCATCAGAACGCGACCTTTGCCGCTCAGCGCGATCCGCCGATCGCTCAATTACATGTTGGCGAGTGACATCCCACGCTGCATTGCGCGAAATGTCGAAGACCACGAAGACCCTGAGCTCAAAGCCTTTATGTACGCCGGAAACTTAAAAGCTTCGGTCGCATGTCCGCTCAAAACTCTCGATGGCCGACCGATCGGGCTTCTGGCCGTCAGTATCCGCACTTCTATTGAGGAGAACGATCTCGTTGAACCGATGACGCGGGATGCGGCTCTCGAATTGGGCGCTGTTTTGACTGAGGCGGCGTCATTCAAAGCAGTTATCAAAGGTAAGAAGGAAGCCATAGAATGAGCGCGAGAAAACAAGTCTTTAATGCCGTGCGCAAGATCATGGGCCGCGGCTTCAGACAGAACGAGATAGCAGAACTGGATGTCGCACTTGACGATGCTCTGGTCGAGCCCACGCAGCCAGTGGAGCAACAACCCGGAAGGTCTTGCGAAGGTCATGTGCGAGTGACGACGATTAGCGCCGCTGGCATCGATCTCATCAAGAGTTTCGAGGGATGCGCGCGGAGGCGCTCAGATGGCATGATCGAAGCCTACCCCGATCCGAGAACCGGCGGAGAACCGTGGACGATTGGCTGGGGTGCCACCGGGATGGGCCTCGACGGCCAGCGTATTGGTCCGGGCACGACCTGGTCACAAGAGCAATGCGATGTCCGCTTGGAGCAGGATTTGGTCCGCTACGCCTCAGATGTTGCGCGAGCCTTAGGCAATGCACCAGCCACGCAGACCCAATTCGATGCCATGGTCAGCTTTCATTACAACACCGGAGCTATTGGCCGGGCAACTCTCACGAAGAAGCATATTGCCCGCGACTACGCAGGCGCAGCGCGTGAGTTCGATCGTTGGAATAAGGCTGGCGGGCGAGTGCTTAATGGCCTTGTGCGCCGACGCGCTGCAGAGCGCAGGCTCTTCGAAAGTTAGCGCTTTAGAAAGCCTGCTTTAGTAAGTCTTGCTTGTTGTGAAAGGAGCAGGCTGGCCATCTTTGCTCAGCCCCTCTCCCAACGCATTTTGCTTTGATTTGCGCGGAGCTGTCGCCTCGGCGATCAGTTTGGATTGCTCTTCTTTCTCCATCCGCTGCCAGCCTTCACGTGTCAGCTTTTCAAGCGGACGATAGCGAACCTTATACTGCATGCGTGGAGAGCCATCGACCCAATAGCCGAGATAAACATAGGGAAGGCGATCGTGAGCCGCGCGGCGAATATGATCTAGGATGATAAAATTCCCAAGTCCGGCGCGCCCTTCGTGGGACGGGTCATAGAAGGAATAAATCATCGACAGGCCATCACCCTGACGATCTGTTAGACAAGCGCCGACCAGTTTGCCGGGCTCGCCATCTTCACCCGGTTCGCGGTATTCGACAAGAGTGCTGGTGACCGGCGTGTGTTCAACCATGTCGGCGTAATCGAGTTCATCCATCGCCGACATGCCGCCATCGGGATGCCGAACAGCGAGATAACGCGAGAGAAGATCAAACTGTTCTTCGGTGGCCCAAGGGCGGCATTCGGTCACCACCAGGTCCGAATTGCGTTTGATATCCCGTTTTTGAGTGCTTGATGCTCTGAATTCATTCGCCACCACGCGCACAGATACACAAGCTTGGCAATCCAAACAGCTTGGCCGGTAGGCGACAGTCTGACTGCGACGAAAGCCAATCCGGCCGAGCGCCTCGTTCAGCTGATCCGCATGCGCACCCTTCAATTCAGTGAAGACCTTGCGCTCTTGCTTACCCGGAAGATACGGGCACGGAGCAGGGCTTGTCACGAAAAAGCGGGGGAAGCGGATGGGGGCCGTCACGAGTTGAACGAGTTCCTGTGTTGCGAAAGAATCGCGGGTTCGTTGTTAAGCCAATGTTATGCCTTTTCGTTTGCGCGGGTAAAAGACCCTTAACCACGAAACACGGTAAATATTGTCTTACTTTACACAAGACTCGACCTTGTCCGCACCATTGCGGTGCAAAGCGGGACAGTCACAAACGCAATTCTGAATTCGCTATCCGCGAACATACTTAACAATCGCAATGGCGGATCAGTTGAGCTCGACCGATTCCACCGTGTAATTTTTGGCCCGCAATGCTTCGATCAGCCGCTCGACCTGGCTCGCATCGCGCGCCTCGCATTCGATATCGGTGATAAGGCCTTTCGCAGGCAGCGATGTAAAAATGCGCTGGTGATAGATTTCGATGATGTTGACATTGTGAGCATCAAACAGTCGCATGACCTTGAACAATGCGCCCGGCCGATCCTGTAAAGTCACCCGTAAGCGCGCAAGTCTGCCTTGCCGCGCCAGGTCACGCAGCAGCACGTTTGCGAGCAAACGCGTGTCGATATTGCCGCCACACAGCACCAGGCCAATTTTCTTGCCTTTAAAGCGGTCAGGATTTGAAAGGACAGCGGCAAGTCCCGCAGCACCCGCCCCTTCTACAACGGTCTTCTCGATCTGGAGCAGCAGCGAAACCGACTTTTCCAAGGCCGGTTCATCGACGAGAAGGATATCATCGACACGTTCGGCAATGACTTTTGCGGTGAAGGCTCCTGGCCGTTTGACCGCGATGCCTTCTGCCAAGGTGTCACCGCCGCAGTCCCGGTCTTCTCCCTTGATCCGCGAATACATGCTCGGGAACAGACCTGCTTGCACGCCGACCATTTCGATATCAGGATTGATGGCCCGCGCGACCGTCGCCATGCCCGAGATCAACCCGCCGCCGCCAATAGGTGTGACAAGGCAATCGAGATCAGGTTTCACATTGAGCATTTCAAGCGCGACCGTACCCTGCCCCGCTGCGATAAGCGGATCATCAAAGGGATGGATGAAAGTCAGCCCGCGCTCCTCTTCCAGTTGCCGCGCATAGGCATGAGCGTCATCGAACGTCTCCCCCTCGAGGACGACATTTCCGCCGACACTTTCGGTCTGCATCACTTTGACGGTAGGGGTGGTGCGAGGCATCACGATGGTCACCGGCACACCCAAACGCGTGCCATGGTACGAGAGCCCTTGGCTATGATTGCCAGCGGATGCCGCGATCACGCCGCGCTTCTTTTGCTCATCACTGAGGTGGAGGAGCGCATTCAACGCCCCACGTTCTTTATAGGCGGCCGTGAATTGGAGGTTTTCAAACT
Organism: Erythrobacter sp. YT30; assembly: GCF_001542875.1. GTDB lineage: Bacteria > Pseudomonadota > Alphaproteobacteria > Sphingomonadales > Sphingomonadaceae > Erythrobacter. The sequence continues at coordinate 64,807 of NZ_LMAF01000003.1, read as the reverse complement.
TCAGCCAGATATCCGCACCGGTGATCTCTGACAAAGTGATCGAATGCATCATCGGCGTGTTGACAACAGAGCCCCCAATCCGCTCAGCGGCATCGCGAACGTGATCGATCGTCAAGTCAGACGGGTTGGCCACGCTTTCGCGCGGCACGTTTCCAGCGGGCAGAGGTGCAGTCATATCGCCTCAGCGATTAGGCGTTCAAATCCGCAAGGGCAAACCCTATCCGTTGGCAACGCTCAGATTAGGCTTTAGGCATCACTCGCATGAGCGAAACCAAAACAGTGGCATTTATCGGACTTGGCGTATTGGGCGGGCCCATGACGGGACATCTGGCTCGCGCCGGCTTTGCCGTGCACGCTTACAATCGTTCACCTGAAAAGGCTGATTATTGGCGCGGCAAATGGGCCGAGCAGGCATTAGATGTCATTCTCCACCTCGACCCAGCAGCCACGGCTCAAAACGCCGACATCGTTTTCATCTGCGTTGGGAAAGACGAGGATGTTGAGGAGGTAGTTCGCGGCTCATCGGGCGTTTTCGAGAGGATGAAAGATGGCGCGATGCTGGTCGATCACACGACCACTTCAGCGACCCTAGCCCGTGATCTAGCCGAAGAATGCGAGAACCGCGGCTTCGATTGGCTGGATGCGCCAGTCAGCGGAGGACAGGCTGGCGCAGAAAACGGCCAGCTCGCAATTATGTGCGGTGGCAGTGTTGCCGCGATATCGCGCGCGCGACCGGTAATGGAAAGCTATGCCAAGGCGATCACGCATGTCGGCCCTGCGGGAGCCGGTCAGACTGCGAAGATGGCAAATCAAATGTGCATCGCGGGAATTCTGGGCGGCCTATCTGAAGCCGTCCGGCTGGCACAGGGCGCTGGGCTGGATCTCGATAAGACTTATAAGGCCATCTCAGGCGGTGCTGCGCAAAGCTGGCAAATGGACAATCGCTGGAAAACGATGACCGCCGATAAGTTTGATTTCGGGTTTGCCATCGACTGGATGCGCAAGGATTTGGGATACGCCCTGGATGAAGCCAGACGTCTTGGCCTGTCATCTCCCATCACGGCGCTAGTTGATCAATTCTATGCCGATGTTCAAGCGGCAGGCGGCAGTCGTTATGACACCAGCGGGCTGATCACCCGGCTATCCAAATCGACCAAACAGGACTGATATCACATGCAATTTCTGACGCGCGCTGCACTCTGTGCCTTGGCGCTTTCCGTCTCATTCCCCGCTTTGGCCGACACTTTAGTCGATAATGTCGATGGCATCACCGTCGATGATGCAGGTGAGATCAAGAGATTCACTGGAATTGTCTTCGACGATGAAGGCAGGATCACGCAAGTGCTAGAACGCGGAGATGACCGCCCAAGCACCGATTTCGCAGTCGATGGTGACGGTCGGGTCATGCTGCCCGGCATGATTGATGCGCATGTTCATGTGATGGATATAGGTTTCGCCGCGCTCACGCTGGATCTATCCGACACGACAAGCCTTGAGGGCGCCCTTGCAAAAATCAAGCAATTTGCTGAGGAAAATCCCGGACGACCGTGGATCTTGGGCCGCGGTTGGAATCAGGAGAAATGGGGCCTTGGCCGTTTTCCCACCGCTGCTGAACTAGACAGCGTCGTATCTGATCGTCCCGTGTGGCTGGAGCGAGCCGACAATCACGCAAACTGGGCCAACACAGTGGCGATGGATCGTGCAGGCATTAGCGCCGCGACGATGGATCCTGAAGGCGGAAAGGTCATCCGCGATGCCTCTGGCAATCCAAGTGGCGTTTTCGTCGACAACGCAATCGCGCTCGTCGGCGATAGCGTTCCAAAGCCCCGCCCTGCCGATCGCGACGCTGCATTTACAAAAGCACAAGAAGTGCTTCTGACGAATGGTATAACTGCCGTTGCCGACATGGGTACGCCGATGGAGGATTGGCAGACTTTCCGGCGCGCGGGCGATCTGGGCACACTCAATATTCGCATCATGTCCTACGCCGACAGCATTGAAGCAATGGAGTTGATTGGCGGTCCCGGTCCGACGCCGTGGCTATATGATGACAAGTTGCGGCTCGTGGGCGTCAAGCTGTACTTAGATGGAGCATTGGGCTCACGCGGTGCGGTGCTGAAAGAGCCCTATAGCGATGCGCCGAACACGCGCGGCCTCCCTCTTTTGACACCAGCACAACTTCGCAATCGAATGAGCCGCGCGGCGCTCGACAACTTTCAGACCGCAATCCACGCGATTGGCGATGCAGCAAACGCCGACGTATTGTTCGCGATCGAAGAATTGAATGAGACGTACAAGGGTGATCGTCGCTGGCGGATTGAGCATGCGCAAATCGTTGACCCTGCCGATCTGCAAAAGTTTGGCGAATACGGCATCATCGCCTCAATGCAGCCACTGCACCAAACCTCGGATCGAGAAATGGCTGAAGCGCGACTGGGTCCCAATCGCTTAGGCGGAGCCTATGCGTGGCGCAGTGTCCTCGAAGCAGGCGGACAGCTAGCCTTCGGATCAGATGCACCCGTTGAACCCGCCGATGCTTTTGCCGGAATTGCAGTTGCGATCAGCCGGGTGGATGAAAACGGGGAGCCCTTTGGCGGTTGGCGCGCAGAGGAGACGGTGAGCCGAGAAGACGCTCTACGTGCATTCACCGCTGACGCAGCATTTGCTGGCTTTGCAGAAGGTCGATTTGGACGATTAATAGTCGGCGAACGCGCCGATTTCCTCTTGGTTGACCGCGATCCGTTTCTCAGCTCCCCTGGCGAGATACGTGAGACCGAGATCGAGCAGGTATGGGTCGGGGGCAATCGGGTACGTTAGTGTTGCGAGAAACTTCACTTTTATCACGTCAATCAAGAGAAGTTGGTGATAAACCAACCATGCAACTCGTCTACGCAAGACCACGCATTACACTGTTTTATGTGGCGCCGTTCACCTTTTTGTCATACTTTTTATCAAAAGAGCGCGCTGGCGCTTGGTTAGTGAATGCCTAACAGTCATGATCTGGTGCAATTGATGCAATTGTGCAACTGCACAAAAAAAGGTTGCTGAAGGTTTGGCCTGTTAACTGTCTTCACGGACTCAGGTTGTATAGAGTATTGAAAACACACCGTCTTTTTGACAACCCTAGGGATGGTGCGTTACAAAAAGGGGGTTGTCACAATCGCTGGGCAAGTTTATTCGAAACCTGGCAACACAAAAACGATCTCATAGGAGACCACTAAATGAAGATCCGCAATCTCGCTCTGGCGACTGCAGCAGTTTCACTTGCTGCTACGCCGGCTATCGCAGAAGCCGCATTTGAGCGTTCGGCCGCACCGGTCGAAGGTGAAAGCGGTCTCGAAGGTTCTGGCATCATCATCGCCGTTCTGGCGGCTGCTGCTGTCATCGCCGGTATCGTCATCGTTGCAGACGATGATGATGATGAGGCTGTGAGCCCATAAGGGTTCTGAGATACACTCATTAAAAGAGGCTCCTTTTGGGGCCTCTTTTTTTGTCAACAATCCTGATCTGCAAGTGACAATCGTCGGTATAGCAAGCGGCAAATCGCTGACCTTGATAGGATATTGTGCGTTGAAACTATGGCCAGACCTGCTTAGTCAGGCAGCGCTCCCTCGCCAGGCTGCGCATCAGCCTCGTCGCCGCTGATCTGTTCATCCTCAGACGGTTCCTCAGTCTTTGGCATGCCAGCCTCTTGAAAGCGCATCAGGATCAGCGATCCCTCGAACAAGAGCAGTAGCGGCACCGCCAGAATGACTTGGCTTCCAGGATCCGGCGGCGTTACGATCGCCGCCAAAGCCACCACGGCCACAATGACATAGCGCCTCGCGCCGATTAACTGCGCGCGGGTTACGATTCCTGCCCGATTGAGAAGGAGCAATAGCACCGGCAAAAGGAAAGTAATCCCGAAAGCCAGGATGAACTGCATCACCAGATTGAGATAATTGCCAGTGCCTGGCAGCGCCTCAATATCGAGACCGCCAACTTCGCCCTCAAAGCCCAAAAACCAGCGGAACGCGGTTGGCATCACCACATAGTATGCAAGCGCCGCGCCTGCGGTGAAGAGCACCGGCGTAGCAATGAGGAAGGGTAGGAATGCCTTCTTTTCTTTTGCGTAGAGTCCCGGCGCGACGAATGCCCATAACTGGTTTGCGATGATCGGAAAGCTGATAAAGAAGCCAGCGAACAACGCGACTTTCAACTCGACAAAGAACGCCTCGTAGAGCTGAGTGTAAATCAGCTTGCCCTCGCCTTGGGGAAAGGCAGCGGTCAACGGACGGACCAGGAAACCGAAAATCTCATCGGCGAAGTACAGGCATCCGGCAAATGCGATAGCAAGCGCGATTATTGAGCGCAGAAGCCGTGTGCGCAGCTCAATCAGGTGATCAAGAAGCGGAGCGCGGGTCTCATCTATATCGTCAATCTTCAAGACCATGGCGCGCTTATTTGCTGCCCCCTGCGTCTTTGGCCGCGCTTTGCTGCGGCTCGTTGGCAGCATCACCATCGTCAACCGTTTGATTGTCAGCGGACGGAGAAGCGGGCACATCATCGGCAGCAACAGGATCAACCGGAGGAGCAACGGGCGGAGGTCCTGTCATCACGGGCTCACCTGCTTTCGATTCGGCTGAAACTGCGGTGCGCTTCATGATCTCCTCATTTTGCGCTTTCCACTTCTTCTCCATGTCATCCAGCTCAGCCTCGCGAACCATCGCATCGATCCCGGTGCGGAAATGCGCGGAAACGCGGCGGATTTGTCCGATCCAACGCCCGACGGTGCGCATGGCGAGCGGCATGTCTTTCGGGCCGATCACAAGAACGGCGACGATTATGATGACAAGGATTTCAGCGGCGCCGAGGTCAAACATGGGGGATGAAGGCCCTCGCCTCTCCTATCTTTGCAGCGCTGCCGACCAGTCCGGCAAGCCGGCTAGATATCACTGCGACGTGGTGTTTTCGCCTTTTTTGGTCGTTTCGGACGAAGTGGCAGATGGATCGGCTGGTTTGGCTTCGATCTGGGCATTCGAAGCGGGAGTGCTTTCGCCATCGACTTCTTCGTTCATGCCCTTTTTGAAGCTGGAAATGCCCTTGCCGAAATCGCCCATCATCTCAGAGATGCGCCCGCGACCGAACAGGACAAGAATTACCACCGCGATAATTGCGATTTGCCAGACACTAAGACCCATGGGGTTTCTCTCTCGTTAAACCGTGTGATGTCAATATAGGGGTAAAACCCCGCCTATGCCAGTCGCGTTAGGCGATCATGGTTCATTATCAGTTACCGCATCTGAATTTGCATTGCATTCCGCGCCAGTTTCGCTCTCGTCTTGCGTGCCCTCAACACCGGCCATCCGCTCTTCAAGCGCTTCTTCCAAGGCATCATCAACGGGATCGAGGAGTCCGGCTGCCCGCAATTCATCCATGCCGGGCAGATCACGGCGGGTGGCGAGGCCGAAATGATCGAGAAAGCCGGGAGTTGTCGCGTAGATCACTGGGCGGCCAGGCACTTCGCGACGGCCAGCAGGCTTGATCCAGCCCGATTCGAGAAGCACGTCGAGCGTGCCCTTCGCCGTCTGTACACCGCGAATGCTCTCGATTTCGGCGCGGCTCACCGGTTCGTGGTAGGCGATTATGGCGAGCACTTCGGTGGCAGCGCGGCTCAGACGGCGAACTTGTTCTCGCTCCCGCCTTAAGAGATGGGCGAGGTCAGGGGCGGTTTCGAAGTGCCAGCGTTTTCCGCGTTCGACGAGGTGGATACCGCGGTCTTGGTAGTGGGCTTTAAGCGCAGATAGAGCCTCGCGTACGGCGCTATGCTCCAGATCGCCTAGATGCGCACTAAGTGATTGTATTGTCAGAGGTTCTTCTGACGCAAACAGGGTTGCTTCTACGCTACGCGCAATGTCATCGGGCGTTGCCCCTTCGGCCTCTGCGCGTTCCACCTCTTCTTCCATTGTAATCACCCGGCAGCCCCCTCTTTCAACCGTCTGATCCGCATCGGCGCAAAGGCTTCTTCCTGAGCGATCTCAGCCCTCCCCAGCCGCGCCAGCTCAAGCGCAGCGACAAAACTGGACGCAAGCGCAGATTTGCGCAGTTCCGGCTCTGCATGCGGGGGCAGGAAGTCGCGAATGTCCATCCATTCGAGCGTCACCCCCAGCATCGCGGAAACCCGCTCCAATGCGCTGTCCAATGTCATCACAGGGCGATCAGCCACGTGATAGATTTTCGGCGCCGTGCGGGCTTTCACCTGTCCATATGCTTGAATGATCGAATAAATATCGCTCGTCCAAACCGTCTTGCGATCGGTACGCAATCCCTCCGGCGCGCCGCGCAGGAATATGTCGCGCCCAATCCGATCACGCGCCATCAGTCGTGCCGCGGATTCGCGCATTGCGCCGAGGCGCTGCAGCCGCAATTGCAAACGCAGGGCCAGCTCTTCCGGGCTCGGATCCTCTTGTTCTTCCTTGGGCAGAAGCAGCGATGATTTGAGATAGGCCAGCCACGCTGCCATCACGAGATAATCGGCGGCGAGTTCCAAACGCAGGCTTTCTGCGCGCTCTATGTAGCCAAGATACTGATCGACGAGAGCAAGGATCGATATCTGGCGCAGGTCAACCTTTTGCCGGCGCGCCAGATCAAGCAGCAGATCGAGCGGGCCTTCCCACCCATCAAGCTCCAGATAGAGTTTGTCGCCGCCAGCAGCTTCGGTTTCAGTATCGCCCGCTTCGACGAGGTCTTCTTCCGCGCCATCTTCGGGCCACACCATAACCGATGCATCGGGATCGGCAGAGATATCGCGGTTTATATCCAGCGCCTCATCATGCGGATCACTGCCGTGCGGCGCGCTCATGCGGGCTCTCCCACAAGGGCGAGCAGCGCATCGCGTTTGGCAAGCAATTCGCCGTGCTCTCCAGCCATTTCATCGGCGACAATCGTGCCTTCAAGCGCGCGATCCAGCCGCGCTTTTGTGGCATCTCCCATCGCTGGCAGAACGTTGCAAATGCCGATCATATCGTCCATCTTCGCCCAGCAATTGAGCACGATATCGCAGCCTGCGGCATGGGCACGGGCAGAGCGTTCAGGGATCCTGCCTTCCAACGCTTCCATGTCGATATCATCAGTCAGCAGCAGGCCTTCAAACCCGATTTCGCCCCGGATGATATCGCGGATGATCGTTTCAGAAAGCGTAGCGGGATTTTCCGCATCCCACACCGGAAACAGCAAGTGCCCCGTCATTCCGATAAGCGCGTGATTGAGCGCGCGGAATGGGGCAATGTCGGCTTCCAGCTCCTCAGCGCTTTCGTGCACTGTCGGCATTTCTTTATGCGTGTCGACCGTGGTGCGGCCATGGCCGGGCATATGCTTGATACAGCCAACAACGCCGCCCTTTGCAAAACCTTCAAGCGTGACCCGCCCTAGCGCCGCGATCTGCATTGGATCAGAGCCAAAGGCGCGATCGCCGATCACATCATGTGCGCCCGGCTGGCGCAGGTCGAGCGGTGGATGGTAATCAACCGTGATGCCCATGGCGGAAAGCTCCAGCGCCATGGCATGCGCATTGACCCGCGCCGCCTCAATCGCGCTTGCGGGGGCTAGATCGTAAAGCTCTGCAAACGCTTGAGCCGCTGGATAGGCTGCCCATTGCGGTGGACGCAGGCGGGCAACTCGGCCGCCTTCCTGATCTATCGAAACCAGCAGATGATCGCGCCCATGAAGCTCACGCAATTCATCGGTCAGCGCGCGCAATTGTTCGCGGCTTTCACAATTGCGACCGAACAGGATGTATCCTGCCGGATCGGCATCGCTAAAGAAATCGCGCTCATCAGGCGTCAAAGTGAGACCGGAGCATCCGAAAATAGCCGGAACCATCAAGGCAGACTTGCAGCAAGGGGGCAGTCAGGCAAGCGGGCTAACGCTCCACTATGGGGAAAAACGCGTCCAATTCAGGTGGAAAGCGCCATAAACGGCGGCTCTCACACCCTTCACATCACGGTTTTACAGCGCACTCAAGTCCATCCGCTTTGATCGCGTCGCACAGGGCGTTGGCTTCTGCTCGGCTGGAGGTAGGGACCTGAAGGCGATAGACAGTGCCGATATCCACCTTGGCCTGCACAATGCGATAGCTCTTACCGCTCAGCGTTTCGCTGCTGCGGCTGAGATCGCGCCAGCCCTGCTCGGCCCTTGCTCGATTGCCATAGGCGGCGAGCTGTACGGCAATACCGCCGCCACTCGACGCAGCTGAGGAAGTGGAAGCAGAAGCAGTGGCAGTTTCGGTTGCAGGTGTTTCTGTCGAGGGAGGGGTCGCATCCCCTGCCCCGTCTTCAGAGCCAGCGCTATCGGCCATCTGCCCGTCGCGCGTTTCACCTTCGCCCACGGCTGGCGCGAGATTGCCGGTGCCTTCAAATTCCTTGCCGCCGGGATCCTCCGGGCGTTCCTTGATCGGACCGGCTGGCGCTGAAATCGTGCTGCCATCGGGCACGGGCGCTGAACTGCCCGATCCTTTGGTAAAGAACCACACAGCAAGAATGATGGCCGCTGCCAATGCGAGCAGAACGGCGAGAAAAGTCATCACCTGAATGCTGTCGATGCCCGACGCAGCTGCTTCATCCTCATCGGATTCGAGCCAGGGCAGGCTTTCATCAGCCGTCAGATTAAGCTCTTGTTCGGTCACAGAGACTTCCTCACTAGGGATTTCCTCAAATTCCGCGTCTACTACCACTGTCCTTGCGCCCCCCCCAATGGCACCAGGCATGGTCAAACGGTTGAAGACCCCAGAGCGGTTACATCGCTTCTACGGCGTCTACACCTAACACACCTAACCCATTTCGGATCACTTGCCCGATCGCTTGCCCGAGGAAAAGCCTTGCACCCGACAATCCCACATCCTGTTCCAGCTTGAACCGCTTTTCAGGTTGTTTGTTACCCATTGTATAAAATGAGTGCAGCTCTGATGCCAGATCGTACAGATAAAAAGCGATCCTGTGCGGTTCGCGCGCTTTGGCAGCGGATTCGATTTCGCGCGGGAATTGTGCGGCGCGTTTGATGAGCGCGAGTTCTTCCTCGCCCAGCCGTGCAATTTCGGCAGGATCGGGCGAGATGCCTTCCTCTGCCGATTTGAGCACTGTCCGGTTAAGCCGGGCGTGCGCGTATTGGACATAAAAGACCGGATTGTCCTTCGATTGCTCCACCACTTTGGCAAAGTCGAAATCCATTTGCGCTTCGGGTTTGCGTGTGAGCATGGTGAAGCGGACTACATCCTTGCCGACTTCTTCGATCATGTCCGCGATGGTAATGAAATTGCCCGATCTTTTGGACATTTTCACAGGCTCGCCGCCGCGCATCAATTGCACCATCTGGACCAGTTTGACATCGAACGGGGTCGGCTTACCCTTGCCTTCGGAAAGCGCCGCAACCGCTGCCTTAATCCGCTTGACAGTGCCCGCGTGATCCGCGCCCCAGATGTCAATCAATTCATCGGCATTTTCAGCCTTTTGCATGTGATAGGCGAGATCGGCTCCGAAGTATGTCCACGCGCCGTTTGATTTCTTGATCGGCCGGTCCTGATCATCGCCATACTTGGTTGAGCGGAACAGCGGCAGTTCCACTGGCTCCCAATCTTCTGGCGGGGCTTTGCCTTTGGGTGCTTCCAGTACGCCGTCGTAAACAAGATCATGTTCGCGCAGCCAGGCTTCGGCTTCGTCCGGTTTGTCCGCCGCGTGGAGCGCGGCCTCTGATGAAAACACATCGTGATGAATGCCGAGCAGCGCCAGGTCTGACCGGATGAGATCCATCATCCGCGTGACTGCTTCGGCCCGGAAAATGGGCAGCCAGTCTTCTTCGGATGCGTGCTGGAACCTGTCGCCAAGTTCGTTTGCGAGCGCCTTTCCGACGGGGATCAGGTAGTCACCGGGATATAGGCCCTCGGGTATTTCGCCGACATCTTCGCCGAGCGCTTCACGGTACCGGATATGTGCTGACCGGGCGAGTACATCGACCTGCCCGCCTGCATCGTTGATGTAATATTCGCGCACGACATCGTGGCCTGCAAATTCGAGGAGGCTCGACAAGGCATCCCCCACCACCGCACCGCGGCAATGCCCCATATGCATAGGGCCGGTGGGGTTAGCTGAGACGTATTCGACATTCACCTTGGTATCGGCGCCCATCGAAGAGCGACCATAATCATCGCCCAGTATGTGAATCAGTTTCAATTCATCGAGCCAAACCGATGAATCGAGACGCAAATTGATAAATCCCGGCCCTGCTATCTCTGCGCTGGTGATCGCCGGATGATCGGCGAGCTTCGCCGTGATCTGCTCGGCGAGCGCGCGCGGATTGGTCTTTGCCTGCTTGGCCAGAACCATCGCGGCATTGGTCGCAAGATCGCCATGCGATGGATCGCGCGGCGGCTCTACCGCGACATTCTTGAACGATGTATCCGCTGGCAGCACACCGTCATCGACGAGTGCGCTCAATGCGGTTTCAATGGTGCCGGCGAACGCGGCGTATAGGGTCTGATCTGACATAAATCATGTATGCTCCCGCAGATTGCAGGAGCCTCCTCGAAACAGTTCCTCCCGACTTTGCGGGGGATCACGGGTTTTTCAAGAGTGGCGTTAGCGCCGAACGTTATAGCCCAGCTGGTCCTCGGTCAGCTGGAACCCGATCAGCATTTCAAATCGGGTGCGCTGAATGGCTGCTCTCACATCGGGCGCGGTCAGCGGGTCGAGTGCGGCTTCCGGATCGCCTGGTCGTCGTTTGCGCGTGATCTTCTCGCGAATATCTTCGGGCAGTGTCGCAGCGGCCTTGTCCACGAATGATCCTGCCTTCGCGCTGGCTGATGCCCGCTCTTCACCGTCGGCGAAGCTGAGCGTCACCTGCCCCACCCGCTTTGTCACAACGGCGCTGCCGCCGCGAATGACGCTGACGAAGTAGGGGAGCGTGACAGTGCGCGCACCGCGCACATCCTTGCGCTGGGCGACGACATCAAATGTCGCCTCGCTGTAGATCTTTTCGGCAGTGTCATCGCAGGTCGAACGCAGATTGGTGATCGCAGCGCTCATATCGAGATTGCTGAAAGTCGCATCGCCTGCCGTTCGGAATGTGGTGACATCGCCGGTGTAATCGGGAATGCCGACCTGCGGACAGCTGGAAAGCACAGATGTGATCCCCACACCCTGATTGACCACCAATTCGCCTTCGCGCGCGCAGCCAGTCACCGCAGCTGCGAGGCCAAGGGCAATACCAATACGAGCACCAGATTGTGCGAGCGAGACCATCTATTCGCCGTCCTTACATTCGATCCAATTTGCCGGGACAACCCGGCCTTGCGACATGTCCCTAGCGGGGCAGGTCACAAAGCGCTAGAGGGGCACACATGAATGCGCCCTTTCAAGATTCAGCCTCTGCCCCGAAAGCGCAAGGCAAACCGCTCAACCTTTTGATCGCCGCCCCGCGCGGGTTTTGCGCCGGTGTAGACCGAGCGATTGAGATCGTGGAAAAGGCGCTCGAGAGGTACGGCGCGCCGGTCTATGTGCGCCATGAAATCGTCCACAACAAATATGTTGTCGAAGGGCTGAAAGCCAAAGGCGCGATTTTCGTCAAAGAACTAGACGAGGTTCCCACCGATGCTCCGGTGGTCTTCAGCGCGCATGGCGTGCCCAAATCGGTGCCCGCAGAGGCAGAGCGGCGCAACATGATCTATGTCGATGCGACATGCCCGCTTGTTTCCAAAGTGCACCGCCAGGCCGAGCGGCAGCTGGAAAAAGGCCGTCACATTATTTTCGTCGGCCATGCCGGACATCCCGAAGTTATAGGCACGATGGGCCAGGTCGAACCGGGCCAAATGACGCTGGTCGAAGACCTTGAGGACGTCGACAAACTTCCTTTCGATAGCGACGAGCCACTCGCCTATCTCACGCAAACGACGCTGTCGGTGGATGACACGCGCGAAGTGATCGACGCGCTCGAATGGCGTTACCCCAATATCAAGGGACCGAAAGCGGAAGACATTTGCTACGCGACGTCCAACCGTCAGGCAGCGGTCAAGGAATTGGCGCAGGATTGCGATCTGGTGCTGGTCGTCGGCGCGCCCAATTCGTCCAATTCGCTGCGACTTGTCGAAGTGGCAGAGCGGCTGGGAACGCCCGGCAAATTGATCCAGCGCGCGGATGAGATTGATCCTGCATGGCTCGACGGGATCGACACAATCGGGCTCACGGCAGGGGCATCTGCGCCGGAAGTTCTGGTGCGCGAAGTGGTGGATGCGCTGGCGGCGATGCGCCCCATTCAGGAACGCACGATCACGACGGCTGAAGAAAAGATGGTTTTCAAGCTGCCACGCCAGCTCACCGAATAACCCGCACACTTTGCGAAAGAACATGGCCGTCTACACGCATTTGAGCGCCGAAGACTTAAGCGAACTCATCAGTCATTATGATGTCGGTGAACTCGTTTCGGCAAAGGGCATTGCCGAAGGCGTGTCGAACTCCAACTGGCTCATCGAAACGCGCAAAGGCACGGCCAATTCGCGCTACATCCTCACCATGTATGAGAGGCGGATCGAGCTTGACGATCTGCCGTATTTCCTCGGGCTCCTCGATCACCTTTCGGCGAAAGGCTGTCCTGTTCCGCGCACGATCCACGATGAAACCGGCGCAGAATTCCGCATGGTAGAAGGCAAAGCGGTTGCGCTGATTGAGTTTCTCCCCGGCGTATCGCCCACCCGCCCCACTCCCGATCAGACACGCGCGCTCGGCGCTACCTTGGCGCAGATGCACCTTGCCAGCGCCGATTTTCCGCTAAGCCGTCGCAACACGATGGGCTTTGCCGATAATCTCGCCGTGCTGGAAAAGTGTGGTGCGGACGGTCTTGCCTCGATCCACCCGGATTTGCCCGATGTGCTTGGCCCTGCTCGGAATGCAGCTGCGCTTGATCTGTCTGCGCTGCCAAAGGCTCAGGTACACGCCGATCTCTTCCCGGACAACGTCCTTATGCTGGACGACAAAGTCACAGGGATGATCGATTTCTACTTTGCTTGCACCGATTGCATGGCGCTTGATATTGCTGTCACTCATGCGGCGTGGTGTTTCGATCCGGACACCGGAGACTATCTGTCCAATTGTGGGACGGAATTTCTTAATGCCTATGAAAGTATAAGGGAAATTACACAGGACGAACGGGCGTTGTTCGCAGAAATTGCCAAGGGGGCATGTCTTCGGTTTGTTGCGAGCCGCGCGGAGGATTGGTTAGAAACACCCAATGATGCGCTGGTTACGAGGAAAGACCCCGTCGAGTTCGTCCGAAGATGGCGATTCTACGACGAGCACGCATCGCACCTCTTTGCGTGAAACGCGCACGCCTTTCAAAATGACTGACACGAAACCGATGAAGAAAGTTGCGATCTACACCGACGGCGCGTGCAAGGGAAATCCGGGCCCGGGCGGCTGGGGCGTGCTCTTGAAAATGGGCAAGCACGAAAAAGAGCTGTCGGGCGGCGAAGACGACACCACCAACAATCGGATGGAAATGACCGCCGTCATCAAAGGGCTGTCCGCGCTGATCGAGCCGTGCGAGGTGGAGCTTTATTCCGACAGCAAATACGTGCTCGATGGCATCACCAAGTGGGTTGAAGGCTGGAAGCGCAATGGCTGGAAAACGGCGAGCAAGAAACCGGTCCGCAATTCCGATCTATGGCACGAATTGATTGATGTCGCCGGGCGGCACGAAATTGAATGGCACTGGGTAAAGGGCCATTCGGGTCATCCGGAAAATGAGCGGGTGGACAAGCTTGCAAGCGATGAAGCCGAAAAGGTCGGCATCGAAGACGGCGAAGACTAATCTCAATGCAAAACGGGCGCACCATCATGGCGCGCCCGCTTGGGTAGCTTTTGTGAAGGCTCAGCCGATCAGCTGTTGTCTTCGATCGGCGCGTCAGGGCCGTTTTTCTTGATCGAATCAATCGCGTTTTGCGCGGACGATTTGCTCGAATACCCCTGGGTCGAGAACATCACTTCGGAATTGTAGCTGAAGCGGACACGGAATTCGCCGGACTTGTCTTTGTAGATTTCGAACTTGTGAGCCATGGTGTTCCCTCTCTTATTGGACGTTACTGCTCGGGCTTGCACCTTACAGATTGGAACTGGCTTGGCTAGAGTGCCTGAGTCGCAAAATCGCGTTGGTTTACAAGCTGAAACCTCTCGGGCGAATACATCGCCGGATCAATCGCTGCCGTCATGGCGTCAGGTGATTGTCCAAGCATGATCTTAGCGCCAAGTCGGGCTGCGGCAGGCGCGGTCTGGATGCCAAATCCGCCCTGGCCTGCAAACCAGATGAAGCTATCGACTTCGCTATCAGGCCCGTAAACCGGCAAACGATCAGGAGCGAAACTGCGAAGGCCGGCCCAGCGCCGCTCCACCGCTTCGATCTTCCAGTCCGTGACCGACTGAAACCGATCAATCGCTAGCGCCACATCCATCTCTTCGGGCGCGGCATCGCAAGGGTCGGTCGGGATTTCATCGTGCGGACTGAGCCATAGGCGGCCATTATCGGACTTGAAGTAAAATCCGCCATTGATGTCGAGCACGAGCGGCAGGTCGGCGGGCGCTTCTGGTGCAACGCGGAGTTGCGCGACCGTGCGGCGCTTGGGATCAATCCCCAGTGGGCGGGCCCCTGCAAGCTTTGCCATCGTGTCAGCCCACGCCCCTGCCGCGTTGACGACGCGAGCCGCGCGGTGGGTGTCCCCGCTTTCGGTCGTGATCTGCCAAACATCATCTATCCGGGCGAGGTGACTGACACGCGAGCGGCACACAAGGTGTGCGCCTGCTTGTTTCAGCGTCTTGAGATAAAGCTGGTGCAGCGCGGCGACATCGATATCGGCGCAGGCTGGCTGCCAGATGCATTCAGTCCATTCCTCGCGCGCATGCGGAACGTGCTGCATCAAGGTTTCGCGCCCGCCCCGCGCGATCGTGACGCCTGTTCCCTCAAACCGGTCCATAAAAGCGTCAAGCCCGCCCGCATCCTGCGCCCTACCCACATAAAGCGCGCCGCGTTCCCGCAGCAGATCTTGTTCGCGCAGGAAGCGGCCTGATGCACTTGTCAGCGGAACGACGCCCGGCCCGCCATAGCACTCCTCCCAGAAAGCTGCGGATCGACCGGTCGAATGATAGCCCGGCGCATCTTCGCCTTCGAGAACAAGAACGCTGGCATAGGGGGCAAGTTCAGCGGCAATGCTCGCGCCCGCCATTCCGGCCCCGATGACCGCAAAATCGTAGATGGGATCACTCATGCAGGAGTGGTCTCCAGACGCGGGGCAACGCGGCCCAGGAAGTCATCAACGCCCTCCAGCATGCGCCCGCGCACCTCGTCCACTTCGCGCAGGATTTCATGGCGCGCTTCGTTTCCGAACGCGATCAGTTCGCCATTGGGCAGCCTTTGCGCGGCGCGAAGGTTGGCGGCGTGGCTCACCAGCTTGTCGTTAGAAGTGGTGCAGATCAGCACTGGAGTTTCGACTGCCTCAAGCGCGCCCGGTTCTTCCAATCGCCTGCACGAATCGTAAGCCCGCTCCAGCCAACCCCAGCTTGCCGGGCCCATCGCGATTTCAGGGCGATTGATGCGCCACCACAGCTCATCCTCGTAACGATCGTCATCATGCGTCAAAAGCTTGATACGCTCTTCGGGGATATCGCCGGGCTTCTCTCCACCCTTCCATGCCGGACGAGTGGGCTCGCCTATGCGCGTCATCATCTTGGCAACACTGTGGAGCATCGCCATCGGAAGCGGCGGGCCTGCCATACCAATCATCGGCGCTGAAAGGACGACTGCGTCAGGCAGCGGCGCGATCACCTTATCGACCAGCGCTCGCATAACGATATGCCCGCCCATGGAATGCGCAGCGAGGATGTGCGGGCCGGGCGTTTCGGCAACAAAATCGGCCCACAACGCTGCGAGATCTGCCGTCCATGTCGTAAAATCATCGATATGGCCGGTGGTCGCATCTTTACCCAAACGGCCACTGCCCGTCTGACCGCGCCAGTCAGCCGCAGTGACGCGCCAACCTTTCAAATGCCATTCGTGCAGCGTTTCCAGATACTTTTCGTAAAAGTCCCCTCGCCCTGGCATGTAAAGGATCGATCCGCGTGCCGGGCTCTCGACCGCTGGCCAATCAATGCGCCGGATCGCGTGCCCATCGCGCGCATTCCAAATCGATTCTGTAGCAACCTCTGGTATTGCCCGCCGATCAATCACAGCACCGCTCACTGACTGTGGCTTCAAATCTGAGTTATTCTGCGCTGACACGTCGTGAATATCGTCCATCGGGTTTTGGTTACTTTATAGTAAGCACTGACCTGTAGCACCCCCAATCAGAGTTCGCGAGCCGCACGGGCGCACGAGCATTTTTGGGGGCTACATACAGATGCTGTATCTTCACTACGGATTGCTGATTGCGCTGGCAATTGGGCTCTGCGTTGCAGCCTTCACCGACATAAAAAGCCGCCGGATCGCCAATTGGCTGAATGGCGCCATTGCGCTTGGCGCGCCCTTGTACTGGTGGGCAAGTGGCATGTCGCTGTGGCCTGATGTTGCTTGGCAATTAGGGTTTGCGCTTATCGTTACCGCGATCCTGCTCGGCATTGGCTATATCGGATACACGCTCGGCATCACGATCCTTGGCGGCGGCGATATCAAGCTGCTGGCCGCGCTCGCGCTCTGGATTACCCCCCTCAATTACATGACGCTGCTTATCATCATGGCGATGGTTGGCGGCCTTCTGGCGATCTATTTCGTCATCCGCCGCGTCGTCTTCAAACCCAAGACACCGGGCCAGCTCCCTTACGGAGTCGCCATTGCGGCCGGGGCGCTCTGGGTCATCACAATCGACAATTATGACACACTTTTTCTCGGCGCCATGTCGGGATGAACCTGATTTTAACCGTTTCGGTCTTACGAATTGAAACCATACCCGCCCGCACATCAACCAAGGGCATTTACGAAGGGGCTTGATTAGCCATGGATAGGAAGAAGCTGGTTTTGCTGCTCGGAGCACTGATCATTGCGGTCGGTACAGCGTTTGCAGCGCGCACCATGTTCGCCGGGGGAACGGCTGCACCAGAGGCGGTAGCCGCTGAGCCTGTAGGCCCCAAAGTACTTGTGGCAAAATTGCCATTGCCTGCTGGCACAATCATCACAGCAGAAGCACTGGAATTCCAGTCATGGCCTGAAGGTCTTGTGCAGGATGCCTATTATCTGGAAGGCGAATCGGACGTGTCGGGCCTCCTTGGCACCGTTGTACGCGATCCGCTGACTGTTGGTGAACCCGTGACCCAAGGCACTTTGGTTAGCCCTGGCGATCGCGGCTTCCTTGCTGCGGCGCTTGGCCCTGGCATGCGTGCTGTGACCGTTCCCGTGTCTGCGAAAACCGGTGTTGCTGGCTTTGTCTTCCCAGGCGACCGAGTTGACGTTGTTCTTACGCAAACGGTTCCTGGCGAAGGCCGTCCGCTCAATGCGGCAGAAACTGTTCTTCGCAATCTGCGCGTTCTCGCAACTGACCAGTCGACCGAGCAGTTCGTCAATGAGAACGGAAAAACGCAGGTTCGCGCTTTCCGTACTGTGACGCTCGAAGTTACTCCGAAGCTTGCTGAAAAAGTCACCGTCGCGATGACCATTGGTCAGCTGACGCTTGTCCTGCGTTCGATCGCGGACAACCAGGCTGAATTGGAGCGTGCGATCGCATCTGGCGATATCACGATCCCTGAAGATGCGTCTCCTGAAGAAGAAGAGCGTATCCTGCGTGCAGCGATGGCTCGCCCCGCAGATAAGGGCACGACTTTCGCAACGGGTGGTGATGTCTCTCGCTTCCAGCGCAAGACGGTTCCGCCGAGCCCTGAAGAAGTTGAAGCTCGTGAACGCGCCGAACGCGCAGCCGCAGCAGCCGATGATCGCCGTGCCGGCGCTCTCAACGGAACTGCAGGGCCAATCGGTCCGAAGGTTCGCGTGACCCGCGGTCAGAGCACTGCTGAAGTGGTCGTCGATCCGCAGGCCGGTTCAACCGCATCGCTGATCAGCAGCCAGTCCAACGGCGTGCGCAACGCTGGTCAGACTGTGCCTGCAGTGACCAGCTCGCTGATCCGCTGAGACCAGAACAATGACGAATTTGTACTCACGTTTTCACGCCGCAACTGCGGCAAATGAGAAACCCATTGGGGGGCGAAAAATGAAACGCCAACTTACTTCAAAGATGCTGATGGCCAGTCTGGCTGTTGCACCGCTGGCAGTGATGCCGACAAGCACCGCAACAGCGCAGCAGGTTGTTCGTCCAGCACAGGATATCGTTCTGTCGATCGGCAAAGGCGAACTGGTAACAGTCCCCGGCGCAATGGCTGACGTGTTCGTCGCCAACGATTCGGTCGCTGACGTCCAGATCAAATCGCAGCGTCAGCTGTACGTGTTTGGCCGGGCAGGCGGTGAGACGACCATCTATGCGAGCAATGCCCGCGGCGATGTGATCTTCTCTGCCAATATCCGCGTGGGTTCAAACATCGACAGCATCGATCAGATGCTTGCTCTCGCCATGCCAGAGGCAAAAGTCAGCGTGGCGACCATGGGCAGCAACACCGTGCTTTTGACAGGCACAGTGGCTGCACCTGAAGATGCATCAGAAGCTGAGCGTCTGGTTCAGGCATTCCTTGGCGACGGTGTAAATGTCATCACGCGGGTGAAAACCGCGACGCCGCTTCAGGTGAACCTCAAAGTGACCTTTGCTGAAGTCAGCCGTTCGCTTGTCCGCGCTATCGGCGCCAACCTTACAACAGCCGACTCCACCGATGGCTTCCAATTCGGCATCGGCACCGGCCGCGGGGCACTCACACAGTACACTCCTGGTGGCCCCGCTGGTGTAAACGTGACAGCCGGTGCCGAGGGCACTTCTGTCATCACCACAGCTGGCACGACAGTGGCTGGCCTTGGGCAGCTTTTCGGTCTTGACCTCGCTGGCACTCTCGATCTGTCTGAGACAATCGGTCTCGTGAACACGATCTCGGAGCCCAACCTTACGGCGCTTTCGGGTGAAACGGCGACCTTCCTTGCCGGTGGCGAATTCCCGATCCCGATCAGTCAGGGTTTGGGCAACGTCGCCGTGGAATTCCGCCAGTTCGGTGTTAGCCTTGCCTATACGCCGACGGTTCTTTCCAATGGCCGGATCTCGCTCCGTCTGCGTCCCGAAGTTTCCGAGCTTTCAAGCTCAGGTTCGGTCACGCTCAACGGATTTGAAATCCCAAGCCTTACAACCCGTCGCACCGAAACGACCGTGGAATTGGGCTCTGGCCAGAGCTTCATGATTGCTGGCCTGATGAGCAACAACTCACAGAACTCGCTCGAAAAGACTCCTGGTCTTGGCGATGTGCCAATCCTTGGCAATCTGTTCCGTTCGCGTTCGTATCGCAAGGGCGAAACCGAGCTGGTGATCATTGCGACGCCGTATCTCGTGAAGCCCGTCAGCGCGCGCGACATCAAACTGCCAACCGATGGCTTCCATGCGGCGAACGAGATTGATCAGCTGCTCCTCTACAAAAACAACAAGGGTGTATCCGGCGAAGAGCGCCCCGGTCCGACCGCTGTTGGGCAGGACGCACCTAATCCATCAACAACCGTAGGCTCAGCCGATCCTGCAGCAATTGTACCAAGCAACGCAGCCAAAAAGCCGCGTCGCAGCGAGAACAAGCGCAAAAAAGACCGGCAGGCCGACGCCGCTAAACCCGGCTTCAGCCTCTAAGGAAAAGGGAAAGTACGATGTCTCACACAAAGAGAAACAAAATTGCGGCAGCGCCCGCACTCGCACTCGCCCTTTCGCTGGGTCTTGCTGGATGCGGCGGCATGCCGACCAACACCACGGTTTACAGTGAAAAGCAGCCCGTTGTTGAGCGGAGCAATTTCACTCTCGACGTGCGTACCAACGCTTCGGGTCTGCCAATCACCGAACAGCAACGTCTGAACGGTTGGTTCGAAGCCATGGATCTTCGTTATGGTGATCGCATCACCATCGAAGACCCGGGCCAGAACCCGGCGGTGGCAAGTGCGGTCAACGATCTTGCAGGCCGCTATGGTCTGATCGTGAATGCCACTGCGCCTTCAACGTCTGGATTTCTTGAGCCAGGCGCTGCACGCGTCGTCATCACGCGTTCGACTGCATCGGTCCCTGGTTGCCCAGATTGGTCTGCAAAGTCAGACATGAATTACGCGAACGCGACCAGCCCCGGCTATGGCTGCGGCATCAACAGCAACCTTGCTGCGATGGTCGCCAACCCGGAAGACTTGCTCGAAGGTCAAACGGGTTCGAGCGAAACGCTTGTCGCCACTTCGAACAAAGCAATCACCACATTTCGTGAAGCCGAACCGACTGGCTCGGGCGGCCTTCAAAACGCAGAAGCCGGAGGAAACTAAGTCATGAATGCTCCATGGAAATCAGGTCTTCCCGGCAATCGCGATCCGTTCGCGGCCTATATCTGCGACGATGCTGCGCTGGACGTTCTGCGCCCTGTCGTCATCGAAATGGGCTGGCAGCCGGAAAAGTGCAACAAAGGCGGCCTGCGCAACGCGGTGCAGTCGCTTTCGGTTAGCGCGAGCCCTGCCATTCTGGTTGTTGACCTGTCGGAGAGCGGCGATCCGCTCAACGATATCAACGCTTTGGCCGAAGTTTGCGAACCAGGCACCGTCGTGATTGCGATTGGCCAGGTCAACGACGTGCGCCTCTATCGCGATCTGCTTTCGAGCGGCATCCACGATTACCTGCTGAAGCCATTGTCGGCACAGCAAGTGCACGATTCGCTAAATCAGGCTCTGGCCGTTTTCAATTCGCCCAAGTCAGGCGAAGGCGAAGCGGTAAAACGCCACATCTCCACCGCGGTTGTGGGCACACGTGGCGGCGTGGGCGCATCGACGCTTGCGACATCGCTTGCGTGGCTGTTCAGTGATCACCACCAGTCACCCACTGCCCTTCTCGATCTTGACGTGCACTTTGGCACTGGCGCGCTCGCGCTTGATCTTGAGCCCGGCCGTGGTCTTACCGACGCGATTGATAACCCAAGCCGTATCGACGGCCTGTTTATCGAACGCGCTATGATCCGTGCGAACGACAATCTGTCGATCCTGTCAGCCGAAGCGCCCATCAGCCAACCGCTGATGACCGATGGTTCGGCATTCGTGCAGCTTGAGGAAGAATTCCGTCAGGCTTTCGAAATGACCGTTATCGACCTGCCGCGCAACATGCTGATCAACTTCCCGCATCTGCTGGCTGACGTGAACCTCGTCCTTGTGACTTGCGAACTCACATTGGCATCTGCACGCGACACGATCCGCATCCTGTCCTGGCTCAAAGCCAATGCAGCCCATGCGCATCCGATGATCGTTGCAAACAAGGTGCAGCCGAGCGTTGCCGAAATCAGCAAAGCCGATTTCGAAGCATCGATCGAACGCAAGATCGACTTTGCCATTCCTTATGATGTGAAAGCGGCATCGAACGCAGCCAAGCTTGGCCAGGTGTTCGTCGAAGCGAACGCATCAAGCAAGGCATCTGCAACGATCAAGCAGCTTGCGGAACGCGTCATGGGCGCCAGCGAAGAAGATCTGGAATCGATCACCGAAGAGAAGAAATCCCTCCTCGGCGGCTTCGATTTCAAATCTCTCCTCGCAAAGAAAGACAAGTCGCAAGCCGAAGAACCGGCTGAATAAGAACAGGGGATGTGGCCGCGTGCCGGCAGGCACGTGGCCGCAATCCTCAAACGTGGGTGGGGCCAGTCGCGCTTTGCC
The DNA here is from genome assembly GCF_001542875.1 of Erythrobacter sp. YT30. Lineage (GTDB taxonomy): Bacteria > Pseudomonadota > Alphaproteobacteria > Sphingomonadales > Sphingomonadaceae > Erythrobacter. Next base: position 43,015 of record NZ_LMAF01000003.1, on the reverse strand, counting down.
CATAGCCAACCAACGATAGGGATACGGCAGGACAATTCATTATGGACGTCTTTGAGACCCTGATCATCACGCTTGTGATCTTTGCCATCCTGGTGGGCGGCTATCTGCTCGTCAGCGGTTCTGGCGCGGGTAAAGCGCAGAAACGCCGCTTGGAAGCGATCAATTATCGCCACTCCGACAGCACCGATGCCAAAGTGGAATCGCAGCTGAAAAAGGCGATCGCGCAGCGCAAGCCCAAAACCTATCAGGTTGCCGGATCTGGCTCGCGCACTGAAGCACTCGCCATGCGGCTGGATCGCACAGGCAAAGCCTGGACCGTGTCGCAGTACATCTACACATCGCTTGGCATCGCGCTCGTCTTCGGCGTGCTGATCTTTATCCAATCGGGCGCTCTGCTTCTTGCTGCTGGTGTTGGCCTGTTTCTCGGCGCTCTGATCCCGCACTTCGTAGTCGGCTTCATGATCGGCAAGCGTACGAACCAGTTCAACTCGAAGTTTCCCGACGGCATTGAATTGCTTGTTCGCGGCCTTCGCTCCGGTCTGCCTGTTACGGAAACCCTGTCGGTTGTCGCACAGGAAATTCCGGGCCCGGTCGGCGTCGAATTCAAAGGCATCGTTGAGCGCATCAAGATCGGTAAAACAATGGAAGATTCGCTTCAGGAGACCGCAGATCGTCTCGGCATTCCTGAATTCAACTTCTTCTGCATCACGCTCGCCATTCAGCGCGAGACAGGTGGTAACCTGGCTGAGACTCTGTCGAACCTTGCCGACGTGCTTCGCAAGCGTTCGCAGATGAAGCTGAAGATCAAGGCGATGAGCTCTGAATCAAAGGCGTCTGCCTACATCGTGGGCTCGCTCCCCTTCATCGTGTTTGGCCTGATCTACTGGATCAATCCCGATTACATCGGCGGATTCTTCTACGAAGATCGCCTGATCGTGGCCGGCCTTGGCGGCTTGGTCTGGATGGGCATCGGTGTCTTCATCATGGCCAAAATGGTCAGTTTCGAAATTTGAGCCGGGGCTAGAATATCATGCTTGAACAACCAGCCGGCCCAACAATTCTTGGCTTTGATGTCATCCTTATCGGCACCATCCTTGCCGGTTTGGCGGCCTTTGCCGTGGTCATGGCGATTTACGCTGCGGTCACGATCAAGGACCCGATGGCAAAGCGCGTCAAATCGCTGAACGAACGCCGCGAACAGCTCAAAGCTGGCATCGTGACGAGTTCTGCGAAGAAACGCGCAAGCCTGGTTCGCAAATCCGATACGACCGACAAGGTCAAAGACAGCCTGGGGAAAATGAATGTTCTCCAGCAGAGCCAGATCGAAGAAGTTCAGCAAAAACTGGCCCATGCCGGTTTCCGCAATAAGGAACTCGCGGTCATCATCATCGGTTTGCGCGCGATTCTGCCAATCGTGTTCGGCCTTATCGGCTTTGTGCTCTTTTACTGGGTCGATTTCTTCGAATTCGGCGATGGCTCAATGAAGAAGCTGTTCGGCTTCGCTGCTCTGGTTTTCCTCGGATACAAAGGCCCTGAGCTGTACCTCAGCAACAAGGCTTCAAAGCGCACGCTTGAAATTCAACGCGGCCTTCCAGACGCGCTCGATCTGCTCGTGATCTGTGCCGAGGCTGGTCTTACCGTTGATGCCGCGTTCAACCGCGTCGCAAAGGAACTGGGCCGCGCGTACCCCGAATTGGGCGATGAATTCGCGCTTACCGCGATTGAGCTATCCTTCCTTTCGGAACGGAAAATGGCGTTCGACAACCTTGCCTACCGGGTCGATCTCGAGGCGGTTAAAGGCGTGGTGACCACCATGGTCCAGACCGAACGCTATGGTACGCCGCTGGCTTCTGCCCTGCGCGTCCTGTCGGCTGAATTCCGGAACGAGCGCATGATGCGCGCTGAAGAAAAAGCCGCGCGTCTGCCTGCGATTATGACCATTCCGCTGATCATGTTCATTCTGCCCGTCCTGTTCATCGTGATCCTTGGACCGGCGGCCTGTGACATCTCGGATGCTCTCATCAAATAGCGAGCAACCGACACCGCAAAAAACAAAAGGGCCGGCGCATCAACGCCGGCCCTTTTTCGTTATCCGTTTTGCGCGAGCGCCCCGGCTCGTTGTCGCAGCCGTTCAAGCATGGCGCGGAATGCTTCCCTTTCATCGGGTTCCAGCGCTGCCATCAATTCACGCTCTATCGCTTGCGCCAAAGGCATCACTTCAAGATGAATGCCCCTGCCCTCTGCGGTAAGCGCCAAAAGATGCGACCGGCCATCCTCCACATTGGGAAGCCGTTCAATAAGCCCGCGATCCTCCAACACTTTGCAAGCGCGATTGACGGCGACCTTATCCATCAAGGTGACTTCAGTGAGCTCGCGCTGGGTCACCCCCACCCGCGTTTCATGGCGATTGCCCAGAACCGCCATGATCCGCCATTCCGGGATCTTCAGTGCAAATCGGTTGCGGTAACGCTCTGCGATAACGGCGCTAACCGCGTTTGACGTGACCGACAGCTGATAGGGCATGAAGTCTTCAAGCTGCCCGTTTTCCGGCTTGGATGCGGATTTGTTCAAACTGTCGCTCACTCGGATCTCGCTTATTCGTATTTCGCTTCGGGCCACCAGGGGTAGAAATCTGGCATGTCTTCGCTGACTTTGCCGGGATAGACCGGATTGCGCTTTTCAAGGAAGCTCGCAATGCCTTCCTGCGCATCTTTGCCGCGCGACAATTTGTAGATTGCCCGGCTATCGATCTTGTGCGCTTCCATCGGGTGATCGGTGCTCATCAAACGCCACATCATCGCCCGCGTCATCGCAACGGAGATTGCAGAGGTGTTGTCGGCGATCTCCCGTGCGAGCGTTTGGGCTGCGAAGATGAGCTCCTCGGGATGATGCACGGCTTTGATCAACCCGCCAGCTTTCGCTTCTTCCGCATCGAACACGCGCCCTGAATAACACCATTCGAGTGCCTGGCTGATCCCGACAATGCGAGGCAGGAACCAGCTCGACGCTGCCTCTGGTACGATCCCGCGCCGCGCGAAGACAAAACCGAAACGCGCATGGGACGCAGCGAGGCGAATATCCATCGCCAGCTGCATCGTCGCGCCCACTCCAACAGCGACGCCATTACACGCAGAAATGAGCGGCTTCTTGCTTTCAAACAGCCGCAAGGTGAGCAAACCGCCCCCATCGCGGACCCGTTCATCGGACAAATCATCGACCTGCGCGGCGTCAGAAAAAACCTGCCCACCGCCCTCTGGCGTCAAATCCGCACCAGCACAAAATGCCTTCTCCCCCGCGCCGGTAAAGATCACCGCGCGAACATCATCATCCGCATCGATATCATCCATCGCCGCGATGATCTCTGCACCCATCGTCCGGGTGTATGCGTTCATTTTCTCCGGACGATTGAGAGTGATGGTGGCGATGCCATTCGCCTTGTCGACGAGGATTTGGGTGTAGTCAGTCATTGTTTGGTCTCACGTTTCTCTCTGCGAGGATTACCGGTTGGAACCAGCCTGTCATCGCTTTTGATACCGAATTTCGAACGCATTGGCATAGGTCATTTAATCAGCAGGGCTTCTCCCCGGAAAAGCGGGATGGATCAGCGAAGCGACGGTTCATTGGCAGCCGCTTTTGCCATGCGGTCAGCAAATTCGCGAACCTTGGCGGGCAAAAAATCTGATTGGGGCCACAGCACGTAAAATGGGAAGGCGTGCAATTCCCATTTGGGCAAAACCGCGATCATCCTTCCATCTGCGATATCGTCCTCAAACGCCCAGAGCGGTCCATGGTGCAAGCCGGCACCTCCCAAGACCAAGGACCGGATCGCCGTCACGCTGTTCGCCGCGACGCGGCCAGTGACTTCGATCGTTTTCTGCTTGTCCTTCCAGGTAAGTTCTATCGACAGACGGCGCTGACCACCGCGATAAAAAACGAACGGATGTTTTGCGAGTTGCTCAGGACTGCGGGGCAGATCGTTTCGCTCCCCATATTCCGCCGAAGCGACAATCACGCGGGGGACAATCCCGATGCGCTTTGCGATCAAGCTGGAATCGGACAGCCTCCCAATCCGGACAACTGCATCCAATCCAGCTTCGGTCAGGTTTTCAAAATTGCTTCCCAGCACGAGTTCAATGTCGAGATCGGGCGCGCTGTTCAGCAATCCCGCAACCACCGGCGCGACAAACCGAGCGCCAAAATCAACCGACGCACCGATGCGCAAGCGGCCGCGAGGTTCATCGATCAAACCCGCCACGTCGGATTCAAGAGCGAGCCGCTCGTCAAGCAGCCTTCGCACACCCTCGTAATACCTGCGCCCCGCCTCGGTTGGGACAGAACGCTTTGTTGATCGGCGAAGCAGTTTGGCCTGCAGGCGATCTTCCAATGCGCTCACCTTTCGGCTGACGGAAGACGGATCAATGCCAAGCTCCATCGCGACCGACCTCAGACTTCCCGCCTCCACGACGCGGATGAAAATCTGATCGAGACTATCTTCGTGCATATTCCGCAATTAGCAAATGCAGAATATGTGTCTACCGACATTTAGATGATCGCTACATATCTCCTGCATCGCCAGCGCGGCTGGTCACACACAAGGAGAATTACGATGACGAACGCAACCCAACCCATCCTCATCACTGGTGCAAGCCGCGGTCTTGGCCGTGCAATGACACTCGCATTGGCGTCCCGCGGTCGCGATGTGATCGGCACCTACAGAAGCAGTGCAGACGAAGCGGCAAATGTCGCAAAGGAAGCCGAGGCGCTTGGCGGCCGTGTCGTGATGCTACCCTTCGATGCGGAGACAACCGACACCGATAGTTTTGCTGGCGAAGTGAAAGCGGCGCTTGCCGAATTGGGCAGCGACACGCTTGGCGGCCTCGTCAACAATGCGGGCGCAGCGCACTATGCTCAGCTTGCTGACACTGATCTTTCGGGGCTGGACGCTATGTACCGCTTGCATGTCCGCGCGCCGCTTGCATTGACGCAGAGCATGCTGCCTTTGATCACCGATGGCGGCCGGGTCCTCTTCGTTTCGTCCGGCCTGGCCCGTTTCGCACTGCCAGGGTACGGCGCCTATGCTGCAATGAAAGGCGCAATCGAAGTCATGGCGCGTTACGCGGCGAAGGAATTGGGCGCTCGCGGTATTCGAGTGAACACGATTGCACCCGGCGCGATTGAAACCGATTTTGGCGGCGGCGCGGTTCGCGACAATCCAGAAGTCAATGCGCACGTGTCTGCAATGACAGCGCTGGGTCGCCCCGGCCTTCCCGAAGAAATTGGCGACGCGGTAGCCGCGATCCTTTCCAATGACATGCGTTGGATGTCGGGCGAACGCATCGAGATTTCAGGCGGCCAAGGCCTCTGATATTATCCCCGAATGCAAAAAGCCCCCGCTGTCGCCATGACAGCGGGGGCTTTTGCTACTTGGTTTTTCAGTCTTAGCGCGGAGCCATCCGGATCGCGCCGTCAAGCCGCACGTCTTCGCCGTTGAAGTATCCGGTTTCGATCATGCACATTGCAAGCTTCGCGTATTCTTCCGGGTTACCCAAACGCTTGGGGAATGGGACCGATGCGGCAAGCGCTTCTTTCACTTGCGGCGGGGCTGCATTCATCAGCGGGGTGTTGAAAATGCCGGGAAGGATCGTGTTTACGCGGATGCCTTCGCGCATCAGGTCGCGCGCGATGGGAAGCGTCATGCCGACAACGCCGCCTTTCGACGCCGAATACGCAGCTTGGCCCATTTGGCCGTCTTCTGCCGCAACCGAGGCCGTGTTGACGATCGCGCCGCGTGCGCCTTCATCGTTCAACGGGTCAAGGCTCATCATGCCAGCGGCTGATTTGGCAATGCAGCGGAATGTGCCGATCAGGTTGACCTGAATGACAAAGTCAAAAGCGCTGATCGGGAAGTGCTTGATCTCGCCCGTTTGCTTGTCGCGGCTGGCGGTTTTGATCGCATTGCCGATGCCTGCACAATTAACGAGGATGCGCTCTTGCCCGTGTGCTTCACGGGCCTTGGCAAAGCCTGCATCGACTTCATCATCGCTGGTGACGTTCACTTTGCAGAACACGCCGCCGAGCTCTTCGGCCATCGCGTTGCCCTTTTCCTCGTTCATGTCGAAGATCGCGACTTTGGCGCCTTTGGCAGCAATCGCGCGCGCAGTGGCCGCGCCGAGACCGGAGGCTCCGCCGGTAACGACGGCGGGGGTATTTGCAGATACTTCCATTACAGTGTTCCTCTTGGATCGTGAGTATTCTTAAACGCTTTCAACAATGGTGACGTTGGCGACGCCGCCGCCTTCGCACATGGTCTGGAGGCCATATTTCTTGTCGTGCCGTTTAAGGGCGTGGACAAGCGTCGCCATGAGTTTCGTACCCGAAGCACCCAGCGGGTGGCCGAGCGCGATTGCGCCGCCATGAACGTTCAGCTTTTCAGGATCAGCACCAGTGTGCTTCAACCATGCGAGTGGGACCGGAGCAAAGGCTTCGTTGACTTCATAGAGGTCAATGTCGGCCATTTTCATGCCTGCCCTCTCGAGCGCCTTGTCCGTTGCGAACAGTGGTTCTTCGAGCATGATGACCGGATCGCCCGCGGTAACGGTCAGATTGTGGATGCGCGCCATCGGGGTCAGATTGTGGCGTTTCAGAGCCTCTTCCGACACGACCAGAACAGCCGATGATCCATCGCAAATCTGGCTGGCTGATGCAGCGGTGACCATGCCGTTGGGATCGATCAGCTTTACGCCCGCAATCCCTTCAAGTGTGGCATCAAACCGGATGCCTTCATCGACCGTGTGCGTGTCTTCGCCTTCAGGCGTTTCGATCTGAATGGGCACGATTTCGTTTTCGAACGCGCCCGCTTCGGTCGCGGCAATCGCTTTCTTATGGCTTTCGAGAGCAAACTGATCGAGCTCATCCTTCGTCATGCCGTGCTTTTTGGCGATCATCTCAGCGCCCATGAACTGGCTGAACTGAATGCCGGGAAACTTCTCTTCAAGGCCGGGTGATTTGTAGTGGCCAAGCCCTTCCTTCATGTGCAGCGTCGCGTTCGATCCCATCGGCACGCGCGTCATGCTCTCAACGCCGCTGGCGATCACAACATCCTGCGTTCCGCTCATCACGGCTTGCGCTGCGAACTGGATCGCTTGCTGGGATGAACCGCACTGCCGATCAATCGTCACAGCCGGAGTGGATTGCGGAAGCTTTGATGCGAGGACGCCCATGCGCCCGACTTGCATGGCCTGTTCACCAGCCTGGCTGACGCAGCCGGTCACCACATCGTCGATTGCATTAGGATCAATGCCGCTGCGATCCACGACCGCATCGAGGCTCTTCGCCAACAGGTCCACCGGATGCACGCCGGCAAGGCGCCCTCCCCGTCTGCCGCCTGCGGTGCGAACGGCATCAACGATATAGGCTGTAGTCATTGTGAGAGGTTCCTTCCCGTTTACGTAAACGTTTTGTTTGGCCACTGACTATGGGAGCGCGAAGCGGGAATCAACCGCTCAAAATGATGTTCTGGCCGTGCGCGCCGCGTCACGCTACGGCACGCGGGCCCAACGCCTTGCCAAAGAGTCTCGCCCGCAATGTCCAATCCCGCCTCTGACAGCCAAATCGCCGAGTGGGACGCGATGGTTCGCAGCGCAAATGCAAAGCGCAAATCAGGCGACGTGGCAGAAGCAGCGCGCGAGTTTGACGGTGTTCTGGCAGCCCATCCTCGCCATCCAGCCGCCCTTCATGGCAGGGCTCGCCTCGCCCTGGCGCGAGGCGAGGCCGATGCTCTGAATTGGTTCGATAGAGCACTCAAAGCAGACCCCAGAAACGCCGATCTCTGGCTCGGAAAAGCGCAGGCGCTGGACGTCGCAGGCGATGCCAAAGGCGCACAGATCATCGCCAGACAGATATGCGAACAGGCGCCCGGATTTATCGCGGCACTGGAATTCCTGGCCGGATTGAGGATTGCCTCGAACGAGGATGATTTTGCGCAGGATTTTCGGATTGCTGCCAAGCGCATTCCGCAGGATCCCAATATTCCTGCGACCCATGTCGATGCGCTTGCGGGGCTGGATTATGCTGGCGCGGCAGCTGATGTGGCTCATGAGGCAAGGCAGCGTTTCCCGAATGAGCCGCATTTTGCCCTGCTTGAGGCAGCAAATGCGAGCGCTTCAGGGCAATGGGATCGCGCAGAAACGATCTTTGCGGACTTGAAAGACGACCGACCGGCACGCTTGATACAAGAAGCACGCCACCGCGTAAGGGCAAGCGATTGGTCGAGCGCGCAGGCTCTGCTCGAACGCGTACTTGCCCAAGCTCCGTGGAGCATCGCCGCATGGGCGTTGCTCTCGATCATCTGGCGAAAGACAACAGATGATCGCGCTGAATGGCTACACGAGCAGACGGGGCTGGTGCAGTTGCGCCCTCTCAAAGCTCGCGTGGGTCTGCTTGAAGAAGCAACCGACATGCTGCGAACACTGCACAAAAGCAGCGCCATGCCTCTCAGCCAGTCCTTGCGTGGAGGCACTCAAACACGAGGCGTTCTTTTCCATCGTAAGGAGCAGGTGTTTGCAGAGTTACAAGAGGCAATCCGGACCACACTGGAAGAGTACCGACGTGAATTGCCGTTAGCAGACGGCGCGCACCCTTTGCTCAGACATAGAGATAGTCGATGGACACTTGCCGGGTCGTGGTCGGTCCGATTGGCTGGCGGCTCATCGCGCGCTTCAGCCAAAGGCGATCATCACGCGTCTCACATTCATCCCAGTGGTATCATTTCGAGTGCGCTGTATTGCGCCGTTCCTGAGGCAATTGAAGACGATAGGGCGAAGCAAGGATGGCTTGAGCTGGGCCGTCCGCCAGCCGATTTGGGATTGGATCTCAAACCGGTTCGAACGCTGAAACCAGTTGAGGGACACCTCGCCCTTTTCCCCTCTACGCTTTACCATGGCACCACTCCATTTACGGCGGAAAACAGCCAGGGCCGCATAACGACGGCCTTTGATGTCGTTAGTTATGCGACTTAAATGACACAAAATTGGTCTTGGCCCGTCAGATTTCGGGGAGTTTTCACATCAAAATGGGCGGCACTTTTTTGCAGATCGATTTAACAACTCGGTAACTTTGCATCACTCTCCCACCGCGAAAGCGCAGCAAAAGCGTCGTTTCAGATTACTGACAGTTTACAGTGTTGCACCGACGCTACACGGTTATCCGATTTTCCAAAATTGGCGCCACTTGGGTTTCCTTGCCCACCTAAATTGGCCATTTCAGGGTCAGAGGCAAAGATTTGATGCGATTTTGGGTGCTTAACGCCCTGATTTTCATCGAAAATTGTCCCAAACCAGGCGGGATTTTGCAGGGGTGTCTTAGGGCAAAGTTGCGAAATTTCGCCACGTATGCGTCAGGCGGGCGACCGTCTGATCACCATAACAAGGGTACATTACCAATGAAAAAGACCACACAATTGCGACTGAGCGTTGGGTCGGTTGCTGTAGGCCTCGCGCTCGCAGCTACGCCGTCTTTCGCTCAGGATGCGGACGTGACCGAGGAAGAAGAAGCATCGGTCAGCTCCGAAGGCATCATCGTGACGGGTTCACGCGTCACTGACCCCAACCTGCTGCTTTCCAGCCCGGTTGCAGCTGTTGGCGAAGAAGAACTGACACTGCGTCAGACCAACGTCGCTGAACAGTTCCTCCGCGAACTTCCCGGCGCTGTTTCCAGCATCGGCGCCCAGGTTAACAACGGCAACGGCGGTGCATCATTCGTCAACCTGCGTGGTATCGGCTCGGTCCGTAACCTCGTCCTTCTCGACGGTCGTCGTTTTGTCCCTGCTGACGAAACTGGCCGCGTTGACTTGAACAACATCCCGCTCGCAATCATTGAGCGGACCGACATCCTGACCGGTGGTGCTACCACCACTTACGGTGCTGATGCTGTGTCTGGTGTTGTCAACTTCATCACCAAGAAAGACTTCGCAGGCGTTCAGGCTGACTTCACCAGCCAGATCACCGAAGAAGGCGACGGCGAGCTTTTCCGTGCGGAATTGACCCTCGGCGCAAACTTCGATGATGGCCGCGGTAACGCTGTTCTCAGCATCGGCTATCAGGATCAGTCAGCCGTATTTCAGGGCGACCGTGACTTCTCCGTCTTCAACGTGAGCTCGTTCTCGGGCAACCCCGGCGGTTCGTCCAACTCGGTACCTGGCAACTTCGTGTTCACCGGCCCGACCAACCCGGCCACCGTCTGTGACATGATGGTATTCCCGGACGAAGCAAACTGCCCTGCAGGCACAAGCTTCGCTGGTGAGCCTTTCGGTACAGTGACCGGCCAGATCAACAATGACGGTACGGACATCACACCAGGTGTGAACAGCGGCGCAGGCCCGTTCAACTTCAACCCGTTCAACATCTTCCAGACACCGTTTGAGCGTTACAACATCTACGGTGCTGCGAACTATGAGATCAACGACAACGTCGAACTCTACTCGCAGGCAGTGTTCTCGAAGCAGACCGTTTCGACAATCATTGCTCCTGGTGGTTCGTTCTTCAACACCTACCAGTTGAACCTCAACAACCCACTTCTGCCTGACGCAATCGCTCAGCGCTTTGGCGATGCTCTGGGCCTGTCTGCTGCGGAATTCACCGCTGCTCGTAACACCCAGTTCGGCCCTACTTTGGCTGACGGCTCGCAAAACCCCGATTACGTCCAGTTCGGCACACAAATTCGTCGTCGTACGGTCGAAATCGGCACGCGTGATTCTGACTTCACCACCACTCTTTTCAACATCGTGGTTGGTGCTCGCGGAAACATCACCGACAGCATCGAATATGATCTGTTCGCCACCTACGGCGAATCCGAGCGTATTCAGCGTCAGTCGGGCTTTGCTCGTCTGAGCCGCCTGCAACAGGCATTGCTCGCAATTCCAGATGGATCTGGCGGCGCAGTGTGTATCGATCCGTCTTCGGGTTGTGCTCCTGTTGATCTGTTCGGCCCTGCTGGTGACCTTGGTTCGCAAGCGTCGCAAGACTTTGCCTTCAACCTGACACAGCAAGTTATCGATACTTCATCGATCGGCACTGTTCAGGGTACAGTCTTTGGCGATCTGCCGATCACCCTGTTCGCAGAAACTCCAGTGAACTTTGCCGTTGGTGCGGAATATCGTGAGTTCACCACCAGCCAGTTTGCTGATGAAGCATCGCAGTCTGGTCAGGTTGTTGGTGGCGGTGCCGCTGACCCGAACTTCGACGGTTCTTATGACGTGTTCGACGTATACGGCGAACTTATCATTCCGATTGTCGAAGGTGCTTCCTTCGCAGAGCAGCTGACCCTCGATCTTGGCGCTCGTTACTCGAACTACGAGCTTTCAAGCAACGAGTTCACCTGGAAAGTCGGCGCGACTTGGGAGCCTGTACCAGGCTTCTCGATCCGCGGTAACTTCCAGCGCGCGGCGCGTGCACCGAACATTGGTGAGTTGTTCTTCCCGGTCATCACCGGTCTGGACAACCTTGCCCTTGATCCATGTGCAGGTAACGCCCCGACAGCAGACCCGGCTCTTGCCGCTGTCTGTATCGCTCAAGGCGCACCAGCTGCGATCGTCAATGCCGGTTTGATTAACCAGCCACCAGCTGGTCAAATCAACACCACTACTGGTGGTAACTTGCAGCTCGACACTGAGCAGGCTGAAACCTGGACGCTTGGCTTCATCGCACAGCCAGACTTCCTGCCTGGTCTGACGTTCACGGTTGATTACTTCAACATCTCGATTGAAGACGCAATCGGCTCACCAGCTATCGGTGACATCATCGGTGGCTGTTATCAGAGCGGAAATCTGGACTTCAACACCAACGAATTCTGTCAACTGGTTGTGCGTAGCTCGACCACTGGTGAAATCGCGGGTGCTGTGAACGAAGTTCCAGGTCTTATCCAGAATCTCACCAACCTGGGTGTGATCGAAACCGACGGTATCGACGTTCGTTTGAACTACGGCACTGAGCTCACCGACAACATTTCGTTGAACCTCAACTTCGAAGGTACGTGGACGAATTCGAACACGTTCCAGGCGATTGCTGGTGACCCGAACTCTGTTGTTCGTGATTGCGTAGGTTTCTACTCTGTGAACTGCGGTAACTCAGCTGGTGAAATCCAGCCTGAGTTCGTCTTCAACCAGCGTACAACGCTCAACTTCTTTGATGACTACTCGTTGTCACTGCGTTGGCGTTTCCTGAGCGGCGTTGATTACGAGCCGCTTCAGTTCCAGGCAGAACTCGACGCTGCTGAGGCTGATCCAGATGGTTGCCCTGATCCACTCGGTGCGGACCCAGGCGGCTGTATCGTCCAAGAAGAGTTCCGCAGCATTCCTTCGGAAAGCTACTTTGACCTGACGTTCCAGTGGGATGTGATGGAGAACCTTCTCTTCACGCTCACCGCGACCAATGTCTTCGACAACAAGCCAACCATCGTTGGTTCGAACATTGGTACGACCGCGTTCAACTCGGGTAACATCTACCCGTCGACGTACGATCCGCTGGGTCGTCGTTACAGCGCGAGCGTCCGTTTGAGCTTCTAATTATTTGATTAGACAACAAGAACAGGAAAGGGCGGGTTTTCGGACCCGCCCTTTTTTTGTGCCTGCCTCTGTGATACTCCATCACCAAAGGAGGTGTCCCCATGATTTCAAGAACTGCTAATATGTATCAGAAGCTTACGATCGTCGCTCTGGCATCAGCGCTCGCTTTTCCAAGTTTGGCGCAAGAGAGCGAAGTCGAGCAGGCCTCAGAGGAAGCCGAGCAAGTGGGACCCGAAGCAGTCGAGGCTGAACCGGTGGCAGACCCAAACATCGACGTGGTCGAGGAAAAGCCGGCCAAGAAGGAAAAGATCACTGACAGGTCACACCCCGATTATGTCCGGTGCAAAAGCGAGTCCGTCATTGGATCGCGTGCTCGGCGTAAGCGCACTTGCATGACAAATCGCGAATGGGCGCTCGTGTCGCGGCGCGGCAACGAAGCAACTCGTGATTTCGTTCAGGACAACCAGCCAGGATTTCTTCCTGGTTCAAATTGATCCGGTAGGGCGTTGTGAGCAATAAGATTTCGCTGTTTAACCGAGCTCCGCATCGTACCGCTCAACAAAGGCCCGGTCAGGCTCCAGAGCTTTAGAATAAGAGAAAAAGCATGAAACGATCACTCCAATTTGGTCTGGCAGCCAGCTTGGCGGCTTTGGGCTATTCTAGCGCAATTGCGCAAGATCGAAGTGATGAAGGTATTGGAACGAGTCCGCTGATCGGCAAGCTTGAGACTTGCACCGCAATTGAGAACGATGCTGAACGTCTCGCTTGCTTCGACCGTGAAGTTGGCACTCTCGTTGGAGCGAGCAATAAGGGCGATGTGAAAGTCGTCGATTCAGAGCAGATCAGCGAAGCGCGAAAGAAGCTTTATGGCTACTCACTGCCCGATGCGGGCATCTTTGAAGCCGCTACCGAAGAGGAAAGAGAAGAGAACAAACGTCTCGTCTCAACCATTACCCGCGTGCGCAAAGTCGGATCGAAAGAGTGGCACTTTTGGATTGAGGAAGGAAACGCCAAGTGGCGGATCAAGAACAACTCGATCCGCGCTCGGGCTCCTGAAGTTGGGCAATCGGTCGAGTTCAAGCCGGCCACGATGGGCACGTATTGGATCAGGATTGACGGCCGCAAAGGCGTGCGTGGCAATCGCATCGGATAAACCGCCAGCGCCTTTTGCTAGCTCTCTTAATTGAAGCGCTAAAAGAAAGCCCGGCCTACTCTGAGTAGGCCGGGCTTTCTTTTTCAATTCCTTGCAGACGATCCTATAGCCCTCCGGGGCCGCAATCGTTCGCCAGGTAGTCCAGCATCTTTGTGTAAAGCTGCTGCTGGTGATTGAACATTAGCGTGTTCCCGAAGTGATCGGCACCTTCGAGCGTAACAAACTGACCCTGCTTACCCGCGGCTTCGAATTTCTTCTTATAATCCCTGAAGTGATAATACATCACGCGGCGATCATTGTCGCTGTGGATCATGAGCAGCGGGATGTTCACCTTGTCGACTTCGTTGATGGGATTGATCCCGATCGTGCCGCGGCGCTTTGACCATTCATCAAGCGCTTTGAGATCTCCGTCGCGGCGACCCAGATACTGCTTTTCAGCATCTGCAACGCCGTTCACTGCGATCGAGCACTGATAGAGATTGTCATCGCGAGCAGCCGCCACAAGTGCAGCATAACCACCGTAGGACCAACCGAAGAAAGCAACACGGTCAGGATCAGCGAGGCCCTGTTCAATCAGGTACTTAACACCGTCATCCTTGTCGTCCTGCATGGCCAGACCGTGCTCGCCATATCCGGCGTCAAAGTGCTTCTGACCCCACCCGGTGGAAATCCGGTTCTCTGGGTGCAGGACCATGTAGCCGGCATTCGCAAGCATCTGTCCCATTTCGTCATACGAGACCATGCCGTTTACGTGCGGCCCGCCATTGTGCTGCACAATGAGTGGGAACGGTCCCTCACCCTTTGGCACTGTCACATATGCCGGGATTTCGAGCCCGTCGCGCGCAGTGTAGCGGATGTAACGCACTTCGTTGAGCTGCTCTGCGCTCACAAGCGGATTGCTGCTTCCGAGCTTTGCCAGTTTGCCGTCCTTGACCATCCAGTATGACACTGGATCGCGGGGGCCGACATTGCGGACGATCATCGTATTGCCATCTGTCGAACGGCTTGTGATCGTGACGTTGTGTGCATACGGGATTTGCTGCTGGAGCGCTTCGTAAAGAGCTTTCTCGTCCTCATCGAACCAGTGACGCTCCATTTTCGCGCCTGGATAGCGAGCGGCAACAAGCTTGTCATTGCCCGGTATGGAGTGGGTCTGAATTCCCATCACATCTGATTGCTCAGGCTTGAAAAGCAGCTTGCCAACAGTGCCCGAATTGAAGTCAAATTCATACAGGCCCGCCTTGTCATCGCCATTGCGGTTATCGATCAGATAGCCAGTGCTGGGATCGCCGTCTTTAAAGCCGGCGATGCCGTGGAAGCCTGCGAGCACGCGATAGAGATTGTTGGTATCCTCGAAATCCATTTCCTGGAATTTCGTCCATGAGCTATCGCCAGGCTTGCGATAATACTCGCGCAGGATGTTGTCGTTCTCGAGAGTACGCGTGTAGCGGGGATTGCCGTCACTGTCCCACAGCAACACTTGAGGGAACTTGCTATTCCCTCTGAGGACGAGCGAGCGGGAAGCACGATCCAGATTAAACTTATAATAGGCACGCGGACGAAACGCTTCGAACGGGTCAACACCGGTAGGATCTGGGATTGAGTTAGCGTCCGACACCAGAATGTTTTCTGGATCGTTCGGCAGCGTATTCACAACGCTGAACGTACCTTCGAGAGATTTGAACTTGTTCTTCTCAAGGTTGTAGGAATACCCAAGATAATCCCGGATATCCGCTTCCGGACGTTTTACCTGGCTGCGATTGACCTGCCAGGCCGTGCCAAAGATGTAATTGTTGCCAACCCACTGTGCGCTGATGATTTCCATCGGCTTTGCATTGAGGCGGCGGATTGGCTCACTAAGATCGTCGGTCTTGTATATCTCGAGAAGGTAGTCGCCTTCGCGGCTTTCAATCTTGTGCACCAGTACGTGCTTGCCATCAGGCGAGACTTGGACGGCATTCACAACACTGCGCAGGGCCCAGACATCAACCGGGACGGAGGATTGCGCTTGTGTTTCGGCAGGTGCTGCCGCGATGCCGAGACCCAGCACAGAAACACTGGCCATTGCGGCCATTAATGGGGCTTTCAAAAGCTTCATGAATAAATCTTCCAGTTCATAGAAAAATCGGAGGTTCATGTGAGCCGCCTAGCCTCCCGTCCAGCAGCTCGAACCTGCGCAGTAAATCAAAAAAGGGGCCTCTCGGCAAGTGCTGAGAAGCCCCAATTTTCAGTCAATTTTTGTAACTTTCGATCAGAAACGGTAAAGAATCTGAGCGAAGAACTCACGGCCATCAATGTTATAGCCGTTGCCGAGTGGCACGTTCGAAATGCTTGTGACGAAAGCCTCATCATCGACCTGCGGCGGTGCGCGGTCAAAGATGTTGGTCACACCAGCAATAATGCGGATGGTGTCATTGTCCCAGCGCACCGAAGCAGTGTGCTCGAACCACTCGTCAACAAAGCCGACGTTGCGGCAGAAGCGTCCGTCACCTGCCACGTTGGCCGTGCCATCACCCAGACACGTGTCTGAGAAGAAGCCGGTGCCGCGATTACCAAAGGCATCATCGAACTCATCGATCGCAGATTCGTCTTCCTCAACATCACCGATGTAGCGTGTCTGCCAGGTGAAGCGGAAATCTTCCCAATCGACGAAGAACGTCGCACGGCCAGTCCAACTTGGGAAACCAAACTCGCCAGCCAAATTGTTCTCGGTCAGGTTGCCTTCGGCATCGATGAACAGAATTGAACGCTCAATGAGGTGGTTGGCCCGGAGCTCAAGCGACAGATCGAATGTTTCGCCACCGATCAGCACGTCCTTAGCAAAGGTTGCGTTCAAATCGATGCCGCGAACAGCCTCTTCGTTAAAGTTCAAGAAGCCTTGGAACACGTCGCTCACCAGCATCCGACCAGTTGGATCGGTGCCGATCCGGTCACAGAACGGGCTGCGAATACCATCTTGCCGCGTGAAACAGTCATTGACGATGAACTGCACGCCCGGCTCGACAATCGCGTCGCGGATCTGAATGTCATAGTAGTTGAAGTTGAAAGAGAACTCGAACCCGCTCGCAAAGCTTTCTTCAAAAGCAAAGCCAGTCGTGATCGAGGTTGAAGTCTCAGGGTCGAGATCAAGTGTACCACCCGAGACAACTTCCGGGCTTGGTGTGCGGAAAGTGTTCTGCCCAAGATCATCGATACCAACCATCGTTGGGTCACGCCCTTCACGGAGGCAATTAGCCAGCGTTTGTGGATCGCGCGTATCGAGATTGGCCTGATAGCTGGGCAGTGTTCCTGCGGGAGCACCAGGAGGCGTTACAAAGGCAGCGTCCGGAACTGCACAAGGGTCCGTAATAGTCAGGAAGCCTGTCTGGTTGGCGAGGAAGTTCTCACGCAGGTTCGGCGCACGGAACGAGGTTCCGTAGTTGAACTTGAGGAGAAGGGGCGAAACTGGGCGCCAGCCGCCTCCGATGGAGAACGTACCGTTTGTGCCGTAAAACTCTTGGTCCGTAATACGGCCCGAAAGCTTCACATTGAGTTCTTCGACCAGTGTTTCACCAGCGACCAGAGGTACATCAAGTTCACCGAAGACTTCACGGATCCAAGCTGAACCCGTTGCCCCCGCATCTGACGAGCGTGCAAAGAACAAACCGTTAGACGTGATGAAATCTGGTGTGGAGTCGATCGAGTCTTCGCGCCATTCGGCGCCAACCACGAGGCCAACCGGACCGGCAGGCAGGTCAAACAGATCACCTGTGACAAAACCACTGATGAAAATCTGCTCGTAGGTGGTGTCAAAGACGCTTTGGTCGAACACGTAGTCACGCTCAGCTGCGGTGGCAAAATCACCGATTGGTGCACCCAGCACGCTCTGGTTGAACAGGTCCACAGCTGTACAGCCGTCAAGCAGACCCGGTGCCGCCAATGAAGGGTTGGCCAGAGCCGAGGCGTCACATGGTGTGATCGACAGAGGCGATCCGGAGCCGATTGCGATGTTCTGGTTGTAGTCGTCGGCAATGCCGTCGCCGTTGTTATCGACGATACCATCGCCATTAAAATCAGCAGTCGGGTCAATACCAAGTGCTAACGCCAGGCGGTCTTCACGAATGCCCGAGACACTGTTCCGACCTTCAGCGCGCGAATAAACACCTGCAATTTCGAATGTCCACGAGGATCCGATAAACGGAAGATCACCGCGAACACCCAAGACGCCGCGATATTGCTCTTGAGTGACGTCGAAGTTGTTCCGGTCACCCGCAATTGAGGCGATAGGAAGCGTCGAAATGCTGCCAGAACCGGGGTTGAATAAACCGCCAAGCAGCGCGTTGTCAGCTGCGAAACAATCCGTCCCATTCGGGCTGGCAATGTTACAAGGGTTGAACACGTTGTCAGCAGGCACGAACGGGAAAATCTGAGGGATATTGCTGTTCGGGCTGACAATGTCAGCACGGGTGTATTGCGCCTCGAAGAACGGCGTGATGTTAGCTTCACCGGGGAAGGTGTATTCACCATAGGCAAAGACGTTGATCAGCTCTTGTTCAGGCACGAACGTCTGATCGAGGTTCGCGCCGTTTAGGTTCACGTTCTGGAAGTCAACGTCACGAACGCCATCGCCATCAGTGTCGAGATCCTGACCGAAAGCGTTGGTGCTCTCACCAAAGTTCAGTCCAGGGATGTTTGCAATGTTGCCGTTGGCCGGGAAGTAGACTGAGCCGAGGAACGTTCCTGGAATGAAGATACGACCGGAAATACCGTCGATAATCGCATCTCTTTCCGAAACAGTCACACCCGGCGTACGGTTGCGGACGATAGCGTTGTCGCGAAGGCCGGTGGTAAATCTGTTGCCGTCCTCATCGACCTCAACGTTGACTGTGTCGTCTGCGAGGAAGTCACGGTCTTTCAGTGCAATCTCATCACGGAAAGAGTATTCCGCACCGATACCGAAAACGGCACGGTCTGTGTTAAAGCCCCATGCCGCGCTAACGATAAAGTCGTCGCCACCACCTTGTGTGTTGACGTTACCGTTCGCCTGCAGCTCAAGACCGTCAAAGTCTTTGCGCAGAATGATGTTTGCAACACCTGCGACAGCGTCCGAACCATAAACCGACGAAGCACCGTCGAGCAGCAGGTCATAGCGGTCAACAAGCGTCGACGGGATCAGGTTGATTGAAGGGCTGGTCGGAGCACCGCCCACACCGCCAGGCGCAAGGCGCCGGCCGTTGACGAGAACCAGAGTACGATCAGCGCCAAGGCCGCGAAGGTTGATCGTCTGTGATCCGGGGCCGTTATCGAGAACGAAGCCAAGGAAGGTCGCGTCGATCTGTGTACCAGCCGCAGCTTCTGACCGTTGCAAAATCTGTGCGGGGTCGAATGCACCAACTGCCTGTTGGTTCTCGGTTGTCAGAACCTGAAGTGGCGAAATCGAGGTGTAGGTGTCGCGGACAATACGCGAACCGGTAACGGTGATTTGACCGCCCGATGTCGAGCCGGAAGCATCGGTACCAACATTAACCTGCTCTTCTTCCCCTTCTTCCTCTTCTTGTTCCTGAGCCTCGGGCTCTTCATCCTGAGCGTAGACCGGGCCCGCTACCACGAACGCGATAGCCGATGCTGAGAAGGCGAGCGCCTTCATCGAATTACTGTGAAACTTTTTCATGATCACTCCAGTTGCGACAACCGAAGCCTTGCAGTGCGTCCAATCTTCCGATCTTGGAATGCTTACACTGGCGCATTCCAAACGGCCCCTGATCTTCACGCGACAAAGCCCCTGCGATGTCGGATAAGTGCAATAGTGACGTTTTGATGTCAAAGCAGCCTGACGAACTCTGCCACTTTTAGCGGGGCTGTTGCGTTAATCCCACATTCACTCATTAGAGCTGGCAACAATCTGACGATTTTACTTTTCGCACATAACAAAAAGAGTGGTCTGCGCGAAACAAACCACTCTTCATGCTGTTTTCATGCTCCGGCCTAGCGGGAGCGAAACAATAAGCTTTTGCCCGGGAAGCCATGGAAGATACCGGAAAAAGCGAATCCCGATTCTCTCAGGGCGGCAAAACTACCGTGCCTATTGCACAGTCATCTTGAGTTCGCCGTCGCCTTCATCGACCGTCAATGTCGTGCCGTCCGGGACAGTCCCTTCGAGAAGCATCTCAGCCAGCGGATCCTGCAGGTATCGCTGCACTGCCCGCTTTAACGGTCTCGCGCCGTAAACCGGATCGTACCCTACCCTGCCAAGCCAGCGCAGAGCCGCATCGGTCAAATCGAGCGTGATCTTGCGATCGTCGAGCAGTTTCTGCACTCGTTTGACCTGGATTGCGACAATCGGCGCCATGTGTTCCATGGCGAGGCGGTGGAACAGGATGATCTCATCCAACCGGTTGAGGAATTCGGGGCGGAAATGACCGCGCACCACATCCATCACCTGATCCTCGACATCGGCAACCTTGCCATCGTCGGGAAGATTGGAGAGAAACTGACTGCCAAGGTTCGAGGTGAGAATGATCAGCGTGTTGCTGAAATCGACCACCCTTCCCTGACCATCGGTCAACCGGCCATCATCGAGCACTTGCAAAAGCACGTTGAAGACATCGCCATGCGCTTTCTCGACCTCGTCGAAAAGCACCACCTGATAAGGGCGGCGACGCACGCTTTCGGTTAGCACCCCGCCTTCGTCATAGCCAACATATCCCGGAGGCGCGCCAATCAGGCGAGCGACCGAGTGCTTCTCCATGAATTCCGACATATCAATGCGGACCATTGCGCTGTCATCATCGAACAGGAATCCGGCGAGCGCTTTGGTCAGCTCCGTCTTGCCGACACCGGTGGGGCCTAGGAAAAGGAATGAGCCCAATGGCCGCCCAGGATCCTGCAAGCCGGCACGCGCGCGGCGAACCGCTTTCGACACCGCTTCGATAGCTGCGCTTTGCCCGATAACGCGCTTGCCGAGGATATTCTCCATATCGAGCAGCTTCTCGCGCTCGCCTTCCATCATCTTTTCAATGGGGATGCCGGTCCAGCGGGAGACAACCGATGCAATGTCTTCCTCGGTCACTTCCTCGCGCAGCAGCGCATCTTCGTTGAGGTCTTCCGCTTCTTCGAGCTGCTTTTCCAATGTCGGGATCGTGCCATAGGAAAGCTCACCCGCTTTTGCGAGATCGCCGGTCCGCTCGGCCTGTTCGAGCTCAAGACGCGCGGCATCCAATTGCTCCTTGATCTTGCCCTCGGCATCAATCTTGTCGCGCTCATTCTGCCAGCGCGTGGTAAGTTCGGAGCTTTCCTGCTCAAGATTTGCAAGTTCCTCACGAAGAGCCTCCAAGCGCTCTTTCGAGGCCTTGTCGTCCTCCTTCTCGAGCGCCGATTCTTCGATCTTCAGCTGGATGATCCGGCGATCGAGCGCTTCGATTTCCTCAGGCTTTGATTCGACTTCCATGCGGATACGGCTGGCCGCTTCATCCATCAGGTCGATGGCTTTGTCAGGAAGGAACCTGTTCTGGATGTAACGATCGGAAAGACGTGCAGCGGCCACAATAGAGCCATCGGTGATGCGCACGCCGTGGTGCAGTTCGTACTTGTCCTTGATACCGCGCAGGATCGAGATCGTGTCCTCGACCGAAGGTTCTTCGATGTAGACCGGCTGGAAGCGCCGCTGAAGCGCGGGGTCTTTCTCGACGTATTTCTGGTATTCATCGAGCGTGGTTGCACCAATGCAGTGGAGTTCACCGCGGCTAAGCGCAGGCTTCAACAGGTTTGAAGCATCCATGGAGCCTTCCGAAGCCCCTGCGCCGATCAGAGTGTGCATCTCATCAATGAACAAGATGATCTGGCCATCGGCGTTCTTCACTTCATCGAGTACCGACTTAAGCCGCTCTTCAAATTCACCGCGATACTTCGCACCCGCAATCAACGCGCCCATATCGAGCGACATAAGCGTGCGACCTTTAAGGCTGTCAGGCACATCGCCATTGGCTATGCGCAGAGCCAGCCCTTCGGCAATCGCGGTTTTACCCGTGCCGGGTTCACCGATCATCGCAGGATTGTTCTTGGTTCGACGCGCAAGGATCTGGATCGCGCGGCGGATTTCTTCATCGCGGCCGATCACGGGATCAAGCTTGCCATCGCGCGCCGCCTGCGTCAGATCGCGGGCGAATTTCTCCATCGCATCATAAGAGCTTTCGGCATTGGCGCTGTCTGCGGTGCGGCCGCCGCGCAATGCTTCAATCGCGGCATTCAAAGTCTGCGGCGTGACGCTCGCGGCCTTCATCGCTTCGCCAGCCGCGCCCGGCGCCATTGCGAGCGCTGTCAAAACACGCTCGACCGCTACATAGCTATCGCCCGCTTTATCAGCGAGCTGTTCTGCCTGGTCGAGCACGCGCACGGCGTCATTGTCGAGGCCCGGCGTCTGCTGCGCGCCGCCGCCTGTGACGACGGGGATTTTGCCAAGTCCATCGTCGACTGCGCTGACGGCAAGCGCCGTTTCGCCGCCTGCGCGCTGGATCAGGCCAGCCGCCATTCCCTCCTCGTCTTCGAGAAGAGCTTTCAACAGGTGCAGCGGGGTAATCCGCTGGTGATTCATGCGGATGGCGACCGTCTGTGCGGATTGCAGGAATCCTTTGGCGCGGTCGGTAAACTTTTCGAGATTCATGTGATGAGACCCCTCATGTGACTTTCCCTCTCGATATAGTGTTGCATTTTAGCAACACAAGTCCTTACCGATTGCTTTTGTCGAGTGTGTTTCGCGAACGAAACCTCAAGCAGAGCGGTGTGTTACTCGGATAGGTGGGTGACGCCAAGCCGCTTGCCAAGGGGGCAATCGGGCGGCACACATTCAGCCAAGAGAATTCGGAGAGATTGATGGTTAAATGGTTGGGGCGCGGCGCGTTTGCGCTGGTGATTGTGATGATCGCTGCATTTGTGGCGCTCGCAACTTGGGAGCCGCTGTCAGCCGACGAAGCTACGTACTCGCCGGAAAGCTGGACTACGTACGAAGCGGAGATCATTCGAGACGAATACGGCGTCCCGCATATCTATGGCAAAACCGATGCCGATGTCGCTTTCGGAGTGGCGATTGCGCATGCAGAGGATGATTTCTTCACGCTGCAAGACGTGGTTGCCATGTCGCGCGGCCGATACGGCGCGATTGCGGGCCAGGATGGGGCGCAATTCGATTATGTCTATCATCTGCTCGATGCGCGCGGCACGGCGGAGCGTAAGTATCAGGACCTGCCCGATGATACGCGGGCCTTGTTTGAAGCCTACGCAAGCGGATTAAACCAGTTTGCCGAAGACAATCCGGACGAGGTGAAACTGGGCAATCTCTTCCCGGTGAATGGCGAAGATGTTGCTGCCGGTTTTGTGCTGCGCCAGCCGTTCTTTTTCGGCCTTGGCAATGTGATCGGGCCGCTGGTGGCGGGCGATCCCCTGCCGCGCGAATTCGGCCCAGACATTCCGGGTTTCCCCCGTGATCCAGCGCCTGCGGACCAGAGGGCGAGCGACAATCAGGCCAATCTGCTCCACCCCTTACCGATGGGCGAAGATGCAGCGCTCCTTGGCTCAAACGCATTTGCTGTTACGCCGGAAAGATCAGGCGGCCCCACCACCCTTATTTCCAATTCGCACCAACCTTTGCGCGGCGGGGTCGCCTGGTATGAATTCAGTGTTGAAAGCGAAGAAGGCTGGCATTTTACCGGAGCCAATTTCCCCGGATCGCCCTTCCCTTTCCTCGGCCACAATGAGCATCTGGGATGGACCAACACGGTGAACCGCCCCGACATGGCCGATGTCTACAAGCTCGAAGTCAATGAAGCGGGCACGCAATACAGGCTCGATGGCGAATGGCGCGATCTGGAGCGTAAGACGGTGACATTGCCGGTGAAGATGGGGCCGGTCACCCTACCGATCAGCCGCGAAGTTCTGCGCAGCGTCCATGGTCCGGTGATCCAGAACGAGAATGGCTATTTCGCCATCCGCTATGGCGGGATGGACAGCGTCGAGCAGCTCGACGCGTATTATCGGCTCAACAAGACCACCAATCTGGAGGAGTGGCAGGAGCAAATCGCGCGCATGGCGATCCCGTCGACAAATTTCATCTACGCCGACAAGGAAGGCAATATCGCCTATGTCTACAACGCGGCAATCCCTGACCGGCCTGAGGACGTAGACGCAAATTGGCGCGGGGTTCTGGATGGCAGCCGATCCGATCTCATCTGGGATGGTACGGTCGAATATGCCGAGATACCCAAGCTCATCAATCCCGCATCCGGCTGGATCTACAATGCCAACAATGAACCTTTCACCGCGGCAGGCGATGGCAGCGATCTGGACCCTGACGCGTTCTCCCCCGTGCTCGGTGTAGAGCGCAAACAGACCAACCGATCATGGCGCGCGTTCAAGCTTTTGAGCGAAGCCGATGGCCCTCTGGATCGTGCGGCACTTGAGCGGATCAAGTATGACACCGGCTATGAGCGGCAAGGCTATATCGATAGGCTTTGGGACGAGATTGAAGCCATGGAAATGCCGATCCGCATGAAGGATGCTGGCGGACGTGTCGCGCGGTTGAAAGAGGCGCGTGAATTGCTGCTCGATTGGGATTTTACAGCTGACAACGAAGGCCCAGCTGATGCCCTCGCCTATCTGTTGATCCGCGATTTCATGTCTGCCGAATACCAGAACAAGCCGTGGCCCGATGTTGAACAGAAGGTCGCTGAGGCGGCCGATCATCTGAACACGCATTTCGGCAGGATCGATCCGCCCATGTCCGAAGTCGTGCGGCTTCGCCAAGGGGGTGTCGACCTTCCTCTCGATGGCGGCTCCGACACATTGCGCGCAGCAACCACCTGGAAATTTGACGAGGATGGCAGGGCTAGCCTCGTCCATGGCGACAGCTTTATCCAATGGGTGGAATGGCCCGCCAATGGTGGCAGGGTGTTATCGCGCTCCATCCAGCCATTTGGTTCTGCCATCACCCGGCCCGACAGTCCTCATGCGACTGATCAGATGCAGTTGTTCGTCGATCACAAACTGAAGCCCGTCTATTTCTGGCGCGATGACGTGGAGGCAGCGGCGAAGTCGCGCAAAACCGTCACCAATG
This sequence comes from Erythrobacter sp. YT30, assembly GCF_001542875.1. Classification (GTDB taxonomy): domain Bacteria; phylum Pseudomonadota; class Alphaproteobacteria; order Sphingomonadales; family Sphingomonadaceae; genus Erythrobacter. The sequence goes on along the minus strand of NZ_LMAF01000003.1, from coordinate 18,220 downwards.
CGCGCTGATTGGGGAACCACCCCAGGGTCATGGCCATATACCCTTTATCGAATTGAATGCGCTGTTCGTCGAAGGGTCGAACGCGCTGCTTGACCATTGCGGGCGACTGCGCTCGCACCTTGCATAACCCGGATCGCAACACGGAGCATTGACCACTCATGACTTTCACATCAGCCGCCAGATCGGCAGCGCGCTTTTCCGCGTCCAGCCTTACCGCAATCGCAATCGCAATCGCAGCGCCCATAACGCCCGCTTTCGCCGATGATCACAGCGAAGCCGCAGCAAGCGAAGCGACAAACGATCTTGCCGCGCTGGTTGATCAGGTCGCCATTCCTTACGAGAAATTCCAGCTCGAAAACGGCCTCACCGTCATCGTTCACGAAGACCGCAAAGCACCCATCGTTGGCGTGGCTGTATGGTACAATGTCGGCTCAAAGGATGAGCCCGAAGGCAAGACCGGCTTTGCCCACCTGTTCGAACACCTGATGTTCAACGGCAGTGAGAACGCTCCCAACGATTACTTTCAATACCTGCAGGAAATGGGCGCGACCGACTACAACGGCACAACCAGTTTCGACCGGACCAACTATTTCCAGACCGTCCCCCGCCCCGCCCTCGAACGCGCGCTATGGCTCGAAAGCGACCGTATGGGATATCTTTTGGGAGCGGTCACACAGCAAAAGCTCGATAACCAACGCGGGGTTGTCCAGAACGAAAAACGCCAGGGCGATAACCGTCCCGGCGGTCTCGTTTTCTACGAAATTCTCGACAAGCTTTATGGCGAAGGCCACCCCTATGGCCATTCAATAATCGGCTCGATGGCTGATCTTGATGCCGCGAGTATGGACGATGTGCGCGGGTGGTTCCGCGACAAGTATGGTCCAAACAACGCGACCCTCGTGCTGGCCGGCGATGTCTCCGCTGAAGAAGCGCGACCCCTTGTCGAAAAGTGGTTTGGCCCGATTGCGCGCGGCCCGGTGAACACGCCTGCCGCAGCAGAAATCGCCCCTCTCAGTGAACCTCAGCGCACCGTCATGAAAGATCAGGTCGCAGCGACACGCCTCACCAAATACTGGCCCGCCCCCGGCATGAACGATCCAGATGTGTTCGCGCTAGAAATGGGCGCATCGGTGCTGGGCGGTCTGTTCTCAAGCCGCCTCGATCAAGTGCTCGTCCGCGAAGAAGAGCTTGCTGTCAGCGTCTTTGCTGGCCTTGCCGATTTCCAGCGCGTGGGATGGCTTTCAGCTGGTGCAGTCGTAAAGCCAGGCGTTGACCCAGCCGTGCTCGAAGCGCGCCTTGAGGAGGTGATTGCCGAGTATCTTGCGACGGGACCAACCGAGGAAGAACTCCAGCGGGCTGCCACAAGCCAGCTTTCCAGCACCATACGCGGACTGGAACAGGTCGGCGGATTTGGCGGCAAAGCTGTCACTCTCGCCAGCGGGGAAGTCTTCAGCGATGATCCCGACTATTTCAAGAAGCGCCTCGAAGCATTCGCCACGATGACACCGGCCAAAATCACTGCAGCGCTCAACGAATGGATGGACAAGCCTGCATTCACCCTCGTTCTTGAACCGGGCGAGCGTGAAGGCGAATATGAAGAGGCTGGCAGTGTTGAAAGCGCTAGTGATGCGGCTGAAGATGAGGCCGCCGAAGACACGCTAACCGTCTCGGTCGAACGGCCAGCACCGCCCATCGACACCGTGGCCTCGCTCGATTTTCCCGAAGTCCAGCGCGCAATGCTCGCCAATGGCATGAAGGTCACCTATGCGCGCCGCACGGCCGTTCCTGCGACTTACGTGACGATGGAATTTGATGCGGGCGATGCGGCAGATCCGGCCGGCATGTCGGGCCTCGAAGATCTGACCATGGCCCTCTTCGATGAAGGCACCGATAGCCTCTCATCGCAAGAAATCGCCGAAGAGCGCGAGCGTTTGGGCGTCAACATCTCTGTTGGCGGCACCGCTGACCGATCCGAATTCACCTTATCGGCCTTGTCACCCAAACTGGTGCCCGCGCTCGAACTGATGTCGGACATCATTCGCAATCCCGCTTTTGACCCCAAAGAACTCGAGCGCGTTCGCGCGCAGACGATCACCGGGATCAATCAGCAATTGCGCGATCCGGCGAGCATTGCCCGGCGCACCATGGCGCCTGAGATTTTCGGTGAAGGCACGCCTTATGGTTCGTCCTCAACAGTCGAAAGCGTCAGCGCGATCACCCGCGAGGATTTGACCACCTTCAAGGACACATGGATCCGCCCCGACAATGGCGAGGTTTTCGTGATCTCCGATCAGCCACTCGCTGATGTCGTCGACGCTCTCAACACCGCATTCGGCGACTGGAACGCGCCTGACATCGCCAAGGGTGAAAAGACCTTTGCCGCTCAGGATGGGCCTGCTGGTGAAACTGGCCGCATCATCCTCGTCAATCGCCCGGATTCGCCGCAAAGCCAGATTATCGGCGCGCAATTGACCGACCTTGCAGCGAGCGATCCCGACTATGTCGATTTCACCAATGCCAACAATTCACTCGGCGGCAATTTCCTCGCGCGGCTCAACATGAACCTGCGCGAGACGAAGGGCTGGAGTTACGGCATCCGTGGTGGCCCGCAAACCTTCGAGAACGCTGTCGTCTACGCGATCAGGGGCGGAGTGCAGGCCGACAAGACGGGCGCATCCATTTCAGAAATGATCCGCGAAACGAGTGAATTTCTCACCACCAATGGCGTGACCGAGGAAGAGCTGGAGCGCAACGTCGCCAACGAAATCGGCGAATTGCCGGGTCGTTTCGAAACTTCGGGCAGCGTGCTCGGAGCACTGCGTCGCAATGCGCAGTATGACCGGCCGGACAACTACTACGAAACGCTGGTTGGCAAGTACCAGACCCAGACCACCGAAAGCCTCAACGAAGCGGCACGCAGCGCTCTCGACATTGAGGATTTCATTTGGGTCGTTGTGGGCGATGCTGAACAGGTGAAACCGCAGCTGGATGAGCTCGGTATGCCGGTTGAAGTGCGCGAATTGCCCGCGACCGAATAAAAGGTGGGAGCCAAGTGACGTTACGGCTTTGAGAGAGGGCACACGCTCCCCTCTCAAAGCCCGCCCATTCCGCCCCGATTGTGGTTGAAGCCTGCTGACACACGTGTAAAAAACCCGCCTGAGTTTCACGGGCATTTCCCGCCCGCATCGCTCTTAACAAAGACCGCGCAAGGCTTTCCGGCCACTGGCGCAATGAAGGAGATACAAATGTCTGTTGATGGTACCTACAACACCACCGTGAAAAGCCCGATGGGCGATCAGTCCGGCAAATTCACCGTCGTCACCGATGGCGATACGTTCACCGGTAAAATGGAAGGCGGCATGGGCTCGATGGATGTCGAAGAAGGCAAAGTCGACGGCAACACGCTCACCTGGAAAATGAACATGACCGTGCCGATGCCAATGACGCTGGAATGCGAAGCGACTGTCGAAGGTGACACGCTCGCTGGCAACGTCAACGCAGGCGCATTCGGCGCAATGCCGCTGACAGGCGAAAAAGTGTAAGCGACACTCAAACCGCAGCTAATAGTGAGATTAAGCGGTCGTCAGGGTCAGGCCCAGGCGGCCGCTTTTTTCTGTTTGTCTGATTTGGGAAGTAGATAGGGGGCTTCAACCAATGCAACAATTCATCCGCGTTTCCACAAGAGCTCTAGCAGCGGCAACTCTGCTTGCGGGCACTGCACTTTCAGCTCAAGAACCTACGGATTTGCCAGCCGATGGGGAGGTTTGTGAACTGCACGTTTGGGCCGCTGAGGATTTCCTGACTATTGCTTTTGGCGATGGTTTGGGGGGAATGCTCTACACCGCTCTTCAGAGCTTCGATGGCACCGAAGAAGCTGGCTTCAAAGACATAGCAAGCGCCACTTTCCAGCTTGAAGCAATCGTGGAAAGCGATCCTATCGACAAACTTGGGCTTCCTGAAAACACCAAGATCATCACGCATACCGAAACTGAAGAGCGCAAGGTAAGCAAGAAGCGAAAGGAACGCCGAACTGACTCAACCGCACAATGCTACTTCGAGTTGCATACTTGGCGGCACTACCTCGTTGAGGACATTGTCTGGGGTGATCGTTTCACCACAGAGTTTGACCTGCGCAGCTACTCAAATTCAGCCGAATGGGATTTCCGATATCGCACCTCTGGTGGAAACAAGCTGACAGTTTTCCCGATCAAACCAGAAGATGATCTCAAGGAAGTGGCGAGCGAAGTTCGCACCGCAATTGCCGGGAACTTCGATGAATACGCAGAAAAAGCAAAGCGCAGGATCGCAAAGAAACTTCGTTGATGTGACCACGGAACTACGTGGCGGCATTGGAGCAAACTTGCCGCCACACCGTTCAAATCGCTTCAGTTCATCTTTCAAAATTTGATTCACCACCTGCGGGTTTGCTTTGCCCCGATCATCATTTGACTCTCGCCTCAATATGTAATTATGTAATTACATGATTACCGATTCGGAGATGGACGGAGTGTTCCAAGCGCTTGCTCACGCAACGCGGCGCGAGATCTTGGATCACCTGCGTGACGAGCCCGGCATTCCCGTGGGGCAACTCGCAAAGAAATTCGACGTCAGCCGGATTGCAGTGATGGCGCATCTCAGCGTGCTTGAGCGCGCAAATCTGATTGTCAGCGAAAAGGATGGGCGCACGCGCAAGCTGTATCTGAACGCGGTCCCGATCCAGCAAATCCATCAGCGCTGGACCGACAGTTTCAGTGAGCATTTTGCCTCGCGCGTCACAACACTCAAACAGGCTGCGGAACAAGCAGCGAAACAGGGGGAATGAGGATGTCGGAAAGAGCCGAAAAAGCGATCTACAAGGTGTTTATCGCCGCACCGGTTGAAACGGTGTGGCGCGAACTGGTCAAAACCGACGAGGTCTTGCCATTCTTCTTTGGGGCTGTGTGCAAAACCACGGGCAAGCTGACGATTGGCGCGCCCATGGCCATGGAAACACCCAATGGAAAGTATCGCAGCGTGGTGGGCACCGTGCTCGATTTTGATCCGCCACGGCGCTACTCGCACACGTTCAAGTTTACCGGATATGATGACCCGCCCTGCACCGTGACATATGAGCTGCAACCCGTCGACGGCGGCACAGAATTCTCGCTCATCACAACCAACGTCCCTGCTGGAACCAAGACCGAAAAAGGCATGGCACAGGGCGGCAAGATGATTGTCGAGACATTGAAGTCGGTGGTTGAAACCGGCCAACCAAAATTGGGTACGCGCCTTCTGCTTGGGGTTATGGGGCTTTTTCAGCCTCTCACACCCAAACAGTCTCGGTCGGAAAACTGGCCGTTTGATAAGATCACGAAATTCTGAAGCGGGAGAGATAAGATGGCATCACCAGACGAACAGCTCGCAACCATGCTTGCCAACATTCCGGAGAAGACCGGCAAGAAGCTCGACGAGTGGCTCGCGATTATCAAGCAGAGCGGTCTTCAAAAACACGGAGAAATCATGAAGCTGCTCAAGCAGGACCATGGTGTGACCCATGGCTTTGCAAACCTGATCGTCGCCAAGTCGAAAGAGACAGGTGACGAAGGCGATGTTGATCTCGTGGTCGCACAATATTCAGGCGCGAAAGAGGCGCTGAAGCCGCTTTACGATACCATTACCGCTTATGTCGAAGGGCTTGGCCCAGATGTCGAAATCGCGCCCAAAAAAGCCAGCGTGAGCCTGAGGCGCAAAAAACAGTTTGCGCTCGTAACACCGGCAACCAAGACACGAATTGACCTTGGCCTCGCGCTCAAAGGGGATGAGCCAGCAGGACGGCTCGAAACCTACAACGCAATGTGCAGCCACCGGGTGCGCCTCGAAAGTGAGGCAGACTTCGATGATGAGGTCAAAGCGTGGATGAAGGAAGCATACAGCCGCGCAGGGTGACGCTTAACCCAGCTTGTCCTTGAGGATCTGGTTCACGACCTGCGGGTTGGCTTTGCCCTGCATCGCTTTCATCGTCTGGCCGACAAAGAAGCCGAAGAGCTTGTCTTTTCCGCCTTTGTACTGCTCGACCTTGTCCTGATTGTTCGCAAGGATATCGTCGATGGCAGCTTCAATGGCACCGGTGTCGGATACCTGTTTGAGGCCCTTTGCATCAGCGATTGTGGCTGGATCGCCGCCTTCTTTAAGGACGATTTCGTAGATTTCCTTGGCCTGACCGCCGCTGATTTCGCCCTTGTCCTGCATGGCGAGGATCGCGGCCTGCGCCTCTGGAGTGGAGTTTGAAAGATTGGCCTCATCGCCGAGGCCTTTCACCACGCCGGGTGCCACAGATAGCGCCCAGTTCGCAACTTGGGTCGCGACCTTGGTTTCGGGCTTGCCGATGGCGGATGCTGCGGCCGTGAGCAGCGTTTCAAACCGCGCGAAGGTTTCGACTTCGGCGGTAAGCTCGCGCGCGTTGTAGGGTGTAAGGCCAAGCTCGGTTTCATACCGCACGCGCTTCGCATCGGGCAGTTCAGGCAAACTGGCGCGGCAGTCCTCAAGGAAGTCATCTTCGAGCACCAGCGGCAGCAGGTCGGGATCAGGGAAGTAGCGATAATCGTGCGCGTCTTCCTTCGAACGCATGGTGCGCGTGGTCCCGGTCGCGACATCGAAAAGGCGCGTTTCCTGATCGACCGTGCCGCCTGATTCCAGCACATCGACCTGACGGTTCGCCTCGTATTCGATCACTTGCATGACAAAGCGCACCGAATTCACATTCTTCGTCTCGGTACGGGTGCCAAATTCTTCGCCGGGCTTGCGCACCGAGACGTTGACGTCCGCGCGCATCGAGCCTTCTTCCATATTGCCATCGCAGCTGCCGACGTAGCGCAGGATCGAGCGCAGCTTGCGCACATAGGCCCCGGCTTCGGCAGGCGAGCGCATGTCGGGCTTGGAGACGATTTCCATCAGCGCGACGCCCGAACGGTTGAGGTCGACATAGGACATGGTTGGGTGCTGATCATGCATCAGCTTGCCCGCGTCCTGTTCGACGTGAATGCGCTCAATGCCGATGGTCTTGTCTTCCGGGATGCCGGTCTTCTCGTCCGCCTCGATTAGCAGCGATCCCTCGCCCACCAGCGGGTGGTAAAGCTGGCTGATCTGATAGCCCTGCGGCAGGTCGGCATAGAAGTAATTCTTGCGGTCAAAGCGTGACCATTTGTTGATATCAGCCTCGATTGCCATCCCGGTGCGCACTGCCTGCCGAATGCATTCCTTGTTCGGCACAGGCAGCATCCCCGGCATCGCCGCATCGACGAGACTGACCTGGCTGTTGGGCTCCGCTCCAAACGCGGTCGAAGCGCCCGAAAACAGCTTCGATTTGCTCGTCACCTGCGCATGGACTTCGAGGCCGATTACAACCTCCCACTCGCCCGTTGCACCCTGAATGCGGTAATCAGTCATCACTCTTCTCGTCTCTAGAAAGCTCTTCGCCCGTCTCGCTGTCAAAGCGCGCTTCGCCGGCATCGATTGTCTTGGAAAGAAACATCACAAGCCCGCCCAAAAGGACGAAGCAAACCATGAAGATGGTCGCGTAGATGATCTCTCCAGACATCCTACCACCACTTCTCCGGAGCCGCTTCGAACCCGGCGCGCTGCTGGATGGCGAGACCTGCGTCCAGCACGCCTTGCTCGTCGAATGCCTTTCCAACCAGCTGCAAGCCGAGCGGCAAACCATCAGGATTGAGGCCCGCAGGCACGCTCATTGCAGGCAGGCCAGCCAGCGATGCAGGCACGGCGAACACGTCGTTCAGGTACATGGTCAGCGGATCATCGTTGAGACTGCCCAGCGGGAATGAAGCGGTGGGCGTCGTCGGCGCGAGGATCAGATCGCAATCCTCCCACGCGCGGTCAAAATCGCGCGCCACCAGCGCCCGCACCTTTTGCGCCTGCGTGTAGTAGGCATCGTAGAAGCCCGCTGACAGCACATAGGTGCCGATCAGAATGCGGCGCTTCACCTCATCCCCGAACCCTTCGGCGCGGGTGGCGGCGTACATGTCCTGAAGGCCAGCGCCCTCGGGCAGATCGCACAAACCGTATCGCACGCCATCATAGCGCGCGAGATTGGACGATGCTTCGGCAGGGGCAATGATGTAGTATGCGGGCAGCGCGTATTTGGTGTGCGGCAGCGAGACGTCGACGATCTCAGCGCCCGCATCCTTGAGCATTGCCTTGCCCTGCTCCCAGCTGTCGAGGATCGCAGAATCGGTGCCGTCCATGCGGTATTCCTTGGGAATGCCGATGCGCTTGCCTTTAAGGTCAGCCGACAACGCGCCTTCCCAATCGGGAACGTCGCGATTGAGCGAGGTTGCATCCTTGGGGTCGTGCCCCGCCATTGCGCCGAGCATGATTGCGCAATCCTCAACCGAACGCGCCATCGGGCCGGGCTGGTCGAGCGAGGAGGCAAACGCCACCACGCCCCAGCGCGAACAACGGCCATAGGTCGGCTTGATCCCGCAAATGCCGGTAAAGGCGGCCGGCTGACGGATGGAGCCGCCGGTATCCGTGCCAGTCGCGGCAGGCGCAATGCGCGCCGCTACCGCGCTGGAAGACCCGCCAGAGGAACCACCCGGCGACATCGCGGCATTGCTGCCCGCCTTTTGCCAGGGCGATACGACATTGCCGAAATAGCTGGTCTCATTGGAAGAGCCCATCGCGAACTGATCGAGATTGAGCTTGCCGAGCATGCCTGCGCCCGCATCCCACAATTTCTGGGAAACGGTGCTCTCATATTGCGGCGAGAACCCTTCAAGGATGTGGCTCGCAGCGGTCGTCTGCACGCCGTGCGTAGCGAACAGGTCCTTCATGCCGATCGGCACGCCGCCCATCGCGCCCAGCTCTTCGCCCTTGGCACGCTTGGCATCGACCGCTTCAGCAGCGGCCAGCGCATGATCGGGCGTTGCCACGATAAAGGCGTTCAAGGCGCTCGCAGCGTCGACAGCAGCGTTAAAGCTCTCCGCCACTTCGCGCGCGGTGAAGTCGCCGGATGCGACGCCATCGCGAATGTCTTTAACGCCGAGTTGGGTAAAATCAGTCATCAATCTCTTCCGTCATCCCAGCAAAAGCTGGGATCGCTATCGGTAAAGCGCCATACTTCGACAGATCCCAGCGTTCGCTGGGATGACGATGCATTGGCATCACTCAATCACCTTGGGCACGCCGAAGAAGCCGTGTTCCGCAGCCGGCGCATTGGCGAGCACATCGTCGCGTTTGCCGCCGCCCGTCATGGGATCAGCATCAATCACGTCTTCGCGCAATGTCAGCTTGTCAGCGATAACGGCCGCCATCGGCTCAACTTCGCTCACATCGACCTCGCCCAATTGTTCAACCCAATCGAGGATGTTGTTGAGTTCTGGCACCATTCGTTCAAGCGCGGCATCATCCATATTAATGCGCGCCAGCTTGGAGATTTTGGCGACGGTTTCTTTGTTTACGGACATTGGGTGCGTCTTTCGATCAGGGTCCGGGTGATTGAACGGGCGGAGGTCCAGGGACGTTTTGTGCTGGCGGCGGGCCACCCGCCGGGCCGCCAGCAGGACCACCGGGGCCACCAAGTCCTTGCGGATTTTGCGCTTGGATCGCCTGCTGCATGATGTTGATGCGGTTTTGCAGCTGCTCTTCATTGAAGAAATCGACCATCTCGACTTCAAAAATCAGGTCAGCATTGGGCGGGATCGAGCTACCGGGAGGAGGCGTTGCGCCATAACCCATGCTTGCCGGGATATAGAGCTTGTACTTGCCGCCCTTCTTCATCTGCTGAAGACCCTCGAAAAAGCCATCAACGACCGCGCCTTTCTGAATTTCGAAAGCGGTGCCTTCGGGAAAGATGCCAGGGATCGGAAGCTGTTCAGGCCGCCACTTGTCAAACTCTTCGCCGGTCGAAGCCAAAGTGCCAGTGTACTTCACAAAGGCCAGATCGCCTTCCTGCGCGAAATCACCTTCTCCTTCGACAAGGGTTTCGACTTCCAACGTCTTCGGGATGGCCGCCCAGGCAATGCCAGCGCCCACAAGAATGGCTATGAATATGCCAAGCCACAATTTCGTCAGCGATCCTTTCGCCACCGGCTGGATCGGAACACGAGTTACTTCTGCCATTATTGATCCCTAAAAAATGCCATCCCAAATGGTGCAGCGCCAAAGCAAAAGGGCGCGGAATGAAACCGCGCCCTAATGGCTTATCATAGAGGGGCGTTCAAGCGTATTTCCGCTTGAGCTCCGCCATTATTTGATGCCGTCGCGTTCCATGCGCTTACGCTCAAGCTTGCGCGCGCGGCGCACAGCGGCAGCCTTTTCACGGGCGCGCTTTTCGCTTGGCTTTTCGTAGTGACGACGCAATTTCATCTCGCGATACACACCTTCGCGCTGAAGCTTCTTCTTAAGAGCACGGAGAGCCTGATCGACATTGTTATCGCGAACCATGATTTGCATAAATGAACACTACCTTTTCAAAACGCGCATTGGCCGCTCGAAACCCGCGGCATTGCGCGTAAAATTGACGCTAAAAAGGGCGCGATTCCCGCTTGGAACGCGCTCCGAATGGATGCTTGATAGCGCAAAGTAGGGTTTTAGGCAAGATAGTGAACGCCTTCGGGCCTCCTCGCGCTAGGCAGAACGCAAACCCGGCGCTAAGGCGTTCGCCATGAGCGCGGCTTCTCTGTCTCCCATCCTTGCATCCATTTATGTCGGCGTTGGCGGAGCTGTGGGCGCGGTTGGGCGCTATCTTTTGGGCAGCCTGCTCCTCAAATTCGGCTCCGCCACCACAGGTTTCCCTTGGGCCATCCTGACTATCAATCTGCTCGGAAGCCTCATGATGGGCCTGCTGTTCGGATGGCTTGCCCAACCTGGTGAGGAAGGCGAAAACTTGCGGCTTTTGCTGGGTGTAGGGATGCTGGGCGGCTTCACGACATTCAGCGCGTTTAGCCTTGAAATCATCCTGTTGATCCAACGGGGTGCCTTTGGGCTCGCAGCAATTTACGTGGGCGCATCGGTGTTGGGAGGAGTGGCGGCGCTTTTGCTCGGTCTAATCATCATGGGGGAACTTGGATGAGCAAAACCTCCTCCAATGATGTGCGGCAGTTCACCGTTTCTGACGATGATGATGGGATCAGGCTCGACCGCTGGTTTAAACGCAATCTGCCGCAAATCGGCTTTGCCACAGTGTCCCGCTGGGCGCGAACTGGGCAAGTGCGGGTGGATGGCAAACGCACCAAGCCCGAGGATCGTCTAACCGCTGGCCAAACGCTGCGCGTACCTCCCGGCGGAAAAGGCAAACCGGGCGGAAAACCGCCTCGCAAACGCCGCGAATTGACGCCTGAGGACATTGCCGAGGCGCGCGCCATGGTTATCCGCGAAACGCCCAGCGCCCTCGTGCTCAATAAGCCGCCAGGCCTTGCGACCCAGGGTGGCAGCAAGCAGAACCGGCATGTTGACGGACTGCTCGATGCGTTTGTCGATGATGACGAAACACCCCGCCCTCGCCTTGTCCACCGGCTCGACAAGGACACATCGGGCGTTTTGCTAATTGCGAAAACACCGGGCAGCGCTGCCTCTTATTCCAAGCGTTTTTCAGGCCGCAGCGCGCGCAAAGTCTACTGGGCTTTGGTGGTCGGTCGGCCCGAGGTTTCCGAAGGCACCATTGACGCACCGCTTGCCAAACAGCCGGGCACGGGCGGAGAGAAGATGCATGTCGATGAGGAAGGCGGAGCGCCGGCCAAGACGCGATACCGCGTGGTTGACCGCGCGTCTGACCGGGCGAGCTGGGTCGAGCTTGAACCGCTCACCGGGCGCACACACCAACTTCGCGTCCATATGGCGGCGATAGGCCACCCGATTGTGGGTGATGGCAAATATGGCGGGCCCGATGCGTTTCTAACGGGCGCCATCAGCCGCAAAATGCATCTCCACGCGCGCCGTCTCATTATCGGAACTCCTGAATCGAAAGGCACAGGCGGAAAGCTCGACGTGACTGCCGATCTGCCCGAACATTTCGCCGCTTCGATGGAGGCCTTGGGGTTTGACATCAGCGACAGCGATGCCGCCCCCATGCGCGATGAAGCGCCCGAACGCACGCCTGCGCAAAAGAAGCAGGCCGCGCGTCAATACGCCAAGCAATACCGCAAGGATCGACGCGGCGAACGCAGATCACGCACGACATCCAAGGGCACAGCCCGCAAAGCGGCCAAGCGCGGCGGTAAGCCAAAAGGGCGCCGGTAATGCATCCCAATCCGCTTTTCAGAAGCGAGGATCACAAACGGTTTGAAATGCTGATCCGCGAGACCGGATTTGGAATGGTGTTCATGACCACGCCCGATGGCCCGCGCGTGGCACATGTGCCGGTGCTGTCCCACGGGGGCGGCGATATCCGCTTTCACCTCGCGCGCAGCAACGCTCTAACCCCGCACCTCGATGGAGCGCGCGCGCTTATCACCGTAAATGGGCCAGACGGCTACATTTCACCGCGCTGGTATGACAACCGCGATACGGTGCCGACATGGGATTATGCCGCGCTCGAAATGGAAGGCAGTGTGCGGACTCTATCCGATCCCGAGCTTGAGCAATTGCTGCACGATGTCATCACCACTTTCGAAGGGGACATACCGGGCGACAAATGGTTCGCTTCCGAATGCAGCGAGCGAGTTTGGTCTGGCCTGTTCAGAGGCATTACCGGATTTGGCATGACGGTCGATAAATTGCGCCCAACTTTCAAACTGTCACAGAAAAAGAATGAGGCAGAACGCACGCGAATTGCTGCGGGGGTTGAGGATGCTGGCAATGCAGCGCTTGCCAAATGGATGCGGGAAGCCTGATCATGACTAGGCTTGCCGTTTTCGATTGCGATGGCACGCTTGTCGATGGGCAGGCAGATGTATGCTGGTCGATGGAGCAGGCCTTTGATCGCGCTGGGCTGCCTGCGCCGGATGCAAACCGGGTGCGCCGCCTTGTGGGGCTGAGCCTGCCCGTGGCCGTGCGCGAGCTTGCGCCCAATCTGGCGGAGGAGGAAGCGCGCGAAGTCGTCGGCAACTTCAAGACGATCTTCCGCAACCGCCGCGAGGAAGGGCTGCTGCATGAACCACTTTACGATGGAATTGCCGATCTATTGCACGCGCTCCACGGCGATGGGTGGAGCCTCGCCGTTGCTACGGGCAAATCGGATCGCGGGCTAACCGCCTGCCTTGCGACGCACGGCCTCACCGAGCTTTTCGTGTCCCTGCAAACAGCCGACCGACACCCCTCAAAACCGCATCCGGCAATGCTGGAGGCCGCATTGTTCGAAGCGGGCGCTGATCCCCGCGACACGGTGATGATCGGCGATACGAGTTTCGATATGCACATGGCGGTTGCAGCCCGTGTCCCGGCAATCGGCGTTGCCTGGGGATACCACGCGCCCGAAGAACTTCGCGGCACTGGTGCGGAAAGAGTGGCGGAACACGTCGACGATTTGCGCGCCATGCTGATAGGTGGCGGACGATGACAGATCAGCCCTCGCCCGATCCAGATGCCGATAAGCGCGCCGTGCGCCGCTTTGCGATCCTCAACGCTGTCCGGATCGGGTCGCTGCTTGCCGTTATGGCCGGAATTGCCGGCGCTCAAAATGTAATTGCGATGCCGTTTCCCCTTGCCGTCGCTCTCGCACTTGCCGGATTTCTCGGCTTCTTCTTTGGCCCCTATTATTTGGCGAAGTATTTCAAAGGCAAACAATGAAACGGTTCTACGACACGGTCGCCATCACCGAGCGTGATGGCGGTTGGCAGGTCACGCTCGATGGACGCGGGATCAAGACGGTGAAGACGGCAGAGCAGATTGTGCCGACACGCGCACTTGCCCAGCAATTGGCCGAGGAGTGGGAGAACCAGGGCGAAAAGCTCGATCCATCGCGGTTTCCCATGCGCGATATGACGGATTATGCGCTCGACATCGTGGCGGAAACACAGGCGGAGATCGCCGAAAAGCTCACCGCCTATGGCGATACCGATACGCTGCTCTACCGCGCGGATCCCGATGAACCTCTCTATCCGCGCCAGATGGAAATCTGGGAGCCAATCGTTGCTGCATTTGAAGCGCGTGAAGGCGTCGGCTTTACCCGAATCAGCGGCATCATTCACAAACCGCAGGCAGAGGCGACCCTGACACATTTGCGCGAACGGTTGGAGGCGCAGTCCCCCTTCGCGCTCGCCGGGATCGAAGCAATGGCAAGCCTTGCCGCCTCGCTTATCGTCGCGTTGACGGCAGCAGAAGGCCATCAGGGACCGCTGGCTCTATGGGAGGCGGCGAACCTTGAGGAAGAATGGCAAGCTGAACAATGGGGCCGCGATGAAGAGGCGGATGAGCGCCGGGCAAAACGCCAGCAAAGCTTTCTGACGGCGCACCTGTTCGTTCAGGCAGCAAGCGAGCGATAACACCCGCCAATATCAGTCGGTCAATTCGTAGCGGCGACCCAGGCGGCCACCTCGCCTGCCACAGTGTTCGCCGTGCGATTGAGCGCATCGCCCACTTCACCAGGCTCTGCTGGGACACCGCTTTCGCTGGCTTCAAACCGCTGCGAAATCACCGCGCCATCAGGGATCGAAACAACGGCATCGAATTGCACAAGGACGGAACCCGTCGCAGCGTCATAGCCCATTTCGCGCAGAGTACCGCGCACGATCCGGCCTGCAAGAAGCGGCGTATCATCGCTGTCGAGCACAAGTGCGCCTGTCTGCGTGCGTAGGGTTTCGCCGAGCAATCGGCGGAACAGCCGCGCAGGCTTTTCCACCCATGTCGCCTGCTGGAGATAGGCGATCTCATTGTCAGATACCGCCACGGGCACGCGCAGCACATCAAGCTTGGCAGGGGTTTCGGGGATCAGGACGGCAATCGCCTCTTCGCCCTGTTCGCCCCCAGCGCGCGCCGTCGTGCCAATGGGTGCACGCTCATTGGCTTTCAGCGTCAACAAACTGGATACCGGCTCACCGCCGCCACCAAGCCCGACATTGACGCAACCCGTCAGCGTAGCCGCGGCAAATGCGCCGAAAATACTGGCCCGAAAGACCTTACGATTGCTCATTTCAAAGCTACTCCTCGGGCTCGTAATCGGGAAGTGTCTGCCCGCCGACCAGCGATCCGACGCCTTCGCTTTCCAGTCTTTCCGTAATCGCACGAAGACTGCGCGAAGTGGTACGCAAATCCTGCAGGGTTGCCTCGGCTGCAGGCAAAGTGGTTTCCCGCAAAGCGCGCGCTGCCGGCCGCGTGTCCTCAAGCGTTGCCGCCAAAGATGCCGCCGCTTGATTGGCAGAAGCCAATGTCCCGCGCAGCTCTTCCGACAAGGCAGAGCCTTCCTCGTTGATCAGCTTGTCGGTTGTCAGCGTGACCTTTTCAAAGGCATCGAGAGCTTCGCCCGCTTCTTTCAAAGCCACTTCAAGCTCTGCAAATGTCCCTTCGAGACGAGGTGCAGCATCGGCCAATTCTTTGGTCAGACGATTGGAATTCTGCAGGATCCCGGCCAGCTCTTCCTGGTTTTCAGGGCCCAGGATGATGTTCAACTGCTCTGTCAGTGTCGCGAGGCGTTCGAGAAGCAAAGGGGCGTTTGCGACAATTTCACCAAAGCCGCCTCTTCCCGCAGGAATGATCGGGCGGCCTTCGGGGCAAGCGGTTGTCTCACATGTGATCGCAGGTGCATCCTTACGCGCGCCATCAAGCAGAATGGTGGAAACGCCCGTAAAGCTCGCCTGAATGGTAGCGGTAGTGCCCACTAGAATGGGCACGTCGTCCTTCACTCTGACGCGAACGCGCACGAATTCCGGATCGTCTTTGGAAAGAGCAATATTAGCCACCTGACCCACGGGCACGCCTGCAAAGGAAACTTCTGACCCATTCGCAAGGCCCGAAACGCTCTGCGCAAAGAGAATATCGTATTCGCGCTGTTCACCCTGGCCCAGGCGCGCGATCCAGATGATGAAAGCCGCCAATGCCGCCAGCAGCACCAGCGTCACTGCGCCCACCCAAAGGTGATTTGCCCGCGTTTCCATTAGAATAGCCCGCCCATCGAGGTGTCTATGGACGCGAAAGCTCGTCTGTGTCCATGCTCATACCTATGCTTTTGCATGATTTGGGATTTTGAAATGCCGTCACGCATGTTCACCTGCCTTATCCCGATCATGCGTTGCCAGTGCAGAGCGTCCGCGCGGACCGTTAAAGTAATCCTCAATCCAAGGATGGCCGGTTGCGATCAATTCTTCAATCGTGCCAACGGCAATCACTTTCTTGTCGGCGATCACCGCCACCCGGTCACATATCTCGTAGAGTGTGTCGAGATCGTGGGTGATGAGGAAAACAGTCAGGCCAAGCGTTTCCTGCAGCTCTTTGGTCTGCCGATCAAAAGCGGCAGCGCCAATCGGATCGAGCCCTGCGGTTGGTTCATCCAGAAATAACAGTTCGGGATCTGTTGCGAGAGCCCGCGCAAGGCCAGCGCGTTTTTTCATTCCCCCAGAAAGCTCTGACGGAAATTTGGCAATCGCTTCTTCGGGAAGACCGGACAGCAGCACCTTATACCGCGCTATGTCACGTCTTAGCTCATCATTGATGTCGGGGTAGAATTGCCTGAGGGGAACTTCGACGTTCTCACCCACCGTCAGCGTGGAGAATAACGCCCCGCCCTGGAACAAAACGCCCCAGCGCCGCCGCACGCCGATCTTCTTGTCAAGATCGACCGCCGTGATTGTCCGCCCCAACACGTCAATCCGGCCTTCGGTCGGGCGCTGCAATCCGATGATGGAACGCATAAGGACCGATTTTCCGGTGCCAGAACCGCCAACAACACCCAGAATCTCGCCGCGCTGAACTTCCAGATCAAGGCCGTCGTGCACTCGAAAATCGCCAAACTGATTGACGAGGCCTTTCACCACGATCGGAGGATCATCGCAAAACCTTGGATGCGTATTGGCTGGATCATCGACCATCGCTTATCCCCAACCAACTTCTGTGAAGAAGACTGCGAAAAAGGCATCGAGAACGATCACGGCAAAAATCGCTGAAACCACAGCCAATGTGGTGCGAAGGCCCACTTCTTCCGAGTTCCCTTTCACTTGCATGCCATGATAGCACCCTGCCAGCGCGACGATCAGACCGAACACCGGAGCTTTGATAAGTCCAACCCACAAGTCGTGCGTGGGCACAACCTCCTGTATCCGCGACAAAAAGGTGAAGAAGGGAATGCCGAGCGAAAACTGGCCGATAACGGCGCCGCCCAAAATGCCGACTATCGCTGCATAAAAACCCAGCAGGATCATCATAAACGTGCAGGCAATGATGCGTGGGATGACGAGGCGCTCAATGGGCGAAATGCCAATTGTGCGCATCGCATCGATTTCTTCCGTAAGTTTCATTGTCCCGATCTGCGCGGCAAAGGCGCTGCCCGAACGGCCTGCGACCATGATCGCTGTCATCAAGACGCCCAATTCGCGCAGAGTAATTCGACCAACGAGGTTTACCGTCAGCGTTTCAGCGCCGAACTGCGACAATTGCACCGCGCCCTGCTGCGCTATGACAATACCGATAAGAAAACTCATAAGCCCGATGATCGGGAGCGCGGACACTCCCACGAGTTCCATTTGGCGCACGATAGCGCGGCCCGGAAATCGAGACGGGCTGCGGATGAGCGAACCGAAGCCAACGAGAATAGCGCCCAAAAAGCTGATCACTCCAAGCAAGCCGGATCTAGCTTCGTAGACCTTTTCTCCCATAGCACGCGGAACGCGCTCCCATACGGGCACACGCGCTGGCGCGAGATCAGCGTCATTGGCTGCGTTTTCGACTGCGTGAAGGAGTCTTTCAGCCTGACTGCTGGCTCCGGTTATCTCCGCTTCATGCTGCGCTGCGAGCCGGCAAGTGACCCACGCGCCAACAGTATCGATTTCCTCGACCTTGCTGAGGTCAATTGTGCTCAAATTTTCACTGAGCGCATCAAGCTCGTCATCGATCTGGCCGACCGAAGACACAAGCAACGCTCCCTCAAAGGCCAATCCAGTGCCCCCGGCCCCATCTTCAAAGAGGGAGAAATGCGCAGTCCCGTCCATCGAATGCGCGGTATGCGGATAATGTCACATATTCTCAAGAGGAAGAGCGCGATGGCATGTTGAGATGTTGCGAAGGCTGACGTGTCTTGGCATGGAGTTTTTGTAAAGGTACGCCTTCGACATCCGTCGAAGGCTTGCCGTAGCCTCCC
>NZ_LMAF01000002.1:457500-1911862 GCF_001542875.1 Erythrobacter sp. YT30 | reverse complement strand
TCCGGGTGGAAGGGTGGAGGGCGCGGGAGGCTACGGCGCACGAGCGTCAGCGAGAAGAAATGTCCACCGAACTACCAACCACGTTCAACCCCGCCGATATCGAGAAGCGATGGTACTCTCATTGGGAGGAGACCGGCGGCTTTCGCCCTGAGCGCCCCAAGGCCGAACCGTTCACAATCGTGAACCCGCCGCCGAATGTCACTGGTTCGCTCCACATCGGCCACGCGCTCGACAACACGCTTCAGGACATAGTGATCCGGTATGAGCGGCTGCGCGGCAAGGATGCGCTTTGGGTCGTCGGCATGGATCATGCGGGCATCGCGACGCAGATGGTGGTCGAACGCCAGATGGAGGAGCGCCAGGACAAGCGCACCAACTATTCTCGCGAGGAATTCGTCGAAAAAGTCTGGGAATGGAAAGCGGAGAGCGGCGGGCAGATCACCAAGCAGCTGCGCCGGCTGGGCTGCTCGATGGACTGGTCACGCGAACAGTTCACGATGGACGAGCATTTCACCAAGGCCGTGCTCAAGACGTTTGTGGACCTCTACAATGACGGCCTGATCTACCGCGACAAGCGCCTCGTGAATTGGGACCCGAAACTGAAGACTGCGATCTCGGACTTGGAGGTCGAGCAGCAGACCATTCCAGGCCATTTTTGGCACTTCAAATATCCGCTCGCAGACGGTGTTACCCTTGATGATGGTCGCGATTACATCGAGGTTGCGACCACGCGGCCTGAAACCATGCTCGCCGATATGGCGGTTGCGGTGCACCCCACTGACGAGCGCTATAGAAGCGTTGTCGGCAAGCATGTCGTGCTGCCGATTACGGGTCGCCGTATCCCCATCGTCGCGGATGAGCACGCGGACCCGGAACTGGGTTCGGGCGCAGTGAAGATCACGCCGGGGCACGATTTCAACGACTTCGAAGTCGGCAAGCGCGCCGGGATTGCGGCGGGCGATATGCTCAACATGCTCGATGGCGATGCCAATGTCTGTCAGACGGCCGACGGGCTGGTGCCAGAGAAGTTCCTTGGCCTGCACCGCTTCAAGCGAGATGGTGAGCCGGGCGCGCGCGAGGCCGTTGTCGAGCGCCTGAAGGCCGATGGTTACCTGATCCCGCATATCCAGAAGACCAAGAAGGGCGAAGAGCAAGAGCTCGACGCCGAACCGCGCCAGATCGCAACGCCCTTTGGCGACCGTGGCGGTGTGGTGATCGAGCCGTGGCTGACCGACCAGTGGTATGTCGACGCTGGAAAACTCGCAGCTAAGCCGATACAGGATGTGCGCGACGGCACGATCGAAATCGTCCCCAAGTCGTGGGAGAAAACCTTCTTCAACTGGATGGAGAACATCCAGCCATGGTGCGTCAGTCGCCAGCTGTGGTGGGGGCACCGGATTCCGGCATGGTATGGACACAGAGCATTCTCTGCGGAAGAGAAGCTGACACCGGAGTTTCCAGATTTCTCATACACGGTAGCTGACGATTTCGCACTGCACGGAAGCGTGAATTTGGACGATCCGGCGTTCATTGCAGAGGACGAAGATGCGGCGCTAGAGCAAGCGCGTGCTTACTATCGCGAAAAGCATGGGCGCGAATACGAGATCGTGCTCTGTGAAGATAAACGAGAAGCTACTCGCATTCTCTGGTCAGAAGACTTTGATCAGTCAAAGCAAGTGCTCGTTTGGCGCGATCAGGACGTTCTCGACACATGGTTCTCCTCCGCGCTGTGGCCCTTCGCCACGCTCGGCTGGCCTGAGGACAATCAGCCACTCCTCGAAAAGCACTTCCCCAACAACCTGCTCATTTCCGGCTTTGACATCCTGTTCTTCTGGGATGCGCGAATGATGATGATGGGGCAGTACAATATGGGTGAGGCCCCGTGGCCGCGCCTGTATCTCCACGGCCTTGTCCGCGCCGCCGATGGCGCGAAAATGTCGAAGTCCAAGGGCAATGTCGTCGATCCGCTCGGCCTGATTGACCAGTACGGTGCCGACGCCTTGCGGTTCTTCATGGCGGCCATGGAAAGCCAGGGCCGCGACATCAAGATGGATGAAAAGCGGGTTGAAGGCTATCGAAACTTCGCTACAAAGCTTTGGAATGCAACGCGTTTCTGCCAATCGAACGGTATCGGCAAGAGCACCACGATCAAAGCTCCGACCGCGCGCCTCGCGGCCAACCAATGGATCATTGGCGAGGTTCAACAGGTCTGCACCGAGATCGAAAGTGCGATGGAAGACTTGCGCTTCGATGCAGCAGCCAATGCGATTTACCAGTTCACATGGTCAAAATTCTGCGACTGGTATCTTGAGCTGATCAAGCCTGTTTTCGCAGACGGCGCAGACCCGGAAGCGATGCCAGCGGTCGAAACCCGCGAAGTCGCCGGATGGGCGCTCGATCAGATCCTTGTGATGCTGCACCCGTTTATGCCGTTCATCACTGAGGAGCTGTGGCACTCGCAAGGCACCCGCCAATACGATCTCATCACCGCCGCATGGCCCAATCCGCGCGCCGAAGTGTCCAAGCAAGCCACCGACGCCATTGACTGGGTGATCGATCTCACAACCAATGTGCGCAGCGCGAAAAACGAACTCGGCATACCGCCGGGTGCGAAGCTCGCCGCTTACATACCCAGCGCCTCGGCCCTTGCGAGCTCGACCATCGATCGCTCTTCGGCAGCGATTGAGCGGCTCGCGCGCCTTACGCCGGTTGTTCATGGCGAAGCGCCAGATGGTCCGGCGATGCAAGTGACCGCACTCGGCGATGTATTCGTGATCCCGCTTGAAGGCATCATCGATATCGATGCGGAGAAAGCGCGTTTGGAAAAAGCGCTGGCCGCGTCTGAGAAAGAGGCGAAATCTCTAGAGGGGCGCCTCGGCAACGCCAATTTCGTTGAACGCGCCAAGCCGGAAGCAGTCGAAAAGGCCCGCGAAGACTTCGCGCATCACTCAGCCGAAGTTGAGCGGTTGCAGGGAGCGCTTGAAAGGTTGGGGTAATCGAAGTGGGTCGCGAGTGCGGGCACTTTTCTTTCCTACACGCGCAATTCGTGCCAACTAGACAGCATGTGTCTGCTAGATCGCGCCGATAGAAGCTCTCCACCACCTGTCCGTCCGGCAGGTGAATCTGGGGTCAATATCCTGTTTAAAAAGGATAATATATTCATCTGCGAAAGTGACAGGGTGTCACCTTTGTCACCTACAAAGCCCATTTCTGAGCATTTGCGACATGGCTGATCTGATCTTGGCCACAGACGATACCGGCGCCCCGGAAATCTTCGCCTCGCTGCAAGGCGAAGGGCCGAGCGCGGGAACACCGGTCGCTTTTATCCGGCTGTCGCGCTGCAACCTTGCCTGCACATGGTGCGACACGGCCTACACTTGGCATTTTGAAGGCGACAATCGTCCGCATCGCGATGGCGTAACTTTTGATCGCAAGGCCAATCAGGTAGCGGTTTCGCCCGAAAAAGCAGCGGCCAAAATTGCGAGCTTGGGTCAAAAACGCCTCGTCATCACCGGGGGCGAACCGTTGATGCAATGCGGACCGCTTGCCGATATGCTCGCCATCCTGCCAGACATCGAAGTCGAGATTGAAACCAACGGCACCACAAAGGCGAGCAGCCACGTCGATATTCGGGTTGATCAATACAATGTCAGCCCCAAGCTCGCGCATTCGGGCAACCCAGCGGAATTGGCGCTGATCGATGAGCGGCTGGATTTCTACGCCGTCGATCCGCGGGCCTACTTCAAATTCGTGATCGCCTCGCCTGCGGACGTGGAAGAAGTGCTTGCGCTGCAAAAACGCTATGGGATCCTTCCCGAACGGCTTTTCCTTATGGCAGAAGGCACATCCAGCGAAGCGCTGCGCGAAAAACAGCAATGGCTCAGCCCGCTATGCCTAAAGCACGGTTTTCGGATGAGCGACCGGATGCACATTCATCTGTATGGAGATGAAAGGGGTACGTAGTTTGCTTTCCGCACGCCCATCCGGGCGCGCAGCGAGCTGCCGTTCGCAGCCCAAGCTCTGGGAAATCCCCCCTACCCTTGCGAACGCCAGCGCAGGACGACGCGCTCGACCATTTCCTCTTCGCCGCCGCCGCCATTCCAAAGCTCGACAAAGCTCGGGTCTTCGGAGGCTGGGCGCTTGTGCTCTTCGAGATTGTCGAAGCTCACACGGATCGGGATCGCAACACCCTCGCCGCAGACAATGCATTCGCGGTTGCGAAGCGCTGGGATGGAATCGAGGAAGCCGCGAGACCCTTCGGGCATGGCAGCCCGCACAAATGCCTGGTCGCGGTCGTTGTTCAATCGCATTGAGATGATCGTACCGCACTGCGACAAAACGCCTTCGGCAAGGTCGGATGGACGCTGCGTGATAAGGCCAAGCGAGATACCGTATTTACGGCCTTCCTTGGCGATCCGGCTGAGGATGCGGCCGACCGAAGAGCCATCAGAATTCTTCTCGTTCGGAACGTATCGGTGCGCCTCTTCGCAAACCAGGAGGACCGGGCGCGTGCTGTCTTCGCGGCCCCAGATCGCGAAGTCGAAAACGAGACGCGAAAGAACGGCCACCACGGTCGCGGTGATGTCCGATGGAACGCCCGACACGTCGATGATCGAGATCGGTTTGCCATCGCCGGGCATGCGGAACACCTTGGAGATAAACTCAGCCATCGTGTCGCCAACGAGCATTCCAGAGAACATGAACTGGTATCGCGGATCGGCTTTGAGCTCTTCCAGCTTACCCTTGATCCGCATGTACGGGGCAGAAGACGTCGCCTTGTCGAGCTTGCCCATTTCATCCTGCAGGATGTTTGAGAAGTCGGAAAGGAGATAGGGGATCGGCGAATCCACGGTGATCTTGCCCATGGTTTCAGCCAGTCGGTTTTTAGACCGGGCATGCAGCAAACACTTGGCGAGAATGTCCATGTCGACCTGGCGATCATTGCCATCGCTGGTGAGAAGCACCTCACAGTGCTCTTCGAAATTCATAAGCCAGTAGGGCATTTGAAGGTTCGACACGTCGAGAATCTGACCCGTCTGGCGGAACGCGGCGGAATATTCGCCGTGGGGGTCGATCATGACGATGTGGCCCTGCGGCGCTGCTTCACAAATGCGGTGAAGGATCAGTGCAGCGCTGGTCGATTTACCCGTACCGGTCGATCCGAGAAGAGCAAAGTGCTTGCCCAGCATCGCATCGATGTAAAGGCCGGCGCGGATGTCCTTGGTCGGGAACACCTTACCAATGGTGATGTTGGCGCGGCCATCGCTGGCATAGATTTGTTCGAGGTCAGCGGTCGTTGCAGGATAGGCGAGAGCGCCGGGAACCGGATAGCGAGTTACACCGCGTTTGAAGCCATGGATGCGGCCAGTCAGCTTCTCTTCGCTGCCTTCGCCGAGAAAGTCGATATTGGCGATGATCCCGCCGTCGCTGCGGCGGTCCTTGCGCTGATCGCGGACGTTGGCGAGCAGCCATGCATCGCCAACTCGGATTTTGACTTGGCTGCCGACTTGTCCGGCAAGCGCGATCGAAGGGTCTTCATCCTCCATGCACTCATTCATGCGCTGAAGGTCGAATGCGATTTGCGAACCAGAGCCCGATATCTCCAGCACCACCCCGATGGGCAGGCCAGCGTTATCGCGGCTGGATTCGGCCGGCTTCGCGTCCGCAACCTGCTCGTTGTCCGCGTGATCGAAATTGTGTTGGCTCATATCGCTCATTCGAATGCATTACCCTCGCGCAAAAACGCGCCTCGGCGACGGCCGGTACGCTTTGCGCATCAGGGAATATCCGCAGCAAAGTTAAAATCGCG
Organism: Erythrobacter sp. YT30; assembly: GCF_001542875.1. Classification (GTDB taxonomy): domain Bacteria; phylum Pseudomonadota; class Alphaproteobacteria; order Sphingomonadales; family Sphingomonadaceae; genus Erythrobacter. Next base: position 1,906,053 of record NZ_LMAF01000002.1, on the reverse strand, counting down.
TCAAAATCTGTCGCGTTGCTACCCAGAACGAGCAAACAATCGGCCTGCGATCCATCCCATGCCTAGCGATAGTATGATAGCGAGGAGGCCGTACCAAAAAGAGCGCTCCTCAGCAGCACGCACGACGCGTCCCTCGAGCCCCACCTTCTCGACATCAATTTTGGCCGTCGCACTGGCGAGAACACGGCCATTGGCAATCGCAAAGGTTTCAGCAGTGTATGGCCCTGTAGTCACGTTGGAGGGCAATTCGATGCGCGCCTGGTAAAGGACACCTTCGCTAATGCGCACGCCTTCCGGGTCTTCCTTGTAGAGCTCCTGTCGTCGGCGCAAATCGACCAAGCCTTCGGTGAAGCGAGCCTGTTTTTCAGGATCGATGTCGCCGGAGGGGCTGAGCTGGATGAAGCCTGTCCCCAATTCGTAGATGGCGGCTGTTCGCTCATCGACAATCGCCTCAACCGGAGCAGAAGAAGCGACCGCGAAAAAGGATGGAGCAGAGCGGAAGTCGGACGTTTCGGCGTTCATCCATATACCTGCGATCCGGTCTTTCTCGCGCAGGCGAATGGGCTCTGTCGGACCTTTCAGGACGACGACGATGTCGTATTCGCTGCCTTCCTCGATGCCGATGGGATCGATGACTGCGCCGTATAAAAGCAGATCGGCACCCGTGAAGCCTTGGCGCACTTCTACGCGGGACTGGCTGACTTCGGGTACGAGAATGGGTTCGCGCTGGGCGGATGCGAAGAGAAATATGATGGGTAGGAATAGGAGCTTTAGGGCCCGCATCACAGCGGGCTCACAGTGTAAATCTCATCAGGCTGGACGCCGAGGCCCCAGAGCATGCGCACCGCGATAAGTAGGACTAGCCCGGCAAGCAGCAGGCGTAAGATTTCAGGCCGCGCTTTCAACGCTATCTGTGTGCCGAACTGCGCGCCCAGAACCGAACCTACGAGCAGAAGTCCTGCGAGCACGATATCGACCGCCTTCGTCGTCAGAGCGTGGGTCATGGTCGTCACCATGGTCACAAAAAGGATCTGAAACAGCGACGTGCCCACAACCACATTGCCGCTCATTCCGAGCAGGTAGAGCATTGCGGGGACGAGCAGAAACCCTCCTCCGACACCCATCAGCATGGTCAATATGCCAACCACCACGCCAAGCAGCATCGGAGCGAGTGGGGAGATATAAAGACCCGAGCTGTAAAATCTCCAGCGATAGGGAAGAGAGGCAACCAAGGGGTGATGGCGTCTTTTTCGCGGCTGCTCGCTTTTGCCGATCCGCCCCGGCAACAAAACGCCCAAAGCTTCGCGCATCATCAATGATCCGATCGTGCCAAGCATCAACACGTAAAGGATGTTGATGACTACATCGATCTGGCCGAGCGATTGGAGCGCGCGGAACAGGAGAGCGCCAAACATCGCGCCAATGATTCCGCCGCCTACCAGGACGCCGCCCATGCGATAGTCGACGCCTTTGCGCCTGCTATGCGCGAGTACTCCCGAAACACTGGCCCCGGTGACCTGCGTAGCGGCCGAAGCCGCGGCCACGGTAGGAGGAATGCCGTAAAAGATCAGCAAAGGCGTCGTCAGGAACCCGCCTCCAACGCCAAACAGACCGGACAAGATACCTGTCCCAAAGCCAAGCACGATGATGACAAAGCCATTCACCGATAGATTCGCAATGGGAAGATAGACGTCCATAGGAGGCAACTACTCCACTGCGCGCACGGATAAAAGGGAAGCGGGATCATTGATCCCCGCTGCTCAGTCGATGGCTGGATGAAGTCCGCTCGAACGAGCAAACCCGATCACCAAAGCGGCTTAGTGCGTTTCAATGAAGGCAGGCTTAAAAGCGGGTGGAAATTGTCGCAGCCACCCCCGATTCAGGTGCAGCATCCCCAGCGATCTTTTGTCGCCAGTCGACCGATATCCGCGCTGGCACTTTCCCAATCGACATATCGAACCGCATTGAGGGGCCGATATCGACGCGGCTCGCGCCTCGTTGCGCCCCGCCCCAAATGCCGCCGCCAAGACTGAAGCGTGCGCTTCCGAATTTGCCAGCGTTGAATTTGGTGATCTCGCGCGTTGCGACTGCCTGTCCATCGGCGAACCAGGTCGAGCCGCTTCCGCCAACATATCCGCCTTGCGCGTAGGTCTCGAGCGAGAAGCGAGCAGGAAGGCTTATCGGCGGTATCTCGGTGAAGGCGTAACCTGCAGGGCGGAACCGCGCGCCTAAGGGCGTGTCGGTGTAGCGCACCTCGCCCGCCAATCTGATGGGCACATTTCGAAGCAATCGACCAGAAGCACCTGCCGCGATCTCGCGTTCCCCGTTTGCTATCAAAGCCTGGTACGCTCTTACAAATAGCCGAGGGTCATGGCGCGATTTTGGTGCCAGCCTGTAAGTGAGTTTTGCCCCTGCCTGACTTGCTCCATATGTCGGCACGCGACCTTGAGAGATCGGAGCGGCGCTCGATCCTTGCCGAAAGAAGCTCCAGGTATCGAGCGCCCAGCGATCGGTCGTCGCCGTCACTTCTTGCATTGCCGGACCAGTCGGCGTCGATCCTTGCCCAGAATTTCCAGCATAGGCTGATGTTCTGAATGCCGTGTTGTCGAGACTGCCGCGTCCAGATTGCATCATCGCCTCGCGCCACAGCATTGTATGCCCCATAGACGATCGCGTAGCATAATGGTTTGGCAGATTTGCCCATCGAGAATGCTCGAGATGTTCACTCTCGCGCGGCTCAAGGCTGACGCGAATAACGTCCTTGCGAATTGGCACCCGGACGATGCCGCCTTGCGAGGGATTGCGGCCTGTCTGAGGCTCCGAACCCGCGAACAAGCCCGGATTCTCGCCTGGCGTACCGTGCCCAAAATTTGCTGGCACACTTCGCGGGGCGTCTTGTGGCGCTACAAACCCGGCGTTCGGCGAAACAGCACCAGCTGTCACAAAGGAATTCTCCCACAACGTCGCGCGTGCGCCCACCCAAGCAATGCCAATCACGGCAATGGTGATCAGCGGGCCGCCCCGCCTTGATACCGCACTGGATGCCATCAAAGAGCTCTCGCCCTAGGTCGTCCTGCAGTTGTTGGATGCAGCGTGTGGCTCGTTTTGTCCCATTCGACCCCTCGCCCCAGCAGACTTCGCGCATAGGCGAACACGGCGCGGCGTCCGGCAATGATCGAGATGACATTTGCAACAGGGATCCGCACAACTGCCCAGATGCCCTCACCAATGCCATAAATGCTGGCCGTAAAAGCAAAGCGCCATGCCGCACGCCACAGGAAGAAGACGAGATTTGCGATGAGTAGGGTTTTGAGGAGCGGAGAAAGGATAATCTGAGGTGCCAGTCCCAATCCAGAGAGGCCCCACCCAATTCCTGCAAGCAGGATCAGTACGTAGCCAACAAGCAATACGAAGGCGGTGATCGGACCACGCCTGTCGCGCGCTCGCATCCAACTTTCAACCCATCCACCGGCCCAACCGACCCTATCCCAGCCCTGCAAAGCGATCCCATGTATCCAGCGCGTCTTCTGCCGTGTGACCGCGCTTAAAGTTGAGGGGAAGTAAGCGCGCGTTGCGATGAGCCTGCCATCTTGCGCGCCGCGTGCCCGGACAAACCGACATTTGCCGCCCGCAGCAGCGACGCTCAATCCCAATTCGTAGTCTTCAGTGAGCGAATCTGAGGCAAAGGGTTGCTCCGGAATGGCCGATCTTTTGTCGAGCCACCCGAGCGCCTGGCGGGAAACGGCACAGCCTACCCCGGCCCCGGGAAGGCCCGCACCAAGCGCATCGCGCACCACCATCGCTTTTCCGTGGGATTCAGCAAATTCTTCGCAATAATGGCTGCCACAAAATCTGCTGTCAGCCTGCACAATCGGTTCAACCGGGATCTGGACGAAGTCCGCGCCATCTTCGACAGTCGCGCTCAACAGACCGAGCGCTGCGGGGTCGACCATGTCTTCGGCATCGTGAAATACGACGCAGGCAAACCGGAAATGCCCGCGGCGTTCGTCGCTGCGCAGTGCTTCGTAAAGGCGATTGAGACAATCAGCCTTGGTAGTCGGCCCTTCCTCATCATGGACGACGATGCGTAAGCGATCATCGCCTTTTGCCCCGCCCATGGCAGCTTCGATTGTGGCCGGATCATTGCGATAGCAACCGATGTAAAGGCGCATGTATCGGTGCGGCCAACTCGTCAGGATATGCTCAATAGTGTCGCCAATGACTTCGGATTCTTGCCATGCCGGGATAAAAACGGCAGCTGGACCGTCTAGTTCACGATGCTGCAAAGCGACGCGGTTGAGTTCAGGAGTCCTTGCCCGACCGGTAAGCTTCAGCCATAGCCAACTCAGATCAATCGCGAAGTCGTCCAACGCGCCAATTAGGAAGAATACCCCAGCAAATAAAAGCAATTCGTGCTGGATCATTGCCAGCCATTGCCACAAAGAAAACCCCCAAATAATCACATGTATCCCCATCCGTCCCCACATCAGAATACATGCTCGCCTTGCTGTTGCAATGCGATCGAAAGAAGTTAATCGAACAAGACCTTATGTCAGACACTTCAACTCCAGTTGTCCAACCTCTTCGTCGCATTTTCGCGCCTGTACGCGCGCTGTTTGTAGGAGACGCTTCAGCGGGTATATTGCTTATTCTCGTAGCGGCAGCGGCTATGCTAGCCGCCAATTCTGCACTTTCGTCGGAATACAAAAACCTTTTCTACGGCGAGCTTCCCTGGACCCCGATCCCTAAATTAAAAGACCTTCATTACTGGATAAACGATGGTCTGATGGCCGTCTTTTTCTTTGTTGTTGGTCTCGAAGTGAAGCGCGAAGTCGTTCGAGGGTCACTCGCTGATCCAGCTGCGCGGCGCCTTCCCATGATTGCAGCCCTGGCTGGCATGTTGGCTCCGGCTGCGGTCTACATCCTCGTATCCGGCGGCGGCGCTTACACGAGCGGTTGGGCAATCCCGGCAGCAACCGACATTGCTTTTGCAATGGGTGTGCTTGGACTGCTGGGCAACAGGGTTCCAGCCTCGCTGCGGCTCTTCCTGCTCACCGTGGCGATTGTCGATGATATCGGCGCCGTTCTGGTGATCGCGGTGTTCTATACGCCATCAATCTACATCGAATGGTTGGCGGCCTCAGCAATCGTTCTTGCGGTGTTGATTGTGATGAACCGGATGAAGGTGAGCGTCTTTTGGCCCTTCATTATTGCTGCTCTCGTGCTTTGGTATTGCGTGCTGCATTCCGGCGTCCATGCAACGATTGCCGGAGTTGTGGCCGCGCTCACCATTCCGCTACAGGGCAGACAAGGTAATGCAATGCTAGAGAAGCTGGAGCACGGCCTTGCCCCGTGGAGCGCTTACCTAGTCGTGCCGGTCTTCGGTTTCGCCAATGCGGGCGTTGCATTAAAAGGAATGGGCGCTGAAGCGCTGCTCAACCCACTCCCCCTCGCCATTGCAGCAGGGCTTGTCGTCGGCAAGCAAGTGGGCATTTTCTCCATCGTATTTCTGGCTGACAAGTCCGGTTTCGCGGCTCGTCCGCAGAATGCAAGTTGGGCAGAGATTTGGGGCGTGTCGATCCTGTGCGGCATCGGCTTTACAATGAGCCTGTTCATCGGCGGCCTCGCCTTCCCCGGCAATGACGCCTTTATCGAGAGTGCGAAAATCGGAATTCTCACCGGATCGGCGATTTCAGCCGTGCTTGGCTTCATCGTGCTTCGATTGACAACCGATCACAGCCCCGAAGACTGCGACGATCAGGGTCCGCAGCCTGCCAATTGAGCCTCGAATTCTACCAGGTGCCCGTGTTTTCCATGCTGGCCCATGGTTCTTTTGGTTCAAGCCTGCCTTCCTGAAGCAGCTCAATAGAAATGCCGTCGGGTGATTTGATAAACGCCATGTGCCCATCGCGCGGCGGGCGGTGGATCGTGTGCCCCGCATCGGCAACGCGCTGGCACGTTTCGTAGATATCCTTCACCCGAAAGGCGAGATGGCCGAAATTGCGTCCACCATCATAGGTTTCAGGCTCGCTGCCATCTTCAGGTGGCCAATTGTAGGTTAGCTCAATCTCGGCAACGCCTTCCTGGCCGGGCGCTGCAAGAAAGATAAGCGTGAACCGTCCCGCTTCCACATCGAAACGCCGCACTTCCTCCACACCGAACAGCTTGAAGAAATCGACCGTCGCCTGCGGATCGGTGATGCGGATCATTGAGTGCAGAAATTCTGTCATGGGCTTTTGAGCTCCGGTTCAAAAACGGTTCATCGATACTGATGCACAGTTCAGCGCTATGCAGGTAAGGAGGATGCGATGAACGAGAGTGAGATACAAGGCGAAAACACTGGATCTTTTGCGAGCAGCAACACCGCACTTTGGTTTGGAACTGCCGCAATCGCCTCGGCCGGAATGATTGTGGCAGGATACCTGCTGGGCGATGGCTTGCTGCGCGCGAAGGAGGCTGATCGAGCGGTCACAGTACGCGGACTGGCAGAGCGCAATGTGACGGCAGATCTTGCCACCTGGACGATCTCTTATTCAGCGAAGTCCGAAAGCCTTTCAGAAGCTCAAAGCAAGGTGCGCGCCGATACCGAGGCGATCAAACAGTTCTTTGATGGTTTGGGTTTTCCTGCCGATGCCCTCCAGCCAACCGGGGCCAATGTCTCAAGTTCGACGATCAGAGGCGTCACGACTTACACCGTGCGCCAAAGACTTGCTCTGCGCACCGATGATATAGCGCTTGCGCAAAAGGCGGTGGCGCAGCAATTCGATTTGGTCAGCCGCGGGGTGTTCCTCGAGGAAGGCTCAGGCATGAGCTACACCTTCACCGGCCTCAATGACATCAAGCCGGAAATGGTGGCTGAGGCGACCAAGGATGCGCGCGCAGCAGCGCAGCAATTTGCGCAAGATTCGGGCGCAGATGTCGGTGCAATCAAGGATGCGACCCAAGGTTACTTCTCAATCGAAGCCCGCGATGGCGATGGTGGGGGATGGGGCGTGTCGGACAGCCCCTACAAGAAGGTGCGCGTGGTCACGACAGTGAACTTCTCTCTCGATTGAGCGTCCACGGTCACACCAAAGCAAATGGGCGAGGAACCGATAAGAGGTTTCTCGCCCATTTTACTTCAGTATCCGTTGCGGATCAGAAGCTTGCGCTTAATGTCACCACGAAAGCATCGTCGGTGAATACGCCGCCTGGATCGTTGATCGCATCGCCTTCCACATCGATGTAGGCAGCGCTCAGCGTCGCCGGGCCAACAGCGACATCAACACCGACGGACCAATCGAAAGCCTTGCTGTCATTGGTAAAGGTCAGCGAACCGTCGGTGTAGCCGAGGTGCGCATTCAGCGTCAGCGGTGTGTCAGGAATGCTGGCACTCAGGTCTGTGTAGACGTAAAGGTTATCACGCTCTCCGCCGAAATCGAGACCAACTTGGCCAGGGGCGTATGCAACGCCCACAGTGCTGGAAACGGGCCCAAGCGAAAAGCCGAGAGATGCGTAGCCTTCGTAGTAATCGAAGTTACCCGGCACCACGGTGTTGATACCGCTCGCATCAGGGTAAGTATAAGCGATAAAGCCGACATCACCTGTCAGGCCTTCTGTTAGATTGCCGCTCCAGCCGCCGTAGATGTCGAGCTCGATCGAGCCATAGCCGACCGTATCTTCATCAAGGTTGGAAGCCCAAACCCCGGCGTAAAGGCCGGAGGTATGGCTGACATCAAAACCGCCTTGGATGGCGAGTTCACCGCCCGACAGATTAATACCACGAAAGCGGTATTCGGTTGTCAGTGCGACGTTGGCTGAGAACGAAATGCCTGTCTCTTCTCCAAGAGAACTGGCCGCTTCTTCATCAACCGGACCGTTCGCACGCGCCGCAGCTGCGGATTGTGCAGACCAGTCAATCGACGGGTCGAGCAGCGTTGCACTGCCTTCATTCGCGACCGGCAGATCGATGATCTGGATGTCTGAATGTTCTAGAGAAATGCTTTCACCCGCATCGACCGATGATGAAACTTCGGTGTTGCCAGCGAGGGCGGGTGCGGAAGAGAGGAGCACCCCGATAGTAATAGACGCAGCCAGTGGGCTGCGGATGGACGTGAGCATGACAACTTCCCTGTTTTGGTTGTTGTGGTTGGTTGCTTCGTCCCACCTGCACACTTCGCGGCCGCATTGGTTTTGAGGCGGTCTCATCAAAGTGCGCAACTTTCGTGCACAGATTCTGGCATCGGCGCAAGGGAAATTACACAGAATTGTCGCATTAGTCGTTGAAGACGTGCGAGTGTGCGCATTTTGCACCACGCGTGGTTGCAAAGGAGCCGCATGCTCCATTCAGTTGCTGTTACAGTTCGCTGCTCTTATGAAGCGGAAAGAAATAGAGCAGGAACTGCACGCAGTCTTTGGCTGTTGCCTCTTTCCATCTCGCTCACCATTTCCGGTGCACCCATCGCCGCCACCCCGAACAAGAATCGCACTATAGACCACTATGCTTAAAGCCATCCGTTCCCTTTTCGGATCAACACCGCAATCGGACCCGCTTTTGCCGAGCGTTCCCGAAGGGCAACGCTTCTATGCAATCGGTGATATTCACGGGCGGCTCGATCTGTTCGAAGCGCTGATCGAAGCGATTGAGGCAGATGATGCGCATCAGGGGCCTGCCCAAACGCACATGATTCTGCTTGGTGATCTGGTTGATCGCGGCCCGGACAGCGCTGGCGTCGTGCGCCGGGCGCGCAAATGGCAGAAAAAACGCAGTGTTCGTATCCTTGCGGGCAATCACGAGGATATGTTCCTTGAATCCTTCGAAAAGCCGGACATTTTACGCCACTTCCTGAAACATGGCGGGCGCGAAACGATCCTCAGCTACGGGATATCAAAGAAGCAATTCGACGCGATGACGCTGGAGGAACTGTTCGCGACCCTTCCCAAAGTCGTCCCCGAAGAAGAGCGGGAATACATCAACAATTTCGAGGAACAAATCGTCGCAGGCGACTATCTCTTCGTACACGCGGGCATTGATCCGACGATCCCGATTTCGGACCAGAAACGGTCCGACATGCTCTGGATAAGAGACCGGTTCCTCAGTCATCAGGGCCCGCTCGAGAAGGTCGTGATCCACGGTCACACCATTTTTGATGACGTGGTGAACCTCGGCAATCGCGTCGGGATTGACACTGGCGCCTTTCGCTCGGGCGTTCTGACGGCGCTGGTGCTCGAAGGGAACACCCAGCGCATCATTCAGGCGATCGACAAAAAAGGCACTATCGAGATCGCAGGAACCGATGCTCTTAAGTAAATACCGACCCATCTGGTTTGGATAGGGACATATACCTTTGCGCACTTCACATTGACGGAATGTTGCGCAATCACGCGATCACATTTCGCACTTGCGGTAGAAACAAAGATTAGAGGCTGATCTCAATGAAGATTGCAATGGTGGGTTCTGGCTATGTCGGGCTCGTTTCGGGGGCATGTTTTGCCGACTTTGGTCACGATGTGGTCTGCATCGACAAGGATCAGAGCAAGATCGATCGCCTGCACGAAGGTGTGATGCCGATTTATGAACCAGGCCTCGACAAGCTGGTTGAAAGCAATGTGGCGGCGGGCCGCCTGTCTTTCACAACTGACCTTGCCGAAGGGATCAAGGATGCAAGCGCAATCTTCATCGCGGTTGGCACACCCAGCCGCCGCGGCGACGGTCATGCTGACCTGACCTTTGTCTATCAGGTGGCAAAAGAAGTGGGTGAAAGCCTTTCAAACGATGCCGTTGTCGTCACCAAATCTACCGTCCCGGTCGGGACGGGCGATGAGGTTGAACGGATCCTCGCGGACAGCGGCACTTCGCATAAAGTCTCGGTCGTCTCGAACCCTGAATTCTTGCGCGAAGGCGCAGCTATTGGCGATTTCAAACGCCCTGACCGCATCGTCATCGGCGCAGAAGATGATTTTGGACGCGACGTGATGCGCGAAGTTTATCGCCCGCTATTCCTCAACGAATCGCCGATCCTGTTCGTCAATCGCCGGACCAGCGAGCTCATCAAATACGCGGCCAACGCTTTCCTCGCGACCAAGATCACTTTCATCAATGAGATGGCTGATCTGTGCGAGAGAGTGGGCGCGAACGTTCAGGACGTATCGCGCGGCATTGGCATGGACAATCGCATCGGTTCAAAATTCCTGCACGCCGGCCCGGGCTATGGCGGATCATGCTTCCCCAAAGACACGCTCGCTCTGCTCAAAACCTCAGAGGATTACGACAGCCCCACCCGCATTGTTGAAGCGGTTGTGAAAGTGAACGACACGCGCAAGCGCGCCATGGGGCGCAAGGTTCTTGATGCGTTGGGCGGTGCGGACAATGCGCGCGGCAAGAAAGCGGCTCTCTTGGGGCTTACGTTCAAGCCCAACACCGATGACATGCGCGATTCGCCTGCCATTGCGATTGCCCAGACGCTGACTGACGCGGGCGTTGAAGTCGCCGCCTACGATCCTGAAGGTATGGAAATCGCCGCGCCTCTTATGCCCGAGGTCAAAATGTGCAGCGATCCTTATGAAGCGATCAACGATGCCGATGCGGTCGCAATCGTCACCGAGTGGGACGCGTTTCGCGCGCTTGATCTCAATCGGGTTAAGGAGATCGCGAAAGGTCACATCATGGTGGACCTGCGCAATATCTACAATCCGGACGATATGCGTGATGCTGGGTTCGAATATTCAAGCATCGGGCGCGTTTAAGAGGCTTTGACCCTCTAAACCCACCGCTGTACCCTCTTATACCAACCTTGGCGCCATGCGAGGCCAAGGACCATTGTAGGAGGGCGCTATGACGTCGGTATTGAGCGGATTTTCAACCGCATTCATTTTCGTCCTCGGCCTTGTCGCGCTCGCGCTCGTCGTCACGTTTTTTATTGATCGATACCAGACCGCCGATGCCGTCAGGCGCAATTACCCGGTCATCGGTCGTCTGCGCTATGTCTTCTCAGAGCTGGGCGAATTCTTCCGCCAGTATTTCTTCGCCATGGACCGCGAGGAAATGCCCTTTAATCGGGCGCAGCGCGATTGGGTGTACGATGCCGCAGAAGCCAAATCGACCAATGTCGCGTTTGGATCGACCCGCAATCTGGAGCCGGTGGGCACCCCCATATTCGTAAACTGTCCCTGGCCAACGCTCGAAAAGGACGCCTCCGAAGCGCAGCCGTTGATGATTGGCGAAGGCGCCGCCCGCATTCCTTATAACGCCCCATCAGTCTTTAACATTTCAGGCATGAGCTATGGCGCTTTGTCCAAGCCTGCCATCCAGGCGCTTTCTCACGGCGCATCGCGAGCCGGATGCTGGATGAACACGGGCGAGGGCGGCATGTCCCCATTCCATCTCGAAGGCGGCGCCGACATCGTTTTCCAGATCGGAACCGCAAAATACGGGGTGCGCGACAAGGAGGGAAATCTCTCTGATGACAAGCTGCGCGAAGTGGCAGCGCACGATCAGGTGCGCATGTTCGAGCTCAAGCTTTCGCAGGGTGCAAAGCCCGGAAAAGGAGGCATTCTGCCCGCTGAGAAGGTGAACGAGGAGATCGCCGAAATCCGCGGGATTGAACCGCACACCGCCTCAATTTCCCCCAATCGCCACCCGGACATCGGTAGCATCGACGAATTGCTCGATGCGATAGACCACATCCGCGAGGTGACCGGCAAACCTGTGGGCTTCAAGACCGTCATTGGCGCATATGGTTGGCTCGAGGAGCTGTTTGAAGAAATCAATCGAAGAGGCCAGCAAAGCGCACCCGATTTCATCACCGTCGATGGCGGCGATGGCGGGACAGGTGCAGCTCCCCTTCCCCTGATTGACAATGTCGGCCTGACCCTGCGCGAAGCGCTCCCAATGCTGGTCGATATCCGCAATCGGGCTGGTCTCAAGAATCGCATCCGCATCGTTGCGAGCGGCAAGCTGGTCACCCCCGGCGAAGTAGCCTGGGCGCTGTGCGCTGGTGCTGATTTCGTTATTTCTGCGCGCGGTTTCATGTTTGCGCTTGGGTGCATTCAGGCGATGAAGTGCAACAAAAACACCTGCCCCACCGGCATCACCACTCACGATCCTGACCTGCAACGCGGCCTCGATCCGGCCAATAAGGCGGTGCGCGTGGCAAATTTCGTCAAACAGATGCGCAAGGAAGTCGGCGTTATCGCGCATTCCTGCGGCGTGCCGGAGCCTCGGCGATTAAGGCGATACCACGTTCGCCTGGTTTGCGCCGATGGGCGATCGCGGCCCCTGGACGAACTCTATCCCGAGGCCTCTTCGAAAGATCGTGTGACTGCCTGAACAAGACGGGCAGCGATCCTTACAGAGCCAGTATCAGGGGGCCATCATAAGCCGGGTTCTGTCTCCGCAACCGGTATCCCAAAAGACCAGCGCTGCGGCGGCAGCCATTCATCTGGGCGACCTGTTGCCAAGCCGCTCTAGCAGCCAACCCGGATCTCCTCAGCGCGAAGCGCGCCTGCCGACATGTCGGCGCGAGACCCCTATTTGGCCTTGCTCCGGGTGGGGTTTACCATGCGGACGCTGTTGCCAAACGCCCCGGTGCGCTTTTACCGCACCCTTTCACCCTTGCCTGTATCCTTGCTCGGACCATCGGCGGTATACTCTCTGTGGCACTTTCCCTAGTCGCGCTCGCGAACAAACACTCCCGGCGGGCGTTACCCGCCACCCTTGCTTCGTGGAGCCCGGACTTTCCTCGCTTCCCCAAAGGAAAACGCGGCTGCCTCAGACCCCCTGATAGGGCTCGATATAAGGTGCGTTGCCGGGTTAGGAAAGCCTAACGCGCTGCCCCGCGATCGCGGTCGAGCAATAATTGCCACAATATCGCGCTGATTTGTTGATCGATTTGCCCATCAATCAGCTCGGGCCGCCAGCGGCGCTGAAATGCCTCGACCGTCTTGGGCCCCACCGTAATGTCATATCCGTACCGCTCCAGCGCGAGCATGAATGCGCCATCATTGTGAAACGGATCTCCGCTCGCAAGCTTCGTCGGACGCGGCAGGCAAAGGCCATATTCGGCGAGGCGATCCCAAGGGAAAAGCTCGCCCGGATCAATCTTTCGCGCAGGAGCAACGTCGGAATGGCCCACCACGTTGGCGCGCGGGATATCATGCGTCTTCACGATGCGCGCAACGAGCGGCACAAGCGCTTCAAATTGCGCGTCGGAAAACTCGCGATAGCCCCCGCCATGGCCGGGATGATCAAGCTCAATCCCGATGCTTGCCGAATTCACGTCCTTGTGGCCGCGCCAATAGGAAACGCCTGCGTGCCACGCGCGCTTTTCCTCAGGCACTAGCTGCGTGACAACGCCTTCTTCGCTGATGAGGTAATGCGCACTGACACCCGCTTCAGGGTCGGTGAGCTTGGCGAGTGCCGATTCCACCGGCTTCATCTCGGTGTAATGCAGCACCAACATTGAGATTGGCAGCGCCCGATCATTGAAATTGGGCGATGGCATCACTTCGTGGACGAGCTCGTCGCGCTCCATCCCGCTCATCCAATCATGCCTTCGGGTTGGGGGATTACCGCACCCAGAACAAGCGCGCCATCGGCGAGCTGATATTGGAGGCCGCCGCCCATCTCTTTTGCCAGCAGCGCGATCATGTGGGCAGCAGCTGTCCGGCTGGTGATCTCATCGTGGGAGAGTTCGCCGTGGAGCGCGCGTCCAATCACTTCATCAAAGGCGATCTTTTCAGCCGCGGCGCGCGCGACAATTTCGACATTCCCATCGCGCAGCTCTGCCCCGATGTCGAGCGTTCCACCGCGAACCAGCGCCTCCAGCGCTATTTGCGCAAGATTGAGCATCACTTTGACCGCTGGCTTTGGCAGGCTGGACGATTGGATCGCCCAGTTGAGTTCAACCTTCTTTGCATCAGAAGCCAAGGCAGCAATCACTTCTTGCGCTTCTTCAACCGGAACCGCCTCACCAAATCCGCCTGCAGCGCCAAAAGCGAGACGGAAGAAACGCAGTTTATCGGTGCTGATTTTGGCCGATTGTTCGAGCAACTCGACCACGTTTTCGCGCATTGCCGGATCGGTTTCATCCGCCAACAATTCAAGCCCGTTGGAAAGCGCGCCAACCGGCGAAAGCATGTCATGGCAAAGCCGCGAACACAAAAGCGCGGCGAGATCGGTTTGTGACGTCATTCAGATATTATCGCTTTTTCCTGAATTCAAAAGGTGACGAAGGTGACACCGTGTCAACCTGGCGTATGATGCATAATGCCATGTTCTTAATACGTTAAATGAGATTTTGGCGACCTCGAGTGACAGGGGGAGCAGGGCGAAAAATGATATGTGACCTGCTCTGGATGGACAATCAATAGCGCAGCGATATGCGCAAAACGCTAGCCGGTTGCAATGGCGTAGGAAACGGGGACGAACGCTTTTGGATCATCTCGCCAGCATTTGATCCCATTCGTCCCGGCTATCATCCAGATTTTTCCATCATGTGCTGCAGCTGCGCGGTCGGTCTTTGAAGGAGCTGGATCGCCGCTGGGGTGCGAATGGAAGAAACCGATGGTCTGCGGCCCGCCTTCGCGCTCTGCCCGATACGCATCGATGAGCGCTTGCGGATCGATCTCGAAATGGGTTTCTGGGGTTGGATGGACGTTACCGGTCTCAATAAATTGGGTGATCCGATCGCCCTCGCCCAACAAAATACCGCAGGCCTCGCGCGGGTGCTCCCGCATTACGGCACTCTGCATTGCTTCCATCACGTCTCTTGTCACTTCAATATGCATGGCCCATGCGCTCTACCATGTCCGCAGACGAAATCATCACTGGCACAATCTCCGCCCCCGCACGCCTCGACAAGGCACTGGCAGATGCGACAGAATTGAGCCGTGCACGAATTCAGGCGCTGATTGCAGATGGCCGTGTCTTAGTGAACGGCAAACCTGCTCCTTCGACAAGCGCCAAAGTGCCTGAGGGCGCCGCTTTCAGCATTGCAATCCCCGCTGCCGCTCCAGCCGAAGCGCAGCCGCAGGACATTCCGCTCGACATCGCTTTCGAGGACGAGCATCTTATCGTCGTCAACAAACCCGCCGGCATGGTCGTTCATCCTGCCGCCGGAAATGCGGATGGCACACTCGTCAATGCGCTGCTTTATCACTGCAAAGGCTCGCTTTCGGGCATTGGCGGGGTTGCGCGGCCTGGGATCGTTCACAGGATCGACAAAGATACTTCGGGGCTTCTGGTGGCCGCCAAAACCGATGCTGCGCATGAAGGGCTCGCCGCACAATTCGCCGAGCATACCGTCCACCGCCGATACCTCGCCATTTGCGCGGGTTTTCCTACACCAGCTGAGGGCACTATCGAAGCGCGGATCGGACGATCTGACGCCAATCGAAAGAAAATGGCTGTGCTCGAAAAGAATTCCTCACGCGGGAAACACGCGGTTACCCATTACAAGGTGATCAAACGATTGGCGCATGCGAGTCTCATCGAATGCCGCCTTGAAACCGGCAGGACCCATCAAGTGCGCGTTCACTGTGCGTCAATCGGCCATGCTTTATTAGGAGACCCAACATATGGGCAGACACCCAAGCCTTTGAAATCCCTTTTGTCACAGCAGAATTTCCATCGGCAAGCGCTTCATGCTGCCGAATTGGGCTTTAACCATCCTGTGACACGAAAAAATGTCCATTTCGAAGCCAATCTGCCCCCCGATATGATGGAACTAATCGACCAACTTACCCGTTGTAATCGATGAAAGTGCACCCAAATGCACCCAGTTCGCGTATATGTAACCAAGTGGCCCAGAATTTCGGATGCCCATCAGGGGTCCGATGTCAGCGGTCGACACTGGAAAGGTTAGGAAACAAGTGAGCACATCAAAGTCCCCCTCTGTACCGGCGCTGAGCGGTGAGCAAAGCCTCAATCGCTATCTGTCGGAAATCAAAAAATACCCCGTCCTCACCGCTGAGCAGGAATATATGCTCGCCAAAAGATATGAGGAACACGAAGACCCTGAGGCAGCCGCCCAGCTGGTCTCTTCGCACCTGCGTCTCGTGGCCAAGATTGCAATGGGCTATCGTGGTTATGGCCTGCCTGTGAGCGATCTCATTTCCGAAGGCAATGTCGGCCTCATGCAGGGCGTCAAAAAGTTCGAGCCCGATCGCGGTTTCCGCCTCGCAACCTATGCGATGTGGTGGATCAAGGCGAGCATTCAGGAATACATCCTGCGTTCGTGGAGCTTGGTCAAAATGGGCACCACCGCAGCTCAGAAAAAGCTGTTCTTCAACCTTCGCCGCATGAAAAAGCAGCTTGAGGCGTATGAGGATACCGACCTGTCCCCTGATGACGTGACCAAGATCGCAACCGATCTGGGCGTTCCCGAGCAAGAAGTCGTCAACATGAACCGCCGGATGATGATGGGCGGCGATGGCTCGCTCAACACGCCGATGCGCAATGGCGAAGACGGTTCTGGCGAATGGCAGGACTGGCTGACTGATGATCGCCCCTTGCAGGACGAAACGGTCGCCGACGCTGAAGAAGCAAGCGTACGTCATGAAATGCTGGTTGAAGCGATGGATTCGCTCAATGAGCGTGAGCAGCACATCCTTACTGAGCGTCGCTTGACGGAAAAGCCGCAGACACTGGAAGAACTCTCTCAGGTCTACGACGTGTCACGAGAACGCATCCGGCAGATCGAAGTGCGCGCATTCGAGAAACTACAAAAGGCAATGCAGCGCATCGCTGGTGAGCGTTTGCTTCCCGGAATGGCGTAGGTTTTCAGTCTCACTTTACCCAGTTGAAAGAGGGCCCGGCGCGAAAGCGTTCGGGCCCTCTTCGCATTGAAATCCTCCATGCGGTGTGACAATCCTGTTCCCAAGGATACACGCGGAGGGGATTGCGGATGGACATGCCGAAAACCGGCAAGAGCTGGGAAGAAGTGCGCAAAGAGCTTGAAGCGCGCGGCGCTGGCGATGCAAAATGGCGCGATGGCAAAACGGCTGTCTATGTCTTCAACGCCGGCCCCGAAATCGCCGAAGTCCAGCACGAGGCTTACACAGCCTTCATGTCCGAAAACGGGCTTGGCCCGCTCGCCTTTCCCTCACTGGCGCAAATGGAGCGCGAGGTTGTCGAGATGGCGCTCTCGATCCTCAACGGACCCGACTGGGCGACGGGCGCGATAACCTCTGGCGGCACGGACAGCATCACCATGGCGATGAAAGCCGCCCGCGATTACGCGCGCGCTGAAAAGGGGCTGAAAGGTCCTGCGAACATCGTCCTCCCGCAATCTGCCCACCCCGCTTTCGATAAAGCCGCGCATCTGATGGATGTAGAGGTGCGCCGTATCCCACTCAAAACCGATGGCAGCTACGAAGCGGACCCCAGAGCGATGGGCGATGCGTGCGATGCAGCCACGATCATGATGGTCGGATCTGCGCCCAACTTCCCGCATGGCGTGATCGACCCGATTGAGGCGCTGGGCGATGTGGCGGAGGCAAAAGGCGTTTGGCTGCACACTGATGCCTGTGTCGGCGGGTATTTTGCGCCCTTTGCACGGATGAACGGAGTGCCCGTGCCGCCGTTCGATTTCGAAGTGCCCGCGGTCCGTTCGATCAGCGCTGATCTGCACAAGTACGGCTACGCCGCCAAGGGCGCCTCGACGGTCCTGTTTCGCGACAAGAAGCTTTATGATTATATGCCATTCGACGCGCAGAACTGGAGCGGCGCCCCGATGAAAACGCCCACACTCGCCGGCACCAGACCCGGCGGCGCCATTTCGGCGGCCTGGGCGGTGATGAATGTGCTGGGGGTCGAGGGATACCGCGAAAAACAGGGCTTGGTGTGTGAAACACGCGAGCGAGCCGAAGAAGGCTTCAAACGATTAGGCTTCGAGGTTCTGGGCAAACCCATGCTCGGCCTGATCGCATTCCGCCACCCCGAACACGACAGCTTCGCGATCTATTCCGAGATGTACCGCAAGGGCTGGTTTACTTCGATCACCATCGATCCACCCAGCCTGCACCTGATGCTCTCTCCCAAACACGCCGAAGTGATCGACCAATACATCGAAGACCTCGCGGAAGCTTGCGAAACCGTGGCGAAAGGCAAGGCAGGCGAACGGGTTGAGGCGCGGTATAATTAGGGGCTGACGGCCACAGTTAGGAAACGCCGTGAAAGCACACGGTCATGAAAAGCCGCGCTTTCTCAAGCATGGAGCTGGACTGATGGCGTATGCGATCTCGAGGAAATTCAATTCAGTTGTGACCTGCCATTACCATGCGCTCCGGTCGGTGCGGCCGCTGGCCTCAAATTGTTTCCAGTTGGGAAGGTATGGACCCATCTGTTCCTCTGCGACCCAGACCTCGTCCACAATTTCAACCTTGCTATCGAGTGACAAGACGGAACGAAATCTTGATTTGCGATAAGCGGTGGCAAACTCGTCGGATACAAACGCATCGTCGCAGCCCAGCAAGCCCGCCGTCCACAAATGCTTACCTGCGACTGCCGGCAAGCTCATGTGCAGCTTGCGTGAGCTGGTAGGGGCTAGTCCACCCAGGCTGTACCGCCAGCCGCCAGCATAAGTTTCGACGAAATGCGATTGCTCATCCAATTTCGTCAGTATGCAATCGACGTCTTGCTGGATGGCGAAAAAGTACCAATCGCCGTCAATCAAATCACCGTTGGATCGTTCTAAGCGGATCGGTACGAAGAGATGCATGTCTGGCTCGAACCTCTCGACCAGATCCTTAAAGCGTTGGTTCACTGCGACAGACCCATCGACCAAGGTAATGTCACCGATCCCGGCCTTGTGCGGCGCTCGTTGCCTGAACACCCGTGGGATCGCGCGAGGGTTCACTGGGGTAAACGATCCAACTCCTCGAAAATTGATCGGGCCTTTGCCTTCTGGTTCTTCTGCTTGGACGAAGCCCGGTCCGTAAAAGTTCACCCCTTGATACAGATACCAAGCCATTAAATGATTTCCAAAGCAGACAGACTTTGATCGCGCACTCATGGCCCATTCGTCACGGCGCTTTTAACAGCGCGGCCCAGTGTTCAGAACGCTGTCACCGCATCTCCGTCAGCTTGCAGGCGCCAAATCCAGCACCGCCGCAACCATAGCCCGTGTGCCCAGAGTCACACTCTCTTTCGGTGCGATCTTGAACAAGGGTGAATGATGACTTGGGACGGCGGGGCCGCCATTTTCTGCCGCTTCGAATGCTTCGGGCGGCGTGCCGCCGACGGCGAAGTAGTATCCCGGCACGCCGCGTTCTTCCTCAACGAAGTAGGCAAAGTCTTCTGCGCCCATTCCCTGCTGCTGGAAGGGCATGAACGCATCCTCTCCCAGATCGCGAATCATGACATTGTTCAAACGCCGGGCGAGCTCTTTGTCGTTGTAAGTGACCGGAGTTCCCTCGCTCACCACAACTTTTACCGGCAGATCGTCGGGCAGGCCGTGCGCTTTGCCGGTGTTCACCGCGATCCGCTCAATCGCGGCCAGCAATTGTGCACGCACATCCTCATCATTTGAGCGAACCGTCAATTGAAGGTCCGCCTGATCTGAGATGATGTTGTGTTTTGATCCTGAATGGAAAGAACCCACCGTGATAACGGCGGGCGATAAAGGCATGACTTCCCGGCTGACAATGGATTGAATGCCGGTCACAATCTGCGAGGCTATGTAGACGGGATCGCGCCCCGCATGGGGGCTTGCACCGTGCGCACCAATGCCGGGGACGGTGATATCGACCGAATCCGCGCTCGAATACTGGATGCCTTCTGCCGCGGATACCTTGCCAGTGGGCAGCACGCTGGAGACGTGGAAGGCAAGCGCGTAATCGGGTTTGCCAAAGCGTTCATAGAGGCCATCTGCGAGCATCGCCTTTGCCCCGCCCACGCGTTCCTCTGCTGGTTGCACGATAAACATGAGCGTGCCTGACCATTGATCTTTCATCGCCATCAGCTGTCGCGCCGTGCCGACCATGCTGGTGATATGCACGTCGTGCCCGCAGGCATGCATCACGGGGTATTCCTTCCCATCGAGACCAACCTGTGTTGCGGTTGACGCGTATTCGAGGCCCGATTTTTCGAGCACGGGCAGCCCATCCATATCCGCGCGCAGCAGGATCAGTGGCCCTTCGCCATTTCTGACCATGCCGACAACGCCCGTGCCGCCGACATTCTCCGTCACCTCAAGCCCCGCATCACGCAATTCGGCCGCCATACGTGCGGCAGTCGCGTTTTCGAGGAAAGAGAGCTCCGGGTTCTTGTGGAAGTGGACGAAGAGCGGGGAGAGATAGCTGTCATAATCCGCATCAACCGCAGCCGCGATTGCGCCGTGATCATGTCCTGAACCATTGGCGTGATCGTCAGCGAGCGCAGGGCTGGCAGCAAGCGCGCAAGCCATTGCGATGGAGGCGGCGGCGGAACGGATGGTGCGCATGAATAGTCTCCCCGATATGATTGGCGTCCATAAAGCATGCTCGCCCAGCGGCGGCAAGAATTGCGACGATTGCTCTTGGAAAACAGCCGCTCTAAGGGAGCGCCATGAAACGCCTTGCCGGGATCATCGCGCGCCTTATCGCCAAGCTGATCCTGTGGTTTGTGGGGCTGTCGCTTGTCCTTGTGATCGCGTTCAAATGGATACCAGTACCCATCACTGCGACCATGGTGATGGATGAAAACGGGGCGACGCGCGATTGGGAAAGCCTCGACAATATCGATCCTGATCTTGTTGCCGCCGTCATTGGGGCTGAAGATTCGAAATTTTGCGAACATTCCGGCTTTGACACCGAAGCCATTGAACAAGCTTACAAAGAGAACGCTAAGGGCGGCAAAATCAGAGGCGCCTCCACTATCAGTCAGCAAACCGCCAAGAACGTGTTTCTGTGGCAAGGCGGCGGGTATTTCCGCAAAGGGCTGGAGGCATGGTTCACATTCTGGATCGAGAACGTCTGGGGCAAAAGACGGATAATGGAAGTCTACCTCAACGTCGCTGAAACCGGCATCGGGACATATGGAGCAACGGCCGGCGCGGAAAGGTATTTCAACAATTCCGCCGCGCAATTGTCTCCATCGGAGGCTGCTCGCATGGCGGCGGCCCTGCCCAGCCCTAAAAAGCGCGCCGTCACCAATCCATCGGGCTGGCTGGCGGGCTATGGCCGCAATGTTGAACGCCGTATCGGAGTTGTTCAGCGCGATGGCCTTGATGCCTGTGTCTACGATTGACGCGCAAGCAACTGTCCATCACCATTGACGTTTCGCTGCCCTCGGGGCAATTGCGTGAGCGATGGCGACTAGCCCCACTCCTTCTTCACCTGAAGCGCGCGAAGCTTTGCGCGCGGCAATGGCGCGCCTTGCTGCTGGCGACAGCGATGCGTTGGAAGAAATTTATCAGGCAACGCGGGTGAAACTGTTTGGAATTTGCTTCCGTATCTTGGGGGATAGAAAGGAAGCAGAAGACGCTTTGCAGGACGTTTACGTGAATCTTTGGCAACGTGCGGATCGATACGATCCGGAACGCGCCAGCCCTATTTCATGGCTGGCAACGTTCGCGCGCAACCGCGCGATCGATCGCCTGCGCACGGGTAAAGTGCGCGGCGGCGCGGTGCCCGTGGAAGAGGCCGCGCCCTTGCCTGATGAAACACCTCTGGCCGATGCTTTGCTGATCGACGCGGAAAGGAACGCGCAAATCCACACGTGCCTCAACACGCTGGATGAAAAGGCACAGAAATACATCCGCTCAGCGTTCTTCGAAGGAAACACCTACGCGCAGCTCGCTGAAAAAGCGGACGTGCCATTGGGTACAATGAAAAGCTGGATCCGCCGGGGCCTGATGCGCCTTCGCGCCTGCCTGGAGGCAAGCGAATGAGCGGGCAGGACGATCTCAATCCGATGGAAGAGCGCGACGACAAGATTGTGGCGGCGGAGTACGCGCTTGGTCTCCTTGAAGGCGAAGAACTGCTCACCGCGCGCGGACGGCTGGCGCATGATGCGACCTTTGCCGATCGCAAGGCATGGTGGGACAATTGGTTCGCACCGTGGACCGACGAGATGGGCGCCATGGAGCCTAGCGAAGAGGTCTGGCAGCGGATCAACTCGCGCGTCAATGCGGCACTCGACGCGCCACCAAGCGCAGTTCCATTTGCTGGACCTGTGGTGAACGATTTGGAGACGAGCGATACTGTCGTCGATCTGCGCTCCCGTATTCGCAGATGGCAGTGGACGGCTGGGCTCACATCGGCCGCTGCGGCAGTTGCGCTGGCCTTTGCCGCATTCGGCCCCAACACTGTACCTCAAACAGGTACAACGGAGACACCGCAGTTTGCCGCGGCTGATCCGCTTGTCGCGTCTATCCCGATTGGAGAGACGCAGTTGCGTCTTGGCGTCACTTTCCTGCCCGATAGCGATGAAATGCTCGTATCCGCATCCGGCCTAACCGCAGATGGCGTTCACGATCACGAATTGTGGCTGGTGCCCGCCGACGGATCAGAGCTGCAATCGCTGGGCGTTGTGGTGCCGGGCGAAGAACGCAAGGTTGAGCTCCCCGCAGATATTGCCCGCAATATGGGTGACGGCGTGGAATTGGTGCTCACCCGCGAGCCATTGGGCGGGAAGCCTGATGGCGAGGATGCAGGCCCGGTTGTTGCACAAGGCGCACTTTCGCAGGTGTGAGCAATAGGGGCTGCCATGCCCTTCTCCGGCATCAAGCCTCTGACTTAAAAGTTCTTTTCTAAAAATCTGCAATTGTTTTGCATCCGCAGTTTGGCGGTCTTCGTAGTTAAAAGCGCAAGACCGGGAGGGCTTGTCACAAACAAAGGAGATCCCCCTTATGTCTAAGACTGCTAAACCTTCCCGCTTCGCGAAATCACTTAAGGCCGCTGCGATTGCCGCCGTTGTTGGCACCGCATCTGTCGCGACCATCAGCACCGCTCCGCTCGCTGCGCATGATCATAAGTCTAAAGCTGCACCCAACATTGTTGAAACCGCTCAGAGCACTGGCGTTCACAACACTCTCGTGGCTGCTGTTACCGCTGCCGATCTCGCTGGCACGCTTTCGAACCCCGGCCCATTCACCGTATTTGCACCAACCGACACGGCCTTTGCCAAGCTCCCCGATGGCACCGTGTCGACGCTGCTGCGCCCTCAGAACAAGGGCACGCTGACCAATGTCCTCGTTTACCACGCCGTATCCGGCTCCGTCACATCGGCTGACCTTGTCGAGCTTATCAACAAGCATGGCGGTTCTGCGACGATTGATACGCTGGCCGGCGAGAAGCTGACCGCGCGCCTTTCGGGCGAAACGATTGTCATTACCGACGCAAAAGGCCGCGCGACGGCCGTCACAACTGCGGATGTGCAGACCTCGAACGGCGTAATTCACATCACGGACGGAGTGTTCCTGCCCGCGTAAAACAAGTCACCAAGCTAGCGCTGCTTCACTTTCTTCCCTCCCACGCGAGGCGGCGCTAAACAGGACCCCGCTCGGCCCATCGAACCTCCTGGCCGAGCGGGGTTTCTTGTTTTTAAGCAGTCAGCGAAGCCATCGGCGCATTTTCTGCGAAGGAGCGAAACGAGTTCCGGGTCCATAAATCGGTAGGTATCGGGAATGCCGAGGACTACGATGCGCTTATCATGAAGGGCTTCTCGATGGTCCCGCTGTAGCAACTGTCGATGCTGCTTCTCCATCACAAGTATCAGATCGGCCCACGCAATAAGATCATCGCTTACAGGCTCAACAGCGCCGCGGTTGGTGCCCGCTGACAACGTATTCACACCATCGAAGTCAGCAAAAACATGCTCAGCAGTTGGGCTGCGCCATTGGTTCTAGCTGCAGACAAACAGAAAATTCTGGTCAGGCAAACATACCCGACTTGCAGCCTATCAAGCCGCTTCTTCCTTAGCCTCTTTCGCGCCGTGTACGCGGATCGGATCTTTGTTGCCTTCAACCACTTCGCCGTCGACGACGATCTCGGTGACGCCTTCCATGTCGGGCAGATCGAACATCGTATCGAGCAGGATGCCTTCAACGATAGAGCGCAGGCCGCGAGCGCCGGTTTTGCGCTTGATCGCGCGTTCCGCGATGGCTTTCAATGCGTCTTCGGTGAATGTCAGTTCCACATCCTCGAGTTCGAAGAGTTTCGCGTACTGTTTCACCAGAGCGTTCTTCGGCTCCTGCAGGATCGTCACCAGCGCATCGACGTCGAGATCGTGCAGTGTCGCAATCACCGGAAGACGACCGACGAATTCAGGTATGAGACCGAATTTGAGAAGATCTTCTGGCTCGCTCTTTTCGAGCAGTTCGCCAACCTTGCGCTTGTCCGGATCGGCCACATGCGCGCCAAAGCCGATTGAACGCTTTTGGAGGCGATCGGCGATGATTTTATCGAGACCCGCAAACGCGCCGCCGCAGATGAACAGGATGTTCGTGGTGTCGACTTGCAGAAATTCCTGCTGCGGGTGCTTGCGGCCACCTTGCGGTGGGACAGAAGCCGTGGTGCCTTCCATCAGCTTGAGCAGGGCCTGCTGAACGCCTTCACCCGATACGTCGCGAGTGATTGAGGGGTTTTCAGCCTTGCGAGTAATCTTGTCGATCTCGTCAATGTAGACGATGCCGTGCTGCGCCTTTTCGACATTGTAATCGGATGCCTGCAGCAATTTGAGGATAATATTCTCAACATCCTCGCCGACATAACCCGCTTCGGTAAGCGTCGTCGCGTCCGCCATGGTGAAGGGAACATCGAACGTGCGCGCCAATGTCTGGGCGAGCAGAGTCTTACCCGTCCCCGTGGGCCCCACGAGCAGGATGTTCGATTTCGCGAGCTCGACTTCGCCAGCTTTGCCAGAATGGTGCAGGCGCTTGTAGTGGTTGTGCACCGCGACCGAGAGATTGCGCTTGGCCGAATTCTGGCCGATCACGTAATCGTTCAAAGTCGCAAAAATCTCTGATGGCGTAGGGACTTCGCCGTCTTTCTTGCCAGCGATGCCGGCTTTGGTTTCCTCGCGGATAATGTCATTGCACAGCTCGACGCATTCATCACAGATGAAGACGGTTGGCCCTGCAATCAGCTTGCGCACTTCGTGCTGCGACTTTCCGCAAAAGCTGCAGTACAAGGTGCTCTTGCTGTCGGATCCGCTGAGTTTCGTCATACCAAGTTCCCTTAAATCCGTGCAGGTCTGTTGGGGGCGACCCCATGCCCGGATTCGGTCAATCTATCTTGGACACCAAATGAATCAACACATAGTGCCCGATTTTACGTCCATTCACGCATTAATCGTGAAGTTTGTGGCAATGGTGGCGCGGATTACCGACCACCCGTCACATCGCGGGACAGGTGTACCGCGAAGGGTTTCCAGCACCATTGTCGCCGAGGCGAAAATGATGTTGAAATTAACCCTGATTACTCGGGAGCGCCGCCCGAACCTTGTTCATCGCTATCCTCTTCAGTGTCGGGACGCGTTTCGAAAACCTTGTCGACAAGGCCGAATTCCTTGGCCTCTTCCGCTTCGAGGAAGGTGTCGCGGTCCAT
Source organism: Erythrobacter sp. YT30 (assembly GCF_001542875.1). Lineage (GTDB taxonomy): Bacteria > Pseudomonadota > Alphaproteobacteria > Sphingomonadales > Sphingomonadaceae > Erythrobacter. The sequence goes on along the minus strand of NZ_LMAF01000002.1, from coordinate 1,880,547 downwards.
CGCTTTTTCGATTTCTTCAAGCGTGCGGCCGGTGAACTTCACGTAAAGATCGTTCATCCTAGTGCGAATGCGCAGGATTTCGCGAGCCTGGATCTCAATATCCGATGCCATGCCGCGCGCACCGCCTGAAGGCTGGTGAACCATGACGCGAGCATTCGGCAGCGCGATGCGCATACCCGGCTCACCTGCAGCAAGAAGGAAGCTGCCCATCGATGCGGCCTGCCCCATCACCACGGTCGAAACGCGCGGTTTGATGTACTGCATCGTGTCGTAAATCTGGAGACCAGCCGTCACCACGCCGCCGGGCGAGTTGATGTACATGCTGATCGGCTTGGATGGGTTTTCGCTTTCGAGGAACAACAGCTGCGCTGTGATGAGCGATGCCATGCCGTCTTCGATCTGGCCGGTCACGAACACGATGCGTTCGCGCAGGAGCCGCGAGAAAATGTCAAAGCTGCGTTCACCGCGGCTGGTTTGCTCAACCACCACAGGCACGAGCGCGCCGGTTTCAGGATCGCGGGTGAACTGCCCCTGTGAGCCGTAAGTTTCGCCGTTGGCGCCAAGCAGATCGATCATGGTCGAGAAATTCCTTCGTGAGTGTCGGACAGGTTATGTCGGGCGGCCTTGTGCTTTTTCAAGGGGGCGCGGTGACAGGCTTGGGGAAAGTCAGGCTGGCTTCGCGGTTTTAACAGTCTGCGCAGCTTTGCCCGGAAAGAATGCGCCAACAAATCCGGGCTTCTTCTTCACCTCACGAACATCGGTTTTGCCGTTGAACAGAAAGCGTAAAGCAGGAATGCGTCGTACCAGAATCTCGTGGATCAGGATGACTGCTGCTGCTGATGCGATGGTTACGATCAAAAATTCGAGCGTGATCGGCCAATCGACGCCGACGAACATCTGCCCGAAGATGTATACGAAACAATGGTGGAAGAGATACATTGAGAGCGCACAGTCAGCGAGCCAGGCGGTGCGCGGGCCTCCTTCATTGAAGAAGCGGTGGAAGAACTGCAGGACAAACAGCACCAGCGTCCAGATGGCGAGCTGATTGAGGAACAGGAGGGCTATGCGGGTTGCAAATGTGCGATCCACGCCGAGTTCGATCCCGGCAGATGCCGTCGCTTCAAAGACAAACGGCATGATGTGGCCCTGATCTGCCATGGGGTAAGGCTGGAAGATTAGAGCTGTCGCGGCAGCAAATGGCATCCACCAGCGCCACTCGACTAGGCTTGCAAGCAAACGCGGGGAGAGTGCTGCCATGACGCCAATAACGAAGAACGGAAATTCGCTCGTCAATTTGTACCAGCTCTGGAAACCGGGAAAGAGGAGATCATACCCGCCTGGAACGAGCGCCGCAGCAGAGTAATTCGCCGTATTGGCAAACCCCAGGAACAACAGCACGAACACAAATGGTAGTCCGCCGCTCGCAACGCGCCCTGCCCAATCGGAAAACGTCACTGACCATCCGCGAAGCCCAGCATTCTGGGGCAGGACTGCGTGCACGATTGCCGCGAGGATAAACATCGGGATCAGGCTGACGAGAAACCAGAGGTGCAATTGCCAGGTCCCATCGGCCCAAATCTGGATGAAATGCGGACTACCGATCCATTCGAGAATTGAGCCTTTTCCGCCCGCGTCGCTCAAACGCAGATAATGCTCAAGCATATTGAAGCTTACCGCGATCATGATCAGCGGGATCGCGGTGCGTTGAAACCTGTTCCAGACAAATCCGACCACACTGCGCCGCGCCAACAGCAGCACTGCAAAGAAGCCGCCAACGAAGAAGAAAGTCGGTGTGACAAACAGGTGGAAGGCGAAAATCAGCCAGTCGAAAAAGACCGCGCGATCCTCATTGCCAGTGATCCATGGCCGCATAGGCGCATAGACAGTGCCCGCATGCAGCGCGACCGACAGGAACATCAGCACCGAACGCGCACCATCGATATCGTGATAGTGCTTGCGCTTCGGCGCGATGCCAGCGATGTTGGAGGCGGTGAGAGTCTCGGTCATTGAGAGCCGTGTCTATACCAGAATCGAGTTTCCTGATTGCAAAATTGCATTGCGTTTTTTGTCAGTGCTGGCGCGCAATACAAATGCCCGCACAGCCGCGTTCGAGATCAGGACTGTCGCGCTCCATTTCTTAACGAGGCGGCGTGAGGCTTGATTTGGGTAAAGGATGGGGTGAGACAGGGACTATGCTGTCCAAAACTATGACCCTAGCTAGCGCCGCCGCGTTGTTGGCCAATACGCAACCCCTCACCGCGAGTGATCAATCTCAAGACGAGCCGCGGGTCTTGGAAATCGGTCCCCACAAAGAAACTTCTACAAAAGAGACAACGCCGCCCAGTCGTGAAGAAATCCGCGCGATGATGGCTATGGCAGCCATAAACGAGCTCGATAAAGGCCCCGATGGTCTAAATTCGATTATCGCACTTGCGCCCAACATAATCGATCAAGTGCGCGCCCAGCAAAACCGCGGACTGCCTCTTGATGGCAAAACCGTGCTCGTCAAAGACAATATCGATACTCGCGAATTGCCAACAACCGCTGGCAGCCTGGCCTTGAAGGATAACTTTACAGGCCGCGATGCACCTTTGATTGCCAATTTGCGCGCGGCAGGCGGCGTAGTGATGGGCAAAACCAACCTGTCCGAATGGGCCAATATCCGAAGCGAGGATTCCACCAGCGGCTGGAGCGCCATTGGTGGGCTTACTCGAAACCCTCACGCCATTGATCGCAATTCGTGTGGCTCATCATCGGGCAGCGGGGCGGCGATTGCAGCGGGATTTGCGTGGGGAGCCATCGGTACGGAAACGAACGGCTCGATCACATGCCCCGCGTCGATCAACGGCATCGTCGGCTTTAAACCCAGCGTAGGCATCGTCAGTCGTACGCATGTTGTGCCGATTTCCTCAACGCAGGACACGGCAGGGCCCATGACGCGGACAGTGCGCGATGCGGCGCTCTTGCTGAGCGCGATTGCGGGCGAGGATCCTGACGACCCCGTAACGCTTATCGCGCCGCGCCTTGCTGACTACAGCGTTGGACTGGATGATGCCTCGCTCCAAGGGGTGCGCATAGGCGTGATGCGTAATCAGATCGGCAATCAGGCTGATCTGGCTGACGTTTTCGAGACAGCCCTTGCGGATATGGAAAGGGCTGGTGCGGCGCTGGTCGACATCGAATTCGACGTGAACAATCAGATGTTTCGCGACAGCTATATCGTTCTCAAATACGAATTGCGCGAAGGGATGGCAGAATACCTGCAATCAATCCCGGAATTGCCTGATGGCAAAACCCCGCGATCGCTCGCCGACTTGATCGCTTTTAACAAAGCCAATGCGGACACCGAATTGCGCTGGTTCGGCCAAGAAATCTTCGAAGCGGCCGAGAAAGAGACTTTCCGCGAGAAGTACGAATTAGCTCGATCAAACGCTTTGCGAATTGCCGGCGAGGAAACGCTCGACATGCTTCTTGCCGAGCACGACGTCGAATTCCTCATCGCCCCAACCCGCGGGCCTGCCTGGGTGAGCGATCTTGTGAATGGCGACAGCTTTAACGGCTTTATCGGTTTTGGATCACCTGCTGCTATTGCAGGCTATCCGCACCTCACCGTTCCTATGGGGCACATAGAGGGCCTACCGATCGGCATCAGCTTTTTCGGAGCTAAATGGGCTGACTATGATGTGTTGAACGTCGGCGCTGCATACGAAAAGGCGCGGACAGCTGAGCTGCCAACGCCTTCGTTCAAACGATGGGAACCGGCCGAGTGAACTCTCGGCCGGTTCGAAGTCTTAGTCAGCCTTCTTGGCAGGCGCCTTTTTGGCCGCAGGCTTCTTGGCAGGAGCCTTCTTCGCAGCCGGCTTCTTAGCCGCTGTCGTTTTCGCCGCTGCTGGCTTCTTCGCCGCAGTGGTTTTGGCAGCCGGTTTCTTCGCCGGGGCCTTTTTGGCTGGCGTTTTCTTGGCAGCGGGCTTTTCGTCAGCATCCGCCTTTTTGGCTGGAGCCTTCTTCGCAGGCGCCTTTTTCGCTGCTGGCTTTTTCGCTGGCGCTTTCTTCTTCGGAGCAGCCTTCGCCTTTTCAGCCTCAGCGTCTTCCTCAGCTTCAATCGCCGCCTGAAGTTCCTCTGCAGTCACTTCACGCTCGGTCACTTCAGCCGTATCAAACAGGAAATCGACCACTTTGTCTTCGTAAAGCGGCGCGCGCAGCTGAGCAGCGGCCATCGGGTCTGATTGCACGTATTGAATAAAGCGCTCGCGATCTTCCTCGCGATATTGCTGCGCCGCTTGCTGGATGAGCATCGACATTTCCTGGCTGCTCACCTCGACGTTGTTCGCCTGGCCGATTTCGGACAAAAGCAGGCCAAGACGCACGCGGCGTTCAGCGATCGCCTGATAGTCGTCCTTTTCAGCTTCGATTTCTTTCAGCGCCGCATCAGGATCTTCTTCCTTGGCCGCTTCCTGCTGAAGCTGGTTCCAGATCTGGTTGAATTCTGCATCCACCATCTGGCTCGGCACTTCGAAATCGTGCCCAGCCGCCAGCGTATCGAGCAGCGAACGCTTCATCTGGGTGCGCGTCAGGCCAGCGGTCTGCTGTTCGAGCTGACCTTTCATGATCTCTTTCAGCTTATCCAAGCTGTCGAGGCCGAGGTTCTTTGCGAACTCCTCGTCGATCTTGGTTTCGGTTTCGACCTTCACCGCTTTCACGGAAACATCGAAAGTCGCCTCTTTCCCGGCGAGATGCTCAGCCTGATAGTCATCGGGGAAATTGACCGTGATGGTCTTTTCATCGCCCGCTTTCACGCCGACCAACTGATCTTCAAAGCCCGGGATGAAGGAGCCTGAGCCGAGCACCAGAGGCGTATCTTCCGCCTTGCCGCCTTCAAATTCTTCGCCGTCGATCTTGCCAACGAAATCAATGATCAGCTGGTTGCCGTCGGCCGCTTTCTTCGTTTTTGCGGCGTCTTTATAGCTCTTGTTCTGACCAGCAATGCCCTGGATCGCTTCGTCGATCTGTTCATCGGTGACAGGAACAACCAGCTTTTCAAGCTTCAGCCCTTCAACGCTTGGCGCTTCGATTTCAGGCAACACTTCAAGCTCAACGGTAAGCTCAGCGTCCTTGCCCTCTTCGTAGCCTTCGCCAAGATTGATCTGCGGCTGCATCGCAGGGCGCAGCTCTTCATCTTTGATCAGACTGTCGACCGAGGACTGAATGACATCGTTCACCACCTGCGCGTGAAGCTGTTCGCCGTGCATCTTCTTCACGAGATTCGCAGGCACCTTGCCAGGACGGAAACCCGGCATTCTGACTTGCGGAGCGATCTTCTTGATTTCAGCGGTGATCTTCTCGCTGATCTCATCAGCGGTGATCGTGATCGCGTAAGCGCGCTTCAGGCCTTCATTGGTGGTTTGCTTTGTCTGCATGGGGCTACTTTTTTGAGAGCTTTCTTCTTCGCAAATTCAAAAGGGGTGCTTCGATCCGGTACCACGCGGTCCGGGGCGCGAATTGGTGCGGGCGAAGGGACTCGAACCCCCACATCTTGCGATACCAGAACCTAAATCTGGCGCGTCTACCAATTTCGCCACGCCCGCATTCCGAACGAAGCCGCGCGGGAAACCAAGCCGGCTCCCGCGCGCATCTGGGAGGCCCTGTATCGCCGCTTTTGCCAAAGGGCAAGCGTAGCCTGCGCCAATGAACAGGACAGTGTTCGCTTGTTTAGCAGCTATGAGCGCACTAAGGCGCGAAAAAACGGGCGTGCAAGCGCCAAACGCATAAGGATGGATATGTCAGACGAAACCCCCGAAACCAAGGAAACCAGCGCAAAGAGCGGCGCTGATGTGCCGCCCGATCACCTCGCCGTGCACCCTGCCAGCCCGCATTTCGATGCCGAAGTGCTGCAGCGCGGCGTTGGCATTCGCTTCAAAGGCAAAGCGCGCACCGACATCGAGGAATACTCGATCTCCGAAGGTTGGGTGCGCGTCCAGGCAGGCAAGACCGTTGACCGCAAGGGCCGCCCCTTAACGCTAAAGCTCACCGGCCCGGTTGAGGCATGGTTTGAAGACCTCGGCGATGATCCGCCTGTGGCGAAAAAGGACTAAATCGCGCCGCCAAGCGTCTTTTCCATGAGCACCTCTCCCCTTCCCCTGACCAAGCCCGAAGTTGTCATTATCGGGCGTCCCAATGTGGGCAAATCGACCCTGTTCAACAGGCTCGTCGGCAAAAAGCTCGCGCTGGTTGATGATCAGCCGGGAGTGACGCGGGACCGGCGGATGGGGGATGCAGAGATTGCGGGATTGCAGTTCACTGTAGTCGACACAGCAGGGTGGGAGGATGAAGATGACCTCACCCTTCCTGGTCGCATGCGCAAGCAGACAGAGGCCAGCCTTGAGGGTGCAGATGCCGCGATGTTTGTCGTTGATGCACGCGCTGGGCTGACCCCGCTCGACAACGAAATCGCGCGCTATCTGCGCGAATATGACGTGCCGATCGTGCTGGTCGCCAACAAGGCTGAGGGGAAAGCGGGCGAATCGGGTGTTCTTGAATCCTATTCGCTGGGTTTGGGCGATCCGGTGCCTTTATCGGCTGAACATGGCGAAGGGGTCGCCGATCTTTTCGGCGCATTGTGGCCTGTAATTGGTGAACAGGCCGAAGCATTCGAAGCCGCCGCATCGGCGCCGGCGGACGAGGAAGACGATGAGGACGCGCCGCTTGGCCCGTTAAAGCTCGCGATTGTCGGGCGGCCCAATGCTGGCAAATCAACGCTGATTAACCGCTTGCTTGGCGAAGATCGCCTACTCACGGGCCCCGAGGCAGGGATCACGCGCGATTCGATCGCTATCGACTGGCAATGGGAAGATCCCAAGTCTGGCGAAACCCGCGATATCCGGCTGATCGACACTGCGGGCATGCGCAAAAAGCGCAATGTCACCGAAAAGCTTGAGAAACTCTCGGTTGCCGATGCGCGGCGTGCGGTCGATTTTGCCGAAGTCGTCGTGCTGCTGCTCGATGCGACGCAAGGGCTGGAGCACCAGGACTTGAAGATCGCCAGCATGGTCCTTGAAGAGGGCCGCGCCTTGATGGTTGCGATCAACAAATGGGACGTCGCTGAGGATGCGAGCGGCTTATTTAACGGCATCCGGGCAGCGCTTGATGATGGACTTGCACAAGTGCGCGGCGTTCCCCTGTTCGCGGTAAGCGCGAAAACCGGCAAGGGGCTCGACACGATGCTGGGCGCTGCTTTCACCATTCGCGAAAGCTGGTCAAAGCGGGTGCCGACTGCCGCGCTCAATCGCTGGTTTGACGATGCGCTCGCCGCCAATCCGCCCCCAGCACCCGGAGGGCGCCGGATCAAGCTGCGCTATATCACGCAGGCAGGCACTCGCCCGCCGCGCTTTGTGGTGTTCGGTACACGGCTTGATGACCTGCCCAAAAGCTATGAACGATATCTGGTGAACGGCATCCGTGCGAAGCTTGGATTTGAGGCGGTGCCCGTTCGCGTGACGCTCAAAAGCCCCAAAAATCCCTACAACGCCAATCGCGGCGGAGGTGGGAATTATTCGAGCGGGGACAAGAAGTCGTGATCGAGCTTTTCTCAGCCGCAGGCATTGCGACGGAAATCATCGAGCGCACATCGAACACGCCTGACGTTCAACGCGCGGTGCAGCTCTCGCTCGCGCCCGCATTCCTGCTGGTTGCTATCGGCTCAATCATGAACGTGATGGTCACCCGGCTGAACTGGATTGCTGGACGCATTGAGAGACTGGATGAATTCCAGCCAAAAGAAGACAGCTCAATGAAAGCTGCCGAACTTGCATGGCTGCGCGCAAGGCGATCGATTTCAAGGAGGGCGATAAAATACTCGACCGGAGCCGCGTGCGTTATCAGCGTGGTGATCGCGCTGTTGTTCGTATCAGTCTACATCGATGCGCGGATCGGCACGTTTGTCGCAGTGTTATGGGTGGTGACGATGGGGCTCTTGATCTTCGCTCTGTCGCAATTCCTGCGCGAGACTTTGTTGGCCGCTGAGGGACCGCGCAAGGGCTAGTAGACCTCTCAAAAGAAAAGGGGCACTCGCATCAAAGCGAGCACCCCATTCGAGAGCAAATGTCTCACTTATCTTGGTTCAACCCTCGCCCTCGCCTGCGGCCTGACTTTGCAGTTGCACGTAGTTTTCCAGTCCCATGCGCTCAATCAGGTCGAACTGGGTTTCCAGGAAATCGACGTGTTCTTCTTCGTTATCGAGGATGTAGGCGAACAGATCGCGGCTCACGTAATCGCGCACGCTCTCGCAATATTCGATCGCATCGCGCAGCAGTGGGATCGCATCCTCCTCGAGCTTCATATCCGCTTCGAGGATTTCCTTGACGCTTTCACCAACCCGCAGGTTGTGGATCGCCTGGAAGTTGGGCAGACCGTTGAGGAACAGGACACGCGCAGCAAGCTTGTCAGCATGCTCCATTTCCTCGATTGATTCCTTGCGCTCATAGGCAGCAAGTTTGGTCACGCCCCAATCATCGAGCACGCGGTAATGGAGCCAATACTGGTTGATCGCGGTCAGCTCGTTCGTGAGCGCCTTGTTGAGAAATTCGATGACTTTTTGATCGCCCTTCATGGCGTGTGCTTCCTTATGAAATGTCACACGCGAATGCGTGCGCGGATAGTGTCTACGCATCGTAATATGCGCATCCACCCCCTCCGCACAAGGGGTGGGCCCGAAATTTTCCTATATTTTTCAGCTACTTGAAAACCGTTCTCAGTAACGGTGCACGCCCTTAGACTGCGACTCGATTGCAAGAGGTCGCGGCGCGGTGTTCGTCGATGATCTGGCCCGCTTTCACAAGGCATTGTCCGCAATTGGGTTTTTTGCCCAAGCTGGCATAGGTCGCCACTGCATCACCAAGGCTGTCTGACGCGGCGTTGCGCAAATCCGTTTCTCTGATTGCGTTACAGATACAGATATACATTGACTGAGAATCACTCCTGCGAAGCGTTTGCAAAAGCAATTTATGCGAATTATTCTCAGTTGCAAGGATTTCTTTTACTACGCAGCGCATCCGCGCCGCGATATCCTCGCTCATGCGATCAAAGATCGCGTCGCTGCGGGCGGGCAGTCGCCCTTGCGGTCGCTGCACGACCGTTTCCACTGGAGACCTCAACGCTTAAGAGGAAACAGCTTCCTATAAGTCAGGCACCGCCACAACCATTCGAGGGGACCATAGCGATAGCGGTCGAGCCACGGCTTTGACCACGCAAGCATCAATATGCAGGTGAGCGCGGTTACCAGGTAAAGCTGCGGGCGGTTGAGCTCTCCGAATAGCCCCAGCGCCCAGCCGTGGAAGACAAACATCATCACGATCGATGTGCCAAGGTAATTGGTGAAGGCCGCCCTTCCTGCAGCGCGTACCCGTTCTGCCAGCCATCCCGTCCATTGCGGTGAATACACAATCAGCAGAGCCGCAAGCCCCAGCACCATCGCAAGCCGCGGCAGCATGCTCCACGCAAGGAAAGCAGCATTGCCTGCGTAAAAGCCAAACCCGCTTTGCTTTACAACCAGCCCAATCCCGAAATGCGCAAGTCCGCCAAGTATCAGACCCGCCCAGCCCCAGCCGATCATCCGATTTCGGGGGAACTCACCGCTAAAAAATCCAAACCGGTAGAGCGCCATTCCAAGCAGCATCAGCGGCAGCGTTTCAAAGACAAAAAGCATCGCATTGGTGGGGATCATGATCCATTCTTCGATCACCCGCTTTTCAACGAGCCCCGCATAATCGCCGGACTGTTTGAGCTCAGCCGTCTCAGCGTCATCGGCGAGCGACTCGTCGATGCCATCGATCAGCCCGACACGCATTTCTTGGTAGACTTCCTGCTCGCCAGCGGGCGTTTCAGCGACGATGTAAAAGAAGGTGAAGACGACAGCGTAGAAAAGCGCCCCAAAGACATAACCGACAATACCAACTGTCAGCTGCATTCTCGCGGTCCAGCGCAGGCAAGCGACTGCGATAAAGCCGATGAGGCCATACATGGCGAGGATATCGCCCATCCAGATAAAGAAGAAATGCAAGCAACCAAAGCAGAAGAGGAGGAATAGCCGCCACATCTGCAAGGATCGCGAGCCGCCGCGTTCCCATACGCGCTCCATAAAGAGATACATGCCTGCACCAAAAAGCAAGGTGAACAGGCCGCGCATCTTGCCATCAATCAGCACAAACTGTGCGATCCACTGCCAGCCGCCTGGATCTGCTGGATCAACCATGAATGCCTCAGGATAGAAATACGCGCTGAAAGGCTGTCCGAAAGCGATAATATTGGCCGCGAGAATACCCATGACCGCGATCCCGCGGATAAAATCGAGCGTGCCGATGCGATTGGCCGACGTGACCGGCGCCTGCGGAGCATTCTCCTGATTGATAGTATCGCTCATGCCGTTCCCCCTTGCATCGCTCAGGGTTTAGCATGTGGTCTGATCAAGGAAACCCAAACCCGCCGAGCAACCGACTGGGCTCGCTCAGTGCAAGGAACAGGTCGGCCTCAAGTCTTCTTGACGAGACAATCCTGGCCTTGGCGTTTCAGCGCCGCACATGCGCGTCGTGCCGCGCTCTGGCTTTCAAAACCAACGGCAAGCAGGCGCGTCACCCGGCCACTTGGCACCAGTGATTTGCGAGTACCTGCAAGCGCTGGGTTGCTGGAAAGCCGCGACCAGAGCTTGTCCGCATTAGCTGAAACGCCGAAGGCTCCCAATTGCAGTCCCCAAGGCCCCGTAGCAGTGGTTGCAAGCGCGCCAGGCGCAGGCGTTGCTGCGACATCGCGATAAGGCGCGCGCTCATTGGGTTGCGGGGTCGGCAGGCGATATTGAGGAACCGGTTGTGGTGCAGGCGGAAGACCTTGCGGCGCTGTCGACGCCTGTGTCGAGGCCGGCGGTGCAGATGCGGTACGATGCGGCGCACGCGGTGCAGGGTCCACGATTGGAGTTCTCATATCAACAGGCTCTACCACGCCAAGGTCGACTGCAGCCAATCGCGTGGCCAAACGCTGATCGGCTTCGCTTTTTAGAGAAACAGCCAGCGACTGTGCCGCCTGGCGTTCCTTGACAGGAATGTACTGGTCCATCTGCGCGAGCGCCTTATTCGCCTGCGGCAAGCCAGCCGATTGAGAAAGCGTCATCAAGGCATAGGCGCGCACCCAGTCTTTTTCGGCATAGTCCGCGTTGAAATGCGCAAGACCCAAAATGTATTGCGCGCGCGGATCGCCGCGTCCTGCCGCTGCTTCAATCAACGGCATAGCCTTATCCTGCTCACCCTGCTGGAATAGCAGCAGACCATAATTATCGGCGGCCTTGATATGCCCCCGCTGTGCAGCCTGAAGATAAAGATCGCGCGCCTTATCGATGTCAGTCGGAACACCCCGGCCAAGCCGATACGCCTGGGCCAAATTGAACATGGCATCGACATCACCTTGCGCCGCGGGTTCGCGCCATTCCGCAACCGCGCGGGTGTAGTCTCCGGCGCTCCAAGCATCGACGCCCGCTTTCACATCGGCCAAAGCTGGTGCAGCAACTAACAATGCAGCAATTGCGCCCACGCCGGACAGCAGACGCCGTTGGCTCCGCATCTGATTGATAGATCGTATGTCCAAGCGCTTTGCCATGGTGATGAGCCCCTTTTGCTTTTCCGTCGGCACGCCGCCCATACCACAAATAAAGGTATGCCGCAGGACGCGCGTCAACTTGCGCCAATTTATAGTGAACGAAGTATTATCATTTCGTTGCAGCGCCTTGGCAACAAAAGACGCCTCTCCAAAGGCGCCCTGTTAACGCAAAATTAGGGGTAGTCTGCGATCTCAATGGCACATCACCGCAATGACGTGGCGATCAAGTTTTATTCAAGGTCTAAGATCAGGGGGACCAATCCTTGCGCGTACTCGCTTTGGCATCGCAAAAAGGCGGATCGGGGAAAACCACGCTCTCCGGACATCTCGCCGTGCAGGCACAGCGCGCTGGCGCTGGGCCGGTCGTTCTCATCGATATCGATCCTCAAGGTTCGCTCGCCGACTGGTGGAATGAACGCGAGGCGGAATATCCCGCTTTTGCACAAACCACCGTGTCGCGCCTCGCGAACGATCTGGCCGCTCTGCGCCAGCAGGGTTTCAAACTGGCTGTCATCGACACGCCGCCTGCCATCACCATGGCGATCCAATCGGTTATCAGCGTTGCTGAACTGATCGTGGTCCCCACTCGTCCCAGCCCGCACGATCTGCGCGCTGTTGGTGCGACGGTTGACCTGTGCGAGCGCGCTGGCAAACCGCTGGTCTTTGTCGTCAACGCGGCAACACCCAAAGCCAAGATCACTTCCGAAGCCGCTGTAGCCTTGTCGCAGCATGGCACGGTCGCACCGATCACTCTTCACCACCGCACCGACTTTGCAGCCTCAATGATTGATGGCCGCACGGTGATGGAAGTCGATCCGGAAAGCCGCAGCGCAGCCGAAATGACGGCTCTGTGGAAATACATCTCTGATCGGCTGGAAAAGAACTTCCGCCGCACAGTGTTTGCTGCGCCCGGGACACCGGTCGCAAACGGTGCTGGCGTAGGCCGCCCCACTGGCGGGTTTGGTCGCCGGGTTGCCAATTAAAAAGAGGAGGACTGGATGATGACAGAAGCCAGTTTCGCCTCTCTTGGCCCGCGTCTGCTCGCTCGCAAAGGCGGTGCAAAGCCTGCCATGCGGCCACAAGCCGCTGCCCTTCCCGAAGAGATCGCAAAAGCGACCGCTGCTGACGGCGATCCGCTGGATGATCTTGGCTGGAACGATATGGGCGGCGATGCGCCTGTCGAGGCCGAGGCAAGCGTTCAGCAGAGCACGGCTGACATCGTACCGATTTCGGCAAAAGCCAATGCACGCAAGGCGCTCGAACTGCCGGACGTCGCGGCAGACGTTGCCGCACCTAAGCCTAAATTGGGCAAGAAGAAAAAGGCGTCCAAAAGCTCAAAGCGCGCCGCCTTTACGCTTCGCCTCGACACGGATCGGCATATCAAATTGCGGCTCGCATCAACCATGCAGGGCGTCAGCGCACAGGCACTGGTGACCAAAGCACTGGATAGGATGCTAGCCGAAATCGAAGATCTTGATGCGCTTGCAGATCGCATGAAGCGCCACTGAGTTAATCACCGAAGATACCAACGGACAACCCTTTGAACGGGCCACAAAACCGGCCATTTGAAACAGGAAAAGACCCATGACACGCAGCCACAACAGCAGCACCGAAGGTCTCAACAAAGGCATCACAAAATCGCCGCGCATCGCCCTTATTATGGGAACGGCGCTGGCCAGCATTGCTTTGACCGGTTGCACGTCAAGCGCACCGCGCGCCGATGCCTCCTTCAGCAAGGCTCAGGTCGCGCTCCAAAAGGGTAAAGCAACCAAAGCTATCACGCATGCAGAAGCCGCCGTCTTGGCGGAGCCGCGCAATGCGAGCTATCGTGCGCTTCTTGGCGCAGCTTATCTTGAAGCGGGTCGTTTTCAATCGGCTGCAACCAGCTTTGGCGACGCGATGGAATTGGGCGATGAAGATCCTCGCACCATCTTGAGCTATGCGCTTGCGAAAGTGGCCACGGGCGACAACGCATCAGCGCTTGCCCAGCTCGAAGCCAATCAGAACGTAATTGGCGCTGCAGATTATGGTCTGGCCGTAGCGCTCGCTGGTAAGCCAGAACAAGGCACGCACGTTCTCGTCAACACGCTTCGCGCTGGTGAAAACAGCGCCAAAGTCCGCCAGAACCTTGCCTATGCTTACGCTCTGGCAGGCAATTGGCGCGCAGCCCGCGTCATGGCGGCAGAAGATGTGCCCGCGCACGAACTTGATGCCCGTCTTTCAAGCTGGGCAGTCATGGCGCGACCTGAAGCGTATCAGACCCGCGTTGCGAGCCTGCTGCAGGTTTCGGCGACTGGCGATGCTGGCATGCCACAGTACCTTGCCCTGTCGAACTTCCCGAGCAGCGAACAGATGATCGCAGAAGCTGCGGCGACTGCGCCTGTCGAACTCGCTGCTGCACCGGCCGAACCAAACGACATTGAAAAGGCCGCATTCAAGCCTGCGCCTGCTGCTTCGTCCGATAAAGCTGATAAGGTCGAAAGCATCGATCCGACTGTTGCCGGCATCCTTGCCGCCACTGGCCAATCGAAACCGAAAGCTGCACCTGAGCCAGCCGCCAAACCAGCTCCGAAGCCAGTACGCGTGACAGCGTCGCCTTCTGGCACATCGGGCAGTCGGTTCGTTTCAAAGCCTGTTGTGCAAAAACTTCCGGCAACAAAATCAACCACCGCGCCTAAGCGCGTTGCTGCTGCGCCAAAACCTGCACCGCAGCGCCGTATGGCCTTGAGCACACCAAGCGCGGACACGCACCTCGTTCAGCTCGGCAGCTATTCGAGCAAGGTAGAGGCAGAGCGCGGTTGGAAAGTGCTTTCAGCCAAGTTCCCTCAGCTCAAGTCGCACGATGTTGTGATCACGCAGGCCGAGGTGAAAGGCAAAACCTTCTTCCGCGTTGCAGCTGCCGGTTTCGGCCAGTCGAGCGCACGCAGCATGTGCCGCACTGTGAAAGCAGCAGGTCGCGGCTGCTTTGCCTACGCTGCATCCAATCCGCCAGCAGGCGCAGTGGATCGCGGTGTGCGGATCGCAGCACGCTCACGCTAAACGCTAGACTGCTTCAAGATTCAGCAAATCACCCCCGGGAGCGAGAGCTTCCGGGGTTTTTTTATTAGAGGGCGATCTCCACCCCGCCCTTGATCAGTGCGCGCACACGGCCCTGAGCGCCTTGCCGATCAAACGGAGTGTTGTCGGCGGTCGCTTCCATTTTGGTCCGATCAATCACCCACGGCGCTTCGGGATCAACAATCGCGATGTCCGCTTCGAGGCCCAATTCGATTGCGCCCGCGGGTACGTCCAAAAGCCTGGCCGGATTGCGCGCCAAAAGATCAAACGCGCGCGGCAGATCAATCACGCCATCGCGCACTAATCCCAAAGTCATCGCCAAAACTGTTTCCGCTCCTGCCATACCCGGAGCAGCATCACCGAATGGCAAGCGCTTATCCTCTGGCCCTCGCGGATCATGGCCGCTTGAGATCACATCGACGACGCCCTCGCCAATCGCAGCAATTGCTGCCTGCCGATCAGCATCGCTGCGCAAGGGAGGCGAGAGTTTGGCAAAGGTTCGGAAGTCCGCGGTTTCCAGATCCGACAATAGGAAATGCGCGGGCGTGATACCGCACGTAACGTTGACCCCGCGCGACTTGGCAGCACGCACCAGATCGAACCCTGCAGCCGTCGTCACCTGCCGGAAATGAAGCCGCGCACCTGTCATTTCTGCAAGCGCAAGGTCGCGGGCAAGCGCTAAAGTCTCCGCCTCTGCTGGAGCGCTTGGCAGGCCCAACCGCGTCGCAACTTCACCAGCGGTCGCTGCTGCTTCGCCCACAAGCGCAGCATCCTCTGAATGAGCAACAACGACGAGATCAAGCATCGCTGCGTATTGCAGCAGTCGCAGCATAACGCCGCTATCGGCGATCCATTGCCGCCCGGTCGCAACTCCGCGAGCGCCTGCATCGCGCATCAGGCCAATCTCCGCGAGTTCACTACCCTCAAGCCTGCGCGTCGCGGCTGCCAGAGGGTGAACCCAGAAATCCGGCTTTCCCGATTTCGCAATGTAGTTGACGCGGCTCGGGTAATCGAGCGGCGGGGATTGATCGGGCATCAAGGCCGCCCGCGTAATTCCGCCAAAGTGAAATGCGGGTTTATCGACCGCGAACACTCCCAGATCGACGATACCCGGCGCGACTAGCATTCCGCCAGCTTCAATCACCTGATCGTCGGCCTCAGCCGAAACATCAGGGCCATGGCCTGTAATCGCGCCATCGACCAGTCGAAGCGCGCCTTCCACGACGCCATCAGGCGTCACCAGCTTCCCGTCTGTGATAGTCAGAGGCCGCGCCTGCTTCATACGCTCCACCCCTCTACGCCGCGAGCAGTGCGCGTCAGCACATCGAGGCACGCCATGCGGATCGCAACGCCCATTTCCACCTGCTGGGTAATGATCGATCGGTCGAGCATATCGGCAACCTCGCTATCGATCTCCACGCCCCGGTTCATGGGCCCGGGGTGCATAACCAGAGCTTCGGGCGATGCACTCGCCAGGCGCGCTTTCGTGAGGCCGTAAAGGTGGTGATATTCGCGCGCTGAAGGGATGAACTGGCCCGCCATCCGCTCTTGCTGGAGGCGCAGCATCATCACAACATCGCAGCCTTCGAGTGCGGCATCGAAATTGGAGAACGGCTCCACCCCCATCGCCTCAATCCCCGCTGGCATCAAGGCAGGCGGCGCACACGCGCGCACTTGCGCTCCCATTGCCTGAAGGCACAACATATTGGACCGCGCCACTCTGCTGTGCAGGATATCGCCGCAAATCAGGATTGTCCGTCCGGTGAAATCTTCAGCTTCCTCGCCGCGCTCTGCCAGTTTTGCACGCAGCGCGAGCGCATCAAGCAAAGCCTGCGTGGGATGTTCGTGGCTCCCATCTCCCGCGTTCAAAACGGGGCAATCAACCTTGTCCGCGATCAACTGCGTCGCCCCACTCGATCCATGCCGGATCACAATCGCATCCGCTCGCATCGCATTAAGCGTGATCGCGGTGTCGATCAGCGTTTCACCCTTTTTCACCGAGCTTTGCGCAGCATGCATATTGACGACATCTGCGCCCAGCCTTTTGCCTGCAATTTCAAAGCTCAAAAGCGTGCGCGTCGAGTTTTCAAAAAATGCGTTGATGATAGTGAGCCCGGCGAGCAGCCCTGCATGCTTGGCGCTTTGACGATTGAGCTCCACCCATTGCTCCGCCGAGGCGAGCAGATAGAGAATTTCGTGCCGTTCAAGTTGCCCGATACCGGTCAAATCGCGATGCGGAAAAGCCAGACGCCCCGCGGGAAAGCGGTCTAGCGCAGGATTCGGTGCCGTATTGTCCATTAAAGCGATGCTGTTAGTCGAGCGGTGTCATTCGCTCAACCCAAGATTTGCGCGGTTTCCCATGGAAGTTTGGGGTTTGAGTGACTAGATCATTGTTGTCTTTGGCAGAGCTATTCACGCCCTCTGCCGCACATGGGAATTCAAATATGGCATTTGTTGGTAAGGTCTGGAAAGTTCTGGTTGGCATAAAGGACGCACTCGTCCTCATATTCATGCTGCTGTTCTTTCTCGCGCTGTTCAGCATTTTGTCCGCAACCCCCAACCCTGGCCAAGTTCGCGAAGGCGCGTTGGAAATCAACTTGTCAGGCTTCGTCGTTGAAGAACGCAGCCTGATCGATCCCTTTGCAGCGCTCGTAAGTGGAGAGGCTCCACCAACCGAATATCAGGCCCGTGATATTGTTCGCGCATTGGACAGCGCGGCAAGCGATGATCGGATCAAGGCTGTTGTCATCGACATGTCGGCTTTTCTCGGCGGCGGCCAGGTGCACTTGCAGGCCATTGGCGAAGCGATGGACCGCGTGCGCGCTGCTGAAAAGCCGGTGCTCGCATATGCGCTTGCCTACGGCGATGATCAGATGCTCCTCGCCAGCCATGCAAGCGAGGTGTGGGCCGATCCATTGGGTGGCGCGCTGATTGCAGGGCCCGGCGGCAGCATCCTTTTCTACAAAGACCTGATTGAAAACCTGAACATCAATGCGCGGATTTACAGGGTCGGTGAATTCAAATCGGCGGTCGAACCCTACGAACGCACCAGCCTTTCAGAACCAGCGCGTCAGAACATCGAAAGTCTTTACGGCGCACTCTGGGAGGAATGGCAGGCCAATGTGAAGAAGGCCCGCCCCAAAGCAGATCTTGACCGTGTGACCGGCGATGCCGTCGCATGGGTTGAGGCATCATCAGGCGATCTTGCCGAGGCGGCGCTTGATGCTGGATTAGTCGATAAACTCGGCAACCGTGTTGAATTTGGCGAACGCGTGGCCGAAATCGCTGGCGAAAATCGGTGGGACGATGGCCCTGGCACCTATGCCAAGAGCGATCTCGGCCCATTCCTCGCCGATACCGCGCCCAGTACGAGCGGCAAGAAGATCGGCGTTGTCACCGTTGCAGGCACGATCATTGATGGCGAAGCGGGCCCCGGCACCGCTGGCGGCACACGGATTGCTGACGTTCTCGACAATGCGCTTGATGATGATCTGGCCGGGCTTGTTGTGCGCGTGGACTCGCCCGGCGGGTCCGTCACGGCGTCTGAAGAAATCCGCCGCGCTATCCTGCGGTACAAAGCCAAGGATATTCCTGTCGCTGTCTCTTTTGCCAATATCGCGGCAAGCGGCGGGTATTGGGTGGCAACAGCGGGAGACCGAATTTTTGCACAGCCTGAAACGATTACCGGATCGATTGGCGTCTTTGCGGTGCTCCCAACATTCGAAAATGCGATTGGCCAGATCGGCGTCGATGCCGATGGCTTTCGCACGACACCGCTCTCAGGACAGCCCGATATCGTCGGCGGCCTGACACCGGAAACCGATGCGATTTTTCAGGCGACGATCACCGACACTTACAGCGATTTCCTTGATCGCGTCGCAAAAGCGCGCGGGATCAGCAAGGACAAGGCCGATGAGCTTGGCCAGGGCCGCGTCTACGACGGGGGCACTGCGCGGCAGCTTAAGCTGATTGATCAGTTTGGCGGTCTTCAGGACGCGCTCGAATGGGTCGCAGGTCAAGCCAATTTAGAGGAAGGCGGCTGGAGCCCGGTCTATCTCGGCGCACAAGAAGACAGCTACGATTCGCTCATCCGCCAATTGCTAGCCAGTGATGCAGATTCCACGCCGCGTGGAGCTGATCTGTTCGCTCGCGCTGCGATGGGTCAGCAATTGCTGGTCAGTCGGGTTGCAGCTGATCTCGAGAGGCTGTCAGGCGCGCAAGGCATTCAGGCCTATTGCCTTGAATGCCCCACTCAGCCGAGCCCTCAAGGCGCTGCATCGAACCGCACCTGGCTATCTGTGGTAAAGGCACTCTTCGTCGACTAGATCGAAAGGCTGGACGCGGCTCGAAGCAGCGCTTGCCAATCGCAAATCCGAACAGTAAACGCCCGCCCTCGCCTTTGGCGCAGCTTTTGAAGAGCGAAATGAGGCGGGCGCGTAGCTCAGTGGTAGAGCACACCCTTCACACGGGTGGGGTCGCAAGTTCAATCCTTGCCGCGCCCACCATTATTTTCAATGGTTGTTTCAGCATTCAGTCCTCTCTTCCTCTGAGCCGGGTAGATCGAGGCAGGCAAAGTCTTTCTGTCCAAAGCTAGCAGCTGTAACTCGTACTGCACGCAGGCGACCTGATTTTACGCTCCAATACCTCGCCATAGCAGCTGTCGAGACGGAGGCTCGTCGCGACAAGAAACGTCTACGTCGTGCCGAAAGCGGAGGGCTTGTCGCTCTGGTTCAGCACAGTGAACACGTAGTCAGTGGCCCTGTGTGAATTGGGGGTCTTGCCAGAGGCACTTCGCCGTCGATCCTGTGACACTGGTCAAGAAAACGTCATGATCTGGGCTGATGTCCGCAGGAAACCAGCATTCATGTCGAAAGATTTATCTCGAGAATTTAGTAAAAACCGCGCCTTTTGTTTCGCTTCGACGACAGGGGGATGGCTGTGATGTGAAACAAAAGCTGCAATTGTAAGCGTTTGGTTATGCTCCGGTCGCATCGACGTAAACTTGACGTTCTACCGGATCACCCGACCGGGCCGCTCTGGCCATTGTTGGGGGATACCAAATGCTGCTTTCACGTTTACTCGCGACGTCCGGTGCGATCGCGCTGGCGGCGGGCCTTGCCACACCTGCGTTCGCTGGCGAAGTTCGCGGCACCGTATCGGATGCGTCTGATGTCGATGCCCTGCAGGCTGTAGAGGTTCGTATTGTTGAGCTAGGGCGCCGGACCACAACTGAGCGCGATGGTACCTTCGTCTTCAACGACGTTCCTGAAGGTTCATACACTATTGTTGCGAGCTATATTGGCGCAGATCCCGTGCAGTACACGGTCGCGGTCCCCGCCCAAGGCACTGTCACACGCGATTTTGCACTGGGGCAGACAGGGTCGCAAATCCTTGTGATCGGCCAAAGCGCCGCGCAGGCTTCTGCACTGTCGCGCAAGCGCGCTGCTGATGGCGTGTCCGATGTGCTTACGCGCGATGCGATTGGACAGTTTCCCGATCAGAACGTTGCCGAAAGTCTTCGCCGCCTACCGGGGATCAATGTCCTGAACGATCAGGGCGAAGGACGATTTGTGGCGGTCCGCGGTCTCGATCCAAACCTGAATGCAACTTCGGTAAACGGTGTCCGTATCCCTTCGCCCGAAGGCGATATCCGCGCGGTCGCGCTTGATGTCGTGTCGAGCGAAATCATCGAAAGCATCGAAGTCAAGAAATCGCTTACACCGGATATGGATGCCGACACGATTGGGGCTTCGATTGAAATCCAGACCACGAGCGCCTTTGACCGCAAGAAAGATCTGTTCGTTGCAAAGATCGGCGGCAGTTACAATGAGCTACGTGACACCTTCACAGCGGATTTGAGCGCCGATTTCTCCACTCGACTAACCGACAATTTCGGGGTCACAGGCGGCATATCGTATTATGATCGCGAGTTTCAGACAGACAATATCGAAGCTGATGACTGGCAGTTGGAAGACGGCCAGATTTACGCCGAGGAAGTCCAATATCGTGACTATCTCGTCGATCGCGAACGGATCAGTGCAACGCTGGGCTTCGATGCGCGCGTTGGTGAAAGCACCGAGCTGTACCTGAAAGGCGTCTGGAGCCAGTTCGACGATCAGGAATTCCGCCGCCGCCTGATCTTTGGGCTCGGCGATGCAAATGTCGGGGGTACAAGCGCCAATCCAACGTTCGACGATACCGACGCGGTCATTGAGGCAGAGCGCGACGTCAAAGACCGCTTTGAACGACAGCGTATCCGGACACTCGTATTCGGAGGGGAGAGCGATTGGGGCGATCTTAACGCTGAGTATTCGGTTAGCTGGGCCAAATCTTCCGAACTGGAAGAAGGCTCAGTCGACCCAACTGTGTTCGCTGCCGAATTTGAAGATAGCGGCCTTGGCGTCGCGTTCGACTTTTCAGAGCTACGCCGGCCTGTCTTCAGCGTGACGGGGAACAACGCCTTTTTCGATCCATCGGTTTATGAACTGGACGAGGTGGAACTGACGGTCCTTTCCGACGCTGAGGACGAGGAGTTCGCCGGACAATTCGACCTTGGCTATGACATTGTCACCGACAGCGGCGTTTTCACAATACAGGGCGGCGCAAAGGCTCGCTTCCGTGAGAAGACGTTCGAAGGCACAATCGAATTTTATGAGCGCGATGATTACACTTTGGCCGATGTGCTCGGCGAAGGGCCATCCAACACTCTCGCCAATCTTGCACCTTTGCCAGGCCTTGGTGAGGCAACCGAATTCTTCAATTCAAATTTCTCGACCTTTGAATTGGTCCAACCGGATTCCGCTATCGATAGTGCGAACCAAGACTACGCCGTCGAAGAAGACATACTGGCGGGTTATCTTCTAGGACGCTGGGAGACGGATAACCTGCTTGTGATCGGCGGCGTCCGGTACGAGCGCACAGACAACACTTTGAACGGCTTCACCACCGCGGTTGATGCCGACGAAAATGTCACTGTGACACCGCTCAATTTTGAGCGCGATTACGATCACTGGCTGCCAAGCATCAACGTCCGCTACGCAGCGCAAGACAATTTGATTATGCGCCTCGCTGGATATCGCAGCCTTGTACGGCCCAATTTCGAGCAGCTCGCGCCGCGTGTTGAAATCGACGAAGACAATGAGGCGGTGATCGGCAATCCCACGCTTGATCCAACGACCGCATGGAACATCGATGCGTCGATCGAATATTACATGGCCAATAACGGCGCGATCACGGCGGCATTCTTTTACAAGGATCTGGACGACTACATCACAGAGCTTGTCCTCGACAGCCCCGGCACATTGTTTGGCGTCGATTTCGAAGAGGCCGAAACATTCATCAACGGCGAAAGCGCCGAGATCTATGGTTTCGAGTTTGGCTTCTACCAAAAGCTCGATTTTCTTCCCGGCTTTCTTGATGGGACCTTGGTTCAGTTCAACTACACATATACCGATGCAAGCGGCCTGATCGCAGACGGCGATATTGGTGACATCAACGCAACACCCACGTTCCGCGAGATCGCGCTGCCGGCAACCAGTGAGAACACATTCAATGCTGTGCTAGGCTATGAGAAGGCGGGGTTGAACCTGCGCCTTGCGGGCACGTATCGCGATGGCTTCCTTGATGAAATCAATGGCGATGGTCCCGATTTTGACCGGTTCACGGACAGCCTGTTCCAGCTTGATTTCACCGCGCGATATCAGGCCACTGACAACGTCCAGGTTTATTTCGAATGGATCAACATCAACAATGCCGAATTCTTCGCATTCAACAATCTGGGCGGCCGCCAGAACATTCTCCAATATGAAGAATACAATTGGACGATGAAGGGCGGCGTTAGGCTGACTTTCTGATGTCCAAGGCATTTCATGGCTTTGCGCTGATCACGCTCGGCATTGCGGCGGCTTGCGCGACGATCCCGCGTGGCGACCCGGCTGTCTCAGTTATGGCAAGCGCCGAGACTGTACCCGTGGGCACGACAAACGAAGACGCGGCTGATGATCCGGCGATTTGGCGAAATCCCGAAGACCCAGCGAAAAGCCTGATTGTGGGGACCGACAAAAAAGCAGGGCTGCACATCTATAATCTGCAAGGTGAGCAGCTGAGCTTTCTAGAAGCGCCCGGTCTCAACAATGTCGATCTTGTCGAAATCGCTGGCTTTGTGGTCATCGTCGCAAGCGATCGATCGGACCTCGAAACAGCGCATCTTTCGGTCTCGATCATTGATCCGAGGAATCCGGAATTCGGGGGCGCGCGACGGATTCCCGTCGGTCCGGGAGAAGGTTACGGTATCTGTTTGAGCGAACCAGCCGCTGACCGCTCATTTTATGCATTCTCCGCGCCCAAGAGCGGAGTGATCTATCGCACCCTCATCAGCGAAGGCCCGTCCGGAGACCTCGCGCATGAGACGACCACGCTCGCGTCAGTTCCCAGTCAACCAGAGGGATGCGTCGTCGATGATCGGACGAACACTCTTTACTTAGGAGAAGAGGCTGCTGGCGTCTGGGCAATTGATATCGAGACGGGAGAAAAGGAGCTGGTCGCTCCAACAGGTACTGGCATGACCGTCCCTGATGTCGAAGGTCTGGCACTCGCTCCTGAAGGCGCAGATGGCGGTTACCTTGTCGCGTCAAGTCAGGGCGACAATGCCTTTGCCGTTTACCGCCTTCCAACCATGGAACCGCTTGGTCGCTTCCGCATAGTCGAGGGCGCTTTTGGAAGCGTTGAAGAAACCGATGGGATTGAGCTCGATCCGCGATCTTTCGGGCCCGAATTTCCCCGTGGTCTCTTCGTCGCTCAAGATGGAGTGAATCCTCCCGATGCCCAGAATTTCAAGCTGGTGCGCTGGGATGAAATCCTTGCCCAAATCGAGGACCGGGCCCGGCCTTAACGCAATTCCAACTCACTCATAAATCAAAAGAGCCACGGCCTATTTCCGAGATACTTCAAACTGAAATCCAAACGCCTCGATCCTGTCACGGGCGCCGATTACCGACCCCGTCAACCCTCTCCAAAACTCAAAGGTCTTTCCTGTGAAGCATACCCTAATTCGCACGCTCCTGCTCACTTCAGTCGCAACCATTCCAGCGCAGGCGCTTGCGCAGGATGAAGACAGTTCCTCCGGCAACCAGATCATTGTGACTGCTCAAAAAGTGGAACAGCGCGCGCAAGACGTGCCGATTACAATCAGCGCCACGACCGGCGAACGGATCGAAGAACTGGGCGTGACCGATCTGGATGAGTTTTCCAATTACGTCCCCGGCCTCCTGATTCAAGAGCAAAGCGCCAATAACCCTGGCGTCGTCATTCGCGGCATCACATC
This sequence comes from Erythrobacter sp. YT30, assembly GCF_001542875.1. Lineage (GTDB taxonomy): Bacteria > Pseudomonadota > Alphaproteobacteria > Sphingomonadales > Sphingomonadaceae > Erythrobacter. Next base: position 1,856,531 of record NZ_LMAF01000002.1, on the reverse strand, counting down.
TGACAGCGGTTCCTCGCAGCAAGGTCCGCGAGTCACTCTCTATTATAATGGCGTCGACATCTCGCGTTCGCGGGGGTCCTATCAAGCGATTTACGATCTTGAGCGGGTTGAAGTTATCAAGGGCCCGCAGGCGACGCTCTTCGGCACGGCATCGGCCGTCGGCGCGATCAGCCTTGTTTCGGCGCGCCCGCGCGAGGGATTTTCGGGCGAGATCACAGGTGGATACGGCAATTTCGATCAGACCGTGCTTGGCGGCCATCTCAATATCGGATCAGACGTGATCGCAGGCCGCGTTGCTTTCGAATGGCGCACTCGCGATGGCTATGTCGAAAACCTGTCGCCCAACCAGGAAGAAGAGCTCTACGCACAGGATCAGTTCGGCATTCGCGGCTCGCTGCGCTTCACGCCGAACCCTGATCTCACGATCGATCTGATCGGCACATATGATCAACAGCGCAATGGCGGCACGCCATTTATCTCAGGCACTTTCCCCGCCTTTGCGGGCGCTCCGGGCGGCCCTGCCAATGCGTTCGAAGACGCCAATCTTGGTGGAAATCCAGCAGGCGCGGCAGCGCTTGGCGATGACCAGCTTGGTCTTAATCGCGAAGTCTATGACGTCAATCTCACCGCAGAATGGCAATTTGCCGACGAGTGGACCTTTACCACGGTCAATGGCTACCGCCGTTTCGACAGTGCGGAGGTGTTCGATGCCGATGGCAGCGCAGCGCCATTCCTTGAATTCACCGAGATCGCCGAAGGTGACCAGTTCAGCCATGAAGGCCGTTTCACCTATTCCGGCTCCAGTTTGCGAGGCAGCTTCGGTTGGAATGCATTTATCGAAGACGGCATTCAAAATGTTCCCTTCGCTACTGAGGAAGGCACTTATCTTCAGTGTCTCACTAGCTTGTTCGGCGCGCCGCTCATCCCCGGCATACCATGCGTTGCGCCCGATGGCAGCGTGCCGGCATCGGACGTGACAGAGCTCGCCACGATGGGGGCTGCAACCGCTATTCCATATTCATCGGTGTTTGAGAACCAGGGCGAAAACGAAGCCTATTCTGTGTTTGCGGATGTGACATGGCTTGCAACCGATCGATTGGAGCTGACAGCAGGCCTTCGCTACCTGTTCGAGGATCGCCAATCGGGCTTTTTCGCTTCGATCCCAAACAGCGTACTCAGCGGCGCACCACTCATTCCTGGTCAGGTCGATACGGGTGGACAGACCTTTATCGCCGAGGAGGATTTTGACGCGTTCCTTCCACGCTTCAACGCGCTGTATCGTTTGACCGATGACGTGAACATTTTCGCCACGATCTCCAAAGGACGCCGTGCACCTGTGGTTCAGCTGGCAGCCGGGCTCGATGGCGTTGGCAATCCAGTTCCGGATCTCGACATTATCGCCGAAGAAACCGTGTGGAATTACGAAGGTGGGATAAAGGTCGCCAGTGGCAGTATCTCGGCTTCGCTCGGTGTCTACTATCAGGTCTATGACGACTTCCAGGTTTCGGTCGCTCAACTTGATGCCAACGGCAATCCAACTGGTGCCTTCGAAACTGCCAGTGCGGGAAGCGCGAGCAATCTTGGCGTCGAAGGTGAAATTGCAGTCGATGCGACCGATTGGCTCCAGCTGTTCGGCAACTTTGGCTACATCGACGGCGGCATCGATGAAGATGGCGCATTCTCGCCCGAGTTTTCCGGCGCTCGTTTCCGGCTGCAGCCCGAATTCCAGGCCTCAGGCGGCATCAATATCGATTATGACTTGGGCAATGGCATGCGGCTTTTCGCGACACCCAGCATCACGCATCGCAGTCGTATCTTCTTTGAAGTGCCTAATAGTGACTTGATCTCGCAGGACGCGGTCACACTCGTCAATGCGCGCGCTGGGGTTAGCTTTGCAGAAGATCGTTACGAAGTCGCAGCCTTCATTCGCAACGCTTTCGACGAGGAGTATCTGCTGGATGCAGGCAACACGGGCGGTGCATTTGGCATCCCGACTTTCATTCCCGCGGAGCCACAATTCTACGGTGTGCAGTTAACGGCGAGGTTTGGGGATTGATAATCTAGCCTCTTTCAGTCGGGCCTAAGCCTAAGCGAAGTGATAGCTCCCAATACGATCAACCCGCTGACCAAAAAAGTGGATCATGGTGTCTCACATCGCGCGGTTACGCAGCGCTGAGATCGATATCAAAGCCCATAACAGCAAACCATTCGCGATCCTTGCCCGCTCGTTCTTTGGCAAGGGGAAGAATGGTCTTTGACAGCTGCGCTCGATAGGCGTCCTCACCTGATTGCCGAGCTGCAACCAGCAGATCATCTATCGCTCCGCGGACACTCTCAGCTGCGGTGCGCGGTTCGTTTCCCGGCTTGGCGAGTGCTGCCTTCAACGCCTCGTGCTGAGCCGCGCAAGTCTCAGGTGCCGGTCCCAGCGCAAGGATCGCATTGCCCATGGTGCTGATATCGACCAATTCGCCGCGCTCAAATTCGGGGGTCACGTCGCGCTGGGCTTGGATGATCTGGATCTGCCCCATGGCCAGCATGACCTGTTCTTGAGCAAGGCTCGCTGACTCCGGCAAAGCTGGCAAAACCACGGTTTCAAGCGCGCGCAGCACCGAATTCAAACGATCATCGACCGAGGGGTTCATTGGCTTTCCTCCATCATCAGCAGGCGGGCGAGCTCATCGACAAACATGGGCCCCGTCGCAGCAAGGAAGGTGAGCAACACGTCCTGATGATTGTGCGCCGTGCGCGCAGCCTGCATGCCCAGCGCGGAGACGAGAATGTAGCTTTTCCAAGCGTTGAACACGGTGAAGTAATGAAGCTTTGCCGGATCAACCTTGTTGCCGCTAGCTTCCTCATATCGCGCGATAATCTCTTCGGGTGGGGCAATGTCGCTTGCGCGGAATACGCCGTCTATCCTGCTACCGAAGACCGGCTGTAGCAACCAGCCAAGATCGGCGTGAAAATCACCGATGTAGCTCATTTCCCAGTCGAGGATCGCTGTCACCTCGCTGCTTTCTTCGTCGAACAAGTAGTTGCCTGTGCGATAGTCGCCATGGACAACACAGGGGTTGTCGCAGTCCGGTACGTTGTCTTCAAGCCATTGCGTCGCGAGCCTCAGAAGAGGTTCTTTGGTCACAGCATCTTGTTCCAGCAATTCCTTCCAGAACTGGATAAGCCAGCGCGTCGGCTGTTTCGGATCTGCGAGCGGTGCTGAGAAATGCTCAAGACCAGCCGCCTGCCAGTCGAAATTATGGATCTTTGCAAGGTTGGCAAAGTATTGCGGCGCAAGCATCCCGCGCAAAGGATCGCCCAGCACTGTGCCGAGCCCCGTTACGCTAACGCCCTCAGTCTCAGGCTTGGTCACACCCTCGACGAATTCCATAATGATGGCAGGCGTTGGAAAGTGGCTGGCATCTGCATCGAGCCAGATCGGCTCGGGCACCGGGACGACACCTTGAAAGGCTTTTAGGATTTCAAATTCGCGCTCCCGACTGGTCTCGGTAATGCCTTCCAGCGCATCCATGCGCAGCACATATCGCCGCTTCTCTCCCCCAGGCTTGGCGAGCGAGAAAACGAATTGCTCTTTGGATGCACCGCCACCAATTCGCGCGACATCGCCAACCTGACTTTCAGGCTCTTCTTTCGCAAAGAAGCTCTGCAAAAGCGCCGTCACATCCCCATCACGTTGGGGAATGTAAGGGGGCTTGGAACGGCGGGCCTTGCGCGCCTCCAGCATTTCGGCGAGTTGCGGTTCGGTATCGACCCTAGTGTGTATTCCGCTCATGCCGCTAGGAACCCGCCATCGACTGCATAAACCCCTCCAGTGCAATAACTTGCCTCGTCGCTTCCCAGGAACGAGACAAAGTCGGCGACTTCCTCGTTTGTGCCGTACCGGCCCATCGCAATGAGAGAGGTGAATCCGCTGCGTGCGAGCGATGGATCATCAGGACTCGCCTGCCCTTCAATCGACTCCATCATGGCATTATCGATCGGAGCCGGAGCAACGCAATTCACGCGCACTTTAGCCTGAGCGAGCTCGAGAGCGCCGACCTTTGCGAGGCCCGCAATACCATGCTTGCTTGCCGCATAGGCACCGATGCCTGAAACTCCGACAACGCCTGCGACCGATGACACCGCGATGATTGAGCCGCCGCGTTCTTGCATCGCCGCTCCGGCATGCTTGATGGCGAGGAATACACTGGTGACATTGGCGTGCTGCACCGCCTCGAAATCCTCAAGGCTGGTCATCGTGATCGGCATCACCTTCCCTTCGGATCCCGCATTGGCGACGAAGATGTCGAGTTGGCCGAACTTTTCGGTCGCGGCTGCAATCAAGGCTTCGACATCAGCCTCATCACTTGGCTGTCCTGCGCAGGTTGCAACTCGGTCCCTGGCATGAAGCGCATCGGCAGCGGCCTTCAACCGACCTTCATCTCGACCAGCCAGCATCAGTGTGGCGCCCTCGTCGAGCATTTTTCGCGCGATTGCGCCCCCGATACCACCTGTCGCGCCGGTGATGATGGCAACTTTGCCTTTTAGTCTTCCCTCACCTGTGCCCATGAGCCTCTCCCTGCTCTTTCTGGCTTGTCATTAAACGCGCCTTTTTTTGACGCGGCCAACCGTGTCTACGGCAGGCCTTGGATGGCTTCATGCCTAACCAGACTGGCTGTGTCACGTAAAAATGACATTGACATCACTTTTGCAAATAGGCCATTTTATAACAACGAGGCGCATTACAGCGACACAAAGCGTCTCCGGAGAGAGTGATGACGCAAGAGGCTGCCGAACCGGCACGACTGGACCTCCCGCCTACACGCAAAGGCAAAGCAACTCGCGAGAAGCTGCTAGCCGCGGCAAGCGTTGCTTTCGGCCAGCACGGATATGGCGCGGTTCGCATTGCAGATATCGTGGCCGAGGCGGGCATCAGCCACGGGCTTTTCTATCGCCATTTCCAGGACAAGGACGCGATCCTGCTCGCTGTGCTGGAGCAATTGAACGACAATTTGCGGCGCACATCGAGCCGCGCGCTGGGTGAGAATGACGCTCTTTCCCTCAATAGACTCGAGACTCGCAATATCCAGTTCTTCACTGATTACCGCCGCAACCGGTTGCTTTTGCGGGTCGCACGCGAAGCGGCGGCGCAACAGGATCCAAGCAGCTTTCGCCGGGTCTGGCTGCAAATGCGCGACCGCTTTGTCGAACGGGCTGAACGCTGGATCGAAAGGCTAGTCGAAGCGGGTGAAGTGCCCCCGATCACCGATATTCCAATGGTCGCCGAGGGGCTTTGCTCACTCACCGAACAATTGGCATATGTGCAGGTGGGCCTTGCGCAGAATGATCCTGACGATGCCTTCATTGAAAGGCTCGGAAAGAGCTGCGGTTTGATCTGGTATCGCACACTCAGCGGCGCGCCCGAATGAGCAAAATCGATCTGCTCGACCTAAGCCCGTTTGAGGCAACGCGAGAACATGAGCTTTTCGCCGAATTGCGCGCCTCACCCGGTCTTTTCTTCAACTCGGAACCTGAAGGCGAAGGGTTTTGGTCCGCGACCCGCTATGCCGACGTGGTCGAAGCTGCTCGCAATCATCAAGTCTTCCTTTCCGGCCATGGCACGCAGATCAAGAACCGGCGCGCCGAAGGGCATGGCGCGCCGAGCGTGCACAACGCGGACGGACCGTTGCATACGAAGCTGCGCGCCATCGCGATGCCTGGTCTATCGCGTACGTCGATTGGCGCGCGTTCCGCTCAATTCCAGTCAATCATCGACACGCTGATCGCCGATACACCGCGCGGGGAAACCTTCGATTTTGTAGACCGGGTCGCGGTGAAAATGCCGATGCTGGTCATCGCCGACGTCCTTGGCGTTCCGCGCGAAGAAGCTCCTGACCTCGTCGATTGCGCCAATCTGATGAGCGATGTGCGCGCAAGCGATGTCGAACAGGCCGAGGCGCGTCAGAAGCTATTTGAGTATTTCCGATCCCTCGCCGATAACAAGCGCAAGGCCCCGACGGATGATCTGGCAAGCCACCTGGTCACCGCCAATCTCGATGATGCGCCGCTCGAACAACAATTGCTCGATGCCTACTTCATGCTCATCACGATCGCAGGCAACGAGACTACGCGTTTCATGGTGACGGGCGGGTTGCACCAGCTTGTAAGCCAAGGGTCGTGGCCGGAATTGCGCGAAAACCCGGAACTGTGCGCCAGCGCCGTTGAGGAAATGTGCCGCTTCGTTTCGCCGGTGACACATATGCGCCGCACCGCGGCAAGCGACACCGAGGTCGCAGGCACAAAGATCGCAGCAGGGGCAAAACTGGTTCTCTGGTTCGCGAGCGCCAATCGCGACGAAACGGTTTTCGATCAGCCAAACTGCCTTGTACTCAATCGCAAACCCAATCCGCATGTTGGCTTTGGAGTGGGCGCGCATTTCTGTCTCGGTGCTCATTTGGCGCGACTTGAAAGCCGGATGCTGTTCGAGACTATGACGCGCGAGCTCAACACGATTGAGATCGTCGGCGAGCCTGAGCGGCTTCCCTCCAACTGGTTTACCGGATGGACCGCAATGAAGGTGCGCTGGGAGTGAGCCGCCGCATCCTTGTCACCGGAAGCGCCAGCGGGATTGGAGCTGCGCTTGCCGAGCAATTGCGTGCGAGCGGAGATCAGGTCATCGGCCTTGACCGGCACGACGCGGACATAGTGTGCAACCTTACCGACCCTGCTCAGATTGACGCCGCCGCCGCCAGTATTGCCGGAGAATTGGACGGTGTCGCTCTCGTCGCTGGTGTACCGGGAACCGCCGATCCCGAAACGATATTCGCCGTCAACACAATTGCGCCTCAAAGGCTCGCGGAGGGCCTGGCGCCGCAAATGCGCGAAGGCGCGGCAATAGTCGCCGTCAGCAGCGTGACTGCAGGTCGCTGTCCGCTCGACGTGCAGGCGTGCGATGCCTGGTTGGCGATGACGCCAAAGCAACTTGCGAACCAGTCGGAAATCGTCGATGGCAAGACGGCATATGAGTATTCGAAAGGTCTGCTCAACCGCTGGGTGCAGACCGCTGCGCTTCGCTTCCACCCGCGCAATATCCGGGTAAACTCTGTCAGTCCTGGTGCGATAGAAACGCCGATTTTGCGCGATTTCGAGGTATCCATCGGCGAGGAGCACCTTGCAAAAGCGGAACAAATGACTGGCCGCCACGGCCGGCCGGAAGAGATCGCATCGGTAATCCGGTTCCTTCTGGGACCGGACGCAGGATGGATCAACGGCGCCGATATCAAGGTCGATGGCGGGCTTCATGCCTTGCGAGCCGCTGGCAAGACCGTAGAGGAGCCAGCCTAGCATGCGCCTGATCCTCATTCGCCATGGCAAGCCCGAAACACCGGGCGGTTCGCGCGAAGGTAATCCGCCACTATCTGCACAAGGCCATGTTGAGGCGCGCGGCGTACGCGACCTGCTGCGCCACGAGGGAATCGAGGTCATTGTTCATTCGGGCATGACCCGCGCCGCCGAGACAGCCCAGCCAACGCTAGAGGCGCTGGGCCTTGATGCGCATGTCATCGAAGAACTGGGCGAGGTGGATCGTTATGGCGGAGACTACGCCAACCCTGAAATGGTAAAAGCCAAGGGGGAGGCGGAATGGGACCGCTTCCTTGCTGATCCGCTGGGCTATTTCGGCATCGACCACGATCGCTTCGTCTCCGAAACACTCTCAGGCTTCCAGTCACTGTTCGAAAGCTATCATCGCCAGACCATAGCGATCTTCACTCACGGCTTTCCGATCAACATCATGCTCAGCCACGCGCTTGAGCTTGACGGCATTGCCAATTTCGTACCCGGCTACGGTTCGGTGACGCGGCTCTCAGGCAGCGCGATGGATCGCCTTACCGTAGTAAGCGTCAACGAGACCGCGCATCTGGCTCCTGCATTCTCGAGAGAGAAGACCGCATGAGCCATCCGCACGCCATCGCCGAAAACGCGCCCGATCGGGCGGCCTTTATCCTCGATGATGAAACGCTGACATATGGTGAGCTTGCGCGCAGATCGACATATCTCGCCGGGCGGCTGAGCGCGCTCGGTTGCAAGAGGGGCGATACAGTCGCGATTATGCTCGGCAACAGCGCAGAGTTCTTTATTGGCGCCTGGGCTGCGCAGATGTCGGGTCTCTACTTCGTGCCAATCTCCCAGCGCCTTGCCCCGCCCGAACGCGACTACATCCTTGCAGACAGCGGCGCAAAGGTGGTGTTGGCCGAGGACGCGGACCTTCCATGCGCATTGGTGCCAGATCAATGGGAAGACGGCGAAACGGCCGAATTCGAGCGGGTCGAGGGCAGTGATATGCTCTACACCTCGGGCACGACCGGGCGGCCCAAAGGTGTCAAACGTCCGCTAAGCGGCGCGCCGTTGGGCAGCGATCCGCGCCGGGTGAAACGCGCGCGCGATCTGTTCGGTATGGGCGCGGACACGATCTTCCTCAGTCCGGCCCCGCTTTATCATGCGGCTCCGCTTCGTTGGGCGATGACTGTGCAGAGGCTAGGCGGGACAGTGGTAGCGCTGCGCCGCTTCGACGCGAGGGCTGCGCTTGAGGCGCTTGAGACACACCGCGTAACCCACAGCCAGTGGGTGCCGACAATGTTCTCGCGGATGCTGGCGCTTGGCGCGCATGGCCCGCTCCCCACCAATCCGGCCTCGCATATCTGCGCAATCCATGCAGGGGCGCCCTGCCCTCCTGAACTCAAGCGGCGCATGATCGACTGGTGGGGTCCGATCTTGCACGAATACTATAGCGGCACCGAAGCGGTTGGCTTCACCCACATCGACAGTCATGATTGGCTTGCGCACCCCGGCAGCGTTGGACGTGCTTATGGCAGCACAATCCATATTCTCGATGACGAGGACAATCCGCTGCCCGCAGGCGAAACCGGGCGCGTCTTCTTCGAAAGCAGCGCAGGCCACGCCTATCACAATGCGCCTGAAAAAGGTCGCTCGGCCAGCAGCCGACAAGGTTATGCGACAATGGGAGATATTGGTTTCCTCGACGAAGACGGCTTCCTCACCCTTACAGATCGCGCGTCCTTCACCATCATATCGGGCGGCGCGAACATCTACCCGGCCGAAATTGAGGCGGGGCTGCTCGCCAATCCAGACATTGTCGATTGCGCAGTCTTCGGCGTGCCTGATGCCGATATGGGCCAGGTAGTCCAAGCAATTGTAGAACTCAGCGAATACCCAGTCGATGAAGCCGAGCGAGCGGCTGAAATCGGCGAGAAATTGAGCCGCCAGGTGGCGGTCAACAAGCTCCCGCGGCGCATCGCTTTCGTGGATCGCGTACCCCGGCTCGAAACCGGCAAGGTGCGCAAGCGAGACCTGATGGAGACCTATGCCGACCCCGCCAGACGCGGTCATCCGGCAAGAATAAGCGAAACGAGTTGAGGTTCAAATAGGGGAGAGAGACCGTGAACCAAGTTAAAAGAAACGCCCGCCTGACGCTCAGTATCAGTGCTTCCATGGCCGCCCTTGCTCTGGCGGGTGCGCCCGCGCTGGCACAATCGTCCGACATCGCCAGTAACGATACTGACCCAGAACAGGCCGAAGGCGGCTTCAATGTCATCGTCGTCACTGCGACCAAACGGAGCGAAGACCTGCAACAGGTTCCGATTGCTATCTCGGCGATCACAGGCGATCAGCTGACCGAGCGCGGCATCACCGACACGAGCGACCTGATGGGCGCCTTGCCAAACCTGCAGGTAACCAGCGCCTATTCAGAAACCCAGCCAAATTTCTCGCTGCGCGGCATCGGCGTCGCCAACGAGTTTTCCGCGGCGACTGCCTCGCCAGTCGGTGTCTATGTCGACGAGGTTTACCAATCTTTCCGAGCGAGCCACGGTCAGCAGCTTTACGATCTGGAACGTGTCGAAGTTCTTCGTGGTCCGCAAGGGACCCTGTTCGGGCGCAATACGACGGGTGGCGCGATCAACTTCATTACTCGCAAGCCCGAGCTTGACGGCACGTCCGGCTATCTCACGCTGAGCTACGGCAATTTCAATCGAATATTCGCCGAGGGCGCAATCGAGGCAACGCTGGTGGACGACGTCTTTGGGGTGCGTATCGCCGGGACTTATGTCGATGCCGACGGCTACACCTTCAACCCTACGCTCAACCAAGACTTTGCTGAGACCAACAACGTATCGGGTCGTGTGACTTTTCAGTTAGAGCCCACGCCGGACCTGTCGGTGACGCTTAAGCTGTATGGTGCGCGCTCAAATCCTCGGCAGGATTTGCCCTATGGGATCGGCTATTTGGAAAACCGCACAGACGCTGCGGGGTATTCGCGCTTCCTGCCCCGACCCGAGCTTGGCGGACGGATTTTGGACGAGGATGAAGTCCAGGCTGACACTGCTGGCCGCTATTTCACTGACACGCTTGGCGCGGCTCTGACCGTTCAGGGGCAGCTTTCCGATTCCCTGACACTAACCTCGATCATGGGTTATGATGAAAGCTCCTACCGCTTGTCGCCCTTTGATTGCGATGGATCGCCCAATAATGTCTGTGCGATCCGCTACAATTCGGAAAGCTCCAACCTGAACTTCGACACGCGGTTGAGCTTTGATGATGGCGGGCGGTTCCGGGGCATTATCGGTGGCTATTTCGGTGTGGACTCGATCGACACGCGCGACGAACCAGACTTTTTCGGCTTCCTACGTCCGCTCCTCCAAGGTGCCGGGGTGCCGGACAATTTCAACAACATTCCGATTGCAGTGGGCAATTCGCTGCGCACCCTGCCGGCCTTCGCGATCGATCCAACGCTCGCAATCACCGATCCTGGCTTCTGCGCGCCGGTTGTCATTAATCCCGCCGGTTTCTTCGATGCGCGCTCCCTGATCGCATTCAATGCCGATGTCGCCGCCACCAACAGCGCGGCGGGAACGGCGGTGCAGGCGGCCTGCGCTGCGGCAGGAGCCCCGCCTTTCGGACCAATCCTTGCCGAACAGCAGTTCACGATCGAGCGGCCAAGTTTCGCCATCTATGGCGAAGGTGTGCTCGATATCACCGACAAGCTCTCGCTGACGGTTGGGCTTCGCTACACTTGGGACACAGTGCGCTACAAGAACGGTTCTGCGGTGCTGTTCGACCTTGGCGGGCAGGACATCTTCGCCACCACCGTTCCTTATGAATTCCCCTTCGACGGCACCCGCGAAAGGGTCCGGCAGGAAGAGGATACGGGAGAGCTCACGGGCCGCATAATCCTTGATTATCAGGCAACCGACGACATCCTGCTCTACGCAAGCTATTCGCGTGGGTATCGTGCGGGCACATTCAACGCACTAGCCTATCAGGACATCAGCCAAGTCTATTTCGTCGATCCTGAGCAGGTGAACGCATACGAAATCGGGATAAAGAGCCAGTTTGCTAACTCTTTGCAGCTCAATCTCGCAGGCTTCTATTATGATTATACCGGCCAGCAGATTGCGCAGATCATCGGTGCGACCAGCTTCCTGCGATCAGCAGACGGCAGGCTGTTTGGCGCTGAGGCGGAACTGACCTGGCAGCCGGCAGACTTCATTCGCCTTGATGCGGCACTCGGCTATCTCAATTCCGAGTATCAGGGCAATGAGGTAGACCCGACCGACCCTACCGCGCTCACGCTCAGCATTAACGGCAACGACTTCCCCAACGCGCCCGAACTGACCTTCAATGCGGGCGTGGAGCTTATCCCGTTCGACGATGGTCGCAACAAGCTGACGCTGCGCGGCAATGCGAGCTATATGGGGGAGTACTTCTTCGACCCCTTCGGCGATTACGGTCAGGATCCATGCGATCAGCCTGTTGCCGGGTCAAATGTCTTGTTGGCAACGCCCGAACTGGCGTGCGGCAACCCTAGCTATTGGCTTTTCGATGCGCGCGTCACTTATGAGCGCGACGACTTTTCAGTCTCGCTTTGGGGGCGCAACCTCACAGACAAATTCTACTACGTCTACGGGCTGAACCTCAACGCGTTCTTCCAAGACTATCTCACCCGCGGCGCCCCGCGCACCTATGGCGTAGAGGCTTCGGTCCGCTTTTAGGATCTTCCTGATCCTCCCCATGATCCCCTTGCGTCCTCTGTGACGCGGGGGATCGGTGGAGGGTGGGGGTCATTGGTCCCTTCTTCCAAGATCGCAAAGAAGACGCTGCTTGGAGTTTGGCTACTAGCTAAGAGGCGTGGTCGTAGGGAAACTCAACCACTTGCCAAAGGTTTTGGATTTTCTTGTTCATGATGCTTGTGTCCATGATGGCGGGGCGGATTTTCCTGGGCTTCGGCTCTTGGGAAGTCGTACTCGATTTCATTTCGCGGAGAAGCTAAGTCGGTCGTTCCATGCCAAGCAATCACGCCGATTGTCCCTAACAGGAGCACTGCCCTGAAGCCAATCGATCCAACGATCATCACAGACCTACTGCCAATCTGGACTTCTTGGCTGTGGGCGAACAAATTTGTGGTCGCCGGTTGGATCATCGCTCTGGTAGCTTTCGTGCTTGTTCCTTTTCGCAGGCCTCCTGCCGAAGCACGCAGCTGGCTGCTTGTCTTTTTGGGTCTGCCATGGGTCGCGCTGGTGGCCTATGCACTGATAGGACGACCGTATTTCGCCGCAGATCGAAAGGCTCGGATCGAGCAGCTCCCTGCGCTTTTGGAACGCATCCAATCGCTAATTGAAGACGCTGGAGCACGGCCGGACCTGTCTCCCGACAACAAAGCAGTCGAGAGCCTTGCCAAAGGCATCGGCGGTTTTCCCGCAACCCGGGGGAACAAGATTGAGATGCTCGATATCTACGAACAAGCTGTCGACGCAATCATCGAGGATATCGATGCGGCAAAGCATCATGTCCATCTTGAGTTCTACATATTCAGGGATGATCGCATAGGCAGGCTCATTATCGATGCACTCGAAAAGGCAACTGAGCGGGGTGTTCGATGTCGTCTTCTTGTCGACGCGCTAGGCTCTTACGGTTCTTTGCGAAAGCTGAAACGACGCTTGAAAGGTGTTGGTGTTGAAGTGCACGATATTCTTCCCCTTCGCCGGCGTCTGCGAAGTTCGAGGGTCGATCTGCGCAATCACCGCAAGATCGCAGTAATCGACGGCACAGTGGGATATACTGGTTCGCAGAATATCTGGGACCCGACCCAACATTCGCGACGTGTGAACAAGGATTTGCTGCTTCGGATCGAAGGACCGGCAGTCTCGCAACTCCAAGCCGTGTTTGCCCTCGATTGGTATCTCGAAACAGTTGGGGAGCTGTTGAGTGCGGACCTCTTTCCGGCAGCTGCGAAATCAGAAGGCTGCACTGCACAAATAGTGGCGACAGGACCGGAGAACCCTGAAGTTGGAGTGGACCTCATCTTTGCTCAGGCCATGTACAACGCTGCCGAAGAGATCGTCATCACAACACCCTATTTCATTCCCAACGACGCGATGATTTCTGCCATAAAGGCTGCGACACTTGGCGGGGTTCGAGTGTGTCTGATCACACCTGAGCGCAGCGATCACCGCCTGGTTGGGCTGGCGCAGCAAAGCTATTATTCCGAGCTTATGACCGCAGGCCTGGAAATCTACCTCCACGGCCCCGAATTTCTCCACGCCAAACACTTCCGCGTCGATCACGAGGTAACAATCGTCGGAACAAGCAATATGGACGTACGATCTTTCGAGTTGAATGCTGAAATAGATCTGATTTCGTTTGATGCTGGTGTTGCCGAAGAGTTACGTCAGATCGAGCAAGAGCTGCTGCAGAGTTGCAAGAGGCTTTCTTTGGAGACTTGGACTCAGCGCTCCCTGCCCTCGAAAGTGGCCCAAAACACAGCACGTTTGATGGCGGATCTGATCTGATGGATGCCACTGAACTAAAGATCGCGAGCTACAATATTCGCAAGGCTATCGGCACCGACAGGACGCGCAGGCCTATTCGTATCCTGAATGTCCTTGAAGAAATCGATGCGGATATCGTGGTCCTGCAGGAGGCTGATCGTCGATTTGGCAAACGTCAGAGCGCGCTACCCGCCTTCCTGATCGAGGCGCATTCAGACTACAAAGCCGTGCCCCTCGATGTCCAACGCGATTCCATGGGATGGCACGGAAATGCAATTCTCGTGCGTGAGGACATCGAAATCGAACATCACGACATCATCCATATTCCCTACCTTGAACCGAGAGGCGTCATCACCGCCAGATTGAAAGTAAGGGGGCAGACACTGTCCGTTTTCGGTATGCACCTTGATCTCTCCGGTCTTTGGCGGACAAAGCAGGCCAACGTAATCGCCGATCTTGCGCGGGAAGAACAACAGCATGGCCCGACCATTCTGACCGGCGATCTGAACGAATGGCGCCGCAACGCTGGTTGCCTCAAGGTTTTTCAAAGATACTTCTCTGTCCTCGATTGCGGGCGAAGCTTTCACAGCCAGCGCCCGCTCGCCCGGCTTGATCGCATCATGCATTGCGACCGGGTCGAAGCATTGGAATGGGGCGTCCACCATAGCTCTCTTGCGACACGGGCGTCCGATCACCTGCCTGTGTGGGCAAGATTGAAGCTCTGACATGGACAGCAAATTCGCTACATGACTAAGTCCGAGGCTCTTGACGAACTTCCGCACACCCAAGATCGCGAGAAAAGCCCCAAGCTAAAGCGGGCACTCTCCTGGCCTTTGCTCAGCCTCTATGGCCTTGGGGTCACTCTTGGCGCTGGGATATATGTTCTTATCGGTGCCACGGCTGAGCAGGCTGGCATTTACGCACCGATCTCGTTTCTGATCGCAGCGGCGATTGTCGGTATCACGGCGCTGTCCTACATCGAGCTGGCGACCCGGTATCCCGTTAGCTCTGGGGCTGCAGCTTACGTCGAAGCGGGCTTTCATAAGCCCTGGCTAACTACGTCGATCGGCCTTCTGATCGCTCTGTCAGGCATCGTGTCGGCGTCTGCGGTGGCGATTGGTGCAGGAGGATACCTTAGCGGACTGACCGGATTGCCCATCCCAATTCTGGCGATCATGACGGTGATAGTCATGGGGTTGCTCGCCGCGTGGGGCATAAAAGAATCCGTCACCGCTGCTGCTGTCATCACCCTCATCGAGATTGCTGGGTTGCTCCTCGTCATCGGATGGAGTTTCGCTGGTCCAGCTCCAGTAATTGTCCCAGCGGTCGATTTGCTGCCCAAATTCGAGGTAGCTCATTGGTTTGGAATCTTTGCCGCTTCTACGCTGGCATTTTTTGCCTTCATCGGGTTCGAGGATATGGCGAGCGTGGCTGAGGAGGTAAAGGAACCACGCCGCGCCTATCCAAGGGCTGTGCTTGTAACTTTGGCTGTATCAAGCGCTCTCTATGTTTTGACGACCATCGCCGCCATAATGACAATCCCGATAGAGGCGCTTGCGCGCAGCTCATCACCTCTTTTGCTTGCATTCGATAATGCGCCAAGGCTCCTGCGAGATGCCTTTGGGGTTATCGCGGTAGTTGCAACCGTAAACGGCATCCTGATCCAGATCATCATGGCGTCGCGGATGGTCTATGGCATGGCGGATAGAGGCTATCTGCCGCGGCAATTCGCCTGGGTTTCGAAGCGCACTCAGACCCCGCTGGTGGCAACCTTGGCGGTCGTTCTGGTGATCATCACGCTCTCCCAACTCTTTCCTATCGAACTGCTTGCGGAGCGCACGTCGCAGATTGTTCTGGTGACTTTCGTGCTCGTCAACATATCGCTGCTGCGGGTGAAACGTGGCGAGGATCGGGCACCACATGAGTGTTTCATTGTTCCGCCGATTGTCCCTTTGATCGGTGCGCTTGCTTGCGGGTTCTTGTTGACCTTGGGCCTCCTGTAGCGCGCCGCGTGATCACTCGTCCGAGCGAGCCTTCTCGCGCAAATCTGCACCCATCGCTGCGAGCGCTTCGCTATCGAGCAGTCGTCCATTGACGATCACTGCATGAGGTTCGCGCAAAGTCTCCAGCCCTTCCAATGGGTTGGCGTCAAGTAGAACAAGGTCGGCACGCCGTCCTATCGCTACTGTCCCATCTTGGTCACCAAGCTCGAAGAAACGTGGAGGTGCCACCGTTGCGGTGTAGAGGGCCTCACGTGGAGTCAGTCCAATCTCAACATAAAGGTCAAGCTCGTCGAGCAAAGAAAATCCATGAAACAGATAGGGATTGGCGAAGGACGCATCGGACGAAGCAAGGATCGGCACGCCCGCGCGATGCGCCAATAGGAACGTCTTTCGGTCGAGAGCGATGCTTTCCTGTGCCAAGCCGCGAACCTCATCGGTCATCGCTTGCAATCGGAAATCGGGCCGGCCCCAGGCTTCGCGCACTTGCGGAGGGATTAGCTGCATCCTTGGCGCGTCGGCCGAAGGCCAGTTTCCAAGGTAGAAATCGGCGACAACCAAGGTTGGACTGACGTGAAGTCCGGCGGACGCAACTTGCGCAAGAACTCGCAGGCAAAGCTGTTCGTCCCAACTCTCCAGGATGATCCGATTTCGCGAAGCCATAATGGCAAAAACTTCTTCCCTTGCAGCCTCTCGCTCCATTGCTGCCCGGAGTTCGCCGATCATTCGATCCTCCGCAGTCGAGCATGCCATCGGGATGCGCCCGAAATGCTCCATCCCGTCTTGTCCCGCGGCTATGGCTGTCTCTAGCCCCACCCGCTCTGGAATATGCCCGACGATGCGAAGGCCGGCGCCTTCGCTTGCCTCTGCTAGGGCGAGATATGTTGCTTCATCTAGCATCGAATAGGATTTGACTGCAGCCCAGCCTTCTTCTTCTATTTGAGCCACAACTTTCCGCGCTTCAGCGGGTGTGTCGGCCAAAAACATACCCGGCCAAGAACCCGGTCTCGCATCAACCCAAGCACCAGACAGAATTAGCCTTGGTCCAAGTACAGTGCCCGTCTCGATCTTTGCTTGAAGCGCTTGTTGATCCTCAATCGGCCACAATGCACCCATATCGCGCACACCAGTGATACCATGCATCAGATATAGTGGCAGCGCCGTGTCAGGCTCGTTCGGCGATGAAAAAATATGGACATGGCTATCCCACAGGCCGGGAATCAGAAATTTGCCTTCGCCATCTATGCGCTCTGCCGTGACAGGAGGTTCAAATCGTTCGGCAATTCGGGTGATCCGATTGCCTTCGATCAGAACCGTTTGATGCTCGGTAATCTCGCCATTCTCAACGTCGACGATATTGACGTTCTCAATGACGACATCTGCGTGCGCGGAGTCGGCGGCAAATGTAAGGTAAACGCAGCATAGTATAGCTCTGCTGATCGTACTTTTGATGGCCCCACCGATCATTGGCAATCTCCAGTCTTTCTTTTCTCGCAACTTGCCAACGTTGATCACCGAGCCTCATACTTGACCAAACGCAGGTGACCATAGGTAAAAGGGCCTTCGGGCAGATGCCAGATCGCATCGCCCTCGCTTGCGAGGCGCCAATTGCCGAACCTGCGATAATTCCCGAGCGGCGTCGACCAGCGTGCAGTGCGCAAAGTACCGTCCTTTTGCATCATGCCCCGATCTTCGGAGATGAAGTCCACCAGTTCACCTGCATCATTGAAAATTAGCTCTGCCGAAACCGTGTTTGCCCCAAGCGTGAATTCGACCTTGGCGCTCTTGTCATCGACTGCGGTCCATTTCAGCCGCTGATCGACGAGCCTCGATGGAGCGAAAAAGGCAATATCATTGAGTATTGTTACCGTCTCGGTGCGAGTCAGTTCAGGGCCACTTGCGTCCACGACATTCATTAACCCCGCAGCGCGAACCTTCATCGTTGCCCGATCAGCGTCGAAGTCATGCAACACACTGATGGGCAATCCCTTCATGTGCGTTCGCATGAAGAAAAGGCGGTGCATCTCGTCGAAACGATCATATTGCGATGCCGGGCCGGTCATGCCTTTGGCTCCCGGAGCATCGTACATGGTCGCTTCGAATTCCATCTTGATTTCGGTAACGACCGGTTCGCCAATCGAACCGGTAATTTCAATGTAGCGCTGCACTGGCTTGGGAAGATGTGCGATGTCTTTGTTTTCTAGTTTCTTTACTTCCAGCAACGGCTCCCAAGACGCCTCACGACGCCGGCGCTTAAACTCACGCGATAGGTTGGTCGACCATGCGTAGACTGCGCTGCCAAGAATGAGCGTGCCTAGAGCCCTAGCTATCCACATGGCCGGTAGTCTCCGTTAAAGCCCAGAGCATCAACTAGTGGGACAGGAACAGAGGCAATTGCGGCTCGCGAAGCATATCGCGCGTTACGCCGCCAAGTATCCGCTCACGGAAGCGAGAGTGGCCATAGGCTCCCATAACGAGGTATCCCGCCTCGCGGATCTTGGATGCTGTCACGAGAGTTTCGGCAATCGAGTCGCCTTTCTTTCTAGGAAGCTCGATCAACTCGCTCGTTATATCGTTTTGAGCCAGATATTCCGAAGCCTGCATGGAAGGCAGGTCAAACTTCTCCTCCCGTTTGGTCTTTTTCTTCTCCTCGACTGTGAGAATTTGAACAGAACTGCTTCGGCTCAGGAGTGGCAGCGCGGCTCTCAGGGCATGCGCACTTTCCGGTGCTCCATTCCAAGCCACCGTAACCGGTCCATCGACATCGAAGGACTTCACATGTTCCGGAACAACCAATATCGGAGCGCGAACGCGCTCGAGCAGTTCCCCTACAAACCTCGATGGCGAGCCCTTAAGCTGTAGCGGATCGTGCGCACCGACAATAACGAGGTCATGAATGGGCGCATGGCATGCGATGAGATTCATCGCTGAACCGCCCGATGAAGCCCAACTCCAGGCAACCCCTTCGTTGGAAAGCTCTTTCTCCACTTTGGCGCGAAACTTCTTTGAAGTCTTGGTGTACTCAACCATCATTTCGGCCGACATGGCACCATAGAAGTCGGTTGGCATACCGAAGTCATAGGGAGCAGCTTGCGCGCAAGTGAGGCGTCCTTTGCACTGTCGTGCAATATCAAGCGCGACTTGAAGCCGTGCTTCAAAGCATTTGTCGTCGTAAACGTGCAGAAGAATGGATCGCATCGGAATTTCTTTCACTGGAGGGTATGAAGTGCGGTCAAAATAGCCTGCCTCACTACATTCGAACTACGTAAATTGCCGTAGCGCCTTGGGCGTCCGGTGCGCCCTAAGAAGAGAGATCGCCGTGGTGGTCACGGCTGCTTATCCGGATTGCACCCATGACAAAAAATGCCCAATTCGCAACTGTCCTCAAAGCACGTTTCAAGGATCTTCTTGATCGCGCAGAGATCATTGAGGACGACCTGCGCCACCCGCTCGATGCCGATTTCAGCGAGCAAGCGGTTGATTTGGCCGATGACGAGGCGCTGGAAGGCATTGATGATGCGCTCAGAGCCGAGATGAAACAGATTGGCTATGCCTTGGCGCGCATCGAGAACGGGACTTACGGGACATGCGCTCAATGTGGCAACGCGATCGCCGAGGAACGGCTTAAAGCCCGCCCGATTGCAACTCGCTGCATCGCTTGCGCTTCGTAAATCTGTCGAGAAAAGGCAACTGAGCGCATCATCCGGACATTTACGGATACTGGCTACCAACCACGAGCGGCACAATTGGTAAATAGTCGGGCAAAGCGCTCGGCGTGAAGGGATTTGCCATGACTGTCTTCAAAAATGTGCCTCTCAAACGCCTTACACTTGGATTGATCGCCGCATGTGGCGCTCTTGCCTTGCCAGCAAGTACCGTTGGCCAAAGTGTAGAAGAGTCGAACTCAACAAACGCATTTTTGGAAAGCGACATGGTTTTCGCCGCTGCCGAGGATCTGAACGTTTCACAAAAGACAACGGATGATCTCTTTGCCGCTGGAAGTACGATTGAGGTGAGCGGCGCAGAGGCTGATCACCTCTTTCTTGCTGGCGGCGATTTGAGAGTATCGAATGCTCAAGTGAATGATCTTATTGCAGCCGGAGGGGATATCCAGATGGACGCTGCAACAGTCGCCGACGATGTCATTATCGCTGGCGGTGAAGTCGTCGCGAGAGAGACTTTCGAGATCGGTGGCACTGCTGTCGTCGCTGGCGGAGAGGTGCGTTTCGAAGCACCAGTTGGCCAGGACCTTCGGATTGGCGCGAACGAAATATTCGTGAACTCAGTTGTTTCGGGAACGGCTCGTTTGTCGGGTGATACGATCACTTTTGGCCCCAGGGCTCGGATCGAAGGCGATCTCATATATCGCGGCTCCAATCTGGTGGTTGACCCGGCAGCAGTTATTGAGGGAGAGCGGACCCAGCTGCAATCTTCCGACGCCTACGAAGTAGAAGACGCAGCAAAGGGTGTTGGACAGTTCTTTTTGTTCTTCAGCATATCGATGATCATCAGCTACTTCGTGATAGTCGCTCTGCTCGTCTTGATTGTCCCGCGCGTGATGCACGCAACTTCGCAAATGCTCGGTGGGAAGCCACTTCAAGCCCTTGGCATAGGCGTCCTGTTTGCGTTCATAGTCCCGGTATTGGGAGTTTTGCTTTTTTGGACTGGTGTCGGAATCCCACTCGCCATCTTCCTGTTCGTGGCGTCACTAGCCCTCACTCCAATTGCTGTTGCAGTCACCGCACACTTCATCGGTATGGCTGCGCGCAAAGCGCTCACGCGAAAGGCCGGAGATGCCGAGAGCACATTTGAGCAAATCATGTGGCCGTTGGGTGGCGTTGTAGTCCTATTGGCGCTCGCACTGATCCCCATTGTTGGCTTGGTCGTTATGCTCCTCGCGATGCTGTTCGGGCTCGGTGCATTTGGCAGGCAGGTGTTGGGCATGCTTTCCAATCCGCCTCAAGCCGCTCCAACCGCGCCCGCAATGGCTTGATGGGATGACCGATTGAATTGTCGGAACCACGGCGGCCCGAAAAGCGTGTCGCCGTGTCCAACTGCAAGATTGCCGTAAAAGAGCCCGCCAATGACGCCATTGTGGCAATCGGTCTTTGTTTTTGTTCTAGCAGCGTCAGCTGTCTGGTGGGCTGGCACTAGGCTCCCAGCATACGTCGTGGCCTTAAGCGACAAGACCGGCATCGGTCAGGGTATAGCGGGAATGCTGGTGCTTGGTGGCATCACGTCCCTTCCCGAACTCGCCACTGGAACCACAGCAGCTGCCATCGGCGTTCCGCTCCTTTCGTTGGACGATATATTGGGCAGTGCGAGCCTTAACCTACTGCTACTGGCTCTTGCAGATATGGCCATGGGGTCAAAGCCCTTGACGTCGGTTGTCGCGCGCCCGGTGACCCTGATCCAGGGTGTTTTGAGCATGACGCTTTTTGCATTTGTGGGGGCGGCCATCGGTATCGGTGGAGGTGATTGGGGCGGACCCGCCAGTGCCTGGTCCTTTGCCATTTTCGCTTGCGTCGTCGTTGCCCTCCTTATCTCTGATCGCGCCGAACGCCGCCCAATGTGGCAGGTCGTTAATCCACCTGACCTCGAAGTGACCGAGGAAGCGCGTCAGAGATCTATTCCAACGGGCAGACTTGCTCTCGCGCTTACCGGTTTCTCAACCGTCATCCTTGTTGGAGGAGTTACTCTTGCCAATGCTGGGGAAACCATTGCCATCGAGACTGGATTGAGCACGGGTGTTGTCGGCCTGCTCATAATCGCAGTGGCAACATCATTGCCCGAAGCCAGCGCCATTCTGGGGGCAATGCCACATCGACGCTACGAACTCGCTATCGGCGAAATTTTCGGCTCGAACATGTTCAATCTCGCGATAATCCTTGCGATTGATCTCGTGGCTCCGGGACCCAGTGTAATCGAGCAGGCAGGTGGCTTTGAAATAGCGGCAACCATGTTGGCCCTGCTTCTGACAGGGTTGTTTGTAATAGGTCTGATTGAGCGGCGAGATCGTACAGTCCTGCGGATGGGCGAAGACTCTATCGCAGCGATTATCGTCTATTTCGCCGGTGTCACTCTGCTCCTGTCTCTTGCGCCATGACGGTGCCCCTCATCTCAGGTTCAGTCGCATTTTTGTGACTCGTCTCTATTGTTCGGGATATTCAATCTGTGGAGAGAGACGCTCGCTTACTTCGCGAGCATCGAAGCTGCGCAAATTGCCGTTAGGCCGAGTGCCCTTGCCAAGCGCAATATCGGCGCTTGCCTCGAACCTCTCGATAGTTCGTACGCTATAGCGGTCTGCCCAGAACGGATCTCCATAATACGGATACCAATGATACCAGCCCGCTCCCACGCGGTAATATCGCCAGTATGGCCGCCAATATCCGTACCGATTGGCAAACCAGGGATCGTACAATAGGTCGCGCTGAAATTCGCGCTGGATCTGGTGCTCTACCTCTCGATCCTCAATTATGAAGTAATCATAGCCTTTGAGCAGCGTCAGTTCGGCGGCGCGAAAAAGCAGATAGCTCTCAACCCGTTCGCGTGACGTGAGGCGGTTGCCAGCAAAGCTCACCCTGTAGTGCGTTTCGTCAATGCGAAGGTCGGAATATCCACCCGATACTCTGCTTCCTGCACTCAGGGGTTGGTACGGGGTGATGCTCATTGCGCATCCCGTCATGATGAGCGCAACAGCCCCGGTCATTGCCATTGTAAAAGCGCGAAACCTTGTACGCATGCGACTTGATCCTCCTTCGAATACGCCGAAGGAAAGTGAGCTAGTTGGCACCAAGGAGATATAGGTAAATCTCCGATGGTCTCCTTAATCGGAGGTCAAATCAGACCACGCGCGTGCCAGTGATCCTCACCCTCTGGTTCACCGCTTGTCAGCTGGATCAAGTGAGCGATTGCTCTGTCGTGCGTCAGGAACACTATGCCATGAAGCTCCTCAAGGATGTCGGAATTTTTCAGCGCATCCATCACCGGTCCTTTGATCTCAGATAGGTGGAGGCTGATCCCGGCATCGGCCAACCTGTGATTAATCGCCTCCAGACTTTCGAGACCAGATGCATCAATCGAATTCACCGCCGAACACAGGAGGACGACATGACGCAGTTCAGGCTTCTCCGCCATGCGCTCGAGCACGTAATCTTCCAGCCAGCGAGCGTTGAGGAATATCAGACTTTCATCGATGCGGATCGAGAGGATATGAGGCCATGTAATGACCTCGTGACGGTCTATGTTTCGGTAATGCTCTGATCCCGGCACACGGCCGACCACTGCTGCATGGGGTCGAGAAGCTCTCCAGAGATAGAGTATCAGACCGGTGACCACGCCCACAATGACGCCTACTTCTACGCCCATTGCCAGCGTCATCACAATGGTCGCAGTGTGGGCGGCAAAGTCGCTCTTTGAATACTTCCACAGGTGCAGCGGTGTCTTAAAGTCAATGAGACTAACTACTGCGACGATAATGGTCGCTGCGAGGGTAGCGATGGGAAGCAAGAACAGGAGCGGGGTGAGAAAGATCGAAGCCAGACCAATGCCCACCGCGGTATATGCTCCTGCTGCAGGAGTGCGCGCTCCTGCATCGAAATTCACCACCGAACGTGCAAAGCCCCCTGTAACGGGATACCCACCTGAAAAGGCGGCTGCGATATTACTCGCGCCAAGGCCGACAAGCTCTTGATCAGGCGAGATGCGCTGGCGGCGTTTGGCGGCGAGCGTCTGAGCGACCGAGACGCTTTCGACAAAACCGATTATTGAGATAAGCAGCGCGGGTAACCAGAGCTGGCTCCACAGGCCGAAATCGACTTGAGGCACTGCGAACGGCGGGAGCCCGCTTGGGATTGCACCAACGACAGCGACGCCGCGTTCCGTGAGCCCGCCGAGCATCACCGCGAGGATTGCAGCGATCACTGCCAGAATTGGGCCGGCCTTTGCCAGTATGTCGGCGATGTTCGGCTTGAAGCCGAGGATCACAAGAAGCGGCTTGGCGCCCTTTCGCACCCAGAACAGGAAAGCGAGACTGCTGACGCCGATTAGGATAGTCGGGATGTTAAAGTCGCCGATGTTGGGCGCCAGCCCTTTAATCTGTTTCGGGAGTGTATCCCCCCCTCCCTCAATCCCGAGGATGTGCCTTAGCTGGCTTGTAGCAATCAGGATGCCGCTTGCAGTGATAAACCCTGAGATCACAGGGTGCGAAAGGAGGTTGGCCAAAAAGCCTGCGCGCACAAATCCCAGAACTGCAAGCATAATCCCAGAAAGAAAGGCCAGAGTAATGGCCGCTTCGAGATACTCGGCTGTCCCGGTTGCGGCCACGCTTCCTGCTGCCGATGCCGTCATGAGTGAAATGACAGCGACGGGTCCCACCGCGAGCGTTCGGCTCGTTCCTAGTAGAGCGTATGCCACAAGCGGCAGGATCGAGGCATAGAGACCCACCACCGGAGGCAAACCAGCGAGCAACGCATAAGCAAGACTTTGCGGAATAAGCATAATGGTGACGATCACAGCCGCCATCACGTCGCTGCCCAAGGCACCGCGATTATACTCCCGCACCCACTCGAGGATCGGGAGATATCCGGCAAAGCGGGACAAGGCCTTCACCCTAGACCATCATGCTACGGATCGCTGGCTTTGGACTAACTCGCTCGACAGCCGGAAGAGCCACATCCCAGCAAGCATGGCCGCCACGAAAACGATTGGCTGCCAATCTGCGAAAGCGATACCTGCAATCGCAGGTCCCGGACAATATCCGGCAAGCCCCCAACCCGCACCGAAGATAAGGGCGCGGATGATCAATCTTCCATCAATCGTGCGGTTTTGGGGCACGAAGAATTTCTCTTCGATCAGCGGTCGTGTGAGTTTCTTTGAGAACCAATAAGCGATGGCAGAAGGGATTATCGCGCCACCCATGACGAATGCCAGCGCTGGATCCCAATCGCCAAATACATCGAGGAAAGCGAGCACACGGGCCGGATTGACCATGTCGGAAACAACCAGCCCGCCTCCAAAAAATGCTCCAGCCATAAGTGCGATGAGAATTCTCATGAAGGCCTTATCCAGCTGCGAGGAAACGAGTGGCCGCGACAATCGCGAAGCCAGTGAACATAAAGGATCCCGTAGCTACAAGTGAGCGCGGCGAGAGGCGCGCCATGCCGCACACCCCATGTCCGCTAGTGCAGCCATTGCCCATTCTCGTGCCGACACCCACCAAAAGCCCCGCCGCGATCAATAACGGGACTGAATTTGTAACGACGATTTCGGGAGACCGCACCCGTGAACCAACCAGGAATGCGCCAATAGGCATTCCAATCACGAATGCCATCGCCTGTCCCATAGGCATACCTCCACTCGAGGTTCCCGTCGCGCGAGCAACGATGCCACTGATCCCCGCTATGCGCCCGGAAAAAATAAGCAGCACGCCTGCAGCAACGCCGATCATCAGGCCGCCGCCTAGCGCGACAAACGGATCCATCGGATCAATTGGAGACATCGCCTGACCTTTTCTTAGAGGCTGTTGAGAGGCAGTTTCAGATAACGCGTGCCATTTGGCTCCGGTTCGGGGAGGTGCCCGGCACGCATGTTAATCTGGATCGAAGGGAGGATGAGCTTCGGCATACCCAGCGTCTTGTCGCGCGCAGTGCGCATGGCGACAAAGTCATCTTCGCTTATGCCATCATGCGCGTGGACGTTTTCCTCGCGCTGCTTTCCGACCGTGGTTTCCCAAACGAAATCCTCGCGTCCTGGCGCCTTGTAATCGTGGCACAAGAAGACGCGTGTTGCGTCAGGCAATGCCATAAGGCGGCGGATCGAACGGAACAGTGTCCGCGCATCGCCGCCGGGAAAATCTGCCCGGGCAGTGCCGTAGTCGGGCATGAACATTGTGTCGCCCACGAACACCGCATCGCCAATGACATAGGCTAGATCAGCTGGAGTGTGGCCTGGAACATGAAGAGCAAGGATCTCCAACTCGCCAAGCTGCAACTGCTCCCCATCGCTAATCAAACGGTCGAATTGCGAGCCATCGCGTGCGAAGCTGGTGCCTTCGTTGAATACCTTGCCGAATACCTCCTGTACGGTCAGGATTTCGTGACCGATTACGATCTCTCCGCCCAGCTGCTCCTGCATATATGGGGCGGCGGAGAGGTGATCGGCGTGTGCGTGAGTCTCGAGGATGAATTCCACTCCCAACCCAGCATCGCGGATGTAGTCGATCATTGCATCTGCAAAAGCGCTCGAGGTTCGGCCTGATGCCTGATCGAAGTCGAGCACCGAATCTATGATCGCGGCACGACTGGTGGCCCGATCGTGCACGACGTAAGAGGCGGTGAACGTGGGTTCGTGAAAGAAACCGCGAACAATTGGCGCGGTTGCCTCCCCGCTAATGACCTGCCCGATCATGTCGCTCGCAGTCGTAATGTGCTGATCAAGCGTCATGGTCGTCATGTTCGTTCCTCACCATCGATTTGCTGCTCGTTGGTGCAAAAGAGATCATGCAGCGTTTCGAGTATGCGTTCGGCGCGCCAGTCGGCGATCCTGTAAAAGAGCGTTTGAGCCTCGCGGCGGTAGGCGATCATTCCCTGAGCGCGCAGCTTTGCAAGATGCTGCGACAAGGCCGATTGGCTTATCCCGATGCGATCAACCAATTGCCCCACTGATAGTTCTTGCGCATCGATAAGGTGGCAAAGGATCAGTAGCCGGGGCCGGTTCGAAAGCGCGCGCAGATAGTCCGCAGCCTCGCCAGCATTTGCCTTCATTGCTTCGAAGTCGAGTGAGCTTTCAATGTTCATCTCAGCAATGTATAAACACATTCTAAATTAGCAACACCTAATTTAGAATCTAATAGACCTTCATTGCTGAAAAAGGGCCATCCCGCCCCGGTTGGATTGGCGCAGGATGGCCCGTGAGCTGGCTAGAGGTTCTCTCCCCAACCCCGCTCAGCTCTTTGCGGAAATCTCAATTTTGCGCCCCTTGTCAGGAGCGGTTTTGATCCGCGGGATAGTGATTGCGATCACGCCATTTTCAGAACTCGCCTCAATGCCTTCGACATCGCAATCAGCTGGAAGCGCAACTCGCCGCTCGAACATCCCATAGCTACGCTCGGAGACTGTATAGTCGCGCTCCTTCTCTTCGCGCTCTTCCTTTTTCTCGCCTTTCACGATCAGCAGATCGCCTTCGACGCTGATATCGACTTCATCTCCTGGCACGCCGGGCAATTCGACCGAAAGATGGTATTCCTTGTCCGTCTCCCGCATCTCCAATGCAGGCATCGGCAATGACGCCAGGTAGCGAATTCCAAGATTTGTCGCCGGAAACCGGGGTGGGAATTCGTCGAAAATCCGATCGACTTCTCCGCGCAGCCGGTTGAACGGTTCGCGTAGGTAATCCGAAAGGCCGGAATGTTCGCGTGGTCTTTCGGCAAGCATTGTTTCGTCACTCATTTCAGGTCTCCCAAGTGTCTCGTTAAGGGGGAGGCCTTTTTACTTCTCGAAACGCTCCGTCCAGATACGGAAACCTCCTTAGGCGGGGCTTTGGAACTCCTTTTCAGCGACTATCATGCCCGGATGATCGGGGCAGGATTTGATTCTGAAACCCATCTCTCGTTCCAGCTTCACCGCATCATGTTGGTCAGCGCTCTCAAGCGAGGTAAGCTTCTTCACTCCCATAGCTTTCGCATAGCGAACGGCGTGATCGAGCAACGCCCAACTAATCCCCAACCCCTTTGAATCTTCCCGCGTACAGACGGCGAATTCGGCGCGTTCAAAAGTCTTGTCAGCGCCAAGCATCGCACTGGCCAAAATCTCACCCGTCCATGGATCGAAAGCGAGGAAATCGATGGTCCAAGCGTTTGAGTCGTCGACCATCTCCGTCAGCCGGTCTTCATCGACCTTGCGTATGCCCGACAGGAAGCGGAAATAGATGTCGCTGCGCGCGACGCCATCGAAGAAACGCCTGAGAGCCTCTTTGTCATCGGGCCGCGCCGGGGTGATCAAAATCTCGACGCCTCCTTGAGTGGTGACTTCAGCGCTCCAATCGCCTTCGGCTTCACGATTGGAAAAGCGCTTTGTACTCTCAACTGGCGATTTAGTGACGTTCAGCTCTGGCATGCATGCTCTCCTTCGATCCTGTAGAGTTTGATCGAAGCAAGTTTCAAAGGTGATCCGTAAACCCCCGTAGACCCCAAATAGAAGGTATTGGTCAGCTTCACCGGATCACGATTGTAGACGTCTTCCAAAAAGCGAATGCTGCCATTTTTTGTGGGCTCGGCGGTAAAATAGGTAACGTAGAGTAGGACGCTTTCTGAAAGATCGAATGTCTGCGTTTTGCCGGTAGCGACCTCGCGCTCTACGCGAGCAAAGTCCCATCCATCACGAGCGAAGAGTGTACCAACAAAACTCAACGCTTGGTCCACCCTGATGCATCCGTGGCTGAAGAACCGGCGATCTTCAGCAAACAATTCACGATTGGAAGTGTCGTGTAGGAACACGCTATAGGGATTGGGCATGACCAATTTCATTCGACCCAAAGCGTTGTTATCGCCTGGCATCTGCCTGTATCGACCATTTTGGAAGACATAACCGCGAGCGCGCGCTGCAGCCGGGCTCCGTCTGACGAAACCGGCAATGCCTTCGCGGGCGATGCTTGAAGGGATTTCCCACCAGGGATTGAGTACGACCCCGCTTACTTTCGTGGTGAAAACCGGAGTGCGCGTGACAGGCTTGCCCACAATCACTCGCCGTCTGTCCTTTTCGACTCCCTCCTCCCACAAGGTCAGTTCCTGTGCGGCAATGTTCACGAGCAAGTAACGCTTACCGAGCTGCGCGGGCATCCAGCGCCATCGCTCTAGATTGGCAATGATGACGCGGCGTCGATCGGGATCGCTTTCCTTGGCAAGAGCATCGATCAGAGCGGCGTAGTGTGAATGCGTTGGGCGAGTGGATCGGAGATATAGGTCGAGGTAGCCAGCTTCCAAGGCCAGCTGCAACCCGGCTTGCAGGTCCGCGTCATTTGACCGGCCATCAATGTGCCACCATGAAGCTTTGGCCGTGCCGCAGCACCGTCCCCGCCATGCTTGCATTAATGTGAGAGCTGCCTGATCAGCTACGGGACCGAGGCGGTCGAGATCGCCCGCGTCAATTGCGGCGCGCAACTCACTGCTCTCGTTATCGGGCAGATCGAGCCCCTCCCCTGCCGCGCGCTCCATCCAACGATACAGAATTTCCGCCTCGGCGGTAGACCATGAGCTCTGTGCATGTGCTGGCTGCGCAATGACGGCCAACGCTGAGAGAAGAACCAAGCCCAGGCGCATCATGGCACGAGCACTGCCGCGCCTGTAATTGTGCCTGAGCGAAGTCTTTCAAGCGCTTCATTCGCCTGATGCAGCGGGAAGGTTTCGATGTGCGTTTGCACCGGGATTGCAGAGATTGCTGCGAAGAAGCTCTCGCCATCTGCACGCGTCAGGTTTGCCACAGAGCGAATGTGTCGCTCACCCCATAACAATTCGTAAGGGAATGACGGGATGTCACTCATATGAATTCCCGCACATACCACGGTTCCTCCCTTGCGGACTGCGGCCAGTGCCTGCGGCACTAGCTCTCCTGCCGGCGCAAAGATTATCGCTGCATCCAACTCAAAAGGAGGCAGCATGTCAGAACCACCGGCCCACACACACCCCATTTTCCGCGCGAAGTCTTGGGCTGTATCATCCCCAAGCCTAGTGAAGGCGGCGATCTTGCAGCCTAGTCCTGTCGCAAGCTGTGCCACAATATGCGCTGAGGCCCCGAAGCCATAAAAGCCAATCCGCAAAGCGTCACCGCACATCGAGAACGCACGATACCCGATCAAGCCAGCGCAAAGCAGCGGTGCTGCGTGAATGTCATCAATGTTTGGCGGGATAGCGAAGCAGTAGTCAGCATTTGCGATGCAATGTGACGCAAATCCACCATTAACCGAAAACCCGGTAAAGCTGGGTTCGTCACACAGGTTTTCCTGGCGGTGTCGACAATAACTACATCGACCGCATGATGAACCAAGCCAAGGCACTCCTACCCGCTCACCAATGGCGAAGCGGCTCACCTGATCGCCCTTCGCAACCACGCGGCCAACCACTTCATGGCCGGGCACGATCGGTAGTGTGTTTTCGATATCGCCATCCACTATGTGGAGGTCAGTGCGGCATACCCCGCAGGCAAGGACCTCCAACAATATCTCTTTTGCTTCGGGCATTGGAACGGGTCGCTCAACCATTTGAAGCGGCGATCCCACAGACGAAAATTCCATGGCTTTCATGGTCACCACCGAAATATCGTCAGCAATTAAGTTCATCGCCCGCGCCGTCCGAGTTCCTCGACCCGCCGCAGCCATTTCTTGCGATAGCCAGGCCAACTGTCCACGCGGCCAATGATCGTTGTGAAAACCGGATCGATGCCGACAAAATGGAGAATGTGCCGCTTCAGGCTCTTCACACTGTGAGAACCGAAGAAAAAACGATAGATCGGCGCGGGCGTGCCCATAGTCACAATGACACGTGCTAACTTGCCCTTCAGCAATGCTCGCCATTTCGCCTTTGCCGTGATTTCGACAGCAAAGCCTGGCCGGAATACCTGCTCAAAGAAGGCTTTCAGCAGTGCTGGCACATCACCCATCCAAAGAGGATAGAGGATGACGATGTGATCGGCCCAGGCAATGTCTTTCTGTGCTTTTACGATGTCCTCTTCCGGCTCTAGATCGTTCCAGAGTCGGGGTTCTCGGAGCATCGCAAACTCAAGGAAACCGATATCGATCCTTCTAACCTGATGCCGCTCCTCAGCGCCCATCTGATACGCCGACGCGAAAGCCGGCACAAAGTGCTTTGGTTCTCCGCTTGGATGACCATTGATGATGAGGATGCGCGTCATGGGGCTGGAATGCCCAAGGCCTGACTCCCCATGTATCCGTAATTATCCTAAGGTCCTTAAGAAACCGAAGGCCATGTTGGTCTTGGAGGTTTGGTAGATAGCGTGACGCGGACGGAGCTTAAATCGAAAAGGCCAAAATCGTTCATCGCCCTGCGCACGGCGGAGGAACTGCACGCGCTTATCGATACTGTGCCCGATGCCATGGTGATTTCTGATCATGACGGCGCAATTCAGTCATTCAGCAGGGGTGCACAAAACATGTTCGGATATGCTGAGCATGAAGTGATCGGCGAGAATGTGAGCCTATTGATGCCTTCCCCTGACCGGGAAGGCCACGACCAGTACATGCACAAATACTTGGAAACAGGCGCGGCCAAAATCATCGGCATCGGTCGCGTTACAACAGCTCGCCATCGCGACGGGAGCACGTTTCCGATCAAGTTGGCTGTCGGTGATCTCAAGCTCGCCGATCAACGCGGTTTCGTTGCCTACATTCGCGATCTAAGCGAATCTCGTGAGACCGAGCGGGAATTGCACACTCTCCAAAACGAGCTTGCACACGTTTCTCGTATCTCGTCGATGGGTTCGTTAGCCACCTCACTCGCGCACGAGCTTAACCAGCCACTTACCGCAGTCACGAACTACGCGCATTCGGCCCGAGATTTGCTGGCCGATCCCTCGCTTGAAAACATCAAACTCGTGCGTGAGGCGATGGACGAATGCGCAAATCAAGCCCTGCGCGCAGGTCAGATCGTCCACCGGCTGCGTGACTTCATCAAGCATGGTGAAACTGACAGGCAAGTTGCAAGTCTTGGCCGCATAATCCAGGAAGCGTCAGCGTTGGCTCTCATGAATGGCGACGGTCAGGGCGTAGACTTTGAAACCGAGCTCGATGCCGCCGCCGACGAAGTGCTGGTCGATCCAGTGCAGGTGCAGCAAGTAGTGCTCAACCTGATCCGCAATGCATTGGAAGCCATGCACGAATCTCGCCACAAGCAGCTTCGAGTACAGACCGAGCGAGTAGCTAGCAGATTTGCCCAGATAACAGTCGCCGATAGTGGGCCTGGAATGAATCAAAAGGTCGCCGAACGTCTCTTCCACCCCTTCAACACATCGAAAGCTGATGGCATGGGGTTGGGACTTTCGATCTGTCACACGATCGTGCAATCGCATAATGGGAAAATCTGGGTGGAAAAGTCTGAGTTGGGCGGAACTGCATTTCATTTCACAATACCGCTTGCGGAGGTGGAGAATGGCCAAGACTGACTACTCGATCTACCTAGTCGATGATGACGACACCGTTCGCCGCTCGGTTGGTTTCATGCTCAAAACCTCCGGACACAAAGTCATTGCATTTGAAGACGGAGCCAAGTTTCTCAAAGAGGTGAAAGGTCTTGAACCGGGATGCGTGCTCCTCGACATCCAAATGCCGGAAATCGACGGCCTTGAAGTCCAGGCTGAGTTGCGTGAGCGCGGCGTAGCCTTTCCTGTTGTCGTGATGACCGGGCATGGCGATGTCGATGTGGCTGTGCGCGCAATGAAAGCAGGAGCCGTGGACTTTATCGAGAAGCCTTTTGCCAAAGAGACGATGATCGAAGCCATTGGTGAAGCTTTCGACCAGTTGGACAGGTCCAGCGAAAAGAGCAAAAGGCGCGAGGAAGCCGAACTGCTGGTGAACGGCCTAACGCGCCGCGAGCATGAGGTTCTGGTAGGGCTCACCAAAGGCCATCCGAACAAGACGATCGGCTATGATCTCGATATCAGTGCACGCACAGTGGAAATTCACCGCGCCAATCTGATGAAGAAACTGAACGTCTACAACTTGTCGGACCTGCTGCGTATCGCATTCGCTGCCGGTGTGGGCGAAGAACCGGCCGCGATACGGGAGCCCGTCGTCAATTCCGATACGACACCAACCGCCTGAAGCCGCTTAGTCGATCCGAATATTTGCCACCACGAATGGCAAAGGTTTGTTTTCTGTTTCTGAGACGTAGATCGTCGACGCGATAACTAGGGCACAATCCTCGAACCAACCGATCATAGAGCCCTCACTCTCAATACCTGATGAGACCATCTCCCATCGCGAACAGTTCTGCCTGAGCTTACCCGATCGGATTTTTTCGCTTGGCCAAAACCGCCGAACTGTTGAGCGATTGGGATCTAGTGAGTGAATTTCCCCGTCTATGTGTCCGTTCGCTTTTAATGGAATACGAAGCAGGTACCCTCGAACTGCCGAGCCGAACGGAAATGCGCTCGACGGGCCATGCTCAAGCCTGACTAGTCTCCACGGCATCGTCTGACCGTCCCCCAATCTCTAGGGCTGAAACGCAATTGCGCTACTACTCTGATCAGGGAGATCATCTCAGATCCATCACGGCGGTCATTCCGTAAATCCCCCTAGATCTTTGGTATTATGCTGAATGCGCCTCTGGCCGCTCAAACTAAGGATGTTTCCGGATAAGCTGCGCTCTTCGCACCGGCGATAACAGTGCCCGCAAAACAGCGAGGACACTGCAATGGCTACCGGAAACAAATCTTCATTCTCACCATTCTGGGTAATCTTGATGCTGCTTCTGTTAGTCTTAGGGGCGGTGTTCTTCTTCATCGACTTTACGCAGGGGGAACAGGCACCTGAACGAGAACTCGAGCAGCCCTCCACAGAGTGGACCACTGCACCAGAGGGCGGAGTTGAAGTCGACTTGCCGGACACTCCGATGCGGGTTGTACCGGAAGAGGAGACAACACCCGAGGAACCGTTGCAGGGTGAGGAGCAATAACCCACTTATGCTGCGCGCTGACGTCATTCAGCATGCAAGCTATGTTGGAAGACAAAAAACGGCTGGAGAGGTCTTGCGCCCTGCCATTCACGTGGTTCCTATTTATTCCCGCGCGGAAAAGGTAGCTGACATGAATTCCGATGGCGCCTCCATAGCGGGCATAACCTACCCCGGAGGCGAGTTTGCGGGTATCGTCAACTGGCGCAATCTGATCGACGCGATGAAAATTGACCATGCTTTTGGCCGAGCGCAGCCACGCAGTCAGGAAGCGAACCTCGCTCTAGACTTGCAGATCGGAGATTTGAGATCCTCAACCTCACTTTTCTAGGGGCTGCCGATACAGTCACGGGCGCCAAGTTTCTCGTCGAAACCTCACGCAGTAAAGTACTGGTCGATTGTGGTCTCTTTCAAGGCTACAAGGTCCTGAGGGTTCGAAACCGCAATCACTTGCCTGTCGATCCTGCAAGTATCGATGCAGTGGTCCTGACACATGCACACCTTGATCACTCAGGCTACCTACCTTTGCTGGTGAAGAATGGCTTCATGGGGCAGGTGATATGTACTGAGGCCACACGCGCACTCTGCGGTCTCCTTCTCCCGGATAGCGGATACCTGCTCGAAGCGGACGCGCGGTATGCCAACAGACGCGGCTTCAGCAAACATAGCCCGGCGCTGCCTCTTTACACCCGCGCGGACGCTCTAGAAGCGCTTAAGCAACTCACGCCAAAGCCTTTCGGCAAGCGCGTCGATGTGACCGAAGACTGTACGATCCGATTTCGATATGCTGGCCATATTCTGGGAGCTGGGACAGTCGAGATGATTGTCGATGGCATTCGCATCGTTTTTTCAGGAGATCTAGGTCGGTACGACGATCCTTTGATGTTCGATCCCCAGCCAGTGCCGGAAGCCGACTACCTGCTCGTGGAGTCGACATATGGTGATCGGCTACATCCAGAGATTGACCCGCAGGAAGAGCTTGAAGAAGTCATCAAGAGGACCATCACTCGCGGCGGGAGCGTGATAATCCCCTCTTTCGCAGTCGGTCGCGCGCAATCCTTGTTGTTTCACATCGACGCCATACGTCAACGCGGAAACATCCCCGACGTCCCCGTCTATCTCGACAGTCCGATGGCTTGCAGTGCAACCGATATGTTCTGCCAATATTCATCCGACCACCGCCTCAGCGCCCAGCAGTGCCGGGGGGCTTGGGATGATGTGATCTACACGCGCGATGTTGAGCACTCAAAGAGGCTCGACACAGAACCGGGATCAAAAATCATCATCTCTGCCAGCGGCATGGTGACCGGCGGGCGCATACTTCACCGCCTCAAACGGTATGCCCCAGACGAAAAAAGCGCGATTGTAATGGCAGGCTATCAAGCGGGCGGTACACGCGGGGCAGCACTCTTGAAAGGCGCTGAGGCAATCAAAATCCATGGGGATTATGTGCCGGTAAGGGCTGAAGTGAAATCGCTCGACATGTTGTCAGCTCATGCGGACAGAGACGAACTGCTGCGCTGGCTGGGCGAATTCAAATCACTTCCCAAAGAGTGTTTCGTCGTTCACGGCGAATCCGAAGCGTCCGACCGCTTTCGGCTCAGGATCGCAGAAGAGTTTTCATGGAAAGTGCGGGTGCCGGAGCATGGCGAACGGGTCGCTCTACACTAGGCACGGCTGCACTGCTGA
Organism: Erythrobacter sp. YT30; assembly: GCF_001542875.1. Classification (GTDB taxonomy): domain Bacteria; phylum Pseudomonadota; class Alphaproteobacteria; order Sphingomonadales; family Sphingomonadaceae; genus Erythrobacter. Next base: position 1,821,330 of record NZ_LMAF01000002.1, on the reverse strand, counting down.
GACAGCCTCACCAAACGGCTGCCAAGAACCAACATTCACTCCGGAGTGGGAAACTCATCTGGCGAGGTACCAGGTTCGTTTATACCCGGCTGTAGTGGCTCGGTTTCTGGTGGTTGGGCAGGGTCAGGAGCAGGCTCGCGCGCGGGGCGCTCCGGCGGCGCTTTCGGCTCTATACGGTCTGGCTCTGGAGGTTGGGTAGCCATAGAGGTGTCTCCGTTCGAAAATGCAAAGAAGTCGGCAGGATTGGTCAAGTCTCTCTCAAAGAAATGATCGATACGATTTGCTCTGGCGCGTGATTGACGACATCCTTGTCAATCTCCGCAAGGATCGCTGGCTTCAGCTTTTCCGGACAGCACTTACGGAGTTCGCCAAGCACTGACGGTGCAGCAAGCACGATGACACCGCCGCCTTCTTCCGACTGATACTTGTCGAGAGTTGCCAAAGCGCTGCGTGTGAATTCCTGTTCTGCCCGTTCATGCAGGTCGGTTTCGCTCATTGCGCTCCGCCTGGGCGAAGCGCTGGAGAATGATCGGCCCGGACGATCCGAGCCCTGACTGCTTGATCGCGGGTTTTCATTCTGCTCGGAAGCGAGCAGTTGAAGCACAGGTTTGCGAGTGTCGCCGGAGTTCCTGAACAATTGCATCTTACTGCCATCAAGAGCCATCACCATCGTGCCCGTAGCAATCCTCATATCAAAACTCCCAAAGATCAAAGCTAGATCTGGAAGTGCTAGCCACCGGACAGAGGACACTCACTAAGGGAACATCCTAGGGTGGGTGGAATTGCCTTTCTGTGGTGATGGAAAGCACTAGAGCCTAGATTCTACAGGTAGGTTTTCTGACTGCGGCTGGAATTGGCATCACAGATTCAGCTCAATTCCTATTCCGAATAGCTGGAGCATTGGCGCGCTCAAACAGGAGCCCAACCGAATTTAGGTTGGTGGAGTGATCCGTGCAGCTTGCTCTTTCCTGTAGCCATAGTGTTAGCGGACCTATCCTTCATGCAGGTAGATGATCGCAGTTTCGAGCAGGAGAGATTGAACTTCAGACAAGACGATGGAAAGTACAGTCTTTACCGCGCCACCATTTTCTTGAGATCTCACTGACCGATTGCTGACCGCCACCAGACCGCGGATCTAATTACTCGCTTCCTTGTCGCGTACCCGGCTGTTGCGCGGTGTCTGATTGCCAGCCTCCTCCAAGCGCTTTGTAGATTGCAATCAACTGGATAAAGGTTTGCGTGCGGCTGACCACGTGTTGCGTTTCGTTTTCGAGCGCCACACGCTCTGCATCCAGCACTTCGAGGAAATCATCAACGCCGTATTGATAGCGCAGCCGCGCAAGGCGCGCGGCCTCTTTCGATGCCTCAGCAGAATCGCGCAGCAAGGCCTCTCGGCGAAGTTCGTTGGTGTATGAAGTCAGTGAGTTTTCGGTTTCCTCAAGCGCCAAAAGCACCGTCTGCTCATATCGCGCGGCAGCCGCTTTCGACAGTTCATCATTCTGATCAACCCGCGCCCGAATGCGTCCGAAATCGAGGATGTTCCAGATAAGCTGCGGACCAAACGCGTAGGCGAGCGAGTTCTGCTCGGTCAGATCACCGATGTTTTGCGAGCTTAGCCCAACCGATCCGCCAATGCTGACGGTTGGGAAGAAATCGGCTGCCGCTTCGCCGACTCTCTCGCTGGCTGCGGCAAGTTCGCGTTCCACTCTTCTGATATCGGGCCGCCGTCGCAGGAGTGACGACGCATCACCCACGGCCACGAGAGCCGGCATTTCGGGCAAGTCCTCAATCCCCGAAAGCGTGTCCACCAGTGATGCGGGCGGCTGGCCTGCCAGAACGGAGAGGCGAAAGATGTTGCGATCAATGGTTGCGCGCAATGGGGGAATCAAAGCGAGCGTCTGATCAAGCTGCGCACGCGCACGCTCAACATCTAGCCGGGTTCCGCGCCCGCCCTCCTTGAGGATTTGCGTTAGCCGATAGGATTCGCGCTGATTGGTGGCGTTGCGCTCAGCGACCGCCAACTGTTCCTGAGCTCCACGAAGCGTCACATAAGCAGACGCCGTTTCGGCAGCGAGACTTACGAGGAGGTCATCGCGCGATGCGATTGCAGCCTGAAAATCCGCACGAGCCGCATCACGGCGCGCGTCAAGGCGTCCGAACAGGTCAATCTCCCACGATGCATCGAACGTCACGTCGTAAAGATCGAAATCGGGAACTGAGCCGATCCCCTGAAAGAACTGCGCGTTCTCAGCGACGCCTTGCCGCTGGTAAGAGCCACTGACATTGCCATTTGGCAGAAAATCACGCTGCGTAATGCGGAGGGCGGCACGCGATGCGCGCAGGTTAGCCTCGGCCTCCGCCCTGTCGCGATTGTTGGCAAACACCTGCGCGATGAGGGCGTTGAGATCGTCCTCTCCCAATTCGCGCCACCATTCGATAACGGGCTCTTCGGCGACGAGCCCTTCACCGTCTGCGCGCAGCAAGGGTTCGCCTTGTGCGATTGGGTCAGCGGGCGGGCCGTCATAGTCGCGCACGGTAATGCAGGCGGAAAGGCTTAGCGCTATGGCTGCTGCGGAGATTGCCTTGCGCATCATGCCGGCGCTCCCTCTGGTGTATCGCTCGCCGGGCTCGCATCATCATCGTCGCTGTCTTCAGCCTCCTTGGCTTCCGCTTTCGCCTCTTTGCGAGCCGACAGCCAATCACCCAGCTTGCGACACAAGACGTAGAATGCTGGCGTGAAGAACAGGCCGAAAATCGTAACGCCGATCATGCCAGCGAACACGGCAGTGCCAAGCGATTGGCGCATTTCGAAGCCAGCACCGCTCGCAATAACAAGTGGGACCACGCCGAGAATGAAGGCAAAGCTTGTCATGAGAATAGGGCGAAGGCGGAGACGTGCTGCCTCTACCGCAGCATCAACCAAGTCCATGCCCGCATCTTCGCGCTGACGCGCAAATTCGACGATGAGGATCGCGTTCTTTGATGCAAGGCCGATCAATACGACAAGCCCGATCTGCGTCAGAATGTTGTTATCGATGCCCCGAATGTTGACGCCGATGATCGCCGATAACAGGCACATCGGCACGATCAAAATGATCGACAGCGGCAGCAGCCAGCTTTCATACTGAGCGGCCAGAAGCAGGAAAATCACGATCACGGCGAATACGAAAACGAGGCTGGCCGTCGAACCTGCGTTGGTCTCTTGGTAGGCAAGTCCTGTCCACTCAAAATCGAACCCGTCGGGTAAAGTCTCAGCTGCGATTTCCTCCATCGCAGCGATCGCTTCGCCAGAGCTGTACCCTTGCGCTGCGCTGCCATCGACTTCTGCCGCGCCATAAAGGTTGTAGCGCGGCTGACGCGATGGCCCTGTGATATCCCGGAAATTCACCACGCTACCCATCGGCACCATTTCTCCGGTCGATGCATTGCGAGTGTATAGGTTGGCGATATCGCTTTCGTTCATCCGGAATGGCGCATCGGCCTGCGCTGTGACGCGGTAAGTCCGGCCAAGAAGGTTGAAATCATTGACAAAGGACGAGCCGAGATAGGTCTCCAGCGTGCCGAAGAGATCGCCTACTGGAACGCCAAGTTGTTGGGCTTTCACCCGGTCGATATCGAGATAAAGCTGCGGCGTGCCTGTCTCATACACGGTGAAGACATTTTGCAGGCGCGGGTCGGAGTTGGCAGCGCCGATGAGTTCGTTAGTCGCATCGTTGAGCGCACGAGCACCTCGGCCACCGCGATCCTGAACCATCATGCGGAAACCGCCCGAATTGCCGATCCCGCGCACGGGCGGCGGCGCGATCACAATGATGAAAGCCTCGTCAATCGCGGCCAGCCTTTGGTTGAGCGTTGCCAGCATTTCAGGTGCGGGCGGGCGATCTGCGAACGGCTCCATCACTGAGAAGATCGCGCCTGCATTGGGCGAATTGGTGAAAGTCGCGCCGTTAAAACCGGCAAAGCCAGCGGTGTTGGCAAACCCGTCGGTCGACAGGATGATGTCGGTCGCCTCCTGTAAGACCGCATCGGTCCGATCAAGCGATGATCCCGGAGGCAGTTGGATGGCGACAATCAGATAACCCTGATCCTGCTCAGGGATGAAGCCGGTGGGCGTATCGTTGAAACGCCACACGGTCGCGCCGATCAGCAGCGCGTAGATGATCATGACGATCCCCGTGCGTTTGACGATCTTGCCCGTCGTATCGGCGTATTTGTTGCTAAGCCAATCGAACTTCTCGTTGAACCAGTCGAAAAACCTTTGGCCTAGCGCTTTTGCTTTTAAGCCGATTGTCGCAAGCCTGCCGCGTGCGCCGCTTGCCTCGCTTTCGGCGTCACTGGCTTCCAGCGCCTCTGCTTCCTCGCCTTCTTCGGGCTCTTCGTGCCGCAGAAGGATCGCTGCAAGGGCGGGCGAAAGCGTGAGCGAGTTGAAAGCGGAAAAGATCGTCGCTGTAGCGATCGTCAGTGCGAATTGCTGATAGAATTGCCCCTGAATACCCGAGATGAAGGCGGTCGGTATGAACACGGCTGAAAGAACCAGCGCGATGGCGATCAGCGCTCCTCCAACTTCGTCCATCGTCGCGTGGGCCGCCTCCTTGGGCGACTTTCCGTTTCGCAATTCTCTCTCGACATTCTCGACAACGACAATCGCGTCATCAACGACAATCCCGATGGCTAGCACCATTCCGAACAGGGTGAGATTGTTCACCGAAAACCCAAGCCCGGCCATTACCGAGAACGTCCCGATCAAGGATACCGGGATTGCAAGGATTGGGATGATCGCTGCACGCCAACTTTGGAGGAAGACGAAAACGACAATCGAAACGAGGATCACAGCCTCACCAATCGTCACGTAAACTTCGTTGACGCCTTCGGCGATGAATTCCGTCGGATTGTAGATGATGTCGTATTCAAGGCCTTGCGGAAACCGCTCGCTCAATTCCTCGATGGTCTCTTCAAGTCGCGCGGCCGTGTCCAAGGCGTTGGAGCCAGGACGCTGGGAAACAGCAATCGCGACCGCAGGGCTGTCGTCCAGATATGCGTTGGTAGAATAATCCTGCGCGCCCAGTTCCACGCGGCCCACATCGCTGACCCTTACCTGACGCCCATTGCTTCCGGTGCGCACGACCACATCAGCAAATTGATCGGGATCTTCCAGACGGCCAAGCGTTCGCACTGCGATCTGCCTCGCGGTCGTACCTTCGACCGGAGGCTGCCCCAACGTACCTGATGCCACTTGAACATTTTGCGCACGCAACGCGCCCACAACATCCTGGGGCGTGATTCCAAGCGCACTCATTCGTTCCGGGTCGAGCCAGACGCGCATCGAATATTCGCGCGCACCAAAGATCGTGATCGAACCCACCCCGTCAAGCCGGGCAAGGGTGTCGCGGATTTGCAGCAGCGCGTAATTGGAGATGTAAAGCTGGCTGCGGCTTTCATCGGGTGAATAGAGGTGGATCACCGTCAACAGATCCGGCGAACTTTTCTGTGTGATTACACCCAGTCGCCGCACCGCCTCTGGCAAGCGCGGCTCTGCAATCGAGACCCGGTTTTGAACGAGAACCTGCGCAGCATCGAGATCGGTGCCGAGCGCAAACGTCACTGTGATCGTCAATCGGCCATCATCGGTCGCCTGGCTCGAAAGGTAGAGCATATTCTCCACCCCGTTGAGCTCCTGCTCAATCGGTGTTGCGACCGTATCTGCCACCACATCTGCACCGGCACCCGGATATGTTGCTGTGACGGTGATCGTCGGAGGTGCAATCTCAGGGTATTGCGAGACCGGAAGACTGAAATAGCTTACCGCGCCAAACAGCACGATCAGGATGGAAACAACCGCCGCAAAGATCGGGCGCTCGATGAAAAAGTGCGGAAACTTCATTGTGCCGCTGCCATTTCGGCAGCGTCATCCTCACTTTTTGCATTTTCTTCCGGCGGCGGTTTGTCACCCGCAATGGTGACCGGATTGCCCGGGCGCGCCCGCATAAGCCCGCCGGTGATCACGCGGTCCCCTTTTTCGATACCGCCTTGGATCACGCGCATTCCATCATCCAGCACACGGCCAAGTTCAACGGGGCGCGCCTGCACAACATTATCGCTATCGACGATCATGACGATCTTGTTCGATTGATCGGAAAGAATGGCCTCATCGGGCACGAGCATTGCGTCGTATTCTCCCGAACCGAGCAGCCTCAAGCGACCGAACATGCCGGGAATGAATAGGCCATCGGGATTGTCGAACAGAGCGCGCCCCTCGACCGTGCCGGTCTGCGTATCGATGGCGTTATCGACAAAGCTCATACGGCCGCTGTGCACGAATTCCTCTTCATCCTGCAGCCGGAGCATCACAGGATTGGCGATATCGCGCGAAGATGGTCGAGTGCCCTCGCGAGCCTGACGACGGTATTTAAGGTAAGCCGCTTCATCCGCAGTGAAGATAAATTCGATCGGATCGAGCGCGAACACGGTGGTGAGAATGGTCGACTGCGCGCCGCTTCCCGAGACGAGATTGCCCGAAGTCACCTCTCGCGCGCCCACTCTTCCGGCGATGGGAGAAGTGACACGGGTAAAGCCAAGGTCGAGCTTCGCCTGCCGCAATGTCGCCTCGGCTGCGGCAACCGCAGCAATTGTTTCGCGGCGCGCCTGCGTACGGGAATCAAATTCCTCTTTCGAAATGGCTTCTTCTTCAAGGAGATACTCTGCCCGGCCAAGATCGGCCTGAGCCAAATCGCGCCGCGTCAAGGCTGCCTGCAAATCCGCCTCGGCCCTCGCCACTTCAGCTTGGAAAGGCCTTGGATCAATCGTGAAGAGCAACTGCCCCCGGCGCACCAGCGCCCCTTCGCGGAAGTGGGATTGGACAAGATAACCCGACACGCGCGCGCGCACTTCAACGCCTTCAACGGCATCGAACTGTCCGGTGTACTCGTCCCAATCGGTGATCGTGCGGATTTCGGGATTGGAGACCGTGACCTCCGGCGGCGGCGCGTCGCCCTCCCCCTGGGACCCCGAACAACCGGCCAAGGCAAGAGCCATCAGCGCGGTTAGCCAATAAACGACATGGGAAGAACGCAGCTGCTTCATCATCGTGCACACCCTTCTTGAGGCGCAGAAAGTTGGCGATCACGATTCCGGCCAGCGCGGGTGGGCAGCACTGATGAATTCAGCGCAGCGACCAAGCAATTGCGATATCAATCCAACAAAGGAGGTGTCATTTTTATTGGACGTCCAAGAGATGTCATTGCCTGCAACGAATACGTATCCGATTTGGTTCCCGGTATTAAGGGTCAGTCCGAATTGAAGGCGAGTTTAGCAAGATCACAAATGTTTAGGCGCAATCGCGATGGCCGCATTGACCTCAGTCATAGCTGCGAGTCTTTTGAAAGCTACTGCTTCTAAATCGCCTTAATGCGTAAGCTAGAGCTTCTCAGAAAATTACACACTTTTGCTCAGGCAATTGAGAAATCCATTCCACTCGTGGTGATGCTCTCAACTTATCCAATGTCGCGAGGTCTTGAAAGTGTCAAAGCCAGCTAAAGAGAGGGCCCTCACATCGCTGGTATTCCCACCAATAGATCCGAAGCATGACGGTTCACTTTGCCTGCTCAATAAAACGCAAGTCGTTTCTTTCATATATCACAAAGCCATCTTGCGCAGGCCGTAACTTCTTCTCTTGCCAGCAGCGCATAGCATCTTCCTGGCTCATGTCTGGATAATCGTCGCGAATGGCCCGTAGATATCGAAGGTAATTGTTGCACAGAGCAATCTCACGGCGGAAACCGGGTTGGGATCGCTCCCTCTCAATTTCGTGCCACGCCTCTATCGCATCAGCGAGGGTCGCGCCCTCGTTTGATTTGATCCATGCCATAAAGTCCGAATGGCATACGAAACGTGGGCCAATCTGTTTCTTCAACCAGCCTCGCAAATTTGGGCCGAATGAGACGCTGTCGGTTATGATCGTGGTCGCTTCGAGCGGTTCTTTCGCCCAATTGAAGCTGCTTTTGGGCTTGCGCTTTGGAGTTTCAGAGGCGCCCGCCTCGGTTCCACCAAGCTTTGCCGCAATGCGCTCGCGCAGTTGGCTCTTGGTGCCGCTTCGGGGAAGACCGAGAAGTTCACAAAACATGTGCAGGGATTCGACCGACCAATACCATCTTGAGAATTCAATGTGGGACATTTGGGCGGCAACTGGGGGCCGAAGTTCTTCCATGCTCTACTCTAGATTCGCTCTCGTCAATTCGCGCACCAATCGCCTAGCTCCTCGTTACTCGATGCGATAGTCGACTGGATGCTCGCCATCGCACACGTATTGGTGGTGTTGAGAGCAATGACTGAAATGATAAAAGTAATGCTGTGGATCTGAATGCCAGCACTCGTCTTGCGACCACATATACCGCGATGCCAATACCTGTGATGGATGCAGCACTCAGAAATGCTAATGCACAGTTGCGAAAGGCCTTGGAGCTATCTCTCATTCAAGTTCTGGTGACGGTGGCATCATCTATGCGCAAGGTCAGTTCGGCTCAGCAGCGTCAAAGTCGCAAAACTCGCGAGCCAGTGTTCGCCCATGTAGTCGCCTGCGACATGCGGCATGGCGGCGTCAAGATGGGCCTTTGCGCGTTCTTCGATCAGAGTAGCGGCAGGGTGATTGCCGAGTGCCCTGCCAATTTCGGAAAGACACCACGCCCGCGACAAGTTGAGGCCGTCGAGATGTGCAATCTTACCATCGCTGCGGTCAGATACGGTGACGGGGCGGCATTCGCGCTCGATCCAGCCATTGACGATAACGAGCGCGTCAAACCATGGCGCGAATTGGTCGCGCGGCATGATGTGCTTCATCAGCAGGGCAGCGGTCAGGGCGGGTGAGAGAAATTCATCGCCTCCCGGCTCCCATCCTCTGTAATCGCTGCGATTGCCGAAAGCGCTTTGCGCCCAAGTATTGATTTGAGCGAGTAATTCTGGGTCACGCTCTCCGGCCCATTCGCGTGCGAGGATCAGCGCGAAACTGGTGTTGAAATGAGTACCAACGGTGATCGGGTATGTGAGAATCGACAGATAGTCCTTGAACCGCGCTGCAATAGCACGCGCCAATGGCTCAAGACGCGCGCTCCATGGCTTGTCAGTATGCCGCGCGGCTTCATGATGGAGATAGAGCAACCATCCCCAACCGTATGGTCTTTCAAACCCACGCGACGACGGGCGATCGAGATAGGCAAGCTCTGTAGCCAGCTTCTCTTGCGTGAAAGTTGCATCCGCCAGTTTCTCGATCTTCGCAGCTTCTGGCGCCTCTGGATAGAGCCTGCGCAAAGTGAGCAGCATCCACCAGGAATGGACGCAGGAATGCCAATCAAAGCTGCCAAAAAAGCAGGGATGTGCAGTCTGCGGAAGACGCAAATCGGCTTCACTCTCAAAGACATGATCATCCTTGTACGGATACGGCTTTGCCACATGGCCGAGCGCGATGTTGGCAAAGCGCGAGGCAATCTCAGGCGTCATTTCCATAGGAGGAACGCGCCCACATAGATGATCGCGACATTGCATACCCATAGCGGGATTGCCGTCCAGACCTGCTGCTTGATGACGCCGTTCTGGTCTTTGAGTTCAAGCAATGCTGCAGGCACGATGTTGAAATTTGCTGCCATCGGGGTGAGCAAAGTGCCGCAGAACCCGGCAAGCATGCCAACAGCGCCGATTACTGCCGGATCGCCATTATAGGTCTCCACCAGCAGAGGGATACCGATTGCCGCCGCCATCACGGGAAAGGCAGCAAAGGCATTGCCCATGATCATCGTAAAGATCGCCATGCCGAGCGCGAAGACAACCACGGTGAGGAAGATACTGCCATCCGGGATCACGCTTCCCGCTGCCCCGCCGATGATCTCGCCCACTCCTGCGAGTGCAAAGACCGCGCCCAAGGCTGCGAGCATTTGCGGCAGGATGGCAGCCCAACCAATGGAGTCGAGCAGGCGGCGACCTTCTTCAGCAGGGGCCAATGCGGGCGGTTTCAGCCAGATGATGGCGACAATGAGCGCAATGACGACGCCAATACCGAACAGGAGCAAGGTTTCGCGTCGCTCTTCGAATAGACCTGTCTCTCCCAAAGGCGTGAAATTGTAGAGCAGCGTGCCAGCAACAGCGGTAAACGGCACGATCAGAGCAGGGATGAAGAGTTTGTTGCCAAGGCTCAGAGCGCGTTTCTGACGGCTGGCTTCACCAGTGGTTTCGGGACTAGAGCGCTTCAATCCGCCCATCCCCGCAATCGCGACCATGGCAAGCACAAGAATGCCATTCTCGAAGTCGGAAAAATGGCTTCCGCCAAAGAAACTCGCCGCAAGCAGGCCCCAGAATGCAGCATTGCCCCACAGCCTGTCCTTAAGGCTAAGCAGCGCCCAGATCGCGAAAAAGCTGCCTGCGAGGATATAGAGCCATTCATAGGTGATCATCGCCGTGCTGCCCTCCCCGCGCCAATTCGCCGGTCTAGCGCACTGATCCGCCAGCCATGAATGAAAAACGCGCAGATCGCGGTAGGGATCGCCCATACGGACAACTCAAGCGGCGTCAGCGGATAGCCCGCAGCCTCGAACACGCCCTGAATAAGGAGGATCGAAGCGATGGCGAAGAAGATATCCTCGCCAAAGAACAGGCCGACATTATCGGTAGCCGCCGACATCGCCTTAACCTCCTCGCGGTCCCCTTCGCGCAGATCGCCATGAGCCGCCTCTGCCGCGGCCTCTGCCATGGGTGCGACAAGCGGCCGCACGGCCTGTGGGTGCCCGCCGATATCCTTCATCCCGAGCGCTGCGGTTACCTGGCGAAAGCCGAGATAGAAGATGAGCAGCTTGCTGAATGTCGCCCCGCGTATCCCTTCGATCAGACCGCGTGCCCGCTGTTGGAGGCCGTACCTTTCAAGGAGGCCGATCACAGGCAGGATGATCCACGTGACCGAGATATAGCGGTTGTCATTGAAGGCCTTGCCAAGCGCTTCGACCACTGCGACCAAATCAAGCCCCGCCAGAACGCCTGTTGCGATCGCCGCGCCAACCACGACGAGCAGCGGATTGAATTTCAGCGCGAAGCCGACAACGACAATCGCGATACCGGCAAGCGGCCAGTAATTCACTTCATCCACGTCCGAACCCTCCCCCGAAACCACCTCCGCCGGGTGTATGGATCACAAAGCTATCGCCCGGTGCCATCTCGGCAGAAGCGCAGGCGTCCAATTCTTCGATAGAGCCGTCCGCGCGCTCGATCCAATTGCGGCCCCGTTCGGCATCACCGCCGCCTGCAATCCCGCGAGGGGGCACTTTGCGGCGGTTCGCCAGCATATTGGCGCGCATTTTTTCGAGTAAGGTCACCCGCCGTTCAACTCCGTCGCCGCCATTGTGGGCACCCGCTCCGCCCGATCCGCGCCGGATTGCGAAGCTATCAAGCCGCACGGGCAGTCGCGTCTCAAGGATTTCGGGATCGGTAAGGCGGCTGTTCGTCATATGCGTTTGCACAGCGCTTGTGCCGTCGTGATCCGGCCCAGCACCCGATCCGCCGCAGATCGTCTCGTAATACTGGTGCCGCTCATTCCCAAAAGTGAAGTTGTTCATCGTCCCTTGGGAAGGCGCTAGCTTGCCGCAGGCGGCAAACAGAGTATCGGTCACCACCTGGCTGGTCTCAACATTGCCTGCGACGACGGCCGCGCCAGGCTTTGGATTGAGCATGGAGCCTTCAGGCACAACCAATTCGACAGGCCGCAAGCACCCATCATTCATCGGGATCGCATCATCGATGAGCGAGCGCAGGACATAGAGCGACGCAGCCCGCGTGATCGAACGCGGCGCGTTGAAATTATCCGGCTGCTGTTCGCTCGTCCCGGTGAAATCGAACACCGCAGAGCGCGCGTCCCGGTCAATCCGAATGGCAACTTTCACGACCGCGCCGCTGTCCATCTCATAGGCAAATTCGCCATCGCTCAAGCCGTCGAGCAGGCGGCGCACGCTCTCCTCAGCGTTTGCCAGAACGTGGTCCATATATGCCTCGATAACATCGGCACCTTGATCGGCCACAACGCCGGTGAGCAAATCTGCGCCGCGCGTGCACGCAGCCAATTGCGCGCGCAGATCAGATAGGTTGCGGTCCGGATTGCGCGCTGGATTTTCGGTGGAGGTCAGAACTGCGCGCACTTCAGCCTCGCAAAAGCGCCCCTCATCCACCATCAGCACATTGTCGATCAGCACGCCCTCATCCGCGATCGTCCGGCTATCGGGAGGCATCGAACCGGGCGCTATCCCGCCAATATCCGCATGATGGCCGCGCGCCGCCACAAAGGCTTCAGGCTCCACGCTATGCTCGCCATAGAACACTGGTACAATCACCGTAATATCGGGCAGGTGCGTTCCCCCGCGATAGGGATCATTCAGCACATAAGCGTCGCCGCGCCTGAACCCGCGTCCATCCCTCGCATTGCCACGCTGCTCAATCACTTGCGCTATGCTGTCCCCCATCGACCCCAAATGCACCGGGATATGCGGGGCATTGGCGATTAGCGCGCCAGTCCGATCAAACAGCGCACAGGAGAAATCGAGCCGCTCCTTGATATTCACCGAAGTCGCAGTTGATTGAAGAACAACGCCCATTTCCTCAGTAATCGCCATGAAGAGGTTGTTGAAGATTTCAAGCCTGATTGGATCGACCTTGGTGCCTGCCGCGACGGCGCGCTTCGCTTTTGCGACGCGCGAAAGAACCAGACTGCCCTCATCGGCGAGCTTTGCCTGCCAGCCTTTTTCGACCACTATCGTTGAGCCCGGATCGATAATCAGCGCCGGGCCATCAACTGTTCCGCCCACTTCCATCGCAGCGCGCTGCTTCGTGTACCAATGTCCCGAAGGCTTCCCGGCCACCGAAACAGGTTCCGCCAGCGCTTCGCCCAGTCCGCCCGAAGCCCCGCTCGCCTCAACACTGAGTGCTTCGACGATGATCGATTTTTGTGCATCAGAATAGCCGAAGCGTTTGCGGTGAAGTTCCCGAAATTCCATGTCCATTTTTTGAGCATCACCGCATGGTACGGAGAGCGCGCTGTCGCTGCCGTCGAACCTTAGGCGCGCGCTGGCTTGCAGAATTATCCTTTTTTGCTCAATGTCTTGCTCAAGCAAATCAGCCTCTGCCTCCTTTTCGAGCAGCGCCAATTCTGTGCCAAATCCCTCGTGCAAGGGGCGGATCAGACTGACTTCTCGGATGGCTTTGACAGGCGCGATACCAATGCCGTATGCGGACAAAAGGCTCGCCAAGGGGTGCACCAGCACTGTCTCCATACCCAGCGCGTCCGCCACCTTGCAGGCGTGTTGCCCCCCTGCCCCGCCAAAGCATGCGAGCGCATAGCGTGTTACATCATAACCGCGCGCGACCGAGATTTTGCGGATAGCATTCGCTATGTTGTCGACCGCTATCTCCAGGAAACCTGTTGCGATTTCCTCAAGCGATTTGGGCTCGGTGAGCAACGCCGCGACCTCTTCCAACCGTTTTCGAGATGCTTGACTATCAAGAGGCTCATCGCCGTTCGGTCCAAATACCGGGGGGAAGAAAGCAGGGTCAATACGGCCAAGGAAAAGGTTGCAATCGGTGACCGTCAACGGTCCGCCTTTGCGATAGCACGCTGGACCAGGATTTGCTCCGGCGCTTTCCGGCCCCACGCGGAAACGCGCGCCATCGAAAGAGCAGATCGACCCGCCCCCTGCTGCCACCGTGTGGATCTGCATCATAGGAGAGGCAACGCGCACGCCAGCGACCACGCTTTCGCCCGTCAGCTCCAATTCGCCCGCATAATGGGCAACATCGGTGCTGGTGCCGCCCATGTCAAAGCCGATCAGACGGTCATGCCCCAATGGAGCCGATGCGGCGACCATGCCAACGACCCCGCCTGCTGGCCCTGAAAGGATCGCATCCTTCCCCCGAAACGCGCCCACTTCAGCAAGACCGCCGTTGGATTGCATGAACCGCAAAGCGCCGGTTTCCGGCAGGCTTTTCTCCAAACCATCAGTGTAGCGGCGCAGAACCGGCGAGAGGTAAGCATCCACCGCTGTCGTATCCCCGCGCGGAACCAGTTTGATGAGCGGGGCCACCTCATGGCTAACGCTGACCTGGGCAAAGCCTATTTCGCGCGCGATTTCCGCCAACCGTTTTTCGTGGTGCCGAAAATGCCAGCCGTGCATCAGAATGATGGCAATCGCGTCAAAGCCATCGGCCTTGAGCGCTTCAAGATCGCGCTGCGCCTGTTTCTCATCGAGAGCGCGCAGGATTGAACCATCCGCGCCAATTCGCTCATCGATCTCGACCACACGATCAGGCAATTGTTCGGGCAGGATGATGTGCCGCGCAAAGATTTCAGGCCGCGCCTGTGTGCCAATGCGCAAAGCATCGGCAAACCCGCGTGTGATAGCTAGCGCCAGCCGCTCACCTTTGCGCTCGAGGAGCGCGTTGGTGGCGACCGTGGTTCCAATGCGCACCTCAGCAATGGGCGCATCACCGTGCCGCGCAAGGAGGCGCCGCACGCCCTCACTCGCCGCATCGTCATAGTGCTCCGGATGTTCAGATAGGAGCTTTTCGGTGACCAGCACGCCATCCGGCGTCAATGCGACCACATCGGTAAAAGTCCCACCGCGATCGACCGCAAAACGCCAGGCTGTCATGGGATGGGCACTGCTCTTTTTGTGGGTTTCGGACCGCGGGGTTTAGGCGTGAGCGAGTGGCGGTGTCTAGGGAAATGGCGCGCGAAATGACGGATTGTCCGAACCCGATCCGCTCTTCGCTCAAGCCGACACGTCATTCCATGGATTCCCGCTTTCGCGCGGATGACAATGGGGCGCATTACCGTTCGCATTGATGGGACACATGACATTGTCCGCACACCATGCCCCCGGTTTCCTACAGCTGCCAATTCTGGGAAAAGCACCGCGAAATTTGATGGAATGGGTTTTTTAAGGGCTCGATCACCTGTCCGTCACCCAATGGTTTTGGTCCATTAAGGCATGTAGAACAGCATGTTACAATCAATCGCACAGGGTGACAGGGTGTCACCTTTGTCACCTACAAAGCGGGTCAGACGCGCTCCACAATGTGTATTACGCCTTCAATCGCCTAACCTGTGTCCGCGCTCTCGGCATGAACTTTGCCAGCCAGACCCAGACTCACCTCGAAATCCGCTCGCGATTTTGACGCGGCACGACCCTTGCCGCTAACGCGCAAAGCCAATGGACGGGTCATTACTTTTCACGCTGGTAAGCTGCGCTGCGGTTATGGCTGTTATCGCCTGGGTAAGCTGGCTCAAAACGCGCGGCACTGTCGAAACGCGCGATGGGTACTTCCTTGCAGGTCGCGGGCTGACGGCGGGCTTTATCGCGGGGTCATTGCTCCTTACCAACCTTTCCGCCGAGCAGCTCATCGGGCTCAATGGCTCGGCCTATGGGCACAACATGTCGAGCATGGCGTGGGAAGTAACAGCGGCCATCGCGACCGTGGCGATGGCGTTTGTGTTCCTGCCAAAGTACCTTGCGGGCGCCTTTACCACCTTGCCCGAATTCCTTGCTGAGCGCTTCGATCCAACCGTCCGGCGCATGTCGGTCCTGCTGTTTATGCTGGGATACGGGTTGGTCACCATCCCTTCGGTCCTCTATTCTGGCAGCCTCGCGGTGATGAAATTCTTCGACGTGCCGACACTGACGGGGCTCACCACGTTCCCTGCCCTTCTGATAACCTCCATCACGATAGGCCTGATCGGCGCGGCCTACGCGGTGTTCGGAGGATTGCGCGCAGTCGCCGTCTCGGACACGCTTAATGGAATTGGGCTGCTGATTTTCGGCTCGCTGATACCGGTATTGGGGCTCATCGCATTGGGCGATGGCAGCTTCACTGAAGGTCTTGCGCGGTTAACAACCGATCATCCGGACAAGCTCAACGCCATAGGCTCCGCCACCGATCCGACCCCATTCGGGACGATCTTTACCGGCATGATATTCGCGAACCTGTTCTACTGGTGCACCAATCAATATGTGATCCAGCGGACGCTGGGCGCAGCATCTTTTGCGCAAGGGCAAAAGGGCGTGCTGGCATCAGGGTTTTTCAAGATCATGGTGCCATTCATGATGATGATCCCGGGAGTGATCGCATTCCATCTTTATGGAGCTGGGTTCGCCTCAATTGATGAAGCCTATCCTCAGCTCGTTTCCGATCTCCTGCCTGCCTATCTCGGCGGAGTGTTTCTCGCGGTTTTGTTGGGAGCGGTATTCAGCTCTTTCAACTCACTGCTCAACAGCGCAGCGACCCTGTTCACCCTCGATATTTACGCGCCGTCACGAAAATCGCCGAGCGATACCCATCTGGTGAACGTGGCAAAGGCCGCAAGCGTCGTGATCGCGCTGTTCTCATTCATAGTCGCGCCGCTACTCTATTTTGCCGAGGAAGGCTTGTGGCAGGTCGTGCGCGTGTTCACCGGCTTTTACAATATCCCCACCGTTGTAATCGTCATCATGGGCTTATTCACCGCCCGAGTGCCTGCGCTTGGAGCGAAACTTGTGATCGTCTTCCATGTGGTGACATACGGCCTCTTACGGTTCGTTTTTAATGATATGGTGACGCTGCACTTCATCCACCAATATGCGATACTGTTTGTGATCGAGGTCGGGATTATGCTTGCCGCCGGATACTTCGCACCCCGCGCTGAGGCGTACATCCCCGCCTCTCGGCATGAGGTCGACATGACGCCATGGCGATATGCCCGACCCGCTGCATTCACTCTGCTTTCAGGCGTAGTCGCCCTTTATCTGCTGTTCTCGCCCTTGGGCGCTGCGAGCGCTGAAGGCTTCAGCACGACATTCGCCGTTTTGATGAGCGCGCTTGGTGTCGCCAATATCGCAGTGTGGGCGATGGCGGCGCAAAAATCCGCTCTCAGCTGATTAAGCTTGCGAGCACCCGGCGCTTACCTCTGAAAGGACGACGTCCGTGCATGACCGCGAAATTGTCAACGAGAGCAACATCGCCTGCCTGCCACTGGAGGTCATAGGTCAGTTCATCAGCAATCGCGATGGCAGGAGCCATGTCATCCGCCGTGATCGCCTCGCCACGGCCGAAAGTGATCGCTTTGTTTGGATCATTGCGGCTGTCCGACCAGCCCCTGAACGCCGCAATCAATTGGTTGAAAAAACTGCGTCTGCCGCCGCCCAATTCGCGAATGGCTGGAAGCGCTGGCGTGGTTGCACGAAGTGATCCATCACTCTGCCATTCCCAAGAGTAGCCCAATTCCTTGAGCCGCTTCTCGGCCCCCTCTGGTGTTGCACTGTTGAGAGTGCTTTTCCAAGATCGCCCTTGCCCCGAACCAGCGTCGTCATCCCCCGGCATAAAATTGGTGTAGCGCACACCCTCCTTGTCCAATCGCTCAATGAATTGGGGAGCTTCTGTTGCCAACCGATCAAAGACCCGGTCAGACCGGCACAAAGGCGTCGCCCCGCCGACACTGGGCGCGATTTCGCAATAGAAGAAGAGAGCCGATGGGTAGATCGGCGTCTGCGCCATTTCATGATGCAGGAAAATCTCAGTTTGCGGCGGCGCTTCATTTGCTGTGAACACGCGAGGAGTGATGTTTGTCCGCACCGCATTGCTGAGCGAATCTTCGTAGGTGAAACCCAGTTTTCCAAACGCCTCAATGGCAGCATCAAAAGCTTGAGCGTCAGGAACGTCAAACCCGCGAAACAGAACCGCGCCTGCGTTACCAAGCGCTTCTTCGACCCTTGGAGCGTGGGCCGAAAGATAGGCGGCAAGCGAGCCCTCGCCAGCGATCATATCGGGAAAATCAGTCATAGATCGGGTGAAACGTGCCAAACGCTTCCTCTGTGAAGGCGCCCGGATCGTTGAAACGGCGGTTCTGATTGAGCGAGGATATCGCGGCCATCTCGACCGCCGACAGTTCAAAGTCGCCGATATTGAGGTTCTCGCGCATGCGATCGGGCTTCGTCGTTTTGGGGATAACTGCCGTGCCGCGTTGAACGCCCCAACGCAGGAGCACTTGAGCAGGTGTTTTCCCATGCGTTTGCGCTGCGACCATTACCGGAGCAGCGCTAAGCAAGCTTTCGCCTGCTTCGGCCATATTGAGCTCAAAATAGCTTTGCGCCCCGAGCGGTGAGAACGCAGTCACGTCCATGCCGTACTCGCCCGCGAGCCTGATGAGTCGCTCTTGGGTGAGATAAGGATGCGCCTCAATCTGAAGCATTGCAGGTTTGACCCTGGCATAGCTCATCAGATCGTGCAGCAACGCCGAATTGTAATTGCAAATCCCGATGCGATTGACGAGCGCTTTTTCAGTAAGCGTTTCCATGGCCATCCAGGTTTGGTGAAGCGGCACGGACGCGCGCTTCATCACTGGCTCGGCCGCGTCCGGATCATGCAGCCATTCAGGCGGATAGCGTTTTTCGATCGGCACATATTCAAGCGCGATCGGGAAGTGGATCAGATAAAGATCAAGATAATCAAGCTGCAGATCGGCTAGGGATTTGCGGCAAGCCTCTTCGACATGTTCGGGCGCGTGAAATGTGTTCCACAGTTTCGATGTGATCCAAAGATCCTCGCGCTTCACCAAACCTTGCGCGATCGCTCTTGCCAGCCCTTCGCCTGTTTCAGCTTCATTGCCGTAATCGGCGGCGCTGTCGAAATGGCGATAGCCAGCTTTTATCGCTTCCAACACCGCGTCGGCGGTGTCTTCGCGCGGAATCTTCCAAAGGCCGAAGCCGATACGAGGCATTGTAGAAAGCACGTCGATCAATCCTCACCCTCAAAATGGTCGTCAAAAATGATGTCCACCGGCTGACCGATGGCAATGCTTTGCTGCGCGGCTGCTCCCATCAGCACCGATCGATAGCCGTCCTGGTCAGTGATCAGAGGGGGTTTTCCGTTTACAAGGCAATCGTGAAAGTCGCGCTGCTGGAAGTAGGTTGCGCCGTGATGCGAGCCTGCTGCAAGGGCGTCTGCGGGAGTATCGACTGTTTCGATTTCCGATCCCGGACGGCCATCAATCCGCTGGCCGGCATCATCCACCTGGCCTGCGCGCGGCGCCCAGATAATGCCTCCCTGCGGCAGCTTTACCTCGAGCTTGCCCATCGGGCCGACCGCGCTGATTTCCTCCTGCTGTTCAGAACCTTCAGCAAACATGCATAGATCCAGCATTGCCCGTGCTCCGCGCTCAAAATCGATCGTGACAAAGGCGTTGTCGATAATGTCGGGTGTCTCGCCATCATACTGCTCATCGAGGTGGTTCACATCTTGCGCACCGCTTGCGAACACCCGCACCGGCTCATCGCGAAGGATATGACGCATCAGGTCAAAGAAGTGACAGCATTTCTCCACCAGAGTTCCGCCCGTATTTCGGTTGAAGCGGTTCCAGTCCCCAACCTTTTCGAGAAACGGAAATCTATGCTCCCGAATGGCGAGCATCTTGATATCGCCGGCCTCGCCTGCATGGACACGCTCAATAAACCGGGTGACCGGAGGCATGTAGCGGTATTCGAGACCGACCCAGAATGTGTTCGCATAGTGTCGCGCGGCCTTAGCAAGCGATTTGGCATCCTCGACATCGGTGCACATTGGCTTTTCCAGGAGGATCGCAGCGCCTGTTTCCATCACTGGTTTGACAACATCAGAATGCGTGTGATTGGGAGATGCGATGATGACAGCGTCGGGTCGGTCCTTTGACAACAGCTCTTCGCTGCTCTCGAAGAGCGAGACGTGCTGTCCCAGCTTTTCCGCCAGCGCCTGTGCCGCCCCACGCGATCCGGCATCGGGGTCGGCGATTGCCACCAGATCCGCGCCGTCAATCAGCGCAAGATTGGCCATGTGCTCACGGCCCATCATGCCGCACCCGATTATCGCGTATCGTCGTCGCTGATTGCTCACAGCGGGCCTATGCGCGGGGAAAGGTTTGCTGACAAGTCACACAAGCTGCGGCATAGTCAATTCCGATGAGCGATCTCGATGACAACTACGCCAAGGCCTACGGGCAGAAAGCCGGGTTCGGCAAAAGCCCCGCCCTTTTGATGATCGATTTTGTCGAAGGGTATTTCGATAAATCCTGCGATCTTTATGCAGATGTCGACGATACTCTTGCCTCAGCCTTGAGAGTGAGAGAGGCTGCCCATGCGGCGGGAATTCCAGTAATCCTGACCAATGTCGTCTACCATGAAAGCGCGGTGGATGGTGGGCGGTTTTTCGAGAAGGCCAAGCCTCTTCGCTATTTCATCAAAGGCAGTGCGATGGGTGCCTGGCCAAACGGGCTGGATCCGCGCGATGATGAGCTGGTCATTTCCAAGCAATATCCCAGCGCATTTTTTGGCACCTCGCTCGCATCAACGCTCACCGCGATGGGCGTCGACAACGTTATTATAACTGGCCTCACGACGAGCGGGTGTGTGCGCGCTTCTTGTGTGGATGCCATGTCGCACGGTTTCATCACGACAGTCGTTCGCGATGCGGTGGGGGATCGCCATGAAGGGCCGCATGAGGCAAACCTGTTTGATATGGAAGCCAAATACGCCGATGTCGTCGGTGAGGCGGAGATCATAGCGCATTTGGCATCGCTGAAGTGACCTCTATTCGTGGTCTAAACACATACAGGAAACGGGTGTTATCGAGGTGAATTAGACATCTTCTTTCCGGCGAGTTTTCCAACAGTGTTGGAATTGCAAAGCGATACAAATCAAGCAGCAGCTGAACGCTTAGAATCGCAAATACCGTCAATTTTCCTCTGCAATTTTCTGCAAAATTGGTGTAGCCCGCTTCGTAGGAGAGGGATCACCATGGGTACTAGTCGCATAAAAGCCAAAACCAGCGTCTGCGCCATCGCGCTCAGCCTTGCAGCATGCGGCGGCGGCGATGGCGGCAACGTAGGCCAGGCAGGGCCAGTTGCTGGCGGCGGGACGCCGACACCATCGCCCGTCGCGGGCAGTGCGACGCTACCCGGCGGCTCCAATACGACCTTTGCCAATCGCACCGCTGTCGCGGGGCTTGGCCACAGTTTCGGGTTTTCGAGCGGCATCAACGCGATGGTCGCTCAATTCGCTGGCGGAGCTGCTGCGGGCGATATCGACAATGATGGCGACATAGACTTCTTCGTCGCGCGCGGCGATTTGGCACCCAACCTGCTTTACCTCAATCAGGGCGGATCATTCCTCGAAAGCGCGCTCACCGCAGGGCTCGCTTACACAATCGATGGCACCAGCACCAATGGCGCGCATAGTGGGCCAACGTTTGGCGATCTCGATGGCGATGGCGATCTCGACCTGCTTTTGGGCGGCCTCGAAGGCGGTCCGATCAAGCTCTTCACCAACAACGGATCAGGCCGCTTTACCGATGCGACAGCAGGCTCCGGCTTTGATAGCGCAAGTGCCGAGCAAACCATCTCAATCGCTCTCGGTGATTATGACGCAGATGGTGATCTTGATGTGCTGATGGCGCACTGGGGCACGCCGCGCAATCCAACAGTCCCCGGTGAAACCGAAACTCTCTGGCGAAATGACAGCGCTGGCGGGAACATCTCTTTCACTCCTGTTAGCTCTACTAGCGGCGTTGCAGGACTACTCGATTTCGACCTGCCGCAAGGCGTGCTGGGCCCGAATTACGATTACACTTTCGCCCCTGGCTTTGCCGATATCGATGGAGACCGCGACCTCGACATCTTGATGGTATCAGACTTTCGCGGCTCCAAAGTGCTGGTCAACAACGGCAATGGCACATTCAGCGCCAGCGCATTTACGCCCGACGATGAAAACGGCATGGGCGCAGCGATCGGCGATTTTGACAATGATGGCGATTTCGACTGGTTCGTGTCCTCAATCAATGGCAACCGCCTGTTTGAAAATACGGGCGGCGGCAATTTTCTCCGCAATTCCGCATCAGGCGTGGAACCGGGCGGATGGGGCTGGGGATCGTGTTTTGCCGATTTCAACGCCGATGGATGGCTCGACATCTATCAGACCAATGGCTGGGAAGCCGGTAAAAGCCCGACGGCTTCCAACTATGTGGATGATGTCACCCGCCTTTGGATGAGTGGGGGCGATGGGACATTCACCGATGCCGCCGACGCCTCCAGCATTGCCGAGACCGATCAAGGCCGCGGCGTTCTGTGCGATGATTTCGACAATGACGGCGATGTCGATGCAATCCTGCTGACGGCTGAACCGACAGGCTCGATCTACTATTGGGAAAATCAATTGTCTGGCGCGAACAGTGTCAAAATCCGCCTGCGTGGCCGCGCTCCAAACACCTTTGCCGTGGGCGCGATTGTGCAATTGACCATCGCCAACACGACCCAAACGAGGCTGGTGAGCGTCAACAGCAATTTCACCTCGCACAATTCGACAACGCAGATTTTTGGCATGGGTCCAAACACGGGAGGCGGCCTGCGAGTGATCTGGCCCGATGGATCTGAAACCATCGAGCCAAATGTGAACGCGGGCGATGTGCTGGAAATCACCCAGCCATAAGTTTAGGACGCTTCTGAAAGCTTCCCTTGACGCTCCAGAATAGCGCTCGTGCCGTCGGTCACAAAGAAGGTGGCAATAGCGGCGAGTGTGAAAGACACCGCTGAAATCGCCATCGCATAGATCGGTGCGCCGTCGAAGAATGTGGTCAGCAGGAAGCCCAGCAAGGTAGCTGCAATCAGCTGCGGCACCACGATGAAGATATTAAAGATCCCCATGTAAATGCCCATTTTCTTCGCTGGCACGGACCCTGCGAGGATCGCGTACGGAAGCGAGACTATCGAGGCCCAGGCAATGCCGACCGCGACCATAGAAAGCCAAAGAAAGCCCGGATCTCTTATCAGCAACATGCTCGCAAAACCGACAGCGCCAATTGCGAGGTTCGCCGCATGGAGGCGAATGCGGTTCATCTTGGCCGCAATGATTATGAAAGCCAGCGCTGCGATGGCTGCAACACCATTGCGGACTGAACCACCAAGAATGCCCCACTGATCCGCAGCGTCCTGATAGCCTTGGGTCGCAGGATCAGGTGAAAGGAAATGGTACTCAGCAACCGCAGGCGTGCCGTAAATCCACATTGAGAACATGGCGAACCAGCTGAAGAACTGAACAACAGCGAGTTGACGCATGGTTTTTGGCATCGCAAACAGATCGTTCACCACCTCTAAGAATGCGCTATCCTCATTGCCTGTTGAGCGGAGCCTTCCCGCGAAGATTTGGATCACTCCGAATGCCGCTAAAAGCCCGGCCAGGACGTATAGGTCTTGCGCAATTTCCAATTCACCCAGCCAATCAGGCCGCGTCTCGCCCCGTCCAAAGTATACCAGCACGGCAAACACTGCGCCTATTGCTAGCCAGATCAAGCCGCCGCGGTTGAACTGCGAAGATGAACGCCGCGTAGTCTCGTCAACGTCAGTCTCGATCCCGAGCGCTTCATTGCGCGCCGCTTCAAATGCGGCGATCTGCTCAGGTGAATATTCGCGCGTCTTGAATACCGTCCAGGCGACCGCTGCGAACAGCGCAGCGCCACCAATGTAAAACGCCCACTGAACGGTCTCGGGGATTTCACCTTCGGGTGCGACATTGGAAAGGCCCATCCAATTGGTCATTATCCATGGCAGCGCGCCAGCGATTACCGCACCCACCCCGATAAAGAAGCTCTGCATTGCATAGCCGCGCGTTCGCTGTCGGTCTGGTAAATTGTCACCTACAAAGGCGCGAAACGGCTCCATCGTGATATTGAGCGAGGCATCCATAATCCAAAGCATACCTGCCGCGACCCAGAGCGTGGGCGAATTGGGCATGATGAACAGCGCAAGGCTGGCAAGGATCGCACCGATCAGGAAGTACGGGCGCCTCCTGCCAAACCGTCCCCAGGTGTTATCGGAAAGATGGCCGATAATGGGCTGCACGATCAGACCCGTCATAGGCGCTGCAATCCACAGGATCGCCAGCTCATTCACTTCCGCGCCAAGCGTCTGGAAAATGCGGCTCACATTTCCGTTTTGCAGGTCAAAACCGATCTGGATCCCCAGGAATCCAAAGCTCATGTTCCAGATCTGACCTGCGCTCATGGCAGGTTTACGCGCTGAATTTGGCGTATGCGCCTGTGTCATTGTGACCATCCCTCTCCCAACGCTGCGCTCGCTCATGGCATGCAACGCCGCCGATCCCGGATTGCACGGCAATCCAATTCGGCATAATCTTCCGTTACACCGCTTAGCAGTGTGGCGCTAATGCAAAATTATGCAAGAATCAAAAACCGCCCCGAAAATTTTTGGCGCATACCAGCCTGAATTTTTCTGTTATCCCATTGTCTTACCGACCAAAAACGCCGCCAATACGCTCGTCGAACAATTTTCACAAAGAATTGCAAACTGCGACCGATGGTGGCAATCAAGGTCCGGGAGGACATTACTATGACGCGAATCTGGCTTCACGGCCTGTTTGCTGCACGCGGTCTTGTGACCGTTATCTCGCAACGCATCTTGCGAAATTTCGCACCCGTAATGGACACGTCTCGCTTACACGATAGGCGGCCCGTGGTCCTCAATCGCCTCGAGCTGGAGAACGGGGCGCAGGCATGACGGATACTTCAGAAACACTTCGAATGACGCAATCAGCAAACACATCGGCCGCGCGTGACGAATGGTGGCGCGGTGCGGTTATCTATCAGATTTATCCGCGGAGCTTTCTCGACACCAATGCGGACGGTATTGGCGATTTGCGCGGGGTAGCGAGAGGTTTGGACTATATTGCCTCGCTTGGCGTTGATGGCATCTGGATTTCGCCCTTCTTCACATCGCCCATGGAGGATTTCGGCTACGATGTGTCCGATTATTGCGGCATCGATCCGACATTCGGCGACTTTGAGGATTTCGATGCGATCATCCGCCGCTCGCACGAGCTGGGCCTCAAAGTCATCATCGATCAGGTGTATTCGCACACCTCCGATCAGCATTCGTGGTTCGAAGAAAGCCGCAAGGACAAGACCAATCCCAAGGCGGACTGGTATGTCTGGGCTGATCCGAAACCCGATGGCTCGCCGCCATCGAATTGGCAGTCTGTGTTCGGAGGTTCATCGTGGCAATGGGACGGGCCGCGCCGCCAGTATTACCTGCACAATTTCCTGACCAGTCAGCCCGATCTCAACGTCCATAATCCTGATGTACAGGATGCGCTGTTGAATGTCGCGCGCTTCTGGCTCGATCGCGGTGTCGATGGATTCCGCCTGGATGCGCTCAATTTCTCGATGCACGATCCCGAAATGCGCGACAATCCGCCTTCGGGCGTGCCGATGGATCAGGTGACCCGCCCGTTCGACATGCAGATCAAGCAATTCAATCAATCGCATGACGACATCCCCGCCTTCCTCGAACGCATCCGGGCGACCATTGATGAATATCCCGGCCGCTTCACCGTTGCCGAGGTCGGTGGGCCTGAGCCGTTGGAGGAAATGAAGGCCTTCACACACGGCGGTAAGCGGCTTGATTCCGCATACAATTTCGATTTTCTCTACGCGCCTGATCTGAATGCTGAGATTGTGAAAGAGTCGCTTTCCAATTGGGATGGGTCAGCGGAAGAGGGGTGGCCATCGTGGGCGTTTTCGAACCACGACGCGCCGCGGGCCACCACAAGATGGGCGGGCGATGACAATTTCGAGCAGATCGCTCGTTTGAACATGCTGCTGCTGCTCTCCCTGCGCGGCAATCCGATCATCTATCAGGGCGAGGAACTGGGTCTGCCGCAGGGCCATGTCGCGTTTGCCGATTTGCAGGATCCCGAGGCGATCTTGAATTGGCCGCACACTCTGGGCCGCGACGGAGCGCGAACACCAATGCCGTGGACGTGCAAGGCACCGCAGGCAGGTTTTTCATCTGCCAACAAAACCTGGCTGAAAATGGACCCCGCCCATGCGGAACGCGCTATCGACAGCCAAATGGATGCGCCCGATTCCATGGCGCACTACACCCGCCAATTGCTCGAACTGCGCAAAGCATCACGTGCAATGATAGTGGGTGATAGCGAGCTTTTGTCTACGCCCGACGAGGTGATCGCCTTCATCCGGCGCCATGATACGGGAGATGTGCTGTGCGCGTTCAACCTTAGCCTGGAAACCGTCGAATGGAGCCCACCTGCCGAGTTTCAAAATGGCGAAGTGATCGCAAACGAAACGCACGCCAATGCGCGCGAAGGTCTGCCCTCGACGCTTGCTCCCTACACCGGCTATTGGGCCGACCAAGGGGATTGAACAGACATGGACACTGCGGGGCTAAAAGCGAAGAAAAACGCGCGGCTTGAAGATATCGCCCGGCAGGCGGGCGTATCGATTTCAACCGTGTCGCGCGCTCTTAATGACAGTCCCGCCGTCAAACGTCGGACCAAGCAGGAGATCTGGCGTATAGCGCGAGCGCATGATTATGAGTTCCGCGCCCATATGCCCAATGGCCCCGTCGGAGCAGAGGCGACGATCGCTGTTATTGTCCCTGCCCCTCAAGCGCGCGAAACGCGTGTGGCCGATCCCTTTTTTCTCGAATTGCTGGCCGGCATCGCCGAAGCGGCGCGGGATCGGAAAGCCGATCTCGTCATCAGCCATGTCTTTCCGCGCACTGCTGAAGACTTAAAGTTTGCGATGACAACAAGCCGCGCAACCGGCATGATCTTTATCGGCCAAAGTTCGCTCCACGATGCTTTCAATGAACTATCCAAGGGCGAAGACAATTTTGTCGTCTGGGGTGCAGATTTCAGCGATGCTGCCTATTGCAGCGTTGGATCGGACAATGTCGCAGGTGGCAAGCGCGCGACATCTCACCTGCTGCGCTTGGGGCGCAAACGCGTACTCTTCCTCGGCGACACAGAAGCGCCTGAGGCGGAGCAGCGTTATCGTGGATATCGCATGGCCCTCGAAGAGGCGGGAATACCTCTTGATGACAGTTTGAGGCTGCCTGCTCATTTCGATGTTCAATCTGGTGAAGCGACAACGCGCGCGGCGATTGAAAGCGGGCTCAGCTTTGATGCGATCTTCGCTGCAAGTGACTTGATCGCGATCGGCGCAATGCATGCGATCACAAAGTCTGGGCGCTCCGTTCCGCAGGATATCTCGGTTGTGGGATACGACAACATCCCGGCATCAAGACTGGTAACACCGCGGCTTACGACAATTGATCAGGACGCCATGCTGGCTGGCCGCATGCTCGTTTCCAAGCTCATCGACAGCAATGGCGGCACGGCAATTTCAGAGCGTCTGGAGACCAGCCTGCTGCTCCGTGAAAGCTGCGGCGGGTGATATGACTGCCGAATTTTCACCGCTGAAAAGTATCGTCATCGTTGGCGGCGGCAGCGCTGGATGGATGACAGCTGCCGCGCTTTCCGATGCTTTGGGCAAAGCCTGCTCAATCACTCTCATTGAATCCGAGGCTATCGGAACCGTTGGGGTTGGCGAAGCGACCATCCCGCCAATTCGAACCTTCAATCAGCGCATCGGCATTGATGAGGCGACTTTCATCAAGGAGACGGCTGGCTCCTACAAACTCGGCATCCAGTTCGTCGATTGGGCACGCAAGGGGCATTCTTACTTCCACCCCTTCGGCCAGTACGGCGCTGAGTTCGATAAGGTGCCGTTCTATCACTATTGGATGCGCGAAAGCCTCGCGGGAACGGTCGATGGGCCAATTGATGAATTCTCAATGTGCTGGGCAATGGCCAAAGCCGGCAAGTTTGCGCATCCCGAACCTGATCGGCGCAAGATCCAGTCGACTTTCGATTATGCCTATCACTTTGATGCAGGGCTTTACGCTGCATTCCTGCGCCGTTTTTCGGAAAGCCGCGGGGTAAAGCGGCTCGAAGGCAAAGTCGTCGAAGTCTCTGTGCGCGGAGAAGACGGCTTTATCGAAGCCGTGACGCTCGACGGCGGAGAACGCGTTGGCGGGGAACTCTTCATCGATTGCAGCGGCTTCCGCGGGCTATTGATCGAAGGTGCTTTGGAAGCAGGCTACGAGAATTGGCAGCACTGGCTTCCATGCGATCGCGCAGTTGCCGTGCCATGCGCGAAAGGTCCTGAAATCACGCCCTACACGCGCTCCACTGCCAAAGAGGCCGGGTGGCAATGGCGCATCCCGCTTCAGCATCGCACTGGTAATGGTTACGTTCATTGCAGCGAGTTTATCAGCGAAGATGAGGCGACCGAAACGCTGATGAACTCGCTCGACGGCGAGGCTCAGGCTGATCCGCGCACGCTTCGTTTTGTGACTGGACGCCGCAAGAAATTCTGGGACAAGAATTGTGTCGCTATCGGTCTGTCGGCAGGCTTTATGGAGCCGCTGGAATCGACCAGCCTGCACCTGATCCAATACGGCATTCTCCGGCTGATCGCGCTGTTGCCTGATAGCGAGATGTCACCCCTGCTCGCCCAGGAATACAACGCGCAAACCGCGACCGAATACGAACGCATCCGCGATTTTCTAATCCTGCATTACAAGGCGACAACGCGCGATGATGCGGAATTGTGGCGGTATTGCTCGGCAATGGAAATCCCTGACAGCCTGCAATACAAGATGGAGCACTTCCGCAATTATGGCCTGCTTGTAGCTGATGAGCGCGAGTTGTTTGCCAATCCCAGCTGGATCGCTGTTTACCTGGGTCAGGATATCGTGCCCCAGCGCGCGCCGGCGATCACTGAGATGCGCAGTAGTGTCCCTGTTGCAGAGCGAATGCAGATGATTTCAAATGCGATGACGCAGGCAGTCGATCAAATGCCACCCCATGCAGATTTCCTTGCGCGGCATTGCCGCTCACCTTTGGCAGTATAAGCCACCAGGCGATCTCAGCCCTTCTCAAAAACTCATCAAAACAATGAAGAAAGGGCCCGCCATCGCTGGCGAGCCCTTTCCAAGAGGAGAGATGCGACCCTCTTCGCTTAGAAGTTCTTGCGGATCGTGAAGTTGAACGTCCGGCCGTAGACTTCGTGACGACTTGGGAATGCGCCGATCACATTTGATGGATCAGTGCCATTTCCATCGAACAAATCGCTCTGTGTAACGAACGGTTCATTGGTCAAATTGAAGACTTCAACCAGAATTCCGAGACCTGAAAGCGGACCGCTTTCGTTCTGGAATGTATAACCGATCTGAGCATCAAGAATGGTCTCATCCTGTGCATCGGCGCCATCAAGGCCACCAGAGAAGTTCTGCACTTCGGACAGGAACCCACTGCGATAACGTGCAGCGAGTTTCGCGCGGAAACCATTCTTTTCATAGAAGATATCGCCGGACCACGTCGTTTCGGAGTAGCCTGGGATGGCGAGACTTTCCATCTCCTCATCTTCCAGCTGTGCGTCCGCGTATGTAAGGCTGACGAACCCGCCAAACCCATCGAGGGCATCGGAGAAATCGCCGAAGTCCAGCCTGATGGTGCCTTCGATACCGGTGATCGAGCCATCGGCGAAGTTTACAGGACCCTCCAAAACACCGGTCGCGATTTCAGGCGCCGACTGAAGGATATTCCCAAACCCAGCGTTCTGGATCGGTTGAGTGAGATCGATGACCTCTCTGAAGTCGATGACCCAGTCAGAAAGCTCTTTGTGGAATGCAGCGACAATTACCGCCGAGCCCGGTGAGAAGTACTTTTCGAATGACAAATCAACCGAGTCAGACCGGTATGGCTGCAAGAACGGGTTTCCGCCTTGAAGCGTGAAGCAAACCAGCGTCGGCGGATTGAAGCCAACGACCTGATCTGGAATTTGGTCGCCGTCTGTGTCTTCACAGCTCAATGGGTTGACAAGCACGTTCTGGTTAGCAGCCAGCTGATCCAGTCTTGCCCGAGTGACTGATCGCGCAGCCGCCAGACGGACGAAGGTGTCGTCTGCGACTTCAAAGCTCAAGTTCAGGCTCGGCAGCCAATCGCCGTAGCTTTCCGAAACGGTATTCGTGAACCCACCACTGATTGTGCCGGTCGAGGATTGCCGCGTGTCAGCATAGCGCAACCCGATATTACCGCGCACTGGAATGCTTCCAAGATCACCATCAATATTGGCTTGAATGTAGAAGTTGTGCACCCGCTCATCGACGACCCATTCGGTGTCATCTGTCGCGCGCTCAAGCACATATGTACCATCGGTCAGCAGCCCTGCTGGATCATACGCAATGATGTCTTGTGTCAGACTGCCCGTGTCAGTCGAACCAATGATCAAGTCAGATGGGATCGGTGCAGCACCGTTCACAAAGCCCGCACCGGCACGAAGAAATGTTCCGTTGTTGTCGAAGTCTTTTTCGCGGTCGGTGTAGAGCCAGCCGACAATAATGCTGTCGAGGAAGCCTCCATCGAATTCCCAGCCGAGTTCAGTGCGCAACTGGTGCAGCTGATCGTTGATTTCCGGCTCACGCAAGAAGCCGACCTGGCCCCAGCCGCCCGGATCGGTCAGCAGCACATTCGAAGGATCGGTGTAATCGATCAGCCCGTCAATGCTGTAAGTGCCATCGCTCGGGAAGGTGTAAGTCAGCGTATCTTGTGCACCGCCGCGAGCAAAGCCTGTGCCGGCATAGGACTCGTAATCGATGTCATTGCGCTCAAGCGTAGAGAAACCGTAGTCCAGGATGAAGCTGAGGTTGTCCGTTACGTTGACATCAAGATTTGCGCCAAGACCAAAGATTTCGCTCTCGTTTCCTTCGGTATCTGTCCGGAGGATTGGAACTACAGCGGAGTAGGTCGCGCTATCTGCAAATGGACCAGAACCAGTCGCGCTTTCAAACTGCGCTCCGCTCCACGATGCGAGCGGGGTTTCCGTTCCTCTGAAGATACCGGCATCTGTAGTGTCGGTGTAGAACATGTCGAACATGAGCGAGAAATCACTCGACGGTTCGAATTGCAGCGTACCAGCAATCGAGGTCCGCTCAAATTCGCGGCTCACCACACCTTGGCGCGGGTTATCGGCCGGATAGATCAATCCATTCGCATCACGGGCGATCTGGTTGGACCGCTCGTCAACTTTCAACTCACGCGAGATAAAGTGAGTGGGATTGGACTGAATGGTTGCGCCGATTGACCAGCCAACTGTGCCATCAGCGTTCTGATCGATGTACGAACCAAAGAAGCGGTAGCCATCATCTGGGAAATCAGGGTTACGCGAGCCGCTGTCATTGTAGACGTAAGTGCCCGAGACGCTGACTTGGCGGTCGTTTGAATCGAGTGGACGGACCGTGCGAAGGTCGACAGCACCCGCGATACCGATCGCTGCAAGGCGCGCATCGCCCGTTTTGTAGACAACGCCCTGGCTGATGAGCTCTGATGGGAACTGATCGAATTCAATGCCGCGGTTGTTACCGGCCGACACCACTTCACGTCCGTTGAGGAGTGCGAGCGAGAAGTCAGGGCCAAGGCCGCGGATCGAGATCTGCTGCGAACGGCCACGCACACGCTGCGCGGTCACACCGGGAAGGCGAGCAAGCGAGTCAGCAATCGAAAGATCAGGCAACTGGCCCAGATCTTCTGCAGAGATAACTTCGACGATCGAGGTCGCATCACGCTTTGTCTCAAGCGAGTTCTGGATCGCGCTGCGGATACCGGTAACGACGATCTGGTTTTCTTCGCCTTCGGCAACTTGTGTTTCATCGTCTTGGCCATCTTGCGCAGCTGCAGGAGCAGCAACAGCAATCAATGCAAGACTAGTCGCAGCGCCAGAAAGCAGACGTGCGTGAGCGGAATAACGCTTAAATCCCATTTCAATCCTCCCCAAGGGCAACACGATCTTGGCGTGTTTGCATGTTTTTTCATAGCGAATGGAATTCGCCGCGTAAACGGCCAATCGAAAATAATGCAAAATTGTGACAAGATGGGAATAAATGTCATATTTTCTGTAAGTTAACCGATCCCACGTCATTACCCGCGGCGTTTCGCTATCCACAATCCTCTGACTGTGGCACCCTCGCCACACATGCGTGATCAGGGTGGATCGTTTGGCAATCTCGAAAGATCTACCGAAAAGTGCGCTGCACGACTTCCATGACAAATGCTCATAGAATCATATGTTTAGTTAGTCTGAGTTGGCCTCTGTGATTTCTTTTGATACCCTTTTTGTAAGTTGATCGCGCAAAAGGCACATTCGCAGACAATGAAAAATTGGACGATTTCGCTGGATGCGCAAGAATCCTCGACATTTTCGCCCCAGAATCACAAATATGTTGCGATTGCGGACTTTCTGCATGAGCCGGAATTTGCAATCACAACCGCTTCTTTGCAAAAATTTGCAAAGATCACCCCGCAATATCCGGGCATCCGTTCAGAGTTGCCATTGGAAGTCAGATCAGCATGGCTTGATGTTTTGGCTCCCATGCTGAATGCCGAGTTCGGCAAGGGTGAGCATGGCTGGGATATGCAAGCGTGGTTCTCGCTCGTCACCGCACCGGCGGAACAATTGCTTCCCTTGCAGCGATTTCCTCATGTCGATGGCACCGATCCACGCCAGATTGCGATGATGCTGTACCTGCAACCTGCCGATCATGGGGGCACGGGTTTCTTCCGACATATATCGACAGGGTTTGAAGCTCTCACCGCTGAGAACTTCCCTCATTACAAGACCGCATTGGAGGCCGACGTCCGCAAATCGGGATTGCCTGAGGCGGCCTATGTCACCGATGGGTCACCGTTCTTTGAGCGCATTCATCAAAGCGAGGGCGCTTTCAATCAGGCTGTATTCTACAGAGGGAATGTGTTTCATTCGGGTATGATCAAAGCCGAAGACGAGTTATCTCCTGACCCGAAGAAGGGACGTTTGACGATCAACTCCTTTTTTCGGCCTAAGGTATAGTGCAAACGTAACTGGGACATGGGAACACACATCAACAAACTGGTCATCGTGGGCGGCGGTACGGCTGGCTGGATTACAGCAGCCGCATTCTCCCGCCTTTTAGGCAAAACGCTTTCCATCGAACTGGTCGAGTCCGATGCGATCGGGACAGTTGGCGTTGGTGAGGCCACCATTCCGCAGATCATCCGCCTCAATACGATCCTTGGCCTAGATGAGCATGACTTCGTCAAGCGTACCAATGGCACCTTCAAGCTAGGGATTGAGTTTGTCGATTGGGGCCAACTTGGATCAAGCTATCTGCACACATTTGGCGATGCCGGGATGAACCTCGCAAGTGTGCCTTTCCACCACTATTGGAAACGTGCCGAGAATGCGGGCCTCAACAAGGATCTGTGGCACTATTCGCTCCATAAATGCGCTGCTGACCAGGCGAAGTTTGGAAAGTTGGATAGGGTCGGTAACACATCGATGACGGGCCTAGCCTATGCCTATCATTTCGATGCGAGCCTCTACGCGGCGTATCTTAGAGCCTACTCGGAAAAGCACGGGGTGAAGCGAACCGAGGGGATCGTGCAGACAGTAGCTCGTAATGCTGAGAGCGGCGATCTCACCGCAATCACTCTTGATAATGGGCAAGAGATCGCGGGTGATTTCTTTATTGACTGCACGGGATTTCGCGCGCTCCTGCTGGGTCAGGAACTGGGCGTTGAATATCAGGATTGGTCGAAATGGCTGCCGTGTAACAGCGCGCAGGCAGTGCCGAGCGAGAGGCTTGAAACGCTTGTTCCCTACACGAGGGCGACTGCTAAAACGGCTGGCTGGCAATGGCGCATCCCCTTGCAGCACCGAACAGGCAATGGACATGTCTATTGCAGTGACTTTATTTCTGACGATGAGGCGGGAGAGACTTTGCTCGCCGGCCTCGACACCAAACCATTGGCCGACCCTCGCCCCATCCGTTTCACCACGGGCAGGCGCGAGCAATTCTGGTCTCACAATTGCGCGGCCATCGGCCTGTCGAGTGGATTTTTAGAGCCCTTGGAATCAACCAGCATCCATTTGATCCAGTCGCATGTAAGCCGCCTGCTCCAGTTGTTCCCAACGAGTGCCAACCCGGAAAAAGAACGTGCGGAATACAATCGCCGCTGCGTTGCGGAATTCGAGCAAATCCGCGACTTTCTGATCCTGCATTACCACCAGACCGAGCGCGAAGATTCAGGATTCTGGCGTTACTGCAAGAACATGGAAGTGCCTGACAGCCTATCGCACAAGCAGGAACTGTTTGCCTCGTCTGGCCGGATAGGCCGCGATGCAGACGATTTATTCCGCGAGGCAAGCTGGGTGCAGGTTATGCTGGGCCAAGGCGTTACGCCGGAAGCGTATGATCCGATGGCAAATGGCCTCGCCGATGCACAGCTTGGCGAATTTCTGGGTAACGTGCGAACTCTGATAGAGCGCGCCGTCCATTCACTCCCGACGCATGAGCAATACCTCCAAAAGCATTGCGCATCGGCGGGGAGCTAAGGGGCGCAGAGCGGATCGCCGCCAGCGCCCCTCACTTCTCAGAAGTTCACTTCTGCCGTGACATAGAGGCGGCGCGGATCGCCGTAAAAGCCGGTTAGCGTCCCTTCGAGGCCGAGCGTTGGCGCGAAGGGAGCCCCGCCCACTCCGCCGGTGACGAAGTTATAACCTGCGACAATGTATTCCTTATCGAACAGGTTTTTGACGTGTCCGCCGATTGAAAAGAGCCCGCTGTCAGCCGTGTAAACGATGCTCGCATCGACCAGGACGAAACCATCCTGATCGAGGAACGGGTTGGGCGTTTCGAACTGGCTCGCATCTGATCGCAGCGAGGCAAGGCCGATGAAGTCGACCATCCCATCGCCTGCAGGCACTCCCAGATTAAAGCCCATATGTGTGGTTATATCCGGCGTGTTCTGGAAAACGCGCTCATCCGCGACATCGTTGCCGAAGGCGTCGATAAAGGTATCGAACCCGGCATCAAGCACACCCAGCGACCAGTTGACACTGAAACGGCTGCCATCGCCAATAAAGTCTTCGCCGACCAGAGCGTTGCCTTCAAATTCGATGCCATTCACATCTGCGCTCGCGGCGTTAGAGGTGATGCCGATAAAGCTGTCATTGACGCCGTCACCATTGGTATCAAGCCCGACCGAGCCTGGGATCTGCACATCGTCATATTGGCCTAGGAATGCGGCTAGCGAGATGTTCAAGCGATTGTCGAGCAGCGATGCCTTCCAGCCGAGTTCATAACTGTCGACCGTTTCAGGAGCGAACCGCAGGAATTCGAATTGATCGTCAAAATCGATGTCGCCATCGCCATCCAGATCAGGCGCAGCCGTAGTCTGTCCCCGCGGGTCAAAGCCCCCGCCTTTGAAGCCTTGGCTGTAGGTGAAGTAGACGTTGTGATTGGAATTTGGCCGCCAACTGATTGAGGCGCGCGGATTGAAGTCTTCAAACGTCTCGCTGCCTTCAAAATCGCTCGTCACCGCAATCGGAATGGCTGCGCTGTTCGGGATGAACAGATCGGAAAAACCGCCGATAAAGGTCGTGCGCAGAACCCTACTGGAGCGCTTGTCATTGGTGTAGCGACCACCCAGCGAAACGCTGATCGTATCGGTGAGTTCGTAGGTGAAATCACCAAATACCGACCATGTTTCGGTATCCACATCGCCCAAGGTTTGCGCGTTGAGACCGGGCAATCCGACGGCTGGGAGAGCACCTGTAGTGAATAGCGCAACGTCAAATGCCGTAAAGGCATTAGCGTTGAGGTAGTAGAAACCGACAACACCCGAGAGCCGATCACCCTCATAAAGCAGCTGCAATTCCTGACTGAACTGATCGTTTTCGTAGATCGCCGGAACGTCGAGGTCAGCTTCGGGCAGGCTGTCAAAATCGATCGGCGTTGTGGACTTGTCTTCCCGATAGCCGGTGATTGATTTCAATGTCAGCGTGTCAGTAAGCTCAATCGCGATATTTAGCGCACCGCCATAGGCTTCGACTTCCTGATCGACGACGTTGAGCCCCGCACGCGTATCAAACACATCATCGAGCACTGGCGCGCCCGAGAACAGGCCGGGGATCAGCCGCGAACCCTGCCGCGCTTCGCTTTCATCGAGAATGTAATCGCCCGACAGGCGCACAAATATCGGACCATTGTCAAATTCAAGCGTCCCGCGAGCTGCCCAAACATCCTTGTTGTAGTTCTCTGTTCCCAGGGTGAGGTTCTCACCAAATCCGCCGCGAGACAGCCTTGCACCGCTCGCGCCAATCGTCAGGCTGTCCGTGAGCGGAGTAGACCCTGAAATGACGAGATCAGCCTGATCGAAGGACCCCAAAGTGCCGCGTATCGAAAGGCTCGGATCATCGGGCAATTCAGCCGTCACATACTTGATCGCGCCGCCAATTGTGTTGCGACCATAAAGAGTACCCTGTGGCCCGCGCAGAACTTCGATCCGTTCGACGTCATAAACATCAAGCACGGCTGCTTGCGGACGGTTGAGGTAGACATCGTCAATATAAAGACCAACGCCTGCTTCAAAGCCTGCAACCGGATCCTGCTGCCCCACACCGCGGATGAAGGCGGTAAGTGTCGTATTGGTGCCCCGACTGACTTCGAGTGTGATGTTCGGCACCTGCTGCCCGATCTGCGTCAGCTCGAGAATGCCCTGCTCTTCGAGCGTTTCACCAGTCAGCGCTGTCACCGATATTGGCACGTCCTGCAGCCGCTCTTCGCGGCGCCGCGCAGTGACGATGATGTTGTTGCCGGAAGTCTCTGCCGCGTCGCTGGCAACAGCTTCGCTGGCGCTGTCCTGCGCGACGGCAGGCGCTGCATAACTAACGATCATTGCGCTACCAGCCAAAAGCAGCGCGCGGCTCAAAGTCGCAGTTTTGTTCATTTTCCTCATCCCTCAGCCCTTTGTGGCATTGCCATTATTGAAAACTGAATCAACTTTCAAGTTTTAGTTGTGAAAGGCCTCGTTTCTGCCTAGGCATGGTGCAAAAGGGGTACAGGATGGACGCGCCGAGCAGCAATCGGACAAAGGTCGAAGGCAAGGGAAATGAGGGTAAAATCCCTCGCACCGAGCGCGGTCGCAAAACCCTTCGCAAACTGCTCGATGCGTCGGCAATCGAATTTGGTGAGCGCGGCTTTCATGAAGCCTCAGTGAGCTCCATCACCCGCCGAGCGGGCGTCGCCCTAGGCACATTTTACACATATTTTGACAGCAAGGACGCACTGTTCCGCGCACTCGTCAACGACATGAGCGACAACGTAAAATCGAGCGCGCGTTCTGCGTTGTCAGAGAGCATGGGAGCTCTCCAGACCGAGCAAGCGGCCCTAGCCGCATTTCTCGAATTCGCGCGCGAACATAAGGAAGTCTACCGCATAATTGATGAGGCCGAATTCGTCGATCCCGACAGTTACCAGGCGCACTATGCGACAATCGCAAAGCTGATTGAAAAACGCCTTAAAGAGGGTGGAGAAAACGGCGAATTG
Source organism: Erythrobacter sp. YT30 (assembly GCF_001542875.1). Classification (GTDB taxonomy): domain Bacteria; phylum Pseudomonadota; class Alphaproteobacteria; order Sphingomonadales; family Sphingomonadaceae; genus Erythrobacter. The sequence continues at coordinate 1,784,015 of NZ_LMAF01000002.1, read as the reverse complement.
CGCGATGATCTGGGCGATGTTGAAGCCTGGGCCATTATGGGCATCAACGTCTTTGTTGGCCTTAGATACGCGGTCTGGGGCGATGAAAATGAAGACATGAACGATCACGCCGCGACGGTGAACCGCATGCTCGCCAAAGGTATCGCAGCAAAATAGCAACTTGTGCCCAAGAGCCCAAAAAGGGCCTGCACCAGCTATGCGATGCAGGCCCAAGGCGTAGGCGTGATAGCTCCCCGGGGAGGGGGATTGGAGAGCCTATCAACCGCCGTTTTGAGACGTTCCCTCTGCAATCAATGCCACCGCTTTGTTCGTGGCTTCATCAGTTGGTGTTTCGTCATTCTTGATTGCATCGGCGAGCTTCAAAAGCTCGCCTGCGATGGACGTGCCGACATTCGCCTCTTGCTCGATGCGAATGCCGTTATTGGCCGCTGCAACCTCGTCCCACTTGTCGCGCACCGCTTGCCAATAGCCTTCGGTTTTGCCCCAGTAGCTGTCAGCGGCAGCAACGTTGTAGTCATCGAAGCGTTCATAGGTGTTGAGCACATATTCCTGGACCACCGGGACCATTTCGCCTGAGCCATCTGTATCTGGCATCATCTTGGTGTTGTCCTGCCAGTGGATCCAACCGGTGGGTGTGATCTGATGGCGATTGATCCCGACATAGCGATCGTAAATCGGATCGCGCACTGCATCACGGCGGGCAAGTGGGCGCGTCGTCCAATTGGATCGCCAACGTTTGACGCCTAGGCTGGTCTCCCACTCGCCCCATCCGGCATAGCGTGGGCTGTCATCCACCTGATAAACTGTTTGCGACCAGCGCCCTGCCCGCATGGCCTCGGGAACATCAGTCAGCTCCCACGTATCACCGCCTTCATAGGTCAGGATTTGCTCGGGCTCATATTCCCAATCCTGCCGCCAGTGTTTGACGACATAAGGATCATCCTCTGAACCAACGACCAAAAGGTGTTGCAGCACGATCTTCGTGCCCGTGTCCTCAACCACACGAACCGATTCATAGCCTCCTGATTTCTTGGGATCGAGGGGTTCATACCCTTCCATCCATGCAGTTGATTCCTGCATGTCGAAGGTAACCTTGTAATCGCCAGCCATTGATAGGATCGTCTGCCGATCCGCTTCAAAAGCAGCCTTTGCGGCCTCCTCGCTGCGGACAATCGGGTCATCAGCCAGCGCAGGTGCGGGCGATGCCAACATCGCAACGGCCGCCAGACCTGTCGCCAAAGTGGCTTTGGTGAAACTTACAGGAAAAAGAGACATGAGAGTACCTCGCTTTGTTGGGGACATTCAAAACTGGAAACTGACAGACGCGCTCACATTGCGGCCCGGCCGAGTGAAGGCACCGAAGATGGTTTCATCGGAGAGGCCGCGCACATCGGACCAGAAAGCGTATCGCTCATCGAAGAGGTTGAAGATGCCTGCGCGCAGCTTGATCGCATCGGTCACTTCGACAAACGCAGTGAGATCGAAAATGGTTGAGGAATCTGGCCGGATCAGCTCCTCGCCATTTGCACCTTCAGGCGTATCGTTGATGTCTTTTCGCGCATTGTGCGTCAGGATCAGCTCCGCGCCAAAGCGGCCCTGGGGATCGCGATAACCCAAGCCAGCGACTAAGTTGAACGGGTCGACCGTATCCAGCGGGGTGCGGGTTCCCGCCGCATCGATCACATCACCATTGGCATAAGCAATGGCGAGCTGCGCGTTGATGCCGTTGTCGAAATCAGCAGATGCCTTTGCCTCAAACCCATCAATCACCACCTCGTTGAAATTGACGAACTGAAAGACCGCCGGATCTTGCGCGGTGAAGCCGCCACCGACCACTTGCTGGCTAATGAAGTTGTCGTACTTCCCGTCAAAGCCCACGATCTGGAGCGAGAAGACATCGCCGACATAGCGCGCACCGATTTCCCAGCTTTTGCTGGTTTCAGGCGCCAGATCGGGATTGGGAAGCGAAGTGTAGCCGAACGCCAAATTCTCAAAGAAATTGTTCACCTGGCTTGGAGTGGGCGCAAGGAAGCCTTCGGCATAGTTGCCGAACAGGATTACATCTTTTGCCAGCTTCAAAGTCACGCCCAGCTTGGGTGACAGACGGCTGTCGCTCTGCCCTTCTGCGTCGAAAGTCGGCAGCAACGGATCATCAGTGGGATTGAGATCGTAGAAATCGAGCCGCAGTGCCGGAAACAGAGTCAACGCGCCATCGAACAAGCCGATTTCGTTCGCGATGAAAACGCCGCCCAAAGTAAAATTAGTGACGGGGAAAGCACGGCTGGGAAAGACCTCACCCGCTGGTGGGACGTTGCCGTCGCGCAAACCTTCCTGCCGCGTCTCGCTGACATCGCCGCCAATCGCGAGAGTGTGTGTGAACCCACCGGTGCTGAACGTGGTGCGCGCTTCGGCTACGACGCCATATACTTCGTTATCGAAGGTGTTGAGACGCGTGCGGTCCGGCGCGGGGATGAAGGACAGCTGCGTGCGATCTTCAGCAGCGAACTGGCGATCCTCGCCGTTTTGATAGAACGCGGAGAGGAAAGCGTATTCAATCGGATCGCTTTCATCGCCGGTATAGGTCCAGTCGATCGATCCGCGCACTCTTTCGGTTGTGTCGCTGGCCTCGAGGCGGTCGACATTCCAGACGGGAGCCGGGCCAAACAGGGAGACCGGTCCAAGGCCAGAGAGCACTTCGGAATTGACCTCGGTATCGATCCATTCGCCTGTCAGGCGCAATCGATGCTCACCAATGTTCCAGACCAGTTTGCCCAGAAGCGCGTTCGATTTGCCGTCTTGCGGATTTGGCAGAGTGCGGCTTGGCCCGATGCCATCGACTTCGCCCTGATTTTCAAGCTCGCTGAAATCGCGTCTGGTGTAGGCGACCATACCGGAGAAATTGCCGCTTTGCGCTGCAATTGCAGCGGTCTGGGCAAACTCGTCGTCTTCGCTTGAGTACTGTGACCGGACGAAGCCGCCGAAATTGTCGCTGCCGAGAAGATCAATGGGATCAGACGTTGTGAAGCTCACTGCACCTGCAAGGCCATCGCTGCCATAGAGTGCTGATGAGGGACCGCGCAGTATTTCGACTGATTTCACGAGGCTCACATCGGTAAACCCGCCCCGCCCCACATCTTGCGCTCCAAAGGAAAATCCCTGCGGCGTGCGGATACCATCGACCTGGATAAGCACGCGATTGCCGCCGATCCCGCGAATGACGAAATCCTCGTTGCGCGCGCGTCCGGTCGTACCGAGCGCAGCGCCGAAGCGAGCGGGCGCGCGGCGCACCGTAAGACCGGGTTCGAAGCGCACGAGATCTTTGATATCGGTTGCCAGTTGATCGGCAATTTCCTCATCAGTGATGACGGTGACAGTTGCTGGAACTTCTTCAGCAAGTACAGGCGTGCGCGTCGCGGTGACAGTGATGTGCCCTTCTTCGGCCTCAACCGTTGCGCTAGTCTCGGAAGCATGGACGCCGCTTGTCCCGATCCCCGCAGACCCGATTACCAATGCGCATCCAAACGCCCGCAAATTTCCAATTCCAAGCATCGAATTCACAAACTGGGCCCTTGGCTGTCTCACATGTATCTGAGGCGCGAATGCTCTTATTGAGAATGAGAGTCAATACTGATAATATCGGTAATGCGAATTATTTGCAGTCCATGCACAGCTTCATGTGCCGGTGCGGAGGTTGCGTGAATGGGTGAATCGGTTACGCCCTCATCGGCCGAGGAGGCTGGCAATGCGTATTCAGTATAAATGCGGGTTTGGCGCTAGTACCTCAGCCTACGCGCGCCGTGCGCGGCGTTTACTCTGTTAGAATGCGCGGGGACTTGTTCCGGGCGAGACGACTGGCGGCCTCAATTACTGCGGAATTTGTGAGCGGGGTATTTTTGAAAAATACCCGAAGGCCATGCGCAGGCACCAACGCAGTGAATGACGTCTGATCGAGAGCAATCGTCACCCTCTCGCGCGTCGTGGCATCGCGCCAAACGCCCGGCTCAAGCATTGAAGACACGCTTACATTCTTCGCGTCCTCGCTCTTGTTCAGCATGACCAGCGCCGTCTGATTGACCCCGTCCTTTTGATAGATGCGATAAAAGGTCGCGGTGTCACGCTCAAATTCCAGATTGAGCTGCACACCTTTTTGCAGGCTCACATTGTCTTTGCGCAGGTTCGCAACAGGAACCAGTTTTTGGCGGATTGGATGAGAGCGGGCCTTGTTGATCCGCTCTTGACCGTAATAATTCCGATTGCCGAAATGCTCCGCCATCCCGCGCTGGAATCCGGTTTCAGAACCATAGTAATAGGCCGGAATACCGCGCGTGGTGAACAGCCAGTTGTTGGCGTTGATGAAGTTGTCGTCGGTGGCGTCAAGCCTAGACATGTCGTGATTGTCGTAGAAGGTCACGAGCTCATAGGGGTTCTGGTAGACCCCGCTTTCAAGGTGGAGATAGTCGAGCAGATCGCGGAAGCTGCCGTTGTCATCCTCAAACACCTTCTGCATTGCCTCTCGCCCAGGAAAATCGAGCACGCTGTATCCGCCATTTTCAGGTTTGGTATGCTGCGCGATTTCCTCTGCATCGAATGAATAGCTCTCGCCAAACATAAAGATGTCAGGGCGCTTTTCACGGATCCGATCGGCGATCTTTTTCCAAAAATAATGGGGCTGCTCTTTGATCGTATCAACCCGGATCGCATAGGCACCCTGATCCAGCCATTTGAAGTACGAGTTTACAAGATAATCGAGCACTTCAGGGTTGTCGGGATCAAGATCGGACAGCGTCGCAAGGCCCGTGGTGCGGTTGAACCAATTGTGCAGCGGGTTGTTTGGATCAAGCTCTTCGGGATGAATATTCTGGTGATCGGCAACGAGCAGCCCCTGCTCATCGAAAATCTTGCCAAATTCGGGCTGCGCGACGGGCATGGTGTATGACGGTGATCCGTGGTTTGCGACAATGTCGAGGATGAACTTGAGCCCATGGCGCTCGCGCATCACCGTCGTAAAGGTTTCGAAATCGAGGTTTTCGGACGGAAGGTGCTCATCGACGCGATAGAAATTCGTCGCCCAATATCCATGATAGCCAGTCTTGCCGCCGTCCATGTAGCCTGAGCCGTAGCTGATCTTCTCGCTGCCTGTGAATGCAGCATCGGGATTGTCGACGATGGGCGTCATCCAAACCGAGGTAAAACCCATTTCTGCGATGTAATCGGCGTTGTTCAACACGCCTTTGAAGTCACCACCAAGATAGCCGATATTGGCGGTTTTGCCGTCAGGACCGACGAGTTGGCGGTTGAACGTGTTTAGATCAGGACCGCCTTGATCAACCTGATTGTTGCTGGGGTCACCGTCGACAAAGCGATCGGTCAAAAGAAAGTAGATATTTTCCGAAGCGAAATCGATGTCGGTGCCGAAGAGCTGAGTTTCAGCGGGCTCGACTTCAACAGGCGCGCTCGCATCCTGTGCTGTAGCGCTGCTCGTCATCGCCCCCCAAGCGATGCCCAAAGCCAGAACCGATTTCCAACCGCATTTCTTCATTCAACACCTTCGAACGCAATTGCTCAAATCCCACGAGCAAATTCAGGCTGACAGATTGGCGGCGCAATCGCGTCTCGTCAATTTCGCACAGTTCGCCAGTTCCAATAGGAACTACGTATTCGTATGCGCCCGCTCGATCGGGCGATCATGGTTGAATTGGCGCCTTGGAGAGGGGATAGAAAGCAACATAGAAGAGGCAAGAAGCGCTGGGGGATCGATGAATATCTGCATCAAGCGAGTTCTGGACTTTGGCCTCGCGCTCTTGTTCTCAGTCGGACTTGCAGCCGCACCGACCCTCGCGCACCCCAATGCAGACGCTCAGCAAGCTCAACCGCTCTATGCTCAGGCGCACTGGCTAACGCGCGATCTGATCGCGTGGGACGCGCCTGATGCGACCAAATTTGCAATACGGGTGTCCCTCAATGCGGATGGTCAATACGTGGAGCGCGAATTGGAAACCGCTGGGACTGTTGATGGCACAATGGCAGACGCTCACCCTCATCTGCGCGGTATGCCCCTGTGGCGTATCACTGATCTGAGCGAGCAGGAGGCAAAAGCGTATTTGAAAGGCGCAACCGAATTTCTCGCTTATGATGCTGAAAACGTTCTGGCCGCACGCACCCGGCCGCAGATCGGTTGGGTGCTGGATAGGCTCTATGCCAATGATGCCGAGCTAGGCGCGCGGTTCATTGGCGACGACCTGACCATTGCCGTGTGGGCGCCAACCGCCCGCTCGCTTCGCCTGCGCCTCTTCGATACGTCAAACGGCGACACCGCCACTGTTCTCCCAATGGAGGAAGACCCGCAAACAGGCGTCTGGTCGATCAAAGGGGCCTCAGAATGGAACCGCAAATACTATATCTACGAAGTTGACGTTTATGTCCCTGAAGAAGGACGCATCGTCACCAATCTCGTGACAGACCCCTATTCGCTCAATCTCGCTGGCAACTCCACACGCACGCAGATCATCGACTTGAGCGATGCCGAACTCAAGCCTTCTGGCTGGGACAGCTTTGCGCGTGATCTTCCCGAAGCGCCGGAAGACCGCGTGTTCTACGAACTGCATGTTCGTGATTTCTCAATCGGCGACAACACTGTCGAAGCCGATGCTCGCGGGCGATACGCCGCGTTTACGGATAGAGACAGCACGGGTAACCGCCATCTTCGCGCACTCGCTGAGGCTGGACTCAGCGACGTTCATCTCCTCCCCAGTTATGATTGCGCGACGATACCAGAAAGGCACGTTGAGCAGGCGAGTCCGCCTGACTTGAACGCCTTTCCAGCAAACAGCGAAGAGCAGCAGGCGGCGATCGCAGCGATTGCAGATCGCGATGGTTTCAACTGGTGTTATGACCCGTGGCATTACATGGCCCCCGAGGGTTCCTATTCCAGCGATCCTGATACCACTGCAAGGATCAAGGAATTTCGGGCCATGGTGATGGGGCTGTCGGAAAGCGGCCTTGGCACAGTACTTGATGTGGTTTTCAATCACACAATGGCATCGGGGCAAGATCGCCAGTCCGTGCTCGATCGGATTGTGCCCGGCTACTACCATCGCCTTGATGAGAATGGCGCAGTGGCAGAAAGCACGTGCTGCGCGAACACCGCAACCGAGCGGCGTATGATGGAGCGCCTAATGCTGGATTCGCTCGAGGTGTGGGCGCGCGAGTACAAGGTATCCGGCTTTCGCTTTGACCTTATGGGCCACCACACCCGCGACAACATTCTCAACGTGCGAGCACTGCTCGACGGACTGAGCCTTGCCAAAGACGGCGTCGATGGCCCCGATGTTTATGTCTACGGTGAAGGATGGAATTTTGGAGAGGTCGTGAATGACACACGCTTTGTCCAGGCGACTCAGGGCAATATGGGACAGGGAACCGGGATTGGCACCTTCAACGATCGGATACGCGATGCAATTCGCGGCGGCGGCGTTGGCGACAAAGGCGAAACGACTATCGCAGCGCAAGGTTTTGCGAGTGGCCTTTTCACCGCGCCCAATGCTTTGACCGAAGACGATGAGAACGCCCGCGCAAAGGCATTGAAAGTTGCAGACCAGATCCGCGCGTCGCTTGCCGGGAGTATTGCGAACTATTCGATACAAACGGCCGACGGCATTACCAAGACGGCAGCGGAGATATCGTATGGCGGCGGCCCGTTTGCTTATGCCTCAGACCCGCAAGAAGTGATCAATTACACCGAGGCGCATGACAATCAGACGCTGTTCGATTCCAACGCGTTCAAACTGCCGCGCAACATCTCAAAGGCAGAACGTGTGCGATGGCAGAATATCGCGACTTCGATCATCATGCTCTCGCAAGGCATCCCGTTCATCCACGCAGGCCAAGAATTGCTGCGCTCCAAATCGCTCGATCACAATTCGTACAATTCGGGTGACTGGTTCAACCGGCTGGATTTTGAGATGGAGCATAATGGTTGGGGTCGCGGGCTGCCTCCAGCGCCCGACAACAAAGCGGAATGGGATTTCGGGCGCGAATTGTTGGCCGACGATCGTTTTCGGATGGGAACGAAGGAAATTGCTCTGGCAAATGCGCACCTACGCGAGCTGCTACAAATCCGCCAATCATCACTTCTCTTCCGGCTAAAAACCGCCGAGGACGTTGTTGCGAACGTGCATTTCGACAACACCGGGCCGGATCAAACTCTCGGCCTAATTGTGATGCGATTGGGCCTTGAAGGTGAAGAGCAGGTGATGGTCGTCATCAATGCAACCAGAGACCCCCAAACAGTCGCCGCACCTTCGGGGCAGACTTACGAACTGCATAAAGTACAGAGAGCCTCAGTTGACGCCACCTTGCGCGACACCGTTTTCCGTGCTGGCGAGATTTCGGTACCCGCTCTTACAACAGCGGTATTCGTGCGTAGCGAATAGATTAGCGCAGCATCAACGCCACATCATCGCATTCCCATGCAAAGCGCAGCGTCAACTCGCGATCGGCTGCGGAATAGGAGATTTCATCGGACGACAGCTGCTGACCGCCAACACGGATTTCCTCGTGCTGCCCACTCCAGTTGTGGATGACGACTTCCATCTGCCGAACTTCGGGCTGGCCGTCATATCCCTTGTGGCGCTCTCGCTTTAGATTGAGTGCCAATTCGCCTTCGTTGTAGGCTGATTGGAATTTGAGCAGTTCGAAATTCCCGAGTTCGTACGCATCGGCCAGCTTGCCATCATCCTCATACATCTGCCCGTTCGACTGGATGACGCTGTCATCGTGGTAATAGTGCAGTGTAAGTCTGTCGGTGCTGTAATCGCTCGTCGTCATGATATCGCCGATCATTGGGACGAACGCGCCAGCGCGCACGAAAACGGGGATATTATCGAGAGTAACCGGGACGACCAGCTCCTCGCCTCCTTGATGGCGCTTGTCGGACCACAAATCGAACCACACGCCTGACGCAAGCCTAAAGCTCTTCGAAGCAGCGCCCTTTTCGGTGACAGGCGCGACAAGCATGCTGTCGCCCCACAGGAACGCCGATTGGTCCTCAAAATAAGAGGCATCATCAGCCTCAAAAGCGAGGGGGCGCGTTATGGGCATGCCCGTCTGACTGTTTTGCCACGCGGTCGTGTAGAGATAGGGCAGCAACCGGTAGCGCATCTTGATATAGCGCCGCACGATATCGCGGGTCTGTTTATCCTTGAACACAGGCTCAGACGGGATTTGCTCCTGCGCATGCGGGCGAAACACCGGCTGGAATGCGCCAAATTGCAGCCAGCGGATATAAAGCTCTTTATCAAAGGCAACAATCGCCTCTGGATCATCACTGTCATGATCAAGCGAGACGAAACCGCCAAGGTCGGAATGGCTGTAGGCAAGTCCCATTACGCTCATCTGGAGAGCAATTTCGATCTGCGCCTGAAGCGCTTCCCAAGATCGCTTAACATCGCCCGACCATGGGATCATGCCGTACCGCTGCGAACCTGCAAAACCCGATCGCATCATCAGAAACGGACGCTGATCAGGATATGTTTCCTGCCAGTTTTCTGCCATGATCCGCGCCCACTGATGGCCATAGGCATTGTGCACCAGATCAGCGCCCCAACTGGGCGTGTGGACGATTTCGGATGGATGCGCTTCGGGTTCGCCAAGATCGCCCCAAATGCCGACGACGCCTTGTTCAAGAAGTGCCTGATTTTTTGACCAGAACCATTCGCTCGCAGCTGGATCGAACATGTCGACCAGCCCGCTATTGCCGAAATAGAAATCGAAAGTGACTGGCTCTCCCTCCGCATCACGAGCAAGCGCATTGTTGGCAAGGGCCTCCTCCCAGCGGTCGGACGAGCTCAATATAAACGGCTCTGTAATCAGGATCGTTTTGACGCCTTTATCCTTGAAATCGGCGATCATCTTCTCAGGCTCAGGAAATGCGTTTCTATCCCAAGCAAGATTGCCCATGTGCCCTTTGATATCGGGGCCAAACCAGAACAGGTCGAGGATGACAGCGTCGAGGGGGAAGTCGTCTTCTAGGTGCTTTGCGACAACATCTTCCGTTTGCGCCTGACTGCGATAGCCAAAGCGCGAGGCCATATTGCCAAACGCCCAGCGCGGCGGGAGCGGCTGACGTCCTGTAATGCCGACAAAATTTGTGACGATATCGCTGTATTTATCTCCTGCCACGACGACATAAGCGCTGCGCCCGCCTTTCGCCTCGAACTCCATGACGCTTTCCTCGGTCTTGCCGAGGTCCATTTCGCCGCGACCGCTATTGTCGAAAAGAAGAAGGTACTTCTTATCGGATAGTATCGCTGGAACGCCGTAATACATCGCTTCGGTGCGGCCCGAGTAATTGTAAGCCCCTCGATTATCGAGTGGCAGGATTTCGCCGCGACGATCCATCCCCAGAACGCGCTGGCCGCCACCCCAAAGTCGTTCATCATCGCTGAGGTTGAAACGGAAGCCGAGGCTGTCTTCCTCCAGCACCAGGCCGCGCTCTTCGGACAGCAGTTCTTCACCATCCCGCATGAAGCGAAGCCGGAATGGCTCTTTTTCAATAATGACGGTCAGTGCGCCCGCATGAAAAAGGACAATTGCGCCTTTGTCGCTGGCGCGCGCGTCGACAGGCTCAGCATCACCCGATAGCGCGAAGGACGGCAATTGCTGTGACCCGGTGTCGAGATAGTGCACTTCGACAGCATCATCGCTCAACGCACGAAGCGATACCGCCCCTTCACTGGTCACAATAGACAGGGTCTGCCCTGTCCGATCATGGCTGATGTATTCGCGCGCTGCGACAGGCGTTGCCAGCACGCTTGATACGAAAATGATCAGACAGCAGATTGTGCTAAAGACACGCATGGTTCCTCCCCAGCCGCTGCAAATTCTCTAGCATTCCGGCTCGATTGCCGGGTATCGGGAGGGGGTGAACAGAGCAACCCGCATTCGTATTCAGACTTGAGAGCGTGCGGCGCGCAAGGCCACCCTATTGAATAAATGAAACGTAAGGCCGTGGGAGATTGATCAATGACAAATCGAATGGCTTGGGCTTTGGCATTGCCGCTTGCTTCGACTGTTCTCGTTCCAGCAAACGCACAAGGTCCAGCCGCCGATCTGTGCGAGCAGGACCGATATCTTCATACCGCCTCTCCCGACTGGCGCGATCAGATAATCTATTTTCTGATGCTTGATCGGTTCGAGGATGGTGACCAATCGAACAATGATCAGGGGCTAAACGAATACGATCCGGCAGACAGCCACAAATACAGCGGCGGCGATATAAAGGGCGTGATCGACCGTCTCGATTACATCGAGGGTCTCGGCGCAACAGCCGTTTGGACGACACCGCCGGTTGCCAACCAGTGGTGGTCAGAAGAGGCTAAGTTCAGCGGGTATCACGGATATTGGGCGCGCGATTTTACCAAGGTTGATGAGCATTACGGGACAATCCAGGACTTCAAAAACCTGTCTTGCGCGCTCCACAAACGCGAAATGTATCACGTGATGGACATCGTCGTGAACCATACGGGCGATTTTTTCGACTACGACAAAAGCGCGATCACTCATGACCCGGTAACCGGATTTCGCGCCACCAATCCGGGCAGCCCAACAAATGCACCCGAAGGTTTTCCCTTCAATCTCAACGATCCACGCCGGTCCGAGGATAGAGATGCTGGTGCCTACAACTGGACCGGCGAGCTCTACAATTATCACGATCGAAACCGCGAGCTGACAGAGCAGCTGGCCAATCTGGATGATATCGACACTACGAAGCCTGCAGTGAGAGAGGCCTTCAAGCAAATCTACGGCGACTGGATCACGAACACAGGCGTCGATGCATTCCGCGTGGACACCGTGAAATATGTGGAGCCGCAATTTTTCGAAGATTTCATCTACGCGGACAATGGCATTCTGAAGCGGGCACAATCGACCGGGCGGGACGATTTTCTTCTTTTTGGCGAAGTGAAAGAGAACGCGCCTATGTTCTCGCTCGCTGGGGAATCGAAGATGATCCTTTATTATGGCCTCCCAACTCGGCCACTCTTCCCATCGCTAATTAGCTTTCCGCTTCAAGAGGAGATGATCCGGGTCCTTGGGCAAGGCCAACCCACATCGGCGATGACCTATCGGCTCAACGCACTGATGCTAATCAATCCAGACCCAAATCTAGCAGTAAACTTCGTCGATAATCACGACGTCCCGCGCTTTCTTTCGCAAGGCAATCTGCCAGCGTTCAAGCAATCGATGGCGCTGATGTTCTCGCTTCCGGGAATTCCGGTTGTTTATCAAGGTAATGCGCAGGCATTTGAAGAACCGCGCCGCGCCATGTTTGCAGGTGGCAATGGTACCAGCGAAAGCCAATTCAATACGAATTCGGAAATGTACCGGTTCATCCAGAAAATGGCCAAAATCCGCAAAGACCATCCAGCCCTTCGCCGAGGCGGACTGACAGTGCTGGCACACAATGCGATGTCGCCGGGCGTTTTTGCCTTCCGCCGCGATGAAGGCGCGCAATCGGTATTTGTTATCCTCAACACTTCGGAGAAACGTACTCTGCTTGCCGGAATGCCGACAGGGCTTAAGCGGACTGGCGGTCTTGAGCCTCTGTTTGGGACGCAAAGTGCTCCAACCTTAAGTGCTGATGGCTCACTGACGCTCGAGCTTGATCCACGGGCAATCCTGATGTTCGCGGCATCGAAAGAGTCGGGCATACGCAACGCTCAGAGTGCAATTGGTGCGAGCGAAATCGCTCTGGAAAGCTCTCTGCCTGACGCTGCGCTGACCGACCCTTTCCAACTTTTCGGTCAATTTGACGGTCCTGACAAAGAACTCTTGCTAATCGTCGATGGTGACCTCGATTACGCGCGATCCGTGCCGGTCGGGAAAGATGGCAAGTGGACCGTCACTCTGGGCGTGGAGGATGTAGGCACGCACGATCACATCGCGCAGCTCTATGCGCCCGAAAGCAGCATCGTCGGACCACAGATCGCTTATACCACACAGCGGGACGGTGCAGACTGGTCCTTCGCATTTGCTGATCCGGCCAATGACGACACCGGCCTCACTGGCAATTTCCGTGCCCCAACCGATCCGAGCTTCGAAGGTCAGTTCGATATCCTTGGCGCCGATGTCAGCCATGGCGGTGACATCCTCGAAATGAAGCTTTCCATGAGAGAAACGACCGCGCAGTGGCATCCCTCGAACGGGTTCGATCACGTCTCGATCACGACATTCTTTGATTTACCGAGCGAAAAAGGTCTCGATTTCTCTGACGAAATCAACGCTCCGATGCCCGAGGGGTTCGAATGGTCAGCGATGCACACGGTGTTTGGATGGGGCAACAGCATGACCCGCGCGCCGGATCAAAAAATCGGCGGAGCGCCAGAAGTTTTCGCCGATCTTGCAAATGATACGATCACTTTGTCTTTCAGCGCACGAGCCTTGGGGTTGGCGAGTTGGGAAGGCGTCAGGCTTTACGTGACAACCTTCGACCGCGAGGGTGAAGGCGGCTTCCGAAACACCACGCCGGAAGGCGGACCTATGGCTTTTCGCGGCGACCCTGATGGACCAAAAATCATGGATGATCTGGTGATCGCAATACCGTGATGTTTGTCAGCTAGCGCGCGTGCTTTCGCGCTCGATGAGGCGCGTGGGCAAGCGGTTGTCTGGCCGGTCGACGCCTTCAATCTGCGCGAGCAGCGTTTCGACCAGCCGCTCGCCTGCGCCTTTGATATCCTGCATGATCGTCGTGAGCGGCGGGCTGGTAACACTCGCAGCGGGGATATTGTCGAAGCCAATTACCGCGACATCCGCCGGCACGTTCAATCCCGCCTCTGAAAGCGCGCGCATCGCGCCGATTGCGATCAGATCGCTTGCGGCAAAGATAGCATCGAAGCGGGCCCCTGATGCCAGCAAGGACTGTGTGGCTTCATAGCCATCGTTCTCGCTAGTCAAGGCATCGAATTGCAACGCGCGATCTGGCTGAATTCCCTTTTCACTCAAGGCGGCGCAAAGCCCCGCATATCGGCTTTGAAATTCAGGATAATGATCATCAGCGGTGCCGAGAAACGCAATACGCGTCCGCCCCGTCGATAGAAGATGCTCGCCAGCAAGCCTGCCCGCGCCCACGTTGTCTGATCCGACCGTTGGCCCATTGATATCGGCAGAAACAGAGCCCCAACGGGCAAACTTGGTCCCCTGTTCCTCCAATTGCTGCAACCGCCCACGATATGCGGTAAAATCGCCATAGCCGAGCAGGATCAACCCATCAGCGCGGCGGCTGTCCTGATAGGTGACATGCCAATCATCCTCCATCTTTTGAAACGAGATAAGGAGATCCAGTCCGCGATTGGCGCAGGCGCGGGTGATCGAGCCGAGCATCGTCAGAAAGAACGGATTGATCATGCTTTCATCCGGGGTCGGATCTTCGAAAAACAATAGCGCAATCGTGTTTGAGCGCTGCAATCGAAGCGAGGATGCGTTCTTGTCGACCGTGTAATTGAACTGGCGCGCGATCTCTTCGATCCGCCCACGCGTCTCAGCACTTACAGACTTTTCGCCCCGCAAGGCGCGGCTCACCGTCGGCTGCGAAACACCCGCCAAATACGCAATATCAAAGCTGGTAGGCCTACCTGAAGCCTTGCGTCCCAAACCGCTCTCTCCGGATAACCGCCGCTGATCCCGCAGCGCTTTTGGAAAGCTAATTCAAATAAGAGGGTTAGCCAAGGACTTATGCGGACTGCCCAGGGCGCTGGCATATCTCAATGCCGTTTGATTGGCCTGGCTAGTCCTACTTGAAAACGAGCGGCAACAAAGATCACTTCGCAACAGCTTTTTCAGCCTGCTCCTCAAGTTGCTCGATTTCTTCAATCGATGGATTGCGGTCCACTCCAAAGGCCTCGAGAGTATCGGCCGCCGACAGACGCAGTGTTTCCCATGCATCGCCGCTCTTGATGTTCCTTATCGCCTCTTCCCTTGAAGCGTTTTCCAAAGCTGCCGTGCTGTGCGACTTCACTGCGGCCAGAAGGTTATCGAGAGCGCTACGTTCCGCTGCTGAGAGAGGAGCTTCATTTTCAGTGTTATCAAGCGAGTAGCGGATCGCATCAACGTTCTCGATCACTTCGGTATCGAGTACATATTCGTCGCTGGTGGCGTTCACGATGAAGCGCTCTTGAAATGGCCAAGATGCCATCTGCGCAACTCTCCATAAAATATCGGGGCGATCCATCGAATTAATCCAGGTTAGCATTTCCGTATACGGGTATATGCCCGTCATTGTTGCGCGCGCCAACAATGTTTCCAAGGTTGTCATAATACTGGTTTGAGGTCCCAGGCACGTGAACCCGTGCTGTCCAACCCGAAGCCGCATTCGAACCTTCAGGGGCTCTTGCGCTTGGTCCATGTAGACGAAGGCGCTCTGCGCCGGTGTCATCTATAAAGCGAATACCCATCCCGCGCTGCTGAGGCAGCATAGTCCAATCGGACGGGACACGCGAAATTATCTCTTCGACGCGCGCTCCCTGAATGCCGCGGAAATCTCCGACCAGCCTCGACGTCCCTTGTAAAGCAAGGACGTCATCGGAGATTACAACACCCCGGTCAGTACCAATGAATGTTCGATCAGGGCCGCCCGATCCATTCGGTCCACCTGTCCCTCCCGCTGGTCCACCACCGTTAGTCGAGCCGTTATTGGGTGTCAGTCTCGTAGCATCTCCTGCATCATCAGCTCTGTTGGCAAGATGTGCAGCATCGGCCAAGTCATCTGCGCCTGCCGTTAGGAGGCGCGAAGTATCGACAGCAGCATCGGCAACATCGACCGCAGTATCAGCTATACGCGCTCCCCTGCCCGCCTGGCCTGCGACGGGAATGAAAGTCGATCCGACCTCAAATGCCACGCGTCCGATCGTTTCGCCCCACCATTGGGCTAGAGCTTCGCCCCCTTGCGCTGCTGCCGCGTCATGCGATGCCTGCAGGTTGCTCCATTGTGCATTGATAGCATTTACTATGTCGGCTGGTAGCTTGCCCGGATCTGCTGCGATGGCGCCGATGTAATCTCCAACCGCGCGCCCTATGGATCGCAGTGTTTCAGTTGTTGCTGCACCGCGCTCAGCCGATGGAATAATCGCATCCAGCACACCTGGAAGATCGCCCGTGTAATCGCGCAGTACGTCCCCAGCATGACCTGAGATTGAGCTGTCCGCCCCATACTGCAACGTCCGACCGGCCAATTGCAGTGTGCCAACGACCATATCCTGAGCACCTGCGAGCATCCCCGAGCGAAGACCATCGCGAAATGCGCCAAGGCTACCGGTCGCATCCAATACGCCCTGAAGCGAAGCTCCCCATTCTGTGTCAGCCAGCCCTGCTTGGCGCGCGATGCTAGCAATTTGCGGCTGCACCGCATCGCGCAGGCGATCAATCGGATCGAAGCGGTTCAGCATCGTTCCGATTTGATCAACAAACCCACGCTCGGCTGCGATCACTTCGCTTGCGGTGGTTGCATTCTGAAGCGCCTGATAGCGATCAATCACCTGATTGAGAGCGGCGTCATCGGTGCGACCGCCTGCTAGCGTTACAAGCTCGTTGTAATAGGCCTGCATCGCAGGACTGGTGCTGGTGCGCGCCTGTTCCAACCACTCAGCGCGCGTCATTGTGGGATCTGCGGGCGCAAATCCATTATCGAGCCGATCAAGTGTTTCGAAGCTGCTCGGCGGCAGATTTTCAGGACTACTGGGGTTCGAGCCCTGGATTGCGCCTGTGATACCGTTCATTCTGCGATGCTCCCGCAAAGGTGAATGTCGGATCAAAGAATATCAAAGCAGCCTGCGGTCAGGCATCTGCAAAACGTGTAGATTGATGGTCGCTTTTGCCCACAGACCGTGCCGCTTCGGCGGTGTGTTGCATAGTTGAGATGCGCGGTCTTTGCAGGCCCTGCAAAAGATGCTTTTACTGCGACTCTCCCAGAAGCGCATACAAAGTCTAGCGCATACAAAGATATGGAGCCGCTGCTTGTTCCAGCCGATGCGTAGCACTCGCCATTGCTGTCGAGCTCTGTTGATCGCCTTTGGAGCTTTTGTCTGCGCAAGTGGATCAGGAAACGCCTATGCTCAGGCGATCCAAAGCACTGATGATCCTAGGCCGAGCGTCCTCGGCGATGAGTTTGCGCGTGAAACGGGCGCAATCGTCGTGACTGGCAAACGGCTCGGGGAAGACAACCTTTTCGAACCGGTCGAACATTCCGCTGAAAGCTGCTTAAGGAACGCGCCAGCACTCGGCGGGGATGATCCTGGCTTCACGATCGACGCATCTGGTCTGACAAAAGTTCGGGAGCTCGAACGCATCCGTCGCAAGACACGGGCCGGCACCATCTTTGTATCGGGTGGTAGCTTTGTCGGTGCCGATTTCCGTCAGGCCAAGCTCTACAACATGTGCTTCTTCGGAACCGACTTCAGTCAGACGCAGTGGTTCGGAACGTCTGCTCCGGGGTTGGGCTTTGTAGGTGTTGATTTGACCGGCGCAGATATGCGCAATTCCAATCTACCTGATGTCCTGTTTCGGAATGCGAACCTATCTGTAGTCAGAGCTTCAAGAGCCAAATGGAAGCAAGGCAGACTTGATGGTGGTTGGGAAGGATCTTTGCGCGAACTTGATCTCGCCGATGCTGATCTTACTGATTTTCGATTTGTTTGCGGGGTGTCTGCTGTAGATGGATGTCCTTTGGAGCGCAGCGGAATTTCAATGGTCCGTGCAAATTTGCGCCGCGCCAGCTTGCATTCGTTTTTCAGCGACGATCTTGACCTTACCGATGCGCGGATCGACCAGAGCGAGCTCTCGCTCGATCATCTAGCGTTGCTTGATGATGCAAAACTGGTCGGCCCGGTTGTCCTCCGATCTTTGCGCAGGGCCGTCATGCTGTTCCCCGGTGAAGTCACACGACTAAGCCAGGCCAAGCAGCCCAGAATGCAAGTCTGCGAACCGGCTGAACCAAACGCGCAAATCGGTTTCAGCACGCAGCCGACAGCGCTTGTCATGGCCTGCAATGTGCCGGGAAGCACCATGCGCAACCTCTTGCAATCTGTGGCCCTGCTGGAAGAAGAAGCTAAGGACACAGCCGATTACGCATCTCAGCGCGCGATCTGGGAGCAAGGGCGTGATGCATGTCTCGCTTTTAACAATGGCGACCAACAAATTGGCTGTATTTCCAATTCGTACCGGTCACGCCAGATCACCTTGCGAACGGCATTGGGCAAGCCGGACTGGCTATCAGATGGCAGCTACCGGTTATTTCTATCGCGCGAGGCTGCGTTTCCGACTGACAAGGGCGCGCCCGGACTATACAGTCGGGTACTTCCAGTTTTGCTCGATCGGGCAAGTGCAGCGGTCATAGTCCGGAGTGATGGTCAGGGTGGGCTGGAAGCAAAGGGCATCGCAGTCGATGGATGCTATTTCGAAGAGAGCAATTTGGCCTACGAAATTGAACAGGCGAAGATCGGTTTTGCAGCTGAACGTCGAAATCGTCGAAAAAGCGTCCCTCAAGTTGAGGATTCGCTTCTCACCATTGCGGGTCGCAGCGCGCGTGTAGAACCAGAGGGCCTGGAGCGTGCTGCCGGCCAATGTGCCAGCGCTATCCCTTTCCCACTGCTTGAACAGATTGATCTCGATGATCGCCTGCTTGCGACGATCTGGGAGCGATTTTAAATCGCGCATCGCAGCTCACGCCCATCTGCAAAACGTATAGAGACAGCCTCGTATCCCCTGTGGCATTCGGTCCCTTGTATCAACTCAACGGGAGAGCGCCGTGTCCATAAGTGGTTCGAGCGAAGTTTCGCGCGGGTCCGAAACTGCGGGCGTTTCGCGGGTTGATAGCACTCCAACAGATTCCGAAACGATTGGCACCAATCGCGTCGAAGCCGCGCGGCGCGCGATGGAGACGGGAAATCTCGGGACAACTGCGGAAAACCCAAGCGCCGGCCAATTCGCGCAAATCACGCCAGTTCAAGGCCAAACAACTACCGGATCGCAACCTCAGGTGGAATTGGCCCAGCTTAATAACGCAGCACCTCCGCCGCCCTCAACGCTCGAATTGGCTCAGCTTTCGCAAGCCGTTTACGGCGAAATCGGTCCTCCGCAAGGCTGGAGCAGGGCCACTGCTGAACAACTGGCCGAGATCGGCCTGACAGCTGATATGCTGCGCTCGCCCACCACTGCGTTCAGGGCAGAGGTTTACGTCCAGGAAATCAACGGACAAACGAGCTACACAGTCGCTTTTAGGGGCTCAACATCCGCGCGCAGCGATTGGGTGTCGAATGGTCGGCAGGCTGTGGGTCTTGAAACCGATCACTACACCCGCGCCTTGGAGATCGGCGAAAGCCTTGTGGTGCCCGAAGGCTCGCGCGTCACGATCACCGGTCATTCCCTCGGCGGTGGTCTTGCCTCAGCGGCAGCTATTGCAGGCGAACTTGATGCAACAACCTTCAACGCATCCGGGCTTCACCAGAATACGATCAATGCCGCACGGGAATTTGCCGGAGCCGATGGTCAGATCGACACGCCGGATATCAGCGCAGTCTACGTTCGTGGTGACGTATTGTCATTACTTCAGGATGGCGGCGACCAGATGATTGGCGGTTTTCTTGGACGCGGCCTTGGTAGCTGGCTCGGTGGACCAGTAGGCGGAGCTGCGGGAGGATACTTCGGCCGCGAAATGGTTGATGCGCCCGAAGCATTCGGCAACCGGATCGAGATAGAGGCAGTTCGTCCCGAAGGGATGCGATGGTATCAGGATCATCCCGGCGCGCGTCATGGCATCGGCTATGTGATTAACAGCCTCCAGAGCAATTGACTTGGCCCACGGCTGGTCTGCGCCTATGCTTGACAGCGATGTCTAGAAGCACAAGCGCTTTTGCAATTTCGATTGTTGCGCTGGTCGGTGCAGTGAATGGGAGTTGTACGCCGGTGACTGCAGGACCGTCCTGTTTCCAACGTTCCAATCCATCTTTGCCGACAGCTGAAAAGGTGCGCAATTACCTCTCCAACGGGGAGGAAGGGCGACGCATTTATGATGCGGTAAACGAAGGTGATGTCGCCGCAGTTGAAGAGCTGGTGCGAAGCAATCCGCGCCTGCTTGAAACTCATCGCGTTTTGGCTGACGGAGAGGTCTCTTCCGATGGCAATACCGGTGGATTGCTGACCTTTGCGGTTGCGCGCTGTGATGCACAAATGGTCGGTGCGCTGCTTGATCTGGGCGCAGACCCCGATGGCATTCCTGCTGGGAACCCTTTGATATATGCCCTTCTTGCCGACGATATGCTGATGGCGACAATGCTGCTTCAGGCTGGGGCCTCACCTGATGCGCGCCCACAGGCCGGTCAGGGCGATGGAACCACACCTTTGCGAGAAGTCTTATACTACAAACGTGCCGATGCGGTGGAGCTGCTCGTTAAAGCCGGTGCGGACGTGAATCATGCTGACGCGATAGGCACTACGCCGCTTCTCGCTGCGATCCGATTTGAGGACTATGAATCTGCCCAAGCATTGATCGAAGGCGGAGCCAATCCCTGGCTTGTATCGAACAAAGGCGCCTTGCCCGCAGCTCGATTAATGGAGCCTTCCCAAGACGAGAAACAAGAGCCGCTACGCCGCGCCTTGCTCGATCAAGTCAAAGCAAAAGCAGCCTCCTGGCCCCCTCCCTCCACTCAAGAGATCGTCGAGAAATTTGCATCTGGGCAATGGCCAACGCCTGCCATGAAACAAGCAGGCTTCGTCGCTTCTCCAGGCGCGGTCAAATCAATCAAGCAGGTTGCTAAAGCATCTGGTAAGGCGCGCTGAACGTCATGGTCGGTCCAATTCGACCTAGCGGCGCCACAGGCACATCTGCGATCGGCTCAGGCGGTCCAACCCAGAACGGCAATCGCACAGGCAGTGCTTTGCGCAAACTTGCGGGTAAGGTTGCAGGGCGTTTCGCCCGCGAATTTCGGCTGCTCGATGGCGAACACGAAAGCGAAGGTGATCAGCGTGAAAGCTTTCGAGATGGCGAAGACATTTACGACGTAATTGGCACGGCGCGGGAGCTGGGGGGCGAATTGAATGCTCGGCCAGTCGATGAAGGATTGCTGGCACGATCGCTTGACGGTTTTGTCCAAGAGAGCGCGGTTCTGCTTGCCGCGCGCCCCGGAGCGGCTTCTTTGGATACGATAGCTCGCGTAATTTGCGCGCATGAAACTTCCCGCGAGACCGAGACATTGGCCGGTTCAATTGCTCAGATTGATCAAACAGCCCGAGAGATCGCGGGGTCATCGCCGGGCACGTCGGGACGCGTACCGCGTAGCTGATCCACTGTTTCAAATTGCAAAGAGGCAATTTTCAAACGTCGGCGGGCAAGTGCTCCTGACAGTTGAAGCTGCAATTGCGCTTGCTTGATCGCAGCGAGCTTTGGATCGAGCCCTGCAATCCGCACAGCCATGCTGCCATCAGGTTCGCGAATTATGTGTGCGGCTTTAGCGATAGCCGTATCAGGAAATGTAATGCTGGCTTGCTGTGCACCGCCCGTGGGCCAGCTCTCCGCGATTTGGGCCGCCATTCTTTCTAGCATCACTGTATCAATGGTTGGCCCGCTGGGCTGCGTGGTTGATGAGTTTGCCAAAGCCTGAAGCTGGACTATTTGAGAGACTTGCGCATTGGCGTGATCGTAATGAGATCCAGTATTACCAGAACCGCTGCCCTGATCGCGATAAGCACTCAGACGGTCCTGACCTAAAGTATCTTCGTATTTTACAGCATCGCCAGCGTTGGAGCTTTTCTCACTGTTTTGTTCAAGCTTTGCGGAAAACCGCTCGCGAGCTGAGCGCGTCTCGGATTGTTTTCGCGGTGGTTCGCGCGCTGGATCAGGGTGAGCTGCGCGGAGAGATTGCGCCGGTTTGAACGCCGGAGCATTGCTCGAAAAAGCGGCAGGATTTGAAGTCATGCTCGGCATTCCTCCGCATCTTCCTCATCGCGGTCGTCAGCGCGCCTATGGATATCGCGAGAGACAGCAGCGATGCGGGAATTGAGCAAACAGGCCCGCTCGCGCAGTTTCTCATGTTCCTGACGCGCAAGGACCGCAGCTTCACGAGCCAAATCACGTTTTTCATCCGCAATTCGCGCTACACCCAAAGCGTGCTCCTCTCTCATCTGACTCGCGATCATCCATGCTTCAGAATCTGAGTTGCCGTGATGCTCAAAGAAAGCGGAACGCGCATCTGACTCTGTGGCCATGGCGCTCTTAAGGCGGGCCTTTGCAGCTGTCGCTCGTTCAGACGCCTCACGCTCGGCCTCCAAAGCTCGCAATCGAGCCTCTTCGCTCCGCCGCTCCCTCAACTCTGTAATCCGTTGAACCTGCATAAGGCGGCGCCTTTCAGTATGAGAGGTCACAGTATCGTCTCCCCAATAGCGCGTAGCCTGGCGAGCGTCGTTGAGGCGTCGCTCGCTTCGTTAGGTCGCTGCCTCAAAAAGCTCTCGATCGCGTCTCTCTGGTCCAACGCGGCGTCAGCCAAAGGATCGCCCCCTCGCTGGTATTCGCCCATCTGAACAAGCATTTCGATATCATCGAGTTTTGCCATCATTGCCCGCACTGCTTCGGCTGCCGCAATTTGCCCGTGCCCTGCCAACTTGCGAAATAGACGCGATTGGCTGCGACCAATGTCAATTGCAGGATAATGTCCCCGCGCGCCCAGACTGCGGGACAGCACAATGTGTCCGTCAAGCAGGGACCGGACTTCTTCTGCTACGGGGTCTTCTTCCTCACCCTCGGTCAGCACGGTATAGAGCGCGGTTATGGCACCACGGCTATCTGATCCAGCCCGCTCAAAAAGCCGCGGCAATTCCGCAAACACCGAAGGCGGCAGACCGCGCCGAACAGCTGGTTCACCTGCCGCAAGTCCGATTTCGCGAAGGGCGCGGGCGTAACGGGTAACGCTATCCATCAATAGCAGGACATGCTTGCCTTGTGCTCGGAAACCTTCAGCAATAGCTGTCGCCGCTCGGGCAGCCCTCACCCGTTCCATTGCCGGTCGATCCGATGTTGCAACCACCACAACCGAGCGCGCAAGCCCTTCTTCACCCAAAGCATCTTCGATGAATTCGGGCACTTCACGGCCACGCTCGCCGATCATTCCGATCACAATAGCATCGGCATTCGCACGGCGAGCTAGCATCGCCAGCAGGGTCGATTTGCCACCCCCCGCGGCCGCGAAAATTCCCAGCCGCTGCCCTTCGCCCACAGTTAGAAGACCATCAATCGCACGGATTCCGCTTTCCAGAGGCTGAGTGATGGCGCGTCGATCCATTGGCGAAGGTGAGAGCGATACCAATGGACTATCCGGCTTTGGCGTGATTGGATCAAGGCCATCAAACGGCAGCCCGCGTGCATCGATAACGCGGCCCAAAAGGCCGTTGTGCGCAGGCACACGATCAGCCATCTCGCGCAGGACGACTTCGACTTCACTCTGGAGGCCGCGCAGATCGCCGAGAGGAGTGAGCAGCAGATCATTCCCCTCAAACCCGACCACTTCTGCGCTAAGGCTATGCTCGTCAGCACCGCCCAACACTTCCACTAGATCACCGATCCGCGCTCGCACACCGCGCACGCGCAAAGTGGTGCCCACTGCTCCAATCAATTTCCCGCGCTGTTCAAATAGAGGCGAGCGTAAGCTCTCCATCAAGGATGCAGAAGACTGGTTGCTCACCCTGTCAGTCGCCTCTTCAACCATTTGAAGACTCTGAGTGTTCATGACTCCGCCTCGTCTGTCTCGATAAGGCCCCAGCGCGTGCGCAACGTCTTTAGCTGAGTGTCGAGATCAGCGACAATCACACCATCTGCGGTCAGAACTCTGCAACCAAGAGGCCCCAGAGCGTCATTCGGCACGATTTGCGCCAAAGAGTGTTTATCGCTCGTCCGCTCAGTCACGGGGGCGACCAAGTCGGGTGCCAGCTGCACGACACAATTCTCTTGTCCAGCTCCAAGGCTTTTCAGTGCCTGCGCTGCAAGGCCGGTCACCACCTCAACATTATCGCGTTTTCCGATTAGACCAGTGACGACTTCCATCGCTGCTTCGCCAACCTTCGCATTGCGTTTTGCGTTCTCCTCAGCAAAACCGACCGAGAGTTTTTCCAACGCAACACAAAGCGCCTCGGCAAGCTCATTTCTCGCAGCTTGTTTTCCTTGCTTGTAGCCTTCTGCGCGTGCAGCCTCACGCGCAGTTTCGGTTTCCTCCTTTATTCGTCTGGCCTCGGCCAAGAGATCGGAAGCCTCGCGCATTTCCTTTACATCGCAGCGAGAAATCCGTGCGCTTGGGAGAGAGATAAGCGCCTCACCCATGATAATCGGGCCGCTCATGCCGCGCACTCCCGTGAATCATTAACCCGTCGCAACAGATCAGAAGCACGTTGGACTAGCCGCGCAATCTGGGGATTATCGCCAGCCTGCGCGATCAGACCATAGCCACGCTCAGTCAGAGCATTTGATTGAGGAATATCGTCGTGCAGGACATCTTGAGGCAGGCAAAGAAGGTCAACTTCGAGCAAAGCGTCAAGCAAATCCTCGCCCAACGCATTTGCCAATTGTTGCAAGCGCAGGCCGCCCACTTCTTTGTCCAAGGCGGGCTTTGCCTGTAGTACTGCAACAGCGCGGGCCAGATCATCGCCATCGTACTGAAGCAGGCGATTGGCGTTCCGCTGACGGACAAAAATTGCGAAAGTCGGCTCGCGCTCGCCATTCAGCCGCTTTTGGAAACGCAGGGCCCGGGGCGACAAGGAGACGCGAGAGGCGGAGGCTGCCATCCTGGCGCTACTCCGCGGGCTCGGATGCACGGATACCGGCATCGTCAAGATCGGCTTCGTCAAAAGGCGCTTCAGAGCGATACTCGCTGCCTAGATGATGCCTCATTCGATGCGCCTGCCTTCCCGCGCTGCGTAATGAAGCGTAACGCCACCCCGCCGCCAGCAACAGCAACAGGCCAAGAGCGCCAGCGAATGGAATCAAGACTTCGCGAAAGACATCTCCAACCGGATCATCCGGTGCAGTGGGGAGCGGCTTTGCTTCGGTCATGGCGACAGAAACACTGTCGTAGTCCAGTCCTTCGATGCTGTTCGTCACGAGCGATTTGATTGCTGCCGTTTGCGCAGGCAGGTCTAAACCCTCGCGATACTTGACGAATACCGAAGCAGAAGGTGGACTTGCTCTTCCAGTAAGAGCATTTGCTTCGGGCAGAGCGAGATGGACGCGCGCTTCGATGACGCCGTCGAATTGACTGATTGTGTTTGATAGCTCCTGGCTTAGGCCAAACATCAGCTGTGCTTGCTGTGCGACCTTTGAGGACGTGAAGCCCTTTTGTTCAAACACCGTACCGAGGGATTCAAAATTCTCCCGTGGCAATCCATTTTGCTTCAGAACCTCAACCGCCCTCGCAAAATCGCTGTCGTCAACGTGAACCGTGAAAGATCCCTTCTCACCGGGACTTTTGCTGCTGTCGATCCCCGCACTCATTAGGACAGAGATCATCTCGTTGGCTTCGCGCTCACCAACATCCCGGTAGAGTTCTTGCCCGCTGCATGCCACCAAGGCGAATGCGGTGAACATCGTAACGAACAGCGGCATCAGTCGTTTCATTTGCGGTTCCTCAGCTTTGCTGGCGGAAGAGTTGCTGCATCCCATCAGCACTTCGATTGGCGATGTTTGAGGTGAGCTGGCACTGGAACATGAATTCCTGGCATTTCATCGTCAGTTGGACGATTTCCCCCGGTGTCAGTTCGCCTCCGCTCAACTGGGCAGACTGCGCATAATCAGTGACAGCCCGCGCCTGCACGTCGATACCGTCCAGCGCGCGCAGCATGTTTCCGACAGGCGCAGGTAATTCGGTAGGCGCAGCACCGCTGACCGATTGCGCCTGTTCTATCGCCGCTGCGAATTTATCCGCCTTTGTCGAATTTGCGGCTCCGGTCGCTCCTAGCGCCTCTGAGGCATTCGGGGTTGGCCCCAGAGTGATCACTCGGTCGGTTGCAGTTCCGCTTGCTGCCGCAACTAGCGTGCTGATTATGGCATCCATGCTCATGGCGATCAGCTCTTACGAGCCATGGTTTCGAGCGCTTTTGACACGCTGTCGAGCGAAGTATGGCTGCTTTGTGCCATAAAGCTCATCCGCATCGATTCCGCAGTCAGCTGAGTGATCGCTGAAGGGCTATCGCCACCATTATTGGCGATACCATCCGACTGCTGCTCTATTTGAAGCGCCTGATTATCAAGCGCTGCGCCCCACGCGCCGGCAAATGCCTCAAACCAGTTGCGCGAACGTCCTTGGGATTGAAACATAGTCCCTGACCCCGCAAGGTCGGTGAGGATGCGAGTGTCTATTGTGTTCATCGCTTTCTTTCCTTTCCTACTTCTGCTTCCAAATTCATTCGTCCTGAGTGCAGCCTACATTCGCAGGGTGTCGCGCAGGCCTTCACGCTCGACAATCACCGCGTTTTCCTTGATTTCGATGATCGTGTGACCCGTCGGCAGGTTCGCTCCAGAGAACCAGCGCGTGCCGTCCTCCGTCACGATGTAGCTGGGATCGCCCGAAACAAAGCTCGCTGCGCCATAGCCTGGCGCATTGAAGAAATAGGCGAGGTCAGCTTCACCCCTATCTGCCGACGTTTCAAAGGTGAATGAAGCGACGCGCGGCAAGTCGCGTCTCAACCGCTCTTCAAGATCGCCTAACCTGTCCCTTGGCAAAAACTCGGTCTCGATAACGAGGCCATTAACGCCATCGGGGCGGACATCTGCGTCTACATCTTGAGCGGCGAGAAGGTTGTCCGCTGCTTCCGCTGCGCCTTGCAGCGTGGCAACGCCCAAAGTGATGTCGGGATACTCCTTCTCAGTCCAGGCCTTGAGCCTCAAAAGATCATCCTCACCCGGTACAAGACCTATGATAGCAAGCCCTTCGCCATAATGAGCGGGTTCAACTATCAAACGTCCGAAGCCGATCTCGGCGAGGTCTCTTTGCACGCGCTCCTCAGAAACTCTCGCTCCGCCAAGCACGCTGGTCCCGAACCATGTGCCACCGGCCAAGACCAACAAGAGCGTGGCAAAAGCCGACAAAACCTTGGGAGAGCCGATAGTTGCGCCATACCGATCGCGCATTGGTTGAGTGCGCAAATCAATCCGCTCAGTCATGTTGGTATTGGGGAGCAATGTGCCATGATCTGGCGGCGCTGCTATGGCATTTTGCTGGGCAATTCTTTCCGCCTCAAGCCAGCGTTCTTCGCATTCGCCACCGATCGCAAAAACAAAGCTAGAAAAGCGTACAGGCACAAACGGTTCGAGCATGATCCGCTCACCCACAACCAATTTGCGTCCGAGAACCATGATATGTCCTGCAACCACTTCGAGCAGTGCAAGGCGGCCTTGCGGCGTGAGCTGGATTGCGAAGCCACGCGATTCTTTATCGCGCAGCACGATATCGTTTTCATAACTGTGGCCAACCATGATCCTGCGATCAGGGGGCAGGCTGTGCTGCGCACCCTTGCTGCGCCCCAACAGCACACGCAACAACATCCTTTCGTGGTTCCGGCCGTCTTGCGGATCAGCAGCAGCCGCGAAATCGACACGCTGCTCTGAAACGGGTGAGATTGCGTTCATGGCCGCTGTGCCCCCTGCCCTTCAACCGAGCTCAGTTGATCTATCGAATGCGGATTGAAACGCTGGCGCGCGACGCCAACTGATCCGAGATTGCGCACGCGCGGCGTCAGCAAGATCAGTCGTTCAATCTGCTGTTCACCTTTCCGGCGACTTTTAAATGCTTCGCCCAGCAACGGGATATCGCCCAAGATCGGGGTTTTGCGCTTTCGATCAAAGTTTCGAGTTCTAGCCAACCCAGCGAGCATCGCGCTTTCGCCGTGCCTTACAATCGCGGTTGTCGTTATGCGCGGTCCGGCAGCTGTCGGCACCCCGTCAACCTCCATCCCATTAAGCGATGTATCGCTAATCTCGATCTGCATTCGGATACGCATGTCGCCGCCGTCTTCGATGGCAGAAGGTCGGATGCGCATTGCAAGGCCGTAATTGATCGCAAACGCATTGGCGACGCGTTCCGACTGGTTACGAATGACTTGCTCAGCCGTTATGTCGAACGTCGCCACTTCGTTATTTGTTGTTGAAAGCGTGGGACGCGTCACCACGCGAACCGCTCCATTCTCCTCGAGCAGGCGCAGTCGCCCGAAGAAGAAGTCACCATCATTCGTCACGAGACCGCCGGTTATGCCTCCGGGTCCAAGATCGGGGCTGCCGATTAAGACGCCAAGGCCCAGATCGGCAATTATTCCGCCCAAGGTGACACGCAATTCCTTGAGGCGAGTGACATCCAGTTCGAGAATAGTGACCTGCGTTTCGATAATGAGAGGTTCAATGTCGAGATTTGCGATCAGCGCTTCGTAAACCGGCATGATTTCTGGACGATCGCGGACAATCACCGCGTTATTGATCCGGTCTGCTGAAATGCGCGGACCGTTGAGATCAAGAGTTGCAGCGGTTGGCGCTTCCTGGGGCTCGTTTCGGACAAGCGCGCCAAGCAACGGGTCATAGGCTGTTTCAGGCCCGATGCGCCTAATGCCATCTGTCGGACGAACATTGGTGCCATTGGTCGTTACATCACCAGGCTGACGGCCATCGCCCATCTGTTCCTGCAGCAGGCTTGCAACGCCTGGAATGATTTCAGCGCGTGTGGTGCTGCGGACTTCACGGTCAGCAGCATCTCGGTATTTGAGATAAAAGATACGCACTTCGAAAGGGTTGCGACCACCTGCCGGTTGGAGCACTTTGGAACTCACACTGGTGCGAACCAATGGCGAGGAAAGCGATTGCGCCACCGGCACTGGTCTGACAGCTGGCCCACCGGTCCCTTGTGCAAGAGCAGACTGTCCCGGCATTTTCTTCGCGAGGGATTCGACCCTGTCGAGATAGGCCGGAACACCGCTTGCCAACACGATACCATCGCCAGCCTTGGCAATGTTGACAGCATCGCCAATTTCGAGCTTGCGAATCTGGGCAAGCAATTGTGCTGGGTCGTAAGTGCTGATCGAGCGGCTGCTCAATTCCTCTTGGGAGTAAACGCGCACGACAGATCCATCGTAATACGCGACCAAGCCATAGGCGCGCGAAATCGCTTGCCAAATCTGTTTAGGGGTTCCTGGAAAGACACCCTGAACCTTTTGACCTTTTACAGCGGTGCTTACTTTTACAGCAAGACCAGCCTCGCCCATGAGGTCAGCAACAAAGTCGCGCACATCCTGGCCGCGTGCGCTGAGCGAAATTTTCTTGTCGGAAAATGGGGGCTCTTTCGCTTGCACCGATGAACTGATCGATAGTGAGAGCAACGCCATTATAACGGCTAAAACTGTTATCGCGTGGCGAAGGAATAATCCGATACACTCATGAGCGAGAGATTGGGGGATCACTCTGCTGCCTCCATTTCATGCATGGTCGCGCCTGAATGCGACACGAGATCGGGTTCAATATCGAGCTGGCCGACCACATCGAGCGGGACAGCGGGATTTAATTCATTGAAACTGAGCACCGGCACTTCGAAAAGATCGGCGGCAGTGATCAAACGCAATGGACGGCGTAGATCTTGAGCGGTGAGGATCGCACGCGCTTCGCTTTTTTCGACTTCGCTCCCGATCAATCGCACAAAATCCCGCATTTTCATCGGATCGATTGCCAAACGTGTTTGACCGTCAATTACCGTTGCTGTTTTGCGGATGGCCTCTTCAGCGCGCTGCCCGATCATCAGAACGCGCAGTTTACCATCATCGCAGAGTGGTGCGATAAGGTTCCGGCGAAGCTTGGCGCGAGTTCTGGCAGCGATAGCCGCGGGCTCACGCTCGCTTTGTCCGGCTTCGCAAATTGCCTCGACGCAATCACGCAGGTTTCGCAGAGGGACCTGCTCTTCTGCAAGTAGTCGAAGCACCTCGCGAATGGTTGGCATGGATACGGCGCGCACGGTCTCTTTCACGACTTCGGGATAGGTTTCCCCAAGTCTGTCGAGCATTTCAGTCGTTTCCTGAAGGCCGAGGAAGACCGGCAGATTGCGGCGCAAAAACTCCCGCACAAGCGCTGGCAAACGCTCTTCAATATGTGCAGGGTCTTCTCGTGAAAGCGCAAGCGGCGCATCATAGGCAGATAGCTCCCAGCTTCCCGACGGTCGCTCTTCGATGAACTGCGCAATTCGCAGCGCAGGAAGAGCAATTCCGGAACGCTCCTGCACTTCGCTGCGAGACTGATCCAACTTTTCGGCGAGGCGCTGCATATCGGCCGCGCTTGCTCCGTCCCAGGCAAGAAAAAGAACCAGTGGCTCAGCCGTTGGCGCAGGCCTTGCACGGAGTGTGATTTCGCTTGGCGCCTCCTCAGTGTCGGTCGTGCCGCGCGAAAAGACGCCGCGCACTTTAGGCCCTATGAAATCATGCCGCCATACCCCGCAGCCGGTAAGTACAAGACCGAGTGAAAAGAAAACCGCAACTGGAAAGCCCGGGATCAGCCCAAGGACAAACGCGATGATGCCAGCCGCAATCAGTGTTCCAGGCCTGGCCCCGACTTCCGAAAAGATAGCAGGCGCAAGGTCGGACTTGGTTTCCGGGTCATTGCTGCGAGTAACCAGCAGGCCTGCCGCCAGTGCACAAAGGAAAGCGGGTATCTGCGCAACCAACCCATCGCCAATCGTTAGGATTGAGAAGGTCGTAGCCGCCTCTGTCACCGAAAGGCCATGAGTAAACATACCCACCGCGATACCGCCGATCAGATTGATCAACACAATCACAATGCCGCAAATGGCATCGCCTTTGACGAATTTCATCGCCCCATCGAGGCTGCCGTAAAGCTTGCTCTCTTGCTCAAGCAGATTTCGTTTTTCTCGCGCCTCATCCTTCGACAACAGCCCCGAACGCAAGTCACTGTCGATCGAAAGCTGCTTGCCAGGCATCGCATCGAGACTGAAGCGCGCGCACACCTCGGCGACGCGCTCTGAACCTTTGGATATGACGATGAACTGCACCACCGTGATGATCAGAAACACCACCAGTCCGATAACGATGCTGCCGGCCGCTGCCGTTTCACCGAACTCTCTAATTATCTGGCCACCGTCCATCTCGCTCAGGATCATGCGCGTGGTTGCTATGCTGATCGCCAGGCGGGTCACTGTGGTGAAGAGGAGAACTGAGGGGAAAGTGGAGAAATCCAGCGGCTGACGAACACTGATGACTGCGATGAGCAGCAAGACTGCAATCGTAAGATTGATCGCGATAAAAACATCAAGCAGAGCCGGGGGAAACGGCAGAATGAACATCGCAAATATGGCGAGCAAACCCGCGATAATCGCGATCTGGGCTGACGGAATGTGCGTTGCCGAACGCTTCAGGCCATGGATCAGCTCCATCAGAAGTTTACCGTCAACCCGCTTTCAGCCGCTAGTTTTCGATAATTCGCCTTGACCTTCACGACATAATTGCGCGTCTCGTGGTAAGGCGGGATCGCATTGCCATATTTGCGCACCGCGCCCTCGCCCGCATTGTAGGCGGCGAGAACGAGGTCGATGTTTCCGTCAAACCGAGACCAAAGCTGACTTAGCAACTTGGCCCCAGCATTCACATTTGTGTTCGGATTGTAGAGGTGCTGCGAATTGCGCACTCCGAGCATTCTGCCAGTACCGGGCATAACCTGCATCAGGCCGCGTGCGCCAGCATGACTGGTCGCGTTAGGCTTGTACGCTGATTCCTGTTTGATCACCGCATGAAGCAGAAGCGGATCGACCCGATGAGCCCGCGCAGCATTCGCGATCGTCTCATCAAAGGCGGTCGCATAGCTTCGTGGACGAAGTGCAAGTATTGCGGCTTCTTGCTCAGACGTCCCCGCCGAAGGTTGTGGCATCGCTGCCACCGCTCCTGTCGCGGTCTGATTGGCGCCTGTGTTCCATGCACCTACGCCTGGCCGGATCGCCACTTGACTTCCGTCACGCGAAGCTATCGCGACAGTTTGTTGATCGCGTTCTTTCTTCGACTTGCCATCGACTGCACCCTGTTCCGTCTCAGCGGGAATTTTCCATGCTGGGATGAACTGAGGAGAATCGTTTGCCTCCACCTTCATCGCTCGCAAGTGACTTGTTTGCCGGATTGTCGTTTCTACGAAGGCTGAAACTGGGCAGTGGCCGATCAGACCTTCAAAATGACGGAGGGTGTCGAGATTTGCCACTCTGAGCGGCGCATCGATCGGACACTCCCCGGGGTTCTCTATGGGCCCTGGCGGTTTCTCTCTCGCAGTAACGGATGCTGGGCTAACACTAATTAATCCCAGAATACCTAAAACTCTAACATGCGTGGCAATAGTCATTCGCAAAACAAACCCCCTCTTAGTCATTATTTATGACAAAATAAGATTGTTAAGCGAACTCTACTGGGGAGATCGCCTCACTATACGATAAACCTCTGTTATTATGTCCCAATTTAAAAGAATCGGCACGACTCACATCGCTATCTTTGCCTAGTCACCCAAACGATAATCATTTTTTCGAAACTGAAAAGCCTGTTAAGGTCGATCATTTTTCATATATTTTTTAGGTATTTATGTGGCATTTTCGAAGTATATTGCCTTTTTTGCACATTCGACTTGTCGCATTTTTCCAACAGGTCGGCCTTGAGACAAATTGAAGTCATTACTTCAGATTCGCGAATATCATTTACTGACAAGGGTGTAATTAGTGGATTCGTCATTGACTTTATTCTGACGACACTGAATCCATAGTGGAAGTCCTGATACGCCAGCTGCGCGGACAGGGACGAGTCGACACTAAATCGGAGAGCGGCGCATTGGCAGACAAGGACAAAGGCGGAGACAAGACAGAGCTTCCTACTGCCCGCAAGTTGCAGGACGCTCGAAAGAAAGGTGACATCCCAAAAGGGAAAGAAATCACCCCGATGCTGGGCACGATGGCCGCGGTAGTCTTGTTGATGGTGGCATCAGGCTACATCGGTTCGCGCATTACCGGTTTTGCCCAAACCACTGTCCAAACCGCAGCGACTGCGGATTTTGCGGAGCAATTGGCTGGATTGGGGAGCGAGGCCGCTCTACTTTTTTTATCGCTTTCCGCGATCATTCTTTTCCCGCTTTGCGCTGCCGCGTTCTTCTCTGAGTTCCTGCAGACCAAAGGTCTTATCGCTACAGAAAAGCTGAAGCCGAAACCCGATAACCTAAATCCCGTTGAAGGGATCAAACGGATATTCGGCAAGCAGGGCCTGATCGAATTGGTCAAGACGCTGATCAAGGTCATCGCGATTGTCGCCATTGTATGGTTTGTCGCAGAAGATCAGATCAATGAAGTCACCGGCATGCTGATACCAGCAACCGATCCCCTTTGGCGCGAAGGCGCAGGGATGCAGGCCGGTACCGCTGATGCCATCCACACCTACGTCGTCACTCTAAAGATCCTTGCATTAGTGAGTGCGGTCTTCGTGCTCGTTGCGATTGGTGATGCGATCTGGGCACGGAAACAGTTCATCAAAGAAATGATGATGAGCCGCCGCGATATCAAAGATGAACACAAGCGCGATGAAGGCGACCCGCACATAAAAGGGGAGCGGCGTCAGTTGGCGCAGGAATGGGCCCAATCAGGTTCAGTCTCACAAACGGCAGATTCCAACGCCTTGCTCGTCAATCCGACGCATCTTGCGATTGCGTTGGCATACGATCCAGACAATGCGCCGATCCCTGTTGTCCTCGCACGCGGAGAAGGCGAAATCGCAGCTGCAATGCGCGACGTTGCGCAATCTTGCGGCGTGCCAGTTGTTCGTCACGTGCCAACGGCGCGGAAATTGTGGGCGCGCGGCGAAGTGGGCGAAATGATTCCGGAAGACATGTTTGACGCGATCGCCGAAGTTATCCTGTGGGCGCGAAAGGCTCGCTCTGGCGAAGCACCGATGGAATGCGACCTTCACCGTGAAGCGAGCCAACCCGAGCAGCTCCCCCCTCAACTCGCATCCGCAGATTAGAACGATAAGCTACCCGCCATGAACATCGGAACGCTATTCTCATCTCTTCTCGCGATCATCATTTCGCTGGCGTTTGTCGTCGCACTGGCCTGGGGGACGTTATGGCTTTTGAAACGCTTTCAGGATGGCAGCTTTGGGCGGCTTTCTGGTGGAGATGCCGGGCCAAACTTGCGGTTTGAGAAAGCATTGCCGATCGGTCCGCGTGAAAGGCTGGTGCTGGTCGAAGTTGAAGGTGAGCAAATGCTTTTGGGCGTGACGGCGCATGCGATCACACCAATCAAAAGCTGGCCTATAAGCGGCGAGACTGACCCCGAACTCGAAAACGACAGCACGCCACAGCCATCTTCAAACCCCGCAATGCAGGATGCTGCCAAACGTTTTCGCTTGCGAATGGCGGACGAGGGAATTGGCCAGGAACAAAACCAATGAACCTTCCCGTCAGAGGTCTTGGCGCGACTGTCTGCGATCTTGTGCCAGAACACATTGCCCAAGCACGAGCAGCAGCCGAGAGGCTGCGTGAAGCCGGATTTGATATTGAGATCACTCCGGCTCGGAAAACCGATGGTGTATGGTTCACCAGCGAAAGTCTGTTCTTCTTGCCTCTCAGGAACCCGCCTTTGAAGGGCGCACCTGCAGAAGCACTTGTCCTGGCCGTCAGTGAGCACGAGGATGTGCTTTCAGAAATTGAGCAAGCGCTCGGCGTTGCGGCTGAGTTCAACGATTTCCGCCAGCTCTCCCAGGACTACCCAGCTCTGACTCTCCATCAAAATGGTCAGGCTCTGGGTCGCCTTATCCTCACGACCTATATTGCATCACCCGGCAAGTCTTCGAAGCCTAGTGCGCCTGTGATTGTACGCCTGTGTTTTGATGCTGCGCGCCTTTCCGTGAGCGAAGCTGAAGCACTTGAGGGAGGCGATATGGTCGTGCTGCGTCATGGCCCTTGGCCTTTGATCCGCGGCTGCGATGGCCCTGAGAGGATTCTTAGCGGCCCGGGCATGCCACCGCTCGGGCTTGATCCTCTCAGCGGCACTCTAGTCCCGACGCTTTCCCAACATCCCTCCCCCCTCTCCAATCCCCTAGGCCAAGGAACAGTTCGCGCCATGTCCGTAAGTGAGCAGCACTCTAGTGATGAAGAGTTTTCAACCCTTAGCGTGCCAGTAGCGATTCATCTCGTCGATACGGCAATCACACAGTCAGAGTTAGCACGTATGGCCCAGACCGGCACGTTTGATATCGGCGCTGTGGCAGAGGGATTAAGTGCCGAGCTTTCAGTCGCTGGACGCTGCATTGGACGTGGGGAAATCGTGCGGATCGGCGATCGTTTCGCCGTGCTTTTGGACCAGACGCAAACCGAAAAAGCATCCCCTCAAGACACTGGTGAACAGTCAGACCCCAAAAACGCTGGAGAAACTTCATCTGAACTGTCCGGAAGCTCCATCTGATGGAGCTCGGCACTTTCACCCCCGGCTCCGCACTCGTAACAGTCATAATTATTGCGCTGGCACCCTTTTTGGCGGTGATGGTCACAAGCTTTACGAAAATCGTTGTGGTGCTTTCAATCGTGCGCACCGCGCTAGGCCTCCAGCAGACACCGCCCAATGTAGTGCTGAATGGGCTTGCGCTGATCCTCACCATCTATGTGATGTATCCAACGCTGCAGGATATGAGCCTTGCGGCAGGGCTGACGGGTGAGGAAGTTGCGACAATGCCTGGCGATGAGCCGCCAGATGTTGGCCAGATACAGGATACCCAAGAGATCATCGCAACTGCGGACCGAGTGAAGGAACCTTTGCGAGAATTCCTTGTCGCTAACACCACGCAGGAAGATCGTGCCTTCCTGCTCGCCACGCAAAAGCAAATCAGCGGTCCGGAACGGGCCGAGGAATTGTCAGACACCGATTTCGTGATTGTCATTCCGGCCTTTGCCGTGCGCGAATTGAAGCTCGCGTTTCAAATCGGCTTTCTCATATTTCTGCCTTTCCTGATCATCGATCTGCTGATTTCAAACATTCTTCTGGCGCTCAACATGATGATGCTCAGCCCGGTCACGATATCGCTGCCCTTTAAGGTGCTTTTGTTCGTGCTGGTCGATGGCTGGGTGAAGCTTAGCCACGGACTTGTTCTGTCCTACGTTTAGTCGGCGCAAAAGGAGAGCCCGGAACCGTTATGGACATGACTGACATCACACTGGAGGCTTTGTGGTTGGTGCTGCTTCTTTCAGCCCCGCCTGTGATCGCAGCATCGATTGTGGGGCTGTTGGTCGCTGTCGTGCAAGCGGCCACCCAAATTCAGGAACAGACGCTCCAATTCACTCTCAAGTTTTTTGCAATCGTGCTCACTCTGTTTGTGACAGCCTCGCTCATGGCAGGTAGCCTTTACGCTTTCAGCGATCAGATTTTCAGCAACTTTCCGCAGATGGTGGGATGAGTGTGCCTGATAGCCTTGGAGCTTCGCTAGTCGAGGCTGTTCCTTGGACAGAACAGGCGTTGTTGGTGGGCGCAGGCTCTGCACGGTTCGGGTTCGCTTTCCTGATGTTGCCGCTCTTCTCAAATGAGCAAATGCCGGCGCTGGTGCGCAATTCACTTATTGTAACATTTGGCCTTGTCACGCTCGCTTTGCCGATCAGCTTCGAACCGCAAAGTCTAAGTGCCACGCAATGGACTCTCTTGATTGGGAGGGAGGCCGCTGCAGGTATCGTTCTAGGCCTGTTCTTTGGGACATTCCTGTGGGCAATGGCATCCGCTGGTGAAATCATTGACAGCAAGTCGGGCGCCACCATTGCCCAGATCATTGATCCGGTCAGCGGTTCAACGCAGTCGCTCACTGCTTCGTTTCTTGGCAAGTTTGCACAGGTCACCTTCGTCACTGCGGGCGGCCTGACATTGCTTGTTGGCACACTCATGCTGAGTTTTGGAGTGTGGCCAATGGGACCGGGCGGGCTAACGCTGGATACCGAGGCTGTGCGATTATTCGAAGGCGAATTGGGACGCTTCTTCATGATCGCGTTCTTCATAGCATCGCCCGTCCTGTTGATACTGTTCATCATTGACCTGGGCATGGGCGTACTCAATCGGTTTGCGCCCAATTTCAATGTCTTCATGTTATCCCTTTCCATCAAGACAACTGCTGCCATCTTTATCTTGCTGCTGATCCTCCCCCTGCTCGCAGAAATGGTCATTGGCGATTTGGCAACGAGGCAGGATGTCAGCTTTAGCATCATGGAACGTGCGGGAGACCCGCAATGAGTGATCTCAAGCGTCGAGATGAAAACGATCTCAATTTCGATCCAGCATCCATTGACCCGGAAATGCTCGCGCTCATCACCCGTATGCGCGAAGCAGCGCAGCGCGATCCGGCGCGCCAACGTGAAGTCGACATCGGGGAATTCAGCGTAGACGGTGCACGAGTTCCATTGTCTCTGGTCGAACCACTCGAAGGCCTTACCCGAACTGAAGCAGCAGCATTGCGGTTTGCCGGTTGGGGCCGGTCCAATGCAGATATCGCGACGCTTCTCTCAATCGGTGAAGGCACCGTGCGCACGCACCTTAGCAACGCCGTTCGCAAGCTTGATCTCGACGGAATGCGTGAGCTGGCTGCCTTGGCAGGTCTGCTGTTTTATTCGCTCGACTGACCCCAGTTCCCGCCACCTATACACATTGCATAGGCTGTCTCTGCAATGTGCAGATGGAGCGATTTTGCCAATTGAGCGACACAGACTGTGACGAAGCAAGTCGTCTTTAAGAAGTTTCTCGAACTTTCCAAAGGGAGTTAGTCTTATGCCAATCGGTGGAATTCTTCGCTCAGTCATGAACCCAATCAGCATTGCCCAGATCGCCATGGGTCCGGGTGGTTGGGCCGCCCTCGCCATGCGCACCATTGGCTCGCAAGTCGCAATGAATGCGATCCAGCAGTTCGGCCAACAAATGGGCCTGCCGCAGCCGATGATCGACATGGCCCAAGCTGCCTTTGCACAGAACGCAGGGCTTGATCAGCTGTTCGAGCAGAACCTGCAGCAAGCAGCTTCTGGTCTCGGCATTCGGCAGTTCGACAACTTCATAGGACGTCTGACCGGACGTGAGTCGGCAGGTTTCCAGAACCTTCGTGAAACAATTGATTTCTTTGCCGAGCAAGGCGGCCTCTCGCCATCTCAACAAGGCGAATTGATGAGCGCAACGGACAGTCTTCGCGAAACAATGGAAAGCTTTATGCGCAGCAACGCCCAGCGTGATGAAGAAGGCGAGATTTCTGGCGGAAACGGCGGCGGCTTCCTTGCTCGCATGGCCCGCGCTCTCGGCAAGCTCCTCGACGACAAGATCAACCGCATGGTCGAAGTCAGCGAACAAATTGGCAATCAGGGCAATTCCAACACCTCGCAACTGGGTGAACTCAATGGTGAATTGCAGAAGCTGAACCAGGAGATCAGCATCATCTCCAACGCTCTCAACACGTCACTAAAAGCAGTCGGCGAATCCCAAACAACGCTGGCACGCAAGCAGTAATCGCAAAACTCAAGACTCAAGTAATGGAGGTGGTATGGTTGCCACCTCCATTTTTGTATCAGGAGCTGATTATGATCCGGTATGTTTTTGGTATTCTGGCACTTCTTGCACTGCCTTCGGCGTTGATAGCGCAAAACATGGGAGGTGCGGTCGGTTTCAACAACGTGACCAATTCGATCTGCGGCGGCACATGCCAAACGATCAATCAAGGAAGTGACAGTTTCGTCAGTGCCGAAAGCATCAATGCGCTGATCGCCGGGCCGCAAAAGGCCGCGCCGCCGGCTAGTTTTAATTCCTCTTACAATTATTCGCGTCAGCGCACGCAGCAAAATCTCCAGCGTTTCATCGAAAGAACTCCACCCGAAGCGGGCCGCGCCGACCTTCAACGAATGATTGCGGCGCAGCCCACCCTGTTTGACGATTTGCGCGCAGCGATCAGCTCATACGGGCTCGACACTCACGATGTAGCAGACGCCTACACTCTTTGGTGGGTCAACGCTTGGCTTGTGGCGAACAAACGCGATGAAGATCCCGACAAGAGTAC
Source organism: Erythrobacter sp. YT30 (assembly GCF_001542875.1). Lineage (GTDB taxonomy): Bacteria > Pseudomonadota > Alphaproteobacteria > Sphingomonadales > Sphingomonadaceae > Erythrobacter. The sequence goes on along the minus strand of NZ_LMAF01000002.1, from coordinate 1,744,931 downwards.
AGTAGCAATGGTCAGACAGCAGGCACGCAATGCCTTTGCTGCAACACCCGCATTTGCCAATACAAGTGATGCAGAACGCCAGGAATACGCCGAAGCCCTTCTTTTGCAGGCGACGATGCTGAGCTCAGCGTTTGAGCAATTCAAGAATGACCCAAACCTGCTGGATCAGCTTGCCAGTGCTGCAAACAAAGGCGCCAAATCCAGCGGCATGGATTTGTCCAAGATGACCCTAACAGCCAATGGCTTCGCCCCGCGCGAGGGCGCAGATGCGTCGAGCGTTGTTGAAGGATCTGACGAAGACGCGGTACGCAATGCCCGCTTCGATGGGGCGCAGGAGGGCACTTCAAATCTGGGGCTTGCCCTTGCCGCAGGAGCAGGAGCAGGATTGGGCGTGGTCATGCTAGGCGGCTCGGTGTTATTAAGACATCGAGGATGAGGTCCTGCGGCACCACGCCTTCCAATCACTGAAGCAAGGCCCGCATGGCCCGGTAGATTGTGCCTGAACTCATCAGAAGTTGTACTGCGTTGAAAACTGCACGCGCTGCAGGTTTCCGCTGCGTCCGTCCTCGAGAGTGCGTTCCGCATACATCAGTTCGACACCGATATTGATTGGACCCACCGGGCTCCAGATAAGGTTCACAAAGCCATTCCAGCTTTCATCGGTCACCTGGTTCGTCGTGAGTTGGACTGGATTGTCCGCTTTGAAATAAGCTCCGGCGATATTGGAGCGCAGTTTGTCAGACCATACGTGGCGATAGGCTGCAAATCCTGAATAAGTGAAAATCGGATCGAGCGACCCATCCATGTTGATGGCGGCGTCGTTCACGATGTTGAGACCGATATAGCGGCCCAGACCATCGCCTGCGGTTGCCATAAAGCGGAAGTCGTCCCGCTCCCCGACCTTGAGTTTGCCTGACAGGCTAAGGCCATAACCCCAAGCCGAGTCATCGACACCCATCAGGTCGTCTGTTGAGACATGCAGCTGTCGTACGATGCCGGCGGCAGTGAAGTTGCCCCAATCGCCCGACCAATTGTAACGGCCAACCACATCGGGCAGTTGATCATCGCCTGCGATTACACGGCTGCCATCCTGAGCGGTGATAACCGTTTCGGGTTGTTCCACCGCGATTTGCAGGCCGCCATTGGTGTAGCGAACGAGCGGCTGGCGGTCGAACACAGTGCCAGGCGTGACGCCAATAAAATCAAGTGTGTCGGGCAATGCGCCAACATTCTGAAATGTCGACCAACCCTGACCAAAGGTCCAGTTATCATAGCTTATCAGAGCCTGCCTGATACGCGGGGTAAAGCTGTTTGAAATCCGCTCATTTCCGCCTTCTGTGACGTTGAAGTCGAGTTCGATGAGGCCAGTCAATTTGTGATCGGTGCCCACATCGGTTTCAGTCTTGAACAAGAACCTGGTCTGGCGCGCGGAAAAATCTGTATCGAAACCACTGGCTTCGCCCCCAACGGGGATGGCCACCGGGATGAGGAAATCTCGTAGGATCGAATTGCCCGGCAATTGCCCACCACTGGTACGCTGACTGATCGCGTCGAATTTCACATAGCCATCATAGGTAATGCGGGTTTTGCCAACGCTGAAACCGTCGCCATTATCGACTCCCGGATCGACCAGCTTGGCGGACATTTCGGCCTGCCTGGTCTCGAGAGCGCGCGTAGCTTCAAGCGCGGCCTCGGCCTGTTGACGCATTGCCTCGTTCTCTGCCGCTTGAGCAGCGTTCTGCTGCTCGGCTTCGCCTGCTTGCGCATCAAGGCGTTCGATGAGTCCCTCGACCAGAGCTTCCAGCCGATCCAGCCTCTCATCCACCGATGCATCTTGTGCCAATGCAGGGCTGGCAGTCAAACAAGTAGCGCTTAACAAAACGCAGCGCAGCGATCCCCGTAGAGCCATAGTTCTCATGAATGTACTCCCCTCACTTTTCGTGACGGGCATTTGTGTCGACGACCTGCAATTCTCGCTAGTTAGAGGATGGTCGTAAGACCTTTGTCTGAGACCATTCCCCAGCCAAGCTTTGTATAGTGCGGCTGCACAAAGGGAGAATCGCCATGATCGAAGCTGTCGTCCGTCCCGAAGCCGCTCACACGACGCACTGCGTAGCAGAGCAGTACGAAGAGCTCTATAAGCGTTCGGTGGAAACGCCTGACGAGTTTTGGCTCGAGCAAGCTCAGCGATTGTCCTGGTTCAAAGCGCCAACGAAGGGTGGCGAATGGTCTTTCGATCCAGTCGAGATAAAATGGTTTGCCGACGGCACTCTCAACCTATGCTATAATGCGGTTGATCGCCACGTAGAGGCTGGACGCGGGGACACGACCGCGTTGATTTTTGAACCCGATGATCCGGCAAGCCCCGGCCGAACGCTCACCTATGCCGAGCTGCACACAGAAGTGATCCGCATGACAAACGCCCTCAAAACGATGGGCGTAAAAAGAGGTGATCGCGTTACGATCTACATGCCGATGATTATCGAAGGCGTGCTGGCAATGCTGGCTTGTGCGAGGCTTGGTGCCATTCACTCAGTGGTGTTTGGTGGTTTCTCTCCAGAGGCACTTGCCGGACGGATCGAGGATTGCGGCAGCCGCTTTGTGGTGACCGCCGATGAAGGCCTGCGCGGAACCAAACGTGTGCCACTTAAAGCAAACGTCGATGCTGCGATTGCAGAACCCGACCATGATACTCCGCTCGATGGCATCCTTGTCGTCAAGCACACAGGTTCAGAGATAGCGATGACAGATGGGCGCGATCACTGGTTTGACGATCTTGCCAGCGACGCCGATTGCCCGTGCGAAGAGATGGCAGCAGAAGACCCGCTTTTCATCCTTTACACGTCTGGCTCAACAGGAAAGCCAAAGGGCGTGCTTCACACAACCGGTGGCTATGGTGTCTGGACGACGACCACATTCAATTACATCTTCGACTATCAACCTGGCGAAGTATTCTGGTGCACCGCCGATATCGGCTGGGTCACCGGGCACAGCTACATCGTCTATAGCCCGCTCATCAACGGAGCGACCGGCGTCGTGTTTGAAGGTGTGCCCAATTACCCGGACCACGGACGGTTCTGGGATGTTGTTGAAAAGCACAAGGTCAATATCCTCTACACAGCCCCCACTGCGATCCGCGCACTGATGCGCGAGGGGGATGATTTCGTGACGAGCCGGGATCGCTCGTCACTGCGCCTGCTTGGGTCGGTCGGAGAACCGATTAATCCTGAGGCATGGCGCTGGTATTTCGAAGTTGTCGGCGAAAAGCGTTGCCCGATTGTCGACACATGGTGGCAGACCGAAACGGGCGGCTGCATGATCACGACGCTTCCAGGAGCCCATGACATGAAGCCGGGAAGCGCGGGTCTTCCATTCTTTGGAGTTCAACCGCAGCTTGTCGACAATGATGGCGACGTGCTGGAAGGGGCCACGGAAGGCAATCTGTGCATCACCGCAAGTTGGCCCGGGCAAGCGCGCAGCGTCTATGGCGATCATGGGCGTTTTGAGCAAACCTATTTCAGCACTTATCGCGACAAGTATTTCACTGGCGATGGATGCAAGCGCGATGAGGATGGGTATTACTGGATCACCGGCCGCGTCGACGACGTCATCAACGTCTCGGGCCACCGCATGGGGACGGCCGAGGTTGAAAGCGCGCTCGTGCTGCATTCGAAAGTCGCTGAAAGCGCTGTTGTGGGATATCCGCATGATATCAAGGGCCAAGGCATCTATTGCTATGTCACCCTGAATGCGGGTGAAGAAGGCTCCGATGAGCTGCATAAGGAGTTGCGCGCCTGGGTCAGACAGGAAATCGGTCCGATCGCAACACCCGATCACATCCAGTTTACCGATGGCCTACCCAAGACACGCTCTGGCAAGATCATGCGGCGTATTCTGCGCAAGGTTGCGGAAAACGATTATGGATCGCTTGGGGATACATCGACCCTTGCTGACCCATCTTTGGTTGATCGTTTGATCGAAGGGCGCCAAAACCGCTGAGGGATATGACGCAACGCATCATCATTGCAGACGACCACCCGCTCTTCCGCACGGCGCTGAGCCATGCTGTTGGGCGGGTCTGGCCCGAGGCTGAGATTGCTGAGGCGCGATCGGCCGCAGAAGCCCGCGTCGCGCTGGAACAGGGTGATGCTGAAGCGCTTCTGCTCGATCTGCATATGGAGGATTCGAACGGGCTCTCTGTCCTTATGGACTTGCGCCAGGATTTCCCCTCTCTGCCCATTGCCATCGTATCAGCAAGCGAGGAACCTCGCGTCTTTGCTGCCGCAAGCCAATTGGGCGCGGCGGCATTCATTCCAAAGTCTTCCAGTCTCGATGAAATGCGAGCCGCGCTTGCTGCCGTGCAGGAGGGCGATACTTGGTTCCCCGCCAGCGAAACCAGCGATGATGAAGACTTGTCGCGCATGGCAAGTCTTACTCCGGCACAAAGGCGCATCCTAGCAGCTATCCGACAAGGACTGCTGAACAAGCAAATCGCCTATGACCTCGACATTAGCGAAGCGACAGTCAAAGCGCATATTACAGCGATTTTCAGAAAGCTTGGAGTCAACAACAGGACGCAGGCCGTCCTTGTCGCAGCAAAGCTTGATGTGGATCAGCCGGTTGCCGATTCTGTCTCAGGCTGAACGCGCTTCGCCAGGCAATTGGCAATAAGCGCTCGTAAAGCAGCGGGTGATGACGGCTTGAGCAAGCGACTGGCGGAAATGCTTTTTGCTGCCTGCTCGGTTTCGTCTGACCCCTCCGCTGTAAGCAGGATTGCCGGTGGGCGAGCATTCCAATAATCACCCAAAGCTTCGAATACGCTATCGCCGCGTTCATCGCCATCCAGACGGTAATCCATGATCACAATATCCGGCATTTTGGGACACAACGCTTTCGCTTCGGTGCATGATCCGGCGCAAGTCACATCGGAGCCCCATTTCTTCAGAAGCGCAGATGTCGCTGCGAGCGCAGCAGGATCATTGTCAACCACGAGAATGTGCGCGTCAAAACTCGCACTGCGTTCCTGAGCAATCGGAACACCCTTCTTCCACTCGGCTCGGCGAAGGACCGGCATGGAAAGCGCAAATCTTGTGCCGATGCCGAGCTTGGAATCTGTCTCGATGTGTACGCCAATTAAGCGAGCGCTGCGTCGCACTATTGCAAGACCTAACCCCAATCCTTCGCGATCGGTAGAAGAACCGCGGTTGAACTCATCAAAAATTGCTTCACGATCTTTTGCTTCGATCCCGCGCCCAGTATCCTGCACACACAGCAACACATCATCGCCATTTCGCCGCACGCCGAGCAAGACCCCGCCTTTGTTTGTGTAACGAATGGCATTGCTCACAAGGTTTCGCAGGATGCTCGTGAGCAGTCCGCGATCACTTTCCACCCAGACGCTGGTATGCACGCGTTTGAGAATTAGGCCTTTCGCCTCCGCTTGGACTGCGAAATCGCGCACCACTTCGTCAAACACCTGATCGACGGCGATTGGTTCCATTACGGGTTCGATCCCGCCGCTATCAAGCTTCGAAATATCGAGCAACGCTCGGATCAGACGGTCTGCTGAAATGATCGATCCATCAAGATCGCGCACCAGCCTTTCTAACGCCCTTTGGCCAGCCACTTCCTCTCCCAACGCAGATGCAAACAGGCGAGCGGCGTTAAGCGGCTGAATCAGGTCATGGCTGGCGGCTGCAAGGAAGCGGGTCTTGGACCTTGTAGCCTTCTCCAGCGCCTCATTGGCCTCGCTAAGCTGTGCGGTGCGTTCGGCCACTTTTTCTTCCAGTGCCTGCTCTGCGCGGCGATCCTCAGTGATGTCCGTGTACGAGGTGGCATACCCTCCGCCAGGTGTTGGAGAGCCGATAATGCGCATTATCCGGCCGTCATACTGCTCGCTCTCGATCCGGTGCTGACGGCCCGCCCGCATGTGGCCTAGACGGCGTTCGACGTGATCCTCAATTTCGTATTCGGGCAGATTTGTGCGTTCCAAATTGAAGCGAATGAGCTGCGCGATAGGAGTGCCAACCGTTACGAGTTCATCGGGAAGGTCGAACATTTTCTGATAGCGGCTGTTCCACGCCACTAGGTGCATGTCGGCGTCAACAAGCGCGACGCCCTGATCAATGTTCTCGATCGCAATTTGCAATAGCTCTCCGCTGAATGAGAGGCGCTTGTTCGTTTCATCGAACATTGCCACGACTTCTGGCAGCGGGATTGGATCTCCGCCGGACCAAGACCCAACGAGCATGCGGGCTGATGATGCGCCGATTACGCCAGAAATAGTCCGCTCTGCCATGTCAGTAACAGCGGCATCGGCGGGATGATTGTCGCGGTAGTCTCCGGGCATTGCTGCAATCGCCCTGTCCGCACGCTCTCGTCCCACGAACTGGGTTAGCAGCAAGCGGATATCAGCGACACGTTTGTTGGTAGCGAAACGCGGCTTTGTGCCCGGGCTGGGTGTGCCCACAAATGCAGCCGCTTGCGCTGCATCTACGAGCGAGGGCGCAGTCAGCAAAGAGATGGTCCAAAACACAAGCGCGTTGGCTCCAAGACTCACAATGACACCGGAAACCAAAGCATCTGAATGGACCGCAAAAACGGGAGGATTGCCCAGGGCGGCCGGAACGATCAGCAGGCCGAGCCAGAGTGCAAATCCAACCACAAGGCCCGATATCATCCCTGCTTTATTGCCCGTCTCGCTTATCATTCCCAGCACTAGGCCTGGCGCAAATTGCGCGACCGCCGCAAAAGCAAGCGTGCCGAGCCCAGCCAACGTCCCAAGCGTGCCAAAACCGAGATAGAACAGGTAGGCAAATCCGAGCAGAGCTCCGATAACAATCCGGCGCAAGACCAAAAGTTTGCCTGCGATTGCTGTGCGATCGCCCGTACCTCTGAGGGCAGAACGAAAGGCAACTGGCGCAATCAAGTCGTTGGTTATCATCGTCGACAGGGAGACCGAGGCGATTACGATCATGCCCACCGAAGCAGAAAATCCGCCGATAAAGACTAGCAATGCCAGCGTCGGACTGTTCGCTGCCAATGGTAGAGCGAGAACGATCATATCGGCATTCGTCCCGGCTGGCAGGGCTGTAAGACCAGCAAGAACAATCGGGACAATGATGATAGAAATGATCACCAGATAGATCGGAAAGGTCCACCGCATGGCGCTATCTGGACGGTCCCTGTCAGCTTCAACAAATGTCATGTGAAATTGGCGCGGCAGGCATAAGGCAGCGCATGCCGCGATAAGCGTAAGCGTCATGAAACGAGCATCGATCTGGCTCGGAGAGAAGACTTCACTGACCGGTACGATCGGTCCAGATTCTTGAACCAGAACAAAGAGGGCCAAGGCGGCGACAGCAACCAGAGCGAGCAGTTTCACCAGAGACTCGACCGCGATAGTCAGGACCAATCCAGAATTCTCACCTTCTTTGTCCGCACGCCCCGCCCCAAAAAGGATCGCAAACAGCGCCATCGCAACAGAAACGAAAAACACCAACTCATCAGCTGCTACCTGATTGGAAAGATCTGGGCTCAAGGTAAGGATCGAGTTGCCAAGTGATCGAAGTTGCAACGCCATGTAGGGAAGCGAGCCTATCGTTGCGATCACAGTAACCGAAGCAGCAACGAGTGCACTCTTGCCATACCTTGCGGAAAGGAAGTCAGCGATAGAAGTTGAATGCTGCGCTTTGGATTGCGCCAAGATCTTGCGCACAAGGCCAAAGCCAATTGTGAACACCAGGAATGGTCCAAGATAGATCGGGAGAAAATCCAGGCCCGCAGTCGCGGCGGTTCCCACTCCGCCGAAAAACGTCCAGCTGGTGCAGTATACTGTTAGACCCAGCCCGTAGACGAGGCCCGAATTGCGCGTCAGCCAACGACCGACGCGCCCCTCGCCATCGGAATGGTCGACAGCGCGGTCACGCCATGCGGCGAGCCAGAACAATCCGGCGAGATAGACTGTTGCAGCAGCGATCGCTGCGCCAAACAACATGATCCCAAGTCCTCTCCCATCAGGAGAGTGACTTGTAACGTAAGGAAACGCAAGCCAAACCCGCGCTTCCCCTACGTCAAATTAAAAAGGGCGGCGCTCATATGAGCACCGCCCTTTCTGTGGAAGCGTCCCCTTGGGAGAGGTGGCGGGGACGCTGGAGGTTGCGACCCTAGTGCGCGTGGGCCTCACCCGCACCGCGTGGCACGCGAATGGAGTCCACAAGCTTGCGGATCTCTTGCGGAGTTTTTGCGGTCATGCTGGCAACCGCAATCGCCACACCAAAGTTGATCAGCATACCGATCACTCCAATGCCTTCCGGCGAGATACCAAACAGCCAGTTGTCCGCCACGTTCGCAGCTGGATTCACCAGCTTGAAATAAAGGATGTAGCTGAAGGTGAAGACCAAGCCAGAGACCATGCCTGCAATTGCGCCCTCCTTGTTCATCGACTTGAAGAAGATGCCCATGAAGATTGCCGGGAACAGGCTGGATGCAGCCAGACCAAAGGCGAAGGCTACAACTTGAGCGACCCATCCTGGAGGATAGATGCCGAGATAGCCCGCGACACAGATCGCTGCAGTTGCTGCAAGCCGTGCGGCCAGAAGCTCACCCTTGGCCGAAATGTTCGGCGCAAACGTGCTCTTCAAGAGGTCATGGCTGACAGAACTCGATATCACCAGCAGGAGACCAGCCGCCGTTGAAAGCGCTGCTGCAAGACCGCCCGCCGCCATCAAGGCCACGACCCAACCCGGTAGGTCAGCGATTTCCGGATTGGCAAGGACAAGCGTATCGCGATCTACATAGACCTCGTTCTCGCTTTCCATGTTTGGTGCGTTGGCCACGATCCGCTCACCTGAAGGACCGGTTTCTCCGGTAAACTCAGGTTTGCCTTCGAAAGCGGCACCCGGGCGATATTGCATCACGCCATCGCCGTTCTTGTCCTGCCAGGCATAGAGGTCCGCATCTTCCCAGTTGGTGAAGAACGGCTCGACTTCGGAATAGGCTACCCCGTCAACTTTGTTGATGAGGTTGTACATTCCGAAGGCGCCAATTGCAGGAGCGGTGGTGTAGAGCAAAGCGATGAAGATCAGCGCCCAGCCTGCCGATTTGCGTGCATCCGATGCCTTGGGCACCGTGAAGAAACGCACGATCACGTGCGGCAGACCGGCCGTACCAACCATCAGAGCCATGGTGATGCAGAACATGTCGATCATCGACTTGCTACCAGCTGTGTATTGGTTGAAACCAAGTTCCACGAGGACGTTATCCAGCCGTTCAAGCATATACATGCCTGATCCGTCCTGCACCACAGAACCAAGACCAATCTGCGGAAGAGGCGTTCCTGTCAGCATGAAGCTGATGAAGAAAGCCGGCACCATGTAAGCGGTGATCAACACGCAGTATTGCGCCACTTGGGTGTAAGTAATCCCCTTCATCCCGCCCAGAACAGCGTAGATGAAGACAATACCCATACCGATGATCACACCCCAGAAGATCGAGACATCGAGGAATTGTGAGAACACAATCCCAACACCACGCATCTGGCCTGCGATATAGGTGAAGCTGATGAAGATCAGACAGATCACCGCTACCACACGCGCAGCTTTCGAATAATACCGTGTCCCGATGAAATCAGGCACAGTGAATTGTCCGAATTTCCGCAAGTATGGTGCGAGTAGCAATGCAAGCATCACATATCCGCCAGTCCAGCCCATCAGGTAGACAGACGCGTCATAACCCATGAAGGCAATAAGGCCTGCCATGGACAAGAAGCTGGCTGCACTCATCCAATCGGCAGCCGTTGCCATTCCGTTGACGACGGGATTCACGCCGCCGCCGGCGACATAGAACTCTTTCGTAGACCCTGCGCGGCTCCAGATGGCGATGCCAATATAGAGCGCGAAGCTGGCGCCTACGAAGAGATAGATTAAGGTTTGTGTTTCCATGATCCCCCCCCTTAATCGTCGAGATCGTATTTGCGTTCGATCTGCTTCATACGAACAACGTAGAAGAAGATGAGCGCGATGAAGATGTAGATCGAGCCTTGCTGCGCGAACCAGAAGCCGAGCGGATATCCGCCCAAATTGAACTGATCGAGGAAATCGCGGAACAAGATGCCTGCACCAAATGAACAGGCGAACCAGATCACCATGAGTGAAACGAGAAGCCTTATGTTTTCGCGCCAATAGGCGTTCTCCGAAGCACTTGTTTCGCTAGTCTCAACAGTGGATTGCTCACTATGGGGCTCAGCGGGGAAATCTTGTGCCTCGCCCGAGCCTTCATCGAAATCGCCGGGATCGGCAGTTGTACCTGGATCGTCCATTGTTTTCCCCTTCCTTCTCCTTCGGTCGCGTAGAGAATCCGCGAACCTTCCCCTGCAGGCTACGTGGCCGAGGCAAGTGTGAGGAGAGCGACTTTAGTCTTAGGGTGAAAGGGAGCGGCTCGATCAGGCGGCTTCGACCTCTGCGAGAGTAGAGTTGGCTGGCATTCGGCTGATTTGGGCCTGAAACAACTCGGCCGCTGCGATGGCATCGGTCAATGCGTCGTGAGCGCTGTAATCAGGCAAACCGTAACGCTCGCGGCTTGGGCCAAGCCGGTATGCCTCGCTGCCCACGAGATTGGGGTGAATTTGTCGCTCAAGCCTTAGCGTGCAGATACAGCGAACCGGAAGACTTACACCAAACACGGCCTTGGCGGCGCGCTGCAGTGCGTGCTGCTCGATACCCGCTGCATGGGCGATCATGATCCGCCCCGAGAGCGAGTTGATAAGGGCTTCGATTACATTCGAAATCTTGTCGCCTCGGGCCGCGCGTTGTTCACCGATGCCATGAATGGTGACTGCCTTTGCATTAAGCTCTGCATCGCTTCTGATATCGAACGATTGTGCCCTGCACAGCGCGATATTGCGCCCTTCGAATGGCAACCAGCCCGCCTGAAGGAGATGCGCGTCTTTGCTTAAGCCATCCAATTCGAAATCGAGCGCCAGATACGGTGCTTCATCGAGCCGCGTGCTGCGATCGGGCCAATCGGCATTGCCAAACGATTTAAGCGTCGGATTTGCATGATGCTTGAGTGGACGCAGCGCGCGCTCAAACCGCCAATTGGCGAACATATCACGCGATCCCGCCAGCCAAATTGCGCCGCAACGCATCAAGGCTTTCACGCACAACAGAAAAGGCGTCTTTCAAGTAATCGCGCTCAAGCGGGGACAGGTCCGCAGGGGCAATACGATTGTTCGGTTTCTCTCCCCTGGTTGACTGGCGCGCCTGGTGCGCAACGCGCATTTCGTTGACGAGGATCATCGCGTCCTCAAGGCTTTGCGCGTCATCCTTGTTGATCTTACCACAGTCGGCAAGTGCATGCAGTCGGTCAATCGTTCCGACCTCTTTCAGCCCCGCAGCCAGCGCATTGGTGCGCGCAATGTCGACGATCGGCATGATCGCCTGACGCTTTGCATCGAACACTTTTTGCCCGTCTTCTGATTTCTCGAGAACCAAGTTCTTGAATATCCCGAGCGGCACTTTGTTGCGCTGTGCATCTCTCGCAAGATAGCTGATGAAAAGCGGGTTTTCGGAGCATTGGCTAACGGTGGCATTGTGCAGCTCGCGCACAAGAACTTCATCGCCGTGGATATGCCTCATGTCGAAGAATATAGTCGCGCGTAGGATCCGATCCTCGGTGGGTCGCGAAATCCAGTCGTCATAGCGTTCCCGCCATCCAGATAGCGTCAATCTCTGTTCGGCATTCTTCGCCATGATGCCGCCTTTGCAAAAGACAAAGCCGCATTCATCGAGGAGATGGGAAACACGCTCTCCCAACCGCTCAAAATAGCTGAGATCAGCCTCGTTCGCGCCGTCAGCGATCACAAAGCCGTTATCCTGGTCAGAGCCGATCAATTGCTCCTCGCGCGCTAGCGAACCGAAGACAACGAAGGCATATTCGCAAGGCGGCTCGCCAACTGCCTTTTCCGCCAATTGGGCTGCCTTGCGATGAACCGCTTCCCCAAGGGCCGAAGTGAATCGCATCGCCTGGGCCGCATGCATTCCTGAATTGACCATCGCGGTAAAACTCTCGGGAATGAGACTGGCAGCTTCGACCAGTTCAGCTTCAGTCCGCGCTTTTGCGATCATCATACCCGTGTCGATTGCGTTATTGCCGATTGCCGAAAGTATATCGGTCGCACTCAAGATTCCTGCTAGTGTGCCATCGCCATTGGTAAGCGGAATATGCCGAAATCCGCCGCTTGCCATCAAAGCCATGGCCTCTGCAGCGTTTGCAGTGGTGGAAAGTGTCTTGGGTGAGGCCGTCATAACCGATGTTATCGGCTCGCTCAGCAAATGCGATTTCGCCACCACTCGGTTGCGCAAATCCTTGTCGGTGAAAATGCCACGCAAGTCACCGCCTTCGCAAACGGCAAGTGTGCTCACATCATGTTCATTCATGGTCATGACGGCATCGGAAATACTCGCAGAAGGCGGACAGGAAATTGGGTCGGAGCGACCAATCAAGTCGCCAACCTCTTGCCGGTCCAACTGGAAGCCAGAAGACTCTCTGCGCGCCTTCAATGCATGGCGGATGCGCTCGGTTTCATCTCTTGCAAAGAACGCCTTGAAGCCTTCATTCTCTTTTCGAAGCGTGTGAAAATGCTCTGCGCCAATGGCGTAAAGCAAGGTGTCTTCCATTGCGCACGTGGTGTTGCGCACTTCCCCGCCACGCAACAATGACGGATAGGCAAAAGCGGTGCCCGCACCCAGCCGGGCCGTTAGTTCATTGCCTGCCAATCGCAGCTCTACCGAACCCGATCGTACAAGAAATAGGTACTCATTTTTGGTGCCAGCGCGGATGATCTCTTCGCCCGCCCTGACATATCGGATTTCCACATGCCGCGAGAGTTTTGCACGTTGCTCATCGCTCAGCGTCTCAAATGCGGTCGTGCCTTTGAGAAACTTGGCAACTTCGGCGATTTCCATGCTCATTGCCCACAAAATAGACTACTTCGCCCACGGCCGCCATTGCCCATTCGTCTTAGATGCACTGGGTAATCCTAGGTGTTGGCAAGCCGCTCGATCACAGCGAGCCCTAAATAGCGGAGCTGAAACGCCGCTTTGTGCTCGTACGATAGGGATCGAACAGGCTCGCAACTACTCGTGCGTAGGGCAATCCATCATCTGTGATGGTGAGTGTCATGCCCTCTAGCCTTGCCAGATCGCGCGCAAGAAACGGCTCGAGCCGATCCTTTTGCTGGGCGAGCAGACACGGTGTCAATTTGACCGAATGGCGACACAGCAGGTCCTCGATCACTCCGCCCAACATCTGATCCTTGGCCGAACGGACAATGCCTTCCTGTGCGCAGAGCAATCCTTGCGATGAAAGCATTCGGTAGCGGCCCGAATTCTTTTCGTTTTGAGCGATCAGCTCGGGAAAGACATTGATGGCAGATGCGCCCAGCCCCAGCATTGTAGGCGCGGGATCATCGGTGAAGCCCTGAAAGTTGCGGTGCAGCCGTCCCTCACGCGCCGCCATCGCCAGCGGATCAAAAGGCAAAGCGAAATGATCAAACCCAACCGCTTGATAGCCTTGCGAAGTGAGATATTCGAAGCCAAGCTGTGCCATGGCAAATCGCTCGTCACGGCTAGGCAATGCACTTGCATCGATCACTTTCTGACGCGGGATCACTTGCGGCACGTGCGCATAACCGAACAATGCAATCCGATCCGCACCCAGCAACCGTGTGTATTCGAGCGTATCGAACAAATCTTCATCTGTTTGGCCGGGCAGTCCATACATGAGATCGAAGTTGAGCGAGGTCACGCCCGCCCCGCGCACCCAATCGATTGTCCGGCAGATCAAGCCATCGCTTTGCTCCCGGCCGATCGCGCGCTGGCAATGCGAGGCGAAAGTTTGAACCCCCAAGCTTGCGCGTGTGATCCCAGCCTCGCCAATCGCCTCAGCCCATTCGCTCGACATCGTGCGTGGATCGAGCTCGATCGACCATTCTGTATCAGTAAGCAAAAAGTTGCGGTCGATCGCATCTATCAAGTCAATGAACTCATCTGGCAGAATTGCGTTCGGACTACCACCGCCAAAAGCAACACGGCGTACGCTAGCGACACGGGGAAGAAGGTTCGCGACTGTTTCAAGCTGGTTGTGAAGCGCTGCAAGGTAGCTTTCGACGCGTTGGCGACGCCCGCTCGCAGCCGTATTGCACCCACAGTAAAAGCAGATTTTTTCACAAAACGGGATATGAACATATACCGAAACGTCGCCCGTCGTCTTCTCAATTTGCTGCTGCAGCGCTCCCGGTGCGATCGCTCCAAAATCGGCCGCCGTCGGATAGCTGGTATAGCGCGGGACAGGGGTTTCGAGCAGGTCGGGATAATAGGGCCACATTTAGATCGCTCCATTTTCGCTAGGCTGACAGACCGCCCTTTTCCGGGGAGGAAGGAAGGGGGTCTGCCTGCAGCACGCTATGGATCGCGCTATCAGATGCGTCTTTGCGCTAGATCAAATCACTCTTCTTCAATTTGGAGCGGCAAGTACCAGCATGGCAGGCTTGCGGGTCGCATTCGCGCCCCTGCCCTTCATCATCGCTGAGCGGGATACTAATCTCGCCTCCGCCGCACAGCGACACAAGCAGTGCGGTCTCTTCTTGCGGCAGCGGTCCCGTCATCAGCGGGACGAGCGCGGCAATGCCAAGCATGGCTTTCATTGCGACTCTTCCCTTTCCTCGTCGATCAGGATGCGGTTTGCCGCCCCATCGAGGTCTTCATACTGACCAGAATTCATCGCCCAGAAGAATGCGGCAAGCCCGCACGCGCCCATCAATAGCGCAATGGGAATAAGGATCAGGAGGCTGGTCATTTCGCCGCTCCATTGAGACGAAGAGAATTGGCGACCACCACGAGGCTGCTCACCGACATGGCAATTGCGGCGATCAAGGGCGTGACATAGCCGAACAGCGCCAGTGGTACTGCAAGCACGTTATAGCATATGGAGAAGGCGAAATTTTGCCGGACAATGCGCATGGTCGCGCGCGCAGCCTTTATCGCAAGAGCGACCGGCATAAGGCGCTCGCCAAGGAACACGGCATCGGCAGCCTGCTTGCTAGCATCACTGGCAGTTCCAGGCGCAATGGAAGCATGCGCGGCTGCAAGCGCGGGACCATCGTTCAAACCGTCGCCGACCATTAGCGGAAAATGACCCGCTTCTTTAAGCGCTCCCAATCGCTCGAGCTTGTCCTTAGGGCTGGCATCGCCCTGCCCCTCGATACCCAATTGCTCTGCGACTATTTCAACCGACGCGCTCCGGTCCCCAGAGATAATCGATGGCTTCATGCCAAGCCTTTGCATCAGGCTGAGTGTTTCTGCGCAATCGCTGCGCAGCGAATCGTGGAAAGGAATGAGATGTCGCTGATTGCCAACCCGCAATTCGCTCACCAGACCAGAAGATCCTGGCTCGAGAGATGCAGATAAGGGCCGACCGAGCGCAACGTCCTGCCCTCCCCAAGATCCGCAAATTCCTTCGCCAGGAACTTCGGCGATGGCGGAAAGCGAAGCAGGCTCAATCCTGTTGGCCTGGAGTTGCTTGGCAATGCCCTTGCTCAGCGGATGCGTGCTCGACTGGGCGAGAGCCAATGCCACTGATTTATGCGCTTCGCTTAGATGGGAGAATTTGGGCATTGGATCGCCGACCGTTAGCGTGCCGGTCTTGTCCATCAGAGCAACATCGCATTCGGCCAATCGCTCAAGCGCGCTACCGTCTTTGATGAGCAAACCGCGTTTTAGGAGGGCACCTGAGGCGACCACTTGAGCAGTGGGCACGGCGAGGCCCATTGCGCAGGGACAAGTGATAATCAGAACGGCGATCGCAATGATGAGCGACTGATGCCAGCCCGCGCCCGCAATCATCCAGCCAACAAACGCAAGTGCAGCCAAAGTGTGCACAGCAGGCGCGTAAGCGCGGCTCGCTCGGTCTGCAATGCGCACATAGGAGCTCCGCGACTGCCCGGCCTCATCCATCAACCGAGCAATATCGGCGATTGCAGTGTCCTCTGCAGTGGCTGTCAGCCGGACGCGGATTGGAGCGAGGAGATTTATCGCTCCTGCCAAGACCACGCTGCTTTCAGAGATCGGGTCAGGCGCGCTTTCCCCGGTCAGCATGGAATTGTCGATAGCGCTGATGCCCTCAAGCACCTCGCCATCGGCCGCTAGCGCTTCGCCAGCAGCAACCAATGCGATCATTCCCGGCTCAAGGTCTGCAGATGCGATGGTTTGGGTTGAGCCATCTTCGCGCATAATCTGAGCAGATTTCCCCATCCGCCCCAGAAGTGCACCAATGCCGGCACGTGTCCGATCTCGCATAACAGCATCAAGCGCGCGTCCCGCGAGCAGGAAAAAGAGCAGCATGACAGCGCTTTCAAAATAGGCGTGTTCGCCGCCGGTTGCGGTCTCATAGAGGCTGAGCGCTGTCGCAAGGATAACACCAATCGAAATCGGCACATCCATATTGGTGCGGCGGTGCTTCAAAGCCATCAGAGCTGAGGAGAAAAAGGGCCTGCCCGAATAAGCAATTACTGGAAGCGCGATCAGCGCGGAGAGCCAGTGGAAGAGCTCTCGCGTTGCCCCTTCTGCCCCTGACCAGATGCTCACCGAAAGCAGCATTATGTTCATCATGCCAAAACCGGCCACGCCCAATGCGCGCACAAGCTGCTTGCGTTCGGCATCGTCGGCACCCAGCGGGTTGTCATCCACGGCCTGGGCTTCGAAGCCAATTCCGGCGAGCGCTTCGGTTAGGCCTTTCTCATCTATCGCGGGGCCATATTCGATCGCGACACGCTTGGCCGAGAAGTTGACGCGCGCGCTGGCGATGCCTTCAACTTTCGGTAGCTCGCGCTCAATCTTCGCAATGCAGCCAGCGCACTTTATGCCGGGCACGGTAAAGCGCGCAGAACTAAGCTTGTCAGTGGGAGGAGGAGTAAAGGCGCTTTGCGCGTTCACTTAAAGCTCGCTCTCGCTGGTCCAGATGTCATCGCCAGATGTGATGGATAAACGCATGGTCCAGCGTCCTTGATCGATTGCTTTATCTGATCGGAATGCGCCATCGCCCAAAGGCACGAATGTGAGGCTCGCAAATGCCTGCTTGCCAATCGGGCGGCGCAGCTCTGCGCTAACTTGTGCGCCAGTGGGCACATCCTCGGTGGCGATGGTTACGAAACCTTCGGCATCGCGCTTTGCCGCTGCTTTCCAGCCCAGTGCACGTGAGGCCTCAGCCGCCTCCAGCCAGCCATTAAACTTCTGACTTGCCACGTAGGAGTTCTTCACCACAACACCATGGAAGCCACCAACGGCGAGGCTTGCCATGTAGAAATTGACCGCTGCGACGATGCCGAAGCCAGCGACGAAGATCATTGCCATGTGGCGCCCGGTGAATTGCGATTTAGTCGATTTGGTGCCCATCAATTGGCTCCTGGAAGTGTGAAAGTGGTCCGCTCAATGTCCCGCTCGCGCTGCTCGTCAAGCGACGTAAGCTCAAAGGAGAAAGCGTCCGGTTCGGTGCCGATCGGCACAGTAACGTAAGCGCGCACGATCCGCGTTTCATTGGCCGGTACTGAGATGACCTGGCTCGCAGCAGCGTCCTCGCGACCGATCCGGTCGGTCCACATAACCGACCCAGCTGGAAGGTCTGAAAGGGCTATTTCCATATCACGAGGGCGCGCTTCCATATTGCGCAGTCTCAAAGTGAAGGCGTTGCGCACCGATCCATCCTTCATCAGCATAAATGGCGGATTGCGGTCGGGTGACACAGTCAAATCAGTGTGCGTGCGCGTGCCAAGTGCAAACAGCAATCCCGCACCAATGGCGCCCCAAATGCCAAAATAGACGAACGTTCGCGGTCGTAGCAGCGCCTTCCAGGCAGGTGTTGGTGCGGCACCAGCGGCTTCCGCTTCGCATTGGTCGAGCGTCGCATAGTCGATAAGGCCGCGCGGGCGCCCGATATCCTTCATGACCCGATCGCACGCATCAATGCACAATCCGCACGTGATACAGCCAATTTGCTGGCCTTCGCGAATGTCGATCCCCGTCGGGCAGACAGCCACACATTCACGGCAATCGACACAATCACCATACTTGTCAGGATTTTTCTGGGCCTTCTTAAGACTTCCGCGCTGCTCACCGCGCCAATCCTTGTATGTCACCAGCAGCGACTTCTCATCAAGCATTGCAGCCTGGATTCGCGGCCACGGGCACATATAAATGCAGACTTGCTCACGCATAAAACCGCCCAACCAGAACGTGGTGCCGGTCAGTACCGCGACAGTCATGTAGGCAACTGGCGAGGCCTCCCCCTGGAAAAATTCCACTAATAAGGTCGGAGCATCTGCAAAATAGAGGATCCAAGCACCACCTGTCACGAGGCTGATGAGGAGATACACTCCCCATTTGCTGACGCGGCGCGCGGTCTTCGCCGCTCCCCAAGGAGCCTTATCGAGGCGCATACGGGCGTTGCGATCACCGTCGATAAATCGGTCGATATGCTGAAACAGATCAGTCCACACTGTCTGCGGACAGGCATAGCCGCACCATGCCCTTCCCACCGCGCTTGTCACGAGGAACAGGCCGATGCCTGCCATGATCAGAAGCCCGGCCACAAAGTAGAATTCATGCGGCCAGATTTCGATATCGAACATGTAAAACCGGCGATTGGCCAGATCTATTAACACCGCTTGATCAGGAGCGTAAGGCCCACGATCCCATCTCAGCCACGGCGTGACATAGTAGATGGTCAGAGTGACAATCATAACCAGCCATTTGAATCGCCGGAATGGGCCATCAATGCGCTTGTTATGGACGCTTTTGCGTTTCTCATAGAGCGAGGAGTGGCCCTGCTCAGCCGGCTTCTTAGCGCTACCTGTCTTGTCGAGCGCACGCTCCCATTTACTGCGCTGATCCGTTGGACGTTCAAGTTGGTCAGAGTTGACCATTGTCCTCCGCTCCCTCAGCCGCAGCAACGGTTTCAGCGCCATCTTCTGAGACTTCCGGCGCCTCCTCTACCTCCTGCTCTTGACCCCCGCCGCGCGAATGCACGTATGCGGCCAGCATCTTGATAGTCACCGGATCAAGCTTGTCGCTCCAACCTGGCATCACGCCGTGACGGGGTAGTGCAATTTGTTGCCGAATGCTCGCCTCGCTATCGCCGTAAAGCCAAATGGCATCGTTCAGTGCAGGCGCGCCCTGCAAGGGATCACCCTCGCCATTGGGTTGATGGCAGGCTGCGCAGTTCTGCTCGTAGAGTTCAGCACCCATCGGAGTGCTCTGACCCTTTCCACTGAGCGAGAGGACGTGCGCTGTCACCGCATCAATTTGCACTTTGTCAAAAACACCTTGAAAGGCAGGCATATAGTTGACGCGCGTCTGGTCTGATCCTTCCCACCTGATGCCATGCGTCAGCGTATATTCGAGCGCAGCGAGGTCACCACCCCAGATCCAGTCATCGTCATTGAGGTTGGGATAGCCATATTGCTCATAGCCTGCAGCGCCTGCGCCGTGGCATTGAACGCAATGCTGCTTGAAGGCAGAAGCACCCCCAGAAATAGCTTGCCCTAACAATTCAGGATCAGCGGATAGTTTCGTAATGTCTGTTGCTGCGATCCGTTCGAACACGTCTTGCCTGGCTATCTCCGCATTCGCCATTTCTTCCGCCAATTCACCTCTGCTTGACCAGCCAAGGACTCCATCAGTCGCCTTTTCGACCATTGGCCAAGCAGGATAGAGCACGACATAAACTGCGGCCCAAGCAATGGTGGCGTAAAAGGTCCACAGCCACCAGCGCGGCAGCGGCGTGTTGAGCTCTTCAATCCCGTCCCATTCATGGCCAACGAATTCCGTCCCGGTAGGTTCATCAACCCGATGTTTGTCAGCCATTGTCATCCTCCTCGAAGATCGAGTGCTTGGCTTGCTCAACACCATTGCGGGTGCGCGGAAGGAAGTGCCAGCCGCACAGAATGAGATAGAGTGCGAAGATCATCACCAGCCCATAGCTGTCGGCGAGGTGGCGCAAGGTTTCGTACAGACTCATCGACCCAACTCCTCTGCGAGTTCGGTCTGGGCAGCTGCGCTGTCGACATCGACAAGCGTTCCCAGCATTTGCAAGTAGGCCACGAGCGCGTCCATTTCAGTCACCCTGGTTGGATCGCCGTCATAATCGCGGATTTGCGACTTGGGGTAACGTTCCTGCAGATCACCGGCATCCAATTCAGGATCAGCCTGTGCGAACATATCATTCTCCGCCATTTCGATATCAATTGCGCTGTAGGGCACACCAACCCGCTGCAAGGCGGTGAGGTTGGCAGAGATATCGGCGACTTGCAGCGGCGTTTCGGCAAGGAAGCTATAGCTCGGCATAATGCTCTGCGGCACAACGCTTTGCGGGTTCTTTAGGTGCTGAACATGCCATTCGTCCGAATAGCGACCACCTACGCGAGCCAGGTCCGGCCCCGTGCGCTTTGATCCCCATTGGAACGGGTGATCATACATGCTTTCAGCGGCAAGCGAGTAGTGGCCATAGCGCTCCACCTCGTCGCGGAATGGGCGGATCATCTGGCTGTGACAGGTGTAGCAGCCTTCTCGAATATATATGTCACGCCCAGCCTGTTCCAACGGCGTGTAAGGACGCATACCCTCCACTTCTTCAATCGTATTATCGATCCAGAACAGCGGGGCGATTTCGACAACGCCACCAATGGCGACTGTCACCAAGGTTGCCGCCGCCAAGAGAGTGACGTTCTTTTCAAGCTTCTTATGGCCCT
This sequence comes from Erythrobacter sp. YT30, assembly GCF_001542875.1. Taxonomy (GTDB): domain Bacteria; phylum Pseudomonadota; class Alphaproteobacteria; order Sphingomonadales; family Sphingomonadaceae; genus Erythrobacter. The sequence goes on along the minus strand of NZ_LMAF01000002.1, from coordinate 1,724,131 downwards.
CAAAGGCGCCCTGATCAGGTGAGGTCGTGCTCATCGTATGGCTCCTTATTCAGCAGGTTGCGCTTGGGGTTGTGCAGGAAGCGGTCGATCAGCCCGCTCGTCGTACTCCATGTCGCTCATCGGCGCTTCGTCGCGCTGGTATCCGGCGATCGTCATCCAGATATTGTACGCCATGATGATAGCACCGGAGAGGTAAAGCAGGCCGCCGGTGGCGCGCATAAGATACATCGGATGAAGCGCCGCCACGCTGTCAATGAAGCTGTTTACCAGATATCCGTCAGAGCCATACTCGCGCCACATCAGGCCCTGAGTGATCCCGGCCACCCACATGCTGGCCGCGTAAAGAACGATCCCCAGTGTCGCGAGCCAGAAGTGCCAATTGATCATACGCAGCGAATAGAGCCGTTCTTTCTTCCAAAGCTTGGGGACAAGGAAATAAACACAGGCAAACGTGATCATGCCATTCCATCCAAGGGCGCCGGAGTGGACGTGGCCAATTGTCCAGTCGGTGTAGTGCGAAAGGCTGTTCACCGCTTTGATTGAGAGCATTGGCCCTTCGAATGTGCTCATGCCGTAAAAGGCGAGCGCCATCACCATCATGCGGATTATAGGATCGGTGCGGATTTTGTCCCATGCGCCGTTGAGCGTCATCAGGCCATTGATCATCCCGCCCCAGCTCGGCATCCACAGCATGATCGAAAACACCATGCCCAAGGTCTGCGCCCAGTCAGGCAGCGCGGTGTAGTGCAAGTGGTGCGGCCCTGCCCAAATGTAGAGGAAGATCAGCGACCAGAAGTGAATGATCGACAGGCGGTAGGAATAGACCGGCCGGTTCGCCTGTTTCGGGACGAAGTAATACATCATCGCCAAGAAGCCGGCGGTAAGGAAGAAACCGACTGCGTTGTGGCCATACCACCACTGCGTCAGCGCATCCTGAACCCCTGCAAAAGCCGAATAGCTGCGCGATCCCAAAAGACTTACGGGCATCGCAAGGTTGTTCACCACATGCAGCATCGCGACAGTGATAATGAAAGCGAGGAAGAACCAGTTGGCAACGTAAATGTGCGGCTCTTTTCGCTTAAGCAAGGTCGCAACAAAAACCACAAGGTATGCGACCCAAACCACCGTCAACCACAAGTCGACATACCATTCGGGCTCTGCATATTCCTTCGACTGGGTCACGCCAAGCAGATACCCGGTGGCCGCCAGCACGATGAATAATTGATAGCCCCAGAACACGAACCGAGCGAGTGAAGGCAAGGCCAGCGTTGTACGGCACGTGCGCTGAACTACATAAAAACTGGTCGCGAGCAGGGCGTTACCCCCGAATGCGAAGATGACCGCCGATGTATGCAACGGACGCACGCGCCCAAAGGTCAGGTACGGTTCAAGATTAAGGATCGGGAATGCCATCTGCAGAGCGATAAAGAGCCCTGCGGCAAGACCAGCGAGCCCCCAGAACATCGTCGCGATTACACCCCAGCGCACTACATCGTCATCGTAGCGCTCAGGACCAGGCGGCATTCGGAATATGCTCTGAGCCTTTTTCAGAGGATCGAAGCTGCCCAAAGTTGCCACCATCATGATAGCAATGGCAACACCGACAATTGTCATGTGAACCGCAAATCCTGCGTCTTGCGCACCTGCGATGGCAGCGATGACAGCTATTAGGATGAGCGAATAGACGCCCAGCCGACCCAGTACAGCTTCCATAATGTCGATCCCTTTTTGATCTGCGCCTTCATTGCCGACGAAGATCGATCCCGTATTTGACTCAAATCAAACTGGCGCGAACTTTGCGCCTCATTTTCCTTTCATTTGCCGAAGCAGCATTCATTCAGCGCCACTAGGTCGGAGGAATGAGCCCGAAAAAACCGTCCAACGCGCTCTCACCTGTCAACTTGGCTGGACACTTGCTATCCTGATGAAGATCGAACTTCATTGATCTGGATCAATTTTCGAAATTAAATCAGGCGGCTACCTGCATATGCCCAGCGCGCGCATTCAATTCCACACGATTGAGCAGCAATATCTGAGAACGGCCCGGAGTTTCGATAAGTCCTTCAGAACGCAGTTCGGTGAGTTGGCGACTGATTGTTTCTATTGTCAGTCCAAGGCTGTCTCCAATATCACGTCGCGACATCGGCAAGTCCAACGCCACTCCTTTATCGCAGGCCACACCAATTCGGTCTCCCATCGCTATCAGAAAGCTCGAAAGCCTCTCCTGCGCCGTCTTTCGGCCTAGAGTAATGGTCTTCTCTCGGCACCGCGAAAGCGCTTGCAATGCACGATCCAGCATGGTCGCAACGATGACCGCTTCTTCTTGGGCCAATTGGAAAAACCTGTCTGCGGGGAAGTAAATTAGCTCGCAATCGACCAGCGCAATCAAGGAATAAGCATGGGCTGCTCGTGCCGGTACTGACACTAGATCACCCTCAAAGTTGAACGCCACGATTTGCTCGCGCCCATGCGATGCCTGAGCGACCAGTTTTGTGCTTCCCCGCGCAATAAAGACCATCTGATCGTGGCCGCTACCCGTGAACGGCGCATCACCACACCTAGCGCTTACATAGCGAGCCAGTGACTGAAACTTCAGGTGAGTTGCATCCGATATACTCATGGGAAGGATGTCGGTCGCGAACCGTTCAAACAGATCGGGAAACGTCATGGCCTCATGCCCCAAATTCCTCCGCCTCGGCAGGACAAGGGTTGTTCTGGGCTAAGGCCAGTCTGATCACATTGATCTGGATCAATGCAGGCCAATCTTCGAAATAGTAGCCCGCCGAAGTCAGCAAACATCCTGGGCCACGTCGGGTGGCCACTGCTGCCATGGGATCGAAAAGCATGATCGACGCACGGATCATTATAGTCCGGCCTAGGCCATTCGGTCTGCCATTTGGCCGACGACAGAACCAAGTCAAATCTCAGAAAGCAAATCCAGCTTTTCCTCAAAGAAACAGTTTTAACCAAGGAATATTCGACATGAGAAAAACTCTACTCTTCGCCGGAACAGTTGCACTCGCGACGATGAGTACACCTGCTCTGGCTCAGGATGATGCTGGGAATATCCAGATCAAACTTCTGGGAACTGCAGTGCTGCCTGACGGCGAAATCGATCAGACCAACGTTGACCTTGTTGGAATCACGGACGGCCTCCAGACAAAGGCTAATGACAATGTCGTCCCGACAATCGCCGCAGAATACTTCATTACCAACAACTTCTCTATTGAGACGATCGCTGGAACCACACAGCATGATGTCGATGCGACTGCCGGACTTCCCGACGGCACTGAGCTGGTTTCGGACGGTCTTCTGCTACCCGCGACAGTGACAGCAAAGGCGCATTTCGATCTTGGCGGCGTGAAGCCCTACGTTGGTGCCGGTGCAGCCTATTTCATCTGGCTCGATGTCGATGATACCGCCGCAGGCACCGCACCTCTTGGTGTGACGAACACGACCTTGTCGGATGAATTTGGTTTCGTTCTTCAGGCCGGTCTCGATGCGCCCGTCGGCGATAGCGGTTTCGGCGTAAGCCTTGATGCAAAACGCTATTTCATCGGGACGACTGCTCGCTGGTTCGTTGGCGACACGCTGGTGATCGAGAATGACCACGATCTTGACCCGTGGGTGCTTAGCGCAGGCGTTTCGTACCGCTTTTGATAGCCACTGCGTCATGCTACCATTGTCGTCAGGGCGATGATGGGAGGTGTCACGTGGAGAACATTGGCAATACCAATCAAAAACCGCTCGCGACGGCCGGCGAACTGACAATCTCAGATCTTTTTGCGGCCTTGCGAGCGGGCTGGAGCGACTTTCGGGCCAAGCCGCAATATGGCCTGTGTTTCGGCGCCGTATTTGCTCTTTCCGGTCTTCTTCTCATTTACGCGATGATCGGGTGGAGCGAGATTTCATGGCTTATTCCGGCCGCGGCTGGCTTCCCCTTACTCGCTCCCTTTACGGCGGTTGGGCTTTACGAAGTGAGCCGTCGCCGCGAATCCAGCCTGGCGATGAGTTGGCCAGATGTTCTGCGAGCGATCAAAGGCCGCGACGATGATCAGATCCTGAGTATGGGAGTGATCATCTTCGTGGGATTTGGTTTCTGGGTGATCATCGCACACCTCGTCTTCTCGATCTTTCTGGTCGAAGCGGGTGCAGGATCAGAATCACTGGCATTCTTGTTAACCCCAGCAGGAATGCAGATGCTGCTGGTAGGCAGTGTTTTTGGAGCGGTCATAGCGCTCGTATTCTTCGTAATCACGGTCTTCAGCCTGCCCATGCTTGTAGAGCAGCGGGTTGATTTCATCAGCGCAATCCTTGCCAGTTTACGCATCTTCCGAGCGAACACTTCGGTGCTTCTCGTTTGGGCGTTCATGATCGCGGCCATGCTATTCCTCGCGATGATCCCAGCGTTTCTGGGTTTGCTGGTCGTTCTGCCCGTACTTGGTCATTCCACATGGCACCTCTATCGGAGGGTTGGCTCGGAGCCTTGAGAAGTCTCTTACTGTGCTGCGGCAAGGCGCTCCCATGTCCAATTGCGCTTTGCTAGTAGCTAAGACGCACAACAACCCAATCGATGCAAAGTGCTCTGTATCTGGCTAACAAATTGGCCCGTGCAGGTCACAGGATCTGTAGAGTTGGAGTGCCCGCTCTAAGCTTTCCAAAAAAACTTATGAAAAAATGCCGATGGTGGAAGTCACAAAGGAAGCTGTCTCCGATCAATTTGCGTTTTGCACCCCAAAAGCGGGCTGTCGGGTTCGGAGCACAACGAGTGTCAAAGCAGCCATTCAGCCAACGATTCAGTTTCGGACGTCGAAATCGACGTGACAAGAGCGAACGGGCCGCGTAACCGCTCACGCGAATGCCGATGATACAGCATATCACGAGCCGGTTGCGTTATGCTTTGCTTTTCCTGCTTTTCGCAAGCCTAGGTCTAAACTCGCTAGCACCTGCGGGATACATGATTGCGACCTCCGAAAGCGGATGGCCATCTGTCTTTATCTGCCCTGATACTCATCCGCTCGGACGCACCGCCAAGCCTCAAATCGATCAAAGCATGATGGATCATGCGAACATGGATCATGCGAACATGGGTCATGGTGAAGGCGATGGCTCATCTAGCAATCAGTCTAAGGACTGCGCCCTTGCTGGCATCAACAAGCTCGCGACTGGCGCAAATGATCCGGTCATCCTTGGTTTGGCGCTGGCGTTCACACTCCTACTTGGCCTTGCGCCGCGCACGCCCATCTGTCTGCCAAGGCTTTCCAATCTTCGCCCGCCTCTGCGCGGCCCACCATCCTTTACCTGAGAAACCCCAAACAAAGCACGGCTTAGATGCCGTTCGGTTTCTTGCGCTTGAGCATCGCCGCTCTTGCGCGTGCGTAAGGATAAGATATGAAACGTACCCTCTTCCCGGCGCTTCTTGCCGGAACTATGCTTTCTGCTGCCTCGCCAGCATTCGCCCAAGAAAACAACGCTGAAAACATTGAACGGGGCGGTTGGACGCCCGGCGACATCACCGTCATCGGTGAGCGTGATGCCTACTCGGTCGATCAAGCAACCGCGACGCGAACTCCTGTTCCTCTCAACGAGGTGCCCCAATCGATCCAGGTGCTGACTGAGCAGCTGATCGAGGATCAGGAACTCGTCACGCTCGACGAAGCTCTTCGCAACGTCTCAGGTGTAGTCCCTTCGCTGCCATCCGAACTCGTACTCGCCAACCCGATTGTGCGCGGCTTTGAGGCAGAAATCTTCACTGATGGGCTTATCGGATATGGCGACACAGCGGTTATCGACCCCGGTAGCCTCTGGAATGTCGAGCGGATAGAAGTCGCTAAAGGTCCTACGTCTACGCTGTTCGGAGGCGGCACCGGATCGCCAGTGGGCGGCCTTATCAATCTTGTCTCAAAGACCGCGAATGGCGAGGACAACGTCAAAGGCAGGGTGCGGTTCGGTAGCTTTGAGAGCTATTCGGCGGCAGTCGATCTGGGCGCAGCCCTGACCGATACGCTGTCCGCGCGTGTCGTTGGTGAATACCAATCGACTGAGGACAATATTGACGTGGTCGATATTGAACGGCTGCTAATTTCGCCCTCGATCCGCTGGGCTCCGTCGCCCGACACCGAAGTGGTTGGACGCTTCACTTACAGCGAGATTGACCAGCTCGAATATGCGGGTCTTCCCGCGATCTTTCAGGACGACCCGCGCGTTGATCCGGATCGTTTCACGGGCTCGACGAATGCGCCCAACACCAATGTCCAGAACCTAACTGCGCAATTAGAATGGACGCAACGGCTGTCCGATGGCCTGACCTTCAACCTACGCGGGAGGCGATACGAGAACGACTTTCGCGAGTTTGCCTCATCGCCGTTTCTCGCCTTCTTTCCTTGCGGCGCAGCCTCCGGTCTGAGCGATACATCCTGCCCTCAAATTCGCGGGCAATTGCCTGCGAGCGTTGATGAATGGACAGTCGACGGCTCACTGACTGCCGAATTCACAACCGGCGCAATCGAACACGTCATTCTCGGCGGGGTGCAGTGGGATCAGGCGGATTACAACGCGGCGTCGGGTTTTGATCTCTTCAATGTCTTTCCGTTCGACTACGCCAATCCGGCTTCCGATTTCGACTTCTTCCCGGTGCCCGATCTCACGACCTTCCTGACCAATCAATACAACACCTTCGCAGTCTATGCGCAGGACCAGATCACCATTGCTGACAGGGTGCATATTCTCGCCTCGATCCGCTATTCGGAGTTGGGGATCGATGAAATCGTCGGCGGTGCTGGCAACAACGAGACCTATCAGGAATGGGACCCTCGGTTTGGCATCACTTTCGATGTGACCGAAGGGATAAGCCTGTTCGCCGGATATGCGACTGGATCGAGGCTTTCGATCTTCTTCAATGGCGCCGAGCCTCCGCTGCCAGAGCGCAGCGAAAGCTATGAGGCTGGGATCAAGTTCGGTCTCGATGATGTAGGGTTGTCTGGCACGCTGGCCGTCTACAGGATCGACCGCACCAATGTGCCGACACCTGATCCGACGACTTTCTTCACATCAATCCAGACCGGAGAGCAACGCAGCGAGGGCATCGAGGCTGATATTATCTTTGAACCCACACCCGCATTCTCTCTGCTTGCAAGCTATGCCTACACCGACGCGCGCATCATCGAAGACACAGTGATCCCTGCAGGGGACCGGCTCGTGCGAGTGCCGGAGCATCAGGGAAGGATTGCTGCGCGCTACCGGTTCCTGAATGGCAAGCTGGCTGGGTTGGAATTTGGTGCGGGTCTTACCGGTGCAAGCGACACTGTCATCACCCTACCCAATGGCGCTGAGGTCGATGGATATGTCGTGACCGATGCGCAGTTGGCTTACAAATGGGATAATGTGCGGCTTGGGTTCAGATTCGATAACATTTTCAATGCCGACTATTTCGTTCCCTACCAATACTTCGCGCAAGATGTGGTGCGTCCGGGCAATCCACGTTCCGCCTTTATCACACTCGGTTTCGAACTCTAGGAAAGGACAAAGGCAATGACGATCAACAGAAGAGCGCTCTTGAGCGGAATGACCGGAGCAGCGATGCTTGCGCCATTCCTAGCGATTGAACGGGCCATGGCCCAACATGCCGGCCACGGCGATCACAGCGGGCATACCAGCGCAAAGGGCTCCCCCTCGCTTGAAGAACAACAGGCGATGAAAGCGCGTCACGATAAGCTGATGACCGAGCTGTATGGAGACAACCTGTTCAAGAACGAAGAAGTCGCGATGCTGCTCTATCCCGGCTTCACAGCGCTCGATCTTGTTGGGCCGCATTACTTCTTTGCCTGCATGTTCGGAGCAAAGGTGCACCTCGTGACGACCGAGCCTGATCTAAAACCGGTGGCGTCCGACCTCGGACTTGCAATCGCACCGACTGTCACGCTGGAAGAAACGCCTGCCGATCTCGACGTCCTATTCATGCCCGGCGGTACGAAAGGCACGCTGGACGTGATGAACTCGGAACGGATCATGGACTGGGTTAAAGACAGGGCCTCGCGCGCCAAGAATATCACCAGTGTGTGCACGGGCTCAATGATCCTTGCGAAAGCTGGATTGCTGGACGGAAAGAAGGCGACGTCGCACTGGGCGACCTTCCCGATTCTAGCCGACTATGGAGCGATCCCTACCGACGAACGCGTCGTGCAAGACGGCAACATCCTCACCGGTGCAGGCGTCTCAGCGGGCCTCGATTTCGCTATCGCACTGGTCGAGCAGCTTCGAGGGCGCAAGTATGCTGAAACATTGGTGCTTCAGGCCGAATATGACCCTGAACCACCCATCAAAGCGGGAAGCCTCGCGGATGCTTCCGAGGATGTTGGCGAGATGATGGAGCTGATGTTCAGCCCCGTCGCGCAAGAGTTCCGAGCACTAGCTGCTTCCTAGACTAGGAGTGCTGGACGAGAGTCTTCCATGTTCGCTCGTTCAGCACTTGCTCCTACTGGGCAAAGTCCGCTTTCACCGTCCAGCTTCGGTCATCGAGCGAGGCCTCAAGCCGGGCCGGAAGCGGTTGGTCCACTTTTAGGAGGGACCGCCGCGAAAGCGGACGCGACACTCACCCGTCTAAACCTCGCTTACATACGAGAGTTCAAACGCGACCTCGATATCGACGACGGGGCAGCGGACAGTTGTTTCGATCTTCGTGTGCCCGAGCGAGATCTGTGCCGCTCGTAGATGAGTGCAACCTTAGTTCGTCTTAGCAAGCGCGTGCCATAATCTCGCGGTCGCAATCCTATAGCGCTAACTCATTCATCAACGAGGTGAGCGTGTTCTTTGCGCCGACTATCCCCCCGGCGTTCCTAGATTGCCGTCCCATCTAAGCGGGATGATAGCGTGAATAGCCCATTTCTTGCCTCCTTCGATCAGAATGATCGCCAAAGACCTATCAGCTACTCTCTAGCTGTTATCTGCGAGATCGAAGTTAGGATACGATGCGGGATCGCTCGGGTACGGAGGCGCGCGGAGGGCAGAATGTCTAGACTCAAAATGCCTCCGTTGGAATCCCGATAGTAATCACAGGATCGCCTTCGCGCATCGATGGGCCGCGTTTGCCGTACAGCGCATACCCGTCAATCGGTGAGTAGAGCCTCTGAACTTCTTTGCCGGTGTAGTCGCGGATTGTCCCAATCAGGTCTCCCTCGAACACATAACGGCGATCCAGATCGACAGGGTAGTAGATTCCGGAATGTTCTGCACGTACCGCAGTTGAGCTCTCGAAATACCGCACGGCGGGAGGAACGTTGGTGCGAGGTTTGTCCCACATGCCCAATATGCCGAGGGCGTTTTGAACGCCGGTCGCGACCCGTTCTGCGTGCTCTTCTAAACGACTGCCATTCTCGCCAAGTTCCACCAGGATGGTGGGGATGCCTGCGGCGACGCCCTGTCGGTTGAGCGAGCGGCGCGTGTCCACTTGCTCTTGCGTGTTCATTTTGTATTGCACCAGATTGGGGAAGCCAAAACCGCGCGCGACCTCTAGTGCGAGGTCGAAATCAGTAGCAAGCGGCCCGCCATAAACACCTACAAATGGCTCCAAAAACTCACCCGCGTCACCTGAATGCAAGTCCATCAGGAAGTCTGCGCGTGCCACAACTTCCCGTGATATCAGATCAGCAATACGCTCGGTCGACGTGCCATCTGGGCTGCCGGGAAAGCTGCGATTGAGGTTCTTCCGATCAACTGGATTTAAGTGCGGTGTGCGATATTCAAACGAAGGAATATTGGCGATCCGCACAAATATGATTGTGCCAGACAAATCCGTCGGATCAATTCGATCTGGCAATCGATCGACCGCAAGGATGGATGAGAACTCAAATCCATGAACGCCTGCTACGGTGGCTAAGACCGGGCCTTCCTCATCGCCGTGAAGAACGGTTACGGGAATGAAGCTTTCCAGTTCATCTCCGCGTGCTGGGACGGTGATCCGAAAGTCCGCTCGCGTGCCCGGAGCGACGCTCTGATCGGCGATGGTTAGCGCATTTGGCTCTTGGGCGAAGGCGGCGGGTGCTAACATCAAAGCAATGCAGCACAGGGCGAGGCTTGAGAAGCTTTTCAGCATATTTGAGCGAACTCCTAAGACGTTGGAGTGAAAGCGGGCAATCCGCTCAAGAGTTCCTCATCAAAGGGCTCTTCGGGGAACATCAAGGGGTAGTAGAAGGCTCGCAATTCGCGATGATAGTCTCGCACGCGGTCTTCGTATGCGATCATCGATCGGGCGTCTGTTCCGGCAAGTTTCTCAAAAGCGCGTTCAACCAGAGATGTCGGCGAAGCCCAGGCAGCGACACCTGCTTGCTTGTCGCGCGCAAGCCGGGCTTCGCGGTATTGTGTCGCCAGCGGTTCGACCACTTGATCACCGACTTGCTGAAATGCGTAATACCATTTCCACTCGAAGCCCTCTTCGCCAATCTCAGAATGGTCTGCGTATTCGGGATGCCTCTCCACAAACGGGTCCATAGTTGCCTCTTTGGGCAAGTCCCAGGCATCGTTCACCGTTTCGCGTTGGAGCAACAGGATTTCGCCGCCGTCGGGCACAGGATTAGCAGCCTCGATCACGGCCTTGGAAACGGCAGGCACCAGGATCGCAATAGCGAGCCACAGTCCGATAAGCGACGTCAGCAGGATCGAGGGCGATGCGTCAATTCGGCTGACGAGTTCGACGATCAGCCACCAGATTAGCAGCGAACCGATGACGATGCCGCTTGCCTGCAGTGTCAGGCTTGCAGCCGTCCCTTCGATTGTTGATCCGACCCAGAGCGGCATCAGAAGAAGCAGAGCAAGCGCGGTGACGCGGACAAGCGCTCGGGGTAGCCAGAGGGATCGCGATGACCCGGCTGTTGCCACCAACAGATCATGGCGTCGCATAGTTCTCTCCGATGCGCGAAGATCGTAGAGCAACAGGATCAGCAGCAGCGGTGCGACAGAGGCTGCCAAAAACGCGAAGTCAAAGCGTCCCACGAGGCCGAAATCCGCGTTGCGCGTATCAGCCTCGTGAATCTGACCCTCTAGCGCGAGCATCCGGACACGGTGTTTCCACGAGCTGCTGTCACGTTGCCCCATCGCCGCGAACGCGAAGTCGGATGGCGGCGCGTAGGTGAGGTGGAAAGCGTAATATGCCGCACTCCCCCAATCCTCTTGTCCTTCCAGAGCGTTCGAGCGGTCAGCTGCATCCTCTTCGATCAGTGTCGCGATGGTTTCGCGTTGCTCGCGAACCTCGGCAATGCCGAAAGATACCGCAACAACCGAGAGCACGAACGCAAGCAATAGCCAAAAAACAGCGCCGCGATCTTTCGCAAGGAAACGGGTTTCGCGCGACAGATGGCGGAGCATCAGAGCCTCACCTTGCGGGAGGCTAGATAGACGACGCCGCTCGCAGCAATCAGCCACGCAATTAGGATCCCAAGCGACGGCATCGCACGATCCATTCTCTGCACCGCGCTGTCCGGCTCGAACCGGAATTCGTCGAGCACCTGCCAAGCGTTCGCATTGATGCGGGCGGCTCGCGATGCTTCTTCGCCGTTATTGCGATTGATGTCAGCCGTGTAGTCGAGATCAGTCGCGTGCTTTTCATTGAGAGCTTGCACGAAGCCAAATCGCAGATCCTCGCTCTCGCGCAGGAAGCGGTGATGGGTGGCAAGATCAGTTCCTGACAAAGTGCGCGAGGCTGAGCTGATTGCGATAGTTGGTGAGGCAAAGCCAAACAGTCCGAACAGGTGAGATTGGCTCGCTTCAAGCTCCATACGTTTGTCAGCATAGGAATTGAGAAGCTCAGTCAGCTCGGCTTCCGAATAGGATGCCACGACGCCGCGCCAGTTGATCGGCAGTTCTTCGATGGTTTCGACACCGTACTCTTCAAGGACCTGAGCCTGAAGCTGCATGAAAGCGGGGTCGGCCGCGTTGTGCCCGTCGCCCAGCTTGCGCTGTTCAGCCAGCATTACAAGATCGCTTTCGATCTTGCCGGGAGCATCGATCACGGCGCTGCTCGCGTTGATCGCGAAGCGCGGGACAATGAGCGCCGCAAAGAGCCAGACAAAGATCAGCGCTCCTAGCGAAACCGCACGCTGTTTGAGAAGGATTGACGCGGCAAGGACGATCCCGCCCCAAATGCAAAGGTATAAGAAATACCCTGCGACCAGAGACGTGGCCGCCAGCGCGCTTTCGCCCAAGCTGACCGAGTAGGCTGCGACACCGATGAGCGGGATCATGAATATCGCGATCACAGCAAGAAGAGCAGCCGCCTTGCCCAACGCTAGTTTCGTGCCCGATTGTCCCTGCGCCAGCATCACTGCCAGAGTGCCGCTTTCGCGTTCGCGCAAGAACATCGCATGGCCCAGCACGATAAGAAGGAGCGGCAAAAGCAATTGATACAGGATCGCCGGTGTCAGTGACGCAAATCCGCCAAGATCAGCGGCGGCCTTGGTGTCGGCAAACATGGCGGTGTTCTGGCGGTGCCCTTCCAAGAAGATCGATTGACCCGTCACCGCGTCGACTCCCGGTTCAAACACCGCAAGCGGAGGGGGAGGACGAAATGCATAGTGGCCATAGTGGACCATTCGGTGCGGATGGCGATCCGGTTGAGCGAAAAACGTTTGTTCCGCAGCGATTTGTTGCTCGATACGCTGCGATTGCTCTTCCGCGACGCGATTGACCGTTAGCACGCTTGTTGCCGCCAAAAGCACCGCGACAATTAGTGCCGCCGCAACCACGACTTTGGAGCGTAACCAAAGCCTCCATTCTTCACGAGCGATGCGCAAAACCGTGCTCATGCTGCATCCGTTTGAAAATGTGGGCGACCGGCAAATGCGGCGTGTACCGTTTCGGTATCGATCCGCTGCCCTTTCTCGGCGGCGAAACTGCCCACCAGCTTTCCGTGTCTCAGCAGACCCACCCGGTCAGCCACCTGACAAGCGCCGTAGACGTCATGCGTCACCATGAGCACGGTCTGCCCGCCTTCGGCCAGCGCTTTCACGAGATCGTGAAATTCATCGATCGCGACCGGATCAAGGCCGGACGTTGGCTCGTCCAGCAGCAGGATCGGTGTCTCGCGAAGCAAGGCCAGAGCAATGGCAGTCTTTTGCCGCATCCCTTTGGAATAGGATTGCAGTCGGCGTGTGCGTGCCTCTTGCGGCAAGGCGACGCGATCCAGAGCAACGTTGATCTGGTCCTTGCTCGCCGATTTCCCCGCAAGATCAAGGAAATAGTCGAGGTTCTCGTAAGCAGTCAGATGACCATAGAGCGAGGCTGCCTCAGGCAAATAGGCAATCGAGTTCCGCGCACCAGCAACATCGCTACCCACACTTTTGCCATTCACGAGCACTTCGCCGCCCGATGGATCAAGAAATCCGAGGAAGGTCAGAAGTGTACTGGATTTGCCCGCACCATTCCCACCAAGCAGCGCAAAGATTTCACCCTTCGCGACCGTGAACGAAACGCCGTCCAAAACGGTATTCCCTTCACGAACCAGCGAAAGCGAACGAGCCTCAAGTGGCGATGTCATGGCCTTCCTCTAATCAACATCAGAATGCGAACCGCGCTGAGACACGCGCTGTCGTCGGGGCGCCGGGCTGCACCCAGACATCTGCAAATGAATTGGTGTAGTAAGTCTCGTCAAACAGGTTGTCGATGTCACCTCGAATGGTGAATCCGTCCGCGACCTCCACTTCTCCGAACAGTCCGAAGATCGTGTAGTCCGGCAAGAAGAAGTCAAACCCGGTAAAACCCAGACGCTCCCCGACATGCAGCATACGGCCGCCGATTGTCACGGGCACGTTCGAGACATCGAAATCCTGACTGACTAGAACACTGAGTTGATGATCGGGCGAATTGATCAACGGGTCGCCAGCCTCGATCAGCGCGCCAAAATCGGCATCGGGTTGCGAGGTTTGGAAATCGGCATCGGTGTAGGCGTAGGACAGGAAGAAGTTAAATCCGCTGTCGAAGGCGAGGTTGGCATCGAATTCAATTCCGCGGCTACGTGCTTCGCCCGCGTCGATAGAGAAGAAACCCGCCGCCGTGGCTGCCGGGCTGTCATCGTTGACGAGGATATTGCTCTGATCGACCTGGAAAGCCGTCAGCGTGACTATGCCTTGAACACTGTCGAGATAGGCACTGAGATCAGCCTTCACACCGAATTCAAATGACTCCGTGATGTTGGGCGCAAATTGATTGCCTTCGAAGTCGGATCCGGTTTGCTGACGGAAGCCCTCTCCATACGAAGCGTAGAGGCTGAAGCCATCGTCGATCTGGTAGACCGCGCCAACTTGCGGGGAGAACCGATCATCATTGGTGGTGATCGTGGTGACTGGATCGGCCCGCAGATTGGTCAGGTCCTGCTCAAAGTCATCAAAGCGCCCTCCAATCCGGATCTGGAAGCGATCAGTGATCTCGATCTGATCCTGGATGTAGACACCAAAGCCCTCAAGCACTTCTTCGCGATCCGTGTTTGGCCCCGGAACGGGTGTGGGGAACTGGCCATAGACCGGATTGAACGCATCAATGAGAAGATATGCCTCTGGATCCAGTGTCGATACATCAGTTCCAGCTGGGAAAAATGCCGGACGAAACCGCAGAATAAACAAACTGTTCTCAAACCGGTCATAGTCAGCGCCAAATATCAGATTGTGGCGGAGCGATCCGGTATCGAACTGCCCGGCCAGCTCTGCCCGCGCGACAAAATACTCTGAATCAAAGTCTCGGAACCGGAAGAAGCGCGATATCGTTTGTCCGTCTTCGAAAAACGTTTGACGCCCTCTGAAATTGTTTTCGGATGCGTTTCCGGTCAGCGACGTGTCGCGATAACCAAGGCCCGCCAATAGGCTCCAATTGTCCGAGAAATCGTGCTGCAATTCGAGCTGATGGCCGAGAACTTCGGTCTCAATTGGCCCATCGCCCGGCTCGCCCGTGAAGGTCCGGCGGGGGCTGAAACCGAAATCTTCGTCAAACACCACGCCGCGATCAAACGGGATGTCCTGCTCTGTATATTCGAGCTCGTAGGTGAGCGCCGTGTCTTCCCCGAGCCGAGCGGTTATCGAGGGATAGATGCCGAAGCGCTCCGTTTCGACTGTCTCGCGAAAGCTCCCTGCATCCTCGTAAAACCCAGCCACGCGTACGCCGACGTTGTCACCAAGTGTGGTCTGTAGATCGACATCGCCGCGATAGAAATCGAACGATCCCGCCTGAAACTGGACGTAACCGGAGGTCTCGAAGTTTGGACGCTTGGTGACCAGGTTGACCGTGCCGCCAGGTTCACCGCGCCCATAGAGCGCCGAACGCGGACCTTTGAGGATTTCGACCGCTTCAATTCCGGAAAGGTCACGCGGCCCACCAAAGCCGCGACCAGCATTAAAGCCATTGACGAGAAATCCGCTCGGCAGGTTGATGTCGCCCTGGAAGCCGCGAACGGAGAACGAATTCCAAAGACCGCCAAAATTGTTTTGACGCGCCACTGATGCCGAAAGGTCGAGAGCCTGGCTAAGATCGAAGGCGTTTGCATCACGCAAAAGATCTTCGGTGATTAGCTGATCCGCATTTGGCGTCTCAAGCGGTTCAAAATCGCCACGATAAGCACGGCGATCTGTTACGAGGATCACGTTGCCTGAAGCCCCGGCTTCTTCGTCAGTCTCGAAGTCCTGAGCCATTGCTGGAGCACTGGCGATGCCCAGAATGCAGAGCGATGAGGAGACTAGGAGGCGATTGATGCGCATTAGAAAATCCATTCAGAACTAGTGATTTCGGAAAAGTCGGAAGAGGTGCGCTCCGGCGAGAAGCATTGCTCCTGAAATCGTTGGAAGCGTTTCATCGAACCCAAGTGGCTCGGCAAACAGGGCGAGAAAAAGCAGTGTTATCCCGGTAAACGCTGGAAGCACGAAGGAAGGCTGGCGTGCGCTATGCGCGAGAGAAAAAGTCATAATTGCGGCGACGATCGCAAGGGATGTAAAGAGCCAGTGCACCCATTCTGCCTCCGCCACCACGCCGAATACCGGCAAACTGATCGCGGCGAGAGGCAATATGGCGCAGTGCACCACGCAGATCAGGCTAAAGCCGATTGCTGCTCGATCGATATTAGCCGTGCTTCGCACGTCACCCCTGCTCAGGCGGATTGAGGACCAACAACAAACGCTTCTCGCCCGTTCCAGCTATCGGCGGTGATCGGTGAATGGCCGGCGTGTCAGTTGCAAGCTTGCCTTTGAACATGCCAACATCCCCCGGAGACATCGAGTTGATCCATTGAGGCTCTTCGCCTCCTTTCACCCGGTCAGCGTCCGCCTGAGTAAGCCATTGAGTACCCGACCCGACATAAGTCGTGATCAAGCGGGCCTTCACATAATCGGCATGCCATTTGCGACAGGAATTGGTTGTGACAACCTCCAGCCTGACTTCGACTTCGCCGAGATCGAGGATGGCGCAGTAGTGATCTGCCAATATCGATACATCGGCGATCAATTCGTCCCGCTCGGCTTTATCCGCCTAACCTGCGTCACCTAGCTTCTCCTGCAGGCATTCGCGCAATTGTGTGGGCGTAGTTTGAAACCTGACGTCGCGAAGGTCATCCGACAGCAAGTTCTCATAAGCGCCATTTGAGGGCCGCTCCCAGATCGCCAGATTGTAGGAAGGATCAAGCACCTCGCGAAGGATGTCAGAGGATGCGGAAAGCGCGGCTGAGGATTGCAAAACTTCGGACACTTGAACTCTACCACTAGGCAATATGTTACAACGTATCATCCCGCTAGCGAAGCTTAGCTGTGTTTGCAAATGACTTGTGTTCCCTCTGGAATTACTCGACCGCTGCCATCGGCGTAATAGTCGTGAATCAATATTGATCTTAGGTGGTTTTGAGAGTCTCAGGAGCGATCTATTTCCTCATCCTTACCAGCCCCGTGCGATGAAAGCCTAGCAATTGAGTCTGGGCAAGAGCCCTGCATTCATAGGGGCGGTACGCTCGTGGCAACAGTTCTCGGTTCCTCGCTGGCATTCGTGATGGGCTCAATCATCAATGTTGCCTTGCCTGCCATGCGCGAAGACTTCGCAACCGATGCCGCTGGCGTTCAATGGATGGTCAACGCCTACCTTCTTCCACTATCCGCCTTGGTTCTTGTTGGCGGCTCTCTTGGTGATCATTTCGGACGGAGGCGCTGTTTCCTAGCTGGCTTGGCTGTTTTCACGCTTGCTACCTTGGTGTGCGCACTATCGTCTACCCTCGACTTCCTGTTCGCAGCGCGTTTCATGCAAGGAATCGGGGCCGCAATGCTTGCGCCGAATAGCCTCGCCATTATCGCCGACGGCTTTCACGGAGAAGAGCGCGGTAAGGCAGTCGGCACATGGGCTGCAGCAGGGGCGGTCGCCGGCGCTGTCGCACCATTGGTTGGTGGTATGGTAATTGACGCTTTGAATTGGCGTTGGGCTTTCGCGATTATCGTTCCTCTTGCCCTCGCCGCCGGGCTTGTCGCCGTTCGCAGTGTCCGGGAATCGCGGGTCGACGCGGGCGACCGTAGCAGCCTCGATGTCGTGGGCGCTATCTTTGGAACTCTGACGCTAGGTATGCTGACATTTGCACTTATCGACCTGCCAAAACGTGGGCTGGGCGATGTCCGGGTTCTTTGTTTTGCGGGCGGCGCTTTGTGCTCCCTTGTTGTTTTCCTGAGGGTCGAAAAGCGAAAGGGCGCTAACGCGATGCTGCCGCTGGGCGCTTTCGGATCCCTCGCATTCACGGGCATATCGCTACTTACTCTATTTCTCTATGCAGCGATCGGCGGGTTGATGGTCTTGCTTCCCTATGTCCTGATTGAGGCTGCAAATTATTCGGCCACACAGGCCGGAGCCGCGCTGCTTCCATTTCCTCTGGTGATCGCAGCGCTTTCGCGCTCGCTTGGCGGGCTCGCGGCGCGCATCGGCACATCCCACTCGCTAGTTATTGGCTCGCTCATCGTCGCTGCGGGGTTTGGGGGTCTTGGACTACTCACCGGCCAACAAGTTGATTACTGGACTGAAATACTGCCCCCTCTGATCCTGATCGCCATCGGCATGTCGTTCTGCGTTGCGCCATTAACAACTGCCGTGATGGATGCGGTCGAGGATCGCTTTGTGGGTGCCGCTTCTGGTATTAACAATGCGACTTCACGGATCGCCGGATTGGTTGCAACCGCGCTGCTCGGATTCGTCATAGTGGATGCAAGCGTCTCCAGCGAAGCGCTATTGCCTCGCGCGACTACGGCGTCCTTCGTGGGTGCAGCGCTTTCGCTTGCAGGAGCTGCTGCAGCATGGCTGATGATAAAAGAACCTCAGACGTCGAACTAATGAGCTGATGAGCGGATTATCTGGGACCAATACATGGACCCGTGGAAGCAGCCATAGTTTCCTCAATGCCCAGTTGGTCGATTTCGCCCCCATGCGGGCATCTCGCATGCTCCAAATCTAACAGCAGCGTATTGGCGCGCTTGGTCAGTCCGCAACCGTATGCTGCGCTCGAAGACGGCGCAGATGGGCGAAGGACAGCAGCAGAGCCCCAGATACAGTCATTGCTGTCTCACTTAGACCGAGTGCATCGGCGAAGAGCGCGCTCGTAATTAGTCCAATGCCAAGTGATGCTGGGATCAAAAACATAGCGGTTCGACCGTCTGCCGAACGAAGTGGGATGCTTGCTGATGTTACGATAGCCAGAATGGCGAACGTAATATGTATCGCTTCTACCTCTGCGAGCGTACCCGCAACCGGCAGGGCGAATGCAAGCACAGGCAGAGCCAAACAGTGCGCAATGCAGATGATGCTGAAGGCCGCGGCGGCGCGATCAGTGTTGACTGTACTCTGCATTCTGGTCTCCGTGCCTTTCTAATCCTAGAATGCAGGCAGTTCGAAACCGCCGCTCGTTGGATCAACAATTACTTCTAGCGAAACGATCTCGCGTGACTTGTTTAATGTTATATTATATCATAAATGTAGAAATGAGTGGAGAGAGTTGCAAGTGTGTGGATCCGAGAAACGCAGACAAAGAGGCCGGTTTCGGCGAGTAGGAGTTGCTCAGGGCGGTACTTCCATGATTCAAGAGGATCGCGCCGCCGATAGATAACGATGCAGCTTACAGTAGATGGCGTCACTTTATCCTACGGCGACCGACGCGTTCTTTCGGACATTTCGTTTTCCCTCAACCCATGTGAGCAAGCTTTGTTGCTTGGTCCGTCAGGGTCGGGAAAATCGAGCTTGCTCAACATCATTAGCGGCTTGCAAACCCCCGATGAAGGTTCGGTGTCTTTGGGTGGCGCGGACATGGCCGATGACGGTGATGCGACGCGAAAACACCATATGGGAATCATCTTTCAGACACTTAAGCTGGTTTCTGCTCTCAACGTACGAGCCAACCTCCTGCTGGCTCAAAAGCTACAGACTGGTGGCGTCGATCGTAATCTCGTCGAAGCTACGCTTGAACGTTTGGGCATCGCGGATCGCGCGAAGGCTCGTCCATTCGAGCTGAGCCAGGGCGAGGCGCAACGTGCTGCCATCGCAAGAGCTGTCGTTGTGAGGCCCAAGCTCCTGATCGCCGATGAACCGACTTCGGCCCTTGATCTTGTAAATACCGAAAGCGTCGCTCGTTTGTTGATCGAGTCTGCGGAAGAGTCCGGCGCAATGCTGCTAATTGCGACACATGATGATCGCCTAAGATCATATTTCGCGCGCACAATCTCTTTGAGCGAAGGGCGACTGGCAGCATGATTTCTCTCGCGCTGGCCTATTTGCGGGATCGACCGCTTACAACGGCATTGAACATTCTATTGCTCGCGATCGCGGTCGCGATGCTGGTTCTCTTGCTGCAACTTGGCAATCAGGCGAGCGAGAGGCTTGAAGGTGATGCTGAAGGTATAGATTTGGTTGTTGGCTCAAAGGGATCGCCACTGCAATTGATCCTTTCCAGCGTCTTTCATGTCGACCAGCCCACCGGCAACATTCCGCTGAGCAGCCTAGAGTTGCTCCGTGCTGATCCGGCAGTGGCACGAGCTGTGCCGTTGGCCCTTGGCGACAATTTTGAGGGCTATCGGATCGTTGGCACAGATAGCAGTTTTGGCGAGCACTACCGAACTGAGATTGCACAAGGCCGAGCATTCGACGCGCCGCTGGAGGCAGTCTTTGGCGCGACTGTTGCCGCCGAAACTGGGGTCACGCTCGGCCAGAAATTCGTTGGGAGTCACGGATTTGCTGAAGATGAGGCCGATGAGCAGGGACACGACCACGCACCGTTCGAAACTGTGGGCATTCTCGCCCCAACGGGCAGTGTGGTCGATCGACTGATCCTGACTTCGTACGAGTCTGTTTGGGACGTACACGGAATTGACCATGACCACGATCACGCAGACGAGCTGGAGTCTGAAGAGCGCAATGATGGCCACAGTCATGACGCTGATCACGCGCATGATAGTGAACATGGTCATGCCAGCGGCCATGATCATTCAGGCGAGGCCGCTGAACCCGATAATCCGCCTGAGCAATCTCGCCGTGGTTCAATTCTCCAAGCCTCTGACAGCGATCTAGAGCCAGAATTGACTGCGCTGCTTGTCACATACCGTAGTGCGTCGGGCGCAATCCGCATTCCGGCGATGGTAAATCGCCAGACTGAAATGCAATCGGCCGTTCCTGCGACAGAGACTGCGCGCCTGATCGATTTGATGGGGGCGAGTATCGACGGTATCCGCCTTTTTGCTTGGCTGCTCGCAGCTACTGGCGGACTCGCAATATTTGTCGCTCTCCTCAATATGGCGCGAAGCCGAGAGGGCGATCTCGCTCTGTTACGTGTAATGGGCGCGAGCCGCGTTCAGGTCATTGCAACGATCATTCTGGAAGGAGTGATTACGGCTGCAGTGGGTGCTTTGATCGGCTGGATTGGCGCGCATTTATTGATTGTCGTAGCCCAGGTGAATTCGGCAACTCTGGCAGACTTGGGACTTAAGGCTTGGTCACCGGCTGCAGGAGAATTCGCCCTGATCGCTGCCGTGCTTGCGATTGGCGCAATTGCTGCCCTTCTGCCCGCCGTGCGAGTATACCGCACTGATCCAGCCCGCGTGCTGGCGAGAAACTGATGAAGATCGATTGGGAAACGGTTGAGATGATTAGCTGGAGAGTGTGCATTCTGACGTTCGTCGCATTGATCGGTGTCTTTACCTATTCCGAGTTCACACCCGAACGCGCCACTTCGATCCCGATCAGCCTTGCGACCTCCGCCAACGCTCAGGCGCCCGATCCCAAGACCGGGCGGATCATTGAAGATGTCTGGAAGCCAGCTGCCACTCCGAAAGGAGGCATTTCCTGGAAGACTCTTGAAGCGACCGGGGAAACCACCCGCAGGGACTCTCAAGGCTACATCCTTTCAAAACCCAAGTTCACCGCTGCAGTAAAGCGACTAGCGGGAAAGCGCGTCAAAGTGGCAGGCTGGATGATGGCGCTTGATAACGGCGCGAAGCAAAAACACTTTGTCTTGCTCGGCTACCCACCTGGCTGCCCATTCCATTTCCATGCAGCGCCCAATCAGTTCATTGAGGTTTATGCCGATACGGCTTTCCCGACAAACGAGACCAAAGTGCATGTCGTCAGCGGTGTCTTAGAACTCACTGGCTTTGATGAGAGCGGCATTTTCTATCGGCTGCGCAATGCTCGCCCCGGCTAGAATCAGGGTAGCAAGGCGCTCTTGAATGTATCGCCAGCGCGAAAGACAAGTGTTTCTACGCTGGTTCCTGCTCCGATATTCACGCGATTTTCCTGACGAGCCCATACGTCAGTCAAAATTTGAGAATTAACGCGCAGTTGCGCCCCTTGGCCGGGTGATGATGCCTCCTGATATACAAGCAGGTTTGCGCCTTCGATCTCTGTTCCAAGCAGCGTCAACGGTATCGTCACCTCGTCCTGGGTGATCTGAAAACGCTCGGTCACATAACGCGCAAATGCACGACGACTATTGATGTCGGCGAGAATATCCGGCCCTCGCACACCCTGATTTCTCAAGGCGTGCTCTGCATCATGCAAGGGGACACGATGAACGACCTCCAGCATTTCAGTGCGTGGATTGTGTGATATCGTCGAAATCGTGTTCTTTTGCTGATGTGCTAACGCTGGCAGAGCCAGCATCAGCGCAAAAAGCAAAACAAGAAAGCGCATCATTCAGCGTCTTCCGCCCTATCGTCTTCCTTTTCAACGACCAAGGTCTCGCCCATCAAATCTCGGCCGGAGCGAGAGGTGGGGTCAGGCCGCTTGAACGCTTCTATACGGCTTTCCATGATCTTGCGAGGGTAGTGGTTGTTATTGATGTCCGCATCCGCCGTCTCCCAATCGGGATCGACGACGACTTCTGCCAACTCTTTGCCCCTTGGGAAAACCAGTAGTTTGCTGACGTTACGCGCATTGCGACGCCAAATTTCGGCGGGGATCATCATCCGTTCGCTGCTGCCATCTACAAAGGACAGCTCAAGGATGATCGGCATGACCAGTCCGCCTTTGTTCGAGAAGCTGAGAACATAGTAATTCGCATCTTCCTCAACCGCTCGGTCGAAAACGCGTCGTTCCCAATCTTCGAGGCCTTCGAGGAAGCTTTCGTACTTCTTCGTGTCCTTGGGCGTGACAGTAAACCGATCATTCTCATCATAAAAATCGGTAACGCCCGGATTTTCGAGCACCCAGATCGGCAGGCCTTGCTCCCGGTTCAGGCGCACCCCGACTTTCTCGGGCTCGCCAGCATATTCTTCTCGCCGACGCGAAAGATCAATGTCGGGATTCTCCGTGTCGATCCGCAGCTTGTGGATCGTATCGAGCGAGATATCGACGTGATCAGTCGTGTAGAACCACCCACGCCAAAACCAATCGAGATCTGTGCCCGACGCCTCTTCCATTGTTCGAAAGAAATCTGCTGGCGTTGGTCGCTTATACTTCCAGCGGCGTGCATACTCCTTGAGTGCAAAGTCGAACCTTTCACGGCCGATGATCGTGTCACGAAGGATGTGGAACGCTGCTGATGGTTTGCCGTAGGCGTTTGGTCCGATATTCAGAATGCTGTCCGATTGCGTCATAATCGGGACCTGATTGCGCGAGGTCATGTACGGAATCAGATCACGCGGCAGAGAGCGGGTCCACTGAATATCAGGATCCCATTCATAGCCAGCGACACTATCGAGGAAGGAGTTGATCCCTTCATCCATCCAGGTCCATTGGCGCTCATCCGAATTGACCACCATCGGAAAGTAGATGTGTCCAATCTCATGGATCACGACGCCAATCAGAAAGATCTTTTCCGATTCTGAATAAGTCCTTGAACCGTCATCGTTGAGCGTTGTGCGTGGCCCATTAAAGGTGATCATCGGATATTCCATGCCGCCCACGGGCCCATTCACCGATTGCGCCGTGGGATACGGATAATCAAAGCTGAAGCGTGAATAGACTTCCATGGTGTGGACCACGGCGGCGGTTGAATATTTCCGCCACAGCTCGCCGCCTTCCTTGGGCCAGAATGACATCGCCATTACGGTCTCATTGGCTGCACCCGGCTGTTTATGCCCTTGTGCATCCCACATGAACTTGCGGCTTGTCGCCCACGCAAAATCGCGAACATTGCGCGCAGTGTACCGCCACGTTTTGGTGCCAGTTGGGTTGCTCGACTCGTTAGCAGCCGCCTCTTCGGGCGTGACAATGAACATCGGCTCACTTGCGTTGCGCGCAGTCGCTAGCCTTTGACGCTGCGTTCCCGTCAAGACGGCATTCGGATTGGCCAGAACGCCTGTGGAAGAGACGATGTGATCATTCGGCACGGTCATAGAAACATCGTAATTCCCGAATTCGAGCGTGAATTCCCCCCGCCCGAGGAACTCCTTGTTATGCCAGCCCTCGTAGTCTGAATAGGCGACCATGCGCGGAAACCATTGAGCAAAGAGGAAAATATCGTTCCCCCCTTCGCGCGGATCGTCAGGAAAGTGCTCGTAACCCGAACGCGCAAAAATCGTGTTCTCTTCCACGATGTTAAATGCCCAATCGACGCGGAAACTCACGCTTTGGCCAGGACGAAGTGGAGTTGGTAAGTCGATACGCATCAGTGTGCCGACTATGGTGTGGGGCAATTCGCGGCCATTGCTCAGTCGGACGCGATCAATGTCATATCCGTAGCTGTTGTCGGCCATCGCTTGTTGGCGGCGCAATTCTTCAAGCGACAACTTAGCCGGCTCATTGCCACTTGCGGCATTTACGACGGGTCCGCGCCTCCCCGGTCCCCCGAATGTGTTCGTGAGTTCCGCCATCGAATCTTTGCGAAAGATATTTTGGTCCAGTTGCATCCAGATCCAAGGCAGCGTGTCGGGTGAATTGTTTTTGTACGTGATCGTCGCTTGTGCCGTCAGACGGCGGTTATCCTCATCGAGGGTCGCGTTGATCTGATAGTCGGCCTGTTGCTGCCAATATTGATGCCCGGGCGCCCCCGATGCATTGCGGTAAACATTGGGGCCTGGAAGGACTTCGTCGAGCTGTCGAAATTTGTCTTCGAAGTCACCTTTGGTCTGCTGTATCCCCTGAGCGAGAGCAGGCACCGCCATAAACAACGCCGCTAAAAGCACGAAAAGTCTCAATGTGTTTTCCCTTGAATGCTGACCAGTGTTAACATGGGAGAGTGGCCATTTGCTGGTTGGCTTGTAGATCGCAGAGCAGAAAGGCAAGCCTCAAGCCGGCTCTTTTGCTGGTTCCGTTTCGCCCCATGCGGGGAACGGATCGTTCATACTGGCCCACAGCTCAGGGACAAACTCGTCTCCGGGCACCTGGCATTCATCAAGCGCAGTAGTGATTTTTGACTGATCCATTCCAATGCCGATCAACACTATTTCCTGACGGCGATCGCCCCAAGTCTCGTCCCAGTGCTTGATAACGAATTCTTCGAAAGTGCCATCATCGGGCCATCGGTTCTTTGGAACCGCGGCCCACCAACGTCCCATCCGGCTGACGCTCTTTTGAGTCCCGGCGATTGCCAGTTCGCCGAGAAAATCTGGCCGCGTCGCTAGCCAGAAATGACCCTTCGCGCGGATCACTTTGTCGAGATTGTCACTGACCAGAAAATCATAGAACTTGGCTGGATCAAACGGTCTGCGCGCTCTGTAGACAAAACTCTCGACCCCGTATTCCTCCGTTTCAGGTCGGTGGCTTGCGAAGTCATATAGCTCTTTGAGCCATAGCGGGTGCTTTTCTGACTCTTCCTCATCGTAAAGCCCTGTGCCAACCACATCATCGAGAGGCACTTTGCTGTGATCAGCTTCAATGATCTTGGCATCTCCATTCAGCGATGCGACGACTTTCTTGACCATAGCCAGCTGTTCGGAGTTCACGTCGCTCGCCTTGTTGACAATCACCACATCGGCGAATTCGATCTGCTCGACTAAGAGCGCCACAAGACTTCTGTCATCACCCTCTCCAGCCGTTTCACCGCGATGGGATAGAAGGTCAGAGCTCGAATAATCCGCGAGCAAGTTCACTGCGTCGACAACCGTGACCATGGTGTCGATTTTGGAAACATCGCCTAAACTTTCGCCATGCTCGTCACGAAATGAGAATGTCGCTGCAACCGGAAGCGGTTCCGATATTCCGGTGCTCTCAATCACCAAATACTCAAATCGACCGTCATCGGCGAGCGTGCGCACCTCCTTCAAAAGATCGTCGCGCAAAGTGCAGCAAATGCAGCCATTGGTCATCTCAACCAATTGCTCTTCAGAACGAGACAACGCCGCCTCACCGCCCCGAACCAGATCGGCGTCGATGTTCACCTCCGACATGTCATTCACGATCACGGCGACCCGCTTGCCTTCGCGGTTCGACAGAATGTGATTGAGAAGCGTGGTCTTACCGGCACCTAGAAAGCCGGAAAGCACGGTTACGGGTAGTCGAGTGTCGATCGTGTTCATGGATCACTCCAAGTTGAGAATAGTGATGGTATAACATATCAATACCTGACCTTACCATTTCTGCAACTCGCATAGTCGTCAAGACTCAAGTCCGCGATATCGATTGGCGCTTTCTAAATGCCCAAGTGTCGCGGCCTCCAGTTGCACCCGAAGACGCGCGCGAAACCGGAGAACCAATGGTCCTGAGACATCGGGACCTACAAAACCCACTCGTTCCCCAGACTAACGAACTAAATCGGATACAGGAGACCAGCTACGGAAATGGCTGGCGGTGCTGTCAGTCTAACGCGAACTCGTCTCCGTTCGACAAAGAGCACCATACCCTTCTCTAGGCTTAGGCCATCAGCGATTGCCACTCCGCCAAGGCAACGGAGCGGGCGGTTTTGTAGGTTTGTCAGTCAGTGAGGTGGCGGTCGGAGCTGAAGTGATTGCGGACGTAGGCGTGAACGGAAGCGAATTTCTGAAGAGACTTCATTCGCCTGATTCGCTGCATGACCCGCTCTCTTCGACGGAACGGTATGTGCAAGTTCTCCACCCTATTGTTGGCCCAGCGGCCGATCTCCTGTCTGTCCTAGTTTCCAAGCTCGCTCATGGCCGCCTTTTAAGAAGGCAAGCCGTCGGTGGTGATTGTTTCGACGGGACCGTTGTTCTTCAGCGACTTCTTCATGAAACGCAGAGCCGCCTTGTTGTCCCGCTTCTTGGTGACGTAGCTCTCTAAGATCTCGCCCACTTGGTCGACCGCTCGCCACAGGTAGTGTGTCTTTCCGTTGATCTTCACGAACATCTCATCGAGGTGCCAACGCCAATGGCGAAAACCTCGCATCCGACTGATCCTCTGGCGCTTGATGTCCGCAGCGAACATTGGGCCAAACCAGTTCCACCAGAACCGCACCGTCTCGTGGCAAATGTCGATGCCGCGTTCGAAGAGCAGGTCTTCCACGTTCCGCAATGTCTTCCCGCAGACGGTGTCAGCCATCAACACCCAGATGCTGGCTGAGCTATCTGGGTCAAAACAAAGTCTGCCCGATGAAACGAATGTGATCCTGGTCGATCACAATGCCTTCTCGCGGCATCTGGTTGCGGATCTTGCGGAGCTTGGATTTTCGAACGCGAGCGATCCGTGCCTCGACCCGATCACGGACGAGGTTTGCGCGCCCGGTGCTAATGGTCAGGACACGAATGTCTTCTTCGACACAAATCACTATTCCGCGAGTGCGCACCGACTGTTGGCTGGTTGGTATACGGCGACGTTGAATGCGGCCTCCGGTCTAGCAAACAGCGATGCAGGCCAGATACCCATCGCGCTCTTTTCGTCCTCTGAAGCCATATCGCGCGAAGCCAATTCCGCATTTCGCCTTGCGGGACGCGGCGATCGAACCATCTCGATCTTTGGTGCTCCGATCTATGATAACCTCGCGGCTCGCTCGGGCCTCAACCTACGCCAGCGCGGCGGGGTAGGCGGCATCAGGTTTGATAGCGAGGATGGTTTTTTCGGCGGGCTCACAGGCTCTTATCTTCGCCAAGAAGTGAACACAGCAAGCGCTGGTAGCTTCGACACAAGAGAATGGGGTGTTGGCGCGACAGCCGGATATGATTTCGGGCCTTTGGAGCTGTTTGCACAGGGGAGTTATTCCCGTCCGACCATCAGCAATTTCGTGAGGCAGACCGGAGGGCTTAATCTAGCCGCAACCGGGGAGACGAAGGCGCAGCTTTTGACTGCCGGGCTAGGCTTTATTGGCCGGACCAACTTCGACCGCTTGAACATCGATCTGTCGGCGCGTGCGCAGTATCGAAGGGCGCGCGTCGATGCCTTCGATGAGACGGGCGCGGATGGTCTTGAGCTTGGTTATGACGAACAACGCGAAAGCGCATTTTCCACTTCCGCTGACATCAGAATAGGTTGGGAACTCGCCAAGGCTGAGGGCGCTATCAGCGTTCAACCTTTCATCGAGGCACAAGACCGCCGACGTCTTTCCGGAGACGCAGTCATGGTGACTTCGCATCTGATCGACAATGTCGCCAATCCTGCGTCGCTTGCGATTGCGAACCCCAACTTCAATTCCACAAGCGTGGGCGGCGGCCTTGCTTTTGGAGCCCGAACATCGGGCGTTAATCTGCGCTTGGAAGCCGGATACCAACGCCAAACTCGTGGCCCCTTCACAAACGATGACCGGATCACGATCAGGCTGTCAGCAGCCTTCTGATCCTGCACAGAGCGTGCGCGGCTGATTGGGGAGCGTCGCTCCCCACCTTTACTCAAAACGGAGAAACACAATGCGTAAACTGATTATCACTTTAGCGACTGTTCTGATTGCGGGCTGCTCCACTTTATCTGACACGAAAGTCTCGCGCCTAAACAGTCTATCGTGTCCGCAACTCGCCGTTGCGCTCGATTATGAGCTCGAGAGCAAGCGCGAACACGACGAAAGCTCTGCGGCAAATTCCGCCCTTTTCATGGTCACGAAAGGCGATTTATCAAACTGGGCTCTGGGAGATTCAATCATCGAAGAAATTGAAGCTGCTGAACATAAAAATGCGGCTAAGCACATTCGGACACGTCAAGAGCAGCTCGGCTGCTGAGTGTCTGCGTTTCTCTGCTGACAAATGTGGCGGTTTCTCTGATCTTCGGTCGAGAAACCGCCACTTGCATTCGAGCGCTTGCGGACGGCTTTTCTCGGGTATTGGTTAGCTCAGCAAATGAGCCGTCAGAAGACAGTCCACATTTTGCCTCGGTTGGCCAGGACCTGACTTTCCGCAATCGACCCAATTGCGGACACCACTTCAATTGGCTGAATGAAGTCCAGAATACTCTTGGCCGATAATGACTGTGACATTCCAAAATTTTTGACGAGCTTCCAAAGTGTAGATTGGCTGGCATACTCACTTCACAAGCGCGCCTCCAAATTGCCAAGAGAGACTTAATCAGTTCAAAGTACGCAGCAGTCATGCGGCATTTCGATCAGCCGCGACGAACGCAGAATTCGCACCTCTCCCAGATCGCCCCCCAGGGGATCCGTGAAAGAGCCGTTCGGTTCGGGAAGAAGCTCGATGCCCAGAGTGCTAAGCGGCGTCTGAGAGCTTAGGCCCAGCGCCCGCAACGCGCTTCGCACTTCGTCTACCTTCCAGGTCACGCCGCCTTTCATTGGCCTTATCCCCGGGTTTTCGTCTGTACGACGAATGCTGGCTCTCTTGGTCAGCAATTGGACATTCCGCATGGTCTTCCCATCCGCTTGCATCAATCGCGCATAGAGAACAAACCAGATTTCGGTGTTGGGCCGGGTCAAGGGAATGCGCAGGCCATTGCGCACTGGCTGGGCGTAATGTGCGATGACTTGATAGGTATTTTTGATCAGCCGCGCAGCCACTTCCATCTGCGGCGCCGGGAACTGAATTCCCTCGATGACCATCGGTGGTCCGAACCGGCCTTGAGCGGTCGACCAGAAGGGATTGGTGTCGGTGCTCTTCGGATGCCCCACTCGAAATTCCATGGTGAAGAACCCAAACAATTCAGGATCACCGGAATCGATGCTGGGCGGCAACGGCACTGCGAAGTGCAAAGGGCTGTCCACCGACGGAATAAGCGGCTGCATCGCTGAAAGCCCCGCAAAGTCCTCTGCCTGACCAGGTCTGATCAAACGGATCAGCTCGGGATCAAGATCGATTTCAGCGAGGGATGGTGCGTCGGGATCGGGCTCATATTGCGGCAGCAACATGGGATCGGGAGCAAGCGCCAGCACTCGGCCGAATATCTTATCGTCAGGGTCCTTGCGCGGATCGTCGGCAAATTCGAGCCACAGGCGGCGTTCTCGATTTCCCGTTTCGGCATAATCGGGGTCGCGTGTGAACGG
Source organism: Erythrobacter sp. YT30 (assembly GCF_001542875.1). GTDB lineage: Bacteria > Pseudomonadota > Alphaproteobacteria > Sphingomonadales > Sphingomonadaceae > Erythrobacter. Next base: position 1,694,355 of record NZ_LMAF01000002.1, on the reverse strand, counting down.
AGACAGCGCGTGTCCGGCTGACACAATCTGCGGGGCCACGCGCGGCGGAGTGACGATTGGTAGCCGCGTGTCGATTGACACAGTAGGATCGCTTCCGCCCGCTTCGCGATGCGCCGTGACAGAGTAGCTCACCAACACTTCACGCGGGAACCCGCTATTGTTCATGGGTGGCTGGAATGCATCGAACAGAATGATCTCAAACCGCTCTCGGTCCGGTTCCCCGCTTGACGCCTGCAGGTTGACCGAGTGCGGGACCGGCACCGATGCGACCTTCGTATCGATCGACGTTCCGCTGTTCCTCACCGATAACGTGCGTGTGATCTCCAGACCCTGCGGCGACAGCCCGATCCACGACCAGTCGCGGTCAATCGGTATTCGCAGAGCGTTGATCCAGGTTGTCGTTAGCTCTGCCGCACTTGTGAACGTGATGCTGGACTGATCCGGCGCCGTGCTATGCGTCAGTCCGTTGCAAGCAAAGACAACCCTTCGCCCTGGCGGCGCGTATATGGCACCGGAGTCGTTCAAAAGCTCAAGCGACGTCGCCAATCGCGTTGCTGCAAGTGGCGAAGAACGCGCTTGTGTCGGCGCTGACAGCGTGCGCGCATTGGGAATAATCTCCGGCTGTAGATAGGCCGATGTCAGCGCCGCCGCCGGATCGATTGCATCGATTATGGTGTGATTCTCAGGCGCCGCGACTCTGATGGTCGATTCCCACAAGGGTGCGGCATTTCCGATCAGCGCCTCTTCGGTCGACCAATAGGTCAGGTCGCTGTTGCCAATCGCGCGGACTTCGATCCGGACGTTGCGGGCGGTGGGCAATTCTATCGGTCCAGTCTCTGCAACCGCGAGGGCTGCATCCGGCCAGACTCGGTCGCTCAGTCGCGGGGTCGTAACCCAGATGAAATCCAGCGACAGCGGCGTCTCTGCGGTGAGATCGGTCAGATCGGGAAAGGCCCGATAGGTGCGGGACAAGCGGGTGAAGCCTTCCCTGTCGCCGCTTCTGTCGAAAGCCGGAAGCTCCACGAAGACATCGATCTGCAACAACGGAGTGTCCGGATCGGGGATCGTGAGCGGTTGCACATTGGCGGGTGCAGCCGTCGAATTGGCAGTCAATATCGCATCAAGCGCGGACAAGGCCTGCGGATGCCCCGTGAACAGAGCAGCGGGAAAGCCCAGCCGGGGTCGCGAAATCTGGATGCTGGCCGGCACGATGGTGTTTGGTTGGAGCTGTCCAAGCTCCGGCGGGCGCGGGCGCACCTTGCGCCGCATGTCGAGCGATGCAATCGGACGGTCACCCGGATTTTCGGGCTCCGCTGTCCAATCCGGACCGCCCCCGGCCATGTCGGCCATGCGCACTCTGAATTCATAGCTCGAACCATAGCGCAGCGGCACATCATCGGCAGCGACCCCAGAATAAGGATCCGGATCGGGAAATAGCTCCTCTCCGGACATTTTCTGCGTTTGCTCGCTGGGGGCGACCAGCGAGCCGCCAATCCACCGCGTATAATAGGTCGGTATCCAGAATTGCGTTTCTACCTGCGCGGGATGCACTTCGACGTTCAGCTCGCCATCCAGCGCCCCAAGCGTCACTCCCGAGAAAACCGTGCCTGCAGCGCCTTCTATCCGGCACAAAGACGTCCACGCACTACCACCTTCCTCGCGCACATCGACGCGATAGCCCAGCACACCAGAGGGTGCCTCGGGAGCTGGAGAACCATCGGGGTTGTCGCTTATCCCGCGATTCATTCCGATCAGGATGTCCTCATCGTCCCAACCGAGCTGAATGCCCGGATCCGTCACCAATTGCTGGCCTCCGCCGTCATCAGCCGCCAGGTCGGTGGTGTCGGGTTGGCGAGCATGGACCAGCTTGGCGAAGCCGTCATCGAAGCTGATCGCTTCATCGAACACTTCGTCGAATGGACCCAGCGCCGCCTGCGCTGCAGCATCGGCAGCAATCGGGAACGAGACCGGCGTGAAAACTGCGCGTTTCTTGTCGGTCGCCAGCTCCGGCACGCGGGTTCCGAAAATCTTGAGATATTCCGGATCAGCCGCAGCCTGCGCTGCAAACGGGCTCCCACTGGCGAGGTTGAAGAATATCCAGCCGCCAGGAAATGCGCCGCCGAGATCGATAGTGACCGTGTGCAAAAGGCCAGCAGCACGCGCCATTTCCGGATGGCGCATCATCATCGCATAGACCTCTCCCCAGCTGATCTCGGGATCGTTGGGAACTTCGGTTATCGGCGTTTTCTTGCGGCAACGCAGCGCGCAGAAATAGCTGTCGTCGATTACCGCAAGGTCGGTCTTGGGTGCTGTAAACCCGAAGCTGCTGCGGTAAGTGTGCGGCAGATATTTGGCGAGCCGAAATTCGCTCTTTCTTTCAAAAGCAGACTGCGGCTTGGTGATCTGGAACTGAGCCGCCATATCATCATAGATTTGCGTCTGACCGGCAGGGGCGGTCAGCGTCAATGTTTGCCCTGTCGCCAGATCAGGGTCAGCAATGGGAACTGTGGTCAGTGTGGTCGAGATATGAGGCGCAAGTTCGATATTTGCCCCGTCAAATTTTGGGGCGGCCGGCACTGACGCAACTGACGAGTTGAGCGGTTGCCGGGGATCGCCGATCGGGATTGTCATGACATTGAGTGTCAGCCGGGTCAGATCGGGATCCCAACTATCGAGGAATGGCAGAAGTGTGAGTCTTGGAGCTTCCATCTCAATTCCTCTTCAGCCTACTTCTTTTTTGATCGCGGCAGTGAATGAGTATTTGATTGATATAAATGCAGCTACCTTTACATTAATTCCAATTTCTGCTTGGCCAACGATGAACTTCTTTGGCGGTTCAAGAAGATAAATTCCCAAGATTTCGATATATATCTTCACTTTTACTAAGCGTAAATCGGCTTTGAACTCCCCTCTTAGCCCCACACCATAACTGATCGCCTCTCCTTCTTCCGCAAAAAGGAATATTCCGATCAAGTAACCCTTGGCTTCAAACGGACCTAACTTCTTGCCAACACCCGCACCTACTTCCACGCGGACAACTGCTGTGGCCTTCGTCTTGGCAGGTAGAGTCGACGAGGTACCTGGTATCGCTACCCGCGAGGCTCGCGAGTAGCCAAGATCCAGCGCCAGGGCGATGACCAACAAGCCCCAACTAAAAGGGACCTCGCCTCTTGCTTCGAATCCGACGCCGGCACCCAGAAAATCACGCGTAACGCTGAGCTCTTCGCCCATGGCTAGAATTTCTGGAGGCGTCTTGTCGTCCGGAACAGAAACCTTTTCGACCCCAAATTCGCCCCAGATCTTTGCGTACAATGCAATGGTGGATCCAGGCCCTACTTTTGCTAACTTCCCGCCAAAAATCTGACTGTATTTGAATTTGACTTTGTACTTGGCATTGGTAGCTCTCAAGTCTTGAGAAGGCACGTCGCGCTCAGAACCAAACCCTGGGATGACATCGAAGATATCAGCGAAGAAACCGCCCAGGACAGAGACTACGTTTTCCAGTCGGTTTGGCCGACCGCTCCCTCCCATAATGTCGAGACGAAGTGCACTCACATTCTCGATACCAAGAATGGTGTTTTGTATTTCGACATGCGGAATCTTTACGCACCAATCTGTCGCTCCTATTTCAAGCCAAAGGCTCGCTCCGCGATACTCCAGCTTGCCCCCACCAATGTCCGAATCCGACAAAGTAACGGGCCCGCGCGTAATCGACATACTGATCGGATTGCCGAGCCGTGGGACACCGGTATCGGTCACCAGCTCGGTGCTTGCTGGCAGCGTGATCGCAATGTCTTCGGGCGGGAATATCGAGCCACCTGTGGTCCGAACCATCACATCTGCGAACAGCGGCGGCAGACCGGCATCGATATGTTGCGCTCCAATTTCAATCGACGGCCGACGATAAGCGAAGGTGTGAGTCGGACAGGTCTGCAGAAACGCGTAATCGCGCTCCGGCGATGTCGCGAACAGATCCGCCGCATCGGCAAAGCGAATGTGCGGATCAGGGGTTGGGACGTGAATTCGCCCATTCCTTGGTGGTCCACTCATTCCGCGACGCACCAGGGACACTCCCTCGTCCACAGTGCGGGCTTCTTGAGGCTCGCCTGCCGCCCCGGGCCCGGCAAAGGCCGCCACTGACCAGCTTCCGGCATTGCTGAATTCCGGCAGGCCGGTGATAGCTCCAGCCAGAACCGGCCCGCTGGTTGATTGCGACGCTGCAATTTCGGCACGCACTATCCGGCAGGTCATCCTGGAATTGTCGATTTCGAGATCCACATTCAAAGGCCCGCCCACCGGGCCCATAGTCTCAATCAGATCGTCCAGATCCTGGCTCGATATCGGCTCACCCACCGGCTCGAGGTGGAGGAAACCAAGCACACCTTTCGAAGGTGCGCGCACGAACTTGCTATCGGTGCCGATCTCGAAATCGGCATCAAACATCATTGGCAGAACCGCACCGCCAGAGGGTAGATCGATGCGTCCACGGTCAGCCGGACGGATGCGTTCGACATCGAAAACGCCGCGCAGCAGGCCGGGATGCATGACATAGGGAGACTCGACCGGTTCGGCCTCTCCTTCAGGCACATATCGGAAATCGAGCAGGCCCGGCGATGTCGCTTGCCAGCCCGTGTCTCTGCGTACCACACCCGCACCCGAACCGCGCTCGATCGTGACCGAGCGGGTTACGCGAATTCCCCATGGATAAAGCACGCTGACAAACTTGACGATTTCGAGAACGGTTCGGCCGACCGTTACCTGAAATTCGACTTTGGCGGCTTCGGCAAAGGCGGCAAACGGATTGCGCCAGTCGCTGAACATTGACGCGCCATATCCGCTGATATCGAGCCGGTTTACCGGCACCCGCGGACGAGACAGTAGGAATTCCTGATTGAACAGTGCTTCTACCGATCCATCAGGATCAGCCACGGAACCGAGAACGGAAATGTTGCGACGAGCGCCCGTTTCCAGATCGACCCCATTCGCCCATTGATAGCTGTAGCCCCGGAACCCGGGATCCATATAGGGCGGCTCAGCCTGACTTTCGCCCGCCTCAAAAGCAAGCTGAAGCCCGCCGGTCATATCGTAGGCTTCGAATGTTGGCTCGACCCGGCGGACCTGATCGGCATGCTGCTCGGAATCGCCGGTCGGTCTGAGTTTCAGAAGAGCGCTTATCCCGAAGGGCAGGGTCGTGACCATCTGCATCGGCTCGCCATCATCGAAGGCGTCGACCATCGACTGAACCGTCAGATCGGGAATGACCGGCGCGAGCCGAGGGGCTTCGGAGGTGATCTGGGTGGCCCCGCCATCATCGGCTGAAGCCAGCGGGGTGGGGAAATATCCCAGAGTTATCAGGTCTTGGTCGACGTCCAGAGTGCGGACAGGCTCCCACTGGATCTGCGGCAGCGCGAACACCCGGACATCGGACATCAAGGTCACCATGGACATGCCCGAAACACGGAAGTTGCGACTGCGTTCGGTAGCGCCAAATGCGCCTGCAAATCCTCCCGCATGAGTGGCAATTGGCGGGCTGCTTGCCTCCGAACTGCCGATTTTGAGCGCCACGCCAATCTGATCGCGATTGGTCGATACATCGAGCATACGCAGGCCCACTTGGCGGAATCGCTCCGATTCCTTGATCCAGGAGCGCCTGCCTGTCTGAGTTGCCTTGCTGCCCTTGAACGCGCCGGCCAGCCTCCGCTGGCGCTCAAACTGGCCGAGCTGTTCTTCCGATCGCAGCGCGCGCCCGCTGTGAGTCAGCCCGCCCTTGCGCAAGTTGTCGGGATTGATGTCCGTGCCAACAATTTGCGGATCGGACGGTCTCAATTGCGTGGCGTCGAGCAAATGGAAACCACCGGTAAAGGAGACGTCAATTTTCTCCTTGTTCCACCTCACATCGGTGACGATCGTGGTCGGGCGTTGCGCAATCGGGCCAGCTCCGAAATTCGCAACATAGGGATCGGGCAGGATCGGATACCAGCCAAGCGCCCGCATCCTCAGACGCACCCGCCCCAAATCCATCGTAACCGGCGTATCAAGAGTGCCTTCGATGCCAGCAAGTTCGCTCGCATCGACTTGAAACACCGCGTTCTCGATCACAAACTGCTTGAATTCGCTCTTGGGCGAGGAAACCGCCTTGATGCCAATTCGGCGAGGTTTCCCATCACCTTGACTGATCAGAGCGGTCACGCGCGTCCTGCCCAATCGCGCGGGTTTGCCTTCAGCATCAATCGGATGGGAGAACACTTCCTCGAGATCGGCGATGAAAGTTGCGAAATGCCCATTGGCCGGATCGCTTCCAATCGCCGCCCTGCCTTTGGTCGGCAGATCGAGGTCCAATCTCTGCCGCCCGCCTTCAACCAGCCAGCCTTCAAGCGGGAAGCGCGTTTCATCGTCTTTCCAGAATCCATCAAGGATCCAGTTGTCGATGGCGCATTCAAACCAGGGGTCTTGGAGCGAAACCGGATCCTCCAAACCCTCCCAGGACACGTCTGCTGCGCCCTTCAGCTGAAACACCCAACCTCCTGTCGGTGCCATTTGAGCAAGCGCTGCAGGGTCAGCTATCAATTGTGTGGGCAGGGCCCAACCCGTTTGCGCGAAGCTAAGCCCTCCTTCTCCTTTGGCAAAGACATGCGACAGGTTCGACAGATCGACTCCATTGGGATCGGGCTTGGCCAGAAAGATCAAACGGGTGTGTTGGGGGTCGAAGGCGATACTATCGATTGGCTTGAGCTCAATTGTCTCGTCGCCGAACTTGACCGAGCCTTGCGACATCGTGAACGTCGTCTTACCCGATCCATCAAAGGCAATTTCCAGCTCCTTGGGCGGATGGAGCGCAATGTCGCCATAGACCTCGATAGGGCCAGCGGGATATCTGAGCTTGATCGCAAGCTTCCCACTCATCGGATCAGTCGCAGCCATGCCTCGCTGTGACTTGAGCGACCCTTCTAGAGCCGCGACCGGAATGCTGACATAGGTCTTCTCGTCGAGCTCTTCAAAAGGCTCGGAAACAAGCAGGTCAGTACGCACCCAAAGTGTGCCGTCCTCGAACTTTAACTTGATCCTGGTTCGCGATGCCTTTGCGCCGCCCTTGGGCACAAAGATGCCAGGCGCGTCAGATCCGTCGATGCCGATCGCGTCCCACTGGGCTGGAAGCAATCGACCCAAGTCGATCACATCGCCAAGTGGGGAACGAAACGGCCCAAGCCTGTCGGGAAGGTCAACAGCGATCTTGGGCGTCCCCAAACCAGGGAAAGGAACCGCGATTGCGCCGCCTCGACTCCGATCAATTAACCGACCCAGCGATTCTTCTTCCAAATCACCAACGGTGGCAGAAATCTCTTCGTCAAGCCGCTTCAGATCTTCTTGTTCAATACCACCTTCAATCGCCTCGCGACGTATATCTTGCGCGATCAAACGCCGCGCCAAATGAAGGTCGGAAGAGCGCGTGTGGTCTGTTGGGACGAGGTCTTCCAGACGCTCAATAAGTGGCGAGATAGGATCAAACGGCACAGCATTCTCCAGGTAGTCTGGAAACAAAGTGCGGACCCGATGTTAACTAAATGAGTTCTAACCACTCAATATCTATCACCACAGTACTCTATAATACCGTCAAAGTATATAAACGTTTTTCATGTTTTTTTAACTCTATCAGTTCCAACGGGATTTTGGACAGAGTTTATAAGTGCGAATTCTCTTACCAGATCGCTTATGATTGAATTTTGGGCTTCCGCTTCCACCTGCAGAAACGGACGTTGTTTCCTTTCAGACCCTTCACTGCAAGAAGCCGCTTGAGAACTCACCTTGCCCAGTAATTATCGTTTCAAGGCACTTTCCACTCGACTTAGCCTGAACTCAGAGCATTGGTCTCACCACTGACCTCGGCCCTCGCAGTCAGGTCATCCGATCGCCTACCACACAACTCCGCTTTGTCGGACCTTTCGGCAATGGAAGCATACACCGTGCCTCTGCCTTGAAAGGAAAGCCCATGAGCAAAAGTAAACCCACAACCAAAACCGCCACCTTCGTGCCACTTCTGGAATGTGCGAAAGGAGCAACTCTTGACGAGCTTGAGAAGGAACAGGCTGGCAAAAGCATTCGATCCGCGCCGCTCTGACTAGCCTCCGCAAAAAGGGGCATACCATCGAGCGCACGAAACGCGGCGAGGCCACATGCTACCGTATCGTTGAGACAAGCTCATGAGTGACAAGGTCGTAGGGGATAACCTCGCCTCGCTCGAGACTATGTCGTTGCATGACCTTCGCAAACGATGGGCTACAATCACTTCCAGTCCAGTCCCGCGCCTTAGCGCAGCAATGCTTCGACTGGCATTGGCGTGGGAACTGCAGGCTCAAGCATTCGGTGGGCTTTCCCGTCGGACACAGCAGCAGCTCGAGCAAGCCGCGAAAGGAAAGACCAAGACGGATCGCATTACTTCAGGCATGCGTTTGGTTCGCGAATGGAATGGGACCGTGCATGTCGTCACTATTGATGATGAAGGCGCTATTTGTTGGAGTGACCAGAGCTGGAATTCACTTAGCCAAGTGGCCAAAGCGATCACCGGCACACATTGGTCTGGCCCTGCATTCTTCGGCCTTAAAACTAGGGCCGCAGCATGACGAGTGTCCGCTGCGCAATCTACACTCGTAAGTCGAGTGAAGATGGTCTGGAGCAAGACTTCAACTCACTCGACGCGCAATACGAGGCTTGCGCCGCCTATATCGCGAGCCAGGCGAGCGAAGGATGGAGCTTAAGCAAGGAACGCTACGATGACGGCGGCCTGTCTGGGGGCACGCTAGAGCGCCCTGCCCTGCAACGCCTCCTTTCTGATGTGTGTTCAGGCCGGATCGACATCATCGTCGTCTACAAGGTCGATCGGCTCACCCGGTCTTTACTCGACTTTGCCAAGCTTGTTGAGACCTTCGATGAGGCAGAGACAAGCTTTGTCTCGGTGACCCAGTCATTCAACACCACAACGAGTATGGGGCGGCTCACACTTAATATGCTGCTTTCGTTTGCTCAATTTGAGCGAGAGGTCACCGCTGAACGGATCCGCGACAAGATTGCAGCTTCTAAATCAAAGGGTATGTGGATGGGAGGGATCTCGCCTCTGGGCTACGAGCCGGATGGTCGGAGCTTGAAGGTCGTCCCCGAGCATAAACAGATCGTGCAGCTAGTGTTTGATCGCTACGAGCAACTGGGCAATGTCAGGCTGGTACAAGAAGCACTCCTCCAAGAGGATGTGCGCTCGCCAGTAAGAACCACGCAGAAGGGCAAGGCCTATGGAGGGGGTCATCTCGGACGTGGGCAAATCTATACAATGCTCAAAAACCCGATCTACATTGGGCGCATCGCTCACAAGGGTGCGACCTTTGAAGGTCAACACACGGCCATCATTGATCTTGAGCAGTGGAAGCGTGTCCAAGGGAGGCTGACGAGCAATTCTCCTGGAAAGCGCCTTGCAACGCGGCGCAACACCAGCCCGCTCGCAGGATTGCTGTTCGATAGGCACGACAAGCCGCTCGTTCCGGTGCACACAACGAAGGGCAAGAAACGATACCGCTATTACGTCAGTCGATCGCATCAGAAGGCTCACGGCTCAGGACAGAAAGCAATCAGGGTCCCTGCCTCGAAGCTTGAGCGCCTTGTGCGCGGTAAGATCGAAGCAGCTTTAACCACGCCGACGCAACTGCTTGAGAAACTTAGTCCCGCGGCTTTTGCGCAGTGGGCTAGGCATATGTCTAGCGACAATGGCGCGAGGAAGGTCAGGGCCGCAGACATCCCCGTCCTCATCGAGCAAGTCCGCGTTCATCCCGATCACCTCGCGATACGTCTCAGTAGGGCCGGTTTGTGCACCTGGTTTGGGGTTACTATCGATGACACCAACAACGATCCTATCGATATTCTCGTCAAATGTTCGCTCGCAAGGTCTGGCTATACGCTGCGCTTCGTCGACAGCTCCGAGGTGACGCACACACAACAAAACGCATCGCCTCAGATGATTGCGACACTGGCTCGAGCTCATGCGTGGTGGAAAGAACTCGCCAAGGGCAAGCTCGACATCGCCGGTCTTGCGCGGAGAGAAAAGGTCACAGCCTCTTACGTGACCCGCATTGTACGACTGGCTTTTTTATCCCCGAAGCTAACCGACGCCTTCCTGGATGGCCGCGCCCGCGGCGACCTCACAACAAGCGGCCTGTTCGCACCGGAAGCAGTACCTGGCTCTTGGCAGACGCAAGCAGAAAGATACCTGGCCCAGTAATGCCGACTTGCGCCCCAACCGGTAGCTCCATGCAGCTTGACTTTCAAAAAGCTAGTTATGGACTTCTGCGCACAATGGCGGCTGTTTGCCCCCATGGATGAAAAGCGGAAAGACACAGCAATGGAGTTGTCGGCGTAGGTTGGAATGATTCTTGAGGATACTAGCGCCGAGCTCATACTCCTACCAAGCAAGCAGCCTAATCAGGTCCAATCCACCATTGAAAGCGCTCTATGCGAACTGAACCGGGCAATCGAGCTGCTCGAGTTGGCTCGATCTCACTCCGAATGACCGCAATGCGCCCCAATCCCAGACATAACCATCCGGGATCTTAGCTCTCAGAAGCGGACATTCTCCGAGGCCATTCCGGCCATGGAGAATGAACATGACTTACTCACACTTTGACCCTGCTGCTCAAAACCGCGTGCCCTGGAACTTTGGCGCTAAGATCGGCCCCAAGCGTCCGTTCAATCAGAAACAAATCTGGGCGATCCGCTTTTTCCTTGATCGTGAGGAACGCATCAGAGACCGAGCGCTGTTTGATCTGGCGATCGACAGCAAGTTACGCGGTTGCGACCTCGTAGAGCTCAAGATTGGTGACTTGGTGAGCGGTCCAGAAATTAGAATGCGGGCTACGATCACTCAGCGCAAGACGGGACGCCCCGTTCAGTTCGAGATAGCGGCAGACGCGCGGGCAAGCCTGTTTGCCTGGCTGGAGCTGAGAGGAGGTAACGTCGAGAACTTCGTCTTTCCGAGCCGGGTGGATCACACCCGTCATTTGAGCACGCGGCAATACGCTCGGCTTGTCGATGAGTGGGTTGAAGCGATTGGCCTGCGTCCAGAGCAATATGGCACACATTCGCTTCGTCGAACGAAGGACTCGATCATCTACAAGGCCACAGGTAACATCCGAGCAATCCAAATTTTGCTTGGTCATTCCAAGATTGAAAACACTGTCCGATACCTTGGCGTCGATATAGAAGACGCTCTTACACTTGCCGAGAAAACCGAGATCTGACCGGAGTTGGGCGCTGGCCTAAACCTAGTCAGCGTCCGCTTCTGGGGGTGGAAGCAGACGCTACTATGGTGTCTCAGACTTACGCTCAGCTAGGCCTATTCGGCAGGCTGGAGCTCGGCATCTACTTCTCTAGAAGACGCAGATTTTCTATCACGGCGCTTGTCGACAGGGCGATCTGCGGGCAGCTTGGCGGCAACAGCAATCGCAGCAGAGCCTAGAAGAATAAACGCCAGATCGAACCACGCCGATCCAGCCGCCCCGGTTCCAAATGCGCTCCACAAAAAATCGTCGGTGACGACCCAGTTGAGCGCTGCAAGAGCGATAAGGCCAAAGCCGGTCGCAGCAAGCATTTCGCGGTTTGCCTTGTAATCATTGCCGCGCACAAAACCGCCGATGGCAGCGACTATCCACGCGCCGAAAAAGAACCAGACCATGGCTGAATATCGTGCCGCTTCTGCGCCCCAGTAGACCTTGTCGAAAGCAAGCACAGCGACGGATGCAAGCGGCAACCCGGCGCAAACGCCAGTGTTGATACCGCTCAAGATCGCATAGAACCGGTCGCTCTTGCCGCCTTCGCCGCCATGCCTGCGTCGCTCGATCCACATCATAGTTCCCAGAGCTGACATGATCGCAATCGACATGCCGAGCGCGAAGTAAATCAGCTTCAGAGTGATCCCGCCATAAGTCCCATAGTGAAGCGGCGAGAAGGTCGCGAGCACATAGCCGAACGCGCCTCCGCTAGTGAAGATGTCGGTGTTGGGAATTCGCTCGCCGGTAACAGCGCTTGTCTCAATAACATCCGAGTACAGTAGGCGCGTTTCGGCCTTATAGTGGAGACGCGCGGTGGCGTTTTGATCACCCCAGTTGGTGTACTGGATGAATGTTACTGGATTGCCGGTTTCCGGATGAACGCGCGGCCCGATCGTATCGACTGGAAGCATCGGCGCGCTGATCCCGGCAGGCTCGCCCTGGGCAAGGCCGAGCTTTTCAATGAGAGCTTCCTCATCACCTTTCATGGTGACGAACGCCATAAGAGGGAGGAGCAGAGCGACAACGCCAAGGAAGGCTCCGGTCAAGGCAATCATCGCAGCGAATGGCGATGTCCAAAGCCCCAGCACTTTGTGGCTGTCCTGCCATTTAAGGCGAACAGACTTGAGGTAGCGGAGAGTGAAGAGTTCCTTTGTGATTTTCGTGTGAGCGACAACCCCAGTGAGGACTAGCAAAAGAAATGCAATCCCGACTAGACCTACTACAATGCGCCCAACCTGCCGACCTCCAAGTGTCTCCGGCCAAGAGAGGTCGCGGTGCAGATTGTAGAGCAGGCGGTTTGCGCCATCCTCGCGGAAAGCCAGTTCTTCGCCGGTCGTCGCGGAATATCGGGCTTCGACGAACTGGAATTCCCCCTCCTCGTCATTTCCGCCTGCAAAGAGATCGTAGTGTCCGTGTTCGCCATGCGGCAAAGTCGCATTGACGAAAGTCGGTTCGAAGCCTTCGGTTCGCGTTTCCACAAACTCAGTCAGAGTGTCATGGATCGGAACCGAGTTCGCTGCAATCTCACCGCGCCGCGCTTCATCTTCCCAAGGCTCAAACTCATGGTGGAAGAGCGCCACGCTGCCCGTGAAGCAGACAAAGAACATCATGATGCCGAGCGCTACGCCGGTCCATGAGTGCAGATCGTAGATGCGGATTTGGCGTTCGCGATTGGCCATCGATGATCCTTGCAAGAAATCAGACAGGAGGCGGGCTGATCAATACAGTTGCTGTACTGAGAATCGTTATCACAAACAGGGCTATGGTGACAGTCCAACGTCCCGGGTTCCAATACAGCCAGAACTGGAAACCGACCCAGACCAATGGCATCACGATTGTCAGCGCGAAAACCTTGTCTTTGAACGGGGCAGGAAAGGCGACTGACAAAGCCGCGGTGAGCATGAAGGTCGCGACGAACGACCAGAACAGCGCGCTCCAAAGCCGCGGATTGCGCCATGTCCCATAGCAGATGCCGAGCAGAAGTGTGCCGAGCACGCCCATCATCACCGGGCTCATGAGCTTGCCCCCCACGGCACGAGCGCGAGCCCGAGAGCGAACACGGCGATGCTCACAAGAGCGCTCGGTAAATGCGCGCGCTTCCAGACCGCCTCCAAAAACACGCTCAGGACAGCCGCGACAACCCAAGCCCCAATCCAAAGCGGGATGCCAACCTCAAAGCCCTTGCGAGAGACTATCAGTCCAAGCGCAGCGATCACTCCGGCCCAGGCCAAGAGCGACAGCGTTCGCCGGAGCGCGGCCGAGCTCTTCACTTTTGTAAACGCCGTACGCTTCGTGCCCGCGTGAAAAAATCCGACCGAAGATACGTAAAGCAGCGCTGTAATGGTGAGCAGGTCCATGGAAGCTGGTCTCAGAAGCTTCCCCGGACCCGCACACCGAATTGTCGAGGCGCACCCACAATTGCGGTGGTCTCGTTGTTCGGAATGAAGGGGCCGCGCGGGCTGTTTACCGCATCAACAGGGTCGTTGAACGGATCGAAGGTGAAGAATTCTTCGTCGGTGAGGTTGCGAACGAACACTTCGACCCCGAAGTAATCGCCCTCCCACCCGATATTGAGATCAACGGTAAAAGCGGAATCGTTAAAACCCGTTGGCTGCTGCACGCGCTCTTCGATTGTGGGCGCGCTGCGATTGAGATCAACGACGCTGGTAAAGCTACCATCGGTGAAGCGGGTTTGAAGGTTCGTGTAGAAACCGCTGTCATGCTCGTAGCGCCCGCCGATCCCCACGGTCACATCAGGTGCGTAGGTAAACTCAAACCCCGTTATGTCGCCGCCAAGGACCGCTGCGGCCTCGGTGAACTCCGTATCGGAATAGCCTAGATTGACGAACATGGTGAGACCGTCAGTCGGCTCGAAAGTGCTCTCAATCTCGAAGCCCATGAGACGCGATGCACCCGCGTTGTCGGTGATCGTATCGAGCGGATTTGGCGTCAACTGAACAAGGATCTGCTGGTCGGTGTAATCGATGATGTACGCGTTTGCGTTCAGGACAAGCGCGCCACCGCCCCAAACCGAGCGGAACGAGAGCTCGTAATTGTTGGTGAATTCTGGGTCAAAGCTGTTGACGATATTAGCCTGTTCGAGGGCCGCCTGATCGCTTCCCTCGGGGGCCAAAGCCGCTCGGAACGTGTTGAACGAAAGAGCACCAGCCCGGTATGCACGCTGATAGGTGAAGCCGAGCGATACATCATCACTGATATCGTAAACGATGCCAGCTTTGGGCAAGAAAGCCTCAAAGTCGTTGTCTGCTTCGAATGTGAAGGCGTTTGAAAACTGCTGCTGTGCTGCCAATAGAACTGGATCGATCAAGGGATTGCCGACTGTCAGATCTGGGACGATTGTCGCGTCGAAAACCGTCTGACTGACCTCTTCCTTATCGTATCGAGCGCCTAGCGTAATGTGCAAGCTATCGGTTAGATCAATCGTCGCTTCGCCAAAGACTGCGTAATTCTGAACATCTGTCGTGCTCTGCCGCACCAGTTGCACGGGGAAGTTTGGAACCTCTGCTACGATAAGCTGACGAATTGCTGTTGCTTGGGCGATTTGTTGGGGCGATGGCGCTGGCGTCATGAAGATCAAACCCGCCAAGGTGGGCGCTTGTGGAAACGCAAAGTTGGTGTCGACTACAGTACTGTTATCGCTGTCACCGCTTCCCTCATTGTCAAAGAAGTACCCACCGAGCAGCGCTGAAATACCATCGCCCTCATAAGTCAGGCGAAGTTCCTGAGTGAAGATGCGGTCATCGTTTTGAGTGCGTTGCAGATCATCGTTCAATTCAGTGACGGTCGGATTGGTGCTATCCGGGTCAAAGTTGAAGAAGCTGGTGCTGTCGATGAAACTGGTGATCGATGTGAGCGACCATTCGTCGCTGAATTCGTAGCTGATCTCACCCGAAGCAATGTATGCTTCGGCGCCTTGGCGATCTATGTTGTTCTGGTTGGATGTGCGCTGGCCATCCTGTCGAAACAGCTCTTCTACCACGCGGTTCTCGCCTTCTTCGTTGTCCGAATAAGTGAGGGAGAAACGGGCTGTGAGATCGGGCGCGAACTCAGGTGTTAGCAGCAAAGTTGCCCTGCCGGTGATTGCCTCGGATTCGTCGATATCATCGCGATCCAGAAATGTGCTGTTCTGAAATCCGTCTGACCGCGAATAGTCGCCGGCGAGGCGCAACGACACCTGCCTGGGAGCGATCGGTATAGTTAAAGCCGCTGAACTGCGGAATGTGTTGAACTCAGCCAACTCTGCTTGAAAATCACCTGAAAACGAGTTGCCCGGGTCGACAGTACGAATGACAACTGCACCAGCGAGCGAGTTACGTCCCTGAATGGTGGATTGCGGCCCTCTGAAAACTTCGACGCTCTGGGCATCCCAAATGCTGAAAGCGCCATTGGTTAAAAGGCTGCTCGGAATGAAGACACCATCAACGAAGATCGACGCCACATCGCTGGTGGATTCTCCCGATCCCGCACCGGTGTTGCGCAGACCGCGAATGGAGAAACCGGCGCCATCAAACAGGCTGGCCACATTGGCCGTTTGGTTTAGCGCGTCGTATACGTCGCGGAAGTTCTTGTCCTGGATTGCCTGCTGATCGATCACCGCGACCGAGGCTTGCGTATCTTGCAGGCTACGGGCGATCTTTTGGCCCGTGACAATGATAATTGGCTGATCATCATCGGTCTGCTCAGCTATCCCTTCGCTGACAAGCGCATCGTCATTAGCGCCGCCAGTTTCCTGCGCGAACGCGCCCGTGCCGGTAAGCGCAAGTGCAGCGAGCCCGCTTCCGAACATGAGAGAGCTGCGCGCCGCGCACGAAAAACCAAACGTCATCAATAGTCCCCTGAAATTCCCGTCCGTCCAGCGCTAACGCGAATCATTCTTATTTGCAAAGATATTGCGATCCGTTCGCAGTTTGTGTGGCTTTGTGGCTGATTTGTCACTGGCTTGCTGGCCGGTTCAGACTGCAATCGCGACGAGGTGCCGCATCAAACGCCTGGCCGATGCCCAAATGGAGTGACGCGCGGCAATGCCAAGCATATCCTCGGTCATGCTGTCGAAGGCTGCTCTATCGCTTCCCGCCGCTGCGACGCACAGGTCTGCGAGCAGCATCTCGTCGTAGCTGAAGCGAGTATTGCAAGGGCAGTTCAATGAGGTCGGCTCCGGCCAAGCGCGGCCGGTCTCATCTAGAAAAACGTGAAAATTCGAGACCGCCCCGGAGCATCCGAGGTGATAACCCAAAGCCTGCGCACTGTATTTGCCTGCAGCGCGCGACACATGGCAGTAGCGTAGCGCACCAACGATGCGCGATCTTGTCGAGTCAGCGCGCCGCATGTCTGGAGTGGAGATTAGTTGGGCAAGATCAAAGGCCGTAGATCGCGGCCTCCCCTGCGGTGGACTTGAACGGACAGTCCTGTCGGTTGGCTGAAGAGCTCTTCAGCGCTTGAATCTCTGGATCGATCGTAATGCCCATGGCATCGCACACGCAGCTCGCTGCCCAGCTGATCGCGCCTGGTAACCCATGGGGCACCTCGCGCGATCCGCGCCCTGAGAAAAGCGAGAGCGCCGAGCGGAGAATTCCGATCAACGCCTTTTCATCGGAGGAAAAGCTGGGGCTGCAACAGCATTCGCGCACTAGCTGCCGACCAAGATGTCCCTCGACGAGTTCGAACAGGCTCGAGCAAGCAGCCGCCGCATGATCCTTGTAGCCATGCTTCGTCGCTTCTGCATGCATTGCAGGAAGTGCTGAAGTGTGGTCCTCCCGACCCATAGCCCAAAGCCGGAATAGGCGTACGAACATTGCATCCTCGAACGCTCGTTTTCTCGCATCTCGCATTCTATCCTCCAGCGACTCCGCACGATCTTCCTAATCCCATTTCTTATATTGCAACGCATTCGCAATAAGGGCAAGGTGCTTTCGATGTTTTAGGGGAGAAAAAGCGATGTCACTTGTTCTTGATCGCGGCGGAACGCAGCTCGATCACATAGCGCTCGCCGTTTCCGACAACGTGAAGAGCGTGGAATTCGTCCTAGAGCTAACGGGCGTTGAGGTGACCCTGGCCAAACGGGATCCGAAGGACTTCTACTGGAGCGCGGCCATTCCCATTGCCGAGCAAAGCTTCCTGGAGATCATTTGACCACATCCAGACCACCGCGGCATCCATCCCTTCAAGTCGTTCATGACTGGGCTTTCTCAACCCAAGCTGCTCTTCTGGTATGCGGCAACTGCCAACATCACAGCCTTTGCCAAACGAGCAAAAGAAGCTGGCGTACCCCCAAGAAGCATCGTCGAGGTTGACTCGACAACGAGTAGGAACGGATCAGATTACACACGAGCTTCAATCGGTAAGGGGTACATAAGTCAAAGGCCAGGTGTCATCGAGTGGCGTCGCCGTAGTGTTGAACAATCGGGCGAACCCCAGTGTCGACCATCTCGTTTCAATCTGCCCCACCCTAAGGCCGATGAAATGAACGCTCTTTTCGGTGAGCTCGGCATCAACATCGCAGTTGCGACTGGCCCGAGCCTCATCGGCATCACACTCATAAGCCCGAAGGGTGAAGTCACCATCGAAAACAAGGGCTACGACTTTACGGTTCTCAAGATGCTCGCCGCTGTTGTTCGCCGGCCATTTGGTTGATGCTTCGATTGGCTGCTTTTGGGTCGTGAGCGGAAGGGCCGCTTCCGACGCTACTTCACCTCAAAGCTGACATTCCGATATCGGCCCCTAAGGCGCTTTGCGAGCGATCCGCAAAAGTTCGCCGCTCGGCCGCTCGGTGTTCTGGAGACGTCCATCGGCACCCGCGACAAGCAGCGTATCGGTAAGCATGTAGAGCGAGCCATCAGGAGCCATGGCAACGTCCCTCGAACGCTTCCGATCATTGACGAACATCTCTTCGACACTGACGATCCTGCCACCCTCGAAGTCGAAGCGCCAGAAACTACCCCGCGAGAGCCCCGAGACAAACAGATCGCCGCGCCATTCCGGAAATTCAGCGCCGTTGTAGAAGGTGAGACCGGTGGGCGCGACTGTCTGCAGCCAGCTCCATTCCGGTGACTGGAACACCGTCTCGCCTGCTGGTGAAGGCGCGTAGTCATCGTTGCGATACGCGCCTGTAGTCACAATAGGCCAACCGTAATTGGCGCCTGCGACAAGCCGATTGATCTCGTCACCCTGTCGGCTGCCATGCTCGCTGAACCACAGCTCACCAGTCTCAGGGTTGAGCGCGATGCCTTGCGCGGCGCGAATGCCGATAGCGAAGAGACCGGGAACCGCACCTTCTCCGAAATCCGGATTGTCCTCGGGGATCGAACCGTCGCGATTGATGCGGTAGATCTTGCCGCGATAGTCGCTGACATCTTGTGCAATCGGAAGTGGCGGATTGTCGCGCTCGTTAAAGATGCGCTCGCCCACGGTCACGAAGAGCTTGCCATCGGCTCCGAAAGCCAGGCCACCTCCATAGTGGAAGAATTCGCCTTGCGTGAACGGTTCGGCAATCAGTAAAGTCTCGGTGTTACGAAGCGCGCCATCGACCAGCATCGCGCGCACAACCTTAATAGTCAGGCCCTCCCCTTCGGCGGCACTGTAGGATAGATAGACCCACGGTTCCTGCGCAAAGTTAGGGTCCAGCGCCACATCGAACAGGCCGCTATTGTCAAACGGCACCTCGGCGCGGATATCGTCGAAGATGTCTCTCGGAAGCCCTGCGATTTCTATCCGTGTGCCGGTCGCCAGATTGGCGAGCACCAGCCCACCTTCTTTCTCGGTTATGAGGACAGTGTCCGCATCGATGAACGCCATGCCCCAAGGGCTCTTGAGGTTGCCGAGCACCACTTCACGCTCGACCGAGCCTTTATGGCTCCCCGCAAGGGGAGCACCGTCTGCAGGCGTGGCCATCACCATTGCAAAGGCCATCCACGCCAACTTTGTTCTCCCCTTCGCGCCTGTCACACACACCTCCCTTGGTCCATTAGACAACTCTGCCGCAGGAGAGACGCGTGTTCAAAGCCGCATTCGATGAATGACGTTCAGTCTGGGTTTGATGAGCTCCTCGGAGAAACCTGCTTAAACACTTTAGGGTCCATATTGATATGCCCCCTTAGTTCCGATCAATTTTCCGGATTGAAATTAGGTGTCCGGGGTCCGCGTTTCGTATGTGTTGGCTCAAGGGCAGACGGACCGCTAACGGCCCAACCAAAAAGTTGGTGCGACGCAGTCGACTGCTCCATCAAGGTCAACGCGCTCTATCGGCTTGCATTATCCCTTCGTCGAATAGCGCGAACTGCGAGATGTGCCGCTGCAACGCCGCGGTTGACCAGACCATTGGTTGGAAATATCGGGCGTGCGCTACGATATGAGACATTATATCACGAACACTCCAAGATTTTTCAGCGTCCCAAAAACCAACGGATCCCCTATCATGATACGCGCAAACTCGTTCCCTTCACTCCTCGCTGTTGCCACGGTTCTCACCTTCGCATTTCCCGCTTTGGCGCAGGAAGCCGCTGAAGATGGCAGCTCGGACAACCCAGCCCGGACGATTGTTGTTACAGCTGATCGCGGTGAGCGGGAAATACTCGATACGCCTGCGGCAATCAGTTTGGTGACACGTGAAGAGATCGAGCAGCAGGGCGCACAAAGCGTGGTTGAGGCCCTGCAGGGCGAGCCCGGCGTTCGGATCAGCTATTACACCGAAGGCAACTTCCCGATCATTCAAGTGCGCAGCGCGGGCGATGGTGGGCAGTTCCAGAACACGGATGTTCTGCTGCTGATCGATGGCATTCCCCAGGTAAACCTCAACGACCAGGTGTTCTATGACCAGCTCGCCTTCGAGGCTGTTGATCGCATCGAGGTCGTTCGCGGGCCGACGTCGGCTCTCTATGGTCGCAACGGCGTCGGTGGCACGATCAACGTCATAACTCGTGAAGCGCCCGATGAATTAACGGCGAGCGCGACGCTGACCGGCGGATCGTTCGGCTTTATTGAGCCTCGTCTGACTGTCGGAGGTCCGGTCGCGGACGGTGTCAACTTCCTCGTTACCGGCTCGTACCAAAGCGTCGATGGCTGGCGCGATCAAACAGAGCGCGAAGCGGTCGATCTTTTCGCGAAGCTGCAAGCTGACCTTGGTCCGAACACTGATCTGACCTTCTCCGCGATCTACTTCGATCTCCAGCAGGAGGTGGCGACGATCCAACCCTTGCTGCCCGATGCAACTCCAGTGCCGGGTATCGATGTGACCGACAGCTTCAACATTCCTGGCGCTGAATCGCGGAACGAAAGCCTGCAGATTGCAGCGACGCTTACTCATTCATTTAACGATACGTTGTCGTTCCAGCTGCCAGTCTATTACCGCGAAACGGACCGCATTCTCGATAATGACGGCAGCTTCATCGACAACATCAACACGGTTGATCAGACGTTCGATCTCTTCCCGTTTTCGCCGACCGCCACCGAAGAGATTTTCGGCTTCCGTCCTCAGTTGACGTGGGAGCCGAGCGATACACTCCAGCTGATCGTGGGTGGTGACTACGAGATCAACAACGGAACTGCCGGGGCTTCGAACACCTTCCCGGCAGGAACCAATTTCTTTACGCCAATCACCGTCAATTATGCGACGGGTGAGTTTCTCACGGACCTCAACGATCTTGAAGTGCTTACCCGGCGCGACGGTGATTTCCGATCGGAAGTCTACGCCGTGTTTGCGCAAGCGCGTGTCCAGATCACCGAGCAATTGGGTGTAACTGTTGGCGGACGCTACGACCGGCAGGAGCGGCGTCTCGAAGATCAACTCCGGCCAAATCCGCTGGTTGAGGCAGAGTATGATCGCTTCACACCGCGCATCGCGCTCGATTACGCCTTCACCGACGATGTGACCGCCTATGCGAGCTATTCGGAAGGCTTCAACCCACCGTTTGGCGGTGCGTTCGCCTTTGAGCGCGCGGGAGCCGATGCACTCGAACCGGAAGTGGCCCGCAACTACGAAGTGGGCGTCAAGGCAAACGTGGCTGATGGGCGCGGCTTCTTGGGTGCATCCGCGTTCATCCTTGAGCGCCGCGACTTGGTGCAGACACTCCGCCTCGATGGGGTCAACACCCAGATCAACGCTGGCGGCCTCGACGTCTTCGGGCTGGAGTTTGAGGGCAATTTCGACCTCGGCGGCGGTTTTTCCGCCAATGCCAACTACACCTACACCGACACCGAGTGGCAGGAATTCACAATCCGCGGGACCAGATTTGCTGGCTTTGAAGTGATACAGACTCCCAACCACCTCGGTTCGGTAGCGCTCGACTGGCAGAGTGCCGATGGGAAGTTCGAACTTGGCACGTGGATCGACTATGTGGGCGATCGCTTTGCGACGCTCGACAACACCGTGGAATTGGACAGCTACACGCTGGTCAATGCGGGAGCCGCTTACCGCCCGTGGGGCGATAATCGCCTGACCTTGCGCATTCAGGGCTTCAACCTTCTGGATGAGGATTACCTGCTGCGCACCGAGCTCGATTTTGGGCAGAATGTGCTTGGCGGTTCACCCGGCCGACCCGCAAGCGTGCTGGCATCGATTAACGTCCAGATTTAGGTCATGGCGCTCGTAAACCTGACCGAAGTCAGCAAGCTCTATGGCGACAAGGCGGCGGTTAGCAGTCTGTCGCTGAAGTTTGATCCGGGCGAAGTGCTTTGCCTGCTTGGACCGAATGGCGCTGGTAAGACGACGACACTGAAAATGCTGCTCGGGCTTGAAAAACCGAGTTCGGGCAGCGTTTCAGTCGGTGACGTTGATGTTCCCTCGCGGCCCGATGAAGCGCGCCGCTTGATGGCGTATATTCCGGAAATGGTCGCTTTGCATGAGCGCTTCTCGGGCATGGAAAACTTGCGCTATTTTTCGGCGCTGGTCGGCGGGAGCGATCTGTCGTCGGCGCACCTCGAAGATTGCCTTCGGCGCTCGGGACTTGAGGAAGAGGCTTGGGGGCGCCGTCTGTCGGGGTACTCAAAAGGCATGCGTCAAAAGGTCGGCGTGGCCATCGCGCTTGCGAAAGCTGCGCAATTGCTGGTTTTGGACGAGCCAACTTCCGGCCTCGATCCCAAGGCTGCCTTTGAGTTTGCCGAACTGATCCGTGAGGTCGGTGCTCAGGGCACCGGCGTTATCATGGCGACGCACGATCTGTTCCGAGCGAAGGACATGGGTGACCGTGTGATCATCCTTAAGGACGGGAAAGCGGTTCGCGAACTTGATCCCAAAGCGATGAGCTATGACGAGGTTGAAAGCGCGTATCTCGGAATCTTCGGCGAACCGGCATGAGCGCGTTTCTCTCAGTCACCAAGCGCGAGCTGGCGATCATGCATCGCAGCCGAACGCTTTGGCTGCTGATCGCGTTGGTTAGTTTGATCGGGATCGGGACTGCGGTTCTAGAGCATCGCGCTTGGGCCGAGGAAAGCGCGCAGCGAGGCAATCTCCAGCAGCAGGAAATCGGTCAGTGGCTTGGCTTGGGCGACACGCATTTTCACACAGCCGCGCATCGCGGGTTGTTTCTCGTTCAACCTATTCCTGCAGGTGTGATCCTCGATCGCGGTGTGTGGGATTTCTCAGGTTCGGCGATCTGGCTTGAAGCGCATCAGCGCAATGCGGCGCAGTTGCGGGCAGTCGACGCCCAAGCTTTTATCGGACGGGGTCTGCCTCGCGGCGTTGGTCCTGTGCTGCTGTGGATCGCGCCGCTCCTCACCATCGTCCTTTTTCACGGTATCGTCGCATCCGATCGTCGCAGCGGAGTGCTAGCATTTTCTGTCAGTTCGGGAGCACCGCCGGGAGCTATCGCTTTGGGGAAATTTGCTGCCCTTTCAATTGCAGGATTGGTCGCGATCACGGCCCCGGCAGTGCTGGCGATTGGATTGGCGACCTCCGGCGGGTTAGCGATCATCGATGGACTTGCATGGCTGTCAGCCCTCGCCGCAACCATCCTCATCGCGTCAGCTGTTATTGTCGCTGTATCAGCCGCATCCAAACGCACCGTCAACGCGCTCATTCTGCTGCTGATGCTGTGGTTCGTCGCGGTCGTCCTGTGGCCGCGCGTTGCCGCTCAAGTCACGCAAATAGTAGCGCCTCTGCCGTCATCGCAGGTCGTGCGCAGCGAAGCTGAAGCATTGGTCCATGATCTCGATTTCTCCAAGGCCGAGGAGCGGATTGCAGAGCAATTGCGCGAAGAAGGCATTGCGCAGCCAACACCTGCTGCCGTCAACATCATGGCTTCCGAGACAGCAACGGCCGAAGCGCTGGTGCCGCTCTTTGCTCCGCTTGAAGACGGAATGGCGCGGCAAGCGGCTTGGATGGATTGGCTGTCGCTCGCTAGCCCGCTGTTCGCGGCTGATCGGTATTTGGATGGTGTCGCAACAACCAGCGACCGTGACCAGATCGCCTTCGAGCAGGACGCGGAAGAAGCGCGGCTTGCAGCACAGCTCGCGATGGGCCGCGAATGGGCGAAGGTCGAAGGCGGCGATGCTGGCTCACCTGAAGCTTGGGGCGCTGTAATCGACGCGTCTTTCGCGCAAATCGAGGAGCGGGACGCTCGTCCTCTCGGGCCGATGGGCGTGGTGCTTTGGCTGATAATCGCGGCAGGTTTACTGGCTCTGTCCATCCGCTCAGTAAGGGCAGCAGCCGCATGAGCGCGTTTTCCCTTGAACTACGCCTGCTGCTGAAAGCTCCTGCGCTATGGCTTTTTCTCGGAGTATTCGCGATCCTCGTTGCGATCTCTGCATGGCAAGGTCGCGCCTTGGCTGAGCAGCAAGCAGAGGCGATCGCAGAAGCCAGAGCGCTGGACCGGGCCACTGATGCAGAAGCTCTCGCGAAGGCTGAGACAATCCGCGAAACCGGTGAAGAGGTCGTCTGGTATCTCAACCCCATGAACGCGCAGGCGTGGTCATATGAATTGGTTCGCCATGTTGCCATGCCGCCAGAACCACTCGCGGGTGCAGCGATAGGGGCAGCAGATCTCAAACCTTTTCTTTTTCGCATCAACCCTCACCCGCCGGATCGCTGGTCCAACAAGACGCCAGAGCTCACCCCGTCAATAGCGGCCTTTGGTGCGTTCGATCTGGCAGACGTGCTGCTTTTTCTGACTCCGCTGATGGTACTGATCGTTTTCGCGGATGTCATTCGCGAACGCGGCGGTTCCGAGCGTCTGCGGCTTAGCGTGGTGCAATCGGGGAGCCTTGCCCGCCTTTTGCGAACGCAGCTTTTGGCTCGCGGCGCCTTTGCGATTGCCTCAGCAACACTTCTCGCAAGCATTGGTGTCGCCATTGCCGGTTCATCCTGGGACGCGCCTGTTCTCAACGATTCGGCGTCAATCGTGCTGATCACCGCAGCTTACGCCTCGTTCTGGGTCATCCTTCTTACAGTCCTCATTTTCGCGGTAAGGAGCGCGAGCGGCATTTTTGCCGGTGGTATTCTTTTGTGGTTTCTAAGCGTGGTCGCTGCCCCGCTGGCCGTCGAGCAGGCTGCACGCGCGGCTGCACCACCGCCATCGAGCGTGGAGGTCTTTGCCGCAGAACGGGCCGCGACCGTATCGGCGCGTTCTGTAGAAGAGGAACTCACCCGCGATTACGCTAGCCGCGATCCACTGGCTGCTCCGATGCTTCTCGACGCCCTAGAACGCGATGCACTTCTCATCACGCCGACCAACCTTCTCATTCAAACCGAGACCGACCGCCTTCGTGCTGCTGAACGTGCAAAGGAGCGTGAAGAAAATGAAGCTTACCTTGAACAGGGTTCCGCACTGGCAAACGTTTCGCCGTATCTGCTTGCACGTGGCGAGATCGAGCGTCTGGCCGGACGGGACCCTGCGCGCGACCGGGAGTTTGCGCGCCAAGTCGATCAGTACCACGCTGAGTTGCAACGCATCTTTGGTCCATTGTTGATGCGCCGAGCAACCCTCGATCACGTGCTGATCGCGCCACATTTCTATTTCGATGAGGAAGATCGCGCAGCATCCGAGGGTAGCAAGCGTTGACCGATCGTTGGGCCGCCATCCGCAGAAGTTGTATTTTGTCAGCGGTAGCTTCGGTATTCGCTATTGCGTTCGCAGCTTCAACTCCCGCCCATGCGCAAGAACCAGAGTCTGCCCCTGAAGAACAAGAGGCTCCGCAACCAGCGGACGACAATATCGAGACCTACCCACGCGCTTTCTTCGATAGGTTCTTTCCGCAGACCGCGCTCGACTTACTGCAGCGCACGCCGGGTTTCGCGATTGAGAGCGGGGCTGAGCTTCGTGGTTTCGCAGGCGGTGCCGGGAATGTGCTCATTGATGGCGAGCGCCCGACGATCAAGACAGAGGGACTGGAAGGGTTCCTCCGCCGCATTCCCGCCGATGCAGTCGAGCGGATCGAGGTCACGCGCGGAGCCCAACGAGCGGGCGAAACCGCAGGCCAGAGCATCGTGGCGAATGTCATCAGAAAACCTCAGACCGTGGCCGGCACGTGGTCAGGGGAACTTGAGCGAAATGCGGAAGGCTTGACCTACCCACGCGGCGAGCTCTCGGTGACCGCGCCGCTCGGCGAGTGGACCACGACAACGCGCATCAACGCCTTCTGGGAGCAGTTCGTCTTTACCGATTTTGACCGCCTGACCTTCGATGGCGCCGGCGATCTTCAGGTGTTCGAGCAGGAAACGCTTCCTTCAACCTTGCGGGACGCCTTCATCGCGACCGAAGCGAAGCGACTGGTTGGTGTCGGTACTCTCACGCTCAACGGGCGCTTTGGCAATAGCCGTTTCTACCAGGAGACCGGCAGAGATGGTTTCTTCGGTCGCCTGCCAGACGGCATGCCAGACCGCCGGACCGACATTCGTTTCGATTCTGAATTCTGGACTGGCGAGTTCAGCGCCGACTGGACGGGGCGCGTCGCCGACAAATGGGTGCTGAAAGTGCTCGGCCTTGGATCACTTACGGAGTCGGTACAGGAATCGCGCAATGTGGTCGAAGAGCCAGTTGGCGAGCTCGCAACTATCAGTCGGTTCCGCGCAGACCGCCTGCCGCTCGAAGTGCTATCGCGCGGGACAATCGGGAAGTTGGAGGGAAGCTTTCGCCCGGAATTCGGTGTTGAGGTCGCGTACAACCGGCTCGACTCCTCAATAGCCCTCGAGTTCGAGGACGAGACCGGTGTCACGCCCATCGACCTGCCTGCGTCCGATGTGACGGTCGAGGAGCTGCGCGGCGAAGCCTTCACCAACATCACCTGGATTGCTGCGCCTGACTGGACGATCGAAGCGGGGCTAGCGATCGAAACCTCGCGTATTACCGTCGCGGGCGATGCCGAGGGGGAAAACACCTTCACCTTTCTCAAACCTTCCTTCGCGATCACCCATCAGCTCTCGAAGGCGATCCAGTTACGCGCTGCAGTGCGCCGCACGGTCGGCCAGCTCGATTTCAATGATTTTGCCGCATCGACCAATCTTGAAGACGACCGGGTAATCGGCGGCAACCCCGATCTCGGTCCCGATCAAACAACGCGGGCAAGCTTCACCGCAGACTTCCGCGCTCCGTCCGGCGCAGCGCTCAATGTCGAAGCCTTTCACGAATGGCGTGAGGATGTTTTGGAGCAGGTTATCCTGCCGAGCGGTGTTGGCGGATTGGCGAATGCTGGCTCTGCGAGAGTTTGGGGTATGGACGTTGAAGGAGCGCTTCCGCTTCGAGCCGTGTTGCCCGGCGGTCTGCTTGAGGTCACCGCAGAATTTCGCGATTCCAGCTTTGATGATCCGATCACCGGCGAAACGCGCAATATAAATGGCCTGCAGAACCCGAACATCGATATCGATTTCCGCCAGGATTTCACCGCTGAGCGCTTTGCCTATGGAATACGTTACGAACCGCGGATCGAGTTTGCGACGTTCTTCATCGACGAAGCGATCGAGGAGGCGCGCGGTGACCGCTGGACCGCCTTTATCGAAACCACCCGCTTCTTTGGCCTGAAGATGAACCTGGAGGTGCGAAACATCGGTGGGCAGATCTTCCCGCGCGACCGGCTTCTGTTCACCCCAGATCGCAGCGGCTCGCTCACCGGCTCTGAAATACTCGACCGTCGCCGTGGCGAATTCGTCAAATTCACGATTACCGACCAGTTCTGATGGCAGAGCACCAGTCTCCCACTCTCGGGGCTTCCCGGATAGATAGTCTTGATGTCCTGCGCGGGCTCGCGGTGCTGATGATTTTCGTCGTCAACATCAAGATGATGGCCAGCGGCTACAATCACTATGCTGATCGAACTCTTTGGGAGGGCGAGTACGATCAGGTGATTGGCTACCTTCACAGCGTATTCGTGCATGGTAAATTTGTGACCATATTCACCGCGCTGTTTGGGGCGAGCCTGGCGCTGCTCCTCGCGCGCGAGAAGCCTGTCTCGCTATCAGTCGTAATAAGCCGCCTATTCTGGCTGGCAGTTTTCGGCGCTATCCACCTCATCTTCATTCGAGAAGGTGATATTCTGATCAAGTACGCGCTGGTTGGGTTTGTCGCGATCTTGTTCGTCAGGATGTCAGGGCCAACCCTGTTGGCCCTGGGCGCCGCACTCCAAATCGTCTTGTTTGTTGGTTCGATCCTTTTTCCAGTCGAATACAACGACGTTCCGATACTTTGGCAGGACGGCCCAAAGATGCATCTGGAAGTCGAGCGCATCATGCTCGGCTCAATGGCCGATCAGGTAGCCGCACGCATCGATGCCGTGCGTTTCTATATGTGGGACTTGCTCATCATAAACCGAGGTTGGCTCGATTACCTTTCGGTCATGATCATTGGCATGTGGTTACTCAAGAACGGCTTCCTAACGTGCCAGCTTTCGCCCAAAACCTATTTCTTGCTTTGCGCGGTAGGAGCTGCGTGCGCGTTTGGTCTTATCGCAGCGCGCCTTCTTGGCATCGGAGGCTCGCCACTTGAGGATACGATTATAAACGGGCTGTGGTCCCTCCATCGCTTCGGCGGCGCACTGTTCTGGTCAGCACTGACAATCGGAGCGGTTGCGCATGGATGGAAGGCTCAAGCATTGGCGGCGGTCGGACGCACCGCCTTTACGGTCTACATCCTTCAATCGGTGATTGGTCTTGTCCTGTTCTCCAGCTTGGGGCTCGGCCTGTTCGGGCAACTCTCTTTGCGTGCGCTAACGCTTATCACGGTCGCGGTTTGCGCGGGTTTCCTGATCGCCTCTCCTATCTGGCTTGCGCATTTTCGCTTTGGTCCGCTCGAATGGCTTTGGCGATCGCTGACTTACAGTCGGCTACAGCCCTTCCTGCGGTAGGAATAGTGCGAGATTGGCGACCGAACAATGAAAGCGAGTCGATGTGCTTTCTGAAGCTGCATCTTGATCGGGTAGTGCGTCTGCTTTTCACACGCCGACAACCAAAAGCAGACCGACCGCTTGCGGCCCCGTTCAAGTCACACCTCAACTTCTGGCCTTTGGGTGCACGGCAGACGGGCATATCCACTTTTGAGGCTAACGCCCCAACCGCTTCTCAGAGAACTTGACCGCCTCCACCTCATCAAGCAGGTCAACCACATCAACCTCGAGCGCCTTGGCGATCCGATCAAGCACGAGGATGGATGGATTGCGTACGCCGCGCTCAACGCCAGATATGTAACCCCGGTCGAACCCACTTTCGGTGGCAAAGTCTTCCTGATTTATCTCGCGCTCTGCTCTGAGGCGCCGAACATTCCAGCCTATACGCTTGCGGATTTCCATCGTGGGAAGGTGTTCGGGTCATGCGACCTATGCGCCCACGACTTATAAGTCTCATTTTGCTGGACTAGCTACCGGTTGGAGAGCACAGCTCGAGGCATGAACAAGCAAACCAGCGATCCTGCGGATGACCCCAAGACAGTAGGCCACAGCACTGCCAAACGGGCTATCGAAATCCTGCTATCCGAAGATGCGCGTTATCATTGCCCAACACCGACAGAGAGAGCTGCGTTACGCGTGGGTTTAGCGATGCGCGGCAAAACGCTGTACGGTGCCGCTTATGACATGGTTTGGATGGACCGAACTGTCGACCTCACCGATCCAGATGCGATCAGTGAGGCAATCGACGCGATTATGATATGCGAGATCAAATCCACCAATCGACCTTCAGTTGGTAGCGATTTGAGAGGATATTGTTTTCAATATCACCGCAGGTGAGCTACTCACGGCACAGAGTGTCGGAGAAAGATATTGCTTCGTGTTTGTCAACGTCATCACAGGCGAGCACCAGACAATGGGTCTCAACGAAGTGTTCGGCAAATCGCGAGGCATGTACCCAGCATGGCACATCCGATTCTAGCAGGGAGAGATCCTGAACGGATCAAGCGCAAGGCTCGAATTTCGGGAATGGCATCTTCAGCCGCTTGGGTCTCCGGGGGCTGTAGCGATAATACCTCCGCCTAATAGCCCCCCACATCTCTCGCCTAGATTCTACGTCGAGATCCGCTCTGCCGTTGACTTCTTGAACTACGGAGAATGCCAAATCGCGTTGTTCAAGTATGAGATCAAGCTGCCGTGCCTCGTCGGCTAGGATGGGTCCGTCGAATGTCACCGTGAGATCATGATTTATGATGATATCATCGGGATGCGGATAGACGGCGGGCTCTTTGCTTCCAAGTTTCCGCGCCATGGCGAACTTCGCGCCCCACTCCTCCTTGTGAGCGAGGGCCTCGCGCAACACCAGCGCTCTCCACTGCGCCTGGTTCTTGCTCGCCTCCAAAGTAAGTGTGAGCAACAGCTTGCCGTACTCTGACTTTTCCTTGCTCGACAGATGCATTGTGCGAAGTTGGTGATGGAACCTGCTAGTCTCAGCAGTATCTGCCGTGCCCATCGGTGCCATGAAGTAACGCAAGAGCGCCTGCTCAAGCTCCGTTGGCAAATTGGGTGTTGGATCGGGCTTCATCTTTTTGCCTCTTCTACCATTGGGGTTTGGACAGTGACCTTTGGGCCATTGATGCTCCTTCGGTGGCTTACAGTGGCCAACATCGGAGCGTTTTGCTGGTTTGGACTTGTCATCTTCACGCTTGCTCACGCTGCGCTCTCCTTGCTGGCCTCGACCTCGAGATCGCCAAAAGAAGCTCCGTCGCTGTCGCGGTACGCTTCAATGCCATGGGTTGAGCGCATGCGTCTGACTGCAGCATCGACAAAGCGGGGCTCGATTTCGATCGTGTATGCACGCCGCTTAGCTGACTCAGCGGCGATTGCAGTGCTACCGATGCCTGCAAAAGGATCGAGGACGATCTCTCCGCGGGCGGTCACGTCTAATATCGCGTCCTTCAGCAAATCGACGGGTTTCGGCGTGGCATGAAGCTTCAACAGCTCATCGCGCTCTGCGGAAGCTGAGGTCATGCCATCGTAGTGCCACGCGGTAGTCCGATTGCGTCCGTGCTTGCCAAGTTGGACATTGTTCCGATGTGGCGCCGTCCCGTTCTTGAGATATGCGATAAACTCGGTCTTGGAGCGAAAAAGACTCCCCTGACCGGGCTGGCTCTTGATCCACGTGCACAATGCCTTTGGGCGACTAAATGCGATCATGCCTGCTCGAAACAGCTCAGGCAGAAAGTGATAACTCATGAAAAAAGCATGCAGGCTACCCTGATTGCTGTGCTCCTTCATCAAGCGCATCACTATTGTTTGGAAGCGGGTGAACTCATTGGGCGACATTTCGCCGTGCGCGAAGGCAAACTCCTCCCTTGTAGGATCGCTCGATATGTCGCGCATGGCCAAGTTGTATGGCATGTCCGTCAAACCAAAGCTTGCAAGCTCGCCGTCCATGAGAAGCGAAAAGCTAGAGCCTTCGAGCGATGAGGCGCACAGGAAGCGGTGATGACCAGCCTTCCAAAGGTCACCCGACCGGGTGATTATCGGACCATCGGATTGGGCAGAAGGTGAATTGTCCTCGACAATGGCATTCTCAAGCTCAAGCAGCCGGGTCAGCTCACCTTCTTCAAATGCCAAATCAGTCAGCGCCTCACTTCCAAGGAGTTGTTCAAGTTCCCTGAGTTCCTCAGCGAGTAGCGCTTCGTCGAACTCGCCCATATCGAGCACTTTGTAAGCGTTGACCGCATAGAGACGGAACTCGTTCGGGCTCAACCTGTCTGAGCGCACGACGGTAATCGATTGTAGTCCAAGCTCTTTGGCCGCCAGAACGAACTCCTCGCCGAAAACCACGCGATTGTCCCTGTCGATCAAGGGCGGGATCTCAATATCACCGGTCCGCTCGATCAGCCGCATCGCAGCCTTGCGCTGATCGCGATTGCACCTAAGCCATTGGCGTTCCCTCAGCTTTAGCGCTGCCGGGCAAATTTCTTCTAATGTTCGAGAATTCACAACATGGACTCCAGATAACTTAATGGAATCCGTGGTGGGACACATTCGGGTTAGAACAAGGCGTGTCCCCTAGCAAGACCTATCTTTTCCCTCTGCCTTCTCGTGGGCTTTGCCTTTACCCACATCATTTGCGGTCCCCTTCTCAAATGCTTGCCAGCGGTTTCGCACGTATTCCCATCGATTCTCACCGATTGTCATGCGCAAAGGAGTGTGTCGTAGGACATCTAACCAACTGAAAGTTCGTTATAATACTCACCTACAGCACAAACTGCACAAGCAAATTTAAGCCTAAGAACAGGGAGGAACAGGGAGAAACAGGGAGATTGGCTATCCGGTACTTCGCCATGTAGCGACAGAGAAAACACGCCAGATTTCGCCCGCTGCTCTCTCGATTGCGTCCTATTGAGTACCGCTTCGTGCACGATATCCCGCAGAACTGCGCCGTTCTGCGAGGTGAATTATCAGATATCGGGAAAGTCGCAGACTGGGTGGCGGAGACGGTGGGATTCGAACCCACGATACGGGGTTACCGTATACACACTTTCCAGGCGTGCGCCTTCGACCACTCGGCCACGTCTCCGCTCGGCTTTTTCAAGCAGGCGCGCAGCGTTAGCGATGCCTTTGTCCTTTCGCAACCCGCGAAGTGGTGGCAGACAGTTGCGATGATAAAAGCTCTCCTAGTCTCGGCCGCATTCGCATTTTGTCTAGCTGCTCCTGTGCGGGCTCAGGACACTGTGAGCGAGCCAGCCCCTAGCCCCAACGAGATCGTCGATGCCGCGCCGCAATCGGAATGGGTCAGAATTGCATCAGAGGACATTGTCGTGATGACTCTGGCTCCCGATCCCTCGGGCAATGAGCGCAAAGTGGTAATTCAGTTGATGCCCGCCCCCTTCAGCCAAGGCTGGGTCGAGAACATTCGCACTCTAGCGCGCGCGGGTTGGTATGATAGGATAAGCGTTAACCGGGTGCAGGACAATTACGTCGTGCAATGGGGTGACCCCAATCACGATAACCCGGAAGCGAATGGCAAGGCGAAGCCACTGCCTGAGGGACTGAATGTGATGAAGGAGGAGGATTATACAGTAAGATCTTCCTCCCAAGCGCTCGCCAAAATCGCATCTCGCGGCACCGCATACTGGAACAATTTTTACAAGGCAGAAAGAAGGTATTCGAAGCGTCTTCTGCCAAGCTCACGATACTCAGAAGACAACTACGCCAGAGGAGTTTATTTTAGTATCGGCTGGCCGCTCGCCTTGGAGGCTAACACTTGGTTCCCCATCCACTGCTACGGCATGGTCGGCGTGGGCCGTAATTACTCCCCCGACACGGGCTCCGGTGCAGAACTTTATACAGTGATCGGTCACGCACCGCGCCATCTTGATCGCAACATCGCCCTCGTCGGGCGGATCATCAGCGGGATGGAGCATCTGTCCTCGCTTCCGCGCGGAAGCGGTGCGTTGGGATTCTACACGGCAGAGGAAAAGGACAAACGCGTCCCCATCCTCTCGATCCAGGTCGCCAGCGATCTGTCCGAGGCCGAGCAACCGCGCTTCGAATACCTCTCAACCGAAACGGAAAGCTTTGCCCGCTATGCCGAGGCGCGAGCCAATCGGCGCGATCCGTTCTTCATTCATCCCGCCGGCGGCGCGGATATCTGCAATATCCCGGTGCCTATACGGGCAAGCACTGACGCGAGCAGCGAAGAGGGATGAGCGATACGATTGCCCTTGCCCGCCCGCTCAGACGCTGGGTTGGCGAGCGCGGAACCTATCATCTCATTCAAATTGATGGTGATGAAGCAGAAGCGATCACGATGCACGCAGCCTTGCGCCGAATGGAGTTTGGCAGGCAGCGTGGATTTGGTTCAGTAAAGTGTCACGCTAAGATCGGGGACACGTACTGGAAAACGTCCGTTTTTCCTATGAATGTCGACAACATGGCAAAGCGTTCGAAGGAATGGACGTTGCTGATTTCACAAAAGGTAATGAAAGCGGAAGATCTGGCCGAAGGGAAGCCAGTATCCGTAACAATAGATCTAATCTAGACTAGGTCAGCCTACCATTTGATCGATCTCGGCATCGCTGTTTGCCAAGTCTCGCGCGGAATTGCGCACCTCACCGATAAATGCTCCCGCTTTGCTGCGCATTTCCTCGGCTAGGCGCCCCAATTCGCGAGCGCTTCCGACCACGTCCTCGACTGCTCCACCTGTCTTCTGGCTAGCCGCTTGCAGCTTCTCGAGCCGCTCGACAACTTTCGCGGATCCCGATGCAGCGACATCAATGTTGCGGGCCAACTCCTCACCCGACAATGATTGTTGATCGACAGCAGTGGCAATCACGACGGAGGATTGTTCCAGCTCAGTGATCTGTTCGACGATCGAAGTCAGGGCATCGACGCTCGAATTGGTTGAGCTTTGGATCGCGTTGATGCGTTCTGTTACGCTTTGCGTTGCGGCGCTGGTCTGATTGGCGAGCTCTTTGACCTCGCTGGCGACCACCGCAAACCCGCGCCCCGCCTCGCCCCCGCGTGCGGCCTCTATCGACGCATTGAGCGCCAAAAGATTGGTGCGTTGAGCGATTGTCTGGATCAGCCCGACTATCTCGCCAATCTCATCGGCTGCGGAGGCGAGCGTGTTCATCTGCGCGCTCGCGGCATCCACCTGGTTGCTGGCATCGCGGGCCAAGGCCGCAGATCCCGAGGCCTGACGGCTGATCTCACTTATCGAAAGAGCAAATTCATCCGTCGCGGCCGCTGCGGCCGTGACGTTTACATTGGCAGCCTCCATTGCGCTGCCGGCACCGCGTGATTGCTCTGCCGATTCCCGCGACAAGTCCGCCATCGCTTGAGAAGTCGTTCGCAATTGGTCAGTAGCGCTGGAGACCGATGCGATCACTTCGCCCACCGATACTTCGAAACGCCCCGCCAGCCCTTCGAGTATATTGCTGGTTTCGCGGCGTATGGTTTCTGCGCGCTGATTTAGAAGTTGTTGCTGCGCTAACTGCTTCTCAGCATCCTTTGCCCGGGTCGAATTGAGATCACCCAGTTCCAGCGATTTTGCTCTGAAAATCTCCAATGCGCGGGACATTTCGCCAATTTCATCGGCTCGAGCACTGCCGGGAATGGAGACGTCGTTATCACCAGCTGCAAGATTGCTCATCGCGGTGGTGATCGACTGGATGACATCAACAACATTGCGGATGACGATCTTTAATCCAAGAAATGTGAGCACGATTGAGAGGGCAAGAAAGACAACCGCAAACCCCAGGGCCCAAGGCGCATTTCCGTAAAAATCGTCGGATGTTTCAGCGATATAGCCGCGCATCTGCTCGATATACTGGCGAAGATCAGCGCGCAGCTCGATCAACTCGGCATTGAAAGCCTGCAGCTCTGCCTGTGATGGCGAAGGCTGCAAGGCGTTGAACGCATCAATGGCTTCGACCAATCTTACGTCAAAAGCTGCAAGCTGCTCATTTGTGTCATAAGGAAGATCGGTTTCAATCCATTTCTGTGCATTGGCCACGTGCTCATGAGCGCTTACGAGAGCAGGCCTGATCGCTTCAGCGGAAGCCTCGTTGCCCGTTTCAGTCAATTCCTCGAGCGCTTCCTGGGCATCGGTCAAGTAAAGCGCTGCCTGCGCTGAATTTCGCTCGGCGGCGATCATGTCGCCAAGCGCTCCGCCCCAATTGATGAAATAAAGCCAACAACCCAGAATGATGATGCCGACGCTGCCTAAGAAGATGATATTGCCAAGGATTGCACCGCGCAGTTTGGTGTTGAGCGAGTAGCGGTCAAGCCACGTCGCGCGTGCAGTTGGCGTCGCATCGTGCAGCGTCTCGGCGCCACTAAACGCATCCTGCTTTTCGAAACGATGATCGACAACGCTCACTCTGGTTCCTCTTTGGGCGCACGCCATTCGGACAGTGCGCCAGCTGCAAAGTGGAATGGTTAGGCACTTGCAATTTAAGGAGAAGTAAACTCGGTCTTAACTAAGCAACACCGCGTATATTGGCGGTTTCAATGCCCAAACTTCTTTAGAGACGCTCGGCCTGCGCGACCGCATCGCTGGCACGCAGTGCGCTCAAAATACGAGTAAGGTGGGTCAAGTCTTCGACCTCTGCATCAATTTCATAAGTCGTGAAGGGATGATCAAGCTGTGTCTGCGTTAGGCTGGTTACGTTGATTTTGTTTTGCGCAAATACGCCGGCCATTTCAGCCAAGGTTCCAGGTCTGTCGTAGATCGTTACGGTCAGCCGCCCAATCGCGCCGTGCGACCGTTTGCCCCATGACAGATCGAGCCAGTCCTGATCTTCGCCGTTGGCAAGTTCAAGGCAATCGATTGTGTGGACTAGCACGGTTTCACCTTTGCGGCGCAGGCCCACGATCCTGTCACCCGGAACGGGATGACAACACGTCGCGAGCTCAAAGCCCACACCCGGCGTCAGCCCCTTGATCGAGACGACGCGTTCGCGCCGGGACCATTCCTCGTCCTTCTCGAATTCCGCGGTGCAGCCAGGGACAAGCGCTTCCATGACTTCACGGTCGGTAAGTTTGGCAGATCCGATTGCGAACATCAGTTCCTCAGGGCTCTCCATGCCCAGCCGTTCAATAGCTGCACGGATAGCTTTCTTGCCAATGCGAGCAGGTACGCGCGATGCGATCTCATCGAACAGTTTGGAACCAATCGTCGCGACCTCGGCGCGTTCTTTCAGCCGCACAGCCCGCCTGATCGCGGCGCGCGCCTTTCCAGTGACGACAAAGCCGAGCCATGACAATTGCGGCTCAGCCTCCGATCCCTTGATGATCTCCACCACATCGCCATTATTCAACGGCGTGCGCAAAGGCATGTGGCGGCCATTGATCTTGGCGCCCACACACGCGAGACCTAAGTCGGTATGGACGGCAAAGGCAAAGTCCACCGAGCTTGCGCCTCTGGGCAGCTGAAACAGCGCGCCTTTGGGCGTGAAGGCAAAAATGCGATCCTGATAGATCGCCATGCGCGTGTGTTCGAGCAGTTCTTCGGCATCATGACTCGCATCGACGATCTCAATAAGATCGCGCAGCCACCCGACCGCACCATCGGGCTTGTCGCCCTGCTTGTAAGCCCAATGCGCCGCTAGCCCGAACTCGTTGCGCCGGTGCATTTCGCGCGTGCGGATTTGCACTTCAACCCGCATCGAGTTTTCATACATCAGGGATGTATGAAGCGAGCGATAGCCGTTCGTCTTCGGCGTCGAGATATAATCCTTGAATTTGCCAGGAAGGAACTGCCAGGTCGTGTGAAGCACGCCCATCGCGCGGTAGCAATCCGCTTCGTTGTCCGTGATGACGCGGAATGCCATGATGTCTGTGACTTGTTCAAAACTAACATGCCGCTCTGACATTTTTTGCCAGATCGAAAACGGATGTTTCTCCCGCCCCGAAACCTCGACAGCAAGTCCGGCTTCGGCAAGCGCCTGCTTAATCTTCAATGCAATTGCATCGACCTGCCCGCCATCGGTGCTGCGTAATTGCTCCAGCCGATCAGTGATTGTGGCATACGCTTCGGGTTCAAGTTCTTTGAATGAAAGCGCCTGCATTTCGCGCATGTATTCGTACATACCCACACGCTCTGCGAGAGGAGCGTAGATATCCATCGTCTCGCGCGCGATGCGCTGACGTTTTTCTGGCTTCTTGATAAAGTGAAGTGTGCGCATATTGTGCAGCCTGTCAGCCAGCTTCACCAACAGCACGCGAATATCTTCAGACATGGCGAGGAGGAATTTGCGCAAGTTTTCCGCCGCCCGCTCATCTTCGGGCATGGCCTCAATCTTGGAAAGCTTTGTCACCCCGTCGACCAGACGCGCCACCTCTGGCCCGAAATGCTGTTCGATATCCTCAATCGTAGCAAGCGTGTCTTCAACCGTGTCGTGTAGCAGGGCAGTGATAATCGTCTCCTGATCAAGCTGCAGGTCCGTCATCAGACCGGCCACTTCAACCGGATGCGAAAAGTACGGATCTCCCGATGCGCGTTTTTGGCTGCCATGCTTTTGCACCGTGTAGACATACGCACGGTTAAGCGCCGCCTCATCGGCGGCCGGGTCGTATTCCTTCACCCGTTCAACAAGTTCGTACTGGCGCAGCATTGACGTGAATGTGCGGTGCATCGCCCGGTTAGGCAAGTGCCTTAATCGCTATGCGCACTTATTGCCGGTTAGGAGCGAATAGCTGCGAAAGCTTCGAGCTTTTCGATCTTCCCAGACACGACCAGCTCGTCATCCTGTTCAACCACCGTTTCGGGCACGGCATGAATGAAATCTTGCCCCTCGCGCTTCACGCCGATCACGGTCACTGCGTACTTTTTTCGGCAATTGCTTTCCGACAAGGGCTTGCCAGAGATTGCCGCAGGCGCCTTCAACCGTGCGATTGAGAATTCATCGCTGAACGACATAAAATCGAGCAGACGTTCATTGACGAGATGTGCGACCTGCTCGCCCATTTTCTGCTCTGGAAACACGACGTGA
The DNA here is from genome assembly GCF_001542875.1 of Erythrobacter sp. YT30. Lineage (GTDB taxonomy): Bacteria > Pseudomonadota > Alphaproteobacteria > Sphingomonadales > Sphingomonadaceae > Erythrobacter. The sequence continues at coordinate 1,656,218 of NZ_LMAF01000002.1, read as the reverse complement.
TGCGCGCCGGTCCGCTCAAGTATCCTCGCGTGGCCTTCATTGTTCGCTTTCGCCCAGATGTTCGGTACGCCCATATCCACCAACGCGAGTACAGCGAGCAGACTGGCTTCGATATCGCCGCCAATCGCGACCACTGCCGTTTCGAAACTGCTTGCGCCAAGGCTCGTTAAGCAATTGGCTTCGGTGCAATCTGCCTCGACCACTTGCGTGAATGAAGATGCAAACTCCTTCACCAAGCGTGGATCGTTATCAGTGGCGAGAACTTCGTGCCCCATCTTTTCGAGCGCAAGAGCAACCGAACTGCCAAATCGGCCAAGTCCGATAACAAGGACGGGTTCGCGGGTTTCAGCCGACAATGGGATTCTCCTCAGGGTAACGATAATCTCGTTTGCTTGTGCCCAGCGCCAGCGCAGTGGCAACAGTGATGGTTCCGACGCGTCCGACAAACATCAGAATGATAATGGAAAGCTGACCGCCAGCATCCAGATCGCCCGTGATCCCGGTAGAGAGCCCCACGGTCGAAAAGGCGGAAATGCATTCAAACAGAATGTCGCGCATGGCGAAATCGGATGTCGATGCGATGAAAGTGGCAGCGGTTAGAATGATAATGACCGCGAGCACGGCGACGCTGAGGGCTTGGCGCTGAACGTCTTCGCCCAAACGTCGCTGAAAGATGCTGGCGTTGTCGTGCCGGAATATCTCCGAAATGACGATCAGGATCAGAACCGCCGCGGTCGTAATCTTGATACCACCCGCCGTGCCTGCGCTCCCGCCGCCGATGAACATCAAGCCGTAATTCACAAGCAGCGTCTGTTCACGAAAAGCACCCACATCAAGGCTGTTAAAGCCGGCGGTACGCGGCATCACCGAGTGAAACATTGCGTTTAGCACTTTGTCCAGAAACGACATTGGCCCAAGCGTGTCGGGATTGGTCCATTCCATCATCAAAATCGAAAAAAAGCCGAAACCCAGTAAAATCGCCGTGCCTGCCAAAGTGATCTTGGTATGGAGCGCGTAGCGTTTCCATTTGGTGCCATTGTGCCGCAAGTCCTGCATCACAGGAAAGCCGAGCGCTGTAATGATCACTGCGATCATAATGGGACCAAGCATGATCCAGTCGGTCTGAAAGCCCATCACGCTGTCAGAATAACTGGAAAAACCGGCATTGTTGAATGCGCTCACCGCATGAAACACCCCATGCCAGATGGCGCTGCCCCACGAATAGTCATAAGCGAGCGCCAGCCTTACCGAAAGGATGGCTGCAACGATGATCTCTACGATCAGGGTAATGCCAAGCACCAGGAATAAGACTGATTTCGCATCACCAAGATCCAGCCTGCTGCGCTCGACACGGGTCGCCATGCGGCTTCGCAAATCAAACCCCCGCCCTGCCAAAAGACCGAAAAGGGTAGCGGCAGTCATGATGCCAAAACCGCCAATCTGAAACAGAGCCAAAATGACGATCTGGCCAAAGAATGACCAGTAGGTCGCCGTGTCTTCAACGATCAGGCCAGTAACCGCGATGGCTGATGTCGACGTAAACAGCGCGGTTAAAAAAGAGGTCTGCGTTCCATCTGCCGTCGCGATGGGAAGCCAGAGCAGGATGGTTCCGATTACAATTGCTCCCAGAAAAAGGAGCGGAATGAACCGGATAGGATTACGTAGGTCGATCACTCTTGCCCAATGGGCCGTGGGCCATGCGGTTCCAATATTTCACGCATTTACTTGCAAATTGCACAACAAAGCACTCCCGACCGTAGTTTTCGACCGCAGAGCGCGCAATAAGTTGAGGATCGCTTGCACTCGCTTATAAGCCTTTGAACATACTCTCGGAGGCTCTCATGCAGACATCGCAGCGTTCACACTGGCTTCTCAAACTTGTCGTTTTGACTGCGATGGTCAGCGCACATCCCACGGCCTTATCTGCCAAATCTTCCGAATACGAAGTACACTCGGCAAGAAAGCAGGTGGAGGCAGTACTTTCGAAGTTGGACCAGACCCGCTTACCCGCGGACGAGCTCGCTGATCTCTACCTTGATGACGCAGTGATCCTTCAGCCTGGCGAACCGGAAGTGCAGGGGCGCGATGCAATAATGGAGCTGATGGAGGCCCAGGCAGCAGGTCCTGAATTGGCAATGAGACATCGGATTGACGACTACACCCAGTTTGATGATCTGATTGTGGTGCAAGGCGGCGTCACAGGGGAAGCGCGCCCATCGGATGGCTCTGGACCATTCGCATTCGCGACAAAGAACGTCATCTTGTTCAGGCAGGACGAACTAGGGGCCTGGCGAATCTGGAAAGTCATCTTCAACAGCGCTCCTGCAGACGATTAAGGTCTGATCTTCGCTGAGTTTAGTTCCACTCCGCGCGCGGCGGCAGGCTCATCAGGATCGCATCGATATTGCCGCCTGTTTTAAGGCCAAAGATCGTGCCGCGATCATACACGAGGTTAAACTCGGCATATCGTCCGCGATATTCGAGCTGCTGCGTTTCATCCTCGGGCGTGAAATCCGATCCCATCCGCTTCCTTACAAGCTTTGGAAAGACATCGAGGAAGGCCTTGCCCACGTCCTGGGTGAAAGCGAAATGGCGCTCAAAACTCGCATCATCTTCGCATTCTAGGTGATCGTAAAAAATCCCCCCAACGCCGCGATGCACTTCGCGGTGGGGAATGTAAAAGTATTCATCCGCCCACTTCTTATAGCGCTCGTAATAGGTCGGGTTGTGCGCTGCGCAGGCTGCTCGCATCCGCGCGTGAAATGCTTCGGTGTCTTCTTCGTTTGGAATGGGCGGATTAAGGTCCGCCCCTCCCCCAAACCACGCCGCCTGTGTTGTTAGGAAACGCGTGTTCATATGAACGGCGGGGACGTGTGGGTTGGCCATGTGGGCAACCAAACTGATGCCCGTTGCTGTGAATTCTGGATGTTCGACGCTCGCACCATTCACTTGCGAGGCGAATTGTTCGGAAAAAGACCCGCGCACGGTCGATACGTTCACGCCAACCTTCTCGAACACCTTGCCTTTCATCAAGCCCTGAACCCCGCCGCCGGGATCGTCATTACCTTCTTCTTCGCGGTTCCAAGGCGTATATTGAAAGCTGGCATCCGATCCGGCTTCGCGCTCAATGCTTTCAAACTCGGCGCAGATAGAATCGCGCAGGCTTTCAAACCAACCGCGTGCCTTGGCGGTGTGTGCTGCCCAATCGCTCATAGATGTGTCCCGTCCCGTATCCTATTGCGCCACGCCATGTTTCAGCCTTGGCCATGACAGCGTTCGGTGTCCATCCGCTTTGACACAGATCAAGTCAACCGGATTTCCTTTCGTCGCCCTCTTGCAAAGTGCTCCGGTCAAAGGCATTGGTCGCACATGGTTCCCGTTTCGTTCCCTGCTGGATTTGGCGCACCGCTAGGCTTTGCCGGTGAGGAGCTTGTGCTGCTCAAATCCAATGCAATCTATTGGCCGAAAGAGCGCGCTCTGCTCGTTGCGGACCTGCATCTGGAAAAGGGGAGTTGGTATGCACAGCAAGGCCAGATGCTTCCTCCCTATGACAGCCGCGAAACATTGGAACGGATTGCTGATGCGGTAAAAGTGACGGGTGCGCGGCGAGTGATTACGCTGGGGGACAATTTCCACGATGACGCGGGCACGCATCGGCTCGATCCCTACGCCGCCGGGATGCTGGAAAGCCTGACAAGAGCGCTAGACTGGGTCTGGATCACGGGCAATCATGATGAACAGATGGCGCGCGCTTTCGGGGCGGAAGTCGCCGAAGAGATGGAGCTAAACGGCATCATCCTACGGCACGAGGCCAAGCCGGGCGAAACGCGGGCCGAGCTTTCCGGCCACTATCACCCCAAGATGCGGCTGCGCGTACGAAATCGCCATATTGCAAGACCTTGCGGGGTCATCAGCCGATCCCCTTATACCGGAGACCGCATGATCGCCCCTGCTTTTGGAGCGTATACAGGCGGAATGGACGCAGCCGCCCCTGAAATCATGCGAGCACTGAGCCCGGCAAACGCAATCGACGCGGTGATGCCGGCCAAGGGCAAATTGGTGAGCTTCCCACTTTATCGCTCGGCTGCTTGAGACTCTGCTAGAATTCTTAAGCGATTTCTCCTACATGAGCCGCTTAAGACTCAAGGCTACAACAGGAGAACACACATAGCCCGTCCACCTCGGCGTCAGATGGCCCCGCCTACGAAAAGCGGCCCTCGTTACGATCAGTTTATTCAAGTGCCCAAAGTCCGCGTCATCGATGATGAAGGCGAAAACCTGGGTGTGATGTTCACAAATGAAGCGGTTGAACAGGCGCAGGACAAGGGGCTGAACCTTGTCGAAGTGTCCCCTAATGCGGACCCGCCAGTGTGCAAATTCCTCGACGTCGGCAAATATCGTTATGAGGCCCAGAAAAAGGCCAATGCCGCGCGCAAGACCCAAAAGACGCAGGACATCAAAGAGGTGAAGATGCGTCCCAACATCGACACGCACGATTACGACGTGAAGATGCGGAACGTGAACAAGTTCATCGACAATGGCGACAAGGTGAAAGTCACCCTGCGCTTCCGCGGCCGCGAAATGGCGCACCAGCATCTGGGCATGGACCTGCTTAAACGGGTGCAGGAGGATGTTGAAGAAATCGCCAAGGTCGAGGCATTCCCCCGACTTGAAGGACGCCAGATGTTGATGGTGCTGGCGCCGAAGTAACTTCTGTTTTGGACAAAATTGAAAACGGGCGTTCGAAAGGGCGCCCGTTTTTGGTTCGAGAGCACCGGCCAGGTGTATTCGATGAATAACACACCGAAACCGATTACCGTCATCGCGCGTTGTGTGAAATGATGTAAAACGATGCAAGGGACTGGGTTGGTTTCACTATTCCATCGCAGCCTCGCGCGCCGTCGTGCCCCCAACTGGCGGCGCGCCCCGTTTTGCAGCGGGACAGAAAAATGAGCCCCTCGCGGGTTGGAATGTGACCAGGAAGGAATATCAGAATGACCCCGTTTCTGCCTCTCCAAAAACCAGCAAGACTTGCTGCCGCTCTTGCGTTGGCTTCAGCTCTCGTCGCTGCCCATCCCGCTCAGGCTCGCACTGCAGAGATTGATCCTCAATTTGAAACCTTCGTCCCCGGCGACACTCCCAATCAGGACCGCGTTGATTATTCGATCTGGACCGACGCCATGCAGAACCTTGTCGTTTCGATGGGCCCCTCTCTGCGAGAAGGCGCAGGTCGTCCTGATCCAAGCTTTGGCACACGCCGGCAGTATGGCCATGTTTCGCGTTACCGGCTCGAAGGCACACGCGTCATGTTCAGCTTCTTCGATGATGCCGTCCGCGAAAGCTTCACCGAATACCGCCGCGATCTTGAGGAGACCGCGAACAAGATCGATATTCAGGCGCTCAGCCGCAATGAACAGCTCGCCTATTGGATCAACCTTCACAACGTCGCGATCGTAGAGCAGATCTCGCAGAATTGGCCGCTGCGCCAGCCGCGAGAGCTGAAAGTGGACGGCGTTCCATTGGACGATGCCAAGTTCATCACGGTTGAAGGCGTGAATCTTTCCCCGCGTGATATCCGCGAGAAGATTGTCTATCAGAACTGGAAAGATCCGCTCGTTATCTACGGCTTCTGGCGGGGCGAGATTGGCGGACCCTCAATCCAGAAAGAGGCGTTCGATGCGGTGAACGTTGGACGGTTGCTGGAACGCGGCGCCCGCGATTTTGTCAACTCGCTGCGCGGCACTGAAAAGAGCGGCAGCCGGTTGGACGTGTCCACCCTCTATCAAGAGGCCGCGCCGTTCTATTTCCCTGACTTCGAAAACGATGTCCGTGCGCATATCGCACAGTACGCTGACGCTGAAGTGAAAGACATTCTGGCCAACACCTCCACCATACGCGCCAGCATTACCGAATATGATATTGCCGATCTCGCAGGCGGTATTCGCGAGCCAAGCCTCGTTCCGGTGGAAACACTCGGTGCAGGATTTCAAAGCACCCGCATCCCTCAAAGCATGGCCCGCCTGCTCAGGCAACGTGAGCAGAAGTTCCTGAAGATACTTCGTGAAGGTCGCACCGGAACCGTGACTTTCAGCAATATCAGTCTGCCTGGCGATCCCGAAGACAAGGGCGAGATCGAGTAATCGATCATTTGCCGCTACAAGTGCTGCGAATGCTTGTTGGGCTGTAATCTATATCTTTACTTGGCGTCCTGCTTTGTTAGGATGGCATATAGGACGGGTTGTAATTCTGCATTTGCGGGAGACGACCGATGAAATCTAACAAGTACCTCTTTTCCGCCGCTGCTTTGGCGGCATTCCTTGCCAATGCTCCGCTTGCTGCTGAAAGCGTTGAAGTACGCGCGGCCAGTTCCTCGACGAAAACCAGCAATCCATTTGCCCAGTTCGCCCCTGCAAAGGATCAGCGCGACCATCGGATAGACTATCAGCACTGGGACGAAGCGTTGGGCTTTATGGTCATACCCATGGGCCCTTCCCTACGCGACGCCGCGCCGCGCGTTTCTGCGCCTACGGGAACCCGGATCATTTACGGTCATCGCTCACGATACCGGCTCGAAGGCAACAGGGTGGCTTTTTCCTTCCTGGATGCGGATATTCGCAGTGCGTTAACAGAGTATCGCGAGGATCTTGAGCGCGTTGGGACGCAGCTCGATCTCACCAATCTTCCTCGTAATGAGCAGCTCGCATTCTGGATCAATCTGCACAATGTCGCGGTGATTGAAGCGCTAGCTTACGAGTATCCACTTCGCGAACCTGCTGAAGGTGAATTCGGATCAAATGCGGCTGGCCTTCAGGATGCGAAGTTGGTCAATATCAAAGGTGTCGAACTCAGCCCTCGTGATATTCGCGAGAAGATTGTCTATCCTAACTGGTCCGACCCGCGCGTTATCTACGCATTCTGGCGCGGTGAGATTGGCGGCCCGTCCATTCAGCGCCTCGCTTTCACGGGCGACAACGTAGACATTTTGCTCTCGCTCAGCGCAGAGGAATTCGTCAATTCATTGCGCGGTGTTGAATCGTATGGCGGTGCCCTTCGCGTGAGCCGCATCTACGAAGAGGCCCGCCCGTTCTACTTCGAAACCGACGATGATCTGAAAGCCCATCTCAGCTCCTTTGCGCGCGACGATGTCAAGGAATTGGTTGGCGAAACCAAGCGCGTCGCGTTCAATCGCTATGAAGGCGCCATCGCCGATTTGGTAAACGGGCATCCTGATCCAGGCTTTAGCTTTGTTTGCTCAACAGGGCGCGGATTGGGTGACACAACGCCCAACGCCTACATCAGTCTGGTTACGCGATGCAGCGATGAGCCATCCAAAAATCGCGCAGCGAAACGGCTCATGTTCGAACGCGCTCAAAAGCTCAACAAAGCCTATCGCCGCGGCATTCGAACCGGGACGGTTATTTACGGCGATGGCCGTTATGCTGAGGGCGAAGGGCCGAGAGAAGTCGAATAGGAGCCGGTCACTCAGCCGGGCGCACCATGGTCCAAAAATGCGGACCGCCGCCGGGCACATCCCATTCAGACGCGATCTCGAACCCGAAGCGGCTGTAAAGAGAGACATTGCTCTCATTCGCCGTTTCCAGAAGCACGCCTTTCCCCTGCTGCGAGGCTCGATTGATGACGGCGCGCAAAGTGTCGCCGCCAAGCCCTTGGCCCTGCGCCTTGGGGGAGACACCCAGATAGCGCAAATAGAGATGAGGTTGAGGGTTCGGATGCTGTGCATGCATGGCTTCAGCCACTTTCAATCCGCGAGGCAGAGCTGTCGTGAAAAGCAGCAAGAGACGCAGAGTGTCCCAAAGCCCGTCATCCTTCACCTTGCCAGCTGGATATAGCAGTGCCGCCGCATTCTGATCGCGCGAAGCCATGACGCCGCCATACCTTTGCGATTGTTTGGCCATGATCTTGAACATGCCTGGCAGGATGCGTCGGCGGGTCTCTTCGTTGGGCAGGATCCAAGCGATCGCCGGGTCCTCCTGAAACGCAAGAGCAAGAGTGTTGGCAACTCGCGAGGACGAGGCCGTAATCGTACCAATATCAGTCTGACTGGTCATAAGACGCGCAACATTGTTGCACCTTGGCAGTCTTTGCCAAGCTTGTGGAGGTCTTGTCGCATTTGGCCCTAGAGACGATCAAGCACAGTGCCCCTCCGAGCCGGCGCAGTTGCCGGACTAACGCTTGCCTTAGAGGCTCAATTCAACTCCCCGCGGCCAAGCCGCCTTCATCCCACAATCTGTCGCACCAACTGGTTGCACATGAAACGGGCCGCTTGTATTCATCCAGCATTGCATGGGTCTGTGGGAGAAGCGCCTCTGCGGAGGTTAGAGGCGGGTGCCCCCATTCCCCTCCAATCAGCTCCTGCCTTCCTGGGAGCGCATACAGGAAGGACATCGGCAATGACCGATCTGCCCGTTGATCAAAACGCTGCCCCCATCGAACCCACCCCGCGCCGCAAGCCCAAGCCTGAGCGCACCGAAATTGGTGGCCGCCCATTAAAGCCATCGACGCTGATGATGGGGCACGGCTTTGATCCCGTGCTATCCGAAGGATCGCTGAAAGCGCCGATCTTCCTCACATCCACTTTCGCATTCCCAAGCGCTGCCGATGGCAAGCGGCATTTTGAAGGGATCACCGGAAAGCGCGAGGGCGGTGCAGATGGTCTGGTCTATTCGCGTTTCAACGGGCCTAATCAGGAGATTTTGGAAGATCGTCTCGCCATCTGGGACGGAGCCGAAGACGCGCTCACATTTTCAAGCGGGATGACCGCAATCTGCGTGTTGATGATGGCATATGTCAGCCAAGGCGATGTGATCGTGCATTCAGGACCGCTCTATGCCGCATCCGAAGGCTTTGTTTCCAAAGTTCTCTCGAAATTCGGCGTGACCTACATCGATTTCCCAGCCGGTGCGAGCCGCGAAGAGCTGGATGACGTGCTGAAACGCGCCAAGTGCCAGGCGGGTGAGAATGGCGGCAAAGTCGCAATGATCTATCTCGAAAGCCCGGCCAATCCCACCAACGCGCTGGTCGACATCGAAGCGGTGAAGGAAGCGCGTGATGCGAACCTGAAATGGGATTGCCCCATCGCGATCGACAACACATTTCTGGGTCCTTTGTGGCAGCGTCCGCTTGATCACGGCGCGGATATCGTCGCCTATTCGCTTACCAAATATGTGGGCGGCCATTCAGACCTCGTCGCGGGCTCGATTGCAGGCGCAAAGAAGTGGATGGACCCAGTGCGCGCTCTAAGGAACACGATGGGCGGGATTGTCGATCCAAACACGGCATGGATGCTCTTGCGCTCACTCGAAACCGTGGAATTGCGGATGCAGCGCGCGGGCGAGAACGCTGAAAAGGTCTGCGAATGCTTAAAGGCCCATCCCAAGGTCACCGGGCTGGGCTATCTGGGCCATATCAAGGATGCGCGACAACAGTACATATTTGATCGCCATTGCAAAGGCGCAGGGTCCACTTTCAGCGTATTCCTGAAAGGTGGTGAGACAGAATGCTTCCGCTTCCTCGACCATCTCACAATCGCTAAGCTCGCCGTGAGCCTTGGCGGCACCGAAACACTCGCCAGCCACCCCGCTTCGATGACGCACCTGTCGGTGCCCGATGAGCGCAAGGCAGCGCTCGGCATTACCGATAGCCTTGTTCGGATCAGCATCGGGATCGAAGATGCCGATGATCTGATCGCAGACTTTGAGCAGGCTCTCGAACACGTTTGAGGCGCTTTCCCGCTCATTCCAATTGCGCTAATCCCTCCTCTGAATTGGGAGGGGCTAGCGTATGAGCACTTGCATGTGTGTGGTGCAGGAAGGGCAGATTTCGGCCCAAACTGAAGAGGCTTTGCGCAACGATCTGGTTGCTTTTGCCAGTCAGCACTTTGGCTATGTGCCGCAATTCAACTGGATCGTGGTTGGCAAAGGCAATGGCTTTACTGCGGCCCAGCCATCCAATTCAGTGATCGTTTCGATGCCTGCCGACCGAAAGCTGCCCCTGTCAGAGCGCGAGCCGCTTTTGCGTGAATTGGGTGACATTTGGATCAACCGCTCAGGGCTTACCGGCAATGAAGTCGTCACCGTCATCACCGATCCTCCTGCGTAAAGGGAAGACAATCATGCCACTCTATATCTGCAATGCCAAAGCTGGCGCTGTCCCAGAAAACGCAAAGGCCAAGATCGCTGAGGATGTAACCCGCATTCATTGCGAAGTGACCGACGCGCCACCCACCTTTGTGCATGTGTTTCACTTTGCTGATGGGCCCATGCCGCCTTTGGGTGACAAACAGGTCATGCTTTACGGCCAGATCAGGCATGGCCGCACCGATGATCAAAAGGCAGAGATTGTCAGTCAGATGCAGGCATCCGTTGTTGAGCACACAGGACTTGCGCCCGAGGCGGTGCATGTCTTCACGACAGATACACCGGCAAGCTGGGTGATGGAGGGCGGCGATATCCTGCCAGAGCCGGGTGAGGAAGACGAATGGCTCGAACGTCACAACGCCAAGAACCACGCCAAAGCCAAATGACGCACACTGCGAAAATCCTGCTGCTGGGCTCGGGGGAACTCGGCCGCGAGTTTGTCATCTCGGCCAAGCGCCTGGGGGCCCATGTGATCGCTTGCGATGCCTATGCGAAGGCGCCGGCAATGCAGGTTTCAGACGAGGCCGAAGTGTTTTCGATGCTTGATGGCGAAGCGTTGCGCGCGGTCATCAAGCGTCACGCGCCTGACTTTATCGTGCCTGAAGTCGAGGCGATCCGCACCGAAGTATTGGCCGAGATCGAAGCCGAGGGTTGCACGGTCGTACCCTCTGCCCGCGCGACCCAAATGACCATGAACCGCGATGCAATCCGGGATCTCGCAGCCCAGGAGTTGGGGGTTATGACGTCGCGCTATCGCTATGCTGAGAGCCTGGATGAAGTGGTGGCAGGTGCAGAGTTCACCGGGCTCCCCTGCGTTATCAAGCCCGTCATGTCGTCATCGGGCAAAGGCCAGGGCACTGTGCGCGAGGCTGGCGAGCTGGAAGCTGCGTGGAATTACGCGGTCGAAAACATGCGCGGAGATCGCAAGCGGGTGATCGTGGAGCAATTCGTTGATTTCGATTATGAAATCACACTGCTGACTGTGCGCCATCGCGCACCCGAAGGCGACATCGTGACTTTTTGCCCGCCCATCGGTCACCGGCAGGAACGCGGCGATTACCGCGAAAGCTGGCAGCCCACCGCGATGTCTGACGCCGCCATCACAGCAGCGCAAGAGATGGCCCGCAAAGTGGTGGATGATCTGGGTGGATATGGGCTGTTTGGCGTGGAATTTTTCGTCACGGGAGACGAGGTCATCTTCTCCGAGCTCTCCCCGCGCCCGCACGACACCGGTATGGTCACTTCGATCAGCCAGAACCTTAGCGAATTCGATTTGCACGCTCGTGCGGTCATGGGCCTGCCGATCCCGTCGGACATCCGCGCGCGGCCTTCTGCATCCTCGGTCATTCTCGCGGACCGTGAAAGCGACCAGGTAAGTTATGCAGGCGTCGCCGAAGCGATGGCGGATGGTGCAGACATTCGCATTTTCGGCAAACCTGTTACTCGCCCCTATCGCCGTATGGGAGTGGCGCTGGCGAATGGCTCAGACATCGAAGACGCCCGTGCCCGCGCTAACGCAGCCGCAGCAGCGGTGCGGATTAACTACGGCGCGTAGGCGTTGAGGGTGCAGGCGATCTGACCGCACCTTTTGCGCAGTTGCCGGAGCAGGTATAACAAAAAGCGATGCTAAACGGACGAAACCTTTGGACAATTACGGCAGCGGGGGCGCTTGCGACATCATCCCCCGTAGCCGCTCAATTCGAGATCACATATCCCGATAAACCGCCCAAAGAAGGCGAGACGCTGCTCGAATGGGCCGATCCTCCTATTTTGAAGCACACTATTCCCGAGGCAGAACGCGGCGATACATCCACATGCGGTGCGACATCCGAATATGCTCTTGAGCAGACGGCAGTGGCCTGCTGGCCTGTCCTGCGCGCGACGCAATTGTTTCTTCTGGCAGATTACACCGCCGTCGAACCGACAGGCGACAAATCAGCCAATCGTCGCAAAGCCATTGCTTTGGCAGATGACGCCATTGCCTATATTGGCACGCCCGAATGGCCGCTTGAAGAATACCTGCTGATCAAGTCGCTCGAGCTAAAGCTAAATTCGCTGATGCGACTCGAAGAATGGGACGCGGCCTATGACACAAGCATTCAACTGGTATCGGCGATCCAGAATGATTTGTTTGAGTTTGACGAATTTCGCCTCAGCTTTGCCTATCGCAAACAGGGCCAAGTTTTTCTGAAGCTTGGCATGTATGATGGTGCAAAGCTGATCCTCGAAGACGCGCGAAAACTTCTCTCCGGCTTTGATGCGGATAATAATGCGATGGCGTTCAGCGATCAAAGCGAAGACATTATCGTCCATGCCATCAATAAAGGCGACATTCCTTACGCCGTGCACATGTCCCACATGTATCTGACCCATATCCGCAGAGCGCCGCGCGGGCTGCGCGTTGGCCAGAGTCAGCATATCGATTTGCTGCTCTACGTCGCCGCGACACAGGGCAAAGTCGCCCCCGCGCTTCAGTTGCTGGATGAGCGTTTCGAAAACCAGCGAAGCTATGCCGAATGCGATAAAGGCTACTTCCAGTTTCCCCGTGTGCTTGGTCCCTTGCTTGATGATGCGGCGATCAGAGAGAAACTGGCAGAAGGCGGATGCAGCGAAGACAGGTTTACCACCTCGCTTTCAGAGCCGATCAAGGCGCTGGATGGGAAGACGCTTCCTCCATTCGAATAGCGCAGCATCGCAAACCCTATCGCCTCTTTGACAAGCGGGCTACACCCCGCGCGAGGGAGAACGAGATGAGCGATACACGCAAGCCGGTTTGTCTGGTGATTGGCGCGGGCGCAGGGATTGGCGGACACACAGCGATGCGCTTTGCGGCAGATGGCTACCACGCGGTCTTGGCTAGGCGGTCTGATAAGGAAAGCCTTGGCCGCTTGATCGATCAGATTGAGGCTGCAGGCGGAACAGCCACAGGGACATTGCTCAACGCCACAGAAGACGGTTCAATCGAGGAGCTTGTCGAGCGGATTGAGAGCGATATCGGCCCTATCGATACCGCTTTGTATAATCTGGGCGCCCAGATCGGGAACCGCAAACTCCATGATACCCCGCATCGCACCTTTGAACTTGGCTGGCGGCTGGGATGCTATGGCGTTTTTCGTCTCGCCCATGCCATGTTCCCCGCCATGGTGGAGCGCGCAAAGAGCGGGAGGCATGGTACCTTGCTCGTCACCTCGGCTACATCAGCAGTGCGCGGGAATGCTGGCCAGCACAGCCACGCAGCCGCCATGGGCGGGCGGCGGATGCTGTGCCAGACCCTAAACGCTGAATTTGGCCCCCAAGGCATCCACGTCGCACATATCGTAGTCGATGGCGCCGTCGATGCGCCCGATACTTTGGGCAAGCTGCTTGGCGATAAGTTCGAGACGTTCAAGGCCATGAAGGGCGAAGAGGGAGTGATCGATCCTGCCAATATCGCGGAAACCTATTGGCACCTCGCGCAGCAGCCTAGAAATTGCTGGACCCATGAAGTTGATATTCGCCCTTGGACCGATGTGGCATGGTGGAATGATAACCCCAATCCAGAGATTGACGGCAAGGGCAAAAGCTTTGCCGGACCGAAGGGAGACTAGCGCGGGCCCAGCGCTATCCGCCCTACCCCTTCCAAACGCGGCGATCCTCAGCGGCACGCAGGACCTCATAGCTTACCTGCAGCTTTTGAAATTCCTTGGCGGCTTCTTCATCGCCGGGTTTTACGTCAGGGTGAACCAGCTTTGCTTTTTGGCGATAGGCTTTCTTGATCGCATCGAAATCGGCATCGCTTTCCAGTTCAAGAACTTCCAGAGCGCGCATTTCATCGGCCGTCCGCGAACCATCGCCTGAACCCGCCCAGCCATAATGTGAAGCCTCTGCATAAGCGGCGCTTTCAGCGCGTTCCGCCTTTGCCCGTTCTTCCTTCTCTGCCTTTTCGAGACCTTCGAAATAATCCCACTTGGAATTGTATTCGGCCGCATGCTTTTGGCAGAAATACCATTTGTCTGGATTGTTGGGTGATTTTGGCGCGGGGCAAAGGCCCGGTTCATCGCAGCCGTGCCGATCGCATTCGCGCTGCGTTACCGCCTCTCGCGAAACGTCATATGATCGCCAGCGCGGAAAACCCCAATCATTGGAGCGCCGGTTTCCGCTCATGGCAGCACCGGTGTCGCGTGCAGAGATCGATGAGAAGCGTGCAGTGTCACGCTCGACAACGTAGGCGGCTCCATCGCGTTTTGAAAGGGTTGGATAATCAAAACCGTATCGGCGTCACGAATTTCTGGAACCAGTTGCAATTAAAAATGTTGCATTGCAATACTACGTTTACGAACCGTCGCTAAGGGGACGGTTCGATCAAAGGAACATCATGAGTCAGCAACTCGCCATTTCGAGCCTTTTCAGCGCAGCCGCCCTTGCGGCTTTGTGCGCGCTGACGGCTATGCACGATGCGGCTGCCACAGGTCAGACACCGGGCGCTGTTCTAAGCGGCCCGGTCCCCGTCTTCTCTGCCGAGATTAATTGATCAGAACGCTCGCCGCGCGGCGGTTTTGCGCCCATGCTTCTGCTGTTGAGGCCAGCGCCACAGGGCGCTCCTTACCATAGCTGACAGTTGTGATCCGATCAGCCGAAACGCCAAGGCTGACGAGATAGTTTTTCGCAGCATTCGCGCGCCTCTCTCCCAACGCAAGGTTGTATTCACGCGTTCCGCGCTCATCGCAGTGACCCTCAACCGTAAAGGTGAGCGAGGGATATTGCGCGAAGTATTGAGCTTGCGCCTGAAGCGCGGCGGCATCGGCTGAATCGATGTTGAAACGATCCGTGTCGAAATAGACGACCGTCGACTGGCCAACAGCATTGCGGAAGTGTTCCTGAGTGCCAGGCCCGGCAACGCTGGTGGTCGGGGTGGGCGCAGGCGTCTGGGCGGGTGCTGCCTCTGTCGGAGCAGCTGGCAGCTCTTCCGGCGCCTTCTTCGTGCAGGCAGCGGTGGCGCTGACAGAAACCAACAGGATGGCAGTAGCGAGCGTCTTATTCATCAAAGCTATCCTTTTCAGCAATTCTCGCCATTCGCGAGAACCAAGGGGGAAATAACACAACTTTTGGGCAAGAAACACAAAATCGATTAGGGACGGATTGGTCCCCATGCGGGATCAGATGCGTCTACGGGGGTTGGGAGACGGCGCTCATTTTGGCCTGTCAGGTCAACCTGCCAAAGATTCGACTTGCCCGAATTACGGGCCGTGCGGAAGAATTGAATGATCCGGCCGTTGGGTGCCCATGTCGGTGCTTCGTCTTGCCAGCCATTGGTCAGAACACGAAGGTTTCGCCCATTGGGCGACATGACCGCGACATTGAAATCACCTGCAATTCGAGTGAACGCAATTTGATCGCCGCGCGGGCTCCATTCAGGCGTTGCGCAGCGTCCGCCAAAGAAGGTGATGCGGCGCTGATTAGTGCCGTCGGCATTCATGATGTAGCATTGCTGCGATCCAGACCGGTCGCTTTCGAACACGATCCTGCTGCCATCAGGCGAATATGATCCGCCGATATCGATGCCGGGCGTGTCGGTCAGCCGTGTGATCCGTCCGCCTGTAACAGGCACACGATAGATGTCAGTGTTGCCGTTTACTGCCATCGAAAACAGAATGTGCTGCCCATCGGGCGCCCAGCGTGGGGCAAGCGTGGGGCTCTTGTTCTCTGTCACCAGAGTCTGGCTGCCGCGACCAATGTCATAGACATAGATGCGCGGGTTCCCATCGACGTAGGAGAGGTAGAGAATTTTCGAATAGTCAGGCGAATATCGCGGGGTAAGCGCGGTCGCGCTTCCCAGTGTCAGGAACCGGTGATTGGCGCCGTCTGAATCCATAACGGCGAGCCGTTTCACGCGGTTATCCTTTGGCCCCGTTTCCGCGATGTAGGCAATGCGGCTGTCAAAGAAGGGACTTTCACCCGTCAGCCGCGCATAGATGAGATCTGAACATTTATGCGCTGCTCGCCGCCAGTCGGCTGGGCGCACGACCCAGCCTTCGCGGATAAGCTCATCCTGAAGCGCAACGTCATAGAGATAACAGCCCACAACCAGCTTTTCATCATCGCGCGCGCGGACATAGCCGTGAACGAGCATTTCGGCCCCACGAGAGTTCCAAGTACTCCAGGATGGCGCCGTGATCTGCTGGAAGCGCGGCGATGGCAGGCTGTCCGGCCCTGTTGGTTTGAACAGGCCATTGTTGCGCAAGTTGCCCGTAATAACCCGCGCGATTTCCTGTCCCAGAGCGCCCGTTCCGCCCGAATTGGCAGGCGTTGAACGATCTGCATCGGTTGCGAACGCCGGGATTGCGATGCCGACATCGGAATAGTCGGTGTCATCTGTAACGGTGAATACAAGACCGCCATCCTCATCACCCGATCCATCAACGGTTGTCGTTTCAACCTCGCCCCCTTCGGCGACAGGTTCACCAAGATCAGAGTTTTGAGCTGCGGCTGCGAAACTCAATGACGCGGTCATCACGGCGGTTGCGAGTGTTAGAAATTTCATCGTGCAAGGTTCCTATCGAAGCTGAGCGCGCGGATCGACTTCCAGGCGTTGTAATACTCTTCGGGCAGGTCAAACGGTGCTGCAAGCCGCACGGCGCGCAGTGCGATTTCGGCATGGCGGCCCTTTTGCGCCTCATTGGCGGGGGTGACGCCTGTCTGGCGCACCACGCGCGGGCTGCCGTTCAATGAGCCATCGGGATTGAGCTGGAACGAAACGATCGTCACCAGTCTGTCTGCATCCGCACCGGTGGGCGCTTTCCCTGCCCAATGCGGGCGCAATTCGCGGATCATCTGCGACTGGATTGACGCCTTGGCACTCGGACCAATCTCATTTGCGGGAATGCGCGTTTCAGTGCTGGTTTGGGATGTGCCGGACCCTGGCAGGAAATCATCCCCGATCCTGTTTCCACCGCTATTTCGATCAGGGTTTGCCCGAGGCGATGTTGGGCTTGGACTGCGCGTTGGGCGCGGCGCAGGCTGGGAAGCGGCAGGCGTGCTGGCACTTCGAGAACTGGGCGGAGGCGGCGGTAGCGTATCGTCTTGAGGTGCGGGATCAATGTCCTGGGGCAAAGGCACTTCGCCAATGATTGGCGCTTCGGCAGCGGCAGCCTCGGCCACCGGATCAGGCGCAGTTGATTCAAGACTAACTTCAGTGGCTAGACTGACAGCGATACCTTCGTCTTCCGGGATCACATCAGGCTCGCGCACGGGCTGCAATACGAGAAGCGCCACGACGCCAACGTGCAAAATACCGGCCACCGCAAGGCCGATGCCGTCTTCCCTGCGCAAGGATGCTGATTGTGCCGCCGCTTGTGCCATCGTGCCTGTGGGCTACCTCTCGCAGCCTGAATCCAAGGTGACCGGAGATATCACGGCTCTGCCACCAGTTTGATATTGGTGAAACCAGCGCGGTTCAGCTCGCCCAAAACAGCCATGGTGCGCCCATAATCGACGCTGCGGTCCCCCCTGAAAACGATTACGGGCAACCGGCCATCAGAACCACGCTGTATTTGCGCGAGCGCTGCGGGAAAGCCGCCCAGTTCAACCTCGTCATTGTTGATGTAGATCGTGCCGCGTTCATTGACAGAAACCGTCACCTGTTCAGGATCCTGCTGCACGGGATTAGCCGCGCTTTCAGGCAATTCGATCGGCACGCCAACGGCAAGAAGCGGCGCTGTGACCATGAAGATAATCAGCAGAACCAGCATCACATCGACAAACGGGGTGACGTTAATTTCAGCCATAGGCGCGCGGCGTGACCGGCGGCCAGAGCGTTTGAAGGATGAGAGCGAGGCACCCATTATGCCTTATCCAGCTCGCGGCTCAATCCGGCATGGACTTTATCCGCAAACCGCTGAAGCTTTGCCTCATAGCGATCCACGCGGCCTGTAAAGCGGTTGTAGGCGATCACTGCTGGAATGGCTGCAAACAAGCCGATAGCGGTTGCAAATAGCGCCTCTGAAATGCCGGGCGCAACTACCGCAAGCGAAGAGCTTTCCTGCGCGCCGATCTGGAAAAAACTGTTCATGATGCCCCACACTGTGCCGAACAGGCCCACAAACGGGGCCACTGAACCGGTCGTCGCGAGAAAACCCAGCCGCCCGGACATTTCGTCAGCCTCTTCGGCGATCTGGCTTTCCATGGCAGCGCCAATTCGATCACGCGCCGCGTTTCGATCAATGCTGCCGCCGGACGTGGATCGCTTCCATTCATCCATGCCTGCGCCTGCCACGCGCGCAGCCGGGTTCTCGCGGCGGACCGATTTCGTCAGCATCCCTTCTCGATCACGTGTGTCCCAGAATTCATCCTGATACTCAGCAGCGCGTTTTTCGAGACCGCCGATGCGTAGCGAGAACGCAATGCTGATGGCCCAAACGGCAACACTCGCGACGATCAAACCTGCCATCACCGCCTGCACGACAATGTCGGCATCAAGGAATAGCTCGAGCGGATCGAGCCGCGTTGAGGCTTCACCAGAGACCGGCGTATCAAGAGCAACCTGCGTTGCAGCAATTATCGGGAGTAAGCTTGGGAGGCTGAAAGACACGGGGGCTGTGGTCCTTTGGAACTGTCAGGAATGCATGAATTCGTGAAAGGCATCGCGCCAGCTTTGCGGTTGGCGGCGCGGACGACCTTCGAGAGTGAGAAATCCCGCGCGAACCTGCGCCGTGACGAGGATATCGTCGCCACGCCGCGCGATCTGTTCCATCCGCACACTGGCGGCGGCAATCTGCGTCGCGGTGGTGGTGATGGTGACATCATCATCGAGCTTTGCTGGCGCCGCATATTTCAGGTTCATTTCGGTAACGGCATAGGCGCCCTCACCCGCTTCAATGGCGGCGCGTTGATCGATCTTGAGCAGGCGCAAAAGATCAGAGCGCGCGCGCTCAAACCAGCGCAGGTAATTGGCATGATAGGTAATTCCGGAAAGATCGGTATCCTCGTAATAGACGCGCACCGCGTAGAGGTGGCGCGAGCCATCAATCAGTCCGCCGGGAAGGTTCGGTTTAACCATCAGCTAATCAGTTAGCGTGGCCGGGAATCTCTGCATAGAGTCTGCTTGAGGATGTCCACCTGAATGAAGGATTAGGGGTGCGAGAGGCGCGGTGGAGTGAGGGAAAACCTAGCCTTTGTTCCAGATCATCGGGCCAAGCGGCTGACCGCCAAAGATATGGACATGGAGGTGTGGCACTTCCTGCCCGCCATGTGCGCCAATATTGGCAAGCAGGCGATATCCCGGCTCGACCAGGCCTCTTATCCGAGCAACTTCGCCAACCGCGCGCACAAACCCGCCGATCTCTGCATCTGATGCCTCGGCGCTGAAATCGTCCCAGCTGACATAACGCCCTTTGGGGATCACAAGCGTGTGAATTTCTGCTTGCGGATTGATGTCCTCAAACGCAAAGGCCCAATCGTCCTCATAGACCTTTTTCGATGGGATTTCGCCGCGCAGGATTTTGGCGAAGATGTTGTTATCATCATAAGGCTCGGTGGGATCAATCGGCATCGCCTATTCTCTTCTGCTGGCTTTTTCATCAAGACCTGAAAGCCCTTCACGCCGGGCAAGTTCACTGGTTACATCCTCAAGTGAGAGGCCGCGATTTTGCAGAAGAACCATCAGGTGAAACAACAAATCCGCCGCTTCTCCAGCCAGTTCCTTCGGCTCACCAGAAAGCGCAGCAATCACCGTTTCAGTCGCTTCCTCGCCCACTTTCTGCGCGATTTTTTCAACGCCCTTTGCGTTCAATTTGGCGACATAAGACTCATCTGGCGATGCACTGGCTCGCTCTGCTATGGTTGTTTCGAGGCGGGTCAGAATATCGCTCATGACGTGCGTTCTTTCCTCAAACCCCGCACGCTGGCAAGCCTGCTTCGCGCATATTAAACGCCTCGGGCGGGCAAGCCCGCCTCTCGAAGAGCCGCGTGCGCTTCGGCAATCGTGTGCGTGCCAAAATGGAAGATCGATGCGGCAAGAACAGCGCTCGCCCCACCATCTCGGACGCCTTCGACCAGGTGATCGAGTGTGCCAACACCCCCGCTTGCAATCACAGGAATGCTCACCTTGTCGCCAATTGTCCGGGTGAGTTCGAGATCATAGCCTGCCTTTGTGCCATCGCCGTCCATGCTTGTGACAAGCAGCTCACCAGCGCCAAGTTCGGCAACTTTTACCGCATATTCAACCGCATCAATGCCAGTCGGCTTGCGTCCGCCATGGGTGTAGATTTCCCACTTGGGTGGCTCTTCTCCCATTTGGGGCACCACGCTTCGCGCATCGACGCTTGCAACAACACATTGGCTGCCAAACTTGTGCGCGATTTCTGCCACCAGTTTGGGGCGCGCAACGGCGGCAGAATTGATTGCGACCTTGTCCGCACCAGCCAGCAAGAGCGCCCGCGCATCCTCGGCGCTGCGAACTCCGCCGCCGACTGTCAGCGGCATGAAGCAAACCTCAGCTGTCCGTTTGACGATATCGAGCAGCGTCCCGCGCCCTTCGTGACTGGCGGAGATATCGAGAAAGCACAGCTCATCCGCGCCTGCTTCATCATAAGCGCGAGCCTGTTCGACCGGATCGCCTGCATCCTTCAGATCGACGAAATTCACCCCTTTTACTACGCGCCCATCGGCGACATCGAGGCAAGGGATAACGCGGACGCGGACAGTCATTGGGTATTCTCTTGAGGACGTTGGATACTCATCTCGCAGGTCCCATCATCTTTCAACCCGCCCTCGCATTTGTCTTTGAGGAACATGGCAACAGGGATTGCCCACATAAAGCTAGCAAAGAACGCACCCGCCATGCCGAAGGCTAGTCCGTTGCTGCCAAAGCGAGGGCCTAGAAATTGAGCCACCAGCAAGGCCAAGCCTAAGAAGATCACGACATTGATAAGCGCGGTTTGAATTGTGCCAATGGTGATACCCGCAAGAAAGGTAAGACATAGAAAGAGAAAGCCCATCAGGCGCATGCGTTCATCATGCCTTCCCCGCCATCGCAATTGCCGCTGCAAGATCCAGTTTGCCCTCGTAAAGCGCACGGCCAGTTATCACGCCTTCGATCCCTTCATCAGCATGGAGCGAAAGAACGTGAATGTCATCGAGACCTTTTACACCACCGCTCGCGATGACGGGAATATCGACCTGCCGCGCCAACTCCAGAGTCGCGTCAATGTTTGCGCCTTTCAAAAGGCCATCGCGGCCAATGTCAGTGAATAGCAGCGAGGCAACGCCTGCATCCTCAAACCGCCGGGCGAGATCGACCACTGGGACATCCGAAACCTCCGCCCAGCCCTCGGTTGCGACCATGCCGTCTTTCGCATCAACTGCGACAACAATACCGCCTTCCCATTCCTTCGCCATGGCTTTGACAAAGTCAGGATTTTTGAGCGCCGCAGAGCCCATAACGACGCGCGCCACGCCAAGGTCAAACCATCCCTCGACAGCGCCCGCATCACGGATCCCACCACCCAATTGGACGTGACCGGGAAAACGTTCGACGATCGCCTGCACGGCCTCGCGATTGCGGCTCTCGCCTGCAAAGCTGCCATCAAGATCGACGACATGCAGATGATGCGCGCCAGTCTCGGCAAAGATCATCGCTTGGGCTGCCGGATCATCGCCATATACCGTCGCGCGGTCCATATCTCCTTCGGCGAGACGAACGACTTCGCCTCCCTTGAGGTCAATTGCAGGGAAGACAATCATGGCGTCCAATCCAGAAAGCGCTCGAGTGTAGCCAATCCATAGCTTTGGCTCTTTTCCGGGTGGAACTGCACGCCGAGCACATTGTCGCGCGCGACAACTGCCACCAATCCTTCTCCATGATCCGTCATGGCGGCCACATCGGCTGGATCGGAAGCGGCAAAATGATAGGAATGGAGGAAATAAGCCTCACCCTCCCCAATAACGCTGTGACTTCGCGCATGCGGCAGCATCGCGACATCGTTCCAACCCATATGCGGAACTTTGATGGCGGGATCAGTCGGTTCAAGCAAACGCACTTCGCCCGAAATCCATCCAAGCCCGCGCGTTACACCGTGCTCAAGCCCCCGGTCAGCCAGCAATTGCATGCCGACGCAGATACCAAGGAACGGCGCACCACCAACGTGCACGCGCTCGGTCATCGCTTCGATCATACCGGGGATGGCTTTCAACCCTTTGGCGCACGCCTTGAAAGAGCCAACCCCTGGAAGAACGATCCGGTCAGCCGCGCGCACCGTGTTGGCGTCGGTTGTGACTTTGACCTTGGCTCCAACGGCCTTGAGCGCATTGTGCACCGAATGCAGATTGCCCGCGCCATAATCGACGAGAGCGACAACCTCACCCACCAAGCTGTCCTTTCGTACTCGGGATTGCGCTTCCTTTGCGCGGATCGCGTTCGACCGCCACACGCATTGCGCGGGCAAAGCCTTTGTAGATCGCTTCGCAGATATGGTGATTATTGGTGCCGTAAAGCAGCTCAATATGTAGGGTGATACCCGCCGACTGCGCGACCGAATGAAACCAGTGCTCGATCAATTCCGTGTCCCATTCGCCTAGCTTTTCCTGAGTGAAACCGGCTTTCCAGACGAGGAAAGGACGCCCCGAAATATCGAGTGCGACGCGCGCTAGAGTTTCATCCATTGGAGAATACGCAGCGCCATACCGGCCAATTCCGGCTTTCTCGCCCAAAGCATCGCTTAACGCCTGACCCAGAGCAATAGCAGAATCCTCGGTCGTGTGGTGCTGGTCAACATGCAGATCACCATCCACTTTCATAGTGACGTCAATCAGCGAATGCTTCGAAAACTGTTCGACCATGTGATCCAGAAAGCCAATCCCGGTCGAGATATCATATGCGCCCGTGCCGTCGAGATTGACGCTAATGTCGATCTTCGTCTCGGCAGTGTTGCGGGCAACGGAGCCGGTGCGCGGCTGATTGGGGGCAGGCTGTGTCATAACTCCTCGCGCTATAAGCGGCTCACCATACCATGCAAGCGGACACTGCGCGGCTACTTTGCCCATTTTCGGCGGGTATCCGGCCCCGTTGTTCGATGACCCTACGTCACGCAACCCCGGATTACTGCCATGAAAGCCTTGACCAAGAGGCCAAGCATGGTCACTTCTTTATTCACCATGAGCGAAGAAACGCCCGACAGTCTAATCCCGTACGACGAGATCGTGCAGGAAGCCTTGCGCGCCGTAGTGGGCCGTGTTTTGGGCGAGATTGAGAGCGGCGGCGGTGAACTCCCTGGCAATCACCACTTTTACATCACTTTCAAGACGAGCGCTCCGGGTGTTTCCATCCCGCAGCATCTGAAAGAGCGTTTCCCCGATGAAATGACCATCGTGCTCCAAAACAAGTTTTGGGAACTCGAAGTGCGCGATACTGGTTTCTCTGTCGGGCTGTCATTCAATCAGATCCCTGCCAAGCTTGAAGTGCCGTTTGCGGCCATCACGGCTTTTGTTGATCCGGCGGTCGACTTTGGACTTCAGTTTCAGGCAGCTGTCGATGACATCGCGCCCGAAACGCATGATGAGGCCGAAAATGACGGTAGCGATAGTGGTGACCACCCCGATGGCGGCGACAGCGATGGGTCAAACGTCGTATCGATCGATTTCGGCCGCAAGAAGTAATGCGGGGCCTTCGGGCTTATGAGCAAGCGCAAATCGAAAGCTAAGAAACGCGAGGTCGATGCTGACGACAAAAAGCACGAACGCGCCTCAATCCCCATGCCTAGCACTAACCCGGCCACCAATGCGATCATTGCAGGATTGCTGATCAAAGGTGCAGGCCGCGTGCTTTTATCGGAATTGGAAAAGCGCATGATCATAAAGGCCTACGATCCGGAAAAAGCGCGCGAATTAATCGATGGCCGCACGGTCGTGACGAGCATTGCGCTTTACGGCGCGAGCAAACTGGCAGCCCGCTCCGTCCCCGGCCTTGCGATTGTGGCCGGCGGAATGCTGGTCAAATCGCTGTATGATCGTGGGCGTAGCGTTCAGCAGGCCAAGCGCGCGAAGCAGGCTAGGTCCAAGGCCTGATTTGGTTCTCAACTGCGTAAATCCAGTTCATTCGCTCTTGATTTCACAGCGTGCATTGCCCCATCGGACCCTATGACCGGGCAACCCATCACTCCCCCCTTGCAGACCAATACACTGAAACGACGCGGGTTGTTGTTCATCCTGTCTTCGCCATCGGGTGCGGGCAAAACCACACTCTCGCGAATGCTTCTGGAAGCCGACAATCACGTCGAAATGTCGGTTTCAGCAACCACGCGCGCACCGCGGCCGGGGGAACAGGACGGGGTCCACTACCACTTCGTATCTGATGCTGAATTTGATCGCATGATCGAAGAGGATGATTTCTACGAATGGGCCGAAGTGTTTGGCCATCGCTATGGCACGCCTAAGGGCGCCATTCGCAACGCTTTGAAAGAAGGCCGTGATTTCCTGTTCGACATTGACTGGCAGGGCACGCAGCAACTCTATCAAAAGGACGCGCAAGATGTTGTCAGCGTCTTTATCCTTCCGCCAAGCCTTGACGAGTTGCGCCGCCGCCTCGAAGCGCGTGCGCAGGATTCAGCGACAGTAATTGACGCGCGTATGGAGCGTGCACGGGCTGAAATCAGCCACTGGGCCGAATACGACTATGTCGTCATCAATGACGATGTGGAGGAATGCTTTGCCCGAGTATGCGAAATTCTGGACGCAGAGCGGATGCGCAGAACACGGCAAACCGGGCTCATCCCGTTTGTCCGCGAATTGATGGGCTAGTCGCTATTCAGCGCCGCCCGGATCGTTGAAGACGGCCGGCAAAGCCGCATTCACAATGCCACCATCGACCGTGACGGTGTCGCCGACAATGTAATCGCCTGCACGGCTGCACAGATAAATGGCTGCCGCTGCCATATCTTCCTTTGTCCCGATCCGCTTTGCAGGGATCAGGGCAGCGGCGGCATCGGGAGCATTCTTTGCCGACTGGTTCATTTCGCTGACAAATGCGCCCGGCGCGATGGACGTGACGATGATGTTGTCCTGAATAAGCCGCGCTGCCATGCGCCGTGTGAGTTGGATCACTGCGGCTTTCGATGCCTGATAGGGATAGGTTTCCCACGGATTGATACGCTGCCCATCGATCGAAGAGACATGAATCACCTTCGCCGGATGATCCCCCTTGCCCGCAGCAACCAGTAGATCGTGCAGTTTTTGTGTCAGGAAGAACGGCGTTTTGACATTCAGATCCATCGTGCGGTGCCAGCCCGCTTCGCTAAATTCGAGATAATCCTGCCCCCACGCAGCACCCGCATTATTGATAAGGATATCAAGCTTGTCTTCGCGTTTCGCCATTTCATCCGCAAGATGCTGGATGCCGTCCATTTGGCTGAGGTCGGCGGGGATGCCGATGACTTTGTCTTCGCCAAATTCTTTGATGGTCGCTTCCATCTGCTCGACCTTGCGCGCCGATATATAGACACGCGCGCAGCCTGCGGCGAGCAGGCCTTCTACGAACATCTTGCCGATCCCTCGGCTGCCGCCGGTCACAAGGGCGATACGACCGTCTAGGCCGAAGAGCGATTGAATATCCATGTCGTAAATCTCCGCCCCTCCCGCCAAGGGGAGGGGAGACCAAATTAGTACCCGCTCATTTCCGCCACGCGATTGGCGTGGAAGTACGCATCGCCGAGAAACTCCTGCAAAGCCCGATCGCGCTTCATATAGAGGCCGATATCGTATTCGTCGGTCATCCCAATACCGCCATGCATCTGCACGCCTTCCTTGACGGCAAGACCAGCGGATTTGGCGACTTTCGCCTTTGCAACCGAGCTCATCAATTCAGCGCTTTCGGCACCCGCATCCAGCAATTGCTGAGCCTTGATGACCGCAGCGCGCGCGATTTCGACCTCTGAATAGAGATGACTGGCGCGGTGTTGCAGGGCCTGGAATTCACCGATCAACGTGCCGAATTGCTTGCGCTGCTTAAGGTAGTCGATGGTCATATCCATCGCGCCGCTGGCAACGCCAATACCTTCAGCCGCTGCGCCCACGCGGCCAGCCGTGAGCATGGAATTGAGGATGTCGCGGCCGGCATCGACTTCGCCGATCACGGCATCGCCATCCAGTTCAACGCCGTCAAATTTGATATGCGAGGCAACCGAGCTGTCGACGAGGCGAACTGGGTCCTGGCTAATACCACTCGCGTCCTTGGGCACGGCAAAGAGCGTTACGCCGTCATTGTCTTCATCACCGCCAGATGTGCGAGCCGCAACGACCAGCATGTCCGCGCTTGCGCCCTGAATGACGAATGTCTTGGCACCATTAAGTTTAAAACCATTGCCCGATTTTTCGGCCCGCGTCGTGATGCGCCCAGGGCGGTGTTTGGCCGTCTCGTCAATTGCCACGGCGAACACGCTTTCGCCTTCGATAAGGCCGGGAAGATAGCGCCCCTTCATCTCGGCAGAGCCATGCTTCAACGCTGTCGCGGCAAGCACGGAGGAAGTAAGGAATGGCGACGGCGTCAGATTGCGACCGATCTGCTCGAGCACAATGCCCGCTTCGACATGCCCCATGCCAAGGCCGCCGTCATCCTCGTCCACGAGCATTCCCGTAAAGCCCATTTCCGCCATCTGCTTCCACAACGCATGGCCAAATCCATCGGGGCAATCGCGATCACGCCAGTGACGTAGTTGTTTCGCGATATTACCTTCATCGGCCATGAAGCTGGTTGCGGTGTCGGCCAGCATCGCCTGGTCTTCATCGTGATACAGGGGCATTTCGGGTGTCCTCTCCCAAGGTCAAAAGAATGGCGGGCCGCCTCGTTTTGGTAAGAGGCGGCCCGCTGATATGTGCAAGACTGATTTACGAACCCGGCAATTCGAGAATGCGTTTCGAAATCACGTTGAGCATGATTTCTGAAGTTCCGCCCTCAATCGAGTTCGCTTTGGTGCGAAGCCAATTACGCGATGGTTTGCCGCCATCTGTCTCTTCGCTTTCCCATTCAAGGCTGCGCGAACCGCCGGCTGTCATCATCAATTCGTGACGCCGTTTGTTGAGTTCGGTGCCAGCGTATTTCATCATGTTGGGCTGCGCGGGGTGCGCTTTTCCGACCTTGATCTCGTCGAGGAATTTCTCCCCCATCGCGCCATAGGCAAGCGCATCGACATCAAACATGGCGAGCTCTGCGCGCAGGACCGGATCGATTTCATCGCCCGTTTTGGCTGCGTGACGCTTCATCGCTGCACCGATTGCCGAAGTGCGATCACCGCCACCTGCGCCCGAAATCATCTCGCGCTCATGGCCGAGGAGGTATTTTGCCACGTCCCAGCCGCGATTGATTTCGCCCACATAGGCGGGAATGCCCTCGCCATAAGATTTGGGCACTTTCACATCGTCAAAGAAAGTTTCGCAGAACGGCGAATTGCCGCTGATCAGCTTGATCGGCTTAGTTGACGCGCCTTCGCTTTCCATATCGAACAGCATGAACGTTATGCCACGATACTTGTCTTCCTTGTCGGTGCGAACGAGGCAGAAGATCCAGTCGCACTGGTCAGCATAGGACGTCCAGACTTTCTGACCGTTGACGACCCAGTGGTCCCCTTTGTCTTCGCCGAATGTTTGCAAGCTGACGAGGTCAGAGCCTGAGCCGGGCTCTGAATAGCCCTGACACCAGCGAATTTCGCCGCGCGCAATCTGACCAAGGAAGTGCTTCTTCTGTTCTTCGGTGCCGAATTTGAGAAGCGCTGGGCCGAGCATCCAAATGCCGAATGAGCTAAGCGGCGGGCGCGCATTGATGCGGCCCATCTCTTCACGAAGTACCTTGGCCTCGGCTGGCTCCAGACCCGCACCGCCATAAGCTTTTGGCCAAGCAGGAACGGTGTATCCCTTCTCAAGGCACGCCTCGAACCACGCCTTTTGCGCGTCATTTTTGAAAGTCGCGTTGCGGCCGCCCCAATAGACGTCCTCTTCATCGCGAACGGGTTCGCGCATTTCAGCCGGGCAGTTCGCCTCAAGCCAGGATCGCGTTTCGCTGCGGAATGTTTCCAGATCGGTCATGATGCCGACTCTCCTCTCAATTGCTCCCACTTGACGCTTACGTTATCGTCATTTCACCCACTCCTGCAAGCGCTCATCCGCACTGAGTTTCGGTTTCGCCGCTCCTCATGCCATGCCGTAGCGTCAGCGAATTTCTGGAAAGGCCGACATTGACGAAACACCGCGCAACTCTAGGCTAAGCGCCAAGGTTTGGGAGAACCAGCATGACGGGATTCGCGATAGTCTTGAACGCCAAAGGCGGCGCTGAATGAGCTTTGTCGAAGGCAAGCTGCCCATGCGTTTGAAGCTGATCCACGGCTTCGGCGCGGTCGCGTTCGGCGTGAAAGACGGCGGCTTCCTGTTCTTCCTGCTGTTCTATTACAGCCAAGTCCTGGGAATGGATGCGGGGCTCGTCGGGCTTATCCTTCTTGGTGCATTGCTGGTCGATGCCTTTATCGATCCGATCATCGGATATCTGTCGGATCGCACCTACACGCGCTGGGGAAGGCGTCTGCCGTGGCTTTATGCAGCGCCCATACCGCTCGCGTTTTTCTGGATCATGCTGTGGTCACCCCCCGGCGGGGAAGCGCCCAGCGCGCTGGGCCTGTTCGGCATCATGGTCGCAGTAAGGATCCTGCTGTCGGCCTGCGAAGTGCCCGCCGTTAGCCTCGTCCCGGAAATAACGAACGATTACACCGAACGCACCACGCTTTTCCGCTATCGATACTTGTCGGGCTGGATGGGCGGCATCCTGATGATGATCCTTGCCTACACGGTCTTCATGCCGGGCGAGAATGGGCTGCTTCAGCAAGAAGGCTATCCCGCATTCGGAACATTCGGAGCGATCTTAATGGTGGTCGCAACATTGGGGTCAGCGATAGGCCAGCACCAAATCGTCGCGCATCTGCCCGAAACAAAGCCGTCACCATTCAGCCTCAGCGAAGCGTTTGGCGAGATAAAGGAAGCTTTCAGCGAAAAAGCATTTCTGATTTTCGCAGCCGGGGGATTGGCAGCATACATCAGCCAAGGGATGACCTTTTCCATATCGAACTATCTCAACCTGTATGTCTGGCAATTGGACAGGGTATCCTTTGACTGGGCACCAGCATGGCTGAATGGTTTGACCGCTTATCCCATCATCCTTGCCATCTCTGTTATCGGGATGTTCTTGATCGTGGGGCCGATGCATGAACGGTTTGGCAAGCCTAAAAGCGCCCTTATCAGCGCGATCGTTGCGATCATTCTTGGCCTTGCGCCTTATGGCCTATTCCTCGCCGGTTTCTGGCCTGAAATTGCTAGCCTTTCATCGACCGCGCTCTATTATACGTTCGTGATTTTCGCGAATATGTTTGGCGTCGTCATCATGATTTCTGCATCGTCCATGATCGCAGAAATCGTCGAAGCTTTTGAAGAGCGCACAGGTCGCCGGGCGGAGGGTTCGTTCTATTCCGGCAATTGGCTGGTACAAAAATGCGCAACCGGTCTTGGCGCGTTTTTGACCGGGCAAATCGTCGCCATTTCGCAATTGGAACAAGGGGCGGACCCCGTCACGACTGACCCGCAAATTGTGACCACCATGATCATCTGTTTTGCTGTTGCAACGACGGTATTGGGTCTGCTCGCCGCGTTCTGGCTCGGCCGGTTCCCGATCAGCCGTGAGCAGCATGAAGAACGGCTTGCCCGGATGGCTTCCGGCAAGCGCGCTGGAATGGCGACCTAGACGCAAATTGCACAAATGAGAGCTTGGCGGGTGTCGTTCGCTCTGCCACGGTCTCGCCCGAAGAATCAAACGGGATTGAACGAGAAGAGGATCATCGAGATGGATTTTGAACCAACCGAACGTCAGGTTTATTGGCGTGACCGCGTGCGCGATTTCATTGCCAAGGAAGTGCGCCCCAATGTCAGCGTCTACGACGAACAGGACATGGCGGGTGAGCGTTGGAAAGTGCTCCCTATCGTCGAAGAGACCAAGGCCAAAGCCAAGGAAGCCGGCATCTGGAACCTGTTCATGCCACCGCGCAATGACAGCCATCATCATGTCGATGACTCATACGAATTCGAAGGGCCCGGCCTCACAAACCTTGAATATGCACTGTGCGCTGAAGAGATGGGCCGCATTGGCTGGGCATCGGAAGTCTTCAACTGCTCCGCACCCGATACGGGGAACATGGAAGTGTTCCACCGCTATGGTACGCGCGAGCAAAAGGACCAATGGCTAACCCCGTTGATGAATGGCGAAATTCGTTCCGCCTTCTTGATGACAGAGCCTTTCACGGCGAGTTCTGATGCCACCAATATCGAAACCCGTATTGAGCGGGACGGCGATGAATATGTCATCAATGGCCGCAAATGGTGGTCATCGGGCCTTGGCGATCCGCGCTGCAAGATCGCGATTGTCATGGGCAAAACCGATTTCGAAGCCAAGCGCCACGCGCAGCAATCAATGGTCCTGATGCCAATTGACACGCCCGGCGTGAACATCCTGCGGCACCTGCCCGTCTTCGGTTATGACGATGCACCGCACGGCCATATGGAAGTTGAGATGAAGGACGTGCGCGTCCCTGTCACCAACATGCTGCTTGGTGAAGGACGCGGATTTGAAATCGCGCAAGGGCGCCTTGGCCCGGGCCGTATCCACCACTGCATGCGTACCATCGGTTGCGCGGAAGAAGCTCTGGAGCGGATGTGCAAACGCCTGCAAGAGCGCGAAGCGTTCGGCAAGCCAATCTACAAGCATTCGGTTTGGGAAGAGCGCGTGGCGCAAGCCCGGATCGATATCGATATGACGCGCCTTCTCTGCCTCAAGGCCGCCGACATGATGGACAAGGTCGGCAACAAGGCTGCGAAACAGGAAATCGCGATGATCAAGGTGCAGGCCCCCAACATGGCGCTGCGCATCATTGACGATGCAATTCAGGCGCATGGCGGCGGCGGCGTGAGCGAGGATTACGGCCTTGCGCGCATGTACGCCAACCAGCGCACTCTGCGCCTCGCCGATGGTCCTGACGAAGTTCACGCTCGCTCTATTGCGCGCATGGAATTCGGAAAGCACCTGCCCAATGAAGGCCCAACTGCCAATGCGCTGCGTGGGGGCGGAGTCGGCGATGCGGCCAATGATGGCGGCATGTCATCGGGCGATATCGGCGTAGCGCGTTAATCGCGTACACCGCTTAGAGAGGGGAAAGCATGGCGAAGGCAGCCATCCTGGAGAAACCGGGCGAAGGGCTGGTGATCGGCGATATCGAAGTCGCCGATCCCATGCCGCACGAAGTTCTGATCGACACCAAGGCGTGCGGCCTGTGCCATTCCGACCTTCATTTTATTGACGGCCATTACCCGCACCCATTGCCCTGCATTCCGGGGCATGAGGCGGCAGGCGTTGTCCGTGCGGTCGGCTCTGAAGTCAAAACGGTGAAGCCGGGTGATCACGTCGTCTCCTGCCTCAGCGCGTTTTGCGGAACCTGCGAATTCTGCGTGACAGGGCGAATGGCACTATGCCTTGGCGGCGCAACCCGGCGCGGCAAGACAGATGCTCCGCGCATGACACGCTCTGGTGGTGAGCCCGTCAATCAAATGCTCAATCTATCCTCGCTTTCAGAACAGATGCTCATCCATGAAAACGCGTGTGTTTCGATCGATAAGGATATGCCACTTGATCGCGCCGCGGTCATCGGATGCGCTGTCACGACGGGTGCTGGCACGATATTCAACGCCTGCAAGGTGACACCGGGCGAGACTGTGCTTGTTGTGGGCTGCGGCGGCGTGGGATTGGCCACGATCAATGCAGCCAAAATCGCAGGCGCGGGCAAGGTGATTGCCGCTGATCCGCTGCCTGAAAAGCGTGAACTCGCAAAGGTTCTGGGCGCATCGCACACAGTCGATGCCATGGCCGATGATGTCGTCCAGCAGATCATGGAAATCTCTGGTGGCGGCGTTGATTGGGCGATCGAAGCTGTTGGCCGTCAGGCTTCGGCCGATCTTGCCGTCGCAGCACTGCGCCGGGGCGGCACAGCCGTGATCCTCGGCATGATGCCCTTGGATTGCAAAGTCGGCCTTGGCGCTATGGACCTCCTCGGAGGCAAGAAACTGATGGGCGCAATCATGGGGATGAACCACTTCCCCGTCGATCTACCGCGTCTCGTTGATTTCTACATGCGCGGTCTCCTTGATCTCGACACCATCATTGCCGAGAGGATCGGCCTTGAGGATGTGAATGCGGGCTTTGATAAAATGCGCGAAGGGAGCCATGCGCGCAGCGTGGTGATGTTTGACTGATGCCAGAAAACACGATGAACATTGATTTCGACAAGGAAATGGTCGGCACCGTTGCTGTCGAGGAGCGGGACAAGCTCGATCTTGAAGCGCTAACAGCATGGTTCGAAGCCAATGTTGAAGGGTTTGCGGGCCCCATCAGCTACACCAAGTTCAAAGGCGGCCAATCCAACCCAACCTATAAGATCGAAACACCGGCGACAAACTACGTCCTTCGGCGCCAGCCTTTTGGTAAGCTGCTTCCCTCTGCCCATGCCGTGGATCGGGAATATAAGGCGATGACGGGCCTTTATCCGACTGGTTTCCCCGTTCCGCGCACGTATGGCCTTTGCGAAGATCCGGAGGTCATCGGTTCGAAATTCTTCGTGATGAGCATGGCCGATGGCCGTTCGCTTTGGAATGGTGCTCTGCCAGGGATGCAGCCTGCTGAACGCCGAGAGATTTACAACGCGCTGATCGATACGATGGCCGATCTGCACCTTAATAAGCCGGACGAAATCGGCCTTGGTGATTTCGGCAAACCAACCGATTATTGCGCGCGGCAAATCTCTCGCTGGTCAAAGCAATACAAGCTTTCTGAAACCGAGCATCAACCCAAGATGGAGCGGCTGATTGAATGGCTTCCCGAAACGATCCCGCCCCAGCATGGATCAAGCGTCGTCCATGGCGATTACCGGCTCGACAACGTGATCTTCGCGCATGATGAGCCGCGCATTATCGCGGTGCTCGATTGGGAATTGTCGACACTCGGCGATCCGATTGCCGATTTCAGCTATCTCATGCTCAACTGGTACAACCCCGCAGATGGGCGTGCTGGTCTGATGGGGCTCGATCTGGAGGACCTGGGCATTCCCTCGAAGGATGAAGCAGTCGATCGCTATGTTGCGCGCACTGGTTATCCAGTCCCGCCAATGGATTGGTACTTCGCGTACAACCTCTTCCGGCTTGCAGGGATCATGCAAGGCATCAAAAAGCGCGTGATCGACGGCACTGCCTCATCTGCGCATGCCAAGCAGATGAGCGAACGCGTCGCGCCTCTGATTGAAAACGCCTACAATTTCGCCAAAGCAGCTGGGATGCCGGAGTAGCACCCGGAGAAAACACTCCTAAAACGAAGCGTCGAACCTGATCACAGCGCCCACATCATCAGGGGCGGCTGAGAAATGACCGGGTTCGCTGCGATAGAACACGCTGGCCGATGCAAAGCCAAACAGGAACGGTGATCCCCATGCAAGTTCGCTCATGATCTCGCGACCTGTGGGTGTCAGCGAGAGGCGCTGGCGACCCAGGATCGGGCTTTCTGTCGCGTAATCGTAAGCGACCGGAAGCTCAAGATTCAGCCCGCCTCCGCTGACACGCAAGGGCTGACTGAGACGAAAGCCGAGACTGTCGGCCATCGTAAAGTTGCCACGCCTGCTGAGATCAAGCGACCAGCCTTGCGTCCAAAGTTGCGAGCCAGAGCCGACGAGCGAGCCTGCTCGCGGTCGAGTAAAGCCGTTGCGCAAGGAGCCCCCAAGCTGCCAGTTAGGCACGAAGTTATAGCTCGCCTCACCATCGACAAATAGAGTGTCGGCGCCAGTGATGCCGAACGCCGAGTTGAAATGCGAACCAAGCAGAGTGCCGTCTTCCTGTAGCCATGTCAGCGCGACATTGGTTTCGAGCGCTCCAAATTTGCGATCACCTGCGAGGCTGAAACTCGACATCGGGCGGCGTTCGCGAAGGCCGGGCAAGATATCGTTGGCCTGACGCTCACTGCCGAGCCAGGCGCGTCCGCTTTCCGCAGAAACCGTAAGACCCCATTCGCCAATCTGATGGCGTGCAGCAAAGGCGAGATCGCTGCTTTCAAGGAAGCCTGCATCATTCCCAGCACTAGGCGCGATTGCAAACGCGGGTCTGTCCGCACCTTGCATTTGAGCGACGAGACTTTTGGCGCTTTGCGAAATCGCAAAACCTAGCTGCAAATCAGGAGCAATCTTTGCCGCAGCCCGCGCTGCCAAAACCCGAGCGCCAATCGCATCTTGCGACGACAATTGCAGATCACGGGCCCAATTCAGGCCGCCTGCAAGCGGCCCCTTGCCGACTGTCACTGCCAAAGACAGGCCATCCAAATTGGCGGCTTGGGTAAATCCGCCGCGCTGAACCGCGCCGCGCAGGCGTTGAACCTGAGCAGCACTGCGCGACCGAGCGCCAAAATCAACGTTGTAAGCGCGATCATACCGATCAAGCACGATGGTGCTCAAACTCGCACCTGTCAGCGCATCACCCATCGCCGCAGAACCAATGGCGAAATCATCGGTAAGTGCGAGAACTGTTCCAGTGCTTGCAAGCGAAGTTGTCCCCTGCGGCGCGATTGCTGCTGCGATGTCGAGAATGCCGGTCCCAAACACCTCATCTGTACCTGCCGCCCCCGCATCGCGAGCAGTGTCGAGTAGGATTTCAACAATCTCGGTCGCTTCAAGGTTTGGAAATGCCTGCGCAAGGAGCGCGACAGCGCCGGCCACCTGCGGCGCCGCAAAACTGGTGCCGGAAAAGAGCGTGACAAACTGCTGGCCATCGATGTTCTCGACGAATAGCTCGCCCTCATCGTAGACGCAGCAAATACGCTCTCCGCGCGCGGTCAAATAGGAACTAGCGAAATTGCCGGCCCGGTTGCTGAAATCTGAAATTTCCCCCTGATCATCGACCGATCCGACGATGATCACATTACCATTGCCTGCGGTCAAAAGGCTCGATGCAAACGGATCGGGCTGATCAGGATCAATCCCCGGCTCGGACCCATCGCCCCCATTTCCAGCTGCCACAACAACCACGATGCCAGCATTAGCTGCCCTTGCAATCGCATTCCGGAGGGATTGTGATGCCCCTCCCCCGCCAAGACTGAGGTTAATAACGGTGGCGCCTGTCGAGATCGCCAGATCGACACCACTCGCGATGTCGCGATCATCAAAACTGCAATCAAGATTGGCATTTTGCGGAGTGTCCGCACCGCAACTGCCGACACTGTCTGCGCGAATGGCCAGCACCTGACTGTCGAAAGCGATGCCCAAAATACCAGTATCGTCGCGTCCGCCTGCGGCGACCAATGATACGTTTGTCCCGTGGTCATCTTCGGGAGTGACGGGCCGATTGCTGACTACATCAGCCGAATTAGGGTGAACGCGGCCCATAAATTCAGGGCTGTCTTCATCGATCCCTGTATCGATAACCGCAATGATCTCGCCCGCGCCGGTAAAGTTCTGTTGCCAGGCCTCATCGGCGCCATGGAAGGCCGGGCCATCAGAGCGCCGGAACTCCTGCGTGTTGAAATTGGTCGGCGGTGGTGGGGGAGGTGGTGGCGGTGGAGGTGGAGGCGGTGGAGGGGGCGGTGGGATCGACGCCACACCGGCGCCGCCTCCACCGCCGCCGCCGCAGGCCGTCAACGCTGCGCATGCAACAGCTGCCGCCACAACTTTCCATCGGATTGGAGCGTTGGCATCAGGTGTAATCAAAGAATTTTCATCGCTGGAGTGCGGAGGGTGCTGGCGCATGACTGTTTATCCTCTTCGCGGTCCTCCTAAGTTTCAGGTTTAAGTTTAAGCTTAACGCGCTGACAAGGGGCAACCCATAACGCCGCCATTTTGGACGCTGTCCTGCGACAAATTGGGGACAGCACGGTGCGCACTTGCTGCAATGCGCTTGGATCGCTAGGCGCACTGACATCATTAGAAAGCCATCGGAAAGCTCCATGACCGAGACATTGATCGCGCAAATCGAAGAAGCCTGGGAAAATCGTCAGGAAGTGACGCCTGGCAGTGATGTGCGCCATGCGGTCACTGACGCTCTTGCCATGCTCGACAGCGGTGAAGCACGCGTAGCGGAGCCGACTGGCGATGGCAGTTGGAAAGTGAACCAGTGGCTCAAAAAAGCGGTGCTGCTGTCATTTCGCCTCAATGATAACCGTTTGATGCCCGACGCGTGTGCAGGCGAAGCGGCGTTTGACAAGGTGCCTATCAAGTTTGCCGGGTGGGGCGAAAATCGCTTCCGAGATGCTGGATTTCGCGCAGTCCCCGGTGCTGTTGTCCGTCGGGGCAGCTTTATTGGCCAAGGTGCGGTCCTGATGCCCAGCTTTGTCAATATTGGGGCCTATGTCGATGAAGGAACCATGGTCGATACGTGGGCGACCGTTGGATCATGTGCACAGATTGGCAAGAATGTGCACATTTCTGGTGGCGCAGGGATCGGCGGTGTGCTTGAGCCGCTTCAGGCAGAACCCGTCATTATCGGCGATGGCGCGTTTATCGGTGCGCGCAGCGAAGTTGCCGAAGGTGTGCGCGTTGGCGAAGGGGCTGTTCTTTCGATGGGCGTCTACCTTGGTGCCTCAACAAAGATTGTCGATCGCGCCACGGGTGAAGTGCATATGGGCGAGGTGCCGCCTTACGCCGTGGTCGTCCCCGGGACCCTGCCTGGCAAGCCTTTGCCCGACGGATCGCCTGGTCCTTCGCTTTATTGCGCCGTCATTGTGAAGACTGTGGATGCACAGACGCGTTCGAAAACCGGGATAAACGACTTATTGCGCGACTAACCCTCAAAAACTAGGAACAGGCGAGCAATCGCGCCGTTAATGGCGTACACTCAGGTAAAATGGATGGGACCCATGTCAGACAATCAAGACGAAATTCACATTGAAGATGACGATGCCCGCGCGGCACAGACCACCGGCCATATGCGCTATGTGCTGGGGATTGGCCTTGTCATCGCTGTTATCGCTATGAGCGCCGTTTGGATTATTCCCGCACTCTGGGGATAGGTTCCGGCAATATTGGAACCAGTTTAGCTGACTATCCATTTCTGTCTCGATAACCCTAAGACAGCACAATCAATAAACATAGCGTTTGACGCCTAGTGTTTGCTTGAGTTCGTGCTTTGGCGAAGGAAATGGACAGTGAAAGCAAAAAGCAAAGCGCAGCAGCAAGCAGCCGGAGCAGCGCTCGCGGCGAAACGAGGCGAGGCTCAAAAGTCTGACCTCGAAGGCGCTTCGATCGAAATGTATGAAAGCATGTCCGAAGAAGAGCTTGAAGAAATGGCGTCTACACCGCGCGATGATCTGCCGGAAACTGCCGATTGATTAGCGCCAGAGGTTCTATTCAGCCTCTGGTATCAGCGTTTCGATGGCAGGTTGGCTCCGCAGACTGCTAGAAACGCGCTCTGCATCGCGCAGCACGCGGATCGCATTGCGGCTCGAAATGAGTTCCATTTCGACCTGCGAATAGCCGCGCCGAGATAACTCGGCGAAAAGCGCTGGATAGCCGGCCACATCTTCAAAACCCACGGGCCCTATCGGCATCCCGTCAAAATCGGCGCCGATGCCGATAGCCTCAATGCCCGCGACGGATTTGATGTGATCGATATGATCGGCCATGTGGCTGATCATGGTTTCGGGTGTGGGATTGGCTTCATCCCATTCGGCCATTGCAGACGTCACGATGTCTGGCTGCCCACGAAAAAGTGACTTCAGCCGAGCTTCTTCAGCCGATCGCGAAGCAAACCATTCACGCTCAGCATCGTTTAGAAAACCGGGCAACGCGACCACCATCACAATTCCGCCATTCTGTGGCAGCTTCTCAAGCACACTGTCAGGCACATTGCGCGCATGACCATTAATCGCGCGCGCGCCGGAATGGCTGAAGATGACAGGAGCAGTTGCCACTTCGAGCGCATCCAGCATGGTCTCTTCGCTAACGTGGCTGAGATCAACGAGCATACCGATCCGGTTCATTTCACGCACTACATCGCGGCCAAAATCACTAAGGCCTCCGTGCTTGGGATCATCGGTCGCGCTGTCTGCCCATGGCGTGTTCGAATTGTGCGTTAGCGTCATGTATCGGGCACCCAGAGCATACATCTGGCGAAGCACGGCGAGGCTTGACCCAATCGAATGGCCACCCTCCATCCCGATCAGTGAAGCAATGCGGCCCTCTGCCATCGCAATTTCGACCTGATCCGCTGTCAGTGCGAGCGCAAGATCATCGGGGTACTTCGCGATCAGACGCTTGGTTATATCTATCTGCTCCATCGTCATCTTCACCGCTTCGGGTTCAGGTAAGCGAAACGGGACATAGACCGACCAATACTGAGCCCCAACCTTTCCTGTTCTCAAACGGGCGATGTCGGTATGCATGGCGTTCCTGCCGCTTTCCTCATCCGCCGTCCCGCTAGTGTCAGTGAAGTCGAAATTCACCAATTGATTGTCGAACCGAGCGCGGATCTGAATTGGCACATCGTTGTGGCCATCGAAAACGGGAGCTGCATCCAATGCTGCGTTGGCCGCTGCGATATCAGGATCGATTCTTTCGGAAGCGGTGTCGTCCTGAGCGTGAACGGGCACGAACCCGAGGGCAGTCGCAGCAAGCATCAAAGCGGCACGTTGCATCATCAAGCAGTCCTCCGATAGAGATATGCCATGGTGGATAGCGCGGCCGATCTCATAGAACAATTGCAGGTTTCCCACCCAGCAAGGGGCTGTCCCAGTGAGCGGGGCTAAACGAGCAATTCTTGGCCTGTTGGAAGAACGTGGAGCGAACAAAACGATCTGCCCGAGCGAAGCAGCACGCATTCTGGCCGGCTCGAATAGGAATTGGCGCGATTATATAGAGGACGTTCACTTGGCGGTGGACGTTCTGATCTCAGAAAAGGCTATCAGCCTTTCATGGAAAGGCGAACCGAAACAGGAGCGGCGCGGACCCTATAGGATCGCGCGCCGCCCATAAATCATCAATGAAAGTTCAGATCAGGTAAGGTGCTTTGAGATCTTGCCTGTCATCTTCATCATGTTGATTTCATCGTTGCCGATCACGGCGCCAAGCTTTGCATCAGGAACGATGGTCCGCTTGTCTGATGGTTTCTGCAGGTTGTTGGCCTTGATGTAAGCCCAGACTTTCGAAGTCACTTCAGTGCGCGGCATTGGGCCTTTGCCAACAACCGCTTCAAGTTCGCTCGAAAGCTGCACCGGTTTTTGCAGTGCGTTCGCCATAGTTTTCTCCCTTAGGTATCAGGCGTTAGAAATTCACGTTACTCAAAGTCATCGTCCCAATCCGCGCCGTCATCCGCCTCGACACCGGTGAACGGCGCATAGAGCACTGCACAAGCGGTCACGAAACCTTTGATCGACGCGATGAGATCATCGCGGGTTGCGCCGGGCATCAAAGTCAGCGGAAGCTCGGTCGCAAAAATCTGAAAGACGTAATGCCTCGTCTCACCCACCGGTGGGTCAGGCAGCAACCACTCGGAATTGCCAAGCGCGTTCTTACCTGCGCGCGGCGGCGTTTCGCCTTCCAGCAGCTTGCCTTTTTGGCCAGGCAGACCCCAGACGAGCCAATGGCATTGCGGTTTTTCGCCATCGCTCGAAGCATCTTCGACGACCACCACCAGCTCCTGGGAGCCGGGCGGCGGCGCAGTCCATTCCAGGGGCGGCGCAACGGCGTCTTCTTCCTTGGCGGTAAAGCAAGGATCCAGTTCTTCGCCTGCATCGAAAGCAGGGCTGGATAGCGAAAATCCACCACGCCCGAACGATCGTGCATCGCCAAGGCTCGCAATTGCAAGCCCCGAATGCTGGGCAGCAACGGGTAATTTGCCCTGAAGCCAGTCGGGAAACTGGGTCATGATTGAATCACTCTCATGGAGTATTAGCTAGTCGCAACGAGCCCGGGAAACGAGGCGTCAGGGTGACATTTACCCCGGTTTCTGAGGAAAACTCTCGGAAAAGCCCAAGAAATCAACCGATCAACGTGTCACAGATGGTGAATTATGCGGCAAAATCTTGCTCTATTCATCATGCGTATGCATGGTCTCGGTAACTATTTGCGTCCAAGCCTGTGTTCGCTTGAACCTAATTCCCGGAGTCGCATCCCAATGAAATCAGCCCGCGCAACCGCCCTGACGGTATCACTAGCCATGATCCTGACAGCTTGTGGAGGAGGAGATGGATCGAACGCAGCTCCAGCTGCCGGCGGCGGCAATTCCCCGGTGACGACGGGCTGCGCAGTCAGCGATCAGATCGCGTTTGCTGATGACGTACTGAATGAATGGTACCTGTTCCCGGATTTACTCGACAATACCGTCGATCCTGCCAGTTTTAGCGATGTGCAGTCTTTCCTTGACGCGCGCGTAGCCCCTGCCCGCGCCCAGTCGCGCGATGTCGGCTTTACTTTCGCAACATCAATCGCAGAGGAAAACGAGCTTATTGCATCGGGTTCCAGCGCAGGATTTGGAATTCGGCTAGTTTATGACACAGTGAACAATCGCGTGTTTGGCAGCGAAGCATTTGAAAACGGCAACGGCTTTCAAGCGGGTTTTGACCGAGGCAGCGAGTTGCTTGCGATCGGAACCAGTTCGAGCAATCTGCAGCTTGTCTCGAACCTCATGGCTTCCGGCGGACCCGCGGCAGTGATTGACGCTCTGGGGCCATCTGATCCCGGCGTCCAGCGTGTGCTGCGCTTCACGACGCCAACGGGTACGGTTGTCGAAACTGCCGTGATCAAAACGGAGTTTTCGCTTGATCCGATCTCAGACAGATACGGAGCTCTCATCCTTGATGATGGTGGAAAGAGAGTCGGCTATCTGAATTTGCGCACATTCATTGTCTCTGATGCCGCCGATCAATTGCGCGACGCTTTTGAGCTATTCGGGCGCGAGGGTGTGACGGAATTGATTTTCGATTTTCGTTATAATGGCGGCGGATTGGTGAGTGTTGCCGAAACGCTGGGCGATCTTTTGGGCCAGGGCCGCGTAGGCCAAGTGTTCAGTGAGACGGTTCTGCGACCTTCAAAGTCTTCGGAGAACTCCACTGAGTTTTTCGAGACCGAAGCCAATGCACTTCAACCAACCAAGATCGCAGTTATCTCAACGCGAAGCACGGCTTCGGCGAGTGAGCTGGTAACGAATTCCATGATTCCTTACCTCGCGAATGACAGCATCGCACTGATTGGCAGCGACACATCGGGCAAACCAGTTGGTCAGTTTGGTTTTGACCTTGCAGCGTGTGATTTGCGCGTGCGTGCTGTCACATTCCAGACAGTCAATGCAGATGGAAATGGCGATTACTTCACTGGTCTTGCTAGCGAGATACCAAACTCTTGCCGTGCAACCGATGATATCTTCAGGCCATTTGGCGATCCCGCCGAAGCCTCGATTTCGAGAGCGTTGGATTTTCTTGCCGGTAGAACCTGCACGCCCATTACGGGTGCCCCAGGTCAGCAAGGTGTGCAGAGTGCCAGAGGGCTCGAAGCGCTACAGCCGGATCGCCCGAGCGTAGCGCAGTATGAAATGCCGGGTCTGTTCTAACGATTATTCGGCAGCGATTTTTTCGCTGCCGGTATTGCGACCCTTTGCATGAGCAATGGCGTGCGCAACGACCTTGTCAGCGGCTGCAGGTTTGGCGACGAGTTCAGCGTCAATCTCGCGAATTCGCTCATTGTGTCGATCAAGATCACCTGAGTGCAGGATGTAGGGAATGCGCAGCTGCGCGAGTTTTTGGGCGACCGGAAAGCAGGTTTCGCCATTGCCCAACGAGACGTCGAGGATCGCAGCATCAATGCGCGTGCCCGCATCAATATGCGACAAAGCCGCGTCGCAATTCGCACAGCTCAGCACGCGGCAGCCACGATCTTCGGCCGCATATTCCAAGTCGAGCATGATCAGCGGCTCATCCTCAAGCAGGAGCAGCGTGAACAGTTCCGTCATATCGATC
Organism: Erythrobacter sp. YT30; assembly: GCF_001542875.1. GTDB lineage: Bacteria > Pseudomonadota > Alphaproteobacteria > Sphingomonadales > Sphingomonadaceae > Erythrobacter. Next base: position 1,614,041 of record NZ_LMAF01000002.1, on the reverse strand, counting down.
CCCGCACAGGCACTGTGACTTTCGCCGTCAGACCCGTCTTATCCCATTGCCGCGAGATCGACCCGCGACCACTGGACAATAGCCGATCCACAATGGCCGTGCCAGTCCCAGCGGATATGACATCCTCATCAATCTGAGGTCCACCCTGCTCGCGCCAAGTGACTGTTAACATTTGATCATCGCCCGCCGACCAGTCGACGGTGACTTTCCCATCATCATTGGTCCACGCGCCATGCTTTGTCGCGTTGGCTGCAAGTTCGTGAAGAATTAGTCCAATCACAGAGATCACTGTGAACGGCATCCTCACGCCATTGCCGAGAAGTTCCAGTCGCTCCTCATTATTATCGTAAGGAAGAAGAACTGCTCGGATCGCCTGACCGATATCGATGCTGCCACTCGATGCTTCATCGAGCGTTGTTTCATAAGCCCGGCCCAGTGCCTGAATTCGTGAATTGATTTCAGCCGCCTCGCTCTGCACACCTCGCGCCCGGCCCGTCACGTTCACGATGCCTGAGATGACAGCAAACATGTTCTTCATGCGGTGGGAGAGCTCTCGCGCCATATCTTTGGCATGCTGTTCCTGCGCGCGCGCGGCGCGGACGTCGGACACATCCCATTGGCTGCCAAAGAAATACACCAGTTCGCCCTCATCATTGTAGATCGGGCCAAGGTGCAAGGCATTCCAGAACGATGTTCCGTTCTTGCGGTAATTCAGAAGCTCAACAACGGCGACATCTTCGTTTGCGATCGCATCGCGCAACCTGGCAACCGGTGCAGGATCAGTCGCTGGTCCTTGAAGAAAACGGCAATTGCGACCCACGATTTCTTCTTCTGCATAGCCTGTTAGCCGGCGAAACGCACGGTTAGCAAACACGATCGGCATGTCATCCTGATGCGGATCGCACAGGCACACCGCCATGCGGGTTTGCGCCATGGCTTGTTCAAAAAGGACGCCGGAAGCTCCGGAAAATTCGGTCTTTGCACCGCCCGCTTTAAAACGTTCAGGCGCGTCGTCGAACCGCATACCCGCCTGATCACTCAGGCGAGCGCGTTCGCGCTCGTCATCGGTATTCATGTAACCTGCTTTCGCGGCGCAACCGGCTTACAAACGGGGGTAATTCAAGCGGGCGCCATTCTATCTTGAGTTGTTAATACAACGGGAGATGCCGGCCAATGTTCCGGGAATTATTGCACTGCACAATAATCGCGATACTCGATACCGGCCTAAAACATTGATCACACAGGCAAAACCAAAGCCGTGCTGACGATCACATACCCTCTGGGACCGTCTCAAAAGCCGGTACTTCGCCCAATTCAACCCAGGGCTGTTTGCTTTTCGTGTAGCAGTGGAACGCTGGATTGATCCAAGAGGTGTCATCGAACGTGCCCGCCTTGATGAACATCAATCCATCGCCGCGTTCAAGGCGAGTAAAAACAGGGGAACCGCATTCAGGGCAGAACTGGCGATAGACCGGCGCGCCGCTGTCTCCGGTATCGTTGTAAGTCTTGACCTCGCCTTCGATTGACATGGCGGCTTCTGGCACGCCGACAATGACTGACAAAGCCGTTCCCGCCTGCTTCTGGCAATTTTTGCAATGGCAAGTGACACACACAACCGGATCAGCCTCCAGCGTGTATCGCACTTTGCCGCACAAGCAGCCTCCTGTTTGGTCTGTCATTACATCCTCCCTCGCCTCACGATGAGAAGATGACTGCTTCGATGCGGAGGCACAAGCCCTCACTCCTCAACAAAAGTGCGAGGATCCAAAGTCCCCTCTTTCGATTGGTGCTATTCCTCGAATGCCTGAATATCGGTGTGTGCGCAGCCCTCGAGCGTGTCATCCCCGAGCAAAAGGGTGGCAGTGTAAGGAAAAGTTCGATCACTCATCCCATCGCTGCATTGGCCAGGTGTGATCGTCAGATTTAACTTTTCGCCCTGCATCTCGCCTGAAAAGCCAAGGCCATTGTTTCCCGCAAACCGGCTCACTTCAAATGCGATTCCGTCCATCTGTTCCGGTGAGGAGAAGAATGCCTGATCACGGGTGATCTCGATTGACCAGAAAGGCTCTGTTCCAACCGCCGTGATTGTCTCGTTCTCACCGATCGCACCAAATGGTTCAGTGTCGCGAGAAATGCCATCGGTCTGCCCGCACGCAGACAAGCAAAGAGGTATCGCTATCATCAATGGAAACCGCATCGCCGATCCTTTTGTCAACGCGCATGTCAAAGGCCGTTATAGGGCCATCAATGCAAAAGGCGGGCCTCCGTCAAGAGACCCGCCTTAAAACTATATGTATCAGTATCGAGTTACTGCGGCATCAAGACCGTGTCGATCACATGCACCACACCGTTTGTCGCTTGGACATCTGGGGTGGTCACGGTTGAGGTGTTGCCAGCCGCATCGGTCAGGACAACTGCGCCATCAACGACTGCTGCGGTGAATGTGCCACCACCAACAGTTGTGACAGTGTAGCCATCGTCACCTGCTTCATTAATCGCATTGATCAGTGTTTCTGCGTCGACCGCACCTTCGACCACGTGATAGGTCAGGATCGCGCCGAGCGTTTCCTTGTCGTTTGCGACGAGATTTTCAACGGTACCTTCTGGGAGTTTACCGAAGGCCTTATTGGTTGGGGCGAATACGGTGAACGGACCTTCGCCTGAAAGCGTTTCGACCAGCTCTGCTGCGACTACTGCGTCAACGAGCGTGGAAAAGCTCTCATCACCCTGAGCAACTTCAACGATGTTACCGGGAGCGGTCGCTTCTTCGGTTACGGCGGTTTCGTCAGCAGCGGTATCTTCTGGGGCTTCGCTCGCGCATGCGGCGAGTGAAAGTGCGACTGCAGATGCGAGTGTAAGTTGAAGTTTCTTCATAAAAATCTCCTCGTGTTTTGGGGGATAGTCATTGCGCACGCAGCGTTGCTGCCATGCGCACACACATAGGTACGAAGTAATAGAACGTTTGGATGTTCCAAATTTCTCAAGGTTTTTCCTTAGGAACCGCCCATCCCATCGAAGGTGCCGGTGGAACCAGCCTTTGCATGCACGGTTAATGCAGCATGCTTTTTACACCGACACGCCAAGCGGGCTTGGCCCGCCTGAACCACTTTCTCCCCAATGCCGGCAGAGCTTATGAGAAAAGCCGGAATTACGATGATCCGCCAGCTGATGACGGTCTGCGTTCGAATGTTTCGCAGCTTTCGCCTTGGCTTCATGCAGGCGTCCTGAGTGAGGCCGAAGTTGTGGATGCCGTGCTTGCAAACCACAGCTTGAAAGCGGCCGAAAAGTTTGTTTCGGAAGTGTTCTGGCGGGTCTATTTCAAAGGCTATCTTGAACAACGCCCAAGCATCTGGCGCGCCTATTGCGAGGATCGCGACGAGGCGTTTGATCGGCTTGATAGCAATTCGGGCCTCCGCACTGCCTATGCTGAGGCGGTTGAAGGACGCACCGGCATTGCAGCCTTTGATCACTGGACAAACGAACTGACCCAAACAGGATACCTCCACAATCACGCTCGCATGTGGTTTGCAAGCATCTGGATCTTCACTCTCAAGCTCGATTGGCAACTCGGCGCAGACTTCTTCCTGAGACATCTGGTCGATGGCGACGCGGCGTCCAATACGCTTTCCTGGCGGTGGGTCGGCGGTCTTCACACCAAGGGCAAAACCTATCTCGCCCGCGCAGACAACATTGCCCGCTACACCGAAAACCAGCCTGATGGTCCGCTGAAAGCAGAAGGCCTCGCCAGCGATGCACCGGCTCTGGAAGAAGAGCCCGAGCATGGCCGCACGCCCATCGAATTTCCGGGCGAGGTGGAAGTGGATGAACCATACGCATTGCTGCTCCATGATGAGGCAGCTCATCACAGCGCCATCTCGCTCCCATCGAAGCCCTCCCTCATCATCGGCGCCGCCCGTCCTACAGCGCGGTCTCCCCGCGATCTCGGCAATTCGGCGCAGGAATTCGCGGCCCAAGCGGTTGAAAACGGCATTGATGATGCCGGCGCCGCTTTCGATTGCCCCTCTGCCCAATGGTCAAGCAATGGAGAACTCGCGGGCATTCTTGACCAAGCCGGTATCAAACACCTCGTCGTTCCTTATCTGCCCACGGGTTGGACCCGCGATGCGTTGTTCGATGAGCTTTCCCCACTTCAGGAAAGCGGCCATCTTCACACCATTGTCTCCGACCTAGACCGCGCTACCTGGCCCTATGCCAAGGCTGGGTTCTTTGGCGTCAAGAAGAAGATCGAGAGCATCCTTGGCGAACTGAGCATTCCCAGCGACGAAGCCCAAGCCGCTTAGTCTTTCCTCACAACAACCCTTACCTCATCAAATAGTCCACATTGCTTTACACGCACTGTGTATTGCAAACTTGTCATTTATCCCTGTTCCGCTACAGTCGCGCTCGTGTTTTCGAGTCCCTTATGCGGTTCGACTGACTTTGCTCCGGCCGCCTGATGGACCCTCGCACGCTGATAGAGAGGGGAAATGATTATGGCCGATCCCGTTCAAACTGGCGCTCGTGGACAGCGTAAACGCGGCGAGAGCGAAGACACCATGTTCCAGACCGGCTGTCTCGTCGCGCTTGTCGCAGCGGGAGCCATCGCGGTTGCGGCGCTCGTTTCGATCTGGACTAGCTACAACGTCCTTTCCAGCGATGAGGAAGAGCAGCCCGCTGCCACCGCTCCTGCAACACCTGCACCCGTTGCCGAACCAGAGCCCGTTGCCGAAATCCCCGAGGGCGCCGGTGTGCTTGCAAGTGAGCGCGATGGCCTGCCGATGCTCGCGGTCTATTTCGACAGCGGATCGACTGATGTGACGCCCGATTTTGCCACCGTATCAGAAGACCTTGTCTCTTATCTGGGCGCCAATCCTGATGCAACGCTCGCCATTTCGGGCTTTAACGATCCGACTGGTGATGCCGAACTTAATGCGGAACTCTCCAAGCAGCGCGCCGAAAATGTCCAGGCTCAACTGGTCGCGCTCGGTATTGACGATGGCCGCACCGAACTTGTGAGGCCGGACGATACGACCAGCGAGGACATGACCAACGCCGAAGCGCGAAGGGTTGAAATCACCGTCGTAGAGTAGGCACTTCCTACCTAAAAAGACATTTGGGCGCGGCTCTAAATCAAAAACGCCGCGCCCGAATTGTAACTCACATCACCTTGTCAGGGCGCGGATCATGTCCGTGCTTTTCATTCTTGCCCAAGACCCGCTCCAACCGCTGAACCATCGTGTTCGCAGCGCGGCGAGCGGCGGCGTCCACTTCGGAGGCATGCTCCGTCACGCCAATCGGCCGTCCCCCGCGCGGGCGCGCCTCGATCATGCAGGTCTTGTCATCCGCGCCGCCTTTGCGCGCGTTTTCATCCGAGACATGCACTTCAACCCGCGTCAGCCGATCTTCGAAACGCGCCAATTTCTCGCGCATCATCGCCTCAATCCGCTCCGCCACATTCTCTGTGCCCATCACCGAACTATCGGAATTGAACTGGAACTGCATGGTCATAGTGCGTGCTCTCCTTTGTATATCTTTCGTGTTTCCAATGTGGGGTGCAAAGAGGCCGGGGGCAAGCACAATCGGACCCGATTGCGATCCGGATCGGCGTAGGCCGGAACGCGCCAATAGGGTGACAAAGGTTACACCCTGTCACCCAAGGGGCTATTTCTTAACCCCCTCTAAAGCCTTGATTAGTTCGTCATCTGACCAGGTTGACGGACATGGGGTGGAGGGGCTTTCTGGCGTCGTGGCACCGCGAAACGGTCTTATGGCTTCCAACTCCCCCGGATCATCCACGTCCAGCGCTCCGGTCTCCACATCTTCACCCTTTTCGAGGCTGCCAAGCAGAGCTTCAAAATCGCGCGCGTGCTTTTCGGCGCTGTTGGCAAGCCGCCCGAAAACAGGGTTACCTCCTTGGGTAAAGCGTTTGAGCAGCGCGACCGTCAGCCGCTCATCAAACCGGCGATACGTGCCGACGAGTTCGCCCTGAAAGTAAATGGGAACCTCCACCCCATTAAGCGCCCGCTCGAGCGCCGTGTGCGCCAGCACATCATAGGAATGGTGGAAGGCCACCTCCCAAGCGAGATCAAACGGCTTGCCCTTGAGCTTTGATCGCAAGCGATAGGCCGATTGCCGGCTCATCCCAACAGATCGCGCTGCTTCACTAACGCAATGGGTCGCGGAAAGCTGCCGCAGAAAAGCGGCCTGCTTTTGGGGCGTCCAGCCATCGCTGCGGATGGGTGTCACCTTATCGGAGGGTGTAGGGGAACGGGCGGGAGTGCCTTTCGCGGCAGTTTTTCGAGTGCTCATCGGCCAGGATAGGGCAGATTTTGGCGAAGTAGGAAAGGTGGGTGGGTGCAGTTATGCGCCCATCCCTCCCCACGAAGTCGGGCATCGAAGACAGTTGAGCAGCCTTCCCGATTTCGGGAACGGAGAGGGACCTAGTCGAATATCAGAATGGATGGATTAGCCACCGAGAACCAGTCGCTTCCAGTCAGGTTCGCCCTCGGAGATAACTTTTTGAAAAACAGACTCAGCAATCAAGACTTGCTCAGCCTGAGACTTACGGAAGGCATGCCACTGTTTAGCCCTGAGGTTTAAAGCCCCACCATGTGCAACACGACTTCGAAAATCGTAAATCTCAAGAAGAGCTCCAAAAAGGCTTGTTCTATCTTCAACGTCTTTAGCGAGTAACCAAGCGCCTCTAGCAGCGAACTTGTTTCTAATCTCAGATTTTGATCGATCACCCTTAAATAGCATCATCTCTAACGCAATACCCAGATCAAGGGCGAAATCGTGTCCACTGCGACTTGCTTTTGCGGAGGACAAACGTTTCATAGCTGTCAAATAAAAGTCGAGCTCGTGATCATCCCACCGCCTAGCGGAGGACATCATATCATTGAATAGCTTCGCGTCTGGCATGACTTTTCCGTTGCTCAAGTGCTTCTGACGCTCGCCAATCCTTCCACCACCGCCATGAAAACGAAACGGCGGAGTATTCGGCTGAATGTGGCTGGTTGAGAGCACTGAATTAGCAGTGAATGAAGATTGACAGTTGAGTAGCATGACGGCGAGATACATCTCATGACCGTCACTCCGACGTGCCGCTGAATCGAAGTTATCTTCGTCCTTTGAGACCGCTTTTGAGAGCTGGACGGTCCGTTTTAGAATCGCGCTCGCTGCAGGGTCTTGCAATTCGTGTCCAGATAGGTCGAACTTGAGTAGAGCCTCTTTTTCATCGACATCATAATAGTCTTTCGCCGGGGCGAGTTGATATCCAAGCCCCAGATCGATCGAGCCATCAACCTCTACGCCCTGCAGCCATTCCACGAGATCGACCTCGATATTGTCGGCTGACAGATATGCATCCAGCTCTGCGTTAGCTTGGTTGCGTCCGACGTAATTGGCTCGCCATATCCACCAACAGGCCAAAAGCCTCACATCAAAAAGCGTACGGCCGCCGTAAGATGTCGCGATCATTTTTCCTTCTAACGTTAATACTTCAGGCTTTGATCGTATCTCACTAAGTACTTTCTGCCCCTCAGCATCGTGAAGAAGCTTGAGCACTAGACTCTTCTCAATCCCGGAAAGCGTGTTTGGCCCCTCAACAGTTTTCGGCCTGATGACAGGCAGTCCCAGATGCCCGATTCTTTCGATCTGTCGGCCTGCGATCGTGTCCATTCGCTATTCCCAAAAAACCGAGATTCTGACCGAAATCAGTTCCCCTCCTGCAACCGCCTAACATCCGCCAAGTCCTGCGGCGGCTCTCGCCACAACTCGGCATCGCTCTCGATATATTCGCGCAAGCTTGCGGGCACTTCTTCAAAGCTGTCCACTCGCCATGTCACAAGGTGCATGATGGTCGGCACGCCGCCTGCCCATTCGGGGGCAGGGCCATAGCGGACCCAGCTTAGCTGGTTGGGCTTGCTCATCGATCGTTCGGGGTGGAAGAAGAAATCGTAATTCTCAAACGCCTGATATCTTGCTTCTGGCCCCATCGAAAAATCGAGATAGACGGGGGCTGAGAACACCGCTGTCTCGCCCAGCATCCGCATCGAAATCTGGTCTCCCGGCCCGATGCGGCGCACGTTTTCGCCTGTGCCTTGCTCGACGAAAGTTTCGATCCCGCCATCTTTCAACTCATAAGTGATGAACTGGTAGGGTTAGGCGATGGGCTCGACGGGTTTGCCATCGACTTCGCGCAGGACTTCGCCCGTTTCGGGATCGCGGAAGATGTAGATCTTGCGGTTGTATTGGTGGGCAAGCTCGCGCGATTTATCGGGCTGGTGCATGCGCGCCGTGTCATAGCCTTCCATGCGCGCGATCAGCTTCCCATCGGGGTAGGAACGCATGGTGCCGACCGAGTACCAATAGACCGGATCCCCCCGCCCGATGCGCCCTTCAACCCAGCGTTCGAACTGCCGCGAGGTGATCGGGGGCGATGCGGTTTCGGGGGCTGCGTCAACGGTGGCGGGGGCAGGTTCCTGCGCCGACGCAGGGGCGCTGACACAGGCCATGCCAGCCAAAACCAATACAATTATTCGCAAAGCCATCTCATTTCCCTCTTATCTGTTGCGCAATTCAACCTTGCGGGTTCCACGCCATGCATTCGATCTCAATCGCAGCGCCCGCCGCGAGGTCTTTCACCGCCATGGTGGAGCGCGCGGGATAGCGGCCTTCCTTGAAGAACGTGCGATAGACCGAATTGAACGCGGCGAAGTCTCCGATATCGGCGAGCCATACGGTGCATTTGACGATGGCGTCGTGGGTGAGATCGTACTTGGCGAGCGTCTCGCCAATCCGCTCCATCGCGCGCCGGGTTTCCGCCTCGATCCCGCCGGGGACAAGCCCGCTGCCATCAGCCGCCGTGCCCAGCTTGCCTGCCAGATAGAGCGTATCGCCCGCCTGCACCGCTTCGGAAAATGGGGTGGAGCTGCCCTCAAGCGGCAAGAAGGCGAGATCAGGTTTGGGGCTGAGCCGCGCGGTGACTTTGATCTCAACCTCGCCATCGGGGGAATAGAGCCGGTCGATATCAATTGCGGTCCAAGCGGGAAATGGCGCTTTGACATAGCGGTTCTTGACCTCTGCCAAAGCGGGCATCGAGGCATCGATATCGACGTGGTAAGTGGTGAGATCGATCACATCGTCCCAGCTTGAGCCTGCGCGTTCAAGCACGCTGCCGATATACTGGAACGTGCGATCATAGGCCTCTTCGCGAGTTCGCCCTTCCGGCGCAGGCCCAGCGATAACGCCGGAGAGATAGACGGTGTCGCCATGGATAACCGCTTCGGAGAAACCAAACTCCTCCATAAACGCGCGCCCACCCTCGCTTTCGGGCATGATGGTTTGTTTTTCGGTGCTGGGCGCCTCGGCGTGATCGTCAGCGAGCGCGGGGGTGGAGGCCAGGGTGAATGCCGCAATGGATGCGAGTGTGACGTGTTTCATCCAAGATCTCCTAGGCCGTGGGTTCAAGCATGCGCGGGGTTGCGACAAAGGGCTGTTCATCGAGGACACGCAGGCATGATGCGATCCGCGTGCGATCACTGATCAAGCGGACATATTGCGCATCACATCCGGAAATCGGGTTTGGGTAATCGGAGATCTCTTGCTGTAGCAGCTCTTTGGCCCGCTGGAGCGCAGCCTCCGCTGCTGCGATTTCGGCTTCGTATGGTAGTTGGGTCATATCCGAACTCCTCCCGATACTATTGGCTTGATGTTTCGCGCCCTCGCCCGAACGGACGCAGCCTCATCCTGCTCGGCATGTTCAAGCGCTTTTGCGAACGCAGCATGCAAGTGTGAATGCTGCCGGGCAAGGCTGGCCAGCGCGTCGAGTGACCATGCTCTCACAAACGGGCGATCATGCGCAAGCAGAGGCACGAGCCAGCGATGGACAGCGGCTGCAGCGTCCTTTGTCACGTCAAGGAACCGGATTGACTGGCACAGATGGAGCTGCGCCTGCCATGATGTAACACCGGGCAATTCAGCGCACAGCTCAGCGGTCTGTTTCGTGGTTATTGCGCCGCCTTTTTCGAGCCAGGATTTCAGCAACCAGGTCGCCGCGCTCGATATGTTGTCTTCAGCATCGGCAGCGAGCCGCACCAACGCCCTGCGATAACCAGACTGCTCGTAAAAGGCAGCTTCTGCCTCTCCGAGCAGTGTTGTCGCGCGGCCATCGAATTGCGCCAGCCGCGTGCGAAGGGCTTCGGTGATATCCTTCAGCAGTCCACCTCCAGATCAGACGCGACGAGATTGAAGCAGAACGTAGTTATCGACCGCCCCATTTCGCCTTCTCCCTTGCAACCACGCCCTCTACTGAAGGCCGACAATCAGCAAGCCCATCGCCGCGATACTTGCCAATGTCCGTACATGGTTGAACGGTGTCCAGCGCGCCAGGTAAGTGGCCCACATCGCCTTGGCTTCCGCACTCGCCGGATCGACCGCATCGAGCCTGTCGTTGAGCGGCACATTACCAATGACCGTCACCACGAACATGCCGATCACATAGACAGCGCTTCCTGCGATCACGGCCCATGATTGCGGCCCCGCCATGCCGATCAAGCCAAGCACCACCAGCGCAGCGCAGGCAAGTGTGCTGGCGAAGAATAACGGCAGAAAAGCGCTTTTCAGGATCACTCTATTGATCGACTGCATCGCCCGCGCACCAGCCTCATCGCCGAGCTCGGCAAGCGAGCGCATTACGAATACCGAGAAGGTGAAGTACACCCCCGCCATGATCCCAGCGGACAGGGCCGCAAACCAGATCAACAGAACAACTGGCAGCGTCATCGCAATCACTCTTCCGGCAAATAGAGTTTTTTGCCCTTTTCCTCATAGACGCGGCTCATTTCTTCCATGCCTGCCTCGTTTTGCGCACGTTCCTGCGGGGAATTCTCCCCCTTCAGATCCTCGTTCGCGAGATAGCTGTCGGAGTTTTGCTTGGCTGCAAATTCGCGCACTTCCTGGCTGATCTTCATTGAGCAGAACTTTGGTCCACACATTGAGCAGAAATGCGCCGTTTTCGCTCCTTCTGCGGGCAACGTCTGGTCGTGGTAGTCCTCGGCAGTTTCGGGATCGAGCGATAGGTTGAACTGGTCGCGCCAGCGGAATTCGAACCGCGCCTTCGACAATGCATCATCGCGCACTTTGGCTGCCGGGTGCCCCTTGGCAAGATCGGCAGCGTGGGCGGCGAGCTTGTATGTCACCACGCCCACCTTCACATCGTCGCGGTCGGGCAGGCCAAGGTGCTCCTTGGGCGTGACGTAGCAGAGCATCGCAGTGCCGTACCAGCCGATCTGGGCGGCACCGATGCCGCTGGTGATGTGGTCGTATCCCGGCGCGATATCGGTGACGAGCGGCCCAAGCGTGTAGAACGGCGCCTCGCCGCAAGCCTCCAGCTGCTTCTCCATATTCTCCTTGATCTTGTGCATGGGCACGTGGCCCGGTCCTTCGATCATCACCTGCACGTTTTGCGCCCAGGCGCGCTTGGTCAGCTCACCCAGAGTGTAGAGTTCGGCAAATTGCGCTTCGTCATTGGCGTCGGCGATGGAGCCCGGGCGCAGGCCGTCACCCAGCGAATAGGCAATGTCATAGGCGGCGCAGATCTCGGAGATTTCGTCGAAGTGCTCGTAGAGGAAGCTTTCCTTGTGATGCGCGAGGCACCATTTCGCCATGATCGATCCGCCGCGGCTGACGATGCCGGTCACACGCTTGGCTGCCATCGGCACGAAGGGCAGGCGCACGCCGGCGTGGATGGTGAAGTAGTCGACGCCCTGCTCAGCTTGCTCGATCAGAGTGTCGCGGAAGATGTCCCAGGTCAGATCTTCAGCAACCCCGCCGACCTTTTCGAGCGCCTGATAAATCGGCACGGTGCCCACGGGCACAGCCGAATTGCGGATGATCCATTCGCGCGTGTCGTGGATGTTGCGCCCTGTCGATAGGTCCATGATCGTGTCAGCGCCCCAGCGGGTCGCCCACACCATCTTGTCGACTTCGGTCGCGACGTCCGATGCGACGGCGGAATTGCCGATATTGGCGTTGATCTTGACCAGGAAATTGCGCCCGATCGCCATTGGCTCGGTTTCGGGGTGATTGATGTTGTTGGGGATGATAGCCCGGCCCCGCGCAACTTCGCTGCGCACGAATTCCGGCGTGATCACATCGGGGATTTCCGCGCCCCAGCTTTCGCCATCGCGCACGTGATCCTTTGCAAGTTCACGACCAAGATTTTCGCGCTCGGCGACATATTCCATCTCGGGCGTGATGATGCCTTTTCTCGCATAGTGCATCTGCGTGACATTCATGCCTGCCTTTGCGCGCAACGGGCGTTTTACCACGTTGGGAAATTGCGCCACGCCGCCGCTGCGATCCGGGCCGAGCTGGCCGTTATCCTCTGGTTTTACTTCGCGCGCGTCGTATTGCTCAACATCGCCGCGCGCGTGGATCCAGTCGCTGCGAAGACCCGGAAGGCCCGCATTGATGTCGATATTTGCATCAGGATCGGTGTAGGGACCGGACGTGTCATAAACGCGCACCGAAGGCTCATCGCCTTCCAGATCAATTTCGCGCATGGCAACCCGCACACCAGAGCCCGTGCGCGCACCAACATAGACCTTGCGGCTGCCTCTGATGGGGCCAGTGGTTACGCCAATTTCGACGGGTGAATTGATATCGGCCATCTCTGCTCTCTCCTCAATGCGGAGAAAGTGGACCTGTCGCCATAAACGCGCCCACTCCCTCCGCCGATGCTAATCGGTTCAGGTTCAACGGGTCGGCGGACTTTAACCACCCTCTCAGCCATCATGGCTCCCCGGGGATGACACAGCGATAGACCCTGGCTTGGCCCGCGTCTAGGGCTTGCGAGAAATGACAGTTCTTTACCGCCTCGATGCGAGCGCTGAGGATATTGCCTCGCGGTTCGGCGCCAGGGCAGGCGATGATCCGTGGCAAGGCGGCTATGTCGCGCCTCTCAAATTCGCGCCGGTCATCACCGCAGGGCGCGAGTTTATTGCGGGGGCTCGCCCATCGGGAAAACCGCTGCAACCGCGCATGACACCGCGACTGTGGGGCGTCTTGCCACCTCCTGCAGCCGAAGACCCGACGCGCCGGATAACGTCGGTGCGCAACACCGATAGTCCATTCTGGATCGGCAATCTGCGCAACAGCGAATTTCGCTGCCTCGTGCCTGCGACCCGTATCATGCTGTGGGGCAGCGAAACCGATTACGAGGGGCGGCGGCTGCAGCACTGGTTTGCGCCTGAGGGTGAGCGCATCTTCGCATTGGCTGGCGTGTGGAAGGACGAGGAAGTGCCCGCTTTTGCACTGCTGACGCGCGCTGCCTCTGGCGCCGCGTTGAAGGCAGGCTGCCGATCAATGCCGGTGGTTCTTCCAGACGATGAGCGGGCGGAGGAGGACTGGCTTCACGGCAATTGGGATGCGGCCAGTACCGCCACCGAACCTTCAAGAGCCGCGACACTGCTGGAAATCGGAGATCCAGCGGCGAATTGAGAATTACGGCGAAGAGATCTCGTTGCGGCGGTACGATCAGTCCTCTTGTCGAGGCAGGCTCAAGAGGCACACTGCCAACAGCACCGTCGCCAGTACGCCCGATCCGCCAGCAATCGGCAGCTCGCCTGAGAAATCGCGGCCCATAGCCAGTGAAAGCGCGTTGGAGACAGCTGCGATCGCACCCACAATCGCGCTCAGTCCGCCGAGCAGCTTGGAACCCTCGCCCAGCTTCGCCAATCCAAGCGTGATGAGAGCAAGAGCCAGCAGAACCTTTGCCGCGTTATAGACCATGAAGGAAAACGCAACGACCGCGCCTGCTGCAGGAGCCAGCGCCTCAACTTCGCCAGCAGCTTCGAAAAAGGGGCCGAACATGGTGAGCCCCACGCCGACCTGAACAACATTCAAAACGGCGGCAAATGCGATGGACGACCATGCGAGGTAAAATCGCTTCGTCTCAAGCATGGCAGCCCCCGCAAAAGCGGCCATGAGCGTAAAGAGCACACCTTCTGCTCCCCACAAAAGCTGGCGCGGGACATCGGCTTCGCTGATGTAGAGCGCAGTGTAAGTCGCCTGCGTTATCGCAGCGATGAGCAGCAAGATCGCGACGATCTGCGTGTTGCGTTTGAGCGTGAATTCCATGCGTTTTGCCCCTGGCGTTTGAGTGTACCCAACGTCGTTCGCGCAGGTCTGCTCGAAAGTTACAGCCAGATGAACGAAAAGCCCAGCACTGGCACCTGCAGTGCCGGACGCCAGCGCAGCGCGGCCAATACCTCAGATCTGGCGGCATCGCAGCAATACAGCTTTTAATGGCCGCGCTAGCCTCCTCACGATCTATGCATCCCGCATGCATACGCCGTGATTTCGTCAATCATGGCCAAGGCTGGGGGCTTACCATGGCAATATCAATCAAATTATCGCGCGCTTTCATTTGGGCAGCTGCGGCCGCGTTTCTTATGCCCACCGCGGCCCAGGCCGATGATTGCCTGCTTGATCGCGACAATGATGGCGAGGTTGATTTGGGGCCGACCGATAATGACGGGCAGGCCAATTCCAACGATGATCAAACATCGACCGCCTGCGGGATCAACGCCTTGGCAACGGGCGCCTTTGCAAGCGCATTTGGCAGCTCAGCCAATGCTGAAGGAGACCGTTCGATCGCGATGGGCAGGTTCGCTGATGCCTCGGGCGAAAGCGCGAGCGCTCTGGGCGAACAATCAGAGGCGAGCGGCAATTTCAGCACCGCTTTGGGCGGCAATGCAACCGCAAACCGGGCAGGCGCAATCGCCATCGGCAGAGCCTCGCTCGCCAGCGCAAATGGCGCATTTGCAGCAGGCTGGAACACCCATGCGAGCGGTGTCGGCGCGCTAGCTGTTGGGGGCGATGGCAATGATGCAGGCGATATCGGCGCAATGGCGCTAGGCGCAGATTCAACCGCAATCGGTGCAGACAGCCTCGCCAACCAGATTTTTGCGACAGCTTTAGGCGCACAATCGGCGGCAACAGGGGTTGAGGCGTTGGCCATCGGATCGCAATCAGTCGCGAGCGCGACCCGGGCCATAGCCATTGGTCATCGGACCCAAGCGAGGGGCAGTTCCTCGACGGCGATAGGCTCGTCAGCAAATGCTTCCGGAGATGCCACCGTAGCGCTTGGCGCGCTCGCATCGGCTGGACAGGGCGGAACTGCCTTTGGCTTCAGCACCGATGCCGCGTCCGGCATCCGGGGAACAGCAATCGGATATGATGCGACATCATCGGGCGACAGGACCGTTGCAATTGGTGACCGGGCAAGTGCGATTGGATCGGACAGCGTCGCCATTGGGTCTCAGGCAAGCTCCGCAGCGCAGGGGATCGCCTTGGGTCAGCTCTCCGCGACAGACGTGGGCGGTACATCATCGGGCTTTCGTTCCCATGCCGGATCGCGAGGCACCGCGTTGGGCTTCAGAGCGTCGGCTGCCGGCAATCACTCGACGGCCTTGGGCGCGGAAGCCGTCGCGGCGCAAAGTGGATCGACAGCAATAGGCGCGGGCGCAGCGACAACCGCTGCCGATCAGGTCACGCTTGGCGGGGCGGGATCATCGGTTCGAATTGGCGATCTCTCCGCTTCCACCGCAGCCCAGCAAGGCGCGCTCGATTTCGTTACTGTCGATGCCAATGGCACTTTAGGTCGTCAGCAAGCCGCAACTGCGGCCTCGGTCGCCAATGTGCGCAATTCGGTGAATGCGCTGGCGATGGTTTCAGATGCGCAATTTGGCGCGCTTGAAAGCCGAGTGAGCGGCCTTGAAACGCGCGTTGACGGGGCGTTTGATCTTGCCGAAACGGTGAACCGTGATGCGAAACGGGGCATTGCCTCGATCGCAGCGCAGGCTGCGCCGCATTTTCCGAGCGCTGCGGGTAAAACCAGCTATGCCAGCAATGTCGCAGCCTATCGCGGCGAAGTCGGTGTATCGGTGGGCATCATGCACCGCTTGCAGAGAGATGTCGCGTTCACAGCCGGCGTCAGCTATGCGGGCGGCAATTCGACCGCCGTTCGTGCAGGCATTGCGGGTGAGTTCTGATCGCCGCTGTGGGAGCGGCCGCGCCTATTCGATCACGCGGCCGCGCACCATGGTAAAATCGACGCTTTCAAGCGTGGTCACATCATTGAGAGGGTTGCCGTCCACCGCGATCAGATCGGCTGAATAGCCCGGCGCAATCCGGCCAATCTCGCCCTCCATGCCGAGAATTTGGGCCGCGCCTGTGGTGGCGGCAGCGATGGCCTCACGACTGGACATTCCGCCTGCAACCATCAGCGCAAACTCGCCCGCATTTTCGCCATGCGGAAAGACGCCAGCATCGGTGCCGAATGCAATGTTGACGCCATATTCGCGGGCTCGCGGAATGATCGTATCGGCGATCTCGCTCACGGCGCGGATTTTTTCTTCAACGACGGGTGTGTAGAACCCGGTGCCAAGGTTTTCCTTGATCCCCTGAAACGCCATCAGCGTAGGCACCAAAGTTGTCCCGCTGGCTTTCATCGCACGCGCTGCGGCCTCGTCCATGTAGGTGCCGTGCTCAATGGTGTGGACGCCCGCCTTGGCTGCCGCTTCGATGCCGCGCGCGCCATGTGCGTGCGCTGCAACTTTAAGGCCAAGCAATTCAGCCGTTTCGACAATTGCTTCCATTTCTTCAGCGGTGAAGTGCTCTTCCAGGCCTCGGCCTTGTTGGGAAAGCACACCGCCCGTTGCCGTGATCTTGATCAGATCGGCACCGTATTTGGAGGCTTGGCGCACCTTTTCAGAGCATTCGACAGCGCCAGTGCAGGTAAAGCCTGATGCAAGCACGTCATTCACATGCTTGTGGAATCCGTTCACATCGCCGTGCCCGCCGACAATGCTGATCGTGCGCGCAGAGGTGACAATACGGGGGCCGGGTACGATCCCCTGCTCTGTCGCCGTACGAAGGCTTTGCGTCACTTGATCAGTGCGCGAACCCAGATCGCGCACTGTGGTGAAGCCAGCGAGCGCCGTGATCCGCGCGTTCTTTGCCGCGATCAGCGTGTAGTATTCAGGGGGCGTTGTCGCCGCGCGCCAGAACTCACCCGATGGATCACCCGAAAGGTGCGTGTGGAGGTCGATCAGACCGGGCATCACGGTCTTGTCGCGGAGGTTTATCTGCGTCGCATTGGACGGCACGATCGGTAAAAAGCCATCCTCAACCCCGACAATCCGGCCGTTTTCGATCAGGATTGTGGTTTCACCGCGCGGCTCGCTGTTTGCATCCTCAAGCACGGCGCCCGCGAAAACAATCGTATCAACATTCGACTGCGCGTGGCTTGGAAGAGAGAACGTCGCTGCCAGCGCTGCCAAAGCAGCGGACGATCCGCCGAACACCTTCCGAAGCAAACCCATTTGTATTCTCTCCCCTTTTATCCTGCGTGGTTGATGGGCCGCGGCGCGTTCAATGGCAACCCCTTCAATCCGCCCATATGGGCCATTTGCCATTCATCGATCCGTCGCTATGAGAGCGCTCACCACCGTATTTCTATTGGGGACCACCACAAAAATGACCCGGATCTTGACTGTTTCCGCCACACTGCTGGCCACAGCATCCATTACCGCCACCGCCCAAGCCCGCCCGATGACGCCCGAAGATGTCGCCAAGCTTGAAAGCGTTGGCACGATGGCTGTCGCGCCTGACGGACAAAGCATCGCATTCACCACATCCAGCCTTCCCGATGTGACCGAAGGCGAAGACAATGGCGGGTTCAAGGGCGAACTGAAAGTTGCAAACGCGCCCGACACAGCGCGCGCTTACCTGCCCGATGATATCAGCCCATCAGGGGTCGCCTTTTCACCCGATGGCAGCATGATCACTTTCATGTGGTCAAAGGATGATGAGGAACGCGCCGTCTGGGGCGTGCCGGTTGATGGGGGAACCTATCGCAAGCTTGCCGCCGCCGAAGATGCCGAAGTGCGCTCTTACAAATTCAGCCCCGATGGTAGCGTCATCTACATGCTCGCTGGACCGGTTGAGGACAAACAACGCACCAAGCAGAAAGAAGCGGGCTTTAACGCCAAGGTTTACGAAGAAGAGTTCCGCCCGGCGCGCATGCTTGTCGCGCAGATGGGTGATGAAGTGGACGAAGCCCCGCGCGAGATTTCGCTCCCCGGCTTTGTGAGTGCATTCGATATCGCCCCTGATGGCTCGTTTGCTATCGTCGATACCGCTCCGACGCCGCTGGTCGATGACAGCTACACCAAGAAGCGCGTGAACATCATCGATCTTTCAGATGGCGCGGTGCGCGCAGTGGTTGCGACGCCGGGCAAGATTGAAGACGTTGAGATCTCGCCTGACAGCACGCAATTGTCGCTGATCGCCGGGATCGACATGAACGATCCGGCGGCAACCACCTTGCACCTCGTCGACATTACGACAGGCGAATATCGCGCGCTCAATCAAGGCGCTCCCGAAGCGGCCGTTGATGCCGAATGGCTGGCCGACGGAAGGCTGGCAGCTGTAGTCCATGTGGGCGCGCAAAGCGTGCTGCGCTTCTACAACGCCGATGGCAGCGTGGCGGGTCAAGCTGATCCGGGCGAGCTTATCCTTACCCGGATTGAGCAGGCTGGCGGCACCGTGGCATTCGCCGCCAATGCCCCGCAGCACCCGACCGAATTGTTCGTCTGGAATGACGGAGCGTTTGACCGCTGGACCAGCCACAATCCATGGCTGTCCGAAATCACGTTCGGCAATCAGCGCGCATACCAGTACACCGCCACAGATGGCACGACCATCGAAGGCGTCCTGATCGAGCCTGTTGGCGGTGCCCCACGCGGCGGCGCTCCCACGATCATGAATGTCCACGGTGGCCCCGAAGCGCATGAATCAAACGGCTGGCAGACCGCGTATTCCAAGCCTGGCCAGGTTGCGGCAGGCCAGGGATACGCCGTGTTCCTGCCCAATTATCGCGGCTCAACCGGATACGGCACGGCATTTTCAAAAGCGCACCAGGGCCGCTACACCGATCCTGAATTCCGCGACATCGTCGATGCGAAGCGGGCTCTTGTTGCAGAAGGCATCACTGATCCCGATCGCACCGGCATCACCGGCGGCTCTTATGGCGGCTATGCGAGTGCATGGGGCGCGACATATTACTCAGACGAATACGCGGCCAGCGTGATGTTTGTCGGCATTTCCAATCAGGTTTCGAAGTTCGGCACCGGCGATATCCCTTACGAAATGTACAACGTTCACAGCCTCAAATGGCCGTGGGACGATTGGGAAGCTATGCTGCGCGTCTCGCCCGTCTATCACGTCGATAAAGCGAACACGCCGACGCTCATCATGCACGGCGAAGAGGACACGCGGGTTGATCCGGGCCAAAGCCTTGAGCTGTATCGCAGCATCAAAGTGCGCAAACCGGAAGTGCCCGTCCGCCTCGTCTTCTACCCCGGCGAAGGCCACGGCAACCGCATCGCCGCCAGCCGCTATGACTACAATCTGCGGATGATGGAGTGGTTCGACACGTACCTCAAAACAGGCGACCGCCGAGCAGAAATGCCAGCCCCCCGTCCGCAACTAGCGGAAGGAGCCGAGGGCGCCTATCCCGAAGAGGAAGACGAGGATTGATCTGCGTTTCTCCCCTATCTGAATAAGGGAGGGGAGTAATAACACGGTGCCAAGTCGGCAGCCAAAGCTGCCGCAAGGGTGACCACCCGCCCGCAGATGGCCGGAGCTCGGATATCTCCGGGCGAAGGAACAGCATCGAGGACGAGCGCGCGGATGCGCGCTCGCAAGCTCAGAACGTATACGCCACACCCAAGCCGGCGATAAACTGGTTGGCATTACCGCGTATGTCGGTGAAGGGCGTGTCTGCTGCATCACCGATCATGCGGGTGTACCCTGCGATGGTGTAGATACTGAAGCCGCCATTCAATGCGTTCCCGTCCAGATCGTTCGTAATAATCGCAAGCGCGCTTAGCGAATTGAGGCCGCCATCGGCGTTAAAGACAGGGAGCCCGCTGGTCAGGCTGTCGGCAGGGTTCACGTTGAAATAGTATTCGGCAAAACTGTCATCGACAAACTGCGCGCCGAAATTGAGATTGACGAGTGTGCCGGTGCCGATTGGCTTTGAATATCCGATGCTGGGTTCGACCACCATGCCATCATGCGCGCCAGCCACATCCCAGCGCGCTTGGGCTCCTATGGAAAGCCTATCGCCCCGGGTAAAGACGCCGGGAAAGGTGACGCCAGCGTCCAGGCCAACTTCGACCGCAAGATCGAGGTCTTCCAATTGCTCGACCACGTCATCTTCGATCTGGTTGACGCGGTCATTGCGGATACGGAATGCGGGGCCGAGATTGAAGATCGGGTCGGTGCTCGGCGCAAGCGATGGCGCCTTGCTCAGCACATCGAGAGCGATACCGGGGCCATTGGGGCGCAGACCCACTCCGCCGACGCGTCCGACGATCAGCGGGAGTGGGAAAGGGACGTAATCATCTGACCCTGCATAGCTCGGCACCAGCCCTGCGCCGATGCCGACCGTGACCCAGGTGTCATCAAAAACAGGCTTGAAGCCAAGACCGGCGGGCGGGCCGGCTGGCGGCCCTTCACCCTGCCCTTGCTGCTCCATACCGGAAGGCGGGCCTTGTTGCTGCTCGCTTTCATTCGACGCGTCCTCAGCCAATAGCGGGGATGCTGTGAATGCAAGCGCGACAAAAGCCGTTGCTGCGGGGAGGGATTTCAAGCGGGACTTAGAGAGGAGAGGCATGGGGGGCGACCTTTCGTTTCAGCCACTCAACCACCTGATCCTTTAGCGGTTCCCTCAATTCGGCCTGCGGTTCACCCCTTAGGCCGCGCCGCCGCCCGCTGCCTGCCATTCGGCAATCGCGTCAATCGGGAACAGCAGCATAATCACCGTCAGCGTCAATCCATCGCGCACTACCAGCGCTGCGACCACTTCCATGATGATGGCAGCGATAATGGTGACTTTCACAGGCAGTTTCATCGCGAGGTAGAAGCCGACGGCCATCCAGCCGATATCAGCGGTAGAATTGAGCACACTATCGCCTGAATAGCCCCAATTGGCCGTAACCGAGCGGAACCGATCAATCACCATCGGCGTGTTTTCGAGCACTTCCCACGCCGCTTCCAAAAACACCGCAAGCGGCAATCCCCATCGAACCGCGTTCTCCCCACCGATCTTCCACTTGCTGAACAGCAGCCAGCCGAGCGCGTAAAAAATTGGACCATGGATGATATGGCTGGGCGTGTACCAATCGGCGATATGCTGAGAATTGCCCATCGAATTGATGTCGCCATGCCACAGCTTCACATACCCGCATTCACAAATCGGCGGTCGGTCCATCGCAAGCAGGATCAAAACAGCCGCAATCGTGATGCCGATGGAAACGATGATCGTGGTGCGATCCGGGATAAGCTGAGCCATGCGCAAGCTTCTGATGTGGCAAGAGACTTCGCGCAAGCCGCGCTGCCAAACGCACCGGGGATTGTGTGTAACATTGCTCGAACACTCACTTAAGCCTAGGGCATTGAACAGATGAGCGATTCAAAAGCAGAAACGGGCGCCAAAACCGAAGCAGACGTCGTTATTGTCGGCGGCGGCCTGGCCGGTGGCTTGCTGGCGCTTGCATTGCATAATCGCGTACCCGATTGCCGGTTTGTGCTGCTCGATGCGGGGGATAGCCTTGGCGGCAATCACCGCTGGAGCTGGTTTACGAGCGATCTTGAGGATGCGGCGACCGATCTGCTTTCCGCTTTTCCGTTGAATGCCTGGGATGAGGGGTACGAGATTCACTTCCCCCGCTATGGGCGCACTTTGCCGACAAGTTACCGCTCCATGGCGAGCGAGGACTTTCACAAAGTCTTGATGGCGACGCTGCCGCAAGGATCGGTGCGTTTGGGCACCAGCGCCCGTGAATTGGACGCAAACGGTGTCACTCTGGAGGATGGCTCGCGCATTGATGCAAAACGCGTGATCGACTGCCGCACGTTCACCTCAAGCGAGAACCTAGCAGGCGGCTGGCAGGTATTCCTTGGCCAGCATATCCGCACCGATCAGCCCCACGGCCTCACCCGCCCTGTCATCATGGATGCAACCGTCGATCAGGTTGCGCCGTATGGCAATGGCGCAGCGTATCGATTTGTCTACGTCCTGCCTTTGGCCGAAGACGAGGTGTTTATCGAAGACACCTATTACGCTGATCACGCCAAGATGGACAAAGACCAGCTGTGGTCACGCACGCAGAATTATGCCCGGGCCAATGGGCTGACCGGCGAAGTCATCGGCCACGAAACCGGCATTTTGCCTGTGGTCAGCGGCGGGAATTTCGATGCCGTGCTTGATGAATTGCGCATTCCCGGCGTCGCAATTGCGGGATCGCGTGGCGGGTTTTCACATCCGCTTACCAGTTACACCCTGCCCTTTGCCGCCGATAACGCGCTGGCGATTGCCGATCTGCTCGCCCGCGCGCCAGAGACAACGGGCGAAGACCTCGCACGCTTTTGCGAAACTCGCGCCCGCGCGCATTGGCAAAGCATGAGCTTTTACCGCACTCTAGTGCGCATGCTGTTCGAAGCGGCAGACCCGGAACAGCGCGTCGTCGTCCTTCAAAGGTTTTACGGACTTTCCGGCCCGCTGGTGGAACGTTTCTATGCCGGCGACAGTTCATTGGCCGACAAGGTGCGCATCCTCACGGGCAAGCCTCCCGTAGCTATCACAAGGGCGATGCGCGCCCTCTTTTCGCCCGGAATACCACTCAGTACGGAGAAACCGGCATGAACGCCGATGCAAAGCTCGATCTCTCACCCGCGAAGGCGGCAGGTAAGGGCATCAACCCTGACATCGCCAAGAAGTATGAGGGCAAAACGGCCTGCGTCATTGGTGCAGGCTTTGGCGGCATGGCGCTTGCAATCCGGCTGCAATCGCACGGCATCGCGACAACGGTTGTCGAAGCGCGCGACAAGCCCGGTGGCCGCGCCTATTTCTGGGAAAAGGACGGCTTCACGTTTGACGCAGGCCCCACAGTCGTCACCGATCCGCCGTGTCTTGAGGAACTTTGGGAGCTGACCGGCCACGACATCGCAGAAGATGTCGAGCTCATGAAAGTCATGCCGTTCTACCGCCTCAACTGGCCCGACGGGACAAACTTCGATTATTCGAATGACGAAGACGAATTGAACGCGGAAATCGCAAAGCTGAACCCGGATGATGTGGTCGGGTACAGCCGGTTTCTCGAATACTCGGCCCGGGTTTACGAGGAAGGCTACCTGAAACTGGGCACGAAGCCGTTCCTCGATTTCAAGACCATGCTGAAAGCCGCTCCCGCTCTGGTGCGCGAGCAGGCCTGGCGAAGCGTCTATTCGATGGTGTCCAGCTATATCAAACACCCCAAACTGCGCGAGGCATTCAGCTTTCACTCGTTGCTGGTGGGCGGCAATCCGATGCGCACCAGCTCAATCTATGCGCTTATTCACAAGCTCGAAAAAGATGGCGGTGTTTGGTGGGCGCGCGGCGGGACCAACCGCCTGATTGCGGGCATGGTTCGTCATTTTGAGCGCCTCGGCGGCACAATGCGCGTCGGCGATCCGGTGGTGCAGGTTCACACAATCGGCACGCGCGCCGATGAAGTTGAGACCAAATCGGGTTGGAAAGAGCGCTTCGATGCTGTCGCTTCCAATGGCGATATCATGCATTCTTACAAGGATTTGCTTTCTGATTCCCAGCGCGGTCAGAAGATGGCGAAGTCCTTGTCACGCAAGAGCTTTTCGCCTTCGCTCTTCGTCGTCCACTTCGGGCTCGAAGGCACATGGCCGGGCATCGCGCACCACATGATCCTGTTTGCGCAGCGTTATAAGGGCCTGCTCGATGACATCTTCTCAAATGGCGTTCTGCCTGAGGATTTCGCGATCTATCTCCACCACCCGACTGTGACAGATCCCAGCATGGCGCCCAAGGGTAAGAGCACGTTCTACGCTCTCGTTCCCGTTGCGCATATGGGCAAGATGCCGGTTGATTGGGACGAGGTTGGGCCAAAGCTTGAAAAGATGGTCCTCGATGAAATCGGGCGGCGCCTGATCCCGGACATTCACGATCGGATCGTGACGAAATTCAGCTATGCGCCCAAGGATTTCCAGCAGGATCTATCGGCGCACATGGGCAGCGCGTTCAGCTTGGAACCGCTCCTGTGGCAAAGCGCATATCTTCGCGGCCACAACCGCGATGATGTGATCGAGAATTTCTACCTCGTCGGCGCAGGCACGCACCCGGGCGCAGGCATTCCGGGCGTTGTGGGGTCGGGAAAGGCAACCGCTGGGATTATGCTGGAAGACTTGAAGGTGAAGGCACCTGCGTAAATCCTGCCCCTCGGGGAGGGGGACCCAAGCGAAGCTTGGTGGAGGGGCACAGCAAGGCATGATCACAGGCCCAAGACAAACCATAAAACTCGCCCGCAAATTGCGCAGCGAAATGTCGCTACCCGAAACGCTCCTCTGGCAAGAACTGCGCAAATGCCCCGGCGATTACAAGTTCAGAAGACAACACCCTGCAGGCCGCTATGTCCTCGACTTTTACTGTGCAAAGGCAAAGCTGGATATTGAGGTAGATGGACGCGCCCATGATACCCGCCGGGCAGTGGACGCAGATCGCGCTCGTTCGCACTTCCTCCGGTCAAAGGGCATTGCCACCACGCGTATCCCAGCGAAACTTGTGCTTGAAGATATGGACGCAGTGATTAGGCGCATCGTCCAAATATGTGATGAAAGGCTAGTCGCTTTGAACAACATGCCCCTCCACCATCCTGCGGATGGTCCCCCTCCCCATACTGAGGAGGATCTATGAAACGTATCGCAATTTACTGCGGCTCAGCCTCGCCTGCTGATCCGCGCTATATCGAACTTGCTGAGGATGTCGGCGCTGCTCTTGCTCAACGCGGGATTGGCGTAGTCTATGGCGGCGGCAGGCTTGGCCTGATGGGCGCTGTGGCCAAAGGCGCCAAGCAGGAAGGCGGCGAGGTTATCGGCGTTATTCCCGATGCGCTCATCAAGTCCGAAGTGGCCAATCCCGAATGTGATGAATTGATCGCGGTATCGGGAATGCATGAACGCAAGCAGAAGTTCACCGATCTATCCGATGGCTTCGTGACGCTTCCGGGCGGGGTCGGGACGATGGACGAATTGTGGGAAGCGATGAGCTGGGCACAGCTCGGCTATCATTCGGACCCGGTTGGGCTGCTCAACGCCTTTGGCTTTTACGATGATCTAATCGCCTTCAACGCGAAAATGGCCGAGGTAGGATTTGTTAGGCCAGTGCATTCGAACATTCTGATCGCGGCAGAGACCCTTCCTGATCTGCTGGACAAGATGGAAAGCTATCAACCGCATACACCGATCTTCCAGATGAAGGCGGAAGATCTGTAAGATACCACCACCATGGGCGTCGAACCGAACATTCAATCCACTCGCCGCGAGGCTCTCGTTGAACACTCCCGCCTTGCCATAAAGCAAGGCTCGCAAAGCTTTTCTGCAGCGGCGCGTCTGTTCGACAAGGAGACGCGTGAGCGCGCCTGGCTGCTTTATGCCTGGTGCCGACGGTGCGATGATATTGCCGATAATCAGGTGATGGGCGGCGAACTGGGCGATCAGTCCGATTTGGATAGCCGCCTTGCCCTCATCCGAAAGCTCACCGGCAAAGCCTTTGAAGGAAAGCCGACAGGTGACCCCGCCTTTGACGCGTTCGGTATCGTTGCAAAGGAAGTTGGCCTTACGCCGCAAATGGCCGAAGACGTCATTGCTGGATTTGCGCTTGATGCCGAGGATTGGCGCCCACGGACCGAGGCGGACATGATGCGATATTGCTATCATGTCGCGGGCGCTGTGGGCGTGATGATGGCAGTGGTGATGGGCGTTAACCCACACGATAGCGACACACTCGACCGCGCGAATGATCTGGGTCTCGCTTTTCAGCTTTCCAACATTGCGCGCGATATCGTTGAAGATGATGCAGCGGGGCGCTGTTATCTGCCGATGGAATGGCTGGTCGAACAGGATATCGAGCCCGGCCAGCACACCAAACCGCATCACCGCGAGGAACTTGCCGAAATGGCCGCACGTCTTGTGGCGCTCGTCGAAAAGCATGAAGCGGCCGCTCGAGTAGGCGCAGAGCGACTGCCTTTTCGCAGCCGCTGGGCAGTCTTGTCCGCAGCACGTATCTATGGCGCGATCGGCCGCAAGGTAAGAAAGCGCGGGATCGAAGCGTGGAACAGCCGCACCTATGTGCCGCGCGCGGAAAAGGCGCTGTATGGTGCACGCGCGTTTCTTTCAGCCGTCATCAATCGCGAGAAACACCCCGACGGCCCGATCACGTGGGGCATTGCCGATTTTCGGCCTCAACCTCAGTAAACCCGTTCATGCTGAGCTTGTCGAAGCATTGTCTTTTTTTGAATGTCAGGATCGAAAGCGGAAGAGCAACCCTTCGACAGGCTCAGGGTGAGCGGTTTTCTTCCGCGCGATTGTG
Source organism: Erythrobacter sp. YT30 (assembly GCF_001542875.1). Classification (GTDB taxonomy): domain Bacteria; phylum Pseudomonadota; class Alphaproteobacteria; order Sphingomonadales; family Sphingomonadaceae; genus Erythrobacter. The sequence goes on along the minus strand of NZ_LMAF01000002.1, from coordinate 1,587,529 downwards.
GCCTAACCTTTAATCCATGATCAATCGCACCATCGCCGCAGTGCTAGCCATCACTGCCACACCTCTTTCCGCTGAAGAACTCAATCGCGACAGAGAAGCGCTTCAAGTCAGGGGTGCCGTCGATGCGTTCTTCGATGCGCTGCGCTCACCTGACAAAACTGCTCTTGCCGAGGCGATGATCCCTGATGGTGTCATATTCATTCACGATCGCCGCGAACCTGAGGAGCCGAATATCCGGATCGTCACCGCAGGCGAGCATCTGAAAGCGTGGGAGACCTCTCCACAGGGCACGGACGAGTACATGTATTACTCAGACGTGAAGGTCGACGGGACGATGGCGCATGTTTGGGGCCCCTATGTCTTTCTTTTGAATGGCGAGCGCACCCATTGCGGCATCAATTCGATGAGCCTTGCGAAGTTTCGCTCCGACCACTCAACCGGCGGGGGTTGGAAAGTCACCAATACCAGTTTCACCATGACCTCGCTGGATGAATGCGATGCCTTGAACGCTCCCAATCCGATCAGCACCATTCCGACACCCGAGCCGGAGTGACACGGATCAAATGACCTGGGCCAAAGAACTCGAAGAACTGCGCGTGCGCGAAACGCTCGCGGAACAAATGGGCGGGTCGGAGAAAGTCGCACGTCAGCATTCGCGCGGCAAAATGGATGCGCGCGCAAGGCTGGCGGCGATTTGCGATCCGGGATCCTTCCGCGAAATTGGCAAGATCGCTGGCAAAGGATCGTACGATGACAAAGGCGATCTGACTGGCCTTACCCCTGCCCCATTCCTGTTCGGCAAAGCCACCGTGCATGGCCGCCCAGTGGTTGCGACAGCCGATGATTTCACCATCCGAGGCGGTGCGGCTGATGCAGGCATTGCGCGCAAAATGGTGCAGGCCGAACAAATGGCGCATGAGCTGAAGCTCCCCATCATCAAGATGATCGATGGCACGGGCGGCGGCGGCAGCGTCAAGACGCTGGAGCAGATCGGCGCGACCTACATCCCCGCCGTGCCCGGCTGGGGTGATGTCGTGTGCAATCTCGACACGGTGCCTGTGGTGGCGCTCGCGCTTGGTCCAACAGCGGGGCTTGGCGCAGCGCGTCTGGCTGCCAGCCATTATTCGATAATGGTGCGCGGGCTAAGCCAGGTATTTGCCGCTGGCCCTGCTGTCGTCGCAGCGATGGACGGCGATGAGGGCACCGATCCGAGGGACAAAGAAGCGCTTGGCGGCGCTGACATTCATACCCGCAACGGTGTGTGTGATGATGAAGTGGGGAGCGAAGCTGAAGCTTTTGCCCGTGCACGCCATTTCCTGTCTTTCATGCCTGAGCATGTCGGACAGCTTGCCCGCCGTTCTAACTGCACCGATCCGGTCAACCGCAAGGAAGAGGCGCTGTTGAGCCTTGTCCCCCGCGCTCCGAATGAGGTTTATTCGATGCGCCGGTGCCTTGATATGGTCTTCGACACCGGCACCGTTTTCGAGATCGGCAAGCATTGGGGCCGCGCGGCGATCACCGCCCTCGCCCGCCTTGATGGCTGGCCCGTGGCTATCGTTGCAAGCGATCCTTCATTCCTTGGTGGATCGTGGGAAGCCAAGACTTCCGAAAAGGTCGAACGCTTCGTCAAATTGGCAGACCAGTTCCGGCTACCCATCGTGCATCTGGTCGACAATCCGGGCTTTATGATCGGGCGCGAGGCGGAAATGGCGGGGACAATCCGCTATGGGGTGCAGGCGATGAACGCGATCTATCGCGCCACCGTGCCGCTCGCCAGCATCGTCATGCGCCGCGCTTACGGGATTGCGGGTAGCGCGATGAGCAATGCGGACAGATATCAGTACCGGTTCTGCTGGCCGTCGGGCGATTGGGGCTCGCTTCCCATCGCTGGCGGGCTGGAAGTTGCCTACAAGTCCGAACTCGAAGCCGCCGACGATCCAGAGGCTGAATTAGAATCGATCAAGGAACGACTTGGCAAAGTCACCTCGCCATTCCGATCAGCCGAACGCTTCAACGTCGAGGACATAATCGACCCACGCGACACGCGGCCTCTGCTTTGTGAATTTGCCGATCTCGCTTGGCGGCGCTTACGGGCGGAACACTAACAGCCCCGCATCCCCGATGGAAAACGCTGCGTTGCCTGGGGCGGTTTGAACAAACGACCTTTTTCGCTGAACAGAACCAGCAGCAGGCAAACGACCCCGCTTGCCAACAAGGCCAACGCCAGCGGGCGAGCTGTCCCATCGAAGGCGTATCCAATCGCCCCGCCGATCAGCGAAGCACTCGTCATGCGGACGAAGGCATGGGCCGAACTTGCTGCCCCTGCGATATGGAAGAACGGGTTCATTGCGATGGAGCTGAAATTGCTGCCGATAAAGCCGAGAAGCGCCATATTGATCGCCATTAGCGGCACGAATTGCCACAGGCTTTCATCGGGCTGGAATGCAAAGAACACTTGCAACGCTGCGACGGCGATAAATGCGAACATCGCAGTGTGGCTGACGCGGCGCGCTCCGAACCGTTCGACGATCCGCGAATTGGACCAACTGGCAATCGCCATGGATCCGGCACACGCGAAAAATACGTAAGGAAACGCGTCCGGCGCGCCGAACCCGTCGCTGATCAACTGCTGCGATGAATTGATGAACCCGAACAAAGCGCCAAACACCAGGGTACTGCCCAAGACATAGCCGATCACGGAACGATCGCTCAGCGCGCTCAACATGTTGCGGCCGATCACCACCGGGAGGATTTCCTGGCGATTTTCAGGATCAAGGCTTTCAGGAAGACGTGCGTAAATCCAAAGGCCCATCAACACGCCCTGCACTGCCATGGCGGCAAAGATCATCCGCCAGCTGCCCGTCGCTGCCAGAATGGCTTCGCCGATAAACGGAGCGACGGCGGGCACCATGAGGAAGATCACAAAGATAAGGCTCATCATCTTCGCCATTTTGTCACCGCCCACACGGTCTCTGATGATGGCAGGCGGCAGCGCGACGATGCCCGCAGCAAAGAATCCGGATGCGGCACGCACCGCGATCAATTGTTCAAACGTGGTGATGAGCGCGCAGGCGATGGCGAGGACGACGTAAACACCTATTGCTGTGAACAGAACAGGTCGCCTTCCAAACCGGTCAGCCAATGCGCCCGGCACCAGCGCGCCCATGCCAGCTGTCAGCAGATAGACGCCGATCACGAACTGGCGATCATTGCCCTCGGCGACGCCCAATTCCAGCGCCATATCGTCAAGCGCGGGCAGCATCGCATCGATGCCAAAAGCTTGAAGCGCCATCAGAAGCGCCATCATCCAGATAAGCTCGGTCTCACCCACTTTCTTGGAAATGGTCGTTTGAGTAGCGCCAGATTGTGGGAGAGGTGCCGCCATCGCTGCCCCTTTGCCCGAGGGCGCCGATGGTGACCACTGTTCTTTTCGCATGTGCACAAAATACTTCAGCGGCGCGATTGTTCCTTGTGAAGGTTCCTTATGTCCGCTGTGCGGCCTATCTTGGCACCGCAATGAGCAGCGATGCATCTCCTTCTGCTGAAATGGATGAGGCGGCTGAAAACGGCCTCAGGAAGATCATCCATGTCGATATGGATGCGTTTTTCGCGAGCGTTGAGCAGCGCGATCATCCGGAATTGCGCGGCAAACCAGTGGCGGTAGGCGGATCGAGCGGGCGCGGCGTGGTGGCGGCTGCCAGCTATGAAGCGCGTAAGTTTGGCGTCAGATCGGCCATGCCATCGGTGACGGCGAAACGGTTGTGCCCCGATCTCGTTTTCGTGCGGCACCGGTTTGATGCGTATAAGGAGGCGAGCCGTCAAATCCGCAAAGTGTTCGAACATCACACCCCGCATGTTGAGCCGCTAAGCCTTGACGAGGCATTTCTTGACGTTACCGAAGATCGCCTTGGCATAGGCAGCGCCACCCGCATTGCTGAGCTGATCCGGCAGGAAATCCGCGCGAAAACGCAGCTGACCGCGAGTGCAGGTGTGTCTTACAATAAGTTTCTCGCCAAAATTGCCTCTGACCAGAACAAGCCTGATGGCATGTGCGTCATCCGTCCCGGGCAGGGCGCGCAGTTTGTGGCCGGTCTCCCCATCAGGCGGTTCCACGGCGTCGGGCCCAAGGCGGAAGAAAAGATGAAGCGGCTCGGTATTGAAACTGGGGCTGATCTCGCAGCAAAAGACATCGCCTTTCTGCGGAGCCATTTTGGCAGCATGGCTGATTACCTCTACCGCGCGGCTCGCGGCATCGACCTGCGGCCTGTGCGCGCCCACCGCATTCGCAAATCCGTCGGCGGAGAGCGGACATTTAGCGAGGATATCGGCGGTGGTGCAGCCTTGCGAGAGACGCTGGAAAACATCATCGATGTCGTGTGGGACCGGATTGAGGCGGCAAAGATCGATGGGAAGCCTGTGCGCGGCAAGACCATCACGCTGAAGATGAAGTTCAACAATTTCCAGCAGATCACTCGTGCAAAGTCGGTCTCTCACTGGATCGAAACGAAAGAGGAAGTGGCCGAGCTTGGCCGCGCTTTGCTGGATGAGGAATTGCCGCTGCCCATGCCGATCCGGTTGATGGGGCTGACCCTGTCAAACCTTGATCGCGGCGAAACGAAAGAGCCGCCCAAGGATAACGCGCAACTATCGCTGCTTTAAAGGCTGGCAGTTCGCTCTCGCCACGCTGCGATGCGCGACAAGGATATGCGCCCGGTGTTGTCCGGCAGCGCGTCGGCGGCAAAAAAGCTCGCCTCCACCACTTCGCGGCCATCTGGCTTTGGTGTTTGGTCGGTCGTGGCAGCAAACAAATGCCCAATGTGATGCGAGCTCGAAATGACCTCTTCCACGGTTCCGAGACTTTGCATCGACGTGGGAGAAATCTGCAATTCCTCGGCCAATTCGCGCCTCGCCGCAGCAGCGGGATCTTCGCGAGCGCCAATCCCTCCGCCCGGCAAAGCCCATACGGGCGGTCCGTAGGAATGGCGAAGCAGTAGCACTTCGCCGGCCGGATTGGTCAGGATTATCGCAGCGCCCTGAATGGGCTTGCCGCGCCATCGCCGCCAGTAATGCCGAACCTTGTGCGCGTAAGGCATCACCGCGCGGTGAAGCGGTGCGGGGATCGCCTTGATGATCAGGTGAAGCATGTCACCTTGATACCGCGTTCGTTCGCGCCGCGCAGCAGCCGCGCAATGGGCAGATCATGTTCGCCCCGCATCGCGGCTTCAAACACGTCGCGTTTATCCGATGCGCCGCCGAGAGTGAACAGGATCGCATCGCAATTCAGCAATGCGGGCAGCGTCAGCGTGATCCGATCAAACGGGGCGTGCGGCGGCAAGGGATCGGGCGTCAGGCGGCGGACCACTTGTGCATCGCCTGATTGCGGATCGGTGTTGGGGAAAAGCGATGCGATATGGCCATCAGGCCCCATGCCGAGCCAGGTGAGCGCGAAATGCGGCGGCTGGCTGTCTTCACCGAGCGCAACGACCTTTGCCCCCACAGGTTCGAGCAGAGCCCGCATTTTGCCTGTATTCGATGCTTCGTGATCTTCGGGCACGATCCGATCATCGTTGGGCCACACAGAAAGGCTCTTCCAATCCATCTTTTGCTCATTCCGTTTGGTCCAATCGGCCAGCACGGGAAACGGGGTAGAACCGCCCGGCATGGTGATGGCAAACGGTCCGTCACCGCCTGACAGTTTTGCCGCCAACCAATCAGCAATCTCGGCGATGCTTGCGCCTTCAATCATCTCAATATTCTGCATAGCCAAAGCGCATAGCAAAAAGGCCGCTCCCGGCTACACCGGAAACGGCCTTTTCGTGTTCATGGACGCGTTGACCGCGCCTCTCCTGCGTTAATTCTTATCCGAGGATCGAATTGAGGAACCACACGCGCTCTTCTGCCATGTCGGTCCAGTCGTCGATAAGTCCATCGGTTGCGTTATCGCCTGCAGCTTCGGCGGTTTCCTTCATCGCTTTAAGACGTGAAACCATGTTGGCGTTGTCATCACGCAGTTCGCGGATCATCTCTTCTGCTGAGAGTGAGACCTTGTCCTGATCCTTCACCTGCGTGTGCTGTGCAATCATGCCGACTGAGGTAATCGTGTCGCCGCCGATTTTACGGGCGCGTTCACCGATTGCGTCAATCTGGTCGCGAATTTCGATCGCTTGTTCATCGAACAGGACGTGCAGATCGCGGAAACGTGGGCCCTTCACATGCCAGTGAAAGTTCTTTGTCTTAACATAGAGGGCAAAGTGATCGGCCAGCAGTGCGTTGATTTCTGCCACCATCTGGGTTGTCGAATTGTTGTTTGGGTCAAGCATTCTTGTGCTCCTGAATCTGGTGTGGTGAGCGCGAGAAACCATTGAATGGTTGGGGAACCGCGCTTCGTCGGGTTCACTTAATCAACGCATCAGGACCGCGATTGGTTTCGAGAAAAACACATTCGCAGTGATCGTATAAATCGATCACCAGATGACGAAACGAGCGTTCAATCCGATCAATAACCCCGCAACAAACAAACACGCGCCCAGCAAAGGTCGAAGGATAGAAAACGGCAGTCGCGCCAATTTCCGCTCGCCCACAAACCACCCAATTGCGAGTGCCATTGCTCCGCCCAGCGCTCCGCCAATTGCAGCTGCAGGCGCGAAATGGGCGGCCGCGGCAAAAGCAAAGATGATAAAGCGCGGCCCATCAACCATCTGCTTGACCAGCAGAACAAATCCAATAGCGCCGAGCGAGCGTGTTGGTTCCTTCATCGCTCGCACTTTGACAGGCCAGGCAAGCTCGATTGCTGCCGCGACAAGGGCGAAAGCGACAAGCATCGTGCCCGCACGGGTGGGGAGAATGTGCGCAATCGCCGATCCTGCAAATCCCAGCGCCGCCGCACTCAGCCCCGCGCACACTATGGCAACGAAGAGCAGCGGTGCGGCCCGATCCGATGCATCCGAAAGCCGCGCAACCAGCACTTGATCGCGCGCGCCGGCGACGCTCACAAACACAAGCAGCATTGTGAGAAGAAACGTGTCCATGGCGATGTGCCCTACCAGCCACAGCCGTACGCGCCACGGCAAATTCGACAGGTGGCCTCGCCGCTTCATTCGCACTAATCGAGTTTGAAACCGGGAAAGGAAACGCAATGAAACTCGAACAGGGAATGGCCGCAGTCGTGACAGGTGGCGCATCGGGCCTGGGGCGCGCGAGTGCGAAGGCTCTTGCGGACAAGGGCCTGAAAGTCGCGATCTTCGATATCAATGATGAGGCAGGCGAAGAACACGCTGCAGCGATTGGCGGCACATTCCATCATGTCGACATAATGGGTGAGGAAAGCGTCGAGGCTGGTTTTGCCGCAGCGCGCGCTGCCAATGGTCAGGAACGCGTGACAGTGCACTGCGCGATGGCTTCCAAAAGAGGCAAGACAATCGGCTATGACAAGGCAACCGGCGGGTACAAGCGCCTGCCGACGGAAGACTATGCCTTTGGTGCAGAAGGCATACTGGTCGCCAGCTATCGCGTCGCCAGCATATCCGCGCTCGGCATGGCCAATTCAGAGCCCGTGAATGACGATGGCGAGCGCGGTTCAATTACGCTCACTGCCAGTGTCGCCGCACAAGACGGCCAGATCGGTCAGGTTATCTATGGCTCATGCAAGTCCGGGGTGAACGGTTTGGTTCTGCCAATGGCGCGCGATCTGATGGATCTGGGCATTCGGGTGAATTCAGTGATGCCAGGCATTTTTGCGACCCCGCTTATGCTCAGCATGAAAGATCGCAATCCGCAGATGTGGGATCAACTCAACGCCAGCGTCCCCTTCCCAAAACGGCTGGGCGAACCGGAAGAATTTGCATCGCTCATCGTAGAGATTGCCAGCAATACCTACATCAATGGCCATCAATTTAGGCTCGATGGAGCGATCCGCATGCCGCCGAAGTAAGAGTGAGGGCCTTGGCCGCTCAAACAGAGATGATGATCATCTCATGCGGCTCAACCTCAAGCCTGATTTCGTCATCTGACACCCTCTCGATCAAGTCATCGAAGCCAGTGAACAGACCGCGAGAGGGTACACTCACACGTTCATCACGCTGCTGGCGCATCCATGGAAGAAAGTTTCCAAATTTGTTCGCCGGTTCGAAGAACGTGTCATCCCTCACATACTTGTCGATGCGTCTCCACAGCTTTGGAAATACCGGATCAAGCTGATCAACGTCTGGGTTCCAGAAAAGGCCTTTGTTTGTGCGATCCGCAGCCCAAACCCCCGCCCCTTCACACTTCGCTTCCTGGCTGGCATCGGTGCACTTCTCTCGCAAATCATCGAATAAGGTGTCGTAATAGAGAGGGTAGGCCAGACCTGATTGGAGCTGTTTTACGTTGATACTATCTTCGATATCTTCGGGGTCTAACCAGATATCAGCCCCATCTTCATCCGCACGATCCCCTGCAAAAACAAATGCGATAGGCCTTCCGTTTGGCCCTAATTGATTGGTGCAGATATGGCCTCTGCCATCCTGCGACATTGCCAATTGCAGGTTTGCCTCTGTCGCGGCTTCAGCAAATTCCCCTGTGCCCGTTTCCATCGTGTCGATCGCCTCATAGCGAAGTTGAACACTGCCGTTTTGAGCATTGATCTTTGGGCCACGACCACGCCTGCGAAGCCTGAAAATCGGATCAACATTGTCAGGGACAAACCGCAAAGAATCGCCATCCGGCCGGCCAAACTCTGGTACAAAACTGCCTTTGATAAGAGTAAACGGCATAAGAGCCTCCATTGTTGGAAAGAGATGCTCGACCTGAAGAGTTTGCATTCTGTAATTAATTCATCAAACGAAGATATTCCCTAGACAATATGTTTGAAACGCAGATGACCATTTGAAACTCAAGTTGCCATGGTTTGCTTGTTCGTTCTCGAATTCGCTAACATCAGGAAAACGTCGAATGCGCCATCGCCATCGTGAACATCTGGGCGTTGATGCGAATGGAGGATGGGAACACGCTCGCATCAGCGACATAGAGGTTCTTGTGGCCGTGGACACGCAGATCGCTGCCAACGACCGAATTTCCCGGCCATGATCCCATGATGTTGCCGCCTTGCGGGTGCGATGTGCTGACGATGAAATCGCGCCCGTCCTGCATGTGCTCTTCAACAATCGCTTCGACATCATCGCCCGGCTTCACAGTGATGCTCTTTGAAGAGGGCAGATAAACCTCTTCGGCCCCGCCAGCGAAATGCAGGCGGATCGTGTCAACGATATAGCAGCGCAATTTCTTGCGATAGTTCGATTTCAACTTGATATCGTAATCGCCATCATCAACCTCGCCCATATCGCTCACCGGCATAAGAATGCCGAGGCACACGAGGTTTGAATAGGATTGCATCCGGCGCACATATTCGCCGAACCATCCTCCCATCGAAGCCGAGAAACTGGCGGGCGGGTGGAACCAGCTTTCGATCAGGTGCGTGCCGCGATCGACATAAGATCCCATCTGCACCCCGTCCCAGCTTTTCATTTCGTGCGGCATCTTGGCAATGACAGGACAGGCGAGATTGCACGCAATTGTCTCGCCCACATTGGCGACGTCCAACCGCTCCAACAGTTTCGAGGATGCCGCCGTGCCAGCTGCGATGATGGCGCCTTTTTTCGGTTTGATCCGGTGCGTTTCGCCATTCTGTTTGACCTGCACCGATTTGACAGGGTTGTCGCGCAGATGGGTGCCGATATTGATCCGGCGCACGCTTGCATTTGCAGCGATAATGGCGCCCGCATCCTCAGCGTCTTTCAGCAAAGTCTCCACCACGGAATTCTTACGGTCATAAGGACAGCCCGAATTGCAATACCCGCACCCCCAGCATTCGCGCTTGGTTCGCTGCTTGCCGTAATTCTTCTCAAAGAGAGCAAACGGCGCTTGCCGGTCGCTCGGCTTGGCATGACCGCTGGCGAGGAAGGCATCCCACGCATTCTTCAGATAGTCCCCATTCGGCCCGGCCTGATCGGGCGTAAGCTCGGCAACCTGCATCCGCTCCCACAGGAAATCGAATGATTTTGAAAGTTTCGCCCGATCAATCCGCACGCCGAATTTATCTTCCCAATGCGCAATAACGTCGGGAGCCTTGGGATGGATTTTGTCGGGGCCTCCATCAGGTCGGAAGCAGATGCCGTTGTTGACGAGTGAGGACCCGCCCACACACTCAGCCTGCATGATGGCAATCTCAAAATTGCTCGACGCCATCAGGCCCCCGCCATTGTACAGCTCGGCATATTGGCGCGCGTCATCGTGGCGAATTTCATCGGTGGACCAGTAATCACCCTTTTCAATAATGATGACTTTCTCACCCTTGGCTGAAAGCGCAGCAGCAGCAGCAGCCCCGCCCGCGCCTGAACCGATGATAAGCCAGTCGCACTGTTCATCACCTGTAAGGATGACGGGCGACAGGCTTTGCTTGCTGGAATAGCCGGGAAAATCCGGACGCTGCTCGGGATGCTCAAAGCCCAGGCTCTGCCAGCTGGCGGGCATTTGATAGTAGGCCGAATAGAACACAGACCGCAGCCGCCCGAGCGTCTTCACGAAACCGAATATCGAATTGATTATCCGACCTTCGATCCGGTCCTGCCGTTCCTTGATAGTGAGATCGGGGAAGCTGCGGCCGAGGATGAACTCCATGACAAACAGGCCCAACTTCACCTCTTTGCGAGTGGAATCGGGCAGCATCTCAATCCAATGCATGGCGGTTGCAAGCACATCCACGGCACTGGTGCCGGGAGGATCGCCGTCGAACAGAGCTTCGATAAAGGCGAGCTCGAATTCAAGCTGACGATCGATGATCGAGCGGATCATCGTATCATCAACCGTGATTCCGCTACGCGCGCTGGTGTCGACCGGCTCCTCCTCGCGGAGCGCCGCGCCATTGGCGGTGATCACATATTCAAGTTTCTTGCCATCAAGCCCGCTGCCAGCTCGCACCACCGGATCGCCATCGGGCGTGCGTCCCAAAGGTTTGACATCAGCAGGATTGTGCGCGGCGATGGTAGAGAAAGACAGATCGGGCATTACGTTCCCCCAAGCTCGAAGAGTGGCTGAGCGCGAGAATACCCATTCCGCAGCTTAGGGGTTGTATGAGAACGACAATCTTGAAGTACGGCGGATTTGAAGGCTGATTTTTGGAGCGGGTGAAGGGAATCGAACCCTCGTCGTCAGCTTGGGAAGCTGCTGCTCTACCATTGAGCTACACCCGCTTGCGCGCCCATCATCCGGTGCGGCGGGCGCTTTGCCGTAAAGGCTTCATGTGGTCAATCAGATAGGTGAAGGTACGCCATCCGATCTATAGGGCCGATCTATGGGGATCGCGCATTGGATTCGCTGCTCCATGCCGCTAAGGCGTGCGACAGATATTGATAGTTGAGAGGAACAATCATGCGGCAGGTTGATCATTTTATTGTCGGCGACAGCCCGGCTGCGACGCGCAAACATTCGATCTGGAACCCATCAACGGGCGAGGTTCAGGCCGAGGTTGCGTTGGGTCATGCGGCATTGCTCGATAAGGCTGTGGCGACTGCCAAAAAGGTCCAACCGGAATGGGCGGCAACCAACCCGCAAAAGCGGGCGCGCGTGATGTTCAAATTCAAGGAGTTGATTGAGGCGAACATGCAATCGCTTGCCGAATTGCTTTCGAGCGAACACGGCAAGGTCATCGACGATGCAAAAGGCGATGTGCAGCGGGGCCTTGAAGTCATTGAATACGCGTGCGGCATTCCGCAGGTGCTTAAGGGTGAATACACGCAAGGTGCAGGGCCCGGCATCGATGTCTATTCGATGCGTCAGCCGCTGGGCATCGGCGCTGGCATTACCCCGTTCAACTTCCCCGCCATGATCCCGATGTGGATGTTCGGCATGGCGTGCGCTGCCGGCAATGCGTTTATTCTCAAACCCTCAGAGCGTGATCCGTCCGTCCCTGTTCGTCTGGCAGAATTGTTCATCGAAGCAGGCGCTCCGGAAGGCCTCTTACAAGTGGTGCATGGCGACAAGGAAATGGTCGATGCCATTATCGATCACCCTGATATCCCCGCGATCAGCTTTGTCGGTTCTTCCGACATCGCGCAGTATATCTATTCGCGCGGCACGGCGAATGCGAAGCGGGTTCAGGCTTTTGGCGGGGCAAAGAACCACGGGATTGTGATGCCCGATGCGGACCTTGATCAGGTGGTGAATGATCTTGCCGGTGCTGCTTTCGGATCGGCGGGCGAACGCTGCATGGCGCTCCCGGTCGTGGTGCCTGTGGGCGAGGACACAGCCGAAAAGCTCAAAGAGAAACTCATCCCGGCGATCAATGCCTTGCGCATTGGCGTCTCGACCGATCCGGATGCGCATTATGGCCCCGTGGTGACGCCCGAACATAAAGCCCGGATCGAACAATGGATCACCACAGCCGAGGAAGAAGGCGGCGAAATTGTGATCGACGGGCGCGGCTACACGCTTCAGGGGCACGAGAACGGCTTCTTCGTAGGCCCAACGCTGATCGACCGCGTGACACCGCAGATGAAGAGCTATCAGGAAGAAATCTTCGGCCCCGTCTTACAAATGGTGCGGGCGAAGGACTTTGAAGAAGCCGTGCGTCTGCCCAGCGATCACCAATACGGAAACGGTGTCGCGATCTTTACCCGCAACGGCCATGCAGCGCGCGAATTTGCCAGCCGCGTTCAGGTCGGCATGGTGGGCGTCAATGTGCCGATCCCTGTCCCAGTAAGCTATCACAGCTTTGGCGGTTGGAAACGCTCGGGCTTTGGCGACATCGATCAATACGGCACTGAAGGGCTCGCCTTCTGGACAAAGCTCAAAAAGATCACCCAGCGCTGGCCCGATGGCGGAGGGGACGGATCAAACGCCTTCGTGATCCCGACTATGGGCTAGGGCAAAATGCAGTGATAGGGGTGGGCATATGGTCAATTCACTCATTCCCAAGCCGTTCTCTGTAGTTATTGCTTCTGCTGCTTTGCCTTTCGCAGCTGCGGCTTATGCGGCGATGGCCCATGAAGAGCCTGCCCAAGCGCAGAAAATCACTATTCCTGAGCGTTTTCACGGCACCTGGGATGCAGTGGGCAGTGATTGCTCGGGGATGTCGGATACGATGCTCTCGGTGAGTGAAACGCGGTTGATCTTCCACGAATCCGTGGCAACAATCACCGCACTCAGAACGGATGCGGATGCCATAATCGTCGACGTTTCAGCCTTGGCCGAGGGCGAACATCTTGAAACAGCATATCGACTTGAAATCGTGAATGGCCAACTCTGGATGGAAGTTGCTGGCACCAATTATGGCGCGTTCAAGCGCGAGCGGTGTCCGCAGAAAACCAGATGAGCGCTGATACAAGTCCTCGTTCCCGTACCACATCAGGCTCACCTTATGAGGCGCAATTCGGCTTTTGCCGCGCGGTTAGGGAAGGCAATCGCATCATTGTCGCCGGCACCGGCCCCGTCGAAGACGATGGTTCAACCACGCCCGGCAACGCCGCCGCGCAGGCTGAGCGATGCTGCGATCTGATCCTTGCCGCGATTGAGGAACTCGGCGGCGAAGCAGAGGACGTCGTGCGAACCCGCATGCTGCTTACCGATCCCGAAGATCAGGACGCGGTGGGGGAGGTCCACAAAATCTATTTCGGCGCGGCAAAGCCAGCTGCCACCATGGCGGGCGTTGCATGGCTGTGCCGGCCGGAATGGAAAGTCGAGATTGAGGCTGAAGCCGTCATCAAATGATGGGCACCATCATACGCTATTCTCTTGCATTGATCATTGGCAGCGCACTTGGCCTCTCCAGCGCGCTCTACATGGCAGGGCTGTGGCCGGGGGCAAAGCCGCTGGATTTCGGCGATGTCGAAGTGGACGGGTGGCGCAGTGATTTCGCAATAGGCTCCAAAAGCGCTGATCCCTACACCCGCGCCCGCGTCGCGCGGCATGGTCTGCTTGCGCTGGCGAAAAGCGAGGCGGTCTATTTCACCCGAACCACAGATGACTCGGGCGATCTGTTGAGAGAGGAATGCGATTATCGAATGGTTGGCGGAAAAATGCCTGCGAACTGGTGGTCCATCACGCTTTATGATGCGCGCAGCCTGCTTCCGATGAACGAGGACAAAGCGCTCAGTATCGATGCGACCAGCATCACCGGCGATCCTGAGAATTGGAGCGTCCTCATCGCGGCCCAACCCCCTGAGCAACAGGTCGACTGGATATCCAGTCGCAATGCAGGCAAATTCGATCTGACCCTGCGCCTTTACGTGCCCGATGAAGCGCTGATCGCCGATCCCGAAGCAAGCTTCACCTCGCCTGCGATTGAACGGCTTTCTTGTGAGGGAGAAAGCCAATGAAACGCTGGCTTGGCCCGTTGGCGACACTTTCCATTGCGGCGATCGCCGCGCATTGGGCGACCCTGCACTACGCGCCATCCGTGATCATGGATCGCGCACTTCTCGCGCTCAAAGACCGCGGCATTGCAGAGCACGCCTTCACCACGCCCGAGCGTATCACGCCGCAAACCCAAGCTGTCGTGCGCAGTTCGCCTGATCTGTTTTATTCGCTGTGCAGATATGATCTGAGCCAAGAAGGCGCGGTGCTTGATGTGACAGTTGGCCAGTGGCCGGATTATCAATCGCTGTCCTTCTTTGATGAAGCGACCAACAATTTTGCAACGATACGCGCCACAGGCAGAAACGCGCAGACCTATCTTTATTTCGATGACGGAGAGCAAAATCGGCCTGACAGCTTGATACCAAGCCCCACCAAACGCGGCCTCGTTTTGATCCGGAGATTGGCTCCGACACAAGGCACTTTCAGAGCAGCTCAAAAGGTATCTGAAGCCGATTCTTGCGCGCTGAAAACGCCATAGACTACCGAGTTACGCCACCCGGCTCGGCTCTTCTTCGAGCGCAGCACGAATGCCTAGCTCGACGCCAATCCGCTCCATCAAATCGTTCACGTCGGCCATTGCATCTAGTTCCTCTTTCGAGACCAGCACGCGTGGTTCTTCACCCGCTTCGCTGATGAGGATTGAGGGCAGCGTCACCTCCCGAGCGCCGCCTGTGCCCAACTCGGTAAAATCTGCGGTAAAATCATCGCGGTGATAGAATTGAACATCCGCATCGAGCCGCCGCCAGAACCGCTTCCAATCCCCTCGCATCGACACCGCGCCATAAGTGAGCGCGCACAGGGAGCACGGATAGCTTTCGGGGAAAAACTGCTTTTGAACAGCGTGTTTCAGCGCCTCAATCACGCCAGTATCGGCGTTGTAGACGCAAATAAGGCGCGTGCGAGGCTGAGCGATTTGGGCTGTCATATCTATAAATACGCACGCAGAGCCCTTTCGGTTACAAATCGTGCGCAGAAAAGCGCCCCCTCGCATATGTATTAGCCAAGGCTCGCATCCCCTTTTCACACCTTAGAGGACGGGCTAGATGCAGCGTCATGCAAGGACAATTTTCACTCACAGAAGACCAGCTCGCGATCCAAGAAGTTGCGCAGCGTTTTACCGCCGATCAGATCACGCCGCATGCCGCTGAATGGGATGAGAAGCACATCTTTCCAAAGGATACCATCAAGCAATCAGCAGAGCTTGGCTTTGGCGCCATCTACGTGTCGGAGGAATCGGGCGGGATCGGGCTTGGCCGTTTGGAAGCCGCGCTGATAATGGAAGCCATGGCGTACGGCTGCCCCACCACATCGGCCTTTATTTCAATCCACAATATGGCCGCATGGATGATCGACGAATTCGGCGGGCAGGAGTTAAAAGATCGCTATCTGCCTGATCTCATCTCGATGGAGAAGATCGCTAGCTATTGCCTCACTGAACCCGGCAGCGGCTCTGATGCAGCAGCATTGAAAACCAAGGCCAAGCTGGATGGCGATCATTATGTGCTGAACGGCACAAAGCAATTCATCTCAGGCGGCGGCGTCAACGATGTCTATGTCGCCATGGTCCGCACCAGCGATCACAAAACCAAAGGCATTTCCTGCCTCGTCATCGACAAGGATACGCGTGGGGTCAGCTTTGGCGCGCCAGAGAAGAAACTGGGATGGAACGCCTCTCCCACGGCGCAGGTCATTTTTGAGGACGCCCGTGTGCCGGTCGCCAACCGTGTCGGCGATGAAGGTGAAGGCTTTCGATTTGCGATGATGGGTCTTGATGGCGGGCGCCTTAACATCGGCGCGTGCTCTCTTGGTGGCGCGCAAAGGTGCCTTGACGAAGCCATCGCCTACACCAAGGATCGCAAACAGTTCGACCAACCAGTCGCCGATTTCCAGAACACGCAATTCATGCTCGCCGACATGGCGACTGATCTGGAAGCTGCGCGCGCCCTCCTCTATCTGGCCGCAGCCAAAGTCACCGACAACGCTCCCGACAAATCGCGGTTTTCCGCAATGGCAAAGCGGCTTTCGACCGATAATGGCAGCAAGGTTGTGAACGACGCCCTGCAGCTATTCGGTGGATATGGATACCTGCGCGATTACCCCATCGAACGCTTCTGGCGCGATTTGCGCGTGCATTCGATCCTCGAGGGCACCAATCAGGTGATGCGAATGATCGTGGGACGCGATTTGTTGCGGCAATAACGGAGACACCTATGGAAAATGTGATCGAAAGCATCGACGATCTGACTTTCTTCGCGCTGCTGCTGGTTATACTTGTCTGGTACTACGGACACCGGATCCTCAAGCAGCTTCAGCGGATGCATTCTGCCGAGAAAGAGGATTGAACAATTGCGTTTTACAATGGCCTCGGACGTGGTCCCCGACTACCAAGGGGGCAAGACGTTCTATGTCAATCAGCTGGGCTTCGACCTTGTCGAGGACACCGATCTCGGCAACGGCAAGCGCTGGGTCGTAGTAGGGCCTGAAGACGGGGCGCGCATCTTACTCGCGAAAGCCACCAATGATGAACAAGCTCGCGCCATCGGCAATCAAACCGGCGGTCGTGTCGCCTTTTTCCTCGAGACCGATAATTTCGCCGATAGCCATGCCCGCTTTACTGCGGCAGGCGTGAATGTTCTCGAAAGCCCGCGCGAAGAGTCCTATGGAATTGTCGCGGTCTTCAGCGATCCCTTTGGTAATCGCTGGGACTTGATTGAACCGAAAGCATAAAATGACCACTGACGTTCTCACCCGCACCAATGGCCCCATCGGCCATGTCACGCTGAACCGGCCCAAAGCGCTCCACGCGCTAACCCTCGATATGTGCCACGCCATGTCCGCAGCGCTCACCGAATGGGCGAGCGATGACGCGATCCAGGCGATCATTATCGATCATGTCGAGGGCAGCCGCGGCTTTTGCGCTGGCGGCGATATCGCTTTCCTGCGTGACAGCGCGCTGAACGATGGCGGCGTATCGGGGCGCAAGTTCTTCCACGACGAATACCAGCTAAACCACCAGCTCTTCACATACGAAAAGCCGATCGTCGCCTTTATGGACGGGATCACAATGGGCGGCGGCGTTGGCATTGCGATGCCCGCGAAATTCCGCGTCGCGACCGAGAACACCCGCTTTGCCATGCCCGAAACAGGTATCGGCCTCTTTCCCGATGTGGGCGGCGGCTGGTATTTGTCACGCCTAGGCGGAAGGCTGGGGCAATTCCTAGCCCTGACGGGCGCGCGGCTTGATGGCTCGGAATGCCTTTGGACAGGCCTTGCGACTCACTACGTGCCCCATGAATTGCTAGATGATATCAAGGCGCGCATTGCCGAGCGTCCCGGCCGGATCAGCGGCATCTTGTCCGAACCTGTCGGCACGCCGCCAGAGGCACGCATTGAGCAGAACGCGCTGAGGATCGCCAAGCATTTCGGCAGCGATGCCTACGAAGACATTCTCGCCAGTCTCGAAGCCGAAATTGCCACCAACGAAAATGGCGCCGCCGAATGGGCATCGAAAGAGCGCGACACGCTTGGCACGAAAAGCCCGCAAACCTGCAAGGTGGCCTTGCGCCAGCTGGCCAACAGCATGGAATTCACCGACTTTGCGGACAATATGCGCATGGAATACCGCATCGCATCACGCGTGCTTACTCGTCCGGATTTCGCCGAGGGCGTGCGCGCAGTCATCACCGATAAGACCAACGATCCCAAATGGGATCCCGCAACGCCCGAAGATGTGAGCGAGGAGCTGATCGATAGCATCTTTGCCCCGCTCCCGGCCGATGAAGAATGGAAACCTCTATGAGCTACGAAACAATCCTCGTCGAAACCAACGCGCGAGGGCATGAGGGCGTTACGCTGATGACGCTCAATCGGCCCAAGGCATTGAATGCGCTAAACACGCAGGTGCTCGACGAGTTGATCGATGCTTTTGCCGTCTACCAGGCTGATGACAGCCAGCTTTGCGCCATCCTTACAGGCGCTGGCGAAAAAGCCTTCGCCGCAGGTGCTGATATCAAGGAAATGCACGACAAGGCGGCGGCAGATTTCTATCTCGATGATTTCTTCTCGCCCTGGACAAGCGAAATCGTGAAGAAGACCCGCAAGCCCTGGATTGCGGCAGTGAATGGCTTTGCTCTGGGTGGCGGGTGTGAACTCGCCATGATGGCGGATTTCATCATCGCATCCGACAATGCGAAATTCGGCCAGCCTGAGATCAAATTGGGCGTGGCTCCAGGCATGGGCGGATCGCAGAGGCTGACCCGCGCGATTGGCAAATCCAAGTCGATGGAAATGTGCCTCACGGGCCGCATGATGAATGCGGAAGAGGCCGAGCGCTCAAACCTGATCGTGCGCGTCGTGCCGCAGGCAGACCTGATTGCCGATGCGCTCAAAACTGCCGCCACCATTGCCGGCATGCCGCCCATGGCCACAATTGCGAACAAGGAAATGGTCAATTCCGCGTTTGAGATGACACTCGATCAAGGGCTGATCGTCGAACGCCGCATCTTCCAGATCCTGACCGCAAGCGAGGACAAAGCAGAGGGTATGGCAGCATTTATCGAGAAGCGTGAGGGCCAGTGGAAGGGGCGTTAGGTTGAATTGAGCCGGAACCACCCGCGCCCTCCACCCTTCCACCCGGATCGTACTCCGGAGTTATAATCCGGGTGGAAGGGTGGAGGGCGCGGGTGGCTTGGCACTGGAGAGGAAGCAATTATGAGAATCGCGTTTATCGGCCTCGGCAATATGGGCGGCGGGATGGCTGCCAATCTTGTGAAAGCGGGCTACACCGTCCGCGCTTTTGATCTGTCCGAGGAGGCGCTTTCTGCGGCGAAAGATGCCGGATGCGAGACTTTCACCACAGCGCGCGATGCAGTCGAAGGGACAGATGCGGTCGTCTCCATGCTCCCCAATGGCGGAATTGTGAAAGACGTGTACACAAAGGACGTCATCGGCCACACGCCGCACGCCGCAGTGCTGATTGACTGCTCGACCATCGACGTCGCGACCGCGCGCGAAGTCGCTGATGCCGCGCATGCGGAAGGCTACAAAATGGTCGATGCGCCCGTTTCCGGCGGGATCGCAGCGGCAGCCGGAGGGACGCTCACATTCATGGTGGGCGGCGAGAGCCATGCTTTTGAAGCTGCCGAGCCGATCCTTTCCGCCATGGGTAAAGCGGTGATTCATGCAGGCGATGTGGGCGCGGGGCAGACGGCGAAGATCTGCAACAATATGCTCCTCGCCATAACCATGATCGGTACGGCTGAAGCCATGAAAATGGCGGAAAAGCTGGGGCTCGATCCGCAAAAATTCTATGAAATCAGCTCGCAGAGCTCAGGCTACAACTGGTCATTGAATGCCTACACGCCGATGCCCGGCGTGGGTGTCGAAAGTCCTGCGGACAAAGGCTATGAAGGCGGCTTTGCGACCGCGCTGATGCTGAAGGATTTGCGCCTTGCGATGGAAGCGGCGGAAAGTGCCGATGCGGCGACCCCGCTCGGAAAGCACGCGAAGGAAATCTATGAGGCCTTTGCCAAGGAGAATGGCGGCCTCGATTTCTCTGCGGTGATCAAGACGCTTTAATCTCCGCAATCACGCGGTCCAGCCATTCGCGAGGCGCTTTTCGCCTGCCTACATCAGCGACAAACTCCTGACCCCGCGCGACACTGCGGAGCTGACCGTTACGCAGCCAACGATCTGCACGGTCATGATAGGATAGCCCGCCGCGTTTCAGCCAATCGGGGCGCTGCCAAATACTTGGCGGACCGCCCGGAACGGTCAGCCGCAATGCATCGCGAGCTCGGGCCGCCGTGCGCCCCTCCCCACGCCAGATCACGTCATTTGAATGATGCATGGCGAGCGCGTGTGGGTGAGCAATATCGATCGCCCAGTCTGGCGCGCCCTCACCAAGCGTGAAAATCTCTTCCACCCTCAAATAGCCGAATATCCGATGGTGCGGTTCTCCCGTCTCCTCCTCGGCGAACAGACCGAAGAAAACGAACACATCACCCAGCCCAACCCCCTGCCGCTCCAGATGTGTTTGCGCAGCACCGCATTGGCCAAAAACGCATGTGCGTCCACCATCTTGTGCCTTCAGAAACATCGGATCATGATGGCAAAAATCGTTTGCGCCCAGCTTCCCGCGACTGGCCTTCACAACAAGCTCGCCAATCCCAAGATCGCCAAAAGTCGTGCGCGAGGCAGCGCCCGCAGGAATGGGGAGACTGACCGGTTTCCCGCCCACAATTGGCGACGGCCCTCCGCCTGCGCTGCTGTCAAAGCCTTTTCGGGAAATGATGATCTTCACGTGGACGACGCCATGCCGCGCAACTCAGAGTTGCACAAGACAGACCTTTCCTTGCTTTACGTGAAACAGTCTTTGGGAGTAGAGGCCCCGACTATGGCAAATGCATCTCCCCAGGCAACCAAAGTCACCGCTCTCGTCATGGCCGGCAAACGCTCCGGCGTGCTTGATCCTTTGGCGCAGGATGCAGGCGTTAACCAGAAATGCGTGGTCCCCGTGAACGGCACGCCGATGGTGGAACGCGTCATCCAGCAGGTTTCTCAATGCGAGCGTGTGGGAGCCATCCGGATTATCGCGCACGAACCGGACGAGATCGCCGCGCAGCCAACGGTTGCCAAGCTGATCGAAGAAGGCCGCCTGACTTTCGCAGAAGGCAAGTTCAACATCGTCGACAGCGTCTTTTCAGGCGCGGACGGCGCGGAATTCCCGATTCTGATCACAACGGCGGACAATTGCCTCGTCACACCTGAAGGCTACACCGAATTTATCGACAAATGCCTTGCTGCTGAGGCTGGCGGAGCGGCGGCGCTCGCTCGCAAGGAAGACGTGCAGGCCGCCGACCCCGAGGGACAGAAGAAATTCTACCAGTTCCGCGATGGCGCTTACTCCAATTGCAATATGTACTGGATGGGCAGCCAAGAAGCATTAAGCGCGGCTGAAATCATGCGCGAAGGCGGACAGTTCGTGAAGTTTCCCAAGCGCATTATCAAAGCCTTTGGCTTGATGAACCTTCTGCGTTTCCGCCTTGGCAACGGATCCAAGGAAAAGCTATTTGCGCAGATATCCAAGCGCTTCGGCGTCAAACTGGTGCCAGTTGTCGTTTCCGATGGACATTACGCAATCGACGTCGACAATCAGCGGACGAAGGACGTGACCGAGAAGATCCTCAAACGCCGCGAAGGCGATCTTACAGCCGCCTAACACCGCTCAATTGATGAAACGCCTCTTCACCAATATCGGCTGGCTCTTGGGCGGTCGCGGTTTCAACGCCGTGATGAGCCTTGTCTACCTCTACCTTGCCACCAATGCGCTGGGGCTGGAGCGGTTCGGGCATTTCGCGCTGATCGTGGCTTTGGGCCAGGCGATCACAGGGCTTGCCAATTTCCAGACATGGCAATTCATCGTGCGCTGGGGCGCGAATGGAGAAGGCACCGAAGAAGAGCCCGATCCAAACAGCGTGCGTGAGGCGACGGGCTTTGCCATCGCGCTCGACATGATCTCCATTGCAATGGGCACGGTGATCGCGGGGATTGTAATCTGGACCGCAGAATGGTGGTCACCCTTGCCGCCAGAACTGTACGCGCTGACCTTTGGATATTGCATCGTCTCGCTGCTCTCGATCCGCACCACCCCAACCGGCCTCCTGCGTTTGCGCTTCAAATACGCGACAGCAACCGCAGCAGAGGCAGTTCAACCTGCCATTCGAGCAGCAGGCGCAATTGCCGCCTTTGTGCTCATGCCGACCGTCACCGGCTTTATCCTGGCATGGGCCGCAGCCGAAGTTTGCGTCGCCATTGCATTGTGGATCGCTGCCAGCCGTGATCAAGGAATTGACTTGTCGGCCATCAGCCTAACCCGCATTCCAGCAAAGTATGCTGACGTGTGGAGCTTTGTCTGGTCCACCAACATGTCGGGCAGTCTGACGGTCGCGGGCAAGCCCGTTGTGCTCTTGCTGGTAGGCACGTTTGGCGGGGCAGCTCTTGCCGGTGGTTTTCGTGTCGCAATGCAATTGGGTCAGGCTCTGGTCAGCCTTGCACAGACCGTATCCAAAGCGATCTTCCCAGAACTCGTCCATGCCAAGGACAACGCGCTGGTGCTCGCACGCCGCATGGCGAACATTGCGCTGGTCGCAGGTGTACTGGCCGTGCTGGTCGCGCTTCTGGGTGGACGCTGGGCATTGGCGACCATCACGCAGGAGGACTTCAGCGGCTTTTACTGGGCGATGGTGATCCTCTCGATTGCAGGGGCTGTCGAGCTGATCGGGGCCAGCCTTGAATCGCTGCTGGTCAGCGCAGGCCGCGCTGGCACAGCTTTTATCGTGCGCGCGATCCCCACTGTGCTGGCGCTGGTGCTGCTGGATGTGGCGATCGACTGGAACGGATCAAAAGGCGCGGCTTTTGCCGTTCTGGGCTCAAGCTCTTTGGCCGTGATCGGGTTCTATGTAGCGATCTTGAACCTATCTGAGATCAAGATCGAGGTGAAGGGTGAGGGAAGCGCCTAAAAACGTCCCCCCACCACATGATCACTCTTCAGGCGCTTCCCAAACCAGCTTCGGCTTTCTGGCCGCTGCCGTTTCATCCAAGCGTCGGCGCGGGGCAAAATATGGGGCTTGTTTCAGCGTTTCATCACCAGCCAATGCTCTCTCCGTCACGGAGCGGAAGGCTGTGATGAATTGATCAATCGACGCCTTGCTCTCTGTCTCCGTCGGTTCGACCAGCATCGCGCCGTGGACCACCAACGGGAAATACACCGTCATCGGGTGATAGCCCTCATCGATCAGTCCTTTGGCAAGATCCAGCGTCGACAGGCCGCCGCCGAAGTCTTTATCGCCGAACAGAGCCTCATGCATGCAAGGGCCGCTGTCAGCGAAGGGGGCGTGAAGAATGTCTTCAAGGCTGCGCAGGATGTAATTGGCATTGAGCACCGCGTCCTCTGCCACCTGTTTCAGTCCATCTGCGCCGTGGCTGAGCATATAGGTGAGCGCGCGGGTGAACATGCCCATCTGCCCATGGAACGCTGTCATCCGGCCAAAGGTCTGGTGATCGGCGTCGGTCGTTTCTTCCTCGACGATGGTGAATTCGCCGTTCGCGTCTTTCTCCACGTAAGGAAGGGGCGCGAAGGGCGCGAGCGCTTCCGAAAAGACCACGGGCCCAGAGCCTGGTCCACCGCCGCCATGCGGGGTCGAGAAAGTTTTGTGCAAGTTGATGTGCATTGCATCGACGCCCAGATCACCAGGGCGAACCCGTCCTACGATGGCGTTAAAGTTGGCACCGTCGCAATAGACGTATCCGCCGACTTCATGGACCGCATCAGCGATTTCGCGGAAGTCTTTCTCGAACAACCCGCATGTGTTTGGATTGGTGATCATCACGGCCGCCACATCGGGGCCAAGACGCGCTTTCAGTGCCTCTACATCCACTCGGCCTTCGGGCGTCGCGGGAATATTGTCGACCTTGTAGCCCGCAAAGGCTGCCGTTGCAGGGTTGGTGCCGTGTGCGCTCTCGGGCACCAGCACAACCTCGCGCGGGTTTCCGGCGGCGGTGTGGGCGGCCCGGATCGCCAGGATACCGCACAATTCGCCATGCGCGCCCGCCTTAGGGCTCATCGCGACTGCCGGCATACCCGTCAGCGTTTTGAGCCACGTCGCCAATTGGTCGATCACTTCCAACGCACCTTGGACGCTGGACTGCGGGGCGAGCGGATGGATATCGGCAAACCCGGGAAGGCGCGCCATCTTCTCATTGAGGCGCGGATTGTGTTTCATTGTGCAGCTGCCGAGCGGGAAGAAACCCAGATCGATCCCGTAATTCTGCCGAGAGAGGCGCGTGTAATGCCTCACGGTCTCAGGCTCTGTCAGCCCGACAAGGCCGATGGGATCAGTGCGCTCAAACCCGCCCAAGCGGTTGGCTGCGTTCGAGTTCACCTCGGGCAGGTCCACGCCCGTTTGTTCGGCATGGCCAATTTCGAACAGCAGCGGCTCTTCCAGCATCAGCGCGCGGTTGCCTGTGGTGGTGGGGCTTTCGCCGGTGGCATCAGCGACTTCCATGGCGGGTTTCCAGCCTGATTTGTTGGGCG
Organism: Erythrobacter sp. YT30; assembly: GCF_001542875.1. Classification (GTDB taxonomy): domain Bacteria; phylum Pseudomonadota; class Alphaproteobacteria; order Sphingomonadales; family Sphingomonadaceae; genus Erythrobacter. The sequence continues at coordinate 1,563,048 of NZ_LMAF01000002.1, read as the reverse complement.
CGTTCATTGTGCTGGCTCCTTCAGGATCGCTTCGAGCTCTGTCGCGAGTGTCTCGATGTCTTCTTCGGTGGTCATCTCGGTCACAGTGACAAGCAGCGCTTGCTGAAGCGCTTCAACACCGGGATAAAGGCGCCCGAGTGAAACGCCGCCCAGGACGCCCCGATCAGCCAAACCGCGCACAATATCGCGCGCAGGCTTGCCATCGAGCATCAGGGTGAACTCATTGAAAAACGCGTTGTTGAGCAGCTCAACGCCCGCAACCGCGCTCAGGCGATCCGCTGCTACGCAAGCGAGGCGGTGGTTCTCCGCTGCGAGACGGCGCAGGCCTTTCTCACCAAGCAGCGTCATATGGGCCGAGAATGCGAGAGCGCAAAGCCCTGAATTGGTGCAAATGTTGGACGTCGCCTTCTCGCGCCGAATATGCTGTTCACGGGTCGAAAGCGTCAGGACGAAGCCGCGCTTGCCTGTCGCATCCACAGTCTCGCCGCACAGCCGCCCCGGCATCTGGCGGACATGCTTGGGATCGCGGACAGCGAAGAGGCCAAGGTAAGGCCCACCAAACTGGAGACCAACGCCCAGCGCCTGGCCCTCACCCACGACGATATCGGCTCCCATTTCGCCGGGTGACTTGATCGCGCCCAAAGCCACCGGTTCGGTGTTCACGACGACCAGCAAAGCGCCTTTTGCGTGCGCGGCATCAGCAACTTTTGAAAGATCGCTGATCCGGCCGAGGATGTCAGGGTATTGTACTACGACGCAGGCAGTCTCATCATCGATGCGCGATGTCAGCGTATCGAGATTGGGCTCTGGTGTAATCGCAGGCTGCGCGGTCGCGATTTCCTCACCTGTGAACTGAGCCATCGTCTTGACGACTTCGCTGTAGTGCGGATGGAGCGAGCCCGACAGCACGGCCTTGTTACGCTTGGTCACACGGGTCGCCATGGCAACCGCTTCCCAGCACGCAGTGGAGCCATCGTAGAGCGAGGCATTGGCCACCGCGCAGCCATAAAGACGCGCGACCTGCGTCTGGAATTCAAACAGCATTTGCAACGTGCCCTGAGCGATTTCGGGCTGATACGGCGTGTAGGCCGTCAGGAATTCGCCGCGCTGAATGATGGTGTCGACCGATGCCGGCACGTGGTGGCGATAGGCGCCTGCGCCAAGGAAGAACGGAGCGTCACCTGCGGCAAGGTTCTTGTTCGCCAAGCCTTTCATGTGGCGCTCAACCGCCATCTCGCTCGCATGCATGGGCAGATCACGGATGGGGCCATCAAGCCGCGCGACTTCGGGCACATCGACGAACAGGTCATCGATTGACGAAGCGCCGATCTTGGCCAGCATATCGCTACGATCGGTGTCAGTGAGAGGTAAATAACGCATCGCTTTTCTCTTCCATTGCGCCCTCCCGTTTGCGGGAGGGAAGCTTCATCAAAGTCCCTCGACAAATTCCTTGTAGGCAGCCTCGTCCATCAGGCCTTCAAGCTCCGACGCATCGCCAACGGTCATTTTGAAGAACCAACCGTCTTCTTCAGGCGAGGAGTTCACCAGCGCCGGCTCTTCTTCCAAAGCGCCATTGCCTTCAGTCACTTCGCCCGAAATCGGCGCGTAGACATCGCTTGCAGCTTTTACACTTTCAACGACCGCGGCGTCGCCGCCTTTATCGAGCGCAGTGCCTGCCTCGGGCAATTCGACAAAGACGATATCGCCCAACTGCTCCTGCGCGTAGTCGGTGATGCCGACTGTCGCCTCATCGTCTTCGACGTCGATCCATTCGTGTTCATCAGTGAAGTAACGCGGCATTCAATCAGCTCCCTCGGAAATAGCGGTGGGGGACAAACGGCATAGGTGATACGGTTGCAGGCAGGCGTTTGGTGCGCACCTCGCATTCAAGCGCAGCCCCTGTTTCGGCATGGGACATATCGACATAGGCCATGGCGATGGGCTTACCCAAAGTGGGCGAGAAGCCGCCGCTGGTGACCACGCCGACTTTCTCATCGCCTGCATAAACTTCGGCGCCCTCTCGCGCTGGCATGCGGCCTTCAAGGATCAGGCCGACGCGAACCTTTGTCGCCCCTTGCTCAAGCACGGTGGCAACCGGGCCGTGGCCCATATAGCCACCTGCCTCGCGGCGTTTCTTCGAAAGCGCAAAGGTGAGATCGGCGCTGACCGGATCGGTTTCAGTCGTAATATCATGACCGTATAGCGGCAGGCCAGCTTCCAGCCTCAGCGAGTCCCGCGCGCCGAGGCCTGCCGGTTTTACGCGCTCATCAGCCACAAGCGCATCCGCCAAGGCTTCGACGTGATCGGCATGAACCGCGATTTCGAAGCCGTCTTCTCCCGTATAGCCAGCGCGGCTGACCCAAAGATGCGTACCGCCCCACTCAAACAGATCAGCCGTCATGAAAGTGAGCGCGCCCGTGCTCGGAACCAGCATTTCGAGCACCTCGCCCGCTTTTGGCCCTTGCAAGGCCAGCAGGGCGAAATCATCGAAATGATGCAAATTGATCTCGTCTGGCAGATGCTCGCGCAAATGCGCGATATCGTCCCACTTAACAGCGCCGTTGACGACCAACGCAATGCGCGGCCCAGCATTGGTCACCATCAAATCATCTAAGATGCCGCCATTCTCATCGAGCAACATCGAATACCGCATGCGCCCGGTTTTGAGCGATGTGATCAGGCCTGGAAGCAGAGCCTCAAGCGCTTCAGCCGCTTCGGCAGCTCCAGCCTCGCAATCACCCGAGGGACCTGTCAGCCCCAGCTGCCCCATATGCGAGACATCAAACAAGCTTGCACTGCTGCGGGTCCAGTTATTTTCGGCAACGATCCCTTCATACTGGATCGGCATTTCATAGCCCGCAAACGGCACCATGCGAGCGCCGCGCGCGCGATGCCAGCTATCGAGCGGCAGCTTGACCAGTGGGATGTCTTCAGATGGTTCGTCGCTCAAAATCTTTGGTCCCCAGACAGGTGCAGATACGCTTCAAACGAAGCAAAGTTTCTGCCCCCTCTGTCGGGTGAACCTGAGAGCTTCAGCTGACGCACCGAGCGGCGCGTTAAGCCTCCCCTTCGGTGGCCTCAAACCTTGCGGTCCAAGACGCTTTCCAGAGTGCCAATGCTTTCACGCGGTCCCTTTGACCTGAGAGTTTCCGGGGCGGTTGCTCCTTCGGCGCCGGTTCAAATGCGAACCGAGCTCTCCCGCGTAAAAATGCCAGAATCACTTCCGGCCAGCGAGTGCTTTTGTTGCGGATGCGAAGAGATGCGTCAATCGCGCAAAAGAGGTGTTTTCGCGTGCCAAAAGAGACTTATGCGCAGGATGATAAGACTGAGGGAAATATCATTGCCCAGTTGGGACAATATCTTGCCTATCTTCCATTCTTTCGGGTGGTCCAGCCAACCCTTGAGCGCGCGCCATCAAAGCGATCTCGCGAGGGTCAAATCCGCCTTCATCCTCGGCGGATTGGCGCGGCGGAACTTCAGTAGTGAAGTAGACGAACCCTCGGCCCTTTTTCAATGCTTCGCCCGGCTGGTCATCGGGAGCAAACCACAAACCTGCTCTTAGGCCATATGCTTCGCCCGCATGTCCGATGTAGGCGGCTCCGTCGTTGAACAGTCCATCTACGCACGTTGTGTCGGTCCACTGGATGACTTGCACGCCGTAACCATAAATGCAGAAGAAATCCTGATCGGAGCCGCCTTCTTCAAAGCCGCTGATACCGTCGCGGACAGAGCGTTGCATGGGATCAAGTATCAATCTTGGAATTCTGCTCTCATTTGGATCAAGCAACGCCTGACCGATCTTCGCCAGGTCCATCATGCCGATGCGCACGCCACCTTGGGAAGAGAAGATCGAAGCGTTGGTTCCCGGTTCATAGCCTGCGAGCGTGCATTCGACGCCATCTGCCACGGGAATGGTGCAGTCGCTTTCCAACTCGGCTGGAAAGTCCCGCGCTTCCTCGCCTGTGTCACGATACAGCGCGACGGCTTTCTCGCGCATTTCCTCAGAGCACCCAATCCAATTCACGCACGCATTCTCGATACCAAGCGGCAGAAACACTTTGCGCTCCAGAATGCGGTCGTATCGCATTCCCGTCGCCGCTTCGAGCACGGTCGCAACCACCGGCGATCCCAAATTGGCATATTCAAACGGCGCCCCACCGGGAGGGCTATCTGCATACCAGCTTTCGGGATTCTCGAGCTTTTCCTCGAGGCTTTCACCAAGCGGAATAATGTAGCCCGCCGTGTCGCGCAGGCCCGAACGGTGGGACAGCAATTGCGCTAGTGTCACTTTGGCGTCGGGGTGATGCGGGGAGCGGACTTCCCACCCCAGATAATCGGACACATCCGCATCCAGATCGACCACGCCTTCATCGACGAGCCGCATCGTTGCCAAGGCCATGATCAGCTTAGAGATTGACGCGATGCGCACCGGGTCATTGCCTTCAACCGCTTCGCCGGTTTCCCGATTTCGTGTGCCCTCCACGACAAGCGGAGTGATCGTTTCGGCATCGAAAGCCACTACCACGGTTGCGGGCGGCGTTACTCTGTCTTCTGCTTGAGCGGAGAGCGGGGTCATACCAAGGGCGAAAGCTGTCAAAACACGCAACATTCAGCGCTTTTCACTCGGCGTCTGTCATCCGTCAACTAGGCGGTGTTAAGACCCAGCAGATAGAGAGACGAGCCAATGATCCAGATGGCTCCCAGCGTCTTTAATTTACGCGGGCCGAGCCACAGGGCAATCGGACGCGCCAGTACGGCGCCAAACATCGCGCCGGGGGCTGCGAGAAGCACGATATCCCATGCGATTATCCCAGCGCTTTGATTGAGAAACGTTCCCGCAATCATGCAGATCGAGGATATGACGCAACCCGTTCCCACTGCCATCACCATCGGAAAGTGGCGCAGGAACAGGTAGAACGCGACCAACTCACCAATACCAACCGAAAACAGCGCAGTGATAAATCCGCCGGGAATGGAAAGCCCCACCAGAACGGCGAAATCAAGCTTTGTGAGCGCTGCGCGTTCGGGCGCGTTGCGGTTCACCGTCCATGTTGCGATGATGAGCGCGATGCCAAGCGCTATCGAAAAAGCCTTATAAGCGTAGAGCACCGTTCGCCCGTCGATCTGCGAGGCTGCCGGGGTGATCAATTGGACAGGGAGCGATATGGCGACAACGAGCAGGCACACAGCCGCGTAATCGCGCACCGGCACGGAGGCTTCGTTCGGGTTTTCAGGAATAGCTGGCTGATGCAGCAACCGGTCCGTCCAGCGTAGCGCGCCGACACTCATCCCGAACGCTTGAATGCCCATGGAAATTGCGGTGATCCGCAGAGGATCGAGCGCAAACCCGTCCATCTCTCTCAGCGCGTTGAAAACAGGGATGAAGACAACCCCGCCACCCGTGCCACTCGCATTGGCTATGATTGCTCCGGCGATGCCGATACCGGGGGTGAACCAGAGCTGCGGCCACAGAGACAGGTCTTTTGGCACCATCGCAAAAGTCACCGCATAGGCAGCAATCAGCAGGGCGATGCCCAGCCACAAGGCTTGTGACAAGTGAATGCGCGCGGTCAAACGCAATGCTCTTTAGTCGAGATTGGGCCGCAGCCAGCGTTCGGCAGTCGCAACGTCGACCCCGCGCCGATCGGCATACGCCTCCAGTTGGTCACGACCGATCCTTGCCACACCAAAATACTGCGATTCAGGGTGACCAAAATAGAACCCCGAAACGGCTGCGGTGGGATACATCGCAAAGCTCTCGGTGAGAGTAAGCCCCACATTCTTTTCCGCATCGAGCAGATCGAACAGGATCGGCTTCAGGGAGTGATCCGGGCACGCGGGGTATCCGGGCGCGGGACGAATACCGCGATACTCTTCCTTGATAAGCGCTTCGTTAGTTAGCTGCTCTCCAGGCGCATAGCCCCAAAGTTCGGTGCGGGTGTGCTGGTGAAGGCGCTCTGCAAAAGCTTCAGCGAAACGGTCTGCCAGAGCCTTCAACAAGATGTCGGAATAATCGTCCTTGTCCGCCTGAAAACGGGCGGAGTGCGCCTCAATCCCATGAATGCCCACTGCAAATCCGCCAATCCAGTCGCCATCGGGATCGATGAAATCGGCAAGGCACATGTTGGCGCGGTCGCGCGATTTCTTGATCTGCTGGCGCAGGAATGGAAGCCGCACATTCTCTTCGCGGCGCACGCGGTGGATGATAACATCATCACGGCACTGGTGATCGCGAGCGCATGGCCAAAAACCCGCGACACCGCGCGCCGTGAGCCACTCTTCTGCGACGATCTGGTCAAGCATTGCGTCAGCGTCTTCCTTCAGAGAGCGCGCGCTTTCGCCGACGACGTTATCGGTTAGGATGGCGGGATAGTTGCCATGCAGTTCCCAAGACCGGAAGAACGGGGTCCAATCGATGTAATCGCGCAAGTCTTCCAGCGACCAGTCATCGAATACATGTATACCCGGTTGGGCTGGCGGAGCTGGCTTGTCCGAGAGATATGCGTCGTAAAAATTCGCGCGCGCTTCGGTGAGCGTCAGCAATTGGCTTGGCGTTTTCCCGGCCCGCGCATCGCGGACCTTGGTGTATTCGCCAGCTGTATCGCTGACAAAATCATCGCGCTGCGTATCGGACAGCAGCTTGGAGGCAACTCCCACCGCACGGCTCGCATCGAGAACGTGGATCACTGGCCCTTCATAGCTCGGATCGATTTTGAGCGCCGTGTGCACCTTGCTCGTCGTGGCTCCGCCGATCAGCAGCGGCATCGTCATGTCCGCGCGCTGCATTTCCTCAGCAACGGTCACCATTTCATCGAGCGACGGTGTGATAAGGCCCGACAATCCGATCATGTCGGCCTTGTTGTCATTTGCGGCTTTCAGGATGTCCGGCCACGGAACCATCACGCCCAGATCAACGACGTCATAGCCATTGCACTGCAAAACCACGCCAACGATGTTCTTGCCGATATCGTGCACATCGCCTTTGACGGTCGCCATGATGATTGTGCCTTTGGAAGCGCGCTCAGCCTCGGGAAGCAAGTCTTTTTCCGCTTCGATGAACGGAATGAGATGCGCGACAGCCTTCTTCATCACGCGGGCTGATTTGACGACTTGCGGCAGGAACATCTTTCCAGAGCCAAACAAATCGCCGACGACATTCATGCCGTCCATCAAGGGGCCCTCGATGACTTCAATCGGACGTCCTTCGCGCGCTTCGATGGCAGCGCGCGCTTCCTCGGTGTCATCGACGATATGCGCGTCAATGCCTTTCACAAGCGCGTGTTCTAGTCGTTTTTCAACCGGCCAGCCGCGCCATTCGGCAGCCTGCTTGTCGTCTTCCTTGGACTTGCCTTTGTAGGATTCGGCGAGCTCGATAAGGCGCTCCGTCGCGTCATTCCTACGCATAAGGATAACGTCTTCGCAGGCCTCTCGTAAGCGCAGCTCTATCTGGTCATAAACGTCCAACTGCCCTGCATTGACGATAGCCATGTCCAGCCCTGCGGGGATCGCGTGGTAGAGGAAAACCGAGTGCATCGCGCGGCGCACGGTCTCATTCCCGCGGAAACTGAAAGAGAGGTTTGAAAGCCCGCCACTGGTCTTTGCGTGCGGGCATTGCTCTTTGATTTCCCTCACCGCCTCAATGAAATCGAGACCGTAGCGATCATGATCTTCAATCCCTGTCGCCACGGCAAAGATATTGGGGTCGAAGATGATATCCTCTGGCGGGAAGCCGATGCCGACGAGCAAATCGTAGGCACGCTTGCAGATTTCGACCTTGCGCTCCTTGGTGTCCGCCTGGCCCACTTCGTCAAACGCCATCACCACCACGGCTGCGCCATAGGCCATGCATTTGCGTGCTTGTTCAAGGAAAGGCTCTTCGCCTTCCTTCATGCTGATGGAGTTCACAATCGGCTTGCCGGAGACGCATTTGAGCCCCGCCTCGATCACCTCCCATTTCGAGGAGTCGATCATCACCGGCACGCGGGCAATATCGGGTTCGGCGGCGATCAGTTTCAGGAATGTCGTCATGGCGTGGACCGCGTCGAGCAGCCCCTCATCCATGTTGACATCAATCACCTGCGCGCCGTTTTCGACCTGTTGACGCGCGACTTCGACGGCGGTCGTGTAATCGTCCGCCATGATGAGCTTTTTGAACCGGGCGCTGCCGGTTACGTTGGTGCGCTCACCGATATTGATGAAACGCGCGCTGCGGCCCTGATCTTTGGCGTCAGTCATTGTGATCAGTCCGCCACCACGAAGGATTCAAGGCCTGCAAGCCGCATTGCGGTTTCAGGCTCTGGCACTTTGCGTGGGGGCAGCCCTTCCACGGCATCGGCAATCGCCTTGATATGCGCCGGTGATGATCCACAGCATCCGCCTAGGATATTGACTTGTGCTTTATCCGCCCATTGCTTGACAAGCCCCGCCGTCGTGTCGGGCATCTCATCATATTCGCCGAGCTCATTGGGAAGACCCGCATTGGGATACGCCATGATGAGTGTGTCCGCGATTGCGGAGAGCGCCTGGACATGCGGGCGCAATTGATCGGCTCCAAAACTGCAATTAAGCCCCACGGTCACAGGCTTTGCGTGCCGTATCGCGTACCAGAAAGCCTCGACCGTATGGCCCGACAGATTACGGCCCGACAGGTCGGTTAGCGTCATCGACATCATGATCGGGATGTCGCGGCCTAGCTCATCCTCGAGCTGTTTGACCGCCATCACGCCAGCCTTGGCATTGAGCGTGTCGAACACAGTCTCAATCAAGATGAAATCGCATCCGCCCTCGATCAAGGCTGCAGCCTGTTCCTTGTAGACGGCAGTCAATTCATCAAAATCGATCTCGCGAAAGCCGGGGTCTTCGACATCGGGACTGAGAGATAAGGTCTTGTTGGTTGGCCCGATAGCGCCCGCAACAAAGCGCGGCTTTCCATCCTTCGCCTCGTATTCATCGGCGAGTTGACGCGCGATCTTTCCGCTCGCAATGTTGATTGCGGCCACTTGATCTTCCGCCGCATAGTCAGCCTGCGAAATGCGGTTGGCGGAGAACGTGTTGGTCGAGATCACATCCGATCCAGCATCGAGATAGCTCCGCGTAATGTCGCGGATCACATCGGGCCGGGTCAGAGCGAGAATATCGTTATTGCCTTTTTGATCGGCATTGAGACCCAGCGTGCCTGCATAATCATCTTCGGTAAGCTTGCGCTCCTGGATCTGCGTCCCAAACGCGCCATCGAAAATCAGCACGCGCTCTTTCGCGGCGTCTTGCAGCTTTTCGCGTGAGTTCGTTTTGGCGGTCATGCAGCCTCTCCCACGGGACGTTTGCCGAGCATATGGCAGATCGCATAGCTGAGCTCCGCCCGATTGAGCGTGTAGAAGTGGAATTTACGTTCGCCGCCTGCATAAAGTTTCCGGCACAACTCCGCAGCGATCGTCGCCGAGACCAGCTGACGCGCGGCGGGGCGTTCATCGAGCCCTTCGAACAGGCCTTCCATCCATGAAGGAATTTCCGTCCCACACATATTCGACATGCGCTGCACCGCCTTAAAGCTCATCACCGGCATGATGCCGGGGACGATCTCGGCATCGATACCAGCCGCTGCGACCTCATCACGGAAGCGGAAGAAGCATTCCGGATCAAAGAAGAACTGGGTGATCGCGCGATCCGCGCCTGCGTCGAACTTTGCCTTGAGATTGGCGATATCCGATTGAGCATCAGGGCTATCCGGGTGGACTTCAGGGTAAGCGCCGACCGAGATTTCGAAATCGGCAACTTCTTTGAGGCCAGCAATCAGATCGGCGGCATTCTCATATCCGCCCGGATGCGGCGAATACCCGCTCGCGCCCTCGGGCGGATCGCCGCGCAGGGCGACGATGTGGCGAATCCCCTCTTCCCAATAATGGCGAGCGACCTCGTTCACCTCTTCCTTCGTCGCATTGACGCAAGTGAGGTGCGCTGCGGCCGGAATTTTCGCTTCGTTCTGGATCCGCACAACCTGTTGATGCGTGCGTTCGCGCGTCGATCCGCCAGCGCCATAGGTGACCGAAACAAAGCGCGGCCCCAATGGAGAAAGCGTCGCGACGCTGTCCCACAAGGTCTCTGCCATCTTCTCGGTTTTGGGCGGGAAGAATTCAAAGCTGATATCGATATCGCCGGGCAGGTCCGAAAACAGCGGCGCGCCTACGGCTGTTTTGGCTTCGTGAAGCTGATCGAGCGTGGGGGACATGGGAGGGTTTTCCATTTGAAATCGTTCGCTTTTATCGGGTATTTGTGTGCACGGCGTGCGCCTTTGGAGATGGGGCGGGCGTGCCGCGCCTCTTACCAATCCAGATTTTCACAATAAGCTCCCCGCCATCGAGCGATATCGGAGCGCCTGGAGTAATTCCGGCACCGCGCAGCAGGCTGGCCATCTGATTGTCGGTAAAGCCCAACCGCGCATGGGCATGCGCATCGCGCAATTCTTCGCGGCCATGGGCAGCAAAATCGACAATCACGATGCGCCCGCCGGGTTTTGTGACGCGGGCCGCTTCGCCGAGTGGGTCGGCGGGGTCCTGCGCGAAATGGAGCACCTGATGGAGGAGAACGGTGTCAAAAGCCTCTTCGGCAAGAGGTAGATCGCTGAAATCGCCCTGGATCAGCTCGATTTGCGTGCCATCAAGATGCTGCAATTTCGCGCGGGCGACGCGGAGCATTTCAAGGTTCTTGTCGAGCGCTGTGATCCGATCAGCTTTGCCTGCAAAGAGTTCCGCCATGCGGCCCGTGCCTGTCCCTATATCGAGCAGCGCACCCAAAGGCGCATCGCCGAGCGCTTTTGCCAGCGCCTCTTCGACTTGATCGTCCGGGCTGTGAAGCGCGCGCAAAGCGTCCCATTCGCCGGCGTGACGGGCGAAATAGTCTTCGGCCTGGGCATCGCGCGCATCGCGGATGGAGGCGAGTTTGCGGCGGTCGGTTTCGCAAAGCGAAGCGAATTCGGGATCGTTTCGTTCGGTTGTGGCCAACAGCGTCTCAACCGCTTCGAGGATATCGGTGGAAAGCGTTTCTCCGCTGGCTTGCCTCAAGAACACCCAGCTGCCCTCGCGCCTTCGCTCGGCAAGGCCGGCATCGCACAGTATGCCGACATGGCGCGAAACGCGCGGCTGGCTTTGACCCAGGACTTGTGCCAATTCTCCGACGGCGAGCTCCATCGCAGACAGCAGCCGCATCGTGCGCAGCCGCGTCGGGTCAGCCAAGGCCTTGAAGATCGCATCCACCAGCATTGCAGGTCACATATAAAGATATTTTTATATGTGTAAATGACCCTTCGCGGCTGCAAACATCAAGCGCCCAGTTTCCTTCCCCTACCCCCCTCTCTAAGGATGTATTTAGAGGACAAAAAGGCGACACGAATGAAACTGGGCTGCTGCTATTATCCCGAACATTGGCCCGAAGAAATGTGGGCAGAGGACGCCCGCCGGATGGCCGAAATGGGCCTCTCGCTGGTGCGGATAGGAGAATTTGCATGGAGCCGAATAGAACAAGAACCCGGCCGATTTGACTGGGACTGGCTAGACCGTGCGGTTGAGGTGCTCGCCAATGCAGGCCTCAAAATCATCATGGGCACGCCCACCGCGACCCCGCCCAAATGGCTGGTCGACCAGATGCCCGATATGGTGGCGATCGACGAACAAGGGTGCCCGCGTGGGTTCGGATCAAGACGCCATTATTGCTTCAGCCACGAAGGATACCGCGCTGAGGCCGCCCGCATCACGAACGCCATGGCTGAGCGATACGGCAAACACCCCGCGATCGCCATGTGGCAGACCGACAATGAATTTGGCTGCCACGATACGGTTCTGAGCTTTTCGAAGAGCGCTGCCGCCCGTTTCCGCAAATGGCTCGCCGCCCGATATGGCGATGTATCTGCCCTCAACACCGCTTGGGGCAATGTCTTCTGGAGCATGGAATACCGCGACTTCGATGAGATCGATCCGCCAAACCTGACTGTCACCGAGGCAAACCCTGCACACTGGCTCGACTACCGCCGTTTTGCTTCCGACGAAGTCGCAAGCTTCAACGCCGCGCAGGTCGCCATCCTGCGCGAGCACTCGCCAGACCGCGATATCACGCACAACTTCATGGGCTTCTTCACCGAGTTCGACCATTACGACGTCGGCCGCGATCTCGATGTGGCGACATGGGACAGCTATCCGCTAGGCTTTCTTGAGCAGTTCTGGTTCTCAACACAGGAGAAGGCCGAATATCTGCGCCAAGGCCACCCCGATATCGCAGCCTTTCACCATGACCTCTATCGCGGTTGCTCAAACGGCAGATGGGGCGTGATGGAACAGCAGCCCGGTCCGGTGAATTGGGCACGGTTTAACCCAGCACCTTTGCCCGGAATGGTCGCTCTATGGACACTTGAAGCCATGGCGCATGGCGCCGAGTTCGTGAGCTATTTCCGCTGGCGCCAGGCCCCCTTTGCGCAAGAGCAAATGCATGCAGGCCTTTTGCGACCCGACAGCATAGACGCATCCGGCGCCGATGATGCGCGCACTGCGGCTGATGCGATTGAGCGATTGGGATCGCAGGAAACAGCTGGGGCGCCGGTCGCATTGGTGTTCTCATACGAGGCGGCATGGGTATGCGGCATCCAACCGCAGGGGCAGAGCTTTCGCTATCTGGAGCTCATCTACGAATGGTATTCGGCGGCGCGGCGGCTTGGCCTCGATATCGATATCGTATCGCCCGATGCCGATCTGGGCGGATATGCGATGGTGCTTGTCCCCACTTTGCCAATCACGCCGGCTGGCTTTGTTGCGAAGTTAAAAGCGCTCGATTGCCCTGTGCTTATCGGGCCTCGCTCTGGCAGCAAGACAAAGAGCTTCTGCATACCCGATGGATTGGCACCCGGTGAGCTGCGCAAATTGATAGACCTTACCGTCACTCGCGTCGAAAGCCTTCGCGATGGCATCAACGAAAAGGCTGGCAGCGGCGCGATCGAACGCTGGCGGGAGGACATCGCGAGCATACTCATACCTGAAATCGAAGCGGATGATGGAAGCGGTGTGGTCTTCAAGTCTGAAAATATCCGCTATCTGGCAGCGTGGCCTGACAGAGAGCTTTTGAAAGGTTTGCTCGAGCGAATGGCGAAAGACGGCCGCGTTGAGATGTCGCCCCTGCCCAAGGGGCTGAGGCTACGGCGCACTGTAAGCCACGTCTTCGTATTCAACTATTCTCAGGCACCGATCGATATCTCGAGCTTTTGCGGCAGCAAAGAACTGGTTTTGGGGAGCATCAACCTGCCCCCCGCTGGCGTCGCTGCATGGAGGCGCTAAGGCGTGAGACTGAGCAATTGCGCGTAATGATCGCGCAAAGTGTCTGAGCCACACTCGGGTGTCGCCTCCGCCGAATACTCAGCCGCTTTTTCATCCCAAACCAGCATGCTCTCGGTGGCGTAGTAGCGTCCAATGCGTGCGTATTCGGCTTTTTCAGCTGCCCAGTCTGACCACCGCTCGGCCAACCCGAAGATAGCGGCCGCGACACTGAACATTCCAACCGGAACTGAGCGATAGCGCGGCTCTTTGCCAAGCAAATCAAACAACAGTGCACCTTGCTCGTGCATTGTGATCGCTGGCCCCGGTCCACCGATCGGCAAAACCTGCCCTCGCCGCTCCGGCGAGTTCAGGCAATCGACGATATACCGTGCGCAATCGCGGTCGCTGATCGGTTTGCAGCGGGTCAACTCTCCATTTCCAAAAACCATGAAGGGCTTGCCCCTGCGCACGTTTCCAATCTGGCCAGACAAGGATTTGAAGAAAGCCGTTGGGCGCACAATTGTGTGATCAATGGGGCTTGCCACCAGTTTTGCTTCGAAGGCCAGCTTCGCATGCTGGAATGCAAGCTTTGGCTTCTGAACGCAGATTGCAGAAAGCAGAACGAAATGATCCACGCCCGAACCTTCAGACGCGCGGAGCAAATTGACATTGGCGTCGTGATCCACCGCCCAGGCATCTTTTGGCTCTCCGCTGCGAGAGGCAATACATGAAATTACCGCGTTGGGTCGGGCCGCTTTGAACGCGGCCTCCAACGCCTCACGGTCGGCGAGATCGACTACGACTTCCCGTCCCGGCAAACTGCCGCTGCCTTTCGATCCCTGCCTGACCAAACGCACCACGTCGTAGCCATCGGCAGCGAGACAATCGGAAACGGCCCGGCCTATCGTCCCAGTCGATCCTGCCAGAACGACGCACCGGCCTGCACTCGATCCTCGGCGAGTGTCGTCGTTTTCGCTCATGTGGCCTGTGGTTGCTTATCGCCTGGGCCAAACGCGAAAGATGCCCGGTTGCCGAAAACCACCAGATTGGTAATCAATGCAACCGCGACAGAGGAAAACAGCACAAAGACCATCACGTCGATGTAGTGAACCCAGGGTAGACCGACGGTCGCATACCAACTGACCCCGCCAAAATTCTCGGGCACGTAGAGATAGAAGGTATGCAAGGCATAACTGCAAAAGCCCCAAACAAGGCCCGCCACCGCTGCACGCGCATCCATATTGCGAAACATGAGAGCGGCAATGAAAGCGGAAAGGATCGGCATAGACAAAAGCCCATTGAGCTCTTGCAGGAGATTGATAATGCTTTCAGCAGACGCGTAAAGCGGCACCAGCGCAATTGACAGCAGCATGGCGATGACGCCGACAATCCGATTGAGGCGAACCAAGTTCACATCCGCATTGATAAAGCGGCGATGGAAATCGACTGACCACAGCGTGATGGTTGCGTTCATGACCGCTGAATAGGTCGTCAACACTGCGGCAGCAATCATCGCTGCGAACATGCCGCTCGTCCAGCTAGGCAGCACTTCCCCGACGACCATGGCGTAAGCGCGATCATCCACGTCGCCGAACAGTTTGAAGGCGACAATTCCGGGGATCACCACGATTGGCGGGACGATCAGCACGCGCACGATTGCCGCTGCAACGACGCCTTTCTGCGCCTCTTTGACAGTGGGCGCAGCGAGCGCTTTTTGCGTGATGTTCTGGTTGGTCGACCAATAGAATATCTGGATGAACAGCATGCCCGTGAAGAGCGTGTGAAACGGAATGGGGCTATCGAGTGAGCCAATCATCGATAATCGCTCTTCCGGAACGCCTGTTGTGATGTCCCAGCCGACCGCCTGCATCGCGAGAAATACGACGACCAGCGCGAGCGCAAGAATGCCAATTCCGGCATACGTGTCGAGCACCGCTACAGCGCGCAATCCGCCCAGGATAGCGTACGCTGCGCCAACGATTGCAAACACGGCGGCCACTGCCATGATTGGCGCATCGATACCAAACAGCGTCTGCGTAAACAGCGCGCCGGAATAGATCACGGCAGGCAGGTAAATTACGAAATTGCCGAATAGGAACAGGCCGGAAATGACCGTCCGAATGCTGCCGCCCTTGTACCGTTGCTCGAGTAATTGCGTGATCGTGGTGCAATTGTTCCGGTAGTAGATCGGCACAAAAACAAATGCGAGCAGGAGCAGCCCGACAAATCCGGCAAGCTCCCACCATGCGAGGAGCAGCATCTGATTGCCGTTCATTCCCACCAATTGATCGGTTGAAAGATTGGTCAGCGTGATGGCCCCGGCGACGAAAAACCAGCTCAGTCCGCCCCCTGCGAGGAATATCTCCTTGTCCGCAGAGGCATCGCTGGCAGCCATCGATGCGGCGACTTTGCGCCATGTCATGACGGCGAGAATTATCATCAAGCCGAGGAATACGGCGACCTGCACTACGTTCATTTAGGCAATCTCTCCCCCGCCCCGCCGCTATCCGGCATGGAGACGATCCAGCCTCTGTTCCAATTTCTGGACATATCGGCAAGTCTTGCGGATGGGAAAACTGCGAGACTTCCTTTGGAAATCACGACGCTCCCAAAAAGGTGGTGTCTCCCTCTCGCTTCGCATACGGCATGAATATGCGAGACGAACCGGACTTTGAGGAGAGCTGCGAGGAATCCTTGAGCGGACCTTTTGAGGATTCCGAAAGCAAGCCGCACCACTTGGAGCTCCGAGCCGGCGGCGCTCTCCTCGCAATCGAAGCAAGCGCAGGTATGCGCCCGGTTTTGATCTATGCAGGACCGGACATTTCCGGGATCACGGGCGAGGAACTCGCGCTTCTGGCTACTCGCCAGCACGCGCCCGGCACACCCTCGATTCCCTTACGCGGTTCATTGCTGAATGAGATTGGTACCGGGATCTCAGGGCCATCTGGAATTACCGGACACCGCGAGGGACAAGACTGGGCGCTCGATCTGCGCGTCGTTTCCACCAAAATGGTCAATGGGAAAAGCATTCACGTCCGGTGCGAAGATAAGAAGGCACGCATTGGCACCAATCACGTGTTTGAAATCGACGCATCAACAGGAATGCTGAGATCAAGTACGAGTGTTGATAATATAGGCGATGCGCCGTTCCAGATCGATTGGTGCGCTGCACTGTGCCTGCCTTTCGATCAGCGCCTTGAGCGGTTTTTAAGCTTTACGGGTCGCTGGGCTCAGGAATTCCAGATTGAGGAGGTTGCTCTCTTCAACGGAAGCATCGTCCGTGAGAACAAATCCGGGCGCACCAGCCACGACGTTTTTCCAGGCGGCATCCTCGCATGCCGCGACACAACAGAGCAAAGCGGTCTGGCACTCGGCTTCCACCTAGCCTGGAGCGGCAATCACAAATTGCGCGTCGATCGCCACAGCGATGGACGCGGATTTTTGCAGCTAGGCGAGCTTCTGTTTCCCGGAGAACTGCGGCTTGAAGCTGGAGAAAGATATCAGACACCACAACTGCTGAGCGTCTGGTCTCAAAACGGCACCAATGGCATCGCGCAAGCCTTTCACCGCTTCTTCAACGACACCGTGGCTGATCCGCGAACGCGCAACAAGCCGAGGCCAGTTCACTTCAACACTTGGGAGGCAGTCTATTTCGATCACGACGAAGACACCCTGATCGAGCTCGCTAAGTCTGCAGCTTCAGTAGGGGCCGAACGCTTTGTGCTCGACGATGGATGGTTTGGCGGACGCCGAAACGATGCAACGGGGCTGGGCGATTGGTGGGTGTCCGAAGACGTCTTTCCCAATGGCCTCCATCAGCTTGTTAAAACGGTCAGAGAATTGGGAATGGAATTCGGGCTTTGGTTTGAGCCTGAAATGGTCAATCCGGATAGCGATCTCTATCGCACTCATCCGGATTGGGTGCTGGGAGCAGATAGCGTCGAAATCGTTCCGTTCCGCGGGCAATTGACGCTTGATCTGACCAAGAAAGAAGTGGTCACTTACCTCTTTGAAAAGATCAGCAAGCTCGTGAACGAATATGGCATTGATTACATCAAATGGGATATGAACCGTGACACCCATCATCCCGGCAGCGAAGGTAAGGGCGCAATGCATCGTCAGACGATGGCGGTTTACGGTTTGTTGGATAGGCTGCGCGAAAAGCATCCAGCCCTCGAAATCGAAAGCTGCTCATCTGGCGGCGGTCGGGCCGACTATCGGATTTTAGAGCGTACTGATCGTATCTGGACATCTGACAACAACGATGCACGGGAGCGGCAGATAATTCAGCGCGGCGCAGCGCACTTCTTTCCCTTGCGAATTCTTGGCAGCCATGTTGGCCCGCGCCGATGCCATATCACCGGGCGCGAACTGCCAATGGCGTTTCGCGTCGGCAGCGCAGTCTTCGGATCAATGGGGATGGAGCTAGACCTTCGCGATGAAAGCGAGGAGGACCTGGCGATCCTGAAAGCAGGTATCGCGCTATACAAAAAGCATCGTCACCTGATCCATGAGGGCAGTTATCTTGCGCTGCCGAGCGCCAAGGGCACGAACCTTGTCGGTTGTGTTGCCCGGGATAAACAAGAAGCGTTTTTCTCCTATGCGAAGCTCGAAACTGATCTGGCAACTCTGCCGCAACGCATTCATTTTGCTGGCCTTGATCCTGCCAAAGACTATCAGCTTCGAATGATCTGGCCTGAAACCAATCCTTCAATCAGCTCGCCCTCAATTGTCGATCAGGCTGACTTGCAAGGTAAGGGTGTGAGGATTTCAGGTGCCGCCTTGGTGGACTTTGGTGTTCAGCCACCGCTGACTTTTCCAGACACCTGCCTATTCTACCACCTCAGAGCATTTGAATGAGCGAAGAGACACTTCCCGTTTTTGAACTTCTCATCATCGGCGGCGGGATCAACGGCGCGGGCATAGCACGCGATGCTGCCGGGCGCGGGCTCTCGGTCTGCCTCGTCGAGAAAGACGATCTCGCCCAACATACCTCCAGTGCTTCGACCAAACTTGTCCATGGCGGCCTGCGCTATCTGGAGCATTACGAGTTTCGTCTGGTACGCGAGAGCCTGATTGAACGGGAGCGATTGCTCACAATCGCTCCGCACATCATCTGGCCCATGCGCTTTGTCCTGCCCCATGATGAGGGCCTGCGACCCAAATGGATGCTGCGTCTTGGCCTGTTCCTGTATGATAATCTGCGCGGTCGAAAGCTTCTCCCCGGGACAAATACAGTCGACCTGCGCGCCCCACCACACGACGAAATCTTGAAAGAGCGACTTACCAAAGGCTTTGAATATTCCGACTGCTGGGTCGAGGATTCGCGCCTGGTCGTGCTCAATTGCATGGACGCGCGCGAACATGGCGCTGACATCCGTACGCGCACCGAATGCGTCGGCCTGACGCGCAACGATGACGGATGGACAGCAACCCTTCGCGATGCATCAGGCGATCGTCAAATCCGCGCCAAGAACATCGTCAATGCCGCTGGGCCTTGGGTGGACAAAGTACTTGGCCGTGCCATCCCGGATGAGGATCACGCTAATCTGCGACTGGTGAAAGGCAGCCATCTGATCTTTCGCAAGCTGTTCGAAGGCGATCACTGCTACATATTCCAGAACAAGGATGACCGGATCATCTTTGCTATCCCCTACGAACGCGATTTTACACTGGTCGGGACCACTGACGTGGGCTTCAAAGGCGATCCATCTGAAATCACGATCTCCGCCGACGAAGCGCATTATATATGCGATGCGGCCAACGAGTATCTTGCGGCCAACATTCAACCTGAAGATGCTATCTCAAGCTATTCAGGCGTGCGACCTCTTTATGATGACAGGTCAGCATCGAATTCCACCGTCACCCGAGACTATCAGTTTGAACTCGATCGCGGAGAGGATGACGCGCAGGCACCAATTCTTTCAATTTTCGGCGGGAAAATCACAACCTACCGAAAGTTGGCGGAACATGCGCTGGAGAAACTCAATGTCGGCGGCGCGTCCTGGACGGCTCAGCAACCACTTCCAGGCGGAGACATCGATCCAGAACGCTTCGATGCATACGTAAACGAGGTCGCGCGCCAGTACGATTGGTTGCCCACTGGCGCCGCAAAACGGCTTTGCCGCGCATACGGAACGCGCGTGCCCATCCTGCTTACTGGCGCCAAGGGATTGAATGATCTTGGCCAGCACATGGGCGATGATCTGTATGCTCGGGAGCTCGAATATCTGGTGGACCAGGAATTTGCCACGTCGGCTGAGGATGTACTTTGGCGACGGAGCAAACTGAAACTGCATCTTGATGAGGCCGCGCAACAGCGAGTGCGCGATTGGTTTGCCAGGGAACGGGTGCCGGCATGAGCGGGAATGTTCAGCTTTCGCGCAGCGTTGGCGAGGGCGCGACCTACAGGCGCGACCACCAGAAGGCCGATGGCCGCATGCTGCACCTTTACGGCCGCAATCCACACACGCTACCCGTCCAACATGAAACCGCCGACCCCGTCGCGCAGGGCGGCGAAATACGCCATCACCCCCTGCGGCAAGAATGGAACGTGTACGCGGCTCACCGGCAGAACCGAACGTTCAAGCCAAGCGCGGCAGACGATCCTCTGGCTCCCACTGTGGACGGAGGGCCGGAAACAGAGATTCCATTCAGCGATTTTGAAGTCGCCATCTTCGAAAACAAGTTCGCAGCCTTTCATCCCAGCGCGTCCAATGCGGCATCACTGGCCAGAATTTCCATTGAACCTGCAAAAGGCGCTTGCGATGTGGTCGTCTACGCGCCCGATGCAACCGGGAGCTTGCACACACTAGGCAGAGACAGACGCGAGGTCCAGCTCGGCGCCCTGATTGATCGCTACGAGACGCATTTTGCCGCGGGATGCGATTATGTCCTGCCGTTTGAAAATCGCGGCGACGAAGTGGGCGTGACGCTGCACCATCCACATGGCCAAATCTACGGATTTGACAGAGTGCCCCATACTCAGCAGCGCGCAATTGATGCCTTCGCTCAAGGGTATGACCTAGCAGCCGAGATTCGGGCAGCCATGCCCGAATATGGCCTTGGCGAAGAAGGCGGAATGGCAGCATTCGTCCCTCGTTTCGCGCGCTTTCCATACGAAACCTGGATCGCTCCCTTCGAGACGCGCGAGGGCCCTTGGGATTGCAGCGATGAAGAACTGGAAGCCCTTGCATTCTGGCTGGGTGAGACAACCCGCCGCTATGATGCTCTTTTTGAGCAACCCGCGGCAACCATGATGGCTTTCCACGCAAGCCCACGCGGCGGCAGTAAAGGCTATCATTTCACCGTCCAGTTCTACCCGCTCTTGCGTGCACCCGGCAGAGTGAAATACCTGGCCTCGGTAGAGCAGCACACGGGCATATTCACAGTCGACGTGATGCCAGAGATGGCAATCGCTGATCTTAGGGCGCTAGCGCAGTCATGACGCGGACATTCACCGCGAGCGCGCCCGGCCGCGTCAACCTGATTGGAGAGCACACCGATTATAATGGCGGCATGGTCCTTCCAGCAGCGCTCAGCGTGGGGATAGAGATAACACTCGCCCCTCGCTCTGATGGCGTTGTGGCCGTCACGTCCAATCATTACCACGCTCCCGCAATTCGCGATGTCGCAGATGACGCGGTCGATGAATGGGCCGACATCGCTGTCGGCGCAGTGCGCGAAGCCAATTCTCTGGGTTTTCTAATTGGCGGAGCGAATATCGACATCGTCTCAACCATGCCCGAAGGTTCAGGCCTTTCATCCTCAGCCGCGCTCATCGTAGCCATTCTGAAAGCCGCGCGAAAAGCAGCGGTTGCAGATACCAGCGACGTGAAAATTGCTATCGCCGCGCGCAGGGTAGAGAACAACTATATCGGCGTGCCATGCGGCATTATGGACCAAATGGCCGTTGCTCTCGCCACTCCCGGCACAGCCATGGCGCTGGACACAAAATCACTCGACTGGACGATCATGACCCTTCCTGCGGGCTTTGAGATGGTGGTTTTACATTCGGGCCTCACGCGAAAACTCAGCGATGGCCGCTATGCAGAGCGTAAAGTCGAATGCGACATGGCAAAGGCTTATTTCGGAACCGAAGACCTGTGTCTGCTCGATGCTGCAAGCGTGGCCAAGTCAGACCTGGATCCCGTTGTCGCAAGGCGCGTCGCTCATCTGATAAGCGAGCATGCACGTGTCCAAGAGGCCGTCACAGCGATGAGTGATGCGGACATGGTCCGTTTCGGAGCGCTAATGGTAGAAAGCCATGCATCAATGCGCGATCAATTCGAAATGTCGCTCCCCGAAATCGATGCATTGGTCGAAAGCGCAATCGAATACGGAGCCCTTGGCGCACGCCTGACAGGGGGCGGCTTCGGAGGCTGCATAGTCGCCTGCGTCGCCGCAGAAACACGCGAAACTTGGCTGGACAAAGTGCTAAAAGCGCATCCGGATGCCCGTTACATCGATGAGGCGGGCGAACCGTCATAAGGAACACGCTGGTGCGCTTACGTGACTCGAATTTTTCTTCTAAAATGCTGATAAATCAGTAGGTTCAACGAGTGCCATTTATTCATGCCCCCAGTCATGCCCCCACCATAATTTGTGGAAATGTGAGTCCGGAATTGTGCCTCGAACAGGGTATTTTGGAGCCCAAATATGCACCGGATTCGCTGACAGGGAACACTAAAATTCTGTCCCTGTCAGCAATCCGGAGCTGGCCTTATCTGCATCGGTCCTGAAGCCATTCGTCGATCTCGTGTTCGATCCAGGCGACTGATCGACCACCTAAGCGGACCGACTTCGGAAAACGGCCCTCATCCATCCAGCGGTAGACTGTCGACCTACCTAGGCCGGTTCGATGCAATACTTCTCGGAGCCGAATGAAACGCCGGATGGGCTGCTCATTGGGTCCAGCTCCGCGCTGGTGATGCCGAGCTTCAAACGGAAACTCGCATTGTTCTGAAAGCCTTTCGGGAAGCTCCGTCTGGTCCCGATTGGCCATTGTGAACGTGTGATCTCGTTGCATGATCCAAGCTCCTTGATGTTCAAAGAACCTGGCTCACCCTTCGAAAGGCAAGTGCCACTCTATGCCAGTGACTGGGGTGTAGGAAACCAGAAATATTCTGATGCTTCTCAGCACTTTACAGCGAACTGGACCAGTTCGGCACACTCAAAAGAGGACTGTGCCGCAACTGGTCCAAAAGTGGACACCGCCAATTTCTATCACGATTTCATTCAGTTAAGATGCGGCACCGCTGCGTACGGTGTGCTGGGTCAAGCCCATTCTCAATTGCGCGTCAGTGACCAGTTGCTTCCCCGGTCAAATCATCGGAGAAAATGCTTTTGTTTCAGAACGGAAGCGTAGCGCAGCGTCGAATTTGGCGGCGGAATTTTTCGTTCGGAACCGAGATATCCAGAATGGAATTTTTCTCGAATGTTCCGGAATGGGGACCAAATAGCCAACATCAGCGGCCAATGTTCTGGTCCGCTTGGATACGAAGGCAGATGAGCCGAATGTACTGCAAGGCACAATGAACTCTATTGCCAAATAGTCCTATCTTGATCGGATCAAGTGGCGACCGATTGTTTGTTCAACTGCCGCATAGCCCACCGCCAATCCCCCCTGCGAGCATAAAAAAGGACAGGAACCGTTTCCGGTCCCTGCCCTGCTGGTGCGGTCAGAACTCGTCTGACATCGCCCCGTGGATCGTGTGGACCACCCGCGCCGCCAGGTACGCCGGAAGTGCGTTGTAGTCACCCTCATCCAGGGCAAAATACCCAAGGCGCTTGTCCTCGATAATGTGCTGATCGAAGAAGCTGTGCAAGGCCCGCCGTTCGGCCGTGGCGAGTGCTTCGAAGTAGCTGTTCGAGTTCGATTCGAGATTGCCAAGTGTAGTCATGATTTCCTCCTGATATCTGTCGGTGAGACGACAGGAGGAAGGCGGATGGGCACGGTGCCAGCGGGTCAGGGATCGCCCTTAGGGGCGACCGCGAAGCGGCGGTGGGGGCAACGATTTTGTTGGACCGCAGCGCAAGCGAAGGCAGACAAAATGGTGGGGCCCCGCCGTCCTTGACGCGTCGGTGCCGGGCCCGTCATCCTTGAAAGTCCGTGAGCCAGACCCCTCCCCCGCCAGAGAGTTTGGACAACGCAGAAAGGGGCGCGGTCCGGTCTGGACAGCGCCCCTCTGAGCGGGATCGATGATGATGGATATCAGTCGATCTCGGGAGCATCCTTGTTGTCGTCGTTTTCGCTCGAACCGTTGCCGCGCGAGAGGAAGTCGACCTTGTCGGCGAGGATCTCGGTGCCGTAGCGGGTGACCCCGTCCTTGTCCTCCCACTGGGTATAGTGGATGCGGCCTTGGACGGAAACCAGCTGGCCCTTGGAGCAGTACTGACCGACGGTCTTGGCGAGGCCGTTGAAGCAGGTCACCCGGTGGAACTCACTCTCCTTGGCAGTGTAGCCGTTCTCGTCTTTGTAGGTCTTGCCATCCTTGTCGCGTGCGGGGCGATCGGTGACGACGGTGATCCCGGTGACATTGGTGCCGCCCTTCGTCTCGCGGGATTCCGGATCGCGGGCAATGCGGCCGGTGAGGATTGCGATATTGGTCATGGTTGTATTCCTTCAGTTCCTCAAACCGGAGACCATCTCCGGCTTGCGAACATCCAGAAGAAGCAGGGCATGGGAGGACTGCACCGCAGGCCTGCAAGGCCGAAGGGAAACCTGTTCATGACGGGTGGTGCGGGCAGGCAGCGCAGCTGCCAACACGGCCGTCAAAGGAACGGGTTGCGGCTCCTCAGCTGACCTGGTTCAGGACTGTTCGCGAAGAAAGCCGGATGGGTATCGGGTGCGGGTCTGAAGGTGCCAAGACCCTACAGCAATCAGCCTGCTCCGTCGCCTTCCGATGCCGCCAGGAGATCCATGAAGTCGCGGGCTGCTTCCCGGTCTTCCTCGTTCTCGAACGCCACATCGAGGTCGGGGGCGGACCCGAACATGTGCAGGAACGACCACAGTGCAAAGCGCGACTCCTAGGCGGTTGCGGCATTCGTTAGGGACCGCTTTGCGCCCCAATCTCATTCATTCAAGGTAGCTTGGCCAGCGTCCGAAAAATGACGTCGATTTTTCGGAACTTAAAGTCCGAAATTGGGGGTGAAAGCAGCAATCGATACTGGCGCTAGAACCAAGCTCTCAAGCCGATAACTACATTTACCGCTTCTGGGTCTTCGCCAGCGGCTCTGGCAATGTCCGCAGTTTCACCAAGTGCGGCCTCGTATTCGATCCCAACATAGGGCGCGAGCTCGCGTGTAATCTCGTAGCGGAGACGAACTCCAGGTTCGATCTTGGCGATCCCGGCGCCGATGCCGCGTTCCGGGATGTCTTGTACGGCTAGTTCTACCTCAAGCCGTGGCTGCACGATCAGGCGTTGAGTGATGCGCTGATCGTATTCGCCTTCCAAGCGCGCCGTAAGATCGGCTCGATCCGACAAGAACAGCGCGCCATCGACATGGAACATGTAGGGTGCAAGACCCTGCACACCGACAACCAGATGCCCACGTGTATCTGGCTCTGGATCAAGACGCACTCCCGCTTGCAGATCGAAGAAAGGACCTATGGCTCGGCTGTAGAGCGCCTGTATTTCCGCGTCCTCCAACTCATTGCCGAACTCGCCTTCGCCCTCGGTTTTCAGGACAAAGCGGTTGATGTCGCCGCCGTAGAAAGCCTGCGCATCCCACAAATACCCATCTTCACCGCCAGCTGTCGGAAGGCGCGCTTCTAGCCGCTCAACCATCACCATCCCGGTGCGCATGCCCCCGTTCTCGCGAGCAAGCTGGGTGCGGCTTGTTGCCATGGCATCCGCTCCCCAGATTGCATCAGCAGCGTGCCGTGGGCCGTCGAAAGCGCGAGAGGGAACAGCACTTTCCGGTGCTGCCCCCGGTGCAGACTTATCGACCGGCGAAGCGTGCTGTGAGTGGTCCATGGTCGAGAGGTCCATCGCTACGTGCGATGCGTCATCATCAGTTGAACCATGAGCAGAGTGATCCATGGTGCCGTGTTCCGAATGATCCTCTTTGGGCGGACACTGTTCAGGCGGGAGGTGTCCCATAGCGCAGTGATCCATCTGCGGCTCATCATCGCGTCCGTGCGCGGAATGGTCCTGCGCAGCGGCAGGAGCGGCGATCAACGCCGCGCTGGCAAGCAATAGAACTCGCATCATGCCCCCAAAGACTCTGGCGTCCCATCGGGAAACGGACGAACGGTCACGACCTGCATCATGCCTGCGTGCATGTGGTAGAGCAGGTGGCAGTGGAAGGCCCAGTCGCCCGGTTCGTTCGCAGTGAGGTCAAAGGTCGCTGTCCCGCCCGGCTGCACGACCATGGTGTGTTTCAAGGGCTGGTGCATGTGACCCGCACCATTTACTAACTCAAAGAAATGACCATGCAGGTGGATCGGATGCGCCATCATGGTCTGGTTGACCAGCTTCACGCGAACGCGCTCGTCATAGCCGAAGCGGATTGGATCGTCGGTGACGCTGGTGAACTTCTCGCCGTC
Organism: Erythrobacter sp. YT30; assembly: GCF_001542875.1. Lineage (GTDB taxonomy): Bacteria > Pseudomonadota > Alphaproteobacteria > Sphingomonadales > Sphingomonadaceae > Erythrobacter. The sequence continues at coordinate 1,537,206 of NZ_LMAF01000002.1, read as the reverse complement.
GAAGCTCCACATATAGCGTTCCATGTTCCCGGTGAGATGGATTTCCATCTCCCGGTCGACTTCGCGGTGCGGGTTCATGCGCTTGGCCTTGAGGTCTGTGTAGCGCAGCACGCGGTGCTCCACCGTGTCGAGGCCCAGCCCCGGAAAATCCATGCGATCCGTCGGGCTTGGCGCAACCATATCAAGCCCCGGCCCGACCTTCACATCGGCGGGCAGCAGTGACGTATCCCGCATATTGTGATCCATGCCGCCCATGTCGCCAAGGCCTCCGCCATGCCCCATCGCGGCGTGATCCATCATGCCCATATCGGTCATGGTCAGGGTGGGGATTTTCCGGAGCGGCGGCGGTGCGGCGATATGTCCCTTGTAGCTGGTCAGGCTGGCGACCCCCATTCCGCTGCGGTCCATCGCCTCAGCAACGATCGCATGGCTGCCATCCTCGGGCTGAACGATCACGTCGTAGGTTTCGGCAACGCCAATCTGGAACTCGTCCACTTCGACTTCATCAACGTCCTGCCCGTCCGTTTGAATGACCGTCATAGGCACGCCGGGGATGCGCACATTGAAGAATGTCATCGCCGAACCGTTGATAACGCGCAGGCGCACACGCTCGCCCGGTCTGAATTCGAGTTGGAGATTGTCTGCCGGCCCATGGCCGTTGATCAGGAACGTGTAGGTGCTGCCCGTCACATCGGAGATATCGCGCGGGTTCATCCGCATCTCGCCCCACATGCGCCGCATCTCGCCCGAAAGCTCGCCTTCGGTGGCAGTGTTCATCTGGCGCTGGAAGTAATGCTCGCCAACCTTCAGCTTCCGCATGATCTCGTGCGGGTGGATCGGCGTGAATTCGCTCAGCAAGACCACGTAATCGCGATCATAGCGCGGATCGGGATCAGCGCTTTCGATGATGATCGGGCCGTAGTGCCCCGCCTGTTCCTGCAGGCCCGAATGCGAGTGCCACCAATAGGTGCCGTTCTGACGGACGGGGAATTCGTAAGTAAAGGTCTCGCCCGGCTTGATACCGGGGAAACTCACGCCAGGCACGCCATCGAACTGGAACGGCAACAGCAGGCCGTGCCAGTGGATCGAGGAGTCCTCATCCAAGTTGTTGGTGACATGCAGGCGGATATCCTGGCCTTCCTCGAGGCGGATCAGTGGCCCGGGCACCGTGCCGTTGACCGCGAAGGCATGGCCAGATCGACCGCCCGTCATGAAATGCGCATCGCCGATTGAAAGATTGATGTCTTCGCCTGACAGCTCGCCGAAACCATTCCTGGCATGCGTCAGCGATCGGCCTTGTGCCCATGCAGGCAGGGGCAGCGCAGCAGCGGCGGCAAGTGCGGCGGTGCTCGAGATGAAAGCGCGGCGAGAGGAATCAAGGGTCATGTCGGCTTCGGGGTTGCTCCAAACTATGAAGGCCGATACTATACCCCCCTATAGTATGTAAACAGGGTTTGATGCGATGAGTAGCACCGACAAGATCAAACGACTGAACCGCATTGCAGGACAGGTGCGCGGCGTTGCAAAGATGATCGAGGATGACCGCTATTGCATAGACATCCTTCACCAGGTCGCAGCGATCAAATCGGCGCTCGTCAAGGTCGAGAGTCAGGTGTTGAAGGATCATACCGCGTGTTGCGTCGCCGAAGCCATCGCTAGCGGTGACGAGGCGGAGCAGCGTGAGAAGTTCGAGGAATTGGTCGACCTGCTGGAACGGCAGCGCAGGTAATACGCTGATTTTTCGAACTTTCTACCTCACACTAGGTAATTCAAAGGGCCCGCTCTCATGTCCAAGTACACTCGCTTCATCGTGATGATCGCCGTCTCGACATTGGTAATGTTCGGGCTGATGTATCTGAACACCTACGAAACAGCGCACGTCAAGTTCAGTGAAACCCGCACCTATATGGCGCTCTACATGGGCGGGGCGATGGCGATCGTGATGCTGCTTTTCATGCTCCATATGTACGATAGTCGCCGCACCAACCTCGCCATTCTCGCAGGCGCAACTTTGCTTTTCGCAGGCTCGCTCTATCTCGTGCGCTCGCAGGACACCGTTTCCGATCAGGCCTGGCAGAAAGCAATGATCCCGCACCACTCCATCGCGATCCTGACCAGTGAGCGCGCCAATATCGAGGATGTCCGAGTGCGCAAGCTCGCCGACGAGATCATCAAGGCCCAGCGCCGCGAGATCAGGGAGATGGAGTGGCTGATCGAGGATATCGAGAACAATGGCAAAGTGAAGAGCGAACCCGAGGCCGCGGCTCGCCCCGTTCCCGATTTCAGTGCAGACGCTCAATCGGGTGAATGAGATGCGCCATTGGCTGGCACTTGTGACCGGCGCGTTGGTGTTCGTCGTGCTTGCATCATTCCCGCTGCCCGCTGCCGCTCATGGCGACGAGGTCCACGGCAAGCCTGCAAGCGAAGCGGTGCAGGTTGAGGAAGCTGGGCCGGTCGATCCGACCAATGGCGAGCAGGGGATTGTGCAGACAAATGAAGAAGTGTTCGCTCAGACTGCGCTCGGCGCACTCAAGGCGCTCCACCCCGCGACCGTTCACTTTCCGATAGCCCTGCTCATCGCTGCGGCCATGACCGAGGCATTTTCCGCGCGCAGGCCCGCGGCGGACTTGCGCAAGACCGTGGATATCATGCTCTATTTCGCGGCGGCCGGAGCAGTGGTGGCGGCGCTCTTCGGTTGGTTGCACACAGGGTTGTGGATGGGCGGGGACGTGCCGATGAAAGTCCACCGCTGGCTGGGTACGGGGCTGGCGGCCTTGGCGGTGTTTCTGGCCGTGGCCGCCGCGCGTTCGCGCGATAATGGGCGCGCCACGGTGCGTGCCGGCCTCGTATTGCTTGGCATCGCCGTAATCGTCCAGGGTTTTCTCGGCGGCGAGCTGGCGCATGGGACCGGTCATTTGCTTGCTGCTGGCTAGATTGCACGCCCTTTGCTCAATCGCAGGTTAAGAGGTCAATTCGATGTCGAAATCCAAGACCGCCAAACTTTACCGCATGGTGATGGAGAACCACACCTGTCCTTATGGCATCAAGTCGAAATGGCTTCTCGAACGGCGGGGCTATCAGGTGGACGATCACTACCTCACCACCCGCGAGGAGACCGACGCTTTCAAGGAGAAGTACGGCGTCAAGACCACGCCGCAGGCATGGATCGGTGATGAGCGCATCGGAGGCTACACCGACCTCGCGGCGCATTTCGGAAACCCTGTCGAGAAGGAGGGCACAAGCTATCAGCCGGTTGCTGCGCTCTTCGGCATGATGGCACTGATGGCATTGGGTGCGGCATGGGTCGCCACCGGGCAACCGCTGTCGATCCTAACCGCCGAGTGGTTTGTGAGCTTTTCGATGTGCGGCCTTGCCTACCTCAAGCTGCGCGATGTCGAGAGTTTTTCGACCATGTTCCTGAATTACGACCTGCTTGCGAAGCGCTGGGTGCCCTACGGCTACATCTACCCGTTCGCCGAGGGGCTGGCAGGTGTCTTGATGACGGCGCATATCCTGAACGTAATCTCGATTCCCGTCGCGCTCTTCATCGGTACGATTGGTGCGGTAAGCGTCTTCAAGGCGGTCTATCTCGACAAGCGAGAACTCAAATGCGCCTGCGTCGGAGGTGACAGTAATGTACCGCTTGGGCTCGTCTCGCTCACCGAGAACCTCTTCATGATCGGTATGGCGATCTGGATGATTGTGAAGCCTGCATTGCTGTAGTTTGCTCAGCATGCGCGCCGCTAACGTTCAGGCCTCAAGCCGCACTTTCAGGACCCACTCGGCTCCTAAAGCCCTTCGACTTTTTCGTGTCGGTCAGTATCACATTGGCTGTGATCGCCGAGAGCTTCGATAACCTTGCAATCCGCTGCGGCACCACCGCCGCAAGCCTTGGCGATACGCTCCAGCTCGTTTTCCAGAGACGAGAGTTGGGCGATGCGTTGTCTGACAAGCGCAAGCTGCGTTTCGGCGATTTCGTTAGCCGTAGAACAATCCATCGTCGGGGTAGTTTGGAGCTGCAGCATCTCGCGAATGGCATCCAAAGAGAAGCCGAGATGGCGCGAATGCTTTATGAAGCTGATGCGCTTTACATCATCTTCCCGATACATTCTCTGCCCGCCGGCGCTGCGCTCGGGCTTCGTCATTAGTCCGACACGCTCGTAGTAGCGTACCGTCGTAATCTTCACGCCGGACCGCCTGGAAAGCTCTCCAATCGCTATAGATCCCATATACTTATCATTTTCCGCTTGAAGCTACAGTCACTGTAGCTTGTATCAAGCTGCCTGTCATTACGACTCGGGAAGAAAGAACAATGTCAGGCTGTTGCGAAGAAAGAGTGTTTGATGGCTTGTCACCGGCCTACAAGCGGGCATTGATTGCGGTCATAGCGATCAATGCGACCATGTTCGTTGTCGAAATGTGGGCCGGAATGACCTCCGGCTCGCAGGCGCTGAAAGCCGATGCCCTTGACTTCGCTGGGGACGCCGCAACTTATGGCCTCAGCTTGGCTGTGATCGGCGCATCCATTCGAACGAGAGCCATGGCTTCGCTGATCAAGAGCGGTTCTCTCGCGTTCATCGCCATTGCAGTTCTTGGAATGACCGCATTGCGGTTTGCAGAAGGCGTGCCGCCTGAGGCGCAGACCATGAGCCTGGTCGCTCTGCTTGCGCTCGCCGCGAATGTAACGAGCGTTATCATTCTGCTCAAATGGCGCGACGGCGACAGCAACGTTCGCTCGGTCTGGCTGTGTTCGCGCAATGACGCGATTGGCAATGTCGCGGTGATCGTCGCGGGCCTTCTTGTCGCCGCGACCGCGAGTGCTTTGCCGGATTTGCTCGTGGCAATCATGCTGGCAGGCTTGTTCCTCCGGTCGTCCATCGCCATCGCGCGGCAGGCGATGTCAGAGCTTAGGTCTGAGCGCCTTCATCTAAGTGGAAGTGAAAGCAAATGAGCGTCCTCGCGAAAGAGCGCATTCTCTCTCTGATTGAGATTGAAAAAGCCGCTTTCCAAAAAGCAAAACAAGAAGGAAATCGTGGGGCAGCGTGGACCGCACTAGAGCGCGAGCACATCCTCGGTCAGGCATTTCTCTGGCTGCATATTCGATCGCATGTTGCGATGCTCAGGTTTGCTCTCACACAAGGCGAAATTGGCGAAGCTATCGGACAGTTCGTGCGACTGGTTCTGGCACCGCTCGGCAATATGACGGGCAAGTTACCCCGGGGAAATACGGGACGGTCCAATGTGAGCGCCTTTGCGCCAATGCCCTATCCCGATGACCTCGCAGAAGTGCTGTCGCGATCTGACGAGGCTCATAGGCAATAGCAAAATGGGCATACTCTCAAACGCACAGGTAGAGCGCCTTTATGACAGGAACGCGGGCGTCTACGACCTACTGGTGACCGGGTTCCGATGGGTCGGATTGAGCCGCTGGCGCCGCAACCTCGTCGAGAGGATGAACGTCAAGCGGGGCGATCATGTCGTCGACTTGTGCGCTGGGACCGGTGCTAACCTTCCGTTCTTGCTCGACAGGGTCGGAGCGGAAGGCAGAGTGACCCTTGTGGATTTATCACAAGGCATGCTGGCCAAGGCGCGTAAGCGTGCATCGCGCCGTCAGGCAAAAAATGTGGCGTTTGTCCATGCGGACGTAGCGGGTTTCCAATTTCCAAATGGTATAGACGCGGTGATCAGCACGTTCGGCCTGGAGATGCCGCCGGACTATGCAGACATCATCGGACGCGCCTCCGATGCACTGCCTGCAGGCGGACACTTGGCGCTGCTAGGCCTCAAACACCCCGAAAGCTGGCCGCGCTGGCTAATCAATATCGGCATCCTTCTGACTAAATCGTTTGGTGTGTCGCGCGAATATGAAGAGTTTCAACCGTGGATACCCGCGCGCGAACATCTTCGTGAAGTTCATTTCCGCGAGTTTCTGTTTGGCTGTGCCTATGAATTTGTAGGCGAAAAGGCGTGAGCGGCCTCGAACAACCTTTCCAGGATAGCTCCTTGCATCATGCGCGCTGGAACCCTAAAAACACTTCAGAAATGCGACGCTTAGTCATGCCTTTTCTCGCGCTTATCGCACTGCTCTTCAGCAATCTTCTGATGCTGCCCGATGTGCATGCAGAACAGGGCGAGACGTTTGCCCACGCCGCGGACCACGTCTACGCGCATGGCGCGGAACATTTCGATGCCGACTTCCCGGATGACAGTCAGACCCAGCAGGATCACACGGGTGGCCACCATCACAACTGCAGTTTCAATCTTAGCGAAACCGGCAATCTCGCATCGAATGCATTCTGGCATCGAGAACCGTTGAAGCGGCCGCTGCGTGTAGCACCAATGGCGTCGCGCACGCCGTCCGTACCCAAGCAACCACCCAAGGCCTGACCGAAACCTTTTTCTGAGGTGAGCGCAATCCCGTTCACCCGGTTTCAGTCAGGAGATACGAAATGCGGTGCATTGCACTGGCCGCGGCGCTGATGGCCGCGTCCACCGGTTCGCAAACATGGGCACAAGACACGATCACGCTCGACGATGCGCTTGAACGCGCGGACGTTGGCAGCGGCGCGGGAGACGCTGCGTCTGCCAATCCGAGGGTTTACGGACCTCAGGCGCAGGAGGAGGCAGCGCGCGCAGCAATTGAGCAGGCGCGGCTGCGACCCAATCCGGAACTGAGCTTCGAGGCGGAGAATATTGCGGGAACAGGAGCGTTTTCCGGTCTCCGATCCAGCGAGTACACGCTGGGCTTCGCACAGCAGATCGAGCTTGGCGGCAAGCGCCGCGCGCGCATCGGAAGCGCGCAAGCATCGGCGAGGATCGCGGGGGTTCGCCGGGATATGTCGACCGCTGAACTTGCGCTGGCCGTGAGGGAGCGCTACATTGCGGCAGTCGCCGCTGGACAACGCGTCGAACTCGCGCGTGAAATCGTAGAGCGCAATCGCGAACTTGCGCGTATCGCAACCGTGCTGGTCGAGCTCGGGCGTGAGCCTCCTCTGCGCGCCATGCGAGCGCAGGCATCGCTTGCCGAAGCGGAAGCGCAATTGCAGGCTGCTGAAGCTGACGAGATTGCTTCGAGGCGAGCTCTCACTGCGCTGTGGGTGCCCACAGAAGTACCTTGGCGTGTCGCGTCTTCTTTCCCCGACATTAGTCCACCCGTTGCTACGAATGATGCATCTGATCCGCTGCCGTTGCGATTGGCCGGTTCTCGCACCGCACTCGCGCAGGCCGAGATCGCTCGCGAACGCTCGCTTGGCGTGCCGGACCCGACGGTCATGGCGGGTGTGCGGCGCTTCGAGGGCAGTAACGACCAGGCCTTCATTATCGGCGTTACCATTCCGCTTCCTTTCGGCAACCGCAACCAGGGCAACATCGCTGCCGCCGAAGCGCAGGCGCGCGCTGCGCAGGCGCAGGAAGCGATTGTCGAAGCCGATTATCGATTGGAGTTCGAGCGCACTCGAACGCTTTATCTTTCTGCCGAGACGAGGGTCGAAACCTTGTCACGCTCGAGCCTGCCGCAAGCCGAGGAGGCGCTCAGATTGGTCGAGATCGGCTATCGCAACGGACGCTTCCCCCTGATTGAAGCCCTGGCTGCCGCCGAGGCGCGCGACGCTATTCGTGAAAACCTGATCGAAGCAGAAGAGACGCGGGCCACCCTTGCAGCGCGCCTGATCTGGCTGGCGGCAGAGTGAGGATCACAGTCATGAAACGTAGCTACCTACTCGCATCCATTGGCCTTCTCTTTCTGGCTGTTATCGCGATTTGGGCTTTCTGGCCCACAGCTTCAGAAGAGCACGGCGAAGAAGAACACGGCGAGGAAACCCGCACGCTCGAGGGCATTGTGCAGATCGATCAGAGGCAAATCGAGGCCTCTTCGATCGGCATCGAGACGGTCCGGACTGGCTCTGTCACCGAGCTCGTTTTCCCGGCAACCGTCGCCGCTGCACCCAACGCGAGCGCTCGTATCGACGCGCGTGCTTCCGGGGTCGTGCGCAGCGTCAACAAAACCCTCGGCGATTACGTGCGGCAAGGAGAGGCAATCGCAAGGATCGAAAGCGCCGATGCAGCGGGACTCGCATCGCAGGTCGCAACAGCGCGCGCTCGCGTCAATGAGTTGTCGGCACTCTACGATCGCGAACGTCGCCTCTTCGAAGCAAATGTCACCGCGCGACAGGACCTCGAAGCGGCACAGGCCAATCTTCGGGTTGCACAAGCGGAATTGTCTCGCGCTCAGGCGGCTGCCGCGGCAGCGGGAGTGAGCGGCGATGGACGCTCTCTCGCCGTCACCAGTCCAATTGCCGGGCAGGTCACCAGCGCCCCGATTGTTCTGGGAGCCTATGTGTCTGCCGGCGATGAGCTGTTCCAGGTCGTCAACGCCAGCGGATTGCAGGTCCAGGTCGCACTTCCTGCAAATGATGCAGCGAGGATCAGGCCTGGGGACGAGACTACTCTTGAATTGGGGCGGGGCCGCGAGATCGGCGGGCGCGTGCGTTCGATCACGCCCGCACTTGACCCCGAAAACCGTAGCGCCACTGCCGTAATATCGCTCGCGCGGGGCGCACCTGACCTCCGACCGGGAGCATTCTTGCAGGCACGGATCCGCCCCTCGGGTGAGGCCGATGATGCGACGATTTCGGTACCTGACGATGCTGTGCAGACGGTGGAAGGGCGCGAGGTCGTCTTTGTCCGCATGGCAAGCGGTTTCCAGGCTATGCCGGTGACGACCGGTGCAAGCTCAGCGGGGCGTATAGAGATAAGGTCGGGTCTGCGCGAAGGTCAGCAGATCGCAACGCGCAATGCCTTTCTTCTGAAGGCCGAGCTCGGAAAGGAGGAAGCCGAGCATGGCCATTGATACCTCAACTCCGCTCGGGCCAGAGAAACAGCACCGATCAGGAATGATCGGTTCGATCCTTGATCTCTCGGTTCGCTTCCGCTGGGCAGTTGTGTGTATCGCTCTCGGCGTCGCGATCTGGGGTGCATTCAACCTCGCGCGTCTGCCGATCGATGCGGTGCCCGACATCACCAATGTGCAAGTGCAGATCAACACCGAGGCTCCGGCACTCTCTCCCTCCCAAATCGAAACGCAGGTTACCTTCCCGGTCGAAACCGGCATGGCGGGCATCGAAGGGCTGGAAATGACCCGCTCGATCTCTCGCAACGGGTTCAGCCAGGTAACCGCGATTTTCGAGGAGGGCACCGACCTCTATTTCGCGCGGACGCAGGTGGAAGAAAGGCTAGCAACGCTTGCCGCCTCGCTGCCTGAGGGTGCCGAGCCTTCGATGGGGCCAATCTCGACCGGGCTCGGCGAAGTTCTGATGTACACCGTCGAGTTCGACCGATCCTACGGCGAAGATGCCCCGAGCGGCGGACCGATGGGATGGCAACCCGATGGAAGCTTCGTCACCGATGACGGTGAGGTGCTGGATACCGAGGTGGCGAGAGCGGCATACCTGCGGACAGTTCAGGACTGGATTGTCGCACCGCTCATGCGATCGACCGATGGCGTTGCTGGCGTCGACACGATTGGTGGTTACGAAAAGCAGTACCTCGTGCAGCCCGATCCAGATCGCCTCGCGGGATACGGCGTTTCAATCGAGCAAGTCATCGCGGCACTGCAAGCCGCAAACCAGGCCGACGGGGCAAACTTCGTCGAGCGCGCGGGCGAGGCCCTGCTAGCCAGAGTAGATGCCCGGTTGGGTACCGTCAAAGATATCGAGCAGGCCGTTATCGCGACGCGCGAAGGCATTCCTATTCGCGTTGCCGATATTGCCACGGTTGAAGTCGGCGGTGATCTGCGAACAGGCGCAGGTTCGCTCAACGGCGAAGAGGCAGTCATCGGCACAGTGTTGATGCGCGCGGGCGAAAACAGCCGCACAGTCGCAGCCGGCGCGGCCGAGCGACTGGAAGAGGTGCGCGGGTCTCTGCCTTTCGGAGTTGCGGCGGAAATCGTCTACAATCGCTCCACCCTGGTGGATGCGACGATCAGGACGGTTCGCAACAACCTGACCGAGGGTGCGCTGCTGGTCATCGTGATCCTGTTTCTGCTGCTCGGCAATATTCGTGCCGCGATCATAGCCGCACTGGTGATCCCGCTTTCGATGCTGATGGCAGCCATCGGCATGAACCGGCTGGGCGTATCAGGCAATCTGATGAGCCTTGGGGCGCTCGATTTCGGGCTGATCGTCGATGGCGCGGTCATCATCGTCGAGAACAGTATCGCCCGTCTCGCCGCCAGGCAGGAGCATGAAGGCCGTCTGCTTTCCCTGCCCGAGCGGCTCGTCGAGACACGCCTTGCCGCGCAGGAAATGATCAAACCGACGGTCTATGGACAAGCGATCATCCTGCTTGTCTTCGCCCCTTTGCTCACCTTCAGCGGGGTCGAGGGCAAGACCTTTTCGCCCATGGCCATCACCGTGATGCTCGCGCTGGCATCGGCCTTCATCCTCTCGCTCACCTTCGTTCCGGCGATGGTTGCGCTTTTGCTGAACAAGGAGGTCAGTGAAACGGAAATGAAGCCGATCCGACTGGCCAAGGATCGCTACGAGCCTCTGCTTCGCAAGGCGCTCGCTCGCCCGTGGCCGGTGATAGGAACGGGTGCAGGAGTATTTGCACTCGCAGCGCTGATCTTCACCTTTCTCGGGAGCGAGTTCACGCCGCAGCTCGATGAGCGAGATCTGGCCGTGCAATCGCTGCGTATTCCTTCGACCCCGCTTGAGCGTTCGCTAGATATGCAAAAGCAGGTCGAAAGCCGTCTTGAGCAGTTTCCGCAGGTCGACCTGGTCTTTTCTCGCACCGGAACGGCAGAGGTCGCTACCGATCCGATGCCGCCGAATATCTCGGACGCCTATGTCATCCTCAAGCCACGAAGCGAGTGGCCCGATCCCTCGCTCACGAAGGACGAACTGGTGAACGAGATGGAAGAAGCGCTCGGCGATCTGGTTGGTAATCTCTACGAATTCAGCCAACCGATCGAACTGCGCTTCAACGAGCTTATCGCCGGGGTGCGCGGCGATGTCGCCGTGAAGCTATACGGCGATGATCTTGCCGCCATGACAGCGACTGCCAACGAAGTCGCTTCCGTTCTTGGAGGGATCGACGGCGCGGCAGACGTGAAGGTTCAGCAAGTGTCGGGGTTCCCGACTCTCGACATCGCTTTCGACCGTCCCACGATTGCGCGCTACGGCCTAACCGTCAAAGAAGTTGCGCAGACCGTTGCCGTCGCTCTGGGCGGTCGGAATGCTGGACTGGTTTTCAAAGGTGACCGTCGCTTCGACATTGTTGTCCGGCTTTCCGACGCCAATCGCAACGACTTTGATCAGCTGGGTGTCCTGCCGATTGCCTTGCCGAGCGGTGGCAGCGTTCCGTTGCGCGCCGTTGCAGAATTCAGGGTAGTGGACGGTCTGGCGGAAGTGCGACGGGAGCAGGGCCGCCGACTGGTGATCGTGTCTGCGAATGTCCGCGAACGGGATCTTGGGTCATTCGTGAGCGAAGCCCAAGCCGCGGTTGCGGACAACGTCACGCTTCCGTCAGGGTCCCTCATCGAGTGGGGCGGCCAATACCAGAATCTGCAACAGGCGCAGCAGCGACTTTTCATCGTCGTCCCGCTCGTCTTCGCGGTAATTCTGCTCTTGCTTTATATGGCAGTGGGCAGCTGGACTTCGGCATTGGCCGTGTTCAGCGCGATCCCACTCGCCCTGGCCGGTGGCGTGTTCTTTCTCGCACTACGTGGCATGCCGTTCTCTATTTCTGCTGCGGTCGGCTTCATAGCTCTTTCAGGGGTCGCGACGCTCAATGGACTGGTGATGATCACGGCCATCAAGCAGCGCCTTGCCGAGGGGCTGGCGCTGGTCGACGCAATCATAGAGGGCGCTATTGCACGTCTGCGTCCGGTCCTGATGACAGCTCTCGTCGCCTCCTTGGGCTTCGTTCCGATGGCCATTGCAACCGGAACGGGGGCGGAAGTTCAGCGTCCATTGGCTACAGTAGTTATCGGTGGCCTCATTACCGCGACCGCTTTGACGCTATTCGTACTACCCGCCATCGTCAGCCTAATCTTTGCCAAGAGAGTAGCCCAAGAAGCCGCGACGGATGAAGGCGAAACCATCGAAGCGCCGTCTCGTCCGCTGCAAGGAACGTGACGCGAGGCGAGAGGTTGGATTGAAGGAGAAGAAGATGAAGAAATTCAAGATTGCAGTAGCGCTCGCCGGCACTGGCATGATGGTCGGTCCGGCCCTGGCACAAGACGATGTCACGCCAGCGCCTCTCGCCGGAGTCTGGAGCCTAGGGGAAACGGCGTCATGCGAGGCTGGTCCGGCATGGGTATTCTTTGCAGATGGCTACTATGCGGAAGTGCAGCTTCCGGACGGAGCGCCAGCAGCCGTGGGTATCTGGCGGGATGAAAGCGATGCAATAGCCTATACTCACGCACATATGCCATTCGCGGGGCACGAACGCCCGATGAGGGTTCGTCATCTCACAATCGAAGAGCGCAGTTCAGAGCGGTTGGTCACGCGCAATTATCGAGGCGTAGCACGTATCTTTCATCGGTGCCCAGCCACGTCGCTCAAAGCGCCTGAAGGTCAGAGCGTACACTGACGCAGTTCAGGCGAGCTCTAGAGCGAGAAAGAGATCAGGGTAGGCATCTAAAGCAATGAAAAAGCATGAACACGAAGGCGACCATTCGCACGATCATGGCGGCATATTCGGTGAACGAACCGAGCTGATCTTTGCTCTGCTGTCCGGGATCAGTCTGGCAATAGGCTTCGGCATCGAGCAGCTGGCAGATCAACCCCCGGGGTGGGTTCCTCTCTCCTTCTATATCGCAGCCTATTTCTTCGGTGGCTTTTATACGCTGAAGGAAGCCGTTGGAAACGCCCTGGCAGGCAAGTTCAAGATCGATTCCCTGATGCTCGTGGCAGCCACAGGCGCTGCAATCCTGGGTGAGTTCGCCGAGGGATCGCTACTTCTGTTTCTCTTCAGCCTCGGCCATGCGCTCGAGAATTACGCGATGGGCCGGGCCAAACGCGCTATTGACGCGCTTTCGGAACTCGCGCCCGAACGCGCGACTGTTCTGCGCGATGGTTCGCCGGTCGATGTTCCCGTTGAAGACCTTGTCGTAGGCGATGTCGTCCTCGTTCGTCCCAACGAGCGGTTGCCAGCAGACGGTTTCATCGTGAAGGGCCAATCGGCCATCAATCAGGCGCCGGTCACTGGAGAGAGCATTCCCGTCGACAAGTCGCCAGCAGAGGATCGTGACGCCGCGCGCACTACGCCAGCCTCTATCAAGGCTGAATCGAGGGCATTTGCGGGCACGATCAATGGCAGCGGCGCGCTGGAGGTTGAGGTAACGCGCAAGGCCAGCGAAAGTACGCTGAGCAAAGTGGCCGAGCTCGTAGCGCAAGCAGAGACCGAGCGCTCGCCAACTCAGCGGATGACGGACAAGTTCGAACGTGTCTTTGTGCCGCTCGTTCTCTTGCTTGCAGCAGTCCTCCTGTGCGCGCCGCTGGTGATTGATGAGCCATTCAGCGAAAGCTTTTACCGCTCCATGGCCGTGCTGGTTGCGGCGAGCCCCTGCGCACTCGCTATCGCGACACCAAGCGCTGTGCTCTCGGGTGTGGCCCGGGCCGCGCGCGGCGGTGTCTTGGTCAAAGGTGGAGCCGCGCTGGAAGACCTCGGGACGCTCAAGGCGATTGCGTTCGACAAGACCGGAACGCTTACCGAAGGCGAACCTCGGATTACCGAAGTCATTCCTGCTCCAGGCGTCGACGAAACCGAATTGCTTTCTGTCGCGGTCGCGGTGGAGGCGCTCAGCGATCACCCCTTGGCACAGGCGGTGGTTCGCGATGGCAAGGCGCGCATGGACGGCGCGGCTATTCCCAGCGCAGAGAACCTCGAAAGCCTGACAGGTCGCGGAGTGAAGGCACAACTTCAGGGTGAGACCGTCTGGATCGGCAAAGCGGTGATGTTCGGAAACGACGGCTTGAAACCGCTAACCAGCGAAGTGGCCGAAACAATTGCGCAGCTTCGCGAGAAAGGCTGCACGACCATGGCTATTCGCCATGGCAATCGCGACCTCGGCGTGATCGCCATGATGGACACGGCGCGCGAGGGCGCGAAAGAAACCCTTGCGGCACTGCGCGAACTTGGAATTGAGCGCATGCTGATGATCTCCGGCGATCACACCAACGTGGCCCAGGCGATTGCTGCCGAAGTAGGACTTGACGAAGCACGGGGCGACCTGATGCCGGACGATAAGGTCGCGACAATCGAGGCCCTGAGTACCGAGGCGAAAGTGGCCATGGTCGGCGACGGCGTTAACGATGCTCCAGCGATGGCCCGCGCCACGGTCGGTATCGCAATGGGAGCCGCAGGTTCCGATGTCGCGCTTGAAACCGCTGATGTCGCGCTGATGGCCGACGATCTGCGACACCTGCCTTTCGCTGTAGGTCTTTCGCGCAGATCGCGCAGTGTCATACGCCAGAACGTCTATGTCAGTCTGGGAGTGGTCGCGATCCTTGTCCCAGCAACAATATTTGGTTTGGGAATCGGACCCGCTGTCGTGATGCATGAGGGTTCGACACTTCTGGTAGTATTCAACGCTCTCCGCCTTCTGCGATTCAAATAGAAAACGCATGATGGTGGCTATCGCAAATTCGATATAGTCTGTTCGTTCAGGTTAAAGGGAACGTAAGCTAGTGAATAAAGACATGCGCTTTCCACCCAAAGCCGCCAGCTATCTGAGCATGCGTTCGATCGCATTCCCGATTTCCTGCACCGCCTCGAGCAAATGCCCATCATCAAGATGCGCATATCGGGCCGTCGTCTGCACATTGGCATGACCGAGCAGCCTCCCGATCATCGGCAAAGTTTCCTTGTTCATCGCAGCGTGGCTGGCAAAGGTGTGACGCAGATCGTGGATGCGAACGCCGGGTAATCCGGCTTCGTCTCTGAGCCTGCGCCAGAAGCCATTCACGCATCGAAGAGGCTTGCGATAGCGGTAGTTCCAAAACGGGTATGGAATCCTCTCGAAGCGCGGAAGCGCGGCGATCACTTCGCGGGCAGCCGAGCCAAGCCATACCGTTCGCGGTCCGGTCTTGCTGTCGCGCAAGTGCAGACGGTTGCCCTTGATGTCGGCCCATTCGAGCGTAAGGATTTCGCTCTTCCGACAGCCGGTCAGCAAGAGGAGCGTGATGGCCGCACCGACGCACTGCTTGGTGCGATCCTCTGATACGCGCAGTTTTGCCAGCTCAGCACCCAGACGGGCCAGTTCATCATTGGAAAGGAACCGCTCGCACTGGCGCTTGCGGTTGGGCCGAACGGAGCGGCACGGATTGGTGTTTTCGAGCCGGTAGCCCCATTCCTCTGCCTTGTTCAGCATGTGCTTGAGGATTTCGAAGGTCCGGTTCGATGCTCCCGGCCCGGTCCGATTGTTGAGGTCCGCAAACCAGCTCGTGACGTGGCCCTCGTTGAGTTGGTCGATGTAGACACCCGCGAAGGCGTCATCGAGATAGCGACGGCGGTAGCCGGTGTGCGTTTCCAGCGTCGATGCTTTCCAGCGTGGTGCCCAGCGATCCCAATATTCGGTCACGAAGTCGGCGAAGCTCGGCGCGGAACGGATGCGCTGGCGTTCGGTGGCCGGATCGCGACCGACCTGCGCGTAGGCGATAACGCGACGCGCGACCATCTGAGCCTGATAACGAGTAAGGACCGATGCAGGCCCGATTGTCACCGTGCGCATGCGCCCTGCCATGCGGGTCTGGACGATGTAGACGTTGCGACCACTCGGATAATGCCGAATGCCGAAGCCGTGCTCGACACCCAGCCAGGTCGTCGTTCGCGCCTTGCCTCTGGGAACGAGCTTGAAGTTGACGGTTGCCCCGACCTCGGCAAGCGCCTCCTCGACGATCTTCTTGAGACTGGCGGCAGTCATGGCCTGAGACCAATCGCCTGCGCCAGCGAGCCAGATACCCGTTCTGCGGCTTCGCCGATCACGTCATCGGACAGGTGGGCATATTTTGCGGTCGTCTCGACCAGCTTGTGGCCAAGCAGCTTGCCAATGGTCGATAGCGGCACGTTGTCCATGATCGCTGTCGAAGCGAAGCTGTGGCGCAGATCATGGATACGAACGTCGGGCAAAGCGCAGCGCCGCCGGAATTTGTACCACCAGGTATCGAAGTTCAGCGGGCGTTTCCCGGTCCGGTTCGGAAAAACGAGATCGCAATCTTCGCGCCGCTCGATCCCGGCAAGGACATCCTGCGCCTGCGTGTTGAGCCAAATCACCTTGGGACCAGTCTTGCTGTCTGGCAGCAGCAGTCTGGGCGGCTTCACCCACTCCCAGCGCAGGTTCTTGATCTCGCCCACGCGCGCGCCGGTGAACAATAGCAGGCGAGCGATTGCGACCTCTGCTGGCCGGTCCGCCTCAGCATCACGCAAGGCCGCTCCGATCCGGCGATACTCGGCTGGCGTCAAATAGCGCTCGACGCTCTGCCGCTTGTAACGCGGCATGCCTCGGCAGGGGTTCGAACCTGGCCGACGCATCTTGAGCGCTTCGGCATACTTGAACAACGCGGACAGCACGGGAACGGCGCGGTTGAACTTCACCTCGCTCTCTCCCGCGCATCCATCGCGCCAGCGGTGGATGTCTGGTGGGAGGATGTCCGCTACGCGCGTGTCACCAAACGTGGGTTTGATGGTGAGCTTCCATGCGGTCCAATTCCGCTTCGTGGTCGAAGGCTTCCAGACGCGCGAAAGATCGTCCCAATAGGCCTCAACGAAATCGGCCATCGTAGGAGTGGCCTTGACCACTGCGCGTTTTGGCAATCCGTCGAGCGCGGCTTCGGCGAGGATGCGGCGAGCCTGCGCCCTCGCCAGTCCCGCCTCAAGCTCGTCGGTCCGGCCAAGGGTTATGCGACGATGCTTACCGCGATGCCGCAAGCGAACGAACCAGAAATAGTTGCCGCTCGGCCTTACGCGCAGGCCGAAGCCTGCAAGTTCGGTATCCCAGATGCAGTATTCGCGCTCGCGCAGCGGTAGTTTGCGGCGGGCAAAATTACCATCGAGAAGTGCTCTGCGCGCAGACCTTCGACGCTTGGGGACCATATGGCATTCGCCCTCGTGCAAACTGCCCCCAGAACCCTTGGAAATACTGGCATTTGCGGGGACCGAGCGGCATTCAACAGCGCCCTCTCTACCGAGCACCTTGAGCGTCTCACGCACTGATTTTATTGCACTTTTTCCCAAAACACAGCAGTGCTACTGCGTACGGTGTGCCTGTCAAGTTCCAATGTGCGCGGATGGTGCCAGTCATATTGGCTGACTGATTCTTGGAAAGCATTGGCCTTCTTCACCATCGGAGCGTGAGCAACGTTTCCTACTGTGCGGACTCTTCTGCTTTGCGCCCCTATTTCGGTCGTTCAATGCGGTCGGCTGTTCTCAAGAAAGCGAGACACTAGCGTCCGACCTACCCCGGTCAAAAAAAACCTCAATGACACAGGGTTTGAGCAAGACACCGCTGGCCTAATGTCGGCTTATCAAACTTAGTGCCGTCATATGTTGGTTGATGGAATAGGGTCGAGAGCTGTAGCTTATTGGTCAGAGGCAGGCCTTGAATGAGAACTTTTCGGTCGAACCATCGACTCGGTTGATCCAAAAGCACCTTGTTCCAAAGTCCGCCGAACGAATGCTAAAGCTATCCACGCCAGCTCCAATTTTCTCTGATGCTTCAGGGTGGCGATCTAATAGAAGCCTGAGGACGGTTTCATCTTCTTGCGATACTTTGTCTGCAAGATCGTATCTGTAGAGCATCTCTCTGAAAAAGTCTTGAGCATCTCCTTTCCTGGCAAAGTGATGCTCGCCAATCGTGACGGGTTTTGCTGGCATATTTAGTTCCTAGTTGTGTCTGCCAATGGCACCTTCTCTAATACCTCTTTGGTGATGAGATTAGGGACATTCATCCCTTCGAATTCAGGTGCATACCTTTGTATCCATCTCACGCAGCCGTTCCTATCCAGGTCATCCTGAGCAATCTTTTCATAGAGTTCGACCGCAGTCATTCGGGATAGCCCCAGCTCCATAAGTGACAGCAAAGTTTTACTCGAGACGCCAAATTCTAGAGCAACACCAATATCGAATTCCTCATCGATCAGGTCGGAGCGCTCAACTTCAACGAGATGATGGTTGAGGACATCGACGTAAGAAGACAGGTATTTGGGGGCCTTGAAGCGCGCCGTTTGCTCAACAATTTCCAACGTCTCACGGATGAGATTGGGTAGCCGGTATGAGCGCCCATTCCGCTTTTGATAGTCGATGCGGTTTCGGATAATCGTGGCAAGGGAATACCCCTTGAGCCACTCGACAACGATCAACGAATGAAGTGGAATTAGACCAGGCGGCAGAAAAACGGGTACGACGTTCACATTGACCCGCTCCATGATCGTTACGAAGCGATCATATGCGTCAACGCTTTCGGACGGCACAGGCAATAAATTTGAGGGGTCGTTCTTGTAAGCACGAAAAGCCTCCAACAACCGCTGAAGTCCAATAATGTTTACGCCAGGATGGCGGATTGCCAACTCGATTGGAAGGTCAATTTCATCTGCTATCTGCGTGAGTTTGGATTCGAGAAGTTCAATGGTTTCTGCGCTATGCCGCTTCGCCAACGGTGCCGCAGAAAGTGAGCCGAGCCGCAAATAGGTGTTTATCAGATACGCACCAACTTGTTCAAATTCATCCGAGTTCGAGATGTTGCTGTTGTCGTCGGACAGCCGTGCTTCAAGATATGAGGCTAAATCCTCATTCTGCCCTAGAACCGCGTCCGTTTCTCGTTTGATAGGATAGCGCGATCTTCCAGGCACGCCCATCGGCCAGGCTGTTGGGTGAGTTGGCTCAATACAAATTATGTTTCCTTGAAATTCATCGCCCCAGCGGCCGGCACGCCCTGCAAGGTTCCAGAAATCGTGAGGTTCCATCGGGTGGCCCCGACCTTTACGGGGGCCTCTGACCACGATCGTTCTGCACGATAGGTTTACGCCTTCAATGAGCGTGGAAGTGCAGGCCAGAAACTTGATCTTACCGCTCTTGAACAACCGCTCAATCTCCATTCGAATGAGCGCAGGCATGTTCCCATAGTGAAAGGCTACGCCGCGCTCCACCAAAGGGGCTAGCTGGTAATCTCGATGGACTGCCTTTCGGGCCAAATCTGCAAGATCAAGAAGCTCCTGATCTTTATCATCTTGCTCGTCGAGTAGCTGACTAATGAGTAGGGCGACATCTTCGGCCTCTGCCGCTCCATTGCAGTAGACTAGCGTTCCGCCACGCTCCCCAGCTGCGGCGGCAATGAAGGCTAGTTTTTTCTTTACGGTTCCAGCTTTGTTATCGAGATGCAAGACCCCCAACGGCAGGTCGCTTTCCTCTCGCACCAAGTTTAGTGTCCACTCTTTTGGCTTGCCCCTAACTTGCTCCGCCAAGATCACGTTTTGAAGGACCGTTGGCGTATCACTGTCGATTGATGATTGAGCTATGCCATCTGGCGCATCGGTTAGAAGCTCTTCTGGGTTTTGCGTGGCTGGGCTGACGAAAACAGCCTTCAAGGCGGGGTTGATCCTTGAAATTCGCTCAACCGCATCCTGGAGGATAACGCCGCGCTGATTGTCTCCGATCTTGTGGGCTTCATCGACGACCAAAAGGTCGATCAGACAATTCTCTTTGAGCATGTTTATCAGTAGGTGCAGGCGTTCCTGAGTGAAGACGAATATCACTTTCTTGTCTTGCGCTCGAGCCTCGGTGTACTTTTCGACCAAGGGTATCGAATGGACTGAGACGTTTTCGGTATCCTTGAGAAGGGTCTTCAACTCGCTTTCGATTTCTGTGACCAGTGCTCGCGTCGGGGCAAGGTAAACTGCGACGCGGCTTTCTGATGTGCGAACGTAATTGTTGAGCCATTGCAGTATCAGGAATGTCTTTCCCGATGCGGTCGGTGCGGAGGCTGAAACCCATGTGTCTTCTGTCTTGGCACCGGACCAAAGCTTTTGTTGAAAGTCATTGACGGTCAACCAAGAACCATCGGTTTCGACAAGAACCGAATCCTCCATCTCGCGGCGAAGCGCTTCAAGGCGCATTGAAACACCGAGCCGCTCATTCCTATTCGCTTTCACAAGTTCTCGGTCTTCGGCTAACTTCGCTGCCCTATGGTTGGACAGCTTTTCTAACAAGACGGCTCCGGCGTCCCTCACTTCGATTTCGGCCGACAGCGAGATAGCCGCGGTAGCAATGCGCAGAGCCGCTTCCTGGTGTTTCCGCGTTTGAGACTTGGCCAAAATGCTTGCGGCTAGGAGCAGGCGATTCCAATCGAAGGTCCGCTCGCCATCTTCTTCCCGGTCAACTTCAGTGATGTTGTCGATCTCTAATGCCACCGTGATCTGGGTAACCGCTTCGATCTCACTCGAAAGAGCCTCATCGATCAGCCAGTCAAATAGCTCCTCACTCTTCATGCTTCAGACCCAAAGCTTCTAGGAAACTCGCACGAAAACCTTCAGCTGACGGCATCGGCACGCAAAGGAACTGAATATCGAAATGTTGCAGCTTCTCCTCAAGAATCCGCTTGGAAACATTTCCGAGTCGTTTCGTCATCTCAGCTTTCGCTGCTTTAGCAATGTCTTCAGCTACTCCCTTTTCGTCTTTTCCAGGGTAAAAGTCAGCATCGAATCCGACGAGCGCCACACCGCAGTATTCAACTCGGTTTGATTGAGTAGAAGTCTTGTCGAAGTATTTCCTGAAGGCTGCTGTCAATTCGGGATCATTCAGATCAGCCTTGTCGCTAAGGAGGACCAAATCGCGCTCGCGAGATGAACCTTCATGGTCTTCTTCCAGCAAAAATGGGGCAAGAGAATTCAGGCAGTCTCGAATAGCGGTCGCCGGGTCGCCATATACTTTCGATTCTCCCCAAAAGAGCTTCAATAAACCTTCGTTCGAAACACTCGCGTAAACTCCATCAGCTCCATGATAGTGCATGCGAGAATCTGTCTTTAAGTCCATTTTGCAAAGGACTTGAGGCAATCCCAAGAAGCGCTCTGCTAGGATGTAGAGGAGCATTTCTCCACCTTCTCCAGTCTTGGAGAGATCGGTGAAAGTCGAGACAGCTTCGTGGTGAAGAGCGGTTGTGGCGCTTGAAGATTTGAACTTCGCGTCACGCTCACGTGCTGCTTGCATTCGACTCTTGGGTATTGCGTAGTCGGCAATCGCGTTGCGAAGGAATTCTGCAAGTCGCTTGGGGTTGACCCGCCCGTTTCCATCAATATTCAGGCAATGACAATGAATGCGCACACTGCAGCTATCAACAGTCAAATCCTTTTCGATCAGGCTCAGATGTACATCCAATTCTTCGGGATCGCCCGCGATAATCTCTTGCAGGTCATCTGGTGAGATCGTCGACAATACTGGTCTCCGCGACTTTAAGGGGTAGTTACTTGTACGGCGACCTGAGGTTGGTCTACTCCGTGGTTCTGAGGTGCACGCAAAAATAGGGACGCGCTATCACGGATCGAACTTTCGTCTGATGTAGGAAAATGGGCCAAAGACAATTATTATCCCCCATCCAATCAAGCGAGCTACCGCTCGCAGCCCAATCCAAGCTGCCTTCCATTGAGTTTGGGTGTGCTTGTTATCCGAGGCGAAGTTTCCTTCGGGTTGAGTGAGAAATCGTTCCCACAGCCCACCTTCCCTCAATTGTTCTTGAAGTCGTGTAGAACGCAAGGCCTCTGAGTGATCAAACGCAGGGTCCAAGTGATTGACCGCATACTCATCTAGATAACCAATACGTGCTCCAGGTCCCGTCCCAGGAATCATGAATTGGGCGAACAGCACCGGCATGTCTCTGCCACCCATATGATTGAGGACGGCTCCGACGCGATCATTCTCTGCCAGCGAGGCCCAATCGAAATCCGGTCTAACGATGCTGCCAACGGTAATCACTCGTCCAAACTTAAGGTCCTCGAACTCCGGGTCTCTCAAAACCTGTGTGAAGAGATGCGTGCCAAAACTATGTGCGATTATATCTGGCCTTTCGACAAGGCCTCTGGCTCTTGCATAGTCAATCGCCTTCCTCATTCTGCGCCCGAATGATTTGATTTGACGTTTTTGTAACGGGCGCGAAAGCACGTCGATTGTTGCCCAGCCGTACTTGTAGATCAAAATCGGAGCCGCATAACGAAGCTTATTGGCGATAAGCCAACTAAGGTCTTCCTGCCATGTTCCTCGTGTGTTGAAGCCATGAACTACAATCATCCATGGGATGTCTCTGCTTGGTTTCCCAACAATGCGGTATCGGGTGGAGACGATTGGCTCCTCGTCCTCAAGAGCGAACTCAAAGTTGCAATTTGCGCATTCACCCGCTGCCAACATACCGTCGTCGATGGTCTCGCCGCACTGGTGGTTCGGGCAGAGAAGATGATCGATCCGCCTCATCAAACCATCGACAACTTGGCTTTCAAGAAAATCGACCAGAGGTTGGTTAGGCCACGGCTCACCTCTCACTGCCGCAAACTGCTGGGCCGAGAATTCGAGCTCGGTGCCGTTTTGTTGACGACCCTTTATCTCATAGAGCCAGTCTTCGGCTTTAGTCATTTGCTGGAGCTGTGTTCAACCGGATGAAGCGATCAATGACGAAGTGCACAAATTCCCGTTTGCATTGTGCCCATATGCGGATGCGTCCTTCTTCCCCGGCGACTTCTACTGAGACCGGTTGGACCTGGTCATCGTTTTGTCGCACTGCGAACCTACCCTGAGCTCGCGTGAAAGCTTCATCGTTCACAGCTCGACGGGCTTGTCGAACAGCCTCGACTTGGTTGATTCCACCTTCGGCACTGGTTGACTTGAGTTCGACATATCCATCGTCAACTTCCATCCGAGTTTGCCTCGTTCCATCTTGGCGGCTGGCAGTCTTAACCGCTTCGGAAAGAGAGATAATCGGCCTAGGTGCATCGCAAAGTCCAATCTCTCGAAGCGCCTGCCAGACCACTGCTTTGGCTTCGACATGATCGATATCCTTGTTTCTATGGATTAGAACTACGCAGTGATCTTCATCGAAGCGCCAGATGAAGCGGACAACGCTCCTCTCGCGCATGAGCCGGTAGGCATCGAACCGAAAGAGGTCGCCATCGATCTCTCGTTCAAAGTCGCGAGCTCTCGCGCGAGGCCATGATTGCTTTCCGATGTGCCAAATAAGGGACACGCCTTGCTCATCGAGATCGATGCCGGACAGTGAATAATCATCTGGAAACTCGTAACTTTGTGGCGCTTCTAACAACTCAGCAAACTGGGTCGCTCTTATGGTCGCCGGAACTGTTTCAATCGGTATAGTCGGGCTAGCAAAGACATAGAGATGCTGGTTCCCCCAACCTTCAACCTCGGCCAGCCAGTCTTCGATGATCTCCTCAGTTAGGGCCCCGTTTTCAACCGCTTCCATGAGGTTGTTTGCAAAATCTCGTTTCGTAGTCCCGATTTTGATTTGATGCTGCCGGAGTAGTTCTTTGATGAAATCGTTCCCTTGTGCGAGAACTACGGTACGAATAACGTTCTTTAGTTCATCGATTGTCATGTTTTATTCCGGCCTCATCTATGAGTAGGCCTCAGGTATAGCAAGTACGGTACTCTTCCAAAAGGCCTAGGAAAGTCAAGGGAATGCAATCGGTACAAAGGTCGCGGAATGGAGTCGACGCATCTCAATGCGGGCCGTCAGGTAAGGGTTCAAAAAGCGCCATTACTCGGATGCGCCCCGCATAGGACATGACCACGTTGACTGTTGCTAAGTCGAAGAATTTAGGTCGCGCGGATGTCGCTATTGCCTTGCCGCAAGAAACGGCAACACCTTCGCACCCGCCTTCAAATCGTCCAGATAGTCGCTCCACCATTGGGCCATCTGCACACGCTCGTCCCAATAGTTGCCGCGATTGTAGATGCCCCTGATCGCGTTGCTGTCACCGTGCGCGAGTGACCTTTCGATGGCGTCAGGGTGCCACTTCCCGCTTTCGTTGAGGAAGGTGGATGCGGTCGACCTAAAGCCGTGCGCGGTCACCACGTCGGGGCCGTAGCCCATACGGCGCATTGCCTGGTTGATCGAGTTGTCGCTCATGTATTTCAGATGCGATTGCTGGGCGGGGAACATCTTCTCGAAGCCGCCCGTGTGACAGTGCAGCTCGCGTAGCAGGAGCATCACTTGGTCGGACAGAGGCACCGCGTGGAGGCGACGCAGCTTGGTCCGCTCGGCGGGAATGTTCCAGATCCGCTGACCCCAGTCGATCTCGGACCATTGCCCCATTCGCATCTCACCCGGACGGGTCATGATGTGAGGTAATATCTGCATGGCAATACGCACCAGCGGCGTGCCCGTGAATTCGTCGATATCGCGTAGGAGCTGACCGAACTTGTCGGGGTCCAGGATGGCTGCGCGATGGGTCACGATGGGGGTTGCCAAGGCATCGCCCAGATGGGCTGCAGGATCGCTCTTGCAGAGCGAACAGGCGATCCCGTGCCGGAACACCCTACTGGCCAATGCGCGGGTCCGGTTGGCGCTTTCACGGTGCCCTCTGCGCTCGATCTTCTTGAGGCTTTCGAGGACCTCGACCGGCTCGATATCATTGATCGGGCGCCGCCCGATGTCGGGTTCAAGTAGCGAGACATACCAGCGCGCTTTACGGATGGTCGATTCCGCCTTCCCGCTGTCTTCCATGCGCACTTTGATGAAATCCTCGGCGACGCTCTTGAAGCTGTTTCCGGCGTTCATGCGCGCCAATCGCTTCTTCCGCTTGCGCTCCAGCGTGGGGTCGATTCCGTCGAGAACCTTGAGCCTTGCCACATCCCTCCGCTTGCGCGCATCGGCGAGGGAGATATCTGGCCATGCTCCCAGAGCCATCCGCTTTTCCCTTCCGGCTATGCGAAACTTGTATCGCCAGAGCTTCGAGCCGTTCGGAAACACCTCCAAATAGAGGCCTTTTGAGTCG
The DNA here is from genome assembly GCF_001542875.1 of Erythrobacter sp. YT30. Taxonomy (GTDB): domain Bacteria; phylum Pseudomonadota; class Alphaproteobacteria; order Sphingomonadales; family Sphingomonadaceae; genus Erythrobacter. The sequence continues at coordinate 1,512,217 of NZ_LMAF01000002.1, read as the reverse complement.
GTTTTCCGAAATGACACGCTTTTCGGGCGTAACCTACGGATTTCTTGCGCTAAAATCGGCATTTGGGGGCATGACCTTTCTGGCTGGCTTTATGCCCCCTTTCATGCCCCCAAATGGTGATAGACGTGGGGGCATGACGCGGGACAAAGCGGGAACATCAGAAAGTTACAAATACCCCAAAAACCGCTGAAAATCAACGGTTTCGGGACGATTTGGGAGAAAGCTCTGGTGCCGCTTACGTGACTCGAACACGTGACCCCATCATTACGAATGATGTGCTCTACCAACTGAGCTAAAGCGGCACATTCTCATTGCTGAGAAGGTGGAGGCCCGAGCCGGAATCGAACCGGCGTACACGGATTTGCAATCCGCTGCGTCACCACTCCGCCATCGGGCCGAGCCGCACTCCTTCAAGAGGAGGCGAGCGCGCGCACTAGCGATTCGCGGCGGCAAAAACAATCCTCCTCATGCGCTCTGAGCACGCCTATTCATTTCGCGACCTTCCGCAAGGTCAATCTGGACCGCGGGCTATGCCCAATGCAAAGAGGCGCCATGACTATTTCCAGCCTGCTCGAACCCATCACCGGAAAGCCCGGTCCGGCCACCCTCAGCCAAGCGAATGACTGGATGCAGGGGCGCACGCTCTACGGCGGCGCATCGGCGCTAATCGCTTTTACAATGGCTCAGCGAGCATTTCCTGATTTGCCGCCTCTGCGCGCTGCCCAAATCGGGTTTGTGGCGCCAGTGGGTGAGCAGATTGAGCTTTCAGCTGAAATCGTGAGGCAGGGGCGCAATGTCACTCAGGTTCGTAGCGAGATACGGAACGAGAAGGGCGTAGCGTTGACCGCTTTCTGGCTGTTTGCGGCAGAACGTGAGGCCAATGCAGTTCGCGCGGCTGAGCCGCTCCCTGGCTGGCCGGGTTCACCATCGGATAACGAGGTGACCATGAAGGGTCAGGGACCAAGCTTCATTCAGAACAATTTCGAAATCCGATTTGGGCAGGCAAAAGACGCTGATCACGGCGCCACGATCAGGCGCTGGGCTCGGCTAACAGAGGATCACGATCTGGATCCAGTCAGCAAGCTTGTCCTGATGGGTGATGTCATGCCGCCAGGGGCGATGCGGATTATGCAGCGCATGGGACCGATCAGTTCGATCAATTGGTCGTTCAATGTCCTCGATCCGAACACGCAATCAGAAGATGGGTGGTATCTGGCAGAGAATGCCAGCCAGCATGCTGACTCCGGTTATTCGTCCGAAAGACTGCGCATGTGGGATAGCGAAGGCCGACAGGTTCTAGATGGGCTTCAATGCGTTGCAGTCTTCGGTTAGCGCGAACCCTTAGACATCGGCGAACTTCGGTTTGCGCTTTTGCATTCCTGCCATGACCGCCTCGACCTGATTTGCCGTGCGCATAATGCCATGCTGTTCGATACTCTCTTCCAGCAGGATAGCATCTGTATCACGTTCCATCATGCTTGCCTGGAGGCGTTTCGCTGCGCGAATAGCATGCGGGTTGCGGTTCGCTATTTCGGTTGCAATCTCGGTCGCTCGGGCCAGCGGGTTTGTATCGACATGGGTGGCGAGGCCAAAACCTTGCGCTTCTTCCCCATTGAATTCGCGATTAGTGTAGATGAGCTCACGCAGCACATCATCACGCACGAGGCCGCGCCACAGAGCATAACCGCCCATATCAGGGACCAGACCCCATTTAAGCTCCATGATCGCCATGCGGGTTTCTGGGTGGGCAATGCGTATATCGGCTCCGCTCGCGATCTGAAGTCCGCCCCCGAAGCACACTCCATGCAGTGCCGCGACCACGGGAACCGGCAACTTGCGCCAGGTCATGGCCACCTGTTGAAACTTATTGGCATTGCCGTAAGTGCGCTCTGTCAGTTCAGGCTCATCGGGTGATGGCGTGCGAGTGAAACTCGCTGTATCAAGACCGGCACAAAAGGCTCGCCCCTCACCTGATAGCACCACCGCGCGCAGGCCTTCCAGTCTGTAAAGGTAGCTCCCTGCCTCAATGATCGCAGTGAACATTTCAGGGTCGAGCGCATTCATTTTTTCCGCGCGCGTTAGCCTGACCTGCGCGACACCGCTCTCGTCCAATTCAATTGAAACGCGATCGCTGACGGGTTTTTCGAGAGTAACAGCCATTTTTGAATGTCCCGTGCCTTGAATCAAATCCAGTGGCACAAGTGTGACTCTTCTCAGCGCGACTGTCCAGCCGCACCCGCTTACTCAAAGCTGCTCATTTTGCGAACACTCGCCCGCCGTAACGTCAACCTGACTGGCTTTCGCCCAAATCGCTGCAATCATCCGCATCTTTGCCTGTATCTTTAGCAAAATTGCTCGGACCGGGCGGTACGTCGAGAAAGTATCCCTTTTCCTTATGCGTCGCGAGGATGTGCGACAGTCCATAAGGTTCAAGCTTTGCTCTTACACGCGCAACATGGACAGCGACGCTGTTTGTCTTCGGCTCGAATGCGATGCGCCACACGTCGGCAAGAAGCTGCTGCTTTGAAAAGGCGACGCCTGGCTCCTCGGATAGCCTCCATAGAAGTTCGAATTCACGGGGGTGTAGACCAAGCCAACGATCCTCCACTCGGCCATCCCTATGAAATAGATCGAGCGTAACATCGCCCGCCTCACGGAACCTGGGAATAAGCGTGTCGCTGTCTGGAAACAAATTGTAAGCTGGTGTCGATGTCATAGATCCCCCCCTGCGCGCATCGAATAAACTGCAGTGCGTGTAAAAATCAGGTGGTCAGCCAACTCGATGTCCAGCGCTTCTGATAGCGCAGCGATCCGCGAAGTTACCTGGATGTCCATCGCACTTGGCCTGCAGTCACCCGATGGATGATTGTGCGCGATGATCATTACCTTAGTTTCCACATTTAGTGCTTTAGAGAATAAATCACGCATTCGTAAAGAAAGTTCTGAAGAATTTTTGCCCTCAAAGGTGATTTCGCCAAGAAAGCATCGATTTTTACCCAAAAAGACAGCGTGAAGTCTTTCACTCGTATCGCAGCTTGAGAATACACGCGACCTCATGTAATCAATCATCAATCGTAGACGCGTTTCGCTTGTGCAGTTTTTTGCAGCACTCGTAGATGACTGCTCGTGTCTAAGTTTTGAGATCATCAATTTTTCCTCTCAGTGAAGAAATCGTGTCCCAATATCCTGATGAGTGTCCACTTTTTTCCGGTGTTTTGAGAGGCGAGAGACCATTGGCGAGATATGCGCCAGTCCCTGTAGGGCCCATACTTTCGCTTGCGCTGAATATGGCGGGCAAGGCCAATGCCGAAGAACAGTAGTTGCAGCCAGCCAGGGGCAATCACCATAACGGCATAGGCGATGGGAGAAATGGCCTCGACAAGACCGCGTGCGACATGAGCTGTCATTGCGAGCAATTGCATGGCAGCTATCCACAGCATGTAATTGCGGTTCGCAAACAGAGCGCAAGTGATCCAGATAAGGCCGGCAAAAAGATCGGTCGCAGCAATATAAAATTCGATATCGCCGGATTGAAAGAAGCCGCCCCCTGTTGCCTGATACAATAGGTCAAGCAGTTCAAAAAAGACCAACCACGTGAGCGCAAAGATCCTCTCGGGACCACCTCCCCAGATCAGGGCGGCTACAATCAGAATGATTGCAACCGCGTCCTGAATAAAAGGGCGGTAGTCCGAGAAAACTAGTTCAAGCATGACGCTCTGGCATCAGCTCACGTGGCTCAGTTCGGGTGTAGCTGCATCCTCGACAATGCTTGCGCGCTCGACATCTGTTGGCACGTTTTTATCGCCAGCCATTTTTTCGCGGGCGACTTTGCTAAGCTCATCATGAACCCGCAAAAGGTTGGTCGACATTGAAAGCGCCTGGTCTTCAGCTTGATTGAGGCGCATCAGAGCGCGCTGGCCAACGTCAACCTCCACTTCTGGGTTTTGACGTGCAGAAATCATGGCCTGCTTCAAGCGGGCAAAAGCGATCATGGATTCATCGGCGAGAGCTTCCGCTTCGCGCATAAGTTTTTTGATGTTGTAGGCGTCAGCGGTCATGCGTTCGGTCATTGGTGGTCTCCACGGCCGCCTCGCTCGTCAGGCTTGGCCTTGTGTGTCCACGGAGATTGATGCCTTGCCGTCCAGTGCTTCGCTTATTGTAATCGCTGCGGTCGCCATCAAAACCACTGCAGCTAAGAACCCAAAAGCGATCACAATGATCGCTCCAAATCGAAACAAGGCGGCGTGTTCACCATCGAGCACTCCGGGGACGACTTTTGGTTCTCCAGGTCGCAACCAAGGCGCCTGTTCAACCATCGGCATAACATCGTTTATCGTCAGGTTGCCGCGGTCGTCCCGTAGAAAGGACTCGCTGACTTCTGCTGGGATTGGGACCTGATTTTTGCTGTATGCAGGTTCGCTTAACCCTGCCACCTCGGGTATTTTCGTAACGTCTTCAGAATTCGGTAAGGGGATCGCAGAGTTTGCTTCACCCCGCCCGTCCTCAGCCTGCGCTTCTCTAGGATCAGACATGGGATCTGGAAGTGTGGCGCGATACTTTTCGACCAGGTCGCCAAGGCTGCCGGCATCATAAATGTCTTTCAGGGCCCGGATATGCTGATTGATCCGGGTCTCGGATACACCGAGATCCTGAGCTATAACTTTGATCGGAACCCGACGATCAATGCGCACCATCACAGCGTGCTGTCGATCAGTCAGCGGTTTCGACGATTTCGGTGGCATCCCGGCCTCCTTAACCCGACTGATCCGCCTTACTATCTGAATGGTCTATCTTACAAATCGCTCCAGTTCTTTGGCAAAAAAATCGTAAATGCTTGAATTCAATACTAGCTTGCTGGGGCATTGATGCCCTTTGATGTGAGATAGCGCTTAATATTGCGCGCAGCCTGTCGCAGCCTCTGCTCGTTTTCAACCATGGCGATGCGAACATATCCTTCGCCTTCTTCTCCATATCCAACGCCTGGCGCCACAGCGACTTTTGCTTCGGTCAGTAATTCTTTAGAGAATTCAAGGCTTCCCATGTCTGACAATGCAGGCGGCAAGGGGGCCCAGGCAAACATGGATGCGGACGGCGGCGGGATTTCCCAACCCGCTCGTCCAAACGATTCGACCATCACATCGCGGCGTTTTCGATACAGTGATCGGTTCTCTTCAACGATGTCCTGTGGCCCATTCAAGGCCGCGCATGCTGCCGCCTGAATGGGAGTGAACGCTCCATAATCCAAATAAGACTTCACCCGCGTTAGCGCCGCAATCAATTGCCGATTGCCAACCGCAAAGCCCATCCGCCAGCCCGCCATTGAATAGGTTTTGCTCATGCTGGTAAACTCCACTGCAACGTCCTTTGCCCCCTTAACCTGAAGAATGGACGGCGTGGGATCATCGCCATAATAGAGTTCAGAATAAGCGAGATCTGATAGCACCCAGACCTCGTTATCTCGTGCCCAGTCGACCAGCCTCTCATAGAAAGCCAGATCGACGGTTTCGGCAGTGGGATTGGATGGATAGCTCACGACGAGAACACTTGGCCGTGGCACAGTGAAATTCATCGCACTTTCGAGCGAGCGCCAATAATCCTCGTCCGGTGTTGTGGGTACCGACCGAATGGTGGCGCCTGCTATAATAAAGCCAAAAGTGTGGATCGGGTACGACGGGTTTGGCGCAAGCACGCAATCTCCCGGCGCAGTAATCGCCGTCGCAAGGCTTGCAAGCCCCTCTTTCGAGCCCATAGTGACGACAACTTCTGTCTCAGGATCAAGATCAACCCCGAAGCGCCTTTGATAGTAGTTAGCCTGCGCTCGCCGAAGCCCAGGAATGCCTTTGGACTGCGAATATCCGTGCGCATCGGGCTTCGCTGCCACTTCGCACAGCTTGTCTATGACATGTTGCGGAGGCGGCTGATCAGGATTGCCCATGCCCAGATCAATGATATCATCACCACTCTGGCGAGCAGCGTGACGCATGGCGTTCACTTCCGCGATGACGTACGGCGGAAGGCGCTTCATGCGATAGAATTGGTCGTTCATTGCGTACCCTACCCACATCTGAGCAATCAAAATGACAGCAGACGTAATCATTGTTTAGGCCATAATCGGTCGAACTTGGAAGGCGTTTTCGCTAAGGTTCCCCGGATAGCCGGATCCTGGGACTCGGAATGGCTAGAAATTTGAAGGATTGATTTTGCTATGGCTTCCAAGAACTCCACAGAAAGTGCTGCGGCAGAATTTCTTCAGAGCGAACCATTCAAGGCATTTTTCGACATGCAGGGCGGCGCAATGCGCGAGATGCTGGCTTCGGCCATGTCGCCATCACTTGGCGCCGGAGATTCAAGCGCGATAAATCTGCCTCATGCTTTGCCCGAAGGCTTAAGCCTGGGCGACTTGGGGGAATGGGCAAAGGCAAGTGCCCAGTTGCAGAAGATGTGGCTCGAATTCGTTTCGCATCAAGCCTCTCAATCAGCTTCGAAAGCGCCGAACTCTTCTGGTCTTCTGGACCCGGCGCAGTGGCTGATGATTTCGCAGAGCATGCTGAAGCAAATGCCAAAGGGTCTGCTTGAAGCACAATCAAAGTTGACGCAGGACACGCTGCAATTGTGGCAAGGCGTCTTTGAGCGAATGACAGGGCAGGACCTTTCCGAAAAGGGGGCGGAGGAATTGCCCGCCCTCGAATTTCCTCACAAGGATCGGCGCTTTGCTGATCCAGCGTGGCGTGATCTGCCTGCGTTTGCACTGCTCCATCAAACCTATTTGATGCTGGCCGAGTATTTTCAGCAATCGGTGAAATCCATGGGCGGGCTCGACCCGATGAAACGGCAGCAATTGGAATTTGCGATTGGCGCGCTGTCGGAAGCCATGAGCCCTGCCAACTTCATGCTCACCAATCCGGTCGTAATGAAACGCACTGTGGAGACGCGCGGACAAAACCTCGTGCGTGGTATGGAGCATTTGATCACCGATCTGAAGCGCGGTCAGCTCACCCACACGGATCCGGACGCTTTTACTCTAGGCGAGAATCTTGCGTCGACACCGGGCAAAGTGGTTTTCGAAACAGAGTTGTATCAGCTGATCCAGTACAACCCTTCGACCAAGGATGTTTATGAAGTCCCGCTGGTCATCTTCCCACCTTGGATCAATCGATTCTACATCCTCGACCTCACTGAGAAGAAGAGCTTCATCAAATGGGCCGTCGATCAAGGCATCAGCGTTTTTGTTGTCAGTTGGAGATCAGCCGACGAGAGCCTGAAGGATGTTGTGTGGGACGACTACATCCGCAGCCAGATCGAGGCGATCGACGAGGTACGTGATCGCTTGTCAGTGCCGCACGTTCACACAATCGGGTACTGTGTGGCAGGCACCACTTTAGCTGCAACACTCGCAATTCTGGCCCGGCGAGGAGAAGCGGACCGGGTTAAGAGTGCGACCTTTTTCACCGCTCAGGTGGATTTTGAGAAAAGCGGCGACCTCAAACACTTTATCGATGATGCGCAGTTGGAGATGCTCGGCAGTCTCGGCGGTCAGGGGTACATCGATGGGCGGTATCTCGCGGCGACATTCAATGCGCTACGCGGCAAGGACCTGATCTGGAACTACGTCGTCAACAATTATCTGCTGGGCGAGGATTATCCCGCTTTTGACCTCCTTCACTGGAATGGGGACGTCACCAACCTCCCTTCGAAGTGGCACAATGACTATCTGCGTGACCTCTATCGTGACAATAAGCTGGTAGTGCCCGACGCATTGGAAGCTGATGGAACTCCGATCGATCTGACGCAGGTCGAAACACCTACCTTTGTGCAAGCGGGGCGCGAAGATCATATCGCTCCTGCCGAAAGCGTTTGGCGGATCACCGATCACTTCAAAGGGCCGCTTGAGTTCCTGCTTGCAGGATCGGGCCATATCGCGGGCGTCGTGAACCCTCCGGCTGCTGGCAAGTATCAGTATTGGCTGGGCGACAGCAAAGCCCCTTCACTTGAGGCGTTTGTTGAAAGCGCGGAGGAACATCCGGGTAGTTGGTGGCCGCATTGGATGGAATGGCTCGATGCGCAAGCGCCGAAGAAAGTGCCAGCGACCGGAAAGCGCAAGCCGGGTGGACGCGGTGATAAAGTCATCGAGGATGCGCCTGGACGATATGTGAAGGCACGTTAAATTTGCAAAGCACATGCGTGGTGGGCTTCGCAAAACTCTCCTACATCAATAAATTCAGCTCCTTAGCAATTTATTGTGCACTGCACAAAAATGCTTGACTTCGCAGTCGCAATCGCTATTTTGTGCAGTGCAACATAAAGCGAGGATGACATGGCAGAAGCCAACACCAAATCGAAAATCGATGCCGCGGCTGAAAAAGCATACGAAGAAGCGGCAACGAAAAGTTCAACTGCGAGTGCGGCCAAGGTTGCTGACGCTGTCGAAGCCGATGCGCCTAAGGCAACTGCAAGCGCCAAGACTGTGAAGAAGGCAGTTTCTGCGCCTCAGAAGAAAACTGCCACCGCCCGCAAGCCAGCTGCGAAAAAGGCTCCCGCCAAGAAAACGGCTGCCAAAACCGCAACTGCGAAGAAAACTCCGGCCAAAAAGACACCGGCTGCTCGTAAGAAGCCTGCCGCAAAGAAAACCCCGGTTGCTGCCAAGAAGGCTGCACCAAAATCGGCCACCAAGACAACAACCAAGACCACCGTCTCAAAAATTAAGGATACCATCATGGCAACTGCAGAAAAAACCGACATCACCGCACAAGCCAAGGAAATGGCTGCTGACGTTCAAGAGCGTGTGAAGACTGCTTACGCGAAAACCGGCGAACTCGCTGGCGAGCTGGGCGAATTCAACAAAGCCAACGTCGACGCAATGGTCGAAAGCGGCAAGATCTTCTTCGCCGGCGCACAAGAGCTGGTGAAAGACAACGTCGAAACCGGCAAGAACGTCGTTGAGACCGTCACTGAAGACGCCAAGAAAATGGCTGCTGTTAAGTCGCCGACCGAACTTATGCAGCTTCAGGGCGAACTCGCTCGTCGCAACTTCGACGCTGTCGTTTCTTTCGGTTCGCAGCGCACCGAAGCATGGGTCAAGCTCTACAACGATGCTTTCGCACCAATCTCGAACCGCGTGAGCGTTGCTGCCGAGAAAATCTCGAAAGCTGCTTAAGCGAAAAAGAGTTTCTGAACCGGGCCTCTCTCCTCTCTCCCAAACCCGGTTTATGAAAACGCGCCAATGAGCGCAGGGCCGGATTGATCTTTCAGGATCAGTCCGGCCCTTACTTTTGTCTGGTGGATTTGCCCGGCCAGGCATTCCAGCTTCACGAACAATGGCCCAAAGCCGGGACCATTTGAACCGTCGAGCCGTTATCATCCCTCACACATCTTGCGATCAGGCCAGCTAATCCCATAATGGAGGATCAATGAGTCGCCCTCTTCCCTCTTTCCCGTCTGCAAACGAACTGTTCAGCCTTCAAGAGGCTGCGCATTGGATAGGCAATGTCGACTCGACTGCTGCAGGCGACGATGATGATAAGAGCGGCGATGGCGATTCAGATAATGAAGTCGGCATCGCGACCAAGACCCGCACCAAGCCGAAGAAACCCAGCCAATACAAAGTGCTGCTTCTAAACGACGATTACACGCCGATGGAGTTCGTCGTGATGGTCCTGAAGCGGTTCTTCAACATGGATCTGGAACAGGCGACGCGGGTCATGCTGCACGTCCACCAAAAAGGCGTCGGCGTGTGCGGTATCTTCCCATATGAAGTCGCCGAAACCAAAGTGAACCAGGTTATGGACTTCGCGCGCAAAAATCAGCATCCGCTGCAATGCACGCTTGAAAAAGCGTGAGCCTTTTTAGCGGCCATCCCACGCCAGATCCGGTAAAACCAGGACAGGAAAGCGTCTGGGATTATCCCCGCCCTGCAATCTGCGAGCCCACGACACGCCGTATCCAGATTATCCATCACGGGGTCCAATTGGTCGACAGCCGCAATGCGTGGCGCACGCTCGAAACTTCGCATCCTCCCACCTATTACATTCCGCGCGATGATATCGCGATGGATTTCCTGAAGCCCAATCCGCGCCGGACGATGTGCGAATGGAAGGGACAAGCACACTATTTCGACTGCGTGATTGAAGACGAGAGATTGGACGCAGTCGCATGGACATATCCCGACCCCACGCCCAGTTTTGAAGGGATACGCGATCACCTCGCCTTCTATCCAGATCCGCTCGATCAGTGTCTCGTCGATGGCGAACAAATAACGCCGCAGCCGGGCCAGTTTTATGGCGGCTGGATCAGCCAATATGAAGCCGGCCCATTCAAAGGCATTCCAGGAAGTCGTTTCTGGTAAATCAATGGCTAAGGCGGCGAGGTGTATTCCGCCGTTTCAGGGCATGACGAAGCGTTAATTTCGCGCTAGGGGCGGAGCGAAAGCACGTCGAAACAAATCGCCTGAAGAGGTGCCGCCAAAGTGTCCAGCACAGTATCGAGCCCGCTGAACAGTCTCGACCGGTATATTTTCCGGCTCGTCCTGTTTCCCATGCTCGGAATCTTTGCGCTTGCCGCTTCGCTGCTGCTGCTCGACAAAATGCTGCGCCTGTTCGATTTTGTTGCGGTTGAAGGCGGCCCCGTCGGCGTTGTTTTCAAAATGCTGGGTGCATTGATCCCCGAATATGCAAGCCTTGCCATTCCCTTGGGTTTGCTGCTGGGCGTGCTGCTTGCGTTCCGCAAACTTGCGACGTCTAGCGAACTCGATGTGATGCGCGCCGTTGGGCTTTCTTATTGGCGTCTCCTGCGCGTTCCCTATGCCATCACACTCGTGCTGGTGGCCGTCAATGTCGCGCTGGTATTCTATATCCAGCCGATCAGCCGATATTATTACGAGCAGATGGAATATGAGCTGCGTTCGGGTGCATTAGGCGCTTCGATTAAGGTGGGCGAGTTCACGACTCTGGCCGACCGAATGGCGCTCAGAATCGAAGGCAGCGAAGATGATGGCCAGCGCCTTCAGGGTATTTTCGCGCGCGTAGCCAACAGCAAGGGTCAGGTGCTCTCTATCAGCGCGCGCGAGGGATCATTCCTCGCCACTCAGGACAGCCCCGACACAATCATCCTGCGCCTTTCCGAAGGGACAATCGTGCAGGATACCGGCAGCAAGACACCGCGCGTTCTTTCATTCAGCCGCCACGATCTGCCCATTGATCTGCCAGCCATCGAAGAATTCCGCGCGCGCGGCGATGAAACACGCGAATACATTTTACCCGAGTTGCTCAGGATTGGGTGGAGCCCAACAAGAACCGAAGCAGAGCGAGACGCAAGCCAGGCGACTTTCAATTTCCGCATGGTCGAAGTGGTGATGATGCTATTGATGCCGCTGCTCGCAGTGGCGCTTGCGATACCGCCCAAACGATCAACCAGTGCGCTAGGCGTCTTCGTCTCAATCGTGATGGTGGTCTCCTATCACAAGATCAATCAATACGGAGAAGACATCGCGGCGCTTGGGAGGATCGATCCAATCGTCGCCTTGTGGGGGCCGTTCTTTGTCTTCGGAGCGCTCATCATCTGGATGTTTTATCGCGTCGCCTATGTCCCCGGCGCCCAGCCTTTGGGCGCGTTGGAAACGGCGTTCGCGAAAGTGACCAAGAAACTTGGCAAACTATTCGGACGGCAACAGCCAAAGTCCACAAGTCATTCGGATGTAATGGATGCGGAAATGGCCCCGGCCGAATAACGCAGATCACATTGGATGCAGCTCGACTTTTTCCCTTCGCGCACTCTGACGCTTTACCTCGCCAAGATGTTCATCATCCGCATTCTGGCGGTTTTGGTGATGCTCGTGCTGGTGCTGATGGCGCTCGATCTGCTTGGCAATACCGGCGATATTCTGGCGCCAGAGGGTAATGGGCAGGCCGAAATCCTCAAATATGCGAGCCTTCGCATTCCGCAACTGATTGCACGGTTCCTGCCCTATTCTGTTCTGTTGGCGACCCTGATCGCGCTCGTGACGCTCAATCAGAACAGCGAAGTGGTGGCGATGAAAGCTGCGGGACTTTCCGCACACCAAATCCTTGCGCCACTGCTGCTAACCGCTGCTCTCATCGCTGCAGTCAGCTTTGCTTTTAACGAACGGATCGTTACCCGCGCCAATGCGACGCTTAAAGTCTGGGAAGCGGTCGATTACGGCCCAATCCCCGAGGAATCCGGGACGCGAGCGAATATCTATCTGACCGATGGCACGAATATTCTTACAGCATCCTCGCTTGCAGGCAGAGACGAAGATATCCGGCTGCGCAATGTCACTTGGTATGCACGTATGCCCGGTGGGATCATCAGCGAGCAGGTGCGAGCAGAAACAGCGAGTTATGCAGGGCCCGGCTGGCGTCTCAGCAACCCTGTCAGCTTCAATGTGGCTAGCGCTAAAACTGAAAGCCTCGAAAGCCTTGTCGTCGGTGAGCTTCTTACGCCTGAGCAGATTGATCTCCAATCGGTCGATCCTGATGCGCTAAGCTTTTTTGAGCTTAGTGAGACGATCGACGCCTTCGAAGCAGTTGGGCGGCGCACATCCGAAATGCGGGCGAAATGGTGGCACCGGTTGGCGGGGCCTTTGTCCGCGCTCCTGATGCCTCTGTTGGGATCAATCGCCGCCTTTGGTCTTGCGCGATCGGGCCAGCTTTTTGTCCGCGCGATCATCGGGATGGCATTGGGATTTGCCTACTTCGTGGTCGACAATGCCGCTCTCGCCATGGGGAGTTTCGGCGGATACCCGCCTTTCCTCGCCGCATGGGCGCCGTTCCTTTTGTTCTTGCTGGTGGGTGAGACTGTCCTTATCCGGACCGAGGAATGACCGATTGGTCCCTGCGCCTGGCGCGCCCGGAAGATGCTGACGCCTTTCACAGGGTTGAAGAGGACGCCGCGAAACTCCTTATCAACGAGCCAAGCCTTGAAGGCATTCCCGTACCGCCCAGTCGGAGCGCCGATGAATACCGCGAGATGATCCGACAGCGCCATTGCCTCACAGCATGCGCTGAGGACGAAGTGATCGGCTTCGCTGCTGCACGCCGCATTGAACGAGAAGTGCATTTGCACGAACTCAGCGTCGCGACTGCATTTCAGAACAAGAGGATCGGAGCAACGTTGCTGGGCGCTCTCAAAATCGACTGCCGCAACGCTGGGATCCGCGCTATCACGCTGAACACCTATCGCGACATCCCATGGAACGCTCCATTTTATGAGCGCCACGGATTTGTGATTATCGAAGATCTGGAAGCTTACCCCAGACTGGCGAAAGGCCAAGACGCGGCGGTCGAATTTGGCCTGCCGAGAGATCGTCGCTGCGCGATGATCTGTTTTCTGGACTAGCCTTTCGTCCCCATAGTGCTTTTGGCAATTCGGCCTACCAAATTCGCCATTCCGGGATGGTTTGCGCCGTCATAGGTTGAACCGTCGCCCAACTCTTCTTTCAAGCGCCGATGCGCCTCTGGTAGGTCGTGATAGGGCATGGAAGGCATCAGGTGATGAAGTGCGTGATAGCGCAGACCCACCGGCGCCCAAACTTCCGCAATCTGGCCCGGCGGGGGCACATTTACGCTGTCGAGGAACTGCGCTGTCACAGTCATCGGCTCACCCTCATTCTCCCAAAGGTGGGCGACCAGCGTGCGAAGCTGGTTCAAGGTGGCGGTAAGAGACAGGATGATAAGCGCCGTCAGCAGCGGCTGCCAGCCGAGCACCTGAGTGCTAAAAATGAGCGCCCAAGACCAGACGAACACGCCAGCTTCTTGCCAAGCTACGCGCTTTCGGAATTCACCTTCAGGCGGCTTGCGACGGAAATCTGGATTGATTGAAAGCGACGAAAAACGCTGCCACGTAAAATTCCTGATCGAAGGAATAATCACTCCCAATGGCACGAGCACAGCCGCGCGAACAATCAGTGCAATCGGCGCAAGAAGTGCAACAAGCACAAACAAAGGCAGACTCCACGGCTTCATCAGAGCAAGCGGGAGATATTCTGGATCCTCAATGGTGCCGTATTGCGTGCGCTTGTGGTGGATCACGTGCACGCCTTCGTACATGAAGCTGGGCGTCAGCAACGGGATTCCGACGAGCAAATTCCACCCTGTTCGAAAGCCCGGCAAGGCATTCTTATGAATATGCGTGAGTTCGTGGATGAACATCAGTGCGCGGTAAAGCGCCAGCGCAGCCACCAGCCCTGCAAAAATCGAAATAGCGATATTCGTAGACAAGATCGCAGCCGCAATCCCTGCATATCCGATCCCAGCTGAAATCAGCATGTCGGGCCAGTAAATACCGGGGCGCGCGTCGCCAAGGTCCTTCGTCAGATCGCGCGCTGCGCGCAGCATGTCCTTGTCATCGTTGGTCTGGAAATCGGCACGCGTTGCACGCGGTAGATCCCGCGCATTTGGTGTGGCCGAAGAATGAAGCGTGTGCATGGTCATGACTGTGTTCTCGGCGCGTTATTACCGCAATTCCTTTCCAATCGCCAAATTCGTTATGTTGGCAAGAGTGATCGAGTGGCTTGCTTGTCTAGCGCGAGCACGACAGACAAGCCTTGATCGATATCAATACGGGATGAATGGCTTGGAAGACGCGCAAATAATCATTGAACCGGTTGACGACAAGAAGGGGCGCGCCCGATTTGTCGATCTAGGCCGGGAATTCGCTGCGCGCCTGCCTCATTCGGTGCCGCAATTGCGCAGCGAGCAGCTGGAACTGATCAATCCTGCAAAGAACCCCCTATTCGGCCACACGAAGGCGCAATTGTTTATCGCGCACCGCGGTAGCCGGCCCGTAGGGCGCATTTCTGCCCAGATAGATGAGCTCGCTCTCAAATCGCCACCGGAACAGGGTTTTGGCCCCGGCACAGGTATGTTCGGCTATTTCGATGCCGAAGATGAGATGATCGCGAAAGCGCTAATCGCACGAGCAGAGGAGTGGCTAAAAGCCGAGGGTATGACGCGTGCGCTCGGCCCAATTTCCATGGCCATGTGGGAGGAACCCGGATTGCTTATTAAGGGCCAGGATCATGCGCCGATGGTGATGATGGGGCATCACCCCGTGCACTATGCAGACTGGATCACAGGGGCAGGTTATTCGCGCGCAAAGACGCTTTACACTTATGATCTCGATATCACGACCGAGTTTCCCCCGCTGGTTCAGCGCATCGTTAAATCTGGCGAGCGCAATGACCGCATCACGGTCCGCCATGTCGATAAATCGCGTTGGGACGAAGATGCAGCGATTGTCCTCTCAATCCTAAATGATGCGTGGTCCGACAATTGGGGTTTTGTGCCATTCACTCCCGAAGAAGTGGCCTATGCGGGCAAAAAACTGAAACCGATCATCAAGGAAGAGCTAAACATGATTGCCGAGGTGGATGGCCGCCCGGTTGCCTTTATGCTGGTTTTTCCGGACGTGAATGACGCGCTTGCAAAGATCAGAGGCAAGCTGTTTCCGTTTGGCTGGTTCCACATGCTGCGCTGGCTGCGGAAACCTCTTGGTGCGGGGATGCGGGTGCCGCTGATGGGCGTGCTCAAAGAATTCCAGAATTCGCGCTTGGCCAGCCAACTTGCCTTCATGATGATCAGCGCGATCCGCGAGAACGCGCACAGCAAGTACGGTTCATCGCGCGGAGAGATTGGCTGGATCCTCGAAGACAATCAGGGAATGGTCGCGATTGCTGACACCATCAATAGCCAAATAAATCGCGAATATGCGATTTTTGAAAGAACGCTGACCTAAAGCGATCAGAGCAGCATCAACAAAAAAGGCCTCTACTCCGGAGAGTAGAGGCCTTTCGGGATCGTATCACCAGCCGCTTGGACGGGAGGGGGGGTCTCGGCGGTGATAATGACATAATGCGCGGGCTGAAGAGGGGTTCCCGGCAACGATTATTTTTTCTTCTTTTCCATCCAGATCGGAGCAAAATCACGGCTTGAGCATTTCTTTTGCATCGATCAACGGGGTGCACTTGGAACGCGTTTCCGATCTCAATCCGAGGAATAGCCATTCGCGCAAAGCCCGCGATCTTGCTGGCTTATCGCGAAAGAGCGCGTTAAAGGCTGAACGAACATTCAGGAAATAATATGTCTCTCGCTCAACAAGTTGCCGCCAACCTGCCGTTCCTGCGCAGATACGCCCGTGCTCTTACGGGCTCGCAAAGCACCGGCGATGCATTCGTGCAGGCCACTTTGGAGGCGGCTCTCGCTGATGAGGAGCTCAAAGCTTCGCTCGATAACGGGCGGATCCCACTATATCGCGCGTTCAACAAGGTTTGGTCGAGCGCTTATCTTGATGTGCCGCATGCTGATGATTTGGCCGGCGAACACGAAGTCGGCGCTCAAAATCGCCTTGGATCGATAACACCGCTCAATCGTCAGGCACTGCTTTTGACGACTTTGGAGGATTTCTCTCCTGCACAGGCTGCTCAGATTATGGATATGAGCACCGAGCAGGTCGAAGGGCTCGTCGCCGAAGCGGTGGCAGAAATTGATCGCGAACAGGCGACCAGCGTCCTGATTATCGAAGATGAACCGCTGATCTCCATGCAGTTGGAAGACCTTGTTTCATCACTTGGACATGAGATTTTCGGCACGGCCGCGACACGCAGTCAAGCCGCTGAATTGCTGGGCGATAAGACGCCGGGACTGGTGCTTGCTGATATCCAGCTTGCCGATGGATCGTCAGGCCTTGATGCAGTGGATGATATTCTCGAGATCGCCAGCATGCCCGTGATTTTCATTACGGCTTACCCCGAGCGCTTGCTCACCGGGGATAGACCAGAGCCGACTTACCTCGTGACCAAACCGTTCCAAGAACAAACCGTGCGAGCCGCCATTAGCCAGGCTCTGTTTTTCGGGTCCAGCAAACCCATGGGCTGATCGGCTGGTACGGTTCGGTCCTAATCCATGGCTCTTATCTTGAACTCGCCCCGCTGACGCACGGGCACACGCATTACGCAGCGCACCCCTTCTTTTGCGAACGTAAGATCAACAGGGTTTTTGAGTTCGTGCGCAATGATCTTTTCGATAAGGTCAGTACCAAAACCCCTGCCGCGGTTTTCGCTAACGGGAGGGCCATTGCGCTCGATCCATTCGACTTCGGCAAGATCGTCAGAAATCAGAGACCATTTCACAGCTACTGATCCATTGGGCACGCTCAGGGCACCGTATTTTGCAGCGTTAGTCGCAAGTTCATGGACAGCTAGACCAAATGACAAGGCGTCATTAGGCGCAAGCTCCACGTCGGGCCCTTCGAGCCTCACGTCATGATCTGTCGCGGCGCTAAATTGTCCAAGCTCGGCATCAACGACCGATGCGATTGGCGTCGTTCCCCAATCGGTGCTGGTCAAAAGATCGTGTGTTGCCGACAGGGCCCGAATGCGCCCCTCGAAACTGTCCGCAAACTGATCAAGGTCACTCGCCCTGCGGCGCGTCAACGACAGGATCGACAGAACATTGGCGAGTGTGTTCTTGACCCTGTGATTGAGTTCGCGCGTGAGAGTAGCCCGGATCGAATACTGCTCTTCAAAAAACGCAAGGCGCGACTGATCCTCATAGGCCTGCTGGGTCAGAAGCCGGGCAAGTAGCATCAAGAGACCTGCAACAGAGAGCCCAAACAACAGGGTCAGCATAGAAAGCGGAGCGAGCACCAGACTGCGACGCGATTCGATTACCAATTGCAGCTGTCGGTTGGCGATAGTGACTGGCGATTCAAACTGGTCTGAAACACTGTCATCCAGTGATCGCGCGACAAGCAAGTGCCGTGTGTCTTTACTGCCGTCATAAAGCCTCACCCCGTATTTCTCGGGCGATGCCACTTCTATAGCTGCGTCAAGAAAACGGCCCGCGTGAAAGGGGCTAAAGACAAATCCAGCAAGCTCGCGATCATTCCCAGCTCCGCCGGGTACAGGACGATAAACAGGCATGAAAATCACAAATCCAGGGGCCGATTTGGTTTTGGTTTGAGCAAGGCTTATTCGGCCGGACGCGGTTGGCAGAACTGTGAGCAGAGCCTCTTCCATCGCGGCAGCGCGCACCGGATCTGAATAGAGGTCAAACCCGAGCTTCTGAGGGCTGCTGCCTGAATTGCGCGAAAAATAGGTCACAGGTGCCAGCGCGGTTTCATTATCATCGCTGTAGGGATGCACGCCGGGAAAGTCTGGCTGATAGGCTTCGATCCGTTCTCGAAACGCCGGGACGTCCTCTGGCTCGATAAGCTCGGCCCAGCCAATGCCTTCAGCGCCCTGGTAAGTCAGGTCGAGACGGAGTTCGGCGACAAATTGCTGGAAATCCTGTGGCGTTATGTCTTCGCGGCTGGTGAGCAAAGCAGCACCCGCGCGCAAATAGGACGAAAAGCTCGATCCCCGGCGTTCCAATGCAGATTCAATTGCTTGGCCATAAGCTTCAAGCTGAGCCTGCTCGCGCGCACGGGCATTGCTTTCTACCGCGAACACACTGAGAGCAGTGATCGCAGCCACTGCAGCAAAGATCGCGAGAGGTATGGCACGCGGGTATTCGATCAGCCAACGCCGCGTCCGGTTGGTTGCTGTTTTCGGGCCATTCACCGTTTCGGCAGACAGCTTTTCCCCGGTCGCACTGTTCAAAACTTCGCCCATTTGGGTCTGTAAAATCCCACGCTTCTATCGTGCACACTTGTGTGCACGGAACAAAAAAGCCGCGGGATCGTTCCCAAATCAGCAACAATCGCGAATATGGATTGCTTGGTTTTTATCGCCGGAGAGCAAGCTCGACTAGCGATCAGTACCAAGCTACAGAACTGAATATGGGATCCAATAAACACCCCTCCAAGGATGCGAAAAGCGCAGCTTCGCAGTCGGATGATCCCGACTGGGCAGCTGGCCTGAAGCAATTGTACGATGCGGTGGTTGAAGAAGAACTGCCCGATGCGTTCAAGAACTTGCTGGCGAAGCTTGACGACCCTGCACCGGATGGCGGTGCTGGCCCAGATGACGGTTCTCCTGCGTGACAGACAGCAAGACCAAAACAGATAAGCCTCCACCTCAGCCCAAGCGCACCGCAAAAGAGAAAGCGGAGTTCAAGCGCGAGCTGACCGAAGTGGTTCCGCACCTGCGCGCATTCGCTCGCGGGCTATGCGGCCGCCCGGATATGGCCGATGATCTGGTGCAGGAAGCGCTTTTGAAAGCGTGGGCTGCGCAGGAACGCTTTGAACCCGGTACATCGATGCGTGCCTGGACCTTTGTGATTTTGCGCAATGCCTATCTCACCGATATGCGCCGCAATCGGTTTCGCGGCGAATATGATGAGGGCGTTGCCGAGCGCATATTGACAGCGCCAGCAGGGCAAGAGGAACCCATCCATCTATCCGATATGCACCGTGCTTTGCTTACCTTGCCTCCCGAACGACGCGAGGCACTGTTGCTGGTGGGCGCTGGCGGCTTTTCTTATGAAGAAGCAGCACAAATCTGCGGCTGTGCGGTTGGAACAATCAAGAGCCGTGTGGGCCGCGCGCGAGCTACGCTCAATTCGATGTTGGCCGAAGGAGATATTCCAAAGCGGTCAATCGAAGATGAAACAGCACATCGCGCTATCCTTGAAGAGCTCGACGATGTCTCTGCCGGGTTTGACGGCAGCATCGACAAAAACTGATTTCGCTAATCCTGCGACCGATCAACCGCACTCGTCACGGCGAGGTTCATCGTTACGTTTCCTAGCGTGCGCATGATATCGGGGATCATTTCAACCGCAACCAGCAGCGCGAGAGGTTCAACCGGCACACCCATCGCAATCGCAATGGGTCCGATGGACACGACAAAGCTGATCGAACCGGGCAGGCTGACTGAGCCGACGCTGATAATGACGGCAACGCCAATACCAATCAGCATGAGCGGCATTGAAACGGTAGCTCCCGCAATCTCGGCGACATAAAGCGCGACCGCCAGGTTCATTGCCACACTGGTTGCGCGGAATATCGCAACGGCTAGCGGCAGAACAAACTCAGCAGTGCTAGGGCGCAATTTGAGGCGGGCTGCACTATCGAGCATGGCAGGGAGGCTTGCGAGCGAGCTCTGCGTGGATACGGCAACGGCTTGGGCAGGCAGGATCGCCCCAGCAAAGCGCCACGGCGCAATCCCTCCCAACGCCCAAGCCAAACCATAAGCGAGCAAAAAGATAAACCCGCCCATAGCGGAGACGATCACAATATAGTGAGCGAGTGCGGCAAACGCTCCGCTCCCGGCTCGCATACCTACTCCAAATGCCAACGCCGCAACGCCGATCGGAGCGAGCCACAATACCCAACCGATAATCAAAAGCATCGCATTGGCAAGCGCGTGGAAGAACCCAAGCAGGCTCTCGCTTTGATGCCGCGGCAATCGCGACAGCGCGATCGCAAACAGCGCGAAAAAGATGGTGAGCGGCAACATCGCAGTTTCAGCCGCCGCTGCGATGATGTTGGGCGCCACCAGAGATTTCAGGAATTCAAGCGGGCCAGGCACCTCACCGCTAACCTGTGCTCCATCAGCGATGAAGAATGCAGCGTCCTTGGGAATTTGAAAGGCTTCCAAAAGAAGCGGGAAAGCGAGCGCCGTAAACAGGCCACCCGTTATAGCCACGCCCAATACCAGCAAGATGAAACGCTGGGCTGCCTGGCCAGCGCTTGCAGCTTCGATCATTTGAGTGAGGCCGAGCACAAGAAGGCTCGCGACAAGTGGGATTATCGTCATCTGCAATGCGCGCAGCCACAAAGTGCCGATGACCGATACAATCTCTGTCACCCAAGCAGGCAGGTTCACTTCTGAAAGGCTAACCCCTGCCGCCAAGCCCAGTACCAAAGCTGCAAATGTCGCCACCACTGGCAGTTTGATCGTCACCAGTTGAAAGCGTTGTTCGACTGCAGTCGCATTTGTTTCAGAACCCGTCGGCAATGCGTTCCCCCCAGTCATTCATGTCACACTTTTTAGCTTGTTGATGGCCGCAATTGCCCTTCCCTTTGCGCGATAACCGCGCTTAAAGCACCTGACAATCACAGCGCTTCTTCGCGCGGGTAAGGGACTGCTTGAATGACACGCAAATTCTTTGGCACAGACGGTATTAGAGGCCGCACCAATGATGGCGTAATGACTGCAACGACCGCGATGCGGATGGGTCAAGCGGCAGGCAATTATTTCAGGCGCGGCGGCCACCGCCACCGCGTTGTGATCGGCAAAGATACACGTCTTTCAGGCTACATGATGGAAAGCGCCTTGGTCGCTGGTTTCACTAGCGTGGGAGTCGATGTGATTATGACGGGACCACTGCCCACCCCGGCGATCGCATTACTCACACGCGAAATGAGGGCTGATTTGGGCGTAATGATTTCAGCAAGCCACAACCCGTATATGGATAATGGGATCAAGCTGTTCGGTCCCGATGGTTTCAAATTGTCTGACGAGGTGGAGCTTGAAATAGAACGATTGCTGGAATCAGAGCCCGATCTTGCGCCTGCCGAAAAGATCGGTCGCGCACGCCGGATTGAGGATGCGCGCGGCCGGTATATTCATGCGGTCAAGCAATCCATTTCCAGCGAAACCCGCTTTGATGGGCTCAAAGTCGTGGTCGATTGCGCGCATGGGGCATCGTATCAGGTGACACCCTCAGCCATCTGGGAATTGGGCGCGGACATCGTGACACTGGGCGTCAATCCCAATGGCACCAATATCAATGACGGGGTCGGCTCCACCGCAATCGAAGCGCTTCAGGCGAAAGTCGTCGAAGAAGGCGCGGACGTTGGCATAGCGCTCGATGGCGATGCCGACCGGTTAATTGTCGTCGATGAGAAAGGCCGCAAGGTGGACGGCGATCAGATCATGGCGTTGATCGCCACGCGCATGCAGGAAAAAGAGATGCTGCGCGGGGGCGGCGTGGTGGCGACTGTTATGTCAAACCTGGGTCTGGAACGGTATCTGAACAGCATCGATCTCTCTTTGGAGCGGACCAAGGTTGGCGATCGCTATGTCCTTGAGCGCATGAAAGAAGGCGGGTTCAATGTCGGGGGGGAGCAATCGGGCCATATGATCTTGCTCGATCACGCGACCACTGGCGATGGCACCGTGGCGGCGTTGCGCGTCATTGCGAGTCTTGTTCGGAGTGAAAAACCAGCGAGCGAAATCCTGCACCTGTTTGATCCCGTCCCGCAATTGCTCAAGAATGTGCGGTATTCGGGCGGAAAGCCGCTTGAGAATACGACCGTGAAGCAGGTGATTGGCGATGCCGAGAGCGAGCTTCAGGGCAAAGGGCGCCTTGTCATCCGCCCATCCGGCACCGAACCTGTGATCCGCGTGATGGCAGAAGGCGATGATCCGGCGCAGGTAAACACCGTGGTAGACCGGATTTGCGATGCCGTGCGCGCGGCGGCTTAGGTGAGCAGTGCCCGTTTAAAGACACCCCCGCGCATTCTGGCGATTGCCGGATCGGACAGTTCAGGCGGTGCCGGCATCCAGGCCGATATAAAGACGATCACCATGCTGGGCGGTTATGCGATGACCGCGATTACCAGCGTCACGGCGCAGAACAGTGCGGGCGTTCAGGCTATTGCTCCGATGGGCGGAGAGATCGTTTATAAGCAGATACGGTCATGCGTAGAAGACATCGGTTATGACGCTATCAAGATCGGCATGTTGCATGATGAGGAGATCATCAGCGCTGTTGCAGAGGCCCTGCATGACACCGATGGCGACATCATTCTTGACCCCGTCATGATCTCGACAAGCGGAGCGGCCCTGATCGCGCCTGAGGCCATTAAAGCTATGAAAGAAAAGCTTTTTCCGGCAGCCTCCATCATCACCCCAAACCTTCCCGAGCTCGGCCACCTGGTAGGCAGAACTCTTTCCAACACCCACGAAATGTTGGAAGCGGCCTCCGAACTTGCCCAGCGCTCTTTTTCAGACATTGTCGCCAAAGGCGGACACACGGATGATGAGCGGATTGTCGATCTGCTCGTTAGCTACAAAGGCGATTTGATCGAGCAGTTTGAACACACCCGCATTCAAACCCAACACACGCACGGCACGGGCTGCACTCTGTCATCAGCCATCGCGACCTTGATGGCCCATGGCCAACCGCTGCATCACGCTGTCAGACTGGCTCGCAATTTCGTTGTCCGCGCTATTGAGGCCGCGCCGGGATTTGGTGAAGGCAATGGGCCATTGGGCCATCACGCGGTGCGAAGTCTGGCTGACTAGCAGGGTTAACGCCCCAAAAGCTTACCGCTCCAGCTCGTAAAATTCGGCAATGTGCGTCCAGGCTTCGTCGGCGGTCTCGCACCATTTGAACAGATCGAGATCCTTCTTCGAAATCGTGCCTTCCTCGGCAATCGCTTCGAAATTGACGACCCGGTTCCAGAAATCCTTGCCAAACAGCAGGATCGGCATGGGCTTCATCTTGCCTGTCTGAATGAGAGTGAGCAGCTCGAAGAATTCATCAAAGGTGCCAAACCCGCCGGGGAACACCGCCACAGCCCGCGCGCGCAGCAGGAAGTGCATTTTGCGCAGCGCGAAGTAGTGGAAATTGAGGCTGAGATAAGGCGTCACATAGGCATTGGGTGCCTGCTCGTGCGGCAGGATGATGTTGAGGCCAATGCTTTCCGCGCCTGCATCGCTGGCTCCACGATTGGCCGCTTCCATTATCGAAGGGCCGCCGCCTGAGCATACGACGAACTGGCGCTTACCCTCTTCGATAATCGCCTTTTCCGAAATCAGCCGGGCAAGCTTGTAGGCTTCATCATAATACTTGGCTTTTTCGGCGAGGCGCTGCGCCACCTTTTGTTCAAATTCATCGCCGTTCTTGGCCGCATCAATTTTCGCCTGGGCCTGATCGGGTGAAGGGATGCGTGCAGAGCCATACATCACCATGGTCGAACCAACGCGCGCTTCATCAAGCAGCATTTCAGGCTTCAAAAGCTCCAGCTGAAACCGCACCGGTCGCAATTCATCACGCAGCAGAAAATCGGTGTCGCGAAAGGCGAGCTTATAGGCGGGATGCTCGGTCTGCGGCGTGCGATCAGGCGCTTCATCCGCAAACCGGCTTTCCTCGCCAGCGTGGTAGAATTTGTGATTGGTCAGCTCTTTATCAGTCATGATCGCCCCCTAGGCGCGCAAAGCCCGCGCAGCAAGCAAGCAGTTATGCTGAAACCATTCAGCTGGCCGGGCAGCTTCCCTCTTCAAGGGTATAACGATCTTCGCCCTGCTCGACTTCAAGAGTGGCGCACCAATCGCCGTCGGTTGAAACCTTAACGCGCGAAAGTGTCGCCTCAACGCCAGGTTTAAGCCGGGTCTTGCCCGAATGCCGCGTGGTCGAATTGCCTTTGACATCAAGATGGTAGCTCACCTCAACCGCATTGTCGCTATGGCCGATTACGCGAATTTCCACTTCGCCAGAACGCGTTTCCCGTTCAAGTTTCAGTGCCTGCGTAGCACCCATATCTGCCTCCCCTGCTGTGTTCATCGCCGGAGCAGAAGCCCCTGCCACTGCTGCTGTTATTGCGCCTGTGATGCCTGTTAAGCCTATGATGAGCGCTCGCATGGTCATCCTCCTCCTTGCGGCGGAATCAGGAAAATCCCGCCATCTGGCAATTGCTCAACGCCGGGCACATCAACAGGAAGTGTATCGCTATCCTGCCCGAAGATATCGGTCGCATCCGGATTTTGATCGAGGAAAGTCGCAAGCTGATCGGGGCCGATTTCGCGTGCGATCAATTCGGGCGTTGGCTGCTGGCCGCGCTCCCGGATGACCTGCCATGCTTCAGCAACGCGGCCAAACAAGGCCGCTTCGGGTGATTGGATTGGCTTGGAAATGGCGGATTCAGGGGATTTGCCTTCTCCATCGGGCACTTCCAGATCGCCGGGCAATTGGCCGACTTCGGAACGCCTTTCATTTTCAGACGGGGTGGCTTCGATCTGGAAGTCATCGGTGCCGCCGCTCGATTGCGGGACGACGATCTGTTCGACATCCAGCCGCGATTTTTCAGGAGACGTTTTTAGTGCCAATTGCTCCGCCTCGTCTTCCGACTGGGCAAAGCCATGGCTCGTGGCAAATGCACACAACGCCATTGCTACAAGCAGCTTCGATGGCGCCTGCTTGATCACGATGATCGTTGTTTCTGGATCATGGTGTGTTCTCCCAACCGCTGCATTCTATCAGAAATTGCTCTGGCTGACAGCAATGCTCGCGCCGCCTGTCTGCTCGATCGATAGGACAAGGCCATTGCCGGCTTGCGACAGGTCGGCTGAATTATCGTTGCCCGTCTGCGAAAGCGCGAGGTCATTGCCCGATCCCGACTGCGACAGCAGCGCGTTGTTGTTATCGCCGCTCTGGTTCAGCGTCGCCAGATTGATCGCACCGGCAAGCGCGCTCTGCGTCAGAACAGCGGTGTTGCCATTGCCTGTCTGGATGATGCTCGCATCGTTGCCCGCACCAAGCGCACCGGATTGATCGACCGACGCCGTATTTCCATCGCCTTGGGTGTCGAGCAACAAAGTGTGCTCGCCATCGCCGGACTGCACGGCGGTGATCTGATTGTCGGCCCCGTTCACTCCGATATCGGCAAGATTGCCATCACCCTGCTGCGTCACCTGCGTCACATTGGCAAAGCCGATCTGATCGACCGAGACCCGGCTATCAAGACCGGCATCACCCTGATCGACGATGATCTGCTGCCCTTCGCCATCGCTGGAAACGGACGCCGTCACCTGCGCCAAGGCCGGAGCAGGCATCAACACAAGAGCAAAAGCGAGAGCGATTAGAAGTCTCATTGGATTTCTGATCCTAAAGAAAGGCCAGCCTCCTTACCATAATCATGCGAAATTCTGGAGGCGGCGACACGGAGGCCGCCTCCAGAACATGGCCGCCCGCATTATTGCGTGACGGTTGCCATATTGCCGCTGCCGCTTTGCGTGACAGTCGACATATTGCCATCGGTCATCTGCGTGACGACGGCGGTGTTGAACGAACCGGTCTGGAAAATCTCCGACATGTTGCCATTGCCAGATTGGATCAGAGTGGCGCTGTGATCATTGCCATCCTGTTCGATCAAAGACATGTTGCCGTTTCCGGACTGGCTCACCGATGCAAAGAAGTTCTCCGTCGGCGGGCTGTCTTCGCGCTGGATGATGCGGGATTCGTTGTCATCCCCGGCCTGCGTCACGAACGCGCTGCTGTCTTCGGCGCGGTTGGTGACGAATGAACGGTTCATATCACCGATCTGATCGACACTGACGAGCGATCGATTGCCGAACTGGTTGACGACCGACTGGTTCTCACTCCCGCCCTGCATGACGGTTGCAACCGCATCATTGCCGCGCTGGATGACCCGCGACGTGTTCATATCGCCGCCTTGCGATACGGTGACATCGGAATCCACCGGACGCACTCCGCCTGGCGATGACTGATCGATAAAGCTATCATTGCCGTTGCCGCCCTGATCGACATTCGCGGTTACGAATGAGCCATCCTGAATGATTTCAGACGTGTTGCTGTCACCATCCTGATTGACATCGGCCATGTTGTCATCGCCCGATTGGGTGATCAGGCTGGTGTTGAAATCGCCGTCCTGATTGTCGATCTCAGCGCGGTTACGGTCCCCTGACTGGATGATGGACGAGGAATTGTTGTCACCATTCTGATCGGAAATCCGGGCGGTGTTGTCATCGCCGCCCTGGCTGATGAAGCTCGAATTGTTCGAACCGTCCTGATCGACAAAAGCGGTGTTGTTATCGCCGTCCTGAATGATGTCGCTCTGGTTGAAGTCCTGACCTGACGCGAGGACTGTGCCCCGCCCTTGCTCATTCACATTGGCAAAGTTGTTGTTGCCGTTTTGAATGACGCTGCTGGCATTGCCGAAGTCGCGCTGCTGGACAAAGGCTTCGTTGGTAGAGCCGTTCTGGATGATTGAACTCTCGTTTGCGGCACCTGTTTGTTCAACAGTCGCGATGTGATCGCCGGCACCCGATTGCAGCACGGTTGAGAAGTTGCCGAAGCTGCCATCGCTTGCAACGAGACCGGGATTGCCCTGCGAGACCGTTGCGGTGTTGTTGCTGCTGAGCTGTTCGACAGCGGAGAATTGTGAATCGTCGATCTGGCTGATCGTTGCGCTGTTGCTGTTCCCAGACTGGGCA
The DNA here is from genome assembly GCF_001542875.1 of Erythrobacter sp. YT30. Taxonomy (GTDB): domain Bacteria; phylum Pseudomonadota; class Alphaproteobacteria; order Sphingomonadales; family Sphingomonadaceae; genus Erythrobacter. Next base: position 1,485,081 of record NZ_LMAF01000002.1, on the reverse strand, counting down.
ACAATCGAGCGCGACAGCACCGCTGCGGTGGCCGTGTCCTGGGTGACATCGGCGGTGTTACCATCGCCGCTCTGGTCAATCGTGGACTCGTTGATCGGGGGCGCAGTGCCGAGGAAATCGCTGCCGTCATCGCTTTGCGTGACATTGGCGGTGTTGCCCGCACCCGATTGGGTGATGGTGGATTCCCCGCCCGCAATCGAGCCGGTCTGATCGACACTCGCATTGTTGCCGGTATTGGATTGAGTAACGGTGCTCGTCGAATTGTCCGCCATGGCAGGGACTGCCAAAGCGAGAGCGGCTGCACCTGTTAGCAATAGCCGTTTCATTGTGTTGCTCCTTGTAGCCTCAAACCCAATGCTGATTTTGTCCGAAGGGCTCGGGTTTGAATGAGAGCTGCCCGGTCCGCTCTCACCTCTAAGAGCAGACCGGAAAGCGCTGTATTATTGGGTCACATTGACCGTACCATTCGTGCTCATGACCTGATTGACCGTCGACGTATTGCCATCGGTAAGCTGGTCCACGCGGGCAAAGTTGCCGGACATGCCCTGATCAATGCGGGAATAGTTATCGTTCCCGCTTTGCAGCACATGCGCCCGGTTATCGGCGCCCGTTTGTGTCACGAATGAATCGTTGAAATCGCCGGGTTGCAGGACTTCAGCGAATTGATTGTCGCCAAATTGGTCGACGTCGCTGTGATCAAAGTCCCCGACAATGCTCTGGTTGACCATCGCAATCTGATTGGTGCCCAACTGCTCGACAAAGCTTTCGACATTGTCGGCCTCGATCTGATCAACATAGGCGGTGTTGTTGCCGCCCCCTGCCTGGATCACCCGAGACATATTGTTCGAGGTATCCTGCGATCCATCATTGACGAAGCCCTGCTGGACTTCGGCAAAGTTCCCATCCGTGCTCTGCTCAATGTAAGAGCTTTGCGCGGAATCGTTCTGGATCACATAGGCCTGGTTGTTGTTGCCAGTCTGGAAAATCTCCGACGTGTTGGTCGGAGTTACACCCGCCAATCCGCTATCGGATTGGGTCACATTTGCGAGGTTATTGGCACCTGACTGGTCGATCAGAGAGCTTGCCCCATCGAGCGAGCCCGTCTGATCCACCATAGCCTCGTTTCCAGTGTTTGACTGGATAACGGTGCTGGTGCTGTCATCGGCCATGGCAGGCGCCGCGATGATTTGAGCCATCGCCGCTCCTGACAATCCTACCGATACAATCAGCTTTTTCATGAAAACCTCCCAAGAGGAAGAGTGGGAGCCTTCAGGAAGAAAGCCCCCACCGCTTCACATCTTACTGCGTGACAGTCGCCATGTTGCCGCTGCCGCTTTGCATCACGTTGGAGATGTTTCCATCGGTCATCTGCGTCACCAGTGCGGTGTTGTTGTCACCCGACTGCGTGATGAAGGAGCTGTTGAAGTTCCCGCCATCGACAATGAGTGTCGCAGAGTTCGTGAAACCGGTTTGAGCAATCTCAGACGAGTTGCTGTTCCCGGTCGCATCGACAGTGGCATCAAGACTGGTGCCATCCTGGGTGATCAATGACGAGTTGCCATTGCCCGTTTGGGCCACGGTTGCCTCGTTTAGGAAGCCAGCCTGGAAAATCACCGAGCTGTTGCCATCGCCGATCTGATCGATCTGCGCGTCGTTGTTTTCGCCGAACAGCGCTCCAAAGAAACCGCCCGCAGCGTCCTGACCAACGCCGGAGAAGTTGCCATTGCCCTGCTGGTTGCTTCGCACGTTCGATTGATCAGCAAGCTGACCAACGGCCGCGATGTTTCCGCCACCGATCTGATCGATGTCGATATTGGAATCGCCGCCAAGTGTGAACAGCGCGCCATCGGCGTTCTGACCAACCAAAGCGAGGTTTCCAGCACCCGCGCCCGTGCTGTCCTGATCGACAGTCAGCGTGAGATTGCTTCCAGTCTGGCCAACAAGTGACACGTTGTCATTGCCGGTCTGGGTCACGTCGATATCGCCGCCAAGAACAGCCTGGCCGACGAGCGAGGTGTTGCCATCGCCGTTTTGGATCACATCAACAGTGCCGCCGAGTGCCAGCTGGCCTACGGCTGAAGTGTTGGTGTTGCCGGTCTGCGAAACATTCACCGACGAAGCACCTGAGATTTCAAGCACTGTCGAAGTGTTGGCATCGCCATCCTGCGTCACCATCACGTTTGATGCAGCTGCCAGCTGATCAACGTCAGACACGTTGCCAGTGCCGTTCTGTGATACGTCAACTGTGGAACCCGCTGCCAGCTGATCGACATCGGAATCGTTGCCTGATCCGGTTTGCGAAACAACTACAGAGCTGTTTGCGCCATCCTGATTAACAAGCGAGTCGTTGTTGTCACCGTTCTGGCTAACGGAGGTGAAGTTGTCGGTGCCAGCCTGATTGACCAACGAGTTATTGAAGGTCGAACCCGACTGATCGACAAAGACTTCACCGCTGAAGCCCGACTGATTGATCGTCGAGGTGTCATTGTCACCTGTTTGATTGACTTGGGCAAAGTCTTCAGTGCCCGACTGATTGATGGTGCTGGTGTTGCCATCGCCATCCTGGTCATCAATCCGAGCGGTGTTGCTATCGCCGGTCTGCAGAATGATGCTGGTGTTGTCGTCGCCATTCTGATCGGTGATCCGCGCAATGTTGTCATTGCCAAGCTGATCGATATCGCTTGAGTTGCCCGAGCCATCCTGATCGACAAAACCGACATTGTTGTCACCAGACTGGAAAATATTGCTGGTGTTGAATGCGGTGCCTGGGCCAGCGCCCTGCTCGTTCACTCTGGCGTTGTTGTTGTTGCCAGTTTGAAGAATGAAGCTTTCGTTTCCGCCATCGCGTTGCTGCTGAACGAATGCTCGGTTGTCAGCGCCTTCCTGGATGATGTCACTGATGTTTTCTGCACCGTTCTGGTCGACCGTTGCGGTGTGACCGCCGCCGCCGCTCTGCGTGATGCGCGACACGTTTTCATAAGTCACATCGCCCAAACCGCTTTGGCCCTGGCTGACTGTCGCCGTGTTTCCATCGGAAATCTGAGTGATTTCGGAAAGCTGGCCGTCATCAAGCTGCGTGACAGTCGCGGTGTTTGACGAACCGGACTGATCGATGTCAGATGAATTCGTCGTGCCAAGGAACGGTGTCTCACTCGTTTGATCAACCGTGGCAGTGTTGTCACTACCGCTTTGATCGATGACGGAATCGTTGTTTGGCGGAACGCTTCCAGGTGCCGCGTCATCAGCCTGTGTCACCGTTGCGCTGTTGTTTGCACCGGTCTGATCGATCAAGGAATCGCTTCCGGAAAGCGATCCGGTTTGGTCAACGGTTGCCTCGTTATCGACATTGCTCTGATTGACTGTGCTGTTTGAATTGTCAGCCATGGCAGGTGCGGCAACGGCAAGCGCTGTCACAGATGCTGCTGTAAGTAGTAGACGTTTCATCATTCCAACTCCTCATGCGTGGTGCATCTCGCATCTTGCGACGAGGGCACCGACTTTCACTTTCGGGTTGGGACAGCCGCTTTTCCGGTCATCGAAACCCGATCCGGTACACTTCCCGCGCGGCTACCGGTGTCACCGTGCGAGACGGGAATTTTGGGAGGTTGGAGCGCTGCTGCGGCAAAACCGACAGAACAGCCGCGTGCTTGCCAAGCATATGGCAGCACGTCATAACGCCCGCGTGGACGTTAAGTTCGCAACCTGGGCAGCGTTCCCGTGAACCTGTCCAATCCGGCTCACCAGCGATCTGACGCCAATCACATTCGCTGGTGGGCCACCCTTTCTCAAACTCCGATGTTCATCGATCCCCGCGCTTTTGACGCGCAAAATTCACGAACGACGAAGTTCAATTCTTATCGTATCCTTCTCCTCTTCGAAGAGTGAGCTCAGCCATTCACCAACCGCGATTGCGGCTGAATTAAATGGCTGATCCTGTGTAACTGTTTCGTGCTCAAGCGCGGTGATCGTCGCATCTCTGACCGAGCGGCCCGACAAATGCGTGCGGGCTGCAAATGCCCGATTTTCGCGTTCGAGCGAGACCCGGACAATGGCGCGGGCATTGTGATTATCGCGGCTTGCAGTGACGAAGTGTTCAAACGCCTTTGCCCCGCCAATCCATGAATTGCCGCTGTCGACTGCGCGCCGTGCAAGCTCTGCGACGAGATCCATCGCCGCAATCTGCGTCAACCCATCAACCGAACACTGCGCCAGATTGGCCCCGCTCCAATCAGCGAAGGATGCAGCGGTAATCGGGTGCGCTTGCGGCGTGAGCAAATCGTCCGCACTGTAAGCCAACGAGACTTTCGCTGGAGCAGGCGCTGGGACTGATGCCCGAGCGAATGCTGGCACCGATGCCGACGCCGATGCCGATGCTGGCGCACGCAGCGGGACACGCACGATGGCTTGCGCATCTGCATCGGGCTCGGCCGCCATGGAAATCTGCCTCGCGGCCGCCTCATCGGCTGGCGCGGACATTTGCTGAAACGCTGGCTGCGCTACACCCGATTGCTGTCTTGGAGTTTGCGAAGGCGCTTGGCGGACAGGAGCGCCGCCTTGCGGTGCTGGCCGTGCGCCCTGATTGACAGCAGGGGCCTGACGGGCCTGCTCCATCGCCTGACGCGCGACTTTCTGTGTGCCGCATTGACCCACAACTGCGCCGCCATTGCGGGCTCTTGGCAGATCGACGAGCGTGTCGGGAATGCTATCGCGGTCCGCCACATATTGCGTCAAAAGCTGCGTCACTTCCTGTTCGGAGCTGTCAAAGCACCACAGGTCCTGCATCGCGCCTTCCATGATGAGCGAGTAAACAGACGCCTCGATCGCCTGGCGCAGCGCAAGCTCGTCGGGCTCATTATAGGTCACGCCTGCCTCAAGCTCGAGCAATTCGCGGAAAGCGACGAAGCGGAATGCATCCGCACCAACCGCTACCGATGCGATGGATTTGCGCGAGCTGACAGAGGCTAGCACTTCGCCCGTTTTCACGCTGACAGCGCGCAGATAAACGGTGACCGTGTCCTCGCGATATTGCGTGCGGCCACCAATCCCCAGCAGCCGAGCGCCAGAACCGCCCGTCTTGGTGTTGGAATCGTAACCGATAATCCCGCCTTCAAGCAGCACGCCTGCAAACAGCAGCGGAGGCAAGGCCTGCGGGTTGATCTTGGTTTCACCCAGATAGCTCGCGCGCATTTCGCGGATCACGGCGCGTTCACGCAGCAGGTTTTCCAGCCGCTCACGCTCAACAACGGTAAACCACTGGCGATTGCCCGCCTCGTGCAGGGTTTTCACAAGGATTGAAGTCGCGCCTTGCGTCACCGCGCGTGACAGCGTTTGCGCGCCATCGGTCGGTTTGAACTGCCCAGTCTGATCGGTGAAGTTATAAACGGCGACCGCAGCGCGCTGGCCCGATGGCGGAAGTGCGTTCAGCTTGGCCGTGACAGGCGTTGCCTTTGGCGCCTTTGCAGGCTCCCACATCTTGGGATTGTGCGCGGCGCATCCGGCCAAAAAGCTGGCAAGAACAGCCCCAACAGCGATTGTCTTGAATTTCTTCATTTGACCGAAATCTCCCCCCAGCTCGCAGACTTATGGTTGCAGGAGCGGGACTACGATCTCGGTGACGGAACCGTCGGCGAAATTGGTGATGGTCAGCGTGACGCTTTCAATGCCGCGCACGAAGGACACCTCCTGATCGCCAAAGCGGATGGTGCCGGTGTCCTGAGCGTTCTCACCAAAAATCAGATCGGTAACCTGCGTCGCGAGCGCCGACAACAGGCGGCTGTTCAGCGTGCGCAGGAATTGCTGGGCAGGATCGCTGCGATCAACTGCGTCAGGATCTGTGGTGTTGTTCTGCGCATTGGCGACCGCCAGAAGATGCGCTGAGTTAAAGGGGTTTCCGCCAAAGGAAGGGTTGGTGAATTCAAACACCAAATCCGATGCGGATGCGCTCGTCGTCATGGCCAGACTAAGTGCACCTGTGCCTGCTACAAGCCACACGGGCCGATACGATTTTCTCACTCTACCTCTCCATCAGTTACGCCATTTCGCGCAACGTCTCTAAGTTTTTGCGAGCGACTTTTTGAGAACGACTCGGATGTGCCTCCGATTTCTTTGAAAGTTAGTTGTAAATTAACGGGAATAGCAAGGCTTGTGGCTGGCTGAACCGAAACAGCTTTGCCAGAATTCCAGTAAACCGCTGAAACTTATGGTTTTATCATTGGTAGTAGTGGGATGAGTGTTCAGAAATGGGACAATCGCCCGCGTTTGGTGAAGGCGATATTGTTAACGCTCACGCTTCACCAGAACACAACTATGCCTGAACAGGGCAAGGGCGAGTGATCATTGAAAACGCAAGCTTATCTCTCGATCACATCCCGCGACATCGGAGCGAGCTTTGAGAGCAGCTTGTTCTGCGCGGCGAAGGGGACGTCCGCTTCGCCCATGGCCAGTTGGAGGTTCTCGACCAAAGCGTTGAGATCGGCCTTCTTCACGCCCATTCCGGCATGCGCTGTCCGCATGTCGCGACCGGAATAATCGCAGCCAGCATTGAGTAGATAGCAGAATTGTTCGCCCAGCGTCCGCTTCAGCCGAACCATGTCGTGCGCCACAAAAATGTCGGCGATCCTTGGATCGGCTTCGCTCAATTCAACGGTGCGTTCGGCAATGCGCTGGATTCCCTCACGCCCTCCAAATGCCTCGGCGAGCCGCTCCCCTTCAAAAGGCTGTGCGCCAGCATTTGCGTTGTCCTGATCATACGGATCGACCGGGAATTCACCGGTCTCAGGATCACGCACGCGCTCTTCGACGCCAAATTCCTTGTCCCAGTCCACGCCCTGTTTGGGTGCCTGCTGGAACAGCATTAGTGCGGACAAAAATGTCGAAATCATTGCATTTCCCTCAAAAAGCCAGCTGCGCGGACAAAAACGCGCCGCGCTGGTCTTCGAATGTGGCGATTGAGCCCAGATCCACATAGGCAGCCGTCAGCGTGACGTTGTCGGTCACCGCATAGGCTGCGAAAAGATCGAACCAGTCATCCTCGCCAAGTCCCAGATTGTCAGGCTTTGTGCGCAATTCAGCGCCAATCACCGCCCGGCGGGAAAGCTGGTAGGCAACCGAACCTTCAAATTCGAGCGAATAGCCTTCACCGGCTGCGCTTCCAAATCCCAGCAATCCCAGCTGGTTTGCTTCGGTGTACCGAACGGTCGCGTTGACAAGCAGGCTCTGCCTCAAAAAGAGCTTGGTCGCGCTTACCGTGTAATCTGTGCCTTCGTCATCCTGCGCTCCAACAGCGAGCGCAACCGGCCCATCAAGGTTGCGCTTGTGCTCAACCCCGATGCTGATCTGCGGCACATGCGGATCGCCGTAAACGATGTCGCCAAACAGGCGCACCTTGGCACCATAGATATCCTGATTGAGCGTAAAGCCCTGCCCCAGGCCGAGTGCTGTTCCGACATCACGAGTGTCAAAATTCTGCCTCGCATAGGACAGCTCCACCCGGTTCAAAACGCCGATAGAGACGCCGTGGCTCTGCCAGCCGTAATCCGGCAATTCGATCACGGTGACATGGGCAGAGGCCCCGATCCCGTTTTCAAGTTCGCGTCCGGCTATCGTCGACCATGTGGCAAGCCCGCCCCCGCTCGTTCCCTCAACGGTCGAAACTCCATTGGTGAGAACCAGCTTATCGCCCTCAAACCACTCAATATCCTCCGCTTGCAGAGGCGCATGCACGGCGATCAGGGTAAGGCAAATGGGAAACGGCAGGATTGATTTCATACCGCCCGATAAAGGCAACGTGGTTAAAGCGAATTTAAGCACCGGCGGATGGTTTATTAATGACTTGCGACTAACCGCGATGCGTTGTGATTTATCGTTTTTTCCTCGCGCTTTGCCTTTTCGGCGCCGCCACCGGTTATGGGCTGGCAGCATCATCTTCAGGAAACAGCCTTCGCGTCCAGATAGTGGACGAGAATGGGGTTCCCGTTCGCAATGCCGTTGTCGAAGTGATGCCCGCCCGCGGCACCCCTTCGCGCATTCGGTTTCCGTGGCGCATGGCTATGGCCCAACGAAACCAGGAATTCACGCCCGGCACGCTGATCGTGGCGAAGGGCAGCACGGTCGCCTTCCCAAATCTCGATCGGGTGCGTCACTCGGTCTACAGCTTTTCAAAGCCGGCACGGTTCGAAATTGATCTTTATGGGCGCGATCAGACCCGCAGCCACCGCTTTCCCGTTGCCGGCAGCGTCAAGTTGGGCTGCAACATCCACGATAACATGCGCGGCTATATCCGTGTCACCGAAACCCCGTTTGCCGCCAAGACCGATCACAATGGCTATGCAACGCTCAGCGATCTTCCGACAGGCTCTGCGAAACTCACGGTCTGGCATCCAAGATTGAGAGCCCCTGCAAACGAGAAGAAAAGCGCGCTTTCCATTGCCAGCGGCAAGCGCAATCACAAGATCAAGGTTAGCCTGCGGTGAAATTTGCATTGCCCAAACCTGGCTCGTTGCGATTTGGATCGCTGCGGATGCGGATCGCTGTCCTTTACGCAGCGCTCTTTGCAGCAGTGCTTGCGACCGTTGTTACCATAGCGGGCGGAGGGCTGGCGCGGTTCGGTGAGGCAAGCGCTACGCGCGATATGCAGGCCAATGCCCGCGTTTTTGACGAGATCATCGACCTAAGAGCAAACCAGATGCGCGATGCCGCCGATGTGCTGGCACGCGATTTCGGCTTTCGCGAGGCTGTTGCGACCGGTGATGACGCGACCATTGGCAGCGCCCTGACCAGTCTGAAATCCCGGTCCCGCACCGATGTCGCTTTCGTGGTGACACTGGAGGGCGAATTGCTGGCGTCTGCCAACACGCCGATCAAATCGGTGGAGTCCTTGTGGTACCGCCTCGATGAAGGGCAGGATCGCGGCATGATTGATGTGGGCGGTGAGCTTTCGCTTGCGGCCGCAGCCCCGATCAAGGCGCCTGATGTCATCGGCTGGCTGGTGCTTGCGCAGCCGCTCGACGAAGTGGAACTGTCGCGCCTCAGCGAACTCGCCGCCATCGATATCGAAGCGCGCGTTGCAAGCCAGGCTTCGCTGGATGAGGCGTTGCAAAGTGCACCCGACAACACGGTAATCGAGCGCCAGAGCGATGAGCGCTATCTCTATCACCTCTCCGCGCTCCCCGCGCTTGAAGATGAATTGTCTCCGCGATTGGTGTTGCGGCATTCACTCACTACTTCCTTGGCGCAGCTATCGGGTCTGCAATGGTTGCTTGCGCTGCTTGCGCTTGGCGGGATCGTGCTGGTGGTAGCGCTCAGCTGGCGTGTTGCGAAATCTGTCACCTCACCGCTACAAAAGCTCGCAGAGGCAACGCGTCTTATCGGTGATGGCCGTGATGTGGAGCTGAAAGTCGAATCCCATGACGAGATCGGCCATCTTGCTGGCAGCTTTAACAAAATGGTGTCCGCCATCGAAGAGCGCGAGCGGCAAATCGTCCATGTCGGCCTCCATGATGATTTGACCGGCCTGCCAAATCGCAAGCTTTTCGTCGAGCAGCTCAACCAGTCACTCGCCCGGCTTCGCGGCGATGAGCAATTGATGGTCGTCTACGCTGATCTCGACAATTTCAAGGTCGTGAACGATACGCTCGGCCATCCCAGCGGCGACGCGCTGCTTCGCGATGTGGCCGCCAATCTGTGCAAGGCGCTTCCCGAAGCACTTATAGCGCGTCTGGGCGGTGATGAATTCGCCATGCTGATCGATGAAATTCCCGATAGCGAAAGCCTAGCCTCCATCGGTGATCGCATCCAAAGCTGCTTTACGCGGACGATCGAACTGGAAGGCCAGCAGGCCGATTGCAGCGCCAGCATCGGGATCGCCGTTGCACCCACTGATGGCACCGATGGCACGACATTGATGAAGAATGCCGACCTTGCTTTGTACCGCGCCAAAAGCCAGGGCAAATCGACCTATCACTTCTTTGAACCATCGCTAGATGAGCAAGCCCGCAAGCGCCGCCAGACCGAACTCGATCTGCGAACAGCTTTGCGCGAAGGGCATTTTGAACTGCATTACCAGCCGCTCTACAGCCTTACGCAGGAGCGCCTGACCGGTTTTGAAGCGCTGATCCGCTGGGAGCATCCCGAACGGGGCCGCGTGAGCCCGGTTGAATTCATCCCGCTGGCCGAAGAAACTGGACTGATCCTCCCGATCGGCGAATGGGTCATCCGCGAGGCATGCCGGCAGGCGGCTGAATGGCCAAAGGATGTCTCGATCGCGGTCAACATCTCGCCCAAGCAGTTTTCCTATCCGGGCCTTGCGAACACGATCATTCAGGCCCTTTCTGGAAGCGGGCTTGATGCGAGCAGGCTGGAACTTGAGATCACTGAAAGCATCTTCATCGCCGATGTCGAAAAGACACTGTCGATGCTGCACAGCCTGCGCAATCTCGGCGTGCGTATTGCGCTTGATGATTTTGGCACCGGCTATTCCTCGCTCAGCTATTTGCGCTCCTTCCCGTTCGACAAAGTGAAGATTGATCGCAGCTTTGTTGAGGATCTGGGCCAGGGCGGAAACGCCCACGCAGTGGTCCGCGCGATCACCACACTCGCTGATGCGCTGGGCATGGACACACTGGCCGAAGGCGTGGAGCTTAACGAGCAACTCGAAGTACTGAAACGCGAAGGCTGCCAGAACATTCAGGGCTACCTCTTCGCAAAACCGATGGCCGCAAGCGATGTTGCCGAGCTGCTCGACGACGGAACGAGGACGCTGGCGAACAAGGTCGCTTAAGCCCTCGCGCTTTATCGCTGGATGCCCCGTGAGGATTCGAACCTCAATTGACGGAGTCAGAGTCCGTAGTCTTACCATTAGACGACGGGGCAATCGGCTGTGAGGCTGTCTTAGCGCCTCTCAAGAGAGCCGCGCATCTAGGTTTGTGCCTCGGCAAGGTCAACCCGCAATGACCGCTCCTTTGCCTGCAAATGGCATGCAACTTGCCCTTGAAGGCACCTTGGGTTAGCTTGGATGTCAGGTGCACAGGCAAAAAAGCCTGCGTGATATTTGAAGGCAGTACTTTATGGCGGAGCCGTTTCCGCCGGACGCAAACAAGAGTGCTGGTGCAAAAAAGGGCAATACGTCCGGAAAAGTAGCTGATTTTCGCTACAAGCGCCCTTTCCAGCCACAGCAAGCGCAAAGCAAGCGCCGCAAGGGCAATCGCCCTGATGCCAATGGAACAAGATCCAATGGCAAAGCGAACGCCGCCACGAAGCCCGCTCACGTTGCCAAAGACGCCGGTGTTGAAAGACATCGTTCAGCGCGTCCGATCCCTCGTCATAACCGGCAGCCTCGCCCCAATGAGGCTTATGCCGCGCTTGATTTGGGGACGAACAATTGCCGCCTGCTGATCGCGCGTCCATCAGGCAAGGATTTCACGGTCATCGACGCTTTCAGCCGGGTGGTGAAACTGGGCGAAGGTCTGGCGACAAGCGGCAGATTGTCGGACGAAGCGATGGACAGGGCCATGGGCGCCTTGTCGATCTGTGCTGACAAACTGCGACGCCGAAAGGTCCGCCTCGCCCGCTCTGTCGCGACCGAAGCATGCCGCAGGGCAAGCAATGGCGAGGCCTTTATCGAGCGGGTCAAGCGCGAAACCGGCATTGTGCTCGACATCATAAGCGCAGGCGAAGAAGCGCGGCTGGCAGTGCTTGGCTGCCACATCCTTTTGGAAGCGGGCAATGGCCCCGCGGTCATTTTCGATATTGGCGGGGGATCAACCGAGCTCGTCCTGCTGGAGCCGGGCGGTAAAGTCCCACGCATTCTCGATTGGCAAAGCGTGCCATGGGGCGTTGTTTCGCTCACCGATACCGTGGGACGCGGTGAGAATAGGCGCGAGGCACGCATTGCCCGCTATGCCAAGATGCGTGAACTTGTGTCCGAAAGCTTTGCGCCATTTGCGCAGCGTATCGCCGATTCCGCCGCACATCCCGACATTCGCTTGCTCGGGACGAGCGGCACAGTGACCACTTTGGCGAGCCTTCATCTGGAATTGCCGCATTATGATCGCAAAGCCGTCGACGGATTGATCGTCCCTGCGACTTCGATGCGTTCGATCAGCGAAGACCTCGCCGGTATGTCGCCGGAAGAGCGCAGCACTCTACCCTGTATCGGGGAAGACAGGGCAGATCTTGTGGTGGCGGGATGCGCTATCCTCGAATCCATTCTCGACCTCTGGCCCGCGGCGCGCCTTGGCGTCGCTGATCGCGGCATTCGAGAGGGGATCTTGCGCAGCCTTATGGCGTCCGAGCGGCAGGGTGAGCGATCTTTGCGCGCGCTTGAACAATTGCGTGCAGGCAAGGCTTGAAACAATGAGCCGATCAGGCCGCAATCCCGACCGCCGCGTAAAAACCGCCAAAAAGCGCACCGCATCATCAACGCGCTGGCTTGAGCGGCAGTTGAACGATCCTTACGTCAAGCAGGCGAAGGCAGATGGTTATCGCAGCCGTGCGGCATACAAGCTGATTGAGCTCGATGAAAAATTCGGCCTCATTCGCGGCAAATCGCGCGTGGTTGACCTTGGCATTGCGCCGGGTGGCTGGGCGCAGGTGGTGCGCAAGAAAGCGCCCAAGGCAAAGATTGTAGGCATTGATCTTTTGCCGACCGAACCGATCGAGGGCGTCACCATATTCGAAATGGATTTCCTTGATGATGCCGCCCCGCGAAAGCTTGAAGATGCATTGGAAGGGCCGCCCGATCTGGTGATGTCAGATATGGCCGCAAACACTGTGGGTCACAAACAGACCGATCATTTGCGCACGATGGGCCTTGTTGAAGCAGCAGCCTGGTTTGCAACCGAAACCCTGTCGGAAGGCGGCGCTTTTATCGCCAAGGTGCTGGCTGGCGGAACGGACCGGGATTTGCTCGCACTGCTCAAGAAACACTTCACACGCGTCAAGCACGCAAAGCCCCCGGCTAGCCGCAAAGGCTCATCCGAATGGTATGTGATTGCTCAGGGGTTCAAAGGGCGCGGCGAATAAGGCCCCGCCCTTATCTCAGACTATTCTCAGCTTTCAGCTGCTGCTGTTTCTTCTGACGTTTCTTCAGCGGCATTCTGCGCATCCTCAGCCGTTTCGACTGCGTCTGCATCTGCTGCTTCTTCCCCACCTTCAGCAGCCTCGGCAACATATTCTGGAACAGGAAGATTCGAACCCTGTTCGTTCATGTACAGGGCGACCGCTGCGCGGTCTTCCACCTTGGACAGGCCAGCGAAGCCCATCTTGGTGCCTTCCATGTAGCGTTTGGGAGCTGCGAGCCACTGGTTCATTTCTTCCCAGCCCCAGTTTCCGCCGAACGATGCCATCGCGTCCGAATACTGATAGCCAGCTTTCGCGCCCACAGGTGCGCCCATGATGGCGTGAAGGTTGGGACCAATGCCATTCGCCCCGCCAGCTTCAATCGAGTGGCAGCTTGCGCATTTCTGGTACACCTTTTCGCCGGCGGCAACATCAACCGATGCCATATTCAGCGCTTCGGCCATGCTCATTTCAGCAGGGATAACGCCGCCCTCTTCCTCGACGCCTTCGATTACATAGCCCAATTGTTCGGGCCGTTCAGGCGAGGAGCCGTGGAAGTACATGCCGCTGACCACTGACAGGCCAAGCCCGACAATGCCCGCGAACAGCACCCAACCGGCTGCGGTGTTGAACAGATCACCCTGATCCGATTTGGCTTCGGGCGCGTTTTCTGATGTGGTTTCTTGATTCATCCCGAGCGCCCATTAATGGGGCGTTTCGCGCGGCGCAAGACCCATCGCAACATCACGCATTGCGGTAATTGCAATTGAGCAACCCATCAGCCTTGCCGTGGCTGCATCTCGGCATTAGCACGCTGGGCAATTATGCGATCTTTTCCTGCTCCAGCTTTGCCGATTGTCGATGATCTGCGCGCCAAGGCCGCTGCCGATCCCCAGAGCGCAATTGCGTTTCAGGGATCGCCCGGTGCCAATTCTCATCGCGCAGCGGCAGAAGCGCGTCCGAATGCTCTGCCTCTGCCATGCTTCAGCTTTGAAGATGCGCTGGACGCTGTCAAAGATGGCCGCGCTGGTGAAGCGATAATTCCTATCGAAAACTCGCAGCATGGCCGGGTGGCCGATATTCACTTCCTGCTTCCAGAAAGCGGGCTTTCGATTACCGGCGAATATTTCATGCCCATCCATCACGCACTGATGGCAAAGGGCAAAGGCCCGTTGGAGGCTGCATACAGCCATCCCCAGGCACTTGGCCAGTCGCGCCACTACTTGCGCCAGCGAGGCATCGTGCCGCTAAGCTATGCCGATACAGCGGGTGCTGCTGCGTTTGTGGCGGAAAGCGATGATCCAACCATTGCGGCCATCGCGCCTGCCATTGCAGCGGAATATTACGGGCTCACCATCGTCGATGAGAATGTCGAGGATAGCGCAGACAATATGACGCGCTTTGTGATCCTAGCGGATAAACCCGCCTTTCTCACGCATGACCCAGAACTTGAGGCGATGACGACATTCGTCTTCGAAGTGCGCAACATTCCGGCTGCCCTTTACAAAGCGCTCGGCGGATTTGCGACCAATGGCGTCAACATGACGAAGCTCGAAAGCTATCAAATCGGGACTAGCTTTGCGGCAACGCAATTCTACGCCGATATTATCGGTGCCCCCGGCAACCCCGCCGTGGACCGCGCATTGGAGGAATGTGGGTTTTATTCCAAGCAATTGCGCGTTCTTGGAACCTATCCGATGGCGCGCAAGCGGGGATAAGCCGAGGTCACTGCGCCAAACCTTACCAATTCCATACCAGTGGCACGCCAATGCTGTTGCGAAACCGCCTTTGCCATGCCACCAAGCGTGCCGAATGACTTTCGCGGCACCACCGACTTTTGATGAAAGCGATGTTGCGGACCAGCCCGCAGATCCCGTTCCCTCAAACACTTTGGGGGAAAGCTGGGAGAGTGTGCGCAATGACAGCGACATTCAGTTCGAGCAGATCGAGATCCCGCCAATCCCTCCGCGCCAACCGTCCGCTTTCGAAAGGTGGCTGGATGAAGTCTTTCAATGGCTCGGCGAACTGTTCGCGCCGATTGGAACGCTCATCGCAAACACGTGGTGGCTGCTGCAATGGGTGCTGCTTGGGCTTTTGATCGCGTTTATCCTCTATCTGATCGTGCGCATGTATGGGCCGATCGCGCGGCAAGACACGGGTTCCGAAGCTGAGGAAGTGCCAGAATGGCAACCCGACAGGCAGGAAAGCCTTGCCCTTCTGGAAGATGCTGACCGTTTGGCAGCCGAAGGGCGCTTTGACGAGGCGACGCACCTGCTTTTGCAGCGAAGCGTCGGCCAAATCGCGCGGGCACGCCCTGACTGGGTTGAACCATCAAGCACAGCGCGCGAACTTGCAGCGCTGAAATCGCTTCCCGATGCGGCGCGCAAAGCGTTTGGCACAATTGCCGAACGCGTTGAGCGCAGCCTCTTCGCGTTGCGCTCTCTGGATCGCACGGATTGGGAAACAGCCCGTGCAGCCTATGCAGAGTTTGCCCTTGCAAAAATTGACGGCAGGCTCGTGAAGCGGGCGGCGTTATGAGCGGTTCTGAAGCCATAGCGACAGCGCAATCAGGCCGCGCAGCATCGCCGTTTGGCAAGGCGACGCTTTTGTTCGTCATCGTCATTGGCTTCGCTGCGTTTCTGGCGCTTCTCTATTTTCTATCGGGCGGTGATGATGGCCAAAGCGACAATAATGGCGCTGCCCACGCTGCTGCGACCGGGCTTAATGGATATGCGGGGCTTGTTCGCCTGCTGGAGAGCGAGGGATACGACGTCGAGACTTCTCGTTCGCCGAGCGGACTTGAAACCAGCGATCTGCTCGTCCTGACCCCTCCGAGCTTCATGAACCCGGAAGATCTTTCGGAAATTCTGCAGGACCGTGAGTATGTGGGACCAACACTGGTTATCCTCCCGAAATGGTGGGCAACGCTGCCTCCGCGCAATCTGCCCGATGACGTGTCTGACAAATTCAAGCGCGGATGGGTGCAATTGAACGATGGGACACCTGTCGGCTGGAGCGAACAGCTGCCTGAACCCTTCAAATTCGAGCACCAGATCGAACAGCTGGAAGACGATGAAAAACCCGGATGGCAAGGGTATGGCCTTTCTGGCGAACTGCCCACGCGCACCATCGCCTATGTCGAGGAAAGCGAGCTTTTCGCGCCGCTCGTAACCGACACCGCTGGCCATGTGCTGGCGATGAATGTCCTCGGCAGTGAAGGCAGCGAGTATTACGACAACGCCCAATGGACAGTCTTTGTCGTCGAACCTGACCTCATGAACAATTTCGGGCTCGCGGATGAAACACGCGCAGCCGCCGCGCTCGCGCTGGTGCAGGAAGCTGGATACGGCCCCGGTACACACGTCACATTCGATCTTACGCTAAACGGTTTTGGCGGGACGATGAACCTGCTCACGCTCGCATTCCGTCCGCCATTCCTAGCCGCAACGCTTTGCCTCTTGCTGGCGATGTTCATCGTCGGCTGGCGCGCTTTCCTGCGCTTTGGCCCGGCGGCTGCCAGCGGCCCCGATATCGCTTTTGGTAAGAAACGCCTTGTCGGCAATGGTGCTGGCCTGATCGTGCGCGCTGGCAGGCTTCGGCTTTTGGCGGAACCCTATGCGGCTTTGTCAGCGGCGCGCATTGCCCGCGCCATGGGTCTCGCACGGCATGATCCCGAGACCATCGATACGGCCATGCAATCGCGTCTGCCGCAAGAAGAACCCTTCACACACCGCGCGGCCAAGCTGCGCAACGCCACAAGTGCATCAGAAATCGTGCGTGCTGCCAAATCGCTGAGCGAACTGGTCACCACGATTGAAGATGCCAAGCACAAAAATTCCGGAAATTAAGAGGACAACCGCCCGATGAGTATGAGCCTAGAGGAACTGCGCGGCCTAGCGGACGCGATCCGCGCCGAAGTCGCAAAGGCGATTGTGGGTCAGGAAGAGATCATCGATCAATTGCTGGTCGCAATGGTGAGCGAGGGGCACGTCCTTCTCGAAGGGCCTCCGGGCACCGCAAAGACCTTTCTTGCCAATGCCTTTTCGACCGCACTCGGCCTCGATTTCGGGCGCATCCAGTTTACGCCTGATCTTTTGCCGGGCGATATCCTGGGTTCGAACCTGTTCAACTTTCAGACGAGCCAGTTCACGCTGACGCGCGGGCCGATCTTCTGCGAGCTGCTGCTGGCTGATGAAATCAACCGTACACCGCCCAAAACGCAGGCCGCTCTGCTCGAAGCGATGCAGGAGCGCCGTGTGACGCTGGATGGCGAAACCCACCAATTGCCGACACGCTTTATGGTGGTTGCGACTCAAAACCCGATTGAGAACCAAGGCGTCTATCCACTGCCAGAAGCGCAATTGGACAGGTTCCTGTTCAAGCTGCTCGTTCCCTATCCGGATGAGGCGGAAGAAGCGCGCATCGTCACCAGCTTTGGATCACGTCAGGGGCCACAGCGTCCTGCTGATCTTGGCGTAACTGCGGTGGCGGATGCTTCAAAACTTGTCGCGGCGAGCTCTGCACTCGGTCATGTGACAGTGGCCGAAGAGATCACCCAATATGTCGTGCGCCTTGTACGGGCGACGCGTGACCATGCTGAATTGTCGGTCGGCGCCAGCCCGCGTGCTGCTGTTCTTCTCGCCAATGCCGCGAGAGCGCGCGCTGCACTTGATGGCCGGGCCTATATCATTCCAGATGACGTAAAGGCGCTCGCTGTGCCGGTCCTTCGCCACCGTCTGACATTGAGCCCGGCTGCCGAGATCGAAGGCCGCGATATCGAAGCGCTTGTCGCCGAGCTCGTCGAAAGCACTAAGGCGCCCCGGTAACACTCAATGGCGCTATCCCGCCCTGCCTTTCTGGCCAAGCTGCCTCCTTTCCCTGTCGTCCCCACAGAGCGGGCGGCATGGACAATCGCAGGCTTCGCGCCCGTCGCGGTGGTGATCGCAGCGACCACGCCTGCGCTTTGGCTGATTGCGCCGATCGCGGCAGCGGCGTTGTTTGTGTTGATCCTGTTCGACGCCTATCTCGCCGGCAATGTCGAACATTGGGAGGTGAGCGCGCCATCAGACGCGGAAGTGGGCCAGCCAACGCCCGTCAAAGTCACTGCGCACTTCAAAAGAGGATCGCGCGCCAATGTTCGCGCAGCGCTCGAATTTGATCCGCGCCTTGGCAATGCTGGCCGCGCTGAATTCACGCTTGAAAGTGATCGGTTTGACAGCGGGCAGGCAGGCTCGGTTGAGCTGAAACCCGAACGTCGCGGAACGGCAGACGTCACGCGCGCATGGCTTCGCTGGTCTGGGCCTTTGGGCCTTGGCGCGCGCAATGCGAGCCGCGCGCTCGACACCGAAATCCGGATATGGCCCGATCTGTCACCTGTTCGCAGCAAGGAATTGCAAACCTTCCTGCGCGATGCACAAACGGGCCTCATTGCTCGGCGTATCAGAGGCGAAGGCACGCAATTTGAGTCGCTGACCGAATACGAAGCCGGCATGGATCGCCGCCGGATCGACTGGAAAGCCAGCGCGCGCCATGTTCACCTCTATGCCCGCGAGAACGAAAGTGAGCGCAACAATCAGATCGTCTTCGCCTTCGATTGCGGTCAGGCGATGTGCGAACCCGTCGATGGCATGCCCCGGATTGATCGCGCGGTCACAGCCGCACTGACCTGCGCATTTGTCGCTCTTAAAAGCTCGGACAAGGTCTCGCTTTTCGGCTTTGCTCAACGCCCGCAGATCATGACTCCGTTCGTAAGCGATGCGCGCGCTTTTCATCGTTTGCAAAGTGCAGCAGCAGGCCTCGACTACGAGGCAACCGAGCCCAATTTCACTCTCGCCCTCGCGACACTTACCGCGAAACTTCAAAGGCGCTCGCTGATCGTCCTCTTCTCCGATTTCACCGATCCGACGGCGGCGGAATTGATGATCGAGAGCATCGGGCGACTGGTTGACAAGCACCTCGTTCTGTTTGTCACTATCGCCGACAGCGAGCTTGAAGAACTCATCAACGAAGAACCTGGCGACATTGCCACAATGGCTCGCTCCGTCACTGCCGATACGCTGGCGACGCAGCGTTCGATCGTGCTTCAGCGCCTGCGCCGGATGGGTGTCGATGTGATAGAGGCGCCGTGGAATCAGATCGGCTATCGCCTGATTGACCGCTATTTCGAAATCAAGAATTCAGAGGCCATCGGATGAACCGGCCTGCGACCAAGAACCCAGACGCCATCCCAGGCGCCCCGGCTCCTCAAGAAGAGGCTGCGGGTGCAGCGACGCCCGCCAAATCGAGAGGGCGGTTCGCCAGCTTTTTCGGCAAAAGCGAAATTGCAGCGCCTGCAGATATTGAAAGCGCTGCCTTGCGATCAGACCGCTTCCGGTTGGAGCGCGAGGGCGATTGGCGCCGGCTGGAAGACATCGTGCAACGCATGGAGCGCGGCGGATTGCGGCGGATCAGCGATGACGATCTGCTCGCGCTTCCGACACTCTACCGAACGGCAGCCTCCAGTCTTTCCGTCGCGCGCGAAACATCGCTCGATGCAGCAACGCTCGTATACCTTGAAAGCCTCGTTCAGCGGGCATGGTTTCAGGTCTACGGCCCGAGAAAGGGTCTGATTGGCTGGCTGCGTGACTTTTTCCTAGGTGGGTGGAGCCGCGCCGTTCGCGAAATCTGGCTTGAATGCTGCATTGCGCTGTTCGTGATGGTAGCAGGCGCGATCGTTGGCTGGCTGCTCGTGGTTCGCGATGTTGAGTGGTATTACCGCCTCGTCCCAACTCAATTCCTCGATGCCCGCGTCCCAGGCGCAAGCCGGGAGGCTTTGGCTGAAACGCTTGCGGTAGAGCAAGATGCGGGCGGGCTGTCGGTCTTTGCCGCCAGCCTCTTCAGCAACAATGCCGCCGTTTGTATCTTCGCCTTTGCGCTGGGCTTTGCATTTGGCATCCCGACGCTGATGCTGCTCATTTACAACCTCGCCTTGCTGGGCGCGATGATGTGGCTGTTTGCGGGGCAAGGGCTGGAGGTCGAGTTCGCAGCCTGGCTGAGCGTTCATGGCACGACCGAGTTTTTCGGTATCCTGCTATCGGGTGCAGCAGGTCTTCACATCGGGCGATCCATGGCGTTTCCGGGCAATCGCACTGTTCTTAAGGCGGCGTCGGAAGCTGGCCAGCGCGGCGCGGTCGTCATGGTCGGCGTTGTCTTGATGATGGTTGCAGCCGCCCTTCTCGAAGCATTCCCGCGGCAATTGGTCGACGGTGCGCAAAGCCGCTTCATGATTGGCGGGATGATGCTCGCCTTCTGGCTTGCCTATTTCTACCTGTACCGGCCGCGTCCAGTGGGAGCGAGCGGATGAACGCACGCACCGGCATCACCCCTGTTGGCGGCGTCAACAAACGCGAGCGCACCCTAATCACGCCTGAAGGGATCGCAGTGCCCATAGTGGTAGCTTCGCGCGGCGCACGGGCTGGCGCGCTCATTCTCGATTTTCTTATCCTGCTGTTCGGAGTGATCGTAGTGAGCTGGGTCATTGATATGATCGCAGGAGGATTGTTCGACGATGGGGTCGTCGTTGATGAGACGCAGGCGTCGAATGCCCGCGAGTTTATCGCCATCATCGGCATCCTAACCGGCTTCGTGGTCTGGTACGGCTACTTCCTCGCACAGGAACTGGGCCCGCGCGGCGCAACTTTGGGCAAGCGTGCGGTGGGCATCAGAGTAGCCGCACATGGCGGCGCGCGCCTCACACCCGAAGCCGTGATCGCGCGCAATCTCTTGCGCGATATCGAGATATTCTATCCCATCGTTTTCATAATCGTACTTGCCCTCATGAGCTCATTCCAAGAAGATATGGGCGGCACTATCTGGGCTGCGACTATCTGGTTTTTCGTCTTCCTGCTCTTCCCCTTCTTCAACAAGGATGCCTTGCGAGCAGGCGATATCATCGCGGGCACCTGGGTTGTCGAAGCACCGCGCACCAAGCTTGCCGAAACTCTTTCGACCCAAGGCGCAGCTCGCGGAACGAGCCATGTCACCGGCGTACGGTATGATTTTGGCGATGAAGAATTGTCGATCTATGGCGAACGCGAATTGCAGACATTGGAGCGGATGCTGCGTGAAGCAGAGCCCGAAGCGCTTGCCGCTGTGCATGAAACGATTTGCCGCAAAATAGGCTGGGATCCGGGCGCTGGCGATGAACGCGCTTTCCTTGAAGCGTTCTACGCACAGCTGCGCGCAAAACTTGAAGGTGATATGCGGTTCGGCAAACGCAAGGCGGACAAGTATTCATGAGCAATTCCGTGCCCAACTTCACTCGCCGCATGGCAATCGGCTCTGGTCTGGCACTTGGCCTTTCAGGATGCTTGCCGCCCGATCAAAGCCCGCTAGGACGGCTCCAGTCGCGCATGCGCATCATCGAGGCGAATGCGGGCGGTACCCTGGGTGCAGAGCTGTTCGATGCGGCAAGCGGCCTTTCAATAGGTCTCAATCAGGACAGGCGATTTGGTCATTGCTCGTCATTTAAGCTCTCACTCGCCGCCAAGATTTTGAGCGCCAATGCCGCAGGTGAAATCGATGGCAACAAGCTTATTCGGTGGAGCGAGGATGATCTGATGTTCGTCTCGCCGTTCACCACACAAAGGCTGGATGAAGGCGCGACCATGCTGGAGCTTGCTGAGTTCACGCAGAAGTACTCAGATAACGCTGCAGCCAATATCCTGCTGCGCGAATTGGGTGGGCCAGCAGCGCTTACCGGTTTCTGGCGATCCATTGGCGATGATGTGAGCCGCCTTGATCGCACAGAGCCAGCGCTCAACAATGTGCCCGTCACCGAAGTGCGCGATACGACGACACCGGCGGCGATGGCGCGCACCGTCGCAAAGCTGATTTACGGCGATGCTCTGCCCGATGCAGAGCGGGCCATACTCAAACAGTGGATGATCGACACACCCACCGGCGTACGGCGTGTTCGCGCCGGGCTTGAAGAAGGATGGGTTGCGGGCGACAAGACTGGCACTTCATTCTGGCCGGGCATGGGCAGCCTTTACGTCGATATCGGCTTTGCCGAGGCCCCACAAAAAGGCGACACACCGCGCCCGCCCATCACGTTCGCCACGTATTACCGCGCCCGTGAGACGCATGACAGCATCGACCCTGCCTCTGAGGCCACGCTTGCCCAGGTTGGCAAGATCATTTCAGATTTCGTGCTGGGCGATTATCGCTTCTCAAAAATCAATCCCTTTTAGTCCGCGATCCGGAGTTCGGCACGTCGGTGCCAGCGGGACTTTCCAATCCGTTGCAATTTGCTATCCTTCGCTTCTTGGGGGGATAGGATTGTGGAACGCGCGCTCAAAATCATTGCTGGCATCCTGCCGCTGATCTTTGCTTTTGCCTTTCTGGTGCCCGTCATTGATCAGGGGATGGCGGCTATCGGAATTGCCGCACCATTCGGCCTTGCCTCTCTCACCTTTGCGCTGATTGTCGGCGGCACATGGGGATTGATCGCTACGATCACGGGGCGCTGGATATGAACGCCCATTCCGCCATCCTTCCCGATGATCTGTCGCAGCTTTCTGATGCCGAGCTCAGACGGCTCGAACTCAAGATCGCGCGCAAGCATTCGGGCATGTTCCCATGGGGAGCCGTGGTCTGGGCGTTCGCAAATATGGCGGTCTGGCTGAGCCTTTGGCCGCTTGTCTTTACCGGACTGATGCCGCTTTGGGTGGCTTTCCCCATTGCATGCGCCAACATGGCGCTCGTCTACCTGCCCACCCATGAGGCGCAGCACGATATCATTGCTAGGCCCGGCACAAAGCTGCGCTGGCTCAATGAATTGGTGGGCCATTCAACCAGCTGGATGATTGTCTATCCGTTTGAGGTTCTGCGTGTCACCCATCTCGATCATCACAGGCACACCAACGATCCTGAACTGGATGTCGATATCACCGTGAACGCACCCGGCCCGTGGCACGCCTTGTGGGGTATCATCGCCCAGCGCCAGCCTCGTGCGAAGCGCAATCGCGATTATGCCGCCGCGCTAACCCGCGCCGGGCGCACCGATCTGATCGTGCTTAGTCTTGCTTACAAGCTCGGGCACATTGCGATCCTTAGTGCACTCGCCTGGAATGGATATGCGCTGGAAGCGCTCTTCCTTTGGTGGCTGCCTTATCAGATTGCCATCACCTATATTATCTTCTTCCTGTCATGGGCGCCGCATCATCCGGGCGCTGAGCAGGGCCGCTATCGCAACACGCGCAGCTGGCGATCAAAGCTTGGCAATATCGGATCGATGGGGATGCAGTTTCACATCGTGCATCACCTGCATCCCTATATACCGCTTTACCGGACACCGATGGCGTACTGGGAAATGCGCCCTATTCTGGAAGCGCGCGGCTGCCGGATTGAAGAGCTTTAGCGATCAGTGATCGGGCGTTTCGGACGCCTCTTCGCTTTCTTCACCGCCAAAGATCGCGACTTCATTCACACCTTCGCTCGTCGCGCGGCCGCGATACATGCCCGCCGTGTTGAAGCTGAAGAGCGCATCACCGGTGTGCGTCACAAGGATGATACCGCCATCGCCGCCCAACTCTTTGACTTCGGCCATCACGGAGTCTGCGATATCCTGCGCTCGATTGACGGCATAAGCTTCGAGATCGATTTCCTCGTCAGCAGGAGCATAAACCGTCCAGCCTGACACCTCCATGCGGAGCCGCGCGCAAATCTCGTGCGCAACGCCCACGCGGATAAAGTACTCGCCCCAGCCCGTTGCAGACAGAGCGCAGCTGCGATTGTCGGCATAGGTGCCTGCGCCAATCACTGGGGCATCACCAATGCGGCCCCACCGCTTTCCTGTCATTCCGCCGGTTGAAGTCCCGGCGGCGAGATTGCCATCCTGATCCAACGCCACAGCGCCAACCGTGCCGAACTTCAGATCCACATCGAGCGCAGATAAAGCATCCGCTTTCATGCGTTCCAAAGACTGCCTGCGCGCTTCGGTGGCAAACCATTCTGGCGGGGCCGTCTCCAGGCCTTTTTCGTTTGCAAATTGCTCTGCGCCTGCACCGCTCAGGAAAACATGCGGGCTATCAGTGCGCACTTCATCGGCAAGCAGGATCGGGTTCTTGATCGATTTCACTCCGGCTACCGCGCCAGCGCTGCGATCGCGCCCGTCCATGATCGAGGCATCGAGCTCATTTTCGCCTTCCCAGGTAAACACCGCCCCGCGCCCGGCATTGAACAGCGGCTCATCCTCCATCAGCACAATCGCGGCCTTGATTGCATCCATCGAGGTGCCGCCTTCCGCCAGAATCGCTGCGCCTTCATCCAAGGCTTTCTGCAATGCCGCCTCGTACTGGGCGACCTGTTCGGGCGTCGTGTCCTCGCGCCGGATAGTGCCTGCCCCGCCATGGATCGCGATAGACCATTTGGGCTCCGACTCAGGCTCGGGCTGTTTATCTTGTGCTGTTGCGGGCGCAGCAAACATTGCGAACAATGCAGTCAAAGTGATCAAGGCAGCAGCTGCAATTCGAGTGTCGCGCAGAACGGTCATGGGTATCGGCCTTTTATCGGCGTGGTCGGTTAAGTGATCAAACGTAGGAGAAGACGTAATTCACCCCCGCACCCGCGGCAAGAGGAGATCAGGCCGCCGCCATCGCACATTCGCGAATGACGCGCTGCATCTCCAATGCTACCTGACGGCGCAAGCTATTGGAGAGCATAAAGATGAGCGCATTTGGCAAGACGAGCACGACGGACGAGGTGCTTGAAGGCAAGGATCTAACCGGCACGCGGGTGTTCGTAACGGGTGCGACATCTGGGCTTGGCAAGGAAACGGTGCGCGCCATGGCAGCGAAAGGCGCTGAAATCATACTAGCCGGGCGCAATCAGGATACGCTTGATACAGCGGTGCAGGAGATCACCTCTTCCCATCCCGATGCAAAGCTCGACACCATTGTCTGCGATCTCAGCTCACTTGAAAGCGTGCGTGCATGCGGGGCCGAAGCGCGCGAGCGGTTTGAGGCGATTGATATCCTCATCAACAATGCTGGCGTCATGGCGACGCCCAAGACGCACACAAAGGACGGTTTTGAAAACCAGTTCGGCACCAATCACCTTGGCCATTTTGTGCTGACCAGGGAATTGATGCCCCTGGTCGAAGCAGGCGATGACAAGCGCATCGTCAACCTGTCGAGCCGCGGCCATCATATTGCGCCTGTCCACCTCGACGATCCCAATTTCGAAAATCGCGATTACGAACCCTTCCTCAGCTATGGCCATTCGAAGACCGCCAACGTGCTCTTCACAGTGGGTTTGGAGCAGCGCTTCGCTGACAAGGGCATCCACGCCTATGCCGTGCATCCGGGCGGGATCAACACCAATCTCGGACGCCACATGGATGAGAAAATGCAGGAAGGCTTGATGGCGAACATCATGGCGAGCGATCCGAATTTCCAATGGAAGACCGAAGCCCAAGGCGCGGCCACTTCATGCTGGGCTGCGACCGCTGACGAGCTTGAAGGCAAAGGCGGTGTCTATTGCGAGGATTGCCATGTGGCAGAGGTCGATGATGAAAGCCGCAACAGCGGTGTGCGCAGCTATGCGATCGATCCCGACACGGCGAACAGACTGTGGGCGCTGAGCGAGGTGATGACCGGAACCCAATTCAGCAGCTGAACTACTCGGCCAGAAATTCGCTCAACAGCGCGAACGTATCCTTCGCCTCGCGGGTTGGGGTTACCGCCATGAACACGTGCGGGGCTTGGGCAAATTCGTACAGCATTGCATCAACGCCAAGCTGATTGAGCCGGGCGCTGAAAGTGCGCGAGTCCACGATAAAAAGATCATGCTGACCCGTCCAGATGCGCGTTGGTGGCAGCTTCGAAAGGTCCTCAGACGAGGCATAAAGCGGGCTGCATTCAGCGCTTGCCGGATCGCGGCCTCCTGCGAACAACTTGCCGCATTCACGCAGCGTGCCGATCTTGAGCATGAAGTCGTTCGGCTCGACCTCGGCAATTGCGGGGTCTTTCAGGGTCAAATCAAGCCACGGGGCAAACAGCGCCAGCTTTCCGGGCATGATGTCGCCCGTGCGTACCAGCCGCAAAGCGAGCGCCAATGCCATATGCCCACCAGCGCTATCGCCATTTAGGATGATCTTGGATGAGTCATGCTGCTCGGCCAGTTTGTCATAAATCTCATACGCCAGCGCATCCTGCGCTTCATGGGAGCTTTCGGGCACCACATCGTAAAGCGGCACGGTAATGCTGACCCCGCACTGATCGATCATCGCGGCGACAAGCGGCCAGTGCTCCTTGAACATCGGCAGCACGAACCCGCCGCCGTGGAAATACAGCATGTGCCATTCGCCATGGCCGGACTTTGGGTGCAACGTGACGACCTTTTGCCCTGCCGCTTCCCACCAGATCACATCATATTTCTTCGCCATTTTTGGAGGCATGGCTGCATCGCGGGGCAGCTTTCTGGTGGCCATGTAGGTTTGAAATTCGGATGCCGAATGCGGGAAAACAGGCTTGCGCCGCGACATGATCCATTTGATCGCCTTAAGCAGAAAGCTTGCCTTTTCTGTGCGCACTTGCGTCGTTGTCGCGGTTAGCATCTTGTTTTCTCCCTTGAGCGGAAGAGTGAAGCGAGTGGCCCCCAAGTCAAGTCTCGAATGCGAGAACGAGCCCTTCATTGAGCCACTCGCCGAGCATCCCGCCAGCTTTCATCGCTGCATTTTGGATGGCTTCCCCGTCAGGATTGTCGCCCGCCAAAAGACCAATGAGATCGCCATAGCTTGCGCCGTTCTGCATCGCCATAAATGCACGCGCATTGTCTGGCGCGATGATAAGAAAGGTGGGCGTTTCACCCTCGCGCCAAACAAGCACTCCGCGCTGGCCTTGCTCTGATGGAGCAGCCGGGTTGTCGCTTTCGGCATCAAGCGAGCGCCATATGCCTGCCAGATCGTGCTCCACAATCCGGGCGGTGCTGCGCGGTGTGAATGTCAGCTTGAGATTGGCCCAATCATCATCCGCAAAGTCTGCAGAGGCAGCGGCAAATTCGGCTGCGGGCAAAGGTTCATGATCAGCGGCAGAAGACGCCTCCAGCATCGCCCATTCGAGCCAGGCAAGTTCAGCGACCTCTGGATTATCACCAAACAGCTCAGCGCATGTCGCATCAAATCCCGCCCCCACAGCTTCAATCGTCCAATGCGAGGGAGGATGAGAAATCACGTGATGCATGCTCGCCTGCCGAAACGCATCATCGCCAACATAGCGCGCGGTGCGTTCAAAGCTGCTTGCAAGCGCATCCATCACCGCTGAGCGATAGTTCCCGCGATAGACCGCCATGCCCGCTGCCTGGCGATTGCCCCAGCCTGCGGGCAGGGGCGCGCCATCATCCAGAATCGCGCGCATAAACGCGGCCTGGGTTTCGGCTAAATCAGAGGCGGTGTCGCTCACGCTGGCTCCAGCAAGCTTTCGCGGGCAATCCCGCGAGCGCGGTCCAATTCGCTGAGAAGCTCGGAAAGCGGGGGGATGTTGTCGTCCCGCTCGATCATCGTTGCAACGGGCCCCGGGAGCATTGCGATGGCATCAGCATAAAGCGCCCAAACATCGTCGCAAACCTCGCGATCGTGCGTGTCGATGATGATATCACGCTCTGGCGTTGCTGGATCATGCCCCGCGAGATGGATCTGCCGCACGCGATCAAGCGGTAGGCCCTTAAGATAATCATGCGCGGAAAAGCCGTGATTTTGCGCAGAGACATAGATGTTGTTCACGTCAAGCAGCAGATAGCACCCTGTCCGGCGCGCCATTTCGCTCAAGAATTCCCACTCACTCATCTCATCTCCCGGAAAGGTGAGGTAGCTTGAGGGGTTTTCAAACAGCATCGCGCGGCCCAGCGCTTCCTGCGCAGCATCGATATTGTCGCAAACCACCTGCAATGCCTGCTCGCTAAGCGGCATGGGCAAAAGATCGTGGCTGTTATGCGCGCTCGTCCGCGTCCAGCATAGGTGATCAGACACCCATAGCGGCTCAATACGGTCTGCCAATGCGCGCAGCCGGGTAAGGTATTCGCGGTTCAATCCGTCAGCCGAACCAATCGACATTGAGACCCCGTGCAAAATCACCGGATAGAGCGCGCGCGCCTGTTCCAGAATGCGCAGCTGCCGACCGCCATCAATCATGTAATTTTCGCTGATGACTTCGAGAAAATCGACCGGCACCCGCTCTTCTTCGGGCGCGTCGAGAAAATCGGAATAGTGCGCAGATCGAAAGCCAAGGCCGAACCCGCCAAAGACATCGATCTCATTCGATTGTTGTTTCATAACGTGTTCCTATCAGCATTCTTGGCAAAATTCTTTGCAAAGTGAACTGCGATTTTGGCCATTGTCGCTCGGCAGCTATTCGCGCTTCGCAAAAGGCATTTCGGCATTTCACCTCAACGCGTTACAGTGCGCACAAGAAGGGAGGGGATGCAGCAGATCACGCTGCGCATTGTACGCGATCACGGCCACGCCTGATCGTGCAGCAAATCAAAAAAATGTGCTCGAATTGTAACCGCTCGCCATAGCCCAGCGAATGGCCAGTCAGCACCGGCTATCTCGCCGGGTACGCTGAAAAGAGTTTTGGAGACCAATGATGAACACGAAGACTATCGCTAATTTTGCTGGCCTTGCCCTTACCGCAGGTATCGCAGCAGGCCTCGCCACAACCCCTGTCGCAGCCCAAGGCGCGAAAGAGAAGTGTTACGGCGTAGCCAAGGCAGGCAAGAATGATTGCGCCGCTGGTCCGGGCACAAGCTGTGCTGGCACATCGACCAAAGACTATCAGGGCAATGCCTGGAAATATGTCGATAAAGGCAGCTGCATGAAGATCAAAACGCCCAAAGGCAACGGCTCTTTGAAGCCGATCAAACGGTAATCAAGAATGAGAGCATCGGCGGCGATGTTCAGGCACAAAAAAGCATCGCCGCCCCGCTCGACTAGGAGGTTTCAATGAACAGTATCGTTTCAATGTATCGCGGATTGGTCGGCTTTTTGTCGGGCACATTCATGGAAAGCGTCGGGCTCTTGCTAGCGCGCATCGCGCTCGCATTGGTTTTCTGGCGTTCCTACAAGACCAAGGTTGTCGAAGGCACCTTGCTTGAAATCGATGAGACGCAGTATTTCATCTTTGAAAACGAGTTTTCGGGTCTGCCAATCCCCACCGATCTTGCCGTTCCGATGGCCACATACGCAGAATTTGCGTTCCCCCTCTTGCTGTTCGTCGGCCTGTTCACCCGCTTTTCTGCGGTGTCGCTGATGATCATGACTTTGGTGATCCAGTTCTTTGTATTCCCCACCGGTGATCACTTCTGGGGCTGGGCAATCACTCCGATCGCTTTGGCACTGGTCCTGATCTCTCGCGGCGGTGGTCTGTTTGCGCTTGATCGCGTAACCGATCGACTGTTCCCTGCGAAGTCTGCATAAGATTGCACCAAGATGATCGCTGACGAACCCACTTTTTCCCGCCTCATGGTGGCAGCACAGGACGGCGATAAAGCTGCCGCCAACGTGTTGCTTACCGAGGTAGGGGTGTGGCTTGAGCGGTATTTTCGCCGCCGGGTCCCGCCGCATCAGATCGATGATCTGGTGCAGGAAGTGCTCATTGCGTTCTACACCAAGCGCGCGACATGGGATCCAGCAAGAGCTTTTCTCCCATGGCTTTCAGCCATTGCGCGCTATCGCTGGGTGGATCACCTGCGCAAAGTGTACAAGCACGATGCCAAGGAACTGATGGAAGACGACGCCGTAGATGACAGCGAAGAAGATGTTGTCCTGGCGCGCATCAGCCTTGATCGGCTGTTTGTTCAAATCCCGGAAAAGCAGGCTGAAGTGATCGAAATGGTGAAAATCGGCGGGCTCTCGATCCGCGAAGCCGCCGAAAAGACCGGGCAGAGCGAAAGCCTGGTAAAAGTTAATATCCATCGCGGCCTTAAAAAGCTGGCCACGCTGGTTGAGGAAGCTGAGTAAAATGGAAAAGTATTCGAACCGCGCAGACCTGATCGCTGCCTTGAGCGACGATTTGACCCCGGTAGCTCGGGTCAAGCCGCGCGATGGTATGCTGCTGATTGTGTTTGCGACCCTTGCAGCAGCGCTCGCATCGATTGCGATCTTTGAGTTTTGGCCGGGGATGCTGAACGGTGAGGCATCGGCGTTTTTCTGGATCACCAATGGGCTTCTTGCGGTTCTGGGAAGCGCGAGCATGGTCGGACTGGTCGGCGGCGCTCTGCCTCGTGTTGGAACGCGCGGGAATGCCCCTTTCTGGAGCGCTGCAATGCTGGCCGTGATGCCAATCGCTGCGCTTATCACCCTGCTGTCGGTCGAAGCTGGTCACGATCATGCGACCAGCTTTGCTGACCCTGCCGTGTCCTATTGGGAATGCGCAGCGTACGGCCTTTGCGCATCTGTCCTAGTGGGCCTTGCTGCGATTGTGTGGCTGCGCCGCGGAGCGCCCGTATCGATTGAACGTTCTGCTTGGCTGACTGGCCTATCTGCAGGTGCGTTCGGATCGCTTGCCTATGGCATTACCTGCCCGCTTGATGGGGTCGGCCATGTCGGCATCGTGCATGTTGCACCGGTTCTGATATCAGCACTGGTCGCACGTATCGTGGTCCCGCCTCTGATCCGTTGGTAATTTCGAACACTGAATCTGAGCAAGGGGCAGCGGCTTAACGCATGTCATTGCCCCTTCACTTTGACGCGACTATATGGACGCCATGTCTGTGAGACCCTGGCGCGATATCGAAAGGCGGCACTGCCGTCAGATCATGGTGGGCGATGTGCCCGTTGGCGGCGATGCACCCATCACCGTCCAAACCATGACCAACACCCCTACAGAAGACGCAGCGGCAACGATCGATCAGATCCGACGTTGCGAAGAGGTCGGCTGTGATATCATTCGCGTGTCATGCCCGACTGAAGAGGCAACCGCTGCCTTCCCGTTGATCACCCGCGCGGCCAATATCCCGGTCGTTGCCGACATCCACTTTCATTATAAACGCGCTCTTGAGGCTGCCGATGGCGGCGCGGCGTGTCTTCGCATCAATCCCGGCAATATCGGCTCTGCTGAACGCGTGGCCGAAGTGGTGCGCGCAGCGAAAGCCAATGGCTGCGCGATCCGGATCGGAGTGAATGCAGGCAGCCTTGAGAAAGACCTTCTCGAAAAATACGGTGAGCCTTGCCCCGAAGCGCTTATTGAGAGCGCATTGGATCATATCAAGCTTTTACAGGATCACGACTTTCACGAATTCAAGGTGGCAGTCAAAGCCTCCGATGTGTTCCTAGCCGTCGCTGCCTATCATGGGCTTGCCGACGCAGTGGATTGCCCACTCCACCTCGGCATTACCGAGGCTGGCGGATTGATCGGCGGGACTGTCAAATCCTCGATCGGTATGGGCTCGCTTCTTTGGGCAGGCATTGGCGACACAATCCGCGTTTCGCTTTCAGCTGAACCTGAGGAAGAGGTGAAAGTCGGATACGAGATGCTCAAGGCATTGGGCCTGCGCACACGCGGAGTTCGTGTTGTTTCCTGCCCCAGCTGCTCGCGTCAGGGTTTTGACGTGATCCGTACGGTTGAAACGCTGGAAAAGCGGCTTGAGCACATCAAGACGCCCATGTCGCTTTCGGTCCTTGGCTGTGTCGTCAATGGCCCGGGCGAAGCGCGCGAAACCGACATCGGCCTCACCGGCGGCGGTAATGGCAAGCACATGGTTTACCTCTCCGGCATGAAAGCACACGCAATCGATGATGAAGCCATGCTCGATCACATCGTAAAGCTGGTTGAAGAAAAAGCCGCCAAGATCGAAGCGGGTGACGAAGTGGCATTTGACCCACACGCCGCGGAAGCGGCCACGGAAGCAGCTGAGTGATCAAAGCCCTATTGAGCGGAGTGTTCGCGGCGTTCATTCTGGCAGGAGGCGTTGCGCTGACCGGCATGGCATCGCCTGCCCACGATTATCCCGAAGCAGAATCCTATGTGGTTTCGCCCAATGCGAGCGCCAATGTCGATGCCGCCCTCGCCCGTGCGGCGAAGGCCAACAAGCGCGTCCTATTGGTGATGGGCGCGAACTGGTGCCACGACAGCCGCGCTTTGGCAGGGTGGCTGGCAACTGATCGGTTCGAAGCCTTAATCGACGCAAAATACGAATTGGTCTTCGTCAATGTAGGCATGCCTCAAAGCGGCGATGGTCATAATCTCGAATTGGCAAAGCGCTTCGGGCTCCAAGATCTGCCCGGAACGCCGAGCGTGCTGGTGCTGAGTGCTGACGGCATGCTCCTGAACGCTGACACCGCGAGCACCTGGCGGAACGCTGCAAGCCGCGAGGAAGACGCGATTTACGATGAGCTCGCCATGCTCGCGGACAAGGCGGCATAAGCTCTGCTCCACGTCGTCCACCACGCTGATTACATGGCGCCGCAGCCAACGCGGGGCACTTTTCGGTTCGATAAATACTACCTCGTGATGGAGCAATTGCGCTCATCCGGCGCTCTCATCACCGAACACGCACCAGAAGCGATGCCGCGCGAATGGCTCGAAGCGGTGCACGATCCCACCTACGTCGATGAAGTGTTCCGGGCTCAGGTGCCGCGCGAAAAGGAGCGCCGCATCGGCTTTCCGGTGACAGAGCGCATCAGAGACCGGGTTCGCCACACCAATGGGGGCACCTGGCTCGCTGCCCAGCTCGCCCTGCGGCATGGCTATGCAGCAAATTCTGCTGCAGGCAGCCATCACGCGCTAGCTGACACCGGTGCGGGATACTGCGTGTTCAATGATCTGGCCGTCGCATCCAATCGCCTCATTGCTGAAGGCGATGCGCGCCGCATCCTGATTATTGATTGCGATGTGCACCAGGGCGACGGCACTGCCAGCCTCACGGCGGGACGCGAGGATATCTTCACGCTTTCAATGCATGCAGAAAAGAACTTCCCGGTGCGTAAAGCCAGATCAAATCTCGATATCGCGCTGCCAGATGGCCTAGATGATGATGGCTATATCGAGGCGTTAGATCGCAACATTCCCCGCATTCTTACTGAATTCGCACCGGACCTTGTGCTCTATCAAGCTGGCGTCGATCCTCATAATGACGACAAGCTAGGCCGGCTTGCGCTGAGCGATGAGGGACTGGAACGGCGCGATACTTACGTTTTGGAAGCCGCGCGCTCGCGCGGGCTGCCGATCGCATCGGCTCTGGGCGGCGGATATGGCGATCAACACGAAGTCGCCGCGCGCCACGCCCGATCCATGCTCACCATGGCAGCGCGCAATGCCGATTTCGCGCCGCCAGTGCCCAAAAAAAATCAGGTTAGCCATCCCTTTAGGGAGCTTTAAGTATCGTGCGCTAAGCTCGAGGGACACGATGCTACAACGAACCATCATCTTTGCGGCAGTCATTTGCGGTTTTGCCGTGCTTATCGTCCCTTTCGGAGACGACGAAAGCGCGGGTTCTGAGCCCGCTACTGAAACAGCCAACGCTTCGCCCTTCTCCGCGTCAAGCAACAAGACTTTTGCCACGAATTCCGGCTCAGGCGGCTTCGGCGGAGAGCACATCCTTTCGCGAGAGCGAGACGGACACTTCTACGCCAACGCCACGATCGATGGATCAAACATGCGTATGCTGGTGGATACCGGGGCAAGCGTGATCGCCTTGACCGGTAGGGACGCGCGGGCAGCGGGTGTCCATTGGGACGAAAGCGAAGTGCGCCATATCGGATCAGGCGCAAGCGGCGCGGTGTACGGAGTTCCGGTCACGCTCAGCCAGGTTGAGATTGGCGGCATGGAGCGGCAAAATGTCGACGCGGTCGTGATCCCGCAAGGCCTTGATATTTCGCTGCTTGGCCAATCCTATCTTTCGCAAATCGGCAAGGTCGAGATTGAGAACGATAGAATGGTCATGCGCGCACGGTAACGGATCGGCGCATTGCGCTCCATCAAAAGTAGATATCGACGTAATCGGTCAGCCCATCGCACCAGTTAAAATCGCGCAGCCGCCAATATTTGCGGTTCTGGGTGATGGCAAAGCGCCATCCTCTTTTGCTGACATTGCAGCGCCGCTCTTCATCTGGTGTGCCGGTAATCTTGATGGTGCCATCGTAGAGGAAATAGTCAGGGCCGATCTCGGTGATAAAACCCTCAATATCGAGGTTGCCGCCGTCCGTGCCTTCTTGACCACCTAAAAGCATCCAGTAGCCATTTTCGTCCACCGCGACCCAGGTCGGACCACGTTCCTCCCAGCTGATCCATTGCAGGGTTACTCCCGTGTTCCCGAACAGTCTTTCCGCCATGGTCGGATCGAGAATTTTGGTCGGCTCGGCAGGAATTTCCGCTGCTTCGACGGTCACAGTTTCAGGAGTGTCGGTCCGGCTGCTGCGAACAACGGTGAGCTCGCGCAATTCCGGATAGGGAGACGGAGTGACCTCGCTTGGTGCAGGCGGTTGAGGGGAGGGCTTGGGCGACGGTGCACTCGCTGGCGCAGCATCAAGCTGCGAAGGTGCAACCGCTGCCGCAGTCTCACCTCCATCGGCTTGGACCGAAGCAGCACAGGCGGGAAGAACCGTCATCATCGCCGCCGCGCCCAAACCGAACAGCATCCGCGTATCCATTTCACTTCCCCCAAAGCGCTATTTGCATTAGCGCGGCCTAACACGTCGCAAGGAAGGATAGACGCGATATGGCCGATCTGGAAACCGATTATCTGGTGATAGGCGCTGGCGCTGTAGGCCTGGCCTTTGCTGATACACTCCTTGAAGAAGATCCTGATTGCCACATCACAATCGTCGATAAGCACGCGCGGCCCGGCGGGCACTGGAATGATGCCTATCCCTTTGTCGCTCTGCACCAACCGAGCGCAACATACGGCGTTGCTTCCATGGAAATGTGCCCGGACCGTGTCGATACGCATGGGCACAATAAAGGCATGTATCCCCTTGCGAAACATGCAGAAATTCTTGCCTATTATCACAAGCTGATGATGGACCACATGATCCCGAGCGGTCGCGTATCCTATTACCCGCTCACCTCATACGAGAGCGGCAATGAAGGCGAACACCGCGTCAAAGGGATCCTGTCGGGCGAAGAGCAGACCATCAAAGTCCGGCGCAAGCTGGTGGATGGCACATTCTTTCAGACATCTGTGCCCACAACGCACACGCCCGGCTTTGAGATTGCGCCAGGAACGCGGTTCGCAACGCCTGCAGACCTTCCAGCTTTATGGCAGCACGCCGAGAATTTGCCCGATCACTACATTATCATCGGCGCCGGCAAGACGGCGATGGACACGGGCGTATGGTTGCTTGAAGCGGGCGTTGCCCCGGACAAGATCGGCTGGGTGCGACCGCGCGACAGTTGGATGTTCAACCGCAAGCTGTTGCAACCGGCCCATGCAGGCCTTGAGGGGTTGATCGATTTTCAGGTCGCACTGGTCGAGTGCGCGAATGGATCGGAAAACGGCGATGAAATGCTGGCCAAACTCGGCGAACGCGGCGTGATGCTGCGGCTCGATGAGGACGTCACGCCCAAGATGTTCCATTTCGCAGTTATTTCAGAAGGCGAAGTCGAGATGCTGCGCGGCATCAAGCAGGTCTTCAGGCAGGGCCGCGTCACCAGCATTGAGCCCGGCAAGATGCACTTTGGCGAGGAAACGGTCAGCCTTCCGGAAAACACGCTTTTCATCGATTGCACCGCAAGCGCTGTCCCATTTGAAGCGCGCGCAAATACACGTCCATTCTTCGATGGAGATACGATTACGCTGCAACTCGCGCAGACACCGTTTGTGCCCTACAGCGCAGCCTTGGCGGCATTTGTTGAGGCGAATTTTGACACTGATGAGGAAAAGAACAACCTTCTTCCCCCCGCTCCGCTGACCGACAGCACCGATACTTATCCTTATGCGGTTATGGCCAATTTGATGAGCACGGGTATTCTGTCGAACAATGAAAAGACCAATGAATTCAACGCGCGATGCCGCTTGCACCCAACAGGGCCTGCAATCGCGAAAATGATGGAAGAGAACGACCCGCGGCTCGCCCAGTTTGCCAGTGTGGGTAAGAAAATCCGCGACAACATGCCGGGCGTCATCGCGCTCGGCATGAAGGCCAAGGCAATCCACGAAGGGGCTGCATGAGGAAATTAGACGTGCCGCAAGCGGGTCAGAAAATGTCCCAAAATGGGAAAATGCTCTGTGGAGGGCTGCCTATTTTGACGTTCACGGGAACCTCATACTCTTGCTATATATTGTGACACCATGAAAAGACGCGATCTTCTCAAAGGCACTTTGGCCGCCGGTGCAGCGCTTACGTTGCCCGCCAAGCTTGCTGCGCAACCGGCAAAGGGCTCCCTGCGCGATCGCAAGCTTTTTGAAATTGCTGCGCGTGAGCTCAGCCGAGTGGGCGAACACATCTGGAAGCGCGATATCGTCGGCATTGCCGATTATGGCCTCCACTCCTCGCTTCCGCGCTTTCACTTTGTGAACCTGAATTTTCAATTCGTGGAATCGTATCATGTCGCGCATGGCCGCGGCTCTGATCCAGAGCATGATGGCTGGCTCAACAATTACTCCAATGTCGAAGGCTCCAATGCGACAAGCAAGGGCGCCTATGTCACATGGGAATGGTATCAGGGCCGGTATGGCACATCGGTGCGCTTGGGCGGGCTCGATCCAACCAACGACGCTGCCTTGCGCCGCTATATCGTGATGCACCAAGCCGCTTATGCCGAACCTTCGCATGTCGAACGCTGGGGCAGGCTGGGCCGCTCCAATGGCTGCTTTGCGCTGGGTGCTGAGGATTTTCGCAAGGCGCTCCTGCAGCTATCGGGCGGACGCCTGATCTACGCCGACAGCCTTGGTCTGATGGAGGACGGCAGCCTTGCCCAAGGCCCGCAGTTCAAAACACTCCAACCCGAAAGGCCGAGCGCGATGCAGCGGCATAATCCGGGCGCGTTTTAACCCTCTGCCAGAGGGTTATTCTCGATCACGATAATCTCGTCATCAATCTCATAGCTGCGATCACGTTCGCGCGGTTTTTCGAGGCTCGCCAGAACGGGAGCGTCGCGGTCATAAATGTCCTTGAACGTCGTCATCTCGCCGTTCACATCGGTCGCCATGGTGAAATACGTGATGTAAGCGGGCAGTTTCCGCTCATTCATCACCTTGGTGTATTCGCCCGAAGTTGAGATTTCGACGGCTTCTTCCTTGGTCGCGCCTTTGCCGAGGATCGCAACCATCATGGCAACTTCCAACGCGCTTTCGGTGCGAATGCAGCCATGGCTGAGCGCACGATCGGCCTTGTCGAACAGGTGGCGCGAGGGTGTGTCGTGGAAGAAAATTGCGTGCGGGTTGGGCATTTCGAGCTTCATCCGGCCAAGCGAATTGGTCGGCCCGGGCTGCTGCACCACAGTGATCCAGCCATTTGCGCCCTTAGTCGCCTTGTATCCCTTGGCCTTTGCCCAGCCAGGATTGTTAAGCACGCGCTGGCCCAGTCCTTCACCTTTGACGATGGATTGCGGAACGGTCCATGTGGGGTTGAAGACAACGCCTGAAACATCCTCTGCTAGCTGCGGTGTCGCGGTGCGGCCAGGCTTGCCCACGATCGTGCGATAACTCTTGATGATCCTGTCACCAACGGTGAGTCGCAGCTGATATTCGGGCACATTGCTGATCAGGTAGATCTTGCCAAGATCGCGCCCCAGCCAGCGCCAGCGATCCATGTTCGCGCGGATCAGCTTACGCTTCGCAGTCTCGGTTTCGGGGGTCGCAGCCAGTTCGGCTTTCAGCATGGCGTAATCGGGATGGGAGGGGTTGAGCTCCATCAGGGTTCCCGCAACATCGCCCGTTTCAAGCGCTTTCGTCAGCAGATCTCCAGTGCGATAGGTCTCGCGATCCGGATCAACCACAAACCATTGCTTGCGAGCATCTTGCGGTGTGCGGCCATCGCGCAGATCTTCGACCAACCAGCCGAAATTTCTGGACGCTATCTGGTTAAGTTCAGCCGACGGACCCGACGCAATCGCGGTTTGCAGGGCTTGCAGATCATAGTCAGCCGGATCGAGCCCTTCTGAAGCGATCCCTTCGATCACGGCGATCAGGCTTTGTGCGTTCTCGACGCTCCATTCCTGCACCAAAGGCGCGGGTTCTTCGAGGCCGCCCTGGATGATCGGCTCCGAAATCATGGCAGGCGCAGTGACCTCCTGGGTGATTTCCTCGCTCGCTTGCGCATCTGCTTCGGCTTCTTGAGCGATGGCAACACCTGAAAAAGTCGATACGCCAGTCAGCAATGCCGCGCCAGCAAGGCCGCTCTTCGTCAGTCCATTGAGGCCATGGAGCTTACCCAAGCCCACACCAGTGCCAGTGCCCGTCCAAATTCGCATAGTGCCTTACCTAATTATCCCAACCCTCAACCGAACCTGCAGCCAAGGACGCAATTCCGATCCAGTGAGGCGAGATATATCCTTTCTGCGCCGCGACTATCAACCAGATTGCCTTACAATCGCCTGAATCCTGCACATTTATTCCGTTTATCGCGCATATAAGTCGGATTGTCAGAAGATGCGCGCGTGACCTTGCTGTCGCTGACGGTTAGGGGGAACGCCAATGCAAGCGCCTTCCGCCAGCCATTCTCCCATCGCAGCTCTGTTTGCAGCCTTTGCTGGCGTCGGATTTCTGTCGCTGATGGATGCATTCATGAAGGATGCGGCGCTGGAAGCAGGCGCCTATACGGCGACCGTTCTAAGATCGCTGGCCGCGACCGCTATAATCGCACCCATATGGCTCGTCCGCCGACCCAAATGGCCCAGTCGGCCGGTTATGAAGCTGCATCTTGAACGCGGCATCATTTCCGCCTTCATGGCTCTGAGCTTTTTCTTCGCGCTCACCAAGCTGCCTCTCGCAGAAGCTATTGCATTAAGCTTCGTCGCGCCGCTGCTTGCGCTCTATCTCGCACGTATTCTGCTGGGCGAGGAGATCAAGCGCGCCGCGGTATTTGCCAGCCTTTTAGGGTTTGCCGGAACGCTCGTGATCATCGGCGGGCGCATGGGCGATGGTTCTTTTGATGAAGATGCTGCGCTTGGCATGACATCCCTGCTTTTCTCCGCCCTGCTCTATGCCTACAATTTCGTGGTGATCCGCCGCCAGTCGCAGGTTGCAGGCCCATTGGAAATTGCGACCTTTCACAGCGGCATTGGCGGTCTTGTCCTGTTGCTCTTCGCGCCTTTTCTATGGATCAGTCCGCCCACTGCCATTGCGAGCGATATCGCGGCCGCAGGATTGCTTACCGTTTTGGGCGCGATGGCGATCGCATGGGCCTATGCCCGCGCAGAAGCGCAGGCCTTGGTTCCGATTGAATATTCAGGATTTGCCTGGGCAAGCATTTTCGGCTGGCTTTTCTTTGGGGAGAGCGTGACGCTCACCACCCTTGCGGGAACGGCGCTTATTGTTTCGGGTTGCTGGATTGTGGCGCGTGCGTCATCGGCGAAGCAGCCACAAACAGAACCGGCATAGACCAAAACCGCAGCTCAAAATAAAACCGGGGCGGCTGCATAAAGCGGCCACCCCGGCGTCGCGTTTCCTTGGTCAGGGTTGGAAACGCGATTCTTTCCTCAACTAATGCGTACCCGAGAGAGTGCCCTCGTGACTGTCAGTCTGCAGACTGCGGCTCGGAAGTGGCCGCTATCGACGCATTTCCCGACGTCACGAGGGCGATTGTGAAACAGAAGCCGACCAGCATGACCGCGGCCATCAAACCTGCCCAAAGGCTGTTTTTCTGAGCCGGCGCGTCCTCGTCTGTACCCATGCTGTGCGACTCCTCCCCGCGCTTCACAACACGCAAAGGTTTGCCACGGCATTGACGCAAAGCGGTAGTAAACTCTGGTAACATTTCACCCGGGCGCGCGCGGCAAATACCGCTCTTGACCTCGCGCCCATGAAAGCGCAGGTGATCCGAGCACTTACGCGCCATTGGGATTTGGCGCTCCAAAACAAAGCCAAAGGGAAATTCGACGCTATGACAGCTATCGGCAAGGACACGCTCGCCACCCGTTCAACGCTTGACGTAAACGGCAAGCAGTACGCTTACTATTCGCTCGCCAAGGCATCAGAGCAGATGGGTGATGTGTCGAAGCTGCCGATCTCGATGAAAGTGCTGCTCGAAAACCTGCTGCGTTTTGAAGATGAAGGCTTCACGGTTGGCAAAGAGCACATCCAGGCAATCGTCGACTGGCAGCAAAATCCCAAAACAGGCAACGAAATCCAGTACCGCCCTGCGCGCGTGCTTCTACAGGATTTCACCGGCGTTCCTTGCGTTGTTGACCTTGCAGCTATGCGCGATGCGATCAAGGAGCTGGGCGGCGACACGGCAAAGATCAATCCGCAGGTGCCCGTCAACCTCGTGATCGACCACTCGGTCATGGTCGACGAATTTGGCCACCCCAAAGCGATGGAAGCCAATATGGCGCTCGAATATGAGCGCAACGCTGAGCGGTATGACTTCCTCAAATGGGGATCGAAGAGCTTTGAAAACTTCTCAGCCGTGCCTCCCGGAACCGGCATCTGCCACCAGGTAAACCTAGAACACATCGCGCAAGGCATCTGGTCGAGCGCGGATGAGAACGGCGAAATGGTCGCCTATCCTGACACTTGCGTCGGCACCGATTCGCACACAACGATGATCAACGGTCTTGGCGTGCTCGGTTGGGGTGTTGGCGGGATTGAAGCTGAAGCCGCAATGCTCGGCCAGCCGATCTCGATGCTGATCCCTGAAGTCGTCGGCTTCAAACTGACCGGCAAGATGGCCGAAGGCGTTACCGCGACTGACCTTGTCCTGACCTGCGTGCAAATGCTGCGCGAAGTCGGCGTGGTTGGCCGTTTCGTTGAATTCTATGGCGAAGGCGTTGCCAATCTGACCCTCGCTGATCGCGCAACCATCGCCAACATGGCGCCCGAATATGGCGCAACGTGCGGGTTCTTCGGCATCGATGACAAGACCATCGATTACCTGCGCCTCACGGGCCGCAGCGAAGAGAATATCGCTCTTGTTGAAGCCTATGCCAAAGAACAGGGTATGTGGTTCGATCCGGCGCACGAGCCTGTATTCTCGAACACCCTCGAGCTCGACGTCGCAAGCGTCGTCCCAAGTCTTGCCGGACCGAAGCGCCCGCAGGATCGCGTGATCCTCCCTGAGGTGGACGAGCTGTTCAACGGCGATCTTGCCAAGGTCTACAAGAAAGAAGCTCCCGTCCGCACGGCAGTCGAAGGGAAAGATCACGATATTGGCGATGGTGACGTCGTGATCGCGGCAATCACCAGCTGCACAAACACTTCCAACCCCGATGTGCTGATCGCCGCCGGCCTTGTCGCCAAAAAGGCAAACGAGCGCGGCATGCAGCCCAAGCCCTGGGTAAAGACATCGC
The DNA here is from genome assembly GCF_001542875.1 of Erythrobacter sp. YT30. Classification (GTDB taxonomy): domain Bacteria; phylum Pseudomonadota; class Alphaproteobacteria; order Sphingomonadales; family Sphingomonadaceae; genus Erythrobacter. Next base: position 1,443,601 of record NZ_LMAF01000002.1, on the reverse strand, counting down.
TTGCACCGGGAAGCCAGGTGGTCACCGATTACCTCGTGAAATCCGGGCTTCAGGACGATCTCGACGCTATCGGCTTTGACCTCGTCGGTTACGGCTGCACGACCTGCATCGGCAATTCAGGCCCGCTCGCCCCGCCGATCAGCAAGGCAATCAACGGTAACGATATCGTCGCTGCGTCGGTGCTCTCAGGAAACCGCAACTTCGAAGGGCGCGTCAGCCAGGACGTGCGCGCCAACTTCCTCGCATCGCCGCCGCTCGTAGTCGCCTATGCGCTGAAAGGCACCGTCACCGAAGACATCACCACCACTCCGCTTGGTCAGGATAAAGAAGGCAATGACGTGATGCTTGCCGATCTGTGGCCAAGCAACGCAGAAATTGCCGAACACCGCGCAGCAAATATCGACCGTTCGATGTTCGAAAGCCGTTATGCCAACGTCTATGATGGCGATGAGCACTGGCAGGCAATCACGGTAGAACCATCCGACACCTATCAGTGGCGCGCAGGCAGCACCTATGTCGCCAATCCGCCCTACTTTGAGGGCATGGGCATGGAGCCTGCTCCGGTTGAAGATATCGTGAACGCCAAACCGCTCGCGGTTCTGGGCGATTCCGTCACGACCGACCACATCTCACCGGCCGGCGCAATCAAGGAAGACTCGCCCGCAGGCGAATACTTGAAGAGCAATCAGGTCGCGAAGAAGGACTTCAATTCATACGGCTCGCGCCGCGGCAACCATGACGTGATGATGCGCGGCACTTTCGCCAATATCCGCATCAAGAACGAAATGGTCCCCGGCGTTGAAGGCGGCGTAACAACATACAACGGCGAACAAATGCCGATTTACGACGCGGCGATGAAGCACAAGGCGGACGGCACCCCGCTGATCGTCGTGGGCGGCAAGGAATACGGCACGGGCTCTTCACGCGACTGGGCCGCAAAGGGCACGATCCTTTTGGGCGTGCGCGCGGTCATCGTTGAAAGCTTTGAACGCATTCACCGCTCAAACCTTGTCGGTATGGGCGTTCTTCCACTGCAGTTCACCGGCGGTGACACTCGTGAGACGCTGAACCTCGATGCGGATTGCACATTCTGCATCAAGGGTCTCGCGGACCTCACGCCTGGTCAGCAACTGGAAATCGACGTCACTCGCGGCGATGGCACCAGCTTCACTTTCACTGCGCTCTGCCGCATCGATACAGCGAACGAAATGGAATATTACCGCAATGGCGGCATCCTCCATTACGTGCTTCGCAAGCTGGCTGCGTGATCGGATGATGCGGCGCGCTTTCTTGGCAGTCGGTGGCGGGCTCTCAAGCCTGGCGCTCGCAGCCTGCGCGCCGCAATCGGATGACAAGGACGGTGCTCCAGACGTCCTCCCTTTACCTGAATTGGCGTCAGTCGCGGAGCCAAGCGAAAGCGTGCAATATGGCAGGGATACTGGAGCGAGAGCATCCCAGGCTGCCCGCATCATTGACATCGGTGTCGATGAATTGGCGGCGATAGTAGCGCGAGGCGATATCCGTCTCATTGATGTGCGCAGGGACGAAGAAGTCGCAGACGGTGTCATTCCCGGTGCTGAACACATTGCGATGGCAAGCTTTGATCCCGCAGTCGTGAGCGAGGGCGATGATCGCCCCATAATTCTTTATTGCAGGTCTGGACGCAGATCAGGTCTGGTTGCCGAGAGACTGGCAGCACATACGGGCGAACCAGCCACTCATCTTGAGGGCGGCATTCTCGCTTGGCAGGCGCAGGATAATGAGCTCGTCATGCTTCCCGCCGACTAAACCTTTATTGGGCAGCGTTCGTCCATTCATCTGTCTGACATACCTCCTCCTTCATGATCCGCGGTGAGGTCAGGAGGAAGAGACATGGCGAAACCCGTATTGCTGGCAGGTGCTTTGCTATCCGCGATCGTGGCGTCACCCATTTCCGCCCAAAGTGAAAGCAATGAAGCGCAAGAAGTCGACTATGCAGGCTTTGCAGCGCTTACCGAAGAAGTAGCGGGAATCCGGCAAGAGCGGCTTGTCCCTCTCGAACTGTTCGAAGCCTACGCGTCAAAACCTGACACGTTGATCCTCGACACCCGATCGGTCGCCGCTTTTGAACAAGGCCACATTGATGGTGCCGTCAATCTGCCGTTCTCAGACTTCACCGAGGACAAGTTGCGCAAGGTCATTGGCGATAACAAAGACCGAATGATCCTGATTTATTGCAACAACAATTTCAGCGACAACGTCTCGCCAATTCCGCTCAAGAAGGCGCCACTGGCGCTCAACATCCCGACTTTCATCAATCTTGTGGGATATGGCTACACCAATGTCTGGGAGTTGGGCGAAACGGTGACGACCGCTGACGTGGCATGGGTGGGAACGACCCCAATGGCTCAGTTCCGCGCGCAACTCTCGCAGCTGGAACAGCAGGGCCAGCAATAAGCGCCTTGGCAAAAGAAAAGGGCGGCTTTTCCTACCGGAGAGCAGCCCTTCTTGTTTCTATCGCCTCAGGTTAAGCGGCCGCGCCGTCACTGCCTTGTTTGATGCCGAATTTTCTGCGGCCAAGGATGGCTGCTGCGGCTGCACCAAATAGGATCATCATGGGCGGTGCCGGAACATCTGTGCCGCCACTCGATGTGGTGGTCGTACCGCCCGAGCTCGAAGAACTGCTCGAACTTGAAGAGCTGGACGAAGACGAACTCGACGTCGCGCCGGAGCTGGATCCGCCGGACGTGCTTGAACCGCCGCTAGTGCTGCTGCCGGAACTCGAGCCGCCGCTTGACGATCCGCTTGAAGAAGACGAGCTCGACGTGCTGCTTGAGCTTGATGAGGAGCTGGTGCTGCTCGTCATATCACCAGAGCTTGATCCGCCCGACGAACTGGATCCACCAGAACTGGATGAACCGCCTGAGCTGGAAGAACCGCCGCTCGATGAACTGCTATCGCCGCCCGAAGAGCTGGAATCGCCCCCTGAAGAACTGGAATCGCCACCTGACGAGCTCGAATCCCCACCTGAGGAGCTGGAATCGCCACCCGACGAGCTCGAGTCCCCTCCCGACGTGCTCGTATTGCCGCCGCCGCTCGAAGAACTCGAGGACGAGGATGAACTGCTGCTCGATGAAGAACTGGAGCTGGATGAAGACGATGAACTCGAGCTTGAAACAGCGCCGGTACTCGACGTCACCGCACCTGTTGAAGAGGATACGTTACCGGAACTCGTGCTGGTGCTCGTGCTGACTGCGCCGGTGCTCGACGAGACCGAACCCGTCGATGTGGAGACTTCACCTGTGCTCGATGAAACTGTCCCGGTTGAAGTGGAGACCGCACCGGTGGACGTCGATACTGCACCGGTGGATGTCGAGTTATCGATATCGATGTTGATATTGATGCCATCGCCGGGCTCGCCGCCACTCGTGGTGGTCGACGTTGTCCCGCCAGAGCTCGCGACTTGCTCCCCATCGAGGAAGTTGTTGACGGTCACATCGCCCGATGACGATCCGCCACCGCCGAAGAAGCCGCCCAGAAAGCCGCCTCCAAAACCACTAAATCCGCCGCCGCCACCGACGACAACGGGCGCTGCGCCAAACCCGCCGCCACCTTGGACAGGGGCAATCGGAGGCAGCGGAGCCGGCGCATAGGCTATCTGCGCAATCGGTGGGCATTCAATCGGATCGTAATACGCCTGGGTCGCGCCTGCGGGTAGCGGAGCCGAAGCGGCGACCACGCCGGGTGGCAGCGGCTCGCATTCGACGGTGCGCTCAATAATGCGGCGACGCTGCTCAGGGATGACACGTTCGCGCGTCTTGATATAGCGAGGTTCATTCGGGAGCGGCTGCAGCTTGGTCCCATCGCGCGGCACATCCAGATTGGTTGTGTAATCGGGATCGTCAGTGTTCAACGGCTCGGCCACTCGAACAGCCCCGCCCTGGACCAGAGCGACACCTGCGACAGCAGCGGATAGCTTTGCAGCAGCCAGTTTGAACGACATAGCTTTAGACCTTGCTTGCGTGTGAAGACATCATGCAGCGAACCCGCACCCCTGCCCCTTGCAACCCTGTAATGCCCTTCCCGCGCATCACACTGCAATAAGTTTAACCATATTTAGCCAGTCGCTTCTGCCTCAAACCGCCGAATTACCGCGATTTAGCACCTGACTGTCCCGATTTGAGACCAATTGGTTAGCTATCTGTTAGCCCCGAACAGCGGCCAATCGCGCGTTGCGCGCCTACTTTACGAATCGTCGAAGAGGCCCGGAGTGGACTGCGCTGAACCTTGGGAGGGGCGTGCAGGGGGCGCCATTTCCAGATGTTCCCACCCCGCATCGTTGAGCATTCGCCCGCGCGCGGTGCGCGCCAACAGCCCCAACTGGATCAGGTAAGGTTCGACCACATCCTCCACCGTATCACGCGGTTCAGCAAGGCCAGCCGCCAGTGTTTCAACGCCAACCGGGCCGCCCTTATAAGTGCTCGCAATCATGGTGAGGTATTTGCGATCCATCGCGTCAAGGCCAAGTCGGTCAATCTCGAGCCGGGTGAGCGCGTCATCAGCAATGGTTCGAGTAATAGTCTCGGCCTTGGCGACCTGCGCGAAATCTCTGACTCTTCTCAGCAGTCGGCCTGCGACGCGCGGCGTCCCGCGTGATCGGCGCGCAATCTCGCGCGCGCCGGTCTCGTCAATTGCCATGCCGAGCAGCCGCGCCCCGCGCGTCACCACCTGATCGAGCTCATCGTGAGTGTAGAATTGCAGGCGAACAGGAATGCCGAACCGGTCGCGCAAAGGCGTGGTGAGCAGCCCCTGCCGCGTGGTCGCCCCGATGAGTGTGAAAGGCGGCAAGTCGATCCGAACGCTGCGTGCCGAGGGCCCTTCACCGATAATGATATCGAGCGCGCGGTCTTCCATCGCGGGATAGAGCACTTCCTCAACCACGGGATTGAGACGGTGAATCTCATCAATGAACAGCACGTCATGCGGCTCAAGATTGGTGAGGAGCGCCGCAAGATCGCCTGCCTTCGCAATGACGGGACCGGAAGTGGCGCGAAACCCGACGCCGAGTTCAGCAGCGACAATCTGGGCAAGTGTCGTTTTGCCAAGGCCTGGAGGCCCGAAGAACAGCGTGTGATCCATCGCCTCGCCCCGAGCTTTGGCGCTTTCGATGAAAACGCGCAGATTGTCGCGGGCAGCTTCCTGACCGATAAATTCGGTGAGGGATTTAGGGCGCAGCGCGGTGTCGGGATCGCCAGCTTGCCGGTCGGGACCATGTAAGGGGGCGGGATCATTCATTGGAATCCCTCAAGTGTAATTAATGCGCCGACTATGATGCAAACGACTGGAACGGGTCGCAGCAACAATTGCGTTTTTTCTGCAAAGCTAGGAACTGTATCAGGCTCGTCGTCAAACGTACTATCGAGCTCTCGCTGAGCTCCATTTTTTGAGAACCTAGTAAAGGCCCGAGCGGCTTTTAAATGCAACAAAGCCGAGTCGTATGTAGACTTAACCCGCAACCCTCCAATGCCGATCGACCAAATGAGACCTCCAAAAAACCATGCGGCGGCATAGAAACGGGAGACATCGTTCACGCCTTCGGCATTTAACAAAGCAATAATTGCGCCGCCACAAACTGACAGTTCAGTCGCAAGCAGCCATTTATCAAGTGAAGCTCCTTGCTCACGATAAAAGTCTGCGATTTCTTGATGATAATCAGCATGCTCTTTGGCTGCCGCCCTTGCCTTCGCGATGTCGTCCATCTCCATCACCCAGCCGCCTTTTTCAGCGCCACGCGGATCAGGTCGCCCTCGGCTGCGTCTTCGCCCAATTCGGCGGTGGCGCGGGCGACGGCTTGGGCGGCAATCGCGGGTTTGAAACCCAGATTTTCAAGAGCGCTCACCGCATCTGCGCTCGCTCCCCCCGCTGCCGAGATCGCGCCTGCTGGCACGCCCGCGAGACCGCCTCCCGGAAGCGCGCCTGCCTTGTCTTTCAGTTCATTGACGATCCGCCCGGCCAGCTTTGGCCCGACGCCATTGGCGCGCGCAACGCTGGCCGCATCGCCAGCGGCGCAGGCATCGCGCAGTTCTCCCGTTGAAAGCGCCGAAAGGATCGCAAGGCCCACTTTGCTCCCAACACCCTGCACCTGCGTCAACAGGCGGAACCAGTCGCGCTCTGCGCTCATCGCAAAACCGAGCAGGCGCATATCGTTCTCGGACACCTGCAAATCGGTGTGGATAGTGCAGGCCTCACCCACATCGCCGAGCGCTGACAGCGTTCGCGCCGAGCAATGGACCAGATAGCCCACTCCCTGCACATCCACGATGGCCCAGTCCTCACCCGTCTCGTCCAGTCTGCCCGATAGCTTTGCGATCATGATATGTTCTTGGCGTAAGCAGCGGGGTAATTCTAGTGGGGAGTCTTTGTTTTGCGCAGCGTGTTCACGCTGCTTTGCCTCGGCCACCCGCTCCCTCCACCCTTCCACCCGGATTATCACACCGGATTACGATCCGGGTGGAAGGGTGGAGGGAGCGGGTGGCCTGGAGAGTTCCGCAAACAAAAAACGCTGCGCAGCCGTGCTCCACGACCAAGTCTCGACACTTGCGCACTTTTCGGTAAGGCATTTCCCATGAGCTGGAACACATTCGGACGCGCGCTGCGCTTTACCACTTGGGGCGAGAGCCATGGGCCGGGGCTTGGAGTGGTGGTCGACGGGTGCCCTCCCGGCCTTGCTCTCACCGCAGAGCAAATCCAGCCATTCCTCGACGCTCGCCGTCCGGGGCAGAGCAAATTCACAACCCAGCGGCAGGAGGCTGATCAGGTCAAAATCCTCTCTGGTGTATTTGAGGATACGACGACGGGCACGCCCATTCACTTGATGATCGAGAATACCGATCAGCGTTCCAAAGACTATTCCGAAATCGCCAAAAGCTATCGCCCCGGCCACGCTGACTACGCCTATGACGCGAAGTACGGCATCCGCGATTACCGCGGCGGCGGGCGGTCGAGCGCGAGAGAAACCGCGGCGCGCGTCGCTGCGGGCGCAGTGGCGCGGGCGATCATCCCAGAGGTGACCGTCACCGCCTATGTCTGCGAATTGGGCGGCGATGCAATCGATCCCGCGAACTTCTACACGGACGAGATTACTCGCAATCCCTTCTTCTGCCCTGATGCAGCCGCGGCCAAGCGTTGGGAAGAAAAGGTCGATGCCGCGCGCAAGGCTGGCAGCTCATTGGGGGCGGTGGTCGAATGCGTGGCAACTGGCGTGCCAGCCGGATGGGGCGCGCCGGTCTATGCGAAACTCGACAGCGATTTGGCCGCAGCCATGATGACGATCAACGCGACCAAGGGCGTGGAGATCGGCGCTGGCTTTAAAGCCGCAAGGCTCACCGGCGAAGAAAACGCCGATGCGATGAGCCCGGGCGACGATGGCCAACCGGTTTATGCCAGCAATCACGCGGGCGGCACCGCCGGCGGCATCTCAACCGGGCAACCGGTGGTGGTGAGAACAGCCTTCAAGCCAACCTCCTCCATCCTTACGCCGGTCCCTTCGATCACATCGGACGGCGAAGCCACCGAGGTGCGCACCAAAGGCCGCCACGATCCGTGCGTCGGCATCAGAGGCGCACCCGTGGTCGAAGCGATGATGGCGCTGGTTTTGGCAGATCACAAACTGCTGCATCGCGGGCAGATGGGCTAGGAATTGCGCCCACGAAACGCGGGCAGTCAGGCTGAAATCCACTACTGCAAGCCATAGCTTGAATCGCTTTCGGAACAATCCTTTCCGGTTCCCGTTTCTACCATTGAAATTATCGATCTTCGCAATCGCACAAATCAATTTTGATGCGCCGCAACAATCCCTATTTCGCGTGTCGAGTTCTTTTATGAAACAGGCACTTCAACCCACCAAATCCGTTTAGGAGGAATACCAAATCATGGGCATTATCGGATCAACCATCCAACCGTTCAAAGCGACCGCTTTTCAGGCCGGCCAGGACTTCTTCGACGTTACAGAGAAGGACATCGAAGGCAAGTGGGCTGTCTTCTTCTTCTATCCAGCCGACTGGACATTCGTCTGCCCGACCGAGCTTGAGGATATGGGGGAAAAATACGCCATGCTTCAGGATATGGGCGTAGAAGTCTATGCTGTCAGCACCGACACGCATTTCAGCCACAAGGCATGGCACGACAGTTCTGAGAAAATCGGCAAGCTGAAATTCCCATTCCTTGGCGATCAGCTCCACACACTGTCGAAGCAGTTCGGCGTTCTGCGTGAAGAGATGGGCCTTGCTGACCGTGCGACCTTTGTTGTCGATCCCGATGGTGTGATCCAGATCATGGAAATCACTTGCGAAGGCGTGGGCCGCAACGCAAACGAACTGACCCGCAAGATCAAAGCCGCACAATATGTACGCGCGAACCCCGGTCAAGTCTGCCCAGCCGCATGGGAAGAAGGCGCCGACACGCTGGCACCTTCGCTTGATCTCGTCGGCAAGATTTAACCGATGCCTTTGGGCGGCGCATTTCCCTCCACCATTGTGCCGCTCCGTGTCCGGGCCCACCCCACAATTGGGCCTGCTCGGACATAATCCGGCCCGAACCGCTTCACCCCCCTCCCCCCTGTCGAAGCGGTTCGGGCCTTACTAATTCCAACTGATCTGATTTTTCGACGGAGTTCGTCATGCTCGACGCCAATATGCAGAACCAGCTGAAGCAATATCTCGCCAATCTGCGCGAGCCGATTGAGCTTGTCGCGGCGCTTGATGATAGCGCCAAGTCTGAGCAGACGCGCGAACTCCTCACCGAGATCGCCGACCTTCACGACATGGTTTCCGCTCATTTTGACGGCGATGATCAGATTGCGGGCGGTCGTCGCCCAAGCTTTGTTATTCGCCGGGCATCCGATCCACAAAAATGGGTGCGGTTTGCCGGGCTTCCGATGGGGCACGAGTTTACTTCACTGGTGCTCGCTTTGCTGTGGGCCGGTGGCCATCCGCCCAAAGTGGATGCGGACTTGATTGAGCAAGTGCGCTCACTCGAGACCGATCTCGAGTTTGAAATGTTCTTCTCGCTCACCTGCCACAACTGCCCCGATGTGGTGCAAGCGCTAACTCTGATGGCGCTTGAAAACCCGCGCATCACCGCAACCCTTATTGAGGGCGGGACGTTTCAGGATGAGGTTGAAAACCGCGACATCCTTGCTGTCCCGGCGACATTCCTCAATGGCGAGAGCTTCTACAACGGCAAGATCGAGCTCGCTGAAATTCTCGCCAAACTGGATAGCGGCGCGGATGAGAAAGCAGCAGAGAAATTGTCTGCCAAAGAACCCTTCGAAGTGCTCGTTATCGGCGGCGGTCCGGCAGGTGCAGCATCGGCCGTCTACACGGCGCGCAAGGGCTTTCGCACAGGCATTGCAGCCGAACGATTTGGCGGCCAGCTGATGGATACGCTCGGCGTGGAGAATCTACCCGGCACGGTTTACACCGAAGGGCCGAAACTCGCCGATGATCTCAAAAAACAGATCGGCGAATACGAGATCGATCTGATGGATCTGGCCCGCGCGACGCAGCTGAAGCCAGCCAGCGAGGCGGGCGGCATGCACGAGGTCACCTTTGCCAATGGCGCGACGCTAAAGGCGCGATCCCTTATCCTGTCGACAGGCGCGCGCTGGAAAAATCTCGGCGTTCCCGGTGAGGCGGAATACCGCAACAAGGGCGTTGCCTACTGCCCCCACTGCGATGGTCCTTTGTTCAAAGGAAAACGCGTTGCCGTCATCGGCGGCGGCAATTCAGGCGTCGAAGCGGCGATCGATCTTGCAAAGATTGTTGGCCATGTGACGCTGATTGAATTCGATACCAAGCTGCGCGCAGATGAAGTGCTTCAGGCAAAGCTGCGCTCCATGTCCAATGTCGATATCATCACCAACGGTCAGACGACCGAGATCACAGGTGATGGCAAACGCTGCAACGGGCTGGTCGTGAAAGACCGCGATACGGCAGAAGAGCGCCGAATTGAACTTGAAGGTGTCTTCATCCAAATCGGCCTTGTGCCGAACACAGAATGGCTCACCGAAACGGGTCTTGAGCTGTCGAAGTACGGCGAGATCGTGATCGATGAAGAAGGTACGACCAATCTGCCGGGCATCTTTGCCGCAGGCGATGCGACCACGGTGCCGCACAAGCAAATCGTCGTCGCGATGGGCGAAGGATCAAAAGCCGCATTGGGCGCATTTGATTACCTGATCCGCAACGAGGCGGTTGAGGATATCGCGCAAGCGGCCTGACGCTTTTCCCGCCTTCGAACTGGTCACCAGGATTAAAAGTGAGAAGCCTCCGCTGATGCGGGGGCTTTTTGCGTTGGGGCGCCAGAACCCGATCTGTCTCCCATCCCACAGGGAAAGACTAAGTCACCGCCCATTCAATCGATCCAGTAAATCAAACTCCCCAGATTAATCGATTGGACTGATAAGACGACATCTATCATCCTGTTGCCATTAATCGAGTTTATGCGAGTCCCGCGCAGGGGCTTTTGAGAGGAGACTGAGACAATGGATGTGAAGACCGGTGATATGAGTGGCTGCCCGTTCCACGGCGATGCTGAAATTCGCGGGCTGTTTGGGCGCACCAATCGCGATTGGTGGCCCGAAGCAATGGAGCTTCGCATTCTGATGGAAGGCGGCCGCAGCGCCAATCCATTCGGCGAAGACTTTGATTATGCCGAAGCTTTCAACGCAATCGATTACAAAGCGCTGAAAGCTGACCTTACCGCGCTGATGACGGACAGCCAGGATTGGTGGCCAGCCGATTATGGCCACTACGGCCCGTTCTTCATCCGCATGGCGTGGCACGCTGCGGGTACTTACCGCACGGGCGATGGGCGCGGTGGTGGCGGGAGCGGCCAGCAGCGTTTCGCACCGCTCAATTCCTGGCCGGACAACGGCAACCTCGACAAAGCGCGGCGCCTTCTTTGGCCGGTAAAGCAGAAATACGGCAAGCACATCAGCTGGGCCGACCTCTTCATCCTTGCTGGCAATGTCGCGATTGAGAGCATGGGCGGCCCGGTCTTCGGATTTGGCGGCGGCCGTGCCGATGTTTTTGAGCCTGAAAGCGTATACTGGGGCACTGAAGAGCAATGGGTGAATGAAGGCGTTGAAACGCGCATCATCCCCGATGAAGGCAAAGCGCTCGAAAACCCGCTCGCTGCAATCCAGATGGGTCTAATCTACGTGAACCCAGAGGGCCCCGGCGGCGATCCTGATCCGCTCGCATCGGGCCGCGACATGCGCGAAACCTTTGCCCGGATGGCGATGAATGACGAAGAAACAGTCGCTTTGACCGCTGGCGGCCACGCTTTCGGTAAAGCGCATGGCGCACACCCCGCCGATACGTTTGGCGATAGTCCTGAAAGCGAAGTCCTCGAATTGCAAGGCTTTGGCTGGCTCAACGACGAAGACGAAATTGCCAAAGGCAATATCACCACTTCAGGCATTGAAGGCAGCTGGTCGAACAATCCGACTTCGTGGAGCCATGACTACTTCCGCATCCTGTTCAAATACGATTTTGAATTGGTCGAAAGCCCGGCTGGCGCGAAAATGTGGACGCCGATCAATCCTGATCCCGAAGACATGGCACCAGACGCGCGCGATCCTTCTAAGAAGGTCCGCACGATGATGACCACAGCTGATATGGCGCTTAAAATGGATCCGGATTACCGCGTAATTTCCGAGCGTTTCCTTAAGCACCCAGAACAGCTCGACGATGCATTCGCGCGCGCATGGTTCAAGCTGTGCCACCGCGATATGGGTCCGAAAGTCCGCTATCTCGGCCCGGAAGTGCCTGAAGAAACGCTGATCTGGATGGATCCTGTTCCAGAAGGCGGCGCGCCTTCCGATAGCGCGGCCTCCGCATTCAAATCGGCCATCTTGGACAGCGGCCTTACCGTTTCTGAACTCGTCAAAGCGGCCTGGGCTTCGGCTTCGACCTATCGCAATTCAGACCACCGCGGCGGTGCCAATGGTGCGCGCGTGCGCCTTGCTCCGCAAAAGGACTGGAAAGCGAACGATCCGGAAGAGCTCGACAAAGTTTTGGCCAAAATTGACGAACTGCGCGGGGATATCTCGATGGCCGATGCGATCGTGCTTGCCGGTAACGCTGCGGTGGAAAAAGCCGCCAGTGACGCCGGCCATTCTATCGCAGTGCCGTTCACCGGAGGACGCGGCGATGCGGGCGATGAGCACACCGATGCTGCCAGTTTTGAGCCGCTGGAGCCATTTGCTGATGGTTTCCGCAATTACCTCAAAACGAAAGCGGACGTGCGCACTGAAGAAATGCTGATCGACAAGGCACATTTGCTCGGCCTCTCCATGCCGGAAATGACCGTACTGGTCGGCGGTATGCGTGCTCTTGGTGCCAATGCTGGTAATACCAAGCATGGCGTGTTCACCGATCGTGTGGGCCAGCTGACGCCGGACTTCTTCACCAACCTTCTCGACATGGGCACCAAGTGGGCTCCGGTCGATGGGTCAGGCGATGAGGAATATGTCGGCACTGATCGCAAGAGCGGCGCAGAAAAATACCGCGCCACGCGTGCGGATCTCGTCTTCGGCTCCAATTCGCAACTTCGCGCAGTGGCCGAAGTCTATGCGGAAAACGGCAATGAAGCGAAGTTCGTTGCAGACTTTGTCGCGGCATGGACCAAGGTCATGGACAATGACCGCTTCGACGTCGCTTACGCGAAGTATCATGCCTAAGACCCAGGACCCCCTGCCCCCTGAGCCCTGACTGACCCCTTGAGGTCAGGGTCGCAATTGCCCCCGGTGCGTTATGCGTGCCGGGGGCTTTGTTTTGAGCGATGCGATTATGCGGTTGAATTTAAGTGTATATGCATCTATATGCATTTCCATGACTACTGATCTCGCCACCATCGTCTCCTCTTGCCACATGCAAGCTGCTCGTTCGCGCGCTCGCCGCCTGACTGCTTTGTACGAAGCAGCGTTTGCACCTCTGGAGCTCACTGGAGGTCAGTTTTCGATACTCGTAGCAGTCGGTCACGCGGGAAATCCGGCAATTCACGAACTGGCGGACTATCTCGCCATGGATCGCACCACGATGTCCCGCGCGCTGCGCCCACTTGAGCGGCGGACACTGATCGAATTGGCGAACGATCCTGACGACAGCCGCAGCAAACGCGTCACCCTGACATCTTCAGGGAGCGAACTGCTGGAGCGCGCAATTCCACTCTGGCAATCTGTCCAAAGCTCAATCTAGGAGAAGAACGATGAGCAACCATACTGCACCGAGCCCATCTCAGATCGAAATAGATGCATATGCACTATACAGAAACGATCATCGTGTTGAGCATCCCAAGGCGAATAAGGGAGGGTGGCTCTTAGGCATCGGCTTCGGCCTTTATTCGATTGCAGCGATCATGCTTTCTGCGACGGGCATCTATGCAAACAGCCATCCCGCTTTCGTCGCGATGACAGTTGTCGCCGCAATGGCGTCTCTGGTGATCGCGTATTTAACTGTCCCGTCGATCCGAGCATTTGTCGAGCGTCTTGGCCCCTATGGCCTCGCGACTTTCCATGTCTGGCGCGTGTTCGCTGCGGCAGCATTCCTCTACTACGGATCGCAGGGTTGGCTGCCCGGCCTGTTCGTCAATCTGGCGGGCTGGGGCGACATGCTCGCAGGAGTGCTTGCCGCCGCACTGATCCTTTTGCCCGTGACGACCCGCCGTATCGTTGCATTCCATGTGGTCGGTTTTGCTGATTTCGTGGTCGCAGTCGGGACCGGGTTGACGCTGCAATTGCTCGCCGTCCCAACGATGAGCACCATCGCGCACCTGCCGATCGCTCTTATCCCGCTTATCGGTGTGCCGCTTTCAGGCGCTTCACATATCGCAGCGTTTCACCTGATGCTTAAGCAGCGGAATGGCTAACTCTTGGCAGACACCGTAACGAAAAGGCCGCCGGAACGATCCAGCGGCCTTTTCATTCGTTTCAAACCAAAGACAAGGTAGACTTACTTCTTCTTCGGCTTCTTGTTCGCGCCTTTGAACATTTCCTTGTCGTAGGTTTCCGGCGCAGGCGCCGTTTCCGCTTCGACGCCAGCAGCGATTTCTTCTTCGGTCAGAAATTTGATCGCAAAGCCCAAAGCGCGCGTCTTGCCCCAGCTATCTAGGCTGACCTTGCTCTCGCCATAGGTCACGTTGACAACCGCATCGGCGCCCATCTTTTCGCCGCGTTCCCAAACCTCGTTGTAGATCTTCTGCTGCGATGGCTCTTTGCTGAAAATCGTCGCCTTGCGCACGCCGGCTGAGACCGGCCCCACAATGCGGTAAGGTTTATCAGTGATGTCATACGGGAAAACAGGCACGCCCATTTCCTCGTTCACCACGGCATGCTCGCCATGATCATCAGCCATCGCCGCACCAAGCGGCATAGCAGCCGCGAGGCCCAAAGCGGCCGCGGACAAAACCAGTCGTTTCATTAATTACCCCTCCGTCACAATGACTTGAAGCTTGTAATGCAAGTCGCAGGCGATAGACAAGAGCCATATAGGGGGATGGGGATATGATCGAAGCCTTGCTGATGCTGGCAATGCAGGGAGAGCCTGCGGGACAATTGGAACAGGATGTGAGTCCTGATCTGAGCGCTGAGGAGCAAATCGAGCAAGCAGGCGAATTGGCGGAAGCGCCTGATCCACCCGCGTCAGTTCCGCCGCCACCCGTCAAACCCATAATCGACATACCGCGCGATACGCCTGTGCGCCTTATGGTCCTCACCGAAGTTTCAACGAAGGATCACCAGCCCGGCCACCGCTTTCGCCTTCGCGTGAATGAGCCTGTACTGGTCGATGGCCGCGAAGTTATTCCGGTGGGAGCCTTTGCATGGGGCGAGTTGCTGAGCGCGGAAAAGAGCGGCAATGTCGGCAAAAGCGGCAAGCTGTCTGCGCGCCTGCTCTACATCGAATATGACGGCCTCGAAATTCCGCTTGATGGAGAGACACAGTCCGAAGGCAAGTCTGGCAAGGGTGAGACGATCCTGGGTGTTCTGGCCGCAGGACCGCTTGGCCTTTTTGCCAAGGGAAACAACGCAAAGCTGAAGGCGGGCGAAAAGATGACGGCTTTCATCGCGGAAGATGTGAGCTTTGGTGGCGATGACCCGGTAGAGCCAGTTGCAGGAGCGCAAGCTCAGATCGAGACAGCATCTGCGCCAATTTCAGCAGAGCAAGCCGTTGCCAACTAGGCATAAGGCCCGATCTTGTCTGGCCTTGTCCGTTATTTGGGCGATGTGCGCTGCTCATCCACTCACAGCGCAACAGGCCGGTGATGAGCAAACCCAGACGGCTGTGCCTGCTGCACCGCGAGAGGTCCGCGACAATCGTCTTATCATCCCCGCGAACACGCGGATCGGTTTCACATTGGCTGAGACTCTTTCGAGCAAGAAGGTCAAACGCGGCGACCTCATTCAACTGACCTTGCGCGATAGCATCACTCACGAAGGTGCGGTGATCGTCTCTGCCGGCAGCCCAGCGGTGGGTGAAATCACCCGCGCTCAGGAAAATGGCTTTATGGGTCGCGGCGGAAGGCTGGCAGTGCGGATGCTTTACCTTGATCTTCCAGACGGCCCGGTTCGCGTGTCCGGTCCCTTGGGCGATGCGGGCAAGGATCAGACGGCTTTGGCAACCGCGGTCACAACCGCGACATTGGGCTTCGTCTTCTTTGTAAAGGGCAAGTCAGCCGTCATCGAAGAGGGTACGGCTTTGGACGTCATTCTCGATCGCGAGGCACGCATTCCGTTGCCTGCTGATTGGCCGCAGCCGTAACGGTCAAATCCAGCCAGCCTCTTTCAATTCGCTCACTTGCGCTCGGCTTACCGGGGCTTCGATGTCACAGGCGAGCTTCAGGCGGACATTGCGGCCATCGCGCTCCACATCTTCAACCGCTCCGCGCGCCACCCACCAGCTGCGATGGACTTGGCGCCCGTCAATCTCGGACAAATGCGCGATCGCGTCGCGCAGTCGCATCAGCACGAGTTCTGAACCCAGTGCGGTGTGCACACGGACATAATGGTCCTCCATCTCAAGCGCGATGACATCGCTGCCTAATTCTGCAGGCAGTTGATCGAGGAGTGGATTGGAGGTTGAGGTTTCAGGCTGGGGCGCGACTGGTTGAGGTTCTGGGTCAGCAACGGGCATGGAAGGGACAGCCGCCGGTGCTACAGTCTCTCGCGATGCGTTCGCTCTCGGGCCGATAAAGTTGAACAGCAGTGTCACCCCGCCGCCAATCACGAACACATAGAAATAGCTCTTCAAAGCTTCTTCTGGAGAAGGCGTTGGAGGCCAGTTTGGCGCAAATTGCACAAAGTAGACGAGGATCGTCATTGGCACGGTCGCAATAAGCGCCGCTGCAAGCCAGAGCGGCGATTTGGGCAGATCAAGCGCTTCGTGCGCACGGTCCACGAAATAGCCCATGGGCGAATAGATCGCGTAGCCGAGATACGAAAAAATCAGCCAGGTGATAAGGCGGACGGCGAAAGGATACTCAATTGATCCGAAAGGTCCGATCACTGCCAGAAACACGCCGATCACCGTCATAATGCCAAGATCGGTGATCGTGCTACGCCAGAAACTAGCGCGCCGGCTGAGCTTTTTCGGCCCGCCGTAATCATGGGCAGTCAATTCGCCTGATTTGTTGCCGTGCTCGTTTCCCATTCCGACTAATTGCCTGCCCATTCGCGCTTCGTAAAGTGGCAAACCCTCGTAAATCGGCGGGTTTTGGCGCCACTTCGCGAAGATGGGTGCCCGGCGGCGTAGACCAGATTGCCCGCGAATGGGGCGGCGGCAATGTGGGTTTCAGCAAACACGAACCCACCTGTCAGGAGCATCGCACCAATGACTTCTCTCGTATCCAACTCGCCGCTGGTCCAGCTTTTCAGAGCGCCTGCAAAGCCCGCTTTCGACATCAGCCCGCGTGTCCGCGCAATCGTCGCCATCGCCGCAACCAGCATGAGCCTTGCTGTCATCTACGCGCTATTTCGCGGATTTACCGGCCTTGCCCCAAGCCATCCCAATACCCGCGATCTGGCAATCGTGCTGCATGTCGCAACGGTGATCCCGGCAATCCCTTTGGGCGGCTATTTGCTGCTCGCACCAAAAGGAACCAAATGGCATAAACTGCTCGGGAAAATGTGGGTGGTCTTGATGGTGACGACTGCTCTTTCAGCCTGCTTCATCAAATATGGCGGCGGTCTCGATTTTCATGTGAGCCCTATTCACATCTTCGTCCCGCTTACTCTGATTGCGTCCTACAAATTGATCGCAACCGCGCGCCGGGGCGACATGAAAGGCCACAAGCGAGAAATCCTGAGCCTTTATCTCGGCGCGCTGATGATCCCCGGTATTGTCAGCATGGCACTACCCGGACGCCTGATGCACACTTGGTTGTTTGTGTGAGCGGCAATCCTGCGACAGCTCGAACGGCTAACGCGCACGCTTCAGCACCACGTAGAGCGCACCCTCGCCACCGTGCCGGATATGGGCGCGGCGGATCGCAGCGATACTGTCAGCATGGTTGCTCGCAGCGAGCCAATCGAGCAGTTTTGCCCGGATCGCGCCGCGCTTGGTCGCCCGGTCAGCAGGATCAACGGGCCTCTCGCGCCCCGCAATCACCAGCACCACGCGCGCGCCCATCGCTTTTGCCTGATCAAGGCCGCTGGTGATCCTCGTATAAGCGCTGTCCAAAGTGTGCCCGTGCAGGTCTAGCGTGTAATCGGGCGCTATCTGGCCTGCTTTAAGCTTGCGGTTCCAATGTCCATCAAGCGTCTGATCCTGCCCGATGCGAGGGCGAGGCTTTGGAGGCGGCACGCTGGGTGTCGCAGGGCGAGTGGGCATGACAGGGCGCGCTTGTGGCTTGGCGAGGTTAGGCGCGCTGCCCGCTTTCATCTGCTCGCCTTCACCATCATGCTTTAGTATCGGGGCGCGTTTTCCGGCGAGCGGCGTCACCGATTGCGCAAGGCGCGACCATGCCGCAGCCTCTGTATCCGATAACCCGCGCGGCGGCTTCATTTTGGCGTGCTCATTGCTCGGCGTTCAACCGATTAACGGTTCCGCGCGGAAGCAATATGTATGCCTGTCCGCGCCCGCTCATCCCGCCAGCAATCTCGCGCGCTTCTTCGCCTGCACCCCAGAATGTGTCGAAGCGGTTGGCGCCTTTGATAGCGCCACCAGTGTCCTGTGCGATCCAGAGCCCGTCGGCCACATCGCGATCAAGATCGAGGAAAACGGGCGCGCCATAGGGTACAAAGCGCGGATCGACAGCGACAGAGCTTTCCCTGCGCACTGGTACACCGATAGATCCCAATGGCCCATCCCCTTCAAGCTCGCGGAAGAAAATCCAGCTTTTGTTGAGCCGCATGAGCTCCCGGCCTTCTTCCGGGTTCTCGCGGATATAGGCCATGATGCCTTGCATCGACCCTGCATATTGACCCGGCCCATCACCCAGCAGCCCGCGATCGCGCATCACGCCGCCAATCCCCGTGTATCCGCGCCCGTTCTGGCCGTCATAACCGATGCGGATGATCTCGCCCGATTCCGTCCGGATGCGGCCTGAACCCTGAATTTGCAGGAAGAAGAATTCGACCGGGTCAGCGGCATAGGCGATCACGGGGACACGTCCATCGAGCGCGCCCTCTTCAATCTCTGCCCGCTCAAAGTAGGGGACGTGATTGCCGTTCTCATCAATGCGGCCAAGTGGGGCGCGGCCTGTGCGCTCGGACGCCGGAGTGCCTTCGGGCCAGCCACGCACCAGATCATCGGGGAGCGTGTAAACGGGGACATACCCTTCGCGGTAGAAGCGCGATCCAGCGATTTCAGGTTCGAAGTATCCAGTCGCAAAGGCTTCGCCATCGCCAATCACCGCCGTTTCAAAATACGACATGAAGAACGTGTCGGCCGTGCCGGGGTTTTCAGTGGCCTTGTCGCACGCCTCTTGCCAGTCGGATGGCTTGGTGAGCCCCGTGCGATCTTCGCGTGTGGTGAGCGTCGGGCAGCTTTCGATAAAGGAGCGGAGCGCAGCCTCAGCATCAGCGTCGCTGAAGACGAGTTCGGCCCTGCCAAACCGCTCGCTTGCAATCCGCGGCCCCGCGCGCACCCCTGCCAGCATCGCGCTGGTAGTCTCTGGTCCCGGGACGCCTGTGCCAGGCACGGGAGCAGGCGCGGCAATTGGCGGAGTGCTTTCGGGAATGAGCCGGACACAACCTGCAAGCAGAAATAAGGCGAAAATCGCAAGGGGGGAGCGCATCATCATGCGCCTTTGTCTATGCCGATGGAGTGACGGGCGCAATCATCTCGCGCCGCAAGTCACCCTAGCATGCCGTCAGATCAACCTTCGTCGGTTTCGTCGAGCAGCCAGTTCGGATCGCGCGACGATGTGCTGCGGGCAAATGTCCAGACATCGCGGCTTTCGATCGCATCATCGAGCGAACCGGCGATCACATTGCCATCCTTGTCGCGGGTAACAGCAGCGATATCGGCCACAAAGAGCACTGAAATGCGCGCCATGCCGCGGTCAAGCGATGCTGAATGGATGCGGGTTTCCTCAATGCGGATGAGTGAATTATCGAGCGTCTCACCGGCAGCCTCGCGCGCGTCGATTGCAGCGATGAAGCCTTCATAAACATCATCATCGCACAGATCGCGCAGCGTATCGCGGTCACCTTCCCAGAAAGCCTCAAGCACCATTTCATAGGCAGCTTTTGCGCCGTCCATGAAAATGGGGAGATCAAATTTGGGATCGGCATTGGCGATATCGCGAATTCCGCGCTCAACCGCTGGCATCAACCCGTCCATTTCGATCGAACGAGCAGGCGCTGGCGCGATTGTTGTCGCAGGCTGAGCTGACTGAGCCTGCTGATTCGCACCCGAATCAAAGCGATGCGGGACCGATTCCTCTTCATGCTCAGCGCGGCGTCCCAGCACAGAATACAGCCGGTAGCCCAGAAAAGCGGCAAAAAGAGCGAGGATTACAATTTCAGTCACATCAATTATCCGGTTTGTAAGCTGGCAACCACACACACGTTATGCACGATAGCCTTAAGAACCTCTCACTGCCTTAATTAGGCATCAAATACAATTCAGCAACGCCTGATTGGTTGCACATTGCGCCAATTTGGTCACGTAAAGTGCAAGCAAGATCGCCAAATGCGGCAAACGGGGCTGTTTCCCGGCGCAGTTGCGAGCCGCATTGCACCCTGCTAGGCGCGCGCCAAACAATTGCCGCACTCATGGAACGGGCGGAATGAACTTGTCCTTACAAATCTTGAAAGAGCTGACCTGATGGCCGACGACAACAACGTCCTTACCGATCTAGACAACCAAGCTGCAGGCGCAAATGGCGCTGACAACCAGCCAACCGCCGCTGTCATCACGCAATATATCAAGGATCTCTCAGTCGAAAATCCGAATGCGCCCGATGTCTATCAGTGGACCGATCAGCCGCAGATCGACGTGCAATTCAACATCGGTGCTGATCCGGTGGGTGAAGAAGTCCACGAAGTGACGCTAAAGGTGAACATCACCGCGACTGCAGAAAAGGGCCAGGCGTACATTATCGAACTCGCCTATTGCGGCCTCATCGGCATCCGCAACCTGCCCGAAGAACAGGCGCACGCTTTCATGTTTGCAGAAGCGCCCCGCATTCTGTTCCCATTTGCGCGCCGCGTCATTGCCGATGCTGTTCGTGATGCCGGTTTCCCGCCGCTGATGATGGACCCCATCGATTTCAACGGCCTTTACGTCCAGCAATTGCAGGCCAAGCGCGAAGCCGAAGCAGCAGGTGCTGGCGGCGATACACCTGCCCCCAATTGATCAGGACTCAATTGATTAGGCCGAGTGATCGGATAAGCGAAAGCGCGGGCAAGATGATATGAGCCTGCTCAAAAACGTCGGGACAATTGGATCGCTGACTTTGCTCAGCCGGATCGCCGGGATGGCGCGCGAGATGATTTTCTCGCGCGTGCTCGGCGCGAATGCAGTGACCGACGCGTGGTTTCAAGCATTCATCATCCCCAACGTGTTCCGCCGCTTGTTTGCCGAAGGAGCGTTTTCGGCAGCCTTCGTTCCGATGTTTTCAAAACGGCTGCACGGGCACGATGAACCTGAAAAAGGCCTCGAAGAAGCACGCAGCTTCAGCGCCGATGTGCTGAGCGTCTTTCTGCCAGTGCTGATCGCGCTGGTTGCGGTATTCGAACTCGCCATGCCCGGTGTTATCTGGCTGCTTTCAGAAAAACCGGTTGATCCCGAAGGTTTCGATCTCGCGGTTGATTTCGCGCGGATCATGTTCCCCTACATTATCCTTGTCAGCCTGGTGACGCTGTTCACGGGGATGCTCAATTCGGTATCGCGCTTTGCTCCCGGGGCAAGCTTTCCCATCATCCTCAACATCGTGCTGATCGCGGCGCTTTTGACGGGCGAGTGGTTTGCGGCGAATTCGGGCGCGAGCGTCGAACAAATCGCATACGGCATTGCCTGGGCGGTGATGGGCGCGGGGGTCATGCAGTTTGCATGGCTGTATTACTGGACCCGCGTCGAAGGATTTCGTCCCAAGCTCTTATGGCCGCGCATCACGCCAGAGGTAAAGCGGCTCGGCATTATCGCCCTACCCGCTGCGATTGGCGGCGGCGCGTATCAGATCAACACTTTGGTGCAGCTCTATTTCCTAAATCAGCTTGAGGATGGATCGGTCAGCTACATGAACTACGCTGATCGCCTCAATCAGCTGCCGCTCGGCATCATTGGCATCGCGCTTTCAACCGCGATCCTTCCGACGCTCAGCAAATTTGTAGGCGGCGACAACAAGGAAGGCGCGGACCGCATTCAGTCAGACGCGATCGAACTGTCGATGTTGCTCACCATTCCGGCTGCGGTCGCATTGGCGATCTGCGCCGAGGCTTTTGTCACCATGATTTTTCAGGGCGGGCGGTTTGATCTCGCTGATGCGTCTGCCACCGGAAACGTGCTTGCAGCACTCGTGATGGGATTGCCTGCCTATGTGCTCGTAAAAGTGCTGGTGCCAAATTTCTACGCGCGATCTGATACCAAAACGCCGGTAGTCGCTGCCTTTATTTCGCTCGCCGTTTTCATCGCATTCAACTTCGCTCTGCTCGATACTTACGGCGTTGTCGGCGTCGCTTTTGCCAGCGTTATCGGCGCTTGGATCAATGTAGCCTTCCTTCTGATCGTGCTGGCCCAACGAGGCCATTATCGCATTCCCGGCCTTCTGCTGTTTCGGATAGCGCGCCAGGTGCTTGCCGCAGCTGCCATGGGCGCGGCCTTGTACTATGCGAACGGCCTTCTGGCAGATTGGTACTCGGCTGGCGTGTTCGCAAGGCTGGGTGCGCTCGCCGTCCTCGTCGGGGCAGCGGCTTTGGTCTATTTCGGCATTGCCTTTGCAGTCGGCGCGATTGATCGCCAGCGCATAATTCAGCTGACACGCAAACAGGCCGCGCCTTCCGACAAGACGGAAAGCGATCTTGCCCCCTAGAAATGGTGTGTTAGTAGCCGTCGCCATGAAAGTGATGACGCCCATAACCGGTTCAGCCCCGCTGCGATCTGTAGTGCGCGGGCGGGCGGCCCCTTATTGGCCGATTGGTCGATGGCTAGGCCGCTCCTGAAAGAGCCCCTGAGAGATCTCAGCGCATCGGCCTTATTGCTAGGCCAAAATCATCACTAGAAAGAATTCATCATGAGAGTCGTATCCGGAATTCAGCCCACCGGGCAGCCGCATCTTGGCAATTACCTTGGCGCCATCGTCAATTACGTGAAATTGCAGGATGAAGCACACGCTGCAGGCGGGGAATGCTTTATCTTCCTCGCCGATCTGCACGCTATCTCCATGCCGCATGACCCGGCCGAACTTTCCGCGACCACTCGCGAAATGGTCGCGACTTTGGTGGCTTGCGGGCTCGATCCATCAAAAACGGTGCTCTTTAATCAAGCACAGGTTCCCGCCCATGCCGAATTGCAATGGTTGCTGTCCGGCACGGCGCGCATGGGATGGCTCAACCGGATGACGCAGTGGAAGGATAAAGCGGGAAAGAACCGCGAAGGGCAGTCCATCGCGCTCTTCACCTATCCCGTGCTGCAGGCCGCCGATGTGCTGCTTTATCAAGCGACCCACGTGCCGGTGGGTGAAGACCAGAAACAGCATCTGGAGCTTGCCCGCGACATCGCCCAGAAATTCAACAACGATTTCGCAAGTGAGGATGCGCCCATTTTCACTCTGCCCGAACCTATCATCCCGCCAGAGGCCGCGCGGATCATGAGCTTGCGGGACGGCAATGCGAAAATGAGCAAGTCCGATGTATCCGATCTCGCGCGGATCAATCTCATCGATGATGCCGATACGATCATGAAAAAGGTCAAAAAGGCAAAGACCGATCCCGAACCTTTGCCAAGCGAAGAAGCGGGACTTGAAGGCCGCGCAGAAGCGTTGAACCTCGTCAGCATTTACGGCGCCTTGTCAGGGCAGAGCGTATCAGATGTGCTGGGTGAATTTGGCGGGCAAGGATTTGGCGTATTCAAACCCGCTCTTGGCGAATTGATGATCGACACACTCAGCCCCATCAACACGCGTTTCCGTGATTTGATGCAGGACCGCGAGGCATTGGACGCCATCCTTGCTCGCGGCGCTGCAAAAGCGCGTGAAGCAAGCGGCGATACGCTTGCCGCGGCGTACAAAGCACTGGGTCTGGTGCGCGGTTGATCGCTGCTGAGGCACGTTCAAACCCCGTTCACACCTTGGTTTTATCATATCGCGCGACAGTGGCGCCTTACTGGTTGAGGTCAGGTGCCTGCACCTTGCGCGCCGTTCATGCGGATGCGGATGGATGCAGGTGTCACGCGTGGGGAACGCAGAACGTGTCACTGACGTTTGACTCTAGTGAAAACTCAAAGGGTATGTCATGTATACAACCAAGATGACCTCAAAATCGCGCACCAGTTCCCGTGGCCGTCTGGCCCGCATCGCGCTTCCACTGGCAATCGCTGCTGGACTTTCTGCTTGCGCTCCCGCTTTCAAAGCGGATGTTTCGCGCTTTCAAAGCCAACTTCCCGCCCCTCAAGGCGAAAGCTTCGCCATTGTCGCTGGTGATCCGCAACTGGAAGGCGGGCTCGAATTTTCGCTCTACGCCGATCAGGTTGCAGCGGAGATGGCCGAACTCGGCTACACCCGCGCCAGCGATCCTTCGAGCGCATCCTTGCTGGTAAGCTTCGACTATGATGTCGATAATGGCCGTGAACGCGTGCGCACGGTGGGCGGCGGATTTGTTGGTGACCCGTTCTTTGGTCCCGGCTTCGGCTTCAACCGCGGATTCGCGTTCCGCCGCAATTACGCTTTCGGCTTCTACGATCCTTTCCTCGCCGGACCGGACGTGCGTAGCTACACCGTTTACACCAGCGAGATAGATCTGAAGATCGACAGCACCGCAACGGGTGAGCGCGTGTTCGAAGGAAAGGCGCAAGCGCTATCGCGCTCAAACCGCCTGCAAAAACTGGTGCCGAACCTGGTCGAGGCTTTGTTTGTGGACTTCCCCGGCAATTCGGGCGAAACTCTGCGCATCACGATCAAGAATGATGAAACGAAGGTGAAAGAGCTCGACTGATCGACCACACTGATATTCACCCACCAACCTTGGATGGGACGGAAAGGCGGCGCAAGGGATCAGCGCCGCCTTTTTGCGTTTGGGATTAAAGCTTTGCGTGCCCGCCTGTAGAGCCGAAACCGCCTTCGCCGCGCTGGGTGGCGTCAAGTTCTGCCACCTCATCCCAAGCTGCCTGAACGACGGGCGCAATCACAAGCTGCGCCACGCGATCTCCGCGCGCGATTGAAAAGGGTTCATCGCCGTGATTGATCAAGATGACTTTCAATTCACCGCGATAATCGCTGTCGATGGTGCCGGGCGTGTTGGGCACAGTGATGCCGTGTTTAAGCGCAAGGCCTGAACGCGGGCGCACCTGAATTTCAAATCCATGCGGGATCGCCATGGCAAGTCCGGTGGCTACCGCATAGCGCACACCTGGCTTGATCACCGTATCCTCGGCGCTGACAACATCCATACCGGCTGCGCCATCGGTTGCATAAGCGGGGAGAGGCAGGCCTTCACCATGGGAGAGGCGCTTCACCTCGACCCGCACCGGATTGCTCATTCAGCGGCCTCTTTTTGAAGCGCGGACGCGATGCGTTCGACCAGTGTCATGGCCACTTCCTGTTTCGGCATTTCATCGAGGCTTTCAACGCCTTCACCCGAAATGATGTGCACGCGGTTTTCATCGCCGCCCATTACACCTGTCCCATGCTCATCGCTCGACACGTCATTGGCGATGATCCAATCGGCGGCCTTGCGCTTGCGCTTTTTCTGGGCGTTATCGATGAGGTTTTCGGTTTCGGCGGCAAAGCCAATCACCAGCTCAGGTCGCTTGCTGCCAGCTGCCACGTTGGTGAGGATGTCGGGGTTTTCCGTCAGCATCAAGGCAGGCGGAGCAGAGCCGCGCTTCTTGATCTTTTCATCCTTGTATTCCTTGGGACGCCAATCGGCGACGGCTGCAACCATGACAGCGACATCGGCGGGCAAGGCGGCTTTCACCGCGTCACTCATCTCCGAGGCGCTTTCGACATCAACGCGCTTTACGCCTGCCGGCGTCTGGAGCCAGACGGGGCCCGCCACCAAAGTCACTTTCGCACCCAGCGCGGCGGCCGCTCCTGCAATGGCGAAACCTTGTTTTCCGCTTGAACGATTGGCGATGTAGCGCACCGGATCGATCGATTCCCAAGTTGGCCCTGCGGTGACGAGAACGTGGCGTCCTGCAAGCGGTTGATAGTTGGGATCGCTCGCAAATTCACCAACCGATGCTGTGGCAGCTTCGACGGCGGCACCATCTGTAGCTTCTTTTGCAGCGGCTTTCTTCGGGGCAGGTGCTTCCTCGACGGTCTCTTCTTCAATCACCTCTGGCTCGGATTGACGCTCGTTGAATTCGTGATTGATCGCGTCAGGATCAATCGGAGGCGCTGACCCTGCGCTGCCTTTTGAGGCAAGGATTGGTCCATCGAGATCGGGATTGAATTCAATCTCTTCTTCTTCAACCGGCGGCAAATCTTCGTCAGCGATCTCTTCATCGAGCGCTGCGTATTCTGCTTCGAGCTCTTCCTCGGTCCGCTTGGGCGTTGAACGCGGGATGATCCGCGAGAGCAATCCGCCAAGTCCGCCGCCTGAGCTTTCTTCAGTCTCGTCTTCTGGTTCCAATGCTTCAGACGCAAGATCATCAGCCGCATCGTTCGCAGCAACAGCAGGCGCGCTGGGTTCTGGCACTTCAAGACCAAGTTGCTCAGCAACAGCGCGCCAGATCGCGTCGGGCTCTGGCAGGCGACCGTATCCAAACTCGCCGCACGCCATCGGCCCCTCATCGGGATCGAGCACAAGCGTGCCGCCTTCGCGCAGGGCATCGATATTGCGCTGGGTTGAGGCGTGTTCCCACATCCGCACATTCATCGCGGGCACTGCCATCACGGGCTTGTCCGTCGCGAGGATCAGGGTTGTGGCGAGATCATCGGCAATTCCGTTCGCCATTTTCGCCAGCAAATCTGCCGTTGCCGGACACACCACCACCAGATCAGCCTCACGGCTCAACTGAATGTGCCCCATTTCGGCTTCGTTCTTGAGATCCCAAAGCGTGGTGTAAACCTGGTTTTCACTGAGCGCGGCGAGCGACATGGGCGTCACGAAGTGCTGACCACCCTTGGTCACCACGCACGTAACATCCGCCCCGCCCTTGCGCATCAGCCGGACGAGCTCGCACGATTTGTAGGCCGCGATCCCGCCGCCTACGACAAGTAGAATTTTTGGTCCGGCTCCGGCCACTTTTGACCTCTATTGGCGTGGGCGCAGCTTGACGAACAAATGCGCCAAACCTTCCCCATGAAACACTCGTATTGAGAGACCTAGCCTTCCCACGCTCATCGGCCAAGTCCCAGCGGACTTCCTTGGGACACAATGGTAAATTTTTCGCTATTGTCTGTTGGGCAGGAAGCGTAGGAAGTTGCCGGGTCGAGGGAGAAAATCATGATAATCGCGCTGCGTTTTCTGCTAATTCTGGGCGGCGGAGTGCTGCTGTTTATGGCGGCAGGCTTTTTGAGCGATCCGGTGGGATCGGGAGCGGACTTCGGACTGGTGATTGAGGGCGCGCACGCCACCACGTCTGCACGGGCCGATTTCACGGCTTTCTTTGGAGTCTCCGGCATTTGTTATCTTTGGGGCGCGCTGGCTCGGCGCGCCGATCCGCTGATCATCGGCGCTGCCCTGATGTTGGTGGCGCTGGCTGCGCGACTTCTCTCACTATTTATCGATGGAAGTTTTGAAGGTTTCATCGCGCCGATAGTGTTTGAAACGGTGTTCGGCGTTCTAGCACTGATTGGCGCAGCGGCGTTGCCGGGCACCAAAAAGCGAAGGGGCGGAATACAAAGCGCTCTTTAGACTGCTTTCCTACTCTCATCGAGAATGGCAGCGCGAAGAAAGCGCTCTTTCCCATTGTCGACTTCAACGCAAATCTCCTCGCGTGTTGAGATGAGAGCGTCCTGTCTGCACAAGCCGATTGCAGCAGTTTGAGCGGATTCAAGGCCTCACACCCCGTGTCCGTCAACCTGACCAAAATCATCTATACCGCTGTAAAGAAGAGGTTATTTTCTAAATCGTGAGGGTGACAGGGTGTAACCTTTGTCACCCTAATAGGCCGGTTATCATCAGCGCGAGCATTGCGCCGGCCCCGCCCAACCCAGCTATGAAATAGCCGAGAACCCCCGGTCCGGTCCTTTCCTTGCGATCGGTGAGCAAGCGAATTTCCGGCAGCGGCGGTGCTTCGGGCGCGCCGCCCTTGGGCGGAAACTTTTCTTCCAGACGGCGAACGAGGCCGGGAAGGCGTAGCAGGGTTTCAGTGTCTTCCTTGATGCGGTCAGCCAACGCGGATTCGGGGCCAAGCTCATCGCGGATCCAGCTGCGCACATAAGGTGCAGCGGTGTCCCACATATTGATATCAGGATTAAGCTGGGTCGCGATCCCTTCAACCATCACCATGGTCTTTTGCAACAGCAAGAGATGCGGCTGTGTCTGCATGTCAAAATCGCGGGTGATCGCGAACAGGCCATCAAGCATTTGCCCGACTGAAAGCTCTTTCACGGGCTTGCCACGCATGGGCTCACCCACGGCGCGCAGCGCAGTCGCGAATTCGCCGACCGAATGGTAACTCGGCACATATTGCGCTTCGAAGTGAATTTCGGCGACGCGCTGGTAATTGCCTGTGGTCAAGCCATAGAGAATTTCGGCAAGCCACTGCCGCGCGCGCCTATCAATGCGGCCCATGATGCCGAAATCAATCGCGACAATCGTGCCATCGTCCTCGATGAACAGGTTTCCCTGGTGCATATCGGCATGGAAGAATCCCGCGCTGATCGCCTGAGTGAGGAACGAGATCACCAGCTTTTCGGCGATCTTATGCAGATCGTGCCCGCGTGCTTCGAGTTCGTCGAGGCGCGAAATCTTGACCCCGTCGATCCACTCAATGGTCATCACTTTGCCATTGGTGCGATCCCAATCAATCTCGGGGATCCTGTAGCCACCAACACCCGACATTTCCTCGGCAAGCTCGCTGGCGGAGGCAGCCTCGCGCCGCAGATCGAGTTCAGAATTGGTCCAGCGTTTGAAATTCGCAATCGTCAGGCGCGGGCGAAGGCGTGTTGCCTCACCGCCCATCGCCTCAACATGAGCTGCCGCCCATTCATAGGTCTGGATATCGCGAGCGAACTTTTCCTTGATGCCGGGGCGCAGCACCTTGATCGCGACTTCGCGCCCATCGGTGGTGACACCCTTATGAACCTGCGCAATGCTGGCAGCGCCAACCGGGTCTGGATCGATCTCGCTGAACAGGTTCTCAATCGGTTGGCCAAAGCTGGTTTCTATAACGGCCTTGATGTCGCCAAACCGAACAGGAGGGAGGCTGTCCTGCAGGCTGAGGAGATTGTTTGCCGCTTCCTCACCAACAAGATCGGGGCGGGTCGCCAGCGATTGTCCGAGTTTGATCGCGGCGGGGCCAATTGCGCGGAATGCGCCCGCATAATCAGGTTTGCCGCTTTTGCCTGTCAGAGTCGCCCAGCGCGCAAGCTTCGCCAGCCGTTTTACAGGCGTTGGCGCGTTGGGATCATCCTCAATTCCGACAAGCGCGCGCCGCCGGGCAAGCGTAATGCCCCACCGTGCGAGACGCGTAAGATGCACAACGGGCGCCGTCACTGGATCAGATTTTCCATCCTGAATGGATCGCGACCGCGCCGCCCAGAATGATCTCGGCCTTGGTGTTCACAAAGCCAGCAGCAGCGATCATCCGCTCAAATTCTGCAGGCTTTGGAAATTTGCGAATGGATTCGGCGAGATAGCGATAGCTTTCTGTATCGCCTGCAATCACCTGCCCCATGCGCGGCATGACATGCATGGAATAGAGATCATACACCTCGCGAAAGCCTGACCATTCCGTGGTCGAAAACTCCATGCAGTAAAAGCGTCCGCCGGGGCGCAGCACGCGATAAGCCTCAGCCAGGGCTTTCTCTTTGTAAGTCACGTTCCGGATTCCGAACACAATCGTGTAAGCGTCGAAGGAATTGGAAGGAAAGCTCACATCCTCAGCATTTTGATGCGAGAAAACGAGGCTGCCCGTTTCCTCGGCCTCACTACGCTCCATGGCACGTTCGGCTCCGACATCCAGCATATCCTGATTGATGTCGGCGACGGTCACATTCGCCCCGCGATCAGCCATGCGAAACGCAATATCGCCAGTGCCGCCAGCCATATCGAGGATGTTTTCGCCGGGTTGCGGTTTCACCCGCTTCACGAACCTGTCTTTCCACCCGCGATGCATGCCGAATGACATCGCATCGTTCATAATGTCGTATTTCTTGGCGACGCTGGTGAAGACGTCGCCCACTCGGCGCGTTTTTTCTTCAGGCGAGACCTCTTCGTATCCGAAAGAGACGGTTTCGTCCGAGGGTTGTCCAGAAGATTTGGGGGTACTCTGAGTCATGTGATGCGCCCTAGAGGGAATTGCAGCATTGGCAAAGGGTGTTAGTGGGATGGGAAATGCCTGAATTACCAGAAGTTGAAACTACGGTTCGCGGTCTCGCCCGGTTCCTTGAAGGGGAGCGGATATCGCGCGTAGTTCTGAACCGCCCCGATCTTCGCCGACCGTTTCCCCAAGATCTCGTCCAGGTGATGACAGGCGCGACGGTGTCGAGCCTTTCCCGGCGGGCTAAATATGGCCTCATCCATCTCGATCGCGATCAAACGGTTGTCTTTCATCTGGGCATGAGCGGACGTTTTCGGATCGATCCTGAAGAGGCCGACAAGCACGATCACATGCTGATCGAAACGGCAGATCACGCTTTCGCCCTGTGCGATCCGCGCAGATTCGGCTCTGTCGACATGATGGCCACAGGCTCTCTCGGTGATTGGCCGCAATTTGCAAGCCTTGGCCCCGAACCCTTGGGGCCCGATTTGACGTCCGAATACCTCAAGGCCGTTCTCAAAGACAAAACGCAGTCGATCAAGCTGTGCCTGCTCGATCAGCGTATCGTCGCGGGACTTGGCAATATATATGTATGCGAAGCGCTTTGGCGTGCTGGCATTCGCCCGACAAAGGCAGGGGGCAAGGTGACAAAGCCCCAGCTTGCCCGGTTGGTGCCAGCTATCAAGGATGTGCTCGAAGCGTCCATTCGCGATGGCGGGTCATCTTTACGCGATTACGCCGCGCCCGATGGGGAACTTGGCTATTTCGCGACCCGCTTTGATGTGTATGGCCGCACTGGCGAAGCCTGCCGACGCGCGGATGGCGGCATCATCCGCCGGATCGCGCAAGGTGGGCGTAGCACCTGGTATTGCGCTAAGTGCCAAAAGTAGAAGTGCTGGCAGCAAGCGAATCCTTGACCTAGGCGGGTCTTGCGCATATGTGCCGCGCTTTCCGACGCCCGGATCGAATCTGCGGCGCCGCTTTCAATTTCGAAAACGCCTGAACATTTGGGTCGCTTCAAGCGGCCGCCACAAAACGCGAGACAGACAGAATTATGGCCAACACGCCGCAAGCCCGCAAACGGATCCGCCGCAACAATGCCCGCGCGGAAGTGAACACCGCCCGCATGAGTCGCATCCGCAGCTTCATCAAACGAGTCGAATCGGCTTGTGAAGCTGGCGACAAGGATGCAGCTGCAAAGGCTCTGAAAGCTGCTCAGCCTGAAATGGCACGCGGCGTTGCACGCGGAGTGCTCCACAAGAACACTGTCGCGCGTAAAATGTCGCGCCTTACTAAGCGTGTGGCGAGCCTCTGATTCGCGGCTTTAGCTGAGGGAAATCACGCAAGTGGTTTCCGTGGAATTTCTAAGGGCTTCGCCGGATTGGCGGGGCCCTTTTCATTTGACGGAAATATGACAAGCGCGTGCGTCAGCGAAGTCAGCTTTTCCCGCGATTCGCAGCCTGTCGAAGCTGAATTTCTTGTCAAATCAAGGACATGAACGGACGCCTGCGGGCTTGCGCCGAGTCAACAGAATTATTGCAAGAATATTAAAATTTGGTCCTTGCTTCTCAGGCCAATGCGCTCTTTATTCATTTCTCACCCGGAGCGGGACAGTCCGGGTTCTTACAGTCTAGCCGATAGGGGGTCGCTCGCAAGAAGTGCTTTTGCGGGGTGGGTGAGCTTTGCCTGTCGCACAGTGTAAAACCATCTCGGATCGCGGTTCCGGGGTTGAGAGAGTTATGGGGAATTGAAACCTGATGGTTCACAGAATTGATAAGGCGCGGGCAACGCGTCGGCACTCGGATGAAGATTTGATGGAAGATGCTGAAGCCGTAAATTTGGCTGCTGATTGGTCTGATATCAGCCAAGGCCTTCGAAAAGACCTCGGACACCAATTGCACAGCCAGTGGATCAAACCGATCCAAGTCGGCGGCATCAACAAAGAGACGGGAACGCTCGATCTTTTTCTGCCCACGGAGTTTTCTGCAAACTGGGTAAAGGATCGCTTCCACGACCGCCTGCAGCTCGCGTGGAAAATCGCCCGCAGCGAAGTGCGCGAAGTGAACATTCAGGTGCACCCTGGCCGCCGCCAGCTTCCCGAATTGCGCCTTGATGATGGTCGTCGCGCGGCAAATGACGGCGCGAGCGCCATCGCGGTGGCAGCCGGTACGATCGGCGATGCCGGTTTTACTTCGAGCGTTGGCCTTGATCCGTCGCTGACATTCGCTGCGTTTGTGACGGGTGAGGCGAACGTGCTCGCCTGCAATGCAGCACAGCGCATGGCCGCAACCGAACAGCCGCAGTTTTCGCCGCTCTATCTCAAAGCTGCGACCGGCCAGGGAAAGACTCACCTGCTGCACGCTATCGGGCATGGTTTCCTGCAAGCTCATCCACGCGCGCGCATTTTCTACTGCTCGGCAGAACGGTTCATGGTCGAATTCGTGCAAGCACTGAAAGCCAACCAGATGATCGAGTTTAAAGCGCGCCTTCGCTCTTTCGATCTGCTTCTTGTCGACGATATTCAGTTCATCATCGGCAAAGCGTCTGCTCAGGAAGAGCTGCTCTACACGATCGATGCGCTGCTCGCCGAAGGTAAGCGTCTGGTGTTCGCGGCTGACCGTGCACCGCAAGCACTTGATGGTGTCGAACCGCGCCTTCTCTCGCGTCTTTCGATGGGCCTTGTCGCCGATATTGCCGCTGCTGACATTGAACTGCGCAAAAACATTCTGGAATCGAAACTTAAGCGGTTTGCTCCGCTCAACGTGCCCGACGATGTGGTCGATTTCCTCGCCCGCACCATTACACGCAATGTGCGCGAACTGGTGGGAGGCCTTAACAAGCTGATCGCCTACGCGCAGCTGACTGGTCAAGAGGTTTCGCTCAATCTCGCCGAAGAACAGCTCACCGATATCCTGTCGGCCAATCGTCGCCGGATCACCATTGATGAAATTCAGCGCACAGTCTGCCAATTCTATCGGATTGACCGCAGCGAAATGTCATCGAAGCGCCGCGCGCGTGCCGTTGTGCGCCCGCGTCAAGTGGCCATGTATTTGTCGAAAGTTCTCACCCCCCGCAGCTATCCCGAAATCGGTCGGAAGTTTGGCGGGCGCGATCACTCCACCGTTATTCACGCAGTGCGCCTGATCGAAGATCTGCGCCAGCGCGATGCCGATATGGATGGCGACGTGCGCAGCCTGCTCCGCCAACTCGAAAGTTAATCGAAAATCTGATCTGAGACCCCCGTACGCTCCCGCTTCGGCGGGAGCTACTTCTGCCTAACTTCACAGGTTTTCCATTCCCCATCCACCGCGCTGTGCACAGGGCGTCTTATCCGCACCCTATTCACAAGGCGTCCACAGCCTGCCAACAGAGTTGTCATGGTCGACAGGTTGTTCACAAACTCACCCACAGAGGTATCGACGGGCTCTGATGCAAATGACAGCGGGCGGACGCCGTCTGGCCTCTCGCCTGCCCGTCTTGATAGGTTTGCCCGCCACATCGTCATTCCTGAGATTGGCGGCGCTGGCCAGATGGCGCTCGCTTCCAAGCATGTGGTTGTCGTCGGCCTGGGCGGGATTGGCTCGCCAGCGCTTCAATATCTGGCAGGCGCCGGGGTTGGCCGATTTACGCTGATCGATGATGACGCGGTCGATGTGTCGAACCTCCAGCGTCAGACAATCTTCACCACTCGCGATGTGGGGCACGGCAAGGCGACCAGCGCACGTCGCTGGCTCGCCAATTTCGATGACGCGCTGGACGTCGCGATTTCCGACAGCCGGATCACCAGTGAAAATGTCGGAGACCTGATTTCAGGCGCCGATCTTGTGCTTGATGGGACGGACAATTTCGCAACCAGGCTCGCTGTGTCAGACGCCTGCGTTGCCGAGCGCGCACCTCTGCTGTCGGCTGCCGTCGGCCGGTTTCAAGGACAGGTCGGCGCCTTCGCCGGGCATTTGCCCGATCAGCCGTGTTATCGCTGCTTTGTCGGAGATGCCTTCGATGCGGAAGACTGCGACACCTGCGCAGATGACGGAATGCTGGGTGCGATGGCGGGATGGACAGGCAGCTTTGCCGCGATGCAGGCCGTCCGCATATTGCTCCAGGGCGTCAGCGCGTTTGGCGATCCCATGTTCGGGCAGTTGCATATCCTCGACGGTCTGCAGCCTGGCATGCGCTCTATTCGCGTATCCAAAGACCCTGCCTGTAAGGGATGCGGAATGGGAGCCTGACCGGTTCTCCACGAAGATAAGTCAGCATCATCATGCGATGGCATACATCGCCGCGAATCCGGCGATTGCAATGAGCACCAGTTTGAACGCGAGCGATAAATCAAGCCCTGCGCCAAACGCCTCCAGATGGTTCTTGGATTGTGGAGCGTTTCGCAATGATCCAGTGCCGCGCAAGGCTGATCCGATACCCAGTAACAGGATCACGAGCGGAAATGTCACAATGGCGACAATGAGATAGAAAGAGGTGTCGCTCCCGCTATCGCACGCGCCGTCGATGCAATCAGTCCAGCTGAAAGCCAGATACAGGAAGGGCGGCACGAAAATCACCGCCGGGATGAGCGTTCTTATGGACACTCCCGGAGTGATACCAAACATGGGTTAAAGGCGTGTTTGCAGCACCTCTTCCGCCCATTGCGGCACCAGTTCACCGGCAGGGCCGTGGCGCGATTCTGCGAAGAAGTGGCTCCCCTCGCTCGGTTCAAGGTTCAGCTCCAGCGTCTCCGCTCCCGCCGCTCGGGCCTCCTGCACAAAGCCTGCCGCCGGGTAGACCGCGCCTGACGTGCCGATGCTTACGAACAGATCGGACACCGCGAGTGCTTTGTAGATACGCTCCATCTGGTAGGGCATTTCGCCGAACCACACGACGTCCGGGCGCAGTGATGGCATCGCACATGTAGGACATTTTGGCCGATCCAACATCGGACCATCATGAGGCATGCGCACCCCGCACGATGAGCACAAAGCGCTCTTCAATTCGCCATGCATGTGCAGCACCTGTTTTGATCCCCCGCGCTCGTGCAGATCATCGACATTCTGCGTCACCAGCAGCAGCTCGCCCGGAAACTCCGCTTCGAGCCGCGCCAGCGCCCGGTGCGCAGGATTGGGCTCCACCTTGGCGAGCGCCTCTCGCCGCATATCGTAAAAGCCGAGCACCAGATCAGGATTGCGCGCAAAGCCTTCCGGCGTCGCCACATCTTCGACCCTGTGTTGTTCCCACAAACCGCCTGCAGAGCGAAAAGTGTCTATGCCGCTTTCTGCGGAAATTCCTGCGCCTGTAAGGATGACGATGCGTTCAATTCCTGCCATGGAGCGCATTCTCCCACAGGCATCGGAGCAAAGGCAATGAGCAAGTCAAAAATCCGCTTCGCGATCATTGGCCATAAAGGGCGCATGGGCCTGGCTATCGCCGAAGCCGTTGAGGAAGCCGGGCACGAATTTCGCGTCGGGGTCGATCTGGGCGGCGATCCAGAGCCACTGCTTGGCCAGGCAGATGTGGTGGTCGACTTTTCATCGCCCGATGCGCTTGCAGCCAATCTCAAAGCCGCGTGCTCTGCGGGCGTTCCGATCCTTGTCGGAACGACAGGTCTCGAACAGGATCAGTTTGTCGCATTGGCTGAAGCGGCAAAGACCATCCCGGTCCTTCAAACCGGCAACACATCATTGGGCGTCACACTGCTTGCCCATCTCGTGAAAGAAGCCGCGGCAAAGCTTGGACCGGACTGGGATATCGAAGTTCTCGAAATGCATCACCGGATGAAAGTCGATGCGCCTTCGGGGACGGCAAAGCTGCTGGGTGAGGCTGCGGCTGAAGCGCGGGGAGTTAGCCTTTCGGATGCAATGGATAGCGGCAGGCACGGCCATACTGGCGCGCGGCGCGATGGCGATATTGGCTTTGCAACCCTTCGCGGAGGCACGGTTGCAGGCGAGCACAGCGTGATCTTTGCAGGCAATGAAGAGCGGATCACCCTTGCCCACTCGGCAGAAAACCGGAGCATTTTTGCACGCGGAGCCGTGCGCGGGGCAGAATGGCTAATGGGGAAACCCGCAGGGCGATACTCGATGAATGATGTTCTTGGCATCTGATCGCACAGGACAAAATGACCAAAGACCAGATTTTCGAATTCTTCCGGCGCTTGGCAGAAGGCAATCCCGAGCCTGAGACCGAGCTGGAATACGGCAACGCCTATCAGCTTGTCGTGGCGGTCGCCCTGTCAGCGCAGGCGACCGATGTGGGCGTCAACAAAGCGACGCGTGCGCTGTTTGCGAAGGTGACGACGCCGCAGCAAATGCTCGATCTGGGGCTCGAAGAGTTGATCCGCCACATCAAGACGATCGGCCTCTTCAACTCAAAGGCGAAGAACGTGATCGCCTTGTCGCAGCTGCTCGTCGATGAATATGGCGGCGAAGTTCCAGACACACGCGATGATCTGGTGCGCCTTCCCGGAGTGGGGCGCAAAACGGCGAATGTGGTCCTGAATTGCTGGTTCAAACAGGAAACCTTCGCGGTCGATACGCACATCCTGCGCGTCGGCAATCGCACAGGGCTTGCCAAAGGCAAAACGCCGGAAAAGGTCGAGGAAAAACTCGAAAAACGCGTGCCGGAGCCTTTCCGCCTCCACGCGCATCACTGGCTGATCCTGCATGGGCGCTATGTCTGCAAGGCACGCACGCCGGAGTGCTGGCGGTGTGAGTTGGTGGATTTGTGCAGCTTCAGGAAGAAGGTGCTGGAGAAGCCGAAGGGGAGGTAGTCCCAGCACTCGTGTCATTCCCGCGAAGGCGGGAATCCAAAGTCTGATCTTGCGAAACACGCAGTTGCTCACTTTCAAAAAGGAGCGACTTTGCAGTGAGGCTGCGAAAACCCGAGACTATCCAAAAGGCCGCTCCGTCACTCCTTGGATCCCCGCATGCGCGGGGATGACACTTGAGGGTGGCGCGGGCGCTAGGGGCCTTGGACACCGCACCCTTTGTCATTCCCGCGAAGGCGGGAATCCATGGACCGAGACAATAAGCCGCTCACCGGTTCAGATCATACCAAAGATCGCGCCAATCCGGATTGCCCTTCTCAATCAACTCCACCTTCCAGGCCCGCCGCCATTTCTTCAGCCCTTTTTCACGGGCGATAGCGTCATTGATATCGCCGAAAGGTTCCAGATGGACCAACCGATCCACTTTGTAGCGCTTGGTAAAACCTGCGGCGCGGCCCTCACGATGCTCCGCTATCCTCTCGATCAGACGCGTGGTCACACCAACATAAAGCGTGCCGCTTTTCTGGCTTGCGAGAATGTATACCCATGCAAAGGGCTGATCGCTCACTCCATGGATCCCCGCCTTCGCGGGCATGACACAGGGCGCCTAAACATCATCCGCCGAGATCATTTCCTCGCGGTCGATCTCGTTTGTCAGGCTCGCAACGGTTGTCGCCACCGCCGCATCGCCTGACACATTGGTTGTGGTGCGCATCATGTCCATGATCCGGTCAATCCCGGCGACCAGAGCGATCGTTTCGAGCGGGACGCCCACCGCGCCGAACACCAGCACCATCATGATAAGGCCCGCGCCCGGAATACCCGCCGCGCCAATCGCGCCCAGCGTGCCGAGGATGGAAATTAGGAAATAGTCGCCCCAAGTCAGGTCCACGCCAAACACCTGCGCGCCGAACAGGGTCGCAAGGCCCAGATACATCGCGGTGCCGTTCATGTTGATCGTCGCGCCTAGGCTGATGACAAAGCTCGCGACCGAGTTTGAAACACCCAGGTTCCGTCTCGCGCAGCGCAGTGTCACCGGCAATGTCGCATTTGAGCTTGCCGTTGAATAGCTCACCGCAATCGCATCCACGATGCCGCGGAAGAAATCGATCACGGGCAGCCGCGCGATAAACTTGATCATCCCGCCATAAATCAGGCCGATGATGAGGAAGCATCCGAGGTAGTTGAGGATCACCACAATCCCGAGTGCCTGCAGCGCCTCCAGCCCCAACGTGCCCGCAACCCACGCCATCAGCGCGAAAACGCCGAACGGGGTCAATTCCATCACGACCATCGTCACCTTTTGCATGACGATGCTGCCGCTATCGAAGATTTTGAGCACCGGCTCGCCCTCTTCCTTCGCCATCAGAATGCCGATGCCAATGAGGAGCGAGAAGATGATGAGTGGGAGCACATTGACGTCTGCCATCACCTGGACGGGGCTGGATGGCACCATTTCGAGGATCATCTGCTGAACCGTCACGCCCGTTTCCTGACGTTCCTGCGCACGTTCCAGCGCGGCGGCATCAAGGTCCATTCCGCTCGCATCGAGGCCGGAACCAGGCTGCACGATCGTTCCGATAGCTAGGCCGAGCCAAACCGCGATCTGGCCTGTCACCACGAACAGCAAAAGAGCGCGCCAGCCAACACTGCCCAGTTTCTTGAGATCGCCAATGCTCGCGACCCCTGCAACGAGGCTGAAGAAAATCAGCGGCACCACTAGCATCTTGATAAAGGCAATGAAGATATCGCCGATAATCTTGATGCTCGCGGCATCCGGCCCCCAGGCAAAACCGACGATTATGCCAAGGATGAGCGCACCGATGACGCGCTGCCACAGGGGGATTGCGAACCAGGATTTCATGGGAGAGTTACGCCTCTTCTTTGGTATCTTTGAGCGCAAGAGCGCCGAGTGCCGCGCGCCGATAGATGCGGGCTAGCACATCAAGATCAGCGATGGCGACGGCCTCATCGCGCTTATGCATGGTCGCGTTGCACAGGCCAAATTCGATCACCGGGCAGACACTGCGCAGAAAGCGCGCATCTGACGTGCCGCCGGTGGTGGATTGTTCAGGCTTGTTGCCCGTCTCCGCCTCAATCGCGTCTGCGAGCATGTGTGAAAAGGCGCCGGGTTCGGTGAGGAAAGGCTCGCCCGAAATGATCGGCAGCGCGCGCCCGCCGTGCTTTTCGGCAATGGCTGCGACGCGTTCGGAAAGGCTGGCGCCCGTGTGTAGATCATTGAAACGGATCGAGATACGCGCCTTTGCCTCTGCCGGGATGACATTGTGCGCCTTATTGCCGACCTCCATATCGGTGATCTCGAGATTGGAAGGCTGGAACCAATCGGTCCCGGTATCGAGCGTTAGTGCATCCAATTCTGCAAGGATTGCGACCATCTTGGGCAGGGGATTATCGGCGAGATGCGGATAGGCAACGTGGCCCTGCGTGCCTTCAACCGTCAGCCAGATATTGACCGAGCCGCGCCGCCCGATCTTCATCATATCGCCCAGCTGGTTGACCGAGGTTGGCTCTCCGACAAGGCACAGATCAGGCTCTAGCGCCTCTTCGCGCATATAGTCGATCAAAGCGCGGGTCCCGTGGAGCGCCGGGCCCTCTTCATCGCCGGTGATGATAAAGCTGATCGTACCTGCGTCTTGCGGGACGTCTTTCACCGCTGCGATCATGCACGCGATGGAGCCCTTCATATCGACCGCGCCGCGGCCATAGAGAAGTTCGCCGCGTTCTTCGGGTTCGAAGGGTGCGCTTGTCCAACCCTCGCCGGGTGGCACCACGTCCAGATGGCCGGCAAAGGCAAAATGCTTCGACCCTTCGGGCCCTTTGCGAATGGCAAAGAGGTTTTCGACCGGAGCCTCGTCGGTCCCTTCAGCCCCATCACCGCGCTGGAAACGGTGAATGTCAAAACCCAAAGGCGCAAGCAGCGCCTCCATCACGTCGAACACTTCGCCTGTTGCTGGCGTAACGCTGGGCGCCGCGATCAACGCCTTGGCATAATCTAAAACTTCACTCATCCCGCGTGGGGTAGCACGCCTATTGGGCGGCGCAAGCGATCACGTAACCGTATCATATTGTTCGATCACCCATTGTTCGTCTTCGGACGCGGTGATCCATTCCTGCATCCAGGCGTGTTCCCAGATCGCTTCCATATAGCTTTGCGCAAATCCGGGGACGCCGATTCCGTAGGTGATGAAGCGGGAAACCACCGGTGCGTAAAAGATATCGGCCGCGCCAAAAGTGCCGAACAGGAATGGCCCGCTGCTGCCATGACGCGCGCGTGCCTCTGCCCACAGGCCCAGAATGCGCACGATGTCTTCCTTGGCCTGGTCCGACAGGTTTTGCAGCTGGATCCGGCGGCGCACATTCATCGGCATATCGCTGCGCAAGGCGGCGTAGGAGGAATGCATTTCAGCCACCAAAGAGCGCGCCATTCCGCGCGGTGCATCGTCCTTGGGCCAGAAACGATCCCGCCCCACCTTGTCAGCAAGGTATTCAAGGATCGCGAGGCTATCCCAGATGACGTTGTCGCCATCCCACAGGATCGGCACCTTGCCGGACGATGGCTGAAAATCTTCCTGAGATTTGCGCTCTTCCCATTGCTCACCCAATAACGGCACGGTGATCTCTTCAAACGACAGGCCCGATTGCTTGGCCGCGAGCCATCCGCGAAGGCTCCAGCTTGAATAGTTCTTATTTCCAATGATCAGTTTCACGCGCGCAGTTCCACCTTTTGCCGCTGTTTCGGCCATGTCCTAGATATTCAGGCTTTCGCTGTCGAGGCTGAACAGGTTACGGGAGTGTATCAAAGAGTAACGGACAACGCCTCGCCATGAATCTGACCCAAACGCACTTACCCCCTTTCCATCTCGCCTTTCCCGTCGATGATCTTGCCGCCGCGCGAGGCTTTTATGGCGAAGTGCTGGGCTGTGCCGAAGGGCGATCAAGCGAGGAATGGGTGGATTTCAATTTTCATGGCCACCAGCTCGTCGCGCATATGAGCAAGGATGCAGGCGACCGAACGCACAATGAAGTCGATGGCGAACATGTGCCCGTCCCGCATTTCGGGTTGGTCCTCGGTATGGAAGACTGGCGCGATCTCGCCGACAGATTGCGCGCCGCAGGCATGGATTTCGTGATTGAACCCACGATCCGCTTCGAAGGCCAACAGGGCGAACAGGCAACGATGTTCCTGCGCGATCCGGCAGGCAATGCGCTTGAATTCAAGGCGTTTGCAGATCCAGCAGCACTGTTTGCGAAATAGGCGGATCGGCGGCGAGACCGGCCACTGGCAACACCACTCAATCAGCCATCTGTGCGCGAATTTGTGACTGTCTCGAAAGGGACGCGAGCCACACATCCCAAGCCGGCCTGCAAGTTCCATCCGACCATCGGCAAGTGCCAACCGTAGCAAGCCATTCTTCCAACCGGTCACCAGCCAGTGGCTCGCCTTCCGCGCGAACGAAATCTCCGAACATCTCCGCCAATTCCGGGGACCAGTCAAACAGCTGAAAAACGGTTGCAGCCCTGAATTGCGGATCCTCGGCATACAGGCGATCAAAGAATGCGAAGTATTCAGCCTGCAGATCCTGACTGCCATTCATCGTACCAGTCCTCGATGCAAAAGCCGCCGGGTCACCCGCATAGCTGACGGGACAGCCTAATTCCTGGATCATTATCGGTCGGCCGCGCGCCATATCTTTCATGATCTGAACGTCGCGTTCCCATTGGCTCTGTCCGGCGATTTGGAGTTCAGCATCAAGGCAATAGTGATTGACAGTTGCCACATCCAGGCTGTCGTTTAGCTGCGCTGCAAAATCGGGAACGGTCGAGGGCGCACCGATGGTAAGCGTAACTGTCGTCGCCAAATCAGGGTCAATCGCCTTAATCCGCCGCGCACCGGCTTGATAAAATACCAAGGCATCGCCAGCCGGAACAAGCCCGTCGGCGATCGGCGAATCCACCTCATTACCCATGGAAAGCGCCCACACATCAGGGCCAAGCAGCGGCACCATCCAGTCCAGAAATCTTTGAAAGCGCTCCAGGACTTCCGGGGATGCGAGCGAAAGGCCATCCCTCAGCTTTCCATCACCATCCAGCAGGTCTTCCGGCAGCGTTAGGCCATCGGAATCGAGCGTGGACAGGGTCACAAAGACCAGCTGTCCCCTCTGTCGCGCGGTTTCCAGCGCTTCTGCGAGAGGGGCAGCTTCGGATTGTCCGGGCTGTGTTTCCAATTCTGGCCAGTCCAACTGGATGCGGCTGATGCTGGCCCCGCTCGATGCTGCCTCATCCAGCAAGGCAGCCGAGCGCATTTGTCTATCAAAGGGGCC
This sequence comes from Erythrobacter sp. YT30, assembly GCF_001542875.1. Classification (GTDB taxonomy): domain Bacteria; phylum Pseudomonadota; class Alphaproteobacteria; order Sphingomonadales; family Sphingomonadaceae; genus Erythrobacter. Next base: position 1,401,434 of record NZ_LMAF01000002.1, on the reverse strand, counting down.
TTGAGACAAATCATCAAACCCAACGATGATCCCCATGTGCGGGCCATCGGCCAGTCGCGCGATTTCGAACCCGGTGTTGCTCGCTATTGGCGGCAATCCTCCAACAACAGGAGCCGGATTGGGCAATGGGCTGGCTTCATCATTCCCACATGCGGAAAGCGACAACACAGCCGCAAGGCAAGCAATTGCATAACACCGAGACATCACGTACTCCTCTGCGTCACAGAGTATAGTCGCTAGCAGCGAAGCTATTACTCTACAATACAGAATAGTGGGGACGCGGAGTTCGTGGCTTGGTCAGGTGAAATGCGCAAAGGGGTTGTGGAGTTGTGCGTGCTCGCCCTGCTCGATGATGGCCCGGCCTACGGGTACCAGATCGCGCAAAGGCTTGCGCTGCACCCATCGCTCTCGATGAAAGAGAGCACGCTCTACCTCTTGCTTGCCCGCCTCCAGAAAGAGGGATTGGTGGCAGTGGAGATGAGAGCTTCCGAGCGCGGTCCCAAGCGACGCTATTTTTCGCTCAATGCGGATGGCCGCGCGCGCCTAAAAGGGATGGCTTCGTTCTGGGGTGAAATGAGAGAGGATGTGGGTGCTGTAATCGGGGGCGAGACATCATGACATTTGGGACCGAAAGAATCGATACAGCGCATATCGAGAAAGCCATCGCGCAGCTCGAACAGTCGCTTCGAGCATCTGGCTATGACCTTGATGAAATGGGCTCAATTGCCCAAGGCGCGCGCGAACATGTCGAAGAATTGATCGCCAATGATCCTTCGGTGTCCGAAAGTGAATTGATCGCATTCATCAACGGCTTTTCCGATCCCGAGATAGCCGCATCGCCGCAACCACCAGCCAACGAGCATGGCCTGACCGGCATGTTCGCATTGGCCAGCGCTCTTGTCGGGATTGCGATTATGATTGCGGCATTTCTCTCGGCGGACCCCGATCTGGGCGGCGCGCTGATGCTGCTTGGTACATTGCTTGGTGGTGGCCTTGCCTGCGTTCTCGGATTTCTCTCACGCCGGAGCCAGACAGGCAAAATCGCAATCGCGATGGGAGCAGCATTGTGGCTGTGTCTCTTTGTATTTCTGGCCGTGCCATAGGATTGCGAGCCCTAAAGCCAGCGCGCACCTCAACAGGAGAACAGCTCGGCTGGGTGCCCCGTTATACTGCGCGCACCCGCTCATAAAGCAGCCGCGTTTCGAGCAGGTTTGAAATCCGCAAACCCACTTCGATCAGGTCAAACGGCTTGGAGACGAAATCCTTTGCGCCCAGCGCCAGTGCCTTGCGCCTTGCCTGAATTGTCGTGTCCGCCGTCAACACCAGAACGGGGCGGAATTCATCGGCTGCATCGTGGCGCGAAAACGCTTCCAGCAATTGAAACCCGTCAATCTCGGGCATCATCAGATCGAGGAGGACCAGATCAGGCTCGATATCGATATAGGTTTTAAGGGCCTCGCTTGAATCGGTGAGGCAATGCACATCGGTGTAGCCTTCGCGCTGCAGCAAATTGCGTAGAAGCACGACATTGGCTTCCTCATCATCGATCGCAAGGATGCGGCAACCGAGGATTTTCTCAGGCTCGATCAGTTGAACGGGCATGGGTGCTTCAGCTCTCCTGCGCTTCGATCACATCGGAAGACGCGGCATCTTTTGCCGCCAGACGAAACCAGAAGCGTGCGCCCGGATCGTTGCTCGAATACCCGATAACCCCGTTCATGGACTCTACCAGCGACTTTGAAAGCGCGAGGCCAAGGCCAGTCCCTTCGGTCTTCGTCTTCTTGTTCTGGCCCAACCGATCAAACGCGGTGAACAGGCGCGATGCCTTGTCAGGATCAACGCCCGGGCCATCATCCTCGACAAAGAAGGACACTTGCCCCTCGTCATCCTGCGCCGCGCCCAGTCTCACATAGCTGCCATCGGTGTTGTATTTCGCTGAATTGCCGACAAGATTGAGGATCACCTGTGTGAGCCGGCGACGATCTGCCCTGACGGCAAGCGCGCTTTCCGGCAGGCTCATTTCAAACGAAAGCCCCGCGCTGGAGACGATCGGATCGGCAAGATCATGCGCCTCGCGCAGCACGCTTGCGACATCGAGCATTTCGAATTGCAGATCCGCGCCGCCCGCCTCAATGCTGGAAATATCGAGCAGATCGTTGATCAGCGCGAGCAGGTGGCGGCCTGCCATGGTGATCCGGTCTATCGCCTCGCGGTGGGGCTCATTGAAATCCTCAACATCGATTTCGAGCAATTGCCCAAAGCCCAGGATCGCATTGAGCGGCGTGCGCAATTCATGGCTGGTGCGCGACAGGAACTCGCTCTTGGCAAGGTTGGCCGCTTCTGCCTCCTCGCGCGCCAGGCGCAAGGCTTCTTCGCTGCGGCGGCGTTCGGACATGTCGCGAGTGACTTTGGCAAAGCCTTGCAGTTCTCCGTCCTCATCGCGCAGTGCTGTGATGACAACATTGGCCCAAAACCGCGATCCATCCTTGCGCAGGCGCCAGCCTTCGTCCTCTGCCGATCCATCAGCGCGGGCGCGTTCGAGCATTTGCTTGGGAAGGAAATCGCGCGTGTCGTCTGGATAAAACGTGCTGAAATGCTCGCCAAGAATTTCGTGCGCCTGCCAGCCTTTGATGCGTTCGGCGCCCAGATTCCAGCTTGTGACTATGCCATCGGGGCTCAGCGCGAAAATCCCGTAATCACGCACCCCTTCGATCACGAGGCGAAAGCGTTCTTCACTGGCGCGCAAGTCTTCTTCGCGTTTCCTCAAAAGCGCGCTTGCCCCGACGAGGCGCTGGGTCAAACGCCCGATCTCATCGGCCTCTTCAGGCAGCTCGGTCAGCCGCTCCCCGCGCGCGAGCAATTCGGCATTGCTCTCTAGTTTGCTGACACGGCGCACGATCCCGGTCGAAAACAAGTAAACCGCGGCCAGACTTCCCAGAAGCCCCACAATCCCGCTCACCGCTGTAAGCGTCAAAAACCGCGTTCGAACATCGTCAACCAGTGCGCGGCGTTCATCGAGAACGACAGCTTCGCGCTGCTGGATCTTGTCAATTTCGCGCCGCACACTGTCGAGTGCGAGCTTGTTGGCGATCAACGCCTCTTCGATTTCCTCGCGGCTCGATGCCTGAGGGATTTCGGAAAGCGCGACCGTGGATCTCAGCCCTTCGCGCTTTTCTTCAACGACCAGAAGAAGGTCCTCAAAATACCGACTGACGACTTCATCCTCAATCGCAATATCGAGCCGCTCGAGTGTTGGCGGCAATTCCCGTTCTGATTTTCTATAGGGTTCGAGAAAGCGATCTTCGCCCGTAAGCGCATATCCGCGAACACCCGTCGCCGCCTCGGCCAGAAGCGCGTGGACCTGATAGATGTCGCGCTGGATGGCAAAGGCACGACGCACATCGTCTTCGGCGCGGGCTTCAGCGCTGCTGGCAAGGTAAAGCGATACGAGCGCCCCCAAGAGCACCGCGAGCGGCAAAGCAATGACCACCAGCCCCTTGAATGCGAGCGGACGGTCGGTCCAAAGCCGCATCGACATTGCCCCCCGATGATCTGTCAAAACGCACTTTTCCCGGTTGATTTCATTTTTTCGGCAAGGACAGCGGCTTGCGTCCGATCAGCGACGCCCAGTTTGCCTATCAAGCGTTCAACATGAACTTTGACCGTGGCAGGGCTGATATCAAGCTTGCGAGCGATTTCCTTGTTGGTCAGACCTTCGGCGACATAGCCCACCACTTCCTGTTCGCGGGGAGTGAGTATTTCAGCGAGATCGCCGGCGCGGCTCACCGGGGCGTTCGATCTCATCGCAGCGCTTACCAGATCGAGCGGGATGGCGGACTGCCCGCCCATCACTTGCTCAATTGCCGATCGCAAATCGCCAATCGCGGTATCTTTCAGAACATAACCCGCAGCGCCCGCAGCAAGCGCTTCTCGAACATAGCCTGGCATATCGTGAAGCGTTAGCATGATGATGCGCGTCGAAAGGCCCATAGCCGCGATACGGCGCGTTGCCTCCAGCCCGTCTATCCCTTCGCCAAGGCGCACGTCCATCAGGACAATGTCAGGTTTGAGATCCTGGACAAGCTCAATCGCCTGCTCACCCGTTTCGGCAAGCCCTACAATATCAAATCCATCACCTGCCAGAACCGCTCGCAAACCTTCGCGGGCAAGCTGGTGATCATCAACGATTAGAATGCGCGGCCCGCTCATCTTTGGGACCTTTTTGGAAGCGTCGCCGTGACTGTCACACCGCCCGCTTCTCCTGCTTGCCAATCGAGCGCGCCGCCAATGGCTGTCATACGCTCTTTCATCACGTCAATGCCGACATTGTGTCCGGCAAGTCCCGCCGATGCGCGCGTTTCAGCCGAAGGGCCGCGTCCTTTGTCAGCAATGCTGAGGACCATGGGATCGCTATCGAGCCGCGCTTCGATTGAAACGTCGCAAGGGCCGCCCGCATGTTTCTGGATATTGGTGATCGCTTCTTGTGCGACCCGAAACAGGGCTGTTTCGTGCAGCGAGGATAGCGACCGGTCATCGCCTTCAAGGCGGGCCGTGACATTAAATCCCTGCGTCTCCAATCCATCGGCAAGCGAATGAAGCGCTGCCAAAAAGCCAAGGTCATCGAGCAAGGTCGGCCTTAGCCCAGCGATCACTCGGCGCAGTTCAGATACAAGCGAACGCGCAACCTCGGCTTGCGAAACGCCAACAGCGCTGCTCGATTGCCGTGCTTCTGACCCTTCGAGCAAGCGCACAAGCGCGGTGGCCGTCTGCGCAACACCATCGTGCAATTCGTGGCTGACACGGCGGCGTTCTTCTTCCTGCGCTGTAAATATCTTTTCGAGCAGCATTTCGAGCGTCTTTTCGCGCTCCTGAAGTTCAGCAAGCAGCGCGCTTCGCTCGCGCTCGGTGCGGATGCGTTCAATCGTCGTGCCCATCATATCAAGCTGCATGCGAAACGCTTCGCGATCTTCGGCATCGGGAATGGCGTCCAGACCTGAAAGCCCCTCGATCACCAGTTTCGCAACGACCTGCCCATCCTGTCCCGGCGCGTAAATGTCTATGCCGGCGGCGCTCTCATCGGCAGCCGAAACCGAGCCTGATCGGCTTCCGACAAAGAATGCCAGTCGTTCGGCGCACTTACTTAATATGTCATCGAGAGTGCTCGCTTCGGCCTTGGCCAAATCCTGTCCCGAAACCGATAAAAGCCGCAATCGCGCCGCACGCGATTCAGCCGCTCTATATAACTCGCGCAGTTCGGCGATGGTTTCGCTATCGTTTGGCAGAGCGGAAATGCGGTGGTCCATGCGCCCTAACTAATGCTTCCTGCGAAAAACGCATAGGCCATTCGGCGTACGCCGGACAGCAAGCCACCCGGCTGATTACGCAAAGCTCGTCTCAACGTATCTAAAGCTCACCGGCCGCAAATGGTCGTCACAGTTTTTTGGGGGCTCCAAGTTTTTCAAAGCACCCTTTGTTCGAAAAGAGGAAGTTTTATGTCTATCTCACTCAAAAGTTCGCTCGGCCTTGCTGCTCTTGGCGCTGCTGCAACCACTGCCGTTGTTGGCATGCCTGCAATCGCGCAGAGCGCTCCTGCAGCCATCACCACCGAAGAAGTTGAAGCCGCTCAGCGCGCATGGGGCGACGGCATCGTTGCGATTTCTGCCGCACACACCGAGGGCAGCGATTACGTTGCAACCGCACGCAATCACCTCGACACGCTTTACAACTATGACAACGGCATGGTGCTCTTCAAGCCGACGCTTGCTGCTGAAGACCAGTTCCGCGGCACCTATGACGAGGCGCTGAGCTACTTCGTCAAAGGCATGCGCGCTGAAGACAGCGGCTTTGCGATTAAAGGCTGGACAGCTGTCCGCTTCGAGAACGAAGGCATTGTCACCGATGATGACAACGCGATGGCCATGGGTAACTACTACTTCACTGGCGCAGACGGCAGCGTGACCAAGGTTGAATACACCTTCGGATATGTCCGCGACGAAGACGGCAATCTGAAGATCAACACGCACCACAGCTCGATGCCATTCGCACCGGTTGCCGTGGCTTCTGCTGCCGATTGATCAAGACTGACTGAGAAAGAAAGCGCCTAAGAATCAGCCCCTCCCCCCCCTGTCATAGGCGCTTTTGGCGGGCGACATCTGACCCGGTGTCGCCCGCCCAATATTTTCTCACTTCTCCTGGAAACCACGAGTACGTCATGCTCAATTTGAAAGGCGCGCTGCTTGCAGCTCCGCGCGTTCTCCCAAACGCACGATCTGCGAGCGCGCAGAACAGCGCTGATCCTGCCGGGATCAAAGGAGACGCTGCTAGCGTTATGTCGAATGGAGAATCTTACGACATGACTGCAGACCTTTCGGACAAACTTGGCGCAGGCCAGAATAACCTTTTTTAACAGACCCTTGTTGCAGCCGCTTCTCTCTTCTTTTGGGGAGCGGCTGCATTTGTTTTTCCCTTTTCCAATCGCGAGAATACTCATGATCGTTGCACGCCGCTCCGCCATCGCGCTTTCAGCGCTTTCCACCGTCCTGATCGCGCAGCCTGCCGCAGCGACAGAAGATGATTTCAACGTGTGGACCGGCCAGTTCGTTGTGATTGATCTGGGCGAAGACAGCGACTGGTACATTCGCGGCGAAGCGCAGGAGCGTTTTACCAACGATGCCGATAGGCTGGGCCAATTGCTTTTGCGCTCAATGGTTGGATACCGCATCAGCAAAGACGTGAATATCGGCGGAGGTTACGCTTACATCCTGACTGATCCGGTGGGGCCAGTCGAAATCAATGAACACCGTTTCTATCAGGAGCTGAACGTCCGACTGCTCGACAAGGACGGGGTGACGCTCGATTCGCGCACCCGGCTTGAACAGCGCACTTTCGAAGAAGGCGATGGCACGTCATGGCGCTTTCGCAACTTTGTGCAGCTGCGCGTCCCGATCAGCGAAAACAACCAATTCGTCGCCTACACCGAGCCGTTTATTGAGCTCAACGAAACCGAATTTCAGCGCGGCGGATTGAGCGTTTGGCGTAACTTTGTGGGGGTTTCGATCCCGATTGCCAAAGGCGTGCAGGCTGTGCCCGGATACCTCAATCAAACCGTTTTTCGCGATGGCGAAGATCGGATGGATCACGTTGCCAACGTCAATGTCTTTATGAATTTCTAGACCCGCGAGCAGCCTTACTTAGTGCCGGACTTAGAGGTCCGGATCATTTTGCTTGCAATGCGCCGCTATACTTTTGCGGTATATCGATTTTGTCGATTTCTATACGATATGGCTTTCGCCGTTCGGCCCGCTCCTGTGTTAACACCTTGTTACAAATAGGGGATGGGCTGGAACAAGATGGCTGGCAACAGACACGAAGCATTTGAGGACTATCACGAGATAAAGACCTCGTCCGACAGGGCCTTTGGCCTGACGGTCGGCGTCATTCTTCTCGCGATCGCTTTTGTCAGGCTGTGGTTCTTTGATGCGGGCCAGACCAGCACCATAGCTGTGGCAGCGCCCGGCACATTGCTTGTTTTGTTCGGCATTGTCGCCCCGAAAGTCTTGTCCCCGCTCAACAAGGTATGGACCAAGTTTGGTCTGCTCCTCGCCATGATCGTCAATCCGATCATCATGGGGATCATGTATTTCGTGTTGTTCGTCCCCATCGGGCTGATCATGAAGGTCTTCCGCCGCGATGCCCTGCGCCAAAGGCCGCAGCCGGACGCGCAATCATTCTGGGTCGAGCGGGATCCCGCCGGGCCCGAACCCGAAACAATGACCAACCAATTCTGAAGGTTGACGTAGAGAGGACACAGCCATGGAGCTGCTGAAGGAACTGTTTGTCTTTTTGAAAGCGCGCAAAAAGCTTTGGATGGCGCCGATCCTGTTGATCATGTTGCTGTTTGGCGCCTTGATCGTGCTGACACAGGGCACAGCTGTCGCCCCGTTCATCTACAGCATATTCTGATCCGCGGCACAGATCATGCGCATTCTGGGGGTATCAGCGTTCTATCATGACAGCGCGGCTGCGTTGGTCGAAGACGGCAGGATCGTGGCTGCCGCTCAGGAAGAGCGGTTTACGCGGCGAAAGCACGATCCGCGTTTTCCAACCAAGGCAATCGAGTACTGCCTTTCAGAGGCGGGGTGCGGGGTCGACGGCGTTGACCATGTGGTGTTTTACGAAAAGCCGTTCCTGAAGTTTGAACGGCTGCTGGAATCCTATTTCGCTACGGTTCCAACCGGCTTCAATTCGTTCCGCATGGCGATCCCGCTGTGGATCAAGGACAAGCTGTTTCAAAAGCGCCTGCTGCGCGAGGAACTGGGCAAGATTGCAGGCACAAAATCGTGGGAGGGCTCGCTGCTCTTCACCGAGCATCACCAGTCGCACGCCGCAAGCGCCTTCTTCCCGTCTCCTTTCGAAAGCGCTGCCGTTCTGACGATGGATGGCGTTGGCGAATGGTGCACCACTTCGCTGGGTCAGGGGCGCGGCAACAGCCTTGAAATCACGAAGGAATTGCACTTCCCGCATTCGCTGGGCCTGCTCTATTCCGCTTTCACCTATTACACCGGTTTCAAGGTCAATTCGGGCGAATACAAGGTGATGGGCCTCGCGCCTTATGGTGAGCCCAAATACACCCAGAAAATCTTTGATCACCTGATCGATGTGAAGGCTGATGGGACCTTCCAGCTCAACCAGAAGTACTTCAACTATGTCTCGGGTCTGACGATGACGTCGAAGGCGTTCGACAGATTGTTCGATGGGCCGCCGCGCAAACCCGAACAGGAATTGACGCAGCGCGAAATGGACCTCGCTGCCTCTGTCCAGAAAGTGACCGAGGAAATCGTCATCAAGCTTGCCCGCTCGATCCGCAAGGAAACAGGCGAGCGCAATCTGTGCCTTGCAGGCGGCGTTGCGCTCAATTGCGTCGCGAACGGCAAATTGCTCCGCGAAAACATCTTTGACGACATCTGGATTCAGCCAGCCGCTGGCGATGCGGGTGGAGCGTTGGGAGCAGCGATCGCCGCCTGGCACCAATTCCTTGGGCAAGACCGGGCGACACCTATCGCCGGCAAAGACACGATGAAGGGCTCCTACCTCGGCCCCGTGTTCGAGCAGGACGAAATCGAGGCGCGCCTCACCGCCATGGGCGCAAAGTTCGAGACTGTCAGCGATGCAGACATGATCGCCAAAACCGCCGATGCGCTCGCCGACGGCAAAGCCATTGGCTGGATGCAGGGCCGTATGGAATTTGGCCCGCGCGCCTTGGGCGGACGGTCCATCCTCGGCGATCCGCGATCACCGACCATGCAGAAAACGCTGAACCTCAAAGTGAAATTCCGCGAGAGCTTCCGCCCCTTTGCCCCGTCCGTCAAACGCGAGAACGTATCGCAATGGTTCGATCATGACCGTGACAGCCCGTACATGCTGATTGTCGGCGATGTAGCAGAAGAAACGCGCCGCGAAATGACCGAGGAAGAGCAGCAGCTGTTCGGTATCGACAAATTGAATGTCGCGCGATCTTCGATCCCCGCCATCACCCATGTCGATTATTCCGCGCGCATCCAGACAGTGCACCAGGACACCAATCCCAAATACTGGGAGCTGCTATCCGCCTTTGAAGAGCGCACCGGGTGCCCCGTGCTGATCAACACCAGCTTTAACGTGCGCGGTGAACCCATCGTCTGCACACCCGAGGACGCATTTCGCTGCTTCATGGGCACGGGCCTTGATGTGCTGACGATCGGCAATTGCGTGCTTTACAAGGATCAACAGGATCCAAAGCTCGCCGAGGACTACACCGACATGTTCGAGCTGGATTGATGACACAAACCCTCTCCCCTGAAGCGCAGGGAACTGACAATACAAAACGGCCCATCAGCCGCGCGCTTGCCATGCTGCTGTGCCTCATTCCGGCGAGCTATTTCATACTGATAGCGGGATATGCCGCGCTCAATTTCTCTGAATACGGGGCCGATGTGCCGCGCTTTCTTCGCTATATCGGCGCCCCTTTGGCGATTGCCGGGCTGCTGATCTACGCTGGCCGCAAATTGTCGCCACCTCGCGCTGCCAATGTCGGTTTGATTTCGGCGGCCGCCTTGTTCGCGCTCCTGATCATCGAGATCATTTTGAACGCCCGCCTGCTGTTCGCGATCTTCAACATGGTCGGGATGCTCGCACCCGAAGGCGGCGCGGAAGACGCAGCCGTTCGAGGCCAATCGAACCTGCCGCCCATGTTCAGCAGCAAACAGATTCAATCCGACCTCGATATCAAGGCGCTCGATCAGTCGGTCCTTGCAGGCGCGCCCAATCAGGAAGTTCTGCTGTGCGCCAATGAGGGCGCTCCTGTCTACTACACCGCCGACCGGTACGGTTTTAACAATCCCGACACGATCTATGAGGACACAATCGACCTCGCGATCATCGGAGACTCCTTTGTCGAGGGGCACTGCCAATTCGAAGGCGACACGCTGCTTGATCGCATGCGCACGCTCCAGCCCCGCTCTGTCAGCTTCGGCATTCGCTCAGGCGGCCCTTTGCTCGAACTTGCCATCCTTGGCCGGTACGCATCGCATTATGAACCCGACTATGTCGTGATGGCATTTTTCGAGGGTAATGATTGGCAGAACCTTGAGCGCGAAACGCAGATGGAATGGCTCATGCCTGCGCTTGAGGAAGACGTTGATTTCGGTGAGCCAGAGCTGACCGAAGATCAAAAGGCAGCGATCGATACGCTGTTTCAGGATTGGTGGAGCCGGCAAGTCTCACCCACCAATGTGCTCACCAAATCCTCATTCCTGCGCAATGTCATCGCGCTCAATGAAGTGTGGAGCGTGCTGGGTCTCGATTACCCGCGAGTATCCAAAAAGCAACCGATTTACAGCGATATACTTGCGCGCTCGAAAGAGTTGACCGAGCAATGGGGCGGCAAGTTCGCGCTTGTCTATATCCCGCAGGACGTGCGGTATCGCGGCTTGCTCAACAAGTCCTTCGTCTACGATCAATTGCGCGGCGACGTGCTGGCCGCAGCCGAGGCAAACGGGATTGAAGTGATCGACCTAACCGACATATTCGCGAGGTCCGAAGATCCGACAGCGCTTTATGCGCCCGATGCGCATTTCAGCCCCGAAGGCGCCCAGGTGGCGGCAGAAGCGATCAATGAATGGGTCGTATCTCAAGGCGGCGTCAAGCAAGAGACGAACGCAGACGCCAGCCCCCAATCGGGAAGCTGAGCCAAAGCCAGCCCGGCTACCAATTGTCGCGTTGCTTTAAGAGGAAACGGATGGTGAATGGCCCAGTCCACCTCTAACCCGTCTACGGGAACTAAGTCCCGTTTGAACGGGATTTTTGGCCTAGTTTGAGTCTGTCAAGAGAACCAGACGTTCGCTTTTATCGCGTAATTGCAGTCTCTTACCACCTCAATCGGGATGCTTCCGAAATCTCAGAACGGGAATTTTTCCTTTGCTCGACGGGAATTCTCCCAACGTAAACGGCAATTGAGCAAACCCTATCAAACTAGCCGGAAATTGAATTTCTTACTTCAGCCTTACGGACGAATTTCGTTCGGTTCAGAATCACCTTTTTCAAGCATCTGGAAGGTGAAAAATGACAATCTCAAATAAACTCAGAAATGAGCTACAAGTCGAGTATCGCTCGATCGAAGAGCTCCGCGAAAATCCTGATAACGCGAAGCTGCATCCCAAGGAGCAGATCTCAAAGATCTGCCGTTCAATCAGACAGTTTGGATTTCTGGTGCCGCTCCTCGTCGATGGAGACGGCATGGTGCTGTGCGGGCACGGTCGACTAGAGGCAGCCAAGCAGCTCGGTGAGAAGACATTGCCCGTGGTGTGCATTGATCATCTCACGGAAGCCGAGCGCCGAGCGTTCGTCATCGCTGACAACAAGCTGGCGGAACAAGGCAAATGGGATGAAGAGCAGCTGGCGATCGAGTTCAACGCTTTACTCGAACTCGAGGGCGCAATTGAGATAATCGATACGGGTTTTGAGATTGGTGAAATCGACTATCTGATCGAGAAGAGCCGGGACGAAAGCGAAACTGAGGAGGCGGAGTTCCTCGCCACAGACGTAGAGCAGCGCTGCAGAGTTGGCGATCTATGGCAACTCGGCAAACACAAACTTTATTGCGGAGATGCGCTTGACCCAAAGAGCTACGAAACCTTGCTTAGTTCAGAAAAGGCGGGGCTGGTGTTTACCGACCCGCCCTACAATTTGCCGATCGCTGGTGTTGCTTCTGGCAGAGGGAAAGTTCAGCATCAGGACTTCGTGCAAGCAAGCGGAGAGATGTCACGGAAGACATTTGGTGAGTTTCTAGAGCGCTTTATCCAGTTTTCGATCGCTTCGACAAAGGATGGAGCCATCCACTTCATTTGCATGGACTGGCGGCAGATTGATCTGCTGGTAAGCGTCGGCCACAAGCAGTTTGACGAGCTCAAAGCAATCTGCGTTTGGGACAAAGGGACGGGATCTATGGGCTCGCTCTACCGCAGTCGTCACGAGTTCATCGCTGTATTCAAATCTGGCTCCGAGCCGCACATCAACAATGTCGAACTTGGCCGTCACGGTCGCAATCGTTCAAACGTCTGGACCTATCCAGGGATGGGATCATTCGGGCGAGGACGCTCTAAAGCACTGAGCCTCCATCCGACCGTCAAGAATTTGGAAATGGTGGCCGATGCCATCCTTGATTGTTCCAATCCAGGTGACCTGGTGCTTGATCCATTCGCAGGATCGGGAACGACTGCTCTAGCTGCGCAAAGAACAAAGCGACGAGCCGCATTGATCGAGCTCGATCCGCATTACTGCGACATCATCTTGCATCGGTTCCGTGAAGCGACGGGTGTCGAGCCATTTAGAGTCAGGAAAAAGGAGGCCGCAACGATTTCGCCAGCTGCAACCACGGAGGCGGACAATGGATGAAGTAGAGGATGACGATGCAGACTATGAGGTTGGTTACAAGAAGCCGCCAAAGCAACACCAGTTCAAGAAAGGGAACAAGGCTGCAGCCGGCAGGCGAAAGTCGAAACATCGGCAGAATGCTGATGCAATGTTGGCGAGGCTATTGTACGAAAAGGTAACGGTGAAGATTGATGGCAAAAGGGTCCAAATGACTAGGTTCGAGGCGATGCTGAGGAATTTTCTCAATGAGGCTCGAACGTCACCGCGCGACATGCTGCGGCTTTTTGAGCTGATCAAGGAGTCAGAGATTGACGATGTTCGTCCCGACCTTAGCGAGGATGGCCCTCGCAAACTAATCGTCGAGTTTGTCGGCAATGAAGTGAAGCCAGTTTATGATACGTGTCCTAAGGGGCCAATAGATAGCTGCTAGGAATGCCGATGCCTTTAGAGCTGATCGATGAGCTCAGCTCTTTCGCCCTCGATCTCCTCCGCGAGCTTGGCGGCTCGAGCATCAAAGGAGCTACGGGTCATGTATTGGAGCGCTATGCCCATTCTGTTGTGACCGGTGCCATCGCAGTCTTGTGACCTTTGACGATAGTTGCTGCGGGCAATCTGGTAGAGCGAGAGAGCAAAACGATTGCGAGACCCGGGATAAGGCGGCGGGCTTTCTGAAGAGAATGAGAAGGTTAAGACAACTGCGACATCGCGTGAACTATAGATGCGCGAGAAACGAACGCTTTGCCCGCTGCTGCGAGAATTGCGGTGCGCTCGAGAGAGGTCAACGCGGCTGAACTCCTCTTCAAAAATGGCTTCCGGATATTTGGTAGCGAGGCCCGCTGAGAGTTCTTCAAGCAACGCAACGGCATTGTTGCTACATTGAGCGGTTGAAACGAGCCAGACCTGATCAAGGCGCCGTTTTGCAAAACGCGGTTCGATCTCGAATGGCATTCCTGCAATCTGGATCTTTTCAGAACGAAGTGAAATCCGAAGCTGACTGGGGTCATCATCTGCCCTTCGCCGATACTGTCTCGCGCTCGATACCTCAGGAATATCACGAATGATTGCAAGTGCTTCTTCCGGTGACATGCCAACCCTCAAATCTTGCCAAAGCATAGGAGGCACGGCTGATTCAATCTGCTCGTCGACAATCCTTACGGAAGAATTGCCAGCGACGCCTGACTCATCACCTTGCTGTTCGCGCGCGTACGAGGCGGGTGGCACTACTACAACCGCAGCAGCTATGCTTCCCGCCACAGCAATCCATTGCAAGCTTTTCGCTGGAATAAACATCTTATACCTTTATGTCGTCGATAAGTGACATCACTACTGCTCGCATAGCTCGCTCAGTCAAGCAAAATGTCACTGATCGTCTGTAGATTGATCGACGACATCGGCTTCAATTGCGCGAGTGGGTATTCGACAGCGCCTCGCCGCGAACTTACGCAAGTTCCGTCTTGATAAGGGATGGAGCCAGGAAGAGTTTGCCCATCAGGCCGACATCCATCGAACTTACATCAGCGATCTGGAACGCGGTGCGCGTAACCCTTCAATAGAAGTGATTGAACGGTTGGCTATCGCCCTAGAGGTCAACGCAGGCGCATTGATCGACTAGACCGGATTTTCATTGGACTGGTCGTCCATGGGAATGAAAAACCGGTCTGTTTAGCTCTGTCGAGATGCACCACGGGACTGTTCAAATAACTAGAAAATTTGAAGAAAAAACTGAGTGGCTTGTCTGAGCCACCTTTTCAGCCACCCTGACAAACCCCGTTCTCGTCTTTGAACCCTTCTCCCATTGAATTGTGGCTGGGCCTCTGCGAGTTATTCGATAGCCTAATCCAAAAAAGAGTTAGCATGCAAACTACCTTGTTCGAACCATCCAACACTTCCATTTCGAGCGCAACCGATTGGCTTGAAAGCATTGTGTTAAGCGACATAGCAATCACGCTGTGCGTAATTGCAGTAGCGCTGCTTGGTTTCTCAATCCTTCAGGGACGTATTTCCTTTCAATTAGGAGCAAGGTGCGTGATTGGCATCTTCGTGCTGTTGTCGGCGCCTACGATTGCGGGGGGCTTTTCAACTTTAGGTTCGTCCGCTCACGACGCGGCGCCTCGAACTATTGTCGTAGAGGCGCGAGAATTGCCACCGCTTGGAGATGATCCCAATCCAAGTGCATCGCTTCGGCGTGAATAAGCGTTCGGTCGTGCGACCGAATACGCAGTTTGCACGTCGAGTCGTACGAAACCAACCGCAGTTTTGGCCGCTACCGACGCAAACAAAAGTCTTTTTTGGGGGTTACTTTTTTCTGTAGAGCTACAGGCGCTCGTACATCCGGTTTCTGCGGTTTTCAGATTTAGAAGACGCTGAACTTTCAAAACATTCGTTGACCAGAGCCGATCAGTAGTTTCCCCTACGTGAGCAACAGGGGAAGTTCTCGATGCGCTTATCAGCCTTTCTGATTGGCTCTTCGTTGGCTGCATTGGCGAGCAATAACGTCGCCAATGCGCAGTCCAGTACGGAGACCTATTCTTACGATGCTCTCGGCCGCTTGGTGAAAGTGGTGACGACTGGCACGGGCAGTCAAAACAACGGCGAAACTCAATCGATTTGTTATGACGAGGCTGACAATCGGACGCAGTATGTGGCGAACACAAGCGCTGGGGCGACTGAATGCACGCAAGGTGGGGGTTCTCCGCCACCTCCTCCCCCTCCGCCGCCTCCGCCGCCTCCGCCTCCGCCGCCACCAGGCAACAATCCACCTAATACGACCACGGATTTTGGATCTGGTCAGTGCGGAAATGCAATCATCGTCAATCTGACAGCGAACGATTCTGATCCAGAGGGCAACTACCCTCTGGCATTGGTTTCGATCATCCGGAACAGCGGCTCGGCAGTTGCGAATGTCGTCTCTTCTTCGTCGGTTGATGTGGTTTTGGGGCCAGACGGGGACTCTTCGACTTTTACCTACACCGTGCAGGACTCCCTTGGTGCCTCAGCGACCGGATTGCTCTCTGTTTCTACGAGCATTTGTGGCGGTGGAGGGCCACTGCAATGAACCAAAAGAACCTAGCTGCATCACCTTCAAAGCGATGCATCAGCAGCACCGTAGCAATGGCAAGTCTGATCATTGCGTCGATCAATATCGGTCTTGGTGAATTAAGCCTCGTGAAGGCTCAGGGGAAGTCGGGGAAGCCAGTCTGCATGACTTCCGATCGCAAAAGCGAAGACCCGCTTCTTATTGTTTTGCCCCAAGGCAATCGCTCTGCGCTGCAAGCCAAGCGGTTCAAAGTGATTCGATGTTCGGACGCGTTCGCGAACGAGAAAGAGTTCGAGGCCTGGCGCGATTCAGTATGTGATCTGGCATCGCTGCCCCTTGAGGACATCCAAAAGCAATTTGCAGCCGCCTACGGCGTTCGCGCCCAGGTACTTTGCGGATTGGCTGAGGCGGTTTCCGGCCAATGGAATCGGGGCAAGAAGCGTCGACCATAGTCACGTCTCACCAATAACAGTGGCTCAGTCCTTCATAGTGACCGCGGTCCACAGCGAAAAATACACGAAGTTTCAGGGGCATAAGATGCTGGAAAATTTGAAAAGCATTCTTGGGATCGCATTTTCAGTTTGTTTACTTGGAGCTGTCCTTGTCTCAGCATCTCCTGTAGCCGCGCAGCAGATACAGCCCCTAAAGATTGAACCTGATCCAAATGGTGTCGACCTCATTACAGGGCAAGTGCCAAATAGGGCGCCTCCGCTAACGGTTCCTGGCGCGGGGCGACTCCAATTTAGCCGGATAAACGATCTTATTCCGCACGTTCGAGGGAATGTGCCCTCAGGCCAATATGCGACTTATAATGTTAACGGTGGAGGCCTAACTTCTGGTCTTCTCAAATGCTTGGATGGCGAATGCGAGTCATATAACCAAGATGGGTCAACCCTCGTCGCAGGGCTTGGCTCGAGGACATTCAATTTCATCGAAGGCGGTACAGGCAAGCAGGTTCTATTTGATCAGCAAATGGTTTGGCAGGATATACCTGGACGACCACTGTATCTCATGTTTTTCGCGTCCTATGTGCAGTATGCCGATGGCGAGCGGCACACCTTCACATACGAAACCTACACGCAAAACCAAGGTGGCGGGGTTGTAATCAAATACCATCGCCCCCTGAAAGTGGTCACCAATCGAGGCTACGAGATTCGCTTCACATATGAATCTAATACTGGAAACACGACGACTTGGCGTACACTGGCCAGTGCTGGTATCTACAAAGGGAGTTCTTCGACAACACCTTTGGCGCAGCATACTTACAGCGGCAACACGATCACAGATATTGCGGGAAGAACCTGGGAGTGTGGTACGTGCAATGCACATTTGGATGCTATGCCTTTGGTTTCTTCAACCTCGCTCACTCTACCTGGTGAGACAGCGCCAGAGTACACCGCTACAAAGTCTCCACAACCAACCGCCTGGCTTGCGCCAGTAGCCCAGATCACAAATCAGGGCGTGACATGGAACTACTCATACCAAAACTTAACTCTGAATCAGACCGCCACTGCACCAAAGTTTAGCAAGATCACTGCAACGGGCCCACAAGGCGCGACTTGGAGCGCGGACATTCTCCATCCGGCGCTTGGCTCTCAGGTGGTTCCTTCAGTCAGAAGGATCACCAATAGCACTGGTGACGAAACTGAATACATTCACGATGTCTTTGGGAAGCTGCGAAAAATTGTCTACCCTGAGGGCAATTCGGTTCAAGTTGACTATGATGCGATCGGCAACATCATCGAGAAGCGCATAAAGGCAAAACCGAATTCCGGGCTTCAGGACATTGTGGAGACAGCCAACTATCCTGGCGGACAAGGCTTCTTACCGTGTTTCGGCGCAAACTGCTTCAAGCCTACTTGGACTCGAGACGCAAAAGGCAAACAGACCGATTACACATGGGATGGCACCTATGAAGGCTTGCTCCGCACCAAGCTTGAGCCGATCGACGCTAACAACCAGCGCCGCAAGACCAAATACACCTATGACGCTTTTCGCAGGCTGATCTCTGAAGAGGTTTGCGCAGCGAATAGCGCTGGAGCAGAGCTTACTTGTGGCACCGCAAACTCGTTCGTCACAAGCCGAACCTATTGGGGTTCGACCACTCTCCCAGCTACAGAAAGCATTACCGACGGGGTGGGCAACGCTCCGCTGACCACGAGCTACTCTTACGACGACGCTGGCCGAACCATCGCAGTCGATGGGCCGCTGCCAGGCAGCGATGATGCGATGTATTATCGCTATGACAGTGTTGGCAGAAAGACTTGGGAGATCGGACCCAAGAATGAGAACGGGACGAGGCCTGCCTCTCGAATGTTCTACCGACAATCAGACGATCAGGTCGTCAAAGTTCAGAGCGGCGTGGTCCCTGGATCAACAAACGCGACTTCGCCCACTATCCCGACATTAACACAACAAAGCGAAGTCGAAACTCAGTACAACAGTCGACGCCTGCCCAAGCGCACGATAAGTCGATCAGTCAGCGGCACTGTTTTTGAAGTTTCCCAATACAATTATGATCAACTAAACAGGCTGAACTGCACCGCCACTCGGATGAGTGCCGCTATTCAATCTGTTGACGCGTGTAGCCCGATCCTGCCCGCATCGAGCGACGGACCTGATCGCATTACTCGCAATCACTACGACACCGAGGGCCGAGTTGTCCGCATTGAGCAGGGCATCGGCACTTCGCTTCAGCGTGATTATGCAACCTACACGTTCACTCCAAATGGACAGCTGCAGAACTTCACCGACGCTCGAGGCTATCGAGCAAAGATGGCGTACGATGGGTTTGACCGTCAAAAGTATTGGTACTTTCCCGATCCCAATGCACTCAACACCCCCAACCCCAACGACTATGAGCAATACACCTATGATGTGAATGGCAACCGTACTTCGCTGCGCAAGCGCGACGGGTCGGTAATCAACTACCAATATGACAATCTGAACCAAATGACGCGCAAGATTGTTCCAGCGCGTGCGGGGCTTGCCTCAGTTCACACGCGCGATGTGTACTACAGATACGACATCCGCGGGCTGACCAATCGAGTGCGGTTTCTAAACATCAACGGGCTCGGAGAGTCTTACACTCTCGATCGCTATGGCAGAGTGACAACGGCAATAACCAACACAGACGGTGTTTATCGTCAGATCAACTACTGGCTTGATGAAGTGGGCAACCGGGAGCGTATTGGTTTTCCTATCGGTACACCGCAGGAGGCGCTGTTTAGATATGACTTCACATCTGGCGGGCAGTTCAACACGCTACGTGATCCAGCTAATGTAACGCTGCTCAACTACAATTACAGCACGTTTGGCCAGCTCTCAAATGCATGGCGAGACTCCGGCACTCCGGATCAGTCGTGGACCTACGATGGCATCGGTCGCATGGCATCGACGACGATTAATGGCCCAGGAACGGACTATGATGTCACATGGTCATTCACGCGGAATGCAGGTTCGCAGATCAAGTCCGAGACGCAAACAAACGATGATTTCAGTTGGGATGGTTTCCAGACACTCAATAGGAGTTATGCTACTAACGGGCTGAATCAGTACACAAGCGTTTCGGGGCAAGCCTATTGCTACGATGCCAATGGCAATCTCACCATGGATAGCGATTATGTCTATCTCTATGATGTTGAGAACCGGCTTGTCGAGATGCGCGCCAAGGCGAACTCGAATTGCGCTTCGATATCCTACTCAGGACAGCTCAAAGCGGCTTTGGAATACGATCCCCTCGGCAGACTTGCGAAATCCACCAACTACATCAATGGCGTGAGTCAGGGCACCAAGTCTTACCTTCATGATGGCGATGCACTTGTTGCTGTGTTCAATGCCAGTGGCTCGATTATTGAACGCCATATTCATGGCCCTGCTCAAGGCGTCGATGACCCGTTGATTAGCTATTACAACGTAGGCTCGTCGACGGACCGAAATGTTGCTCGGCATCTGCAAACCGATGCCCGTGGCTCGATCGTCTACAGCTCGGACCGGTTCAACAACAACCGCGTCATCAATACCTATGACGAATACGGTCAGCCAAGTGCGACCAACGAGGGCCGTTTCCAATACACCGGCCAAGTCTGGCTGCCAGAGCTGGGAATGTATTATTACAAAGCTCGCATTTACGCGCCAAAGCTCGGCAGGTTTATGCAAACCGATCCGATTGGGTATGAGGACAACGTCAATCTATACGGTTATGTTGGGCAGGATCCGATCAACGGGATTGATCCCACTGGCACTTGCACTGGCTCTCGGATTGTAAATACAGAAACGGGGGGTTGCAAGTTCGGAGGAAATGTGAATCCCGGTATCACGGGGTCTTTCGCGGGATCATCGACAGGTGCCTTACCCGGTCGAGGGTCCTTGGGTTCAGGAAATCTGTCAAAAGACTCTTCTCCCGGCGCACGGAACGGTGTCTCAGCAAAAGATTTATGGAAGAAGGCAGTTTGCGCTATTCTTGCTTCGTGTGGGACGACGATAGAGCCAGACTTTGAACCGCCATTAAATGATGACTTACCCGTGGACTCTCAACAGCAAGAAGAGCCACCGAAGGAAACCAAAAGAAAGCAAAGAACTACACAAGCACAGCAACGTCAGCCTCGTAGTCCAAGTCGCGTGCCGAAGGTTGTATTGCCTAGAACCACCCCACTCCCAGACAAGAAGCTGGCCAATCGCATCATAGCTGAGACAGGCAAACAGATGGCCCTTCAAGGTGGTCGAATTGTGGGCGCGGCTGCGCTAAGGTTTGCAGCACCAGTCTTAATTGTCGGTTATGGGGTAGGCGTGATAAATCCAGCACCTGCTCGATAACTCGAGCAAGGACTGCTAAATTCAATTTTCTCATGAGGCATTAATTCATGGAAGAGCTGGATAGTATCGGCGAAGCACTTAGATATGAATGGGATAGCGCTGAAGATAGACTAGAGATTTGGCATGTGCTTTCTGACTTGCCGAATGATCCAAGCAATTCACTTAAAGTGTTAAGAGGGAAAGCGGACCATGGCTCAACTTTAGCGATGATTTGTCTTGCAGACATTTTGATCCATGGCGATCACGGGATGGAGCAAAATGTGCCGGACGCGATCGCTTTGCTTAGGAAAGCCGCAGATAGAGGCTCAGTAGAAGGCCGCTTTCGGCTTGCGCAGCAACTTGAGCTGGATGATGATGTTGCGCAGGCAGAGAAGGAATACATACACTTGGCTGATCTGGGATATTCCCCAGCAATGTACAGATTAGCTAGGATCCAATGGCCCGGAGTAGGAAAAATTAGCAACAGAGAATCTGCATACTCATACCTGCAACTCGCGGCTGAAAAGGGGCATATGTATGCGAGAATTCGCTTGGCGCAATTGAAAAGAAAAGGCGAATTCGGAATGTCAATGCGATTGGTTGGTATCTTCGAGACTATTGCTTTGTTTGTCCCGATGATCTTTTTGTTTTTAAAGTACCCTTCTACTGACCTTTTACGCCGTTGATTTAAAATTCAACATGAAGCCATGATGCGTTCTACTCGTCGCCAGCCAGCGCGACGCACCACCTGCACAAACACATCGACACTGCTGCGCACATAGTGCCGCACATCCTCACGGCTCAGCTTTGATCCTGCTTGAAGAACCAGCAAAGCTAGCTGTTCAATCGCACGAGCAGGCGTATCCGCGTGTACGGTTGTCATAGATCCAGGATGACCCGTGTTGACCGCTCGCAGAAACGTAAACGCCTCGGTCCCACGCAACTCACCAAGGATAATCCGATCAGGTCTCATGCGCAGCGCAGCTATAAGCAAGTCTTCGGCAGACACTTGTGCCTCTGACAGGTCGCCCCGAGCCGCGATCAGCCCAACAGCGTTGTTATGCTTCAACTGCAGCTCGGCTGTATCCTCAATTAGGATGAGGCGCTCTTCAGAAGGTATCTCAGCAAGGAGCGAGTTCAAGAAGGTAGTCTTCCCAGTCGAAGTTCCGCCCGAGACCAAAATGTTGCGCCGCTCGCGCACCGCCTGGCGAAGGACGGTCGCAGCCTCTCGACCCATGACGCTTCTAAACCGCCGCTCAGAATCGATTTCGACGTCTGCGCTATCCATCACGTCGAATGCACCAGCATCTTCCCAATCGGATAGCGACAAATCCGCCGAGACATGCCGCCGAATGGCAAACGCATAGCCATCCCTTGTCGCAGGCGGCGCTGCCACCTGAACACGTGATCCATCGGGAAGTGTGGCCGCTAGCAATGGCTGGGCCCGGCTGATCCCTTGCGAGGAGAACGCCGCAATTTGTTTGGCAAGCCGCTCGAGAAGCTTGGTGTCGAGGCAGGGCTCCGCAATCCGCTCAATCCCTCCGCCGAGACTCTCAATCCAGATCTCACCAGGGCGATTGATCCAGATATCGGTTACGTCCTCTCGTGTGAGAACGGCACTAAGCGGAGCCAGAAAGCTATCGAGGTAGTATCCGGCTTCGGTAGTGCTCATGGCTCAACGCTCGAGAAGTCCAAATCGCGCGCAACAAACACGGAGACGCTGGTGCCGTGCTTGACCTTCAGCGTCGGCTGGATGCTTTGCTGGTCGGTAACCTGAACATTTTGAGTGCTACCAGGAAGCGCAACAATCACGCCGTCGGTTGCTTCATTGATGGCAAGTCCCACGCCGAGATCGAGCACTGACTGAAGAAGCGCTCCGCCAAAGCGTTGAAGGAACTTGCTATCCACCTTCCCACGGATACCGGCACGCCCCAACGGATCAGATGACGGAGAATCCAGCGCTACCGTCACACCGTCCGGACGGATCAACCGGGTCCATTGAACAAGCGCGCGGTTCTGACCTTGCTGAAGGCCTTCGGCATACTCTCCATAGAGGCGACTGCCACGTGGGATCAGAACGCGCGATCCGTCGAACCCCAAGACGTCGCGCTGAACGAGCGCACGCACTCCGCCGGGACGCGTAGAATCAATGGCGGTCTCAAGCACGGCTGGGATGACTGTCCCTTGAGGAATGGTGCGGGCAGGATTGAGGAAACGATCTGCCTTAACTCGATTGCGATTTCTGGGGTCTTCCTCGGCACGTGGCGCAACCTGCGGCGGCTTGCGGCGCTCAAAGACAACCTCCGGTCTAGGCGCGGGCTCGATGGCGGGATTTGGGGCAGGTGCTGGCGGAAAAGACGGTTGGGGCGATACTTGCTGAACAAGCGCAGGTGGGGCTGGCGTTGGAATAGACCGAGCATCTTGCTGGCTTGCGGGCGTCGCGTCATCCCGCACGGGCTCAATTGCCTCTCGTCCTGCAAACCGATCAGGCACCCGCAAAGGCGCAGGCGAAGTGATAGCCAAGCGACCATCGCCTTCCGGCGCAATTGCGGAAGGGACTTGGGCCGCCTCGCGCGAAGCGTTGAGCGCGTTGAACAGCACCATCCCGCCAATCAACAGAAGCGCTAAAAACCCATACAGCCCCCAATTGCTCGACGATCCAGTAGGCACAATCGGGCGTATATCATTGAAGCTGGCATCATTCGGTGCAGGCTCAGCATTTGCCGCTTCGTTCATGAGCTTTGATCCTGCTCTTTATTGCGTTTGGCCCGCGCTTTCTCTTTATCTATGCGGAATACAAGTTCCTGATGGACCCGGTCGATCACAAACCGACCATCGCGCATATAGCCATCGACCACTTCTTCATCGCCGGTTGGACCAATGGCGAACACGGCTGGAAGAGACTGGCCTTCAGCATATTCGATGATGGTCTTCTCGCCGTTATCGGTGATGCTTGCGGGTCGTACAGACTTGTCGCCGCGCAGCCTGTAGGAATAGGTCGGGCGATCAATCGGCGGTGCTATGGCTGGATTGGAGGCTTCGAAGGTTTGCTCCGGCACAAAGCGAACGAGATATGCCGCTAGCAAGCTCTGTGCGATCTCGAGGTCAAAGCGATATTCGCGAACACCGGTTTCAACGAGCAGTTGAGTGGGTAGAGCTGTAGCATCGGGTTTGACGGTCAAACTGTCCTGGTCGGCTGAGACGGCGACTTCCCAGCTTTGCCCATCATTGATGACCGCTCGCCGGATCACTTCGCCAGGCTCTAAAAGGACTGTCAAATGGCTTTCTGGTAAAACAGTCAGCAAATATGATTGACCTTTCTGCCACGTGACTTCCTGAATGCGCGGACTTTGCGCGCTCGGCGAAGGATAGACCTGGGCGGCAAGTGGCGTGGCGAAAAGTAAGGGGGCTATGGCAAAGACTAGCGCTCTCATTGAGCAGCCTCCCCTGCGTCTGGCTGCGCAATGCCATTCACTATTCCCTCTTCGGGGAGCGTCTCTGAATCCCGGCGATAGCTAATCACTTGGAACCCCAGCGGGTTCACATAGCGATCCGCTTCGCTCATCTCTGCAACTGAGAACCCATAGCCAACAACCGCAACCCAATGCTGGGATGGCTGCGGGCTAGCACCGGGATCAATACGTGTGGTGGTAAAGCGAACCATGGCGCGACCCTCAGAGAGGCTTGAAACGCTTTTAATCTCAGTTTTGAGAACCGCGCGGTTGGGCAAATAGCTCAAGGGGCTGGAGGGGTTGGTCGCATCCATTGCGCGCTGATAGGCTTGGCGTGTGGTTTGATCAGACCAGAGCGAGACTTTACGATAATCCACTTGCACGCCATCCGCGCTAAAGCTCTCTCGCGCGATGACATATTGAACCAGGAACGAACGCGTGAGCGCCGCATCAGGCGCCACTAATTGCGTGTCGAGCGGGCTTAACGCTTCGACATTGCCAGTCTGGCGATCAACCAGAAGCGTGTGGAGCTCAACCGTTTTGAGCGGGACGAGATAAACGAGCGCAATGGCTTCGAGGAGCGCAATCAGGCCAGCGATAATCGCAACGATCCAGGCGCGTTTGGCGGAGCGCTCCAGATCATCAGTGACACTGGTCGCCCAACTATCAGCAACAGGCAGATCAGACAGATCGTGATCAGGCTGTGCGTTCATGACTTTTTGTCCCGCCTTTGGTGAGAGCGCGAAGTGCGCGTTGCCGTTCTTCGATACGATGATCCCAGTCTGGGCGCATCAAAGCTGCTTCCAGCGCCTGGAAAACCCGTCTCAGATGTGCTCGTCATGGTGGTGCCAACAAGCCTCTCACTGCCAATCGAGCGTTCTCGGCGGATCGAGCTTTCGATCGTATTGCTCATGCGCTCAGCGCGCAGAACCTGAATCTCAGGTTGGCGAGCATTCGCGCCTGCAAGCATCGGTTGACCAAGCGTGCTTGGCTCGGGCCACTTCGGGAAATCTGGCAAGGTGAGCCATCCGCGATTGAACACAACCTTGGCAAGCAGCCAAAGCATCAGGATCTGGACGATTGCAAAGGCTAGCGTGATAGCAAACAGCTCAGTGGGCGCCGATGGCGTCGCATAGCCGAGAGCTCGCACCCGCAAAGCGTCCGCCAGCCATGGCTCGATAATAGCGAGTTGTACGCTTAGTGTGATGGTCGCGCCAATCGACCCGGCGACGGTTAAAGCTAGCCCGCGCAGCCATCCAGCAAAAATCCCGCGCGATTGCGTGAAGAAATAGAGTCCTGCAACAACCGGGGTGACGGCAAGCAAGACACCGGCGGCAATGCGAAGCACAGCCAAGACTCCGATCACACTCGATAAGTAGAACAGACGTGCTGTGCCATAGGCGGAGTCGTCTTCAAGTGCTGTTCCCTTAAACGAGCCACCCGGCGCATCGCTATCGATGAGCGCGCCGGTGTTGCGCCCCGCGCCAAGCTCAGTGAGGCGAACGATATCATTATCCGCTTGCTGCAGGCGATCGGCAAAGCCAGTCGCGCTACCGTTGCCGCTGCTTTCTTCAATCACGGAGGCAATCTCAGCCGGGCCTTTAAGGGTCACATCATAGATCACTGTTCTAAAGGCGGGCCATGAGAAGGCGAGCGTCAGCACAATCCCGATTTTGAGGACATCAAAGACGAGATCGCGCGCGCCCGGTGCCGGGCCAAAGAGCAGCCGAACACCAAAGAACGCAATAAAGAGCGTCAGCAGACCCGTAACCAATGTTGCCGCCAAGGAGCCCGGCTCGCCCAGCGCAAGATAGCCATAACTCCCTATCACCTGGGCCTGGCAATCAATATGCGCGAGGGTCCGCTTCAGGAACTCTTCGCCAGTGATGATTGTCGGGCACGCCATCAGGCTGCCTTCTCAAGCAGCAAATGAAGCCAATTCGCAGGATCAGGCCCGGTTTTATCGACCAGTTGATCGAACAGACGAACAGTGCTCTCGCGGCCTGACAAGATCGTCAGCAAGTCTTGCTCGCCTGATAAATCTAGACGAGCGACCACACTGTCGCGCCCATGTTTGATCAAAAAGCAGCGCGAGGTGTCCGGGAGCGTGCGCACCAAATCAAACTCATGGCGGCTCAGTCCAAAGCCATTGATGTAGTCTTCTGCGCGCGCTTTGGGGTTGATCATAAAGATCTGTGTTGCCGCCTGCTCGATGATTGCGCTTGCAATCTTGCTTTCAAGCGCATCGGCCGCGCTTTGGGTTGCAAAGCCCACAATGCCGTTTCGCTTGCGGATCGTCTTTTCCCAATCCTTGATCCGGCGGACAAAGACCTCATCATCCAAAGCCTTCCAGCCCTCATCGATGGTGATGATCGAGGGGCTGCCATCAAGACGCTGCTCCACCCGATGGAAGAAATAGAACATGGCAGGCGTGCGCGCCGCTGGATCATCAAGGATCGCGGTCATATCAAATCCGACCGTCTGAGCCGAGAGATCGGTTTGATCTTTTGGATTGTCGAACAACCAGGCCCGTTCTCCTTCGCCCCACCAGGGTCTTAGACGAGATGCCAAATCGCCGGGCTCAGGCCGCGCGCCACCCCGGAAAAGCTCGACGAGATGGCGCAAGCGGCGACGCTCAATCGGCTGCAAGTAATTGGTCTCAACCGCGTCGCGAATGTGATCAAGCTCTTCGCTCGAGGCTCCGCCGGCTAGAAGCGTCAGCCATTCGATCAGAAATTGCGTATTTTCAGGCGTCTCATCCAGTTGCAGTGGGTTGAGACCCGAAGGCGTGCCCGGCTTCAATCGATCATATTGCCCGCCAATGGCGCGGATAAAGAGTTCTGCGCCTCGATCCTTATCGAAGAAAATCGTGCGCGGCTTAAACCGCTGAGCTTGTGCTAGCAGGAAATTGAGCACGACAGTCTTGCCCGATCCTGAGGGGCCGATGACCGTGAAATTGCCGAGATCCTGCTGGTGGAAATTGAAGAAGTATGGGCCGGCCGCCGTTGTCTCAAACAAAGTGACTGCATCGCCCCAATGATTGCCTTTGGCTCGCCCTGTTGGAAAGTTGTGCAGGCTTGCAAGCCCTGCAAAATTGGTGGTCGAGACAAGGCCCCGCCTTCCAATGTAGCGAAAGTTTGCCGGGAATTGCGCCCAATAGGTAGGCTCCAGCGCGATATCTTCGCGTACCGCGTTGATACCAAGATCAGCAAGCAACGCGATCACTTCGGCGACCTGGTCATCGAGCTGTTGTAAGTCCTCAGCATGGACCGCAATCGTGGTGTGATGCTCGCCAAATCCCGCGCGCCCTGCCGCCACCTCGTCCTTGGCGTAGGTAAGCTCGTCACGAAGCGACAAAGCTTCATCTTCAGCAGACCGCATGCGGCGCAGCGCCAGGTTCATATCGCCCAGAGCTTTGCCGCGTTCCACACAGGCAAAGCTCTGGCTGACATGCAGCTCGAAAGGCAGTCGGTAAAGCTCATCAAACATGCCGGGGAATGTCGCGCTTGGATAATCCTTGATCGACACCAGCGCCACAAACCGGCGCGGCAATTGACCTGTCGGAGCCAGTTCCACCGCGTCCTGGCCAAAGCTGATCCGACGCGATGGAACAAAGTGCCCAAGATCGCCATGAGGCAACGCAACCGGACGCATGTCTGCGTTGAATAAGCAGGATAGGAATTCAAGCGGTTCCGAGCGCGGGCCATCCTCGGTGTTGTAGACACTCAAAAGGTGCGGGTCATACGCACTCAAAGACGCCATCATTGCATCGCGCGCCCGATCAAGAGCGTGTTTCTCTGCGGCGATCAATCCAGCATTTCGCTTGGCGCTCTTGGCAAACCATCCGCGCATGCGGTCAGCAATTCCGATCCGGCCCTGGAGCGGACGCCTTACAATCGTGAGGAAGAGTTCATTTACGAATAGTTGCTT
Source organism: Erythrobacter sp. YT30 (assembly GCF_001542875.1). Lineage (GTDB taxonomy): Bacteria > Pseudomonadota > Alphaproteobacteria > Sphingomonadales > Sphingomonadaceae > Erythrobacter. The sequence continues at coordinate 1,373,312 of NZ_LMAF01000002.1, read as the reverse complement.
GTCCGAGAGTTTTGCCTGCCACTCTTCGTCGAGCCGGGCAGAGAAGTCATCAGACTGCACGGGCTCCAGCGATGCCTCTGCGCGCCGACGGACCACATGATGGTAGATTGCGAAACGCGAGCTTCCGAGCGTCCGCAGCATCGCATCGCGCAGGCCCAGGCGGTAGTTGAGCTCGTCACTATCGGCCGTCTCGAAAAGCAGTCCGCCCAATCGGATGGTCTGCAAGAGCAAGCCATCGCGCGTTTCTATCGTCACATCATCGATATGCCGCGCATAGGGCAGATGCGCCCCTGCCGGAACCTCCTTGGCCACTATCTTGGGATCACGCGTTAGGGCCGGTAGGAATTGCATTTCCAGATCGCGTAATTCTTGATGCGCGGACAATTGCGGACCCGTTTGATCCAAAGATCAAAGATGCGCGGCTCGCGAAGGCAGGCCAGCATACCGATCCCGTGGATGGCTAAGGCTACCAGCAAGACCCACCACGCGCGGAAGATTAGAAATAGCTCAACTGCGATGACCGCATTGATCACGAAGAAAGTGTAAGTAACGCCTGCAAACATTTGGGGACGCGTCAATGCGACGAACAATGTATCCCTGCGCAGTTCGTTTTCCAAAAGTGCCCCCAAGCGCCCAAGTTCGAATCATGGGCATTGAACAATTGATACTGGCAGTAACGCTGCTGAATGCAATGCAAAACTGTCTGATATCGGCACAGCAAGAATACGATCATTCGCGCCATGATTACTTGGGCTTGTAAGTCAAAATAAAGTCGGTAGGCTAACAGGTCCTCGGGGAATGTCGTAAACCTCGAGCATCGCGATGCTCTTCAATTAGGAGACATCGTGATGAGGATTCTGTCGAAGCGTCAGGTCAAAGAGCTTATCCTCCATCGCCCAATATTATCGGGCATCAGGCTCACAAAGTCACCCGCAACCGAACCTCCGAAAATCTATGTAGGATAATCAAGGGTCATGGCTCAAAGGGGCCGAAAGCGGACTGTCCGCTATTCGGCGAGTCCCGGATGAAAGCAGATCTTGCTCATCTGACCCAATCGCGACTAATTCTGGTCACACTGATGAACACGCCCAGCTAATTTGGAATGGTGAGCTAAGACTACTGAGTCCAATTGTCGAGAGAGTTTCCATCATCAAGTTTTTCGAATATTGTCCGAGTAGGAATATTGATTCGGAGGGGCATAATTGGAAGAGCCGATAGAAGAGTTCTTAAAGAGACCATTAGAGGATCTCATCAAGCCCAGCCATTCGAAGTTGAGCAGAGGCGAAAAGGAGCGGCACCGAATATACAGTGGCGCATTGGCAGAGATCATCGAAAACTATTGGTGCGGCACAAAATACGGCGTCAAAGGCGAGTATCCACTCAATCCTCGTAGATCGCAATGGGATGATAACTGCCCGCATCTAGAAGATGAGTACCGTGGTCATAACATCGCTGCGCTGGCTGTTGATCACGATGGATACATCATCGATTTTGATTTCAATCACAATCAGATTTTTGACTCGAGTGTCGAACACGCTGAGGCGCGCTTGATCAAGCGGGTCTTCTCACTAACTCAGCTGCAAGATTCATGGAATGTTGCGTCGGCAGACAATCCGGCTGACAAGTACAGCAACGCTTTGTCGCGTGTTACAGTCTACACTAGCCTCGAGTCATGTACGCAGTGCACTGGCATTATGATGCTAGGTCGGGTGAAACGAGTAGTTTATCTCCAAACTGATCCCGGGATGTATCATGTCGGCGACTTGTTCCACACACTGACAGCTCGAAAAGATAACCCCGATTACATTGTGGCTCCTGAGCCGGTTTCAGCCACGAAGATTGGCATGAACCTCACCAACGATCTTGACACGGCATTTAGAGGCTTTGTGGAGGAAAGGCACACGGCGCAACCCTTCTTCATCGACGAAGAGGGCGAGGAGTTAAGGACGTCAAGTATCACGTCTTTCCTCTGCACCGAGGCGGCGCTGGCGCCATTCTCACGGGCTGCTCAGGCGTTTCGCGACATGGAGCTCGAAGTCCCGAAATACCGCCCCGCCAAGGAAGGCAAAACGGATGGCCCTATTTCGAACAAATGCGCCTTGAGGGAAGCACGTGAGTTCGTGGAATACGCAAAGAAAAAGGGAAGTCGCGGCACTCCTCATCGTTAGGGGTCTTGCATTGGATTGGGGTCATATGGCGCTAGACCAATTGATACCAGTTGGCCTTTGTCCTAAGATTTTCTGCCTGAATTTTGGGGGTTTATATGCGAGAATCGCATCGAGATGTGGTAACGGGAAAGAAGATTTTTGCACGTGACCTAAGAGCGAAAGATATTGGCGATCTCGCGGTTTATGGCGAAGCGAACTGGGGAAACACTACCCTCAGCGCGTTTTATCTGCGTGCCACGCTGTTCGATCATGCAGTCCTGCGGATTGATGTGTCTAGGCTTCAAGATCTTGGTGCGATCCGCTGCGTCGTAAAGCGCCCCAAGGGGGAGGACGACTTCTGCGAATTCTATGATCTGTTGGCCGACGAACCCTTAGCTAGGTTCAAGGATCCGGCTGACGACTACCTTGTTACAATGGGCAACCCAACCAAGTTTGTGGGTCAGCCAGTTTGTCTCCTTGTGTTCGAGGATCGTGAAAAGTTTCTTGATGCCCAGCGCGAGAAGCAAGCCCTCGCCGACGCTATTGAGTACTCAGATAGTTCGGCAAAACTTAACCAGAGTTTTGAGTCAGGCGAATTTCTTGATGAGGCTGCTTCGATCTTTGTGCCGCGATCTTGGGAGCCGGACGCGTCCACTTGGGGCAACTGGATCCATTGGTATTGGGGAAAAGGGTCGAACGGAAAACCCACTAAGAAGTACGCAGTTAGCAGTGCAAAACAATACAATGGAACGGTATCCGAGCAACTGGATAAGTCAAAACACGTTTTGCAACTCACGACTCGTACTAGCGCTGTCGACACAGGCCACCTCGAACCTGACTCTGCTCTCGGACGCGTGCAGCCATCAAAAGTGAAAGGCGTGCGACTGGTGGAGTTGATTATCCCAACCCAATCGCACTCACAAGAGATCGTGTCCTTCACTAAGCGAAACACCATTGAGAATTGCGAGTTCAATTTGCTGCCCTGCCGCTTGGGCGGCGGATTCGGAGGGCGATCAGCATCTCAGTTTGGATATTATGCCGCCCTCGCTGCGCTTGCGGGAAAAGGCCTCCCGGTACGCCTGGAATATGATCGTCTCGAACAATTTGTAGCTGGTATCAAGCGGCATCCTAGCCGGGTTGAAACGCGGTTGTCTTACAACAAGAAAGGCGAGATTGATGCGTTCGAATCCAACGTCTTGGTCGATGGAGGATCAGTCCAAAACCTCTCGGGTTCAGTTGCCAAACTATCGCGCCATTCGACTTTGGGAGCTTATCGGACCAAGAAACAGACTGGACGTGCGGCAGCTCTCAAGAATTCTGGCGTATTATCAGGCAGCATGCGTGGCTTCGGCATTCCGCAAGCACTGTTCAATATCGAGCAGCAGATTGATCGCCTTGCCGCGAAACTTGGAAAAGACCCGGTCGCCTATCGCAAGCAAATCGCGATCAAGACGAATGATCCAGATATCGATGGCAAACCACATCGCCAGCCCCTTATGAACGCAGAGGTGCTCGATGCTGCTTCCCAGAGCGTGCATTGGAAAAGCCGGGACAAGCGAAAGGCGGACTTCAACAAGCATCCAGACAATGCCGGAAAACGGTTTGGCACCGGAATGGCGTTTGCAATGGAAGCCTATGGGACTTCGCGCGATACTCCGGCACTTGGTCTCAGGCTCAATGAAGCTCTTGAGATCGAGGTTGTCGGCTTTCCGGTGCGCATGGGCCAAGGCACCGTTGATGGTCTAGAAAGCTTGATCCAAGGGGTGTTTGGCAGCGTGCCGGTTACGGTCCAAACCGGCCAAGGCCATCACTTGGCAAGCATTCTCAAGTCAGGTGTCGACACAAACGCGGCGGCCAAGGGTACCTTCGGGAGTGTACACGTCTTTCGCCAGATTTACGATGTCTGGATGAAGTACGTGTGGGGTCCCGAGCTTCTCAAAGAGTTGAACAAGCCAGGCGTAGACGTCGAAGTGGAGAAAATAGCCTTCGACCCGGCTGACCGGGAGATTCACTACGAGGGCATCGGTAGCGCACCTTATGAAGAAATTGCCAAGAAGGTATTGGGCTCAGCAAGAGCTGGTATTTTTGGCCTCGCCAAGTTCAAGAACACCTGGGCTTATGGTGAATTCCAAGTCGATGGTAAGAGCGAACCCAGATGGCTCGCAAGGCTGGTTTTCTCAAGTCGATGGGGCGCCACCCATTTTGTAGATGTCATGAACGCTTTCGATCCTACAAATAGAAAGCACCTTGCAAAAGAAGATCAACCGTACCGTTCGCTTTTCGCCAGCGCTGCGTGCCTAGTCGACACCGTGGTCGATTATCACGGCGTTGTTGATATCGAACGGGTCACGATAATCCTCGATGCAGGGTCGAGACTGAGCGATAAGCGGATCAAGGCTCAGATCGAGGGAGGAATTGCACAAGGCTTAGGCCACACCTTGTTTGAGAAGTACCCGGCCGGGCCGCTAGGCGGTCAACGGCAAATCAACTTTGATCGTTATGCCATGCCGCGCCTTCGGCATATGCCAAACCAGGGCATTGAGACCCAGTTTGTGGATCCAAAGAAGGGTCAACCGGTGCTCAGCAAGATCAACAACACTCTTAACATCAAGCCGAAAATTGATCTGCCCAAAGAACTCTATAAAGGTATCTCAGAAGTCTCAATCTCGCCGATCGCGCCAGCCATCGCCAATGCAGTTATCGACGCGATCTACAGCGATGTGTCTGAAGCGGATGAGAGGCGGTTCACTCACTGGCCAATAACTCCCAACGAAGTCCTCCAGAGAATGCCTGAAGAGCTGCGCGAAGACTTAAAAAACCAGGCACAGGAGGCAAAAGGATGACAACGAAACGGATCCCCTTCAAGCTTGTCACCAATGGCCAGCCCCGCAAGAGCAAGACTGAACTACCCGCTCATTGGCGCTTGATTGACTATCTGCACGAGGAGCTTAGCCTCACAGGCACCAAGTTCGGTTGTGGCGGGGGCATGTGCAAAGCCTGTACGGTAGCGATGCAAGACAACGATGGAGTCTGGCACGCCATCCCGGCCTGCTCAACTTCACTAGAGACCTGCCACAAATGGTCGATCAAGACAGTAGAAGGTTTGGCAGAAGGAAAAGAACTTCACCCTTTGCAGACCTCATTTGTCGAGGATGAGACATTTCAGTGTGGGTATTGTACGCCAGGTTTCTTGATGGAGGCCTATTGTCTTTACCAAAATCGAGAGAATGGGCTGGGAACTGACACGCCAGTTGACGAAGCCACGAAACACGCGTTGGAATCCCATCTTTGCCGGTGCACGGGCTACCAACGCTACGTCGATAGCGCAGCCGCGGCGATCAAAAAGGTTGAGAAGAAGCCGCGCGAGAAACCCGCCGCATCATCCAATAAATGGAAGCTCATTCGCTATCTTCATGAAGCAGCAGAGATCGAGAATTCGCTCATGCTGCAATATCTCTACGCCGCCTTTTCGATCAAGCAACCACGCTACTCCAGTCTGGCTGGACTGGGGCATCGAACGCCTGGCCAGCCGCATTCTCTTCTTGGCGTTGCGATTGAAGAGATGTTGCACTTGGACACCGTCAATCGGCTGCTCGTAGCCTTGGGGTCCACCCCAAATCTTGTCCGACAGGACTTTCCCTACGAACCCAAAATTTATCCGTTCGAGTTTCGCCTTGAACCTTTGTCGCACGCCTCCTTGGCAAAATATTGTTTGGCCGAAGCACCCAAGAACCTAGAGCAAAGCGACCCCGTCCTTTTCGAAGAGCTCCACGCTGCGGCACAGTGCAGAAAGCGGGTGAACGATGTTGGCAGTTTCTACGCTGAAATTCGCAAGGAGCTGAATGAATACGGGGACGCAACGGGCTGGGACGACTTTAATTACTGGGATACTCAACTTGAAATTGTTCAAGAGGATGGCGAGGTTGATCACTTCGAGTTCTTTCTCTCGGTCTACAGAGGAGAGCACCCGGCTTTCTATGGATTGTCGGATGTCTGGAGCAATCCTCGGGACAGGCGGTATCCATCTAACATATATCCACACAGAACCATGTGGCAGGGGCAGGCGCACAGTCTCCCAGAAGGCCCCGCACTCGAAATCGCGAAGCTTACAAATTTTCACTACTGGCTCACGATGAGCGTGCTCGAACTGAGCTATCGCAAGAACTGCCAATACCATGCACTAGCGCGCCGCCATATGGCCGGGCCATTGCTGCAATTGTGTTGGTACTTGCCCGAAAGGTTTGGCGTCATGCCGCCGCTGGATAAGTCCTCCTTGGATTTTGAAGCGGGCGCAAGCGATGTTCAGCAGTTGGATTACATCCTATCCGTACTAGACAAGATACAGGAAAAAGAACGCGAATATAAACACTTGCTGCCATCGGCCTATCTGATGTCGTCGCAAGAGTCGCGGCAGGAGTTGTTGGCGATGCTAGACAAAGCCGACACGCACTAGATCCCCAAGCTTGGAGCAAGATGTATGGCTAAGATTTCTTTTCTTTCCTGGAACGTTCGCCATTTCAGGGGAGATCCGGGCGCTTCGGAACGCAGTTTAAGAGGTTTTACTTCACCTTTGGAGAACTTTAGAAATCGTCGATCCCAGAAGTCCCGAACTGGGCCGTTTGCGGAATGTCTGTTCTTAGCCCACAGAAACCGGAAAGCTGACTGTCCGTTTACGACCCAATCCATGACGGCAGAGCTTCAGTGAAGAGCAGGCGAACCAACCGCGGACTTCCATCATGACGGCCATTTGAATGAGTGCTCAGGCCCACAAACAAGCAGCAAAATGGTAAGGCCTAGCGCCCGGTGATGGGCGCTAGGCCTTTGTGAGCACGGGCAATCGGCTCAGCCTCTACCGAACCCATAACTGACGCGCAAGTTACCGCGCTTGGTTTTTGCTTTCGTGATTGTCAAACCCTTCAACTCACGAGCAGAGGCCACGTGGGTCCCGCCGCAGCAAACCGGTAGATTCTCGCCGATCTGGAGCGCCCGATTGGCAAACGGGTCGCCTACGATGTTCATCGCGACGCCCTCTTCGATCGCCCGATCGATCGCCGCCTGGAGGTCTTCATTGAAACGAACCTTGTCGCCGGGCTCGCCATCGAATTCGACGCGCGCTTCACCCGGCCAGTGGTGGCCTTGTCGCGCCTTGATTTGCGCGCAGACCGCTTCTGCACAGTCTGCGATCAGATGACCGGCAGAATGCCAGCGACGGCCGTCCTGCCTCCAATCTGCGTCGACGATGAGTTCGACGGCATCGCCGATCTCGAATGGAGCGGCATCGACCACGTGGTCGACCTGCCCGTCTTCCGCGTGAGCGACGTGGTGGACGACCTGGCCAGCGATAGTGCCGCGATCGGCCTTCTGTCCGCCACCCTGCGCGTGAAACCAGGTCTGGTCGAGGCGCACAACGGTCTTGCCGTTGCATTCAACGATTGCGGTGACCTTGGCCGTGCCGATCAGGTCGTTGCTCGCCAGATAGTTCTTGAGTGTCATGTCAGTATCCTTATTTTTTCAAATTGGGGCGGGCCGACCCAAAAGGGCTGGCCCGCATGGTTTCAGGAAAAGAGCGCCAGAGACCCGTCCTTGCGCACACCAATGAAGGTGCTGAGAGTGTAGCGCGTCTTGGCGCCCGAGCACGGCATCACCTCATGGATGTGAGCGGCGTTAAAGAGGTAGGCATCGCCCTCTTCTGCACGGATCGTTACCGGTGCCGGCAGTGCATCTGTGCGCACACCGTAGTGGTCGGGCACCGGCAGACGGTTCGCGTCGTACTCGGAACGGCTGAAAATGCGGGGATAGATGCGCGTCTCCCCACCGGCCTCCGGACGTTGGAGCATCACGTTCAGCGCAAGCTGAACGTCCACGTTGGTCGCCAACAGCGAATTCGGCAGGTCTGCCCCGATGCAATCATTATGAGGAAAGAGACCTGCCCCGTTGTCTATGAAACGCATCAGGCCGCTAAAGGCGATGCCATCCTCAAGGCGAAGAAGGCCGCAGCCCTTATCCCACTCATCATCCAGCATAGTGCGAACTCGATCGATCGGATACTTTCCCTCGGGAAACATCGAGCGGCTGAGCTGCTGCCAATGTTGCGCCTTGCGGAAGTAGTCCGCGTAGAGGAAGGGATTGAGACCGGCTTCAAAAAGGTTTCCGCCGATCTTTCCGAGCGTATCGAGACCGTGATATGTCTCCTTCTCGGCGCAGGCATCGAGCTGGGAAACCGCATACTTGCGTGTTTCCTCATCGATTGCACCGCGGAAGATCGCTCCGTTCGTGCGGCCGCTGCGCAGATCGTCAGTGGCCTCCGCAATGTCGGCTGCCTCAAGGCCGGCATACTCAGCGATGCGGTCTTCCGCTTGGTTGAAATGGAGTTTTACGTAAGTCATTTGCTTCGTCCTGTGTTATGAACGAAGGCCTTGTGGCGGTCACATTTGCAACATATATGCGATGTGCCGGTGGCCTTCGTCCCCGGTGGTAACGATCGACGGGGCCCATCGTGGAACAGCGGCCTCGTCGATTTGCCAGCTGCAACGTCGTTGCGATTGGATCAGCAAAAATCTTTCGATAATCGCCTCCCGCAGCTTTTTTGCGCTGTAGGCTGACATTACCGATTCGCAGCCCCTTGTAAATCTTATAAATTTTTGGCTGTTGCGTACTCTGTTGCAAATAAGGTAAGAATAATCTCAAAGTGTTGATTTAGCGGTGAAAATAATATGAGTAAGTATTTCTCGCTATCGAATTTGATAGCTGGTTTCCCTCCCGTTCAGGTAATTTCGTTCACCTTTTTCCAACAACAGTGCATCAAAGTTCCGGGTAAAATTTGCAATGATTCGCGAAAATGACTGGAATCGCAGCCGCATTCAGCGTTACCCCCTCTCGTATCGGGGGTTATTGGAGGACCGTACTTTGGCTAGCATGCATCGCCTGGGGTTAGACGAAATCGAGGGCAGCGTTGATTTGCAGCCGACTGTGCTACGGCTGCGCAAAGCCTATGAAAGAAGCGGCGCGCAGACGTGGCGTGCCTTTCAGACGCTACTGTTCCCTCATGGCGAAGAGGACGATGTCGATCATTCGACTTTGTGGCGAATTGCCAATCGTCGCTCGAAGCGTCCGCATCCAGGCACATTGGCTAAAATTGAGGAAGCCCTGAAGGCGCAGTTCGATGAAGACCCTTTCCGCGTTGCTGCGGTCCATACCGTGTTTGCGATGCCCGCGATCCTCGCGCTTGAGAAGACCAAAGGCGTGCCTGTACACGTTGCTACAGTTGCTAGCTACAGAGGTAGAGAAGGTCGCTGCTTAGTACCCGATACGCTGTGGTCAAAGAGTCGGTGGGATAGCGAACCGCTAAAGATTGTGACGCCCGACCTGACCAACTTACTCAAGAAGGTACAGGCGGAGCACGACAGCTCCCCAACTGCTGCCCAAGCAGAAAACGGCAGCGGCATACCTTATCTGCCTTGCGATGATGATCCCATGGGCTGGTCGGCGTTCTGTTCCGGCGCGCAGGTGCGCAATCTCTGGAGGCAGGGCGACATTGATATGGCAGTCGTCAACGAGGGAATCTTCAGGGACTTCGAAGCCGACATCAACGGTAACTTGGCCATACCGGTCGCGCGCCTGTGCTACAGTACACGTGGATTGGCGCTCGTCACTCTTCTCGATCCGGTCAAATGCGCACGCAAGTACGACCTGAATGGCGAAACGCGACTGCGCATGGATGAACATCTCGAAGATCGCAGCTCACATAAAGAACCGTCTTTTGGGCACGCTCGGGCTGAGGATTTGGCGAACGATCTCGAGAGGTGGACATCGCATTATCACGAATTGTGGCGCGATTTGCAAAAGGATGCTGGCGCAGAAGGTGTTCCGCCGATCCTGTGCCCGGATGGTACTTTTGCTCGCCAGCATATCGAAGCGCTCGAGGACGTGCTCCAGAACCGGTTTAAGGATGTGAAGCTGTCGCTTTCGACCAATCTGCCTGGTGGCTTTTTGGGCCAGCGCGAAGCCTTTAATATCGGCGAGTACGAAAGGGTCCGCGACAAGCTGTTCGATTACATTTGGACTCGCGGGCGCGACAGGTCCTCATTTGGCATCACGATCGCAGTGTGGGAGCCGTTCTCGACCATGCTGCGTAGCGACTGGGATCACTTTATCCTGCAAAAGGCCAGCGAGAATGAGGATTTGGGAATTAAGCGTTTCGGCTTTATCAGCCAGAATTCATCGGCCGGATATCCCAACAATGACTTCACCTTCTCGATACAGCGCGCCGTCGGCCGCGTCGTCGCCGAGGCAACGGCGGATTACTTCCCTGCTGTCACGATGGAGCTTTATGCGCGCAAGACGTTCTTGGACGCACTTCCCACGCACAATGGGCTCGAGATGCTGAGCGACTATTTGTCGGCAATGCGCAAGGCGGCAAATGAGCTTGAAGAAACGACCAAGAATCAGCCTGACAACGACACCGTCCTAGCAGTCGCGCAGTTCCTCTTCAGCGGCCTCAGGATCGCAGGGGACTGTCTTAGCGAGTATGCTCACATGGAACTTCGCAAGCGCCGTGCAAAACGCGCCATTGCCGCGTGCCATTTCGAAGTCCAGTATCACGGCGAGTTTCTCGATTATTTAGAGAATCGCTTGCGCTCGACCGTCAGAGGAAAGTGAAAATGCCTGATCTGAAAAACTCTATTACCTTGACGCTCCTGGCTATCCTTGCGCTCCTTCTTTCGGGATGTGAGGACAAGCCGAGCGAACGCACGACGCTGCCCTATGCCGAGTTCAAGATTGCGCTCAGCGCGATGAGTTTCCTGGCGTACAATCAAGGATACACGAGCGAGAACGGGATCGATCTTCAGCCTATTTCTCTGGAGGCAGGTCCTGACGTCGTTGCTTCGCTGTCGAGCGCCTCGGAACGCTCGGGCGTAGCGGGCAATATTGCTATCGAGCCGGTTGCTGCAATGATCGCCGCGCAACGTGACCCGGTAGTCATCGCCACCGTGCTGACCAGCGACCGCCATGTGCAACTCGTGACTTTCGCGGAAAGCGGGATCACTGACGATCCGGCAACACTGCGTGGCAAACGGATTGGTTTTGTCGCCAATACGATTGGTGAGACCTATCTGCTTGGTCTGCTGGAGAGGGCTGGGCTTTCAAGGGACGACCTCGAAACTCTCAATGCCAGACCAACCGATTTGCGCTCCGCACTGGTTCGCGGCGATCTCGATGCGGCCATACTCTGGGATCCCTTCATCCAGCAGGCGCGCCGGATTTACAATCAAGGGATCAAGGCCGGGACTGCTGAAGACCGCGGAGAATTGCTGGCCCTTGTTGATCCTACGATCTTCACACTCAGAATGAATGTCGTGACCACGCGCGAAAAGCTGGAGGGATCGCGCGAACAACTGGTTGGTCTTCTCAATGCGCTCATAGAAACCGAGGGATACATCGAAGAAAACCGCGCGGAAGCTCAGGCATCTGTCGAAACATGGCTTGGGCTGGAAGCGGGTGACTTGGGAGATTTCTTCAGCACCACGTCGTTCCGGGTTGAATTGCAGGAAACCGAGCTTCGCGACCAACTTCAAGTCACGGTCAATCGGCTCCGCGCTGCCAATCCGACGTCTTTTGCTCCAAACGACTATTCGCCGTTCGTTGACTCGACGCTGTTGGTGGAGATTGCACCCGATCGAGTGTCCAACTGATACCCCACAAGCGGGAACCGTTGTAGGCAAATGACGCGAAGGAAAGACCACACGGACAAAGTCGGAAATGTCGCCATTGCTTTGCAACGTATCGCCTGGCAGGAGCTACGATCCCTCGCGATAAAGATCGGTGCGACGGTCTTACTGATGGGCGCATTATTCGCCTTTCTAGAAGCGAAATTCGGCTTTCCTAACCTGATTGGCATTGTGTCATCGATCCGGGAGCAATGGGTTCTCGGCGAATTGCAGCACGATATCGCCGTGACGTCGGCGCGTTGGTTGCTGGGATGGTCAATAGGAGCGCCCCTCGGGATTGCTATCGGCCTTTTGACCGGGCTGTCGAGAGCCTTGCGATACGTTTTTGAGGCGTCGCTCACGATGCTCCGTTCCGTGCCGTTTATTGCACTCGTCCCGGTATCAATCGTAATTTTCGGTTTCGACGAAATCGGGAAGACGTCGATCATCGCGTGGGCCGTGTTCTTCGTGTGCTGGCTCGCAACCCATCAGAGCGCGCTGAGTGTGCCGCCTGAGGACATCTGGAGAGCTAAAAGCCTCGGGCTGGGCCCGATGGCAAGGCTTCGGATCGTCATTTCTACGCATATCTCGTCATCCCTGTTCATCGCACTTAGAACGTCGCTTCTAATTGCTCTCATTGTGGTTGCCGTGGCGGAACTCACAGGTTCCACGGAGCGACCCGTTTTCGGTGACGCACCCTTTTGGACCGAAGGCTTGGGATACCGGATTTTCGAAGCCAATGATCGTGCACGCTACGACATACTCCTGTCTTCGATCGCTATGTTTTCGATCCTCGGTGTTGTCGGGGAACGAGCCTTTGTCACTCTTTGGCATATGTTGAATCATACGCTGCGGTGGGAGACAAGACGTCGTTCACGCAATGCTTTCGCCGGGAACACCGACCAATTCTCCGAAACCGAAATTGCGCAAACCGAACAGCTGGATGACGGAGCAGGAATCCGCTTCTCCGACCTTGCCATAGGTTACGCCGACCGACTGATTGTCAGCAACCTGTCGCTGGACGTGAAGCCCGGTGAGATCATTTGCGTTCTTGGTCAGAGCGGGATCGGAAAAACGAGCCTCCTTAAAGCCGCTGCTGGCATACCAGCCGAAGGCCTCTGGACCCGAGGCGAAATAAAGATCGGAACGCAGAGCCACGCTTCACCAGAGCAAGTCAGTCTTGTCCTGCAGGATGCCCCCGTCTTTCGAACGCTTACGGTTAGCCAAAATCTAGCTTTGGCCAATCAGGGCAAGTCGACTGATGAAATTGTCGCTAGAGTGCAATTTGCCCTCAAGAGATTTCGTCTTGAGCCAGTTGCGCACAATCTGGGCAGCCAGTTGAGTGGAGGGCAACGACAAAGGCTGGCGCTAGCCACCGCTTACTTAAACTCGCATGCCTTTCTGTTCTGTGACGAGCCAAACGCGTCGCTAGACGCATTTCAGAGGCGGCTGATACAGGACCTCTTCATTGATACGATAAAGTTCGGTAGTCGACGCACCACTCTCTGGATAACCCACGATGTAGATGAAGCGCTTCGCTTGGCTGACCGGATATTGGTGCTCTCCGGATCGCGGCATGGAATATTGGAACTTCCGTCTCATACTGATCATGACACTGCCGGATGGGAATTCAGCGATGAGTATTTCCAAATGCGAAGATCAATATTTGAGATGATTGAGCTGGATTGATCGCCAACCTCATCCGCTTTGGCAAAGCACGCTTTCCGTCCCAAGCTGCAACCCGCTGTCGCCCGCTTTCACCCTCATAATCGATGTTAGGCGAAGGCTCGAACTGGGCCGATTGCGGACCGTCCGGTCTGAGTTGCTATCGCGACGTAAGAGGACATTCGATTAGACGGATTAGACTCCTCGACAATCACACAAAGGCATGCACCACTAGGCCCGCCCGTCTTGCTCGGCCTGCTGGCCCCGCAACGCCTGGGAGTAGCTGGTCATATATGGCATTCCGAGGTTGGTATGGGCAGTGAGGTGACGATACGCTAACGATAACACTGCTCCTACAACGATGCTCTTTAGCGTGCTGAAACGCTTAGGACGTTTGGTTTAGCGCTGTCGTATATGCATAGCGTCAGCGTGTAATGGTGAAAAGAGAAGCTCTCGAACTCGAAGATATGCGGTTCGCCATTGTCATCGTTGAGCAAAACGTCCGCGTTCCCCAGGGGGCCGCCTTTACCGCCATTTGCGTAGTTCACGATTTCATCGAAAACAGTCGTTTCTTGAAGCCCTGAAAAGCGTGCGGCGAACGCGGTCGACTGGATGAAGTGGCGGCAAGGTTCCAACGGATTGAAGTCGTTTTTCCGGTGCCAATGGAGAGGATGGTCGGTGACAAGTCCAAGGATAGGTGTTTCATCACCCCACGCCTCTACACATCGCCAAAGCGTCGAGGTCCTCGTATTCCCAAATTTGTCTGCAAGTGCCTGCAACGAAGCGATGGAGGGTTCCATCGCACGAGCCTCTTCGATGAACCTGCCTCTTAAGAACAGGAGTCTAGCGGCTGCGAAGTTCGCCTCATTTTCGAGCTTGGCATGACACGAGGGGATTAGAGTTGTGTCATCGTCGCCTAGCATTGCGCCTTCATGCCAAGGAATAATGCTGTGCCCAATCTCGTGGGCCTCGTTCCAGCGAAATTTCAATTTAGGCTGCGAACCATCGAGCAAAATGCGCTTCTGATCAGGAATATAGAGTGCGCGAAGGTCGAACTTTCGGACCGCGTCAATCAAAAGAGCTGGTCGTAGCAATAGCTGTTTGGTTCCAACGCGGAGTTTGTGAACCGTCTCTTGTAGCAACCCAGGATCATTGGCGGTGTAGAAGCCCTTGTCGAGTTTTAGCCTGTCCCGCACGACCTCCAGACGAAGAGGCGGTTCCGGGTTGCCCAGATCGGCTAGTACGCGCTCCACTTGGGCATCGATGTCGGCTGCGACCTTCTGCTTTAGAAAACTATTCTTCGCCACCGGATCTGCGCCCCCGCACTATGATAATCAGGCTTTTTTCTTGCTCAATACAGAGACCAATGCCTCCAACGCGGCAAGCTCTTCCTCGTTGAGATCTTCCAAAGATTCCGAGCGGGCAGCATATCGGACTGCATCCTCGATATACCCACCATTCTTTGGCTTGGAGAGCCCGGAAAGCTCCATGAGTTTTCGTTGATCCACTCCAAAAGCGCCCGCAAGTTGATAGATTGTGCGTGGCTCCGGCTCATAGCTTGCGTCGTGCTCAATATTCATTAGCTCTGCGATCTCAACATCGGCTTGGTCGGCCAATGCTTCATATGACAGCTTCAGCTTGCGTCGATTAAGATGCACAAAACGGCCGAACACAATACGAGCGTCGTCGATTGATGCTACACGTCCCCCAGCGCTCGGCAGCAGCGGATCAACGCCAAGCAGTCCGGCACCGATTTCGACGCCCGCTTCAGCTTCTGCCTTTTGTGCGCACCACTCCTTTGAAATAGCGAGTTTCATATCAGCTTCCTTCCTTGGCGAATTCTTCAGCTTGCTCCGGTGTCATTTCGAAGTAGCGAAGATTGTCATAGTCCTCATCGGCGCCAAGATCGGTCATACCGACCTTGTTGGCGTAAAAATCGTTCGATTGCGGTAAAGAGTGCAAGCCGATGCGGCCCTTGAAGCCTTCTAGCTTGCTAAACTCGATTGCCGCGCGGATCAGGATCGACCCACAGCCGGAATAGTCAGGCGGCTTGCCGAGAATGTCCCGGCGGTTCCACGGCGCCGCTTCGACAAACGATACATAGACCAAGTGCTCGTTGCGCTGGCTCTCTAGGCGAGCACGCTTGGTCAGCTCGGTAATCATCATTGCCTGGGTGAGATTATCGCAAACGATCGAGAAACACTGCTCGTCTAGGCGCTTCTCGATTGCTTGTGTTTTTGCTCGCCAGTCCCAATGACGGCTTTGCGGCCAAAGCGCACGCTCGATCCCCTTGTCATGCAAAGCTTCGAGCAAGCGCAATAGCTCTGGCGTCCACTTCGCTTCCCAGTCAGCCAGGTTCTTATCAGTGATGCCATCCCAGAGCTCAGCGTCAACCATCTGACCATCAGACATGCGCTTCAAGCCAACCGGAGTTATCTCAGGCTCTTTGGTCATAGCATCATAATCTCCGACTTCTCTTTAGACGCCTCGTCTTCGAAAAAGAGCTTCCCACCCATGTCGAGCCGCTCCTCGACACGTTGGTACAAGCGCAATGCCTGCCTCATCAGCACGGTCTTACTCAGGTCTTTCTTTTCACAAAGCTCCTCCAGCACCGCCATTTCAGCATCCGTGAGGTTCAGTGTCATCGTCTTACGAGCCACGCCTATTCTCCATTAGCGCGCGCAAACTATGAGTTTCGGTTGCGATTGTCAATCTATTTTAATGTTGTAATGGCTGTTGACTAGCTATTTTTTAGCTATTAGATAATGAGGCATCAGCACAGCGAAGTGCCAATCAGACGAAGGAATTACGCATGTCAGAGGTTTTGGAAGTTGAAGATTGGGCGCGTTCGGACGACGAGAAAACGCTCCCTAAAGCCAGCGCCTATCGAGTGAGGCTGTGGGACGGCGATGGGTTCGATGAAAAGCGCCAGATTGTAGATGCCACTCCGACAGGAGCGCAGATCCTCGACGCTTTTGAGCGCCACCCGGTAAACGAATATGCGTTGTTGCTCTTGGGCAAGGATGGGTTGAGCGCGGTGGAGCCCGACGAGGTTATCGATATTTCAGATCGCCGCGCTGAACGCTTCTTTGCCTTCCGAACTGATCGCCTTTTCTACGCTACACTCGATGAGCGCCGGTTCCCTTGGGGAACTACGCGCATTTCCGCGGAGATGGTGCGGCTCATTTTCAAGATTCCGGATCGCAAACAGCTTCTGCTTGCGAAGACTGACGAGCCTGACGAAGTGCTAGAGTCTGGCGACGAGATTGATCTCGACGCCGAAGGGCTCGAACGGATCTTCACCCGCAAGGGCGAATGGAAGCTTCTCGTCCAGGGCGTATTGCTGACATTCGATGTGCCGCAAATCACTGTCCGTGATGCATTGGTGAAAGCAGGTCTCGATCCGGATCAGGGTTGGACCGCAATTCTGAAGTTCGTAGGCGCGCCCAAGGAAAGCGTGCAGCTTAACGATACGATCGACTTGTCTCGAAAAGGCATCGAAAAGCTCTGGCTCAGACCCGATCATGTCAACAACGGCGAAGCTCACGCTCCTGTAAATCGGGCCTTCGAGCTTCGCGTCGAGGACGAAGCTTATCTCGCTCGGCGCGCTGAAAGCACTGAGACAATCATCGATGGAGGCAAGCGCTGGTTTATCCTTCGCGGATATGTACTGCCCGATGGCTATCGTCAGGAAGCTGTCGATATTGCGGTCCTCATGCCGCCGAGCTACCCAGCAGCCCAGCTCGACATGTTCTTCTGCTCGCCACACCTCTCTCTAGAGTCAGGCCGTCCGATTCCGCAAACGCAGTCTCGCCAGACCATCGCGGGAGTGTCGTACCAGCGTTGGTCCCGGCACCGTAGCGGCGCCACCGCCTGGAATCCCGCGAAAGACAGCCTGATTTCTCACATCGCGCTTATTGAAGACGCTATCGCTCGCGAAGTCGGGGCAAACTGATGGGGCCGTCGCTGCGTATGCTCTCTCGCGACCACCAGTCGCTACGAAATCATGTCTTCCCAGGGGATGGCAAAGAAGCGGCAGCAATTCTGATCTGCACTCTATGCGGTCGCAATGCAGTCCGTTTGCAAGTGCGCTCCATTATTCCTGTGCCTCATCAAGCATGCAGCGTTCGCACATCGACGCGGTTAAGCTGGCCCGGAGAATACCTAGAGAAAGCGGTCGACGCCGCCGATGAAATCGGCGGTTCGATCCTACTGATGCATTCCCACCCAGGCGGGCTTTACGGTTTCTCTGCAATCGACGATGAAAGCGACGCAGTGTGCATCCCCGCATTACAGCACGGCGTTCGTCATACCGATGGAATGCATGGCTCTGCGATCATGTTACCTGATGGTCGGGTCAAAGCCCGGATCTACGACGGCGAGATGAATTGCACGGAAATACCGTCTGTCGTCTCAATCGGGCACGAAGTGTCGGACCTCACCACCAAACTATCGGAAATACCGATGGCGTTTTCCTCAGCGATGGGAGCGTCGCTCTCGGGTAAGACGGCCGTGGTTGTTGGTGTCTCTGGGACCGGGTCGATCACCGCCGAGCTCCTGGGCCGGTTGGGTGTGGGCCGAATTATCCTAGTGGATTTCGACCACGTTGAGAAAAAGAACCTCAATCGAATTCTCTATGCGACCCCTGCTGGTGTCGGGCGCTACAAGACCCACGTTTTGCGTGATGCAATAAAACGCCACCACCCTGACACTATCGTCGAAACGTATGAGTCCCCGCTCGCTCATGTCTCTGCGCTCGATGCAGTCAGCGATGCCGATGTTATGTTTTCGTGTGTCGACTCGATGGGGGGGCGGTATCATTGCGATCTGGTCTCTCACGCCTTCCTCTGTCCGCTCATCGATGTCGGGGTCGTGATTCCGACACGCCGACGCTCCGGAATTTCGGAAATTGCCGATGTCTGTGGCCGCGTTGACTTTATACGTCCCGGCGGTCCTGGGCTTTGGGACCGTGGCGAGATCACTGGCGAAGGCCTTTCTGCAGAGTATTTGCGCCAATCAGATCCCAAAGCATACGCACAGCAGCTCGATGAAGGATACGTGAAAGGCGTAGTGGAAGAAGCACCATCGGTGATTTCGCTAAATATGCGTGCAGCCAGCGCTGGGGTGAATGAATGGATCGCGCGGCTCTTTCCTTTTCGGCACGAGCCGAACAAAGGCTTCGCTCGTACATATTTCAGCCTTGCAGGCGGTGAAGAAGAGTCTTCGCCAGAGCCCAGCGTATCCGCCCCGTTGTTGGCACAGTTCTTGGGCTGCGGGTTGAGCGACAGCCTACTGAGCCGCTTAGGCATATCGTCGGCAGCGGCTGAAGCGGCATGAACATTTTTAAGCGTCTCTGGCGTCGGATCTTTCCCCGGCAACCCGATCTAGAGCTCTCCTTTGTCGAAGGCGATACACCTCCCGAAAATCTGTCTCCCGGGCACTTGGTCGTAGCCAGGGAAGGAGACGAGCTTTGGGCTGCGGCACTCTTATGTCCCTGCGGATGTGGCGAAAGGATCGAACTCGCGCTGATCGAAGAAGCCACTACGAAATGGCGGCTCGTTTCTGAGGAAAGACTGTCCCCCACACTGCATCCGTCGGTATGGCGAAAAACGGGCTGCCGTAATCACTTCTGGGTCCGAAGCGGGATGATCGTATGGTGCAAAGACTAGAGCTTCGAGCACTCTGGAAAGGATGGCGGCTTTTGGGAAGCCATCTTTGCCAAAGCAATGTCTAACATTGGGGCGCATTGCAGTCATTCCGCGATGGATTGAGCGGCGGCAGCCAGTTTTTCGATCCTGTTCACTGCATGAACTAGCTCATCGGTAGCTGCCTTTTGCCCACCTTCAGATTGAGCTCCAACCGTCAGCGCACCGGCACTGTGGTCCTCCATCAGCATGCCGATCTTGGTGCAGAGCAGGTCGAGGAGTTCGCGGTCGATGTCGTCCATGCGCACAGCAATGCTCAAACGTTGCCGCAAGTCCACTGGAAAGAGCGAAAGCTGCCAGAAAGCACTCGACTAGTGCCGATCTTCGAGCATCCATGCAGCTATGGATATCGAAGAGAAGATCATCGCCATCGAAGAGAAGATCATCGCCATCGAGGAAATGGCACCATCGGAACTACGAGCTGCTTGGCGCGACACATATGGGATCCCAGCGCCTCTTGCTCTAGGCCTTGCTCTAATGAGAAGAGCCCTAGCGGCTCGCTTACAGGAACCCGAGGCCGGCAAACTCACAAAGGTTGAGCTCCGGCAGCTTGGTGCGCTCGGTCGCAAAGACGAGCGCCGCAAAGAAGGTCGAGTATCGACCGAAGCCAAACCAGGAACGTGGCTCTCGCGAACATGGCATGGAGAAGTTCATGAGGTGGTCGTACTTGAAAGTGGCTGTGAGTATCGAGGCCAGACGTTTGGATCACTGAGCGCGGTCGCATCACATATCACCGGAGCCAAGTGGTCAGGCCCGCGCTTCTTCGGGCTACACAGTCCGCGCCTCGGAGAGTTGAAGGTGGCTGCCCATGGCTAAGGCTGAGAAGAAGCTCCGCTGCGCGATCTACACGCGGAAGTCGACGGACGAAGGCTTGGACAAGGACTTCAATAGTCTCGATGCGCAGCGAGAAGCATGTGCTGCCTACGTCTTGAGCCAGCAGCACGAAGGCTGGGCTCTGCTGCCTGAGCTCTATGATGATGGCGGGCACTCGGGCGGCACACTGGAACGCCCAGCCTTGCAGCAGCTTCTAGCTGATGTGCGAGCAGGCAAGGTTGACGTGGTCGTCGTGTACAAGATCGATCGACTGACCCGAAGCCTCGCAGACTTTGCCAAGATCGTGGACGTCTTGGACGAAACCGAGGCTTCGTTCGTGAGCGTGACCCAAGCATTCTCGACCACAAGTTCGATGGGGAGACTGACGCTCAATGTCTTGCTGTCATTCGCCCAGTTTGAGCGAGAGGTTGGCGCTGAACGGATCCGTGACAAGATTGCAGCGTCGAAAGCCAAGGGTATGTGGATGGGCGGCAGCGTCCCTCTTGGCTACAAGGCGGTCGATCGAAAGCTCGTTGTCATTCCAAAAGAGGCAGAGACTGTCCGCGAGATCATGCGCCGCTATCTCGAGGCAGATACGATCAAAGCACTTGTTGAAGAGCTTGGGAGAGATGGCTTCGTCAGCAAGCAGCATGTCTCGAAACGCGGTCGGGTGAGCGGTGGCCATCCCATCAAGCGCGGCGCGCTCAAGCATCTACTCTCCAATCCGCTTTATGTGGGTGAAGTCCGGCACAAAGATAAGACCTATCCAGGTCAACATGACGCCATCGTTGGCCGAGATACGTTCGAGGCAGTCCAAGAGAAACTCAAAGACCGAACCTCGCATGGTTCATCTGCGGGTCCCAAGCGGCGACTGGCTTTGCTCGCGGGCATGATCTTTGACGACCGCAGTCGCCCAATGTCTCCCACACACACCAAACGACACGGCCGACGCTACACCTACTATGCGTCAAACATGAACGACGATTACGAAGCGCCGGCATTGCGATTGCCCGCAAGTGAGATCGAACAGGCGGTGCGTCGCGCGGTCGGCAGATCGCTTCGGACAAGCGGAAACATTCAGAGGTTGGTTGCATCCAGGTCAGCTGATGAAAAGCTGCGGGTCTTTGAAAAGGCGCAGCAGCTAGCCACAGACGTTGAGCAGCTGTCGGTGAGTAGGGCTAGCGAGATCCTAACCAAACTTGGCCTTCGGGTTGCTGTCAGCGAGAACGAGATCGACGGATCGCTCGAGCCATCTGCGGCACTGGGTATCCAGCCGGACGATAAAGACACAACCAAGTCGGAATTCAAGATTGCGCTCGACCGAAAGAACTACGGCCATGAACCTCGCCTTCGACTGCAGCCGTCAAAACAGGACTTGGTGGCTAAGGACGACAAGCTTGTCGAATTGCTCGGTCGAGCATTTGCAGCTCGCGACCAGCTGCTTGAGATGGACGAAGGTGCCGTCCAATCGACCAAGACCACAAAGCTACGTCATCTGCAGCGTCTGGCACGGCTAAGCTATCTTGATCCCACGATCATCCGTAGCATCCTGACTGGCACGCAACCCAAGGGGCTCAGCGCTCGCAGCCTTTGGCGGATGGGTAACCTGCCGATCCGCTTCGTAGATCAACGCGAAGCGCTCGGCTTCCCCAACTCCTGAAATTTGAGAAGTAGGTCACCAAATCGACCGCGGAGAACTTCGCCCATTTCGGGCGCGAATTGGTAGGTCACCGCATCTCCTTGGTCGGCACAGCAGATTACCACCAGCGCAAAGCCCCGGAATTGCGGGCACAATTTCCACCACCGCGCGGGAGACTCCAGAAACCGATGTTCGATGGGAATGGATGGTGAGCCCTGCTGGGTTCGAACCAGCGACCTACTGATTAAAAGGCTGGCCTACCTTCGTCTGCGAATTGGCTCAAAACCTTAGGATTAGGACAGATATGCCCTGATCCTTGTCGTGTCCAATAACTCCACTTGATGCCAAGCATCGCCACGAAACGCCGCATAAGCAATCGTGGAACCGGACATAGGACGGACATGAAAACCGAAAAAATCACGGACAAACTCATCCGCTCAACTACGCCACCATCGAGTGGATCCATCTTCCTGCGGGAGCAAAGCGTAACAGGCTTTGCTGTCCGCATCACTGCAACGGGGTGCACAGCTTTCGTGCTAAACTACACAGTTGGCGGCAGGGAGCGTCGGATGACAATTGGAAGGCACCCGGCTTGGACTGTCGCGGCCGCCCGCGAAGAAGCGAAACGGCTTCGTCGATTGACTGATGTAGGGGAAGACCCGCTCGAAAAACGCCAAGCTCACCGCATTCAACCAACGATTGCCGAGTTCTATAAGAAGTATGAGAAAGAGGCCCTCACCAAGAAGGCAGCCAGCACGCAGAGAGACGAAAAAGCCATCTGGCGACGTTTCCTGCTGCCTGCCTTTGGTTCAAAGCGTCTACCAGAGGTGACCAGCGAGGATGTCGATCGTCTCCATCGCCGGATAAGCGAGAGCACGCCAGTCCAAGCGAACAGGTCTATGGCAATGTTGCGGAAGGCTTACTCCGTGGCAATCCGTTGGAACCTTGCGGACAAGAACCCAGTCTCTGGCCTAGCGATGAACCCTGAGGTTGAGCGAGAGCGCTATCTAACTGCTGATGAGCAAAAGTCATTCATCAATGCGCTTTCATCAATGCCTGAGACAGCGTCAACTCTCGCAATTTGGTTTCTAATGCTGACGGGTGCGCGAAGCGGTGAGGTGTTTGCCGCCCAGTGGTCTCAATTTGACCTCGATTGTGCAGTTTGGGTCAAGCCGAGTTCCCACACAAAGCAGAAGCGCCCCCATCGGGTTCCACTGTCAGAGCCAGCGGTTGAAGTGCTGAAGCGTGCGCAGAAGAGCACAAAAAGTGAATTTGTGTTCTCCACCAATTCTGGGAAACCAATAACAAGCATCGGACGAGCATTCGGCAAGCTTTGCAAGAAGGCTGGAATAGAGGACCTTCGGCCCCACGATTTGCGCCACAACTATGCATCG
Source organism: Erythrobacter sp. YT30 (assembly GCF_001542875.1). Classification (GTDB taxonomy): domain Bacteria; phylum Pseudomonadota; class Alphaproteobacteria; order Sphingomonadales; family Sphingomonadaceae; genus Erythrobacter. Next base: position 1,350,242 of record NZ_LMAF01000002.1, on the reverse strand, counting down.
CTGTTGGCATCGGAGGGCGTTTCCTTACAAATAATCGGCAAGCTGCTTGGGCACAGCCAACCGGCGACAACAAACCGATATGCACACCTTGCAGATGAAGCACTTCGCAAGGCTACTGAATTGGCAGGAAAGAAAATTTGAGATGGCTAGGTCAAGAGACGTGAGTGGAAGCGAAGAAATCGTTCGTGCCGAAGAACTCTTCCAAAAATCTGTGCAGGATGGAAACCCCGATTTCCGATATGTCGCATTGGCCATCGCCTCCCAACCCGCCTTCCCGCCGCCCTGGGCAATGCTGGCATGCATTTCGGAACTGGAAGCCACTAGGCAGCGGGCTGCCAAAAAAGCGACAAAGGCAAACAAAATGGACCGTATGCTCGATGGCATCGCTCTAGCCTATGTTGTCGAATTGGACCGAAGGGATGATCCAAAATTTGGTGAGCAGCCCGAACCATCCTTTAACGAAATGGTGCGTCGTGCCCACCAAAACACGTTCCACAAACCTCTTCAGAAAGCATCTGAGAATGACACTTACCGCAGCTACAAAAGACAATGGGACGCTGAGCAAAACCATGCCGCAATCGAGGGTGAAAGCCCGTTTCTCGGTGTGAAGGTTACGCCGAGAATACAGGCAGTCCTAAATCAGTTTTATGCTGAGCAATTGGATGCGCCAGAAGCCACGGAGCGAGAGATATACATTTTACACGTTCTGAAATGGGCAGAGGATCGGGGCATAAATACCGACCATTTTTGGCGCAGTGAAGGGCCTGAATAGCCGCTAAAAGCCATGCAGAGACACAGGAAGCCAAGGCGACAGCAATGACAAACCAAAATGAGCTTCTTACGGAAGCCGATGTTGCAGCGACACTCCGGATTAGTGTGCGGACACTTCGGCGCTGGCATTCGCTGAGAAAGGGACCACCCCGAGTGAAGATCGGCCGCAAAATTCACTATCGCAGCAACTCTGTCCAACGCTGGATTGAGAACTCGGAGACCATTGATGCCTGATCCAACTCCAATGACCCTTCCGCAAATGCGGAGGCAGCAAAAGCGACAGTTGAAGCAGATCGAAAGCTACTCAAAAGGCGGAAGCGGGAAGATTAATCGCGAGCGTCTCAACAAAGCGGTTCAAGGCTATCTGAACTCTCGAACTGTTCGAGCACTCGCTATTGCCAAAGCTGAAGGAGTGGAAGACAACGAGATGGCGTCGCGGGCAAACGCATTGCGCGCTAAATTGGATGCCGCACAAGACTGGAAAAGTGCGCTTGCAAATTGTCGCAAGCATGTCCGTTGGCATTATGAGCCAAAATCTTATCTCGGTGTCCGACAGGTTTGCTCATTACCCACGCATTTGAAAGCGTGGCACATGATTACAAAACGCCTCTTAGAAGCCACTCATTCACCCGGCAAACACATTGCCGATTGGTCAGGCCGAGGCCGTGACCGGCAGATCAAACACATCACCGAGATTTTGACATGCCAATCCCTGTCAGTCGTTGTTGCAGACGTTTCTAGTGCTTTCGGCTCAGTGCAACCTGCTGCACTACACCAGTTTCTTGACTTGCCTGACGAATTGATCCGAGGGGCGTTGGATGCCCGGACTTTCACGTTCTCGCAAAATGTTAAGAAAAGCCGCGACGAGGTATTCCTGAAGTATCCTTGTTACCGGTTACCATCCTCAGGAATACCCCCGCAGGGTCTTTTGCAGGGTTCACCGGCATCCAATGCCATCTTCGGAGTTCTCTTAAATGATCTGGCCCATCAGCTACCAGAGAGCTTAGGCTGTTTCGTCTACTGCGACAACATAGTTGTTGTGACCGAGAACGAGCATCGCGCCCAATCGGTGAGTAACGCTCTGGCTGAGTATTTTATTCGGCATCCTGCGGGGCCGTTCTCCATTAAATCGGAGATCAAGTGCCTGAGCAATTCTGGATTTGAACACCTCGGATATGCATTCAGATGGTCATATGATCGCCCGTGGGTGGGCATGAGCGAGAAAAACTATGATAGGTTCTTTAGCTCTCTAGAACATCCCTCCTCCGTTGGCCCCAATGGCATGGATTATCTTGAAGCGTGCTTCTCGGCCTGTACGCACGAAGCAGTATGGAGTTATGCCCGAACAGCGATAGATAACGATCCCGCATGTTGGTGAGCAAGAGCTTCCCAAGCATCTATGAAGCCCGGTTTTCTGGGACTTTTGGTGTAAACTATAGCCCAAAGTGGCCCAATCAAATCAGTGGTTTGAGGTTTCTAAGTAAACTGCCCTTCCTTTGATTGACCTTTTGCGGCGTGTTGCAATATCGTCATCGAAATTAATTCCAGCACGTGCATTTTGGTTGACGGGCTAGGGAAAGGCTCGTTTCGGAATGGCAATCAAGAAGTCTCAAATTTACAGTTCGTTGTGGAGCAGTTGCGATGCCTTGCGCGGTGGCATGGATGCCTCACAATACAAGGATTACATCCTAACCCTCCTCTTCCTCAAATACATATCAGATCGCTCAGAAAGCGACCCAGAGGCGCAGATCGCCGTGCCTGCGGGGTGTCGTTTCGCTGATCTCCTTTTGTTGCGAGGTGACAAGGAGATCGGCGAGAAGATCGATATTGCCATCCAGAAAATCGCGGACGCCAACGAACTTGGTGGTGTGATAAACAACGCATCGTTCAACAACCCGGACAAGCTGGGCGATGGCAAGGATATGGTGGCGCGTCTCTCCGACCTGCTGGACATATTCAGCCGACCGGAACTCGATTTCCGCAAGAACCGCGCTGAAGGCGATGACATACTGGGCGACGCTTATGAATATCTGATGCGGCATTTCGCGGCGGATAGTGGAAAATCGAAAGGCCAGTTTTATACCCCAGCCGAGGTCAGCCGGATCATGGCTGAGGTCGTCGGTATCAACAAAGAGACCAAGCAGGATCATACAATCTACGACCCAACTTGCGGGTCAGGGTCGCTCTTGATCAAGGCTGCCGACGCTGCACCGAACGGTATGTCGATATATGGGCAAGAGAAGGACAACGCGACCTTTGCCCTCGCCCGGATGAACATGGTGATCCATAACAACGCCGACGCCGAGATGGCGCGGGCGAATACCATCACCCAACCCAAGTTCAAGAACGCAAATGATGGGCTGAAGACCTTCGATTTTGTAGTCGCCAACCCGCCGTTTTCCGACAAAGCTTGGAGCACAGGACTAGAACAGGACTATGGGCGCTTTGAGTATGGCATGCCGCCAGCGAAAAACGGCGATTATGCCTATTTGCTGCACGTGCTTGCCAGCCTGAAATCCAAGGGCAAAGCAGTTGTTGTTATGCCTCACGGGGTTCTGTTTCGTGGTAATGCGGAAGCCGAAATCCGTAAGAAGATCATCCATCACGGTTTTATCAAAGGCATCATCGGTCTGCCCGCTAACCTCTTTTACGGCACAAGTATTCCAGCATGCCTGATCGTGTTGGACAAAGAGAATGCCAACGCCCGCGCGGGCATCTTCATGGTCGATGCCTCAAAGGGCTTCGTTAAGGACGGAAACAAGAACCGCTTGCGCCATCAGGACGTCCATAAGATCGTGGACGTCTTCCAAAACCAACGCGAGATTGACGGTTACTCGCGGATGGTGCCGGTGGCAGAAATTCGCTCGGAGCAAAACGACTGCAATCTCAACATCCCGCGCTACATCGATAGCTCGGAAGAGGAAGACCTTCAGGACATCGAAGCGCATCTGAAAGGCGGTATTCCCAAGCGAGATATTGATGCGCTGGAGCCATTTTGGAAAGCGATGCCCAACTTGCGCGACGCGCTGTTCTCCGATCACGAACGCGAAGGCTATTTGAATGCCAACCATGCGCCGGATGAGGTGCGAGCCGCTATTTTAGAGCACCCGGATTTCGCTGCTTTGACAGCGAAGCTCGATGCGATTTTTAATGGATGGAGAGATGCCAACAGGTCGAAAATGGCCGCATTTGACGAAGGAGCACACCCGAAAGACTTGATCCACGAAGTCTCGGAGGACCTGCTTTCGCGCTACTCAGATGCGCCATTGATCGACCGTTACGATGCTTACCAGCACGTCATGACCTATTGGTCTGAAATAATGCAGGACGATTGCTACTTGATCGCCGAGGACGGGTGGAAAGCTGCCAAAGAAATCCGAGAGGTGTTTCGCGTTAAAGAAGGTTCCCAGATGAAGTGGCCGGAGCAACCTGATATTTTGATCCCAAAGGGCCAGAGCAAACGCGGGTTTGTAGCGGAGATCGTTCCTCCAAACCTTGTTAGGGATCGCTTTTTTGCTGACGAGAAATCACAACTAGGCGAGGTTGAAGCCACTTTGGATGCTGTCGAGCTTAGGATTGTCGAATTGGACGAAGAGCACAGCGGTGAAGATGGTTTCTTCGCCGACTGCCGCGATGGAAAGGGGAAGATCACCGTAACTCTTCTCAAAGAGCGGCGCAAAGAATTGGTCGTGGAGTGCGAGCAAGACATTGTTGCAAGTTACGAAAAGAAGGCGAAGACAGCCAATTGCGGCAAGGCGCTAAAACAGGAGTTTTTCGAGACCATTCCTGATTTTCTTGAACTAATGACGATTGATGAGATGCTTCGTCTGAACACCGAAAAAGGCAAATACGCAAAGGCGGCGCGAGAAGCCAAAGCTAAGCTCAATCAACTAATCGTCGCCAAGTATTTAGCTTTAACCGACAGTGAGATGGAGGTGCTTGTAGTCGAAGACAAATGGCTCGGTTCCATCGATGCCTTAATCAATAGAGAACAAGAGCAAATAGCTCTCAATTTAACAGGCCGCATCAGTGAATTGATCGGGCGTTACCGCGAGCCGTTGCCAAAAATTAGCGCTCTCGTTGTTGACTACGAAAAACAAGTCATAGCCCACCTACGAGCAATGGGTTTTGCCGATGACTGAAGCATTGCCATCAACGCCCGAATGGTCCGAAAAAAAGCTCGATGATCTTGTAGAATTTCTCGATGGTCAGAGACGACCCATGAAGAGTTCAGATCGGGAAAAGATGAATGGGATTTACCCCTACTACGGTGCCACCGGGGTCATTGATTATGTCGATGGCTACATTTTTGATGAAGAACTAGTCTTACTTGGGGAAGACGGCGAGAACATTCTCAGTCGCAACCTACCTCAAGCCTTTGTTATTCGAGGGAAGACATGGGTCAATAACCATGCTCATGTCATGAGGCCCAAGAACTGCGTTGATGCGAAGTTCCTTGCCTTTGCTCTAGAACGACTTGATTTCGCCAAATTCAATACTGGATCGGCCCAACCTAAGATCACCAAAGGCACCTGCAAATCGATTGGCGTGCCAGTTCCACCCACCAAACATGAGCAAACGAAAGTCTCTGAAGCTCTCAGCCACATGGACAATCTGATTGCATCGCTCGACGCGCTAGTAGCTAAGAAGGAAGCGATCAAGCAGGGTATGATGCAGGAACTCCTGACCGGCAAACTACGCCTTCCCGGCTCTACCGGCGAATGGCGTGAAGTGGCGCTGGACGATGCCTGCGAAATGAAAAGCGGATTTGGGATAACCAGTCGAAACATCTCGAAAACGGGGCGATTTCGTTGCTACGGCGCAAATGGTATTCGAGGTTTCACGGACCGAGCCACCCATTCGGGAGTGTTTCCACTGATCGGACGTGTCGGGGCACAATGCGGCAATGTAGTCCTGGTGAAAGGTGATTTCTTCGCGTCGGAGCATGCAATCGTCGCGACCGTTCGCGCTGGCTATGACCCTGCTTGGCTTTCTCTAGTGCTATCGAGAATGGGCTTGAACCGAAAATCGGAGGCGTCGGCGCAGCCTGTTTTGACAGTCTCGAAATTGAAGCTGTTAAGTCTTCGTGCCCCACCCGACGAAGACGAGCAGAAGAAGATCGCGAGTGTCATTTTCGATACTGAAGAAGAGATCAATGAACTGCAATCTCGTCGCGACAAACTTCGTTCAATCCGAAAAGCTATGTCTCAGCAGCTTCTAACCGGAATGATTAGACTGTTATGAACGAAACGCTCGCTTGGATTGGAGCCATTGGCGGCTTTATCGGTGCTATCGCAGGTATCGGATCAGCGATCTTCGCGTGGATGGAGTGGCGCAAGGTCAACCGCAAAATCGCAATGGTTGGCGACATGTCACGAGCGGGTGAGATACTTCCCACTTGGTATACCGAACGCATGATGGGCGACTATTGGACCTTCGGACTTTGGACCGTTGGTGGTCAGGTCATCGTGATCAAGCGCATCACTGGTGTTTCGGATGATGGCGAATGGATGGATGTCGAGCTTGCGACTGCCGACGAGGGGGTGATGATCGACCAAGAGAAATTTGAGACGATTTTTGCGGTAGCTGCTGACCGCACCAGTGCATCGATCAAAGTTGCAAACGTCGTTTCAGCTATGGAGCTAGTGACAAGCTGATGAGCAAGGTCGGTCAAATCGAGCGCGCAACGCAGAACCGCATCGTGGCGCTATTCGATAAACGGCTCGACTATGATTATCTTGGCGACTGGCAGGACCGCGACAACAACCGGAACATTGAGGCGGACTATCTGCGCGACTGGTTATCCGGCCAATATGACGACGACCTGATTTCGCGTGCTGTTCAAGAATTGCAACGGGTTGCAACAGACAGCGCCAACATCGCCTATGACGTAAACCACAACGTCTACAAGCTGTTGCGCTATGGCGTGAAGGTGCGGGCAGCGCCAAACCAGTCATTCACCACTGTGCATCTGATCAATTGGAGTGAGCCGGAAAAGAACCACTTCGCCATTGCCGAGGAAGTGACCGTTGCAGGGAGTGATGAAAAGGCGGCGACCAAGCGCCCGGACATCGTGCTCTACATCAACGGCATCGCCATTGGTGTGCTCGAACTGAAGCGTTCCAAAGTCTTTGTCGCGGAAGGCATTCGTCAGAACCTCGACAATCAGAAATCGCAGTTCATCAAGCCATTCTTCACCACCATGCAACTTGTGATGGCCGGGAATGATACTGAGGGCCTGCGCTACGGCACCATCGAGACACCCGAACGCTATTATCTCGAATGGAAAGAAACCGACCCTGCTGATGACCTTCCAGCAGAGCGGCTAGACCAAGACCTCATCCATATGTGCAGCAAAAAGAAGCTGCTCGAAATCCTGCACGACTTCATCGTGTTTGATGCAGGCACAAAGAAGCTGTGTCGCCCCAATCAATATTTTGGTGTGAAGGCTGCTCAGGAGCGTGTGAAGCAACGCGAAGGCGGGATCATTTGGCACACCCAAGGCTCCGGCAAGAGCCTCACAATGGTTTGGCTCGCCAAATGGGTCAAAGAGAATGTTAAAGGTGATGCGCGTGTCCTCATCATCACCGACCGGACCGAACTGGACGAGCAGATCGAAAAGGTCTTCCAAGGCGTTGGCGAGGATATTCACCGGGCAAAGAGCGGGGCGGACCTGATCGGTGTGCTTAATGACACCACGCCGCCACTCATCGGCTCACTGGTCCACAAATTCGGCGGCAAAGAAGAAGGCGATGTCGATCAATATCTGAAAGATGTTCGCAAGGCACTGCCCGATGATTTCAAAGCCAAGGGCGACTTCTACGTGTTTGTGGATGAGTGTCACCGAACGCAAAGCGGTGAGCTTCATGCGGCGATGAAGGGCATTCTTCCTGATGCGATGTTCATCGGTTTCACAGGAACACCGCTACTCAAGAAGGACAAGCAAACCAGTCTCGAAGTCTTCGGCACCTATATTCATACTTATAAGTTCAATGAGGCAGTCGATGACGGTGTAATCCTCGATCTGCGCTACGAAGCGCGAGACATCGATCAACATGTCACGTCACAAAACAAGATCGATCAGTGGTTTGAGAAGAAAACGGCTGGCCTGACAGACATTGCAAAAGCGCAACTCAAGCAACGATGGGGCACACTCAAAAAGGTGATGTCCAGCCAGTCGCGGCTAGAGCAGATTGTGAGTGACATCACGTTCGACATGGAGTTGCGCCCGCGTCTAAACAGCGGGCATGGAAACGCGCTTTTGGTGTCCGGCAGCATCTACCAAGCATGCAAGTTATATGAGTTGTTCGAGAAGACGCCGCTCAAGGGCAAATGCGCCATCGTGACGTCTTACAAACCTTCGCCGAATGACATCAAGGGCGAAGGGGATGGAGAGGGTGATACCGAAACCCTCCATCAATACGAAATCTATCGTCGGATGCTGGGCGACAAAGACGTTGAGACCTTTGAGAAGGAGGTCAAGAAACGCTTCATCAAGTCGCCATCTCAGATGAAACTCCTGATCGTAGTGGACAAGCTGCTCACAGGTTTCGATGCTCCACCTGCGACCTACCTCTACATAGACAAGACGATGCAGGATCACGGGCTTTTCCAAGCGATTTGCCGCGTCAACCGTCTCGATGGAGACGACAAGGACTATGGCTACATCATCGACTACAAAGACCTCTTCAAGAGCCTAGAAGGGGCAGTCGAAGACTATACGTCGGAAGCGTTCGAGAACTTTGACAAGGACGACGTTTCTGGATTGCTTGAAAACCGGATCAAAAAGGCAAGAGAACGGCTGGAAGAAACTCTGGAAGCCTTGCGTGCCCTTTGCGAACCTGTCGAGCCGCCCAAGGAGACCGTAAACTACATTCGATACTTCTGTAGCTCCGACACTTCAATCGCAGAGCAACTCAAGGAGAACGAGCCTAAGCGCCTCACGCTCTACAAACTAGCGGCCTCAGCCCTAAGGGCATTCGCTGAAGTCGCTGACGATTTAGGGGCAGCCGGATATAGCCGGGAAGAAGGCGAAGCTCTGCGTAAGGAAGTTGCGCATTTTCAAAATGTGCGAGACGAGATCAAGATCGCGAGCAAGGACGCTGTAGACCTGAAACTCTACGAGCCAGCAATGCGGCATTTGATCGACACCTATATCAAGGCTGACGAGAGCGAAGTCCTGACGAATTTCGACGACCTTTCGCTCATTGACCTCATTGTGGAACGGGGCGCTGACGCGATTGATGCATTGCCAGAGCGTATCAAAGGAAGCGAAGAGGCTGTTGCTGAGACGATTGAAAACAACGTCAGGAAGCTCATCATCGATGAAAGCCCAGTCAATCCGAAATACTATGAAAAGATGTCGGAACTTCTCGATGCTCTGATCAAAGAGCGGAGAGCAGAAGCGGTCGAGTACGCCGAGTATCTTGAAATGCTCGTGGAATTAGCAGGGCAGGTGAAACACGCAGGATCAAAGAGCAACTACCCGACCGAAATCAACACGTCGGGCAGGCGAGCGCTCTTTGACAATCTCGACGGCGATGCGGGCTTGGCCCTCGCCATAGAAAACGAAGTGAAGGGGTCACGGAAGGCGGATTGGCGAAATAACCGCATCAAAGAAAATGCGGTTCGGTTTGCGATCAAGCGGCACATTGATGATCCGCATTTGATCGAGACTATCCTAGCCGTGGTGCGAGAGAACAATGAATACTAGGTCGTTGCAAATTGGCGATCTAGAAGTCGAACTTGACCGTAAGCAGATCAAGAACCTGCACCTAGGCGTCTACCCACCGAATGGCCGAGTTCGGATTGCTGCGCCCCCAACCGTCAGCGAGGATGCAGTGCGCGTCGCTGTGGTGTCCCGTTTGGGATGGATTAAGCGGCACATGCGTGCTTTTCAGGAGCAATCGCGACAAAGTGAGCGATTGTATGTGTCCGGCGAAACCCACTATCATCTCGGTCAGCAATATCGTCTCAAATTGATCGAAAGCGGTGGTGCATCATGCGTTTCCATCGCATCGCAAGAATGGATTGAGCTTCGCGTTCCAACTGGGTCAGATAGGGATTTCAAAGAGCGGGCATTCCAAAGATGGCAACGTAATGAATTGCGGCAGCGAACTGCTGATCTCGTAAGCGTGTGGGCATGCAAGCTGGAAATCGCTGCCCCCGAACTATCGATCAAGAAGATGAAAACGAAATGGGGTTCATGCAGTTCGACTGGTTATCGTATTTGGCTGAACTTGGAACTCATCAAGAAACCGCCTGAATGCCTCAGTTACATCGTCTTGCATGAGATGGCGCACCTAATCGAACCAAATCATGGAGATCGGTTCGTGGCCCTTCTCAATCGGCACATGCCCAATTGGAGAAGCCAACGGGATCGGCTCAACTCTCTTCCTCTGCGTAGTGAGCAATGGCCCAAGGATGTTAGCGCAGTCGTTGAAATCGAATGAAAGTGTATGTTGCCAACTTCGGTCAAGGGAACAGCCTTTGGCCACTGGCAAAAGCCAATTCGACGTTGGCGACATTCGATGACGTTCGCATCCATCCCTTCTGGAAGGCCAACGACAGGGCGGGATACATAGAAGCTGCACAGAATGAAACATTCACGGCACTAGGACATCGACCTACGAGGCAAACCGCTGGGCGTTGGTTCAATATCGCTACCCAACTGAGCGAGACTGCAGGCGATCTCTGGATTAGCAGACAGGGTGACGAGATTTGGTGGTCGTTTTCGACCGATGAGCCAATGCGAGAAAGTCTCCAAAAATCTGATCGGCCAGAACGAAACGGTCCAGAGGTTTTTGTATTGGAAAAGCCATGCTCAGGTTGGTCTGACCGAGATGCTGATGGACGACCATTGCGATGGAATGCCCTTCACCCGAAAGCCAGAGACTTTCTCAGCACCGAGGCCACGTTCCAATCGCTCTCGTCAGGAGAGCTAAGTTACGCCGAATATGCACAAGCTCTGGTAAACGGTGAGCCACTTGATCATTGGCATGATCTTCCGGTGTTTCAGAAGAAACTCGAAGAAGCCCAATCGAAGGGTGGGCACATCTTCTCTCCAAAGGAGATTATGGCTGCGCGCCTTGCCGATACAATGCTTGGAATTGTGCGTCAGGCTGACGGGCGGACGATCCAACGCAAGACGAAGGTGAAGGTCACGACGCTATCACGACTAGAATGTGAGCAAATGGTCCGAGAGATATTCGATATACAAGAGGGATATTGTGCGTATTCAGGATTACGCATGCAATTGGATGGAGAGGAAGAGGACAAGGAATTGCTAGTCTCGCTAGATAGGATCGACAGCGATGGTCACTACACGCCGGAAAATCTTCATCTTGTTTGCCGGTTCATAAATAGGTGGAAGGGCGCTGATCCTCACGATGAATTTGAAAGGCTGCTATCGATAATAACCAATAGCGTGAACGAAACGAGCTAGTCAAAAAATGCATCTAAGCTCCTTCAGTCAAAGTGCTTGAAGGCGATTTGAAGTTGTAAAGGCTGTGGGCACTAGATCGGGCAAATCCTGGCGATCTTGACCAAATCTCAACCTCGTTTTGAACCTTTCCCATACTGGAATTGAATGAGCTTGATCTTCCCTGGGGCGCTGGTCTCACACCGTTCCACATTCTATATTTTGATGCGATCTCGTTGAGGCCCAGACGCTAACTCGACGTCGCCACCTGCCTTGCAATAGTTGCAAAGGTCAGGCGAGACCATTGCATGAACAAGAGCCTTTGGCTTGATGCGATCTTCAGGCATTGCAATCAAGTTGATCACAATCCCCCTTGCTCCTTTGCCAATCTCCGAGCCTCCTCCAAAAAACGCCCGTCACCTGGTGCCGAGAGGCCGTCTCTTTTCATCTTTTCGAACCACCCTACAACTCTAGACCATGGAAATGATGGGTCATCCAAATCCGCGAGCCTCCAATAACTCAGTGTAAGCCTGCGCCGCAAAATTGCTGAGTTTGGATTTGTTTTCGCCAAGCCTTCTCTTATGATCAGTGCGCGCCTATAGCTCTCTCGCGCTCCGGTCAGGTTACGTTGCGATGTTTGCAAGTCTCCGATGAGGTCAATGCTGTTCGCAAGATCCAATTTTAGTCTAGCGGATGAGGAGTCATTGGCAATCAGCTCGTCAAGTATCGCAATTCCTTTCTCGTAGCTCATCTGAGCTGCCATAGTGTCACCTTGTGCAGCCAGTAATTTACCGATGCTATGATGGCTTAGAAACAGGTCGCGCTTTAGGTAGCTCGGCGATAGGTTCAAGGCTTCTAGGTCTTGCCTGATACCCAACGCTTTGTTGTAACTTTCAAGCGCCGCTGCTAAGTCTCCCTTCTTGAATTGAACATCTCCGGTCTTGTCGAAAGTAACAGCCAAGTCTCTTTTCAAGTTGACCGAAGACACATCCCCCTGAGTGAGCTTTTCCAGAATTTCTAAGCTCTTTGAATAGCTCTCACTCGCTCCATTTAGGTCATTTTCCGCTAGTTGAATATCACCGATCTTTGTGTGACCAACCATAAGGCTGCGTTGGAGTGAGGCGGAGCTTGGATCTGCTGCCACCAACTTTTTCGCTATCTCTAGAATTTCATCATAGCTCTGCCGTGCTCCGGTCAAGTCCCGCCTTGCGATCTGCAAGTCCCCGATCCTGCCGTAGCTTGCCATGAGATCGAGTTGTGGAAATGCAAGCGAGGGGTTGGCATGCGCAATGCCTTGTGTGATCTTCAACGCCTCAGAAAAACTCTCTTGTGCTCCAGTAAAGTCACCTTGTGCCTTTTGAACGGTACCAATTTTTAAGTAATCCACCACAAGGTCGCGCTTGATCATGATCGACTTGGGCTGTGCTGCTGCCATCCCCTTCGTAATCGCGAGTGACATCATGTGGCTTTGTCGCGCTCCGGCGAGATCACCGGTTGCCTTTTGCACTTCTCCCAGCGCATTTAGCGCCGTAGATTTTTGGCGATCATTACTCGCTGTTTCCAACGATCTACGTGCGGCACGCATTGCTTCGGCTAGGCGTCCTGCATCAAAGTACAAGCGCTTTAGCTCAACCCAGTCCCAGTGCCTTTCTGGATCATTCTCAGTGACTACTTCGTATTGCTCGATAATCGCGGCTGTTGTGGCGCTGGGAGCAGTTCCCTTAAGCCCCAACAAAGTGACAGCAATCGAACGTGCGCGGTCGGCGATCCGCAGCTTCTCGACCTGGTCTCGTATATCTTGCTCAGCCAGCAAGATTTGGATGCCAGCCTCCGTATTCGCTTCTCCACCCAGCGCTATCAACTCCAGCGCTCTTTTCCCTTCCGTGCTTTGCAACAAGTCTGTACCCGCAACCGTTGCTGCACGAAGCATTCGGCGAAATTGATCATCTAGTGCCGATAGCTGTGCATTAAGAGCTTCGATTGTACTTTCAAATTCGGCTTCACGGGCGGCCGCTTCGGTTTCGAGTTGTTCCACGCGCTTCTTTGAGGCTTTGCCGCTGACCCTTGCTTGCCGCAAAAGCCGTTTAGCGCTGCGCCACCGTCTGTCGGCAGCCTCGGCATTCTTGCGCTCCGTGACTGCAACACCGCTTAATCGCTCATTCTCGTTAGTGAGCCTCGTGGTAACGGTGCGGTAAGTGTAGATGCTGATCGTGCCAGATGTACTTTGGGCGTGGGCTTGTTCTGACGGTACAAGCACACCAAACACCAAGGCACATGAAAGAAGAAAGAAGAAAACGCGATGCACGAAATGACCCCCAAAATGCAGCGACTGAAATGCCTACAGATTTGAAGCCGTTTACAAATTAGTCAAGAATGCTGGTTTTTTGAGTTCGGCGCGAGCCAGATTGGCACGTGCTAAAACCTGCGCGGATGCAGCCAAGCCGCTTCTTGAGGGACCAGCTAACGCATTCTTCTTTGGTCCGCTTTCACCTCACACTCTGCCTTTCAAAGTCCACAGATGTCGCACTAAAACCGGCCATTTAGCGTGCGGCCTTCAGATAGCGCTTTTGTTCAATCACAGACACCCACCCTGCAACGGTTGCAAGGAACATGGCCGCGAACGTCAGCGTCAAGCTCATCCAAGTTATCGCCAACATTCATACACGAGATTACACTCAAAATTCCCGCATGCTTTCAAGTGCTTTGCCTTGGGAAGGATCGCAAATCCGTTTATAGGTCGCCAAACGAACTGAGGATGAATTCAGGTGAATAGCAACAGTGGCAAAACACTCGTTGCTCGCTATCAGTCCGCTCCCGTTTTTATGTGGAGCCAAAATTGATGGAACCCACCGAAGTTCCAAAGCGCAGCTTACGTTACACATTCGGTCCAATGCCACTCCGTTATCACTCAGAAGATCTGTTCAAAGGTTGCATGTTTCTACATCCACCGTCTGAGGTTCTTCAAAGGAACAGGTCGCTGTCCCGCGCCAATCGCACAGTTGGTCAGAGCCGATGGATTGGCAATCCTGCCGGAAAGCGCTGACCTTAACTTGAAGGTTACGCACCCCCATGCCTTGTACGAGAAGTTCGCAGCGCCGCTTGCCTTCTACTTCCGCATCGCTTTCTCTGCTTCCTGATGAGTGAGATAGGTATATCTCGTCATCCAGAACCCGGCTTGCCCAAACGGTTTCCTTTGATGGAACAGCCGCGCCTAACAAAGCATCAGCACGATCACGGTAAACGCCATCGTCAAACTCGCTGACAAAATCCCTTAGCGCTGCACAGCTCCCACTTGGTAAAGCGTCCCACGCGGCCTGCTCTTTAGCGCTGGGCTGTTCAGCGATGCGTCGTTCAAAGTTGAGTAGGACATCCGTGAAGCTAGCCAAGGCGACCATTGGAACAATCACCGCTGATGACAGAACCGCCGCTTGCCGTAAGAAAAGCTTTCGTGGCGCGGAAGGAGGAGCGGGATCACGATTGGCCTGTTTGAACCGGGCTGCCTGCACAAGATCGCGCAAATAAGCATCGCCAATCAAAAACCTGCGCCAACCACCCGGATTAAGCCTCCAGCTTGCAAGATTATAGAGCGTGCAAGCAAAGCTCTCGGGAGGGTTTACTTGATCAAGGAGCGCTCCTATTGCGCGACCCTGCCTGCAACCATCCAATGCTGCCTCGCGGAAAAGCTTACCTTCCATCGTGTCTGCCAGAGCCGCTTCGCTCCAGCAAATCACCAAACATTTGGTATTCTTTGTTCTGACGAGTGCCTCAGACCATTGGCTCCCTCCGGGGATTGCGGTCTCGTTCCAGACATCGAGATCGTCTGTAACCATGGCATCGACAATAGCTTCGGCCTTTGAGCGATCTTCCGGCATGGCAAAAAGGGTAATCATGGCGTGCCCTCGACTTCCAATTGCGCCCGTCGCCGCGCTTCTTCCAAAAAATGCTGGTCAGCGGGAAACAAAGCCCCGTCAGCATCCATCGCTTCGAGCTGCTCCACGACCCTAGACCAAGGAAAGACAGGATCACCTAATTCTGCAAGTCTCCAAAGACTGCCAGCTACGTCGCGTCGCAGGGCAGCAGAGCTGGGGTCAGCAGAAGCAAGCTTTTCTCTGATAGCCAAGCCCCAAAGGTAGCTTTCGCGAGCGCCTGCGGTATCCCTTTGTGCAACCTGCACGTTGCCGATCCTTATATGACTGACTGAAAGATCGCGTTGCAGACTAGCCGAAGTGGGATCGGCAGCAGCGAGCTGTTCGGCTATGGCAAGGGCCGCGCTGTAGCTCTTGCGTGCACCCACAAAATCACCCTCAGCATATTGCACATCGCCGAGCCGGTCATAGCTCACCGAGAGATCGCGTTGCACGCTTGCGGAGGAAGGCGCAGCAGCGGCAAGCTTCTTTCTTATAGCCAAGCCCTTTATGTAGCTCTTTCGCGCACCGACAAGATTGCCCTCAGCATTTTGCACATCGCCGAGCCGGTCATAGCTCACCGAGAGATCGCGTTGCAGGCTTGCTGAGGAAGGCGCAGCAGCGGCAAGCTTTTTTCTTATAGCTAAGCCCTCTTTGTAACTTTCGTTCGCTCCGGTGAGCTGGCCTAGAGCGCGCTGCAAATCGCCGATTTTGGTGAAGATCACGGAGAGATCGCGCTGTAGGCTTGCTGAGGAGCGATCAGCGGCAGCAAGCTTTTCGAGTATCCTTAGCCCCATCCGATAGCTCTCTTGCGCTCCATCAAGATCGCCTTGGACGCGCTGTACGTCGCCGATATTTTGGTAACTCACGAAGAGATCGCGCTGCAGGCTTGCCGAGGAGGGAGCGTCGTCAGCAAGAAATTCTCTTATAGCCAAAGCACTCAAATAGCTGGAGCGTGCTCTTGCGAGATTTCCTTGAGCGCGCTCCACGTCGCCGAGCCGGTCATAGCTCACCGAGAGATCACGTTGCAGAATAGCAGAAGATGGGTCTGCGGCGGTGAGTTTTCCAATTATACTCAATGCCCTGCTGTAGCTTTTGCGCGCGCCGGTGAGATCACCTAAAGCGCGCTGCACATCGCCGGTCTTGCCGTAGCTCACCGAGAGATCGCGCTGCAGGCTCTCTGAGGAGGGATCAGCAGAGGCAAGCTTTTCGGCTATGGCTAAGCCCTTCCTGTAGCTTTCGCGCGCGCTACTGAGATCACCTTGCTCAACCTGCACATTGCCCAGTCCAGTGAAAGCGACGGACCGATCGCGCTCGCTTTGGGCGGTATCTAGAGACTGACTAGCTGCGTCACCAGCATCAGTGAGAAGTCCAGCATCGAAATAAAGCCTCCCAAGTGTAACCCAATCCCAATGGCGGCTTGGGTCGTTTTCCGTGACTATCGTGTATTGCTTGATGATGGATGCCGTCGTTGCACTGGGCGCTGTGCCTTTAAGGCCAAGGAGCGTGATGGCAATAGAGCGTGCCCGGTCAGCGATCCTGAGCCTATCGACCCGGTCTTGTATCTCTTGCTCAGCAAGCAGAATTTGAATGCCCGCCTCGGTATTTTCGCCACCGCCTAGTGCAATCAATTCTAAAGCGCGCTTCCCTTCTTCGCTTTGAAGCAAATCGGTGCCAGCAGCAGTGGCCGCGCGTAATGCTCTTTGAAATTCCTCGTCCTTTGCAGCAAGCTGAGCATTCAGACGTTCAATCGTCTCTTTGAATTCCGTCTCCCGATTAGCCGCTTGTTTTTCAAGCTGCGCGATGCGTTCTGCCGAGGCTCTTCCGCTCGCGCGTTCTTGTTCAAGTTGGCGCCTTGCGCTGCGCCAGCGTCTGTCGGCAACCACGGCATTTTTGCGCTCCGCGACTGCAACACCGCTCAATCGCTCATTCTCATTGGTCAGACGTGAGGTAACGGTGCGGTAAGTGTAAATGCTGATCGTGCCAGATGTGCTTTGGGCTTGGGCTTGTTCTGAAGGCAGAAGAACACCAAGGACCAACGCGCATGAAAGAAGAAACAAGAAAACGCGGCGCACGAAACACTCCCCCCAGAATGCACCATTGATACACTTTCACGTTTGAAGCCGTTTGAAGTTTAGTCAAGAAAAGGTCGCTTTTGGGTTCGGAGCGAGCCAAATTGATACGTGCCTAAATTCGTGCCGATCAAGCTAAAGGTGCTTTTTATAGGAATACCCAATGCAGTTTCGTTCGGTCCCGCTTTACCCCACACTCGGCCTTTCAAGGTCTGCAGATGTCGCCCTAATACCCGCCATTCAGTGCGCGCCCTTCAAATAGCGCTTTTTGTTCAACCTCCGACCCCCGCTTTGCAACAGTTGCGAGGGTCAAGGAGGCGTTTTCCAGACCGATGCGCAGTTAAATCCACGCATTTTTTTGGATGATTTGCCTTGGGAATGATCGAAAAGAAAATTATAACTCGCCAAACGAACTGAAGATGGAGCGCGACAAATGGCGGGCACAAAGGCAGCATGGACTAAAGAGCGGCGTGAGAAGCAACGTCGTATCATTCAAGAAACAAAGCCATGGCTGAAGTCCACCGGGCCAATCACCAAAGAAGGTAAGGCCGTATCAAGCCAAAACGCACGGATGTCGCCAGAACTTGCGCGTATTGATGCCGAATTGAAAAAGATACGGGTTCAGGCACTCGATTTGTTCTTCCGCAAGCGATGGCCAAAGATGCCCCGGTGAGACCCGTTTCGACAGATCATCAATCAACCGCTTTTCCGATCAGAGCGAGCGACATGAGCGTTTGACCTTTACCTGACCGCACACTCTCCTAGGCTAATTTTCATAAGCAAATTCAGAAGGAAGAGACCGTGCTCATCGGCTATGCGCGAACGTCCACGTATGATCAAAAAGCGGGTCTGGACGGGCAAATTCAACAACTGCTTGCAACGGGTTGCAAGAAAGTTTTCTCGGAACAGGTCAGTTCTGTTGCATCACGCGAGCAGCTTTATCTCGCGCTCGATTTTGTCCGCGAAGGCGACACGCTCGTTGTTGCACGCCTCGACCGGTTGGCACGATCCACCCGGCATTTTCTAGAGATCATGGAGACTTTGCACGACAAGGGCGTGGCACTGCGCATTCTCGATTTCGGTGGTAGTGCCGTAGATAGCAAGAGCGCGACCGGGAAGATGATGCTGACAATGTTTTCAGCATTCGCGGAGTTTGAGCGCAGCTTGCTCCTTGAACGCCAAAAGGTGGGCATCGCTCAAGCGAAGCGCGAAGGGAAATACAAAGGCAGGGTGCCCACAGCCCGCCGACAGCTGCCTGAGATGCGCAAGTTGGCGGAGGAGGGCCTTACCCCTCCAGAGATCGCCAAGCGCCTGAATTGCTCTCGTGCCTCGGTGTACAGGCTTTTGAAAGAAGACCGGGCGTGACAGAACCAGCCGAACTCTTTGCGCTCCTGACCTGCGAGTTAGAGGAAATGCATGGTCTCACCGTCGAAGGTCAGCAGTCTGGCCAACCTCCAGAAATCAATGCAGTGCTGGTGCATTCGATCCGCGTTGGACTGATCCGGTGCGACGCACTTCTTCGCAGGCTCGATGACGCAGTCTGACGAACGCTCGATCAAAAACGACTAGTTTTGGCTAGTTTCAGAGACCCCCCTACCGGAATTGAGATGCCAGAAAAGATAACACCCGATTTGCTGATTGAGCGCAAAGTTGACCACGCTATCGAAGGGGGCGAACGAGTTCCGCGTTGGGGCTGGCCCACACCGCGCTCCTACAATGGAGCGACGGGTGAAGAGCGTATTGCCGGATGGAAGAAGGTCGCTGTCGCCAGAAACCTCGACCTGTTACCGCGATCAGTAAAGTGCGAGGTGTGCCGAGTAAGAGATGCAAATGGGTCGCATACGGAAATCTACCATCGGTGCATGACAACCAAGCCAATCTGCCGATCTTGTCATTTCAAAGTGCACAAGCGATTTCAAAAACCGGAGCGCTGGCTAGCATTCATCGAGACCATGCCAGCCGCTGATTGGGTCTATGCCCTGCTCACCAGAGAGCTATCCCGCGCTGAGATGCTGAAAGTCGCCCGCGCGCCAGACGTGTTCGCTGCATTGCAAATGATGAAGCTCTGAGCAGGTCACCTCACTCCCGCCGTCACTTTCACCCGTCAGCTGATTGCGCCTCGGAATTTGTGGCAGCGCAAGTTCGGCTGATCTCTTGATCGGCGAAATCCCTCAGTATCAATTCTGGGAACTCGCTCAGACACTGCTCCGCTTTATCCATTGCCCTGAAATAGAGATAAGCATCTCCGGCTCCGAAATTGGAGATTGTTTGGACAGCGACCTGACCTCGCCCGAATTTGGTTGCGCCCCAAACTTCAATTGCTTGAAAGACCCCCGGCAAGGCTTTGCGCGAGGTCGCGACAGTAAGTCGGATTGGGAAGGCACTGTCTAGAGCTTTGGCGCGAGATCGGGTGCGGCGGACCATGGCGGACATAGACACGATGTTCCGCAATTGTTCTAGTCTATTTGCGTGCGGTGTTGTCTAGAACAATCCATTCCAGCCCGACCGACATCCATGTCAGAACATGGGAGTGAAGGACACAGCAATTCTCAGCTAGCTTCGGTGGCGAAGATAGGTGAGCTGCAAATGCGTTTCGGCATTTACCTACTCATCACCTCATTGATAGTTTCACAGGGTTGGTCAGCTGCATCGTAGGTGCGGTAGTATCGGAGGTTCTTACCACCGGCATGCTCGACGGCTTTGCGAGTTTGAT
This sequence comes from Erythrobacter sp. YT30, assembly GCF_001542875.1. Classification (GTDB taxonomy): domain Bacteria; phylum Pseudomonadota; class Alphaproteobacteria; order Sphingomonadales; family Sphingomonadaceae; genus Erythrobacter. The sequence goes on along the minus strand of NZ_LMAF01000002.1, from coordinate 1,330,361 downwards.
TTAGGGCAGCCTGGAGTACAGCCTTCGATGCGCCAGTAAGCTGTTCCAGCAAGCCATGCTGCTCAACCGTAAGGACGTATTTGGGGCGTAGGTCAGCGAGAAAGATTGAGACCTCATTGCCAGATAAAGACGCGCTGAAGGTCCAGCTGTGAAATGAATACTGGTCAACCTCTGAAGTGCGCGCGCCTTGGCATACTAGTGCCTCGCGGACTGCTTCAATTGCAGTCCGCCCGCCGGGCTGTGTGACCTCCCCATTCTCTTCAACTTGGTCATCGGCAAAGTCGGCTTCAAATTCAATAATTCTCTTCACCTAGACATTCCTAAAAGCAGATCAAATAGATCACCCAGCCAATGATTTATAGATTTGATCGCCTATGTCCGCAATTGTGTCGAAGGCGGTCGAAGAGACTGTTCGTGCAATTGTCCAACCATCAAGTACACCTGCCTCCCAGCTTATTCAATCAGCCCTGATCGCCCTTAGACGGCTCGCCGAGAAGCTCATTCACGTCCACATCAAGAGCATCCATGATCTTTTCAATCACGTCGATGGTTGGGCTGCGCTTCCGGTTTTCGAGATGGTTCAGATAGGTGCGGTGTATGCCAATCTCAGCAGCAAACTTATCCTGCGGTAGCTCTCGTTCCCTGCGCAGGCGAAGCAGGTTCACAGCAAGATTGTGACGCAGGTCCATGGACCAAGATCAACCATGGTTGATACGGAGCGTCACCAGACGAAAGGATACAAAAAGGTCTTGCGACCTCCCATGCGTTCAGTAGACGATAGTGTGCAGCAATCGTCTCAGAGGTGCCAATGCTTGTCCTGTTCTCAATATTCTTCTTACTCTCCATCGTCGCAGCACTTGGGATCATCAAGCCTTACATCAATGGCATCTCTCGGTGGCAATTTGCGGTCGGTTCAATCGTGTCTTTCTTTGTGTCCGGGATATTCGCAGTTCTTCACGATCCCGTGGAAGAAGGCGATCAACCGGGCCGTGCGACCGAGGCAGAGATGGCTACCGAGAAACCAGACGAACCCGCATCGCAGGATGTAGCTGCAACTGTTGCAAGCGATGCCGAGAAGGATGCGAACCCCAAACCAAAATCTTCTCCAGCGGAAAAGCCTCAGAAGCCCAACAAAGCATCAGGAGCGAAGAACAATTACGCTGATGTGTCGAAACAGCAGTACTGGATCATTCAGTCTCACGACGCGATCAAAGCTCGCCTGCGCGATCCGAGCAGCGCAAAGTTCCGGAACTCTCGTTTCTACTCCGGAGGAGGCACGCCGATTACGTGCGGGGAGGTGAACGCCAAAAACGCTTTTGGCGGGTTCACTGGTTATGAGCGCTTCATTGCAACGGGTCCGGTCGGAGACCTGGCTTTCATCGCGTCAGACTTTGCCGAAGGCGACAATATCGACAATGTCTGGAACAAACTGTGTGTTCTAGCAGAGGGAGACGAGGCTTACGTGCCATAGACAAAAAGACGACCGACACCAGCCGGACACGACGTAACCGGTAAAAAACAGAGATGTGCTAAATGATTGAAAAGGTGGTGAGCCCTGCTGGGTTCGAACCAGCGACCTACTGATTAAAAGTCAGTTGCTCTACCGACTGAGCTAAGGGCCCCCAATTTACCATGAGGACGCGCGGTAATCGGAATCGCGAACCGCGCGCGGAAGCGCCCAACTAGGCAGGCAAGCGCCAGTGGTCAAGCCGCTCAATACAATTGTTTCGGCTCCAAATCCGGCCGCTGCGCGATAGAGGCCAAATCCGCCCGCTTATTCAGCGTGAGCGATGGCCCAATGATCGGCGATTTCGCGGTTGCCGGGAGCACCTTCGCGCGCTTCGGTTAGCAATGCGCGAGCCTCCGCTTTGTTGTCGCCTTGCTGCCAAAGCGACCAGCCCAGAGTGTCCATGATCTCCGGACTGTTTGGCGCTTCGGCCAAAGCGCGCCTTGCAAGAGCAACCGCCTTTTCATGCTGGCCAAGCTTTGATTTGACGGCTGCGGCATTGTTGAGAAGCGCGGGATCATTCTTCCCTGCCCCAGTCACCAAAGGCGCATAGATTGCATCGGCTTTGGCCCAGTCGCCTGCGCGAATGGCTTGGCCGGCTTCCACCATGTCTTTTTGAAGCAGCGGTGCTGCCTGTCGTTTCTGCAAAACCGAATTGATGCGCGCCACGTCCTTTGGGCTTGCGCGCTCTGCGATCTGCAGCGCGAGGAGCAGTCCGGCGCCATCCATCTGCGGATGATCGATGACCGGGGCAATCGCATTCCACGCTTTGTCAAATTGTCCTTCTTCACCAAGGCTGCGCGCCAGCAATTGGCGGGTCAGCACATCTCCGCCTGTTTGATCGACATAATTGCCAAGCGAGAGTGCCGCCATTGCATGCTGATCGCGCCGGGCATCAATCATGCCGCGCAGCCGCACGAATTCAGGCTCCCCGGCAAAGGCAGGCGGTGCCTTTTCAATGAGCGCAAATGCCTGAGAAAGATCATCTGCATCATATGCCATCTGTGCTGTAAAGAGGAGGCCGATGGGATGCGATGGCCCCGCTTCACTGGCCTTCCTAATCCAGTTAACCGCCGCTTCGGCATCGCCGCGATCGCGAGAGATTGCGGCCATCGCCAACATGGCTGTTTGATGCAAGGGCTGAACGCTCAATACCTTTTGAAAGTGCGCTTCGGCCTCGCGCGCATCGCGCGTTGTGAGCTGCAATTGGCCTGCGAAAAGGTGCGCCTGTGCAACCGGCGGTTCGATCTTCAGCGCCGGCTCAAGCCGCTCAAGAGCGTCATCCATTTTGCCCTGCGTCCACATCCGCTCAGCATCAATGGTGATGAGACGCGGGTTGTCGGGGAATTTCTCCAGACCTCCATCAAGCGTTGCATACGCCTTTTCCGGCTCTCCCGACGCGAACTGAAAGCCGATTGTCGCGATAAATGCGACCGGATTGTCCATTTCAAGCATGTCGACAGTCTTGCCAGCCGCATCGATGTAATTGCCGATCAATTGCGCTTCGGCGAGCTTTGCGCGGGCCTCAGAATATTGTGGGTCCTTAGACGTGATCCGCTCAAATTCGCTGATCGCGCGGTCTGGATTGGCAAGCGCCATTGCCGCATCGCCTGACAGCATGCGCAGCGCTGGATTGGTGGGATCAGCGTCAATCGCCTGGTCGATCAAATCAAGCGCTGTTCGAGGCTCTCCATTGGCGAGTGCCTCTTCAGCGGCAGCGACAGGATCGCTTGGACCCATATCGCAGCTCGCAAGGGCAGGTCCGAGTGCCATAACCAGTGCCGCAGCGCCGATAAGCGGCCGCCATCGCAGATCATTTGTGTGGTTTTTCATGGGCCCCGAAATACCCTAAGATGTTTAACGCCGTCTTGCGTGTGCCCCAGTGTCGGACCTTTTGACAAGGGTGGGTTTTCCGCCCGCCGCGTTAAGCATTGTAACCGCGCGAATTGGCCATTCGCTTGGTATTGGCACGCGATTTGCTCCTGTCTTGTTTACCAATTTTGGCTGCGCGCTCCAGCAAGGGGTCTCTGATGTTGGCGTGCGGCGGTAACCATCACTAGGGGTTTTGAATGAAGACGATTACCAAAACAGCGGCAGTCGCTCTTGCAGCTGGCACGATGATCGCGGCCACACCTGCATCAGCGTCTATCTTTGAATATGAAATGACGAATGGCGATGTGCTCACCATCAACACGCTGACCAATAGCGGCACGATGAAAGGCGCAAACATTGACGCATCGTTCAAAGGTGATTTCTCAGGCTTTACCGGCGGTGCCAAGCCAAGCTTTATGACAACGCTCACTGAGCTGACGGGCACTCGCAATGTTGGCAATCGTGTTGGCCTCACGCCAACCAATTGCCGCAATGGCTCAAGCAACTGCCACCCTTACATGCTGAAGAGCAACGGCAAGGGTAAGTTCAATCTGTGGTCTTGGTGGGGCAGCCCCGTTGGCGCTGGCGATTATGTGACCAAGGCTGACAACTACCGCATTGTTGATGTTCCGGCTCCCGGAATGCTCGGCCTGTTTGGTCTTGCTCTTGTTGCACTCGGCCTCGGCCGTCGTCGCCGCAAGGTTGCAGCCCAGTAATCACCCGCCGTTCGCGGCGATACCATTGAAAAAGCGCTCTCCCGGAATGCCGGTGGAGCGCTTTTTCTTTTGGCTCGGTCCTGCTTTCCGGGTTAGTCACCAAGTGTCGGATTTGTTGACAAACCCGCCGAACGCGCCCGAAGTGGCGCGGCCGTTAGCCCCGGAAATCCGGGAATCAGGGGAAGTTGGCACGGTTAATGCTTTTGCCTGATAGTTAGTTAAAATGGGTGCTCCGTGGGCGGAGTAAATGGGGGCATGATGAAGACAGTGAAGCAAGCAGCAATGGTCGCGTTGGCCATGGGCAGCATGATGGCGGCAGCGCCCGCATCGGCGACCATCTTTGAATACCAGCTCAAGGGCGGCGATGTCCTTACCATCAACACGGATACTCAAACAGGCACTTGGGTCGGCACGAATGTGAACGCGACTTTCGAAAGCCCTGATTTCGCCAGCTTCCAAGGCGGAGCAATCCCAAGCCTTTCGGCCACTCTTACATCGATTTCCGGCACGCGGATTTTCAAGGGCGCGACTGTGACGCCCTCGGTCGATCCCAATCACCCTGCCATGCTGAACACGCGCAATGAGGGTCGCATTTGGAACCTGTGGGTCAATTGGGGCGATCCTGTCGTATCGAGCGATGTGCGCCGCGGCATTCAGGGTTTCACCGAAGTCCCTGCACCCGGCATGCTTGGCCTGTTTGGTCTCGCGCTCATAGCTCTTGGCCTGGGCCGGCGTCGCCGCAGAGCTGCTGCCTGAACGCACCGATTTCACACCCAAGAAACAAGCGCCCTGCCAAACAATCGGCGGGGCGTTTTGCTTTAAAGCTTCCTCACCGCGCCATTGAACAGCGTGCCGCAAGCTGGCGCAAAGTCCTCCCACTCTTGGGATCGCGCCAGTAGGGTGCGATCTCGCTAGCTGGCACAAGCACAAAGCCTCTTGTGCGAAATTCGCGATGCGGGATCGAAAGCGACCGTGTTTCCACGATGCCGCCACTCCACAGCACGATATCAAGATCGAGAACGCGGTCCCCCCAAACCTGCCCGCGCCTCCGGCCAAATCGGCGTTCAATTCCCTTCAGATTTTCGAGAAGATCCACCGGATCATCACCGTTTTCGAGCAGACACGCCGCATTGGCAAAGCGCCTCTGGGCAGGGCCAATTGGATCGGTGCTGATGACGGAGGATTGCGCGGTCACGCGTCCAATCGCTGATAACTCCCCGATCGCCGCCAGCACCACGTCACGAGGTCGGCCAAACGCGTGATGCCGCCTGTTGGAACCCAGCGCGATCAGATAGGTGGTGCGCAATCCGCCTAGATGTCCTGCGAAATGCGCGCGTATAATTCCGGGCGGCGATCGCGGAAAAAACCCATACCTGCGCGGTGCTTTGCTGCCTGCGTCAGATCGAGCGTCGCGACGAGGACGCCTTCTTCAGCCGCGCCAAATTCTGCGGTCAAATCCCCCCACTCATCAGAGATAAAGGAATGCCCATAAAACGATTGATCGCCCTCTTTCCCGATCCTGTTCGATGCGATCACCGGCATGCAATTTGAGACCGCATGACCAATCATCGCGCGGCGCCACATGCGGCTTGTATCAAGCTCTGCATCATAAGGTTCTGAGCCGATTGCCGTTGGATAGAGCAAAACCTCCGCACCCTTGAGAGCCATTACTCGGGCAGTCTCAGGATACCATTGATCCCAGCAGATCCCGACACCGATGCAGACACTTGATCCATCATCCGAAGGGACATGCCAGACCTTGAAACCGTCATTGCCCGGGCGGAAATAGAATTTCTCCTCATACCCCGGGCCATCGGGAATATGGCTTTTGCGATAGGTGCCCATGATCGCTCCATCAGGGCCAATCATTGCGAGAGTGTTGTAGTAATGGTGCCCGTCGCGTTCGAAAAAGCTGGTGGGGATCGCGACGTTGAGCTTTGCGGCAAGCTGCTGCATTGCAATGACGCTGGGATGTTCCAAGGTAGGGCGGGCAAGCGCAAACAGCGCCTCGTCCTCTTCCCGGCAGAAATAGGGGCCTGAAAACAGTTCTGGCGGCAGGATCAGTTTCGCGCCTTTAGCCGCTGCCTCGTCGATGAGAGCGGACACAGCAGCGATGTTGGTCGCTTCCTCGTCAGAACCAAGTGCAAGCTGGAGGGCAGCAACAGTGATCGAAGTCATGCGCCGCCCGCTAGCCTTATTCGGGCTTCTTGAACAGAAGCGTCATGCGATCACTTTCACCGATCTCGGCGTATTTTTCGCGGTCCACATCACCTTCTGCAAAGCTTGGTGGAAGTGTCCAAACGCCTTTTTCATAATCGGCCGTGTCGTTGGGGTTCGCATTGATCTCGGATTTTTCGACGAGTTCAAAGCCTTTGCCTTCGAAGAAAGCGATCATCTCGTCTTCTTTGAGGTATCCGGCGTTGCCATCAACGTAATCGTCCGGCGCATCGGCCTTCGCGCGGTGTTGCACCACGCCAAGCAGGCCGCCGGGTTTCAGCGCCGCGAACCATGCATCGGCTTCCCCATCCGCAATATCCCAGCGCTTCAGGTTGTGCATCATGCGGAAAACCAGAACCCGGTCGACCGTGCCATTGACCTCTTCGGGAATGGCGTTGCCGAAGTAGAACGGCAGATCCTCTGCAGGAATGCCCATCGCTTCAGATTGGTTGGCTGAGAATGTCTCCCCGCCCTGCCGCACGCGTTCGACAAATTCCTCTCCGAGCGGTGCCGCCGCTTCTGGAGCAAATCCAACGGCGATGTATTGACCTACATCTGAAACATAGGGCGCGAGGATACGGGTGTACCAGCCGCCGCCAGGTGCATATTCAATGACGGTGTGATCGGGCTCAACCTGGAAGAACGCCAGAGTTTCCGCCGGGTTGCGATATTCATCGCGAGCCGTGTCTTCAGCGCGCAAATCGGCGGCCAGAACCTCGGCCAGCTTTTCATTTTCCGCTGTCGCTTCTGGTGTTGCGCCTTCCGCTTCGGCTGTTTCCGGAGCGCACGCGGCAAGCGCCAGCGCGCTCACCATGGCGATTGTCAGCTGTCTCATGATAATCCTCCCAGTCTCAAATTGGCTCAATCCGCTTTTCTGAACAAAAGCGTCATCCGATCGCTTTCACCGATGGCGCGATGCCGGGCCATTTCTTCTTCGCTCTGGCGGCCAAAGCCGAGCGATGGAGGTAAGGTCCAGACGCCGCCTTCGTAATCAGCGGTATCGTTTGGATTGGCGTTGATTTCGCTTTCCGCTGCAAGCTCAAAGCCGTTGGCCTCGAAAATGGCGACGACGTCCTGCTTACGCATATAGCCGCGCTGGCGCGCGCCGTAATCGTCATAGCTCGCACCTTCAGGTGCTCGGTGCTGGACAACGCCAACCATGCCATCATCCTTCAGCATCATGCGCGCCGCTTTCAGCACGCTATCGGCGCTGTTGCCGATATTGAGACCGTGCATTGAACGGAAGATCACGACCCGATCGACCGTACCGGCCAAATCTTCCGGCATTTCGTCCGTTTCAAAAGCGGTCACTTCGTCCGCCTCGACACCCATCGCCTCGGCAACGTCGGATTTGAAACGCTCGGTCCAGCCTTTCGCGCGCGCTTCTTGAGCGCGGTCGCGATAAGTGCGTGCATCACTGTCGCCATTGAACGCGATGTATTTGCCCTCGGGCATTACGTAGGGTGCGAGCACTCGAGTGTACCAGCCACCACCGGGCCCATATTCAGCGACTGTCATGGTCGGCTCGACACCGAAGAAAGCAAGCGTTTCCTTGGGATTGCGGTACTGATCACGCGCAGCGTCATCCGCGCGAACTTCAGAAGCGAGAACCTCATCAATTGATGGCGCAGAGCCTGTGTGATCATCCGCAAATGCAGGCGCGGCCAAAGCGATGGCGGCAAGCGGGGCAAGCAGAACATGTTTCATGGGGTGTGTCCTCTCTTGAGTGGTCATCTAAGAGTAAATCGGTGCGCACGGTCTTACGCCGTCAGGCAGCGATGGCAAGGGGGGTGGCCTGGGGGCTGGCAATCCCCATCGCCGTGCCTATGTCGTTGGTCGAATAGGAGAGCTTTTAGATATGGAACAAGCAATCATTGCAGGCGGGTGCTTTTGGTGCACCGAGGCGGTTTTCCGCGATGTCGTGGGCGTGACCGAAGTCGAAAGCGGCTATATCGGCGGCGAAACGTCGAACCCGACTTACAAGGAAGTGTGCACCGGTCGCACCGGTCATGCCGAAGGGATCAGGGTCACGTTCAATCCCGAGGTGACAAGCCTTTCAGAGATATATGACATGTTCCTAGGCACGCATGATCCGACCCAGCTGAACCGTCAGGGCGGCGATGTGGGCACGCAATATCGCAGCGCGATCTTCCCTCTATCCGATGAACAGCAAGCCGAAGCCAAAGCCGCGATTGAGCGCTGGAATGCTGATAATGCGGGGACTGCTGTGACCACGATCGAAGGTCTCGAAAACGGCGAACAGGCGAAGACGTGGTACCCGGCGGAAGATTACCATCAGGAGTATTGGGACGGCGAAGGCCAGCGCAATCCTTATTGCCTCGCGGTCATCCCGCCCAAGCTGATGAAACTGCGGAAGAGCTTTCAAAACAAGGTGAAAAGCGAGAACGCTTAAGGTTTGGTCCATCGGGCGGCGAAGAAGCCATCAAGCCCGCCCTGCTCTAACAACATGCCCGGATCGGTGCGGAGCCAGCCTTGCGGGGTGGGTTCAATTTTTTGAGGCAGCTCTTCACGGGTAATGGGGGCTGGCGTTAGGGCAAGCCTCTCATCGACCCACTGAGCCTGAGCCTCGCCCTCTTCGCTTTCAAGCGAGCAGACCGCGTAGACAAATGTTCCGCCCGGTTTTAGCCAAGCCACTGCGCGTTCGATCAGAGCGCGCTGTATCTCGGCCATTTCGGCGATCTGGCGCGCTCCGATGCGATGGAGCACATCGGGGTGGCGGCGGCACGTGCCGGTTGCGGTGCACGGCGCATCGAGCAAGATCGCATCGAATTGGTTCTTTGGCTCCCACTTGAGCGCATCAGCGCGCACCGGCGACGCTCTAAGGCCAGTGCGCCGGAGGTTATTTCTGAGAATATCCAGTCGGCGTTTCGACATATCGAGTGCGGTGACTTTCCATCCTGCCGCAGCCAGCGCCATCGTCTTACCGCCCGGTGCTGCACACAGATCAAGCGCATGCCGCCCTTCGCCTGCGCCGAGCAATCGCGGCGGGATCTGAGCTGCGAGATCCTGCACCCACCATGCCCCCTCTTTGAAGCCTTCGAGGCTCTCGATAGCTGTCCCGCGAGGCACCCGAACATGGCCGGGCGCAAGGCTGACCCCTCCCAGCTTTGCCTGCCATTCTTGCGTTGCGCCGGCATGCTTCAAGGCCAGGTCAACCTCGGGAGGTTGAGCCAATCCCTCCGCTGTAGCCTGCGCGCGCTCACCCCAACGCTCCGCAACAGGCGGCGGCAGTGTCGGCGCGTCTGGCAACGCGATCTCCTGCTTCATCAAGTTCGAGAACACACCATGCGCCAGACGCCTGGGACCGCCGCTCAGCAAAGGCAGCCCAGTCGCGATCACCGCGTGCGGCGGTGTCTCCAGCCTGAGCGCCTGAGCCAACATCAATCGCAGCACTGTGCGCGCTTTGGCATCGCTGGGGAGCGGCTTCTTGGTCACGCCATCGATCATGGCGTCGAGATCCACCAACCAGCGCAAAGCCTCACTCGCAATCGCACGGGCCAGCGCCTTGTCCTCACTCTTTCGAACATCGCGCAAAGCCGGCGGCGCAGCCTGCTCAAGGGTCTCGCCCCGGCGCAAAACAGCATCGCACATTTTGAGCGCAGCGCGGCGCGCGTGGATGCCGGATGGTTGGGCCATAATCCGTCGCGCCTAGACGCTCTTGAAACCAAGCGCCAGCGCACGCGTATTTATCATTATGACAAAGCAGAAATCCAAAGCCGCCAAGGACTTCAAGAAGCCTGCCCACTGGACCAATGATCCCCCGCCAAAGCCCAAAGCGGTCGATCCATTGAAGGATGAACCGCGCGAGATTTCTCCCACGCGCTATGGCGATTGGGAGAAAGACGGGATTGCTTGGGATTTTTGATGAGTTTTGGTTTCATGATCGCCCTTCCGGGCGATCGTCCTCGCTAGACGTCCTCCGGGGAATCTTCCCCTGCGGACCCGCTGCGGGCGCGCGGTCGCGCTTGCGAAATCGTGGATTTCGAGGAAGCGTGAAAATCGAACAATATCGGGTGATCGGTTCGCGGGCGCGAATCGCAAGGCCGACCGGCCGCCCGCAGGTGCCCCGCAGCCGAAGATTCGGCGTAGGGAACAGCACCGAGGATGTGCCCGCGGATGCGGGCACACATTTCAAATCTTCTTGAACGTCACCTTCAGCCCATCTTTGGGCTGTGGGATTGGCCAGGCCTGCCAATCAGGTTTGTAGCCTTCGCCCTCGGTTGCTTCGATGCGATAGCGTTGCAGAAGCTGCGCGATCAGGACCTTGATCTGCATATAGGCAAAATGCAGCCCCAGGCACATATGCGCGCCGCCGCCAAAGGGCACCCAGGCGTATTTGTGCCTTGCCTTCACCTTGTCAGGCGTAAATCGCATCGGGTCGAATGCTTGGGGATTATCCCAGTATTCATCCGAATAATGCGTCCACTGGATGTTGATACCGCACAACTGACCAGCCGGAATACGGTATCCGCCAAACTCAAACTCCTTGAGCGCGCGGCGCGGCATTGAAGGCACAGGCGGGATCATCCGCAGCACTTCCTTGAACACCATTTCGGTAAGTTCAAGCCTGCCCAAATCATCGTAGTCGAGAGGACGCGGATTGCCTTCACCATCGGGGCCACCTGTGACGGCAAAGACTTCCTCGCGCAGCTTTTCCTGCCATTCAGGCTTGGTCGCGAGATGATAGATCAGGGATGTCGCGCTGGACGTGATCGTGTCATGCGCTGCCATCAGCAGGAAGCTCATGTGATCGACCACCTGATCAACGGGCAGCAGTGATCCATCCTCGCGCGTGGCCGTGGCGAATTGGCTGAACATGTCCTGCCCGCCGCCTTCCGTCCGACGGCGATTGGTTTCCCGGGTCAAATAATCGACCATGTAGGCGCGGCCATCGACGCCCTTTTTCATCTTCGTGAACGGCAATGGTTTGCGAATAGGGGCAACCGAGGCCTGCACCATATCGACAAAGGCGGTGTTGATTTTATCCGCTTCTGGCCCCCACGGAATCCCAAGAAAGCTGTCAGCCGCAAGATCAAGCGTCAGCTGCTTAATCGCGGGCTGGAAAAGCATGTCGCCTTCCCATTTCGCCGTCTCACTGCCGATCCCGCTGTTTAGAGAGCCCATGTAGTGCCGCATCGGCGCGGGTTTGAAGGCAATGGAAAGCGCCCGGCGATCAATCCGGTGATGATCAAAATCGATCAGCATTAGACCGCGCGGGAAAAGCTGATCCAGCACCGGGCCCCAGCCTTGTTCGGAGGAGAAGATCTTGTCCTTGTTGAACAGCACAAGCTCGTTCGCTTCAGCGCCCACCAATGCGACATTCCATCCACCAAAGGCGAAATTCTTGTACACCTTGCCGTAGGTTTCGATCATGCGATTGGCAAAGCCGTGAGGATCAGCCAGCATTTTGAACGTGTTGCCGACAACTGGCAGGCCGCGTTCGCCGGGGATGTGCGCAATCGCAGCATCAGAGGGAATGCCCTCGCTCCAGTGGTCAAAGGTTGGTTCTGTCTCTGGTGCCTGTGCCAAGCTGGCCATTACGGTTGATCCCTATCAAGTTCGGTTTTGCAACTGATAGCGGTGTAAGTAATACCGAATTCTAAATCCAGCCTGAAAGCTCACGCCGGATAATTGTCTCCAGCATGGCAACACCGCTTGATGAGACATTGAGGCAGTCGAGCACTGCATATTCCTCGCCGCCAGCTTCAAGAAACTCGTCCCTTCCTTCAAGAGCGAGTTCTTCGAGTGTCTCGACGCAATCAGCAGCAAAACCGGGAGCGGCGACAACAATGCGCTTCGTGCCTTTTTCGCCTTCTGCAATCAGAGTCGTATCGGTTGCTGGCTCAAGCCATTGCGCCGGGCCAAACCGCGACTGGAATGTCGTTTCAAACCGCACTCCATCAAATTCGGGTTTCTCAGCCAGGCGTTCGCGCAAAAGCCGCGCGGTCTTGTGGCAATGACAGTGATACGGATCGCCGCGTTCCAAAGTCCGCTGCGGCATTCCGTGAAAGCTCATCAACATGACTTCAGGCTTGAAAGAAAGGGCCGCCATCTGCCGCGTCAGATCGCTTTCAAGCGCATCAAGATACACTGCATCATCGTGATAGGGCGGCAGAAACCGCAAAGCTGGCTGCCAGCGCATCTCTTTCAAGACGCGCGCAACCTCATCAAACACGGTCGCCGTGGTTGCCGCGCAATACTGCGGATACATCGGCGCGATAAGGATGCGGTCGCATCCCTTAGCCATCAATTCAGTAAGACGCTGCTCAATTGATGGCGAGCCATAGCGCATGGCGTAATCGACAATCGCGTGTTCGCCCAATTCGCTTGCGATCGCTTCAGCCTGACCAGCCGTAATATCCGCCAGGGGTGAACCGCGATCGGTCCAGACTTTGGAATAGGCTTCTGCGCTTTTGCGGGGGCGTGTGTTGAGAATGATGCCGCGCAAGATCGGCTGCCATGCGATCGGAGGTATCTCGATCACGCGCGGATCGGACAGGAATTGCTTCAGATAGCGCTTTACCGCGCCCGGTTCCGGCGCATCAGGAGTGCCCAGATTGATGACGAGCACGCCCACCGTCCCGCTTTTTACAGGCGGGTGATCATTAGGCAGGAGCTGCTTTTCCCAAGTCATACCGCGTCCAACGCACCAAAGCGACGCAGTATCCGTGAGGATCGCAATTCGTCGATCCAGCTAGGGCAGATTTGCAGGCTCATAAGCCGCTTGAAAGTAAGGGCAGACGCCTGAGGCGCAAGCCTGTCGCCGAAAACAGCGCATTGGCGATGGCAGGCGGGGCAATCACTGCGCCCAGTTCCCCCGGATCGGCGGGGCCCGCCTCGCTGGGGAGGAAATCGACTTCAATTTCGGGGCAATCAGCGAATTTGGGTAGGCCAAGATCCTCGTATTCAAGGCCCGTCGGGAGGCCGCTGCGATACCGCATCGCATTGCCCAAGGCGATGCCGATGCCGAATACCAGGCCGCCTTCGATCTGCTGGCGCGCAATGTCGAGATTGGCGATCCGCCCGATATCGACTGCGGCAGAAAGCCGGGTAACGCGAACGCCGCCCTCGCCCCTGACGGCTGTTGCGACGCAGGCTATGCGCCCGCCACTTACCGGATCGCCAATCCGGTGGCAGGCAAGACCCTGTCCGCTTTGATTGGCTCCCCCGTCCCAATTCGCCAATTGCGCGGCGCGCTGAAGGCACGCGGCAAGGCGAATATCATCGCCGAGCATTCCGATGCGGAATACGAGCGGTTCGCGCCCCGCAGCATGGGCGATCTCATCGATAAAGCTTTCCATCGCAAAGGCAGTGTAGCTGTTTGCATTCCCACGAACGCGCCCTGTGGGAAGTCCGATTTCGGTCGGCACATGCTCCACCACCATGCTCGGTAGAGAGTAAGCGGGCACTGCGCCTTCGCAGGCCAATGGATCGCGCACATCGGCGCTGTCACGGATTGCGGCCCAGCTTGTTTTGTTGCGAAACAGGCGGTGGCCAAACTCAATAGAATGTGCAGGGGACGCGATCCGCATTCGCATTGCGTCAATCGCGCCGCTGCCGGTCTGCGAAGTCTGCGCGCCCATCAAGATGAAAGCCGGGCTGCGCGGGCGGGAGCGGATAATCTCATCACGGCGCGACCATGTGAGCTGTACAGGGCGTGGTGTCTGCTCGGCGAGCTCACGCGCGATCAGGGCGATCTCAATGGCGTGATCATGCTCGAGGCGTGCATCAAAGCTTCCGCCAGCAGGCATCGGGTAAAGCGCCACGTCTTCAGCAGCGATACCGATTGCTCTTGCCGCAGCTTCACGCGCCCGTTCAGGGGCCTGGCTCGCCATCCACAGATCAAGACGCCCATCAACAAACTGTGCTGCCGCGCTCGCCGTTTCCAGCGGTGCGGCAGGTGCAGGCTCTACTTCATAGCGCCGCGCGATATCGACCCGAGAAAGGGCCTCTTTGCCAAAACCGGTTTCAGCAATTGTGAAAGACGCGCCTCCATCGACCTGTGTGCGAAGCCGGGCGGAGATATCATCGCTGCTTACTGGAAACTGCGTCTTGAAACGCGGCTTCATCGCTTTGAGGGCCTGGTCAGCGCTCCACCAGGTGTCAGCAACTGCAGCGAGCCAGCGTTTACCCTCGATCGTTGCGATATGGCCTTTGACGGCGGCCCCTTGCGCGCTGTCAAATTCCGTCAGTTCGGAGCCGTTATTGGGCCCATGGCGGATTGAGGCATAGACCATGCCGGGCAGGCGAATATCGCCAGCGAACTGGTACGATCCATCGACCTTGGAAGGCAGATCAAGGCGCGGATACTTTGGCTCGCCAGATGCGCCAGACAACACCACTTCGCTGAAGGGCTCCGGATTAAGGGGCGCGGGATCAGGCGGAGACCTGTCTGCCGCACCTTGGGCAAGTTCGCCAAAGGCAAAGCGTTTATCGGCGTGGCTGACAATGCCGTCTGAAACTTCGCATGCCGATGGATCAACACCCCACCGTTCCGCCGCTTCCTCAACGAGCATCTCGCGCGCAGCAGCAGCTGCTTCGCGGCAGGGCAGTTCGAATGCCGCCATCGATGTGCCATCCGCTGTCGCATTGAACCGCGATTGCTTGGCGTAGCTGCCCGCCAGATAAGCATCGACGCTCTCGGACATTCCTTCGCCGAATGGATCGATCAGCGCGATCCATTTTTCCGCGAGAGGGACATTGGGATACGCGCCCGAAATCGGCGCAGGCTCAACCGCGATCTGGCGCCAATCGGCGCGCAATTCATCCGCGATGATCTGGGGTAGCAGCGTTGTCACCCCCTGCCCCATCTCGAGTTGCGGGACAGCAACGCTCACCACGCCGTCTTCGGCAATCTTCAGCCAAGCGCCGAATACGTGTTCGCCTTGCGCGGGCTCAAGCGGGCTCGATTGGCCGCGCGGCATCAGCCACCAGGCGACGAGCAAGCCGCCGCCTACGGCTGCTCCTGTGAATAGCCCGCGCCTTGTAATCTGCATCGTCTAGTTCTGCTTGCTGGAAAGCCAGCGCGACAGGTGTTCTGCGACCGCATGGAATGGTGTGGCCTCGTCCGTGTCACCAGCAGCTGGTGGATTGCCCGCATCCCCGCTCTTGCGGATTTCCATGGCGAGCGGGACCCGGCCCCAAAATGGAATTTCGAGAGCGTCTGCGAACTTCTCGACGCCGCCTTGCCCGAATGGATCGCTTATTTCGCCGCAATGCGGGCAGGCATAGCCCGCCATATTCTCAACGAGACCGATAATCGGGACGCCGCCCTGCTCAAACAGCTGCCCGGCGCGCGCTGCATCAATCAATGCAAGGTCTTGCGGAGTGGACACCAGAATGGCGCCATCCGGTTTGCTGTCAGCCATCATCGATAGCTGCACATCGCCTGTTCCCGGCGGCAGATCGATCAGGAGCAACTCGGTATCGCCCCATTCAGCATCGACCATTTGGCCCAATGCCTTGCCCGCCATCGGCCCGCGCCATGCCAGTGCTTTGCCCGGCGCAACTAGGTGGCCCATCGAAAGGACTTTCACCCCGTGCGGGCTGTCGAGCGGGATAAGCTTTTTCGTTTCCTCATCCGCTGCTGGCTTACGATTTTCCGTGGCGAGCAGCTTTGGCTGGGAGGGGCCATAGATATCGCCGTCGATGACGCCGACTGTATGCCCCGCTTTCGCCATGGCGACAGCGAGATTGGTTGTGAGCGTTGATTTTCCCACGCCCCCTTTTCCCGATCCGATAGCGATGATCCTGCGCCGCGTTCGCGGCGCTGTAAGTGCAACAAGTACATCCGTGATGCCGGGGACTTCCCCAAGAATGGACTTGATCTGATTTTCGAGATCGGTTCGCCCAGCTTTCGATATATTTCCAACATCGGCAACAATTATTGCTCGTGAGCCCGACACCTGGGCCGATTGCACATGCTGCGCGACATCGGCGGGCAAGGCGGCCATTAAAGCATTGGGATCAGGGGCGGATGGAGTGTTTTCAGTCATCGAAGCGCGGCCTTAACACCAAAATCGCCCAGGTCGCTCCTCAAATTCAACCGCAAACCCCTGTTTTTTGCTCAGAGGCGTACCTATAAGAGTGACATGCAATTTATTGACCGTTTGAAAACGCGCTTTGGCTGGTCGGATCGCGGCCTTGCCATGGCAGGAAAAAACAACCCCTGGGGTAATCGCGGCGGTGGCAGCGATGATGATAACACGCCCACTGGCGACAAACCCGATGGCGGCGGCGATGGCCCGCGCAATCCGTGGTTGCCGGGTGGCGGCAAAGGTGGATCGGGCGGTGATGAGCCGCGCCGTTCGGCCAGCATTGAAGATATCTTCAAAAACCGCGGACCCGAAGGTCCCCGTCGCGGCGGCGGCCCGGGCGGTCCGAATATCCGCCTGCCCGATCTTCCCAGCGGCAAAAGCTGGGGCCCGCTGATCATCGCAGGTGCAGTGATCCTGTGGTTCCTTGCGACCGGCGTGCACCTCGTTGAGGCGAAGGAAAAGGCAGTCGTCAAGACATTCGGATCGTATAGTCATACGTTCGATCCGGGCCTGAACTTCACATTCCCTTTCCCGATCCAAACCGTCGATGTCGAAGATGTGCAGACGGTCCGCCGCGATCTGGTGCCGAGCACCGGTGAAAGCGCGAAATTGATCCTGACGGGCGACCAAAATCTTGTCGATCTCAACTATGTTGTTCGTTGGAACATCAAGGATCTTGAGAATTTCAAGTTTGAGCTCGCCGATCCGGTAGAGACGGTAAAAGAAGTCGCCGAGGCCGCTATGCGTGCATCGGTTGCCCAGAAAACGCTCGACGCAACATTCACCGGTGAAGGTCGCGCCGAGATCCAGCTGCAAGTGCGAGAGCGCATGCAGGCAACGCTCGATGAATATCAGGCAGGCATCAACGTTCTGGGTGTCGAAATTGAACGCGCCGACCCGCCAAGCGAAGTTGTCGATGCTTTCCGAGATGTCTCGGTTGCTGAACAGAACGCTGACCGTGCCCGCAACCAGGCACAAGGTTACGCGCAGCAAGTGCTCGCAACCGCAGAAGGTGAAGCCGAAGCGTTCGACAAGGTGTACGAGCAATACCGCCTTGCACCCGAAGTGACACGCCAGCGTCTTTATTACGAGACAATGGAGCGCGTCCTTGCGAAAACCGACAAGACGATCGTCGAAGCCGAAGGCGTGACACCCTATCTGCCGCTGCCTGAAATTCGCAAACGCGCACAGGCCGCTCCAGCCGAGGCGGCAGCCACACCGCAAGCTCAGACAGGAGGGCAGTGATCATGGATAGTTTCTGGACCACATATCGCGTCCCGCTTGTTATCGTAGCGCTTGCGCTGGTCGCGCTTTCGATGAGTGTGTTTGTCGTGAATGAAGAAGAGCAGGTCGTCATCATCCGGACGGGTGAACCTGTTCGCACGATCAACACCGAAGACAATGCCTACGGGCCGGGTCTGTGGCTGAAATTTCCACTCGTCGAATCTGTCCGCCGGATCGAAAAACGCGTTCTCGATCTGGAAATGACCGATGAAGAAGTGCTTTCAAACGATCAGCAGCGTCTCTTGGTAAACGCCTATGCGCGCTATAAGATCATTGATCCCATCCGCATGGTCGAACGTGCCGGCACGACCGAGGGCGTGACCACCGCTCTGGAGCCGATCCTCAACTCGGCGTTGCGTCAGGAACTGGGTCGCCGCACTTTCGCTGCCATGCTGACCGCTGAAAGAGGCAATGCGCTCGAAAATGTGCGTCAAAACCTCGATCGCGAAGCGCGGCAATACGGCGCAGAAGTGATCGACGTGCAGATCAAGCGCACTGATTTGCCTGCAGGTCGCCCGCTTCAATCTGCCTTTGAACGGATGGAATCAGATCGTGAACGCGAAGCGCGCGCTATCCGTGCGCAGGGTTCACGCGATGCGCGGATCATTCGCGCCGATGCTGATGCAGAAGCTGCACGCATTTACGCCGAAAGCTTTGGCAAGGATGCGGGCTTCTACGATTTCTATCGCGCCATGCAGAGCTATGACGAGACGTTCCGCGATGCGCGCCAGGGCGAGGAGCTGGGCGAAAGCTCGATTATCCTGTCGCCCGACAATGAATATCTGCGCCAGTTCAGAGGACGTCGCTAAGAAAAAGCGGGCACCCAGCGTGCCCGCTTTTTTGTTGAGCGACTTCCGACGAACAGCAAATGCGCTCCGGCAAACGCCAAAAGGTGCGCCGCGTGTTCAAACAGCGTTCAGCGCGTCTCAGCGCAAGATAGGCGCGTAACTGGCACAAATTGGGGAACCAACCACAAGGTGACCCGCTAAGACATGAGGAATTAAAGGACGTGACAAAAGTGCGGTATGTATACGGTTTGACAAGCGCGCTTCTGGTTGGCGGTGCGGCTGTTTCGCTGATCAGCGGCCAACCGGTAGGCGCCCAGGTTGCGCAAAACGATGAGCGCGTGATGAGCAATGTGGTGCCGCAAGCTGGCGCCCCATCAAGCTTTGCCGATCTCACCCAGCAATTGCAGCCTGCCGTTGTCAACATCGCAACGCGCCAACGTGTTGAAGTGACGCGCAATCCTTTTGCAGGCACGCCATTTGCCGAGCTCTTCAACCGCCGCCGTGGTGGCCAGAGCCAGGAGCCGCAAACCCGCGAAGCGCAATCCTTGGGCTCCGGATTTATCATCTCAGCCGATGGTTTTGTAGTAACCAACAATCACGTGGTTGCCCCGAACAACCGGGCAACGCTTGAAGAAATCACCGTCACCATGCCTGATGGGACCGAGTACGAAGCGGAGTTGGTGGGCGCGGATGCGGCATCTGATCTCGCAGTTCTCAAAATCCTTTCGGACAATGAATTCCCGTTCGTGCGCTTTGGCGATTCCAGCCAGACACGCGTTGGTGAATGGGTTGTAGCGATTGGCAATCCCTTCGGCCTTGGCGGAACTGTCACAAGCGGCATCGTCTCCGCCGTCTATCGCAACACCGGGCAAGGCGGCGCATACGACCGCTACATCCAGACCGATGCCAGCATCAACCGCGGCAATTCGGGCGGCCCTCTGTTTGACATGCAGGGCAATGTGATCGGCATCAACAATGCGATCTTCTCGCCATCGGGCGGCAGCGTAGGCATTGGATTTGCAATCCCCGCTGAGATCGCATCGCCGATTGTCGATCAATTGAAAGAAGGGCGCGAGATTGAACGCGGCTTCCTCGGCGTTGGGCTAGATCCGATCACCGACGACATCGCAGACTCCCTTGGCCTGGCTCGCAATCGCGGTGAGCTCATCCAATCAGTTCAGGATGACAGCGCCGCCGACAAAGCTGGCCTGCGCCCCGGTGACATCGTGACCAGCGTAAACGGGCAGGACGTGACTTCTGAGCAGACCGTCTCCTTCCTCGTCGCCAATCTTGAACCCGGCACTCGCGTTCCAATCGAAGTTCTGCGCGATGGCCAGTCGGTTTCGCTCACTGCAGTGCTTGGAAAGCGGCCAACCGAAGCAGAGCTTCGCGCACAGGCGCAGACATTTGATCCTGATTCCGATGAACCGATGGCGCCGGGCGAATCTGACGGAACCATCGAAGAGAAGCTGGGCTTGCAAGTGCTCGCTCTGACGCCGCAGATCCGCGGCACTCTGGGTCTTGATAGCGATACCGCTGGCCTTGTCATCGGCGCCGTTGATCCGAACTCTGATGCGGGCCGCAAAGGTCTGCGCCGTGGTGACGTCATCCTTTCCGCCAATTACGAGACGGTGGATTCAATTGAAGCGCTCAATGCGCAAATCGCGGCAGCCGAAGCCGACAATCGTGATGCCGTGCTGCTGCGCGTGCAACGGCGCGGCCAACCACCACGCTTCGTACCGGTACGCCTTCGCTGATGGGTGAACGCTCGCCCGCGTGGCGCGCGACCAAACTTATAAATAACAAAGCCGCGCCATTCACATCGAATGGCGCGGCTTCTTGTTTATGGTGAGCGCGTGACCTTTTAATGCATCAGGGAGGAGGTGGCTGCGGCCTGTTCTGCGTGGGCTGCGTCCTTTGCGGAAGCGGCGCTGGCGGCGGCGTGTTGCGCTCCGGTGGCAGAGCGCCGCCTGTGGCCTCCTCCAGGAAATCCTCGCTTACGGCAGGCGGCGGCTCATCGTTGTTCTGGGTGCCGTCTCCCCGCTCTCCATCAACGTCGAACGGGTCTTCGTCAGGATCGCGGCGACCGGGCTCAATCAGATTGCCCTGTTCGTCGATGAAGTAATAATCGTCGGGATCGCCATATAGGTATTCCTCATCCGGCTCCAATCGCCACGCTGGCAGATCAAGATCAGTGTCGAACTCCTCAATCGCGCGGTCCTTTACAGCATATCTCATGTAAGCAGCGAAGGCGGCGGCGGGCGCACGGCCGCCTTGAAGGCCCGGCACCGCTTTTGCGTCATCACGGCCCATCCACACACCTGTCGTGATCCCCGAGGAAAAACCGACGAACCAGCCATCCTTGTTCGATGACGTTGTTCCGGTTTTCCCCGCAACAGGTCTTCCGATCTGGGCGGCCTTGCCCGTCCCGGTGTTAACCGCGGTCTGCAGGAGATCGGTGATACCGGCTGCAACATAGTCGGGCACAAGAGGGGTCTGGCGCGGTTTCTCGCGCTCGTAAATCGTCTCGCCGCCCGCTGTCATCACCTTGGTGATACCATAGGGTTCCACCGCCATTCCCTTCGCTGAAACGGCAGCAAAAGCGCGCGTCATATCGATAAGGCGCACCTCGGATGATCCCAGAACCATCGAAGGAAAGGTAGAAACTGGCGTCGAAATGCCAAACCGCCGCGCCATGGATGCGACGGTGCCAAAGCCAACTTCATTACCCAATTGCGCCGCGACTGTGTTGATCGAATAGGCGAACGATGCACGCAGCGTCGTATCGCCGACATTGCGGCCATTTGCGTTGCGCGGGCTCCACCCATCGATCGTAACCGGCACATCTTTTACGGTGTCGCCCGGCGTGTACCCCGCTTCCAATGCAGCGAGATAGACAAACAGTTTCCACGACGATCCCGGCTGCCGCATCGCGCTTGTCGCACGGTTGAAATTGCTTTCGACGTAATCCTTGCCGCCCACGAGCGCGAGAACAGCGCCATCGCGATCAAGACTTACCAAAGCGCCTTGCGAGCCATCGGGCGTGTTCGCATCAATCGAGGTCGTCGCAGCGCGCTGCATCCCGACATCGATCGTGGTCCAGACTTCCAACGGCTCATTGGTTTCGGGCAGCAAGATGTCGAGCTGCGGCAGCGCCCAATCGGTGAAGTACCGCACCGAGTTCTGGCCGACTTGCTGCTTTAGCTGAACCGCACCCACATCCACCGATGCCTGGCTCGCATTGATGTATCCCTGCTCCCGCATCAGCCGCAGAACAACACGCGCGCGGTCAACGGCGGCCTGCACATCTGCCGTCGGGGAATAGCGGCTCGGCGCTTTTACCAGCCCCGCGATAATCGATGCCTCGGCAATGCTCAGCTCGGTCGCGGGGTGGCTAAAGAAATTACGGCTCGCGCTGTCGATCCCATACGCGCCGCCGCCAAAATACACCTTGTTCAGATAGAGCTCGAGGATTTCCTCTTTCGAAAACTTCCATTCAAGCGCCATTGCAAGGATCGCCTCGCGCGCTTTGCGGTCGAACGTGCGATTGGAATTGAGGAACAGGTTGCGCGCCAGCTGCTGCGATATCGTGGATGTGCCACCCACGCGAGAGCGCGCGCCGGTAAAGCCTTCGACGACCGCGCCCGTGGTACGGATCGGATCGACGCCATAATGATCGAAATACCGTTTATCCTCGACCGCGATCATCGCGTTTTTCATGTTTTCGGGAATGTCTTCATAGTCGAGCCATTCTCCAAAGCTTGGCCCCAGTTCGACAATCTCGCTGCCATCGCGCGCTCGCACCAAAATGGTCTGCGCGTTCGTGGTGGTTTTCAGCTGATAAAAGCTTGGGATCTCACGCGCTGCAAAGCCAACTGCGCAGGCAAGAAAAATGGCGGCCAATACAACGAGCGCGAGCCCCCAAAGGGTGAGCCGTTTGGTCCATCGCCACATGAATGATGGCTGGGCCGCAACCGCTCCACCACCACCTCTGCCGCGTCCCGATGAGCGCGTCTTGCGCTTCGTGCCTGATGCAGAGCGCTCAGCCGCAGCCCGCCTGGAGCCACGCTTTCCCTTGTTCTGGAGACGATCACCCCGTTTCGACATTTCGCGCCTTATAATTGCATCGCTTTACCAAGGCGTTCCGCCCAGACATCTCACATTGCCTAGACGAAATGTAACAGGGCGTGAATGTGGCAAGAGCGTGGCAAAATCCAGCGCTGCGCACCCTTTGACTCTATTCATCCCCATCCGCGACAAATTCGAGCGCGCCGGAATTGATGCAGTATCGCAAGCCGCCCTCTTCCGGAGGTCCATCGGGGAAGACGTGCCCCAAATGACTACCGCATTTCCCGCAGGTCACCTCGGTGCGGATCATCCCAAAACTTGTGTCGCGGTGTTCTTCGACGGTCTCGTCATCGGCGGGTTTGGTAAAAGCGGGCCAGCCGCAGCCGCTGTTGTATTTGGCCGCGCTGATAAAGAGGCGTGTGCCGCAGGCGGCACACATGTATTCGCCGTCTTCGTAAAACTTGTCGTATTTGCCGGTGAAGGCGCGCTCTGTCCCCGCTTCGCGCAGGATATGAAACTGCTCCGCTGTCAGGCGTTCGCGCCATTCGGCATCGGTGATGGTTTTGGGATCGTTGGGGTTCATAGAATTGCCTCTCTCGAGGCTTCATATCGGATTGCCATAGGCAATTCGCAAGCGAGTTGTTTGTGGAGCGAGCGGGTGCCTACAGCACGAGCGCCAAAGAAACTCTCAAAAACGCCTCAGCCGTCAACCTGCGCATAGTGCGCGGGCGGTTTGATCACATCCATCCGTTCGGTGAGGAGCGGGCGGAAACTCGGGCGGCTCTTGAACACCGAATACCATCCCCGCGCGCTTTCGTGACCGGTCCAGTCGATCCCGCCAAGGTAATCGGCAACCGATATCTGCGCAGCAGCGGCAAGGTCCGCCATGCTCATCGTCGGGCCTGCGAGCCAGGGTCGCGTGTCGATCAACCAATCGAGATAATCGAGGTGGCCGTGCGCCATCCTCATCGCATCGCGAAGCCGTTTGCTGTCGGGCGGCTGTCGCAGGATCAGCCGCTTTTTCATCCGCTCAGAGAGCAGTGGCTCGGTAACGTCTGCGAAAAAGTTTTCATCGAACAACGCCGTCAATCGCCGGATTTCGGCGCGCTGGGCGGCGGTACCCATAATCATGGGCGCGCGCTCAACCGTCTCTTCAAAGTATTCGCCAATCGCGCGGCTATCCGCGATCACAATGCTCTTTTCTTCATTGGCGAGCACCGGCGTGCGCCCGGCCGGATTGAGATTGAAAAACATATCGGATGCTGCCCACGGATCCTCGCGCACAAGATCATAGGCGATGCCCTTTTCGCCCATTTGCAGCCTGATTTTGCGACTGAAAGGGCATAGGGGAAATTGATAGAGGAGCCACATTGCGCCTTCGCTTTTGCCTTATCAGATGGGCAAAATCCAGCGGTCAAATCGCTCTCATCGCCCGCTTTGTCGAATGCGGGGGATAAGCTTTATGTTATGGTCAAAACGCGTCGGTTTCGCGCGCCAAATCCGCCTCTTCAAACGCATCCTTCATCCTGTCGGCCATGGCTTGGAGCGCAGGCAGCATATCGGCCATCCCGCTGCTCATCGCGCTCATGGCGTTCATCGCTTTGGGAAGGTTGTCGGCGACCTTGTCTGGCAACTCTTCCGCCTCGGGCGCGATGTCGCGAATACGCGCATCGGGATCTATTTCAGGGCCTTCTCCGCCGGTCGCTTCATCAACAGCGGCGGCGAATTGGCCGATTTCCAGTTCGAGCAGGGACGATATGAAGATGCTGGCAACGGCTGACATCTGATCTTGAAAGACAGGATCGGAAAGCTGCTCTGACAATTCGGAAATTGCAGCCTCGCTGTCATCTACAGCGGCAGCTTGGGCAAAAGCGGCAGAAGGCGCTGCGAGCGCAAACGTGGCGGCAGCGGCGAGCAAAGAAGCGCGCATAGTGAGTCCCCTTTTCGTTAGAGTTGCCGCCGCTTTAGTTCAGGTTCAATTGCATGAAGCTGAATGCAGTTGTTAAATCTTGGATCCTTCGAGCATCAATAGACAGGACGGCATAATCGCCTCGACCTGCCCTTCATCCCACAAGGTTTGCGCTTCTGCGCTCACCAATTGCGAGATGCCATCCCGATCCAGCCCGGTATCATCCATCAATTGCGCCAGCGATCGGACGAAAAATTCGCGCCCTCGCGTTTTCAGATCAGGCCATTTGAGCGCCGCTTCATTACCGTTTTCCTGCCCGTGCGCGACCATTGCAAAGGCAGCGGAACACCGAAGCAGAGCCTTGCTCTCGGTTGAAAGTGGCTTGTCCAAAACGGGCGGAGGTGCCGCCGGTGATTGCAGCGACATCAAGACGGCAGCAAGAGAAAGTGTGATCATGGCAACGCGCATATAGCCGCGCGCATGAACCTCATGCTACCGCTTTTGCGCGAATCCAAACTTGAGAGGAGATTCCCCCAAAATGCTCAATCATGTGATGATCGGCTCAAACGATATCGAGCGGTCGAAATCATTCTATAACGCGGTGCTTGGCGTGCTGGGTGCGGGCGAGCCCATGGCGCATGTCAATGACACGGGTCAAACGCGCCTGTTCTACATCCACGATGGCAGCACGTTCTCCGTCAGCGAGCCGATCAACGGCAAACCTGCCGAACCATCCAACGGTTCAACCATTGGCCTTGTCTGCAATTCGCCTGAGCAAATTCAGGAACTCCACGATGTAGCTGTCGCCAATGGCGGCACGTCCATCGAAGACCCTCCAGGCCTTCGCGAAGGCACAATGGGGCCGATGTATCTGTGCTATTTCACCGATCCCGACGGCCACAAAATCTGCGGCATCCACCGGCCCGGCTAAATACTTTCATCAATACATTCTAGGTTTCACCCTTGGCGCGCGCTTTCGACGAAGGCGGGTGCCGAGTGGTGATGTTTTGGAGGACTGAATTCATGATGATCCAATCGAAAAGCAGATTTCTAATCGCGGCACCGCTTTGCGTCGCTCTCGCTGCATGTGGTGGCGAAGCTGACACAGGCGCAGAAGGCGCTGCTGCAAACATGCCCGGCGCGAATGGCAGTGCAGGTTCGTCTTTGACACTCGCAGACAATGGGCCCGATCTTTGTTTCAAAGCTGCAGCCGAAAAGCTCGGTGCAGATGCAAAAGTTTCCAAACTGTCCGCTTCATTCGGCGTCGGTGAAAACCTGGAACAATATGTCGTTGTCTCAACGCCGCCCGGCGAGCTGAAATCGTGCAGCGTTACGTATCAAGACCCTGAAGATCCGCGCAAATTGCGCGAAATGGGCATGGACGTCGCGACCGGTGAATTCAAAGAATCGCAGCCTGTTGAAATCTCGGTTTTCGGCGATGCCGCAAGCTTCAGTCTTGATGACTATTTGGTACCACTGTCTTCAATCAATACATCTGCGATCAATGATGCAGTGGTCGCACAGCAAGACAAGCTTGGCGCTGCATACAGTGAACATGCCTTGTCGAGAGTGACGCTCGATGATCCGGGCCCGGGAAGAGCCAAGCACATTGTGTCCTTGAGTTTCGCCGGACGAGTAAAATCGAATGATGTGCTCGATAACAGCGGTCTTGGTCTCAATCTGGATGGCAGCGAGGAATACAACAACATAGGCAAGTAAGGGCTTGCGTTTGTATTAGGTTCAGTCCTGCCGCTTGCTAAGCTCGAAAACCGCAAATTCAGCGCGCCAGTTTGCTCCCAAGGGGCTGATGGCGCGCTCGTTGGCGAAGAACCAGGCGCGGCTTATCTCCGCGCCTTTTTCTTTTGCCAACTGCTTGAAATCGGCAATCGTCACGTGGTGGATGTTTTCGGTCGCGTACCAGCTGATCGGCAGCGCGCGTGTGACGGGCATCCTCCCGCCGAACATCAAGGCGGTGCGAGTCTTCCAGTGCGCGAAATTGGGGAAGCTGACAAAAACCGTGGTCCCCACACGCAGCATCTCTTCGAGCAGCATATCGGGCCGCTGCGATGTTTGCAGCGTTAGGCTCATCACCGCGTAATCGAACGCCTTGTTGGGATAGTTGGCCAGATCGCGATCGGCATCGCCCTGGACCACCGAAAGCCCCCGCGCGACGCAGCGCTCCACTTTGGCAGGGTCCAGCTCCATCCCGCGCGCATCGACTTGCTTTGCCTGTTCCAGCTCCGCCATCAGAGCGCCATCCCCGCACCCGATATCGAGCAGACGGGTGCCGGCCCCAATCTGATCAGCGATCACGGCGAGATCAGGTCTTAGGGTTTGTGACGCGCTCATTCGATGAAGCCTTGCACCACGCGATCAAGCTGGTCGTGTTCAAGCAAGAAGCTGTCATGCCCTGCATTTGCGCTGAGTTCTACAAAGCTGACTTTGGCTCCTGCTGCATTGAGAGCATGAACGATGTGGCGGCTTTCAGCGGTGGGGTAGAGCCAGTCGGTGTCGAAACTGATGAGGCAAAATCGCGCTGATGTTCCAATGAAAGCATCGGCCAGCCGCCCGCCATGCTCCTCAGCCAAGTCGAAATAATCCATCGCCCGGGTGATGTAGAGGTAGCTGTTCGCATCAAAGCGCTGGGTGAAGCCGCTGCCCTGATATCGCAGATAGCTTTCGACCTGAAAATCAGCCTCAAAACCGAAGCTTTTCTCATCGCGATCCTGCAAGCGCCGGCCGAATTTCTCGGTCAGCCCTTCTTCGGAAAGGTAAGTGATGTGCGCGGCCATACGC
This sequence comes from Erythrobacter sp. YT30, assembly GCF_001542875.1. GTDB lineage: Bacteria > Pseudomonadota > Alphaproteobacteria > Sphingomonadales > Sphingomonadaceae > Erythrobacter. The sequence continues at coordinate 1,303,146 of NZ_LMAF01000002.1, read as the reverse complement.
GCCACGGCGAGGCCATTATCAGGTTTGGCATCCCCGCCATAATAATCGCCACCCGCCCACGCTGGATCGGCCATAATGGCCTGGCGGCCCAATTCGTGAAAAGCGATGTTCTGCGCTGAATGCCGCGCAGTAGAGGCAATAACGAGCACGCGTTCGGCCCGATCGGGCCAATTGGCAGCAAGGCTTAAAGCCTGCATCCCGCCCATCGATCCGCCAACCACGGCGTGCAGCCGCTCAATCCCAAGCCCATCGAGCAACGCGATAATCCCGCGCACCATATCGCGAATAGTGATGACCGGAAAACCCATCGCATACGGCTGGCCATCCGCTCCTGAAGATGCCGGGCCAGTTGAGCCCATGCAGCTGCCGATCACATTGGCGCAGATCACAAAATGGCGGCTCGTATCAATCGGCTTGCCCGGGCCGACCATTCTGTCCCACCATCCCGGCTTGCCTGTTACCGGATGCGTGCTTGCAACATATTGATCACCCGTCAGCGCATGGCAGATGAGGACCGCATTCGATTTGTCTGCGGCCAATTCGCCATAGGTCTCATAAGCGATTTCAGCGCCACTAAGCTCCTGCCCGCTGTCGAGCGGGAGGGTATCGGTGAGCGCATACACTTTCGAGGCGGTTGCATTGGGCATCGGCTGCGCGGATTGGGCGAGGTACGCGCCCAAGTCAATCAACGCGTCAATTACACTGTTCTTGCCCTCGCCAAACCGCTATCGACCCGCCCGCAATGACTGATCGCCCTTCACCCAAACAGTACATTCTCGGCATTCACGCGTATAAGCCCGGAAAATCATCCTCCGATGATGGCCGCGCCTTGGTGAAGTTATCAGCGAACGAGAACTCGCTAGGCACCAGTGCTGCCGCCCTGGAAGCACTCGAAAGCGCGCGGGTCGAAGCCGCGACTTATCCTGATCCGGGCTCTACCGCCCTGCGCGAAGCTATTGGCGAATTGCACGGGCTGGATCCTGAACGGATTGTCTGCGGCACGGGCTCGGATGAATTGCTCAATCTTGCTGCTCAAGGGTATGCTGGGGCAGGGGACGAGGTCCTGTTCAGCCAATTTTCCTTTGCCGTTTATGATATCGCCGCGCGCCGGTGCGGGGCGAATCCGGTTGAAGCGCCAGCCACCGATTACACCGCTGATGTCGATGCACTGCTTGCGGCAGTAAACGAACGAACTCGCGTCGTATTTCTAGCTAATCCAAACAACCCCACCGGCACTGCGATCCCGGCGGATGAGGTTGTGCGCCTCCATGCCGGATTGCCTTCCAGCGTGCTCCTGGTGCTCGATGAAGCCTATGGCGAATATGTCGATCCAGCCTTGCAGCGCGTCGGCTTTGATCTCGCCGCTGCGCATTCAAACGTGCTGGTAACGCGCACCTTCTCGAAGATTTACGGTCTTGCCGCAGAACGCATTGGCTGGGCGACCGGTTCGCCAGAACTGATCGACACATTGAACCGCATTCGCGGGCCATTCAACGTGACCGTCTCGGGCCAAAGAGCAGCTGAAGCGGCATTGAAAGATCAGGATTTCGTGAAACTCAGCCGGGATCACAACACGAAAGAGCGCACCCGGTTCGAAGCGGAAATGGCGCAGCTCGGCAATCATGGCCTTACCGCCGTTCCTTCAGCGGCAAATTTCTCCCTCGTCCTGTTCGAAGGCGACCTAACCGCTGAAACCGCTTTGGGCGCGCTTGCTGAGGTGGGGTACGCCGTGAGGCATCTTCCCGGTCAAGGTCTCCCGAATGCCTTGCGCATTACCATCGGCAAGACAGAGGATATGGATCAGGTCATCGCCGCTCTGCGCGGGCTGTGCGGAGAGGCGGCATGAGAATTGAGAAAGTCGCTATTGTCGGGCTTGGTCTGCTCGGCGGCTCAATCGGCCTCGCGGTCAAGGAACGCGCGCCGGGGACGACGACAACAGGCTTCGATACGGATGCGGATGTGCGCGCCAAAGCGGCAGAGCGCGGTCTTGTTGGCACGGTTTGCAGCAGCATTGGCGAGGCGGTTTCAGACGCTGATCTCGTCATTCTTTGCGTGCCGATGGGAGCGATGGAAGAAGCAGCCCGCGCAATGGCATCCTCCCTGCCGCTCAACGCAATCGTCAGCGATGTAGGATCTTCCAAATCAGGGCTAGAGAAAACCTTGTCCTCAGCTTTGCCGGGGCGACACATTATCCCGGCACACCCCGTTGCAGGGACCGAACAAAGCGGGCCAGAAGCAGGGTTCGCCTCGCTCTTCACCAACAGGTGGTGCATCCTCACTCCGCCAGAAAACGCTGATAGCCGAGCGGTCGATGCGCTGAGCGAATTCTGGAAGGATCTTGGCGCGCGTATCGAGATTATGGATGCTGAGCATCATGATCTCGTTCTCGCCGTGACCAGCCATATCCCGCACCTCATCGCCTTCACGATCGTCGGCACGGCAAGCGATCTGGAGGATGTCACGCAATCGGAAGTCATCAAATATTCCGCGGGCGGTTTTCGCGACTTCACCCGGATTGCAGCCTCCGATCCGGTGATGTGGCGCGATGTGTTTTTGTCGAACAAGTCAGCCGTTCTCGAAATGCTCGGCCGATTTACCGAGGATCTGACGGCCCTCCAGCGAGCGATCCGATCAGGCGATGGCGAGACATTGCATGATCTGTTCAGCCGCACCCGTGCAATTCGCAAACAGGTTATCGAGCAGGGTCAAGACGATGATCGCCCCGACTTTGGTCGCGAGGATCACGTGTGATATTGGGTTGCTCTGGCTCGCGCGTGACCCATCACTTTCTATAGACTAGTTCAACGCATTGATTGCGGCGTGCACCCGGGTTTCCAGTTCTCCACGCGGCAGGCCAGCGGGGATAGTTTCGCCGACGCGGTATGTGATTGTTCCCGGACGCTTCACCCAGCCGTGATAAAGCGGCCCGCTGTTCACTGCGACCGGCACGACTGGCAGAGCAAGAAGCTTGTATAGCCCGGCAAAGCCTGATTGCAGCGATGGGCCTTTGCCATGATCGACGCGGGTCCCCTCGGGGAAAATCACCAGCGGTCGACCCTCGGCGACACGCAGCTTGGCCGTTGCGATCATTTCGCGCAGGGCTTTGGCCCCCTTGTCTCGTGCAACCGGGATCAGGCCATAAATCTTTGCCGAATACCCCCAGCCGGGGATGAGAAAGAGCTCCCGCTTTGCAAACACTGCAGGGAAGGAAAACAGGATCGGCATGTCGATCGCTTCGAAAAAGCTCTCATGCTTGACGGCAATCAGGTACGCACCTTCGGGCACTTCGCCATCGACAATGATCTCGATGCCAAGCAGGCTGGTCACACACCAGCGATGCCAGCGCCCCCACAGATTTACGACACTCGCAATCGCATCGCGGCCACTTATGCTGGCTAAGACCGAAGCGATCACCAGCATCGCGCTGAACCCATAAAACAGCGGGTAGAAAAGCAAGCTTCGAAGTGCGGCCACTAGCGTGCTCAAAGGTTGACGATGCCGGCTGCAGAGCTGGCGATCAGTTTGTTATATTCGAGAAACAGCGTCCAGACGCTCGGCTCTGATATCACCGCATCGCGCACCACTGTGACATCGTCAGGCAGCATCCGATCGAGCTCTCCTGCTGCGCGGCGCATATGCCAATCGCTCGTCACGAGGCGCAGTGACGATATGTCGTTCGCCGAAACCCAGTTCGCGCTTTCGGTGGCATTGGTGCGTGTGTCTGTCGCCGAGAATCCCAGCGTAACGCAGCATTCCATGCGCGCTTCATCGACGTCGAATTCAGCTGCGAACTCGCCCACTCTCACGTCACGATCAACCCCGCTTACCAGCATTTTTTCTGCCAGCCCTTCATCGAGCACCGATAGGCCCTGCGCGATCCTGCCAGCCGCGCCCGTGGGGACAATCACCGCATCGGTTGCCTTGTCACCTGCAGGCCCAGGCAAGCTTACAGAAAACCACAGGAAACCAAGAGCCCAGATCAGGAAAAGGCCGGAGAGGATGCGACGTAACATAAGGGGAAATTGTCAAAACATGGATCGCAGCGCGAATGCAATGGTCATCCGACCAGTGACAAACGCCAGTAGGACACCAACAACGGGAATGAACAACAAAATGGCCCAGTCAACCCAGCCGAAACCACCGCCACTAACCAGTCCGCTGTCCAGAGCGGCAAACTGCTGGCCGAGCAACCACACGGCCAGGGAGCCGAGCGATAACCCGACAATCCCGCCGAACGCAGCATCGCGCACCGCCGCGCGTTGGAAAACTCGCAATATCTGCGCGTCCGTCCCGCCCAGAAGATGCACAATCTCGACCGTTTCGCGGTGCGTTGCAAAAGCGCTGCGAGCCGCAAGCCACACAGCCGCAGCAGTGGCAAGTGCCAAAAGCGCAATCAATCCCAGCGCGAGGTATTGAAGAGCTGCGAGCGCCCCATAGACAGGCGCGAGCCAGGCAGATTGGGCATCGACGCGCGCATTGGGCACAGCTGCGCTCAACGCATCCTGCAATCGCGCGATCTCTTCCGGCGAAGCGGGCCGCGAAAGTTCGACGTCGATCAGTGCGGGGATGGGGATATCCTCGCTAGCAGCGCCTGCGCCGAGCCACGGTTCGAGCAATTGCGAAAGCTCATCTTCGGGCACCACGCGAAGGGTTCTCACAAGCTCATCTCGTTCGAGGACTGCAACAATGCTCTCTACACGCTCACCGCGCAGTTCGGGATTGGGCTCAAGCACCTGAATGGCCACTGCATTCGAGATATCTGCCCGCGCCGTCTCAGCCAAATTGCGCAGCGCCAAACCGCCTGCAGCAGCAATCACGACTAGCGCGATTAGGATGGCGATCACCCACGGGATCGGCCCGCCAAACCGCGCCTTGGGCAGCAGATCAGCCGCCGCAACCTTACGCGGTTTGGGAAGGGGCGACCCCTTCATCGCAGGCGGTGCATCAGGAATTGGAACCTCGTTCATGCAGGAGACCGCTCGCTGCCAGCCGATGACGAACCACCCGGCCGCGGCGGAAAGCGCAAGGCACCTGTAGGATCAGACAAACGCCCCTTGTTGAGGCGCATGATGAGCGAATCCGGTACTTTCTTGAGCAGGTGCACATCGTGCGTCGCCACCACGACGGTTGTGCCAACGCGGTTGTTCAACGCTTCGAACAAGCGCAGCAATTTGAGTGCCATTTCGGGATCAACGTTACCTGTCGGCTCATCCGCAATGAGCATGCGCGGGCGAGCGATGACAGCACGCGCAATCGCGACCCGCTGCTGCTCTCCGCCTGACATAGTGGCTGGCTTTGCCTCCGCACGGTGCGACAGGCCCACCCATTCGAGCATGTCGGATACCGCTTTAACCACCTTGCCCTCATCCGTTCCCGACAAACGCAGGGGCAGCGCGACGTTATCAAATGCCGACAGATGATCGACGAGGCGGAAATCCTGAAAGACAACGCCCAGTCTGCGCCTGTAATCGGGCAGTCGTTCGCGCGGGAGTGTGATCATATCCTTGCCGAACAAGCGGATCGCGCCGCGCGATGGTTTTTGCGCCAGATAAAGCAGCTTCAAGAGGCTCGTTTTGCCCGCGCCGCTTGCCCCTGTCAGAAAGTAAAAGCTGCCTGGAAAAAGGGTAAAGCTCAAATCGCGCAGGATTTCAGGATCGGTGCCGTAACGCAGCCCGACATTGTCAAACTTCACAATCTCGTCAGCGCGGTTGGTCATATGCGCGGCCCTTATCAGGGGGTGAGAAACGGGGAAAGCCCCCTGATAAACGACGCTCTGAGATAGCGTCGATTACCGAAGTGTAACGCGCTCGATGTGGAAAAAAGGCCGGATTCGGCCATCCTCGAACGTTAACCACTTGTGCCTGCGACATGGCGGCGTATTGCAAAAGAGACCATGATTTTGACCTGCCCTGCCTGCGCCACACGCTATGTCGTGCCGGATTCTGCAATCGGCGGCGAAGGGCGGACTGTGCGCTGTGCCAAGTGCAAGCATAGCTGGTTTCAGGAACCCAACCTGCCTGAACTCAGTAAGGAAGACGCAGCTGCAGCAGAGGCACGAGCTAAAGCAGCGGCAGAAAGCGAAGCGGCAAAACCAGCGCCGCCACCAGAAACTGAGCCGGAACCCGAAGCACCTTCCGAGCAAGTCGCGGAAGCCAACCCTGAAACCAGCCCCGAACCAAGCAATCCTGACGCTGCTCCGTCGGTCAATCATTGGCGCACGTCTGATGCCCCTGCCGAAACAAATGACGCAGCACCCGATGATCGCGGAGCAGCAGCCTTTGCCGAACAGCCTTCGGATGAAAGTGCAGCGGCGAGCTCCTCAATTGCCGCACGCGCGCTGCGCAACAGCATGGCTCGCCGCGATGAGGCGGCCGAAGCGGATCAAGAATCCGCCGAGATTAAGTCCTCCTCGATTTTTGACCGCTCTTTCATGCGCAAACGCGAGGAAGAGACCGACGATACCGCTGTAGAGGAAGCGGTGGAGGACGAGGGTACGGCCTCACCTGAAGCGTTTGACGACGATGCAGATGCCGTATTCGATCCGGATAGCGACCCTCTGGCCGGGCACAGCTATGATGACGACGCGTATCCGGATGACAGCGAAGACGATTACGACAGCGGCGTATCGCAATTCGAATACAGCCCGCCTTTCACCGCGCGGCGCAATCCCCTCAAGATGTGGACGGCGGCAGCCGTGGCGTTTGCCGTACTGGCGAGCGCAACCGTTTTTGCAGTCAGCTATTACGGTCTTCCGGACTGGTTCCCCATCAATCAACCGACATTCGGCGTAGAAAAGCCTGAGCTTGAGCTTGATTTCCCGCGCGCGGAGCAGCGCACCGAAACCCTGCCCACAGGCGAGGAGATTTTCCGGGTGCGCGGAACGATTTCGAACACGGGCGCAGGAACTGTTGCCGTGCCCAGCATGCTCGTGGTGTTCCTCGATGAAAGAGGCCGCGAAGTGGGCAAATGGCCTGTCACGCCATCCAAAAACGAGCTCGCGCCCGGTGAAACACTCAATGTGACAGAGGCGATTTCGGATATTCCGGCGGCAGCGACCGAGGCGGAATTGGGCTGGGCTCCGAACTGAGCGGCTAATCGCATTTCAAAGTTTGTCTCGCGGGCAGTGCAAAGCTCTTGCGCCTGATCATGCAGGTTGCTAGTGGCGCGCTCCTACCACGGAGCAAGCCTTGCGCTGCTCCGGTCTATGAGTGCGGTCGTGGCGGAACTGGTAGACGCGCAACGTTGAGGTCGTTGTGGGCTAACGCCCGTGGAAGTTCGAGTCTTCTCGACCGCACCATTTCCTCCGTTTCTTCGATCCCGATCGCTAAGCCACAGGCGCTTGAGCGCGATTGCGCATTTAGACTCGGGGCGCGTTTCTGGGAAAGGTGATCAGCCTACCCAGACGTCGAGCATGTAGCGTTCCTGTTCGATCATCTCGTCCATCCACGCCGCTGCATCGTTTTCACTCAGGCCGCGCTTTTCTGCGCACATCGAAACGAGAGCCGCGCGCACATCTGGCTCCATCTTAGCGCCATCGCCGCAGACATAGATCCTCGCGCCTTGCTCGATCAGCGCCCAGACCCTTTCAGCTTCGCGATTGATGAGGTGCTGGACATAGGCTTTGCCGGGTTCAACGCGCGAATAGGCGGAATGCAGGTCGACGATTCCAGCCGCGTGATAGCTTTCCAGTTCATCGCGATAAAGATAATCGGCTTCATCGCGGCAGCCGAAAAAGAGCATCGCATCGCCCAACTCCTTACCCTGCTCCTTCAGCGCAGCACGACGTTGCAGGAAACCTCTGAATGGCGCGACGCCCGTGCCTGGGCCCACCATGATGATAGGCATTTTGGGATCATCGGGCAGTCTGAAATTTGCGCTCGGTTCGCGCACGACTGCCTTGAACCGATCACCGGGCTGCAATTCAGCAAGATAGTTGGAGCATGTCCCTTTGAATTCGCCTTTACCCGACAGCGCCGGACCTTTGACCACGCCCACCGTGATTGAACACTTTTCTGGGGCCGCATCGGGCGATGACGAGATCGAATAATAACGCGGCGAAAGAAACGGGATCAGCTCCAGAAACACCGCAAGCGGCAAATCGCAGGCCGGATAATTCTCCAGAATGTCGAGCACCGATTTACGCTTTGCCAGCACCTCTTCTGCGTACTTATCGACGCCATCATCTTGCCGAGGCGCAGCCAGCGCTTCGAGTTTGCCCCGCGTGTCCGGGCATTCTGCATAATGCGCCATCATCGCGATATCCTTGCGCGTGGCGACGGCCTGCAATTCGCCCGCAGTCTTCGCAAGGTTGAGAACCGAAAACGTGCTGCCGCTTGGAAACGGGCCGCGCATATCGCTGCGCGATTCAATCTGGATGTGGGTGTTGCGATCAAGCCCGAAGCGCTTGAGCAGCCGATCAACCACTGCATCATCATTGACCGGCACCACGCACAAATGATCGCCGGGCTCGTAAGAGACGCCCTCTCCCAATTCGACTTCGATGTGGCGAGTGGATCGTCCGCCTGACTTTGCGCTTTCTTTGAGTTCACGATTGACCAGCAGCGTCACATCATCGGCACCAACGCGGTTGGCGACAGTGTTGGCGGTGACGCTCTCGGTGATCTCGACCGTGTAGAGCGGCGGGGTGATGGCGTCCTTGTCGCCTGACAGGTCAATGCCGAATTCCTCACCCAATTGCGGGATCAGCGCATCAAGCCAATCGTGGAATTGCGTGTCCACATCGCCGCGCGCATCAAGCTCTTCGGTGTCAACGATCCGCTTTGCCCCCAGCGCGGCCAAGCGCGCGTCGATCAGACGGGGCACTTCCTGAAAAGTGGCTGCCCAATCGCTGTTCCCGCACCCTAACATGAGATAGGAAACATCGCTCAAATCAGCGGATGTCTGGTCGAGCCATTCGACGAATTTTGCCGCGTTATCAGGCGGCTTCCCGTTGTAAGACGCACAGGCGATCGCGACCGCGCCGTTGCTTGGCAGATCATCGACATGCGCATCGAGCGGCGCCAGCGTCACGTCAAACCCGTTGAATTCGCCCCTCTGCGCAACTTCATGAGCAAACCCTTCGCTTGATCCAAGGTTCGACCCGTAGAGCACCAAAAGCGGCGTCCCGTGTTTTGGCACTTTGCTCGCGACGGGCTCTTGCGGTCCTCCTTGTTCGTCTTCTGCCGCCTTTCCGCCGCGCTCCACATCATCGCGCAACCGCGCCTTGATCGTGAATTCGTCAGGCTTGATCGAAAGCGTTTCCTTGATGTCGAGTGTGTAGTCCGAGTGATCGAACAGATCGAAGCGCTGGAGCAGCATGGACAGCACCAGGATCGATTCCTGGATTGCAAACTGGCGGCCAATGCACGCGCGCTTGCCATTACCGAATGGCTTGTAGGCGGCAGGGCTTCGCGCGGCTTCCGCTTCGGGAGTGAAGTGATCGGGATTGAACTTCTCAGGCTCATCGCCCCAGATCGCCGGATCGCGGTGAAGCGAGGGGATCAAAACCGTGGTGAAGGTGCCTTTGGGTATCGCATACCTGCCGCCAAGAACTTCATCCTTGTATGGCGCAAGGCCCAATGCGGGCGCGGTCGGCCACAGGCGCAATGCTTCAAACAGAATGGCGCGGATATAGGGCATTTGCCCCAGCTGTTTTAACGTTGGTGGCTGGTCGATATTGCGGCCGAGCACAGCATCCACCTCGGCATAGGCGCGCTTCAAAAGGTCACGGTTCTTCAGCAGGTAATAGAGCGAGAACGACAAAAGCCCCGACGTTGTCTCATGCCCTGCAATCAGGAACGTGTTGATCTGATAGCGGATGTTTTCATCCGACAATCGCTCACCTGTTACCGCATCGCGGCCCGACAGCATGAAATCGAGCAGGTCCTCGCTGCCCGTATTGCCGCTTCTTTGGCGCTCGCGGATGATCTCATCGACGAGGTTGTTCATGTATTTCGCGTCGCGATGAAGCTGTTCGACAGCCTTTCGCTTCATCAGTTTTTCACCCGGAAGCCCGCGCATTTTCTGCGTGGTGTCGAGGGTGCGATTAAGCGCCTGAATGAAGGGATGAAAGTCCTCACGATAGAAAGAATTAAAGCGGTAGCCAAATCCGCACACGCCAATCGTATCGAGCGTCAGACGGATCATATCCTTGGGCACATCGATCACGTCATCAGAATTCATCCGCTCCCATTTCAGCATCAATTGCTGAGCGATGTCGATCATCATCGGGAGATAGCTGCCCATGCTTTTCTGGCTGAAAGACGGCAGCAGGATATTGTGCGCCTTTGACCAGTTGGGATCATCGCTATCGCCAGTAAAAAGGCCATCGCCAGCAATCAGGCGCAGGCGCTTGAGCGGGCCACGCACCGTCTTGTCGAACCGCTTTTCGTCGCAAACCTGCGCCACCAGCTCTTCACTCGAGACGAAAACAAGGGGCGTGCCCATGATTTCGAGCTGGAAAATGGGGCCGTATTCCTCGGCCAATTCCATCAGCGACTGGATCATCCGGGATGCATCGACAGTCAGAGCATTGCCAACGAGCGGAGAGCCGGGTGGCTGCGGGATCGGAGCGAACGCGGTTTTGGATGCCATGGGGACACCAATGCCAGAGGATGCCGTGCAAGAAAAGGGAGAGGCAATGCCGATCCGACCTGGCTTGCGGATGGCGACTAAAACCGTTTTGGAGCCAACTTGTATGCGCAATTCCAGAAAACATGGGATTACACATGCACTGCTGCTAAGAGTGGGCGCTTGGGGGGCACTCAGCGCTGATGCTCTTGAGAGATTAGCGTTTTTTAAGCGCAGGCCGCTTGGGAAAAGGGTGTACCCGGCAAGGAGGAAAAGGACGCTCAATCACGCTGGTCGTGCCCGTAACAACGGCGCACAAGAATTGATCGGACAGATTTTGGGTCCAGGAAAAGGCTATCTTGGTGACACCAACGCAAACCATTGAAACAGACGCCGCTTCAAATGAAGCGATCCACGAGCCGGAATCGCACGCCCAGCTAGATTTTCCGGTGGTTGGCATAGGCGCATCGGCCGGCGGGCTTGAGGCGGTCACCGCGATGTTCAAGGACATTGAAAGCGGAACCGGGATGGCTTTCGTCCTTGTGATGCACCTTGATCCCGATCACGAAAGCCTGATGGCAGAATTGCTATCGAGCAAGACACAGATTTCAGTTCGCCAGATTGCCGATAACGATCACCTCGAAGTGGATTGCCTGCATGTCATTCCGCCGGGCTCCAGCCTAAGTATCGAGAATGGAAAATTCCGGCTCGACAAATTCAGCGAACCGCGCGGGCTGAGGCGCCCGATCGATAGCTTCTTCACCTCGCTTGCCCACGTACAGAGCGAAAAGGCTGCCTGTGTGGTGCTTTCAGGCACGGGCGGCGATGGCACAGCTGGACTTCGCGTCATCAAGGAAGCCGGCGGCATTAGCGCAGTCCAATCCCCTGAAGAGGCGCGCTATGACGGCATGCCGTTTTCGGCAATTGGCACCAAATTGGTAGATTTCACGCTGAACGCGGCGGACATCATCCCGCGCATCAAGGCGTTCTTCGAGGGGGCTGACAAATCCCCCTTCCCTCTGAACGATTATGCGACCGGCAAGGTGATGCGTGAGATTTTCACCATCATCAACCACCAGCTCGGCATGGATTTTTCGGGTTACAAGCGCTCGACATTACTGAGGCGGTTGAACCGCCGCCTCCAAGTGCTCGAAATCGACAACGGTGAAGAATACATCGCAGAATTGTCGCGGAGCGAAACTGAGCAACTCGCCCTGGCGCGCGATTTTCTGATCAATGTCACATCGTTCTTTCGCGACCGTGAGAACTTCGAATTGCTGCGGCAAACGGTTATCGTCCCACTGATCGAGGAGGCGGAGGCCTCGGACGAGGTGCGCATCTGGGTTCCTGGATGTTCCAGCGGGCAGGAGGCCTATTCGATCGCGATGATGGTCGATCAGACCTGCGTCGAATTGCAGCGCCGTCCGCTGATCCAGATTTTCGCGACCGACATTGACGAGGCGATGATCGAACAGGCTCGCCGTGCGAGCTATCCTGTGTCGACGCTAACCGATCTGCCTGAAAAGTATCAGGAGCTCTACACGGTTGGATCGGAGGAACGGTTTGAGATCGTATCGCGCATTCGCGAAATGGTGCGGTTTTCGGTTCACAATATCATTCAGGATCCGCCTTTTTCCAAAATCGACCTGATCTCGTGCCGCAATATGCTGATCTATCTCGGTGAGGAACTGCAAGAAGGTGTCTTGCCGCTGATGCATTTCAGCCTGCGTCAGGGTGGCCATCTATTCCTTGGCACTTCGGAGAGTGTGACCAAACGCAGCGATTTGTTCACCGCTGTCGATCAACGTGCCCGCATCTTCCGGCGCAACGAAGTCGCGCGGCGCTCTGCGATCAATCTGCCGCTGACCATTGGCAACAAAGAGCTACGCCCGCGGCGCGAAATGCAGAAAATGTCGGAGGAACGGGACTTTCCGAGGCATTCCAGCCTCAACACCTCCAATGCGACGATTTACGAAAACTATGCTCCGCCATTTGTGCGGGTGGCAAAGGATGGCCGCATCATCGACAGTTCGGGCGATCTCAGCCTGTTCCTGATGTCGCGCCCTGGTGATGAGCGCAGCCTTGATACACTCGCGCGTGAAGGCGTGCATGAAGTCGTCACGCCCATGGTTCGCGACGCGATGGAAAGCGGTGAGCGTCAGGCGATGAAGGATGTGCAAGTATCCTCACCCTTTGGCCTTCAAAAGACGGACATCGTCGCGCACCCGATGCGCGATGACACGGTCGCTGTTATCTTTCTGGTCAAGGATCAGCTTGAACCGATCGTCGATCGCTTCGCTGTAAGGCCGGTCACACGCGATCGCCAAATCGCCATCCTTCAGGACGAATTGCAGAAAACGCGGCTGCAATTGAAAGCAAAGGTCGAGGAAGTCGAAACCGCTAACGAGGAGCTCAAAAGCTCCAATGAAGAAATGATGTCGATGAACGAAGAGCTTCAGTCGGCAAACGAAGAGCTGACGACAGCCAATGAGGAACTCAAGAACAAGATTGATGAGCTGACACTGGCCAATGCCGATTTGGACAATTTCCTGCAATCGGCAGATCTTGGCATGATTGTCTTGGATCGCAGTCTGAAAATCCGCCACGTCACAGATGCCGCGCGCCGCATGGTGCCGATCCTTCGCTCCGACGAGGGGCGCTCGCTCAACGAATTCAATATTCCGCTCGGCACTCTCGATGTCGCGGCCGAGATTCGCAAAGTCATTGAGACCGGCCAGTCCTTCTCAGTGACGACCGCGCCTAATGATCACAACCAGTCCTTCTTCCTACGCATCACTCCCTATTTCTTTAATGATGGAGCTGTGGAAGGTGCATCACTCACCCTCGTGAACATCACGCAAGAGGTGCTGCTGCGACAGGATCTTACTCTGCAAAGCGAAAAGCTGCACCTCGCGATGCAGGCGGCGAAGATGGGATCGTGGGACACTGATCTGGAGACAGATGAGATGGAAGTGGATGCCATTGCTGCGGAGATTGGCGGGCTGGACGGGCCCGGCAAATATTCGCGCGACGAATTCTACAAAAATGTCTGCCCCGAGGACCTGAAGGCCATGGACGCGGCCCGCAAAAAGGCGATCAAAGCAGGGCAAAGCTTCTCTCACACAGTGCGAATTGATCTCCCCGATGACGAAACGCGTTGGGCACAGGTCCACGCTCAATCGTACATGACAGCTTCGGGCAAGAAGCGGAAAGCGGGCCTCTGGATTGATGTCACCGAAACATATCAATTGCAGCGCAACATCGAAATTGAATCGACCAGGCGCGAACTTGCAATGCGGGCAGGCCGCATGGGCCTTGCAGAACTCGATGTTGAGGCAAGCGAGGTTATTGCCGATAAGATGTTGGCCGAACAATTGGGCCTAGCGGGCGAGGGGGCGGTGCCGCTCGAAGAGCTGACGGCCAATTTCGTCAAGGAAGACGTACCTTTGATGGAGGAAAACCTTAATCGCGCGATCGAGAAAGGCGAAGAATACGAGTTTGATTTCCGCATCGACGTTCCCGGCCAGGATCTGCGCTGGGTGCGGACCAGAGGCATGCCATACACTGCCATTGATGGCCGCAAAAAGGTGGTCGGCCCAACACTCGATGTGACCGCGCAGCATAAACAGGAATTGCTGCTCGACGAGATGAGCCACCGGATCAAGAACCTGTTTGCTGTTATCAGCGGGCTCATTCAGGCATCGCCGATGGAGCATCCTGAAACCAAGCAAATGGCAGGCGATCTGGTTGAGCGGATCATTTCGCTCGGCAAGGTGTACGACCTCACGCGCAAGGATTTGGCAAGCCAGGGCGTTGGTCTTGATGAATTGCTGACCTCGGTCGTTAGCTTGCACAAAACCAATCAGAAACTCACCGTCAAAGGGCCAGATGTGTTCGTGGGCGCCGAAGTGGTGAACACCCTCACTCTGATCGTTCACGAACTGACAACGAACAGCGCCAAATATGGCGCTCTCAATCAGCCCGAGGGCGAACTCTCGATCAATTGGGACTGCGACGCCGATGGCATGGTTCATGTCAGCTGGATTGAGCAGGTGCCCGGTTTTGAAGAGCCGGAACCGCATGATGGGTTCGGCAGTTTTCTAATTCAGTCTGGGATCCGACAGTTACAGGGCGAGTTTGATCGCTCTTTTACCGACAAGGGGGCTGAAATTCGTTTCACCGCGAAGATCACGCATAATCCAGACAACGAATGAGGAACTCTATGACGCCGTCCCTAAAGGACCTTGCTATTCTGATTGTTGAGAATGAATTTTTGCTCGCCATCAATCTTGAAACGACCATGCGTGATGCTGGCGCTGCAAAGGTCGAAATGGCTGCATCGCTCGCCGATGCGCAAAAACTGGTCGATCAGAAGAGCTTTGATGCCGCCATTCTCGATATTCGGCTGATGGACGGGGATTCGCTCCCCCTCGCTCAGCAATTGATCAGACAGGGCGTGCCAGTGGTGATCCATTCAGGCCATGCCAATCAGGCGCATACCTCTCTTGTTCCCGAAGCGGTCTTCCTGCCAAAACCTTCAACGCCAACCGAGATCGTGCGATCAGTGCTGAAGGCGCGCGGTGTTGCAGGTGCTTTTGATTTACCTGAAGTGGAAATCAAAACCGGAGAGACTGCGGGCGTTTCAGACTGAGACCAGATAAGGCCAGAGACGAAGAAGCCATCTTGACCCCACCAGTTATGCCATCAAACCAGGGCTGCCGGGAATGATAGCGGTGGCGAGAAAAACAGCCGAAACGCTGAGTGAAAAGACTGCTGCGAAAACGTTCTTTGCGGTGTCGTTGTTAAACATGATTTCTGCTCCATTGTTCGTTTAGTGCATCCTAAGGAACGGGTCCCTTAGGGATGCTAAGAACAATGCAGAAGCCGTGCCAAAATCCCATAATATTGAAATTGTAGGATTTTTTATGAGGGCTTGATCGCCTTCTCATTCATCATTGCGCAAGATTGGTAAAATATCCCAAACTTTGGGAACAGGCCTAAACGTCGCCAATCTCGCGAAAAGCACTGCCGAAAAATAGCAAGGGTCGTCCTGCCACTCCGCCGGGAAATTCGTGACGATAAAGGCCCGTCACTTCGCCAAGGATCATTGTGTGATCGCCCGCTTCAACCAGTTTCCACGGGCGGCATTCCAGATAGCCTAGTGCATCCGCGATATGCGGCATTCCACTTTCGCCCAGCGCAAAGTCTCCGTCGCTCTCACCCTTTATCTCGCGCGTCGCATAGCGGGCCGCGATGGCCTGCTGATCTTCGGCAAGAATGCTGATCGAATAAGATCGCGCTTTGCTCCAAACATCAAACAGGCTGGCCGAATTGTGGAGGCTCCAGCACACAAGCATCGGCTCCAAAGAAACAGACACGAACGAATTGATCGTGATGCCCATCGGCTTTCCACCATCCCCCTCAGTCGCAACCACGCACACGCCGGTTGCGAACTGCCCCATCAGCGAACGGAACGCGCCCTGTTCAACCGGCAAGGCCAGGTCGTGTGAGGCAGCATCAGGCAAAAGGATCTCCGACAAAATGGGGTGATGAGAGGAATTGAAAAACGACTGGACAACGCGTTTCCCGATGCGCGGCTGAATGTCAATCAAACCATCCAGCCCCGACAAACCTGCCAAATGGGGGCATACTCGCCACAATTCCAGCGCTTAGGTACGATTCTCGGGCACTCTTGCACTCTTTGCACGTTCCATCACTGCAACTATCGACGGTAGGGTAAAGGATATCACCATCATGATTGATCGCGTAACGGCCGCGCTCAAGGATTTTTTGAAGCAGGAAAGCGCCGGCGGCATCATGCTGATCGTTGCCGCAGCGCTCGCGCTGGTTATCGCGAACAGCCCGCTTGCACCCTACTATTTCGGCACTCTGGAGACGAAACTGAATGTCTCCTTCGGCGATTTTGAAATTAATAAGGGCCTGATCCTCTGGATCAACGATGGCCTGATGGCGATCTTCTTCTTCCTTATTGGCCTGGAAGTGAAGCGCGAGATAATCGAGGGGCAATTGTCCAGCATGGACAAAGCCTCGCTTCCGCTTGCCGCAGCAGTCGGCGGCATGGCCATCCCAGCGCTCATTTTCGTCGGCTTCAACATAAACTCACCCGAAACGATCAGCGGATGGGCCATTCCAGCGGCAACCGACATCGCTTTTGCGCTTGGTATTCTGTCGCTTTTGGGTCCGCGCGTTCCGGTCGCATTGAAAGCCCTGTTGCTCGCGATTGCCGTGATTGACGACATCGGCGCCATCACGGTGATCGCGCTCTTTTATTCGGGCGAGATCAAGACCGATATGCTGATCGGTGGCGCCGTCATGCTGGCGTTGCTGTTCGCAATTGGCCGGGCCAAGGTAGCATCCTCCATTCCCTATGTCCTGCTGACAGTGATCATGTGGGTGTTCGTCCTCAAATCAGGCGTACACGCGACGCTTGCAGGTGTGACGGCGGCGATGATGGTGCCGATGACGGCGAAGGGTGATGTGCGCCTGCTCGAGCACATGGAGCACGGCCTGCACAAATGGGTCGCCTTCGTGATCATCCCGATTTTCGGATTTGCCAATGCTGGCGTTACATTGATCGGATTGTCGCCTGCTGACCTCCTGCAACCGCTGCCCTTGGGCATTGCGCTTGGCTTGCTGATCGGCAAGCAAATCGGCATTGTCGGTTTTGCATTCGTCGCGGTGAAGCTCGGCCTTGCGAAATTGCCGGAAACTGTCGGTTGGCGTAAAATTCACGGTTTGTCGCTACTGGCCGCGATTGGCTTCACGATGAGCCTGTTTATCGGCAATCTCGCGTTCACCGATCCGGCGCTCGTAGACGCGGTCAAAGTCGGCGTTCTCGCCGGATCACTGGTCGCAGCCTTTGCCGGGTTCTTCCTGCTGAAGGCTGCTTTGCCAGGAGACGAAGCAGAACCGGCAGCCGAAGGGGCGACCGCCAATGCCGGATAGGCCCGCGCCGCATGCGCGCGTTTTGCCTGCTAACGGGATTGAGCTTTCCTATTTCGATTGGGAGCCTGCCAGCCCCTCGGCCGGTAAGCCCGTCCTCCTGTTCGCGCATGCGACGGGATTTCACGCACGCGCCTACGACGCGATTATCGAGCATTTCCCGCAGCATCGCGTGATCTCGGTCGATCAGCGCGGGCATGGTCGCAGCACGGGGGAGCCGATCACCCATTGGCGAGTGTTGATCGATGACATGTTGGCCTTGGCAGAGCATCTGCAGCTCAAAGATGCAGTCGGCATAGGCCATTCAATGGGCGCGCATGTGCTGCTGCATACGGCAAGCGAGATGCCGCAGGCTTTCCGCCAGCTTGTGCTGTTCGATCCGGTTATCCTCGAACCTGAATACTACGCGTCTGAGGAAACCATCTTCACGCCAGATAACCCGCATCCCACGGCAAAGCGTAAGCGCGATTTCGCATCACCCGAAGCGATGATTGAGCGGTTCAAGGATCGCGACCCGTACAACATCTTCGCGCCGCGGGTGTTCGAAGATTATTGCCGCCACGGTCTTTTGCCAGCAGAAAACGGAGACGGGTTCGAGCTTGCATGCGCTCCGGAAATGGAGGCCAGCGTTTACGAAAGCAGCCGCACGAACAGGGGCATCCTTGATGCCGCGAAAACGCTGCAAACTCCAACACTCGTGGTGCGCGCAAAGCGGCTCAATATGATGGATTTCAAGGGCTCACCCACTTGGCCCGGCCTTGCCGCCTCAATGCCCAATGCGACCGATCTTGACCGGTCCGATCGCACCCATTTCCACCCTTTTGAAGACCCGGCAGATGCAGCGAACATCATCGCCAAGGCTATCGCCTAATCCGCTGCAAGCGCTGCGGTAAGCAAGTCCTGATAGTCCGTTTGCACCTGCCTCAGTTCATCCAGGCGAGGTTGGACAAGATTGCTGCGAAGGGTCTTTTCCAGCCCGCCATAGAACTGAGTTAGCTCGCCGCGAAGCGGATTGTCTGGCGCGATGGTACGCATGAGCCACAAGGCAATGCCATGCGCGCGGGACAATGCATCGCGCGGGATGGCTGCGGGTTCTTGTTCCATCCGCACGATGGCCTGACCCAGCGCGACGATGGCTTCTTCAAGGCATATCCGCGTCAGATCGCTCGCCTGCGAGGCCTCAATCCGGGCATCAAGATCGATCTTGCGGTAAACCGCAGCGGGGCTTTGCGCGAGCGCTTGCATGGATCATCTCTGCGAGTTGCTCAGCAGATCAAACTGCTGCTGAAGGAAGCTCAAGGTGGATTGCGAGCTGGAAATTCGCGTTTCAGCAGCCACCAGATCGCGCACAAGCCTTTCGCGCAGGTTCTCCTGCTGCTGGGCGATGCGCTCCAGCCGATCTTCATTGTTTTCAATGAGGTCCTCATACCGTTCTAGCGACCCGCCGAGTGAACCCGGATTGTTGCGCGCGGTGTTATCGCGGGCGAGATTGTCGATCGTTGCGAACACGCCGAATACGCCTGATGTGAACATGGCGGCGGTGGCGGCTGGATTGTCAGTCAATGTTTGGTTGAGGCGTTCAGTATCGAGTTCAAAAGTGCCCTCTGCCGTGATCTCAACGCCGAGGTCCGCCAGAGTTCGCGGTTCGCCGGGATCGGCATTCGGCATAACGATCTCACGCGTCAGATTGGCGAGATCACGCTTTAGCGCCCGCGCACCCGGGTCATTGCCCAACGTCCCGCCCAAAGCTGCGCCATCCTGCGCAACAATCGCCGCCACGTCATTCAGCGCGGCGACCAGATCGGTCACGACATTGGAGATGGCGGAGTTATCCGTGTCGAAGCTGATCGTCGTCGGCGCGCCGATATTGGTGCCTGTGAGCTCCAGTGTGATCCCTTCGGGCAGACCCGTCACAGTGTTGCTGGTGCTGCGATATTCGACCGTGTCGAATTCATAGATCGCATCTTGCGCCGTCGCGCGCAGCTCACCCGCATCGGTTGAAGGATCCCAATTGAGGTAAGTCAGATCGCCCTGCCCCCCGCCGCCAATTGGCAGGATTGCGTTGTTGGTGCCCTCCAACGTGAAGCCGTTGACCGCCCCGTCCTGCCCCTTGATCACCAATTGAGCGCCATCGGTCCCCTGCGCGACATAGGCGGTGAGAGCGTCATTGCTCTGGCTGGTGATCTTCGCAGCAAGCGTTTCCAGCGTGTCGGATGCCTCGACCGAGATTTCGAGCGGGGTTTGGTTTGTATCCTCGGTGAAGTTTGCACCCGCGACCGTGCCAAACCGGATCGTCAGCGTCCCTTCGCCAACCGGGTCGCTTGGATCGGTGTAGCTTTGCGAGACCAAGGTCTGGCTGTCGGCCAATTGGCTCACCTCAAGCGAATAGGTGCCCGTTGGCGTAGAGCCTTGCGGGAACGATACGCTCGCGACGCTAGGGTCAGCCACATTGCCCTGCCGCGACAGATCGCCATTGCGAATGCGATCGCCCAGAGCAGAGGAAAGTTCGGTCAGCACGTTGCGTAGATTGGCTGCTGCGGAAATGCGCGCTTCGAGTGTCTCGGTGCGATTGGAAATGTTGAGCCGCTGCGATGCGTAGGTCGCCTCGGCGATATCATTCGCCAATTGCACAAAGTTGATGCCGCTGCCTGCACCAAGGGCTGAGATGATTGATGAGCCGGGGTTTTCCATAGCCTATAAGAACGGCCTTTCAGGGCGGCGTTTAAGCCTGTTTGGGCGAGACATTTTCGGGCCGCCCATCGCCATCGAAACGCAATTCTTGCGGTACTTCGATATCGGGCAGCTTGGGCCGCGCTCCCCGCTTTAACGACAGGACAAAAGCAACCAGAGAAGCGATGGCTATGTACAATTCCTCACGCACCATCTGATTGGCCTGCGTTGTGAAATAAAGGGCGCGGGCAAGACCGGGATATTCGAGCACGGGAAGGCCTTCTTCTGCGGCAATTTCACGCATCGCGAGCGCGGTTTCGCCCCTTCCCTTGGCGAGCACGACGGGCGCTGGTGCAAGCTGAGGATCATAGGTGAGCGCCACTGCGAAATGCAGCGGGTTTACCACCACGAACTGCGCATCCTTCATCGCCGATGCCACCCCGCCCCTTGCGAGATCGCGCTGACGCTGACGGCGGGCAGATTTCATTTCGCCAGACCCTTCGGCCTGCTTTGTCTCATCCTTCATATCCTGATGGCTCATTTTGAGCTTCTTGTTGCGCTGGAATTGCTGAAGTGGGAAATCGACCATCGCGATGATGATGAGGCCAATCACAAGAAGCCCGATAAGCGTTACCAATGCTTGCAGGGCAAAGGCGATCTGTACCTCCAGCGATCCGCGCCCGAGGCCTAGAATAACCGGCAGATTGTGATAGGCCCAATAGGCCGCAAGCAAGCCCATCAGCACCAGCTTCAGGATGCTTTTGCCAAGCTCGATAAGCCCCTGAATGCCAAGAATGCGCTTCATGCCCGATAGCGGATTGATGCGTGTTCCTTTGGGCTCAAGGTTTTTAATGACAAAGCGCCCCTCGCCGCCAAGCAGCAATTGCGCCGCCAATGTCATCACCATCACGCACGCGCCTATTACGAGCAATGGTGGGAGTAACAGTGATCCGGCGAGCTTGAACAGGCGCCCCGGCTCCAATGCTTCAAGCGACGCGCGGTCAAAGCGAAAACTCGCCTTTGCGACCTGATCCATTCCGTCAAATACCCAGCCCGACACTTGGCCCAGAACGAATATGCCGGTTCCGACCGCCGCCGCGCTAGCGACTTCGCGCGATCGCAGCACATTGCCTTTTTCCGCCGCCTCTCGTTTCTTCTTCTCGGTAGGCTCTAACGTCTTTTCGCCGGCGCTTTCCTCGCTCATACCGGTGCGCCTCCGGGCAGGATGAGCAGCTCTGTTTGCCGCACTGCAACTTCAAGCAGGCGAACAAACTGCTCAATCAATATCGGCATGGCGATGATCAGCGCTGCAATCCCGGCAAGAACGCCTGCGGGAAGACCGAGCGCGAAGAGATTGAGCGCGGGGGCTGATCGCGAAATCATGCCGGTCACAAGCTGTGTGACCATCAAGACGAGCACCACGGGAAAGCCAATCGCTGCCGCGAGAGCAAAGCCGTATCCCATGAAATCAACAATGCCGCGCGCGCGAACTTCGCCAAAGGCAAACGAGCCAACGGGCAGGATCCGATAACTTTCGATCAGAAGCTCAAACCACAGCAAATGCCCGCCAATCGCGAAAAACAGCAATGTGAGTACAAGACCGAAATACGTCCCCAAAGCTCCTGATTGCGCGCCGCTCGATGGATCGATTGAGGTTGCAATCGCAAGCCCCATTGACCCCGAAATCTGCTCTGCAGCAATCAGCGGAACGGCAAAGGCGACTTGCAAGACAAATCCCATCGCAGCCCCGATTATGACTTCCTGAAGCACCGCGAGGATGGCCGCAAAGCTCATCATGTCGGGCAGCGGGGGAAGCGGCATCCACACCGCGACAAATACACCGAACGCAAAGCCCAAGAACGCGCGCGCCTGTACGGGCACAGTTAGTCCGCCAATCATGGGGGCAGCCAAAATCGCAACGCCGCAGCGGACCGATAGCAGCAGCAATTCCCAAAGCTGGCGATCGAGCGCTCCAAAACCGAATTCGAGCGTGTTCATGGCCGTTGGAGCCTCACACCCGTCAGGCCGTCAATTGCGCGATCTGCGCGAAAATCTCGATCAAGAAATCGCCGAGAAGGGCGATCATCGTCCCGCCAAGGACGACAAAGACGAGCGCGACAATCATGAGTTTCGGCACAAATGTCAGCGTCTGCTCGTTCACCGATGTCGCGGCCTGAATAATGCCAACGAGCAGACCAACCGTAAGCGCCGCGATGAGCACCGGGCCTGCAATCATTGCCGTCACCCAAAGCGTTTGATCGGCAAGGGCCAGAAGCTGAGCGTCTTCCTGCATAGCGTTATCCTCCTTCAGGCAAAGCTCATCGCGAGGCTGCCCATCAGGAGCGCCCAGCCATCAACAAGGACGAACAAAAGCAGCTTGAACGGGAGCGAAACGATGGTCGGTGAGAGCATCATCATGCCCAGGCTCATCAGGACACTTGCAACGACCAGATCAACCACAAGGAAAGGCAGGAACAGCATGAAACCGATTTGGAATGCTGTTTCCAATTCGGATGTGACAAATGCGGGCAGCAGGATCGAGAACGGAATGTCTTCCGGGTTCTCAAACAGGCCCGCGCCCGCAAGGTCGGTGAACATGACAAGGTTCGCCTCACGCGTTTGCGCCAGCATGAACGCGTGGAACGCTTCGCCGGCGCTCGCGATCGCAGCATCAGCGTCAAGTGCGCCCGAAGCGTAGGGCTCAATCGCGTTAGCATTCACCACGTCGAGTGTCGGTGCCATCACGAATAGCGAGAGAAACAGCGATAACCCGACGAGAACTTGGGTGGGAGGCGACCCTTGCAATCCCAATGCCTGGCGCAGGATCGACAGGACGATAAGGATGCGCAGGAAGCTCGTCATCATTAGCACGATCGCGGGCAGGATCGTGAGCAGGCTCATCACGAGAAGAACCTGCAAGGAAAGGCTCAGCGGCGCGTCTTCTTCGCCCTCGTCGCTGTCACCGCCCAGTGCGCGTTCAAGCGCTTCGCCGATCCCGGCGGCCTCCTCCGCTTCCGGTGCAGCGGGAGCAGCAGCGGCCATGCCGGACCCCAGAAACATGGTTAATCCGATCAGGCACACCGCGCCAAGGATGATGCGGAAATACCCGCTCATACAGGGTCTATTTCAGTTGGCTTTTGGGATGCGTTGTCGCCGCTCGCTACCGGATCGCTTTCCGCCAGCCTCACCAGTCCCTGCCGCGAAAGCCCGAGCAGGATTTCGCGATTATGGAAACGCACAACGGCGAGCTTCAATCCCGGCGCGACAAGGCTCGTCTCCACCAATTGCACCGAACGCGCTGCACCCTGCATCCCCACAAACCGGGTTTGCAGATATCGCGTCAGGCGAAGGCTACTCCAGATAAGGAGGCCCAGGATCGGCAAAAGGAGAGCCAACCGCGCAAGATATTCGACAATCATGCTGGCGGCGCCTGCTGATCAGCAGGCGGTGCATCGCTCGGCCCTTCGTCAGCCGACTGCGGCTTTGCCTCCGGCACGGATGAAACCGACGGATCTGAGACTTCTTCATCGCCCGCAAGGCTGACAATACGAAGCGCAAAGCGTCCATCATGCGCAACCACTTCGCCGCGCGCGATCACTTTGCCGTTGGCCGTCACGTCGAGCAGTTCATCGGTCAGTCGATTGAGCGGTACGACGCTGCCCTCACCCAGCGCCAGAACATCGCGCAGGGGCATATCGGTGCGGCCTAGTTCTACTGACAAGCGAACGGTGACATCGCCAAAACGCTGGAGGGCGGGGCTAACCATATTCATGCTCCCACCGCGGTATCGGCAAAGCGTGTGACGCGGATCGCCATGCGATCATTAAGAGTGCCAACGCTGCCATGCGCCCAGATGTTGTCGCCCATCCGCAAAGGCACTTCGCGCGGCATTGCAATCGGGATCTGATCGCCAGGCGACAGATTATCGAGCTTCAACAACGACATATCGAATTCAGCAAGAACCGCCTCAAACCTCAGTGGAATAGCGGCAAAGGCGCCCTCGGCGGCATTACTCCTCGCACCTTTTTCGCTTCCATTGGGCGGGCTTGCCGCTGCACCGGGAAGCAGCTTTTCAAGCCGCTCATCAGGGACAGCGAGTATAGCTTTCCAGGACAGCGGTCCTCCTAGTGCCTTTTCCTCGGTGCAGTCTAGCGTGAACACAGAGCACGGCGTTTCGGGTTCAAACGGTTTAAGGCGGCGGGAGCTTTCGCTGCGCACAATCACATCGGCTCTGAGAGATCGCACCGCACCATCGCCGCCGCTTTGACCGGCCATCAGGCTGACCCGCGCGATCACTTGCGCGATGATTTTTGCCGCTGAATCGGTCAGCATCGCAGCAGAGCGCGGCAATTGCTCCACCGCATCGCTCTCGCAAGTTTTGCCATCGCCACCGAAAGAACGATCCGTAAGCGCGATGGCGGTCGGAAAATCGAACGATAGGAGCAGCGTGTGATCATCCTTGCCGCACCGCAAAAGGCAATTGGCCGCCACCGCTCCAATACGAGAGAACACGTCGCTTCCAGCCATACTCTCCGGCTCTGATACAGTAACGGAAAGGCGTGCGCCTGACAGCAATTCGGACAGGTCCTGCGACAATTCGCGGCCAATATCGCGCCGCCACACGGCGAGGCTTTCCGCCTGTTCTTCAGGGCGCGGGCCAGTCTTGATGAGCTCGCTGCAATGCTGGGCCTGCGGGCGCGCATTGGCGAAGGCTTCTGCCATATCGGGTGAAAGGTTCATTGGACCAGCAGCCCCCGGAAATGCACCGCTTCAACGCCGCCAAATCCCTCATTTTCCTCAAGCACATCGTTGATCGCTGTGGTCAGGCGCTCGGCGAGTTTTTCCTTGCCTTCGACATTGTAAATCTCAGCCTCACTCGTAGAGGCAAGCTGGGCCAGAATGGCTGAACGGATCGCCAATTCGTGCGTCTTCACCCATTGCAGGACGCGGCCATCGCGCCGGGTAGAGACGGCGAGCTCTGTCTGAATGAGGGCGGGCGAATCTGCGAGATTTGAGGTGAAGCTGTCGGCAAAGCTATAATAGGCGGTACGATATTCGCTGCCGCCTTCGCCGTATACGACGCTGAATTCCTCCTTGTCGGCCAGGCTATAGGGATCATCGTCTCCCTTCTTCACAAATTTGGGTTCATCGGGGCCCTTGTCGCCGCCATCGCCGAGTAGGCCGGCAGCATAGGCGCCGTATGCACCGCCACCGGCGAGAACGAGCGTGAGGACAACCGCGATAATGATCTTCATCATCACCCCGCCGCCGGACTTTTCCTCATCCTTGTTTTCGTCTTTGGCCATTGGTGTTCAATTCCCCGAACGTGACGCATAAATCAGGCGAACAGCCCTCTCTCGCGCGGCTCTTGAGAACCCGGATTGCCGGACCCATCATCGCCGCGCGAAAGGCCGCTGTGCCTCTCGTCTTCCAATTGCTCCAAAGATGGTTGAGAGGCGCTTCGTTCGCCCCCCAGGAAAGACCCGTAAGATCGCTCAGAACCCGCGCCAGAGCCCCAATTGCCTCCATTTTGGCTTTGGGTTGAGGCCCCATTTTCAGACTGGCGCGATCCTGATTGGTTGTGTGATGAGTTCGAGGTTTCGCTTGCAGCTGCAACTGCGCGGTCGGCAAGTGCAGCCTGAACCGCGGGCAAAAATGCGGGATCACGATTTGCGAGGATAGCACGCAGATCACCGCCCGCAGCTTCCAAACGCATGTTGACCGCGCCAAATTCAGCGTGCCGAATGGTGAGTTCTGAACGGGCAGTGCGAGAAGCTTCCCGCACTTGGGTCAGCTGATCGATTGCCTGGTCAAGTTGTGGGGCGGCAATTCGATCTACCTGTGAAGGAGGCGTTTGGACACTCGGGCTGTTTGTGGCTGGCGAGGGTGTAATCGCTGCGGGACTGCTTACCTGCGGAAATGTGGAAGGGCCCTGTGGGCTCGCCGATGCGACTGGTTGGCCGGACGCTGTTCTCGAGTGCCCCTGTTCTTCTGCCGGGCCGTCACTCTCGATCTGTTCGGCAAGGTTTGCAGCTCGTTCAAGACTCTGTTTGGGAGGCGCTTCTTGCGTTTGCTGAACCAAAGGAGCAACCGAGGCTGCGGCACGAGCGGTCACTTGCTGAACTGCGTTTGCATCCTTGCGCGATACACCCCGCAGCGATGCCGGATCTGCCATGGAGGCGATCTGTTCAGCTCCTCGGGTGGAAGCCGGTTGATTGCTTAACAAAGGTTCGGCTTCACTTTCAGAGACCGCGCTCGAGACTGAGAACTTCGGTGCATTTTCACCAGCAATCTCGTCTGGAATTGGTGCGACTGTTTGGCTTCGCTGATCTGCTTTATCTGACCGAGAAATGTCGCGCTGAAAATCGTTGGTAGAACTCGATAGCCTGTCACGTCGCGTCTTTCGAAGATCAGGTTCCGTCCGTTCGGAACCGATCGTACCTGATGGCTGTGTAATTTGCTCACCAACCGGCAAAGGATTGCCGCTAGGCATGGCTTTGCCTGCTGGGTTGCCTTGTTCTGCAGCAGTTGAGCGAAATTGTGGGCCATCAGCATTGGCCGCTTTGAGCCTAGGATTGATCCCGCTGTCCGAGCCGACCTTGGCCACCGGATCGTTCTGATCGAGTGCATTCTGTGCCGATGGTTTGTCCGAGAGAGCCGTAGGAATAGACGCGACTTTTCCAACTTCGTTGCCCCGCTCGGGATAAGCTGCAAGCCTCTCGTCAGAGACGGCCTCCGGCGAAACCGCGATAGCATCACCTACTGCTATATCTGGTGAGGCGAACGCCGGGACATCAGATGACGAAGGGATCCCAATCGAAAGCGCCGCGCGCGTATCAGATGGTCTAAAATCAAAGCCTTGCAGCAGCGATGTTTCTTGCGGCAGATCAGCCACCTCGAGCAGGCCTGGCCTCGTGGCTGCACCCGGCTCAAGCTCTGCGCCGAGTAGATCTATCGCCGCAATCGCAAAAGCGCTCGCATCGGCATCTGACTTACGCAGAAGGCCGTCTTCGAGAGATGCTATCATAGTAGAAGCAGGTCGCGGCGACCCCGGCGCAAGGGATGCGGAAAGGGACGGACCTTGATTGTTGGAAGGCGAAAAGGGGGCAATCATCTCGGTTTCCTTGATCGATCCGGAGTGGACCGGCTTGCCAAATGGTTGTGCAACTTGTGTGCCATTGCCGCCTGTTCTTCGCGCTCTAGGCATTCTTGCGTATGTCGATGCTCCAATCGGGCAAGTTTCGCTCGCTCGCCCAGCCGCTCAATCCGCTGCTCGGCCTTAGCCAACACATCGACCTGCCATTCAGTCTGCCGCGAGGCATCGCTGCATGCTTGATCTGCCTGCCGGGCAAGACCCGCTAGCTCTCCTGCAAAGCGTTTGTGTTGTGTGAGCGCCTCGCCAGTAACCAGTCCTTCGCGGGTCGCATAACCCTTCGCAAGCATCCGGCTTCGATCAGCGAGAGACGCGCTTCGCTGTTCGTCGGCAAGCGATTGCGCAAGCGAACCCATCGCATCGCGGCGGGCAATGCGGGCAAGCATTAACTGGCGTTCGGCGCGCTGGAGAGGACGCCTATTCGCCATTTTTTGGTCCATCAAACCGCGCCTGAGCGAATTCTCCTAAAGCAGCGTGGCTGGCAAAGAGATCATGCGCTTCGCCGCGCCTTTGAGTTAGGAATGCGTCAATCTGCGGTGATAGCTCCAGCGCCTTATCCAGCATCGGATCAGACCCTGACCGATATGCTCCCATCAACACCAGATCACGATTTTCCTCTCGCGCAGAGATCAGCCCGCGCAACCATCGCGCAGCATCTGCATATTCTTCGCTGACGAGTTCATCCATCACGCGGCTGAGCGATGCTGGCACATCAATCGCCGGGTAATGCCCGCGCTGCGCCAGATCGCGCGACAAAACGATATGCCCATCAAGAATCGCGCGCGCCGTATCAACGACGGGATCGGCCGTGTCATCGCCATCAGCGAGAACGGTGTAGAGGCCGGTAAGGGCGCCGCCTGTTCTTTGGGAGTTGCCCGCGCGCTCGACCAGTTTCGTGACCGATGCGAGCGCCGATGGAGGATAACCCCGCGCCGCCCCTGGCTCGCCCAACACCAACGCCAGTTCGCGCGCAGCATGGGCAACGCGGGTAAGGCTGTCGAGTATGAGCAAAACCCGCTTTCCCTGAGAGCGGAAATACTCGCCGAGCGCAGTCGCATATTGCGCAGCGCGCAGCCTTAAGTTGGGAGCATGGTCTGCCGGAACAGCGACAACGACGATCCGCCCACGCTCAACCCCGCTCATATGGCGCGCAACGAAATCGGACACTTCTCGCGCGCGCTCTCCAATTAAAGCGACAATGGTGACGTCGGCCACAGCGTGCCCGGCCATCGTATCGATCAGCACTGACTTGCCGACCCCGGACCCGGCAATCACGCCCAGTCTCTGCCCAATACCCATCGTGGTGAGCGCGTTTATCGCTCGGACGCCGCAGTCGAACGGTTCGCACACTCGCGCGCGTTCCAAGGCACCTTCGCGGTGGCCGGAAAGTGGCCAGAATTGCTCAAAATCTATCGGCGGGCCGCCATCAATTGGCTCGCCAAGTCCATCGAGAGCGCGGCCAAGGACGGCATGACCCACTGGCACTTCGCCAGGCCTGCCGCAGGCCCGCACGCTTGCATCCGGTCGGAGCAACACCGCATCGCCCAGCAGCATCATCAGCGAATGCCCGCTGCGAAACCCAATGACTTCGGCTAGGCTTTCAGCTCCTGCCTCGTTCTCAATCGCGGCGAGCGATCCGATAGGGAGCGAGAGGCCGGACACTTCGACCAGCCCGCCATCGCAAGCTGCCACACGGCCAGTGAGCACGGGTCCGCGCTCAATCGGGGCGCGCCGCATTCGCGCGAGTTCCAGCTGCAATTCGGCAAGCATACTTGGCTATCCGCGCAAAGCAGCGGCAATCGCGCGCCGCCATTCGGCAGGGCCATCACGCACGCCGCCCTCTTCGCCCACCAGCGCAATCGACCCGCGCTGAAGGGTGGGATCCGCTTCGATTTGCCATCCAGATAAGGCGCCCTTGTCCAACGTCTCGATATCGTCTGGATGCAAATGCAGGGTGCAAGATGCCGCAGCCAAACCTAGCCTTCGAGCAGCCTCTCGAGCGCGTTCTATAAGCGCTTCGGGATCGGCAGCATGCTTTTCTAGTGCCGCATCGCACAGCGCCATCACAGTGTCGGCGAGCTCGCTTGCAAGCGTGTCCATCGCCGCCTGATCGAGCTCTCGAAAGGCGAGGCGTAGTGCGGTTCTTTGGTCCTTCTCTGCCGCCATCTCCGCATGCGCTGCTGCTCGCCCCGCCGCGTCCCCCGCAACAAATCCGCGATCGTATTCGGTCTGCTGCTGGGCCGGTTCAGGCTCGGACAGCGGAGAAGCCTTTTCGGCAGGAGATGCGCCGTCCCTCTTGCGCGAGAATGGCGACATATCGCTAAACTCGCCCGTCGTTTGCATGGCGGCCAGCCAATCCGGCAAATGCTGCTCGCCATCCCCTGCAGTCGCTGCAGCGATCCAATCAGACGAATTCACTGTCGTCATTCCCCATGATTATTTCGCCCTGTTCGGCAAGCGATCGAGCAAGGTCCACGATCTTGCGCTGGGCGGCCTTCACATCCGCTTTGCTCAATCGCCCGCGCAGTTCGATCTCGTCCTTGACGCCATCGGCAGCGCGGCTCGACATGGCGGAAAAGAATGGATCGCGCTCTTCTTCGGAAAGGCCTTTGAGTGCATCAATCAGCGCCTCGTTATCGACGTCGCGAAGCAGGCGGCCCATTTGCTGCGGATCAAGATCGAGCAGCATTTCGAATGTGAAGAGCTCGTCTTCTATGCGGGCTGCCAATTCTTCATCCCGCTGAGCGATCGCCGGAAGCACAACGTTACGCAGCTCGCCTTCGGACAGGTTGATAAGGTTGGCAGCATCGCGCGGTCCGCCCATGATTAGTGCGCTCGCGCCAAAGCTCGAACCGATGCGCTGCGATAGCAATTGATCGATCATTGTGATGGCCTGTTGCGAGACAGGCCCCATCCTAGCGATCCGTTCGACAACGGCAGATTGCTTGGCCTCGGAAAGCGCGGAGAGAACTTCAGCGGCAGGCTCGGGCTCCAGCATGAGCAGCAGAGCCGCGATCACTTGCGGGTGTTCATCCTCCACCAGCTTCAGCACCACACTGGATGCAAGCCAACGTGCCATCTCGATGCTGCGGGGCCGCGGTTCTGGCTCAATCCGCAGCATCATGCTTTCCGCTTTTGTCGGACCAAGCGAGCGTTCGAAGAGCTGGCGCACTTGCTCGCTGCGATTGCCTCCGGGCAAGACTTCGCGCGCAGCCTCTGCGACGAAATCTTCCAACGCTTCGGCAATCCGTGCCTGATCGATTTCTCCCAAGGCGCACATTGCCGTGCCCAAGGCCTGCAATTCGACAGGTTCCAGCCGCCCGAGCAATCCGGCGGCCTCGTCTTCGCCAAGCAGCATGAGAAATACAGCCGCGCGGTCGACCCGGCCGAGCAAGGGTTCGGGCAGCTTTGGCGTTTCCCCAGCATCCGGAACGCCATCTTGCACATCTACATCGCTCATCGGGCAGGCACTTTCTCATCGCCATCTGGCGAGGGCTCGAGCATTCGCTGGAGCGCTTCGACAGCGCGCTCGGGCTGTTGAGCGGCAAGTTGTCGGGCAAGATCTACCTGCCGTGAGAGCTCGTTGGATGAGCCGGGAGTCTGACCGGCCAAGCTCGCGACTGGCGCGCCCGCAGGCTGATCGCCATCAATCAAGACTGGCACCTCACCTTCTTTGCCGTCTTCACCCTTCTTGGATTTCTTGCCTCCTTTGACGCCGCCAATCATCGGACGAACGGCGAGGAATAGAACAAGCAGCACTGCAATGAGCGCGGTCGCATAGCGCACCACCATCGCAAACCAGGGCTGCTCATAGAAAGCGGGTGCGTCCATTTCGGTGGTCTCAAACGCGCTTGGGATCACCTCGACATTGTCGCCGCGTGCCTCATCAGCGCCAACGGCTGCAATGACGAGCGATTGCAATTGCTCTGAAGTCAGCGGCGCTGCTGCTTTCAAAGCTTCATCGCTGACGGCCACAGCAACTGAGAGTTTGACCAATCCTCCAGGCCGCGTGTTCGTAACGGCCACTTCGCGGCCCACCTCGTAATTGCGTGATGTCGCGCTCTCTGTGTCGGTTGGAGGGGAAGCCGCCGCATCGTCCTCGCCCGCGCCCTCAGAATTGGGCGCTTCGTCCACCAATTCCGCATCCGGCGGGGGAGTATTGGCAGTCACTCCCGGCACTCCGCCAATCCCGCTTCCCGCAGAGCGTGTCGAAAGGCGTTCGCTTTCGGAACGCACGACACCCGGATCATCGTATTTCTCGGTGGCCGATGTGACCTCCTTCGCATCAAGCTCCACCTGAACCTGGCTCGAAAAATTCCCTTCACCGAGCAGTGGGGTAAGCAGCGATGCGATCTGATCGCGCAATTTGGTCTCGAACTCGCGTTGGAGCATCAGGCCGTCCATCGCGCTGTCGCGCTCTGCAGACAAGAGCCGTCCGTTTTGATCAACAACGCGCACCGCATCGGATGTCATCCCGGGGACAGAAGCGGAGACGAGATTCACAATCGCTTCGACCTGATCCTGGCTGAGTGAACGACCACCAACCAGGCGCACCATGACAGATGCGCTGGGCGGCTGAGCATTGCGCACGAACACTGATCGTTCCGGCGTTGCCAGATGCACGCGGACGGCTTCGATCCCGTCAATCTCGCGGATGGTGAGCATCAATTCACGCTCACGCGCCAGACGCAATCGCTCGCCTTCCAATGTGCGGCTTGAACCCAGTGGGATCGCATCAAGCATCTCGCTCGCGCCCTCAGGAGCGGCAAGGCCAGCATCGCTCGCCACCAGCATGCGGGCGCGATACACATCGTCTTCCGACACGCTGATCGCGCCTGTCCCATTATCGATTGTATAACTGATCCCGCCGCGCTCCAGCGTATCGACAACCTTGGCGCGTTCGCCGTCTGAAAGGCTAGAATAGAGGATGCGCTGCGGGCCTGATGCGATCATCACATAGACTGCCGCAATCGCCGCCAATGCGCCAATCCCGATGATGGCGGGCAAAGCTCGGCTAAACGCGGGCTGCTGCACAAAATCCGATAAGGGTGCAGGCAATTTCGAGCGCCAGCCACCAGCACCGGAACCGCTGGCCTGAACGGCTGGCACCGCCGCATCACTGACGGTTGCAGGGACATTGGCTTCGGCCACCTATCAGGCCCCCATCCGCATGATTTCTTGATAGGCCGACAACAGCTTGTTGCGCACTTGCAGCGTTGCTTCAAATGCGATGCCGGCTTCCTGCCGCGCGATCATGACCTGGGCGATATCGGTGACTTCGCCGCGCTCATATCCAGCCTGCATCTCGCCCGAATGCTTTTGAACAGCGCTCACATCCTGGATCGCATCTTTGAGCGTGTCGGCAAAACCTGTTGCCGGCATGGACGAGTCGCCACCAATACCGCTTGCTGCGCGAACGTCCTGTAGAGCTTGCGAGCGCGACAGGATCTGTTTGCGCAGCGCCATGACATCGGCGACACCCCAGTTGGAGGGAATGGAGTTCATAATTTGCCTCCTGCTTTCAAAAGCCCGGATTCGCGCATCGAAGCCAGTCGGTAGCGCAAGGTTCGCTCCGATATGCCGAGGCTTTGCGCAGTGCGGGCGCGATGGCCGTTATGGCTGTCGAGCGCTTCGAGGATGGCGGCGGCTTCGGATCGAAACGCAACATCGGAAAGAGAGGCGGCACCTGTATCCAATGCGCCCTGGACACTGGATGCGCTGCCAGATTGGTCGCTCATCGACCTGACCGGTTGGTCAAATACAATATGCTCAGCCTCGATCATCGGCGCATCGCCTGCAAGCAGGATCGCGCGGCGGATTACATTCTCGAGCTCACGCACATTGCCTGGCCAGGCATGAGCTTCGAGCAAGCCAATCGCATGACCGGTGATCCAGTTGGGCAGGCTCTCTGCATCGGCCCGCTCGCATGCGTGTCGCAGCAGCATACCGAATGCGAGCGGCGCAATATCGCCCTGCCGATCCCTCAGCGCCGGGATTTCGAGCGGGAAGACATTGAGCCTGTAAAGCAAGTCTTCGCGAAAATTTCCGAGCGCCACTTCATCTGCGAGGGTGCGGTTGGTGCAGGCGACAATGCGCACGTCAATCTTGATGGGCGTGGTCGCGCCGAGCGGTAGGACTTCCCCCTCCTGTAAGGCTCTCAGCAATTTGGCCTGCAAAGCGAGCGGCAATTCGCCAATCTCATCGAGCAGCAAAGTCCCGCCATCTGCCGCGCGGAACAGTCCCTCGCGCGCTTCGCCTGCGCCAGTGAACGCTCCCTTGCGATGGCCGAACAGCAGCCCTTCCAGCATCGCTTCGGGCATGGCAGCGCAATTGACCGCGACAAATGGACCATCGCGTCTGGGTGACAAGCGATGGACAAAGCGCGCGAGCACTTCTTTGCCGGTTCCTGTCGGCCCTTCGAGGAGAACAGGAATTTCGCTACCAGCAATGCGTTCTGCCAATGTCAAAAGCGCAAGGCTCTTGTCGTCGCGCGCAATCGGCCAGCCGCCTTGGGCTGCGCAAGCGATGAAAGCTGCGCGTGCAAGGTCCCGGCTGTTTTCACCATATCTGAGCGCGAGGCGCGATCCGGAATGGCGGGCAACGCTTGGAGCCGCGTCAAATCCCAGATCAAGTTCGATAGCATCTTTCGGGCGGCCACCGCGAGGGATATCAAAGCGCCCCTCTTCCCCAAGCATAAGGCGCGCTCGCTGCCACTGCCTGCCCAGTAAAGGCAAAACTGTGTCGAGCAGGGCCGCATGACGGGCCTCAATCCCTTCGGACCCATGAATAGCTGCCGTGATGCATTGCGTGACATCCCCATCCAATCTTGAATGCGGCAATGCATCGCCTTCACGCGCACGAAACGCTGGTTTAGGTTGCGAGGGATTAGGCATATTGCGGCACCGATGGGTTATCCTTTTGCCGCATTGCGCGGCTTCGGCATGGATTTGCCGCACGGCCATCCAAAATAGCGGAAATTTAAGCCCCCGTAGGAGCCCTTAGCCTCGAGATTTCTCGGAATTTTGTCAGCGTCGTACGTGCGCTCGCGGGCGCATTCCCGGCAAAAGACAGCGTTTTTGGCCTGCCAATCGAGGATACCCCTTAAACATCCCGGCCAATGGTCGCTCTTAGTCACAGCAGCGGCGGGAATTGTCGTCCTGCTGGATCAAGTTTTTGCAAGACCACTAGGAGAAATGACCAATGTCAGTAATTAACACCAATATCTCGGCCCTGCGCGCCCAGAACGCGAGCATGTATGCCAACAAGCAATTGGGCGATGCGATGGAACGCCTGTCGACCGGCAGCCGCATCAACAGTGCAGCTGACGATGCTGCAGGCCTTTCGATCGCGACCGGCTTTACCTCACAAATTCGCGCGCTCAACCAAGGTATCCGCAACGCGAATGATGGTATCGCACTTGCTCAGACTGCAGAAGGTGCGCTGGATGAAGTGTCGAACATGCTTCAGCGCGTTCGTGAACTTGCTGTGCAATCTCAGAACGGCACGCTCGATGATACCGATCGCGGCTTTCTGGACACCGAAGTTGAGGAACTTGCTGCTCAGATCGACGATATTCTGAGCAACACCGAATTTAACGGCGTCTCGCTGTTCAGCACCACCAGCGGCACCGATGTAAGCGTCAACATTCAGATTGATGCGGGTCGTTCGATCACTGTGACGAGTACGGCAATCGATAACACCAACCTTGACGCTGCCGGTCTTGATGTCAGCACCTCGGGCAACGCAGCGACGGCAATCACGAACGTCGATGCTGGCCTGCAGGCGGTGAACACCGCGCGTTCGTCGCTCGGTGCTGGTCAGAACCGTCTGGAATCGGCTATTAATAATCTGACGACAACCACGACCAACCTGACCGACGCACGTTCGCGGATTGAAGATGCTGACTTCTCAGCTGAATCGACCGCGCTTGCGAAGGCTCAGATCCTTGGTCAGGCTTCGACTGCCATGTTGGCCCAAGCCAACCAGTCGCAACAGAACGTGTTGTCGCTGCTGCGGTAAGCGATACATCACTATTCGTTCGGTTTTATCGGACGGTGGGGAGCCCGGGAGCTTGGAAAGCTTCCGGGTTTCTTTTTGGGGTTGGGTGCGGGTTTCAGCGGACAACTGGAGCTCGGCTAGCTAGGACGCCATTCGGTCCTGCCACTCAATCACTTCGAGGTAATTGCGCAGCCGGTTTTCCTCGATCCGCGCAATCAGGGGATTGGCGTGATAGGGCAGGAGAAATTGCGCCAGCGCCTCCGACCATTCGGCACTCGCATCAAATATGATGCCAAGGCCCAGCACGGCCGGCACGTGAACATAATAGAGCGGGCGCTCCTCGCAGTCAGCTTCCTTCAAGAAGTCTTCTACTGCTGTCAGAACGCCATTGCGATCACCGCCTGCTTCAAGCGCGACGGCAAAATTTCCCATCCCGCGAAGACCGCGCCCGCGCAGGGCCACCTCTTCACCCAGCTTCACTCCATGGTCGAAGCTGTGCGGATGAAGCCAGCCACGGGGAATACGCGAGGGATAGTAATAGAAATCGCGCCGCGCGCACGGCCATGAGACGTCGTGCAGAAAGGCAAGTAGCGGCCTTCCCGCTTTGCGCTGAGCCGCATCGATCAGCTTCAGTTCGTGATAAACGGTGTAGTAATTGTGATCGCCATCGACGAACCAGGCATCGGCAGCGTCGCAGTCTTCCAGCGCTTGAAGGCTGGGTTCAGCGATGTGAGCAACGTGGGCTTGGCTTCTAGCCCAATCGGCAAAGCCTGCTTCGGGTTCGGGGTCGATACAGGTAAGCCTCCCACCCTTTTCAGTGCAGCGTTCGGCCAACACCTTTGACATGCCGCCTGTTTCGCTCCCGATCTCGGCAATGTTGATGGCATGGGCAAGATCGAGTGAGGGCAAGATCAGCGGAGCAAATTCCGACATCGAATGGATGAGGAGCTGGCTCATGCCGCAACGCCTTCAACCCTGCGCGATTGTTGTGTGAGTGCAGATGATTGCGCACGCTCGCGAATAGGGCGTAGCACGATTTCCACCATGTCATCGCTATCGCGCGGCACCAGCTGATCGGCGGAAATGAACAGCAATCCTGCGGCATTTGCGCATTCATAGATGCCTGGAGCATGCTCATTCATACCATCGGCAATCGGCTTGAGGCGCTCCGGCGTGTCATCATTTTCAAGCCCGCCGCGCAGACTTTCGACACTCGCGCGGGTGACACTGACAATTTCGACCCATTCGAACGCCGAGCCAAGGCCAATCGCTATACCGCTTTGATTGTCGCCAACCGGCAAGCGCGCGGCGAAACACCCATCATGGGTCGCGCGCGCCTCGATCTGGCTCACCGTCTGGTTGGACGCGCCCACATAATAGGCCGGCAACGAGATCGCGCGCGGTGCATGGTCAGTGAAGGTCAGACCAAGGCCGTATCGCTTCTGCAAAAACAGCGACAATCGTGTCGCCATGTCCTCGCTGGCCATCTCCGCGGGCAAAAACATGCGCGCAGAACCCTTCATGTAAAACAGCCCGCGTCGCCGCATTCCTTCAGCTGCAAATTCGGGCTTGAAGAGCGGGACTACGCGCTCACTTCCCATGTTGATGTCGTGCTCAAAATCCTTGAGCACTTCGAGTTCGCCGGGCTGCGGGAGAAAAAGAAACCGGGTGAGAACGTTCGCCGCTGTTTCGCGCCATCCTTCTTCCTCGTGCGAGTTATGCTGACGAATGATTGGAGGGTTCATGGCAGCTTTGGCAAAGGCGACCACCCCTTTTTGGACTGCGTCTCGGACATTGCTTTGCCTGCCTTTGACGCCGCTGCCCTTGCGGATCGGATCGCCCGATTTGGTGTAATCAATGACGGAGCCGAGTTCGTACGTCGCAAGCTGTTCAATCACAGCGACATTGCCGCACAGGGCTTCGAGCAGGCCGGGATCAAAATGGCGCACATCAAGCATGCCCTTTTTGTCTAGCCCGGTCGCGCTCATTTCACGCAGCAACAAGTAACGCCCGGCAACATGGCATTCAAAAGCCTCGCTCAAAATGCCGTCGATCTGGTTTTGCGCCGAACCATTGTAGCCGAGATCGACCAGCATCAGCGTGTCGCCGGGCTTTGGATCAGCGGCTGCGCGGACATGTTCGATCAGCCGATCCGCATACTCGCGGGCGCGTCGGCGGGTGAGCTTTTGCCGTTTGCCGCTGCGCAATTCCGCGTGAAGACGCTGAGCGGCGGCAAGCATCTCGTCATCGGTTTGGGGATTGCCGACATGCTGCGCGATTTCAGCTTGGGTAAAGAGCATCTGCCGCGCAAGAGTGCTGGGATTGAGCCCGAACTCGAGCGCGACGTGGCGCTCATACACTGCGCGATCGGATAGCGCCGCTGCCGTTGCTGCATAACGGCTAATTTCAACCCGTGCCGTGCTCGCAGCCTCCCCGCACGCCGAATGCACCAGATGCGGCAAGTGTCCATCCCGCAGCATGAAGAGCCAATGAACCCTGCCGCCGCGCCTTTTCTCCAGAGCCTCTGCCTCGGCCCGCAACCAGTTTTCATAAGCATGGAACACCGGGCCGAGCACAGTATAGCCCAGCCGTTCAGCCGGATCATCAATCGTCCATTCGTCGCGCGCTATCAGAGCGCGTTGCATTTGCAGCCCAGCAATCCCTGTCTTGCAATCGCTTCCGATTGACTGACAGGCACGCTCAAAACGCAGGCGTTGCCGCGCATCTTCGGTGAATTGGAGCAGCAGCAATGCCAAGACGCCAAGGCTGCGAGAAGCGTCGTAGTCTGCAGTCGCATTATCGCCGATATGCAAGGCCTCGGTGTGCTTGCATTTCATTGCCTTCAATGCCTTGGCGAGTAGCCCTTCGGATTTGGAGATTCCCATTTCACTGGACGCGAAAACGCGGTCGATCAGGCCAGCCACGTCTTCCCCGGCTGACGATCGAATTAGCTCGATTAGTTCGCGCGCATCCAGATAAGTATCCGATACGATGATGACTTTAAGCCCGCGCGACTTTGCCTCGCGCATTAAGGCGACAGTCGGTTCAAACGC
The DNA here is from genome assembly GCF_001542875.1 of Erythrobacter sp. YT30. Classification (GTDB taxonomy): domain Bacteria; phylum Pseudomonadota; class Alphaproteobacteria; order Sphingomonadales; family Sphingomonadaceae; genus Erythrobacter. The sequence goes on along the minus strand of NZ_LMAF01000002.1, from coordinate 1,264,740 downwards.
AAAACAGGTGCGCGCTTCCAACGCTCTTTCCTCGGCAATGGCGTTCGCAATCGCATGGGCATCGCCATTGGGCATTGCGTGGCCATAAATGGCCTCCAGACCCACTTCATTGCGCTGGTGGCGGGCGAATTCAGCCTTGCGCGCAAAGGCTTCTGCGGCAGATCGCTGCATCGGCAAGACGCTTTCAAGCCCGGCAAACAGATCGCGCGGGGAATGGCAATCGCGCCAAAGCAGCGTATCGAAACAGTCCAGCGAAAGCACTTTCACATCCGCTGGCGCTCTATCGAGCGCGCGCGGCATTTCATGCGGCAGGATTGTTTCGGTCATTGATCACTCCTTAAGCCGCGGTTTGCGGGCAGGCTGAGAGTGATAAACGAACGCAGTTTATGAGCCTGAGGTGCCCGCCTCCGAGCTTGTCCTTAGGGACGTTTCCGAGGGCCGAGTAGATGACGCCTGGGCCTCTGGTCTGCGACGGCGCTGAATACGTCCCGGAGTCTGGTTCTCAAGCAACAGAAGCGAGATGCGGCGATTGCGCGGGTCGGCGGGATTATCTTCCACCAAAGGCTCTCGGTCCGCAACGCCTTCAATCCTGGCAAAGCGTTCCGCCTCCAGCCCATTGCGCATCAGCGATTGCCGGGTCGCTTCGGCTCGACCGGCGGAAAGCGACCAATTGTTCGCGACAATTCCATCGCGCCAAGGAAGGGAATCCGTGTGGCCGCGCAAGATCAAGGGCACGCCCGGTTCTGACAGGACATCCCCCATCACTTCCATCAGCCCGCGCGCTTCTTGCGTAAGGACGGTGGTGCCGAGCGCGAACATCGAGAAATCGGCGTCATCAACCAGATCAATGCGAATGCCGTCGGGCGCGCGCTTCACGCGCACCTGCTTTACAAGATGCGAGATATCTCGGCGCTGTTTCAACTTCTCGGTGATCGCCTTTTCCAGATCCTTTACTCGCTGTTCGGCGTTTTCATCGCCAGCACCACCCTCCACGGGGCCACCTTTTGCACCTTTTGGAATGGTGATCGTCCGCGTACCGGTCTGCCCGCCCTTGTTGGGATAATTGTCTACGTCGGTGATGGAGGACCCACCCAGCATGCCGTCAGAGCCCGCGCTTTGTTGCCGGGTTTTGACGAGCGTGGGGGTGAAATAGTCGGCGATGCCTTTGCGCTGGTTCTCCTCTGTCGCGCCGAGCAGCCATAGCAACAGGAAAAAGGCCATCATTGCGGTGACAAAATCGGCATAGGCGACTTTCCACGCGCCGCCGTGATGCCCGGCCTCTTCAATCGCGATCTTCTTTACGATGATCGGCGCGACCGGCCCTGATGCAGCTTCGGCTTCAGACATCGTTACTTGCCACGCAGCATATCCATGAGCTCGGTAAGCTTTGGACGATGAGCCGGGGGAAGTCCGGACCGTGCTGCTTCGAGCACCATCGGCTGAGGATAGCCATGAAGGCTGGCGACAATGACCTGCTTGATCGAATGATAGATCTGCGCGTCATGCGCGTTGATCTGCTTCAAACGGCTCGCCATCGGACCGGCAAAACCGTAGGCCAGAAGTACGCCGAGAAATGTCCCGACCAATGCCCCGCCAATCATCTTGCCGAGGATTTCAGGCGGCTGATCAATCGACGCCATCGTTTTGATAACACCCAGCACGGCCGCGACGATGCCGAGTGCAGGGAAAGCGTCAGCCATCGACTGAATCGCATGCTCCGGTTCGTGCATTTCGTGGAGTTGGCTCTTGATCGCCTGGTCAATGATCTCTTCGACCGCATGCGTCTCCAGCGTCCCGCTCGATACCACCATCAAGGTTAGCGGATCACATATCATATCACGTATGACGGGATCGTTTTGAAGCGTGGGATATTCGCTGAAAATGGTTGAGTTTTCAGGTTCGGTTACGTGACTTTCCAGGGCCACCGCGCCTTCTGATCGCAGCAATTTCATCAAATTGCTGGTCAGCGCGATCACATTGAGATGATCTTGATCCGAGTACTTCTGCCCCTTGAAAACCTTGGCAAACCCGCCGCCAAGCAGCTTTATCTCGTGCATCGAATTGCCGATGAAAACTGCGCCCAGTGCGGCACCGCCGATCATCATGAATTCGAGCGGAAGCGCAGCGAGAATCGGCCCCATAGAGCCGCCCGCCAGCGTAAATCCGCCAAAAACCATGACGATGAGAACAACGATGCCGATCGCGGCAAACACTCAAAAGGCCTCCTTAGTTCTTAGCAGCAGCGGCGCTGGGTTAGATCGCGTTGAAAAGGGTCAGCGTGCTGACCCGAGCGAAGGATGCCTGGCTGGCTTCGAGTGCAGTCAGTGTCTGTTGAAGGCGCGCAACCGCATCGGCGATATTCGTGTCACCCACTTGGCTACGCTGCTCGGCCGTCGCGATATCGCGTTCGGCCTGATTATCCTGCACCACCTCAACCCATGCAGCGCGCGTGCCGAGGACAGCCTGATTGCGAGTGATCGTGTCGAGCGCGGCATCTAGTCCGTCGACTTGAGCAAGGGCTGCGGCCGCAACACCCGGTCCGCCTGCGCGGAAAGCATCCACCAAATTGCCGAACACGGCGAAAGTATCCGTAGTCGTCCCGCCAACATCGAATTCGAACACCTGCCGGCCCGTCACACCCCGTTCAATCTCGGTTCCCGGCGCGACAGGTACCGCGCCCACATCATCATTGCCGTTGTAAATCACAGTGCCGCTCGCATCGCGGATAAAGGCAGGGCCTGCCGCAGTTCCGGCAAACAAAGGCTCACCCGTCAGCGTCAGGCCGTTGGCGCGGGTGAATAGCTCTTCACCCAATTGCTCCAACTCCTCCGCAATCGCAGCGCGCGCGGTGTCATCTAGCGTGTCGGTCGATCCTCTAACGGTGAGTTCCTTCGCGCGGATCAGGATATCAGCAACACCTCCCACTTGATCGGCTGCAAAGTTGAGATCCTGCTCAAGCTTATCGGCATTGTCCTGCTGAATATCGCCAAGCACCTCGACGCGCGATAAAGTGCGCAGGCGTGCTGCTGCTGCTGGATCCTGCGATCCGCGGTAAATTCGCTGGCCCGTGGCGATCTGCGTTTGCAGATCTTCAAGAGAATCGCGCAACGTGTTCATCTGCGCGACCGAGCGCGTGTAGTAAGCGCCTGTTGATGTGCTGACTGTGGACATGGGGGCAATTCCTCTCGGCTATTTCGACGCTATCTGAGGCCCAGGATCGTATCGAAGACTTCGACCGCGACCTGAATAACGCGGCCATTCGCTTCAAAACTCTGCTGAAGACGCACGAGATCGGTTGCTTCGGTGTCTAGATTGACCCCGGTTTCCTCAAGCAATTGCGCTTCGGCCGCTTGCGATACGATCCGCAGACCATCGCGCCTGGTTTCAGCGCCTGCTGTTCGGCTCGAGAGTCCCAAAAGCAGCGTGTCTGTTCCTTGGATCGGTCCGGCATCATCGCCGATTGCAGTGATAAGATTGCCGAGCACGGTCGTATCGCGGCTACCCGCTGGCGATCCTGCAGGCGCGGTTACCAATTGCGATCCGGATGTGAGCGCCAGCGCAATATCGCTCGCCTGACTGCCTGAGAAAAGCGGCTGACCGGCAGCGCCGTCTACATCAACACCACTGGCTTGTGCGGCATTGGATCGGCTGATGACTTCGCCTGCGATCGCATCGAGTTCTGTTTGAAGGCTAGCCTGCTCTTGCAGCGCTTCAGCCCGGCCCGCCATCGCGCCGCTGGCGGGATCGACCGCAGTGCCATCAATGGCGAAACTGGCCGTTCCATCGGGCGCGATCGTCGCAGTGAATGTGCTCGCGACCGGGCCAGAAACAAGCAATTCAGTAGGAGTTCCGGCAAGGCGCACTTCGGCAACGCCTTTTCCGGAAAAACTAACGGAGACACCAAGCTCTTCCGAAATGCCGCGCAAAGCCTTGTCGCGCGCATCCAGAAGCGATGCCAGTCCGGCAGACCCATCGCGTGCAGCAACGATGTCTGCGTTGATCCGCGCCAGTTCATCCAAATCACTTTGCAGCCCACCCACCTCGGCAGTGAGATCAGACTGCATCAACTGCCGTGCATCGGACAAAGACTGATTGGCGAGCTGAAACGTGTTGGCCAGTTGGCGCGCGCTTTCGATTGTGGTGGTGCGCAGGTTTGCATCGGTGGGATCGCTTTCGAGCCGCACCAATGCAGCCTCAAAATCGACCAGACTTCCAAACAACCGTGATTTCTCAAGCGCGGCTTCACTCGTTTGAAGTCCAGTGAACAATGCCTCGGTTCGTTCCAGATCAGAGCTCGCATTGCGCGCCTGCAGCTGGACAAGTTCGCTTCCGCTCCGACTGATGCCTCCGATGCGAACACCTCCCAAGGAGTCGGCTGAGTTGAGGCCAATCGTCGCGGTCATCACCAACTCGCTCTGACCCAGAGTGCGGCGCGCATAATTGGGGTTGGACGCATTGGCGATGTTCTGCGCGGTCAGCTCCAAAGCCGCGCGGGACGCCTTTGCGCCCGATGCACCGATATTGAGAAGAGCCAGAGGCATGGGTCGTTCCTATCGCTTAAGGTTTTGTGTCGGATGGTGTGGCAGGAAGATATTGCGCAAGCTGTTCTTCAATGCTCCGTGCAAACCCGAAGGAACCTGAATTTGCCGCAATTTCAGCAAATTGTTCATCGCGCATCTGGGCCCAGGTTTCGCGTCCGCCGCCGTTCAGGGGGGTGTCGTCCTTGGCAAAGCTGGTTGCACGGGCTGCTTCCAAAAGGCGGCGCACCATTATGGCTTCAAAGCCTTCGGCAACCTTGCGCAACTGCTCCTGCTCGCGAGAAAGCGCTGGCGGTTTGGCGACAGGTGACGTGCTCTCGATTTTCATCACAGCACCACCATTTCAGCCTGCAAAGCGCCTGCTTGCTTGAGGCTTTCGAGGATAACGACAAGGTCTGCCGCGCCCACACCCAGCAGATTGAGGGCATCCACAATCTCGCTGAGCGAGGCGGCACCGGGCACAAGTGCCAAACGGCTGTCCTCTTGTTCAACGGCGATATCGCTCTGCTCTTCAACGGCAGTGACGCCATTGCCGAACGGTGCCGGTTGAACGACACGAGGGGCCTCATCAATGCGGATGACGAGCTTGCCATGGCTGACGGCAGCGGGGGACAATCGCACCGCCTCATTGATGACGACAGTGCCTGTGCGGCTGTTCACGATCACCTTTGCTGCGACAGGCGCAGGCGTAACATTCAGCATTTCGATTTGCGCCAGCTTCGCCGCTCGTTCATCATTTCCAAATGGCAAAGCAAGCTCGATGCTGACACCATCGGCAATGCTCGCTGTGCCGGGAAATCGATCGTTGATCGCATCGCGCACGCGGCTCGCCGTAAGAAAATCAGCTTCGTGAAGATTGAATTTGAGTGTCCCTTGCCGGTCGAACCCTGTCGCCACCGAGCGCTCAACCGTCGCGCCATCGGCAATCCGACCAACCGTTGGGACATTGACCGTCAATTGCGACCCATCGCGGCCCGACACGCCCAATCCGCCGACAGCAACGCTGCCTTGCGCCATCGCGTAAATCTGTCCGTCCGCACCATAAAGCGGCGTAAGGACCAAGGCCCCGCCGCGAATGCTGCGCGCCTGGCCCAAAGTGGAAACGGTAATGTCGATCGTCTGGCCTGGCTTTGAAAAGGCGGGGAGATCAGCTGTCACAATAACAGCGGCGGCGTTCCGCAGATTTGGGTTGACCCCTTGCGGCAGCTGCAGCCCTAAGCGGCCTGAAACACCGCGCATCGCCTCGGTTACATAGGCAAGGTTATCATCCCCTGTCCCTTCAAGCCCAACGACAACGCCGTATCCGGTCAACTGGTTCGATCGCAGTCCCTCGAACTGGCCGAGATCGCGAATACGCTCTGCCGATGCAGGCGTCGGAAAGAACGCGCCAGCAAGAGCAGCAAGCGTCAAAATGAGGATGATCTTTACGTAAGCCATCATCAAAGCGGCGAAATCATGTTGAAGAACCGCGAAAGCCATCCGGGCTTTGATGCCTGTTGCACAGCGCCTTTGCCCGAATAGATGATCCGCGCATTGGCGACCTGTGACGAAGCCAGCCGGTTGTCCGCATCAATATCGACAAGGCGGATGCGGCCAGCAAACTGGACCCATTCATTGCCTTGGCTGAGCGACATCTGTTTTTCTCCGACCACTTCGGCTGTTCCGTTTGGATAAATCGCGGCGATGGTGACAGCGACTGTGCCACTAAGCTGGCTCTGCTGCGCGGCGCTTCCACTTCCTGAGAACGACCCTTGGCCCGAAGGATTAAGGGCATTGGGATTGATAAAGCTCAGTGGACCCGAAGTGGGCGGAGTGAGGGAGAATGATCCATCGCGCTGGGTGTCACCACTCGCGCTTTTGGAAGAATTCGTGTTCTCCACCAAAACGATGGTCACCATGTCACCTAGCCGCCTCGCGCGAGTACCCGTGACAAGGTTCGCATAACCGTCAGTCGATTGATAAATCGCGCCGCGATTGTCGCTTATAGCGGGGTTCGCTGGGATAGGCGCGTTTAACGCTGTCAGTGGCGGCTCTGGAGGAGGCGGCGCGGTAAAGCCAGGTGCCATCTTTCCTTCGAGGCCAAAACAGCCCGACAAAACCAAAGATGCACTGAGTAACAGCGATGCGCGGGCAACACGAGAAATGCTCATCACCCGCCTCACAGCGTCTGGTTCGCGTTGCGGAGCATTTCGTCTACCGCGCTCACCATCCGCGAATTGATTTCATACGCTCGTTGCGCCTCGATAATCTCAACGAGTGCTTCAACCACGTTAACGTTGGAGGCTTCCAGCATACCCTGACGCACATTCCCGCGCCCAAATTCACCAGCTATCCCGAGTTCGACCGGGCCACTTGCTCCAGTTTCGACGAGGAAGTTGTCTCCGATCGAGCGAAGCCCGCGCGGATTGGCGAAATTGGCTATCTGGAGCTGGCCCAATTGCACGGGTTGAGCCTGGCCCGGTTGGACTGCGCTGATCGTACCATCGGGAGAGATCGAGATACTCTCGGTCCCCTGCGGTATCTGCACTGGCGGCGAGACGGCATAGCCTTCCGACGTCACCAACTGCCCCTGCGGCGAAAGAGTGAAATTACCTGCGCGCGTGAACGCGATCTGCCCGCCCGGCGGCAGCTCGACCTGAAAGTAGCCGGGCCCATCAAGCGCCAGATCAAGGCTGTTGCCCGTGGTATTGAGTGTGCCTTGTGCTTCGATCCGCGACGTGCCTTGCACTTGCACGCCCGTCCCAAGATTCAGTCCGACCGCATAGGTCGTCTGGTTGGTCGAGTTTGCACCAGCGACACGCAAGTCTTGATAAGCGAGCGTTGAAAAATCAGCCCGGTTGCGCTTGAAGCCTGTCGTGCTGACATTGGCGAGATTGTTCGCGATCACGCGGATTCGCATATCCTGCGCTTCAAGCCCAGTTCGAGCGACATGCAGAGCGGAAGTTGGCATGGGAAATTCCTTCTAAGATTCAAAACGTCAGCGCAGCGACATCAATCGCGCGCCGGCCTCGTCAATTTCAGTGGCGGTGCTCATCACTTTGAAGCGCTGTTCAAAGCTGCGCTGCGCCTCGATCATGGCCACAAGCGTTTCGGCGGTCTCGACATTGGACTGTTCGAGCGATCCTGTGGTCACCAGCGCAGTCGGATCTGCGGGGAGAACCCCGCCGCCGGGAACTTTCAGAAACGTGTCAGTGCCTTTGATTACAGTGCTGCCTTCGGGCGAGACCAGTTTGATCCGGCCCACCTGCTGTGGCTGCGCGCCCGGCGCGTCAGGATCAGCTGCGAGCACGGTACCATCACCGCTGATTGAGACAGGAAAGCCCTGTGGCACCGTGATTGGCCCGCCGCCTATCCCCAAGACGGCAAGTCCCTCGCCATTTTCCAGAAGACCCGTTGCAGAAATCCTCAAATCGCCGCGACGGGAATAAACTTCTCCGCCATTGCCGCCAGGCGTTTGAAACGCGATCAGCCCATCGCCCTGTACCGCAATATCGAGCGGGTTGCCCGTCGGGGCGACGCGCGCTGGCGCCAGATCGGCCCCGCGGACATTGCCTCTCGCAGGCGCGCGCGCTTCCAGGGAACCATCGCGAAGGACCGAAGGCTTCACCGCAAACACTTCCTGGCGAAAGCCGGGCGTCGATGCATTGGCGAGATTGTTCGCCACCATGCGCTGGCGGTTCATCGCCGCATTCGCGCCTGTCAAAGCGGTGTAGATCATCCGGTCCATAGCGTTGGCCTCACTTCAATTACCGCTGAAGGTTGAGGACGGTCTGCGAGATGGCTGTGGCAGTATCCAAAGCCCGTGCATTGGCCTGGAAATTCCGCTGAGCGCCAAGCAGTGCGACAAGCTCACCGGCCAGATCGACATTGGACCGTTCCAATGCGCCGCTGAACAGATCACCGAAATTGCCGCTTGCGGGCGCGCCATAATCTGCTGCGCCGGATTCGCCGGTGGCCTCATACTGCGTCAAACCTAGCGGCCTAAGGCCAGTGGTCGCTGCAAAGCTGGCGAGAGCGACCATCAAAACAGGCTCGGCCGTGCCATCGCCGTAAACTGCAGTCAGGACACCGTCGCCCTCGATTGAGACGCTTGAGAGCGGTGAACCTGCACCGTTCGTAGTGGGAATGGCGATGGTTCCAGGAGTTGTGGTGGTTGGAGCGCCGGTGGCATCGACAGCGAATGCCTGGACGAAATTGCCGTTGGAATCGAGCAAGGCTCCACTTGCATCAATGCGAAAGTTTCCGTTGCGCGAATATGTCTCCGCCGCATTGTTCGGATTGACGCTCACGAAGAAACCGTCGCCGTTGATTGCGATATCAAGTCCGCGCCCGGTCTGCTCAATCGCGCCAAGCGAGAAGTCCTGGGTGATCACTTGCACCGTAGCGCCGATGCCGGGCGTCCGCCGAGGATCGTTACTGGAGCCGCGAGCGATCAAATCGGCGAACGAAGCGTTGCTCTTTTTGAAAGCGACCGTTTCAGCGTTGGCGATGTTGTTCGCGATTACACGAAGATCGGTTTCGGCATTGCGCATACCGGATAGCGAAGTTGCAAAGGACATGGGTTCAGTCTCCTGTGAGGGATGGAATGGAAGTTAAGAAAGGACGGAAATGCGGGGCGCGCTTGGGGCCGTACCACCAGCATTCGCTGATCCTTGGCCAGCATTTCCAGCGGCCGCCTCAGCAGCGGCCTGCGCGGCTTCGGCAGCAGCTCTTTGCGCCTCGATCAGCGCATCGAGCTTTGCCGAGATATCCTGAAGCGTCGCGCTGCTTTCTTCATTGGAGGCTAGCGAGGTGAACTGCGCCATTTGCGCCAGCATCTCTTCATTGCTCGCAGGTTCCAGCGGATCCTGAAACTGCAATTGCGTCGTCATCAGGGTCAGGAAATCGCCAGCATCAAGCGATGCCAGACCGCCGGTATTCGGAAGCACGGATGGCGTGTTGAGCCGATCCAACGTCGCTTCGAGCGTCGCGTTCTGCGTGCCCGATAAAGGGGTAGTGGCCATAATCAATTGCTCCTTAGAGTTTCCAGCATCAGCTGTTTGGCGGTTTGCAGCGCCTGGACGAGGTTCTGGTATTGGCGCGCGGATTCCATGATCTCGACCATCTCGGCGGTTTCATCGATCGGTGCTTCGAACACATTGCCGTCCGCATCAGCGAGCGGGTGGAAGGGATCGTATCGTTTTGTTGGTGCCGTATCAGCGCGCACCAATTGATCGGCGCGCACGCTTGTGAGGCCGGTAGCCCGGTCGAGCTCGGCCTCGAACACGGCGCGGATCGGACGGTAGGCTTCTGCCTCGCTCGTCGTCACCGATCCAGCATTGGCAAGATTGGAAGCAGCTGTGTTCATCCGAACCATCTGCGCAGACATGGCGCGTTCGGTAAGGCCAAACAGGGTCATGCGCGTTTCATTGGGCATGGCCTATTCCCCTTTCAGCGCGCGCGTCATCACGCTCGCTTTGCCTTTCACGAAAGCAAGTGTGGCGCTGTAAGCGACGGCGTTTTCGGCAAAGGCGATCTGTTCGCGGGACAGCTCGACCGTGTTGCCATCCATCGAAGGCATGGTGGGCACTTTATAAACCATGTGCGCATCTGCACTGGCTTCGCGCTGGCCTGACAGGCGTGCATCAAGCGCTTTGCCAAAATCGATATCGCGCGCTTTGTATCCGGGCGTTGCCGCGTTTGCGATGTTGGAGGCGAGCACGCCCATCCGCTGCGATCGCAGCATCAGTGCATCGGCATGAATTCCAAAAACATCCGTACTCATAAGGCCCAAAGCTTCCTTCAATCGGTGCGTGTTCGGTGCGACTTCAAGCCGCGCACTCGATTGTGCAGAAAGCGTGCCAAACCGCTCAATCGGCGGCGGCTCTTGGCAATTTTGCGCGTGGTTCCGAAAAGAGCGGCAATGCTCTGCCGGGTTTGGCAAATTGTTGCATCTCTTGGCCGACCCACTGCGACCGTCAGCGCTGCGCCCCTCCCTTAAATCCCAACTGTTCCTGCCGTTCTCACACACGAGCGGATGATTTGGAGTGGCGACAAACCGATGGGATATGAGTTTTCCGCCCTGTTTGATCTCGGCGCGCTCGTCATTGTGCTGTGTGGGACTTTGCTTGCAACACTTGCACGTTGCGGATGGAGCGATCTGAAAATCGCCTTGCATGCCGCTCTTCGCATGGGTTCGCAGGAATTTGATGTCGCCGAAAACCGCATGGCGCTCGCCCCTTCGGTCAGCGAGATCAATCGCCGAGGGCTCTTGTGCACCGACATACCCATGCCGCCTGACAAATCGCTGGCGAAGGTCGTCATCGCCTACGTGCGGTCTGGTTCGGTGGAAATGCTGGATGCAGCGCGACAATCTGAGCAAAGCAAACGGGAGACGAAAACAGCGCGCGCCGTTCAGACGTTTGATTATGCAGGCGAGCTTGCGCCTGTTTTCGGCCTCGTCGGAACCTTGTTTGCCATCACTCAACTGACCCCGATGGCAGGTGAAGGTGTGGTTGATCTAACCATGGCATCCATTGCCACCGCTGTCTTGTCCTCACTCTACGGCGTCTTGTTCGCGCACCTCATCTGCATTCCAATTGCCCGTGCCATCCACCGCAAAGCGGCACGCGAAGAAGTAGCGCGCGAGGAAATTATTGAATGGCTATCGATCAGCCTTTCCGGCGGCATTCGAAAGGCAAACCGTCAAGGCGCCAGCTCTTGCGGTGAATGCTCGCGGAAGACTGCAGCATGATAACCCGCATCACTGCCAGTTGGCAGCTTATCCTCGCTGACCTTGCGCTTATCCTGTTCCTTGTAACGCTAGCTGCTTTGGCCAGCGCTAATGAGAAGGAGAAGAACGAGCGATCGGTAGCCTTAACTACCGAGACATCCGTGCCTGTTCAGGCGCTCTACCGACCGGTCAAGGGGATCATTCCATTTTCAGATTGGCTCGACGATCAGCCCAATGATCCGCGCGCGCAATTGACGATCTACGCGATTTACACCGCAGCGAACCAGGATGAAATCTGGCAGCAAGTCCGCGCAATGGCATCGGATGCGACGAAGAGAGATATGGCAACCAAAGTGGTGATGACGCGCGGTGAAAGTGGAGCGATCTATGCAAAGATTGCTTTCGATCGGTCTGCCCAGCCGGACAACAACCGCGAGCAGCAAATGGCGCCTACACCGCAGTAATGCGATTACGTCCGGCAGCTTTCGCATCGTAAAGCGCCCGATCCGCACGGGCGAGCGCTGCACGCGTGTCAGTCCCTTCTTCGACCTGTGCGATGCCTGCTGAAAACGTCACTTTGCCGAATGGCCGGCCGGTTTCCTGGTCCATCAAGAGCTTGGCAGCCTGCGCACGGCGAATACGATCGAGCTTTAGGTACGCTGCGTCTTTGTCGAGTCCATAGAACAGCACGACAAATTCCTCACCCCCATGGCGAGCGACAAAGCATTGGTCGTCAGCATTCGCGCTCAAGGTGTTGGCGATTGCGCACAATATGCGGTCGCCCGCATCGTGGCCGTGGCGGTCATTGATTTGCTTAAAATTATCAACATCGCAAAATCCGACGCACAAAGGTTCGTTCTGCGCTAGCGCGCGTTCGGTCGCGGTTACCAGACGTCTCTCGAATGCGCGGCGATTAGGCAGGCCGGTGAGGTGATCAATGTCGGCTTCCATCCGTGCCTTGGCGAGGTTTTCGCGCAACTGGTCGGCTTCGAACTGGCTCTTCTCCATCGCAGCTTCGACCTGTTCGATTCGTTCGATCACCGAACGCGACAGATCAACGACCCGAGAGATTTCGCCAGCGGCATCTTCGCCTCGTTGCACTTTTGCGATGGATTTCACGTTCGCATCAATCGCACCGCGATATTCGCCAGATTCGTCTTTTGCCGATTTTGCTGTCTGGCCAAAGCGGATGAGAGCGTATTCAAGCTGATCCATCAGCTTTTCAATTTCGCCGAGGCGGCTTGTGACTTCGGGATCTTGCCGGATCACTTCATCAAGCCAGCGCTGGTCTATCGGTTGCCCAGACATTTCGCGCTTGGCGAATATCTCGGCCAACTGAGCGTTAGAACCAGAAAGCGCTCCGCAAATTGCGGAGAGGTTCATCGCGTTGACTTCGAGATCATGCCGCGTGGTGAATTGGCTTATTCTGGCTAACAGGTCGAGCCGCGCCTCTAACACGCGCGGGCTAGTGCTCGGCTGTTTTATGCCGTCCGAAGACTGATCATCCTCACCATCGAGTTGAAGGTTTGAAAGTGTTGCCATCGCCAATGATCCCAGATCTGATTTATCCAGGATTGTGTCTAGGCATCCATGACTTAAGCCATTGCGCGACCGATCTACTGGTTTCCACTTAGGCTTTCGGACTGAGGCATCGGTACGAGCGATTTGGCACGGCCTTTGCTGCTTTGGCCGTGTCGATTGAGAATCGCTGTGGTCGTGAACCATGGTCGAATTTTAGAGGTAAGTTCACGCAAATGTTAGTTAATTCTTATTTCCGCCGTGCCTGTGCCGTAAGCTTGGCGTTTGGTGCACTTACTTCGCCATTCATCGCCCAGGCATCTGGGCCGGGCCGCACCGATCCGCGCGCGATTGATGCAGCGGTGGCAGCTTTTACTGGCGCGCAAATCGGCGAGATCGGCGGGGCACGACTTCCCGCCGATCATCGCCTCCAATTGGCCGCCTGTAACGTCCCACTACAGACCGCATGGCACGGCACGAACCGTAGTACCGTGCGAGTGGAGTGTGCTGGCCCTGAAAGCTGGCGCATCTTCATTGCCACGCGCCCTCTACCCAAGCCTGCAAAAGCGGCAAACGCGGTAAAACGCGGCGATCCCATTACGGTTGTAATCAGAGGCCGTGGTTTCTCGGTCCAGCAAACAGGCGAAGCCTTGGAGGCCGGTACGATAGGCGACTGGATCAGCATCAGCACTGCTCGCCAAGCCGATCCTGTTCATGCGCGCATCGAAAGGCCCGGCATCGCGATCATACCGTCAAGCTGACCGCACAAGCGCATTGCCCCTTAAAAGGGGTCTCATACCGCCGTTCTAGGTCTTAGAAATCCACTTGGAGACGCAAAATGCCCTCTTTCGAACTCAGCAAATTGCAGGCGGCAAGCGCCCCTCGCCCGCTGTCCGAAAGCGATCGGACGCAATTGAATGCGCCGCCTTCTTCGCGTGCCACCGGTACGCCATCATCCACTGTCCAGCCCGGCGTCGCCATTGAAATCGGTGAGGCTGTTGATGCGAGCAAGCCGCCATTCGATAATGAGCGGGTGGCACAGATCCGCGACGCCTTGCGCGATGGCAATTACCCTCTCGTTCCAGCCCAGATTGCTGACGCGATGATTGCCGCGCGCCTCAGCTTTTCAATGCCGAAGTAGTTGTGGCAAAGATGACAGCGCGCGTGCCCAACCCTCAGGCTGATCTATCGGCCAATTTGCGGCAAATGATTGCCGTGCTCGAAAATGAGCGGCAAGCGCTTGCCGCGCTGGATGCCGACGATCTGTTCGAAGCGACGCGCGCCAAGGAAGCCCTTTGCGAGGCGCTTGAACCGGTATCGGGCGCTCACTTGACCCCTGAGACACGCGAACTGGTTGAAACTGCGCGGCAGTTGAACGATGTCAATCGCCGCGTGCGCAATCTGCTTGCCGCCAACGTCTCAGCTCGGATTGAAGCATTGGGCGGCACACCGCGCAGCGCTTACACGGCGCAAACCGCACTTGGGTAACATCACCTAGTCGCGCCAGACAGGCAGCCTCTGGCACGCAGTTTGCTCTGTCCGGGTGATGACCCAGCCCCCTCCCATCACTACATCCGCGCGCGCGCCCGAAGCCAATGCTCCATCGGTTGAGCAAGCTATCGCGAACGCCGCCCAGCGCACCAACATCGATTTCGATTTTCTGCTCGCACAGGCGCGGGTCGAATCGGCGATGGACCCGAATGCCCGCGCGCGCACGTCCAGCGCGACAGGGCTGTACCAATTTATCGAGAGCACCTGGCTTGAGACCATGCAGCGTCACGCATCGCGCTTTGGTCTCGGCGATATGGCGCAACAGATTGCGACGACACCGCGCGGAACGGCCTATGTTGCAGACCCTGCGCAGCGAAATGCGATCCTCGCACTGCGTTCTGATCCGCATACAGCATCGCTCATGGCGGCGGGCCTTGCGGAGGATAATCGCGCCGCGCTCACGCCGATCCTTGGCCGCCAACCCGATCATGGCGAATTGTATCTGGCGCATTTCCTGGGCGCTGGCGGTGCGGGCCGGTTCCTGTCCGCCATGGCTGACAATCCCGATGAAAGCGCAGCAGCTCTTTTTAGACACCCAGCTGCCGCCAATCGCGCGATCTTTTACAGAGCGAGCGGCGAGGCGCGCAGCCTTGCAGGAGTAATGGATCTTCTCGATGCGAAGATCGAAAATGCCATGTCGGGCGCGTCCCAATCCACGCCATCGCCGACGCAGCCCTATATCACCGCCAATACTGCAGCCTTTGGGCCGAGCAATCCGCCTACACTGACGCTGCGGAATCGCCCTGTAGCCATGTCAACTGCGCCCACTGCACCAACAGCCCAGCCCATGCCGTCCATGTCGAATGTATTGCGCAGCACCTTTGGCGACCGCTCCGACAGCGATCAAAGCGCCGCCCAGATCAATCGCGCTTACTCCCAGTTGAAAGCGTTCGGCCTGTGAGCGGTTCTGCCCTTCCCAAGGCGCCACTGATGGATCGCCTGCGCCACGCGCCCGCTGCGATGGCATTGCCAGTCGGCATCTTTGCGCTTTTCGTGCTCATGGTGCTGCCAATCCCGCCAATGCTGCTCGACGTGTTTTTTGTCCTCAACATCGCAATTGCCGTCGCTGTGTTGATGGTGGCTTTGAATGCGCAAACCCCGCTCGATTTTTCCGCCTTCCCCAGCGTTCTGCTGTTCGCGACTTTGCTAAGGCTCGCGCTCAACGTCGCCTCCACCCGGATCGTGCTCGTCAACGGTCATGAAGGCGGCGCGGCTGCGGGAGCCGTGATCGAGGCCTTCGGGCAATTTCTTGTCGGCGGCAATTTCGCGGTTGGCCTCTTCGTCTTCACGATCCTGCTCATCATAAACATGATCGTCATCACCAAAGGCGCTGGCCGCGTTTCGGAGGTTTCGGCTCGGTTTGTCCTCGATGCTTTGCCCGGCAAGCAGATGGCGATTGATGCCGATATCGCAGCTGGCCTTATCACCGCAGAAGAAGCACGCGAACGCCGCCGTCAAGTCACGGTCGAGGCCGATTTCTACGGTTCAATGGATGGCGCATCGAAGTTCGTCAAAGGCGATGCGATTGCTGCCTTACTGATCCTTGCCGTCAATGTGATTGCTGGCCTTGCGCTCGGCATGATCAGCCACGGGCTTTCTCCAGCGGAGGCGGGTGAACTCTACATTACGCTCGCTGTCGGCGATGCTTTGGTGGCACAGGTGCCTGCGTTACTCCTATCGATCGCAGCCGCCGCTATCGTCACCCGCGTTTCGGACACGCGCGATCTCACGGGCCAAATTGGCGGCCAATTCTCAGACCCGCGCGGATGGCTGCCTGTGGCGATGATTTTGCTAGCCATCGGAATTGTCCCAGCGATGCCGCAGATGGTGTTTCTGCCTGCAGCAGCGATCGCTGGCGGCATTTGGTGGACGCTCAAATCGCGTGCGAAAGAACCCTCGCCAGACACCGAGATTGAAGTCGAGGAAACCCCGCTGGACCGCATCGAGATCGCCGACGTGTCGGACAGCACCATGGTCACGATCGAGCTTGGCTATGGCCTTGTCCATCTCGTCGATGAGGCAAAGGGCGCACCTCTTCTCACCCGCATCACCGGCATTCGCAAACAGATGAGCCGCGAGCTTGGTTTTGTGCTTCCGCAGTTTCGCATCCGGGATTCGCTCGACTACGGCGCGAATGACTACGCTGTAATCTTGGGCGGAGTAACTATTGCAAGCGGCTCTGCGCGACCCAACCGCTTGCTTGCCATCGATACTGGCGACGTACGGCCCGGGCCTTATGCGCAATTGGGCCTCGCCGGTGAGGAAACGCGCGATCCCAGCTTTGATTGCCCCGCGCTCTGGATTGATCCAGGCAGCCGCGATCATGCGATCGCTGAAGGGTTTTTGACAGTCGATCCAAGCACAGTCATCGCAACGCATGCCAATCAAGCACTGCTCGCCGCATGCGATCAGTTGCTGGGACCCGAGGAAGTGCGCGCACTTCTTGATGACTTGAAAGAACGCGCGCCCGCTCTTGTCGAAGCGGTCCATCCCGAGCCGCTTTCCCTCGCGGCAATCACACGCATTTTCCGCGCGCTGATTGCCGATGGCATCGGCCTATCGCACCCTCAGCCCGTCTTCACCTCGCTCGCCATTGCACTGCAATCCAGCCAGGAATTCAACGCGCTGGTCGATGCTGTCCGCATTGACCTCGGCGCGCGTCTGGTTGCCCGGATTTGCGCGCCAACCGAAAAACTGAAAGTCATCACATTGGATGCCGAGCTTGAAGCGGCAATCCTTGGCGGAATGCCCGATCCATCGATCAGGCAACCGATGATTGAACCCGATCTTGCCAGCATGATTGCGGGCGCGGCGAGTGACTTTGTTAAGCAGGCGGGCGGTCCTATCGCGCTGATCGTCCAGCCACCTGCGCGCCGCGCCATGGCAAGCTTGCTCAAGGCCCGCGCGCCGCGCTGCATCGTCCTTTCCATCAACGAATTGCCGGCCACTCAGCCTGTCGAAGTTATTGGACTTGTGGGAAATACGCATGCCTCCCAAGAAGCGATTGAAACTGCGGCTGGGCCAGCGATAGCAGCATGAAGCACGACCCAACCGGTTTTGCCGAAGCGAACGCCTACGCCCCCACGTCGCAGGCCGAGGTCGAGCGGCGGGTGCGCCAATTCCTGCCGCTGGTGCGGCGTGCAGCGTGGCATATCTATGGCACGGGCCGAGATGGGCTGGAGATCGAAGACCTCATCCAGGCCGGCATTGTCGCGCTCACCGAATGCGCGCAGAAGCACAATGGGCCAGTCGAAGATGGCTTTGCCGCCTACGCCAAATTGCGCGTGCGCGGCGCGATGCTCGATCAAATCCGCAAGCTGATGAACGACACGCGCACGGCCCGCAAAAAACGCGCCGCATTCGAGCGCACCGCCGAGGTTTTGCGCGGTCATCTGGGCCGCGAACCGACCCGCGCCGAAACCGCCAACGTGATGCAGATTAGCGATGCAGAATTGCTGGAGATCGAAAACTCGAGCGTCTCCGTATCCTCCATCAGCGAGGAATATGACGAAGCGAATTCCGCCTTTGCGAGCGAAGGGCCAGACCCATTCGAAGTGCTTTCAGGCGAAGAAGACCGCGAGCGGCTGGTGGAAGCGATGGGGCAGCTTCCCGATAGGCTGAAATTGGTGCTGCAATTGTTCTTCGTCGAGGAACTGAACCTGACAGAGATCGCCGCCGTGCTCGAGGTTAGCGTGCCAAGAGTGCACCAATTGCGAGCGAAGGCGCTTGAAGATTTGCGGGGGTTGTTGGAGCGGACTAATCTCTAATTCTAAAAAGCCACTGAATCCCCGAAAGTCTGTAAATCAGAAACAAGAGAGCTGGAAAAATACCGATTAGCCCGACAGCATAGAGAACCTCAAAAAAGGAACCCTCATTTTCCCAGCCGATGCTTGACATAGTAGCCGAGCCACAAAGGATAAGCGTTGGGAGGGCCATGCCGCTAAATCGGTCCCGTACGTGACTGCGGTTCCATAGGCAGAATGCGACCAAGAGGCAAAAAGCCCCAATTGAAACCCAATCACTACGTAATCCTATTTTTTCCAACACAAGCATTGGCGCCACAAATACAAGAGAGCACAGCATGAATGCTAAGTAACGCCGCCAGAATGTGCTTTGAGCTTGCTCGCTCACTCACAGCATCCCCCGCTTTGGCCCCAAATACCCGAACAGATACGCCGCCACTTTGCGCATCTGGATCTCCTCGCTGCCTTCGGTAATCCGATAGCGGCGGTGATGACGGTAGATATGCTCAAAGGGTGTGTGCCGTGAGTAGCCGATGCCCCCGTGGACTTGCATCGCGCGGTCTGCGGCTTCGCAGCACAGGCGATTTGCCCAGTAATTGCACATCGAAACCTTGTCGCTGATCGTCCGCTCGATCTCTTCATGCGGCATATTGTCCATTTCCCACGCGGTCTTGAAGATCAGGAGGCGCAGCATCTCTGCTTGCGTGGCGAGTTCGACCAGCGGGAACTGGATCGCCTGGTTCTTGGAAAGCTCCTGTCCGAAGGGTTTTCGCGCGCGGGCGTACTTGACGCTTTCATCAATGCAGAACAATGCCGCGCCGCAGCTTGAGGCGGCCTGCCGGATGCGGTTCTGGTGGACAAAGCTCTGCGCGAGCGCGAGGCCACGGCCTTCCACACCGAGGATTGCGCTATCGGGCACCCATACATCTTTGACTGAAAGGCGCGGGTGATCGGTGGGCATATTAAATGTCCACATCCACTCCTCGATTTCGATACCAGGATTGGGATTGGGGACGAGGAAACAGGTGATCCCTGACCCATCGCCATCCTCACCCGCGGTGCGCGCAAACATCGCGCAGTGGGTGGCGGTGTGCATGCCGGTGATCCACATCTTCTCACCATTGATGAGCCAGCCGTCCTCGCCATCGCGCTCCTGTTTTACAGCGTGGGTTTCCATATGGGTCGCGTCTGATCCGTGATGCGGCTCGGTCAGGCCAAAGGCGACGCGGCGGGTGCGTTCAAACCCGCCTGTGATAAATTCTTCCTTTTGCTCCTCAGTGCCCCACTGATCGAACATCGCGACGAAGGGGAAATTGCCGACGATCGAGTGCTCGTTCTGAAGATCATTGTGAAGGCCCAAGCCTTGGCGCGCAAAGTGCTCGCGGATAACGGCCATCCAAAGATTTGAGCCATCCTTGCCGCCATAGCGTTTGGGCGCGGAAAAGCGCCAATGCCCCGCCTTGTCAGCGCGGCGCGTGGCTTCCTTTAGAAGCTCCTCCCACTCCTCACGCGGCAGGCCGCCCCTGTCCCAATCAGTGCGCGCATGTTCGCGGCGGTGATCGAAGAAACGGATGTTGTCGTCTTGGTTCTCAAGCGGTTTGATCTCTGCTTCGATAAAAGCGTCGAGTTCATCCAGATACTCTTGCAGATCAGCTGGTATTGCGAAGTCCATTTAGTGTTCTCCGATCCATTTTCGGCGCGCTACACGGAGTGACGGATATTTGGGCACATCGATTGTGACTTTGGCGAGCATCTGAGCCCGCAGATTGGCCAGCATTTCAGAGGTCTCCAGACCTACGTTACCGGCCAGAATATCGTTGCATATAAATGGATCAAACATCGAGACAGGATAGGTATCGTCGCGAGCAATCATACCTAGGGCGTTACGCGCGACTGCCAATTGGAATCGATCATGGCCCTCAACCTTGTGTTTGATGCTCTCAAGCCATTCGCTAACGGCTATAGCAAGTTCCCCACATCGAGCTTCCTCACCAAGCCAGCCGTCCAGATAAATAACTTCTTCAACCTCTCGCCCTAGCTCCTCATCCGGCGCATCCTCCTCAAGCAGCATCAGCAGATCCAGCTCCTGCTCACTCGTCCGGCGCGAGATGACCACGCGCTCCAGCATCCGGTCTTCGCCTGAGCGCCAAATCGCCGCCATTTTTAGACAGCCCAGTGCCCACCACACCGTCCGGTGGATCAGCCAATAGCGAAAGCGTGCAGGGTCAACCTTGCGCCCCCCATTCGCCTCATAGGCGTCGAAGTACGTCTCCAGATCAGACAGTCCCAAGGCTGCTCTATCATACCGGTGGAAGCGCCATACGGCCATGCAGCCGAACGCCAAATCCTCATGATAGTCGCCGAAATGCGCCAGCTCCCAATCGAGCACACCGGTGAGCCAGCCTTCCTCATCGACCAGCAGATTACCCATGCGATAATCGCCATGTATGAGAACCGGTTCGACGGGCTCCGGGCAATTGTCCTCCATCCATTTAAGACCGAGCGCGATGATGGGCCTGTCGCCGCCCGCTTCTTCGAACTGCTTTTTAAGGTCTGCAATCGCAGCGCGGTAATCCATCACTGGCACTGCGTCAGGCACGCCCCCTCCATCAGGGCCGGGTTTAAGCTTGTGGATGGTGGCGAGGTTGGCGGCGCATTCGCTGACAAGCCTGTCGGCCTCGACTGTCTCGAGAATTTCCTTCGGGTTGGGCGTGCCGGATAACGCCTCCATCACATAACCCGATCCAATGCCATCGTCAGGCTCCAGCTCGACCACTACCACAGGCGCCGAAACACCGGCGGCCTTGGCCGCGCGGATCACGGCCGCCTCTACATCATGGCCAAAGGGCTTTTCATCCATAAAGGTGAGACTGGGCGCGCGGCGAAGAACATAGGTGTTCTCAATGCGGGCAGATGGGGTCGGCAAAGGCTCTGCGCCCTCTGCTTCAAATCGCCAGCTTTCAAAACTCGCGCCGCCTGTCAGCCGCGTCAGGTTCGAAGGCACTGACAATCCCACGCGCGCAAGTGCCCGCTCCAATCCTATAGCAATAGCCTCTGCGCTATCCGGCATCTCTTCCCCTCGAAGCCATTCGCTGCAATGAGTGCACTGACAATTATGCCGCGGCAAGTCCTTCTATTGCCAGTCGGAACATTGGGGGAGACAGATGAAGAAACGCCATATCGCGCTCGCCGCGCTTGCTTTGTTCGGAGTGGGAGCAGGGACCGCTGCCTATGTCGCAAGCCCCACGATCCACGAAGGCAATCCTGGCGAGACGCCGGAGCTTGGCCGGTATGGCGAATATCAGGTGGGCACGCGCGAAGTGCTTGTTGATGTGCCGAACCGAGTGCGTTTTTCGAAGGCAGGCATGGCCACTGGGCAACTATCGGAAAATGAGGAGATGCCTGCGCTGCAAGTTCGCGTCTACTTCCCAGCCCAAGTTGCCGAGCGCGCTGAGCCAATCAGTTACTCGCACTTCATGACGCCGCCTGCGATGGAGCCGTTTCTACTCGAATACAACGGTCGCGCCTTTGCCGACGCAGAGCCGCTAAGCGAAGGCAAGTTCCCGCTCGTCGTGATGAGCCACGGCTTTAATGGGTGGAGCACGCAGTTCAGCAATCTCGCTGAACACATTGCATCGCGCGGTTATGTTGTAGCCTCAATTGATCATGCCGATATGCAAATCGATGGCGTCGCCGATTTTGTCCATTCTTTCAGCCTGGTGCTCACCAATCGGACAATTGATCAGCGCGCGGTTCTGGCAGAATTGGTTGAAGGTGGCGCTGCAAATCGAGAAGGTTTTTATTCGTTGATCGATCCAGAGAGGGTCGCGATGATCGGCTATTCCATGGGCGGGTATGGCGCGCTGGCGACAGCAGGTGCCGATTACAATTACGATGGCAAAACGTTTGATACCGTGCCGAGTGCCGCTCTCGATGCGACCCGCGCGGTTGTAGGCAATGACGCTGCGATCAATGCGATGGTGCTGTTCGCACCTTGGGGTGGGCAGCCGGATAATCGCGTTTGGAACGGTGAGAGCCTCGCTACAATCACCGCCCCCACCTTAATCGTCTCCGGAAGCCAGGATGATGTGTCCAATCATGCAGAGGGCGTCAGCTGGATATTCGACCAGCTCAATGGGACCAGCCGGCACATGCTGACTTTTCGCGAGGCGCGGCACAGTATTGTCGGGAATGCCTTTGATGTGCCTGAAGACGCGCCGTTTCGCGTGACGGAGTTCGTGTCAGAGCCCGTTTGGCGGCAGGATCGCATCAATGGGATCAATCAGCATTTCGTCGCTGCCTTTCTCGATCTGCATCTGAAAGGCGATGCGGACAAAGCGAGCTATCTCAATGTGCCAGTCGCGAATGCCAATGACAGCCAATGGGAAACCGGGTTTGGCGATCTGCTAAACGGCGAATTTGCAGGTCCAGATGAAGCAGAGCATTGGCGCGGCTTTCAGAAACGCTGGGCCGCCGGGCTAGACTTGAAATCAAAACGCGCTGGCGAATAGAGAACAAAAAAGGCCGCCCGGATCACTCCGAGCGGCCTCAATTCGTGTAAGCTATAGCGCTTAAGCGAGCTTCTTGCGCATCCGCTTGGCGCGCGCTTTCGGGCTCGGGTGGGTCTTTGTCCAAGCAAGCCCGTCGCTCGGCCCGCTCATCGCTTGAAGCTTTTCAAGCGCCGTGGCGCAGGCTTCCGCATCATAGCCTTTTTCCTGCATGAAGGCGAAAGCGTAGTCGTCCGCTTCCTTTTCATGCTTCTGGCTGTGCTGCGCGGTAACGACATCGCCGAAGAACTTGCCGATTTCCGAATTTGCGATGCGACGCACACCGCTATCGGCAGTGCTCGCAACGCTTAAGACCGCATCGCGGTTGAGCGCGCCCTGCATCCGCTTTTTGGAGTGTTCGCGTTGAACATGGCCGATTTCGTGCCCGATGACATAGCGAACTTCGTCATCGGTGAATTCGTCCATAAGTCCGGCGAACACGCGGATCGTACCGTTTGCCATCGCAAAGGCATTCACATCGCGCACCAGGTAAGCCTTGATATCAAGATCAAGCCCATCATGGCTTTCAAGTCCCTGCGACAAAGCGGCAATGCGCTGACCATAGGGATTGTCCATGCCCGCGACTGGGTTCTTGGAATCCATGTCTTCGCTCATCTGATCGAAGAACACTTTCATTTCCTCATCCGAATAAGAGGCTGCTTTCACAACCTTTTTTGCGGATTTGAGGATGTTGCCAAAGCTTTGCGCGCTGGCAGGGGCAGCGATGCTGACGCCGCCCAGAAGTGTGGCCATCGCAACAAACTCGCGCCGCGATGTGGTGCTGTCATTCCTGTCCATTTCAACCCCTTCGAAATGATTATCGACGTACTATGCCGGAACGTTTTGTTTATTCACCATAATTACTTGAGGATAGGTAAATTCCTTTAGTCCCTCAATGCCATATTCCGCACCAAAACCCGACTGTTTGTGTCCGGCAAAAGGTGTGTGAGGTGTGAGCTTCAGGAACTGGTTGACCCAGACTGTGCCCGTTTCGAGTTTTTCAGCAATTTCAACAGCCTTGGCTTCGTCAGCCGACCAGACCGCGCCCGCAAGGCCGTAATCGGAATTGTTTGCGCGCTCGATGACTTCTTCCTCTGAGGAGAATTTCATGAGCGGCATAACCGGGCCAAATTGCTCTTCAGCGACAATACGCGCGTCTTCGGGCGGATTGTCGAGAATGGTCAGCGGCACGAAATAGCCTGTTCCAGACGGATCGGAGTCCCCGCCCAGCAAAAACTTATAGCCATTGTCCTTCGCATCCTGGATCAGCTCCAGCACGCGATCATATTGCTTCTTGTTCTGGATTGGGCCGACACCTGTACCCTGTTCTGCCCCGTCGCCCACGACGACGTTCTTGGCGTAGTCCGCGATCGCCTGAGACAGCTCGTCATAGATGTCTTCGTGGATATAAACGCGCTTTGCCGCAACGCAGATCTGGCCTGCGTTGGAGAAGCTTGACCAGAACAATTGCTCTGCAACCTTCTTTGGATCGGCATCGGGCATAACGATACTCGCATCATTTCCGCCGAGCTCCAACGTGATGCGCTTAAGATCTGCGCTCGCACCTTCCATGATCTTCTTGCCGGTCGCAGTTGAACCGGTGAATGTGATCTTGTCGATATCGGGATGCGCCGTGATCAGCGGCCCGAGGCTGTCTTCACCGGTAATGATATTGACGGTGCCTGCTGGCACAACATCGGCGATCAACTCTGCGAGGCGCAGAGTTGTAAGCGGAGTGAATGGCGAAGGCTTCAGGATGATGGTGCAGCCTGAAAGCAGTGCCGGGCCGATTTTCTGGACTGCCATCGAAACAGGGAAATTCCACGGCACGATGCCGCCCACAACGCCAACGGGCACCCGGCGGGTGCGAATGTTCTCTTTCTCATCATCCTTCACGAGCTCATCTTCAAGTACGAGATCGGATTGCGCGGCCATCATGAAAGAGGCGCCCATGATTTCTTGCTTGGCCTGAGCGTGCGGTTTGCCCTGCTCGCTCGTGAGCAAGCGATAGAGCTCCTCGGAATTGTCCGCGATAGTTTTGGAAATGGCTTTCAGGGCAGCGCTGCGCTCGGCGTAGGACGATTTCTTCCAAGTTTGGAAAGCGGCGCGTGCGGCGGCGACGGCTTTGTCGAGCTCGGCCTGTCCGCAGGCGGGAACCTGCCCAATCACTTCTTCGGTCGCAGGATTGACGACGTCCAGCCATTCGCTGGTTTCAACCATCTCACCATTGATGAGGTTTTTGTATTGAGTGACCATGGGTGTTCCTCTCTCTTTCAATTTCGTGCTGCCGCACACGAGCGGCATCAGTAGGGATTCGAATTCTGTTTTCGAAAGTGGCGTGTCACGATCCAAAAGGCAACGCCAGTATGCGGTCCAGTATAGCAGCTTCGCGGCAAGTCGCACCTGTCAGTTGCGCTATTGGCCAGCGCGCGTATGGAGCGACGCGTAAGGAGCCATCAAACCATGTCAGACACCACGCCCGATCTCGTTTTTTATGGCAGCCCCGTTTCGCCTTTCGTGCGCAAAGTTGCAGGCCTTTGTCTTGAGAAGGACGTGCCCTTCGAAATCGAGGCGGTCGATGTGTTCAATCCGCCCGAATGGTTTCTCGAGATTTCTCCAATGAAGCGGATCCCTGTGATGAGAGATCGTTCAACCGCATCGGAAGGACGTGACGGCACGATTGCAGATTCAAGCGCAATTTGCGGATACATTGAAAAGAAGCATCCATCGCCTCCGCTCTATCCAACTGAACCCTTCGCCCACGGACGAGCCCTGTTTCTCGAAGAGTACGCCGATACTGCTCTGGCTGCTGGTGTGGGTCTGGGAATATTCCGTCCGATCTTCTTTGCGTTGATGCAAGGGAAGGAACCCGATCTCGCCAAGGCTCGCTCGACCTGGGCTGATGATATGCCAGCCATTCTCGACCACCTCGATAGCGCGCTCAGCGACACGCAATATTTTGCGGGCGATAGCCTTTCGATTGCGGATATCTCGGTTACTTGCTGCTTCATGCAAGCCCAGCTTGTCGCCAACACACCGCTCGATAAATGGGCCAATTTCAAAGCGCATTTCGACATGATGAGCGAGCGGCCTTCCATCGCCGAACCTTTTGGCAAAGCAGAAAGGTTTATCCGCAAAGCCTTGCCCGAGCGCTTTGACCTGACCTAAGGCGCACGTGAATTTACGCAATCGATACGGATTGAAGGCACACGGCGAACATGGCGAGCGAATGGTGCATCGGGATTATCGGCGGTTCTGGCCTCTATGACATAGAGGGGCTGGAGGATGAGCAATGGATCGCGATTGAAACGCCTTGGGGCGACCCTTCCGATGAAATCCTTTGCGGGACCCTCAACGGGGTGAAAGTCCGCTTCCTGCCGCGCCACGGCAGGGGTCACCCGATAGCGCCGAGCGAGCTCAATTCGCGCGCCAATATCGATGCTCTCAAACGCGCCGGCTGTACTGATATCCTCGCGATATCCGCCGTTGGCTCTTTGCGCGAAGCCATCGAGCCGGGGCGCTTTGCGATTGCCGAGCAATTCATAGATCGCACGACAGCTCGCCCATCGAGCTTCTTTTCAAGCGGATATGTCACCCATGTCTCAATGGCTGATCCCGTTTGCTCTCGCCTGTCCGAAATGGCCGCCAAAGCCATCACCGCCTGCAAGGGCAAAGTGGCAACCGGCGCGACCTACATCGCGATTGAAGGACCGCAATTCTCAACCCGGGCGGAAAGCAGAATGTACCGCCAATGGGGCGCGGACATTATCGGGATGACAGCCATGCCAGAGGCCCGCCTCGCCCGCGAAGCTGAGCTGCCCTATTCTCTGATCGGCATGGTGACCGATTACGATTGCTGGCGTGAAGGCGAAGCCGTCGATGTCGCGCAAGTGGTCGCGCAGATGAAAGATAACGGCCAATTGGCGCGTGAAATGGTGGCGAAATTCGTGGGTAGCCTGCCAAAGAAGCGCAAAGCATCACCCATTGACACAGCGCTTGATGACGCGGTGATAACAGCGCCCGACGAGCAAGAGCCCGAGATAATGGCGAGGCTCGATGCGGTTGCTGGGCGGATATTGGGTTAAGTTAGCCGGCGACCGAACTACCGGTCTTTCCAGCGGCCCTTCACCGGCTCGAACCGGTCGACGCGGATCGACTGCCACACCCCGCCGACAAGATACGGATCGTCATTCACCGTGGCCCTTGCGGCTGCCTCATCTTCTGCATCGATGATGAGAAGTGAGCCGACGAATTCTCCCTTGGCATTGGTGAGCGGGCCTGCAGCGAGATAGTTCTCATCGTGCTCGCTCATCCATTTGCGCTGCTCTTCGAGATGCATCGCGCGCAGTTTCTCGCTGTTCTCGCCATCGCGGCAGTAAAAGCAGAATAGGGCCATGACCTGCAGTCGCTCCTTCGCGCCATCCTCAGTCCATCACCTAGGCAGCGAAGGCGAGGCTATCAACCTGTTGAGATGACTTGATCCGCTTTGCAGCGAGGAGCAAGTATCAGGTGAAACTAACCGAGTCGCTCAACCAAGGATCAAACCATACGTGACCACGCCCGATTTGCCGCCCGGCTCCATGCACCAGATTGACCGCACATCTTTGCGCCTTGCCTACCGCGCAGAAGAAGAAGCGTGCATTGCAGAACGGTTGGAACAGGCTGCCCCGGCGCGGCGCGTAGCGGAAAATGCGGCGTCGCTCGCGATTGATCTGATCCACGGCGCACGAAAGCAGAAGGCGAGCGGGATCGACGCCTTTCTCCAGCAATTCGGGCTCGACACAGAAGAAGGCATTGCGCTGATGTGCATGGCCGAAGCCCTTTTGCGCGTGCCCGATCACGAAACCGCCGATGCGCTTATCCGCGACAAGATAGGCGATATCGATTGGGGAGAGCATCTCGGCGAAAGCTCATCGACTTTCGTCAACGCGGCGACTTTTTCACTGATGTTGACGGGCGAAGTCCTTGAACAACCCGAAGTCCATCAAAAAGGCATGGGGCCAGCGTTGAAGCGGGCGATGAATCGGATGGGTGAACCTGTCATCCGCACCGCGACATTGCAGGCGATGCGTATTCTGGGTGGGCAGTTCGTCTATGGCCGCACGATCAACGAAGCGCTTAAACGAGCAAGTCCGGAGCGCGCAAAAGGTCTGACGCATTCGTTCGATATGCTTGGTGAAGCGGCCATGACTTTCGCAGATGCGGAGCGTTACCGCGTGGCCTATGACAGCGCGATTGATCGGCTAGCAAAAGAAGCATCGGGCGGCATCGGTCCTTCGCCGGGCATTTCTGTCAAACTGTCGGCTCTGCATCCCAAATACACTTATCTCCACGCAGATCAGGCGCACACCGATATCGTGCCGATAGTGCGCGCACTTGCTGAGAAGGCGCGCGATGCGAACATCCATTTCACGATTGATGCGGAAGAGGCTGAGCGGCTGGAGTTGTCGCTTGATATCATTGAGACGCTTGTCGCGGATGATGCTCTGTTCATGCGCGATGACGGGTCGCACTGGGAAGGCTTTGGCCTAGCGCTCCAAGCCTATCAAAAACGCGGTGTGCCTTTGTGCGATTGGGTCGCGAAGCTTGCTCGCCGACATGGCCGCAAGCTGTTCGTCAGACTGGTCAAAGGCGCATATTGGGATGCGGAAATAAAGCTTAGCCAAGTTGGCGGCTTCACCGATTATCCCGTCTTCACGCGCAAAGTCGCAACCGACGTGTCCTACCTCGCCTGCGCTGCCAGACTGTTCGAACATGACGACGTCATCCACCCAGCCTTCGCGACGCACAATGCCTACACTATCGCAGCCGTCAAAGAGATGAGCCAGGGGCGCGCATTTGAGTTCCAGCGCCTACACGGAATGGGCGAAGAGGTTTACGACGCGCTTCGCAAGATCGAAGGCAATGCCGCCACCCCAGTTCGCATTTACGCGCCGGTTGGCGGGCACAAGGAATTGCTCGCCTATCTCGTGCGACGCCTGCTTGAAAACGGAGCGAATACCAGCTTCGTCAATCGCATGGGCGATGCGGATGTTCCCGCACAGGAATTGGTGGGCGATCCGGTGGCAGAATTGGCCGCCCTTTCCCCCCGGCGCAATCCAGTTATCCCGCTGCCGCGCAACATATTCGGAGCGGATTTTGGCGGACGCCTTAACAGCGCTGGTGTCGATCTTTCCGATCCACTCACATTTGGACCGCTACAGGCAAAGCTGGATAAGCTCGCCGACAAGCATTGGAACGCCGCGCCAACTTTCCCGGGAGATGAAGCTGGCGAAACCGCGCCAATCACCATGCCCCATGATCGGAATGCTGAGCTAGGCACTCGCCGCGATGCAACCGCTGAAGAGGTTGACGCAGCCTTCGCCCGCGCTGCCGCAATACAACCGGGATGGGATGCATTGGGCGGCGAAAAACGCGCGCTTCTACTCGAAGAAGTGGCCAATCTGTACGAAGAGCACACGGCGGAATTCCTCTCACTGTGCCAGCGCGAAGCGGGCAAGACACTGCTCGATGGCGTTGCTGAAGTTCGGGAAGCGGTTGATTTCCTGCGCTATTATGCATCCGAAGCGCGGCGGCAGTTTGCAGAGCCAATCACGCTTCCCGGACCAACTGGAGAGGAAAACACACTGAGCCTCCACGGACGCGGCGTGTTTGCGACGATATCGCCGTGGAATTTCCCGCTCGCAATTTTCACCGGGATGATGTCGGCAGCTTTGGCCGCCGGGAACACAGTCGTGACCAAACCAGCGGAACAAACCCCACTGATCGCGGCCTTTGCGGTCGAGCTGTGCCACAAGGCCGGCATCCCGCCAGAGGCGCTGCAATTGCTCCCCGGTGCTGGCGATGTGGGGCAGATGATTACGTCAAATCCGCATCTTGCGGGCGTCGCCTTTACCGGATCGACCGAGACCGCACGCCTCATCAACCAGACACTGGCTGCGCGCGACGGGCCGATTGCAACACTCATTGCAGAGACCGGCGGACAGAACGCGATGATTGTCGACAGCTCGGCTCTGCCCGAGCAGGTCGTGCGCGATGCTTTAGCGAGCGCTTTCCAATCAGCGGGCCAGCGCTGCTCGGCTCTGCGGGTCCTATACCTGCAGGACGATGTTTATGATGAAATGCTGGAGATGATCCGCGGCGGGTTTGAAGCGTTGAGCGTTGGCGATCCGGCGCATCTTTCAACGGATGTCGGGCCGGTGATTGATGAGGACGCAAAAGCGGCTCTAGACCGGCACATCGCGCGCCGCAAACAAAGTGGTCGCACAATCTGGGAACACGACAATCTTCCAACTGATGGCTGTTTTGTTTCGCCGACTATCATCGAGATTGACAGCATTCTCGATTTGAAGCGCGAGAATTTTGGCCCAGTTCTTCATGTGGTGCGATTTGAAGCAGAGGCGCTTGGACAAGTGGTCGAAGATATCAACGCCACCGGATATGGACTGACGCTGGGCCTTCATAGCCGCATCGCGGCAACTCGCCGATTTGTGCAGGCCCGCGCGCGGGTCGGCAATTTCTATGTCAATCGAAACCAGATCGGCGCCATTGTTGAAAGTCAGCCGTTTGGCGGTGAAGGTCTATCGGGCACTGGTCCGAAAGCGGGCGGTCCGCATTACCTTGCACGCTTTGCGACAGAGCGCGTCAGTTGTGTCGATACAACAGCCGCAGGGGGCAATGCGAGCCTGCTCGCAAGTTAGGCTTGGCGAGGCAAAACGCTCGCGATAGACCTTGCAGCATGATCCGTCGCCTCAATAGTATCACCACCCTTCTTGCCACACTTTTCGCGCTTTGCTGGAGCGGGACTGCCTTTGCTGCTGTTAAAATCCACTTCCACAGCTTCAATGGATCGGTGCTTTTTGGTCGCTATCCTCATGCCTTTATCGTGCTCGAAGGAACGCTTGAAAGCACGGGCGAGACAATCAGTGAGAATTACGGCTTCACGGCTAAAAAAGTGTCGCCAGCAATCCTGAATGGGCCAGTTTACCACGACATCAGCATTGAAAAGCCGAAATACCTTAAAAAAACCAACCGCCATTTCTCACTCACTCTGACAGATGCTCAATACCGCCAGATTGTTGCTGAGATGAATAAATGGAAGAATGCGCCGGGTAAGTTTTACGATCTTGATAAGCGCAATTGCATTCACTTCGTCGGGCGCATGGCTGAGATCGTCGGGCTGAAAATCGAATACCCTGACAAGATGCTTCGCAGGCCCAAGAAGTGGCTCAACCATATCACATCGTTGAACCCTAAGCTTGGTGCGAAAACCATCAAATAGGGAAGCTGGCTTTGGCTGATTAGCTTTCAGCGGCTTTGGTATTCACCACCATCACATCGTTCTGCAAATACCGCAGCATGTCGCTGGTCTGGCTGCCAAGGGCGGCCTGACGGAACCCGCTTTCGCCGTGGCTCCCCACGACAACCAAGCCTTCACCGCCGATATCGCAGTACGCATCGAATTCACGCGCCATGACTTCATACGCGTTGCCTTTGGCTACGTTTGATGTCGCGTTGGCAAGTGCGGGGTTAGCCTTGGCAAGATCCGCCATGAACGCTTCCATCGCCGATCGCGCATCTTCTTCGATTTCTTCGCGCACGTAGGTGTCGCGCTGAAAGCCTTGGAACGGCACTCGCCACCCATGCGCTACGTGCAGTTGGGCATTTGGAAAACGCTTGGCAGCCTCAAGGATCGCATAGCGCGAGTTTGCCGAGAAATCGGTGCCGGCGATCAAGTGCCGATAGGGCGATCGCGCGCGCTGTTTGACGACGATAACCGGGCTCTCGATCTTCCGCAGGACATAATCAACCGCCGTTCCGAGAAAGTAGTCACCGATCGAGTTGTACCGAGCCGGGCCGACGAGCAGCATGTCTGCGCATTGGTCTTTGCAATCTTTGGAGATGGCATGCGCCAAAGCCCCTTCGGGATAGGCAAATTCGGTCTCACATGTCGCATCACCAATGCATTCGCGCATCTTGCGATCGAGTTTTGCCCAATCAGCATTATCCGCTTCAATGTAATCAAGCGCATGGACAACGCGGACTTTCGCGCCAGTCTGCTCTCCGATCAAAAGAGCACGATCAATTGCCCGATCAGCCCGGGCACTAAAGTCAGTGGCGACGCAAATGGTGGTGGT
This sequence comes from Erythrobacter sp. YT30, assembly GCF_001542875.1. GTDB lineage: Bacteria > Pseudomonadota > Alphaproteobacteria > Sphingomonadales > Sphingomonadaceae > Erythrobacter. The sequence continues at coordinate 1,232,994 of NZ_LMAF01000002.1, read as the reverse complement.
CATAAGATCCCTCTTTCATTTGCGACGCATTATCATGTTTGACTTGACGGTATCAAGGAAAACCGGAGCAATCGCGTCAAGCTGATGGTGCCCTTTACACCTGTACAGCAAGACTGTGCAGAAAAACCTGCCCCTGCTTCTTGCCCCGCGCGCGTAGTTCCGGAATCAAACCGCCATGACAATTCTTTCTGACAAATGGATTCGCGAACAGGCTCAGAACCACGGCATGATTGAGCCGTTCGTTGAGGCTCAGCGTCGCGAAGGCGTCATCTCCTATGGCGTGTCATCATTCGGCTATGACGCGCGCGTGGCGCCGGAATTCAAGATCTTCACCAATGTCGACAGCGCCGTGGTGGACCCCAAAGACTTCGCTTCGAACAGCTTTGTCGATCGGGAACAGGATGTGTGCGTGATCCCGCCCAACTCCTTTGCGCTCGCCCGAACCGTCGAGTACTTCCGTATCCCCGATGATGTGCTGGTGATCTGCCTTGGAAAGAGCACTTATGCGCGCTGTGGGATCATCGTAAATGTCACGCCTCTTGAACCGGGTTGGGAGGGCCACGTGACTTTGGAATTTTCCAACACGACGCCCTTGCCCGCCAAAATCTACGCCAACGAAGGCGCTTGCCAGTTCCTGTTCCTGAAAGGCAACGAACGGCCCGAAGTTACCTATGCCGATAGGGCGGGCAAATATATGGGCCAAAAGGGCGTCACCCTGCCGCGGCTTTAACGGGCTTCTATGAGACCTGCAATTCGGTGATGGCGTAAGCCATCATTGCCGGTTGACACCTATTGAGGCTGACGTAGCTTTCTGCGCGGGATTTTTTGGAAAGGTGTGGAACGGTCGTCGAGTCGACTTCGATCAATTCTTGAACACTGCTGGGCCTTGAGGCCTAAAGATGATGGTACGTATATGCGCCTCATTCGTGCCATCGCGTTCAGAATCTGCTTCCTGTTTGAAGCATCCCACAACTTGCTGGGAGGCTTGTGTGCCAAAGCAGATCGAAAATTCAAATGTCGGCCCAACCGATTGGACGAGCAGCCTGACATATCAGAGTAGGGCAACCGTAAGGCCAACTGCAGCTGATTTGCGCGAGCTTTCCCTCAAGGCGCAGGCACGCAATCACACGCTCGGTGTCACGGGAATGCTGCTTTACGAAAACGGCCGCTACTTTCAGACTCTCGAAGGGCCACCAGCAAAGCTGCAGCAAGTATGGTCTTCGATCCGGTCCGATGAACGGCATACCGACATTGAGGTTTTAAGCGAGCACTTGATCCCGGCAAGGCTCTTTGGCGCCTGGGACTTACTAAGCTATCATGGCGATTCTGAAACTGATCCATCAATAAGGCGCGCGAGAGCGGAGCATGCTCTCACGTCGCAAGTACCAAAATTGATGGAGCTCGTTCTCAATGGTGACGACATTGCGATCAACGCTTTGATCGCATCGCTCTCACAAAGTGGTTGGGATGGCGATGCAATCATCGCGCAGTTGATTGAACCTACCGCACGCGCATTGGGCGATGCCTGGTTATCCGATGATTGTTCCGAGCTTGATGTAACAATCGGGCTCAGCATGCTGCAACTCGCGGGCCACGCTGTCCGCCATAAGCGTTCAGGGCAGAAAAGCCGTTACAGAATTCTGTTGGCCACCGCTCCTGGGGAACCGCATGCCTTGGGGACTTCGCTATTGGCGGATCTCTTTACAGACGCAGGCTGGCAGGTGGATATGACTTTCCCTGACAGCAATCAGGCTCTTGCAAACCAGTTGTCAGCGCAGCAACCAGACGCTGTCGATATCGGCATGTCGGATGCACTTTCCCGAAAAAAGCAACTTGAGCATCTGCGCCAAACGGTAGAACGCAGCCGCTTTGCAGCACCCGATAACCTGGCGGTGGTATCCGTTGGAGGACGTCTGTTTGCCGATGCAGCGGCAACAGCAGAAAATGTGGGCGCAGATGTCGCGCGCAAAACTGCTGCCGGATCGAGCATTCAAATAGCCGAACTGATCCGGCAGAAACGCCAAGAACCCAGGCGGAAGTAGCTGGGCACAAGACAGACTCACGCACATAGAGCGACACCAAGAATCCCACCAAAACGCATGCGCTCAATCGTTTTGCACCCAGCAAAAGTCGGACTCGCAAATGCCGATTGGAATCGCGCTATTTGTCTCCCGCTAGGGCATTCGTTTTGCCAAATCGAAAAATGTGATCGCTTGTGTTGCTGGAAGCTTTTCAAGAGTTTTTCGTGCGGTATTTATCGAAGCCCCGAGCTGGAGATACGTAAAGTATGTCACGCATAGGGCGCATGGCACCGATCAAGCTCGTAAGCACTTTGACTCTGTGAGCGCAGCGGCCCATTGCGGGCGGCAAAGGAGAGACTGAATGGCCAAGACCAAGGAAAATCGCGAGTTTGACATCATCGTTTTTGGCGCGACTGGATACACCGGGCGCCTCGTCGCTGAATATCTGAGCGAGCACTATGGTTCATCGGATAATGCGCCGAAGTGGGCGATGGCGGGGCGGTCTCAGGACAAGCTTGAGGCGGTGCGCGATGAAATCGGCGCTCCTGCCGATACGCCGCTGGTTGTGGCGAATGCCGATGATCTCGCCGACCTTGAAGCGATGTGTGAGCGCACGCGTGTAGTGTTGACGACGGTTGGGCCATATCAGCTTTACGGCGATAAACTGGTGCAGGCCTGCGTCACCACTGGCACCGACTATGCCGATCTGTGCGGGGAACCCGCCTGGATGGCGGACAAGATTGCCGAGCACCACGAAGCGGCAAAGGCATCAGGCGCGCGAATCTGTTTCTCAAGCGGGTTCGATTCCATTCCCTTCGATCTCGGCGTGATGATGACGCAGAAGGCTGCAAAAGAACGCTTTGGCGAGCCTTCGAAACGGATCCGGGGACGTGTGCGCGCGATGGCTGGGACATTTTCTGGCGGGACCGCCGCGAGCCTTACCGCGACTATGAAAGCGGCAGCAAAGAACCCTTCGATCTTCAAGACACTGGCAAGCCCGTTCGCGCTGACGCCCGGCTTTAGCGGACCAAGCCAGCCGACGGGCATGGTGCCGCAATATGAGAGCGATCTCGACAAATGGGCCGCGCCGTTCGTCATGGCGCCGATCAACACCAAGAACGTACACCGCACGAACTTCCTGCTCGGCCATCCTTACGGTGAGGATTTCAAGTACGATGAGATGATGCTCACGAGCCCCGGCGATGCGGGCAAGAAAATGGCCGAAGCAGCGGCGGAAATGATGAAGAATCCGTTTGGCGCAAGACCGCCGAAACCCGGTGAAGGCCCATCGAAAGCAGAGCGTGAAAATGGCTTTTATGATGTGCTGTTTGTGGCGGACGGCCCAGATGGCGAGAAGCTGCATTACGGCGTCAAAGGCAAGTACGATCCAGGCTATGGCTCGACCAGCCGAATGATTGCCGAAACGGGCATGGCCTTGCTGGCGAGCGATGCAGAAGGCGGTGTCGGAACACCAGGATCATTCCTGGGAGAAGCTTTGGTCGATCGGCTACAGGAACACGCCGAACTGACCTTTGCTTTGGAAAACTAGTATCAAGTTCAAGCTTGGGTAGAGGGAACAGTTGCGCAGCTGGGCAGTTTGAAATCATGGGATGGGATAGAAAAAGGAGCCGTCCCGTGACCATCGCCCAGCTGCAATTCTTGGTATTCCTGTTCACATGCGGCAGCCTGCTAAGCGCTGCGTGGCTTGTTAGTCACGCGCGGGACACGGTGTTGGTGCTTCGCCACATCTTCCCGAAGCTAAGACCTGGAGAAGGCGTGAGGCTCACTAACCCCAAATCGGTCTGCATCGCGATCACCTTGTTCGGCTATTGCCTGTCTGCCGAGACACTCTTGATCTTCAGAGGCGGCGCTTACCTGTAAAAAAGAGGGCGACCATCCGCGAACGAATGGCCGCCCAGTTCCCGGGTCGCTAGGGAACGGTGATCGTAACGTGTTTTAGAAACTTACACGCACACTTGCGCGAAAGTTCCTTCCGGGCAGCGTTACGAAATCTTTTGTGAAGCTCGAATGCCGCCGCCCCGTCACATCGAACAGGTTATCGGCATTGAGCATGAGAGTGACGGACTGGTTTGAAGGGATGGGCCGCCAGGCAACCGCGAGATTGACAAGGGTGAACGAATCCGTTTCGGCCTCAAACTCGGCAACGTCATTCTGGCTTGCAAACCATTCGACTTCGCCGCGAACGTCAAAGGCTCCGATCCCCGCATCGAGCGCGCCGAGGAGGCTCACAGGCGGAATGCGCGGAACATTGCCATCAATGCCGCCTGTCGCCGGATCGCCGTTTAGATCAGCCGAAACGTATTCCGCGCGCAAATCAGCATCGAGAGTAAATTCGCCATTATCGACAATCGGAACAAGAAGATCAGCTTCAAATCCGAAGAACGTGGCGTCCTCTTGCAGGAACACAAAGACGGGCAGATCGTCCTCTTCCTCGCCCGTTGGGGAAAGGAAAATGAAGTCGTCAAAGGACTGATAGAAGACCGCGACATTTAGCTGCGTCTTGCCAAAACCAGCGTTGACAAAGGCCTCCAAACCCCAAGCGCTTTCGACGTCGAGATCGGGATCGCCAAATTCGAAGGCCTGTGTTGCGATATGCGGACCATTTGCGAACAGTTCTTCACCGGCAGGGGCGCGTTCTGCTCGGGAGCCGGTTAGACCGAAGCGCGTTCCGCCATCCGTTACCAGAATGGCCGACAAGGCACCGGAGAATAGGTCAAAATTGCGCTCAAGGCCGAGTACATCCGATTCCACATCGACGTTTTCATAGCGGCCCGCGGCTTCGATCTGGATGCCGTTAAGATCAAATTCCTGCGCCGTGAAAAGCGCAATCTGACGGGTGAAATTGGGCGGAACGAATGCTTCTTCGCCAATCGCAGAGAAATCGCGAGCCGTGTACTGCGCACCAATCACGCCGCCGGAGCTTTGAATGAGCTCAGCGCGCGCTTCGAAGCTCTCGGTGTCAAACACCGTTCCGACTTCTTCGCCTTCAAATTCGGTGTGAGTGTAATCGGAGTACCCTGCACGCACGTTCAATTTAGAGAAGAATCCGTCGCCAAGCGCAATCTGCGCACGCATGTCAGCGCGCCATTGCTCGAGACCAATGGAGACGATTTCTTCGCCTTCCTCCTCCTCTTCTTCACCTTCCCCTTCTTCGCCATGCGCATGTTCAGCGCCGGGCCTTCCGATCAGGCCATAAAAGGTGTCGTAGTAGCCCACCGATGCCCCAATGCTGTGCTCACCCAGAAACGCGGTGAAGCCGCCATTGACGGTCCAGGTTTCGGTGCCGCTGTTAGGGAGAAAGCCGCGCTGGTTTGCCGTTTCGCGGAGCTCCTCAGCCTCTTCGAATTCACCTTCGGCTTCTTCTTCATCTGCGCCAGCAAGAATGTCAGCCCGAAGCTCATCGCTGAGTTGGAACCCAGGAATTTCGACATTACCTGTGTCTCGCCAACTGCCATCAACATGGACAACGAAGTTTTCGCCAACGGGCACATCGAGTGATGCCCCTGCCGTGAGAAGATCGGTAGCCGTGTCCGCTGCTACGAGAGCGTCGAGGTGAAAATCCTCATCTGGCACGGCATATGGGATGCGTTTGTCGATGACGTTGACAACACCGCCGATGGCCTGGCTGCCATAGAGAAGCGAAGCCGGACCGCGCAGCACTTCGATGCGCTGGGCGGTCAGTGGGTCGATCGAGACCGCGTGATCGGCAGAGGTGTTCGATACGTCGGCCGTTCCCAAGCCATCGATAAGAACGCGCACACGCTCTCCATCGAAACCGCGCAAGATCGGTCGGGATGCGCCCGGCGCGAAACTGCTGGCGGAAACACCGGGAAGCTTGGCAAGAACTTCGCCAATCTGTCCGTTGAGATTGCGCTGAATGTCAGCGGCGTTGACCACAGCTTTACCCGCTAGGAAATCCAGCTGTTCGAGCCCCTCGGCACTAACAATGATATCCTTGCCGCCACGATAATGCGGATCACCCTCATCATCGTCGCCCGCAGCGCTGTCGTTTTGAGAGCCATCGGCCTCAGAGGTTTGCGATGTCGACTGTGCCAACGCGGGCGCAGTGCCAATTACAAAGGTCAATGCGGTAGTGAGCGCGAGTCGCGAGGTCAGCGTTTTCATGGAACTTGCCTATTTGATTTATGTAATAACGTATCATTTTCCGTAGCAGCCGAAGGTAAGACTGCAAGCCCTCTTGGCAGCCTAGTTCGACGAAACGCTTGAAGTAGTGGGTGATTATCAATGCGGTGCGGCAGGAAAGACACAGGCCGCACAGGCAGGCTTGGATCACCCGCAAGTCGCATCGCTAAGTCTGGGTGAAAATGGAGCGGGCGAGGCGATTCGAACGCCCGACCCCAACCTTGGCAAGGTTGTGCTCTACCCCTGAGCTACGCCCGCTCACTGACGCCACACAGAGACGCGATACCGCTGATCTCTGCCGGGGAGGCGCGCAATTAACAGCGCCTTGCGCACCTTTCAAGTCTAAATATCGCTTGATCATACCCGCGCAAAGCGCCAGCAAAAATGCGCGCTTCACAAAGCCTGCAAACACCCCACATTGGCAGGTGACTTTGATCATCATTCTTCAGGAGCATGACAATTGGCGAGCATGGGTCTCAACATGGACGAACAAAAGGCGGTTGAGCGGTTTCGCAAAGACGTTGTCGAACCCTCCCAGAGCAAGCTGGTCATCCTTGATTTTTGGGCGGAATGGTGCGGACCCTGCAAGGCGCTGGCACCGATGCTCGAGAAGGTCTGCGCGGAATATGCCGACAAGGGCGTGATCCTGGCAAAGCTGAATGTCGATGAAGAGCAATTCATTGCTGGCCAATTTCAGGTCAAGTCGATCCCGACTGTTTACGCCATGTTTCAGGGTCAGCCTGTCGCCGATCTGACCAATGCACGCGGCGAATCGCAGTTCAAACAAATGCTTGATCAGCTGCTCGAGCAATTGCCGGTGCAAGCGGGCGCGGATGGTGCGCCTCAAGGTCCTTCGGCCGAAGAGATCGAGCAGTTTTTGAAGCTGGGTGAGGACGCGCTGAGCGAAGGTGATGCGCAGCGCGCCGCTGGGATTTTCGCCCAGGTAACCGAGTTTGCAACCGACAATGCCCCTGCCCATTCCGGTCTTGTGCGCGCGCTAGTCAAATTGGACCAGATTGACGAAGCGCGCCAGGTACTCACTGCAATCGAGGCGAATCCTAAGCTTGCGAACGACCCGGCTATCGCTGCTGCCAAGAGCGCGCTCGAACTTGCGGGCACGCAGGTCGACGACAGCGAGCTCGCTGGACTCAAAGCCGCTGCAGACGCCGCACCTGATGATATGGACGCGCAATTCGCTTATGCCGAAGCTGCTTTTGCCAGCGGCCAACGTGATGAGGCTGCAGATACGCTGCTTTCCATGATTGCAAAGGATCGCGAATGGGATGAGGGGGCTGCACGGACCAAGCTTCTGCAGATTTTCGAGGCAACAGGTCTTGAGGATGAGTGGGTCGTTGCAACCCGCCGCCGACTGTCAAAGATCCTGTTCGGATAAGGGCAAAGCTCAGACAAGTTATGTCCACCCGTCTCTCCATCTTTCCACTGACCGGCGCTGTACTGTTCCCCGGTCTGCAATTGCCGCTTCACATCTTTGAGCCGCGATATCGCGCGCTCGTCGGGGATGCACTGGTGCGCGATCGGCGCATTGCGATGGTCCAGCCGCAACAACCGGTGGATGGCGCCCCCCTTTACACGGTCGGTTGTGTGGGCCGGATTGGCGAAGTCGAAGCAATGGAAGATGGCCGTTACAACCTCATCCTTGATGGTGAGCAGCGCTTTAGGATCCTGCGGGAATTGGACGTCAACAGTGCCTTTCGCCAAGTGGAGGCGGATCTCATTGACGAAGATGAAGACGAAACTCTGAGTCACGCCCAACGCGGCGGTTTCGAAGCTGAAGCGCGAGCATTTGCCGATGCGCAAGGTTACAAGGTTGATTGGGACTCGGTTGAGCGGCTCGATGACCACTCACTGATTAATGGCGTATCGCAAATCGCCCCATTTGATCCCGCATCAAAACAGGCTCTTCTCGAAGCGCCTACCCTGTCTGACCGCTGCGAATTGCTGGTTCAATTGATGCAGTTCTTTGGCCGCCGCGATGGCGGCGAAGAGATCATGACTCTGCAATAGATCTGAATGGGATCACTCTTCAGGCACCGGTAGGCTTTTGAGCATCGCAGTAAGTGCCATGAAGGAATGCCGGTCAGCATCGCGCTTGTTGTAGCTCTCAGCTTGCACAACCAACACTGCGTCCATTGTCGGGATGACAGCAACGATGTTGCCGCCATTGCCCTTCATCATGAAAGCGGCCTCAAAGCCGCGGGATGATTGCAAAGGCATCATCCACCACAAATAGCCGTAGTGCACATGCTCACTGAGCTTGTGGCTGGAAGCCAGCATTGTCCGCAGCCATTGCTCAGGGACGATCTCCTCGCCCTCCCACTGCCCCCGATTGAGCACGAGCTGCCCGAGCTTGATAAGCGCTTCATCACCAATGGTCAGTTGCCCTCCCGACTGCACTTCGCCGCTGCGGGATCGGCGCCATTCCACTCCCTCAATGTTAAGCGGATCAAACAGACGGCGCTGGACATAGGCATCAAACGTCTCGCCCGTCGCCTTCTCAACCACTTGGCCCAGTAGGAACACCCCAGCAGTGCAGTAGGAGAAGGATCCAATACCGTGCTCGTCACGCATATACTGGCGGTCTGGCAATGCGAGCGCGAATTCGCGCCACTTTCGGCGCCGATACATTTTTTCTTCCTGCCCTGGGGAACGCCGCTCCCAATCATTGCAGTCGAGCGCTGACGACATGGAGAGCAGGTCAGCGACGGTTATGTCATCGAATGGAGCCCCTCGCGATGCATCAAGGTAGGGCCACACCTTCACGTCAGTTCCCAGCAGCGCCCCATCGGCAATAGCTGCGCCAACCGCCAGCGCGGTGATCGATTTGCCAGCCGACTTGATATCAACCGCTTCGCCGGGTTCACCTTTGCCAAAGCGTTTGCGATAGACTGTCTCGCCAGACTGACTAGCTGCGAGAGCGCGGATCTTGCCCAGATCGCCAGCTTCAATCTTCGTCTCAAGTTGGAGCAGTGTGAGCTGTTCCAAAGGTGGCTTTTCTTCTCCATTCTGGGAATGCGCGGGATGTACAGTTGCGCATGCAAGGATGAAAAGGACGAAGATAAGCCAAAGCGGAAATCGTACATATCCGGCCTGCTTGATCGTGCCCATCACTGTCGCCTTGCTACTTTCTGAAACTGTAAGCGCAAGTTCGCTAATCAGCCTACGATGAACATCGAATGTCTCAGCTATCGCGACAAAATGTCGCATGACAACGCTTTGAGCCGATTCCAAAAGTAACTACACGGTTAGTTATGAATATCGCTGCTCAGCTCACCAAAGGCGAACGCACACGGGCAAACATCGTGGCGGCTGCCGCACAGCTCTTCTGGTTGCGCAATTTCCATGGGGTGTCAGTTGATCAAGTGGCGGAGGTGGCTGGCGTCAACAAGGCGACTGTCTACCGCTACTTTTCCGACAAAAGCGATCTCGCTCTCGCTGTCGTCAAATATCACGGCAGCTTCGCGACCGAGATGTTTTTTGCGGCGAATTCAGACCGGCAAGTCCCGCCGCAAATTCGCCTCGCCTCCATAATACGGGCAATTTACAACACGCACAATTGCATGAGCGATGAGCATGGTGACGTGTTTGGATGCCCGATGATGGGATTGGCACTGGAGCTTGGCCAAGAGCTTCCCGCTGTCCGCACAGAGGCCAAGGTCATTTTCGATGCGATCGAACGGCAGATGACCATGATTGCGAAAGACGCGATGGAGCAAACACGCGGCGATGCGAACCCCGAGGCGATAGGCCGCACGCTTACGCAATTGCTCCACGGCGCGCATGCGTCATCAAGGCTCGCGAGCGATGCATCGCTTGTGCTGGATGCAGGACGCGCGGCGCTCTCATTGATCGGCTTTCCCGACACACCAATCTTGCTTGAGGAACTCTCGAAATGACCCAGCTTCCGATTTACACCGCAGCCCTTGGTGCGTTTCTGATCGTTCTCCAAGTTGTGTTGATGCTGACAGTCGGGCTGCACCGTTCAAAAGGGCAATTCATCGGTGTGGGCGATGATCGCGATCTTGAGCGCAAAGTGCGCCGGCATGGCAATCTCGCCGAAAACTCAGGATTGTTTTTAGTTGTTATCGCTCTGTTTGAGATGCTGTCGGGCCAAACGGCTTACGTGCTCTCTCTTTGTTTAGTCTTTGCAGGCGCGCGCATTTTTCATGCATTGGCCTTCTCCTCGCTCGCAGGTTCGCACGGTGAGGATTTGACAGGCGGCAGAAAAGCTTTCGCGGGAATGCGCGCTTTAGGAGCATTTGGAACCTTGGGTGTCGCCCTTGCAAGCGCGTGGGGTATCACCAGCGCTCTCATGAATGCGCCGATGGCCTAAACGTCAATCCCGAAAGCCCCGCGAAGGCCGTCCAGCACATACTGCGCGGCAAGAGCCGCCAACAGCACACCGAGCAGCCGGGTGATGACTGCTTCAACCTTATCCCCCAGCAGCCTGATCAGCGGCCCTGCAGCCATCAGCGCGATAGCCGTAATCGCGAGCACGAGGCCTAGGGCTGCGAACACTTCCAGTGTTTGAGCCGCCGTGTCTGCCTCATTCATCAGCAGCATGACGGCAGCAATCGCACCGGGCCCTGCGAGCATCGGCATCGCCATGGGAAAGACCGAAACGTCTTCCACTTCAGGATTGGCACTGATTTTGTCTGCGCGCTCCGTTCGGCGTTGGGTGCGCTTCTCGAACACCATTTCAAATGCGATCCAGAACAGCATCAACCCACCTGCGATGCGAAAACTGTCGAGCTCAATGTGCAGGGCGCTCAGCAAAGCCTCACCAAAGAAGGCGAAGATCAACAGGATCACTGCTGCAATCGCCGTCGCGCGTAACGCCATGTTGCGCGCCTGCGCGTTGGTCGCATTCTTCGTCAGCCCGGCGTAGATCGGCGCGCAGCCGGGCGGGTCAATCACGACGAAGAGCGTGATAAAGGCAGAGACGAAGAGTTCGGGCAGAACCATAAAGGCTTGGCGATCATTGCTAGGTTACGGTTGAAAGGTTCGCCGCGCCCCTCACCATTATTCGATGATGGGTGCAAGGCTTTCTTCGACTGCCGTGACCCATCGGCCCTCGTAGAAATATTCCGCAACAACATTCTTCATGCCGTCCTCAGCGTGCTCCCAGCGCCAGCGCATAGTGCCATCGCTGGATAATTGCGCATCGCTTTTGCCTTCTTCTCCAATGGGAATGGCAGGCGGCGGAGGAGGCGCAACGCCGCCGCGCGGGCATGATGCGACCAGCCCTTGCACCGCATCGATCGCGGTAACCACGATATCACCGTCTTCGAATTCCTGGCGCGGAGGTGGCTGCGGATCATCATATCCTGCGACGTCATAGCTCCATTTATAGCTGTTATCGCTCTGCCGCACCCATGTGGTGACGTAATTGCCAACCTTGCCATCTTTGTCGGCAAAGCGGCCCTGGCTGATCGCGAGCGCGCCATCGCAGCTCATCACGACAGTGCGCGGTTTCCATTGCGTCTGAATATCGGCGGTCTTAAGCAGACTTGCTAGCGCCGAAAACGGCACCGGTCCGCCGCGCACGTGCATCAGCGCGCCGGGGGCTGCAAAGTCTTCAGCGGCGACAAATTGGCCCTGTTCCTTTGCTGCCTGCGCATACTCGATTTCGCGAGCGACAATCTGGCTGGGCTGGGCTTTTCCAGGCGCTGTCGAAAGAGCCTGATTGATCACCTTAGTCGGCGGTCCGCGGCGCTGCCCGCTTGAGCAGGCCGTAAGCGCAAGCACGGTGACGCCTATGGTGATCCAGTAACCCGCAGCCTTCATAATCCCTCCGGTACATCGAGACCCGCATTGCGATGTGCGGCGACGAGTGTGTTGCGCAAGAGAACTGCGATTGTCATCGGGCCGACGCCGCCTGGAACAGGCGTGATTGCACCGGCGACTTCGCTCGCCTCACCAAAAGCAACATCGCCCACCAGTCGCCCCTTCTCCTTGCCCGGTTCGGGGGGCAAGCGGTTGATACCGACATCGATCACGGTTGCGCCCTCTTTCAGCCATTCCTTGCGGATCATTTCCGGCCGACCGACTGCCGCAACGACTATGTCCGCTCGCTTAACGACAGATTCGACCTCGCGTGTGCGGCTGTGTGCGATTGTCACTGTGGCGTTGGCATCGAGTAGGAGTTGCGCCATCGGTTTTCCTACAATGTTGGATCGGCCAAGCACCACCGCTTCCAATCCCGAAAGATCACCAAGCCTGTCGGTCAGCAACATCATGCAGCCAAGCGGCGTGCACGGCACAAAGCCCGACTGCCCCACCGAAAGCCGCCCCGCATTGATCACGTGAAATCCATCGACGTCCTTGTCAGGGCTGATCGAGGCGATGATTGATTGTTCATCGAGATGACCGGGCAAAGGCAATTGCACCAAAATGCCGTCAACGCGCTCGTCCTCATTAAGCTGTTCGACCAGCGCGAGCAGATCAGCTTCTGGTGTGTCATCGGGAAGGCGATGCTCGAAGCTTTCCATATTGGCAGCCACAGTCGCCTTGCCCTTGGAGCCGACATAAACCTGGCTCGCCGGATCATCGCCCACCAGCACCACGGCGAGCCCCGGCTTGCGCCCAGCAGCCTTTGCAAATTCCAGCGCATGCTCACCCACACGCTCGCGAAGTTTTGCGGCAAACGCTTTGCCGTCGATGCGGGTGGCGGTCATCGGCTAATCTATCCGGTTATGACAGCGGAAAGGACGATCAGGATCGCGTTCAAGGCGAGAATAAGAACGATAGGCGAGAAATCGATTGCGCCTGTATCGGGCATAATCCGCCGGATCGGGCTTAGTATCGGATCGAGCAAGCGATTGATCGAACTGTAAAACGCCATCAAAAACTGGTTCGAAGGGCTCACAACGTTGAACGCAAAAAGCAGGCCGATCACGAACTGTATGATGATGAGCATCACGAAGACGTTCACAATCATCGAGATGATCTGATATAAAGCGACAAGGCCAGTCATGTATTCGTTTTTCCTTGGTCTAAACCGTCTATGCGGCAATTGCCTTTCTGCGAACCGTGTTATCTACGTAATACGCCCCAAGGCTTCGTCAAGTCCGTAGCAGCGCCTTCAGGCCCGCACCAGAGTGCCCGCGCCTCTTGCAGTGAAGAATTCGAGCAGCATTGCATGGGCCACCCGTCCATCGAGTACGACCGCGGCTTCGCAGCCCGATTGCACCGCCGATACGCATGTTTCCAGCTTGGGGACCATGCCGCCTTTGATAACGCCTTCCTGTTTCAATTGCGCGATATCAGCAGGCGTCAAATCCGTGATGAGTTCTCCCGATCCATCAAGCACTCCGGCCACATCGGTGAGCAAGAACAAGCGCGCAGCGCCCAAGGCAGACGCAATCGCCCCCGCCATCGTGTCAGCATTGATGTTGTAGGTGGCGCCATCTTCTCCGCTTGCAATCGGCGCAATCACGGGGATCATTCCTGCTGAAACAGCCGTATCGAGCACGCTCGTATCGACGCTCGCTGGTTCGCCCACAAAACCCAGATCGATCACTTTCTCGATTGCGCTTTCCGGATCGCGCGACGTGCGGTTGACTTTGCGCGCGGTGACAAGGCCGCCATCCTTACCCGACAAACCAATCGCCTTGCCGCCCGCTTTGCCGAGCCAGCTCACGATGTCCTTGTTGATCGCGCCGGACAGAACCATTTGGGCAACCTTGGCAGTCGCTTCGTCAGTCACGCGCAAGCCGTCAACAAAGGTGCTTTCAACGCCAAGTTTAGCCAGCATTTCACCGATCTGCGGCCCGCCTCCGTGCACGACAACCGGATTGATGCCGACGGCTTTCAGCAAGACAATGTCTTCAGCAAATTCGCGCGCTGCCTTGGGATCGCCCATCGCATGGCCGCCATACTTCACCACGAACGTGCGCCCGGCATAGCGCTGAAAATAGGGCAGCGCTTCTATCAGCACTTGCGTCTTGGCAAGGGTTGGATCGCCAGCGTCATCGGGTTGGGCGGTAGTCATGCCCGAGCGCTTAGCTGCTTCGCAGGGCACATGCAAAGCTCGCAAAACGTCGCTCCCAGTGCTGCGCATTTTGCCCCTTTTCCCAGTAGGCTGGTCATATTTTCCCTTGGCACTGTAACCAAACTCCTATTGGATACGAATCGTCGGTAAGGTCGATGCGCTGGTCGCATCCCCTAAGACACTTGGACCGGAGGACAATGATGAACACCACTCGTATGAAAAATTCCATCGCGCTGGCCGCAGCAGCGGGTCTTGCAGCAGCCTGTTCAGGCGGCGCGGAAGCCCCAACCGAAGCGTCACAAGCCGGCGGCACAGAAGCAGAAGCTCTTGCCGCAGCTGGCGGCGGCGAGAAAGAGAAGTGCTTCGGCATTTCAAAAGCAGGCGAAAATGATTGCGCGGCAGGCCCAGGCACAAGCTGTGCCGGCACCAGTGTAATCGATTATCAGGGCAATGCCTGGACTTACGTCGATTCTGGCACATGCCTTGAAATTGAACGTCCGGATGGTTCCTTCGGTTCGCTTGAGGAAACCGAAAACGTCTAACACCTCAAACGCCGCCAATCGGCGCGTTATGAACAGCGACCGCGCGAGGGGTGTCCCTTGCGCGGTTTTTTGTGTATTTGCAGCGCCATGCTGCGGTCTGGATCGTGCAAAAAGCCGACCGCGCAGCATCCTGGGTCCGATGTTCAACCTGCTGGAGTTGCTAATGGACGACGCGAATAATGACCCTGCGCTTGACGCCAATTCCGATAGTGAAGACGCATCAGGCCGCCGCGGAGGCGACAGGCGCAAATCACAAGAAACATTCGACGGCGAAGACCGCAGAAAAGGCGACAGGCGCTCAGGAACTGATCGCCGCAAGAGTGAACGCCGATCTGGCTTTGGACGCCGGGGCGATACGCAGGAATAAAATCCAGCATCCATAAAAGAGCCTTCATAAACCCGCGTTTTGCAGGCCATATCGGGCTGGGCAGGGTGTTGGCCATGCGCTAACCTCGTCTGATTGGACGACCGCTCATCTATGGCCAAACGCATCCGTAAGCCGCGTTTCAAACGCGACCGATCTCGCAGCAAAAATCGCCTGCTTTCCTGGTGGCTTTTGTGGCGCGTACCTGTGCTTGCCCTGATCGTTATGGCGGGCTGGTGGTATGGCATCAGGCCGATTGCTGCTGAGCAAGGTTGGGTCAGCGTGGATCAGACCTTCCCTATCTGCGGTGATGGATCGAGCAGCGCCTATGGCTGCGTTGCGGACGGTGACACCATCATCATCGGATTTGGCGAGGCGCGCCGCCGCATTCGCCTGACAGGGTTTGACGCGCCTGAATTAAACGGTGCTTGCGCTGCGGAGCGCAAGACAGCGCAGGATGCTCAGATTGCCCTTCGCGACTGGTTGGCCCGCGGGACATTTGAATGGAACGGAGCGGACGAGCCGCCCTATGATCAATACGGGCGCGAACTTCGCGCGGTGCGGCGGGTCTTACCCAATGGGACCCCAGAATACCTTGCCGAGACAATGATTGGACGCGGCCTTGCAGCAGAAAGCGGCTGGGGAGCAGAGCCGCTCGATTGGTGCAAATAGGGCACCTAGTTTTCGGTCGTCTCTGCCGGTTTTTCGCCCCCAGACACAAAACTCTTGCCCAACAGCGCTGTTTGCTTAGTCTGTGGGTACAATTCGCGGCAATACAGGGGATCTGCCATGAACCAACCCACCACCAATTCAGGTTTCGATTTCAATCAGCCAACCATCATTTCGCTGCTCTATCTGGGCAGCTTTGTAACCGGGATTTCGGGCCTTATTGGCATCGTCCTTGCCCATGTGTGGCAGGGCGAAAACGGGGAAGATTGGGCCGCGTCGCACTTCACCTATCTGATCACGACCTTCTGGGTCGGATTTGCCGCCAGCATTATTGCCGGTGTTCTCTCGATCGTTCTAATCGGGCTTCTGCTGTTCCCTGTCATCATGATCTGGGTCGGCGTTCGAAGCGTGATGAGCCTTATCAAGGCGCAGCGTCAGGAACCGATGCCCGATCCCAAGACGCTGTTGTTCTAACTCGACGATCACAATTTGGATCGACCCGCCGCTTGGCCATCTTTGCGCTGGCGGCGGGCATCCTGAATTTCTCTAGTAAGCGTTGATCCCAAAACCGCGCCGCTGCAATTCGGCATGGGCAACGGTGCCCGTGGGCGCCATCTTCACGCCGGGCAGCAGATCGCTATTGCCGACCTTGTGATAATTGGCTGCAAATCCGCACACCCAGATTTCAGCTCCGCGTTCGATCAATTCAGCCACGGTTTCGGCACTCGGATTGGCATCGTAATCGGTGTCGCCCGTGTCGTGCTTCGCTGCATAGCGCGCATCACTCGCGACATCGAAAACCGAGGGTCCGTGGATCACCACCGCCACTTTTACGCGCGAGGGATCAATCCCCTCGGCCTCCATCGCTTTTGAGAACGAAAGCGCGCGGCGCAGCGATGCATTCACTTCGCCTGCTTTGGCCTCATACGCATCAAAGCTGTGCTTCCACACCGCATCGGCGGGAAACTCCATTTCATTCTCGACCACCACTTTGCCCCCATGATCATCGGCGAGCGCGGGCACCATCAATGCGGCTGCACAAAATGCAGCGGCTGCGGCAAGCGAAAATGGGTGGTTTGTCATTTGCAGTATCCTCTTATCGATCGGTACGAATTCGTAGTGCCCGCGCAGCAACTCCTGAGCGCCAGCCCCTTACAATTGATAGGGACCGCAATTGAGAGCAATCCGCAATTTAACACGACAAGACAACCACCTCGCGCTAATCCTATCCCGATGATGCAACCTTCCTTGCTCCGAACCTGCACCGCGCTTTCGCTGTCTTGCGCCCTTCTCACGGCTTGCGAGACGCATCCGAACCTGCATTCCGATCCCACGCCCGATTGGCATGACGTGTTCTGGCAAACGCTTTCCACCCATTGCGGCAAATCCTATGCAGGCGAACTCGTCAGCGACAATCCCATGGACGTGGACTTCAAAGGCGCACCCATGATCATGCACGTTGCCGAATGCTCCGAGGATCGGATCGCCATTCCCTTTCACGTCCAACAAGACGGCGAATGGGACAGATCGCGCACCTGGCTTGTCACCCGCACCGACACAGGCCTGCGCCTCAAACACGATCATCGCCACGAAGATGGCCAGAGCGATGCCGTCACCATGTATGGCGGCGATACGGCGGATAAGGGGTCTGCCCGCTCGCAAGCCTTCCCTGTCGACGATTTCAGCATCGCCCTGTTCGATCGCGAGGGCCTCTATGCTTCTGTCACCAACGTCTGGTCCATCGAAGTGGACCCGGTGCAAGCGGCAGACCCCACCTTTGCCTATCAGCTCGAACGCACTGTTGAAGGCGGCGCGCTTGAAGACCGGCTGTTCCGTGTCGAGTTTGACCTCACACAGGAAGTGGACACCCCACCACCTGCATGGGGTTGGGAGTAAGGCTCGCCCAGCCAGTAGACATCCAAGCCAATAGACATGGCGAGAGCAGCGCCTCGCCTCAGACGCTGCTCTCATACCGTCCGCTGTCCAGGTGTCCCTCTTTCACCTGCGCGGCGAGTTGCCCTTCAAAAGCAGGAGGCGACGGGCAATCTCTTATCGAGAAGCCACCTCTCCCCTTCACGCGCTCACTGTTTCAGCATCCTCCAGCATGATCGCGATTTCATCGAGCAGCGAGAGCCGCTGTTTGCGCAGCCGCGTCAGATAGGCATCAGAGGCGCCATCAACCTCCACCTCGATCCGGTGGATCGACCGGTTAAGAACGCTGTAGCGATCGGACAGATTGCGAAAATGCGCGCTCTTCAGTTTGAGCTGATGCAGTGCGTCCGTATCGTGCGGAAATTCATCGGACAATTGATGCGGTGTGTGAGCGGACACTATGGGTTCTCCTTCTCCCGTGATGTCCCCACCTAACCCAAGAGCAACCCCCGCGCTTTGACCAAGATCAAACGCTATTCTGCCGTCACAGGAGGATAGGGCAGCGCTGCTGCGTGATCGACGCTGATCGTTTCCTGCATCCTAAAAACGCCCTCATCCGGCATCCATTTCCACAGATTGATAAAGCGCGCACCGCCCACCTGCTCCCAACCGGCATCTTCCCCGCGCCATTCGTGGAAAGTGTGCCAGCCGCGCTGCAGCACGCCCCATTCGCCAATCGGCGTCACCTCTTGCGATCCGGCGGTGAGCAAGCGCTTGTTCCGATACCCTTCGGAGGCTCCACCGGGCGCGCGGTCCGCGCAGCTCTGGCTGATCTGCCTCGCGAACTCATCGCCATTGCCGACGACCATTCCGGCGATATCGTGCACCATGCGAAAATCATCGGTGATGAGCGCGCGCACCTTGTCCCCATCGCACCCTTCAAACGCGTTCCAGAAAAGCTCCGCATCGCGCGCCTCAACCTGCCTTGCCGCCTCTTCAAGCGGAGGAATGGGCGCTGCCCCTTCAGTTGCTTCGGGCTGAGCGAGCATAAGCGCAAGTGTCAAAACCATTGAAATCATTCCCTCCAGGTGTATTGTGGCGACAATACAGTGGCGCGGCGTTGACGCAAGAGCGCATTCTATCGACAAGGTTTTTGCTAGCTCTCACCCATGTCCAAAACCGCCGCCATCCCCATTCCCCGAGACAGCCTGCTTGCCGGATTTGGCGACGCTGGTGATTATCGCGACTGCTTTTACCGCGATGTTCCGGGCACCGTCTCCCTCTCCCAGTTTATTGAGGGGTTTTATTGCAGCGCCACCTTCCTGCCGGAGCGGATCATCCTCAAGCTGATCGCCGGTCCATCATCGCGCGCAGATGCTCGCGCCATTGCGACGGGCGAGGCCGAAAGCTTTGGCGCATGGCGCGTTTTCGAGCGCCGCGAGAGCGAAGCGCTGTTCCATTCCAAGGGTTCAGGAACAGCCAGCTGGTTTGCAGTCAAGCCATCGGGCGATCACACCCGCCTGCTCTTCGGATCATGGGTTGGCGGGATTGAGCAATCGGGGTGGCGATCGCTTTTGCAAGCCCATGTCTGGTATTCGCGAGTGCTGCTGGGCGGCGTAAAGCTGGGCGCGATATCCGGTTCTTAATCCGTGAAATCAGGCGGGCATTGTGATACCCAATGCGGAACATCTTTGTCAGGGGGCTGCCAATGAAATTCGCGCTTAAACTCGTTTCAATCCTCACCGTGCTTTCGGCGTCTGCAGCGGTGGCGCAATCGAGCCTGAAACCCGGCAGCCTCAAAGTTGCAGGGCTCAATTACGAGAGCGAGGTTTCTGCGATTTACCTCGGCGATTTTGCCAATGCGCGGTTGCAGCCCGAAGGCGATGCCTATGCCTTTGTCCTTCGCGAATACATCAATGCGTTTTCGCGACGATGCCCCAATGCCCTGCCTGCCAACAAGGTGGAGATCATGGCGGAACGCTGCGTGGCCGAACGCGTGACGCGCAACGGTTTTGGGGTCGAGATCAGCCGGACATGCGCACAATATGAAACCTATGGCACGGGCCGCTTTGCCGATCCCGGCCTGATGAGCATTTCCAAAAGGCTTGAGGCCAAACAGGCACGCGATGTGGTTGGCAGCGTTTTCCCCACGCAGGGCGGGGACCCGACGGCCTATTCGCGCCGCATCACCGATGTCGCGCTCGCTGCCCAAGGCGATATGGACACGCTGCTCGGCCAGAATTCCTGCACCAGCCCGGCGTTAAAACGGTTTCAGGCCAATCTGGAACGGTTCGGATCGGGCGAGGCGGCGCTCAAACTGGCAGGCGGCGCAACGCTCGCTTCGACCAGAGGCGGCGGCGGGGCCTATGTGCCATCGGACTATGGCAAAATGGTCGACGCGCTGATCGGAGAGAACGCGCGCGGCTGGATGTTCAACCGCTACCTGCCCGGAAGCGTCTCAAACGTATTGGTGACGCAAAAGGACGCATCAGGCCGCCCCACCAATATCAGCGCCCGCTACCGCTTTAATCAGATGGGGCAAATTCAGAACGGCTCGGTGCAAGTGGCTTTCAGGGATGGACGGCCCGTGTGCATGTACTTCTTCGATGCAAGGTCAACATGCCGGGTGCCAAGCCCGGGTATTGTGACCGCGTATGAGAAGGGGGAGTATCGGTAGGGGTTTGGCCTAATCCTCCCAAACACATCATCCCGGACTCCGAAAAGTTTTGACAGAAAGTGCCAAAAAATCAGATCAATGCGTCTTCAACGTAGATGCGTTCGCTGATCCCGAAGACAACGATTGGGCAACCGCCGCCCGCTCCACCTCTTAGCCTAGGCAGTAGTTTTCCCATGTGCGTTGTTGAGTTGCCATAGCTTTTTCCCTTGCCCAGCTCATCGAAGATCTTTTGCAGTTCGCTGCATCTGGTGATGATGACGCCCACATCGATCACTTGCAGATCGAAAAGCAATCGGAAGTTGTTTAGGTCTCGGTCGTAGAAAGGGTCTTTGTTATTCCACTCAACCTCCAAAGCTACGCGTCCTTTGAAACAATCGACCTTGTGCGTAGGCGATGGGCGTGCCGCCCCATCAACAACGATCGCAGTATCAAACTGTGTTTCAACCCAACCGTTGTCTTTTAATGGCTGTTCGAGACGGGCAACAATCGATGAACGGTTCTTACCAGGTGCGAGGACCTCAGACCGGAGAAGACGGAAACTGCGCAATGCGGCTTGGATTTCGTCCCATTCACTTGGGCAAGCTGTCTGAAGAACACCAACAGCATTGCGCCACTCGTGAACTTCATAGCTGTTGGAAATATCAGAAGGGACCAAATGGTCAGTTGTCACAGATCATTCCGAAGCGAGCGCCGCGCTATTGTGCGAGTACGTTGACCAGTCTGGCCGGTAATCCTCATCAGCTTGATTGCCCCAAACCGTCCATCCGTCGCGAACGCCACGGCTAAACAATTCAATCCGTGGTCCCCAACTACATCCCTCAATGATGGGATATTGCTCATCGGGCTTGCGGCTATGCTCTCGCTTTTGGCTGCGGATAATATTTACCTGCCGGCGACCTGGATCGAGTGTTCTAACATTCTTACCGCGCACCCCGAAAAGCAGAATTTCAGTCACATTTCGGAAGTAGAAGCCGACCCCGCGACCATCGGGACCGCCGTCTTTACGGACCTTTTCCCAGATGATGTTTGAGACATAGCGAAAGCCCCATTCTTGCATAACGCGCATACCGTCGGGCAATAATGCATTGGGAACCCAGAGATAGAGATGGGCACGGTCCGCCGCGATCTCGGAGACCGGCAACTCGCAGATGTCATCCAGAGTCATCGTCTCGTAGCGATTTAGACGCTTATGCTCAGGTGCTACTTTCCCGGTCCGATTCTGAAACTGCCAAGGTGGATCAGCAAGTATGGTCCCATATTGCTGACCATTTGCAGTGCGAAGCAGGCTAGCTGCAGGCTCTTGGCTTCCCGATGGGTCTAACAATTGATGGCCTCCACTTTGGAACAAAACGAGATCTGAATCAAAGTGGAGGTAAGGTCAAGCTAGCATTGCTCGATATCGGCGGTTTTATCACTCCGCAGCTTCAAACATATCCACATCGCCTTCGGGCGCGGCTTGGTCTTCGTTGACTGCCTTCGCCTTCTGGCGCTTGTCGAAGCTTGACCACACGTCGTTCCAATTGCCGGTGGTCGCGCCCTTTGAATACTCCGTCGCGCGGGTTTCGAAGAAGTTGGCGTGTTCGACACCATTGAGGAGCGGGGTGAGCCAGGGCAGTGGGTGCTCGTCGATCATGTAGATTTCCTGGAGACCCAGCTGCTTCAACCGCCAATCGGCGATGTAGCGGATGTATTTCTTGATTTCCTTCGCGCTCATGCCCTCAACCGGGCCCATTTCGAACGCGAGATCGATAAACGCATCTTCGAGGCGCACGGTTTTCTGGCAGATGTCGATGATGTCTTCCTTGACCGACTTGGTCAGGCAGTCACGCTCGGCGCAGAAGGTGTGGAACATCTTGATGATGCCTTCGCAGTGGAGCGATTCGTCGCGGACTGACCAGCTGACGATCTGCCCCATGCCTTTCATCTTGTTGTGGCGCGGGAAGTTCATCAGCATCGCAAACGATGCGAACAGCTGCAGCCCTTCGGTAAAGCCGCCAAACATGGCAAGCGTGCGCGCGATATCTTCGTCAGAATCGACGCTGAACTGGTGCATGTAATCATGCTTGTCGGCCATTTCCTCATATTCGAGGAAGGCGGAATATTCGCTTTCGGGCATGCCGATCGTGTCGAGCAGGTGGCTGTATGCCGCGATGTGCACCGTCTCCATATTGGAGAAGGCGGCGAGCATCATCTTGATCTCGGTCGGCTTGAACACGCGGCCATATTTGTCGTGGTAGCAATCCTGCACCTCGACATCGGCCTGGGTGAAGAAACGGAAGATCTGCGTGAGCAGATTGCGCTCATGCTCGGTGAGGTTTTGGGCCCAGTCGCGGCAATCCTCTCCCAAGGGCACTTCCTCGGGCATCCAGTGGATTTGCTGCTGGCGTTTCCAAAAGTCGTATGCCCATGGATATTCGAACGGCTTGTAGGTCTTGCGGGCTTCGAGCAACGACATCTTGTGTTTCCTTCTTCGCGTGTTGGCCAATCTATATAGGGAATCAAACTACGATGCGACAGGCAAGCACGTATGATTCGCTGGGGATAGACCGTGCAAAATCTGAGTCGAAGCGAGTCGCATCGGGCGGGTGTTGCGCGGGGCTCATCATCTTAAGATGCAGGCCATGCAAGCGCGCACATTTTCGGAACGATCGGGCCGGTCAATCCATTGCTTTAGTATAGCATAACACGAATTACAGGAGCACCCTATGGCCACCGATAATCCGATCACCGGCCCCTATCCCGATGGCGACAGCCGCAACATTACACTGACGAAATCAGACAATCGCCCGATTGAACCCGCACGCACCGGCCCGCAGGAACACAAGTTCCGCAGCGAGAATGACGACAGCGACGAAGGCGCAGAAACCGCGCAATCAAGCTCTGACGATAATGACGAGAACAATCGCGCCCCGCGCTATGAAGAACAAACGAGTGAGCCGAGCGCTGCGCAAACAGCCTTTGGCCGCCCCGGTGGCGCGCTGGAAGAGCCGGTTCTGCAAAAGGACTGGAACCCGGCAGAGCGCAACAGCGATGATCTTTCGCGCTAACACCGCGCTCTACACACGAGCAACAAACCGTCCGCACCCATGGTGTCGGGCGGTTTTTTGTGGGGTGAGCCCGGCGCCCATTCCCCACCCCGACCTCGCCGAAAATCAGCTAAATCTCGCTTTTGTTTAACCAATTGCGGCGATAGACTGCGCTCAACCACTTAATTGCGGTGCGGGGGGGATCACATTTCATGACACGGGCAAGCAGGCGGCCTTTGAAGACGCGCAGCGCAGGCTGGGCGAAAGCATTGGCGAGCGGCCTTGCAAACGCAGGCCTCACCCCGAATGCGATCTCCACCATTGGCGTGCTGTTCGCGGCAGCTGGTGCATGGTGCTTTTGGTTGGCGGGCGATGGCAAGGCAAGCCAATGGCTCTGGCTCGGCGGAGCGCTCGGCATTCAGCTGCGTTTGCTTGCCAATATGCTCGATGGGCTGGTCGCGGTAGAGGAAGGCAAGTCTTCACCGACAGGCGCGCTTTTCAACGAATTGCCCGACAGGATCGAGGATGCGCTGCTTCTGGTCGCGTTTGGCTATGCGGCAGGCGCGCCGGAACTGGGATATGGCGCGACCATCCTCGCATTCGGCACCGCCTATGTCCGCGCAACCGGTGGCGCATTGGGGTTCGATCAGGACTTTGTCGGCCCGATGGCAAAGCAGCACCGGATGTTCCTGCTGACAGTGGCCGCAATCGCCGCGTTTTTCTTGCCAAGGCCGGAAGCGGCGCTGATCGGCACGCTCTGGATTATCGTCTTGGGCAGCGCGCTCACCTGTATCATCCGCACCATGCGGATTGCCAAGCTGCTCAAGAGCCAAGCAAAATGATCGCGCGGATTGCAGGGGAGATCCTGTTTGCCGCGACGCGGTTTCTGGTCGGCGGCCATCCGCGCTGGCGTGGGTGCGAGCCTTCGACCAGGCAGCGGATCTATTTCGCCAATCACGCCAGCCACCTCGATACGCTGATCATGGTCGCGGCATTGCCCGCCTATCTGCGCGAGACTACGCACCCTGTGGCCGCGCATGATTACTGGGGCACAGGGCCAGTGCAGCGCTTTGTTGCACTGGGCGTGCTGAACGCAGTGCTGGTTGAACGCAGCGGCGCTAAAGACCCTCTTGCTCCCATGCGCGAGGCGCTGAGCAAGGGTCATTCGCTCATCATCTTTCCCGAAGGCACGCGCCGCAACGAACCCGTCCCCGGCGATTTCAAGGCGGGGCTTTATCATCTGGCGAAGGAATTTCCCGAGGCCGAGCTGGTGCCCGTTTATCTCACCAATCTCGCTCGCGCCTATCCAAAAGGCGCGATCCTGCCCGCCCCGATCAGCTCTTCTGCGAACTTCGGCACGCCTTTCAAAATCGCTGATGGCGAAGACAAGGCAGCATTTCTCGCCCGCGCGCAGGCCGCGGTCGTGGAGTTGGCAGACACGGAGGCCGCGCAATGAACCCGACCATGATGACGCTGTTCGGCGGAGTGTTCGCGCTGCTGACTGTCGCCTCGATCATCGGCTTTGTCCTGTCGCGCCGGGTCACTTCGGAAGGCGGAATTGCGACCGTTTCCAACCTCAATGCCCGGATCAAGGCGTGGTGGATGATGATCGCGATCTTCGCGGTCGCATTCTATTTCGGCAAGACAATCACGGTTCTGCTGTTCGCGCTCACCAGTTTTTACTGCCTGCGCGAATTTCTCTCGATCACGCCCACCCGCGCCGAAGATCACAGCGCGACTGTTGCCGCGTTCTACCTTTTCATACCGCTGCAATACTGGCTGATTTGGAGCGATTGGCAGGGGCTTTTCACCATCCTGATCCCCGTTTGGGCATTCCTGCTGCTGCCTTTGCTGGCGGTGCTCAAAGGCGAGACGACCGATTTCCTCACCCGATCATCGCGCATTCAGTGGGCACTGATGCTCAACGTCTTCTGCATCAGCCACGCACCCGCATTGCTCTTGCTCGACATTCCGGGCTTTGAGGAGAATTTCCTGCTGCTCTTCTTCCTCATCACTGTGGTGCAATTGTCGGACGTGATGCAGTACGTGTTCGGAAAGCTTTTCGGCAAACACAAGGTCGCCCCGCGCGTGAGCCCGGCCAAGACTTGGGAAGGCCTGATTGGCGGTGGGCTTACCGCTTCGGCGATCGGTGCGGGCCTGTTCTGGATCACGCCGTTCAACCCGATCGAAGCAGGGCTGCTTGCAGGCACAATCGTATTCGCAGGCTTTGCTGGCGGGCTGGTGCTCTCGGCCGTCAAACGATCATTGGGCGCAAAGGATTGGGGCACCATGATCGAAGGGCATGGCGGCGCGCTTGATCGGATGGATTCGGTCAGCTTTGCAGCGCCTGTGTTCTTCCACCTCGTCCATTATTTCTTCGTGCCATAGGCGGCGCAGGTGCTCGTGCTGATCGCGATCTGGGCGCTGGCTGAAGCGACGTTGTTTTTCGTCGTCGCCGACGTGCCGATTGCGGCTTTGAGCATCAAAGCGGGTTGGAGGAAGGCTCTGCTTGGGGCTGGGGTCGCTGCGGTTTTTGCCGGGATCGGCGGCACGGCATTATGCATCTGGGCGGGCGATAATCCGGCGAGAGCCTATCAATGGATGCTGGCAGTCCCGGCCATTGATGCCGCGCTGATCGATGAGGTCGATGCCAGTTTCGAAGAAAATGGCATGCTCGCCATGGTGATCGGCAGTTTCACTGGCGTCCCATACAAGCTCTACGCCTTTGCTGCCTCGTCTTACCCACACGGCTTTGGAAGTCTGGCGCTGTTTTTTCTCGCGTCCATCCTCGCGCGGCTGCCGCGCTTTGCTCTGGTTGCGCTTATCGCCGGATGGGTCGGCCCGCTTCTGGCAGAGCGCATCGGCACTCGCGCGGTTTGGGGCATTTTCGCCGGTTTCTGGATTGCGTTTTACGCCTGGTATTGGAGCGTGATGGGCTTCTAGTCTCGCCGCCGTTTCCTCGAACCGAAAAAGCTGCCGCCGCCCAAAACGGTGATGCCGAGGAAGAACCCGAAATCATACCAGCCACCCGAATTGGGAACGGCGTAAACCGCGATATTCGGGCTGAAGAGTGATCCGATCCAGCTCCACGGGAAGATAAATCCGTGCCATAGCCCCCACAGGAAACCGGGTGTATCGGGCGCAGCGCTTACGCCTGCATCAATCTGCCGCGCACAGGCGGAAACCAGCAATACAAGCGCGAAGGCTGTCAGGATGCGGCCGGGCTTCATCGCGTCCGCTGCGCTGTCACGGCATATAGGCAAAGATGATGAGAAGGCATGCCGGCAGGAATATGCCCGCCATGCCAGCATGGATCATCGCTGCATTGTGGGTGTGACCCATGCCCGATGTCCGCAAAACGCGCATCGCGTTGAACAGGTAAATGATCGAGACGATCAGGCCGAAAATACCGGCGGCAACAGGAAGGTTCATGAGCTTCGTCCTTATGTTACGCGCTGATCCCAAGCGCTATTAGGACAGTATGACATATCAGAGCGTTAAGCGCGAGGGGCTTGTCTGATTCTCGCGATGTCGCGCACGTCAAACGAAGCGTCGGACCATGCCTTCGTTGCGCGTTTCCTTGAATGCGATGGTGGCCGCATCCCATTCGGCTGCTGCCAGATGGGTAAAGAGACGCGGGGGAAGCGGGCGCAGAAACGCGAGCCCTGCCTGCGTCGAATTGCGCCAGGCAACCTCCGCCATGTGCGGCCCGGTGCCCGCGATATAGATGCGCACATATTCGCCCAGCCGCAGCCCGCCGCGCGGATCTTCCACGCGGCATCCGCCATGCGACAAATCGCCCAGCTCCACATCCCACTGCATCCCCTTGGGCGTGCGATAGGATCCGGTGGCGTTGGTCGCGACACGGCTGGACTGGCGAGACTTCATGCGCGCGTGCGTATCATGAACGTGGTTACCAAAGTCTTTCACGAGCAAGGTAAATGACGGAGGCGGCAAGAAAAACCCCCGCAAAGCCGGGCGGCGCTGCGGGGGTTTATTCTATCTTATGGGAGAGACTAACTGCTGGTTTAATGGTGGGCTAAACTTGGCTATTAAGTCACGCTCCGCAGCATCAGATAGCCGCTCTGTCGCGCAAATTGCTGCGCCTACATGCGTCATTCCCAATCGTTTAGCAGCTTCAAACTTTTCATGGGACGGGGATGGTCGATTTGCCAGATCGCTGGATCTACCGACATAGAGAATATCGTAGTTTCCATCAGGCTTGATACGCGCAAAAATGTAAACGCCGATACCAGATGCCCAGCGAACGCCTATGCTGGCCATCGCAAATTGGTACCAAGTACCGCTGGAGCCTTTGAATCTATGGAATGAGGTCATTTCAGTATTCCTTTGTATCTTGAGGGATTGACTGAAACGACCCATTCACAGAATGTGATCTCGCAATGGCAGCCCCCCTCGGGGTGGTTAGTCAGAGGCCCGGCTCCAGGTGCAACTGGACCGGGCCTCAGCTTTTTCCGACTAGTAGAATCGGAAACTCATTAATTCTTCTTGTATCACTGGCAGCTTAGGCATTCCTCGTAATCGGTCTGCTGTTCGCCCAGTTCAGCCTTGAGCGCGATTTCAGGCGCGTCGGCGGTGTTGTCCGCTTCCACTCCGCCGGCAAAGCCTGCGCGCTGAACCGATTTTGAGCGGAGATAATAGAGCGACTTGATGCCTTTCTCCCAAGCCTGGAAGTGCAGCATCATCAGATCCCACTTATCGACATCCGCCGGGATGAACAGGTTCAGCGACTGCGCCTGATCGATGTAGGGCGCGCGGTCGGCGGCGAATTCGAGCAGCCAGCGCTGATCAATTTCAAAGCTCGTCTTGAAGCTCGCCTTTTCCTCGTTGGAGAGGAAATCGAGGTGCTGGACGCTGCCGCCGTTTTCGAGGATCGAGTTCCACACATTGTTCGAATTCTTCGATTTTTTATCGAGGATCTTCTCAAGGTATGGGTTCTTGACGATGAAGCTGCCCGACAATGTCTTGTGCGTGTAGATGTTCGCCGGGATCGGCTCGATACAGGCAGATGTTCCGCCGCAAATGATCGAGATCGAGGCGGTTGGTGCAATCGCCATCTTGCAGCTGAAACGCTCCATTGCGCCCATTTCGGCGGCATCGGGGCAGGGCCCACGCTCTTGCGCGAGCAGCATCGAGGCTTCGGATGCCTTGGCCTGGATATGCTTGAACATTTTGAGGTTGATGGCTTTCGCCATCGCGCTTTCAAAACCCATGCCCTTTTGCTGGAGGAAGGAGTGGAAGCCCATGACACCGAGGCCCACCGAACGCTCCCGTTCGGCTGAATAGCGCGCGCGCTCCATTTCGGGCGGTGCGCGGTCGATATAGTCCTGCAGCACGTTATCAAGGAAGCGCATCACGTCTTCGATGAATTGCTTGTCGCCGTTCCATTCATCCCATTTCTCAAGGTTGAGCGAAGACAGGCAGCACACAGCCGTGCGATCATTGCCGAGGTGATCGATGCCCGTGGGCAGAGTGATTTCAGAGCACAGGTTCGAGGTAGACACCTTAAGACCCAGATCGCGGTGATGCTTTGGCATCATGCGGTTCACCGTGTCGTTGAACACGATATAGGGCTCACCTGTTGCAAGGCGGCATTCGACCAGTTTCTGGAACAGCGAACGCGCATCGACCTTGCCGCGCACTTCGCCAGTCTTGGGTGATTTCAATTCAAACTCAGCGCCATCGCGCACCGCTTCCATAAATTCATCGGTAAGCAGCACGCCGTGATGAAGGTTCAAAGCCTTGCGGTTGAAGTCGCCAGACGGTTTGCGGATTTCGAGGAATTCCTCGATCTCCGGGTGCGACACGTCGAGATAACACGCAGCCGAACCGCGCCGCAGCGAACCCTGGCTGATGGCCAGTGTGAGCGAATCCATCACGCGTACGAACGGGATAATGCCGCTGGTCTTGCCGTTAAGCCCAACTGGCTCCCCAATGCCGCGCACATTGCCCCAATAGGTGCCAATGCCGCCGCCTTTGGATGCGAGCCAGACATTCTCGTTCCACGTGCCGACAATCCCGTTGAGGCTGTCTTCAACCGAATTCAGATAGCAAGAGATCGGCAGGCCGCGCGATGTGCCGCCATTTGAAAGAACGGGCGTTGCTGGCATGAACCACAGGTTCGAGATGTAATCGTACAGGCGCTGTGCGTGCTCGGCATCGTCCGCATAGGCATCGGCAACGCGGGCAAACAGGTCCTGAAATTTTTCACCGGGCAGCAGATACCGGTCAATCAGGGTTTCCTTGCCGAATTCGGTGAGATTTGCATCGCGCGATTCGTCGGTTTTGATGTCGAAGCGGCGATCATTCACCTTCTTGCTGTCCGGGGTGGCCGCTTCCTTGGCAGCGGCAGCCACAGCTTTGCCCAGCGCTTCTGCGCTTTTCGCAGCGATCAGCTCTTCGCTTCCTGTATCGGCTTTATCCATTTTCACTGCCTTTGCATCTGATGCATCTGACTTTGCATCTGCACTTGTCTCGATATCTTCCAGCACGTCCGTGTTGTTTTCTGCCGGCACATCATCACTCGCTTTGAAATCCATTTGGGCCCCATTTCATTCCCGGAATCGAACATCTGCGCAAGCAGAATGTTCCAATTCTGTTCTATACCTATCTGTTCGCAGGCCCTCCACAGATCATCCACACAGATGACCACAGGCAGGGCGCCACACGTCTCCCCCGATTGCGCCCCTGCCCCCAAATTTGGCGAATCTTTCTCTTTCCGGGCCCGGTGAGGCTCGTGGAAGAAATACCAAGTTGTAGGGGTCCGTTTGCGAACCGAACCACTAGATACTGAATCAGACGCGGATTCCGGTCAACACGATATTAACCCTATTTCGGACAGAAATTCCGGTGTGTTGGCCAACCCACACACCGCGACGCGTGGAGAAAGCTAGAGTCGCGAGCCGCGCAAGCCCCAAATTGAATCTGTGAAGAAAAATGTGGTGATTGAATCATGTGAATCAATCGCCGGTCTAATCGAATCCGTAACGGCAATCATCTTGCGCGGCTTTGGCCCGAAGGCCGTTTGCCATGATGCGAATTCATCCGATCAGGTGAGAAGTGCCCAAAGCCCCGCTGCTATCGCTGCGATCACCAGAATGTGAAAAATCGCAAAGCCTGATTTGATGTTCCGAATGGTCTTTTGAAACTCGGCTGTGTCGTTGGCATGCGGGAATGGTTCATCGGGGATGGGTTTACCCAGAAATTCGCACAGCGGCTCCCAACCCTGTTTCACTTCAAAGACTAGCAGACGTTCGGCTGGCAATTCTGCCTGCACCGCCGCGTTGTGCTTTTCGAATGCCCGCTTTGCATGGTCTTCTTCAAATTGCCGTCCATCAAACATGCGGTCCCACACTGTGCCATTTGTCATTTCAACATTCTGGCGGATCGGCGGGATAAGCTTGCGAGCCCATAAAGGCGGCGCTCTGCCAATGGGAATGATCGTGGAGCTCGCGCTTTTCCACCAACTGTCGGCGCTGCGCACGGTCAGGATGACTTTGGCGTCTGGGTAGTATTCAGTGAGTTCGCGCCAATACGCTGCGGTGGGGAAATCGACGGCGGCGGGAAAGCCATCATAAATCGCATCCCAATCGGGATCCTTGCCCTTTCCCACGTCGTGCCACAGCTTCATTTGCGCCTTGCTGTCCATCACTTCGAACATGTGGTGGGTATTGTTGTAGCCGAGAATTTCGAGCGCGGCTTTCAAGGACGCCGTCCCCGTCCGGCCAAAGCCTGCTCCAATCACTTGCAACGCCATCTCCGCCCCCCGCGCGCTTTTAAGGCCTCAGCTTGTCTCTAACACAGCATTCTGAGCAGATTTGGCTTTTGCTGCTTTGGCATGGGCTGCAATCTCGTCTGCCAATGTGTCGGTGAGATCGAGCGGCAGATCATGCCCCCAGCCAGGTATCGTCACCAGTTTTGCGCCGGGAATGTGCTTGGCTGTTTCGCGGCCCGCTTCGACTTTGACCAGCGGATCGCCCTCGCCGTGAAGCACCAGGGTCGGTGTCGTCACACCTTCAAGGCGTTTGCGCCTGTCACCATCATCGATAATCGCCGCGAGCTGCCTGGGCAGTCCGGCCGGATAAACATTGCGGCGCACATTCTTGAGCACCACAGCACGGCGTTTTTCAGGATCGCCGGGGAAACCGGGCGACCCGATTGTCTCACGAATGCGCATGCCATGCGCGACGAGATCTTCCTCCTCCATCGAAGGAAGCGGCGCGACAAGCACCTCCATCGCTTCTTTCTCTGCCTGCGGCAGCTTGGGATTGCCCGTGGTCGACATGATCGAAGTCAGCGAGTGCATTTTGTGACGGTGATGGATCGCCATGAGCTGCGCGATCATTCCGCCCATCGAAGCGCCCACGACATGCGCCTTTTCAATCTCAAGCGCGCCGAGCAGTCCCGCGGCATCATCTGCCATGTCCTTGAGAGTGTAGGGCACAGGCGCAGGCCAGCCGAACCGTTTGCGCAGGACCTGCCAGGCAATGCCAGGCGCGCGCGCATCACCCATCTTCTGGCTCAAACCGATATCGCGATTATCGAACAGCACGGTGTGAAACCCGCGATCAA
Source organism: Erythrobacter sp. YT30 (assembly GCF_001542875.1). Lineage (GTDB taxonomy): Bacteria > Pseudomonadota > Alphaproteobacteria > Sphingomonadales > Sphingomonadaceae > Erythrobacter. The sequence continues at coordinate 1,201,056 of NZ_LMAF01000002.1, read as the reverse complement.
CCATCGCGGCGACAAATTCTTCGGGCCACAGCGTCATCTGCGCACCCAGACCCATCACCAGCAACATCGTCTCATGTTCCGGGTTGCCGTGCGTTTCGTAATAAAGCTCCAACCCGGTTGTCGTCGTGGTGATTGTTGGCATGGGTTCTCCCTGAATTGCTCTGCGCCGCGTGAGTGTTTGGACAGGTTTAGTAACTTATCCCGCGCAAACGCAAATGCGCAATTGCGGGACAAGCGTCTGCCTGCCCCGCAATTTGTGCCATTTCAGGGTGAACAATTACGTAATTCAGCTACCAAACGCGATGTAGACGGGGCCGCCAGCGTTTGATGCGACTTGCGTGCTGCGTTTCTGGTTGAGTTCAGCCAGCAGCTTGTTCCTTGTGGCAAGATCATCGGCAAACACGATATCCGCGCGGAAAAGCGCTTTCTGCGCATCCGCCACAGGTGCATCGCGCATATCACCCATCCGCTTCAAAGCGTATTCAGCCGTTTCAACCGCCGGGCGATTGGCCGTGTTAGTGAGCACTTTGAAGTCGGTCGCGCGGCCCTTTTCATCAAGCCGAAAGCCGAGCTGCACAATCCCTTCAGCGGGAACGCCAACGCGGTTGGTCGGGTTACGAGTGAGAGCCCGATTGAGCTTCTTGTTCGCCTGCTCTTTCCATTCAGACATCTTCGTCACGATGATTGTCTTGTTGTCATCTCCCCCAGCGGTGGCAGGCACCGCGAGCGAGAAAGTGGCAGCGGCGGCAAGCAGGGGGATGGCGGCGATCTTTGAGAAATTGGTCATTGGATCATCCTTTCGGGGTTGTCTGGATGATCGGCCGGAAACGTCGCGCAGCGCAGGCAGTACCCGAACCCGCAGGAAACGGCATTCGCAGTCGATCGGGACACGACGGCACAGAGTAAAGGGGCAAAGATTGGGGTGCCGCCGTGTCTGATTACGACAATGAAGGAATGGCCCGGTCAAACAACGCAGCATCGGCAAAGCGGCGAGGAGAGACCGCGAGCGTCCCTGGAAACCGACAAAGAGACGATTGGCGTCTACGAATGTAAACGGCGTTTGGGCTGGAATGCTGCGTCAGCGGAGCGTTACGACTCGCGCCATTCCGGCCCGTAGATTTCAAAGCCGCGCGCTTTCAGACTGTCGAGAACGCCTTCATCTTCCGCGAGCACGCGCAAGGGCACAACCGCCAGTGTCACGCCGTCCTTGGTCGCGGCATCTTCGATCATGCCGGTCCATTGCGCACGGATATCTTCGCCCAGCTCGTTGTCTGCCCATGGCCAGCATTGCCCCAACGCCTGTTCAAGCGGGTTCGCCATAACGGCGGGCACATCGAATTTGCGCCAGTCATTGCCTCTGCGCTCAATGATGTCTTTTCCCTGCTCGGTCGCGGTCATTGCGGCTTCAAGGCAGGGGATATGGCTTTCGGGCGGCGCTTCGGCGAGATTGTCGAGCAGGTCTTCGCCGCGGAACCGTTCTGGCCGTGTGATGGGCACATCGGCCTTGTCGGCCGCTTTCTTGACGATCTCGGTCGCGTCTTTGGTTGTGTCGTCATCAAAATCGAGACGACGGGCAAGCAAATCAAACCCCGTCATCAGGAAGCTGCCGCGATCATAATCCTGATCGTATTCCTCCTCGAGCGCAGCCAGCCGCTCGCGTTGTTCAAGGGTCAGATAGTCAGCAGCGACACTGCCTTTGGGAAGCTTGGTAAACTTGCCCCCGCGAAAGATGAGGCGGAAGATATCGCCAGGCGAAATCTTGGGCCGGGCGCGGATTATAACGCGTTGGGCCTCGCCCGTGGCTTCTTTGAGCCTATCGGGCTGCCACGGCGTCGATTTGGGCACAGCGCGGATTTCTCCGACGAGGATGATGGTGCCGCTCGCGGTATCGATAGTCCACATGGGCGCACCTGAGCGCTGGGCTGTGACGACGATCTGGTTAGGGGTTGGTGGCTCTTGAGCGTTCCCGCTCGTAGGAGCAACGAACAGGCCCCCGCACAGAATCAGGATGGTTTTTTTGAGCATCCCTTCCTGCTATCCGTGACTTCATGAACGCAGATATAACTCTTCCAGATCCCGAAGACCGGAAAGCGGTTATCGATTTCGCGGGTAGCTTCAATGGCTACAAGCACCATGGATCGCTTGCAGCCTGTGCAGACGCGGCAGAAGCCAGCCGAAGAGAAACACTCGAAGAACTCCGCAACGAGCTTTTTTGGGCATATCGGGTTGGCAATCACCGGGGAGATGACGCAGTCGTCAAAGTCTATGTTGATCTATTTCCGCATTTCGAACGACTGATTGGTCAAACAAGCTAGGGTAGTTGAAAGTCCGCAATGGGAGTTGGCCGCAACTGAACAATGAGTGAAGTCTGCTCGCTGTCATCATCAAACGCGCAGCGCACGCGCATCAGCAGTGGCAATGTCGACCGGCCCGGAACCCAGTAATCATAGATGCCATCAGAGGCGCATTGAGCAGCGGAGATGGTTCGTTCCTCAAAATGCTGCCGCGTCGTCATGCTTGATGAGCGTGGATGATCGGCGATGTTGGCGACGAAAAACGCTTTCTGCTTTTCAAGCCCGTCCTGAATGGCATCGCGCGAAATGCGATGACTGCCGCCATGCTGGACAGTGATCCAATCGGGCTGATCGCTCACAACAGGAGGCGCAGACAGTTTCCACAGGCGATGCGCAGCAATCCATGGAATGCCTCCGCGTTCGGTCATCACAAGATAGGGGCTGCGCGGTTTCAAGCCCTCATCGCGCTTGATCGAATAGCCTTGGGCTTCGCCGTTCTCGTCATAGTCCATCGACTTGACAAAGCGATCTACCACCAGCGTGGTTTCAGCGCCCGTTTCCCAATCGATCTGTACAAAGTAGACCTCAACGCGCGAGGCCTCGTAATAGCCTAGATTGTCGGTCGACACACGGAGCAGAAACAGATGGTCCTCGCTCACACCGATCGGCTCCTCGACAAAGTCGATGAACGTGTCCGGACTGGCCGAGAGAGGCGCTGCTATCAGGAGACCGAGAGCAGCCATGGCGGCTTTGAGAGAATGGCCCCTCACGGCACCAGCACCGTATCTTTCACAAGCTCACCCGTCTCAGGGTAATCGAGCGTGTAGTGCAACCCTCGGCTTTCGTGTCTGGCGAGCGCGGATTTGACGATCAGTTCTGCCGCCTGCAGCAGATTGCGAAGCTCGATAAGGTCGGTCGTCACACGGAACGCGCCGTAATAGTCCTCGACCTCTTGCTTCAACAAGGCGATCCGGTTCTTTGCGCGCTCTAGCCGCTTGGTCGTCCTCACGATCCCGACATAATTCCACATGAAGCGGCGGATTTCGGTCCAGTTCTGCTTGATAACGACTTCCTCGTCAGAATCGGTGACGCGGCTTTCATCCCATGGAAGGATTGCGGGTGGCTCCTGCAATTCATCCCATCGATTTAGGATATCGGACGCCGCCGCTTCGCCAAAGACAAAGCATTCAAGCAGGCTGTTCGATGCCAGCCGGTTGGCGCCGTGAAGCCCGCTTTCGGTGACTTCGCCCGCCGCCCACAGACCAGGTAGATCAGTGCGCGCGTGAAGGTCCACCACCACACCGCCACAGGTGTAATGCTGCGCCGGGACGACGGGGATCGGTCCGCTCGTCATATCAATCCCAAGGCCCGACAGTTTCTCATCAATCGTCGGGAAGTGGCTGCGAATGAAATCCGCGCTTTCGTGGCTGATATCAAGATGGACGTAATCGAGGCCAAAGCGCTTGATCTGATCGTCAATCGCGCGCGCAACGACATCTCGAGGGGCAAGCTCCATGCGTTCCGGATCGTAGTCTTCCATGAAGCGATGCCCGGTTTCGGGATGATAGAGCCTGCCGCCTTCGCCCCTGACGGCTTCGGTGATGAGGAAGTTTTTGACTTCGAGATTGTAGAGGCAGGTGGGGTGGAATTGCATCATCTCCATATTGGAAACGCGCGCGCCTGCACGCCATGCCATCGCGATACCATCACCCGTCGCGCCGCGCGGCGCGGTCGAAAATTGATAGACACGCCCCGCGCCGCCTGCTGCAAGCACAGTCGCGCGCGCTGTGTGGCGCTCAACCCGGCCCGTTTCTTCGTTGAGCGCATAAACGCCCCATACGCGGCCAGCGGCGGAGAATTGTTCACGGTGGCGATCGGTGATGAAATCGATACAGGTGCGCCCGCCCAGCATCGTGATGTTCGAGTTTGCCTCAGCCGCTTTTAACAGCGCATCCTGCACCGCCCACCCGGTCGCATCATCAACATGCACGATCCGGCGATGCGAGTGCCCCCCCTCGCGTGTCAGGTGAAGCGCGTCTTCATCGCGGTTGAACGGCACGCCCAATTCGCACAGGCGATCGATTGAGGCTGGCGCGCCTTCGATGACGAATTCCACCGTCTCGCGATCATTAAGGCCCGCGCCCGCCACCATCGTATCGCGCACGTGGTTTTCGAACGTGTCGCCAGCATCCAGAACAGCGGCAATGCCGCCCTGCGCCCATGCTGTGGAGCCGCCTGTTAGCGAGCCTTTGGCCAGCACCAGCACCCTTTTGGTTTCCGCCAATTCCAAGGCTGCCGTAAGCCCCGCCGCTCCCGATCCGATGACAAGGACATCGTATTGCATATTTGTTTCGCCCATGCGGCGTGCCATGCCGCGCAATGGGGATCAGGGCAAGTCGCGCGGCGTCGTCACAGCGCGTAGCAATCGAGATCATCCGCAACGCTGACAGGCCCGTCATAGCTTGCCCCAATCGCCTCAAGCCCGCTTTCGATCCGGCTGAGACTGCGCTCCATATTGTGCGTCAGCACCAGCCTCTTCGCCTTGGCCAAACCAGCAAGCTGACCAATCTCGGCAGGAGTACGGTGTAGCCCGCGCGGCTGGCCATCTTCGCCATTTATTACATGATGGGCGAATACAATTTCAGGGCGCGTGGCTGTGATCATGCCATCGAACGTTTCCGAAAAAGCATTTTGATCGCCCGTGATGAATAAAAGAGAATCTCCAACGTGGATTTCGTAACCAAGCGCCGGAGCAGCGCCGTGATTTACCGGAATCGCGGTCGCTGCAATGTCGCCCGGTCCGAAGAGACCTTCGACTGCACCAGCCCCACCTTGAGTCTTTACTTCGGTTACCTGTAATTTTGGTTTGTTCTCGGTTCCATCGAGATAACCGCCATTGTACGAGAACGCCCCATTCTGCTTGCCCAGCAGTCGGGTCAGAAATTCCCGGGTGCCGGGAAAGCGCGGCGCTCCATCTGGGCCGATCACGGCAAGCGGCTCAGCCCGCCCTTCAAATCCTCCAGAATTGAGCACATCGACAAGATCGCCCGCATGATCTGCATGAAGGTGGGTGAGGAGGATCGCGTCAAGATCGGCAATGCTCGCGCCGGCTTGCGCAAAGCGAAGAAAACTTCCCGATCCCGCATCAATCAGCAACCGGGCCTCACCATCGATCCAGAGGAGATAGGAGGTTCCAGCCCGCGCGTTTGCGCCGCCTTCCGCTATCGGCCCGCCGCTCCCGAGGATCTGCACGGCCGCCCCCTCGGATGGGCATTGTGCGGGTTGCTCAGCGCGGGGGAGTGCCAACTCATCATCGGCGGGGCTGCTCTCAGGCGAGGTGCTCTGGTCTTCAAGTACGAACCAGCCGCATCCCGATAGTGAGATCGCGGCAATTGTCGCCAAAGCAAAACGCATGTCAGGCCCCCCTGGATTATCCCGTGCCAGTCAACTGGACGAATACGTCTTCGAGATCAGCCTCGCGGGTTGTGACATCCTCGATAGTCAAACCCTGATCCTGCAAGATGCCAAGCACCTGGCCCGCGCTCAGCTGGTCTTTGTCATAGGTAACCTCAACAGAGCGATCACCGACGAGATCAACCTTGCTGAAGGCATCATGCGAAGGTGCCGAGGCAAGATCATTTGCAACCGTCACCGCGACAATCTTCTCGCGCGCCATGTTGATCAGCTCTTTAGTGGGCTTGTGCGCGATCAATTCGCCATGATTGATGATCGCGATTTCGTCGCACAATTCCTCAGCCTCTTCGAGGTAGTGTGTGGTGAGGACGACGGTGACACCCTGGCGGTTAAGCTCGGTGACAAGCTCCCACAATTGCCGCCGCAGTTCGACATCAACGCCTGCAGTCGGTTCATCGAGCACGAGGATTGGCGGCGAATGCACCATCGCTTTTGCAACCAACAGCCGCCGCTTCATCCCGCCTGATAAAGTGCGGGCGTAGGCATCGCGCTTGTCTGACAAACGCACCGCAGCCAGCAATTCTTCAGACCGGCGCATGTCCTTCGCTATCCCATAGAATCCGCCCTGATTTTCGAGCACTTCAAACGGGGTGAAGAACGGGTCGAACACAATCTCCTGCGGGACAATGCCGATCGCGCGGCTCGCATTGCGGCGCTGCTCGTCGATATCAAAGCCCCAGATGTTGGCGCTGCCGCTCGTCTTCATCACGATCCCGGCAAGGATATTGATGAGTGTCGATTTGCCCGCGCCGTTCGGTCCCAATAGGCCAAAGATCGATCCTTCGGGCACATCGAAACTCACACCGCCCAAAGCGAGCTTTCCTTGCGCATCTTCGCCTTTTGCGCCTTTGGGCGCGGCATAGCGTTTGACGAGATTATCGATGCGGATGGCGGGTTCGCTGGACATTGCGAGACGCCCTAATTGCGCCCGCTTCGAAGCGCAAACAGCAATTGAAATAGCCCGGCAAGGCGATTATGCGAAATGCCCATGAACATTGCCCCTCCAGAAGTCATCTTCACCGACAGCAAGCGCGTCAGCTGTGACGGCGCCAGCGATATTCGCGGCGGTACGGGATATCGCCCGGCAGCGCTTGGCCACCCTCGCATCTTTCTGGAAATAGACGAGCATGGCTATGTCGATTGTGGCTATTGTGATCGCCGGTTCGTGCTGCGCGGCGGGCCTGCAGATGGCGCCGATCAGGCGACCCTGCCCGATATCTCCGAAGGGGCAGATCCCGGCCATCGGTAATTCCTCTGCGCACCGGTTCTGGTCAGTGCCCATTCAGCATTTTGCTGCTATGGAGCTCATTCGGCGGGTGAAACTTGAGGAGTAATTCGATGAGAAAATCAGCTTTAATCGGTGCAGCCCTGGGCGTGTCCCTGATGGTCTCGCCTGCAGCTTTCGCCGAAGAAAAAGGCGATGTGGAAGCCACCGCTGAAACCGAGATGACCAAGGGCGAAAAGCGCCTTGCCAAACTGATCGAAGGCCGCGTCGCTGGAGAGCCGCAGAACTGCATCCGCGTGTTCCCGAATGAACGGCTGACAGTGATTGACGACACCGCCTATGTCTATGGGCGCGGCAACACGATCTATGTTCAAAAGACGAGCCGCCCTGATCGGATCGATGACAGGGACGTCCTGGTATCGCGCCGTTTCAATGCGACCCAGCTTTGCCGGCAGGATGTCGTGACGACAGTAGACCCTGTCACTGGTATCTTCACAGGCGCCGTCTTCTTCGAAGAATTCGTGCCTTACACCCGCGTGGAAGAGGACGAGCAGGCAGGCTGACCCTTTCGGCCAGCCGCCTGCATTATCGCTCTTCAAATCAGCTCTGGCTCAGCCGGCTCAATCTGCCGGGGCCAGAGCTTTATCCCGTGTCTCGCGTGAAAACGTGTCACCTTGCAGCGAAGGTTCGCCTGTTTGATCAGCGCTTTGAAAGAAGGGCGATACAGGAGCCACATCTGCAAAACGCGGCAGTTCCAACTCCAATCGATCAGAATGCGCCGGGCCTTCGAGCTTTTGCAATCTCGCAATAGAGTTCTTGTAGCTTGTCAGAACCTTGGCGGAATGTGGATCGATCTGTTCGTAATCGATGCCAGTTTCAAGGCTGTCCCACACACGGCCGCTGCGCCTGATTGCTTCGGCTTCAGCGTGCAAGTCGGCCAGCGACGGCATGGCATCGATGCGCCGGGTTAGATGCTCCCGTTCGATCTGCGGCGTCGGGCGTTGCTCATGCTCAGCGCTTGCTAATGCAATTTTTGCAGAGACCTGATCCTCGAATCTCTTCGTTTCGAGGTGCTGCAATGATGAGCGCACAGCGCCGCGCTTTGATGCTCGCTTAAGCGGCTCCCAATCAGCTTGCCCGATTTGATCGTGTTCACCGATCAAGCGGCGCATGCGTTCAGAGCCGTTCCAGTCACCGATCAGCCAACCGGTGATGCAGAGGGCTCCGGTGAGAGCCATCCAGATTTCAGGTGCAAAGAATTGTTCCACGTCACGTCCCTCTCACGAGCACGGCGCCTCCCACAGCACCATCGCTCTCATCCAAGTTTCGACCCCTTGTCCGACCATGCCATTTAGTCTGGCAGTGATCGTCCAACCATCAGTACCTTACCGGAATTGCCCACGAATTTAATTCGCAGGGCTACGTAGCGAGGCCTTAACCAATCAGGATGCGACGCAAAAAGGGCGCCCAGTCGCAGGCGCCCTTAAATCATTGTGAGGTTTGGTTTTTCCTCGCGTCAGGCAGGCACCTTGTCGCGTGCCATGGCATTCATCTTTGCAAGAATATCTTCCGCCTCGTTAATGATTCGATCGATCAATTCCTGACAGGTCGGGACATCGTTGATCAGCCCTGCAACCATGCCGCATGACCAGGCCCCCTTGTCCATTTCGCCTTCCATCATGATCGATGGATAGACGCCTGCAACTTCTTCGATGATGTCCTCAAACTTGATGTCATCGCCAAGCCGCTTTTCCTTTTCGAGTAGGCGCTCAACAGCAGCATTGGTCATCACCCTTTCAGTGTTGCGCAAGGGGCGCATGACGAGCCGCGTATCGAGCTCCGATGCCGCAACGATGGCCGCTTTCACATTGTCGTGAACGGGCGCTTCCTTGGTGGCGATAAAGCGCGTGCCCATGTTCATCCCCTGCGCGCCCATGGCAAGGCTGGCAACGAGGCTGCGGCCATCGGCCATGCCGCCTGACGATACGAACGGGATTTCAAGCTCGTCCGCTGCGCGCGGCAACAGGATGAAGTTTGGAATGTCGTCTTCACCCGGATGCCCGCCGCATTCAAAGCCATCGACACTCACCGCATCGCAGCCAATCTCTTGCGCCTTGAGCGAGTGACGCACGCTGGTGCATTTGTGGATGACCTTGATCCCGGCATCTTTAAGCGGACCCAACAGATCAACCGGATTGCGGCCAGCCGTCTCAACAACCTTCACGCCGCCATCGATCACAGCTTTGACGATGCCCGGATAATCGGGCGGCGTCAGAGTCGGCAGGATCGTGATGTTCACACCGAAAGGTTTATCCGTCATATCCTTGCACCGCGCGATTTCGTTCGCGAGATCCTGCGGGGTTTTCTGGGTGAGGCCGGTGATGATGCCCAGCCCGCCCGCATTCGAAACAGCCGCCGCCATTTCGGCAAAGCCAACATAATGCATCCCGCCCTGAATGATGGGATGCTGGATGCCGAACATTTCGGTGATTGCGGTTTTCATGGCTTGATCTCTCCCTGATGCGTTGCTTGCACGCGAAACAAGCGGAGATTGACGCGCCATGCAAGCGCCGTTTTTGGGAGGCGATCAGACGACGCAGCGCGCCGTAGCGTCAATCCTCATCGCGCGTAATTGGCCCTGTCTCGCATAGATCGCTCACCAAGCAGATTTCGCATTTGGGCACGCGCGCCCGGCAAACGCGCTTTCCGAACTGAATGAGCCAGAAATGCCCATCGGCAAGTGTCCATTCGGGGCTGCGTTGTTCGAGTTGCTGCGCGGTTTTCTCAGCCGTCTTGGCATCTGTCAGGCCAATGCGATTGCACACGCGATGGACGTGCGTGTCAACCGCGATCACGTCTTTGCCAAAGGTAAAGCTCATCACGATGTCGGCGCATTTGCGGCCGATGCCGGGCAGGTTCATCAACCCTTCGCGCGTGTCGGGCACGACGCCATCATGTTCCTCGAGCAGCGCGATGCAGAACTTGCGAATATTCTTTGTCTTGTTGTTGTAGAGCCCGCACGGCTTGATCGCCTCGGCTATCTCCGCATCATCAAGCGCGAGCATGTCCTCGGGCGTTTTAGCCAGCTTGAACAAGGCCTTGGTCGCTGCCGCCGTATTCCGGTCAAGCGATTGGGCAGACAGCATGCACGAGATACACGAGCGGAAGGCGTCGGGTTGCCCCTTCGGTCCTTTCGCATTCTTCGTCCGCCCCGGCATCGCCTCTGACAGCTTGCGGTAGACGGTTTCAACTTGGTTTTCGCTCAGCATACAGCATCAGCGTGCGGGTGAGCTTTGGGTTCCTGTCTGGCAGTCTGCACGCGCCGGGCAGCCCTCGCACTCAGCCTTTCGTGGGCGGCAGAAGGTCTGGCCAAGTTTCTTCAAAAGCAGGTGATGCTCGTCCATGTCCTCGGCCGACCATTCATTGGGCACAATCGGCATCAGCGCGTTGTAGGTTTTGGCGGTGTCTGCCTTTGCAGGGACGATGCCCATGCGCTGCATGATTCGGCGATGATGGCCGTCAATCACCATCGCTTTTCGGTTGAGTGTCGAGGCATTCATCACGCCAGCGGAATTCTTGCGCGCGACACCGGGAAGCGTTTCGAGCCATGCTATCGCCTCCTCGGTCGGGAGGTTTGAGAGGTGGCGCAGATCGACCGAACCGCGTTCCTCGACAATCGCATTGAGGCAATCGGATAGCCGCTGAGCTGCGACGCTGGGAAAGGTCTGGCGTTGCAGTCGTGATTCGAGCTTATCGACCGGCACCTCGGCAACCGCATCCCAATTGCCGAATTCTTCCAGAAGGCCATCGGTTGAGGCATTGCTCGCCGCGGTCTTCGTTTGCGCACCAATGACCCCGTGAACCAGCACCCATTCCGGGCTGCGGCGCTTGTCAGGCGGACGGATGATGCGACCAAAGCGCTGGATCAGCGCGGCCTGCAATCGTCGCAGAACATCGGTGCGCGGATCAGAGCCGAGATCGAGTTGCACGCCTCACTCCAAAATCTGCAATCCCAAGCGCAATGGTCAAAGAAAAGACCGAATGCGTAAAGACGCTCGGCAATGCTGCTCTTAACGCTCGAAAGTGATCGAGAACGTGACGGGCACCAGAGGCGTAATCTCATCCAATCCTGCAAGTTCCCGCAGGGTTGCAAGCCCTTCGGTCAGCTCCAGCGCGTCGGCATACACAATGACGGGCGTTTCAGAGACGACCTGCACACGGTCCTCGCCTGCGCGGGTGACTTGCACCTGGGCCGTGATCGGCGCTTCGACGCCTTTGACACTCAATGTCGCGCCCAAATCCTGGCTGGTGCTCTCGCCCACTTTGAGCGCTTCGAATTGAGCCGGATCAATGGTCGCGGTGACGCTCGCTGTAGGGTTTTCCGCGACGTTGAAGAAGATATCGCGCATGCGCTCATTACGGATATCGACCCCTGTTTCGAGGCTCGCCAGATCAATCTCGATTAACGCTTCGCCAGCTTCGGAGACACTTCCTGAGAGCGTTGAGAACGTGTTGGGCTCTGCCACATCGCCCGCTTTAACCGAGACATAGGAAAGCGATGACGCATCCGGATCAACCGCCCACGCGCCCTCAGTGATCGCTGCCGGCTCAGCCGGGGTCTCAGAACAAGCGGCAGCAAAGGACAGCGTGGCTGCTGCAGGAAGGAGAATGCGGAAAGCTCTGGTCATGGTGAAATAGTCCAATCGGTGCGTTTCTTGTCAACTAAACATACGCGTGAGATCATGCTTTGGTTGCCCAAAGATCGCGCGCATCGGGCACATTGGCATAGCAAAATTCATATACATCGGCGTAGAAATCCATGATCTTCTGATCGAGCGGCGTCGTTTCAACCGCGCCTTTTGTCTTGTTCACTTTCACCTTTGCGAAAGACGGATCGGCCTCGACACCCAGAAACGCTGAAATCCGCTCAATCTCGCTTGCCTCAAACATTTTTTCAAAGCAGCCAATATAAAGATCAGCCTCGTCAAAGACTGCGCGTGCCTGCGTGATGATATGGTTATAGCGCGTGCGGACTTCGCATTGGCCGCTTGTGTAATAATGCTCCAAAGCGCGGGCAAAATCGGTTTCGCCCTTGGGAATGCCCTCTTTGTAATTTCCGCGATCCAGATTGAAACGCACCGCGCTTTTGACGCGGCTTATGGGATTGCGGATAAGGATGATCGCTTTGGCCTTTACCTCGCGCGCTGCAAAGCCATCGCGGATATGCGCCAGGCGATCTTCGCCAAGGCGGCTATATGAAGGCGTGATATCCGCCGTCAGCGTCTTTTGGCCGGCGAGCAAACTGGCAAAGTAATCATAGTATCTTTCCGGATTACGCTGCATCGCTCGGAACAGGCCCAGCCGCCCGCGCTCGCTTTGATTGGCGAGCCGGACTTGCAACGGCCCAACGCGGCGGTGGCGCAGTTCGGGCGTGTCGACTGCGTCCCAGATGTGATACTCCTTGGCCATTCCGGGTGCGAAATGGGCTTGATTGGTTAGGTAGGTGTAAAGCCAGGTCGTGCCGCACTTTTGATGGCCCAGGCCGAGAATGAACGTCTTGCCGATGCTTGATCGTTCGTCCTCGTGCGCCAACGCCAAATCAGCCCTCGTGAGAGAAAGTGATAAAGGCGAGCTTGTTGCCATCAGGATCGCGGGCATAGGCGGCATAGACGTTGGGCCCGTATTTCGGCCGCGGTCCCGGAGCGCCTTCATCGCTGCCACCGTTTGCGAGCGCGGCGGCATGCGCTGCATCCACCACTTCGCTAGAAGGCACATTCAAACCGGCGGTGTGCCCATTGCCGGGCGCTGCGGCTTCGCCGTTTTCAGGCTTTGTCACCCAGAATTGAAATCCGTCCGGAAACGCATAGCTGCGCGTGACATCAGCCATATCAAAAGCCTGCTTTGCGCCCATGGCCGTCATCACGGGATTGTAGAAGGCAAACGATCGTTCAAGATCATTTGACCCGACCGTCAGATAGCATTGCGTCATAATCTCACTCCCATTCGATCGTGCCGGGTGGTTTTGATGTGTAATCGTAGACCACCCGGTTTATGCCCTGAACCTCGTTTACGATCCGCGTGGCGACCTGCGTTAGAAATGCGGCATCGAAGGGATAGACATCGGCTGTCATCCCGTCAGTGCTTGTCACCGCGCGCAGCCCGCACACGCTATCGTAAGTCCTGCCGTCGCCCATCACGCCAACGGTCTTCACCGGCAGCAGTACGGCAAATGCCTGCCAGATCGCATCATAAAGGCCTGCATTGCGAATTTCTTCGAGGTAGATCGCGTCTGCCTTGCGCAGGATATCGCAGCGTTCCTTGGTCACCTCGCCAGGGATGCGGATTGCAAGGCCAGGGCCGGGAAAGGGGTGGCGGCCAACGAATGCTTCGGGAAGGCCCAATTCGCGGCCCAAATCGCGCACTTCGTCTTTGAAGAGTTCGCGCAAAGGCTCAACCAGCTTCATGTTCATGCGTTCGGGCAAGCCGCCGACATTGTGGTGGCTCTTGATCGTTACCGATGGCCCGCCGGTAAAGCTGACACTCTCGATTACGTCAGGATAAAGCGTGCCTTGAGCTAGGAAATCAGCTCCGCCCACGCCTTTTGCCTCAGCTTCGAACAGATCGATGAAGGCGCCACCGATAAATTTGCGCTTCTGCTCGGGGTCAGTCACGCCTTTGAGGCCCGCAAGGAAGGTCTCTTCCGCATCGACCGCGATCAATGGGATGTTGTAATGATCGCGGAACAGGCTGACGACCTGCTGCGTCTCATTCAACCGCATGAGGCCATGGTCAACATAGACGCAGGTTAGCTGGTCGCCGATGGCTTCGTGAATGAGGACCGCCGCGACTGCTGAATCAACGCCGCCTGATAGCCCGCAAATGACCCGGCCTTCACCCACTTGCTCGCGGATTTCGGCGATCTTCGTCTTGCGAAATTCCGCCATCGTCCAATCACCCGCAAGTCCGCAGACATGGCGCACGAAATTGGCGAGCAATCGCCCTCCATCGGGTGTGTGGACGACCTCGGGATGGAACTGGGTGCCGTAAAACTTGCGCTCCTCATCCGCGATCACCGCGAAAGGTGCACCATCCGATGTGGCGACGATCTCAAATCCCGGCGCGAATTGAGTGACCTTGTCGCCGTGGCTCATCCAGACCTGATGCCGCTCACCCGTCTGCCAAAGGCCATCGAACAAAGCGCAATCCTTGGTCACGGTCAGATAAGCTCGGCCAAACTCGCCGCCTTCCCCGGTTTCATGCCCCGGGCGAACTTCGCCGCCCAGTTGCTGGCTCATCACCTGCTGGCCATAACAAATGCCAAGAATCGGGACGCCCGCTTCGAAAAAGCTTTGCGGGCAGCGCGGGCTGCCCTCTTCGGGGACACTCGCGGGGGACCCGGAAAGGATGATGCCTTTGGGCTGCATCCTTTGAAACGCGTCTTCCGCCGCACTGAAGGGAGCAATCTCGGAATAGACACCCGCCTCGCGCACTCGGCGTGCGATCAGTTGAGTGACCTGACTGCCAAAATCCACGATCAGGATCGAGTCGGGCATAATGGAATCGGAAGTGTGCGTATCGGCCATGGTGGGAGGCGTTACGGCACCGCGCGGCAAGCTGTCCAGCGCGAGAGCGCGAAGTTTCAGCGCGTTTTTTCTGGGGGCATGATGACGCTACGGAATGCTGCGGTGCAGCAACAAGCCAACGTTGAATTTGCAACAAAAATTGTACGATTGCGTCCATTTTCTGGGAACCGGCGTAGCTTTCTCGCATTTGCACACTGAATTTGTGCATCGCACAATCGTGTTTAGAGGATCAAATCAGAACAACAGAAGGCTGAATATCCGGCCCGCTAACCCTTCAACGAAAACCTTCCCCAAAAGGAATTCTATTATGCGTTTCACCCTCCCTCTCATCGCTCTTGCAGCCGCTGCCGCGCCTGTCGCCGCAGCAACTCCGGCAGACACCACCACCGTGCCTGTGCGCGTATCTTATGCCGACATTGACGTAAGCACCGCCGAAGGTCGCAAGGCTCTTGAAGAGCGCATCGAATCCAAACTGCGCGAGGCCTGCACCATCGTAGACAGCAGCCGTTTTGCCTATGGTCGTCCGGTTCTCGACGACAAATGCTTCAACGATGCGCGTGCAGAAGCGATGCAGGCGGTTGCGCAGGTCGCAGCGAATGCCGCGCGCGGAGGCCGTCAGGCATCAGCCAACTAATTCGATAACTTCTAAGACACTCAAGCGGCCGTCGGAGCAATCCGGCGGCCGTTTTTGATTGCGCTCATACCAGTGACTAAGTTGCAAGAAACGCAACCTCACTCTTCGTTTTCTCATTTGTGTTTCATTCCATCGAACATCAAGTAGACCGCGAGCGGCAGGTAAAGGAAACTCTCTCTCCACCCCCACCGGTCGCTCAGATGCACAAGACGCATATCGCGAGATCACTTGCGCCCTTGTGTTGAATGCTTGCTGCTTGCAGGTATCCGATCGAACAGAGAGCGCGACACGTTTGATAGCGCCGATGACTTCCAGCATCCGGCCTTTTCATTCGCTCACTTTACCGGCGTTCCCCGCGCCAGCAGCATCGGATTTCAGCGGGCTTGTGCAAGGGAAAAGGGCCGCTTCACGCCGAAAGGCGTTTGGGATCGGTGGCCTGGCTTCCGAAATGCACACGTCCGCACCTGTTTGGCAGCAACATCGCGCGAGACGCGGCCACCACCTCCCCCTCCCCCAATGGCGGCCGCGTCTCCCAGCGCGCACGGTCCTCCTATTCTACTCCGCCGAGCCTTTCAGCCTCTTCGCGCAAGTCTGATTTGAGCACTTTTCCGATATGGCTGCGGGGCAATTCATCGATTGCGTGAAGCAATGCGAGGCGCTGTGTCTTGCCAAGACGCGCATTCACGGATTGCATGATGGCGGCTGGTTCGCGCGCATCATTGGCCAGCACCGCAAAACCGACCGGGCTTTCGCCCCATCGCTTTGATTGCGCGCCCACGACAGCAGCATCTGTCACATCATCCTCGCGCAGCAATTCCGCTTCCAGATCGCTTGGGTAGATGTTGAAACCCCCTGAAATGATCATGTCTTTCGCGCGGCCCACAAGCTCCACAAAGCCATCTTCATCAACCCGGCCGATATCGCCCATACGCTGCCAGTTGATGCCGGTTTCCGGGTCCTGCCAATAACCCTCGCGCGTTTTGCCGGGCTGGTTTTGATAGCCGCTCATCATGGTTTGTGAGAGGCCGATGAGATTACCCGCTTCACCCGGCGCGACCGGGTTGTCGTCATCATCGAGAACTTTCATTTCGCTGCCCGGCGCGGGCCTGCCAACCGTATGCAGCTTGTCGGGGAATTTATGGCATTCCAAAAGGCACACAACCCCGCCTTCGGTCATCGAATAAATCTCGATCAGCCCGCCCGGCATGCGCGCAAGCACATCGCGCTTCAGGTCTGCGGAAAAGGGAGCAGAAGTGCAGTATTTGAGCGTTAGCGCTCTGAGATCAAAGTTCTCCAACCCCTCAAAATCCATCAACCGCTCGTATTGGACAGGCACGAGCATGGTGATGGTGCTGCGGTCATCTTGTGCGTGTTCGAGCCATTTCGCGCAGTCAAACTTGCCCATGATCCGAACCATGCCGCCTGCGAGAAGGGGCGGCAGGAACGCGACCATCGTGGTGTTTGAATAGAGCGGCGTCGACGCGAGTGATCGCACCGGCAGACCTGCCTCCAGATACGATGTGGCGGTTGCGGCAAACTGTCGCCAGCGCATCTGGTGCGAATGGACAATGCCCTTGGGAATGCCGGTGGTACCGCTCGAATAGATGATGTTGAACGGATCTTTGGGATCGGGATTGAATTCGGGCGCGCGGCTTCCCGGAGGCGCCATCCATTGTTCGATGTCCTCCAAAGGCACCCTGATCAGCTGCGCCCCGAATTCGGGGCCAAGTTCTGCAGCTTTTGCGCTGTCGATGAACAGGTGCCGCGCACCGGAATCGGCCAGCATTCCGGCGAGCTGATCGGGCGATGCGCTGGTGGTAAGAGGCGCGGCAACGCCTCCGGCTCGCACTGCAGCAAGAAAAACGAGCGCGTAATTGACGGTGGATGTGCCTAGAATCGCGACCGATTGTCCGCGCTCAAGTCCCGTTTCGATTAACCGCGCTGCGATCCGCTCCACCTCGCCGATTAGCTCCGCCCAAGCGCAATCGCGTGTGTCATCTATAAGCGCGATGCTGTCGGGCTGAGCCCTTGCCCATGCGAGCAAAATTTCGGGAAAGGAGCCAAACGGCTCGGCGAGTTGGGCCTTGATAGCCTCGCGTGCTCCGGGTGCTGTCATCGCGGTTTGAATGCCGGGGCGACACGACAGAGGCAATCGATTTGTTTACGCTTGGCGTCCAAGGGTGAGCTTTGCGACAGGAGGCATGTGTAATGAGCGTAACAGGATCAATCCGAAATGCCGGGTTCTGCTTTGCCTTTATGGGAGCAATCCTTGCTGCGCCGATCCTCGCTCAAGATCAGACAGAAAGCGCTGAGGAACAAGCTGCCGATACGCCCAAGCTCGGCCTCGAAGGGCCGACAGTGCTCGTCCTGCTCGCTCACCCCGATGACGAGATGCTGCTGGCCCCAGCACTTTCGCGGATTGCGCGCAGCGGGGGCGATGTCACCATCATGTACGCAACCAGCGGCGATGAAGGGCCTGGCTTCAGCGGCCTGCAGCCGGGCGAGGAGCTTGCAAAACTGCGCGAAAGCGAAGCGCAGTGCTCGGCATTCGCATTGCGCTTGAACCAGCCTGAATTCTGGCAATTGGGCGATGGGACGCTGGCCGAAGATGCGCATCTGTCCGACAGTACAGCGCGCACGCTCATCACTTATGTCGATGAAGCCATTGCCAAGAAAAAACCGCGCATCGTTCTGACATTCGGCCCCGATGGCGCGTCAGGCCATGCCGATCACCGCATGATGTCCTCAGCCGTTACACAAGTGGTGCAAGGCATGGATACCGACAGGCCGGAATTGCTCTATATCGCATTGCCCAGCGATGGCCCAACCCAGCTTCCCGGATTTGAAGGATGGGCGCGCGTCAATCCTGCGCTCATCACCGACAGGATCGCCTATGAAAGCGCTGATCTCGACGCCGCGCAGGCTGCAATTCAATGCTATGAAAGCCAGTTCGATGCCGCGATGCGCGATCAGTTGATCGATGCCCTGAACCAGCGTGTATGGCGCGGGCGCGTGCATTTGCGCTTGGCCTTCCCAGCGCCATTCTAAACCGGTGTTTCTGCGCCGATAGCGGCGCATTTGACGCACGCGTCA
Organism: Erythrobacter sp. YT30; assembly: GCF_001542875.1. GTDB lineage: Bacteria > Pseudomonadota > Alphaproteobacteria > Sphingomonadales > Sphingomonadaceae > Erythrobacter. Next base: position 1,182,753 of record NZ_LMAF01000002.1, on the reverse strand, counting down.
GACAAAGGGTGGAAAACCCCAGCTGGCCGCTTCGCAGAGTTTGGGAAATGGCCGCTTTGCCCCTATATAATGGGCATGGACGAGAACACTTCCCAAACACCTGAAAACACGCCCCAGAACGAGAAGATGCAGGGCGAATACGGCGCTGATTCGATCAAGGTTTTGAAAGGCCTCGATGCGGTGCGAAAGCGCCCCGGCATGTATATTGGCGATACCGATGATGGATCGGGCCTGCACCACATGGTGTTCGAAGTGTCGGACAACGCCATTGACGAAGCTCTGGCCGGGCATTGCGACCTCGTTTTGATCGAGCTCAACGCCGATGGCTCTGTATCGGTTGAAGACAATGGCCGCGGCATTCCTGTCGGCATGCACAAGGAAGAAGGCGTATCGGCTGCCGAAGTCATCATGACCCAGCTGCATGCGGGTGGTAAGTTTGAAAACACCTCCGATGACAACGCTTACAAGGTGTCAGGCGGCCTGCACGGCGTGGGCGTATCGGTGGTCAACGCTTTGTCTGAATGGCTGGAGCTGACGATCTGGCGCGACGGCAAAGAACACTGGATGCGCTTTGAGCATGGCGACAGCGTTGGCCCACTGGAAGTGCGCGGGCCTGCGCCGAAAGTCGATCAGAACCCTGATGAAAACGGGTTCAAGAAAGGCACACGTGTCACCTTCCACCACTCAAATGACACGTTCAAAAATGTCACCGAATACGATTTTGACAAGCTGGAACATCGCTATCGCGAACTCGCCTTCCTCAATTCGGGCGTCCGCATCCTTTTGCGCGACAAACGGCACGAGGAAATCGCCGAGCACGACCTGTTTTACGAGGGCGGCATTGGCGCTTTCGTCAAGTATCTCGATCGCAACAAAACGCCGCTGATTGGTGAACCCATTGCCGTTTCCGCCAACAAGGATGGCATCGGCATCGATGTCGCTCTGCAATGGAATGACAGCTATTACGAGAACGTTCTCACTTTCACCAACAACATCCCGCAGCGCGATGGTGGCACGCACCTTGCGGCATTCCGCGCGGCTTTGACGCGCACGCTCAACAATTATGCGAGCAGTTCTGGCCTCCTCAAAAAGGAAAAGGTGTCGCTGTCTGGTGAGGATATGCGCGAAGGTTTGACTGCGATTGTCAGCGTCAAACTGCCCGATCCCAAATTTTCCTCGCAAACCAAGGACAAGCTGGTTTCTTCCGAAGTGCGCTCTCCGCTGGAAAGCCTGATGGGCGAGAAGATGACCGAGTGGCTGGAAGAAAACCCGGCCGATGCAAAAGCGATCGTTCAAAAGATCATCGATGCCGCCGCCGCCCGCGAAGCAGCGCGCCGCGCGCGCGAAATGAGCCGCAAGGGCGCGATGAGCATTGCCTCACTGCCCGGCAAGCTCGCTGATTGTCAGGAGCGCGATCCGGCGAAATCTGAACTGTTTCTGGTTGAGGGCGATTCAGCGGGCGGTTCAGCAAAGCAGGGGCGTGATCGCAAGACGCAGGCCATTCTGCCGCTCAAAGGTAAGATCCTGAATGTCGAGCGGGCTCGGCTCGACCGGGTGATTTCTTCCAAGGAAGTCGGCACGCTTATTCAAGCCATGGGCACCGGCATTCGCGAAGAATTCGACCTTGAAAAGCTGCGCTATCACAAGATCGTGATCATGACCGACGCCGATGTCGACGGCGCGCACATTCGCACATTGCTGCTTACGTTTTTCCACCGGCAAATGCCCGAAGTCGTCGAAGCAGGCCACCTCTTCATCGCGCAGCCCCCGCTCTATAAGGTCTCCAAAGGCCGCAGCGAGGTCTATCTGAAAGACGAGGCGGCGATGGATCGCTATCTCGTCGATGCAGGCCTGCAAGGCCGCGTTTTGGAAACATCAGGCGGTGCGCGATCAGGCGAAGACCTGCGCAATCTCGTCGATCAGGCGCTGCGCCTTAAAAACCTCATCGCTTTCGTTCCACGCCGCTACGACTCAGCGATTGTAGAACAGATGGCGCTGGCAGGCGCACTTGACCCTAAGCTCTCGCCATCCGACAGGCTGGCAAAGCTCGAACTCACGGCATCGCGCATGCAAATGGGCGATACTGAAGCGGAATGGTCTGCCGAAATGATCGAGGAAGGCGAGGCGGCAGGTGGCGTTCGCTTCCGGCGGCTGTGGCGAGGGGTTGCCGATGTCCACGATATCGAAGCGCGCTTCCTCACCAGCACCGAAGCGCTCAAGCTGCATGGCCTCGCCGGGCCGCAAGCAGACGCGTACGAACAGCCGGTACAGCTCGTCAAAGCCAGCGATGCGCCTGACGAAAGCGAAGCAGGCTCAGACGATGCAGGCGACGAGACCGATGCAACGCCAGCGATCAGCGGCGACAACGCCATTACACGCCCGACACAGCTGCTCGATGCGGTTTTCACAGCAGGCCGCAAAGGCCTTTCGATCAGTCGCTACAAGGGCCTTGGCGAAATGAATGCCGAGCAATTGTGGGAGACAACGCTTGATCCAGAGCATCGCGTTCTGCTGCAAGTGAAGGTCGAAGATGCGGACGTGACCGACGAGATTTTCACGCGATTGATGGGCGATGTGGTCGAACCCCGGCGCGAGTTCATTCAGGACAACGCGCTGAATGTCGCCAATCTCGACGTGTGATCGTGTGATCCTGCTCTTTAGTCGGCATAAAGGGTCTGCTCTTGATCTTGAGCGCCAAGCGTCCGAAATGACGTGCCATGTCGGCTGAAGAACCCAACGATACGAGCGTCCTTGAGCATTGGAGCTTTTTGCTCGTGCTTGCTGGCGTCTCTGTCCTGTTTGTCTGGGTCGCATGGCCGTTTATCGGCCCGGTCATGTGGGCAACGCTTGCCGCGATCATGTTCCAGCCGCTTTATAGGTGGTGCCTTCGCACCTTGCGTGGCCGCAGGAATCTCGCAGCGACGCTTTCGCTGCTGATTATCTTTGTCGCCGTGCTTTTGCCTGCGCTCTGGATCGGCGCGATTGTCTTTGATGAGACTTTGGGCGTCATCAACACGCTGCGGGAAGAACCAATTGACCTCGTCGGCTGGTTCAACAGTTTCTACGCTCTCGTGCCACCCAGCGTCCAAAGCTTCGCCGAGGACAATGGCTGGACAAATATGTCCAACCTGCAGGATCAGCTGCAGGCTCTGCTGGGTGAAAGCGCCGGCATGATTGCAAGCCAGGCGGTGAGCATTGGCAGCGGCGCGCTTGGTTTTGTGCTGAGCTTTTCCATTGGCCTTTATGTCCTTTTCTTCCTGCTGCGCGACGGCAAGAGAATTGGCGAAACCATCCTCCATTCCGCGCCTGTCGAACGCGAGATCGCCGATCGTTTGGCCGATCGCTTCCTCGGCATCGTGCGCGCCGTAATCAAGGGTTCAGGCGTTGTCGGCATCGTTCAGGGAACTTTGGGCGGGATTATGCTTTGGATTGCGGGCGTGCCATCGCCGCTTCTCTTGGGCGTCGTCATGGCGATCCTTGCGCTGATCCCGGCGGTAGGAACGGCGCTCGTCTGGGCACCGGCGGGTATCTGGCTGCTGATTGTCGGTGAGACCTGGCAGGGCATTTTCGTGCTTCTTGCAGGAGGCGTTATCATCAGCTCGGCTGATAATGTCCTTCGCCCCATGCTGGTTGGCCGCGACACGGGCATTCCCGACTGGATCATTCTGGTCACGACCCTGGGCGGCATTTCGATTGCTGGGTTTTCCGGGATTGTCTTGGGGCCATTGGTCGCAGGACTGTTCCTTGCCAGTTGGGGCATCTTGCAAGAGCACAGGGCAGAGGACGAGGAGGCGGTTGAAAAATACCGGCTGAGGGTCGATTCCGATGGCCGCGCCCCCAAAGAGCCGCGCAGCGAACGCGCTGATGATCTGGACATGGCCTCACAACCGGAAAACGCCTGATCATGCTTGGATCAATGGTTGAACCGGGCAGTCAGGGCGAAGCGGTTGGCCGCTTGTTCCTTGCCGCCATCATCGTTCTTTTCCTGCCTGCCCTGCCGGGCGGGACATACCTCATCTATCCCTTCGTCATTCTCACCACATGGTTTCACGAAATGGGCCATGGTCTCACAGCGCTCGCAATGGGTCAGAACTTTATCCAGCTTCAGATTTTCGCGAATGGTTCAGGTGTTGCAGAAAGCCGGATTGCTGGCGATGCCTCGCCATTTGTCAGTGCTGCAATCGCTGCGGGCGGGCCGCTTGCCCCCGTGATGGCAGGATGCGCGCTCATCATCGCGAGCGCTCATCGCAAGGCATGGAGAGCAGCGCTCTGGATCACGGCCATCGCTATTCTGGCATCGGTGATTGCCTATGTCCGCTCGCCAACGGGCTATGCCGTACTGCCATTGCTTGCCGTTTTGCTAGTGGGAATAGCTTGGCGCGCGCCTGCGGGCGTCACCCGGTTTACACTGCAATTTCTGGGTGTGCTTGCCTCGCTCAGCATGCTGCGAGACTTCAACTACCTCTTCACCGAAGAAGCGGTGATCGGCGGTCAGCGTATGCTGTCAGACACCGGCCAGATTGAGGAAGCGCTGTTCCTTCCGCACTGGTTCTGGGCGGGCGTGATCTTGCTCATTTCGGGCGCGATGCTGCTCGCCAGTCTTAAATACGCGCTCAATGAAAAGCGATTGAGAGGTCTGCCCACCAAACGGCCAGCCAATATCCTGCAATTCAGGCAGAAACCGCCGCGATAGAGCTTATGATGCGACTTTCAGCATGTTGACGCCTGCTGCCGCTTCACCCGCTTCTGCTGACAATCCGATAAAGATCGTATCGACGATCCGTGCGAGCTTTTCCTCGGTCAGCCTATCGCCGAGATACAAGAGGCTATCAGGGACCGTATAGTTGCTGATCATCTGATTGATGAGCGAGAGTGTCTGATCAATATCAAGCCCCGCAAAATAGCCATCGGCCTGCGCCTGGACGATCAATTCGGACAGGTAATGATCGGCGAGATCGACATAGGATCGCACTCGCTCAAAATTCGTCGCACCCATCTCGCAAACGATGGCGAAGTATTCCGGGTCGCTTTGAAAGCGCTCTCTTGAAATGACGAAGCGGCGGCGGAAGAATTCGTACATCTTGCGATTGGGCGGCATATCAAGCGCAACCACCTCTTCCATCACGGAGATATGTGGGGCGAGCCATTTTTGGGCAACGGCATCGAACAGATCGTCATAATCTTCAAAGATCTGGTCGAAACGGCCGCGGGAAACGCCGCTTTCAGCAGCAGCTACGGTCAAGGAGATTTCGGTGCCACGCACCTTAATGAGATCAAGCACCAATTGCGCGATCCGCTCTCTTTCAAGCTTCCGGTCTTGATCGCTGATCGCCATAGTCCCTGATCCCTTCTGGTAAACCCACACATAGGGGCACAAACCAAACGCTTAAAGGCGCAGGGATATGTTTTGGTCGAGTTTTTGAGGGCGTTTCGTCGAACTCAGGATTGTTCGACCCGAAAAACCTTAGCGATCAGATATCGTTACGCCCGGCAATGATGTTCTTTGCCTGCTGCTCCAGCACTTTATAGCGTTCATAATCAGGCAGCTTTGAGCGCAGCCATTGCGCGATTTTCAGCAAATCCTCGCCATAATTGCCGGTCGGGATCAATGGCGGTCCAAAGCCAATTATGCGGTTCCTGTTATCAGCATAGGCAGGGACGATCGGTACGCCGGCCGCCTGAGCGATGTGGTAGAAACCCGATTTCCACTTCCCATCGGTTTTCCGGGTGCCTTCTGGAGCAATGACAAGCGACAATTCATCGCGCTTTGCAAATTCGGCTGCAATCTGATCAACCGCACTGGTGCGGCGCGTCCTGTCGACCGGAATACCTCCCATATCGAGCATGAAATTGCGCATCATTCCTTGAAACAGCGTGTGCTTTCCCATGAAATTGGGCTGCACCTTTTCCTCGTTAGTCGCGCCCGCGAAGAAGACAAAATCCCATGCTGTCGAATGCGGTGCACCAGCAATCACGCACTTCTTGAGATGGGTGGGGAACCGTTCGTCTATACGCCAACCCTGGAAATGCCAGACTGCGATAATGATCCGGCGCACAATGCGTGAAAGCAGCGTGACATTGCGTGTTTCGTTGTGCGGCAAATCAATCTCCCCTTCGGTTCCATGCCCTGATTTGAACGAATTACGCAAGGGAAAGCGATTTGGCTTCGCCGTAATACCGCGCATTCTGGCGCGCGGGCAGCATAAACTGGACAGCAAACCCATCTGCTTTTCAGTCAGGCAGAGCAGCGGCTTTGACCGATGAAACCATTGTTGTATGGCCGCCAACACCAGATCATGTTGACCGCAGACGACACAATCCCATGGCCTGCCGGCACGGCTCCTGATGGAGAATTGTGCGCAGAACCCGATCGCCTTGTCGTCATGGGCAGCTTTAAATGGGATCAGCTTGAAGGCGATGAGGAATTGTCGCGGATCGCTCGATTTGCAGCGCATCTGTGCGAAACACCCTCTGCAGCTGTCAGCCTTGTCGAAGCTGAACGCCAGGTATTTATCGCTCACGAAGCAATGGAGGTCGATGAAACCCCCCGCTCCACCAGCTTGTGCGCGCATGCCATGTTGCAGGGCGGGGTTCTCGAAGTTCGCGATTGCAGCAAAGATCCGCGCTTTGCCGATTTCGAGAGCGTTACCGGTGAAAGCCATTTGCGCTTTTATGCAGGCGCGCCGCTCATCTCAACCGAAGGCGCACCCCTTGGCGCGCTGTGCGTCATCGATACTGAACCGCGACCAGAAGGCATAACCGATCTGCAACGCGAAGGGCTTGAACTGCTCGCCACCAGTGTAAAACGCCGGATCGAGGCGCATCGCGAAGCTGCGCGCTCGGTTTCGGAGATCAGAAGCAGCGCCGAAAGGCTGCGTTTCATGCTCAACAGCGTGCCCGATATCGCATGGTCGGCGACACCGGGGCCCAAATGGGACTATTTCAACGCACGCTTCACCGAAGTCACAGGCCTGCCTCCTCGCCAAACCACCGAGGACTGGCGCGAGGTTATTCACCCGGACGATTTTGAAGCGAGCAATGCAAAGTTTTCTCATGCGCTCAAAACAGCCTCGCTTTTCGAGGACGAATGGCGCCTGCGTCAGGCCGATGGAAGCTATCGCTGGGTGATTTCGCGCGCGGTCCCATCGACAAGCGATCCGGCCACCGCTCGCTGGTTTGGCACTTTGACAGACATTGATGATCGCTATCGCTTCTCGCAGGAACGCGAATTGCTGGCAGGCGAGCTGGCGCACAGGATCAAGAACATCTTCTCCGTCATCACAGGCCTCATCACGCTGAGAGCGCGCGATACTGAAGAGATCAAGGCATTCGGCAAGGAATTGGCAGAAAACGTCTACGCCCTGTCGCGCGCGCAGGATTACGCTCTTCGATCGGAATCGTCGGGTGCGGAAGATCTGGCCGAACTGCTGAAGGTGCTGATGGAACCATACGGGATGCCTGGCTCCGATGCTGTCAGCATTAGCGGCGGAACCATCAAGGCAAGTAGAGCGGCTGCAACGCCCCTTGCCCTGATATTCCATGAATTGGCGACAAATTCCGCCAAATATGGCGCATTCAGCGTGCCCGATGGCCGCGTGGCTATTGAGATTGAGCAGACGGGCGAAGACATCGTGGTCCATTGGCGCGAAAGCGGCGGCCCGGCAGCGGATCCCTCCCCATCGCAAGGGTTTGGGACACGCCTCATTGAGATGACGGTGGGCCACCAACTGAACGGCTCGTTTGAGCGTTCATGGGAAAATGGTGCGATGCACGTCACCCTCACAATTCCGCGTATTCGGGTCGAGAACTAGACACTCGTGACCTCCATTTTGACCTTCGATCAAATAGAGCGCCGCTATGGCGCGTCCGGAGAAGTCGTGGCAGTTGGCGGGGTGTCCTGCGAAATCGCTTCCCGGTCTTTCACCGCAATGGTTGGGGCATCGGGCTCGGGCAAATCGACACTCCTTAAAATGGTAAATGCGCTCGTCGTGCCGAGTGCGGGGCGCGTTTTGTTTGGTGGGGAGGACGTAACAGCTCTGAAACCCGCGGCTCTTCGTCGCCGGGTCGGATATGTGTTTCAGGGGATCGGCCTGTTCCCGCATTTCTCGGTGGCAGAGAACATCGCCATCGGTCCAAGGCTGGCGGGCGAAAAACTGGCAGCAACGCGCATCGCCGAATTGCTCGAACTCGTTGAGCTTGATCCTGCCATGGCTGCGCGGATGCCCGATGAATTGTCAGGCGGGCAGCGGCAGCGCGTGGGCGTTGCGCGGGCTTTGGCTGGCGATCCTGAGCTTCTTTTGATGGATGAACCGTTCGGCGCACTTGATCCCATCACACGCGATGCCTTGGGCGAGCGGGTGCGCGAACTGCATGAAAAGCTGGGTCTCACCACGATCATGGTCACACACGACATGGCCGAGGCATTGCTCCTCGCTGACAGAGTTCTGGTGATGGATTCAGGATCGCTGGTTGCCGATTGCACCCCGCAGGAACTGCTGGCGGGCAAAGGCGGCGACATTGCGCAAGGACTGGTCGCAGTCCCGCGCCAGCAGGCTGAAAAGCTTGCCCGAATGGAAAGCGCATAGTGGAGGGGTTCTGGGAGATCCTCTGGGGGCTGGGCGATAAACTGGCAGCACACATCGTGCTGGCAGCAAGCGCGATCGGGCTCGGCATTCTGGTCGCCTTGCCGCTCGCCGTTTGGGCAAGCCGCTCACAGTCAGTTGCGCGGATTTCGCTGGGATTTGCGAGCCTTGTTCAAACGATACCAGCACTAGCGCTTCTGGCGCTGTTTTTCCCGATCTTGCTGTCGTTGCGCGCCGTGTTTGGCGAAGGCCTCCCGACGCTCGGTTTCCTGCCCGCGCTGCTGGCGCTCGCGCTTTACGCACTGCTTCCTATCCTCAGAAACGCTGTCACCGCGCAGGCCAATCTCGATCCCGGTGTCCTCGAAGCGGCCGATGGCGTGGGAATGACAAGCTGGCAAAAACTACGCCTTGTCGAAGCGCCGCTTGCCGCCCCCTTCATCATGGCGGGCATTCGGACAGCCAGCGTCTGGACGATTGGTGCAGCAACGCTTTCAACCACGATTGGCCAACCCAGCCTTGGCGACCCCATCTTTGCAGGGCTGCAAACGCAAAACTGGGCATTGGTGCTGGCCGGATGCTTTGCCAGTGCCGCACTCGCTCTGATTGTCGATATGCTGCTGGGCCTGATTGAACGCGGAATGGCAGCGCGCAATCGCTGGCAATATGGAGGCGGCATTCTGGCGGTTCTGCTGGGTCTCGCCGCAGCTTTCGCTTACCAATCTGGCAACAGAAATGACGACGCCATTGTCATCGCCTCAAAGCAGTTTTCAGAGCAATACATCCTCGCGCAATTGATCGGATCGCAGCTTGAAGAGGCTGGATACGAAGTGGAGTACCGCGATGGACTTGGCTCTGCGGTCGTTCATTCCGCGCTGGCTTCGTCCAATATCGATATCTCGGTTGATTACACTGGAACGATCTGGACCAACGAGATGAAGCGAACCGATACCGCGCCGCGCGAAGAAATGTACGAGGCCATCGTCAAATGGGACCGCGAGACGAACGGCATTCGCGTGCTCGGGCGGCTTGGCTTTGAAAACGCCTATGCTTTCGCCATGCGGGAAGATCGCGCGGCCGAGCTGGGTGTCACATCGCTTGAGGATCTGGTGCCCATTGCAGGCCAGCTGACTATCGGGGGAGACCCCGAATTCTTCGAACGCCCGGAATGGATAGCGGTGCGCGATGCGTACGGATTGAGGGTGGGAGAAACGCGCAATTTCTCGCCGACGTTCATGTACAATGCGCTCAAATCGGGCGAGGCCGATGCGATCAGCGCCTATACATCAGACGGGCGGATTGCAGAAGATCAGCTCATCATCCTTAAAGACCCGCGCGAGGCTCTGCCAAGCTACGATGCCATGCTGATGATGTCGCCACGCATCGCCAATGATGAGCGTATTGTCGCAGCGCTGGAACCACTGATCGGCGCGATCTCGGTCGAAGCCATGCGCGAGGCGAACTACGCGGTTGACCGAGAGGATGAAGGCAAGATGTCACCCAAGGCGGCGGCTGAAGAACTGGCCGACAAGATCGGTCTCTAGCCAGCCGCCCTTACTTTACCTTTTGCCATATCTGGGTTTGGCAAAACGGACCGATACAGCCTTTCACTTCAAGCGTGTTCGGCCCCTTGCGACGCAGGACAGAGCGATATGTCTTGCCGCTGTTGGGATCGTAAATCTGGCCGCGCCACAGGCTGGGCTCCTCCTTGAAGCCCGTTAGGATTGGCAGGCCGAGCAGTTTTCGCTTCTTCTTCTTGGGGTCCGGATTGTTGATATCGCGCTGATCAAGACCGTCAGGCGGGGCGACCAGAAAACGCGAAATCTTGCCGCATGTGGTCGCGCCGCATTTGGTGATGACGACGACCGCGTCCTTGTCTTGCGTGACCCAGCGGCCGGCAATGGAATCTGCCGCCAATGCTTGCGATGCACCAGCGGCCAACATCGATCCTGCGATGATCGATCGAATAATTTGTCGCGCACGCATTGAGGCACCTCTCTCATTGTCTCATTTGGTCATACGCGATGATCGAGCCAGCCGTTACACCTTGATTTCCATCATTCGAACCCGTGTCCAATCGGCCAGCGGCGACCGCACACGCCGAGCACTTTGAACAATGCGCCCATTTCGCCGTCCTCAACCAGGCGATTGCGCTGGCGCTGAATTTTGTCGGCTTCGGCGGGGTTCTTGCGTTGCAAAGCCTCGGTGCGCGTATCGATGCCCATCTGATACAGCCATTCGCCCTGCATCTGGAGGCCCATGACCTCTGCACCGTTCTTTTCTGCCACTTGGCCCAAGAGTTCAAAATCGACGTGAGCGGTCAGATCGGCAAGGCCGGGATGATTGAGCGGATCGACCTTCTTGTGATCTTTCAAGGCCTGCAAGGTTGATCCTGCGCGCAGCTCAAACGAGCCATAATCGATGATCAGCGCTGCCCCGCCCTGATTGGTGAGCCGCGTCGCGATCTCGGCCATTACGGACGTAGCGGCAGGGCTGGTCTCAATCATGGTTCCCTGGCTCGCGTTTTTCCAGCTGGGCGGCACGACGTTATCCATTGGCTTGTCGCCAGCGACGAAGACAAGCCGGTCATCGTCAAGCCCGACCATCCGCTCGTGCCAGCCCTGCGCTGAGCGCGTGAGCTGATGGATCGGCAACGCGTCGAAGAATTCGTTGGCAACGATAAGCAGCGGACGATCTTCAGGAAGGGTTGATAGGTCGTGGTGGAAAGTGACCGTGGGAAATGCCGCACGCTGGATTTTGCGCAATTCCATCGAGGTTTCGACAAAGTGCAACTTGGGGTCAAAACCATAGCGCGCGGCTGTGCGCATGATGTCAGTCATCAAGGTCCCGCGTCCGGGGCCAAGCTCGACCAGGTGGATGTTGTCGGATGATCCCATCTTCACCCAAAGATCTGCGATCCAAAGCCCGATGAGTTCGCCAAACATCTGACTGACTTCGGGTGCGGTGATGAAATCGCCTTCCTCACCCAAAGGATCGCGGCTCGCGTAGTAGCGCGCATTGCTCTCGGCCATGTAGTGAGCGAGGCTGATGGGGCCTGTTTCGCGGATTAGGCGGCGGAAAGTCTCGCCAAGGTTCTGGGCCTTTTCGACCGCGTCGGCTTTTTCATCAATAGCTGCTTGTTCTGCCGCTTTTTCAGCAGCGAGCTTTTCGGCTTCCGCCTTGGCAGCGGCCTCGGCTGCCTCTTTGGCTTTTTTCTCTTCTGCTGCTTTTGCGGCGGCTTCTGCCTTGGCTTTTTCTTCTGCTTCCTTCTTTGCCTTGGCCTCCGCCTCGCGCTTCGCTTTTTCCTCGGCCTCCTTCTTCGCCTTGGCCTCAGCCTCGCGTTTTGCCTTTTCCTCGGCTTCTTTCTTCGCCTTCGCCTCAGCTTCGCGTTTCGCTTTTTCCTCCGCCTCCTTCTTCGCCTTGGCCTCTGCTTCGCGCTTCGCCTTTTCCTCCGCCTCCTTCTTCGCCTTGGCCTCTGCTTCGCGCTTCGCCTTTTCCTCGGCCTCTTTCTTTGCCTTGGCCTCAGCCTCGCGTTTCGCTTTCTCCTCTGCTTCTTTCTTAGCCTTCGCTTCTGCAGCAAGGCGGGCTTTTTCTTCAGCCTCCCTACGAGCCTTTTCTTCTGCCTCGGCCTTCAGGCGCGCTTGCTCTTCGGCCTCTTTGCGAGCGCGCTCTTCGGCTTCCGCCTTGGCTTTTTCCTCCGCCTCTTTCTTGGCTTTGGCTTCCGCTTCGCGTTTTGCTTTCTCTTCGGCCTTGCGCTTTTCCTCGGCTTCCTTTTTCGCTTTGGCCTCTGCCTCGCGCCGAGCTTTCTCTTCGGCTTCCTTGCGCTTCTTCTCTTCAGCCTCAGCCTCAAGACGCGCCTTTTCTTCCGCTTCACGCTTGGCCTTTTCCTCGGCCTCGCGTTTTGCCTGCGCCTCAGCTTCGAGCCGGGCCTGCTCTTCTGCGCCAAGCCGCGCAGCTTCTTCCGCGGCGGCCTGCTGCGCTTTCAGTGACGCAGGTGCGGGTTCCAGAGGTATTTCGGTAACGCTGCCGTCAGGCTCAATTAGCTTAAGCGGCGCGGGCGACCACGCTTTCGCATCATCCTCAGGCCCTGCAAAAGCGCTGATTACGCCGCTTGCGTTTTCGCCGATCCCGTCCCCACTGGCCGCCTCGTCAGCGCGTAGAACGTTACAATCAACCCAATCACGATCAGCGGTATTGTCAGCCATTGGCCCATCGATAGTCCGGTTTGAACAGCGAAGTCTGACAGGTGACTGTCCGGCTCGCGGAAAAATTCGTTGGTGAAGCGCGCCAGTCCCATTCCAAGGATGAACACACCCATCAACAATCCAGGACGATAGCGCGCCCGGGTTTTCCAAAACATAAACGTGAGGATAATCAGCAAAGCAAGGCCTTCAAGCCCCGCCTGATAAAGCTGGCTGGGATGGCGCGGGAATTCATCAGCCTTGGCAAACACCATCGCCCAGGGAACATCGGTGACGCGGCCCCACAATTCACCATTGTTGAAATTCGCAAGCCGCCCGAGGAGCATGCCCATTGGCACGGTAACAGCGATGTAATCACCCACGCGAAGATAGCTCAGATTGGCGCGCCAGCACACGAACGCGGCTGCGACCACCACTCCGATCAGCCCGCCATGGAAAGCCATCCCGCCTTCCCATACTTCAAGCAATTTCCATTTAAGGAAGCTGTCGCCAGAAAAATCGAGGAACACAGAAGGATTGTCCGATGCACCGCCCGTGTAGAAAGCGGCATACCCCAGCCGCCCGCCGATTATTACGCCCAATGTGCAGTAGAAAAACAGATCATCGACATGCCGCTGCGCCATCGGCGCTCCCGGCTGCTTGATCATTTTCGAGACGTGCCAATAGGAAAAAATGACACCGATCAAATAAGCGAGCGAATAATACCGGAGTTCAAACCACCCGATTTTGAACAGCGACGGGCCTAAACTGTAATCGGACCACATGAGCGGGCCAGCCGCATCCGCGCTTGCGGCAAGTAGTGACAGCACTGATATAACCTCTTATTAGCATCGCTACACCACTCGCACTGCGTGGTATTGGCATTAGCTTTTGGCACAGCATGAAGCAGGGGGAAAGGCCCTCTGATGCCCGCCGGGGACAAGCGCGGGCTTATAGATTGCTGTATCCAGACCTGCTGGATCGCGGCCAGCATGCCAATCTTCGCGCGCGGGTGTGGGATCACGGCCAACAAGCCGAAGAAGGAGAGAAAAAAGCATGCCAACCCAGCTGGATAATGCGCTTGAAGCAATCATGGGCGAATTGACGAAAGAGGGAATGCCCTTCGTCACGGTCCCGTTTGAGCGCGACGGAGTTACCGTGCCAACCTTTGCAATGGCACCGCCGACGATGGCGCATTACTTCGCCCATTTCTGCAACGAGCACAAAGATGTGCCGTTTCTGGTGGATGGCGATATCCGACTGACTTTTGGCGAAGCGTATCAGGCTGCGGTCTGCGTTGCAGAAGGCCTGGCGACCAAGCATGGCATCGAAAAAGGTGATCGCGTTGGCATAGCAGCGCGCAATTCAGCCAACTGGATGATTGCCTATATGGGCATCGTGATGGCGGGCGGCTGCGCGACTTTGCTCAATGGCTTCTGGTCGGGCGAAGAGCTTGCATATGGCATCCGCCTTGCAGAATGTAAGCTCGTGCTGGCTGATGCTGGCCGCGCGAAACGGCTGGAAGGTCAGGATTACTCGGCAAAACTCGTGATGATGGATCACAACGCGCCGAGCGAGGGCCTTGGCGAAGTATGGGCCGTGCCAAGCGGTGACGGGCCATCTGTTGCGATGGCGATGCTCGGGCAGCTTGGCCCCGATGATCTCGCCTCGATCCTTTACACCTCCGGTTCAACCGGCCAATCGAAAGGTGCATGGTCCGATCACCGCGGCGTTGTCGCTGGCACAATGAGCTATGTCAGCCAAAGCGCAATGGCCAAGATTCTGCTCGAAAAACAGGGCGAGGATATGAGCGCGCAGCCCTGTGCGCTGGTGGCGGTGCCACTATTCCACGTGACGGGCGAAGTACCGCTGTTCCTGCAAAGCTATGCCATCGCGCGCAAATTGGTGCTGATGCCGAAATGGGACGCGGAAGAAGCCTTGCGCCTGATGGATGCGGAAAAAGTCACCTATTTCGTTGGCGTTCCGCTGATGAGCTATGAAATCGCAACGCACCCCAATCGCGACAAATACGATATCAGCGCCTGCAAAAGCTTCGCTGCAGGCGGCGCGCCGCGTCCGCTTGAGCATGTGACGAAGATCAAGGAAGCATTCCCCAAGGGATTTCCGCTGCTGGGATATGGCCTCACCGAAACGAATGCTGTTGGCTGCGGCAACTTTAACGAAAACTACCTTGCAAAACCGGGTTCAACCGGCCGCGCATCACAGCCGCTGGTGGAAGTCGCAATCATTGATGATGACGGCAATCATCTGGCTCAAGGCGATGTGGGCGAGGTCTGCATTAGAACAGTCGCCAATTTCCGCGGGTATTGGAACAATGAGGAAGCGACAAAAAAGGCGTTCACGTCCGATGGCTTCTTCCGCACGGGCGACCTCGGCTATCTTGATGAAGACGAATATCTATTCATCGTCGATCGCAAGAAAGACATCATCATCCGCGGCGGTGAGAATATCTCCTGCATTGAGGTTGAAGATGCCGTCTACGCTCACGCCGATATTGCCGAATGTTCGGTATTCGGCCTTCCCGATGATCGCATGGGCGAAGTGCCAGCCGCCGTCTTCCGCGTGAAAGATGGCCGCGATCCGATGACGGCAGCCGATTTGCGCGAATTCCTGCTGTCGCGGATCGCGCCTTTCAAGGTTCCGCTCGAAGAGCACATCTGGCTGGTAACAGAAACACTTCCGCGTCTCGGCACGCAGAAGATCGACAAGAAGAGCCTGCGTGAAGCCTATACCAAACAGCTTGCTGCGGCTTGATACCCCTTCCCTTGATCCCGCGATGACGGCGGCGATGTAATGCGCGACAAGCGTATCCCCCGTCAGCGCGAGGTTATCGACCGGCGCGCTCTTTCCGAAGAGATAGCGCAGCTCGTTGAAAACGCGGACGACAACGCGAGGACTGGCGTGCTCTCGGTGTTGCGAGGTGCGCTCGATAACGGGCGCAGCGAGCTTGCGAAACGGCTGATGGAAAAACCGTCGGCGGGCCATGAATGCACGCTCGGCCACGCGTTTCTGACGGATCAGTTGATCCGGCTGATCTACGATTACGTGACGAGCCACTTCCTCCCGCCAGGCAATCGCACTGAGGCTGAACGGCTCGCCATCCTGGCTGTGGGCGGTTACGGGCGCGCCGAAATGGCACCGCATTCGGATGTCGATATCGCGTTTATCACTCCCACACGCCGCGCCCCGTGGTGCGAACAAGTGATCGAGGCGATGCTGTACCTGCTCTGGGATCTTGGCCTAAAGGTCGGCCATTCCAGCCGCACGGTTTCCGATACTATCGCGATGGCAAAGGAAGACCTGACCATCCGCACGGCCCTGCTTGAATCGCGCCTTATCTGGGGTGATCAGCAGATTTACGAAGAAGCGCGCCAACGTTTCTGGACCGGGCTTGCACGCGGTACTGAGAGGCAATTCCTCACCCAAAAACTGGCGGAACGCGACGCGCGGCACAAACGCATGGGCGACAGCCGATATGTGGTTGAACCCAATGTGAAAGAGGGGAAAGGCGGTCTTCGCGATCTCCAGACACTTTATTGGATCGGCAAGTACATGCACCGCGTCGAAAACGCGGCCGAACTTGCCGAGCTTGGGCTTTTTACGCCTCAGGAATATCGCAGTTTCCGCCGTGCAGAAGGGTTCCTGCTCGCGGTGAGATGCCACATGCACATCATCACCGATCGCGCAGAAGACCGGCTGACTTTCGATCTCCAACGCCAGGTCGCAGAGCGAATGAACTTTGCAGATCGCCCAGGCAAAAGCGCTGTCGAACGCTTCATGCAGTATTATTTCATGCAAGCGAAACGCGTTGGCAGCCTTACGGGCGTTTTCCTCTCCCACCTCGAGGAGAGACTTTCACAATCGAAAATGCGCAGTGGTTTCTTCGCCGGATGGAACCAGAAGCCGCGAAAACACAAAGGCTTTGTGATTGAGGGCGGTCGCATAAAAGCGCCGGGCGACAAGTGGTTCATCAATGACCCTGTTCGCCTGATCGAAGTGTTCCAGATCGCCGAAGCCGAGGGGCTGGAAGTGCATCCTGATACGATGCGCCAAGCAGATCGGGATACCAAGCTCATCACGGCAGCAGTGCGCAAGGACAGCCGGGCGAATGCACTCTTCCTTGATCTCCTGTGCGGGCGAAATGATCCCGAAACCGCATTGCGATGGATGAATGAAGCGGGCGTTTTTGGGCGCTTTGTGCCCGATTTTGGGCGGGTCAACGCGCAAATGCAGTTCGATATGTATCACCACTACACGGTGGATGAACACACGATCCGCGCGATTGGTCTTCTCTCGCAGATCGAACGCGGCATGCTCGAAAAGGACCACCCGCGCGCCACCAAGCAAATCCACAAGGTCGCATCGCGCAGGGCCTTGTACGTCGCGGTGTTGCTGCATGATATTGCGAAGGGACGCGGCGGCGATCACTCTGTCCTTGGCGCTGAAGTCGCGCAGAAACTGTGCCCGCGATTTGGCCTGGATGAAAAGGAAACAGAGCTCGTCTCCTGGCTTGTGCTCCAGCATTTGTTGATGAGCTCAACCGCGCAGAAACGCGATCTCACCGATCCCAAGACTGTTGAGGATTTCGTGGCTGAGGTAAAAACGCTCGATCGGCTGCGCAATCTCGCCATTCTAACCGCGGTTGATATCCGAGCTGTCGGACCGGGCACTTGGAACAGCTGGAAAGGGCAATTGCTGGGCGAGCTGTATGACGCTGCGCAGGAACGGCTTCGCCTTGGCCATATGCGCCATGGCCGATCGCAAAAAGTCGAGGCCAAGAAGGCTTCAGTGGCGGAAGCCATGGGCGATAAGTCGGGCCTCGTAAGCGAAATCGGCGATATGCTGGGTGATGCCTACTGGATTGCCGAACCTGAAGACATCATCGCGCGCAATCTGATCCAGTACGAGGCCGCTCAGGAAGAAGAAGGGCACCTCTCAATCCACTGCGAAGTGGATGAAGAACGCGGCGCAACGCTCGTCAGTGTGATTGTGCCTGATCATCCGGGCCTCTTTAATCGGATTGCAGGCGGCATCCATCTGGCCGGTGCCAACATTCTTGATGCGCGCATTCACACCGCGAAAAACGGCTACGCATTCGACAACTTCCTGGTGCAGGATCCGCAATGCCGCCCGTTCCGGGAGCCAAGCCAATTGGCACGGATCAAGAAATCCATCAGCGATACGTTGATGGCCAAGGTGGAACTGGTGCCAAAACTCGCGGCACGGCCGCTCAACCATTCGCGCGCAAAGGCGTTCGATGTCGAAACCAGCGTGACTTTCGATAACGAGGCCAGCAA
The DNA here is from genome assembly GCF_001542875.1 of Erythrobacter sp. YT30. Taxonomy (GTDB): domain Bacteria; phylum Pseudomonadota; class Alphaproteobacteria; order Sphingomonadales; family Sphingomonadaceae; genus Erythrobacter. The sequence goes on along the minus strand of NZ_LMAF01000002.1, from coordinate 1,164,675 downwards.
CCGTTTTACCGTGATCGAAGTGTCAGCCCGCGACCGTGCGGCTTTGCTCAACCGACTGGCCTATGCGCTATTCCAGTCCAATCTGATGGTTCAGTCCGCACATATCACCGCCTATGGCGAGACTGCAGCAGATACTTTTTACGTGACGGATTTGACTGGAAGCAAGATCGTTTCAAATGCGAGACAGGCGGAAATTGAGCAGGCGCTCATCAGTGCAGCCAGCGACAAACGCCAGAAACAATTGGAACAAGTCTGAATGTCGTTCGTCTGAGCACGTGGGCAAATTGTGCGGATTTAAGTTGCATATTAAGAACTGATCGGTAATTGCACGCCCCCATCTGTCAGGGAGAGACATTATTATGACACTTCGTTCCGCTTCGCGGCGCGCTCTCGCGCTGCTTTTGTGTTCTTGCGCAGCAAACCCCTTTGCTGCTCACGCGCAAGACGCTAATCCCGCAGCGAATGAGGATGGCCAGGAAGAGCGCGGCAGCGCGCTTGATACGATTGGCAACATCATCGTCACGGGTACCAAAACGCAAAACCCCGAAGACGTGCAAGATATTCCGCTTGCCGTCACCGCATTCAACGCCGACACGCTCGATGCATTCAAAGTGCGCGACGTTCAGGGCCTTAGCTATCAGGCACCAAACGTCAGCCTCGATCAAATCGGCACCAGCCGTGGTACTGCGAACTTCTCGATCCGTGGTCTCGGCATCAACTCCTCGATCCCCTCGATTGACCCGACTGTCGGCGTGTTCGTCGATGGCGTCTATCTCGGCATCAATGGCGGCGTTGTGTTCGACATTTTCGACCTCGAAAGTGTCGAAATCCTGCGCGGTCCCCAGGGCGTTCTGTTCGGTCGTAACGTGACCGGCGGCGCGGTGCTCATCAACACCACCAACCCAACCGAAGAATTCTCAGGCAAAGTCCGCGCAGCTGTGGACGGCCCGATCGATGGCGGCCGTGGCGGTGAAAACTACACCGCCAGCGCAGTCCTCACCGGCCCGCTGGTTGAAGACAAGCTGCTTTTCAAAGTCGCAGGCTATTACAACAATGATCGCGGCTATTTTGAGAACCAGTTTGACGGTTCCAACTTCGGCCAAGCCGAAACCTACATCCTTCGCGGTGCACTCGAAGCGCGTCTCGGCGATCTGACGCTGACGGGTAAAGTTGATTACTTCGATTCCGAAGGCGACGGCCCCAACGGTCAGAACCGCGGTATTTTTGAGCGCGATACGTTTGATTTCGCGATCGACAACCCCGGCTTCTACGACACTGAGATCCTGACGACTTCGCTCACGGCGGAATGGGACATTGGCCCGGGCACGCTGACCAACATCTTTGGCTATCGCGACTACAGCGCGATGACCGATGCTGACATCGATGCGACAACGGCTCCGATCTTCAACTCGGACACTGAAACCGCGCAGGACCAGATCTCAAACGAGATCCGTTATGCGGTGTCGACTGCCAATTTCGACCTCACCGTGGGCGGTTTCTATTTCGATCAGACACTCGCCTACACAGAATCGCGTCGCATCATCAACGCACCGCGGTTCTTCGGTGGTGGCCGTCAGGATCACGAAGTGCTTGGCGTGTTTGCCAACGGTCAATTCTATCTGAACGACGCGCTTTCTGTGATCGCAGGCCTTCGCTGGAGCCAGGAAACGAAGGACGCCGAGGTCACCTACGTCCGTCCGCGTCCAGAGTGTTCGGTTGTAGACCGCACATGCCCAACCAGCGGCACAAACGGTCTCGGATTGCCGGAAAACAACGGTTTCACAGACCGCGTGCGCTTCCGCAACCTATCGCCAAAACTTGGCCTCCAGTACGAATTCAATGATAGCCAGATCTATGGCCACTGGACCCGTGGTTTCCGCTCAGGCGGCTACAACTTCCGCATCACGAATGCCAACGCGTTCGAAGCGATCGTCGGCACCGATTTCGCGTTTGACGAAGAGCAGGTCGATAACTTTGAGATCGGCGGCAAATTCCAGACTGCTGATGGCGCATTCACCATCAACGTTGCAGCCTACATCACCAAGATTCAGGACATGCAGCGCGAAGTGAACCAGGCTGACCCTGCTTCGGGTGTGGCTCAGTCGATCTTCAACACGGCGGATGCAACCATCACTGGCTTTGAAGCGGAAAGCCGAGTGCGCTTGTCGGACTCGCTCATCTTCACGGCCAATATCGGTATCATCGACGATCAATACGACGAGATCCTGTTCGATATCTCAGGTGACGGCGTGATCGACGACACTGATCTCGATCTGCGTCTGCCTCGTGTTCCAGCGGTGACCTGGGGCTTTGGTTTTCTGCACGAGCTGTTCCTTGGCGAAAGCGAAATCCTGACCCGGGTGAATTATCAGTACCGCGATGAATTCGCTTACACTGATGACAACCTCGGCTTCATTCAGGACATCAGCAACCTTGAAGCCAACATCACTTGGGTAACGCCGCTCGATGGTCTCTCGTTCTCGCTGTATGGCCGCAATCTCTTTGACGAGGTGCAGGCTGGTGGTGATACGCAGCTGCCGTTTGGCGGACCGCGTTCAACCGGTGTGCGTCAGCCATTTGCAGATGCGCCAACCGCTGGCACATTCTCACCGCTGCAACGCGGCCGGAACATCGGCGTTGAGGCGATCTTCGAATTCTAAATCGAGTTTGAACACACGAATAGAAAAGGGCGCTCATTTGTGGGCGCCCTTTTTGTTTGGGTCACGTATCCGCGATCAAGAGCAGCGCGATGTGGGCGTTATCATAAGCGACAAAGCCCCATTCACTTGCCGCGCCGCTGATCGGATTCCACAAGCCATGATATCGGTTCGCCACCACGGTCAGCGCATTAGGATCAAACAGTGCTAGAAACTGCCGAGCGCAATGTTCTGCAGCCTGATGTGCAAGCCACGTCTTGGAGGGATTGGAAATGTCGTGAGAGAGCGCCTGGGTAAGCTGCCCCAAAGCAGAGCGCGCCATGTCAATTTCGCCATCCGGATCAAGCAATTCCCAGTTAAACCCGATGGATTTTAGGCCGAGGCTTTGAACAAACCTGTTAGCGATATCGCAATGCGTACCATCAGCCTTGCCTAGCGGGGCGTGCTCAAAGGCAATTCGCGCATCCCTGCGCAAAACGCTGAGCCAGTCATTTGCAAACTCATCAAACGGATTGCTCACCCGCGCGGACCGAACAACGCTGTGCCTACGCGAACATGAGTTGCGCCCAATTGGATCGCGGTCTCGTAATCTCCGCTCATACCCATAGAAAGGCCCTCAACGCCGTTATCTCGGGCCAGCTTGTATAGCAGCGCAAAGAATGGCGCGGGTTCGATATCGGCCGGGGGCAGGCACATAAGGCCGGCGATGGGGATATCCGCATCGCGCACTTTGGCGAGGAAATCAGGAAGCTCACCAATCGGGCAGCCACCCTTCTGATCTTCATCGCCAATATTGACCTGAACAAAGCACGGAACTCGCTTGCCAGCCTTGTCCATCGCCTTGGCCAGCGCTTTCAAAAGACTTGCGCGATCAAGCGAATGGATCACATCGAACAATTCCACCGCCTCTTCGGCCTTATTCGATTGCAACTGGCCGATGAGGTGAAGCTCTGTATCGGGAAAACGCTCACGCAATTCGGGCCACTTGCCCTGGGCCTCTTGCACTCGGTTTTCACCGAAAACGCGGTGGCCAATTTCCAGCAGCGGCGTGATCTTTTCGGGCGGATGCGTCTTGCTCACCGCGATCAGGGTGACATCCTCGGGCTTGCGCCGCGCGGGTTTGCAAATGCGCGCTATGTTCTCTTCAACCGCGGCTAGTCTTGTGGCTGCACTTTCCATGTCAGAGCGCTATAAAGCAGCGATGCGCCGTGACCAGTCCCTCCCCAAAATCTGGCTGATTTCCGATGAGCGCAACGATGCCATGCTCGAAGGCGCGCTCAAACGGATGCCGCGCGGCAGCGGCTTTATCTATCGCCATTATCATCTTGACGATCCCGGGCGTTTTGACCGTTTTCAGTCGCTTCGACGAGTGGCGGAGGCCCGCGGCCAAACGATCATATTGTCCGATAGCGGCCTGACCGCGCGCGAATGGGGCGCGCATGGCACTTATGGCCCGCCCCGCGCAAATTGGCCAAGACGGCGCGAGCTGATCCATCTCGCGACGGTGCACGATATGCGAGAATTGAGGCTGGCAAACTCTTTGGGTTCCGACGCCGCACTAATCTCCCCCGTCTTTCCAACACGATCCCATTCAGATGGACACGTGCTCGGGGCGGTTCGGTTTCTTCACCTCGCACGCCATGCGCTGATGCCAGTGATCGCTCTGGGCGGGATGGACCGGCACCGCGCATCATTTCTCGGCTGGGACAGGTGGGCCGCGATCGACGGTCTTAGCGGGTAAGCAAAGGCCGAGCCGCAACGGAATCGACCAACAGCGCGCAATACCCCGTAAACACCCAAGCGCTCCCCTTGACCCGGACTCGCCGAAGATTCATGGTGTGTTCTGCCTCGATCACCCAGGAAAGTAACCATGGCCAGCCGCGCAGTTCACACCCGAAAATCGTCCGCCGAATGGCGTGCAGGCCTGCGCCGTTCGGTCCGGCGCGCCGCTCAGATTACCGGCGCTGCCGTTCTGTTGGCGGGCGCGGTGTTCCTGACTATATCGCTTTTCACCTACACCCAGACCGATCCCAGCCCGTTTACCGCTGCGGCAAGCGGCACAGTTAACAACTGGATGGGATCCTGGGGAGCATGGGCCGCAGATTGGGCCTATTTCGCATTTGGCCTGCCTGCCTGGCTGCTCGTCCCGCTGTTCTATATCTCGGCCATGAAGCTGTGGCGCGATGTTGAAAATGGCGATGAGCCTGAGACGACGCGCTGGTGGTTGCCGACAGGATTGCTGCTGGTTGCAATGATCCTCCTCGCCACGGTGCTCACGCTTGGCTTTGCAGGACCCGGCGGCAGCATGCCCGCCCAGATCGGAGGCTTTACCGGACTGCTTGGCGCCAGCGCGATAGAAGGCATTGGCGGGCTGTTTGGCGAAGCGGCATCGGGCTGGGTCATCCTGCTCTTGGCGCTTGTCTGCCTTGCGATCGGTGTGGCGCTTGTGACGCGGATTTTCGCGATCGATTGGCGCGCGCTGCTCACCGTGCCGCAATTCATTGCTGAAAGCTCGCTTGGTCAAGCCGTTACTGCGCGCATGCCTTGGCTCCAGCGCCAATCGCGCCTCACCCGCAACCCTGAGGCGTTTGTCGACGAACCAGAACCCCGCGCGCCCGCCGCAAAGCCGGTCGTACCCGATGTGCCTGCCCAGCGCCGCGCGCCCGAAATCAGCGATCCCACCGCACCGCCGAAGAAAGCTGCTCCCGCTAAAGCCAACCAGCGCGATATGTTCGCGACCTACGATCTTCCGAGCCTCGATCTGCTCGAAGATCCCTCTGGCGAGGCGGCGCCCAAACTCGATAAGCTCGCGCTGGAACGCAATGCGCGGTTGCTCGAAAACGTGCTCGATGATTTCAACGTCAAGGGCGAGATCACGGCGGTGCGCACCGGGCCTGTTGTGACAATGTACGAGCTCGAACCGGCTCCTGGCATTAAAGCGAGCCGCGTAGTAGGCCTTGCCGAAGACATTGCCCGAAATATGAGCGCGATTTCGGCGCGCGTCTCGCCCATTCCCGGCAAGACGGTGATGGGTATCGAATTGCCGAACAAAGACCGCCAGATGGTGATGTTGAAAGAGCTCGCCGCGTGCGCTGCCTTTGCCGAATCCAAGGGCAACCTGCCGATCATTCTGGGCAAGGATATCGCCGGCGAACCGATCATTGCTGATCTTGCCGCCATGCCTCACTTGCTTGTCGCGGGCACGACCGGATCGGGTAAGTCGGTCGGTCTCAACTGTATTATCCTGAGTCTGCTATATCACTTCACACCCGCTGAATGCCGGATGATCCTGATCGATCCCAAGGTGTTGGAACTCGCCAGCTACGACAACATCCCTCACCTCCTGTCGCCCGTCGTGACAGAGCCGCACAAATCGGTGCGCGCTTTGAAATGGGCCGTGGAGGAGATGGAGAGGCGCTATCGGATGATGTCGTCGGTCAATTCGCGCAATATCAATTCCTTCAATGAAAAAGTGCGCGCATCGATTGCCAAGGGCAAGCCGCTTGGCCGGAGGGTACAGACAGGCTTTGACCCCGATACAGGCGAGCAGCTCTATGAAGAAGAGCAGCTCGATTACGAACCGCTGCCGCAGATCGTTTTAATCGTCGACGAATTGGCCGACCTCATGGTAACCGTTGGCAAGGAAATCGAGGTCCTGATCCAGCGCCTCAGCCAGAAATCGCGCGCGGCCGGCATCCACCTTATCATGGCAACGCAGCGCCCATCGGTCGATGTTATTACCGGTGTCATCAAGGCAAACCTGCCCACCCGCATCAGCTTCAAGGTGACGAGCCGCATCGACAGCCGCACCATTCTTGGCGAGCAGGGCGCAGAGCAGCTGCTGGGTAAAGGCGACATGCTGTATAAGCCCAACACCGGCGCAACCATTCGTGTGCATTGTCCCTTCGTTTCTGATGAAGAGGTTGAAGCGGTTGCCGATTTCTGGCGCGCGCAAGGATCGCCGGAATATGTCGATGCCGTCACCGAAGAGCCTGAAGATGGCGGCGGGCTGACTTTCGAAGATGATCTCACAGCATCCGACAATCCGGATGAGCGCAAATATCGTCAGGCCTGTCAGATCGTAATTGAGAACCAGAAGGCATCTGGATCTTGGCTGCAGCGCCAGATGGGCGTTGGATACAACACGGCGGCCAAATGGATTGAGCGGATGGAATCCGAAGGTCTCGTCGGGCCTGCCAATCATGTGGGTCGGCGCGAAATCTTCCGCGATCAGGATGGCAATCCGATTTGAGGATCTAACCAGAAAACGGCGTTAGTTGATCAAACACCGGCGGCAGCGATCAGAATGAACGACAGGCACGCCTGATAATGTCCTACATGCGAAACTATCGCAAAGCGCGAACAGCTCCGCGATGATCAGCCAGTCTATCTCGCTTCAGGCAGATCAGTCGCAGCGGCTACTTCGGTTTCGCCCGTCAAATCGCCGCGCGTCATCGCAATGCGTTGAGACACTTTGCGCGAGTTGACCTCCATCAGATCGGGCGACAACGCGACTAAGCCGATCGACGCAAGCGGGCCATCCTTGTTCCAGTTGCGAACCCATTCCTCAAGATAGACGTCCAGCCCTGGAATAGCCCGCATGTGGGCTTTCTTGACATAGATATAGAGCGGGCGGGCCCCGGGATAATCAAAGTTGGCGATGTTGTCATAGGTAGGATCGACCCCGTTCATCGGCAGCCCTTTTACCTTGTCGGCATTCTCGTCGAGATAGGAAAAGCCGAATATCCCGATCGAATCAGGGTTTGCTTCGATCTTCTGGACGATCAGATTGTCCTGTTCGCCTTGATCACTATACGCGCCGTCTGCGCGCACTTCGGTGCACAGCTGCTGGTGAAGATCCTTATCCTCATCCTTTAACGCTTTCATCCGGGGATCGGTGTCACAGCCTGCTTCAAGCACCAGCTCTTTCAATGCATCGCGCGTACCAGAAGTGCTGGGAGGGCCATAGACAAGGATCGGTTTCGCCGGCAGCGACGAATCAACATCGGACCACAATTCGTTTGTTTGTTCTTCGCCATAGGGCCGCGCGGCGAGCGCTTCGTAAACAATGCGCGGCGACAGGTTGAGCATGATGCCGTTTTTGGACGACGCAAAGGCGATACCGTCCAAGCCGACTTGGAACTCAATAATGTCCTTCACATTGTTCGCCTGACAATTGTCAAACTCGCTCAGCTTCATCCGGCGAGAGGCATTGGCCATGTCGGGCTTGTCGGCTCCGACGCCTGAACAGAACAGCTGTATCCCATTGCCTGTACCGGTCTGTTCGATAAGCGGTGATTTGTAATCGGTGTGCGAACGCGCGTAAATCTCTGCCACTTGCTTGGCAAAAGGATAGACTGTGGACGAGCCGACTGCGCGGATGGAATCGCGCGCGCCGCCCGCGGCATCGCAACCGGAAATAAAAAGCGCGGCAAGACCTGTTAGGCCTGCTGCAAATGATTGCTTCGACAGCATCAGGGGTATTCTCCGAAGGGCGTGTCGCAAAGTCTTTGCTGATCATCACGCCGATGTTTGCCAGTCACATAGATGAGATCTGTGACACAGGGATGACGGCGATTTCGCCCTTCGTCAAACGTGGGAGATATCCTGGAGTTGCGGAGGTGGGCGGAGCAAGGGCTAGTACCGTGCCTTGCGTTTATAGGCGGGCCAATGAAAACACAGTAATCGGTGAAATTGGCCCACCTCCAAGCAAAACTTCTTAATACGTCTCTAAGTTCTCATCAATAATTCCCAGCTGATGGTCAGGGTCGTATTTGGTCTTTTACTTGGAGTTTTGGCATTCTTGCCAGTCTCTGCTGAAAGTGGGGTCGCGCATGCAGCAGACGCCAGCATGCCGCGCCATGCACCAAACTGCGTCGCTTTTACTGGCAAAGATGTTTCTATCGAAGCAATGGCAATGGAAGGATCAGGCGCTGCCAAATGGCAATGCGGTTCGAGAAGGTGGCGCTCCGATGTGGCTGCCGTTGTGCTCAAGTATGACGCGACAAGCTGGGAAAGCGCAAAGCCGCCACGTTACTTCTACTCACGGATATCGCGTTTCGGGAGCATCGCTATTGCTGCAGTTGATGCAGGCGGCGAGATCCGTACCGCACGATACACCGAAGGGGATGGTGAACCATTCGCTAGCGGTCCGGTGTTCCAGCTAAAGTTGCCTGAGATCACCGACAAAACAGAATCAGTGCTGGTTCGCATCGAGCGGCCGCATTCGGTCCCTATGCTAAGCGAAGCGCGGCTCACCGTTTCCGCGAAACACGCTGATTGGACGCAAATGGATGTGATGCTTTTGGCCATCGTCATCGGCATGCTGATCCTGCCCTTCATGTTCGATGTGAGCTTCTTCATCGTGCTGCGTGAGCGGTTTGTGCTCCTCCACGCTGCTCTGGTCGTGACGATGATGGTGTATGTGCTGCTCGCTGGCGGTTTGATTTCGGTGTTCGTGAAGCTGCCAATGGAAGTCATCGCCATCGGCGCTCCGCTTTCATGGGCGATCGGTTCAGCGCTGGCTGCGTTCTTCCTTGCCGACTTTCTGGAACCCGGCATCCAGTCACGCGCCATGAAGCATGCGGTGATTGGCACAGCCGCGTTCACCATGCTCGTCCCCGGCATCTGCTCCTTTCAGCTGGCCTGGATGCACCCCTATGACGATCAGCTGTATTTTTACGCCTTCCTCCCCTCCATCATCGTCTACACTCTCGCCATCATAGCGGCTGTGCGCAAAGGCAGTCGTTCAGCGCGCTTTATAGCGGCCGCCTGGGCGCCGATAATGCTTGCCGCGATTGAGCGATTGATGCGCGGGCTCGGCCTTTATGCAGCACCCTCCACGATGGATCAGGCGCTCTATCTGGCGACCGGGATCGAGGTGATTTTGATGTCGCTTGCCGTTGCGGATCGGTTCCTAGCCATAAAACGCGAACGCGATGAGGCCGTGGCAGAAGCGGAATTGCTCGAACAACTTTCAGAGCGTGATCCGCTAACTGGCTTGCTTAATCGCAGGGCCGTGGCTTCCCGATTTGAACGGTTGCACGCAGCAGGCTTCCACACCTTTGCGCTGGTGGACCTCGATCGGTTCAAGGACATCAATGACCGGTTCGGCCATAGAGTCGGCGACGAAGTGCTCGAAACTGTTGGGGAAGTGCTCGCCGGGGATGAAGAGCGAACTATGATCGGCGTTCGGATGGGCGGTGAGGAATTTGTGGTGCTGCTGCGCGGGCGTACTGCCTTGCAGCGCGCCGAGGCGATCAGGCAAACCATCCCGCGCCGGATCAGCGGAGAGCTACCCGGCCTCAATCGGCCAGTCACTGCCAGCATGGGGGTGATTGTCGTACCTAAAATGGGCGGCAATGTGAAAGGCTTCGCCGACCTGTATACGCGCGCCGATGCCATGATGTATCAGGCAAAGGAAAGCGGACGAAACCGCATGTGCTATGAAAAACTCACCGTGTTTGACAGCGCTCCTCCGAAAAGCAGGCCCGTACGCCGCGCTGCATAAGTCAGCTCCTAAACGGCGCCAGCACATCTGGCCGAACGCGCGCCAGGCGTTGGCTTTCGCGGTCGAGCATCGCCCAGGTAGTGCGTGCCGACACCAGCATTTTGCCATTTTCATCGGTGAATTCTACGCAGCGCACTGATTTTGCGCCTTTGCCATCATCATCGATCCACGTTTCGCCAATCGCGCTTTCGCCCGCAGCGATATTGCCGCGATAGTCAATCTCGTGCCGGATCACGACCCAGAAGAATTGGGCGTGATGCTCTGGCAAGGCGGCCGCGTCCCAATGCGAGGTAGCGATATCCTGAATCCACTGGACCCACACTGTGTTGTTGACGTGGCCAAGCTCATCAATGTGGATGGGCTCGGCCACGAATGTGCGGGTAAAGCGGCTGGGCTCGCTCACTCCTCGCCGCCAGTCTCAATCCCACTCGTATCGACGGCCTTGCCCATGCCCATTTGCCACAGGATGAAGTTGAACTCTTCGGCCACTTCGTAAAGCGAATTCCACCGGCCCGATTTGCCACCATGGCCTGCGCCCATATTGGTCTTCATCAGCAGGATATTGTCATCGGTTTTTGTGTCGCGCAATTTGGCGACCCATTTGGCAGGCTCCCAATAGGTAACGCGCGGATCGTTAAGCCCTGCGGTTACCAGCATCGGCGGATATTCCTGCGCGCTCACTTGATCGTATGGGCTGTAAGAAAGGATGTAAGCGAATGCCTGCTTGCTCTCGATGGGATTGCCCCATTCCTGCCACTCGCCCGGCGTCAGCGGCAATTCCGCGTTGAGCATGGTGTTGAGCACATCGACAAACGGCACATGCGCGACGACAGCGCCGTATTGCTTGGGATCCTGATTTACGATGGCGCCCATTAGCTCACCACCCGCCGAACCGCCGCTTGCAGAAACCATGCCTTCTGCGGTGTAGCCTTTGGCAATCAGCCCGCGCCCGACATCGACAAAATCATTGAAGGTGTTGGCCCGCTCATTCAGCTTTCCTTGCAAATACCAACGCCGCCCCAGATCATCGCCGCCTCTGATATGCGCGATCGCATAGGCAAATCCGCGATCGACAAGGCTGAGGCGTGTGGTCGAAAAGCCGGGCGGGATTGCATAACCATAAGCGCCATAGGCATAAAGATGGAGCGGGCCTGCGCCTTCGATGTTGTGCTTCTCGAGCAGTTCCTCGCGATCCTTGCGCATCACGATGCTGACAGGAACCATCGTTCCATCGCGTGCTTCGAATTCAAGCCGCTCAGTCACATAGAGCGACTTGTCATAGCCTGACGGAATTTCCTGCTGCTTGAGAAGTTCAAGCGCTCCAGACTTCACATCATAATCGTAGACCGAATCCGGCGTGACCATGCTTTCGTAGGCCAGCCGCAATTTGGACTGATCGTATTCGGGATTGTTCGAAAGACCAGCGTTGTAGCTCGCCTCAGGAAAGGCAATTGGGGCAGCTTCGCTTGGTGCATCATAGCTGCGGATTTGCACCTGATCGAGGCCGTTTAGACGTCCTTCGGTGACGAAGAAATCCTTGAACAGATCAAATCCGGTCAGATAGAATTCGTTCGATCCTTCAATGACGGTGGTCCAGTCACCCGGCGTCTTGATTGATGCCTTGGCAAGGCGGAAATTAATGTGATCATCATTGGTCCAGATCCACAGCTCATCGCTGCCTGTAGGATCCTTGCGAACATCAAGGCTGTATTCGACGCCTTTCTCGCGAGCTTTGACGAGGATCAGATCACCTGTGGGATTGTCCGCGGGGACAAGACGCACTTCGCTGGTTTCATTATCGCCCGTCGCAATGATCAGCCAATCATCTTCAGCAGACAGGCCAGCGCCCACACTGAAGCTCTGATCCGTTTCTTCGTACAGCGTCACATCATCTTCAATCGGTGTGCCAAGGACATGCAATTTCGCCTCAAGCGTGCGCCAATTCTCGGTCGAAGGCCCATAGACGAGAGCGGTGTCGTCCATCACCCATGTAAGACCGCCGCGAAGGTTCGGAATTTCATCGGCAAGCATTTCGCCGGTTTCCAAATCCTTGATGACAGCGGTGTAACGCTCTGATCCATTGGTGTCGGTCGAATAGGCCATGAACCGACCGTTCTTGCTGATCGAAAGCGCGCCCAGCCGGAAATACTCAAGATCTCCCGCCAGCTCATTCTCATCGAGGATCAAAGTACCTTCAGCATCTGCCGGGACGCTCACAGGCTTGCGGTAATGCTTCCTGTATTGCTCGCCCTCGTCAAATTCAGACCAATAGAGATAGTCGCCCTTGCGCTGCGGAACGGTGCTGTCGTCTTCCTTGATCCGCGCACGCATTTCCTGAAACAGCGCCTCTGTCACTGCCTCGCGCTCACCCATTTGCGCTTCGAACCAGGCGTTTTCGGCTTTCACATAATCGAGCACGTCTTCGTCATCGATCGTGGGATAGCTTTTGTCATAGAGCCAGTCGTACGGATCGCTGATCGTAATGCCGTGATGGGTGTAGGTATGCTCGCGCTTTTCGGCGATGGGCGGTGATGTGGGAATTGCGTCAGAAGGCGTGATCACGCTTGATGTGTCCTCTTGGGTGTTCTGTCCGGCTGCTGCGTTGAAAGGCACAGATGCCAGCATTGTGGCAACAGCAAATAGGGAGGGAAGAGCAGGTTTCATATGGATGGCCGTCCTTAGTCACAAACGCACAACGCTGGAAAGCGTCTCTCGTAAAGTCTATGTGTATGGTTCAACGCACTGTTGATGCGCGCGAAATCGCGCGCTCGCAAGCCAAGGATCGATGATATGTTGATGCAAACCCATGAAGCCCGGTTGAAAGCCCTGCGCGAGGAATTGAAACGCCGGGGTCTGACTGGCTTCATCATCCCCATTTCCGACGAGCATATGAGCGAATATGTCGGCGATTACGCGCAGCGTCTGCATTGGCTGACGGGTTTCGGCGGGTCGGCAGGGTTTGCAGCGGTTACTCTCACCCATGCCGCTATCTTCGTTGATGGACGTTACACCGTGCAGGTTCGCGATCAGGTGGATGGCAATCTGTTTGAATACCGCTCGGTTCCGGCAGATAGCCTCGCAGGCTGGCTCAAGGAAACGGCGAGCAAGGGCGATACGATTGCCTATGATCCCTGGCTGCATACGGCGAATTGGGCCAGATCGCTGACCCGCGCATTGTCTGCGCATGAGATCAAGTTGGTGCCAGCGACAAGCAATCCTCTTGATGCGGTGTGGTCTGATCAGCCACCGCCTTCCGATGCCACTGCGCTGGTGCATGAGGAGAGCCTTGCCGGGCAGTCCTCTGCTGAAAAGCGCGCAGTAATCGCCGATTGGCTCACGAAAGAAGGCCACGATGCAGTCGTCATTCCTGCGCTCGATTCGATTGCATGGCTGCTTAATATTCGTGGGCAAGACGTTGCGCACACACCTGTCGCATTGTCCTATGTCATCGCACATGCTGATGGACGCGCAGAACTGTTCATTGCGCCCGATAAAGTCACACCAGAATTGACCCAGCATTTGGGCAATGCCGTCGAAGTGCATCCGCGTGATGCTTTTAAAGGCGCATTGGGCAACCTTGCGGGCAAATCCGTCAGCGTCGATCCTGATTACGGTGTTGCCGCCATTGCGCAGACGCTGGAGGCGGGCGGCGCAAAAGTGGCCCTCAAACAAGACCCAACCATCCTTGCCAAAGCGATCAAGAACCCTGCCGAAATCCAGGGGCACCGCGATGCACAAGCACGCGATGGCGCAGCGGTTGCGCGGTTCCTGCGTTGGCTTGAGGTGAACGCCCCTTCAGGCGATATCGACGAACTGACTGCAGCGGCCAAATTGGAATGCTTCCGCCGTGAGCACGGCGATCTGCGCGATACCAGTTTTGACACAATATCGGCTGCTGCAGGCCATGCCGCTCTTCCCCATTACAAAGTGGATGAAGACAGCAATATCCCAATCCCACCCGGATCAATCTATCTCGTTGACTCGGGCGGTCAGTATCCAGCTGGCACCACCGACATCACCCGCACCGTGTGGATCGACACGCCCGAAGGCTCTGCACCGACAGCAGAGATGAAGGATCGCAACACGCGCGTCCTTAAAGGGCATATCCAGATCGCACGCGCTGTCTTCCCGCAAGGGACTTGCGGCGGCCAGCTCGACATTCTCGCCCGCCAATATCTATGGGAAGCGGGCGTCGATTACGCGCATGGAACTGGGCACGGGGTTGGCAGCTTCCTTGGCGTTCACGAAGGGCCGCAGCGGATTGCAAAGCCCGGAGGCGGGCAGGCCGGAACGGCGCAGGAACTTCACGCAGGCATGATCCTTTCAAACGAGCCGGGCTATTACAAGCAGGACGCGTTCGGCATCAGGATCGAAAACCTCGTCCTGACTATCGAGCGTGATGTTGCAGGTGCCGAAGGCCGATACTTGGCTTTTGAAACGCTCACTTTCGTACCACTTGATCGCCGGCTGATAGACAAGAGCCTCCTGACACAAAGCGAGATCGCTTGGGTGGATGAATACCACGAGCAAGTGCGCGAACTGCTGGTCCCGCAACTGGAAGGTGAGGATCGCGCTTGGGTGGAGCGCGAGACACAGCCGCTTTGATTCCAGGGACATAACTCGCGCCCACAAACCCAATTGCACCATATCCGATGTTCTTGTAATGTTCTCATCTATCGAGTCGCACAGACTGACGAAAGGGAGAACCATCAATGCTCGGCTACGTAACTCTTGGCACCAACGATCTGGACCGCGCTGCAAAGTTTTATGACGCGATTGCAGCGGCTATGGGATTTGGTCGGATGATGGAAGAAGGCGAATTTATCGCCTGGGGCAGCTTCGATGATGGCGTGGCGGGCATTGCAGCGACAAAGCCGTTTGATGGCAAGGCTGCCAGTGTGGGGAATGGCACTATGGCTGCGCTTAAGGTAGAAAACCCCGAAAAGGTGAAAGAGGTCTATGACATCGCGCTTTCCTTGGGAGGCAGCGATGAAGGTGAACCCGGCCCACGCGGCGATGATGGCTTTTACGCGGCCTATTTCCGCGATCCCGACGGCAACAAACTGAACGCCTTTTGCATGGTGCCGCCCGCGAAATAAGGAGCCGAATATGAGCGCGCGCAAACTTTCAGACAGCTTCCTGCACCTTGGCCTTGGTGCGACAGCTGTGCCGCAGCCTCCCTTCAATGGGTTGGAGTGGTATGAAGGTTACGGCGCGCGCCACGGCGATGACGGGGCCGAGGGACGATTGGTATCACAACACACTTTCTCTCAAAGCTGGGACTCATGGGAAATGCATCCCAACGGTTCCGAAGTCGTTATCTGCACCTCGGGCGCTATGGTTTTGAGCCAGGAATATCCTGATGGGTCGCTCGAAACCGTGGCGCTTGAAGCGGGTGAATACGCCATCAATGCACCAGGTGTCTGGCACACAGCCGATGTTGAAACCGAAGCGACAGCGATTTTCATAACGGCAGGCGAAGGCACGCAAATGCGTCCGCGCTAAGACATATGTACCTACAGGGCCGGCCAATCTTGCGCCTTCCTGAACGCGAGGCTTAGCCCGATACAATCTGCGACAATTTGTCAGCGCTCCGGGATAATCCTGCGACAATCCGCCTTTAGAAGGGTTTTCGTGAGTTGCGGTGAGCGTGCTTTTGGCTCCTCTCCCCCTGACCCGATGCAAGTGGGCCTGTTTGCTCAACCCTTGGCGAATTTAACGCCGCTTGCATTTGCCAGATCGCGTCGCCGCAACTCTTTCGAGATAGACACAAAATCCGAAGAGGACACACGATGCGTAAACTGACACTCTCCCTTTCCGCCGCCGGCCTTTTGCTGGGCGGCGCCACCCTTGCAATCGCCGCCAATCAGGCTGGCGATCGCGGCGCGACGAAAGCCGACAGCAATGGCGACGGCGTTATCACGCTAGCCGAAGCGAAATCGCACGGCGATGAACGCTTTGCAAAAATGGATGCCGATCAAAGCGGCTTTTTGAGCGCCGCTGATCGTGAGGCAAATCGCGCAGAGCGCTTCGCTGCAGCCGACACTGATGGCAATGGCGAAATCAGCCGTGAAGAAATGACTGCCGCTCGCGAAGCGCGCAGTGCCGAACGCGCCGATCGCCTGGCAAAGCGCCAAGCCGCAATGTTCGACAGGATCGACACTGACGGCTCCGGAGGCATTAGCGAAGCCGAAATGCTCGCCGCCAAAGAAGCCCGCGCTGATCGACGAGGCGCCATGCGCCGGGGCGGCCGGAATGAAAGAGGCATGAGAATGCTTCGCCAGGCCGACACCAATGGCGATGAAACCATTTCGAAGGCCGAATTCGACGCTGCAATCGAAGCACGCTTTGCACGGGTCGACACCGACAATTCGGGCACGATCACTGCAGAAGAACGCGAAGCCGCGCGCGAAGCACGAAAAGCAGAACGAGACGAAATGCGCAGTGAGCGACGTGGTGGGCGTCGCGGCGCGGCTGCCGAGACGCAATAAGCAAATCAAGCGTTCAGGCAAAAAGGTGATCCGGGCCAATCGCCCCTCCGGCGCGGATCACACAAGGTTGGCCCGGTATTGCTTCCTTTCTGGCTCGCTCCAGCTTCAAAGGTTGCATGCCGGGCCGACTGCTTTCATTCATCAACCCAGAGATCTTATCAAACGATCATGACCGATACCGCCGCAACATCCATCCTCCTCGTCGATGACGAAGCCACATTGCGTGAACCGCTGGCCGAATACCTGATTGGTCAGGGCTTTGACGTCACGCAAAAAGAAAGCGCGGCATCAGCACGGGCTTTTTTGGCGGGAAATGCGCCCGATATCGTATTGCTCGATATCATGATGCCAGGTGAGGATGGGCTCTCCTTCTGCCGCCACCTTGTTGAAACGCAGCAATTACCAGTCATCTTCCTGACCGCTCGAACAGAGGCGACAGATCGCATTATCGGTCTTGAATTGGGTGCGGATGATTACATCACCAAACCGTTTGAACCGCGCGAGCTTGTCGCCCGCATTCGCACCGTCTTGCGCCGCGTTTCGCGCAGTTCCGCGCCCCAGGCCAAGGCAGAAGACTGGCATTACCTGTTCGAGGAATGGCGGCTCGATCCGCTAAAGCGAAAGCTTACCGATCCTGAAGGCGTCACCGTCCCCATTTCAACCGCAGAGTTTCGCCTGCTCCGCGCGTTTCTCGATAATCCGCGCAGTGTGATGGACAGGGATCGCCTGCTCGACATGGTACAGGGTCGCACCGCTCATCTGTTTGATCGGGCGGTCGATAATCAAGTGAGCCGCCTGCGCCGCAAGATCGAAGCCGACACGCGAAATCCGCAATTCATCCAGACAGTGCGCGGCGGCGGCTATCGCTTTGCAGCGAGCGTCAAACGCGCTGCGGGCGAGGTCTAAGGTCTCGCCTTGTTGAAACGCTTCGTGCCTTCCAGCCTACTTGGTCAGGTGATGGCCGTGCTCGCGATTGGCCTGCTCGCAGCACAGGTGATTTCCGCCACACTCCTTTATCAGGCATCCCAACAGCGGCGCGAAGCTACGGTGGTCAATTCAATCGCCTTTCGCTTGGTCGGTGATCTCAGCCGGACGGAAGCGATGCGATTGCAGGACGAGGAAAGGCGCAGGCTGCGCGACGCGCGAAGGGCTGAACGACAGGCGCGCGGCGAACGTATTAGGCCGCCGGACAGTCCATTTCCCAACCGGCGACAAATCCGCACGGAGCGCACGAGCGCATCCCCCATCTCAGATCGCGAAACGAGGCTCTCAGATCACGAGGACGCTTTGCAGGACGTGCTAGCGCGAGAGGGCATCACCGTTCGCAACATCACCGTGACGCGGCGGTTGGCGGCAGATGACCCTTTTATCAGGAACGTTTTGGAGAACCGGCCGAGATTGCGGCAGCCGGGCTGGGAAAGCCGGCGTATCATCGTCGCGTCCATTGAGCCTGATGATGAAGATGGGTGGCTCACCGTGCGCCTTCCCGAACCCGAAAGACCTGACGGGGCGCCCTGGATCATTCTGCTCCAGACGTTGGTGACATTCTGCGTCCTCGTGCTGCTCCTATATCTCGTTTTGCGACGAATTACGCGGCCTCTCGCGCAGTTGACCACTCGTGTCGAAGACTTTTCGCGCACGCCCGATCGCGCCGTGGAACTTGCAGAAAGCGGACCTTCCGACACTCGCCGATTGATCGCCGCCCACAATGCAATGGAAGCGCGGATTGCGGCGCTGCTTGATGAAAAGGACGTGATGCTGGGCGCAATCGGACACGATCTCAAAACGCCTTTGGCAGCGCTTCGCGTCCGGATCGAAAGCGTGCCCGATGATACGCAGCGCGAGCGGATGGCCGAAACCATCGAGGATATCACCGCGACGCTCGATGATATCCTCTCGCTTGCGCGCATTGGCCGATCTGGTGCCCCGCCCGAGGCAGTAGAATTGGGCGCATTGGCGATCAGCGTGACCGAAGAGTTTGAGGATCTGGGCGACCCAGTCACGATCGCTGATCCGCCCAGGCTTGTTGCGAAAGTTCAGGTCACGTGGCTCAAACGGGCATTGCGCAATCTCATCGCCAATGCCGTGCGCTATGGTGAAAAGGCCGAGGTCAGCCTGATCGAACAAAGCGGATACGCCGTCTTGCGCGTCGATGACCAAGGGCCTGGCATTCCTGAAGATCGCATAGCAGAGATGCTGGAACCTTTTGCGAGGGGCGAAGGCTCGCGCAACAGGTCAACAGGAGGTGCGGGCCTTGGCCTCACGCTCGCACGCGCCATTGCCGAACAACATGGCGGCAGGCTCGTGCTTAATAACTTGGAAGGCGACGGTAACCGGGCCGGTCTTCGCGCCGAACTCCACATACCTATGTAAGCAGCATTTCGCGCGGAGCGGGGGGGAAAGAATTGCCCATCACACTGTACGGCGCGCCGCCATCATTGTTTTCAGGCAAGGCAAGAGCCTACCTCGACTGGAAAGGTATTGATTACACCGAAAAGCTACCTTCTGATGCTCGTTTCCAAAGCGAGATCGTCCCCGCGATTGGCCGCCAAGTCATTCCTGTGGTTGAGTTGCCAGACGGCACTCTGCTTCAGGACACCACTCTCATCATCGATCATTTCGAAGCTGCCGATAGCGATACTCCTGGAGTGTATCCTGAAACGCCGCGACAACGCCTCGCCTCGATGCTGCTTGAGACATATGGCGATGAGTGGTTGGTGATCCCCGCGATGCACTATCGCTGGCATTACAATGAGGAGTGGATCTACGGCGAATTCGGCAAGACCGCACTTCCCGGTGCGTCACCGGAAGAACAATACGCGGCTGGCAAAGCGCGCGGCGCGATATTCAAGGGGTTTGTCCCGATGCTCGGCATCAATGCGGAAACTATACCCGTAATCGAGCAATCATACGAAGCACTGCTTGCTGATCTGGATGCGCATTTTGCTGAGCATGCCTTCTTGTTGGGCACTCGCCCCAGCATCGGCGATTATGGCCTGATCGGCCCGCTCTACGCGCACAATTATCGTGATCCAAAGTCCGGTGAAATCATGCGACGCCTCGCCCCCAATGTCGCGGCATGGGTTGAGAGGATGGTTGAACCAGACCCGCTTTCCGATGAGTTTCTTGGCGGGGATAGGGTGCCGGACGACGTGCTGAAAGTGCTCCACCGCATGATGACGGAGCAGCTACCTTACCTTGCTCACGTCGCCGAAATGCTGGGCGAATGGGCCAAGGCCAATCCCGGCGCTGAACTCCCGCGCGCGCTTGGCCTTGCACCCTTCACAATCGAAGGCGTGACGAGCGAGCGAGCGGCGCTGCCGTTCAGCCTCTGGATGCTTCAGCGCGCGCTCGATTACATTGCCTCGCTCGGCGGTGAAGACCGCGCAGCTTGCGAGGAAATGCTCACCCAATGCGGCGGAGAGGCGCTTCTGCCATTCGAGATCCCCGTCCGGCTTGAATTTGAGGACTTCGTCCAGCGCGTGGCGCAAGACTAAAGTCCTTCACCGCATCAATCCGCCGATCAGATTGCGAACAAAGCGCCCGGCCAGCGGTCCCGCCAAATCGGTCGCGATTGAACCGGCCGCGGAGGTAAGGCCTGATCGCATGGGATTGGCGCGGCTTTTCTTGCCAAGGACGGCGGCAGCAGCTGCGCCCGCAGCAGAACCGGCGGCAACTTTCGCACCGCGCGACATGGCCTTTTCCCACATCGATTTCGTTTTGCGGGGGCGCTTGCGCACCTCTTCTTCGCCTTGGGCTTCGACCTCTTGAGCGGTTTCCGCCGCATCAGCGGCCTTTGCCGCCAGCACTTCTTCTGCGCTTTCGCGATCAACCGCCTCGTCATACTTGCCCTCGAACGGGCTGATGGACTGGATGATCGCGCGTTCTTTGGCCGTCACCGGACCAAGGCGCGAGCGCGGTGGTTTGATGAGCGTGCGCTGCACCACTGTGGGCGCGCCTTCATCATCCAATGTCGACACCAGAGCCTCGCCTACACGCAACTCGGTGATGACCTCTTCTGTGTCGAGATCTTCATTGATGCGGAAGGTTTCCGCCGCCGCCTTGATCGCGCGCTGATCGCGTTTGGTGAATGCGCGCAGAGCGTGCTGAACCCGGTTGCCCAACTGGCCCGCGACTTCTTCTGGAATATCAATCGGGTTTTGGGTGACGAAATAGACGCCCACGCCCTTGGATCGGATCAAACGCACGACCTGCTCAATCTTTTCCTGCAAGGCTTTGGGTGCATCATCGAAAAGCAAATGCGCTTCATCGAAGAAGAAGACGAGCGTCGGCTTTTCCGGATCGCCGACTTCGGGCAGGCTTTCAAACAATTCGGCGAGCAGCCACAGCAGGAATGTTGCGTATAGTTTGGGGCTGCGCATGAGCTCATCTGCGGCGAGCACATTGATGTATCCGCGCCCCTGATCGTCGACCTGTAAAAAGTCATCAATTTCCAGAGCCGGCTCGCCAAAGAAGAAATCCGCGCCCTGGCTTTCAAAACTCAAAAGCTGCCGCTGGATCGCGCCCACCGATTGCTTCGATACGTTTCCATAGACACCCGAAAGCTCTTTCGCATTCTCATTGGCCCATTGGAGAAGGCTGGTGAGATCGCCGAAATCGAGCAGCAGCAGGCCATTCTCATCAGCATGGCGGAAGACGATCTGAAGGACCCCTTCCTGCGTGTCATTCAGATCAAGCAAGCGCGCCAAAAGAAGCGGCCCCATTTCAGAAATGGTAGTGCGGATGGGGTGGCCTTGCTTACCGAACAGGTCCCAGAAAATCACTGGATTATCAGAGTATTCGTAGTCCTCCATGCCCAGCTCTTTGGCGCGCGCTTCAAGCTTGTCGGCATGTTTGAACTTGGCGCTTCCGGGCATGGCTATCCCTGACAAATCGCCTTTCACATCAGCAACGAAAACGGGCACGCCTTGAGCTGAAAAACTCTCGGCTAGGCCCTGCAGGGTCACCGTTTTACCGGTACCGGTTGCGCCCGCAATCAGGCCGTGCCGGTTCGCTCGGGAAAGCGCCAGGCTCTGATTTTCGCCATTGCCGCCAAGTCCCAGAAAAATATCGCTCATGCTTGTCAAAATCCCTCGCCGTGTTTGGGTGAAGCTGTGCATAGCTGCTCGCTTGCGGTCAAGCTCTCGACTTGGCCGCCGCATTCGCTAAGGCATGGCGCATGGGTTCGGGAACGCCATCAACTCCTTTTGTCCTGCTGGACGATGCGCGCGCAGAAGGGGCCGTCGATGCGTTCTTGTACGAGGCGCCGACAGAGGTCTTTGTGGCCGCGCATCCGGGCGATGTTGAAAGCACGCTGGCCGCAGCCGAGAAAGCGCGTGCGAAGGGCGGCCACCTTGCAGGCTATATCGCGTACGAAGCGGGCCTTGCATTGGAGCCGCATCTGATGCCGCTTGCTGAAAAGCGCTCTGGCGCAGCCGGGCCGTTGGTTTGGCTGGCACTGTTCGAAAACGAACCACAGCGGATTGCGGCAAAGGAAGTGCCCCAATGGCTCGATGCGCGGCGCGATGGCGATGCGACGCTCGGTCCGCTCGAACCGCAGGTGTCACCCGGCGGATATGTCCAGGCGTTCGAGGCTCTGCGCGAAGCCATCCATGCAGGCGATATCTATCAGGCGAACTTAACCTACCCGCTTAGCGGATCGTATAGCGGCGATGCCATTGCTCTTTACGCAGATCTCCGCCGCGCTGCGAGCGCGGGGTATGGCGGGATCATTTTTGACGGATCGCACTGGCTTTTGAGCTTTTCGCCAGAACTGTTCGTTTCACTTGATGGGTCAAGTGCGAAGGTCAAGCCGATGAAGGGCACTCGCCCGCGCATGGCTGATAGCGCACAAGATGCCGCAATGGCTGAAGAACTGGCGAGCTCCACCAAAGACCGCGCGGAAAATCTCATGATCGTTGATCTTATGCGCAACGATTTGTCCCGCGTGGCCGTGCCGGGGAGCGTGCGCGTGGATGCACCTTTTGCGATTGAGAGCTATCCGACAGTTCATCAGATGGTCTCCACTGTGCGCGCCGATCTCGCCGACGGGAAAACCGCAATGGACCTCGTGCGGGCGCTTTTCCCATGCGGCTCAATCACCGGTGCACCTAAAATCCGCGCGATGGAGCTCATCAACGAAGTCGAACGCGACGCGCGCGGGCCATATTGCGGCGCGATTGGGCGGATTGGCGCTGATGGGTCAGCGGCATTCAATGTCGCGATCCGAACCTTGCGACTCACTCCGATTGAGAATGGCCAAGGCACCGCCGTTCTTGGGCTTGGCTCTGCCATCGTTGCCGATAGCGATCCGATGGAGGAACGCCGCGAATGCGAGATCAAAGCAGGTTTTGCGCGGCGCCCCGGCCCAGAGTTTCCAGCAACCCGCTGCGATCTGATTGAAACCATGCGGTTTGATCCTGAAACGGGCGTCGCATGTCTCGAACTTCACCTGGCACGTATGAAGAAAAGCGCCGCAGAGCTCGGCTTTGAATTTGATCGTCACGCCGCACGCAATCAAATCCAGGCGCTGTGTTTTGAGCTCGAAAGCCCGGTCAAACTTCGCCTGCTTGCTGCGAGATCTGGCGCGACTGCGCTTGAAACCGGGCCTCTGCCCGAGCCTGCGGCAGAGCCACTTCCTGTTGCAGCGCTCCCCAATCCGGTTTCACCCAGCGATTGGCGATTGGTGCACAAGACTTCGGACCGAGGGTTTTATGAAGGTGCTTTGAAGGCAGCGCAGCATGTGGGCGCGAAAGAAGCGGTGCTGGTTCGCGATGATGGCTTGGTAACCGAGGGAAGCTTCACGAATGTGTTTGTCGAGCGTGATGGTGTGCTCCTGACGCCGCCTCAATCACTCGGCCTACTGCCCGGCATACTGCGCGAACATCTGATTGCTCAAGGCAAGGCGAAAGAGGCGGAGCTGACATTGGAAGACCTTGAGAATGGCTTTTTGATTGGAAATGCCGTTCGCGGTCTCATGAAAGCACGATTGATATGAACATCCCCATCCTCTTCGAAGACGGCGAAGCGCTTGTGATCGACAAGCCTGCCGGTCTTCCGGTAGACCGCCCAAAACGCGGGGGCGAATGCCTCGAGGATCATCTTGAGCAGCTGAAGCTAGGCTTTCAGCGGCGGCCTACGCCAGTGCACAGGCTTGATACCGACACAAGCGGCTGCCTGCTCCTTGCGCGCAATCCAAAGGCGCTCAAGCGTTTCAACAAGGCGTTTGAAGACAGGTTGGTCGGCAAGACTTACCTCGCTGTTCTCGACATCGAGCCGCGGGAGACATCAGGCACAATTGAACTTGCCCTCTCGAAGATCAGCTCAGCGGAAAAAGGCTGGCGGATGATTGCTGCAAAGAAGGGCAAGCCAGCGATCTCGCACTGGGAGCTGCTTGAGACGATTGGCGAGGGGGACCGAAAACGTTCGCTGATCCGCTTTCGCCCGGAAACCGGACGCACGCACCAATTGCGGGCTCATGCGCTACAAGGCCTTGGCGCGCCTTTGCTGGGTGATCCCGTTTACGGCCCGGTGCGCGGACAAAACAAGGGCGCGCCGCGCACGATGCTTCATGCAGAGACTATCCGGGTGGAGCGCGATGGCAAACCGGCCATCACTGCGTATTCGCCCTTCCCCGAAGACTTCATCCGCGCAGGGCTAACCGCTCCGCCAGTCCCTGAGCAAAGCGATGGAACCGAGCCTTCTTAACCGGGTTCACGCGCTCGCCGAGGAGAGCTTCCTCGCTGGCTCAGGCCCCGGTGGGCAGAATGCCAACAAGGTCGCGACCGAAGTTCAGCTGCGCGTCAACATCTATGCGCTCCGCCTGCCGCCCCCGGTCTTCGCAAGATTGCGCGAGCTTGCAGGCTCCAAGCTTACAACCGCCGGTGATCTGCTGATCACCGCTCGCCAGCACCGCACGCAAGAAGCCAATCGACAGGCGGCGCGTGCAAAGCTTGAAGAGATGCTCAAGGCCGCGCATCAGCGTCCCAAGAAACGCGCCAAGACGCGGATCAACCGCGTCGGCAAAACCCAGCGATTGAAAACAAAGAAAGCGCGAGGGCAAGTGAAAGCCAATCGCGCCAAGCCGAGCGCAAAGGATTGGTGAAAAGCATTTCCTACCCGAGTCGAGACGTGCATGAAACGAGTCGGGCCGTTTTGACCTGCAAGCCGCCGAGGCCCATAAAAGCCTCGGCGACCCATCAGACTAGAACGGCTCAGTTTTGCGGCCGTCCGTTCCGGTCCTTTTTGAAGCGTTCAACAATCGCAGTTTTCTTGCGACGTTCTGCTTCTTGCACGGTGATGAACTGTCCAGTGCCAGCATCTCTCCCGCGCTTTCCGTACTTCGACATTGGATTTCTCCTTTGACGTCGAACGGGTGGGCCGTCCGCCCCGAAACACCGAACGTGCCTCGCGTCGTCAAAGGCACACGGAGTCAGAACCAACAGCTGAATGAATGATCAATCACATCGCTTCGAGAGTCTACTAAGCTACACCTTTGATCGCTTGACTTTTCCCCCAGAATCACCCAATGGCGCGCGTCTGTGAGGCGGCGCTCCCATTTTGGGCACGCGTCGCCCTTTGTTTTTCAGGCTGCTCGAACATTTTGAGCGCCGCCACCCGAATTAGGATACCGCCATGGCGAAGCCCGCAACCGTCAAGATCAAGCTCGTCTCGACCGCAGACACGGGCTTTTACTATGTGACCAAGAAGAATCCGCGTAACATCACCGAAAAGATGTCGTTCCGCAAATACGATCCGGTCGCAAAGAAGCACGTCGAATTCAAAGAAGCCAAGATCAAGTGATCTTTCGGGAGGCAGGCTCAACTTAACGCTTGCGCCCGCTTCAATTCAGCCTCAGTTCAATGCGCGACGAATAGCGCTGGATCTATGGGCATGAGGAATATCTTTCGCAAAACAGCCATCGCAGCCGGGACAACCGGAGCGATTGCGCTTGGCCTTTCAATTGGCCAGCCGCTTCAGACAGCGAACAATCAGCCAGTTGGCCTTATCCCGGCAGCAGCTGCGCAATCGTCAAACGATCTTGATAGCGCGGTGAAGGCGCTGCGCGCGATATCGACGATGAAAGCCGACTTCGTCCAAACCGATCAGCGCGGCCAAACCACGCGCGGTGTGATGACGTTGAAACGGCCGGGCAAAATCCGCTTTGATTACGGCAAGGATGCCGATCTGCTCGTCGTGTCGAACGGCAAATCGTTATACATGGTGGATTACGAGGTTCGCCAGGTTGAACGCTGGCCGATCAAGCGATCCCCGCTTGGCGCGCTGCTCGATCCCAATCGCGACATGAGCAAATACGGCAATCTTGTCCCGACGACGGATAGCCGCGTGATCAGCATCGAAGTTCGCGACCCAAAGCGCCCCGAATTTGGCGTAATTAACCTCATCTTCGTACGCAATCCAAGCGCGCCGGGCGGCTTACAGCTTGCCCAATGGGTTGCATTGGACGCGCAGAATTATCGCACGCGGGTGAGCCTTTCGAATCATCGATACGGCCTCGCGGTTGCAGAAAGCACTTTTAAGTTCGACGATCCGCGTCGCTCCTCTCGTCGACCGCGATGAACGCCTCATCGGCCAGCGGTTGTAAAGATACGACAAAGGCGAGTCGATATTCATATACGTGAAAGCCAGAAATCCTTATTAATGGCAATCAAGGCGGTCGAAGGTGGGTTTCCCCCCTGTTGCCCTCTCCTTCGAAAAGGCCGTCTTGACCAAGCGTGACGAACGCTAACAACGAAGCCTCTGTCTCATCGCCCCCGAGACAGAGGCTTTTTTTGCACATAAGCCACCCGCTCGAACTATGCTGGCCTGCGTAGCGCACCGATCTGCGCTTCCGGTGCTCACGCACCTTAAAGTGCTCTGCGCTCCGGTTCTCAATCGGCACACTTCTCAGAGGAGCCTAGTCCAAGCTCATATGAAAGAAGCAGTTCTGCCCGCGAGCCACGCGCCCCGGACGGTTGAGTTGAAACCTAGTCTTCCCAGCCGAATGCCGACACGATGATGTCGTAAATGACATTCTGCTCAATCACGCCTCGCGCCTTTTCGGCGCCCGGCCCTTGCGCATAAAGCGCGACGTCTTCGCCAGCATGAGTTTCGCTGTACAAGGGAATCGCTGCTTGCTGACGCGCGTCAACCCCTGTTTCGGGAACGGGTCGGCCTTCTTCGTGATCATGCTCGATAGCGCCGGGGCCATTCCAGTAGCCAAGTGTTGTGTAAGGCTTTCCGTCCTGCGCTTTCACCGGTTCTTCGGTGTTCGAGATATCGCCTTCAGGTGGCACCACCAGGCCCAGGATATCGTTGCCGCGCCTTGGGTACCCTGAAATCGTGAAAACGTGGCTGTGATCAGCCGTCACCATGATCAGCGTTTCGGAAGGATCAGTGTTATCGATGGCGTATTGAATCGCCCGCGCAAATTCGAGCGTCTCTTCAAGTGCAAATCCTGCTTTGCCCGCATGGTGCCCGTGATCAATCCGCCCACTTTCGACCATCAGGTAATACCCGTCTGGATCTGATTTGAGGCGGGCAATCGCTTGGCGAGTCATGTCCGTAAGCGTCGGCTCATTGAGGCCTTCACCATTGGCGCGTTCGGCCATGTAGGTCATGTGGCTTGATGAAAAGAGACCGAGAACAGGCTTGTCCATCGGTGCTGAATCAAGAGCCGCTTTATCGGTCACATAGCTGCCGCCAGTGCGCGCCACCCATTGAGCAGGCAGGTCTGCCGTTTCTTCCAAGCGGCGCCCGCCTTGAGCCGAACCGAAAAACCCGCCCGTGCCCCCGCCCAGAGCCACATCGAAATCCGATTGAACCAACTGGGTGGCGATATCTGTGCAATTGCGCTCTTCCTCGGGCTCAATATAGCCTTCCCAATTGCGATCAGCGCTGCGAGCATAAACGCTCGCCGGGGTCGCGTGGGTAATGCGCGCGGTCGAGACGATACCGAGCGCGAGGCCGCGCTTTGTCGCCTCTTCGCCCATCAATGGCAGCGGATTGGCAAGTGCGCTGTCGCAATTGCCGCGAACGGCATCGGGTCCCACGCCAAGCACTCCGATGCGCGTCTTCTTGCCTGAATGCATCGCCGTCGCTGTGCCAGCACTATCAGGCACCTGCGCGTTTGTGTTGTAGGTTTTGACCAGCGCCACGTTGTCAAAAGTCTCAAACGGCAAAACGTATTCTTCGCCGGTCTGCCCCTGCTTTTGTCCAGCATATATGCGTGCGGCCGTGATGGTCGAAATGCCCATGCCATCCCCGATAAAGAGGATGACGTTCTTCGCCTTTTGCTTTGCCGGAGCTGCGGGTTGCACCGTCGATACGCTGGCGACGGTTTCACTTCCGCCAGCTGAGCATGCGCCAAGGGCCAATGCGCTTGCAGCAACACAGGACAAAATCAGGCGATTCATCAAAAAGGGCTCCTTTCTTGGGTCTGGTCCTTGCCTATCGGACCCTATTGTGACGGGAAAGCGAAAGGTTTGGTTTGATTGACCGTCCCTCGCGTCCTAAGCCACGCGCCATGATCTCAGTCACCACCTGGAATATCAATTCCGTCCGCTTGCGCCTTCCCATCGTGCAAAAGTTTTTGAAAGAGCACGGCCCCGACATTCTGTGCCTTCAGGAAATCAAATGCGTTGAAGAGCAATTCCCGGCCAAGGCTCTGGCCGAAGCGGGCTATGAACATCAGGCGGTTTGCGGACAAAAAGGGTATCACGGGGTCGCGACAATCAGCCGCCTGCCCATCAAGGAAGTCTCCCGTCACGACTGGCAGGCAAATGGCGAAGCGCGGCATGTTGGTGTCGAAGTCGTCGGCAAGGATATGGTCGTCGAAAATGTCTATGTCCCTGCCGGAGGCGATGTCCCCGACCGCGAGCAAAACGCGAAATTTGGTCAGAAGCTCGATTTTCTGGAGCGCATGGCCAGCTGGGCCGACGCAGTGGATCGACCCACTCTGATCGTCGGCGATTTCAACATTGCTCCTCTGGAAAGCGATGTTTGGAGCCACAAGCAATTGCTTAAGGTCGTCAGCCACACGCCTATCGAGGTTGAAGCGCTGGATCGCTTCAAACAGGCGCATGACTGGGTCGATATCGGGCGCGAGCATATCCCGCATCCCGAACGATACTTCAGCTGGTGGTCTTATCGATCGCCCGATTGGCGCAAGAATGATCGAGGACGCAGGCTTGATCATATGTGGGCAACGGGCAGTCTGGCGAAACAGGCAAAAGGCCACCACATATTGGAAGATGCCCGAAGCTGGGAGAAACCCTCCGATCACATTCCGATCACAACCGAGTTCGACATCTAAAGCGCATGTGTGACAATCACGCCCCCGATGACCTGAAGACGCCATCGCCTGAACGGCGCGCGGCGCAGGCGGTGGATGCGCTGCGCCATGGATGGGCGCTCGATT
The DNA here is from genome assembly GCF_001542875.1 of Erythrobacter sp. YT30. GTDB lineage: Bacteria > Pseudomonadota > Alphaproteobacteria > Sphingomonadales > Sphingomonadaceae > Erythrobacter. The sequence goes on along the minus strand of NZ_LMAF01000002.1, from coordinate 1,135,599 downwards.
TTGCAGGTGGGCCAGTTCTCTTGCCGATCGAGACAGCGATTGCGAGCGGGGCGACGGCAGATCGCTTGCTCATATCGGCAGCGCGTGCAGCGACGCTGAAACTCACTAACCAACGCGATGCTGCGACAAGTGGCGAAGCGCCGCATACCCCGATACTGATCCGGGGGGGCGAGGCGATGGCGCTTCATTCAGCGCGCCCAATCGCTGATCCATCGCTTGACCTCGACAATCCATTGAAGGGGCCATTTCGTGCTGAGCCTATCAGCTGGGCCGACGAAGCGGTGGCAGCGATGGAGTATGCCCGGATTGCAGGCATCCTGCCCGCCTTTATGGTTGATCCGCGCGAAGGGGGTGAACCGCATTCGCTTATCGCCAGCGATCTTCGCGCGTATACCGATGCGGGCAGGCTCGACATCATCACCCGTGCGCGTTTACCGGTCACTGCGACCGAGGATGCTGAAATCATCGCTTTCCGCTCCACTGCCGATACGCGCGAACATGTCGCGCTCGTCATAGGCGAGCAGACAGGTGATCGGGTGCCCCTGGTTCGGCTTCATTCCGAATGTCTGACAGGCGATGTTCTGGGCAGCCTCAAATGCGATTGCGGACCGCAACTGGATGCAAGCCTTGATGCAATGGCGCGGCATGCGCGCGAGGATGGCGGATGGGGCATCCTTCTTTACATGCGGCAAGAAGGGCGCGGGATTGGCCTCATCAACAAGCTGCGCGCCTATCGCCTTCAGGATCAGGGGTTCGACACGGTCGATGCAAATCAGCGGCTTGGTCTTCCCGACGAGGCACGCGATTTTCCCGTGGCCGCAAGAATGCTGGAACTGATAGGTGCGACCAAGATCCGCCTGCTCACCAACAACCCGGCGAAGGTAAAAGCGCTGGAAGACCATGGCATAACAGTTGCCGAACGCGTGCAGCATCAACTACCCGATAATCCCCACAATGCTCGCTACCTTGCGACAAAGCGTGACCGCTCAGGACATCTCCTCACATGACTGCCCCTGAAATCGCCATCACATTGCGCCCGGAACGAGCGGGAGACGAAGAGACGATCTTCGCCCTAACCGAAGCCGCATTTCGCGATATGCTATTCAGCGATGGCGACGAACAGCACCTGGTGAACCAACTAAGAGAGGATGGTGATCTCACCCTTTCTTTGGTCGCAGAAGATGCCGAACGGATCGTCGGCCATATCGCGATTTCGCCAGTGCGCATCAGCGGCGGCCCGCCTGAAAATGATCGCGACAACTGGTATGGGCTGGGCCCTGTTTCAGTGTGGCCGGATCTGCAAGGGCAGGGCATTGGCAGCGCTCTGATAAATCGCGCCATCGCCGATATGCGCGCACGCGGGGCGAAAGGCATTATCCTTCTGGGTTCGCCCGAATATTACAGCCGTTTCGGGTTTAAGCATGAGCCGCAACTGGCCTATCCCGGCCCGCCAGCCGAATATTTTCAGGCCCTGTTGTTGGATGGGTGTCTGCCGAGCGGCGTGGTAACCTATGCTCCCGCTTTTGGGTGAAATCGGCCCGCGTCAACGCGCATCATATTGCTCAATTCCCGACGCTAGCCGGTTGCCTTCCATCACCAAGCGGGTGCCTGACCAGTCTGCCAGAAACGCGGTTTTGCGTTGGAGGCCGGGCACAAAGCGCGCATCGTTGTCGCGCACGATCAGGCCATCAGACGGGTTCTGCGATCCGTTGGCGCCAAGTGCGATCAACGCAGAATAGTTCTCTTTGTCGCGCCCTTGGATGAACCAATTGCTCGCGATAGTTCCCTGGCTGCCATCGGGAAGGTCGATCATATAATTGGTGGAGCGGCCCTGAGCATCGTCGAAACTGTTGTTTTCTATCACATTGTTGGGCGCGCGCGATTTGACATAATGCCCGCCTGTGCCGCGCTCAAACCGGCTTTCGCGCACAGTGAGCGATCCGTATTTCCCGACATAGATCGAATGCGCACACCCCGCGGAATTCTCACACGTGCCAAGACGGCTGAAGGTGGAACGGGTGATGAAAATGCGGCCATCAGGATCATTGGCGGTGAGGATACCTTGCTGGCTATCGAGAAACCGCGTGAAAGCGATGTTGAGATTGTTTTTCTCAAGCCTGATCCCTGCACCATTGCCATCGGGCACGCTTATGCCGGTGAAGGTCAGCCCGCGTATTTCTGCTCCGTCGCCGCGCAACACCAAGGCCGCCTTGCCTTCGCATGTCGTACCTGAAAACACCGCCGTTCCGTATTCCTGGGCAGCGAAAGTGATAACGCCCGCTTTCTGCACCGCGCATTGGCGATACGTGCCGGGTGCAATCGCGATTGTAGCGGTGTTTGCCCCCACGGCATCGACTGCAGCTTGCAATGTCGAGAAGCTCTGCCCGGTTTCAGCAATGGTGAAATCGCCAGCCGAATTCTGTGCGGAATTTGGCGCAGCAAGCGCCAGGGTTGCAAGGGCACTGAACGATGCAAGAAGGATGCTTTTTTCCATGGTTCGCCGAATAGCACAGTTTGCGTCAGTTGCGCGTTAGCTGACGAAAGGGTGCAGAAACGGCACAAGCTTGGGGGAGAAGAATTGCCCTTGGCTCAGGCCATGCTGAAAGGCTATCATGCGGGAAATATCTGAGGATTGCATGGAGGAACCCCTAAATGAAAAAAGCAATCAGCATAGCGTCTGTCGCAGGCATCAGCCTCGCGCTCGCCGCTTGCGATACAACTGATGATGCATCGAGCGATGCGACTGCCAACACGGTTGAACAACCTGCTGCCGAAGCGCTTGAAGATGTGACCGAAGAGCCGGTTGAAGATGCAAACGCATCTGCGCCAGCCGAGGAGATCGAAGGCCCACCAGCTGTCACGCAGGAAGTCGCAACCGAAGCGGCTGATCAGGGCGCTGCTGTTGCTGCCGATGCGCAATCCGCTCTCGACGCGATTGAGGCAGCAGAAGCCGCTGAAGCGGCAGAGGCCGCCGACAATCTCGATGCCGCTTTGGATGACGCCGCTCCAGTTGCGGAAGAAACCGGCGATTGATCAGATGACAACGGATCGGCGAGCCTTTGATAGAAAAGCCTTTGCAACGTCTGTGATTGCATTGGCGCTCGCCGCGTGTTCCGGCAGCGGCGAAAACCCGCCGGGCGCTGTGAGCGAAGGCGAAAAGCAAGCGTTGAGAGACGCCGCCGAAATGCTTGATGAACAGCGCCCGCCCGTCAATGCAATCGCGCCAACCGTCGCCGAAGAGCCCGATACTGATGCCGGCGACAACGCAGAAGTGACAGGCGACGGCGCCCCTCAACCCAATCCATAAAGAGCACTCGGCAATACGAGTAGCAGCATCGCACTCGTTTTGCCCCCAAGACACCAAGCACAAGGGACACACACCAGCATGAATGTCGCGCCCGCGCACAAAGAGCAATTCAACACCGGGATGGACCCGGACATTTTCGAACAGTTTGCCGAGCAGCTTGAACGGTTCGTACGCGAGCGATTGATCCCTGCTGAGAACGAAGTGATCGAGAACGACGCCGTCCCGCCTGAGATCATTCAGGAAATGCGCGACATGGGATTGTTCGGTATTTCGGTGCCGGAGGAATATGGCGGTGCAGGCCTCAACATGACGCAATATGCGCGCGTCGTGAATATGATGAGCTATGCAGCGCCTGCCTATCGCTCGATCTTCTCGATCAATATCGGCATGTTTGCGAGCGCGCTGAAAAACGGCGCCACCGAGGAGCAGCGCGCAGAATGGTATCCCAAGCTGGTCGAAGGCAAGATCGCCTGTTTCGGCCTGACAGAGCCAGGTTCGGGCAGCGACAGCGCAGGGCTTCAAACCACTGCAAAGCCTGATCCTGATGGCAATGGCTGGATCTTGAACGGTACCAAGCGCTACATCACCAACGCCCCGCACGCCGATTTCGCACTCATCATGGCGAGGACGGAGAAGGAAAACTTGCCCAAGAACGCGCATGTCAGCGCCTTTCTTGTGCCGATGGATGCGCCCGGTGTCTCCACCGGATCACCGGACAAGAAGATGGGCCAGGCCGGCAGCCATGTGTCGGACATCATGCTCGATGACGTTAAAGTGCCGGGCGATGCGCTTTTGGGAGGCGAGACGGGGCGCGGCTTCCGTTTTGCAATGCAAAGCCTCGACAATGGCCGAATTTCGGTGGGATCAGCAGCGACCGCCTATGCCCGCCGCGCACTCGATTCTGCCATGCGATACGCCAATGAGCGCAAGGCGTTTGGCGAACCCATCGCCCGCTTCCAGCTAATCCAGGCGATGCTGGCTGACAGCGAGACCGAGATTTACGCTGCCGAATGCATGATGAAAGATGTGACGGAACGGGCTGATCGGGGTGAGAACATCCTTGTGAAAGCCGCGGCCTTTAAGGTTTTTGCATCTGAAATGTGCGGCCGCGTGGTCGACAGGGTCGTCCAGATCTACGGAGGCGCGGGATACCTCGCAGAATACGATGCTGAACGCTTCTATCGCGATGCCCGCATTTATCGAATTTACGAGGGCACTACGCAAATCCTCCAGCTTCAGATCGCCAAGCACATGCTGCGCGAGTGGGAAGCGCTAAACGGATAAAAGGAGAGCAGCGCCCACCCCGCTGCGACTAGCGAGCAAGCTCGCAAGTCTAACTCCCCTTCCGCTTGCGGGAGGGGCCAGGGGTGGGTCCACAACCATATGTATAACTTACTCAATGACCTCTCTATCATCGAAGTCTCCAGCTTTGTCGCCTCACCCACAGCAGGCCTTTACTGCGCGCAATTGGGCGCAGAGGTTATTCGCGTAGATCACAAGGCGGGCGGCCTCGATTATGATCGGTATATGCTCACCAAAGAGGGTCGCTCGCTCTCGTGGGAGAACCTCAACCGCGCAAAGAAATCGGTCGCGCTCGATCTACGCAGCGGTGAGGGGCGCGAGCTATGCGTCGAGTTGGCCGCACAGACAGGCCAGTGCATCACCAACCTTCCCGAAAAAAGCTTTTTGAGCCACGCCGCGATGAAAGCAGCGCAACCAGGAAACGCGCCCGATATGACGTCGGTGCGCATCCTTGGCTGGCACGATGGCAGGCAGGCGATGGATTTCACGGTCAATGCTGCAAGCGGATACCCCTTGATGACCGGCCCTGAAGAATGGGACATGGCGACAGCACCGCCCGTGAACCAGGTCCTCCCCGCATGGGATTTTATCACGGGCGCTTATTGCGCTTTTGCACTTATGGCAGCGCTCAGACACCGCGACACAACCGGCGAAGGCTCCGAAGTGCGGGTGCCGTTGGGCGATGTTGCCATCGGCACAACCGCCAATGCGGGGATGATGGCCGAGATGCTCTATCGCGGATCGGACCGGCAACGGCTTGGCAATGCCATCTGGGGCGCGTTCGGACGCGATTTCCGATCAAAGGACGGCGTGCGTTTTATGGTCGCAGCTCTCACCGCAAAGCAATGGGCGGGCCTTGTCGAAGCGTTCGGTGTGGCAACGCCAATCGGTCAATTGGAAGCAAAAGTAGGCGTAAAGTTTGCCGATGGCGATGATCCCCGCTTCAAGCACCGCGAGGCTTTGTTCGAGATCTTCCAAACAGTCGCTGGCAGCCATGATTACAAGGCGCTCGAGGCCCGTATGGCGGCATCGGGATGCACATTCGAGAAATACCGCACCGCTTACGAAGCGGCGAATGATCCGGTCCTGGTGGCTGACAATCCGTTGTTCGGACCTTCGCCGGCAAACCCGTCAGGCTTTGAATACCCTGCTACTCGGTCCTTCGCGAACCTACCCGCACATGAGGCAGGCGATCCCGCTCCGGCACCGTATCTAGGTCAGCATTCTGAAGAGGTGCTCAGTGAACGGCTTGGGCTTTCAAGCGGCGCGATCGGCAAGCTCGTCGATGCTGGCACCGTGGCTCTCTCAGACAAGGACAGATAAATGAGCAGACGTGCAGCCATTGTTTCGCCCCTGCGCACCCCGGTGGGGAAATTCCTTGGCGGACTGTCGAGCCTCAATGCAGGCGAGTTGGGCGCTATCATCCTTAAAGCATTGGTCGAACGTTCCGGGATTGATCCGGAACGCGTGGACGATGTCGTCTTCTCCCAGGGTTACGGCAACGCAGAAGCACCCGCCATTGGCCACTGGTCATGGCTGGCCGCCGGCCTGCCGCTTGAGGTGCCGGGCTATCAACTAGACCGGCGCTGTGGATCGGGGCTGCAAGCCGTCGCCAATGCCGCGATGATGGTCGAAACCGGCATGGCTGATGTCGTGGTCGCCGGTGGGTGCGAGAGCATGTCGAATGTCGAACACTACACTCTGCAAGGGCGCGGCGGGGCGCGGATGGGCGATATCACGCTGCACGATCGCCTGTCGCGCGGGCGATTGATGAGCCAGCCGATCGAACGCTTCGGCATTATCACCGGCATGATCGAGACGGCAGAGAACCTCGCCAAAGACTACGAAATCACGCGCGAAGAAGCGGACGCATTCGCTGTGCGCTCACACCAAAACGCTGCGAAGGCTTGGGCAGATGGCAAGTTTGCCGAGCAATTGGTGACCGTCGACGTACCGCAGCGGCGCGGTGATCCCGTCACCTTTGACCATGACGAAGGGTATCGCGCCGATGCCTCGATGGAAACACTCGGCAAACTGCGCCCGATTGATGGCAAGCGCGATCCCGAAGCTATCGTCACTGCAGGCAATGCCAGCCAACAGAACGACGCGGCCGCGGCCTGTCTGGTCGTCGCGGAGGAGAAGCTGGAAGAGCTAGGCCTTGAACCCATGCTCTATTTCAATGGCTGGGCGGCGGCGGGCTGTGACCCCTCTAGGATGGGCATTGGCCCTGTCCCCGCGACCGAGCGGCTGTTTGAGCGGCGCGGGTATTCATGGGACGATATTGGCCTTGTTGAAGTCAACGAAGCTTTCGCACCGCAAGTGCTCGCCGTGCTGAAAGGCTGGGGCTGGAGCGCGGATGACAGCCGGCGCGATATCCTGAACGTGAACGGCTCTGGCATTTCGCTTGGCCACCCCATCGGTGCGACCGGTGGGCGAATCCTTGCCGATATGGCGCAGGAAATGCATCGGCGCGATGTGCGCTATGGGCTGGAGACGATGTGCATTGGCGGGGGACAGGGAATTGCCGCAGTTTTCGAAAGAGCGGTTTAGTTCACCAAACGCACGCGTGAGAGGCCTTTCGCGCAAGAAACGTCTCATTTTGGGACAATATAGGTGGGTAGTTGGAATGCCAGATACAGACGACCAACCCTACGCCGCATGGATCGGCCGACAACAGTCTGACAGGGACAGATTAACGCCAGAGCACGCGTTCCGGTGGTGCGCTACCTTTGATCTTGAACGGCCCAGCGATGGGATCATGCCGCAGGGTATTCACTTTGCTTTGTGCACCCCACAAGCGCGCAGCGATACGCTTGGCGAGGACGGGCATCCCGCGCGCGATGATAGCACAAGCAGCTTCTTGCCGCCCTTTCCCATGCCTCGGCGCATGTGGGCCTCCAGCGCGATTCAATTTGTCGCCCCCATTGCACTTGGCGCTGCGATCAAACGAACAAGCCGGGTGATATCCATCAAGGAAAAGGAAGGTGGATCGGGCAAGCTCGCCTTCGTCGATGTCGAGCACGAGGTGAGTGCAGATGGCAGGCTTTCCGTGCGCGAGACCAAAACTCTCGTTTACCGCGATGCTGCGGCAAGCGATGTGCCGCTTAGCCCACCCGAACTCGCGGGCACCACATTTGACCCTGCGGAATGGGAAGCGCACCGCGCGCTAACTCCCGATCCGCGCCTGCTGTTTCGTTATTCTGCGCTGACATTCAACACCCACCGCATACACTACGATGCACCCTATGCGCGAGATGTTGAACGCTATCGTGGCCTTGTGGTGCACGGCCCGCTCACGGCATCGCTGCTGCTACAATTGGCGGCAAATGAGCTCGGCGAAAATGCTCTTCGCACATTCAAGTTTCGCGGGATGTCTCCTGCAATCGCTGGGGAACCAATTCACTTGGTGATGCGGAAAACGGATGATGGTTTCGAATTGGGCGCATTTGCGGAGGATGGAAGGCAGGTGATGAAAGCTAGCGCTAGCATTTGACCCAAGATCTCCCGCAGGCACGAGGTGAGTCAGAATTGGCGATGAATGAAACCTAGTCGTAGCGGGGGCGGCCCCGCTGGCTTAATCCAACCGATAATCCTCAATCGGCTTGAGCACGCCGAAGCTCTCTTTCTTGGTTTTCCTTCCCAATTCTGGAAAGTCGATCTCCGGCAACTCACAATGCGTATCGGGCAGTCGGTCCAGCAAGTCGCGGATCAGCGTTAGCCGACCCAGTTTCTGATCATTGAAGTTCACGAGAGTCCACGGTGCGTGGTCATAGTGGGTCGCTTTCAGCATAGCCTCGCGCGCCTTGGTGTAGTCGTCATACTTGTCGCGCGCTGCAAGATCGATTGGCGAGAGCTTCCAGCGCTTGAGCGGGTCTTCCAGGCGCTCTTCCAGCCGTTCTTCCTGGCGTTCCTGATCGGTCGTCAGCCAGTATTTGAACAGCAGTATGCCATCATCGGTCAGCAGCTTTTCGAAGACCGGGACCTGCCGCATAAAATGCAAGATCTGTTCTTCATCGGCAAAGCCCATCACCGCTTCGACGCCTGCGCGGTTGTACCAACTGCGATCAAACAGCACGATCTCGCCAGCATGCGGCAAGTGCTGGATATAGCGCTGGAAATACCACTGCGTCTGCTCATCTTCGGTGGGCTTTCCCAAAGCGACCGTGCGGCACTGGCGCGGGTTTAGTTTGTCACGCACTGCCCGGATTGCGCCGCCTTTCCCCGCCGTATCGCGCCCTTCGAACAGCACCACAATCCGCGCACCTGTAATCCGCGCCCAACGCGCCATGGCGACGAGCTCTTCCGTCATCGGTTCCAATGCCTTGCGGTATTCCTTGCCTTTCAAAGCCACGCTTCTCGCCCCTTTTTCGCTTGTCTCACCGCTTTTCTAGTATCACATGACAGTGCATGGCTACCGTTGCAGATCACAAGACCGATTTTAGCACGCTTCCCGAGCTGCCGAAGGACGTGTTCACAGCGCCGCTCGCGAAACCTTCACATGTGGGCGATGATTGGCTGGAGCCTGCGCAGACCCAATATTCCTCAGAAGATCACGCTGTGTGGGACGATCTGTTTGCACGGCAGATGGAAGTGCTTCCTGGCCGGGCTGCGTCCGCTTTCCTGAAAGGTCTCGAGCGGCTCGATCTGGGGCGCGGCGGAGTGCCCGATTTTGGCGCCATGTCGGAAGAATTGGATAGACTGACAGGGTGGAGCGTGGTCCCCGTGCCAATGCTGATCCCCGATCATGTGTTCTTCTGGCACCTTGCTAATCGGCGCTTTCCCGCGGGAAATTTCATCCGCACGCGCGAAACTTTCGATTACATCCAGGAGCCTGACGTCTTCCATGATGTCTTTGGACACGTGCCGATGCTGACTGATCCCGTGTTCGCCGATTACATGCAGGAATATGGACGCGCCGGATGGAAGGCGATGCGGTATAACCGGCTAAAGGCCTTGGGGTCGCTCTATTGGTACACGGTGGAGTTTGGACTTATCGAAGAGGCTGACGGGATAAAGGCCTATGGTGCTGGCATTCTGTCAGGGCCAACCGAGGCGGTCTTTGCAGTCGAAGCGCAAAGTCCCAACCGCATCATGCTCAATGTCGATCGCGTGATGCGCACGGATTATGTGATCAGCGATCTTCAGCCGACCTATTTCGTGATTGAAAGCTTTGAGGATCTGTATCGTCAGACTGTGGAGCGCGATTTTGACCGACTCTACAGAAACCTCGGCGCAGGCTTCACCTATGCCAATTCAGCCGTCATCGATGTCGATAATGTGGTGCACCGGGGGACGCAGGAATATCATCTGCGCGGCGGGCGCGGTAGCGGCGCCAAGCCGGTTTAAACTTCGCTGGTCCTGCTTCGGACAAGAACGTGATAGGCTGCAAGAACTGCAGTCGCAGCTGCGCAGGCAAACCCAAGCGCGGCAGGTGATAGGCCTCCCATCATCGTCATATTGTTCGCATAAAGGCCCACAGCCACAGACGCTGCCATTGCAAGTCCGATCTGCCGCAATATCGAGCCCGCAGCCTCAGTCCGGGCAAGGACAGAGGACAGCCAGCCAAACGTCAAACCAACAAGAACTAGCACCATGAGGGCCATCGGAACGCTCTTCACCTTTCTGCGTGTGTATCATTGCTTCTACACACGGGTGCGGCGTTTTGTTCCTGAGTTATTGCGGATAATTCGCATTTAAAAAAAGTATAGGAGCGCGCAGCCCATCGCGACCCGGTAAACCACGAATACCATCATTGAGGCGCGCTTAAGGAAATTCATCAGAAACGCCATTGTGAGGAAGGCCGAGATAAAGGTCAGTACACCTGCAATGAGCGCATCCCAGGCAAGCTCTGTTCCCGCCTCGAATATCTCGGGCACAATCAGAACCCCAGCCCCTGCAACCGCTGGGATCGACAGCAGGAAAGAGAACCGAGCCGCCTCCACGCGCTTGTACCCGAGGAACCGCGCCGCAGTCATCGTCACACCCGAACGGCTGGTGCCCGGAATGATCGCAAGAGCCTGCGCCACGCCAACAATCAGACCATCGCGCCAGGTCATGTTCTCAAATACCTTCACCTCTTTGCCGATGTAATCGGCGAGCCCCAGGAGCAGTCCGTAAACGATGAGATTGAACGCGATGAGATCGGTGAACCGGATCGAACTCATCAAATCGTCATCGACAATCTCAACTCCGAACAGGTCCGTCGCGATGCCGTTGAAAAGGCCCATTTTTATTGAAAGGCCAAACGCGACCGCGGGGATTGTCCCCAGCACGATCCACCAGAACAGGCGGCGCTCAGCGGGGGCATTGGGCGCGCTTGCTCCGACACCGACGCTCGCAAACCCGCCGCGGGCCAAGACCAGTACGTCTTTGAAGAAATAGACGATAATTGCGAGAAGAGATCCTACGTGCACCGCGACATCGATCAGGGGTCCCTGATCGGGAAACTCGGTTAGATAGGGGATCAGGATCAGATGCCCTGACGAGGAGATCGGCAGAAACTCGGTGATCCCCTGCACCACGGCAATGATGAGCAATTGCAGTATCGTCATGGCGCGCAGCCAATGCCAGCAAGGACGGCCAAGTCAATCCGTCTAGACCAAAGCGTCCTTAAACGAGCTCGCTTTCCCCAAATTGCAGCTTTGCAAGGCGTGCATAGAGCCCATTTGCCGCCGCCAATTGATCATGAGTGCCCTGTTCGACGATCTCGCCATTATCGAGCACGATGATCCTGTCCGCAGCGCGCACGGTTGCAAGCCTGTGCGCGATAACCAGCGTCGTGCGATCAACCATGAGCGTATCAAGCGCTTGCTGCACCAATTGCTCGCTTTCCGCGTCAAGAGCGCTGGTCGCCTCGTCTAAAAGCAGGATCGGCGCATCGCGCAGCAGTGCGCGGGCGATCGCCACGCGCTGACGCTGACCGCCAGACAATTGCGTCCCGCCCTCGCCAAGATAGGTGTCGAGCCCATCGGGTAGTTCGCGCAGAAACCCTTCGGCATTCGCCGCTCGGGCCGCGTCCCAGATATCCTCTTCGCTCGCATCCCAGCGGCCATAACGCAGATTGTCGCGCGCATTGGCACTGAACAGAATACCCTCTTGCGGAACGAAAGCGATCCGCGCGCGGATATCGGCAGGATCAGCTTTGGTAAGGGGGACGCCATCGAGCCGGATCGTGCCCGATTGCGGATCGTAGAACCGCTCTACCAGCTGGAAGAGAGTCGATTTGCCCGCACCCGAGGGACCGACGATCGCGATCGTTTCACCCGGTTCAATTTCGAGGCTGAAATTGGTTAGCGCGGGTGTTTCGGGACGAGCGGGATAGCGGAACGTGACATTGCGGAACGAGAGGCTGCCACGCGGCGGTTCCGGCAGGCGCTCAGGCCTCTCTGGCGCAGCAATCTCGGGCTGCGATTCGAGCAATTCAGCAAGCCTGCTCGCGGCTCCTGCGCCGCGCAGCAAATCGCCGTACACCTCGGTAAGCGCGCCAAATGCGCCTGCGACGATCCCGCCGGTGATGACGAAAGCTGCAATTGTACCGCCTGAAATTGCGCCGACCGACACGGCTTCTGCCCCGCGCCACATAACCAGCGTGATCCCGCCAAAAATCAGCACAATCACGATGGAAGTCATCGCGGCGCGCAACATTATGCGTTTTCGCGCGGTATCGAATGTGCGCTCAACCACGCCCTGAAATCTGTCTGCCTCGCGCCGTTCCTGGCCAAAGCTTTGGACGACTTTCATCGCGCTCAAAACCTCGGTGACATAAGCTCCCACATCAGCCACGCGGTCCTGGCTTGAGCGTGAAATTGAGCGGATCTTGCGACCGAAAAACACGATCGGAGCAAGCACAAGCGGAATGCCAATGAGTAGGCCAATCGTCAGGCTGGGCGCGAGATAAAGCAGCAATATCGTGCCGCCAATCGCTGTTAGGACATTCCGCAAAGCGACCGAAACCGTCGTCCCCACCACCGTTTCGATGATGGCGGTATCGGATGTCATCCGGCTTGAGATTTCCTTGGGGCTGTTCTCTTCGTAGAATGAAGGCGACATGCGCAATAGGTTGCGCTGAACCTTGGCGCGGATATCGGCAACGACGCGCTCACCGATCCAGCTTACGAAATAGAACCGCAGGGCCGTGCCAATGCCAAGGATCACGACGATCATCAGCAGGTATTGGAACGCGCTCGCGATTTCTTCTGATCCGGCGCCGCCCGAAAACGCGTCATCGACTATGACTTTGAACCGCCAGGGGATCGCCAAGGTTGCACCAGCGGTCACCATCAGCGCGAGCAACGCCCAGCAGATTTGCGCAGGATATTTGCCCGCCTCGCGATAAACCATCTTGAGCGGCGCAAGCGAACGCGATTTCTTTTCCGGAACCGTTTTTTCACGCACAGCATCACCAGCCGCGACCGTAATCGCAGCGGTGTTTTCTGCCGTGTTTTGAGCTTCGCCCGACATTTCGAGGCTCATCTAGGGCGGACGGGCCACAATTTCACGTGCAAAAAACGCGTCTTCCCCCTTTCCATTTATCGGACAGTTACAAATTGTGCATTGCACAATTACCCATTAGCCTCCATTTGGGTTGAGGGATCAAAGACGGGAATTGCGCCAATTTCTCGCGCATTCTGAGAGATTTTACCGAGGGCACATGCCCTTATGAAAGGGGCATTACATGCTTTATCAGGCCTACGAGCTTCAACGCAGCTGGCTCAATAGCGCCAGCGCTTGGGCTTCCATGGGTGCAGAAATGCTATCGAGCCCCGCCAATCCATTGAGCCATATGGGCATTGGGTCGATGACAGCCAACGCGCTCGATGTGTTTGCTCACGCCACGGCGAATTATGGCAAACCCGCTTTCGGCATCACTGAGGTGGCTCTGGATGGCAAGATCTACTCGGTCATTGAGTCGACCGTGCTCAATCGCCCGTTTGGCGATCTGAAGCGGTTCCGCCTCGAAGGCGTCGACATCATTGACGGCGAAGCGACCGCCCGCCGTCCCAAACTGCTGATCGTTGCACCGATGAGCGGCCATTACGCAACGCTTCTGCGCGGCACGGTCGCTCGCATGCTGCAGTCGTGCGAGGTTTACATCACCGATTGGGCCGATGCGAAAACGGTGCCTCTGCATGAGGGACATTTCGATCTCGATGATTACATCGACTATTTAATTGAATTTCTTGAATATATCGCCGCGCAATCAGGCACTGAGCGCGAAAAGCCCAGCCGTCCCCACATGATGGCGGTGTGCCAGCCATCGGTTCCGGCTTTTGCCGCGACATCGCTTCTCAATCAGCATCGCTCACCAGCCAGCCCCGATACACTTACCATGATGGGTGGGCCAATCGACACCCGCGAAAGCCCGACAACCGTTAACGATCACGCGATGAATCGTCCGATCGAATGGTTCCGCGGTTCGGTGATTGCGACCGTTCCCATGAATTACCGCGGCGCCGGTCGGCGTGTTTACCCCGGCTTCATGCAGCTTTCCGCGTTCATGAGCATGAATCTGCAAAGCCACATGATGAGCCATTATGAGATGTTCAAACACCTCACCGCTGGCGATGATGAAAGCGCTCAGGCAACGAAGGATTTTTACGACGAATACCGCGCGGTGTGCGACATGACGGCGGAATTCTACCTCCAGACGGTCGAAGAAGTCTTCCAGAAGCACTCAATCCCGAATGGTGAATTCCGCCACAAAGGAGAGATCGTGGACCTCAAAGGCATCACCCACACCGCACTTCTCGCCATTGAAGGCGAGCGTGACGATATCTCAGGCCTCGGCCAGACGAAGGCCGCGCTGAAACTGACGCCCAATCTCGATAAGAGCAAAAAGCAGTATTACATGGCCGAAGGTGCCGGCCACTACGGCATTTTCAACGGCAGCCGCTGGCGCAACAAGGTCGCGCCCGTGGTTGAGGAGTTTATCACGGCGCACAGCTAGGCGATGCTTTTGATTAAGGGCGAGCCTGCTAGGCTTGAATCATGATCTGGTTGACCGCCCTTCTCCTCACCCCTCCCGCAGCGCCGCCATCGATTGCGGAAATCCCAGAGCCCGCCGAATTCGGCGACTGGATCGTGGTGTGCAACAACATCCGCGATTGTGAGGCGATCGCTGCCAAACCGGATATAGCCACTGGCTCAAATTGGACACTCCGCACGGAGCGCGGCGCAGGGTCTTTAGACGAACCGACCGTCAGCGCGGCGCCTTCTTTTGATTTCTACGACAAGCCAACAACCATTCGAATTGATGGCCGCAATTCGACCTTCGCATTTGACGCGAGTGGGTATTTAACGAGCAATCCAATTCCCTTCCTCAAGGCGATCGCTCGCGCGCGGTCCGCGCAGGTGATCGGCCCTGATGGTGAAGTCTTCGGGGACCTCCCGGTTACGGGAGCAAGCGCTGGTCTTCGCTGGATCGATGATCAGCAAAAGCGTGTCGGCACCGTCACCGCCATTGTTGCCAACGGTACGAGGCCTGCAAGCGCGGTTCCGCCCACACCTCGTATCCCGAGCATCGCTCAACCCAATCCGTCCGATGCGCCAGCGCGAACACTAGGAAAGGAGGCCATCGCTGCCGTGAAAGAAGCCGGGGAGTGCTCCACCGCACCCGGAGAGGCCGAATTTTACCGTCTCGATAAAGATCACTCGGTCGGCATCATCCCATGCATGCTCGGCGCGTATCAGGCGTCTGCCATTATCGTGATTGTTGATGAGGCGGGCGACTGGTCATTTGCACCAATTGAGCAGCCCCGCGAATTGTCCATTTCCTATCGTCCCGTCGAACCGTGGATGTATGCTGGCATCACAACCGCGGATTATGCGCCTGCGACCCGCATGTTGTACGAATTCGCGAAAGGTCGCGGGCTTGCCGACTGCGGACAGAGCGCGAGCTGGGCCTGGGATGGAGAGATGTTCCGTCTCGCATCCTTTAACGAGATGCGCGAATGTAGGGGCACGCCGCCGGGCGATTGGCCCTCGCTATGGGTGACTGAGAACGCGCAGATGCGCGCTGCCGACTAGACTTAAGTTCTGGACGATCTGAAAAACACTCGTTTCACCACTCTGCTCGCAATCCACAGCAGCCCAAAAACCAGCACCAACAGCACCGCGGCTACGCCAGCAGCCACTGCGGGATATTCATACGCGACATATAATAGCCCGACCGTCGCAATATCCTCGGCGCTGGATGCAGCGATATTGCTCACCGGTTCGGGCGATGTGTTGACGACAGCACGTGCCGATGCCTTCCCGCCATGAGCTAGGAAGCTTGCTCCGCCGCCGAGCATAAAGGCGATCACCTGCATTGCGGGATCGGACGGATCGACAATCGCCAGCGCCAACAGCGCCCCGCCAATAGGCCGCACCAGCGTGTGAACGGTGTCCCACAGGCTATCGAGCCACATCACCTTGTCGGCAAAGAATTCCGCAAGCGCACCAAGCGCCGCGATCCCCATCACCCACGGGTTTTCAAGGACGGCAAGACTTGCAAGGTGTTCTGGCACAGGCAGCGCATCCAATCGCATCGCGAGGCCGGTTGCAAATACGCAAAGATAGAGCCGCCAGCCGCTCAATAGGCTGACGCTGCCTGCAATACCGATGATTTCCATGATCCCCATGGATGCAAGTGTGCGCCGCGATCACGCGACATGCAAGCGCGCCTAGGTAGTTTACGCGGTAGCGAGCTAACCGTGATCGAACGGTCAGGCCCTATTCGACCGTGCGATGTTCGTCCAAGCACTCTCGTTACTCGCCGGGTTCGAGGCAGATCCTTATCTGCGCCTTGAGCTCGACGGCGTCTATTCCGAAGCGGAAGTCGAACAAGGCGATGATGATGTTGATGCAAGCGCCATCATCACCGAGGCGACCGCTGGGCTGGAGTTTGAAAACGACCAAACCGAAATTGAGCTGTCTGCGCAGGCTGAATATGTCGAGTTTTCCAATCCCGACTTCACCGACCGTGTGCGATATTTCGCGCGGATCGGCATCGAACATGAATTCGATGATCACTGGGAATTGCGGCTGAGGGCCGAGCGGAGCAACCGCTTCCCATCGGTTGAATTCTTCGACATCGATGAAACCGAATTGCGCGCAAGGCTGCGGTTCGAGCCTGTGCGCGCGCATCGATTTGGCGCAGCGTTTCGCTGGCGCGAGCGCCGTTATTCGGATGGCAGTGATGCAACGGGCGATGGGCCGCGGATCGAGGGCGAATACCGCTATCGGTTTGGCCGATATCACTATCTGGAACTTGATGCGCGCTACGAGGACATTCGCTCAGACGATGCATTTCGCACCTATGATCGGCAATTGGTTTCCGTGACCTACACCCATCCGCTTGGCCGCGATCTGCGAGTGAGGCCTAAATTCGAGTGGCGCGTTACCGACTTTCCAGGCCGCGCCGTCGATGATGGAGGCACTCGCCGCGACGAGCAATTCACCCCGGAAGTTGAATTTCTGTATTGGCCCGGCGAATGGCGCACATCGGCTGAGTTTCAATACAGGCGGCGCAAATCAAACGATCCGATCCGCGATTTTTCGGGATTTCGGGCGCAGCTGATGATCGCCTATGTCTTTTGAGCTCCCGCCCCGCCCCAAGAATCGGCTCGCCGTTCTTCGAGTGCTCGCCTTTGCATTATCGGGGACGCTGCTCCTACTGGCGCTCGTTGTCGAAGCGGTGCTGACGGCACCTGCTACAGTGTTCAGCGTGCCAAGCCCATCACTGCCGTCAGCGATGGAGCGTTGGGGCTTTGATGCCTCGCACCTGATTTTGACTATGCCGCTCGGCGCTGTGATCGTTTTGTTCAGCCGCGTCGTAATCGGCATTGATACCTTCGGCATATTCACGCCCATGCTGATGGCGCTTGCCTTTATGCAATTGGGTCCATTGCTGGGACCGCTCGCGATGGGGCTCATCATTCTGCTTGGTGCGCTAATCGTGCCGCTGCTAGACCGGTTCAATGTGACGCGCATGGGTATGATGGCGGTTCTGATCGGCGTCGTCGCGCTGATCCAGTATGCTTTGCAGCGCTGGTATGGCGGCGCATTGCTCGACACTTCGTTCCCGATTGTCATTTCCGCACTGGTGGTGGAGCGCTGGTGGATCACGCATCAAAGCGAGGGCCGGATTGAAGCGGCCAGCCTCGCCTCGGCGACCATTCTGCTGGCCATCATCATCCAGTTTGCATTGGCGGGAACCACGCTTCGGGCGGCTGTCGCATCATCGCCCTATCTTGTCCCATTGATCGCCATCATCGCTGCCTTGCTGCTTTCGCGATATCGCGGGCTGCGCCTTACCGAGCTCAACAGATTCACGACCGTGCTGGAGGAAGACCGTGGATCTGCTCGGAATTAATCGCCGCAACAAAATGATCGCTGACGTCAATTCACGGCGCTCCATCGCTCTTGCAAACGACAAGGTTGCATCGAAGGCGGCACTCAAGAAAGCCGGGGTGCGGGTGCCCGAAACTCTGATGACGATCAAAGGATTGTCCGACATCGCCATTGCCGATTTCGCCGATCTGCCGGAAAGCTTTGTCGTCAAGCCCAACAAGGGCAGCAAAGGATTGGGCATCGTGGTGCTTCATCGACAGAGAGCGGGCACCTGGAAGAACGGCGATGACACCTGGAGCAAGGCTGATCTCAAAGAGCATCTCAATCGCATTTTCACCGGCCATTACAGCAATTCAGGCGCGCACCGCGACACGGCATTTCTTGAAGAGCTCGTGACGGCCAGCAGCGTCTTCGAAGAAGTCGGCGCGCATGGCCTTCCCGATGTTCGCGTGATCTGTTTCGAACATAAGCCGATCCAGGCAATGCTGCGCCTGCCGACGAAGCTATCGGGGGGAAAGGCGAACCTTCATCGCGGTGCGGTTGGGATGGCGATTGATCTTGAGACCGGTCGCTGCACGCGCGCATGGCATGACAATCGCGAAGTCAGTGAGAACCCGGCTACAAGCGAGACTTTAATCGGTTTTGAGATCCCCAAATGGCCAAAAGTGCTGGAAGAAGCGGCAAAGGCATCGCGCGCCATCGACCTCAACTATTGCGGAACTGACAGCATCATCACCGCCGAAGACGAAGTAGTAACGATCGAGGTCAACGCCTTCCCCGGCATTGAAATCCAGAACGTCAACAAGACGGGCCTGCGAAGCCTGCTTCCGTATCGAACCACGTGATCGAGCAAAAAGAAAGGGCGAGGATCGCTCCCCGCCCTTTCCAAATTCTTCTGTTTGTCAGGTCTAGAATACCTCGAACAGGCCAGCTGCGCCCATGCCGCCGCCGACGCACATGGTGACGACGACGTATTTCGCGCCGCGGCGCTTGCCTTCGATTAGCGCGTGGCCGGTGCAGCGCGCGCCGGTCATTCCATAGGGGTGACCGATCGAGATCGAGCCGCCATTGACGTTGAGGATATCGTTATCGATGCCGAGCTGGTCACGGCAATAGAGCACCTGCACGGCGAACGCTTCGTTGAGTTCCCAAAGGCCGATGTCGTCCATCTTCAGGCCGGTTTGCTTGAGCAGCTTCGGGATCGCGAATACCGGGCCAATGCCCATTTCATCAGGCTCGGTGCCAGCAACCGCCATACCAACATAGCGGCCAAGCGGCTGAAGGCCCTTTTGCTCAGCAACTTTAGCTTCCATCAGAACGCTTGCTGAAGAACCATCCGAAAGCTGCGACGCGTTGCCGGCGGTAATGACTTTGTCAGGGCCCATGACCGGGTTCAGCGATGCCAAGCCTTCCAACGTTGTCGAAGGACGGTTGCCTTCATCCTTGGTAATGGTGACCTCTTGCTGGCTGACTTCGCCGGTTTCCTTGTCCTTCACCATCATCGTTGTGGTGACGGGGATGATCTCGTCATCGAAGTGGCCTGCCTCTTGGCCAGCAGCGGTGCGCATTTGCGATTGCAGTGCGTATTCATCCTGTGCTTCGCGGCTGATGTTGTAACGCGCGGCAACCGTTTCTGCGGTGCCAAGCATCGGCATGTACACATCCTTGTGCATCGCGATGAGCGATGGATCGGGCGCGACCCGCATTTCAGGTGTTTGGACCATGGAGATCGAATCCTGACCGCCGCCAACGACGATATCCATATTGTCGACAATGATCTGTTTCGCTGCCGTCGCAATTGCCATCAGGCCCGATGAGCACTGACGATCAATCGTCTGCGCTGCCACAGTGACGGGAGCGCCGCCGCGAAGAGCGACCTGGCGACCGATATTGCCGGCCTGCGTGCCCTGGGTAAGTACTGCGCCCCACACCACATCGTCGACTTCGCCGCCTTCGATACCGGCGCGCTCGACAGCGGCCTTGTAAGAGAACGAGCCGAGTGTTGCGCCGGGGGTTGCGTTGAAGCCGCCTTTATACGCGCGGCCAATTGGCGTGCGGGCGGTGGAGACGATGACTGCGTCACGTGACATGTTGGGGGTGTCCTTTGATTTGGGTGATACGATCCGAGGCACTCTCGAAGAGCGCCCATCTTAATGAGTTTCTATGACGCCGATTAGACGAAGTACTGCGTGATCCACTCACAGATCAGCGCCGGCTTTTCCTCGCCTTCGATCTCGATCGTGATTTCAGCGGTCTGCTGCCACTGTCCGGGACGCTTCTCGATCATTTCGACGAGCTTCCAGTGGCCGCGAATACGCTTGCCGACGCGCACAGGCGCGATGAAGCGGGTTTTGTTGCCGCCATAATTCACGCCCATCTTCACATTGTCGATCTTGGGCATGTCGCTGTTCGCGCCGAGATAGGGGATCATCGAAAGCGTCATAAAGCCGTGAACGATGGTGCCGCCAAACGGCGTCATCTTGGCGGCTTCTTCGTCGATATGGATGAACTGATGGTCACCCGTCGCATCAGCGAACATGTTGACCTTTTCCTGAGTCATTTCGACCCATTCCGAAGAGCCGATATTCTCGCCAACTTTGGCGGCCAAATCCTGCGGTGTCATGCGTGTCTCCTCTGCCCTGCGCCACCGCCGGGAAGCGGCGCGTCCAGTTTACGTTTACGTTAACTGAGCCACTTAATGGCAGGCCCTTGCGCGTAACGCAATGGCAAAGCTCGCCCGCCTTTATGCCGTAGCGGCAGAGGCCTTTTCGCGCATGCGCAAGGGCCGCGAATCATCTATGCTGGCCTCACCTTCGAGGATCTTGCTGTAACTCCAAAGCGCCGCCTGAAACGCGATAATGAGCATGATGAACGGCTGGAACGCGATGCCGACGAACACCGCGCCCACAAGATAGATGATATGCGATTGCTGGAGTGCGAGCGCGAGCGGTGAGACCCACCTGTCCCGCTCGGATGTGCGGTTCTTCCAGCCCTTATAGAGTTTGCGCAGATGCCACAGGCCCAGCCCATGCAGCAGCAGGAACAGTCCGAGTCCGGGCCAGCCTTGTTCGCCCAGCATTTCAAAATAGCTCGAATGGTAAGCGCGCGCTTTGTCGACGACGGTTTTCTCAGTCACCAAAGACGCATTGGCACCGCGGTTTTCCTCGACCAGATCAATTTCGATCGAATTGGCACGGTATGCCGTGAAGCCGCCTCCAAACGGGTTCTCCATTGCGTAATCGATCGTCCATTCCCACACGGCGAGGCGAGAAGAGGCTGACTGATCGGCTTGGTAGTTCTGGATCGTCGCCATACGCTCTGTAAAAGAGGCGGGCAGGAACGGAATTGATGCAACCATCGCGACCGCCATGAGAGCGCCGTAAAGGACGCGCCGCTTCATCTGCACGAGAAGCAACAATCCAAACACGGCAAGACACACAAGCCCTGTCCGGGCGCTCGTACCGATGGGGATCAGGATCGCGGCAAATGTATAACCAGCCGCAAACGCTTTTGTCTTCCAATCGCGCGGGAACACCCGGCCATGCGTTGCGACCCACCAGATCAGCGGGATCGCCGTGATCGCAGCGCACGCAATGATCGAGCTTTCGTAGAGACCTGAATTGTCATCGACGAGAAGCCGCAAACGGCCATATCCCCCGCCGCCAAGAAACGTCTTCACTCCGCCATTGATGACAATTACCGAAAGCGAAAGAACGTAAAACATGATCGCCCCCTCAATCCGCAGCCGCGATGTAAGGGTGAGTGGCAAGAAGGCTGCAAAGATCAGCGATTTCCAGACCCAGTCCCATTTTTCGGCAGCAGAATCGGGAAAATCGGCCGAGCCTGTCGTCACAAGGCAATAGAGAAGCAGAGCAACGATCAACCCCTGCCGCATGCCAAAGCGCGCCTTGCCCTTGGTCTTGTCGAACAGCAGCCATCCACCAACCATCGCGCCAAACGTAATAAGCGACATCTGGATCGAGGCGAGGATCTGTGTGCCGACTTTGCTGGGCGAAACAATTTCGATGTAAAGGTAGAGCAGCACCCACACGAAGGGGTGCTTGAGACCAGCAAGAAGCAGGATCACAAAGAAGCCAAGGAGGAAGACTTCAGTCACTGATCGCGCTTTTCCTGGCTGGCGCGCAGACGGGCTCGGCGGCGTTCAGAGGGGGTTTGCGGCTCATCATCGCCGTTCGCATCATCCCCCGCACCGGCATCAGGTGATGGCACCAGATCAGCGTCCAGATCGCTGCGCATCATCAGCCGGAAAGCTGCGATAAACAATACCGCATGCACAAACGCAATCGTTACAATGTTTACCATTCAGCGACCTTCGGGCGTTGGACTTTGGAGGGGCAGGGGTTCACATGACACCTCGTGCAAAGGGTGTGGTAACGATTTTCGTTTAACAGGCTCCTAAGCAAACCCGTTGTTGGCAGCAAAGACGATACACGAAAAATGCGCGTCCTTCATGTTCTAGACCACTCTTTGCCGATCCATTCCGGATACACCTTTCGCACGCGCGCCATCCTGAAGGCGCAGGAGGCGCTGGGAATGGAAGTGCGCGGTGTAACGGGGCAACGACACGAATTAGACGCACCAGAGCGATCCACTCCCGGAGCGATGGAAACGCATGACGGGCTGAATTTTCATCGCACTACCGGAACGCCGTCAGGACCGACGGGCCTTGCCGAAATTCGTGAGATCAAGCGGTTAACAGACAGCATCAAATCAGTCGCTCGCGAATGGAGACCCGATATCCTTCACGCGCATTCTCCCTCGCTTAACGGCGCGGCAGCTTTGCAGGCGGCGCGGACGCTCGATCTTCCACTTGTCTATGAAATTCGCGCGTTCTGGGAAGATGCCGCTGTCGGCAATCGTCAGGGGCGTGAGGGGTCAGCCAAATATCGGATGACCCGCGCGCTTGAAACGCAGGTGGTAAGCAGAGCTGATGCAGTCTTCACGATCTGCCAGGGCCTTCGTGATGATCTGATTGCGCGCGGCCTTTCCGGCGGAAAGATTGGCGTGATGCCAAATGGAGTAGACTTGTCGCTCTTCGGCGATCCTCCGCCGCGCGATGAGGCCTTGGCCAAAAAGCTTGGCATTGCGCCTGATACGCCTGTCATTGGCTACATCGGCAGCTTTTACGATTATGAAGGCGTCGATGATCTGATTGCCGCCATGCCGATCCTGCGCGAGACCCATCCGCAAGCAAGGCTGCTTTTGGTGGGTGGCGGTGAACTCGATGCCGATTGGCGTGATCTCGCTGCAAAACTGCCCGAACCGGATGCCGTCATTTTCGCAGGCCGCGTGCCGCACTCGGAAGTTGAACTGTATTATTCGCTGATCGATGTGCTCGCCTATCCGCGCAAGGCATCGCGCTTAACCAATCTCGTCACTCCGTTGAAGCCATTGGAAGCGATGGCGCAGCGCCGCCTTGTTGCAGGCTCCAATGTGGGCGGACACCGTGAACTGATTACGCATGGCGACACAGGCACTTTGTTTGCCCCCGATGATCCAGCCGCATGCGCGTCTGCTCTGTCGGACTTGCTCAGCGCGCCAGAAGAATGGGACGCGATGCGCGAACGCGCGGCACGCCACGTACGCACCTCTCACAATTGGGCGATCAATGCGCAGCGTTATGCGTCTGTTTACCAGCTCTTGCTATCCGAAAAGCATCGCGGCACCAGCGCAATGTCGGACGCGCCGCGCCATAGAGTTAACGCGTAAGGGGCGCTCTCACCCTCTTGCGCAAAGGGGCAACGGGGAGCACATTAAATCATGCGCGCACAATCACGCTCATCTGGCCGGTTTGCTATCGCATCGCATCCGATCTTTAAGCCTGCGCTAATCGCGTGGGCGGCGCTGATTGTGGCTTTGGCGATCCTGATCCTGCCTGCCAACCTGATTGAGCGGCTTAGCCTGCTTACCAGTCTTTCCATCCTGGGCGAGAATGCGCGGGTTATTCTTGCGGTGATTGGCGCCGTCGCTGGCGGAACCATCGGCTTTGGCGTTGCGGCTATGCTTAAGCGAAAACTGGCCGGCGATCATGGCGATTTCGAAGAGGAAGAAGAGACCGTCCTTCCCATCGATCCAGCCGAGGAATTGGGCAGCGATTCGCTTGATGCTCCAATTGAAACAGCGGAATTCGAAGAGATTGAACAAGAAGCGCCCGCTGCACCCGAAGAAGTCGAAGCCGTGGACGAGGTGTCAGAAGAGCCCGCCCCTACCCAGGGCCGCCGCCGCAGTCTTGCACAGTTGGCGCGCGGTGATGCGGACAAGAATGCTGATGATCCTGATCTGATCTTCCCGAATTTTGGTTCTGAGGAAGAGCCGGAACTGGAAGTTGAACAGCCGGAAATCGAGGCTGAAACGGCCGATGAAGGCACTTTGGTGGTTGAAGAACCTCAAGCTGACAAGCGCTCGGTCGATCTGCCTGATATCGCCAGTGCGCAGTCCGCGCTCGATGCGCTGATATCTTCCGGCGCTGCGCCATTTGAGCCAGCCGCCGAAGTCGAGATTGGTGAGGCAAGCGAAGACGTTGAGTTGGCACAGCCTCCTCGTTCCATGGGCCTTGAAGAGTTTGGCGCCATGCCCGGTCGCAATGCCGTTTGGGTCGAGGAAATTGCTGAAGAAGCCGAAGAGTTCGTCTCTATCCCTGAGTCGGAGTCCGAAGCTGAACCAGCGCCCGTAATGACCGAAGCTCTAAGCCCCGAAATTCCCGCAGCGCTCGCCAAACTGCGCGCGACGCCCATCGAAGAACTGAGCATGATGCAGATGATGGAGCGCTTTGCTGCCGCTCTCGAAGATCGCAAACGCGCCGAAAAGGCGCAGACCGGGCGCCTTAGCGATCCTGCAGAAAAACAAGCTTTCGCCCACGGCTTGCGCGAATTGAATACCGCTGCGGGCGAAACGCGCAACGATATCGCTCAGTTTGAAGACAGCAATGCGTCAGAGATTGATGTCGAGACGGAAAGCGCGAAACTGCGTGATGCCTTGGACAAACTGGCTGACTTGCGCGGAGCAGCATAGGCCCGCCTAAAATGGCGCATTTCATGCAATATCGGCTGCGCGTGCGGGCTTTTGCGCAATCAAACTAAAGCCAAATTATCGCGTCGTGAAATAAAGCTACACCATTCCCCATTGCAAAATGGCGTTTCCATCGGCATGAGGGTTGCGAAGGCATGGAGAACGGGCAACACGCCACACGTCTCTCCCCGCAAATGCCTGCCTCCAAGGGTCTGGCCTTCTCAAGTATGGGAACGGCACATTCTGGGGGCATCTGACAGGATGGAAACGCATTATGGGATTGCCCAATTCCCAGGGTCTCTACGACCCAGCCCACGAACATGACGCCTGCGGTGTAGGCATGGTCGCCCATATCAAGGGCGAGAAAAGCCATGAAATCGTCAAACAGGCGCTCGAAATTCTGAATTCGATAGACCACCGCGGCGCGGTGGGCGCAGATCCGCTTTTGGGCGATGGTGCGGGCCTGCTCATGCAGATTCCTGATCCCTTGATGCGCACATGGGCGAGCGAGCACGATCTCGATCTTCCGCAGCCGGGCGATTACGCAGTCGCGATGTGCTTCATGCCGCAGGATGAAGCCGCGCGCAGCATGGTGGCAGAACGGATCGAAGCGTTCACCGCCAAAGAAGGCCAACGCTTCATTGGCTGGCGCGATGTACCGACCACTCTGGATGGTCTCGGCAAAGCGGTGATCGATTCGATGCCTGTCATCCAGCAGGCTGTGGTCGCTCGCGGCGAAAACACACCCGATCAGGACGCGTTTGAACGCAAGCTTCTGGTGATCCGCAAGCAGGTGCAAAACCCGCTGCAAAAGCTCGCAGAAAAGCATGATCTGCCCGGTCTGACCGAACTATATATGCCGAGCTTTTCGAGCCGGACGATCGTCTACAAGGGGTTGTTGCTGTGCGATCAGGTCGGCTCCTTCTACGATGATCTGCGCAACCCGGAATGCGTTTCGGCGCTTGGCCTCGTGCACCAGCGATTTTCAACCAACACCTTCCCCAGCTGGAGGCTGGCGCATCCTTTCCGGCTGATCGCGCATAATGGCGAGATCAACACGGTTCGCGGCAACGTGAACTGGATGAATGCGCGCCGCCGCACGATGGAATCGCCGCTTTTGGGCGCTGACCTTGATAAAATGTGGCCGCTTATCCCGCATGGTCAATCGGATACCGCCTGCCTTGATAACGCTTTGGAATTGCTGCTCGCGGGCGGATACTCATTGGCTCACGCCATGATGATGCTGATGCCCGAAGCTTGGGGCGGCAACACGCTGATGGATCCGGATCGAAAGGCTTTTTACGAATATCACGCTGCCTTGATGGAGCCATGGGATGGCCCTGCGGCGGTGTGCTTTACCGACGGCCGTCAGATCGGCGCGACATTAGATCGCAACGGCCTTCGGCCGGCACGTTTCTGCGTCACAAAGGATGATATCGTCTGCCTCGCTTCGGAAAGTGGCGTTCTGCCATTCGCTGAAGAAGACATCATCCGCAAATGGCGCCTTCAGCCGGGCAAGATGCTGCTGATCGACCTTGAAGAGGGCCGCATCATTGAAGACGGCGAATTAAAGGCCGACCTTGCCGCTGCAGAGCCTTATGCAAAGTGGCTGGAAGAAGCCCAGTTCAAGCTCGATGAGCTGGAGATTGTCGACCCCGAATTCGAGGAATTGCCGCAGGAAGAGAACGCCGAAACGCCAACCTTGCTTCAGGCACAGCAAGCGTTCGGATACACGCAGGAAGACGTTTCGCGGTTCTTGGAACCGATGGCGGTGAAAGCCGATGATCCGATCGGATCGATGGGTACTGACACGCCGCTTGCTGTGCTCTCGAGCAAATCGCGCCTTCTCTACGACTATTTCAAACAAAACTTTGCGCAAGTTACCAACCCGCCGATCGATCCGATCCGCGAAGAGCTTGTCATGAGCCTTCTCTCCATGATCGGCCCGCGCCCCAATCTGCTGGGACGGGAAGCGGGAACGCATAAGCGACTGGAGGTCGAACAACCGATCCTCACCAATGATGATCTGGCGAAAATCCGCTCGGTGGAAACGACGCTAGATGGCGCGTTCCGCTGTGCGACCATTGATATCACGTGGGATGCGGAAAGCGGCGCTGAAGGCATTGAGCTAGCGCTGAAAGAGATGTGCTGGGCCGCAACCGAGGCAGTGCTGCAGGATCACAACATCCTCGTCCTGTCGGACCGTTCGCAATCTGAAGGCCGCGTGCCCATGCCCGCTTTGCTGGCGACAGCGGCGGTGCATCACCACCTCGTGCGGCAAGGCCTGCGGATGCAAACAGGGCTTGTGGTTGAAAGCGGCGAACCGCGCGAAGTGCACCATTTCTGCGTACTGGCCGGATACGGCGCGGAAGCGATTAACCCCTATCTCGCTTTTGAAACGCTTGAGAATATTCGAGCGAAAAAGCACTCCGATCTTTCGCAGCAAGAAGTCGAACAGAACTACATCAAGGCGATTGGCAAAGGCATTCGCAAGGTCATGTCCAAGATGGGCATTTCGACCTACCAGTCCTATTGCGGCGCGCAGATCTTCGACGCGGTGGGCCTCTCATCCGCCTTTATCGAGAAGTATTTCACCGGTACCGCAACCACCATCGAAGGCATTGGCCTCGATGAAGTCGCCCGCGAAACTCTCGCCCGCCATGCGCAGGCCTATGGCGACAATCCGATCTATGAAAACATGCTCGATGTAGGCGGCATCTACCAATACCGCCTGCGCGGCGAAGAGCATGCGTGGACGCCGCAGAATGTCGCTCAATTGCAGCATGCAGTCCGCGGAAACGATGCCAAGAATTACGAAGAGTTTGCCAAGTCAGTGAATGAGCAGTCCGAGCGGCTACTCACCATTCGCGGACTTCTCGAGTTCAAGAAATCCGACATCGCAATCCCAATCGAGGAAGTCGAACCGGCAAGCGAAATCGTCAAACGCTTCAGCACCGGCGCGATGAGTTTGGGCTCCATCAGCCACGAAGCGCACTCGACCATGGCGTTGGCGATGAACCGCATTGGCGGTCGTTCGAACACCGGCGAAGGGGGCGAAGAACCGTTCCGTTTCACACCGCTTGAAAACGGCGATTCCATGCGCAGCCGGATCAAGCAGGTTGCTTCCGGCCGTTTCGGTGTGACAACCGAATACCTCGTCAATTCCGACGACATCCAGATCAAGATGGCGCAAGGCGCAAAGCCGGGCGAAGGCGGTCAGCTGCCAGGGCACAAGGTCGACAAGCGGATCGGCGCAGTGCGTCACTCGACGCCGGGCGTAGGATTGATCTCGCCGCCGCCGCACCACGATATCTACTCAATCGAGGATCTCGCGCAGCTGATCCATGACCTTAAGAACGTGCAGCCTGAAAGCCGCATTTCAGTAAAGCTCGTCTCCGAAGTGGGCGTGGGCACAGTGGCCGCAGGCGTTTCAAAAGCGCGTGCGGATCATGTCACGATTTCCGGCTATGACGGCGGCACAGGCGCATCGCCGCTCACCTCGCTCACCCATGCAGGATCGCCTTGGGAAATCGGCCTTGCCGAAACACAGCAGACATTGCTCCTCAACGATTTGCGCAGCCGTATTGCCGTGCAGGTCGATGGCGGGCTTCGCACAGGCCGCGATGTTGCGATTGGCGCATTACTGGGAGCAGACGAATTTGGCTTTGCCACTGCTCCGTTGATCGCAGCGGGCTGCATTATGATGCGCAAGTGTCACTTGAACACTTGCCCCGTTGGTGTGGCGACGCAAGACCCTGTTCTGCGCGCACGCTTCACCGGCCAGCCTGAGCATGTGATCAACTACTTCTTCTTCGTTGCCGAAGAGCTTCGCCAGATCATGGCAGAGATGGGCTTTCGCACGATGGATGAAATGATCGGGCGCGTGGACCGGCTCGACATGACGCGCGTGCACCGCCATTGGAAAGCGCGCGGCATCAATCTTGAACGTGTGCTTCACATGCCAGAGCTGCCTTTCGAGGCTTCGCTGATGAATACGGAAGGCCAGGATCACGGCCTTGCTGCAGCGATGGACAACGCGCTCATCACCGATTGCCGCGATGCAATTGAGGCGAAGACGCCGGTTCAGCTTGACTATGAAATCCGCAATGTGAACCGCACTGTTGGCGCGATGCTATCAGGTGAAATCGCCAAGGCGCACGGGCATGCCGGGCTCCCGCCCGAAACGATCCGCATCAATCTGACGGGCGTTGCCGGGCAAAGCTTTGGCGCCTGGCTGGCACACGGAGTGACGCTTGATCTCGTTGGCGATGCCAATGACTATGTCGGCAAAGGCATGTCGGGTGGCCGTATCATCGTGCGCCAACCGGAAGACGCGCCGCGCAAAGCCGATGAGAACATCATCGTCGGCAACACCGTGCTTTATGGCGCGATTGCAGGCGAAGCCTACTTTGGCGGCGTTGCGGGTGAGCGCTTTGCCGTGCGCAATTCAGGCGCGATCGCCGTTGTCGAAGGCGCAGGCGATCACGCTTGCGAATATATGACCGGCGGCGTTGTCGTGGTGCTCGGGCAAACGGGCCGCAACTTTGCAGCAGGCATGAGCGGGGGCGTGGCTTATGTTTACGATCCCGACGGCTCATTCACCACACGCGTCAATCACGCACAGGTGGATCTTGTCGCGATCTCAGCCGAAGCTGACCTCGATGAAGGGACAGGCCGCCCGCAACAACGCGGCCGCTCGGTCCACGATTTCGGCATGGGCGATATGCTGCGTCATGATGCTGAGCGCTTGCGTATCTTGGTGGAGCGCCACCAATTGCACACGGGCAGCGCAGTGGCCGGCGAATTGCTTAGCGATTGGGAAACGACGCTTGGCAAGTTCGTCAAAGTAATGCCGCGCGATTATCAGCGCGCGCTCGAAGCGATCGAAGCCGAACGCAAGGAAGCCGAAAGCGTGGCAGCGGAATAAAGTTTAGGGACGCGAAAGACCAAGACCATGGGCAAGGACACCGGATTTCTCGAACTGGATCGGCGCGAACGCGACTATCTTGATCCGAAAGAGCGACTGAGCAATTACCGCGAATTCGTGGTGCAGCCGAGCGATGAAACGCTCGCTTCGCAGGCCTCGCGCTGCATGGATTGCGGCATTCCGTATTGTCACAATGGTTGTCCGGTGAACAACATGATCCCGGACTGGAACCATCTGGTCTATGAAGGCGACTGGAAGAACGCGCTGGACGTTCTGCATTCAACCAATAACTTTCCCGAATTCACCGGCCGTATCTGCCCTGCGCCTTGCGAAGCATCCTGTACGCTCAACATCATCGATCAGCCTGTGACGATCAAATCGATCGAATGCGCAATCATTGATCGCGGATGGAAAGAAGGCTGGGTCACGCCCCAAGTGCCGGAGAAAAAGACCGGCAAATCCGTAGCGGTCGTCGGATCCGGCCCCGCAGGGCTCGCTTGCGCACAGCAATTGGCGCGTGCCGGACATTCGGTCACCGTGTTCGAAAAGTCGGATCGCGTGGGCGGTCTCCTTCGTTACGGCATTCCCGACTTCAAGATGGAAAAGCACCTCATCAGCCGCCGCTGTATCCAGATGGAAGCCGAAGGGGTTGAGTTCAAAACGTCGAAAGAAGTCGGCGTCGATGTCTCGTTCAAAAGCCTTCAGGAAAACTATGACGCTGTCGTGCTTTCGGGCGGCGCAGAAGATGCGCGTGCGCTTTCCATCCCCGGCGCGGAAATGCCAGGCGTGCGGCTCGCGATGGAATTCCTGACCCAGCAGAACAAGCGCAATGCGGGCGATGATGAAACCCGTGCCGCGCCGCGCGGCACTTTGAAAGCGACCGGCAAGCACGTCGTCGTGATCGGCGGCGGGGACACTGGTTCTGACTGTGTCGGCACATCCAACAGGCAGGGTGCGGCATCTGTCACCCAGCTTGAGATCATGCCCAAGCCGCCGAGCAAGGAAGACAAGGCGCTTACATGGCCCGATTGGCCGGTTAAATTGCGCACATCCTCAAGCCATGAAGAGGGCGTGGACCGCGATTGGGCGGTTCTGACAAAGCGCGTGGTGGGCGATGGCGAAACCGTCACTGGCCTCGAATGCGCGCGCGTTGAATGGGTTGATGGCCAGATGCGCGAGATCGTCGGCAGCGAATTTACGCTGAAAGCCGATTTGATCCTGCTCGCTATGGGCTTTGTCGGTCCGAAAAAGGCTGGCCTCATTGAACAATCAGGCGTCGAACTCGGCCCTCGCGGCTCTGTCGAAGCTGACGAGGTGAGCTATGCGACGAGCGAACCGGGTGTCTATGCGTGCGGAGATATGCGCCGGGGTCAAAGCCTTGTCGTGTGGGCCATTCGCGAAGGCCGCCAATGCGCAGCCAGTGTCGATGAAATGCTGATGGGAAAAACCGAACTGCCGCGTTGATCCCTAGGCCTGCGTGCCCACAGCCTTAACACTCTCCTAATATCCACCGGTCTTTGCCGGGCTCATACTGTTGTGGGTCGAGGCTTGGTCTAAGCCATGATGCTGCAGAGGCACAGGTGTCGGCCAATATCGCCGGGCGCTCATGCCTCTGTTTGACTTCACACAGGCTGCGGCTCCATTCTCATGGGACAGAAAAAGCAGCTCGCAAAGAGGCTGTTAACGGGATGGGATTAAGGGTCACTCATGCTGAAAAGAACAACTAAGCGGCACCTGCGCGCAGGCGTCTTCGCTATGGCCAGCATTGGCGCGCTGGGTACAGCGCCCCTTGCCGCGTCTGAGTTTCCTGTATCAGCTTCAGCTGACGAGCAGGCTACAGAGCTGGAAACGACCGCTGAGCTCAACGACGCGCCTGTCGAGGATAACGCCAAGCTTGAGACGGTTTCGCTTTCAGCCTCGCAAGTGGCCGTGCAGCCGCCGCCTCCGCCACCTCCTCCTCCGCCAGCCCGGCCGGAACCTGATCTTGTCAAGCTGGTCGTCTCCCAATTCGGCGATGTCCCTGTCGCTGGCAGCGCGCCCGGCACGCCGCGCTATGCGGGCCGAGCGGATGCCTACATCACACTTCCCGGAAGCCGGTGGGGCGCTGATGACAGCTGGAAGATCAACATTCGTCCCGAATTCACCTGGGGCAAAAGCTCGAACGGTGAAATTGGCCTGATCCCGGCCAACACCGCGCTGTTCCGACCCGAAGGACAGGAAGACTACGACCTTTCGCTATCGGTCACCAAGACATGGCAATCGGGCGCGAGCCTAGAAGTGGGCAAGATCAACGTCCTCGATATCTCCGGCGCATTGCCGATCGTTGGCAGCAACGGGCATTTCGGGTTTCAAAACCTCGGCATTGCGCTGCCTCCCACGGCCGTCGTTCCCAACACGTTGACGGGTGCGCAGCTGCAAATCCCGACCAAGAAGGTCATTTACCGGCTGTGGGTGTTCGATCCGGATTCCCAGTACAATCGCACCGGTTTTGAGACCGCGTTCGAAAGCGGTGTAGCATTCCTTGGGTCAGCCGCTTTCCGCACAAATTTTGGCCAGAAGCCGGGGCTATTCAATTTCGCCGTGGTGGGTTCGACCCGTTCGGGACCTGCCTTCGATATTCTGCCGCGCGCGCTCACCCCGCCCCCTCCTCCAATCGGCACCTTTGGCGATGAGGAGGGCGAACTCGCACTGCAATTGTCAGGGTTTCAGTATCTGAAGCTCAACCCGCGCGCGCGGGGCAAAGGGCTTGGGGTATTTGCGCGCTTCCAGGCATCGATGGGCGATCCAACCTTCCTTGATTATTCCGCCTTTGTCGGGATCGCTGGAAATCCCGCAAACCGTCCGCAGGATCGCTTTGGCCTCGCTGCATTCTTCTATTCGCTCACCGATGAGCTCGTCGATGACATCGCTTTCCGCCTCCCGGTTGAAGACGAACAAGGCGTCGAAGCGTTTTACACCGTAGGCTTTGCCAAAGGCTGGAAAATGACGGCGAATGTCCAGGTCGTCGACAGCGCAATCGCGTTTCGCGATACGGGCGTCACACTGGGCGCGCGGCTGACAACAACATTCTGAGGATGAAGCGCCTCGCTCTCCTTGTCATGGCGGCCGCACTCATCGCCAATGATGAGCCGCAGCCAAAAGAGGATTCTGAATTCGTCGGGCGATACAACGGAAGCTCATTCGAAACCGCGATGGGGATGGAGATCCTTGCCGACGGGACGTGGGGTTGGGGCCTTTCGGTCGGCGCCCTCGATATGCGCGCTAGAGGCACCTGGGAGCAGAAAGGCGACTTTATCTACCTTACCAGCACGCCAAAACCGGTTGCTCCCGAATTTACCTTTCAAGGCATCGCGGAAACGGACGAACAGCTAGAGGATCCGCCATACTTTCGCGTGGTCTGGGCCAAAAGCGGCAAGGAGTTTCAGTATTCCCACGCCCGCGTGATCTGCAAGAACACCAAGACGTTTTACGGCCAGGTCGACTATGATGGCTATCCAGCCAGGATCGATCCTCGATATGATGATCCGCTCCCCGCCGAAAATGACCCGCGCCAATCCTGCGACACGCCCGAAAGCGTAGTGCTCGAAGAGACGATTTACGAAATCACCTCGCAGCCTTTCAAATTGGCTGATCTAGGATGGACGCCGGGTCGCACGGCGATCTTCGCTTTTCACCGCAACGATCTGGGCCTTGTCGATTTCACCGGGGTCACAGGCTATCTCGAAGACGACAAGATCAAGCTGGTCGGCGCAGAATGGCCGCTGGAAATGCGCAAACTACCGGCGCGCGATGAGAACCCTTCGCCAGAGCAGTAGTCAGAGAACAAACCGAACGACTAGTCAGATTTTTTGTAACCGCTGCTATATTCAATTGCGATCCTAGGATCGCTCATCCAGCGCAAGACATCATCTGTCGCGGCCATAAGATCTGTGTACCGCGTAAATTCACACTGATCACCCTCGGTGTTGGTGTTCAACCTCGCGGTCGCGTCTGAACACTTCAGAGAATACCGCTTAAAGCTGTAATCGCCGGTAAAGCGGTTGCTGTCGTCGAATTGCTTGCGGATCGCGATAAGATCATAGTTAAAATTGACGCCGCCCTCTATTTTCTGTTCACTCTCAATCAGATAGGTGAATTCTCGCTCATCAACGCCGTCTTGTATCTCGCCTGTGACCTGCACGAGATCATAAGCGGTGAGTGCTGTTCTGCGCGATCCGTCAGGGCCTGAGAATGTCACATTCTGCAATCCGTCTCTCGTGAATCTGGAAAACGATACTGTCTCGCTTGCGACATCATACGTGCCCAGAATCCCCGGCGTTTCTCTCTCATAAAGAGGGATCAATCGCGTCTTGGATTTCCAACCACACCCCTGCAATAAAAGAGATGCCGCAACCACAAGCAGTCCGAGTTTTTTCATTCAGTAAGTCCCCCCTTTAGCCTAGTCGCCCCAATCGACAGGCAATCCATCCCCGATTCTAGTGCTGTTCACCTTGTCGGATCAAGAGCTTTGGCGTGGTCAGAACACGTCTTCGCAAGCTAGCTAGAGCGACCAATCCACCGGCTCCATCCCGTTCGCTTCCAAAAACGCGTTCGCCTGACTGAACGGCTTGGACCCAAAGAAACCGCGATGGGCTGAAAGCGGGCTTGGATGGGGGGATTTGATCAATAGGTGATCGGCCCTGCGGCCAAGGCCCGGCACGCGCCCCGCTTTCTTCTGCGCGTGGCTGCCCCACAGGATGAAGACGCACGGCGCATCGCGCTCCGCTACCGCTTCGACAGCGGCATCGGTAATCGCATCCCACCCGCGCCCTGCATGGCTGCCGGCCTGGGCCTCCTGCACCGTCAGCGTGTTGTTCAATAACAGCACCCCCTGCTCGGCCCACGGTGTGAGATTGCCCGTTTGTGGGCGCGCGATGCCGCAGTCGCTCTCCAATTCTTTGAAGACATTCATCAGCGAAGGCGGCGGGCGAACGCCATCCATTACGGAGAAGGCGAGCCCATGCGCCTGCCCCGCACCGTGATAAGGATCCTGCCCCAGGATCACGACTTTCACCCCTTCCAATGGCGTCGCCTGAAGCGCGGTCAACCGCTCGCCCCGCGGAGGATAGACCACGCGCCCTGCTGCTTCTTCTGCCTTCAACCAGCCACCAAGGCGGCGCGCTTCGGGCGTCTTCAGTACGGGTTCAAGCGCTGCTTGCCAGCTTGCAGGGATCGCTTCTGCTGTCATGACATTCCAAACGCTACACAACTCGCAGCCACCTGCGCCACTCAGGCCTTCCCCTCCATCCCCAATCATCGTAGGAGCGGCGCCTATGACAGTACATTTTCACGAAGAAGATCTGCCCGCTGGCGTGCTTGAAGGCTCCAGCGCGCTTGCCGTAGATACCGAGACGATGGGCCTTGTGACCCCGCGCGACAGGCTGTGCGTGGTCCAGATCAGCGATGGATCAGGCGATGAACATCTCGTGCGCTTTTCGCCCGGCAGCGAATACGAGGCGCCCAACCTTACCAAGATCCTGGCCGATGAAAGCCGGGTGAAGCTCTATCATTATGCCCGCTTCGATCTTGCCGCGATCCAGTATTATCTGGGCGTGATGGCAGCGCCCGTATTTTGCACCAAGATCGCGAGCAAGCTGGTGCGCACCTATACTGATCGCCACGGCCTCAAAAACCTCGCGGGCGAACTGCTCAATGCGGAAATCTCGAAACAGCAGCAAAGCTCTGACTGGGGCGGGCCTGAATTGAACGAGGCGCAACGCGAATACGCTGCATCCGATGTGCGTTTCCTCCATGCTCTGCGCGATGAATTGACCGTCAGGCTTGAACGCGAAGGGCGCATGCACCTAGCGCAAGGATGCTTTGATTTCCTTCCAACACGCGCCCTGCTCGATATTGCTGGCTGGGAAGATCGCGATATTTTTCACCACAGCAACGGGACATTCGCATAAGGCCCGGCCATGGTCATCAAACGCCGCATCGAAACTGAGGAAGCTGCCAATCTGCGCTCAAAGCGTCAGGTTTTCGCATCGCCCGGGGGTTCGCATGATCGGCTGATTGGTATTCTCGCGCGCGTGCTGCCGGTAGGTGTAGGGATCATGGCAGCGCTAATGGTGGTAACGCCCCTGTCGCCGCGCGGTGAGATTAGTTTCCTGCTAGATCGCAATTCTGTCGCCATCATCAATGAACGCCTCAGCGTCGATAACGCCATGTATCGCGGGCGCGATGATCAGGGGCGTCCGTTCTCGATCAGGGCAGGCGAAGCGGTGCAGCGATCAAGCGCCGAGGGCTTGGTGCGCATGGAAGATGTGATGGCGCAATTGCTGATGCCCGATGGCCCTGCTCGACTGCGCGCAGATGGCGGCGTTTATGAAATTGATGAAGAGACCGTCACGGTTGATGGCCCCGTCCGCTTTAGCGCCGCAGATGGGTACACGATGGTCGCAAGAGGTGTTGCAGTGAACCTCGAAGAGCGCGTCATGACAGGCGACGACGGTGTCGAAGGGGAAATCCCTGCTGGGACCTTCAGAAGCAACCGATTGCGCGCGGATCTGGACGAGCGAACGCTCACATTGACGGGTGATGTTCGCATGACCATGGTGCCGGGCGAGTTGAGAGTTCCCAAATGACAGACACTCCTATGATGAACGCTGGAAGCCGGAAACATAGCCATAGGTCGCTCGCGCGCATTGCGCTCGTGTGGGCTGCAGGTGGCTTTATCGCGACAGCCGGCATCATGGGAACGCTGCCCGGAAACGCGCAAAGCTTTGCTGCGCACAACACACGCGCCCCGGTCACCTATAACGCGGGCAGCGCTGCCTGGGATGATCGCGCCAATCGTGTCGTCTTTTCAGGCGGAGTGGTTGTGACACAGGCCGGGCTCACCGTGCGTTCGCAGCGCATGCTGGTCAATTACACCGATACAGATTCGCTCGCGATCCAGCGCATCACGGCAAGCGGCGGCGTTTCGTTTGTTCGCGGGAATGAACGCGCTAGCGGCGATACTGCCGTCTATGATCTTAACAGCCGCATCATCACCATGGCCGGCAATGTGAAGCTCGCACGCGGCACCGATACGCTTAATGGCGGGCGGTTGACGATCAATCTCGACACAGGTGTTTCCAGCGTGGATGGCCGCGCCAGTGGCGGCAGCGATGCGTTGGGCTCCGAAGGATCGAACGGCCGGGTGACGGGTACATTCAGCGTTCCTGAGGAATAACCCCTCAATCAATATGCGTTGTGATGCCTAAGAACGCCCAACGTGCGCACCAAAATCTCCACGTCGCGCGCCAATGACCATGTTGAAATGTATTCAAGATCTGCACCCAACCGATCGGTCAGATCTTTGGTATGTTCTGTCGTTCCGCGAAACCCTCGTATTTGGGCAAGACCGGTGAGGCCTGGTTTCAAGCTGTGGCGCAGAAGATATTGCCGATCCGCTTTCCAGTATAGCTGATCGCTTGCAGTGCTGCCCAAAGCATGAGGGCGCGGACCAACGAGAGACATGTCGCCTTTCAGCACGTTGAGCAATTGCGGCAATTCATCAATGCTGTTTTTTTCGGATGAAAGCGCCGATCCGGGTGATGCGCGCATCCTGCCTCCCGGTTGATTGGAGGCCGCTGTCATCTTGATCGACAAGGCGCATCGAGCGAAACTTGATAATGTCGAAAAGCCGATTGCCTTTTTCCATACGGCGCTGGACGAAAAACACAGGGCCACCATCTTCAAGTTTGATCACGGCTGCTACCAAAACAAGTAATGGCGACAGCAGAAGAAGCGCCAAGGCAGCAATGACTGTGTCGAACAGTCGCTTGGTCAATCGAGCGCGCATACCGAGTGGGCCGTTGGACACAACCAGAGTTGTCTGATTGGTACTGCCATAGTGATGCAACCCTGTCGCGCCGAGCGAATGGGCGGTTGCACTCACCACTTCGCCAAACACCCCCGAAGATTTCAGCAGGATAGACCAGTCATGACGTTTCTCGTCCGGGCAGGTGACAACTACCCTGTCTTGATTGCGAAGCAGTTTTCCCACCCGGTCAAATATGAAGGGGTCGCCGCTGGAAGGGTCGAGGCCGAGGTCCTTAGCGGAGATTGTTGTCGCGCCTGGCAGGGCAAACGCGGGACCGCCGTCGGTGATGACGAGTTCATTGCGTGTCCGTCCCTCCCAGAAGCGATCGATGAAAATGGGGATGCCCCGGCGCAGCCCGATGAGAGCAAGGACAGTGAGGCCAAAACCGATTGTCACAGAGGCGCGGGAGAATTCAGCGTTGGACTTCGTGTAGAACGCGATGAAGTTGACCAATGCCGCAGATATCACCAACGCAAACACCGCTTTGCGCGCGCCATAGGGCCAATTAGAAAGCGAATGTGTGCTGTAGGTATTGTTGTAGAGCGCAATGGTGAAATAGAGCGGCAACAGTATATGCGCTGCCAGCATTGCGCGCGGCTCCCACCATTGGCTTTCATAGATCAGCGAGGCGATACCAAAGCAGGCTTGAATAAGGATCAAGTCGGCAACGACCATCGCGGCATATGCGCGCAGCCGACGTTTCTCGAGCGAAGGCGTTGCCCCCCGATGCAAATCGGCGGTCACATTTGCATCTAGCAAAAGGCCCGTCTGTTCGTTCATGTGGTGCTCTCTCAACCACAGGCACCCTCGTGCCCCCCTGAGCGATCCCGCATACCACGCAGAAACACCTAGGGCAGACCTTGCCGCAATTTAATCCCAAACTAACGCGGGGCTGGCTTGCGGGTTTGACCAGCAAGACTTGGGTGAGAATGCTGCGATTACCGCCGCGCCGCGAAGCGCGCAATCTCGGTAAGATCTTGCATTAACAACAAATCAGCCGACTGGCTGTTTGCAAGCAGTGATCGATGGAGTGTGACGAGGCGCGGGATCAAGCGTTCGAGTTTTTTTTGATGCCAGCGCGTCAATTGCTGGCGGATATCGCGCTCTTCCTTCCAAAAGATGCCCAATTGCGCCTTTTCGCCCTTTGAAAGATTGTCGAGAGATCCGCGCGGGCCCAGTTTCGCGGCGATCTGCATCAATTGCGCCGCGCGGCGTTCCAGCGCGAGGAGCAGGCCTACAGGGTTCAATCCCAATTCACGCATCCGGCGGATTTCGCGCGAAATCTTAGGCAATTCACCACCCAGCACCGCATTGACGACAGGCTGAAACCCATCCTCTTCGGTCGCTGCGCCAATTTCTGCATAATCCTCAATTGAGGCGGTCTTGGGCTCCAATGGATCGGCCCCGCAATAAAGCGCGAGCTTATCAATCTCGGATTGCGCCAGCCGCACATCGAGCCCGGCTGCGCGCGCAATCCGTTCAGCCAAATCACCGCCGAGCCTTAAACCCGCAGAGTCCGCCATGGCGCGAACGGACACGGAGACGGCGCGCAAATCGGGCGGATAGAACATCGCGACCAGCGCGTCACCGCGCTTCTCCAGCAGCTTTGCCGTGCGCGATTTATCGGTTGCCGAAGTTGCTACCACGATCACAGGTGCGGCATCACCTGCCCCCGCCTCGCCGGTCTCAATCAGCGTTTTGAGCGCGTCGTGCGCCTCATCCCCGCTCGCGCGCACCCAGATGTGGCGTTTATCGCCGAACAGTGATGCAGATCGCGCTTCATCACCCAATCTTGCGGGATCACTTTTCAAGTCGCCGCCAGAAAGCTCCACCCGCTCACCCGGCTCAGGCATGGCTTCGACGATGGAGTTCGCGGCAGCAGAAGCTCCCGCTTCATCAGGGCCGCAAAAGAAGAAGATGTTGGCCTGCGCAGCAGATTTAGGAACGCCGCGCGCGAAATCGGAGTTCTTTGCTTTCACTGATCCGCGATCGGCGGAGCATCGCTCGGCTCGATGCCGCCTTGTTCGTCCAGCTCTCTCAAAGTCAGCGCCACACGCGTCACCATCTGATCGGCAACCTCCTTGGCAAGGTTCTCGAGTGCAGTCTGCTCCGCCGCAATTGTCGCGTATTCAGAGGACACAACATCAATACCCGCATCCGATCCAGCGGTCGCATCGAGCAGGATCTCACCTGTCGCCATGTCGATCAGCTGATAACGCGCGCGAAGAATGCGGCGTTCGCGGCTGATCGTGTCATCGTTGAGAACGCCCAAAGCCTCAAGCGCATCATCAAGTCGCACATCCAACCGATAACGCGCGCCCGCTTCGCCTGCAGCGCCGAATCTTTCGGTGAGCGCATTGCGCACCAACCATCCGCCGCGCCCTGGAATGGCGGGCACATCAACGGCCGCAAGACCTTGCGCGACACCCTGACCGCCCGAGCCGGAATAAAGCGGCTGAAACCCGCAGGCTGAAAGAGCCAGACACGCGACAGACAAGGCGATTGCGCGCATCATGTGACGATATTCACGAGCCTATCTGGCACCACGATCACCTTGCGAACCTCTGCTCCTTGCAAAGAACGCTGCACTTTCTCTGATGCCAAAGCAAGCGCTTCCAGGTCTTCTTTGGGCGCGCCTTTGGGAGCGGTGATGGTGTCGCGCAATTTGCCCTTATGCTGGATCGCGATGGTAACCTCGTCTTCGACAAGCATCGCAGGATCATGCGCAGGCCATTCGGCATCGGCGATAAGGCCGTCAGCGCCCATCTTGGCGTGCGCTTCTTCGGCGAGGTGCGGCATCATCGGGCTGACCATGTGCAAGATTGCGCGGATGGCGAAATTGCGTGCCTCGCTCGGCTCTGCCTTTTCAGCAGCGCCGGTGAGTTCGTAAAGGCGCGCGACCGCTTTGTTAAAGCTCAAAGCCTCAATGTCTTCGGCAACGGCAACGATGGTCTGGTGCGCCTTGCGGGCGAGCGCTTTGTCTTCGCCCGTGGCTGCCGGATCGTAAGCATCGAAAAGCCGCCACAGGCGCTGAACAAAGCGCCAGCATCCCTCGATCCCGGCTTCTGACCATGGCAGATCGCGTTCAGGCGGGCTGTCGGAGAGCATAAACCACCGCACCGCATCCGCGCCGTATTGATCGATGATGGCATCGGGATCGACGACATTCTTTTTGGACTTGGACATTTTGACAACGCGGCCTGCCGTCACCGGTGCGCCGTCTTCAATCCTGGTCCAATCTGCGCCATCCTTACTGACCTCGTCGGGCGAAAGCCACGATCCATCGCCAAGACTGTATGTCTCGTGCGTGACCATACCTTGCGTAAACAGCGCAGCGAACGGCTCCTTCACGTCGAGCTTGCCGATATGCGCCATCGCGCGCGTCCAGAAGCGGGCGTAAAGCAGATGCAGGATCGCGTGCTCAATCCCGCCAATATAGTGCTGCACCGGCATCCACTTGGCGATTTCTTCAGCGTCGAACGGCTTATCCGGCGGTTGTGATGCAAAGCGCAGAAAATACCACGAAGAATTGGTGAAGGTGTCGAGCGTATCGGTTTCGCGAAGAGCTGGCTTGCCGCTGATTGGGCAGGTCGTGTGTTTCCAGGTGGGATGCCGTTCGAGCGGATTTCCCGGGGTGTCGAAATCGATATCTTCAGGCAGCTCGACCGGCAGTTGGTCTCTCGGAACGGGCACAGGACCGTGATCGGGTGAGTGAATGATCGGGATCGGTGTCCCCCAATACCGCTGGCGCGAAATGCCCCAATCGCGCAGCCGCCACACGGTGGTGCCTTCGCCCCATCCGCCATCCTCGGCGCGTTTGATGACTTCGGCCTTTGCATCCTCAACGCTCATCCCATCAAGGAACTCTGAATTGACGATGACGCCATCACCGGCTTCCGCCTCATTGCCCATGGGCGCGTCAGCATCGGTGGCGTCCTTTGCAACGACACGTTCTATCGGCAGCGCATATTTAGTCGCGAATTCAAAGTCGCGCTGGTCGTGGCCAGGAACGCCCATCACCGCACCCGTGCCGTAATCCATCAGCACGAAGTTCGCGATGAAGAGCGGCATTGGATCGCCGGTAAACGGATGGCGCGCGCTCAATTGAGTGCGAAAGCCCAGCTTCTCCGCCGTTTCAAGTTCAGCCGCGGTCGTACCGCCTTTCTTGCATTCCTCGATAAATGGGCCGGCAAGCGGATCGTCTTCAGCAACCGCCTTTGCGATCGGGTGATCGGCAGCAACCGCGACAAAGCTCGCGCCGAAGATCGTATCGGGCCGCGTTGTATAAACGGGCAGCTTTTCGCCATTCGAAAGCTCAAAGGAAAATTCGAGCCCTGAGGATTTGCCGATCCAGTTTTCTTGCATCAGGCGGACTTTGTCGGGCCAATCTTTGAGATTGCCCAATCCTTCGAGCAAGTCTTCGGCAAAATCGGTGATCTTCAAAAACCACTGGTCAAGCTTGCGTTTTTCGACCTCCGCGCCCGAACGCCAGCCTTTACCATCAATCACCTGCTCATTGGCGAGCACGGTCATATCAACAGGATCCCAATTCACCTCGGATGATTTGCGATAGACGAGGCCTGCCTCATACATATCGAGGAAAAGCGCCTGTTCGTGACCGTAATATTCAGGATCGCAAGTCGCGAATTCGCGCGTCCAATCAAGCGCAAAGCCGATGCGCTTCAATTGCGCTTTCATCCCCTCGATATTGGAATGCGTCCATGCGCCGGGATGAACCTTCTTCTCCATCGCAGCGTTTTCGGCCGGCATACCAAATGCATCCCAGCCCATGGGATGAAGCACTTCGGCCCCGCGCATCTTCTTATAACGCGCCAGCACATCGCCCATCGTGTAATTGCGCACGTGACCCATATGGATGCGGCCAGAGGGATACGGAAACATCTCAAGGATGTAGCTTTTGGGCTTATCGCTATTGCTGTCGGCAGTGAATGTGCCCGCCTGCTCCCACGCGCTCTGCCAGCGCCCGTCAGCTGTGGACGGATCGAAACGGTTTTCTGTCATGGAAATTCCGCTAACGCGAAACGGTTCAGGATGCGAGCGCTTTGCGCCTCAAATCACGCGCCTTGGTAAGGATGATATCCTCAAGCTTTTGGACAGTCGCTGCCTGCACCGGCGCATCCACCCAGTTTCCGCTTTGCGCGACCTGACGAGTAGCTGCGACGCGCAGCGCATCGGCGCGCAAATCCTGATCAAGGATCGTGATCGTCATCTTCACACGCTCTTCGGGGTTCGAAGGATTGGCGTACCAATCGGTCACAATCACGCCGCCATTGCTGTCAGCCGATGCCAAGGGTGCAAAGCTGACCGTGTCGAGCGCAGCGCGCCACAAGTATGCGTTCACACCGATCGTGTTGATCTGCGCGGCCTGAAGCTCAGTGCGCGGACGTTCGCCACCCCCGCACGCGGCAAGCCCGATGACAGCGACGCTTGCGAGCATGATCCGGCTTGCACTGCGGAATGAAGATGATGTGGCGCGTGTCACTGCGATAAATTCCCTGGTTTGCCGGCCGCAATTGGCAGGCCGTAATATGTTGGCCCCACGCTCTATAACCGCCAAGTCCTCGCCGCAAGCGTCCAAAAGCAGACGTTCACATCGCAGATATTCGCGCTATCGAGCATGTATCGTGCTCAAACGCACAGCAAACCGCGCCTTGATCATCGCTGAATGAGCCATATCTGAAGTGTTGCTCACCTGCGCTTCAATGCATGTGTGCGCCGCATGCAACAGCCTGAGAAGAATCCGGATTTCCACCTAGCCTAGCCATTTCGAATAGATTGCTTTTTCGCAGTTATTGGGCTTACGTAACGGAATACAGCGACTCAGGCGCAGTTCATGTGCCGCTTGCTGTAATGGGGCTGAAATAAAATTTCGGCATCCCGCACGAAGGAAACAGGGCGATTATGGCATTTGGCAACATCACAATGGCGGCAAAGCAGCGCAAGCTGTCGCTCGTGATGGCGACTGCTGCCCTGTCGCTTGCTGTGCCTTCTACGGGCCTTGCTTTGGTTGATGCTGATAATAGCAAATCAGCCTTTGCAGAATCGGGCTTTGATATTTTCACGCCCGCCAAAGTCGATCCTGATCTTGCCGCACGTTTTGCGAACATCACAGCCGATGATTCGATGCGCTTCACCCCTGCTGGCACCAGCAAGGTAGAGCGTGAACGCACTGTCACGGTCGCGGTTCGCGTCGATGAAGAGACGGCCAAGGCGATTTCGGTGCGCAAGGCAATCGATGCAGCGCCCGGCGCTGGCAAGGCAATCAGCACGCTCGATACAACTCGTTTCAACCTCGGCACAGCGCGCGGCTATCAAAGCTTTGCTCGCTCCGTCGTGCTGCCGGATAATGTGCGCAGCTTGAGCGTTCCCGACCTTTCCGAATTTGAGCCCGCTGGCCCACGCGCAGAGAAGAAGCCGAGCCGCCTGCAGCCTCGCATCGAACTTGAGGATGAACAGGTTGCTGGCCGTTCGCCCAACACGCTCGATTCGCTCGGTTCACAAACGGTGGGCGTTGGCGGTTCTTTCCGTATCTCGTCCAAGGTCGATGTCACTGCCGGCGTGCGCTACAGCCAGGAACGCGAACGCCTCGCGCCGCTCACTTCCGATCAGCAGGACAGCCAGGCTGTCTATGTGGGCACGCAGATCAAGTTCTAACGCTGCAAGCCGCATCAAACTTTAGTCTCAAAACCTCGCTTTTAGCGGGGTTTTTTGTTGCCTGACGCTACGGCACGGCTATCGCTGAGTGCGGAGAAAGATTCGCCACCGAATCTGAGAGGACCAGCATCATATGAGCAAAGTAGCAATCGTAACCGGCGGCACACGCGGCATCGGGGAAGCCATCTGCAAGCGCCTAAAAAAGCAAGGCCACACCGTCATTGCCAATTATGGCGGCAATGATGAAAGCGCGCGCGCCTTTACCGAGGCTTCCGGTATACCCTCAATGAAGTGGGATGTTGGCAACCACGAAGCCTGCCTCGAAGGTTGCGCCAAGGTCGAAGCAGAACACGGCCCGGTCGACATCGTCGTGAACAA
Organism: Erythrobacter sp. YT30; assembly: GCF_001542875.1. Lineage (GTDB taxonomy): Bacteria > Pseudomonadota > Alphaproteobacteria > Sphingomonadales > Sphingomonadaceae > Erythrobacter. The sequence goes on along the minus strand of NZ_LMAF01000002.1, from coordinate 1,090,800 downwards.
TGCCGGGATCACCCGCGACGGCACGCTGCATAAGATGAGCTTCGATGATTGGAACGACGTCATGCGCGTCAACCTTGGCGGATGCTTCAATATGGCGAAGGCAACCTTCCCCGGAATGCGCGAGAGGAAATGGGGCCGCATCGTCAATATCGGCTCAATCAACGGGCAGGCGGGACAATACGGCCAGGTGAATTACGCCGCCGCCAAATCGGGCATTCACGGCTTTACAAAGGCTCTGGCTCAGGAAGGCGCGAAATTCGGCGTAACGGTCAACGCCATCGCGCCCGGCTATATTGACACCGACATGGTTGCCGCTGTGCCGGAGCCCGTGCTCGAGAAGATCGTCGCAAAGATCCCGGTGGGACGCCTCGGCCAAGCCGAAGAAATCGCACGCGGCGTGACCTTCTTCACCTCCGAAAACGGAGCCTTCACCACCGGCTCCACCATGAGCATAAATGGCGGCCAGCATATGTATTGAGGGGTGTGGGATATCGGCCCTATTGCGGACGTTCAACGCCAGTCGGGCAGATGCCAAAATGAGTCATTTGCCGCTCCGTTTCTTGCCAACGCAGCGAGCCTGCAATTGATCATTCACCTGTGACAAAAACGTCTCGATTACCTCTCGCTCGCGGGTGCTTTTCGATCCGGCGATTTGGCTTAACGTCCTGGCAAGTGGAATCATATCGTTCTCGGCCGCGACGAAAGCGTTTTCTGTCAGGCCTACCCTTAAGCTTCGACGGTCATCACGGCGCCGAGTGCGTTCGACAAACCCCTTGAATTCCAGTCGATCGATCAGAGCAGTAACCGAGCCTGACCTCAGATTGAGATGCTGGCCAATCTCCTTGGGAGTGAGTGGACCTCTAACCTGGATTTGTTCGAGGCACGCAATCTCCGTCAGCCCAAGCTTCATTCGCCGCGCAGCGTAGGATGCAAATGAGTATTGTAGGGCTGCGTGCTTCTGCCAGAGGGCCACAATTTCCATAGATACCTCGATCTTCGAGAAACACGAGAGATAGACAAGAACCTATCTGCCGTCGACCCGTTGCAATGAAAACCCTTTGAAACGGAGAAAGAAAACGATGAGCATGACTTTCCCAAATCCCACTGCAGCGGCCGAAGAATTCTTCCACCGGTACAATTCGCGTGATCCAGAGGCGATGGCGCAAGCGCTCTCCGAGGATGCGATTATTGACTACCCACCGTTGGGTGAACCGATGTCTCTCGAAGACGGAAAGGGTGTTTGGACGCAATTGATGGATGTCTTTCCCGATCTCAGCGAGGACGTCCACACGATCGACGAAGTCGCTGATGGCAGCGCGTCATTCGTCCACGTGACCATTAGCGGCACACAGGCGAAAGATGGATTCGGGATCGAAGACCAAGGCAAGCGCTACGAATTGCGGCACCTGTTCCGCTTTGACCTATCGGACGCAGGAGGCATCGAGCGCGTCACTGCCTATTTCGACGCCGCTGGCTGGTTTCTACAGCTCGGCAAGACCGATATCAGCGATCAGGTGTGAGGCGAGCAATGAGCAAATCTATTCTATTCGTAATGACCTCGCACGACACGCTCGGTGACACGGGCGAAAAGACCGGCATGTGGCTCGAAGAATTTGCGGCCCCATTTTACGTTTTTACCGATGCCGGAATTGAGGTTGAGCTGGCTTCGGCCAAAGGCGGAGAAGTCCCAATCGACCCCAAAAGTCTTGGAGAAGATTTCCAGACTGAATCAACGCGCCGGTATCTGGCCGATGAGGATGGACAAGCAAGGATGAAGTCAACCGTTCCAATCCGCACTTTGAACGCATCAGACTGCGACGCAGTCTACTATCCAGGCGGTCATGGGCCATTATGGGATTTGGTCGAATGCGAAGTGTCTCGCGATCTCATAGAGGCATTTGCTTCAGCCGATAAACCGCTCGGGATTGTCTGCCATGCCCCGGCTGTACTCAAAAACGTGCGTGGCACAGAAGGACAGCCCTATGTCGAAGGCAAATCGATCACTGGATTCACCAATAGCGAAGAAAGAGCGATGGGTTTGGAAGATGCAGTCCCCTTTCTTCTTGAAGACATGCTCAAGGAACGCGGCGCTCACTTCGAGAAAGCGCCCGACTTCGAAGCCAATGTCGTAGTGGACGGGAAACTGGTCACGGGACAGAACCCGGCGTCATCGAAGGGCGCTGCAAAAGTGATGCTGGCCATGCTTGAATAAGGCAGGTTTCCACCGAAAGGGCCTCAAATCCGGCCGACCGCTCCCAACTACAGGCAGCGCTCCAAGAGAATCTCTTGCAGGGGCAAGGGAAAGAAACTCGTTTGATGTGCGTTTGGGTATCGCAGTCTTCTCAGAAGTCGAAGGAAAAAGCGTGCCTCAATCACCCAATCTCTCCCGAGCCGAGATCAGCGCCGTTATCGAAATGGCGCTTTCCGATCATGTCAGCTTTGCCGATATTGAGGCGCAGTTTGGGCTTTCCGATGCCGAGACCAAAGTGCTGATGCGCAATAATCTGAAGCCCTCGAGCTATCGCACCTGGCGAAAGCGTGTGCGCACCTTTGGGGACCGCAGGGAACACTACAAGTAAGCTCGTTTTCCTACTTCGTCTTTGATCGGCATGGCGGGCACTAGCTCTTTCAAGTCGTCGATCCTCGATTCCCTTCAATGGCGCCTTTGCGGTTTCCTCAAGACCGTCTGACAGCCAAAACAAAGCCTCCTTCCACCGTCCGTCACCCTCCCAAAATCCTTCTAATATGTAACAATATCATGACTTTAAGCACATGCGCTGTAGGTGACACGGTGTCACCTTTGTCACCTTTGCCAAGAGCGGACAGGCGTTCGTTTGCGTGCTAGAAAACCATATGGAAACGCCGCCCTATCACCCACCGGTCAAACGCTCGGTCCAGATCGCTGGCCACAAGACGAGCATTTCTCTGGAGCCCATATTCTGGGACATGCTGCGAGCCACAGCGGAACGCGAAGCGCTGCCAATCAACGCAATCGTGGCGCGGATTGATGCGGAACGGATCAAGTCGGAAACCCCGCCGGGCCTGGCAAGTGCGATCAGGGTTTGGCTGGTGCACAATGAGCGCACGAACCAACACAAAGACAGTTCCGCTAACGCCTTAATTGTAAAGCCTTAGTCGTCGCCAACGCGCTCAATATCGGCGCCAACCAGCTGCAGCTTCTCCTCAAGCCGTTCATACCCACGATCGAGGTGATAGATGCGTCGAACCTGCGTCTCACCCTCAGCCGCAAGCGCGGCGATGACGAGGCTCATCGAAGCGCGCAGATCGGTCGCCATCACTTCGGCGCCCGTCAGATCGACAGGGCCTGTGACAATCGCAGTGCGCCCCTCCGTCGCGATATCGGCGCCCATTCGGCTGAGCTCCGGCACGTGCATGAAGCGGTTCTCAAAGATCGTTTCTTTAAGAACGCTCTTGCCTTCCGCCTTGCATAAAAGGCTCATCAATTGAGCCTGCATATCGGTGGCGAGGCCGGGATAGGGCGCGGTCGTGAGGTCAATTGGCTTTAGCGAACCATTGGTTGTGATCTGCATGCCTTTGGCGTCTTCTTCGACATGCACGCCCATGCTTTGAAGCGCGCGCGTGGTCGCCTGCATTTCATCGGCCCGCGCACCTTCAAGGCGAACATCGCCGCCCGTGATCGCCGCAGCGCAGGCATAAGAGCCCGCCTCAATCCGATCAGGCATCACGCGGTATGTTGCACCATGAAGGCGCTTTACAGGATGGATTGTGATGTCGGAGGTGCCAATGCCTTCGATCTCTGCGCCCATCGCGACGAGGAGATTGCAAAGGTCAACAATCTCAGGCTCGCGCGCGGCGTTGAACAGACGGCACGTATCGTTTGCAAGCACGGCGGCCATCAGCGCATTCTCGGTCGCGCCGACAGAGACAACGGGGAAATCGAAGTCTCCGCCCGGTAATCCTCCGTCGGGCTGCATGGCTTTGACATAACCCTGGGTCAGCTCGATCTGTGCACCAAATGCCTCTAGCGCCTTTAGGTGAAGGTCGATGGGGCGGTTACCGATTGCGCACCCGCCGGGCATCGAAACGGTCGCTTCGCCAGCGCGGGCGAGCAGCGGGCCGAGCACGAGGATCGAGGCGCGCATTTTGCGCACCAGATCATAGGGCGCGATAGAGGAAGTGAGCCGAGATGCCTCGAACGTGACGACGCGGCCAAATTCTTCGGGCCTTTTGCCATGGATCTCGGTCGAGACGCCAAATTGCGTCATCAGGTGCTGAAAACCGTCAATATCGGCAAGACGGGGTAGATTGCGCAGGGTGAGCGGTTCTTCGGTCAAAAGCGCGCATGGGATCAGGGTTAGCGCCGCGTTCTTTGCCCCGGAAATAGGAATAGTGCCCGACAGGCGATTGCCGCCGCGAATGATGAGTTTGTCCATATGATTTCCCCTTACCCGATCCAAGCTTTCGCGCAACTGAGTGCGTTTGCAGCCCCGCCTACCCTTTCGGTTCGGCAACCGGGCGCAAAAATACCCCATCCGGACCATCGCCTCTATTGCCATTGCGTTTGGTGATCTCAAACGGCAGTCCGCATCCACCAACAGTTTGTGAACACGAAAAGGCGATCCCTCAATGTCTCCCAAGCCGATCAAAAAAGCAGTCTTTCCCGTGGCAGGCCTTGGCACGCGCTTTCTGCCCGCGACTAAAGCCATCCCGAAGGAGCTGCTTCCCATCGTAGATCGCCCGCTGATCCAGTATGCCGTGGACGAAGCGCGCGAGGCGGGGATCGAACAAATGATCTTCGTCACAGGCCGGGGAAAGACCGCGATCGTAGAGCATTTCGACGTCGCCTACGAACTCGAAGACACGATGAAAGAGCGCGGCAAGGATATGAGCGTGCTAGAACCGACCCGCGCAACGCCGGGCGACATCATCACCGTGCGCCAGCAAGTGCCATTGGGCCTTGGCCATGCAATCTGGTGTGCGCGGGCTATCGTCGGGGATGAGCCTTTTGCGATTTTCCTGCCCGATGAATTGATGGTCGGAAAGAAGGGCGGCACCGGCTGCATGAAGCAGATGGTTGACGCTTATGAGAAAACCGGCGGCAATCTGATCAGCGTTCTCGAAGTTCCGCATGACAAAGTTTCGAGTTACGGCGTGATCGATCCGGGCACGGAGGATGGCGCTTTGACCGAGGTGAAAGGCCTTGTCGAAAAGCCGCCTGTTGACGAAGCGCCTTCGAACAAGATCATTTCAGGCCGCTACATCCTTCAGCCCGAAGTTATGCGGACCTTGGAGACGCAGGAGAAAGGCGCAGGCGGTGAGATTCAGCTTACCGATGCGATGGCGCGGATGATCGGGGACCAGCCATTTCATGCGGTGACCTTTGACGGCAATCGCTATGATTGCGGGAGCAAATTGGGCTTTGTCGAGGCGACTTTGGCGCTGGCTTTGGAGCGTGAGGATATGGGCGACAAGGTTCGCGAGATGGCGGGCAAATTGCTTTCTTAAAAGCAGATAGGCACACGCGAAGCCGCTCAACCTCGCGTGTGCCTGTTCTTTAATTTCTCTTATTATTCAGCAGCTTGTGGGTTTTCGTCCACATCTGACCCGTCATCGTTGAACGACAGCTTCTCCAGCGCCTTCTCAACGCTTTCAGGATCATCCGTCGCCGCCTGAACCAGCGATCCGAGCGAGGATCCATCAAGGCCCAGCTCTTTCATCAGCCCATCGAGCACAGGCGCCTGGGCCCGGTAGGCGAGAGCTGCTGAAACCGCATCGCTCGCCAGATTGCCCGAACCGCCGCCAGCGCCATTGGCACCAGCCGGAGCGCCCCCACCTGAGCCGCCTTGCGTAAGCCCATCGACCTGCACGATCTTGATCGAATCGATCGCTTCCATCGGTTTCGCGCTTTCCCGCACGACTTCTGGCAGCACTTTCAGGAGAGCGAGCTTCGTCTGAAGGCTGATCTGATCCATTGAGAGGATGTTCGCCGCTTCGTTGACCGCCTGCTGACCGGCAGCTTCAACTTCGAAGCGCACACGGTCTGCTTCAGCGCGCAGGATTTCAGCGTCGGCTTCACCTTTCGCTTCGAGGCGAGACGCCTCTGCACGGTTTGTCGCCGCGTCCTTTTCGGCCTCGGCCTCAACCTTAATGCCAATGGCTTCACGCTCGGCTTGCTTCGCCGCTTCGATCAGTTCGATCTTCTTTTGACGTTCGGCGATCTCGCTCTCCCGTGCGGTCGCAACCTGCTCTTCAGCTTCCACCGCTCGAGCACGGGCAGCGTCGGCTTCTGCTTTCGCCTGGCTTTCCTCGCGCGACTTGTTCTGAACCGCGATCTGCTGTTCCTGGCGTGCGATTTCGAGAGCGCGCACCTGATCGATCCGGGCCTCTTCAACCAGCCTGTCCGCTTCGATCTGCTGCGCATCGACTTGCTTCTTGGCCTCAATCCGGGCTGCTTCGGCTTCGCGATTGCGCTCTGCCTGTTCGCGAGCGATTTCAGCGGTTTGCGCAGCACGGCGCACTTCGACTTCGCGCTCTTGCTGGAGGCGCGCATATTCGGTGTCACGCCCGATTTCGAAGCTGCGCTGGTCGGCTTCGAGGTTCTTGCCTTCCATCTGAACGCGCGTGTCCTGCTCGATATCGTTGCGCAGTTTCTTGCGCGCTTCGATCTGTTCGGTGAGCTTTGTCAGACCTTCTGCGTCAAACGCATTGTTGGCGTTGAAGTGTTCGATGCTCGTCTGGTCAAGCCCGGTGAGCGAGACCGATTCCAGCTCGAGACCATTCATCGCGAGATCGTTTGACGAGACCTGCTGCACCTTTTGCACGAAGTCTGCGCGTTGTTCGTGCAGCTCGTTCATGCTCATGCCTGCCGCAACAGAGCGCAGCGCGTCGACGAATTTACCTTCGACAAGGTCTTTCAAAAGGTTGGGCTGCATGGTGCGCATACCCAGCGTTTGCGCGGCCATCGCAATCGCGCCTGCATCGGGGCGAACGCGAACGTAGAATTCCGCCTTCACATCGATCCGCAAACGGTCGAGCGTAATCAGCGCTTCGGCGTCTTTCCTGACAACGCTCAGCACCAGAGTGTTCATATTAACAGGCATTGTTTCGTGGAACACCGGGAACACCAGCGCGCCGCCATTCATGACGACTTTCTCGCCGCCAATACCCGTCCTGACGAAAGCAATTTCCTTCGATGCCCGGCGGTAAAGCGTTGTAAGGAAAACGAAAACCCCCACTACAACCGCTACGATCATACCAAGCCAAAATGCGAGATTTATAAATCCGTCCATGTTTTCTCCTATTGTATGTCGCGCGCCGTATGGGTCCCTCGCGCGTGTTTATCGTGTCCTTCAATCAAGCCCCAGCAGCTTGCTTTCATAGTGCACGCCGAAGAATGTCTCCCCTTCGCGCCGCACCAGCAGCACCGTGTCACCTTCGTTCAGTTCCGCCTGCGGATCGTGCGGTTCCACCATCACGAAATGCGGGTGGCCGTGGCGATCTTTCACCTTGGCGCGGGCAGGCGAGGCAGTACGGGCTGTCCCTGTCTGAATTTCAGCATCGCGCCGCACCAGACTATCAAGACCCACTGCGCTCGTTTCATCTTGGGGCAGGATCCGCTCCAAAGGCCGGGTGAGCACTCCATTGACCGGCAAAGCGCCCATTCCTGCAAGCAGCGCCGCCAACGCAGGGTGTAGAGGTGCGCCCAGCAGGCTGATCGCCAGTTCCTGACCCGCAACGCCGATGGCCATAAAGACAAGCAGCAAGACCATGAACCAGATGAGAAACGGCACACGGCCAATGCCAAGCAGGCTGAACGCGCTTTCAAGAAAGCCGCCCGCTTCCAACCCGTCTGCTGCTCCATCGACATCCAGATCGATATCAACATCGCCGCTATCGAAGAAATCGCCAGCGCCGATCACCTGCAAGATGACAATCAGCAGCAACAGGATCGCTGCGCCTGCAAATGGCAGGTTGTGAGGCGCGAGCAGTGTAATGTCAGTCAAATCCATATAACCCTCCCTCACAAATACCTGCCGCAAAGTCGCAGCATATCACCGAAGTCCAAGTTTTTCCCATGAATGGTGAGTTAACATATGTTTCGCCAAAAGAACAGAAAAATCGTAAAATTGGGTTATATGAAACAAGATGCGCAAGTTTATTTACCCGCATGCCTTGTTTTATTGCGCGCACTCCCCATATCAGAATCTTAGCCTTTTGTGATCTTGAGCGGCAAAGACTTCAGCCCGCCCACAAATGTGCTCGTCGCGCGAGCGGGCGTTCCAGCCAGTTCCACCGCATCAATCCGGTCGAGCAAGACTTCAAAAAGTATCCGCATTTCGAGCCGCGCCAGGTGCAGGCCCAGACATTGATGCGCGCCTGCGCCAAAGGCCGCGTGGCGATTGGGTGAACGCGCGGCGTCAAACCGGCGCGGATCATCGAACTGCGCGGGATCATGATTGGCAGCGACGTAATTGATCATCATCCAGTCGCCAGCTTTAATCTGTTGCCCGCCCACTTCGACATCTTCGGCCGCTGTGCGCATGAAATGCTGCACCGGGCTGGTCCACCGGATTGCCTCTTCCACTATGCCGGGAAGCAGCGAACGATCCGCTTTCACCCGCGCGAATTGCTCTGGATCATTTGCAAGTGCGAGCATTGCGCCCGCGGTCGATGCGCTGGTCGTATCGTGTCCGGCGGTCGCCATGATGATGTAATACCCCGCCATATCGCGCGGCGGCAGCGGCTTTCCATCGACGAGCGCATTGGCGATAACGCTCGCAACATCATCGGTGGGGTTTGCCCGCCGATCTTCGGCGAGCGCTGCGAAATAGTCCTCGAAGGTTTTGACCGCGCCAGCAACCAATTGCACCACTTGTTCAGGCGTCATGTTCTCCATGCCGGTGCCTGAAAGATCAGCATCCTGACCGCCGAAAAGCTTCTGTGTCAGCATCTGCATGCGCGGCTCATCCTCAGGCGGTACGCCAAGGATCTGCATGACGACGCGCAGCGGGTAAGGCCCTGCGAGCGTTTCGACAAAATCGAGCTCTGGCCCCTTTTCAAGCATCGCATCGACCATGCGGGTCGCAAGTGCGCGGATTTCGCCTTCAACCTGTTTGAGGTTGCGCGGCATGAACCAGTCCTGGGTGAGCTTGCGATATTTGGGATGGATCGGCGCATCGAATACGACCAGCGAATCCACCAGCATATTGGAGCCTGTCGCCGCCCGGCTAAATTCGATCGCCTGCTTGAAACTGAACACGACTGGTTTGGGATTGTTGAGGAAAGTCGCGTTATCCTTCGATATGCGCATGACGTCATCGTAGCGGGTGATGAGCCAGAAGGGTTCGAACAGATCCTCGTTTTCCGGCGTGACTTTGGCCACGGGCATTTTGTCGCGGATATGGTCAAACGTGTCGAGCAGCCCGTCCCATTCAGCATAGGCATGCGGATCGATCACCGCCTTGGCGAGACCGGTTGGAAGGACTGCCGGATCACTCGCCATCAGGCCTGCTCCGTCGCCTTGGCGGCAAATTCATCGCGCAATTCGCGCTTGTAGAGTTTGCCATTCGCCTCACGCGGCAGATCGGGGCGGAAATCGAACATTTTGGGAAGCTTGATCCGCGCGAGATTGGGGGCAAGGAATTCGCGCAGCTCCTCTTCGAGATTGTCGCCAGCATCGCCCATATCGATCGGCTGAACCACGGCGACGACTTTCTCGCCAAGGTCAGGATCGGGCGCACCGATAACAGCGGCGTCCATCACCTTGTCATGGGTGACGAGCAGGTTCTCGATCTCCTGCGGATAGATGTTCACACCGCCTGAAATGATCATGTGGCTCTTGCGATCTGTCAGGAACAGATAGCCGTCCTCATCGACATGGCCGATATCGCCCAGTGTCATCCAGCCCTTTGGATGCATGGCATCGGCGGTCTTTTCAGGATCGTTGTGATAGGTAGGGAGCAGTACGTTTTCGTAGAAGATGAGGCCGTCTTCGCCCGGCCCAACTTCTTCATTGTCCGGGCCGCACACGTGAAGCGTGCCATAGATCGCCTTGCCGACGCTGCCCGGATGTTTGAGCCAGTCCTCGGCGCTGATCATGGTCATCCCAATCCCCTCGGACCCGGCATAGTATTCGTTCACGATCGGGCCCCACCATTCGATCATTTCGCGTTTGATCGGGACGGGGCAGGGCGCTGCAGCGTGGAGCGCGCGCTTGTGGGTTGAGAGATCGTATTTGGAGCGGATCGCGGGATCGAGTTTCAGGAAGCGCACGAAATGTGTCGGCACCCACTGGCTGTCTGTGACCTTGTATTTCTCGATTGCAGCCAGAGCGGCTTCGGGTTCAAATTTTTCGAGCACCACCAATGTCCCGCCAAGCCGCTGTGCAGCTGCGCACCACGCCAATGGCGCTGCATGGTAGAGCGGGGCAGGCGAGAGGTAGATCATCGACCCATCGGTCGGCATGCCAGCCCCCATGGTTGCAAGCCCCAGGAACGGGATCATCGCTTGGGGATCGGGGTCTTCAGGCGGCGCTGGCCGTATACCTTTGGGCCGTCCCGTCGTCCCCGAACTGTAAAGCATAGTGAGCCCGGCGCGTTGATCGGCGATCGGTTCAGCAGGCTGCGCGGCGAGAGCAGCATCAAAGCTCTCTTCCCCGTCATCACCTGCAAGCAATATCTCAAGCTCAGGGCATTCCCGCCGAATGTCGGCCAAGACGCCATCGAAGAGATGCGAGGTGATGAGCAATTTCGCGCCGCAATCCTTGAGAATATACGTGATTTCGGGCGCCGTCAGCCGGGTCGAGATGGGTACAAGCAATGTGCCCGCCCGCTGCGAGCCCCAGACGAGCGTGAAATATTCGATCCGGTTTTCCAGCAGCACCGCAAAGGCATCATCAGCCTTCAATCCACGCGCTCGCAGCAATTGAGCGTAGCGGTTGGCGGCTTCGTCCATCTCGCCATAAGTCATTTGCTTGCCCGAACCCGCCATGATGACGGCGGGGTGATCGGGTTTGTTCGCCGCATGGGCGATTGGGTGCATGGCCATGATTTCTCTCCCTCAAAGCGCCGACTTGGGTGGGCGCGAGCCTTTGATTCGGGATGCTAGCGCGGCGCGGTTGGCACTCAAGAGAAAAGAGGCGTAGAAGAAAGGCAGGCGAAAAGAGGGATCACGCTCCCAGCCAAATGGGCAGCGCATAAAAAAGGCGGCGGGAAAACCCGCCGCCTATACTCGGACACCCTCTCCAATGTCCGACCCGCTTCCAGGCGGGAAAACTGTATTGGTCACATAAAGTGACCCTGAACGCTGTGCTTACCGGCCTCCGCGACCGTCAAGCTGTGCGTTTGAGGCCAATTGGGCCTGCGCGTCGGTCTCTACCATATAGGGAATTGGGTTAACCGCAAGCCCATCTACGCGCACTTCGTAATGAAGGTGCGGCCCAGTCGAACGTCCGGTGGACCCTACGTAACCAATGATGTCGCCTTTGCGCACCGTGTCGCCGGCAGCAACAGCCAGGCGGGACAGGTGAGCGTAACGCGTTTCAAGGTCAGCGCCGTGATCAATGCTGATATAAAGACCGTAGCTGGAGAACCAGTCCGCGCGGCCAACAAGGCCATCTGCGGTTGCGTAGACAGGCGTGCCCGTGGGCGCTGCGATATCGACGCCGTTATGTTTCTTGCGGCGCTTGAGAACAGGATGATTGCGCATGCCGTATCCGCTGCTCATCCGGCCGGAATTCACTGGCATTCGCGAAGGAATGGCAACGGCGGGCAGCTCAACCGGTGCGCCAGGCCCCGTCTTGTCGAGCGAACGCCAGCTTGCAAACAGCTGACGGAAGCGCTGATCGCCCTTCGTAATTTTTTCGGCTTGCGCCTCGCGCACAGGCTCTGTCACGTCGGCTGCTGTTGAAGCGTTCGTATTGGCCATGGCGGGATTGGCTGCGGCGAGTAATACGGATGCACTGATGGCACCACATATTTGAGCGATGTTACGCTTTGCGAGCGTTAGCATTTAGACCCGTTCCTCGTGTGTTGGCGTCTTGCGCCGGCACGCTTCATCAGCGTGCTCATTATTCCAAGCAACTTCGCCCAGTCTTCTGCATTCTTGTGATGCGGATAGACCCTGAAGTGCTGCCAGACACCAAAAAGCGGCCTCTGACTTGTCGAAGAGTGACGTATCCGTCCGAGTCGTTAACAAGCAATCTCTTCGTAGAAACCGCGCGATAAACCGGCTGCAAGACGCGCTGAGTCGTTGAATGGCGGCTTAACCGAGCCCCGAAAATACGTCGAAACCAGGTTTTGCCACACGGATTCGGGCGCTTCGCCGCATGATTCTGTACAACGAAGAAAATGCTTGGTTCCAAATCCGACATGGCGAATTTCATCGTCAAGGATGCGGGAAAGAATCTTGACGCCATTGGCATCGCCCGCTGCCTGAACCCGCTCCAAAGTTGCCGGAGTGACGTCAAGTCCGCGCGCCTCCAGCACCATCGGGACAATGGCAAGACGTGCCGCGACATCATGCCGGGTTGCGTGCGCTGCTTCCCACAATCCGGCATGCGCAGGCAGCGCGCCATAATGGCTTCCCAGACTTTCCAGCTTCCGGGCTAGCAGCGCGAAATGCATCGCTTCATCTGCAGCGACGCTCAAAAAGTCGCTGACGAATTCCTCGCCCATCTCTGCGCCGAATCGCCCCGCCATATCGAGCGCGAGATCAATCGCGACGAATTCAATGTGCGCGAGACTGTGCCAGAGTGCGATTCGTGCTCGCTGCGAGCCGAACTTGCCGCGTTTGGGCATTTTATTGGGCGGGAGAAGCTCGGGCTCGGCTGGCCATGCGGGTTCATCAGGCATCGTGACGTCAAAACGCCATTCGAGCTTTCCCAGCCGCCAATTGCGCGCAACTTCGCGTGCCGCCATGCATTTGGCGCGCGGGTCACCTGTAACCAGAGCACCGCGAATGGCCCCTGCAACACTTGAGCGGACGTTTTGCAACAAAGCTACAATGCCTTGGCTGCAGCCAGCACTTCTTCTGCATGGCCTTTGACTTTCACCTTGGGCCAGATTTGCGCGATCTTGCCATCCGAGCCGACAAGATAGGTGCTGCGGACCATGCCCATATAGGTTTTGCCGTACATCTGCTTTTCAGCCCATACGCCCAGCGCATCAGACAGTCCGTCCTCTTCGCTATCCGTTGCAAGCGGCGTTGTGAGATCGTGCTTTGCGATAAAGTTCTGGTGCTTTTTCGCCGAGTCCTTTGAAACGCCAAGCAATTCGACACCAGCGGCGTCAAAATCTGGTTTGAGCGCGGTGAAATCCTTGGCCTCGGTGGTGCAGCCCGGCGTGTTGTCCTTGGGATAGAAGAAGATGACCAGTTTCTTGCCCTCGAACTCCGAAGGCTTCACTTCGCCGCCATCGGGCGTGCCCATGGCAATATCGGGCATCGCATCGCCCACTCCTGGAAAATCACTCATCATTTGGCTCCGTATCGGTATCAGAAATGGCTTCACCAAGAATCGTTGACCAGACCCCGATCACCCTTTGCCTTGCCTCACCAAAGGCTTGCAAGAGATCATTGTAAGTTGGCTGCTGACACGCCGCCGCAAGCGCCGCTGCAGCATAGGGCGGGGGCTGTTCGTTGCCCGGGGCAAGCAACCTGCCCGCCACCAGCATCCGGCTCATCAAATCGTAATCGGGAAGGAAATGTGTCGGCAAATGCCCGGCCGCAATCAGCGCTGGAATGGCGTCGGCCAAATCGGGCGAATAGGCATTGGGGTGTGTCTCATAAAGCGGCGCCCCGCTGGCGTCAGTCCCGCGCAGCTGCAAGAAATGGACGAGGAATTCGCAGTCAACCAGCCCCCCGCGCGATAGTTTCGCATCGAGCGGGCCTGTCGCCTGTTTATGCTTTGCCATTTCGCGGCGCATTGACGTCACCGCATCGGCCAATTCGTGCGCATCGCGCTGCCGGGCGAGCACACCGCGCATCGTTGCTTCGAGCTCGGCTCGCGCTGTGTCAGACCCCACCAGAACCCGCGCACGGGCAAGCGCCATGTGCTCCCACGTCCATGCCGTCTCTTCCTGATACTTGGCAAAAGCCTCCGTGCTGACGGCCAGTGGTCCTTGCGCGCCCTGGGGCCTTAAGCGCGTGTCGACCTCGTAAAGCGCGCCTTGCGCCGTCGGAACTGACAGAGCGGAAATGATGCGGCTTGCCAGACGATTGTAATAGTGCGTTGCGCCCAGCGGCCTGTCTCCATCGGACTGATCGGAGAAGGAGCCTGTGAACAGGAACACCACATCAAGATCGCTCGAATGCGTGAGCGCACCTCCACCAAATCGCCCCAGCCCCAGGAGCAGAAGCTCGCTTTCTGCGATTACCCCGTGCTTTGCTGCGAATTCGCGGCTCACATCGCGCACAGCGAGATGGATCGCCGCTTCCGCCGCGCGCGAAAGCGCTGCGCCAACCATAAGCGGATCGGCCTCGCCTTCGATCATCCGCAGGCCGAGAGCAAACCGGATCTCTCCCGTAACGAGGCGTATGGCATCAAGCAGCGCTTCAAAATCGGGACGGACTGCGGCTTCTTCGATGCGCGCTGCTATCTCCTCGGGCGTGCCCGGCAACTCGCGCGCGCTTCGATCGAGCAGCGTGTCGAGAAGTTCAGGCCTGCGGGCAAGCTCATCTGCCAATCGCGGCGCAAGAGTGAGCGCGGCGACAAGACGTTCGAGCAATGCGGGCCGCGCATCGAGCAGACGGAAAAGATGAATGGCGGACGTGGCATGCTCAAGTATAGCCTCCCACCGGGCCATCGCTCGCATGGGGTCATCGCTCTTGCTAAACGCTGTCAAAAGACGCGGCAGGACGCGTTCAAATGCCTCCCGCGCCTGATCGGTGCGCAGGCAGGCGTACCGGCCATCATGCCAGCCTTCTATCCTGCGCGCGAGCGATGCAGCTTCATCAAATCCGATCTCCGCGAGCATTTCGGAAAGCTCACTTTGCGCCTCAACCGGCGGGGCTGCGGGTGCCGATTTGCTTTCGACGAGGGAATCGTAAATCGCGCGAACCCGGCCTGTCACTGCTTCCAGATCGGCGATCAATTCGGCTCCATCGGCCAACCCGTCAAGCCGTGCGACATTGTCGAGCGCATGGCCTTCGGGAAGCGAATGCGTCTGGCGATCGTGGACCATTTGCAGACGGTGCTCGATCACACGCAGCCGGTCATAACTCTCGCCAAGCGTCGTGGCAGTTGACGGATCGATCTGGCCAGCAGCCACAAGCGCATCAAGCGCTGCACGCGTGCCGCGAACCCGCAGCGAAGGATCGCGCCCGCCGTGGATCAACTGGTGCGTCTGGGCATAAAACTCGATCTCGCGAATGCCGCCGCGCCCTTTCTTTACATCAAATCCGGGGCCGGGTTTCTGCGCCCCTTTCTGATTGTCGCGGATCCGCTGGGTGAGGGCATTGATCGCATCGACTGCTCCAAAATCGAGCCGGTGCTGCCAGACGAACGGGCTGATCTCGTCAAGGAACCTCTCACCCGCAGCGATATCGCCCGATGCCGCGCGAGCCTTTGTCAAAGCCGCACGCTCCCAGGCAAGCGCTTGGCTTTGGTAATGGGTCAGCGCGACACCGCGCCTCACCACCAGCGGGCTTGTCTCCGAAGCCGGCCTCAGCCGAAGATCGACTCTCAGAACATAGCCTTCATCGGTCGTATCAGACAGCATGGCGACAATCTTGCGCGCGTAACGCTGCGCCGCCTCACCCGCGTCATCCCTTCCGCGATGGGCGAGTGTCGCGGGATCGTAGAGCCAGATGGGATCGATGTCGGAGGAGTAGTTGAGCTCACCCGCGCCCTGTTTGCCCAGCGCAAGCGCGATGAAGCCGGAAGGATCAGCCTCGCCCATTCGCTCGTTGATCACAGCGCGGATCGCGCGATCAACGGCCCGGTCCGCAAAATCGGTGAGTTCGGCCACCACGCGCGAAAGCGGGAATGCACCTGCCAAATCGCCGATTGCGATGGCAGTCGCGATGCCCAGCCGCTCTCTCCTCAGCGCGATTGCCGTATCATCGTGCTCGCCCTGCGCGCGCGCCCATTCAAGCGCTGCTTCTCCATCACCTGCTGCCAGCAAGGCCTCAAGGTCAGGCTGTCTTTCGAGCGCGCGGCAGAGGAAGGGCGAGTGCACTTTGGCGCGCTCCAGAGCGCCTCCCCAGTCCTCGGCCAAATCGCCTTTCTCCGCCTCGTCCATGCCCGCTTCATTGACGGTGCTCGCACGCTTCTGCAAGAGCGGCGCGATTATGACGCAATCCGCTGCCACACCCTGCACAATGCCGCCTGAATGGGCTCCGCAGGACTGGCTTTGGATCGGCTTCCCTCATCTCACCGAGGAATGGCCGGGCTATCTCGAGGAGGCGCAGCAGCAAATCGCGGGCTTTGCCAATGCGGTTGCCGAAAGCGGGCAAGAAGTGCGGCTGCTAGTCCGCGACGAGGCAAACGAAGCGCGCGCGCGCAGCCTGGTGAGCGATGCCGTGACTCTCGAACGGCGCGTCTATGGCGATATCTGGCTGCGCGATACCGGGCCTCTGATCGTGACCGATGGCGAGACGCGCAAGGCCATTCGCTTTGCCTTCAATGGCTGGGGCGGGAAATATGAAATGCCCGGTGATGAGAGCATCGGCAAAGAGATTGCTTGCGATGCCGGTCTTCCCATCGAGACATCGCCGATGATCCTTGAGGGGGGCGCGATTGATGGCGATGGCACCGGCCTTGTCACGACAACCGAGCAATGCCTGCTCAACCCCAATCGCAACCCGCATATGAACCGGGCAGAGATCGAGTGCGAGCTACATCAGCACCTCGGGTTTGAGCGCGTTTTGTGGCTGGGCGAAGGGCTGATCAACGATCACACCGATGGCCATGTCGATAATCTCGCCCGGTTCATCGCGCCGGGCAAATTGGTTGTTCCCGAAGCAACGGGCGACGATGATCCCAACGCCGCCATCTACGAAGATGCTGCAAGGCGCGCGCAGGATTTCGGTGTTCAGGTGATCCGCATTCCCTCGCCCGGTCTCATCACCAGAGACGTCGCGATTGAACCTGCAAGCTATGTGAATTTCGCGATCACTTCGAACCTCGTCGTCGTGCCCACATTCGGCTCTCCCCATGATGAGGCAGGAGTGGAAGCCATCGCCGCGCTATTCCCCGATCGCGCCTGCCAGGGCTTGCCAGCCGACGCTGTTCTTGCAGGCGGAGGCGGCTTTCACTGCGCGAGCCAGCAAATGCCCTCAAAGCCTTAAACTTAACGCTTCGTTAGGATTTGCGGCCCATTTTTGGACGTAATGAGCAAAGCCATCGCCCTATCACGCGCGGCCATCACAGCCGCCCCGATCAAGCCAGCCGATATCGCAAGCAGCGTAATCGTACTGGCCTGCGGCCTCGCGCTCATTTTCGCAGGCCCTGTCCTGCCATTCTGATCGAGCGCGCGCTCGCGTAACCAAACTCACTGAAACGCCGAACCTCCTAACATGGGACGATTGCGCCCTATGGACATGAGGTGTTTTATGAAGCGGATGATCTTTGGCGCGCTTGCCGCAAGTGCTGGCATATTGCTGGGCCCCAACGCTTTTGGCCAATCACAAACGAACGCCTCAGTCCTCACCGAAGAACCCGTCCTCATCGAGCTGTTCACCAGCCAGGGTTGCTCCTCGTGCCCACCTGCTGATCGTCTGGCGCAAAAGCTTGATCGCGAACCCGATCTCGTCGTCATTTCAAAGCCGGTCGATTACTGGGACAGGCTCGGGTGGAAAGACACATACGCCAAACCATCCAATTCCGATCTTCAGCGCGTATACGCCCGGCGCGGACTTGGCGGATATAATGGCGTTTACACCCCGCAAAGCGTGGTTGCAGGACGATACGGCGAAGTCGGATCAAAGGAAGCCGCATTGCGCGATCTGACCAGCCGCGCACGCTCCACCAATCGCGCGGTCATCCGCCTTAAACCCACCACTGGCGGGTTTGGCGTTGGGCTTGGCGGAACCACGGACAGGGCCGCCGATCTCGTGCTGGTCGGCGTGTCGAGCCGCGAGGATGTAAAGATAGGTCGCGGAGAAAACGGCGGGCGCACCGTCACCTACACCAATGTCCTGATCGACGAAAAACGCATCGCCACATGGTCAGGCGGCACAGCGAGCCACGCCTTGAAATCGTCGCAAATGCGAATGGCAGGAGCGGACCGCTACGCACTTGTCCTGCGCGAACCTGATGGCGGCCCGGTATTGGCCGCGCGCTGGGTCGAGTGATCTAGTCCCGCAAATCAGGCGGCGTTGCTGCCTCTTTCAGCATCGTGATTGCTTCTTCAACCGGCAGCACGCGTTGCTCTTTTTCGCCGAGCGTCCGCAGCGCGACGGTGCCTTCTTCTTGTTCGCGCTTACCGACAACGAGCATGTAAGGGACTTTCGCGAGGCTGTGTTCGCGCACCTTGTAATTGATCTTCTCGTTGCGAAGGTCAGCGTCTGCGCGCAGCCCGGCAGCCTCCAGCTTGGCGAGCGTCTCGTTCGCATAATCATCGATGTCGGACACGATCGGTGCGACCACCGCCTGCACGGGCGAAAGCCACGCGGGCAGGCGTCCGGCAAAGTGCTCGATCAGAATGCCTATAAAGCGCTCATACGAACCGAAGATCGCGCGGTGCAGCATGACGGGGCGATGGCGTCCGCCATCTTCACCCACATAAGTCGCATCAAGACGTTCGGGCAGAACACGATCACCCTGGATCGTGCCAACCTGCCAGGTGCGCCCGATGGCATCGGTCAAATGCCATTCGAGTTTTGGCGCATAGAATGCCCCTTCGCCCGGCAGCTCTTCCCAGCCATATTCGTCATTCGCCATGCCAGCCTCGGCCACGGCATCGCGCAATTCCTGTTCGGCCTTGTCCCAATCAGCTTCAGAACCAAAGCGCTTTTCCGGACGCAGGGCGAGCTTCACGTGATAGGTGAAACCGAAATCCTTGTAGACGCTATCGGCCAGTTGGCAGAAGGCGCGGACCTCTTCGACGACTTGCTCCTCGGTGCAGAAGATGTGGGCATCATCCTGCGTAAATTGGCGCACGCGCATCAAGCCATGGAGCGCGCCGTGCGGTTCGTTGCGGTGGCAGCAGCCCATTTCGCCAAGGCGGATCGGCAGATCACGATAGGACGTGATGCCTTGTTTAAAGACTAGCACGTGCGCGGGGCAATTCATCGGCTTGATCGCCATCCAGTCGGCATCGGCTTCGACCGTCGGCTTGGCCGGGCCATCCCCGCCTTCCTCGACTTCGGGGACCATGTCGGGGACGGCAAACATGTTCTCAGCGTATTTGCCCCAGTGGCCTGATTGCTCCCACTGGCGCACGTCCATCAGCTGCGGCGTCTTGATTTCGCGGTAGCCAGCGCCGTCCATCTTGCGCCGCATATAGGCTTCAAGTTCGCGCCAGATGCGATAGCCTTTGGGATGCCAGAAGACAGAGCCGTGCGCCTCTTCCTGCAGGTGAAACAGGTCCATCTCGCGGCCCAGCTTGCGGTGATCGCGCTTGGCGGCTTCCTCGAGATTGTGAAGATGCTGCTTAAGCTGTTTTTTGTTGAGCCAGCCCGTGCCGTAAATGCGCGTCAATTGCGCATTGCGTTGGTCACCGCGCCAATAGGCACCAGCGACGCGCATCAGTTTGAACGCGTCGGGATCGAGCTTGCCGGTTGAGGCAAGATGCGGGCCGCGGCACATATCGAGCCAGTCATCCCCTGACCAATAGACCGTCAGCTCTTCGTTTTCGGGCAGTTCCTTGGCCCATTCCGCCTTGAACTTCTCGCCTTCTGCTTCCCATTTCTCGATCAGCTGCTCGCGGCTCCACACCTCTCGGCGCAGCGGTTTATCCGCCTTGATGATCTCGCGCATTTTCTCTTCGATTGCTGGCAGATCTTCGCTGCTGAATGGTTCGCGGCTGTCGGGCGCTTTTACGTCATAATAAAAGCCATCATCGGTCGCCGGGCCAAAGGTGATCTGCGTGCCGGGATAAAGCGCCTGCACCGCCTCTGCGAGGATATGCGCATAGTCATGGCGCACGAGTTCGAGCGCGTCAGCCTCATCCTTCGACGTGATGAGCGCCAATTCGCTATCGCCTTCAAACGGACGGTTGATGTCGCGCACTTCCCCATCGACGCGCGCGGCAAGCGCAGCCTTGGCAAGCCCTGGCCCAATGGCGGCTGCGACATCATACGGCGTGCTGCCCGGCTTCATTTCGCGCACCGATCCATCGGGGAGGCTGATCTTGAGAAGTTCGGTCATTGGCTAATCATTCCGTCTGTCCTTGGGCGCGCTCTGCCACAGGGGCGCGCGCAGAAAAAGAGCGGTGTGGGGGTTTGGAACCGATTTCGAAGAGGGACACCGCGCCGCCCTTCGGGTCGGGCGGCATGTGTCAGCGTTTAACGCGCAGACGACCGCCCCGGAACATCCGAGGTTGTGGTAGTCGTGGTGGTAGTGAGCGCGTTTGCCATCGCCCAAGCATATAGCGGCGAAAGCGCGCCCCGCCACCCCTTAGTTCGCAAAACCCATCCGAGAGCGCGATTGGGGAGCGGGCAATGGAAAGCTTGCTTGACATTTGCTCGAATCAATGACAAGTGTCCTTTCCATAGTTGAAAGGAGGCTTTACTTATGACCCAACGTAGAATTGCCCTGGTCTGGGCTCTTATCATCATCGGGGCTGCCTTTCTCTGCACGTGGTTAGAGGCTGGCGACGCTGCCACTTTCGGCGTGATTAGCGGGCTGTCGGGCACGGCTGTGGGCTTTATCTATTCCGACCTGGGGTGCGCGAAATGGTGCCTTCAATGAACGGGCAAATCGAAAAGCGCCGGGGCGTCTTTGGACGCGGACCCGCTTTCTGGGGTGTCATGGTGTTCCTCTCGACCACCCTCATCGTCGCTCTCGCTGTAACGGGCGCAATTGAGCAGAGGACGCCGCTTATCTTGCTGACAATGGTGCCGTGCATTTTGGCGCTCATCATGTTTCGATCAGCCTATAATCTGGCAGACGGCGATGGCGGGGCGTGCGTGGGCAAAGGCGAAGCACAAAAACGCTATATCAAGCGGACGGCGATTTTCACTTCTCTATATGTGGCAACCTTCGCCCTGTTGATCTTCAGCGAAAGAGAGCTGGCAGGCGCCCCCGAGGCGAAATTCGGTCTAGCCCTGTTACCGGGACTTGCGATCATCGGCATTTTCTGGGCGCTTGCACGGCTGATTATCGAAGAAGCCGATGAATTCATGCGCATGCTGGTTATTCGCCAAGCGCTGATTGCCTCGGGATTTGCTTTGAGCGCGGCGACGGTCTGGGGTTTTCTTGAGTGGGCCGAGGTTGTGCCCCACGTCGATGCTTTTTGGTGGTCGGTCGCTTTCTTTCTTGGCCTGTTTGCAGGCGGTGTCGCCAATCGCATTCAATACGAAGCATGGGGCGCGTTATGAGCCAAGGCACCTCTTTTCCCATGAGCAATTCCAGCATTTCTGGAGAAATTCGATGAGCTACCGTTCATCCGCCATTGGGCGTTATGTGAAACGATTGGCCGTATTCATGGCCATTTTCGTGGTCCTCATCTTCGCTGTCGGCACACTCTTCCGCACCGCCCCTCCAACAGGAGCGCTTGCATGGGCCGCAGCGATCCTTCCGGCGCTTCCCATAATCGGTGTGTTTTGGACCATCTTCCGCCTGCTCGCAGAGGAGAGCGATGAATTCATGCGCATGATGTTTGTGCGCCAGGTCTTGATTGCGACCGCATTCTGCCTTTGCGTCATGACGATCTGGGAATTCCTCCAAAACTACGAAGTGTTGAGCCGGGAGACAGGCGGGTTTGGCACGGCATTCGTATGGTTCGTGGGCCTTGGCGTTGGCGCGATCTGGAACACCATGGTTCTGCGCCAGCAAGCAGACGACGAATGAAAAACCGCCTCAAAGTCCTGCGCGCAGAATGCGACTGGTCGCAGCAGGATCTCGCCGAACGCCTCGGCGTTTCGCGCCAGTCAGTAAATGCGATTGAGAAGGGTCGCTATGACCCCTCCCTCCCGCTGGCATTCAGCATTGCCGAGGTTTTTGAGCTGCCAATCGAAGAGATTTTCAGCCGCGATTGAGATCATCTCAGACTGAAGCGCACGAAAAAAGACCAAGGCGCCTAAACCTCAAGCTTCCCGGATCCCGCCTCGCTCACGATCCGCTTTGTTCCGGCGAGCGCGGTTGAGCGGGATTTGATGCCGCTCACGAAACGGTATTCCGTCACCGCGCGCTCGGGCGTCAGTTCGACCAGCATATAGCCGCGCTGCGATGTGTCGGCCCAGATGAGTTCGCTGTTCTCGCCCACCAATGCTGCGGCCATCTGGTCAGAAGGAATGGCTGAGAGATATCCCTCGAGACCGGGCGAGCTCACCGAACACACGCCGAGCTCAACGCCCACATTTGCGCCTTCATGCGTGAGCTCAAAACCCCAGCCATTGTGCGTGTCGCCTGCAAGGACGAGCAGATTGGCATCGGCTTCCAAAGCCGCTTCAAAAACGCGGTCTCGCGCAGCGGGATAGCCGTCCCACGCATCCATGTTTTGTGGCAGGCCTGCCTCGCTCGCCATTGTCGCAGCGGTCAGCCGGATGCGAGCAAAGTCCGGAATATCATCGCCCATCAGATCGACCATGCCTTTTGGAGCGGCGAGCTTACCCATCAGCACTTGCTGCACGAGCACCTGCCATTGGGCTCCGCGAGAGCTTGAAGCGCTCAGACCTTCTGCTAGCCATTGGTCTTGCGCAGCTCCGAGCAATTGCCGTTCCGGATCGGCCCAATCGCCATCCCGGAACGCGGCGAGCGCTGCCAGCATCGCTTGCGGATTATCCTTGCCTTCCAGGATCTTCGCCAGATTGAATTGCTCCTCGCGACCCTCCAGCCGAGTGTCGAGCCGGAACAGGGTGGCAAGGTCGCCCACATCGTAGGACGCGTAAGGTTCATCAGACACCGGCATCCATTCGCGGTAGACTTGTTTGGCGATGGCTTTGCGCACCGACCATTCGCCTTCGGTTTCGGGTTGATGATTTTGCGCGCCGTCTTTCCAGCTGTCATTCGTGCTTTCGTGATCGTCCCACACCGCGATCATCGGGAGGACCTGGTGAAGCCGTTGCAGATCAGGGTCCGCGCGATAGGTCGCATAGCGAAGGCGATAATCGGTGAGAGCGACAATCTCGGTATCAGGCGCAAGGGTGCCGCGCGCCGTGTTGATCTGATCGCGCGACGGATACGTGCCGATGCCGTATTCGTAGATGTAATCGCCCAGGTGGACCGCAAGATCAGCATCGTTTGCAGCTGCCGCGTGCGCATACGCGTTGAACCAGCCAAAGCCGTAATTGGAGCAGGAAAAGACCGCCAACTTGAAAGTGTCGGTGGGGCCTTGAGGCAAAGTGCGCGTGCGGCCAATGGGCGACATGGTGCCATCGGGTGCGACAAACCGGAAGAAATACCAGCTGTCAGGTCTTAGCCCGCTGGCGACGCTCTTGACGCACCAGTCACGTGCCGGTGTCGCGGTGGCCTCGCCTCCGGACAAGACTTGCGCGAAGTCTTCGGTGTCGCTCACCTGCCATTCGAGCCTGGTGTCAGCGTCCGCCACATAGCGCGTCCACAAGAGCACTTTGTCCGGCCCCGGCTCACCGCTCGCGACATTGTGCGTGAAGCCCTTGCCGAAACTCTGCGCATGGATCGGCGCCGCTGCCAAGGCTGCGCCGGCGCCAGCTAGGCCGAACAGGCCGCGTCTTGAAATGGCGGCTTTCGATTGGTTGTCGGGACGGTCGGGCTGCGGTGCGCTGTCAGTCTTGAACATGGTGGCGCGATAGATGGCACCGGTTGCAGTAACGTGACAAGTCTTGCCTTCGATTGGCGGACAAGGGCACATAGCGCGCCATGACCGATATCCACTTTCACGAAATGCCAGATGGGCGCCGGATCGCCTATCGCCGAACCCCGGGCTCTGGGCCCACGCTTGTTTTCCTGCCCGGCTATATGTCCGACATGGCTGGCGGCAAGGCGACGGCCTTGTTTGAAGAGGCAAAAGCCAAGGGGCGATCCGCGCTACTGCTCGATTATTCGGGCTGCGGGGAAAGCGAAGGCGACTTTGGCGATGGCACCTTGAGCCGGTGGCGCGATGAAGTGGTTACCTTAATTGATGCGTATGCTGATGGTCCCATCGTGCTTGTCGGATCATCGATGGGTGGGTGGCTGATGCTGCTTGTCGGCGCCGCTTTGGAGGACAGACTGAAAGGCATGATCGGTATCGCCGCCGCGCCCGATTTTACCCGCTGGGGCTTTGATGAAAAGCAGCGCGCGCACCTTGCGGCAGGCGAAGTGCTTTACGAAGAAAACCCCTACGGGCCCGATCCAACGCCCACGCATCCCGGCTTTTTCGCCGATGGTGAGGCGCAATTGCAGCTCGACAAAGAGATACCGATCACCTGCCCGGTGCGCCTGCTTCACGGTCAATGCGATGACGATGTGCCCTGGGAAGTCAGCCTGAAATTGGCCGCCGCTTTGCGTTCGGATGATGTACAGGTGACCTTGATAAAGGATGGGACGCACCGGTTTTCGCGCGAGCAGGATATCGCTCAACTGAAATCGGTTGTTGGCACATTTTACTGACGGGAAATTGCACCGTGCTTCTCACTACCTCCCTTGTCGCTGTGGCCCTGCAGGTCGGCCCCAATCCGACGCTCCCCTATGATCTCAATCCGCATGATGAGCTTCGCAATCGGCCGCCACGGGATGCTGAGATCGATCCTTCCAATCCCACAAGCCAATGGCTTGCTGAATGCCTTACCATTCTCGAAACAGATCCAGCGCGCGCGCACACCAAGGCACAGATCAGACTTACCGAAGAGGTCGAGCAAGATATCTCGGCCAATTATGTCGTCGCCAATCACTGCCTCGGATTGGCTGCGGCGGAGCTCGAATTATGGCAAGATGCGTGGACGGCATTTCAAGCTGCAAAAAATGGGTCGCCCGTTGATGACAAGCGCGCCCGTGCCCGGTTCGGCACGATGGCCGGCAATGCTGCGCTGGCGGATGGCAATACCGAACACGCTCTGTGGCTCTTGAATTACGCTGTCGAAGACGCGCGCGCTGCCCAATCGGCGACGTTGGAAGCACTTGCAGCAATCGACAGAGCGCGCGCGCTGGTTGCGCTTGAGCGGGAGGAAGAGGGTCTGGCATCGCTCGAAAGCGCGACGCAGCTTGAACCACAATTGAGCGAAGGTTGGCTTCTCAAAGCCACCTTGCTCCGGCGTCTCGATCGGTTGGCCGACGCGCAAGCCGCGATTGAAAAGGCCGTGGCTCTCGCCCCGCTCGACAGCGAGATCGGACTCGAAGCGGGCGTCATCGCTATCCTTTCAGGACGCGAGGATGCAGCGCGGCAAAGCTGGCAATCGGTGATCGACACCCAGCCTGACAGCCTTGCCGCTGAAAAGGCAAAAGGATATCTTGATCAGATCGGCCCCGCGCAAACGCCAGCGCAATCAATTGCAGGGCCGGAGGCTGCCGAGGAAACCAACCCATGACCGAATTCTCTGTCCTCGATCTCGTGCCCGTTCGCGAAGGCGGCACAGTGAGTGAAGCTTTTGCGGCCAGCACTGCGCTTGCAAAAGCGGCCGAGGATTTGGGATGCAAACGGTTCTGGGTTGCAGAACATCACGCGATGGAGGGAATTGCGGGCGGCGCGACTTCGGTGGTGCTCGCGCATATCGGCAATGCGACCAGCCGCATTCGCATCGGGTCAGGCGGGATCATGCTGCCCAACCACACCCCTTTCCAGATTGCAGAACAGTTCGGGACACTGGATGCATTGTTTCCCGGCCGCATTGATCTCGGACTGGGCCGCGCGCCGGGGGCCGGGCCGGAATTGCAGCGCGCTCTGCGAAAGGATCTGGCTCAAGCCTCTGAATACTTTCCCAACGACGTTGTTGAGCTTCGCGCTCTGCTTACTGGCGATATCGATTTGCCGGTCAAGGCAACGCCGGGCTTTGGCGCGGGGCCTGAGTTATGGATGCTGGGCTCCAGCCTTTTCGGCGCCCAGCTCGCGGCACAATTGGGAATGCCCTACGCTTTTGCAGCGCACTTTGCCCCCGATCATCTCGATGCAGCGCTTGAGCTCTATCGCCGCGATTTCCAGCCATCCGATGCGCTCGATACACCGCATGTCATGGTCGCGATGAATGTGTTTGCAGCCGAAGACGAAGAGGAAGCGCGCACGCTCGCGTCGAGCCAGCAGCAAAGCTTTGTCCAGCTTCGATCTGGCAAACCCGGCAAACTGCCCCCGCCCATCCGCGACTATACGAGCCAGCTTCCCGCCCCGCACCAAGCCATGCTCGCCCATGTGGGCCAAGCGAGCGCTGTGGGAACCCCTGGAATGGTGAGCGAGCACATTGCCGCATTTGTCGAACGCACCGGCGCGAATGAAATCCTGCTCTGCGGATCAACCTTTGATCCTGACGCGCGGATACGCTCGCTTGAAATGACGATGAACGCCGTCCGCGCACCTATCGCTGCCTAGTTTCGGGCGGTCCAAAGCTCCAATCTAAACGACCTCCAAACACGGCCTTCCGTAAGGGCCCGAAGGTGCTTGCACTTGCCATATCAACGGGCCTATTGGCGGCAGGATAACAACAAGGCGGGACAACAATATTGCCCGCGCGCAGGAAGCCAGGAACCGCACTTATGGCGAAGAAACAGGCCGCTTCAAGCTCTGAGAAAGCAGCAAAGATCAACAGTAGCGCTGCTGATCAAGCGCTCCTGAAACCGCTCAAACAGCATCTTGCGGCCTCTGTTCTACCCGGCGATACCCCGCTCGAAGGCGATGAGCTGGAAGATGTCGCGCATTACCTTCTTCTCGCCGGCGAAAAACGCACGCCTGCGCGCTCAACGCTAAAACTGCAATCGACCACAGGGGAGCGTCGCCGTCTGAAGATCGCCGTCATCAATGACGACATGCCGTTTTTGGTCGATTCCATTGCGAGCACGATCACCGCTCACGGCCTCAGCATTGATCGGCTGGTCCACCCGGTCATCGAGACGACGCGCAATGATGAAGGTCAACTCACCGCGCTCGCCAAGCCGCGCGAAGATGCAGACGGCAGCCTTCCTGAAAGTTTCATCTATATCGAAACACCGCGCGTTGATGCGCGGCAACGCAGCGAATTGCTGAGCGATTTGAAGACCACATTGGGCGATGTGCGCGCCGCAGTAAGCGACTGGCCCAAAGTGCAAAAGGCGATGCAGCGCGATATCTCGGCAATTGGCGGGTCGAGCCCGGAAGCAGCGGCGCTGCTCACCTGGCTTAACAACGGAATGCTCACCCAGCTTGGCCATGTGACCCAGAACCGCGACGGCTCCACTGCCAAAGCGCGCGGTATCTGCCGCAAGAGCGCGCAGCCGATTCTGTCGGAAACCTCATTCGATCGCGCGTTTCAATGGTTTGATGACAGCCCCAAGGACGCGCCTGCCCGCGATCTTCTGGTCATCAAGTCGAACCGCCAATCGACGGTTCATCGCCGTATTCCGCTCGATCTGTTTATCGTTCCAGTGCGCGAGGACGGGAAGACGAGCAGCCTTTCTGTTCACGCAGGCGTTTGGACGAGCGCAGCCCTGGCCACCCGGCCACAAGATGTGCCGGTTCTGCGCGCCTCGCTCGCGCAGTTGACAACCAATCTTGGCTTTGATCGCACGGGCCACGCTGGCAAGGCGTTGGTCCACGCCTTCACAGCGCTTCCGCACGACCTGCTCGTTGCGTTCGGTCCCGATGATATCCAGCGACTGACCACGGCGATGATGAGCCTTGTTGATCGGCCACGCCCGCGGTTGGTCCTCGTGAATTCGGCGCTGGGACGGCACGTCTTCGCGTTCGTGTGGCTCCCGCGCGATATGCTCAACACCGAAACGCGGCTGCAAATCGAGGACCTTCTGACGGACGAGTCCGGAGCAAGCGTCCTTAGCTGGAGCCTCGAGGTTGAAGGCAGCACGCTCGCCATGCTGCAATTCCTGCTCGACACCCGCGAAACCGATACCGTCCCGGATGCTGACAAGATCGAGGCGCAGCTTGAAGAATTGCTGCGCGGATGGGGCGATGCAGTAGAAAATGAACTGTCAAAGATTGAAGACAACGGCCGAGCAAATGCGATTGCCACCCGCTATGCCGATGCCTTCCCGCCCGCTTATCGGTCCGATTATGGCGCGAAAGAAGCAGCACGGGACATCTCGCGATTGCGCGCTCTTGCATCGTCAGGCGATGAACAAAGCGATCAGCGCGATGCGCGGCTTTATCGGCTGGATACCGACAAGGATGATGTCTTCCGCCTGAAGATCGCACATATTGGCGGCAGCCTCTCGCTGTCCGATGCCGTGCCCGCATTCGAGAATTTCGGCTTTCGGGTCATCACAGAACGCAACATCGCTTTGGATGGCGGATCGCTCGGCACCATCCACGATTTCACATTGAAGCTAGCCAATGAAGCCAAGATCGATGCGCTGCTGGATCGATCAAGCATAATCGAATGCGCCATTGCCGAAGTTTTGAACGGCGGTTCAGAGGATGATCCCTTCAACCGCCTTGTCGTCGAAGCCGAATTGGGCGTGCGCGAGGCTGTGTGGCTGCGCGCGATCTATCGCTATTTGCGCCAGACGGGCATGAGCTTCACGATCTACACGGTCGTCGATGCGTTGAGCGCTGCGCCATCTGTAACAAGAGCGATGATCGACATGTTCACCGCTTGCCATGATCCTGAATTTGACGGCGACAGGGACAAGGCTCTCGAGGAGGCTAAGGATGCCTTTGGCAAAGGGCTCACCAAAGTCTCGGCCATCAACGATGATCGTTTGCTGCGGCTTTATCGCGCGGTGATCGAGGCGGTTTTACGCACCAACGCCTTTGCCGAAGCAGCAAACGAAGCGCTCGCCTTCAAGATCGAATCCGAGAAAGTACCCTACCTTCCAAAGCCTGTGCCATGGCGCGAAATCTTCGTTTATTCGCGCCGGGTCGAAGGCATTCACCTGCGCTCGGGCGTGATTGCGCGCGGCGGCCTTCGCTGGTCGGACCGCCGCGACGATTTCCGCACCGAAGTCCTGGGCCTCATGAAAGCGCAGCGCGTCAAGAACGCGGTGATCGTTCCGACAGGTGCGAAAGGCGGTTTCTATCCCAAGCAATTGCCCAACCCCTCGCAAGATCGCGACGCGTGGGCGAAAGAGGGCAAGGAAAGCTACAAGGTCTTCATCCGCAGCCTGCTCTCCGTTACCGACAATCTCAAAGGCAACAAAGTCGTTCACCCCGAAGATGTCGTCATTCATGATGGCGAAGACCCCTATTTCGTAGTCGCTGCCGACAAGGGTACTGCGAGCTTTTCCGATGTCGCCAATGGCATTGCGGAAGACAAGAATTTCTGGCTCGGCGATGCTTTCGCGAGCGGCGGCTCCAACGGCTATGACCATAAGGCCATGGGTATCACCGCGCGCGGTGCATGGGTCAGCGTGCAGCGGCACTTCCTTGAAATGGGCATCGATGTTCAGGAAGACACGATCGAAGTCGTCGGCTGCGGCGATATGTCGGGCGATGTGTTCGGGAACGGCATGCTGTTGTCGAAAGCGATCAAGCTGGTCGCCGCTTACGATCACCGGCACATCTTTATCGATCCTTCGCCCGATCCGGCCGCAAGCTGGAAAGAGCGCAAGCGCCTGTTCGAAAAATCAAGCTCAAGCTGGGATGAATACGACAAGGATCTGATTTCGCGCGGGGGCGGGGTGTATTCGCGCGATGCAAAAAACATCACGCTTTCCAAAACCGCTGCCAGCATGCTCGGGTTGGAATGCGAGGAAATCACGCCTGATAATCTCGTCAGTGCTATTTTGCGCGCACCTGTTGACCTGATCTGGTTCGGCGGCATCGGAACCTACATCAAGTCTGAAGACGAGAGCAATTCCGATGTCGGCGACAGGGCGAATGACGCCTTGCGCATCAATGCCCGGCAGGTTGGGGCAAAGGTTATCGGCGAAGGTGCGAACCTCGGGATTACTCAAGCAGGCCGCATCGAATTTGCATTGAATGGCGGGCGGCTCAATGCCGACTTTATCGACAATTCGGCGGGTGTGGACTGTTCGGATAACGAGGTGAACATAAAAATCGCGCTCGCATCGGCGGTGCGCGGCGGTGATCTCACTGAGAAGAAACGCAACAACCTGCTCCAGAAAATGACCGATGAGGTCGCCGAGATTGTCCTTGAAGACAATCGCTTGCAGGCACTCGCGCTGTCCATCGCAGAGGCTGCGGGCGCAAAGGCGATGGATTCGTATATCCGCCTGATCGAGCGGCTCGAAGAGATGGGCGTTCTCGACCGGGAGAACCAGGGCATTGCCGACAATGAAATGCTCAAACGCCGCGCGAACGATGGCAAGGGGCTGACCCGGCCCGAACTTGCCGTGCTGCTGTCGACAACAAAGCTGGTGCTGCAAGACGCGATCGAGGAAAGCGATCTGCCTGATGATCCTTCGCTTGAAGATGATCTCATCAACATGTTCCCCGAACCGATGCGCAAGGATTTCAAAGGCGCGATCACCGATCACCGCCTGCGCCGCGAACTGATCGCAACCGAACTCGCCAATCGCATCGTCAATTCGATGGGGCCGCTCGCCGTTTTCGAGCTCGCCGAAGAAGAGGGCGCGATGCTTGAAGCAATCGCGAAAACATTTGTCGCGGTGGATACCCTGTTCGACATGCGCGGGCTTTGGACGCAGATTGACGATGCGAAAGTCAGCGAGGCAACGCGGATCGAGCTGTTCGAACGCACCGGGCAAGCTCTTGGCGCGCATATGGGCGATCTCTTGCGCGCGGGCGCTGCACGACAGCGGGCAAGCGAACTGGCCGAGGAACTCGCACCGGGCATCAATGAACTGACCAAGGCGACGGAAACGCTCATTTCGGGCGATGCGCGCCAGCAATCCGACAACATGCGCGGCGAATTGACTGATGCCGGCACACCAAAAGAACTTGCCGGCCAAATTGTCCGCCTGTTCGAAATGGATGGCGCAGCGGGTCTTGCCCGTCTTGCGCAAACCTCCGGCCTGCCAATCACCGATCTAACCAGCGCATTTACCGACCTTGGCGCGCGGCTTGGTCTCGATTGGGCGCAGCGCACCGCCGCCTTGATGGAGCCATCCGATGTGTGGGAGCGGATGCTGGTTGCCGGGCTCGCGCGCGATTTTCAGCAGATGCGGCTCGATCTTTTGCGGGCTCTGCTTAAGAAGAAAGACGCCGAACCCAAATCTGCTGTCGACAAATGGGCGGACGATAATTCAGCTTCGATCCGGCAGTTCAGGAATGTCGTCGCGCGCGCGCAAAACCAGACGCCGGTCGCGCCTGCCGTCTTGGCCCAAATCGCCAGTCAGGCGCGCGGGGTGCTTGAGGCTTAAGCCTTGACCTTGCGCACGATTGGCGCAAGGCATGCGCGCCTCAGGGGCGAGAGAGGGTAACGAACTTGGCACCACAGGCACGCGAAGCTGATGTCGTTATTGTCGGCACAGGCCATGGCGGGGCGCAGGCTGCAATTGCGCTGCGCCAACAAGGACACGAGGCCCCAATCCTGATGATCGGGCGCGATGCGGCGCCCCCGTATGAACGCCCGCCACTGTCCAAGGAATACCTTGCAGGCGACAAGGGCTTTGAACGCATCATGATCCGGCCGGAAAAATTCTGGGCGGACAAGGGCATTGATCTGTCACTGGGGCACGCAGTCACCGATATCGATCCGATTGCGCACACGGTGACTTTGTCTGACGGCAGCGTGGTAGGATATCGCAAGCTCATCTGGTCAGGCGGCGGCGATCCGCGCCGTCTGCCTACCCCCGGCGCAAACCAGAAAGGCGTCTTCTACGTCCGTGACAAGCGTGATGCAGATGCGATGATGGCCGCTCTTGAAGCAGGCGCGCGCCGCGCAGTGGTGATTGGCGGCGGGTATATTGGGCTAGAGGCCGCAGCGGTCCTACGCAAAATGGGCTGCGAGGTCACTCTCATCGAAACGCAGGAGCGCCTGCTCGCGCGTGTTGCCGGACCAGAACTGTCCGAATTCTTCGCGACTGAACACCGCAATCAGGGCGTCGATGTGCGACTTGGCCAATCCGTCACCGCAATCGCGCACGACAATGGCCATGCGACGGGTGTGCAGCTTGATACCGGGGATTTTCTGGCCTGCGATATGGTGGTTGTCGGCGTTGGCATTGTCCCGGCTGTCGGGCCGCTCATCGCCGCGGGCGCTGCCGGGTCCAACGGCGTCGATGTCGATTTCTGCTGCCGCACCACTCTCGATGATATCTACGCGATTGGTGACTGCGCAGCGCACGCCAATCCCTATGCCGAAAACGCCGTGATCCGTCTGGAATCCGTCCAGAACGCGCACGACATGGCAAACACGGTGGCAAAAGCGATCATGGGCGAAAAAGAGCCCTATGATGCTTTGCCGTGGTTCTGGTCGAACCAGTATGATCTGAAACTGCAGACCGCTGGCCTCAACCTCGATTACGATGCCACCGTATTGCGCGGCGATCCTGCCACTCGCAAATTCACAGTCGTCTATCTCAAAGAAGGCAAACCGATCGCATTCGACTGCGTGAACACCATGAAGGATTACGTGCAGGGATCAAAAATGCTGAAAGCGGGCGCTGAGCGGATTGATCCTGAATTGCTGGCCGATGCGAACGTGCAGCTTAAAGAGATGATGTAAGGCGCGCTGCGGCCCAATGCGCCGCATCTGCGACGACTGTGTCGGGATCGTTCTTCAACTTCTCGCATGCGCCGAGCAGCGCCGCATCCCCGCTATTCCCAGCCGCATAAAGGCAGTTCCTGACAAACCTGCCCCGCCCGATCCGTTTGATGGGCGAGCCTGAAAAAACCTCGCGAAAGCCTGCATCATCAAGCGCGAGCAATTCGCCAAGTCGCGGACTTGCGAGTTCGGCGCGGGGTAGAAATTCGCGCATGGCGTGGGCGGTGGATGCAAACTTGTTCCATGGGCAAACCGCCAGACAATCATCGCAGCCATAGATCCGATTGCCGAGAGCGGTGCGAAACTCTTCAGCTATCGGCCCCTTATGCTCAATCGTCAGATACGAAATGCAGCGCCGCGCATCGAGCCGGTAGGCGCTGGGGAACGCGTCGGTGGGGCAACTATCCAGACATGCACGGCAAGTCCCGCATTGATCGCGTTGAGGATCGCTCGGCTCAAGTTCCAGAGTTGTGTAGATCGCTCCCAGAAACAGCCAGCTGCCGTGATCTGGGCTGACGAGGTTGGTGTGCTTGCCCTGCCAGCCAATGCCCGCCGCCTCTCCCAAAGGCTTTTCCATCACGGGCGCTGTATCGACGAAGACTTTCACCTCAGCGCCCAGTTCTTCAGCCACCAGCCAACGCGCGAGCGCCTTCAGTCTCTTTTTGACGGTATCGTGATAATCCTTGCCCTGCGCATAAACGGAGATGCGCGCATGGGCAGGATAATCCTCCAGCCGCATCGGATCGGCAGAGGGGGCATAACTCATACCGAGAGCAATCACCG
Organism: Erythrobacter sp. YT30; assembly: GCF_001542875.1. Classification (GTDB taxonomy): domain Bacteria; phylum Pseudomonadota; class Alphaproteobacteria; order Sphingomonadales; family Sphingomonadaceae; genus Erythrobacter. Next base: position 1,057,209 of record NZ_LMAF01000002.1, on the reverse strand, counting down.
ATCGCGCCTCAGGCCATAGGGCTTGCGGAGAACGGCGATGATGGGCCCTTGTCTCCATCCATTCCATTGTGCCGTGATGATTATCGCCGAGCCATTGTTCGAGCCGCTCAGCGCGGACCGGGTCTTCGCGGGCGCTGGTAATGCCGCAAGATACAAATCCGAGATCCAGCGCAGCCTTGGAAATACGCGTTTCAAGCGTTTCCTCAACTCCGTTGGTTAGCCCGGAATTAACCATGTTTAGGGTTACTCCCGTTTAGTCTCGCGCGTTAACTCGCATTCCCATGGATATGCCGGTAAGCGAACTTGTGGCTTCGCACAATCACACAGCCCCGTTTGACAGCTCTGACCTTGAGCCGATCATCGATACGCGCCCTCTCGCGATTGAAGCGCGCGGGCTGGTCAAAAGCTTTGACGGGACGCGCGCTGTCGATGGCGTCGATATCGCTGTGCCTGAAGGCGCGATTTACGGCATTCTGGGCCCCAATGGCGCTGGAAAGACGACGACCTTGCGGATGCTTTTGGGCATCATTGATCCCGATGAAGGCGTGCGCCGTGTCTTTGGCCATGATCGCCCGCACGATGTGGGTCGCCTGATCGGATATCTGCCCGAAGAGCGAGGTCTCTACCCCGCCATGAAGGCAATTGATGCCATCGCGTTCATGGGCGCGCTGCGCGGTCTGCCAAAGCCGGAAGGACGCAGGCGCGGGCTTGAACTGCTGAAACGGCACGATCTTTCCCATGCAGCCGATCGCCAGATTCGCCAGCTTTCCAAAGGGATGGCGCAAACCGTCCAATTGCTCGGCACTCTGGTTCACCAGCCCCGCCTTGTGGTGCTTGATGAACCATTCTCCGGCCTTGATGCAATTAACCAGGGCAAGTTGGAGCGGATGATCCGGTCTTTGGCTGAAGAAGGGGTGACGGTAATCTTCTCCACCCACGTCATTCATCATGCCGAGCGGCTTTGCGAAGGCGTCGCCATTATTGCAGGGGGCAAAGTGCCCTATGCCGGCAGCGTCGAAACCGCACGTGACCGAATCCCTGCACAAGTCCGCCTCGAAACCCGCGCGCGCGAAGGAGCATGGACCAAAGCTCTGCCCGAAGACACGCGGCGCGAAGGCGATTTCTTCTATTTCTCGCTTCCAGAAACTGGGGTTGAGCCTTTGCTCAAAGACCTCATCGCAGGCGAAGCGGGCATTCTGTCGCTTTCCATCGAACGCGCCGGGCTTCACGATGCTTTCGTCGCAATCGCAGGCGAAGCGGCTGCGCGTCAGCTTGAGGCTGATCAGGCGGGAGACCTATCATGAGCGACCAAATGGCCAACATGGCTGTCAAACCCCGCCTTTCGCGTCTCGAAGCCGCCTGGGTCATCGCCCAGCGTGATTTCGTCGCTGTGCTGTTCAGCCGCGCGTTTCTGTTCTTCCTTTTGGGGCCGCTCTTCCCCGTCATCGTTGGCGGCCTTGCCGGCAGCATTGGCGGACAGGTTTCGAAGCAAGCTTCCGCTGCCGAAATCGGTATCGCGATGAGCGTGGATGATACCGCGGCGCTGTTACGCGGCGCGGATACCTTGCGTCCGCAATTGGGCGGTGCGGTGCCTGCGCTTGCCGTTATTCCTGAAGCCCAAGACAATCCCAGTTTCAACGCGAGGGCGTTCCTTGAAGAACGAAAAGGCAGCTATGTCGCGATTGTGACGGGCAGCATCGCTGCGCCTGAATTGGTGGGCACCAAGGGACAAGTTGCGCGGTGGAAAGGCCCGATCAGCCTGATCGCCTCCACCGGGGCAAGCGCATCACCGCAGACCTTCCCCAACGTCCAGACCGCCACTGTCACCAGCAGCGCGGCGTCTGAACGATCCAGCCGGATCAAAACCGCTCAAGCCTCGCAAATGGTTCTGTTCCTTTTGACGATGCTGCTTGCAGGCATGGTACTGTCCAACCTCGCTGAGGAAAAGGGCAACAAGATCATCGAAATCCTAGCCGCAGCGATCCCGATGGACGCGGTGTTCATGGGCAAGCTGTTTGCCATGCTGGGCGTGTCGTTTGTGGGCATCGCTGTGTGGGGCACTGTCGGTTGGGCGTTTTGGGCGGTGGCCGAAGATGCGATCGTAACCGTCACTCAAACCAATTACCGCAACCTTCCCGGCCCTGCGGTTGGATGGCCGCTCTTTATCGTTTTCGGAATTGCCTATTTCTCGATGGCGTATCTGCTGCTCGGCTCCCTGTTCCTCACCATTGGCGCAATGGCGAACACCGTGCGCGAAGTGCAGACCATGTCGATGCCGGTGACGATGATGCAGCTTATGGTGTTCTTCGTCGCTGCCTTCACATTGACGCCAGGCGGTGCGTGGATGGAGCCTTACGCCATCGCCTTCCCGCTCTCTTCTCCTTTCGCCATGCTTGCGCGCGCGGCGATGGATGAGAATGTGTGGATTCACGCAGGCGCGCTCTTATGGCAAGGCATCTGGGTTGCCCTGCTCGTCAAAGGTGGATCGATCCTGTTCAAGAAACGCGTGATGAAATCAGGCGGTGCTGGGCGCGATAAATCGAAACGTCGCTCCCTCTTCGGGCGCCGCAAGGCTGAGCCTGCGCTTGAACCGGCTGAGTAAGTAGTCAATCGAAACCGGTATTGACATCACTGTCAATTAGGGCAGGATGTCTCTCGTTGATCGAACAACACAGTTCGGTGACGGGAGAGAACAATGGCGACGATGGCACCCCCTGCACGGCCCAAGGTGCGCAATTCACCGCAGGCGTATGAAGCGCTCAAGGCGCACTTTGAAAAGCATCCGGAAGAACGCCCGCAGCATCCTCACAAATGGGATGTGAGCCGGTCGGATATCTATTTCGAAGACAGATGGCAGCCGATTTTCAAGGAAATGCAGGATGCAGGCCCGCTGCATTACATCCCCGAAAGCCCCTATGGCCCGTACTGGGCTGTCGTCGGGCACAAGGCGATCCAGCATATCGAGGCATTGCCGGAAACATTCTCTTCGAGCTGGGAATATGGTGGGATCACCATCCTTGAACGCCTGACTGACGAACAGATCGCCGCAGAGGGGACCGATCGCCGCGAACTCCCCATGTTCATCGCCATGGACCGGCCACAACACACCGGCCAGCGCCGCACAGTCGCTCCCAAATTCACCCCGTCAGCCATGAAGGATATGGAAGACGAAATCCGCCAGCGCACGGGCGAATTGCTCGACACTCTTCCGCGCGGCGAAGTCTTTGACTGGGTCGACACGGTTTCGATTGAACTGACGACGGGCATGCTCGCCATCCTGTTCGGCTTCCCATGGGAAGATCGTCGCATGCTCACTTTCTGGTCTGACTGGTCAGGCGATACCGAAATTGCAGGCGTGCGTGAGCTTGACGAGCTGCGCTGGGAATTCCTTCATGAGATGGCGGCCTATTTCCAATCGCTCTGGGTCGAGCGCACCATGGATAAAGAGCCCGGAAATGACCTTATCAGCATGATGGTTCATTCCGATGCGATGAACCAGATGCGCCCTGAAGAATTCATCGGCAATCTGGTGCTGTTGATCGTCGGAGGGAATGACACGACGCGCAACACAATGAGCGGGATCATCCACTTGCTCGACAAGTTCCCCGATCAGCGAAAACTGTTTGAGGAAAATCCGGAGCTTATCCCGAATGCCGTTCAGGAATGTTTGCGGATGCAGACACCGCTTGCGCATATGCGGCGGACCTGCACCGAAGACACCGAAGTCTTCGGCAAGACGATCAAGAAGGGCGACAAGGTTGTGCTGTGGTATCTCGCGGCAAACCACGAGGAAGCAATTTTCCCCGACCCGCACAAACTCGATATCACACGCGAGAATGCAAAGCGGCACATCGCGTTTGGCTACGGTATCCACCGCTGTGTGGGTGCGCGGCTTGCCGAATTGCAATTGCGCGTCTTGCTCGAAGAAATGCACAAACGCCGGATGCGCGTTCACGTTGCAGGCGATGTGGAGCGCGTGCGCGCAAACTTCGTCCACGGTTTCCGCAAGCTGGAGGTAGAAATCACCGAATTCTGAGCGCTTCAGGTCGCGAAGTGAAACTTTTTCGCCATTTAACACGTAAAACATAACGAGATGGACGAAAAATCAGGATCGAAAATCATGTCGGACAGCATCTGGCGTCGCCGCTTTCTGCTCGGGGCGGCGGGCCTCGGCGTTTCTTTGCCTTTGTTGAGCGCGTGCGGTGCATCCCCCGCTCAAGCCAAGGGCAATTTCCGTATCAGCAAATCAGAAGCGCAATGGCGCAAGCAGTTGACCAAGTCTGAATACTATGTCCTGCGCGAAGCCGGGACAGAGCGCGCTTACACATCGCCCCTCAATAAGGAAAACCGCAAGGGCACGTTCGTTTGCGCAGGGTGCAACAATCGCCTGTATTCCTCAGCGCACAAATACGACAGCAAGACGGGCTGGCCGAGCTTCTACAAAGCGATCGACAAGGGCGCAGTTGGCACGAGCACCGATTACAAGATTGGATACCCCCGCACCGAAGTGCACTGCGCCGATTGCGGCGGGCATTTGGGACATATCTTTGGTGACGGGCCAAAGCCCACGGGCAAGCGCCATTGCATCAACGGTGCGGCGTTGGACTTCATCCCAGCCTAGCGCCGGTTGGAGATTTTATTCCGGCTTGATCGCCCAGGCCTTGAGCGATCCGGCCTCGCCCAGATCAATCGGCTCAAGCCAATCGGGCGCATCATCGCTTAGGAGCGTGGCAACAAAGCCATCCGGCGCCGCCTTTTTGTAAGTAACAGGTTCGCCGCGGCCATCGCATATCACGACATAATTGGTGCCGCGCGCGCGCAATCTGGTGAGTGCGTCGTCTGGATCGGCGAGCGCAGTCTCGATCACGAACTTCATCGCATCATCGCCGCGGTGGTGCGCGGTCGCGACAACGCTGTGATGCGTATCAAGCAGAATTCGCGGGCCAATATCGAGCGGCGCATACAGCTCGCTCGCCGGGAGCGCGTTCAGCAAATGCGCGGTCTCAGAAATGTTGCAGGTGGCGGCAGGCTTTTTCTTTTCCTTTGGCTCTTCACCAAGGATCGAAGCGTGCGCCTTTTCAGCGCTCGTGAAGACGGAAAGCGGCAGGATCGGCAGCAGCACGCAGGCAACGCCCATCATGGCCGAAACACGATAGACCGGGCGCTTCATATTGCGGATTGCTCTAAGCCATTGGCGGATCTGCCAGGCCAGTGGCGGCGCAGCGAGCACGCAGGCCACCGCTCCAGCGCGCGCAACAAACATCGAGACGATGAATGCAGCGACCAGAAGCAAAGCATAGTCCGTCCAGAAACGTCGCAACCAGTCGCGCGATTGCCCAATCAGATTGGCGAGCGCGAACAGCGCAATGACAGGCGTGACCGCGAACTGCATCGCGACTTCCAGTTTCTGGCGCCAGATCGGTTGACCTTCGGCAACTTTTGAAAGCCAAAACTCGGCGACGAGCGGATCAAGATCACCAAATCCTCCGCCAGTGACGCATTGCGGTGCGGTCAAAAACATGACGCCAATCGCGCCGCCGCCGGCAATACCGAACCCTGCCACAAGCAATCCGCGCGGAATTGGCTCTATGCGCGAGAACACCGTGAGCACAATCGCTCCCCAGCCAAAGACGGCGAGATGCGCTGGCCCTATTGCATCGCAATAAATCTGAAGATTGCCCGCGCCCTTTGTCAGCAGAAACAGCGCGATGCTGGTGCCAGCAAGGCTCTGGATCGCCATTTCCAGCCACACACGCTCTTTGCGATCACGTATCCAGCGCCATGCAAGCAGTGCGAACATCGCAGCTGCAAACGGCAGCCCTTCGATAGAGATAGAAAGCCAGGTCGCGAGCGATGCCCCAATGATGAAGGCGCCCATTCGTTCAGAGCGTGCCATCAATCCGTTCACGGCAGCGAGCGCGCAGACAATCTGCCAGCCATGGTGATCAATCCGCATCGGTCCCAATTGGAAAATGACAGGAAGTGAAAAGGCGAAGACCAGACAGGTCAAATTGGCGACTTGCTGCCCCAGCAACCGCCACGCAATCCGCGCCGCCAGCATCATGGCAAGGCCCATGGTGATGAGCGGGACGAGGATAACGGCGATTGTTTCGGCCAGCGCGCTTCCCACAATCGGGGTCAGCACAATGATGGTGAGATAGAGCGGCAAATCGACAAGCCGCGACCAGTGCATCGGCACCCCGCCATCAGCAGCATTGATCCGGTGCTGCGTCGCATCAAACCAGCTTTGCCCAGCGATTAGATCGCGCACCTGGACGAGCCGCAGGACATCGTCCGGACCCATCGAAAGAAAGCCTGCGATTTTGCTGAAATGGAAGCCCAGCAACACCGCGGAGAGGACCGCCCAACAAAGCGCGACCTTAATCAGGAATTCAGCCGAAAAGGCTCCAAGGCGGCGCTCCATAATCATGTCGATGGGGCGGATTGTTCAGCGCGAAAAACGATGCGGCTGCGGATCAGCCAAGTCGCTGTGAAACTGACGATGATCGCGGCGGCTTTGGCAAGGCGCGGATCGATACCCACCCAATCGCCGACGCCCACGATGGCTGTGGTAAGGCCGAGGCCGATAAAGGCGGAGATTACAAACAGCGCTTTTTGCCGTGTTCGCGCCGCGCCTCCGCTTGCGACCGTTTCTTGAAAGACCGTCCGGCTTGAAAGCAGCCAATGCGCAAGAATGCCAAGCGAATACCCGATGGCAGAGGCCGGCGCGGGCGCAACGCCCATGGCCATCAGCCCCAGGAACGCGCCCACATCGACCGCCAACGCGCCAACGCTGGCGAGCAGATAACGCGCCAGCTGGAAATCGCGCAGTCTTGCGATCACGGATGAAAACTGATCGTTCATGGTCGAGGCCGGTTCAAACTACCTTTCGACTAGCATCGTGAAATCAGGCCGACTTGCGAGTTTCTTCCACTGATCCCTCGTCAGATTTTATCCGCTCGGGCACACCGCGCAGCGATGTGAGAGCGGCAACCTGATCTTCGCTCAGAGTTTTTGTTTCGGTGTCGTCGGACATTTCGCGCGCGGCAATTTTGGTCTCTTCGCCCTCATCACCCGCTTCGTGGTATTCCGCATCCTCGTTGACGCACCACGTGTCGTAAATGCGCTTACCTGCAAGGATGTTCTCAACCGTCAACATCGCCGTCATCATCGCGTGGTCTTGGTTGTTGTAGCGGTGCATCCCGTTGCGGCCGACAAGGTGCAGCGTCGGATGCTTTTCTTCGAGCTCTTCGCGCATCGCCTGCACGTTGGCCTCGTAATCATCATCGTAGACAGGATACGCTTTTTTCTGGCGGACAACCGCGCCGCTTACGACCATCTTGGGATCACAAAGGCCGAGGATTTCCATTTCCTTGGTTGCCTGAGCGATCAAATCGTCGTCGGAGGAAGACCACAGACCGTCGCCTTCGAAACAGAAATATTCGAGGCCAACGCACGCCATATCGTCATCCGGCACCATTTCTGGTGACCAGCTGCGGAAGTTCTGCACGCGGCCAACCTGCACCCGGTCATCGTGGATGTAGATCCAGTTATCGGGGAAAAGGTCCTCCGATTTCACCATCAAAGCGACGGTAAGGAAGTCACGATAGCGCAGCTTGTTCGCTTCGAGCGAAGACTGCGGCAGCGGGTGGATGCGCTTTGCAAGCTCGCGCATGGGTGCTGAACTGATCGCGTGTTTGGCGCGGACCTGCACTTTGCCACTATCCCCAGACGCGGTCATCGACCAACCGCCCTGACCATCGCTGGCGAGTTGTTCCAGCGCGTGGCCCATCAGTACCTGGCCTTTGCCAGTCGCGTGGATGTGATCGCGCGCGGCATCCCACATCATGCCGGGACCAAGTCGTGGATAGCGGAAGGTTTCGAGCAGAGTTTTCACTTCCTGCCCGTCATTGGGTTTCTTGTTGAGGCCAAGCGAGCGTTTAAGGCCATCAGTTACCGCGTTCCACAGCGACAGGCCCTTGATGCGTTGAGCAGCCCAGTCGGCGCTCATCTCATCACACGGCATGCCCCACACCTTCTCGGTGTAGGTCTTGAAGAAGATCGAATAGAGTTTCTTGCCAAACTGGTTGGTGGTCCAGTCCTCAAAGCTTTTGACGTCCTTGATCGGGAACAGCTTGTAGCGAAGATAGCTCAGCATGCAGGCGGTCGAACGCAAAATGCCGAGGTTCGACAATGCTTCAAAAGCGCGCAGCGGGTAGCTGTAGAATTTGCCTTCGTAATAGATGCGGCTCATCCGGGGGCGCTGGATGAAGTCATCAGGCAGGATTTCATTCCACAGGTCGACAACCTGCTGACTTTTCGAGAAGAAGCGGTGCCCGCCAATGTCGAAGCGATAGCCTTCGTGTTCGACCGTGCGGCTGATCCCGCCGACATAGGTTTCGTCTTTTTCGATGATGGCGACGGTCTTGCCCTGCTTGGTCAGCAAATACCCTGCGGTAAGACCAGCCGGCCCCGCACCGATGATGGCGACATCGACATCAAGAATTCCGCCATTTGTACCTGCGTTAAAACCAGCATCGTGCTGCGACATTGAAAGCCCCCGTAAAAAAGCGCCCAATGCACGCGGTATCGCGCATTGGATCACGATCGGGAGTGAAGGAAAATGGTTAGCGAACTGTAAACCAGACCCGCGAACTCGCACTTTTTACGTGATTTTGCGTGAGCGGTATAAAATCTCTCAGTCAGTCGCGAGCATCGGAGACTGCAAGCGCATGCAAAGGGTGGCAAAATCATTGAGCGAAAAGGTGTTATCGAACACCACGCCATACGCGTTATCGCGGCGCCAGCGCACCTTGGCATCGATCTCTGAAAAGCCTTCTGCGCCTTCTTGGCCAACCAGTTTGAGAGTTTGATCGATCGCGAACAAACCTTCGCACTCGAACCGGGCTCCTTGCTGGGATAGATTTTCGACCACCGCTTCCCAGCGGCCATCTGGAGCGCTCACTGTGATTGGGAAGAAGATGGAGAACCGCAACGCACGCTTGGGGTAATCGCTTGCCTCATGGACGAGCGTTTCAACATCGACATCGCTTATGAATTCGAACCCCGCTTCATTCTCCATTTGTCGGACCGGTCGCAATTCATAGGTGCTGCCGCTCGGCATCTGGAGAGCCATTTGCGGCTCATCGGGAAGGGCGTGAAACAGACGAACACGCACACCCGTTCGCGAGACATCGCGGACCACGCACACAAATTCACCCTGTTTGGTGATGAGCTTCGCCGATCGGATGAGAGTCTTTATACGCGGCGCTCTGCGCGATGAAACGCTCGCCGTCTCAGTCTCAGCCACAGGCGAAGTGTCTAAGCGATCGTCAAGATCACTTGATCGATAAGGAACTGCCGGTTGGTCCATCTACACTGCCTGACATTGTCCCACAAAAGCCCAGCCCCGTTGGGGCGGCCCGGAAAACTCTCCGTTCGAAATTGATATTCGAAACGGGGTTAAGCCCCGGATAAACGGCAATACGGAGTTTGGCTGAGGATGCTGATCAGGTCTTGAAAAGGATTGGTGCGGGTGGTGGGACTCGAACCCACACGATCTATAGGATCAGGGGATTTTAAGTCCCCGGCGTCTACCATTCCGCCACACCCGCTTGCGCAAAATGGGCAGCTATTGCCCGCGCCTCGCGCCATGGAGGTCGGCCATGGCATTCGCGGTGCTCGATAGCCAGCACAATGCGATGCGGCAACCTCAAGTAAGCAGCCTCTTGTCATACGCATTGTTGCGACCCATTCTAAGAAGATCGGCAGGCCAATTGGCCATCCGCAACGGGACACAGGCAGACATGGCAGGTGAAGCGCTTCACGACGGCCACTCAGTGGTCGCAACCATCCAGCCCGCAATAACTCTGCTGGGCCTCGGAATTGGCGCGGCCGTGCTTGCGCGGATTGCGCGTCTGAACCCAATTGTCGGCTATCTCGGGCTTGGCCTTGGACTTTCCATCTTGGGATATGGCGATCTTTCCGATGGCCCGATCGTCATTGCGATGGCCGAAGTCGGCATCATGTTCCTGCTGTTCAATCTCGGCCTACATTTCTCGCTCGGCCGGATTCGCGCTGAAGCGGGCAACATCTTTGGCTTTGGCAGTTTGCAAATGCTGGTGGCTGGCGGAGCATTTGCGGGCTTGTTCGTATTGCTCGATATGGCGACCGGGCTCGAGATTCCGCTGGAGTTTGCGATTATTGCGGGCCTTGCGATGGGCCTTTCTTCGACCGCGGTCGTCATCGGTCTTGTGAAGGAGCGGGGACAGGATGACTGCCCCGTAGGCCGCGCGGCCCAATCGATCCTCATTTTTCAGGACATCGCCGCGATCCTTTTGCTCGTCGCGGTTGGCGCACTGGGATCGGGAGGGTCGATGGCACCTGCGCTGGGTATGGCAGGCGTCAAGGCGCTGGCAGCGTTCGGCATCGCAGTGCTCTTCGCGCGCTATCTCACCGAGCCGCTGTTCCGCGCTATTGCACGCGTTGGCAGCAGCGAAGTTTACACCGCCACCGCGCTGTTTATCGCGCTCGCGGCGGGATGGGCCGCTGGCATGGCTGGCCTTTCGCTCACTCTTGGCGCTTTTCTGGGCGGTATGGCGGTTGCCGATTCACGCTATCGCATCATGGTCCAGACAGAGATCGACGCTTTCCGCGGCCTTTTCCTGAGCTTCTTTTTCATCTCGGTGGGCCTGTCGATTGATCCTGCGGTGCTCGCCAGCGATTGGCTCATCATCCTCGGGGCCTCTGCCGGCCTTATCGCGATCAAATGCGCTATGAATGTGCTCGCCGGATTGGCCAATCGCTGGTCCGTACCGGGCTCGATCCAGCTTGGCTTTCTTCTCGGACAGGGCAGCGAATTCGCGCTCGTCCTTTTGGCTCTCCCCGCATTGGCGGGCCTTGTTGAGCCGCGCCTTGTCTCGATCCTCGTCACCGCCATCGCGATCAGCCTCGCGGTAACGCCGCTTGTTTCGAATTGGGGCCGCACGCTTGCGGGCAAACTTCGCCAAGGGCCACCCGATCAAAAGCTTGCAGGTGACGATGCACCGGTGGTTATCATCGGTCTTGCGCCAGCTGGCAGAGCAGTTGCCGATGCCCTGACCTACAATGAAATCGGATATCTCGCAGTCGAGTCTGATACCGAGCGGTTCGAGCGCTCGCTTGCAGACGGATACCATGTGCATCAGGCCAATCCGGGTGATCCGCGCAGCTGGGATGCGCTCGGGATGGAGCGTCGCAAAGTCGTTTTGGTCGCAACCGGAAATGTAGCGATCTCGCGCGAACTTACACCGCTTGTTCAGGAACGCCTGCCGGGCATTGCCCGCGTCATCGCGCTGTCAGGCGCTGACGCGATGGATGAATTTGCAACGCTGGGGATGATGCCCGTCGATGTGACAGCACAGGGCGGCATCGATCAGATCATCAATGCCGTATTCTCAGCGCTCGATGAGGAACGCCGCTATCCCATCCCCAACCGAGTGGATGATGACGAAGCAACGCTGGTTGCAGCCTGATAGGGCGCAACAGCCCTTTGCCATCACACGCAGGTCAGCTGATGGCCTAGGGCAATAGCGCAAATGCGCGGTCGCTTATTCGTTGAGGCGCTTGCGGATTTCCTTGCCCGCCTTGAAGTAAGGCACACGCTTTGCGGGAACTTCCACCGCTTCGCCTGTGCGGGGATTGCGCCCCGTGCGCGCCTCACGCTCGCGTGTAGAAAATGCGCCAAATCCGCGCAATTCAACGCGGCCTCCCTCCGCCAATCGGCCAGCGATCTCATCGAAAAAGATGTCGACCACCTGTTCGATTTCTTCCGCGCGAAGGTCTGGATTGTCCTTATGCAGCTCTTGCAGCAGCTCGGATCTGATCATCTCGGTCTCCCCATGGCATATAAAGTTGTCCTTCATCATGCCAAATTTGTATGCGGATGCATCGTGCCCCCGCAAAACTTAGCGCCTTGACCCGAAAGGCGCCCCCTGAAGATTCGGGGATGCCAGACGATTGCTAATTTCGCAAGCGACGTCCGTAGAATAGCTGCAGTTTGGGACGAAAACCGGGACCGATTGTTCAATTTTGGAGCGTTTTGGAGCGAAAACGGGCTGTTGAGCGATTAATTCGCTTCAATCAGATCGGCCGGACTCAGTCCCAAGCGTTTCATTCGAGAGCGAATTTCGGGCCATTCTTCGCGCAAGAACTGATCGCGTTCGCGCGTTCGCAGCTGTTCAGCCGCGCCTTTCACGACATACATTCCAACGCCGCGCTGCACCTCGACCAGCCCATCGTTCTGGAATTGCTGATATGCCTTGGCGACAGTCAGCGGATTGGCGCCCTGTTCAGCAGCAAGCGCGCGCACCGATGGCAGCATCGCCCCTTCAGGATAATCACCCTGAATGATGGCCGCCGCGATCTGATCGCGCAGTTTGAGGTAGACGGGTCTTGATTGGGTCATGGCGTCCTCTCTAGGTGCCTCAGTGACATAATACAGCCATTCGCGTCAAGCGCGCCGAGGGTTACATCGTGTTACAGAAATAGGGGTGTGCACAGATGCGACACATTGGGTGAAGTGCGGTTACGATTGTAACTAAGCCTTCACACTTAGAATTTCGCCGCTAGTGTGCTTGCCATTGGAGCGCGGCGAAGACCGCGTGTTTCGGGGATTATTTGCAATCATGACAACTCAAGCTTTGCCAGACGGCGATAGCGCAGGCACCATTCTGGGCCACCCAAAGGGCCTGTTTGTGCTCTTCTTTGCCGAAATGTGGGAGCGTTTTTCCTATTACGGGATGCGCGCGCTGCTCATTTTCTACCTGACAAAGCACTGGCTGTTTTCCGATAGCGAATCCGGGATCATCTACGGCGCTTACACAGCGCTTGTTTACATCACGCCTGCTGTCGGCGGGTACATGGCTGACAAAGTTCTCGGTCAGCGGAAGGCGGTTGCCTTTGGCGCTGTGCTGCTCACACTAGGCCATATCTTTATGGCTTTCGAAGGTGAGCCGGGAGCCGGCAACACCGACAACCCCATCATCTATGTGTTCTGGCTTGCGCTTGCCTTGATCATTGTCGGCTCTGGCTTTTTGAAGGCGAACATCTCAGTTCTCGTCGGACAGCTTTACCCACGAACCGATGTCCGCCGTGATGGTGCCTACACCATTTTCTATATGGGCATTAACTTGGGCGCTGCGATCGGTTCGCTGATGTGCGGCTACATTGGTGAGACCTATGGCTGGGCTTACGGGTTTGGCCTCGCCGGCATCGGAATGCTCGCTGGCCTTATTGTCTTCACATTGGGCAAAGGCTTGCTCCTAGGCCGGGGCGAACCACCCAAGCCACTCGGCAAAAGCACCGAATGGAGCATGTACGCCATCGGATTTGGGTTGGTTGCGGTATGCTGGGTCCTGATCCAGTATCAGTCTGTTGTCGGCTTCTTGCTTGGCGGCTTTGGCCTTATTCTGGTAGGCTATGTAATCGGAATAGCCGTGATCAAACTGCCCGCCGAGGATCGCGATCGCATCTTTGCCGCGATGTTCCTCATCGTCACATCCATCGTATTTTGGGCCTTGTTTGAACAAGCTGGTTCGTCATTGAACCTCTTCACAGATCGCCATGTTGATCGCGGCGGCGTCCCGGCATCGACCTTCCAGTCGATCAATGCGATCTACATTATCTTGCTGGCACCCGTTTTCGCGACTCTCTGGACCTTCTTGGGTCAGCGCGGGATGGACCCTTCAACTCCGATGAAGTTCGGATTGGGCGTGGTGCAAGTTGGCCTCGGCTTCCTTGTCTTGGTCTGGGGCGCAAACAGCGTTGGCATAAATGTGCCAACCCCTGTGATCTTCATCTTCCTTATCTATCTGCTGCACACGACGGGTGAGCTTTGCCTGTCGCCAGTGGGCCTATCGGCGATGAACCGTCTTGCGCCCGCGCACATGGCGTCGCTGATCATGGGCACCTGGTTCTTTGCGTCAGCCACGGGCAACTTCGCCGCCGGCCTGATCGCCGCTGCGACAGGTGCCGAAGGTGTGGGTGATGCTTCAGGCAAACAAGTCGTACTCGATGTGTATTCAACTGTGGGCCTTTATGCCGTCGTCATCGGTGTTGGCGTGATGATAATCTCCCCGCTCATCAAAAAGCTCATGCATCTCGACACGCTCAAGGACGACGAAGCGCTCGAAGGCGCTGCAGAAGCAGGGTTCGAAGCTCAGGAAGCGGGCATCCATCCAGCCACACGGCCGGCTGAATAAAGCAGGCTGGACAAGGGCCCCCGTCCAGCCTTCTGGACAGCGGGCGATTTGCAGGCCAATACAGCCCCTTCTTGGCAAAGGAAGGGGCTGGACATGGCTGACAGACTGCGACATCGGATCCTCAATCAAGCGGGTTGGAGATCACGCTTTGCAGTGAGTTTCAGCGCCCTTGCGCTGACAGCTTGCGCGGCGACAGGGTCTGCCAATGCTTCGGCTGACAGCGCGAGCAGTGATGGCGAATTTGCCGCGCTCGGCGTGGACGATACCCCATACCCTTCGACCTATATCCGCTATCCCGGCGCGCCAACCGCGCTTGTCGGAGCGACAGTTTTCGATGGGACCGGCGCAAAGATGGAAGGGGCAAATGTCCTCTTCAAAGATGGCAAGGTTGTCGAAGTGACCACCGGGGGAGCCGTCCCCGATGAGTATGTCGTTATTGACGGCGCGGGCAAATTCGTGACGCCCGGCATCATCGATATTCACAGCCACCTTGGCGATTATCCATCACCCGATGTCGATGCGCACGCCGACGGAAATGAGGCGACCGATCCCACCACTCCTGAGGTGTGGGCAGAACATTCGGTGTGGCCGCAAGACCCGGGTTTTTCGAGAGCGCTGGCAAATGGCGGGGTAACTTCGCTCATGATCCTGCCCGGCTCTGCCAACCTTTTCGGCGGGCGCACGGTGACGTTGAAGAACGTGCCCAGCCGCACGGTTCAGGGCATGAAGTTTCCTGGCGCGCCCTATGGCCTCAAAATGGCCTGCGGTGAAAATCCCAAACGGGTTTACGGCAACAGGGGCCGCACCCCGTCCACGCGGATGGGCAATTTCGCGGTTAATCGTCAGACATGGTTTGATGCGATCGAATACGCCAACGATGATGATCGCAAACGTGATCTTGCCAAGGAGACACTCGTCGGTGTTCTCGAAGGCGATATCATGGTCCATAACCACTGCTATCGGGCTGATGAAATGGCGCTTGTGATGGATATGGCGAAAGAGGTTGGCTACCAGGTTACCGCATTTCACCACGCGGTTGAAAGCTACAAGATAGGCGATTTGCTGCGCGAAAACGAAGTGTGCAGCGCGATCTGGGCGGATTGGTATGGCTTCAAGATGGAAGCCTATGACGCGATCCCCGAAAACGGCGCTTTGCTCCAGCGATCGGGCGCGTGCGTGGTGATCCATTCGGACGATCAGGACGATATTCAGCGGCTCAATCAGGAAGCATCGAAAGCCCGCAAGGCTGGCCTTCGCATGGGGATCGATATCTCCGAAGGCACTGCCATCCAGTGGATCACTCTCAACGCAGCAAAGGCCATGGGGATTGATAACGTTACCGGCTCTCTGGAGCCCGGAAAGATGGCGGATGTTGTCTTGTGGAATGGCGATCCCTTGAGCGTTTATTCACGGCCAGAGAAAGTCTGGATAGACGGCGCACTGATGTTCGATGCGATGGACCCCAAACGCCGCCCGGTAAGCGATTTCGAGCTCGGCCAACCCGGTGAAGGAGATGTCAAATGATCCGCAAGTTTGCATCAAGCCTTGCTCTCGCAGCCGCTCTCATCGCAGCACCATGCGCAGCGCAAGACGTGGCGCTCACCAACGCGACTGTCGTCCTTGGTGATGGGAGTGAGCCTATCTCAAATGGGACGGTCATCGTAAGGGGCGGGAGTGTCGTTGCGGCCGGTGCCGATGTGACAGTGCCTGCCGATATGAATTACGAAGATGTGGGCGGCCGCTGGGTGACGCCCGGCCTCTTTGCGACGGTCACTTCGATCGGCATTTGGGATGTGGGCGCGGTTAGCGAATCCAATGACATTCGCGCCAGCGGATCGCCATTCAGCGCCGCGCTCGACACGGCGCCTATCGTCAATCCCAACTCGCAGCATGTCGCCATCTACCGCGCGGCGGGCGTTACGCGTGCGGCGGTAACGACGCTGCCGTCTGGTTCGATCTTTGCCGGGCAAGGCGCAATTGTCGATCTCGGCAGTGACGCGAACCCTGTCACGAAGGCAAAAGCGTTCCAGATGGTTGACCTTGGCGAAGGTGGCGCCCGGCGTGCAGGTGGCAGCAGGGCTTCGGCGTATGTCCTGTTCAAGTCCGCACTTCGCGAGGCGCAAGCTTTGTCTGGGGCTAGGGGCACTCCGCAGACAGCTGAGATCACGAAGGGCGATAATGTGATGCTCTCTCGCTTCGATGCGGAGGCGCTGGTTCCTGTCGTGACGGGTCAGCAGCAACTCTACGTCGCAGTCGAGCGCGCTGCTGATATTCGCAGTGTCCTCGCGCTGAAATCCGATTTCCCGCAGCTTGATATGGTGCTGGTTGGCGCGAATGAGGGTTGGATAGTTGCAAGTGAGATCGCCGCAGCGGGAGTGCCTGTGATCGCCGATGGGCTTGATGATCTGCCCGTCAGCTTTGCCGAACTTGCCGCCACGCAAAGCAATATCGGGCGCATGACGAATGCGGGCGTGAAGGTTGCGATCAGCGCCTCGGGACTGCGCAATCCGCGCCGTTTGCCGCAGGCGGCGGGCAACCTTGTCGCCCTGACGCGTGTGCCGCGTGCTAGTGGGCTTTCCTGGGGTCAGGCCTTCGCAGCGATCAGTTCGGTTCCTGCCGAGATTAGCGGAATGGGCGGACGCGCTGGCGTCCTGCAAGGGGGAGCCATGGGTGATCTGGTCATCTGGGATGGTGATCCTCTTGAGCTGGGAAGCGCGCCCACTAGGGTGTTCATTGCAGGCGTTGAGCAGCCGCTCGAAAATCATCAAAGCCGCCTCAAAGAGCGGTACCGCGATCTCGATGAGAGCGATCTGCCAAAGGCGTATGACTGGTGAGGGGCGCAATTCTCCCTATCGCCGCGCTCCTTTTTGCGGCGCCCGTTTTCGCTCAGGACAATGGCGCCGTTGAGGATGCTGCGTCGCAAGCTCCGGTCCGCGATGGCGCTTGGCATTCGCGCCAGCAGCTCTACTTGCTCGGCTTGGAGCCGCAGGATGGCTGGTACTTCATCGATGGCGGCATCCGGTGGAAATATCTCACCTACACCGCCTCACCGAAAAAGCCCTCCGTCGAAGACACTGTGACGGTTCATTACGAAGGCCGCCTGATCGATGGCACGGTCTTCGACAGCTCGTATGAGCGCGGTGAGCCCGCCACGTTCCCGCTCTCACGCCTGATCAAAGGCTGGCAGCTCGCAATTCCGCAAATCGGTGTTGGGGAAGCGATCGAAGTCGCGATCCCCTCCGACCTCGCCTATGGCCCGGTCGGAAGTGGGCCTATTCCGGGCGGAGCAACTTTGGTGTTCAAGATCGAACTGCTCGCGATTGAGGATTAGGCATCGCCGCCACGCCAATTGGCCGGAGCCTCTGCTTCATCAAAAAGATGTTCTGATCCCCATTTCGCCATCTCGCGATAGAGCGGCGTCAATGCGTGCGCTCGTTCGGTGAGGATGTATCGCGCGCGCCGGCCCTCTGGCGGATCGCGCTCCATGAGGCCAGCCTCCTGCAAGATCGCCAGCCGCGATGTGAGAGCCGCACGGTTGATCTGGAGCCGCTCGATGAATTGCTCAAAACGGTCCACACCCAAAAACGCCTCGCGCAAGATCAAAAGCACCCAGCGATCGCCCAGCAGCCGGGCAGATCGGCCAATAGGGCAAGGTGCACGCGATGGGCGGTAGGTCTTCATATCGGCAAAGCTCCGTTTCATCTGCATATCAGACTTGCGCGATCAGCTGGCAAGAGGTATCTACGTCTGCATTACAGACTTATTGAAAGGCCGACCCATGCCGAATTCACGTTTCGACAGTGCAGAAGCCTCTCTTGCGTACATGAGGAAAGTTGCTGTCAAGGGATCAGGTTTCACCAATTGGCTGGATGTCGAACCCTTGCGTGTGTGGGAAGGCATCAGCGAATTGCGGCTCAAACTGCGCCCCGAGATGACCCAGCATCACGGGTTTGCCCATGGTGCGATTGTGGGCTTGATGGCGGACAATGCCTGCGCATGGGCCGGGGCCTCCACTGTCGGTGACGTGGTGACGGGATCTTACACGATCAATTTCCTGCGCCCCGCCCAGGGGAAAAGCCTTTATGCGAAAGGCGAAGTCATCAAACCCGGCAAACGACAGGTCGTCGTACGCGCCGATGTCTGGGCGGAAAGCGAGGACGCTGATCCCATCCATGTGGCGACCGCGCAGGCAACAATTATTCCCACCGGCCTTTCGAGGTGATACGTATCGCGGCGTAAGCTGTAGGGGGGAACAAGGCATGGACGAAAGCCTCTATCCATTGATCGCAGCCAATGTTGGCTTTGTGGGCACGCATTTTCTGATGTCGCACCCATTAAGAGCCAGTATGGTGAAAGTGCTGGGCGATACGGGCCAACAAATTGCCTATTCGGTTATCAGCTTAGCGTTCTTCATCTGGATCTACTTCGCGTTTACCGCCGCCCCTTCGGCTGATTTACCGGGATCTGGCACAGTCGGATGGATCATTGCAACGCTGCTTACACTGCCGGCGATGATCCTTTTTGCAGGTTCGTTTGCGGGCAATCCTGCACTTGGCCTGCCAGGATCCGACAAAATGGCGCGCGCCGCACCCAAAGGCGTCTTCAACATCACGCGCCACCCGATGATGTGGGGTTTTGCGCTATGGGCGCTGTCTCACCTTGTCCTGTTCTGGAGCCTGCGCACCATGATCACAGCCTTTGCGATGGGTTTTCTCGCACTGGTCGGCGCGCATATGCAGGACCGCAAGAAAGAGGTCTTGATGGGCGATGCCTGGGCGACCTGGGAAAGCCAGACGAGTTTCTGGCCGCAACTATCGGGCTTTGCAAAGGCAGGCGCAGCGCCCTGGATCGCAGGCCTGGTGCTGTTTGCCGCGCTCAGCTGGGCGCACATCCCACTTGGGGGCATTGCAGCCGGGATCTGGCGCTGGATCCCGCTTTAGCTCTCTTCCGACACAGCTTCTGGCAATTCCGGCTGGATTATCGGCTCAACACCCAAACCCTTGCTTTCGAGCCAAAGCGCTTGTGCTTCTTGCGCCTCACGCGTGAAAGACAGATCGTGCCCCGCATCCTCATAGGCCTGAAGGGTGGCATTTTTCGCAGCCTCACTCAGCGCTTTCCCTGAGCCAAAAGCGACCACATTATCGGCCGTGCCATGCTGAATGAGCACCGGAACATCCATTTGGGACAACTTCGCAGCGTTATCGTAAGTGTCGCGCAGCAACAGCTTTACGGGGAAGATCGGGAGCGCATCAGTCGCTGCATCAGTGAGCGACGTGAATGGCGACACCAGGATGAGCGCGGCCGGAGAGTATTCTTCGGCCATCTGTGTCGCCGTGCCCGACCCGATCGATGTACCGCCGATTACGGTCTCCTCTGGCGCTATGCCTTGCTCTGCCAGAAACTCCATCGCAGTGCGGCCATCGTCGTAGAAGCCCTGCTCCGATGGATCCCCCGCATTCCCGCCATATCCACGGTAGCTCGCAAGAAGGACGCCGTAGCCTTTGTCTGCCAGCACCGCCGTTTCCACCGCGGAGCCGGCAAGCGAACTCGCATTGCCGTGGAACCACACCACAACCGGCTTTCCCACTTCGGGCGCGCGCCAATGGACCGTCAGATCAAGGCCATCAGGCGTGAGCAATTCCACTTCCTCAAAACCAGCCGCAGGCGCGTGGCGCACTTCAGGAGCGGGATAAATAAACCGCCCTTGCAGAGTGAAAAGAATGGCCAAAGTCGCCAGATAAGCGGCCGCAATGCCCACCAGAATGCGAAACGCGATAACTCCCATGGCGTTATTGACCCTTGAAAGTTGGTGTGCGTTTTTCAAGCAGAGCAGCAATCCCCTCTGCATGATCTCTCGTCGTATGCATCATTGCCTGCGTGTTCGCCGCCATTTCCAACGCGCTATCATAGCTCAGCTCGCGCCCCTGCCGCAGCAACATCTTTGCCTGCCTCAAGGAATGCGGCGGCATGGCGGCTACTTTGTGCGCGAGTGCGCTCGCTTGGGACAATAAGTCGTCTGGCGCAACTACGCGGCTGACCAAGCCCCAATCGAGCGCAGTCGCCGCATCGATCACATCGCCAGTGAAGAACAATTCTGCGGCGCGCGCATCGCCTATGACACGGGGCAAGATCCACGTGCCGCCATCGCCCGGAATGATCCCGAGCTTGAGGAAGGTCACGCCAAACTTCGCTTTCTCGCTGGCGATCCGGATGTCAGCCAGGCACGCGACATCGCAGCCAAGGCCGATCGCCGGGCCATTCACCGCTGCGATCACCGGCACGCGCAGGCCATAAAGCGCGCGCAGCATCTGATGGATGTTGTCGCGATATCCATCCGAGATCGCGGGGGTGGAGCCGCCAAAGGTTCCGGTCTTGTCGCGCATCGCCTTTACATCGCCGCCAGCGGAAAAGGCCCTGCCGGCGCCCGTTAGGATGACACAGCGCACCTCCATATCGCGATTGATGGCATCGCACGCGGTGCGAAATTCTTCGCCATCACCGGGCGCGCCCAGCGGGTTCATAGTATCGGCCCGATCAATCGTAAGCGTTGTGATCGGTCCGTCGCGGGAAACAGAAAGCAAAGGCATGCGCGCGTGTTAGGGCAAAGCTGCCAGTATGGCGAACAAGTTTTAACCAGGAGAAAAGCGAAAGGCAGTCTGACCCATGACGATAAGCGTTCGTCGAACAATCCTGCTTCTGCACGGCGGGTTCTTCATATGCTAATCAATTATGGAACGAGTCGCCGCCATTAAGGTTCTGGCTACACACCACTTTTACAAAGCCTGCTTTACCCGCTCGCCTGCCACAAAGGAATTTTGCTTGCTTGATTTCCGCACCGTGATGGCAGTGAGCTTGGCGTTGACCGCGCAAGCTCCTTTGGCAGCGGAAAATGCAGTAGACTTCACGAGCGAGCTGGTTGCGCCTCAAGCCGCAGTCCTTGCCGTAGCGCAAGCCAAACGCCCAGCCCCACCTGTCGACACCTACTCCAATCTGATTGCAGTGAATTGGTCACTTACCCCGGGCCAGGCGCAAGAACCAACGCCCCAAAGCGGCTCTGAAGAAGGGCAGCAAGAGCTGGAAGAGGAAGCTTCCGAAACCACTCCTGCCACCGATGAGGATGGCAATGAGATCATTGTCGATGGCTCATACGGACCACCTGAAAATGATCCCGTCGAGGCGCTGAATTACGAAAGTTATCGTATTACGCAGGCAGTCGACGATGCTGTTGTCGAACCCGTCGCCTATGCTTACCGCGACGGCCTGCCGGGGCCCTTCCGGGATGGATTGGGAAATATTGTGCGCAATCTGGGTGAACCGGTGAATGCGCTCAATTTCCTTTTGCAGGGCAAGATCGGCAAAACGATTGAGACGCTGACAAGATTGCTGATCAACTCGACACTGGGCATTGGCGGACTGTTCGATATTGCTGAAAAGCCCGGCATTGGCCTCCCTTACAGGCGCAATGGATTTGCCAATACGCTCGGGTTTTATGGCGTGGATTCAGGCGCCTACCTCTACCTTCCGTTCACAGGCGCAACCAGCGTTCGCGATGTAATTGGTAGCGGCCTTGATCAGCTTGTGCTGCCCGTGGCTGTGGGCGCTCCTTTCAACACGCCTGAATACACAATTCCCTATTTCATCGTGAGCTCGCTCGATGCCCGCCTGGAAGTGGACGCGGAACTTGCTCGAATCGACCAGACGGTCGATCCCTATGCTGCCCGCCGCGACACGTACCTCGCCCGCCGCGAACGCGAGATCGCTCTCCTAAGAGGCGAGGAACCGCCCGAGCCGCCGCTTATCCTTTTGGAAGTCGAAGGCGTGATCGAGCCCGGCGAAGAACGCCCGTCAGATGAAGTGATCGACGAGGCTCTCGATAACAAATCACCGCCTGCCGAGCTCGATTTTGAACGCGGCGAGATGAGCGATGATCAGATACGGTGACTAAGAGTGCTCGGGATCTACCCGGCCACTTCCTCTACACCCGCTGAATTGTGCTTCAGCGCTTTCAGGACCGTATCCACGATATGCGGAGCGTTTAGGCCCGCCTCATCGTACTGCTTGTCAGGCGAATCCTGATCCTGGAAGATATCGGGCAGGCGCATTGTGCGCACTTTCAGGCCGTTATCAGTGAGCCCTGCGTCACTGGCAAAGGTGAGGACATGCGCGCCGAGGCCGCCAATCGCTGCTTCTTCCACGGTCACGACAACTTCGTGTTCACGCATCAGACGCTCGATCAGGTCTTCATCCAATGGCTTGGCGAAGCGCAAATCAGCGACGGTGGTGGAAAGACCTTTGGCCTCCAACTGATCGGCGGCCTTTTTCGCTTCTTCCAGACGCGCGCCGAGCGACAGGATCGCAACTTTTGAGCCTTCGCGCACGACGCGGCCCTTTCCGATCTCGAGCTTTTCTGGAGTTTCCGGCAGCGGAACCCCGGTGCCGCTTCCACGTGGATAGCGGAAAGCGATCGGGCCTTCGTCATATTCGGCAGCAGTGTAGGTCATGTGGACGAGCTCAGCCTCGTCTGCCGCCGCCATCACCACCATATTGGGCAACGTTGCCAAATAGGTGATGTCAAAAGAGCCTGCATGGGTGCATCCGTCCGCACCGACGAGGCCAGCACGATCAATTGCGAACCGAACTGGCAAATTCTGGATTGCGACATCGTGCACAACTTGATCGTAGGCGCGCTGCAGGAATGTCGAATAAATGGCTGCAAACGGGCGCATGCCTTGCGCCGCCAATCCTGCGGCAAAGGTCACTCCGTGCTGTTCGGCAATGCCAACATCGAAACTGCGGTCCGGGTGCGCTTTTGCGAAGCGATCAACGCCTGTGCCCGATGGCATCGCAGCGGTGATTGCGCAGATGCGCTTATCTGTGTTGGCAAGTTTCACGAGCGTATCGCCGAACACGTTTTGATAGGCTGGCGGCCCGGCAGAGCCTTTCTGCTTTTCGCCCGTCACTACGTTGAATTTGGGCACGCCGTGATACTTGTCGGCGCTTTCTTCCGCAGGCTTGTAGCCCTTGCCCTTGGTGGTGACGACATGAATCAACACTGGGCCTTCTGACGTATCGCGCACATTTTCGAGCACGGGGATGAGGTGATCGAGATTGTGCCCGTCAATCGGGCCGACATAATAAAAGCCGAGCTCTTCAAACAAAGTCCCGCCCGTCACCATGCCGCGCGTGTATTCCTCAGCCTTGCCGATGGCATCGTGCAGGCGGCGGCTCATTTTCTGGACCGCTTTCGAAGCGAGGCTGCGCAGGCCGAGATATTCGGAAGATGAAACCATGCGCGCCAGATATGCGGAAAGCCCGCCCACTGGCGGTGCAATCGACATGTCATTGTCATTGAGGATCACAACCAGGCGATTGCCTGCCTGTGCAGCGTTGTTCATCGCTTCATAGGCCATGCCTGCGCTCATCGCGCCATCGCCAATTACGGCAATTCCACGACCCGGCTTGTCATTCAGCTTGTTCGCCATGGCAAAGCCAAGCGCTGCCGAGATAGACGTCGAAGAGTGCGCAGCGCCAAACGGATCGTATTCGCTTTCGGTACGCTTGGTAAATCCAGAAAGCCCGCCGCCCTGCCGCAGAGTACGGATGCGATCGCGCCTGCCTGTCAGGATTTTGTGCGGATAGCATTGGTGGCCAACGTCCCAGACCAGCTTATCATCGGGAGTGTTGAAGACATAATGGATGGCGACAGTCAGTTCGACCACACCCAGACCTGAACCCAAATGCCCGCCCGATACGCTAACCGCATCAATCATTTCGGCGCGCAATTCATCGGACAATTGCCGCAATTGATCAGGCGTCAGCTGGCGAAGCTCTTCCGGTGTTGGCACATTGTCGAGCAGTGGAGTTTCAGGCTTTTGAGTCATATGGCAGGCTCCTACACGGCCAAACCGTGCCTGTCGATGAACGGGTAATCCATTCAGTTAGACCATTTTTCAAAGAAATGACAGTTTCGATTGACACTGTCTGTGTTGGGATGACTGGACATACAGCCCAGAAGCCGTAGCGTCAGACCTCTCAGGCGCAGCTCTGGCACAGACCTCGCACTTCGAGCACCGGGCGCTCCGCCTTGAAAGAGCGGGCTTTTGCGAGATTTCGCAAAGTTCGGCTGACATCTTCATCGTCGAGGTGAGTCGTTTCTCCACATTCATCACAGACGAGGAAAATGCAATCGTGCTCGCAGCCTGGATGCGTGTTGACGAGGAAAGCATTCGAGCTTTCGACGCGAGCTGCAAGATTGTTCGTCACGAACACATCCAGAATTCGGTAAATGCTGTTCGGCGCGACGCGCTTGCCGCGCTTTTGCGAGAGGTTGTCGGCAATATCGTAGGCCGACGTTGGCCGCTTGCACTGCGCCAGCTCGCTGAACACCGCTTCGCGCATGCTCGTCCACTTCTCACCTTGTGCGGTGAGAACGCGGCTCGCCTCGGCAATCAGGTCAGCGCCGGAGAGGTCTTGGTGCGAATGCCCGTGGGCATCATCGTTCGATGCGGTTTGCGATGTCATGTCGCTGATATAGCGATAACGCTGCCGATTGTCAGCGCTTGCAGTATTGCAAAGCGATCAGGCCCCGTCGCGAAGGAAACTAGAACGGTAATCGCGGGGGAATTTCGCCTTAAGAGCGCTCACTTTGGGCTTGTCCCAGCGCATGATGTATCCGTGGCGCGGGTTCTTTGCCATGAAATCCTGATGATAGGTTTCCGCCGGGTAGAATTTGCGGTGCGCCTCAATCTTGGTGACGATCGGCTTATTCCAGACACCCGATTGGCCCATTTGCTTGAGATACGCTGTTGCAACTGCCTTTTGCTCGGCATTGAGCGGCACCAAAGCTGAGCGATAATGCGCGCCCACATCAGGGCCCTGGCGGTTTTTCAAAGTGGGGTCGGCAACAACCGAAAAGAAAATGCGCAGCAGCTCATCATAGCGAACGACGTACGGATCATACGTGATCTTCACCGCTTCGGCGTGATTGGTCGTGCCGGTGATGATTTTGGAATAGCTTGCATTGCCGGCAGCGCCGCCATGGTATCCAGCAACAGCGGATTTCACGCCTTTGACGTGGCTGAACACACCTTCGACACCCCAGAAACAACCGCCGGCAAAGATGGCGGTCTTAAGGCCCGTGCCTTCTTTGGCGATCCGCTTGGCAGCGGGCGCGTCGAAAACTTCTTCGGCAGCAAAGGCGGGTGAGGCGCAGCCAGTGACTGCGAGCGACAGGGCTGCAAGAGCCATCGCAGATTTGCGCATTTATGTCTCCGTCGGGACGTCGACGATCAGAAACTCATCCGATGGCTGAGGCGCTTGCAAAGGCTCGGCTGCCGATGCTGGCGGCGCAAATTCATCAGCCCACGCATCCGCATTGGCTGCAGCAACAATCAATGTGCCGGCAATAAAGCCAAGTCCAATAAGGCGGTATAGATCGGGGGCGAAAAGTTGCATGGTTCAGCTCGGTCTGTTCGAAGTCGTCTTATGTCCAAATATGCTTAACAGGCCGTTGCACCCGTCCTGCTTTCGCGAGACTGAATGCGTCGGTCATGAAGCATTTCGTTTCGTATCTGTGAAAAGTTACGCAAGGCGCCCGAAAAAAGTTTCAGGGCGTTCTGGAACGTGGCAACAGCCTCAATGGCGGAAGTGGCGCATCCCTGTGAAGACCATGGCAAGGCCTGCATTGTCAGCCGCTTCGATCACTTCATCATCACGAATTGATCCGCCCGGTTGGATGACAGCCGTGGCACCCGCTTCTGCCGCTGCGAGCAAGCCGTCGGCGAAGGGGAAGAATGCGTCAGAGGCAACAGCGCTGCCTTTTGTGCGCGGCTCAGACCATTCGTAAGCTTCAGCTGCCTCCGCCGCTTTGATCGCGGCAATGCGCACCGAATCGCGCCGGTTCATCTGGCCAGCGCCAATCCCCGCTGTCGCGCCGTCTTTCGCATAGACGATTGCGTTTGATTTGACGTGCCGCGCGACAGTCCAGGCGAACAGGCAGTCTTTGAGTTCTTGCTCTGTCGGCTCGCGCTTGGTCACGACTTTCAGATCATCAGCTGAAACCGCGCCGTTATCGCGTCCCTGAATGAGCATTCCGCCCGCGATCGTCTTCATGGCAAAGCCGCCGCGGCGGGGATCGGGCAAAGCGCCGCATTCAAGCAATCGCAGGTTTTTCTTCTTGGCGAAGATGGCTCGCGCTTCCTCGCTTACCTTGGGCGCGATCACGACTTCGGTGAAGATTTCCGCAATGGCTTGCGCGGTCGCCCCATCAAGCTCGGTGTTCACCGCTACAATCCCGCCAAAGGCGGAAACACTGTCGCATTGCAGCGCGTCGGTCCACGCATCGAGCAGGCTGCCGCTTTGCGCAACGCCGCACGGGTTCGCGTGCTTGACGATCACAACCGACGGATCTTGCCCTGCGAATTCCGCTGCCAGTTCAAGCGCGGCATCCGCATCGTTGAGATTGTTGTAGCTGAGCGCTTTACCCTGCAATTGGTCAGCCTGCGGGACGCCATTCGCACCCGTTACTTGTGGCACGTAAATGGCCGCTGACTGGTGCGGGTTTTCGCCATAGCGAAGCTCATCCGAGCGCTTGAATGCAAGCGGCATCGTCTCCGTAAACGGTGTGGCGCCCAATGCCTCTGTCCCCAGTGGATGGGTGAAGGCATCGCCATAGGCAAACCAGTTCGCAATCGCTGCATCATAGGCGGCCGTGCGAGCGTAGGCTTTGCCCGCCATGCGAATGCGAAAGGCCTCCGAAGTGCCGCCATCATTGGCTTCAAGTTCCTGAGTAAGCGCGTCGTAATCTGATGGATCGGTCAGAATTGTCACCGCACCGTGATTTTTGGCGGCCGAACGCACCATGCTCGGCCCGCCAATATCGATATTCTCGATGATCTCTTCGCGCGCAGCGCCTTTCGCCACTGTCGCTTCGAATGGGTATAGGTTGACGACAACCAGATCGATCGCGCCGATATCGTGCTCTTTCATTGCCGCGACGTGCTCTTCGTTGTCGCGAAGCGCGAGGAGGCCGCCGTGAACCTTGGGATGGAGAGTCTTTACCCTGCCATCCATCATTTCTGGAAATCCGGTGAGATCGGACACATCGCGCACTTCCAGTCCCGCCTCGCGCAGGGTGCGCGCTGTACCGCCAGTGCTGATCAATTCCACACCGCGCGCCGCAAGGGCCGCGCCCAGCTCTGCCAAACCGCTCTTGTCGGACACTGAAAGCAGCGCCCGCCTGATCACAATCTCGCTCACGTATTTTTTATCCCATTTTCTTGAGCAGCCAGGAGAATTGCCCGCCGCCGCGCGATGTCAGCCCTTCAAGCACCAATTGTTCGGTTCCCACCGGACGACCTGCGCTATCAACCCAAAGGCTATCCTCGCAAGACAATTGCACATCGCCCACGCCAGCCTGATCGCCGCGCAAACGGAAATGCCACAGCTTCCCGTCAGGCAGCAGCAGGCTTGCCCCGCGGCCGTCTTCGGACATGTGCACTTCAATGCCGGCACCAAGGTGGAAGCGGATGGCAAATGCGACCTTGCCATTCTTGCCCTTGCGCGATGCGGGGATCAGGATGTCTTCGCCAGCGAGCTCAGTCCCATCGGCGCGCAGCGAAAGGATGCGCCGGTGCGAAAGGCCAAAGCGCGCAGCATAGCCATCATGCGCGCCCGACACCCTCGTAGCATCGCGGTCGCTTCCCGAAAGGTTTCGGTGCTCGACATCCACCGCCTCAACACCCTTGCCCATTTTGCCATGGAGCAGGACGGCGGTGGAATTGGCGTTGTCGAGCACCAGGGTGGAATGTGCAGCGCTGGCGCGTAGACCTTGCCCGATGCGCGCGGGCACTTGCCCGCCGGCAAGCGCTGATCCTCCACAGTTGACAATGACGCGGCTTCGACCGTCCGACATTTCAAACGCAAGCGTCGATGCGCAGCCGACCCGAGCAAAGCGAGCGCGCGGCGGTGGAGCGGCATCGAACTGAACCAGAGTGTCCCCGCCGCGCATGCGCTGGAAGCCCCAATGCTCAGCTTCAGCCAATGGCCGCGTGCGTACGCCGCTTGCTGCGATAACCTGCGAAACCTGGTCTGCGCCGATAGCGTGATGCCCCTGCCAAGAACCGAGGCCGCCATCTCCATGACGAAGCGCAAGCAGCGGCGGGATCAGCAGTTCGCGCATAACCGTAAGCGCGTTCGGCACTTCTTCATCGACCGCTTCATAGCAGGCGATAAGATCAGTGAGCAGAGTGACGGTGTCCATTTGCACCGAAGGACAGCGAGACAGAACCCCGCCATCTTCGCAAATCAAATCACCAAGAGCGCGGATCAGACCCGCTTCCCCAAAGAGCTTGCGCGGTTTGCCATCGGGGAGCAGCAGACCTGCCGCTGTCACAGCCGCCCAGCCCGCGACTTCACCAAAGCCGGTACTCGCGCGAGATGATTTTCGGTCGAGCCAGTTGGCTGTTTCTTCGATCGCAGAGAGAAGCCGGCGCCGCAGCTGATCATTGCCTCCGCCTAGGATGATGGGCGCATGGACGAGCCAGGCCATCAGCCTCAACCCTGTCTTTTCAACTTCCCAAGCCTGCCCCTTGCCAACCTGCGAATTGGCATCAAGCCAGAGCCCAGTGATACGCTCGGCCACGCCAACGCAATCCGCGCGCGGCGCGCTGGCGGCAAGATCGGCAAGCCAGCTGAACGAATGGATACAGCGCTCAACACCCGGGCTTTGGCGCGTGACGCCCGAAAAATCGACTTGGCCAATCGGCGCTTTTACCGAGTGGACGAGGAAGTGCCCGGCCCGCAATGCCACGCCCGATGCGCGATTGCCCGTGTTGGGAGTCGATACGGTCGCCATAAGGCGGATCGGAGCAGCTCGTCGAAAGGGCGCGGATAAAACATGGCGCGGTACGCCCATGCGATAGGCAAGCCGGATCAGCGCTTCGCCCGGATTTGCCCGAGGTGGCGCAATGTCGGTGAGCGCAAGCGCGCGTGATGGCTCAATTGCATCATCGGCGCTGTCAGCGGCCGCATCATCAAAAAGAACGTGCGGATCATCGCCCTCGCTCAGTGGCAGGGCGCGGCCATCGGCATCGGCGCTTTCACCACTGTCAACTCTCGCTGTTGTCGCCTCTTCTCTTTCGCGGAACAGCTCTTGCGTCATACATTCCCCTTCAACGCAGCGATATTCGCCGCGTAATGCTCTGGCCCACCTTTGAATGTTGCCGACCCCGCAACCAGCACATCTGCCCCCGCAGCCACGCAATCCCTCGCGGTTTCAGCGTTCACCCCGCCATCCACCTCGAGATGAATGTCGCGACCAGTTCGATCAATCATCGCGCGGATCGCGGCGATCTTTTCCAGCTGCGATGGAATAAAGCTTTGCCCGCCAAAGCCAGGATTGACGCTCATCACGAGGATGAGATCCGCCATATCCATCAGATTATCGAGCGCGGATACCGGCGTCCCCGGGTTCAAAACCACACCCGCCTTGCAGCCCAACCCTTTGATCGCCTGCACCGTGCGATGGACATGCGGCCCAGCTTCGGGATGAACGGTGATGATATCCGCCCCCGCATCAGCAAAGGCCGCCAGGTACGGATCCACCGGCGAAATCATGAGATGCACATCAAATGGCTTTTCGCTGTGCGGACGCAGGGCCTTCACCACATCAGGGCCGATGGTGAGATTGGGCACAAAATGCCCATCCATCACATCGATATGCACCCAATCCGCGCCAGCTTCGTCAATCGCGCGCACTTCTTCGCCGAGACGTGCGAAATCGGCGGAGAGGATAGAGGGAGAGATCAGCGGTTGGGATGGCATGGCGAAAGCGCCCTTTCGTGCGCCTCTGCGTCATACCGGACCACCGATTCGCCTCACAAGCGTAAGCAGGCGGATTTTCGTAGGTTTTCCACGACGCACCCTACGGAAAAGCCCTTATCCGGGTCTGTTAACAAGCTCTCACATATAATTCAGCGTTAATTCACTGATGCTTGCGCTATAGCGAGCGCATATTGGGAAGGGCCCGGCGCGCAATGCGTCGTGAATCTTCGGGAATTTAACTGACGGAATTTGAGTGATGATGTCTTTTGCTGCCCGCTTGGGCGCTTGCACTTTTGCGGGCCTTGCTACGTTCACGCTTACTCCCCTCGCGCTTGCCACACCGGCCAGCGCTGAGGTCGAATATGGCAAGAAGATCAGCAACAATCTGCGCAGCTGCGCGCCGGGTAACGGTCCAGCGGTGCGCGTCACCATTCAGGGGATCAAAAGCTCTTCGGGCAAGATCAGACTGCAAAGCTATCAGGCCACCAAATCAGATTGGCTGGAAAAGGGCCGCTGGCTCAATCGCATCGAAGTGCCAGCAAAGAAGGGCACGATGACGATTTGCATGCCTGTGCCCAAGGAAGGCAATTACGCCTTTGCCGCGCGGCACGATGTGAACGGCAACAGCAAGACAGATATCCGCACGGATGGCGGTGCCATGTCGAACAATCCATCGATCAATATCTTCAATCTGGGCAAACCCAGCGTCGATAAAACTCGCTTTAGCGTTGGCAGCGGCGTTTCGCGGATGACGATCAATATGCTCTATCTGGGCTGAATTTCAGTCTGACCGGCTGCGATGATGCAGCCACAATGCTCGCGCCGCGCTGGGGGCTGCGAGCAAAGGAAAGCGTTCTGACAAGGGGCCGACTTTCATCTCGCGCCCCGTATGCCGTTTGATCTTCCACGCAGCATAACGCGCTGCGCCTTCAAACGTGGTGGTGGCTTTTGCCAGACGGAGGAGATTGAGCGGTTTTCCGAGCCGCTGCCGCCGCTTCCACCATGCGATGATCTCGCGCCGCTTGGCGGGGTCGAGGCGCGGTGTGATGCGCCCACCCTCCGTATCAAATTCAATCTCAGCGGCTTTCAAGGCGTCAGGCAGAAGGCCATCGAAGTGCGCCGCGTTTTTTGAGAGGATATCCTCTTCACGCCCCGGTTTTTCTACGCGCAATTCGGCTTTGTACGTCGCTTGGAAAAGCGCACGCCAATAAGCCGCCTCTTCCCCCGATGGCGGGCCAAGAGCCACAGCAAGCCGCGCCGCAGTAATCGAAGCAGCTTCGATCCCCTCAATTACACTGGAACGCGCAGCCTCATCCCGCGCCCAGATAAGCGCGCTGGGCTGTACAAAGCGCGCCCAAATCGTAGTGTCAAACAGATCCCCTTTGGCCGCATTGGCAAACGTTTCGAGCGCCATCTCCGCAACCTTGGCACGAAGGTGTACACCGTCCTGCTCGCGCTCATGATAGCTCACGCGCGGCCAGATGCGCGGATCATCGCCTTGGTCAAACAGCAGGTAGAAATCGAGCACACCGTCGAGTTCACCAGTGCGCAGGTTCGACCCGTAGAAAAGCACCGCCGCTGCACCGCGTTCGCGCGCCAAATCTTGCGCAAATTTGGTGACTTCCTCGCGCGCAGGCGCGGCCAGTTGCCGCGTAATCCGGGTCAAAAGGGAAGCATTTTCTACCATAAGAAAAAGAGGCTTGGGTTCAGGCCCTCAAGGTACAACGAACCGCAATTGAGGACCCGTTTCCAGCAGATATTCGCCGCCTGGAAAGGCTTCTCCGTCAAGGATGAACGGTTCATCCAAGGCGAGCAATAGGCTGGACGCGGCAAACTGATGCACCCCGCGCTTTCGCAAACCCTTGGTTATCCATCCTGCTAGAATGGCCGGGATAAGGGCAGTGGTGCGGCGCGAAATCTGATCAACGGCCACCACTTTGAACTGCGTTGGACCAGCGGTCTGCACAGCCCCGAACGCATTGATCCCAGCGGGCAGTTTTTCGAGGCTGGACACAAACAGCAATTGGCGATGTGTCTGCTCCCCATGGCCGCTGTGCTCAAGGGGAGCGTAATGCGGACCAATCCCAATCTGCATGGCCGCACCGCGGCGCCATTCATTTGCCCGGCTTGCCGTTACCGACTGGACGAGAGCCCACAGCGCGGTGGTGGAAACGGCTAGCGAATTGAACGCTCCCAAACGGTGCGCAGATTGCCCCGCTTGCGTCGCCTTGGTGAATGCCCCAGCTCCAAGAATGAAGCCAAAAACAGGAAACCCGCCTTGTTGAGCGTCAGCCTTGGCATTGGACAGGGCGAGCGGCCTGCGTTCAATCAGCGAGCCTGCCTTGTAGGCGCGGATTGCCGTGTCGAGGTCCCAATCGCCATCAATAGAAAGATCGTGCGCCAACGCATTGGTCTTGCCGCGCGGCAGAACCGCAAGAGCCGGCCAATCATTCCCAAAAATGCTGTGACCGCATGTCAACACGTCGCGAACGGTCCCGTCACCGCCATCAATCGCGAGAAGATCGATGTCCTGCTCGGCGAATGTGGCCAGTGCACGGGGTAGAGCAGACCGATCGCCTGGCTCTGCAATGAAGATATTGGGACCCAGATCGCGGCTGAGTTCTGCTTCGGATGCAGCGGCCAATTTGTTGTGATGGCTGCGCGGATTGTGGATCACTCCAACGCGCGGCGCGCCCCCGCTTTGCTGGGCGGGTGAGGCCGATACGCGCTCCTTCTCGGCCGAATTACGACCGTTCGCTTGCCATCCCGGCAGTCGCGAAAAATCGTAAATCGAGGTGGCCATATCGGTCCTTTTACAGACTGCCTTAATCACCAAGGCAGGCGCGCCATGGCACAATTGCATTAACTTGTCATGTAGTGGGGCGCGAAACCGCAAGTTCAAGCGAATTGGCGATAAATGGAGTGTTGTTGAGTTTTGCGCTCACTCATTGTGGCTTCTTGGCACTATCGCGGTTTACCATATTGTCTTCCAGAACACTGCGTAGCGCGATAGTCTGCGTTTCATGCTGACAAAGAACCTGCTCGATGCCGCTCGCAATCATTCCGACGCGATCACTTCCCTTCGCCGCGCTATTCACGCGGAGCCGGAATTGGGGCTTCAGTGCCCGCTCACCATGGCGAAAGTGCGCGCCGCGCTTGCCGATTTGCCGCTGACCTGGCGCGAAGGCACCTCAACGACTGGCGCGATCGCAACACTAAACGGAGGCAAGGCAGGCTCAGATGCCAAACGAGTGCTGCTACGCGGCGATATGGACGCTCTGCCGATGGATGAGAAAACGGGGCTCGATTTCGCGTCCGCGATACCGGGCCGCATGCACGCCTGCGGACACGACACGCACACCGCCATGCTGACAGGGGCAGCTCGCATACTGTGCGAACGACGCAAAGAGTTGAAGGGCATTGTCGATTTTATGTTCCAGCCGGGCGAAGAAGGTTTTCACGGCGCGCGCTATATGATCGATGATGGCTTGCTCGATCCGGTGCCCGATGCCGCCTTTGCGCTCCATATCATGCCCAATGCGCCTTACGCCGTGATCGCAGGAAGGCCCGGCCCATTAATGGCAGCAGCGGATCAGTTCACGATCACCGTCACCGGCAAAGGTGGCCACGCATCTATGCCTCATGATTGCGCCGATCCGATACCGGCAGCGGCGGCAATCGTTTCCGCTCTCCAGACAATGGTAACACGCCGTTTCAAAGCGACGAGCGCAGTGGTGGTGACGG
Organism: Erythrobacter sp. YT30; assembly: GCF_001542875.1. Taxonomy (GTDB): domain Bacteria; phylum Pseudomonadota; class Alphaproteobacteria; order Sphingomonadales; family Sphingomonadaceae; genus Erythrobacter. The sequence continues at coordinate 1,023,403 of NZ_LMAF01000002.1, read as the reverse complement.
TGACACAAATCCACACGGGAACAACGCACAACATCATTCCCGACGATGCGATGATCGCTGGCACAATTCGGACATTGTCAGCTGAGCACCGCGCCAAGGCGCACGAACTCATCAACCAAACCGTCGAAGCTATCGCGGCAGGGCACGGCGTTTCGGCCACGTGCGAGATCGATCATGGTTACCCCGTGACGCTCAACGATCCACGCGCCGTCAAACTGGGCGAAAAAGTGACGCGCGCCATGGGCGATGGGACCGGATGGAGCGATCTTGCCGATCCCATTATGGGCGCTGAAGATTTCTCCTACGTCCTTGAAAAAGTGCCCGGCGCCATGTTCTTCCTCGGCGTCGCGAAAGAGGGCAACGATGACTGGCGATGCGCCTGTTCGCTTCACAATCCGCGCATGCATGTCGATGAAGGGGCGATGCCGCATGGCGCTGCCATGCTCGCCGGATGCGCGCTTGAATTCCTCGAGAATGGATTTGAGGGCTGACCAATTGCGAGCGCCGGCGTGCAACTGGCCTACGCATCCACAGAAAAACGCGTGTTAACCGAGGTCTAACGCTAACGATTATTCAATTCCCCATCCTCATGTGGTTATAGGCCGGGCGATGAGGACACAGTGCCGATGACGCAATCGGGCAGCATTACGATCGAAGATGTGGCCAAGGCTGCTGGCGTTTCGCGCCAAACCGTTTCGCGCGTCATCAACTTTCAGCCAAACGTCCGCCAAAGCGTTCGCGAAAAGGTCGAAGCGGCCATTGCGGAACTTGGCTACGTTCCCAATCAGGCCGCCCGCAGGATGGGCGGTTCGCGCAGCTATCAGATTCTCGCCATATTTGAAAAAGACGCGGTTGGCCGCAGTGATGGACGATTGCCACTCGATCAAATGATGCTGGCAGGTCTGCGCGTTTGCGGTCCGCGTGGCTATCATTTGCTCTTTGAAGAAGTCGATGCATCGGGTCAGAAATCGCTTGGCGATCCTTCTGAGCAGATCGCCCGCGCTCTGACCTCGCTCAAGCCTGATGGCGTTGTGCTTTGCCCCTCGCTCGAAGAAGACCCCGGCATTCGCAGCGTCCTCGATCAGCGCGGTGTGGCGTCTGATTACCTTGGTCAGCGTAGCGAATTTGGAAGACTTGTCCCTGGCCTTGACGATGGCTTTTTCGCAGAGGCAGCTGCCGAACACCTTCTTGCCCTGGGCCACCGCCAAATGGGCTTTGTCAGCGGCCATCATGATCCGGTGCGATCGGCCCGGCGACGTGACGGCTATCGCCGCGCTCTTATCAAAGTCGGTAGCCGCGCCCATGGTCATTTTATCTCTGATGCACCTCTGGCATTCGACGAAGCATTCGATCTCACTCGCGCATGGCTCACGCCGACAATCAGGCCAACCGCCATTATCGCTGAAACCGAAGAGACCGCACGCGCCGTCTTGCGCGCGGCACAAAGCCTGAAAATTTCGGTGCCAGATGACTTATCGTTACTTGTGCTCGACGATGCACCCGGCCTTTCCCATTGCGAGCCTGCACTCACCGTGCTGCACCAAGACTATGCGGCGCATTTTTCACAAGCCTGCGAACGTTTGATCACAGCCAACACCAAATCCGCCTCGGCAATGACCGATAACAAGAACACGGATGCACGAGAGGACGGCTTCGCGCTAATCGACAGAGAAAGCGTCGCTGCCCCTCCACGAAACCGGTAATAATTCTGCTTCAGAAGAATTGCTTGCAAGTTTCGCGGCAGCCTTAGCTTTCGCCGCAAGATGTGACGTTCGCATCCAGCGAGTAGATCCCGCCCACTGGCTCGACCGTTATCTGCGGGTCGCCCAGCATACAGATGCCCAGCCTTTCTGCCTGCGATGGATCGATCACGAGTGTGTAGGTGCCCGGCTTGATCAGCTCGAAGAAGAAGTAGCCGCCGCGCTCGGAGCGCACTGTGCCGCCAATCTCGCCGCGCTCATCGATCAGCTGCAACCGCAAACCTGAAACCCCGCGTCCGCTCGCGTCGTCTTTGAAGGATACCGTTCCCTCAATCTCGCTCAGGGCAACGATCGGGAAATCCATCACGTGGAATCGGCCTGCACGAGGGACGATTTCCACTCCCCTTTCAACGGGAGCCATCAAGATATCGGGCAAGGTCGACGGATCGACCTGAATGCTCGCGCGGTTGCCATTGCCCAGCTGGGTCAAACGCGCCATCCCGTCTTCATCCGTGGTCGACGTGTCGTTGAACACGACAAAATCAACATCTTTGAGCGGTACGTCGCCTTCGCTGAATAGGCGGTCGCCATCCATATCCTGAAATGCCCGGACACTGGCAGCGCCTGATGATGCCTGCCCCGGTTTCGCGACGAAATAGCGCTGGCGCAATGGATCGCGTCCGAAACTAAAGCCAAGTCTAAGAGCGAGCGAGAAGGCCTTTTGCTCAAAGGCGTAATTGCCATCAAACGCGAGCGAAAACTTGTCGAAGTCGCGGATTGCTGACGCACCGACATTCAGGCCGCCGCCATTAAAAGAGTACGAGGCTTGACCGCTCACTGTCGTTTGATCATCGAGCTGATAGTCGATTTCCCCCGCAACATTGGTGATTTCTGGGCCTTGGAGAAGGCTATAACCTACAGATCCACGAAGCTGCGTACGTGATCGCCTAAATGTGGCCAGGTCGAAATTGCCTATGAGCTGGGAGAAGTTGGAACCGTTCAGTCCCACATCGCGCGAATATTCCAGTGTGTTGGATAGGACCATGCCGGGCAAACGATAGGAGCCGCGGAAAATGGCATCAGTATCGGCTCTGCCATCAGCAAATTCGATATGTCGAAGCCTTGCGGCGATGGGGATCGATGTATGCTTTGTTTTCGCGCCGAAATTCACATTCGTGTTGAAATCAAGCTCGGTCGCACGTCTGAGCGGATCGCGCGTGTTGCTCCTCAATTCATCGACAAAACCGCCACCATATTCAAAATGCGACAGTGTGAAGGAGCCCCCTAGCGCACGCCCCGCCGTGCCGACACCTGCGGCATAGCTGCCCTTGTCAGACACCGCGCCGTCAGCGCGCAGCGCCAGGCCACCGATCCCAGTGCGAATTCCAGCCGTGCCGACGAAGTCATTCTCGCCATCGTTTTCGAAGTAGGACAGGCTTGAGACAGCGGTAATATCCGGACTAAGACCATAGGCAAGGCGAGCTGCAGCCTGCCAGTTTCCAAATCCTTCGGTTGGATTAAAGTTTGGCCCCTCAACACCAAGTAGGTTAACTCCGCGCTGAATTGCGCCAACTTCGTATTCCAGATCGCCCGCCGCAAGACGCCCATCACCAACAGTGATCTTGCGCACTTCCTCACGTCTTTGCCCTTGGGGCCCGTAGAAAACGAGCCGGAATACGTTCAAGCCATAATCTACGGGGACTTCAAGAAACTCGTATTGGCTGTTCACTGCATTGGCGATTGAGCCAACCAGGATATCGTTGCGATAAAGTTCTACCTCATATCCATTTGGCAGAATGCCACGCAGATCGATCTGTTCAAAGGCGGAGGCGCTCTCGAATGGTCGATTGGTTATGAATCCGCCGCGACCGGCGCGGCCACGCAGGCCAACCGGCATGGATGATGTCGCAACATCGCCGAATTGAAAATCGGTCGCACCTAACGGACCCAGCAGATCGGCGTCAGGATCACGGCGACCCAGTTGTATCAGCGAAGCGACAAGGCCATCTCGCGTTGTGGTCGTCAAAAAGGCCTGCGCGGTCATAAATGCCAGATCGCCCGCAAGACGAAGGTCGCCTTCAAGCCTTTCGCCCAATGCAGAATCCGAGACCGCGCGAAGCTCGACATCGCCAATGGGCACCGATGCAGCCAACCAAGGCGTTTCCTGGCGCGGCCAACGCTCTTGCTCGCCCCTAGCCTGTCGTGCCCCCAATTTCGCCCGCTCAGCATCGCGGCGCATCCGCTCCTCGAAAGGAAAGGGCTCCAATGTGGTGAGCAGAACCGATTGGGTTCTGAGGTTAGGATCAAGCTCAAGCGGCAAAATCTCAGCGAGCACATCGCTGAGAACGAACATTTCCCCTTCGAAGGCTTGGCCTTCCGCGGGCATCAGCGGCCGAACCCCACCCTTTGTTGTGAGGAGTTGCTGCCTCAAGTCGATCGTAACCGTGCGATCTTCGCTCAGGAACCAACCACTTGCGTAATTGCCATCATCGCTAACCTTTATGGCTAAGTCCAGAATACGGGTAAGCTCACCCACCGGCAGGTAGATGCCGTTGCGCGTACCATAGGCGATGATCGTGTCGCTGGCATCAATGCCCTTCACTCTGAGCTGCAGGATCAGCTCGTCATCTATGGTGAAGATCGGGCCATCTTCGTCCAGGGGGAACGTTCTTGTCCCCGGCGTCAGATCGAGCGATGGCTGTGGCTGAAGTGCTACCACCGTATCGGCGGGAAGCGGAGGACCAGTTGCAGGCCTTGAGCTTTCGAGAGACTTCTCGCGAACCCGTGGGGTTAGAAGACTGAAAGCTTGAACCGGAGGCGCACCTTGGGCCTCCCGATTTGCGGCGACGGGCGCTATCGCCGGTTTGGCCGCTACTTTCTCCACGATCTTTGCAGGAGGTCTCGCCGCTTGCAGGATGTCTGACAGCCCTATCGGCGCTCCAGGCTGCTCAATTGCCTTTGCCACAACCTTCGTCGGTTTCTGTAATGGTGTGGCGGGCGCGAGTGCAGGAGGATCGAAGTTGAAGGTGACCTGGGCTGAATAGCTTTCACTGTCACTATTGGCGATCTTCACTTCGGACAAAGCTGCGATCTCTGAGTTATCAATCGAATCGCTACGACCGGGTCTCGATTGTGCCAATTCGGTTGTATCAGGCTCGAGCATCGGCTCCTTTGGTGAAATCAACTTAGCAACCGTCTGCGGCGCCTCCTTGATGAGCGGCAGTGGTGCGATCTTAGGGTTTGTCCGCTTTGCAGCGGCTCTGGCGATCGCCTTGAAATTGTAAGGGGCGCGGTAAAGCCCGGTGAACCCGGGGCGTGGGGTGCCGCTCGCAGATTGCGGGTCGCCCTCTTGCTCTCTTAATTGCGCAGTCCGACCTGCTTTGATCTGCGATGTCGTGACGTCAGATGCTTTAAGTTTCGCAGTTGTTTCAACGTCTTCGTAAAGCGAAATCGATGGGTGAGCGGCCGTCGCTCCCGGTCTGTCCAGCTCAAGCTGCCCGACAGAGGAGGGAAGCAACGATCCGCCCGCAATTGCCGGAACAGCGGCAATCGCGGCTAGAACACCGATAGCGCGAAGCGAGGTCACCGGACGACAAAATCTTGCCTAGCAAGAGTTTCGCCTGGATTTACGTCGTCATCGACGAATGTTGCGGTGAGCTGCATGCCTGCTCGCAACTGGGTGAGGTCGAATTCCGGGTTGAGTGCCAATTGCACCTGGCGTGAATCGATCTCGGGATAAACGCCGATGCCGCGAGCAATCACCAAAGGCTCGTCCTGACCGGGCGCGGTTACGACGACATCGCCATAGGCGGAACGCGTTCCGCTGCGCGTAATCGTCATCGAAAGAAGCGGGCCGCGTTCGCCCTGCACAAAGCCGATATTCTCCAGCCCCACGTCGAGCGTCGTATCACCCACGCGCACGATAACGGGGATGGAGATGCCGAAACGCGGGCGGATCGTGACGCCGACATTGCCGGTATCAGCGGCATTATCGCTCACCGCATCTTCAATGGAGAAGCCTTCATCGAGGTTCTTGGGCACGGAAACGACCATGAAGTGAGCGCGATATTCGCCATCGGGCAAGTCTGCCGAAGGCCTTGCCATGATACGAACGGTCTGCGCTTCACTTCCCAGCAGAGCAACGCGGCGCGGCGAGTGGCGCAGCATCTGGCTCGCTACTTTGACCTCACCGGCTTCTACACCAGCAGGAATATTGTCCAAAGGCACAACATTACCGCTATTCAGCATCACCATATCGGTGATCGAAATCTCGTAGTCGCCGTCAAAGGCCGTCTTGTTGTAAATGCCAACGGACGCGATACGTGAACGCCGGTCCATGATAATACGCCGCGGATAAAGGTTGATGTCTCCCATCCCGCCGACAGACCCGTCGGGCACTTCACCCGCCTCAACCTCGGGGATTGGAGGTGCGACCAGCTCAGCCTCATCTTCGGGAGCTTCTTGAGCGGCTTCAAGCGAGAGGTTTTGGGCCGCCACAGAGCTGGCAAAGCCAAATGCCAGCAGACAGGCAGACGCCGTCAATGCGCGAGCGCGAAACCCCGAGAATTTTTTCATTTTTCAAACCATGGTCAACGTTAAAGAACTACGTAGTTCTACCGTTGCGATGGTTAATTTGTGGTAAGGGAAGTTGGGGATCAGTTGTAAATAACGGTAACGTCAAAGTCACCGAGATACGATCCGGGCGCCTGATTGGCGTTGACCCGCAGTGTCCCGCCAAGATCCAAGCGGTAAACACGGTTCCGACCAAAGCCGGAGATAACAACCAAGCGCGCTGTTATGCTGTTGATCAGCATGGAATTTGCGCCGCTTGTGATAGTGATGTTTCCAGGGATGAAGACAGTCCCGCCCCGGTTCCCTGCTTGCTCAACGGTGAATTGAGCAGGGCCTCTGCCACTGGCAGGTTGCGCCATATTCGTCGACGATGCGACATCGCCTGCCGCGCTGAACGAACCGTCGACATTGACCGTGATCGTGCTCGCCGTCCCAGGCGATGCAAAGCGGCCAAAACGCAGATCAGACACGCGCTGAATGGTAATTGGGTCCGCCACAGTAGCCGACGCCACCCCGGATTCCTGCGTGGTGTCGCCCGGTGCTGCAACGGCTGGGGCGCTCAAACTTGCCAGGGCAAGCGTGATCCCACACCAATGTAGAGGTTTGATAGGCATGACGAAGGGCCTTACGCTGACAATTAGGGCGCGAAGTGCGGCATTCACCGGACCCCGCGCCCCAATTTGATCAACTTAGTTGTAAGAGACAGTTACGTCGTAAGTGCCGCTGTAAACGCCAGCAGATTCGCCGCCAGCAACAGTCAGAACACCGCCCACAGAGAAGCCAGCTGCGCCAGAAGCGTCGAGCGAGCCTGTGCCAGGTGCGCTAGTGGTGAAGTTCATGGTGTCGGTGCCGTTTGACACAGAACCAGCCGTGGTTGTGATCGAGAAGCTGCGGCTTGCATCGCCAGCAACGGTGAATGCGTCTGCAGATTCAACCGAACCGCCGATCAGCGTAACGTCAGTTGCAGCAACGCCGTTACCAGCCTGGTCAACAGTGACGGTACCGCCATTGTCACCGGTGGTGAAGGTGCCGAAGTTCAGAGCAGCTGCAGCAACGTGTGTCAGCGTGATCGGAGCAACGACTTCAGCCGTAGCTGCACCCTGTGCAGTTGCGGTGTCGCCAGGCGCTGCCATGGCAGGCGATGAAAGTGCTGTTGCAACAGCAGCGATAGCAAAAAGTTTTTTCAAGGTTGGTCTCCTGAGATTCTTAATATTCGAGCCCGCACCGATTTCGCGGACCAACGGTGAAATGCGTTAGCGATTCGTCCCCGTTGACCTAGGTAGTACCCCTTAGCCTCTTAAAATCTTCCTTATGCGCTGTAGGCGCGAAATTAACCATAAGCCGCAGAAACGTGCGGCTTACAGGCGCTGCAGGTAGCCCTCTTTGAGGCTGCTGATCAGTTGTAGGAAACGGTGATGGGAAGCTGGGCGCGGAACGTGTCTGTCGCGGTCCGCGCCGGAATACTGACAGTCCCGCCAACAAAGAAAAGATCGCGGCCCTCCGCATCCAGCCGGCCACCATCTGCGGCGCCAGGATAGTTGAGGCTGCGCACCTCAAGCTCATCAACTACAAGCTGCGCGCCGGTGTTGGCTCCGCGAGCAGTTACGAACCGAGGGAGCGACACGCGATACGTTCGGTTGGCTTCCCCCACGACTTCAAAGCTGGCGCGATGAGGCGCGCAATCGACTTGGCCACTGCATTGGGCTCTTGCCGAATTGAAGTATGCTGCCGGGCCGCCATCAGGGGCGACGCGCACTTTTCCGGGCACATCTCTACCAACGGCGATGGACCCAAAGGACAGATCGGCAAGGGGTATGGCGCTTAATGGCTTTACCACCTCGGCTTGCGCCACGCCTTGGCCGGAATCCGAATTCTGAGCGTTCACGGAAAGAGGGAGAGCCGCAAAAAGAAGCGCGATTATCGTCGCAAAAGTAGAACGCTGATGCTTTCGCATTTGGGCCTTCATATGGGATCGACCGCCACAACCCTTGCGTCCAGTTCGATCGGAACAACTATATTGCTTCCGCCAAATTGGCGCGTAACATGCAATTGGCCGCCGACATTGAAGCTTCGAGAGCACCGCCGAGAACGGCAATTGTCGATGCGAAGTTTGAGCACTTGCCCGGTTGATACTCTTCCATAGCCGGGCAAATCTGTCTGAAACGCCGAAAGATGTGCGCTTACGCCATTCTCGCGAACGATACTGGGCGTGGAGATGACGATTTCGACGCTGACATCAATCGCGTCATTCTTTCCGCGGCCTTTGTCGTAAAGAATTGTAAATCGAGCGGGTCTGGTTCTCGCCCCTTCCAGAGCCACCACGCCTTGATCCGAAACAGCGCCCCGTGCGCTGATTGTGCGCGAGCCGCTGCCGAACACCATAAAGGTGCCAAAGCTTAGCTCCCTGTTCGGTATGACACGAACACTTGGTTCATCCGAACGAGGTTGGGCGGTCGCGGGATACGAGCCGGTTGGCACCATCAGCAAGATCAGCGGAAGAGCCGGCAAAATTCGCAATCGCGGGAACATACCGGCCAACATAGCTTCAACAGAGACTGATACAACTGCGTGCGAATGCGAACCTGCCACCTTGACCGTGATCGGGACACTCGATGCTTACCCGAAAAGGCTGGCTAAAAGAGCCACAAGACAACACTGGAAGGTTGTATTCAGCGATTGAAATAATGGCGCACCCGAGAGGATTCGAACCTCTGGCCTCTGCCTTCGGAGGGCAGCGCTCTATCCAGCTGAGCTACGGGTGCGGATCGGTTTTTGGCGGTTTGCGCCATCGCCGCGCGGCGCCCTTCGAGCACCGGGCGCGTCGCTTAGCAAGACCTGATCGGCTTTGCCACTCCATAATGGAACTTCGCATGTCGTTCGTGCGCCTCCAAATCGTAAGGCATATGTAAAGGTGAGTTTCGTGACGCGCGCTTTAACCCTTCGGCAAGCTTGCGGGAGGTATCCATCGGGTATGTCGTTACTCTCACCTGACCAGACCCGCGCAATGCGCGATACAGCAGCAAAATCCACCGGCTCACTCGCCCAGAGGTGGGAGGATCTACACACGCAGGCTGCTCAACTCGCAGAACTGGCGCATCTCACTCCCGAATCATACGAAACGGACCTTGCAGAAATCCCCGCAATGCTGGGGGATGCGACCGAATGGCAGCGCGAACTTGCCTGGCAGGCGCTGGAAGATATCGATGCGATGATGCAGCCGGGCATGGTGGCGCTCCGCACAATTCTCGCGCGCGGCCAGGATACGAATGCACCGGCATTGGCGCTATGGCGCGAATTTCACGCAGCGCGCGGATCTGTGATCGATCTGGTGAAAGGCAACGACCAGAATTGAGGGCATTCCTCACAGGGATTTGCTCCGTTTCCGTACAATTCGCTTGACCATGTTCGCGCATTGTTCCAAAAATCGCTCATGTCTTCTGCGCTTCTCTCATCACCCGATACACCCCGTGCTGACGCGCCAGCTTTGGCGAGCACGTCTGCGGATGTGTCGCGCGGCATAGCCCGGCTTTTCGCGCGCAATGGCATTTGGTGTTTGCCGGAAATGCCGCTGAAAAATGGTCGGCGCGCGGATCTGATGGGCGTCGATGCAAAAGGGTTGATCGTCATCGTGGAGATCAAGGTCGCCCGCGGCGATTTGCTGGGCGATGCCAAATGGCCCGACTATCTGGATTTCTGCGATCGGTTTTTCTGGGGCGTTCCTCCAGAGCTTGATCGCAGTCCGCTCGAAAGCGAGGCTTATCAGCCCGATACCTGCGGAGTGATCGTTGCGGATGCGTATGATGGCGAGATTATCCGTCACGCAAGTCTGGGACCGCTCGCGCCCGCGCGGCGCAAAGCGCAAGTGGAGCGATTGGCCCGCGCTGCGATGCGCCGGCATACCATGCTGATGGATCCCGATTGCAGCGCTCTCGATAACGAGAGCTAACGGAAACTGCGCACACGCCTGCTTTGCAAAAAACCTGTTCCCAAAGGTCAAACTGAGCCATAGCACGGCGTAATGCTTAGCCCTGACACCCCCGTGCCATTGGCGCTGCTGCTGGTCAGCCTTGCGGTGTCAGCCATTGTCGCTGCGCGCTACTTTCTCAGCTCAGGCCTTTTTGCATGGATGACAAAGCGGATGCGGCCCGGTCTTTACGACGGCAAAGGGCGTCAGATTGGGCGTGAAATCCGCTGGTCGATGATCGCGGCGCTCATTTACGGAACGCCGGCCGGGATCGTTTTCTGGGGCTGGAACCATCACGGCTGGACGCTGCTTTACACCGATCCTACCGCGTATCCGCTTTGGTATATGCCCCTGTCTGTATTCATCTATCTGTTCGTGCAGGATAGCTGGTTCTATTGGTCGCACCGGGCAATGCATGACAAGCGGCTTTTCAAAATCGCTCATGCCGTTCACCACGACAGTCGCCCGCCAACCGCCTGGACCGCGATGAGCTTTCACCCGATCGAAGCTGTAACCGGTGCGATTGTTGTCCCACTCCTGGTATTCATCGTCCCCATCCATATCGCCATGGTCGGCGTTGTTTTGACCATCGCTACCGTCATGGGCGTCACCAATCATATGGGCTGGGAGCTTTTTCCGCGCCGCATCGTTCATTCTCCATTGGGAAACTGGCTGATAACGGCCAGCCATCACGAAAAACACCACGAGGACTATCGATGCAATTTTGGCCTGTACTTTCGTTTTTGGGATCGGGTTTGCGGAACGGATCGCGGCCTGTCCAAGCGAATAACCGCGCCCTATCCCGCGCAAACGGCCAGCGACGCATCGTGAAGGGTGCAGGCGTTCTTGCCGCTAGCCTTCTTTCAAGCGCGGGTTTTGCCTCCTCAGCTTCTGCGAATGAAGTTGAAATCACGATCACCGATATGCGTTCGGAGAAAGGGGTGGTGCGCGCTTGCATGACAACCAAGGAAAAGATTTTTCCAAAGTGCCGCAAGGATCCTGAATCGTACCGCACGGTCGTCCCTGCTGGCAAAACCGTCACAATCCGATTCAAGGATGTGAAGCCTGGTGATTATGCCATTGCCCTGTTGCATGATGAAAACGACAACGGGAAAGCCGATCGCGCGCTCGGTATGATGCCCAAGGAAGGCTATGGCTTTTCGCGCGATGCCCCCGTTCGCATGGCGCCGCCCAAGTTCAAGGATGCGGTGTTTGAACTCGGTTCAGAGCCCAAGCAGCTGACAATCAAAATGCGGTATTTCCTTTAAGAAAGCGACTGAGTTTTCGCTCTTCTATTTGGCGCATACGCTGGGGACAAAAGGTCTTTAAGCACAGCACATTAGCGATCACGGACTTTTAAACCTGACTTAACGGGATGTTTACCACGTCGCTTCAATACGGTCCGTGAAACGCTAATTAAGGGGCGAAATCGGGCCATGGACGACGTGCGCGGCACTTTCGGTACCAACGAAAATACAGATCATACCGAAGAGTGGGAGACCAATGCTTCGCAATCTGCGCATGACGGTCCTCCTCCAGGCATTGGCCAGGATGAGCGGCGGATGCAGGTGCGTGCCTATAATCATTGGGCAGGCCTTCTGGGCGAGCGCAACTTCCCTTCGATCGAAGAGCTTGATCCTTCCAGCATCACAGACTTCGGGCCCAATTCGGTTCTGCTTGATTTCTCTGTCGGAATTGAAAATCCGGCCGTACAGTATCTCGGCGACAAGCTTGCCGAAGAATGCGGCGCGACGGGCCCGATCCATAAATTGTCGGACGTGCCAGCGCGCTCGCTTTTGAGCCGGATTACCGATCATTATATGCAGATCCTCGCGAATGAGGCACCGATCGGGTTTGAGGCGGAATTCGTCAATCGCGACGGCGCGGCGATCCTTTATCGCGGCATCCTTCTGCCGTACTCCAGCGACGATGAGACCATCGATTTCATATATGGCGTCATCAATTGGAAAGAGATGGCCGATCAGGCCACCGCCGATGAGCTGCTGCTCGAAATTGATCAAGCACTTGAAGCCGAAGAAGTCGAAGAGGAAGAAGCCTCCAAGCATCCCGCCGATCCAGTAACGGCGTGGGAACCATCATCGCTGGGAGATTTTGACGAACTGTCTGATCTCGCACCTGAAAACGATGATAGCGCAGAACCAACTCTGAACGATGACGAGCCCGATGTATTCGAGCTGGAATTGGCGCAGGTGCAGGAAGACGATCTCGACGTCGCTGCTGAAACCGATAGCGAGGAAACCTCGCAATCTACCGAGAACCCTGCTGGCAAAACCGCGAGCTTGCTCGATATTGGCGGCTGTGACGCTGCGTTTGATCACCAGATTGACGATGAATACGACCTGCCCGATTTCAGCCAATACAAACTCGATGCGCCGGATGAGGAAGAAGAAGACTACGACGAAGAATTTGAATCGGGCGAAGACGAAGCCGCCTATCACTTCGCATCGCTAGCCGATTACCTAGAAACGCCTACCAAAAAGGCGATTGATCTTGACGCCGACGTTGAGATGAAAACACCTGAAACCTTCGATGCTGAAGCGCACAATGACGAAGCGGCGACGGAAGAACCCGCTGACCTTTCGGGCGAGTTTGAGCTTTCCGACGAGGTCGAGGAAGAACCTGCCGCAAATGCACCGCTCGAATTAAGCGACATGCTTGAGGTTGAAGAGACCGACGCAGAAGCCGACGAGGATAGCACTGAGGAGGTCGGGGACACGTCCCCTATCCTGCACGCGATTGACACAACAGGCGAGGATGTAGAAACGCCCGCCTCTAGCGAGAGCGACACCGTTCAGGCCTCCAGCCTTTACGATCATCTAGCATCAGCACGCGAACTGGCTGAAACTGCAATCGCAACCGAAGATCGCAGCCGTCAGGCGCTTTATGCCGCCGTCAGCCGCGCCTATGACTTCTCGCTGGCAGCGCAGGAAGCACCTGAAGATTATGAAGAATTGATCGCGGAAAGCGGCCTCAGCGTGCAAGAACGCGCGCCGATGACGCCGATCGTAAAGCTTGTCTTTGGCAGCGAATACGACAAGACGCGCGTTACCGAATACGCGGCGGTCCTTTCGCATGCGCATCGTCTCGAACTGTCCAAAGGCGCTCTCAACGAATTCCTCGCTGAAGCTGAAGGTGGCCTCAAAGGCGTCGTTCAGGACGAACGTCGCCTGCGCCGCGAAGAAGCTGGCAAGCCTGTTGATCCGAAAGATGCTGTGCGTGTAGCTCTCGCTGAAAAGCTGCGTGAACTCGAAGAGCTTGCTCTTGAACAGCTCTCCGCAGAAGGCCCTGAGTTCGCACTCGTAATGGTGCGGCGCGACGGTGAAGGCGGTGTGAGCGTGGTGGGCGAGATTGATGACGATATTCCGCTGATTGAACGCGCGGCCAAGAAACTCGTCGGCTGAATTTCGCACCGCAGCGCTGCGGTTGAGACGGACTACGCGAATTAATCCGCGAGCAGAGCGCGGTTTCAGTTCCCGTTCAGATCAAAACCCGTTACGCTTTGCGCGATATGATCCCCGCTCTCATGCCATCTTTTGATCTGTCGCTCCGCTCTTATCGGATCGTCGCCTATTGCCTCGCGCTGATCGCGTGTTCGATGAGCATCATCACGCCTGCCGTCGCACAGAGCGTTTTACGCGATGCCGAAACCGAACAATTGCTGATCGATATGAGCGCGCCCTTGGTCGAGGCGTCCGAGCTTGAGCCCGGCAACCTCGATCTGGTCATGATCAACGATCCCTCCATCAACGCTTTTGTGGCAGGCGGGCAGGTCGTTTACATACATGCAGGCCTCATCAACGCAGCCGACACCGCTAATGAAGTGCAAGGCGTGATTGCGCATGAAATTGGCCACGTCACGGCGGGCCACGTGGTGCGGTTCAATGAGCGTACTCGCGCGGCCAACGGGATTACTATCCTCTCGCTGCTGTTGGGCGTAGGCGCAGCGCTTGCGGGAGCTGGCGACGCGGCGCTTGGCGCGATTATGGCCGGGCAACAGGCTGCTCTGGGTAGCTTCTTGGCGTTTAACCGCAACCAAGAGGCGGCAACAGATCTTGCGGGCGCTCGTTATCTGTCCGGCGCCGGTATCACCGGCAAGGGCATGATCAGCTTCTTTGAAAAGCTGCGCAATCAGGAAATTCGCCGTGGATACAGCCAGGCAGATGAAGCCGCCTATGGCCGCACTCACCCGCTTTCCGGCGATCGCATTGCGACTTTGCGCGGCCTACTGGAAGAGGATCCCGCCTGGGACGCCCCGCCCGATCCTCAATTGCAGGAACGCTTTGTGCGCGTTCAGGCGAAACTTTATGGGTATCTGGCTGAACCGTGGCAGACGCTAAACCTTTATCCTGAAAGCGATAAGAGCGCAGCCGCCCGCTACGCGCGCGCCTATGCCTATCACAAGGATGCGCAGGTCGACAAAGCGTTGGCCGAGGCGCAGGCGCTGCTCGATATGGAAGCGGAGAACCCGTATTTCCTCGAACTGCAGGGCCAGGTGCTGCTCGAATCCGGGCGTCCCGAAGAAGCGCTCATACCGCTGCGCCGCGCGACAGAATTGACGCTCAACCAACCGCTCATCGCATCGATGTTCGGCCATGCGCTCATCGCGACCGAAGATACAGCGAACTACCCGGAGGCTGAACGTGTACTGCGAGCAGCGGTTGCGCGTGACCGGTTCAATCCGTTTGCGTGGTATCAGCTTGGCGTCGTCTATGCAGAGCGCGGCGATATCCCGCGTGCAAAGCTAGCCAGTGCAGAACAACAAGTGATGGCGCGCCAATACCCGCAGGCGCTGCGCAGCGCACAGGCGGCCGAAGCGGGTCTTCCCTATGGCTCGCCCGATTGGATCCGCGCACAAGATATCAGCCTGCAAGCCCGCTCTGAACTGGAACGCCTGCGCGATTCTCGCTAATTTGCCGGTGCGCATCTCTTCTCAAACAGGTCAAATTCATGCCCGAAGCCCTTCGTAACACGCTCCTGACAGCGATCATGGCACTCATCTTTGGGTTCCTGGGCGCGGCGACGTGGTCCTATTCGGGCCTTGCCGATGCGCGCACGCAAGAGTTCTTGCTCAAGAATCCTGACATGCTGCCCAAAATGGCCGAGGCGTTTCAAGCGCAGGAATCGCAAAAACGGCTCGCTGATCTTGGCGAAGAGGTTTACACGCCCTTTGGTGGAGCCGTCCGTGGAAACCCCAATGGTTCGAAAGTGCTCGTTAAGTTTACCGATTACAATTGCGGCTATTGCGAAGCGAGCCTTGCCGATGTCGATCGCTTGGTGAGCGAAGATCCTGATTTGAAAGTCGTTATTCGCGAATTTCCACTCTTCGACGGCAGCGAGGAGGCCGCTCGCATGGCATTGGCCGCGGCAAAGCAGGGCAAGTTCGAAGCCTTTCACCTCGCCATGTTTGAGCGCAGTCCAGTGACGCCAGAAAGTTTTGAAGCCGCCGCAATCGCAGCAGGCATCGATCTGGAACAGGCTAAGGCCGACATGAGATCCGACGCGGTTACGATTGAGCTCGCCAAGAATTTCACCTTCGCTCAGACACTGGGCTTTGATGGCACACCTGCCTGGATCGCAGGCGGAAAGACGCTGAGCGGCGCGGTGGGTTATGATGCCCTCAAACAAGCGCTCGAAACCCCGGCTGCCACTACCGAAAGCTGATGAAGCGCGCCAAGCTGAGTCTTGCTGTACTGTCAGCGTGCACATCGCTTAGTGCAGCGCATGTCGGAGCATTTGAAAACGGGACACAAACGTCGGCCATCGCTGCCTTTCAGGCTAAAGATCAGCGATTACAGGATGTGGGCTGGCAATTGGTCCGCGGAAATGCAGAATTTTGCGAAAATGTAATCCCGTCGATCGGGCTGCAATTGCAGGATCTTGCCAGTTATGGCGATCCAGAGATCGCGCGCGCAGTGTTGCAGCTCGAAGGGGATTTCGCTGTGCAGACGGCGGCGCGCGGCTCTCCCTCCGCCCAGACAGGGCAATTCCGTCCCAACCGAGAGATCACTCAGATCGGCGGTGATAACCCTAACTCATGGGAAACTCAGAAGCGCAAAGCCTGGCAGCGTTTGACACGCGCGCATGATCGGATCGATCAAAAACTGGTGGGCGAAGGACAGGTCACTTTCACTTTCGCCAACGGTGAGAGAACCGAGGTCGAGGCAGTCCCCGCATGCGCCACTCGCTTCGAGCTCGCGAGCCGCAATTCGAAGGCAGTCGCAGAGGGCAAGCGTGTCGTCATTGGCGAACGATTTGTTGGCTTTGCCTATGAAGAGCAGGTTTTTGCCGGTGCCGTTGCGCACGAACTTGCGCATAATCTGTTGGGTCATCGCGTCTGGCTGGATCGCAACAAGCGAAAACGCAGCCATGTCCGCCTGACAGAGCGCGAAGCTGATCGGTTGATGCCTTGGTTGATGGCCAATGCGGGATACGATCCCAAAGATGCAGTGACCTTCATGGAAACGTGGGGCTCAAAGCACGACGGCGGTCTATTCCGCTCGCGCACACACGATGGCTGGGATGAACGGGTGGAGTTTATCGCAGCCGAAATCCCGCTGATTATCGATCTGATGGAACGCACCGGCAAAGCTGATTGGTCGTCGCATTTTCGGCGCGAAATAGACCCCGATCTCGGACTTTGAACCGCTCGCGAACTCATCCAAAAGTTGCGCAAGGCGACTTGTTAGCAAGCGTTCGGTCATCCAGCTAACTTGCGCCAAGTGGTTTCGCGTTCGCGCCCGGAAAGCGCTTTACCCCTCCTAACCGCGAAAATTTGCGCTATACGATTCTGTCATGGCCGTGCTCCCAATTCAGCCAGCACCGTTTTTCGCGAACAAGAATCGTGCATTCTGGTATCTCCAGTTTGCCGGCTGGGGCGGTGCGTTCCTGCTGAGATCGGCAGCGGCGCTGGCCAATGAACGGCCGCTTGATCTGCTCGCCGTAATTCTGGTGAACACGATCACCGGGTTTTCCATCACGCTCGTTCTGTCGGTGATCTACCGCCAGCTAATCGCACGCCAGCCTTTTATCACGTGGGGCGGCACCGTCCTCGTGCTGATCGGCGCGGTGATTATTCACGCGTCGCTCGATGCCTGGGTGCAGGGAATCTATTACGGGATCAGCCGCGAGACGACCTTTGCGCAGCGCTTTATCGGCATCACCTATATCCCGCTGACGCTGCTCGGCGCATGGAGCGCGCTCTATTTTGCCATCAATTACTTCCTGACGGTGGAGCGACAGCAGGATCGGCTGGAGCGTCTCGAAGCACAGGCCACCGCCGCCCAGCTTGCCATGCTGCGCTATCAGCTCAATCCGCACTTTCTGTTCAACACGCTCAATTCGATCAGCACGCTTGTCCTTTTGAAGCAAACCGAACCTGCCAATGCGATGCTGACCCGATTGTCGAGTTTCCTGCGGCACACTCTCATCACCGAGCCCGGCAGCCAGGTAACGCTCGAACAGGAGATTGAAACGCTGCAGCTCTATCTCGACATTGAACGCATGCGATTTGAAGAGAGGCTGCGAACCAAGTTCGAAATTCAGGACGAAGCGCTCGATGCGTGCCTGCCATCGATGCTGCTTCAGCCGCTCGTCGAAAATGCGATCAAATACGCCGTCAGTCCGCAGGAAGAAGGCGCGCGTATCTCACTCTCCGCGCGCATCATCAGCGACAGGTTGCGGATGAGCGTTTCGGATACAGGTCCCGGCGTTGACGGGCCTTTGCAGCACAATCTTCTCGATCTGCCCGCGCAAACACCTGGGCGCGACAACACCAAATCAACCGGTGTTGGCCTTGCCAATATCCAGAATCGCCTGATGCAGGCCTATGGCGATGAGCACCTGTTCGAAACCAATTCCCAGCCCGGCGGCGGGTTTACAGTCACGATCGAAATCCCATTTCAGTCCGAGCGCGAGCCCGAGCCCGCCCTTGCGGACAACACTTTCACCGAGGGCACCGTGGCAGAGACCACTCCTGCTCCATCAAAAACCCCAATTGAAGAGTCCGCCAAAGCAGATTGCGGCGACCTCGACAATCTCATCCCTTCCCCCCGCCCAATTGGACAAGCACAATGACCATTCGCACCATCCTAGTCGACGATGAAAAACTCGCTATTCAGGGCCTGCAGCTGCGCCTTCAAGCCTTCGACGATGTCGAAATTATCGATACCTGCGCTAATGGCCGCGAGGCCATCCGCAAGATCAAAACCGAAAAGCCCGATCTCGTTTTTCTCGACATTCAGATGCCCGGTTTTGATGGCTTTTCGGTGGTGAAAGGCGTGATGGAGATTGAACCTCCGTTGTTCGTCTTTGTGACCGCTTATGAAGAACACGCGATCCGAGCGTTTGAAGCGAACGCGGTCAATTATCTCATGAAGCCGGTGGATGAGGACAAACTCGCCGACACCATCGAACGCGTGCGCCAACGCCTCGCCGAAAAGAAATCGACCGAAGATGCAGAACAATTGCTTGGCGTCTTGGCAGAGGTTGCGCCTGAGCGCGCCATCGAATTTGGCGATGATACAACCGAAAGCGCCGAACGCTTTGAGAAGCTCATCAACGTCAAAGATCGCGGCCAGATTTTCCGCGTCGAGGTGGATTCGATCGAGCGAATTGAGGCGGCAGGTGATTACATGTGTATCTACACGGCCGAGAACTCGCTCATCCTGCGTGAAACGATGAAGGATCTGGAGCGGCGTCTTGATCCGCGCGTGTTCCAGCGCGTGCACAGAAGCTGGATCGTCAATCTCGATCAGGTTCGCCAGGTAAAACCGCACACCAACGGTGAATGCTTCCTCGTGCTGGATTCGGGTGCCGAAGTGAAAGTGTCGCGCAGCTATCGCGATGTTGTCGCGCGGTTCGTACA
This sequence comes from Erythrobacter sp. YT30, assembly GCF_001542875.1. Lineage (GTDB taxonomy): Bacteria > Pseudomonadota > Alphaproteobacteria > Sphingomonadales > Sphingomonadaceae > Erythrobacter. The sequence goes on along the minus strand of NZ_LMAF01000002.1, from coordinate 1,004,283 downwards.
CTGATCCCAAGCCCAGTGTGCCGTTGCTCTTGCGGTGATTGTGTGACGGGTTAGACAGTCGGCATGACCTTCGCTCTGCCCGGCTTCGACATCGACAAATTCATCCGCGACACCCTTGCAGAGGATCTGGGTGAAGGAATTGAAGGCGGCGGCCGTGATGTGACATCCGAAAGCGTCATCCCCGCTGATGCTCGCTTTTCTGGCGTCATGGACAGCCGCGAAGGCGTAGTGATTGCCGGACTTCCGCTTGCGGAGGCGTTCTTTCGGCATCTCGATGCGCAAGTGTCCATCGAAACCCTGGTGTCTGACGGTGACGCCGTGGCTGCGGGTTCAGACCTGATGAAGCTGGAGGGCAATGCCCGCGCGCTTCTCACGGCAGAACGCAGCGCGCTCAATATCGTCCAGCATCTTTCGGGGATCGCGACGATGGCTCGTGATTATGTCGCGGCCATGCGTGTTGGATCTGAGGAGTGCACACTTCTCGACACTCGTAAAACGCTGCCTGGCCTTCGCGTTCTGGAGAAATACGCAACCAGAATGGGAGGCGCTCAGAACCACCGCATGGGCTTGTGGGATGCGGCCATGATCAAGGACAATCATGTCGCAGTGGCTGGCAGCGTGGGTGAAGCAGTGCGCCGCGCGCTCGAGGCAGGCGTCAAACCGATCATTTGCGAAGTAGACCGTTTGGACCAGATTGAACCCGCGCTTGAGGCTGGCGCGCACCACTTGCTTCTCGACAATATGGCGCCCGAAACCCTTCGCGAGGCAGTGAGGATGGTCGATGGCCGCGCTGCGACCGAAGCTTCAGGCGGCATCAATCTCGAAACCATCGCTTCAAAAGCAGCAAGTGGAGTGGACTATTGCTCAGTCGGACGGCTTACACAAAGCGCGCCCGCGGCTGATATCGGTCTGGATTTCACGCCCTTATGAAGATCGCGCAGGGGCCAAGACCATGGTCGATAAGGCTGTTCGCATTCATCATATGCGCGCTAGGCCTTTCCGATCTGATTATCGGGCTGTCCGATATCGACACCCAGATCGCTGCGCTGACTTACGATTTGCCGTCCATCCCTTGGAGCCGCGATCTCGCAATCGTGTGGATCTCGGCATTGTTCACAATCGTTCTAATTCCTGTTGCTGCGATCTGGTTTCGGGCGAGCAAGATCGCGCGAGCATTGGTCACGATTGCGGCCATCCCGAGCCTTATAGCAGTCCTCGCCTTCGCGCACCTTGCAATCACCAGCGATGAATACGGATGGCTCGTCTTGTTCAATGCGGTGATGATTTTGGTTGCCGTAGCGAGCCTCTACACGAACTCCGCCTCAGCCTGGTTCAATGTCACCTGCAATGCTCGCGAGGAAGTGTTTGAGTAAGATGGCTTCATGAAACCCAAAACCATTATCTGGTTCGACTGGTTGTTTTGGATCTCGCTGGTCCTGGGCCTCGTAAGCCTTGCCGTGTCTTGGCCCACCCTGGCAGCTGATCTCGAAGGTGATCCGGACCTACAGACTATCGGGATCGGCGCTGTCATTGGCTTTGTTGCTGTGGGAAATAGCATTTCAATCTTGTTGTGGTTTTTTACCTCGCAAAAGGCGAGCAATGTGGCGCGATGGATTTACTCGGTGCTTGCAGGGTTTGGCGTCTTGGCTGCATTTGTCGATTGGGACATCATGTCGATGCTTGAGATCGTCCTCGGCCTAATATTGGCGGCCATGTCGCTCGCAACGATCATCGTCCTGTTCCTTCCTCCATCGAATGCATGGTTCCGAAATCGCGGGGTCGGCGGGCCCGAAGACATCAAGGCGTTCGAATGAAAACGCGCTCCCTCGCCCTGTTTGCCTTGCTCTTGCCTTCTATTGCGTCAGCTCAGGCGTATCAGTGTCGTGCACCCCAAATCCGCAATGTGCCCACAATCAATGCCGATGGGCCGGTGCGCGATGTTCCCATCACCGGCTATACCCTCGCGCTCAGCTGGTCTCCTGAGTTTTGCAAAGGCCGCGAAGGCCAGCGTTCGCATCGCATCCAATGCTCGGGCGATCACGGACGATTTGCCTTTGTCGTTCATGGGCTGTGGCCGCACAGTCAAACGGGCGGGCGAAGCACGTGGCCTCAATGGTGCCGGGCGCGTGAAAAGCTCACTCCTGCGGTAATACGACGCAATCTGTGCACGCTGCCTTCTGCCCGCTTGATTGCAAGGCAATGGGCAAAGCACGGCACGTGCATGACCAGACGGCCCGATACCTATTTCGCCGTTACACGGATTTTGTGGGAAGCCTTGCGCGTCCCGGAATATGACCGAATCAGCCGCGAAGACGATCTGACCGCTGGCCGCATTCGCCAGGCCTTCGCAGACGCCAATCCGGGCCTCGCGCCAAGCGCAGTCGGCGTCAAGTTAAACGAGCGCGGTTGGCTCCAGGAATTGCGCATCTGCTATTCGCAACGCTTTCGCCCCACGCGGTGCAACGCAGCCCGCTATGGCGCTCGCGATGAAGCTCGCGCCAAGATCTGGCGTGGCATGTAAGGCGAGTTTGGAAAAGAGGGCCCGCTCAGCTTTGGGCAGCGATTAAGTCACTGAAAAGCCGCGCCGCTTCGGACGGGCTCAGCCCGCTGAAGTTTGCTTCAATGGCGCCATCAGCTGAGACGAGTTCACTTTCAAATGTGGCGCGCTCCATCTTAGGGGCGACGTATGGGCGACGGGGGGACAACATCATAACGGCAACTCCAAGGCTAGTTGGTCACAGTCCTCTCCCTGTTGCAGTGCAACATACCAATTGCGGGTACGATTTCGCGCGCGAGGAGACGGGATGTTGGCCAAAGGGGACGAGTTGGTCGCGCCAGAGCCAAGACGCCCCTCACGCACGGCGAATCGTGTAAAATTCGTTCAATGTCAAAGTGTTAGTTGAGTAACGCAACCAGATTAACCCAGAAACCGGAGCACCCCTGCTACGGCAGCCGCTCGAAACCGAATTGAAAAGAGGATTTGATCTCGATCAATGTTTCGACCTCTTCAAAGGGCTAACAAATACAAATGATCGAAATCGAAGAAATCTCGCCTGCTGAACCCAAAGCTCACCGCATTGTTGTGATGGGGCCCTTTCACTACGCCGACGCGGAAAAGGCAGTTGCATTCGCCAAAGAGCACCTGGAGACGGGTGAAAGTGCCAATGTGCTCATTGATCTCACCGCACTCGCGGATTTCTCGTTCTCCGGGCTGGGGGATCAGCTGGTTCACTTGCCGACAATGATCCAATTCATCTATTCGCTGGACCGGATTGCAATTATCTCGGACGAAGACTGGCTACGGAGCGCAGCGCGGATCGAAAGCGCATTGCTCCCGCGGGTTGTCTATCAGGTCTACGATGATGACGAGGCCGAGGCAGCGCGCGCCTGGGTTATGGGCGAAACCGATGAGCCCCGCCGGGGAGCATTCCATGAGCTCGATATCGGAAAGCCCGAAATCGCCGCGTTTGAAGTCACCGGGCGCTTAGATGAGGCGGAATCAAAACGCGGCATTGCGATGATCGAGGAAAAGCTGAGCGCTCCAGACTGCTCACGGCTCATGATGGTCATCCGAAACTGGCATGGCTTTGATGCGGAGTTGATCTTCAGCCCAAGGCTGATGTCTTCAAAGATGAAGCTCATCAAGCAATTTGATCGTTATGCGATCGTCGGAGGGCCAGACTGGGTCGGCGGAATGGGCGAGGTGATGGGCAAACTGGTGAAGCCGACAATCAAGGCGTTTGATCTGGACGAACTAGACGACGCTGTCGCTTGGTTGAGCGAGTAGCTGAACTACCGCCGATCCCTAAAAAACGCGCGCAATAATTCCGCAGCCTCATCCTCGCCCATGCCTGAATAGACTTCTGGTCGATGAAGGCATTGCGGATGCTCAAACACACGTGCGCCATGCTCTAGCCCGCCGCCTTTTGGATCGCTTGCGGCGTAGTAAAGCCTCGCAATTCGCGCATGGGCAATCGCACCCGCGCACATCGAGCAAGGCTCCAGCGTCACATAGATATCGCAATCCGTCAGCCGCTCATCTCCCAAAATGTCTGCCGCGATCCGGATCGCACGCATTTCTGCATGGCCTGTAGGATCGGGGGGAGAGCGGGTGGCATTGCCCGCTATCGCGATCATTTCGCCATCTTTGACGATCACCGCGCCAATCGGAACCTCGCCCGCATCGCCTGCATCGCGCGCAGCTTGCAAAGCATGTTGCATCGGTTCAGGGATTGGCCAGCGGGTCATCGCGGCTAAGCGCTAAGCGGGAGAAGCGCACGAATCAATTGACGATTCGCTTGCGGCTGGCTATGCGGCGCGCTTTCCGGGACGCCCGTAGCTTGGGCCCGCTTTCAAATAGCGGCGCTCCCGCCACTTTGACCAGACGAGAGATACCATGTCGCGTATTTGCGAACTGACCGGCAAAGGTCGCCAGGTCGGCCACAATGTGAGCCACGCCAACAACAAGACGAAGCGCGTCTTCCTGCCCAACCTGCAGAAAGTCACGCTGCTGAGCGAAAAGCTTGATCGCAGCTTCAAGTTCCGCGTGTCGACGCACGGCCTTCGCTCTGTTGAGCATAATGGCGGCCTCGACAACTGGCTGCTCAAGACGAAAGACGAGAAGCTTTCTGCACGCGCTCTCAAAGTGAAACGTGAGCTTAAGAAGGCTGTCGCCGCCTAACCTTCGGGCGAGGGCGCCGAGCCCTCTTGCTTCCACTCCAGCCGCAACATCAATGTGCGCTGGAAGCTGGCAAAATTATCATCCGAGATAACGAAGAGCGCGCCTCGCAATGGCGCGCTTTTTGTGTTGGCCGCAGCGGCGGGTGGCGCAATTGCCTGTGCATTTGGAATTGAAACCCAGGCGATCCCCTCGTAATTATCGGTCAACGATCCGCTGTTTATCAGCATAGCCAGCGAACCCGTCCATTCAGTGCCTTCGTTGATCAAGGCCGGATCGGCTATCATAATCGCATTCTCAAAACTCGGCGGGATTGCAAGATTGGTGCGCCGCAACAGGATCGCGATCTTTCCATTTGGCAACACGGTCGCATCAACGGGGCGAAAATTCTTGTGTGAGACAAAGCGGAAAGAGATGGGCCGCGCGGCTGGATTTAGCATATCGTCTGGAAACAGCAGCGCTTGATGATGGGCCATGCCGCCCCCGCGCCGCGTCGGCCCTTCCGCGATGACGAGAATCCGGCCATCAGGCAGCACTTCCATCGTTTCAGCCCCGCGATTGTCGGGCCAAAGTGACATTGCCACTGGCCGAACTTCGCGGCGCAATCCATCCGGATCAACACGCTCTATCACATTGCCGTGCTCATAGGCGGCCCAAAGATACTGGCTGCTTTTATCCCAGCTCAGCGCTTCGAGATCGATAAGCTCAAAACCTGTTCGATTGGCGCGCCCCATAAATTCGAGCGCCAGGGGCGCCTTAACCGGGCCATTTTTCTCCAACGGGATCGTCAGCCCCCACCCTCGATCGGTGCCCGTCAGCAGTGCGCCATCATTGCGCGATACAAGCGCTGAAAAGCCGCCAAAGAAATGATGGTCGCCTTCAAGGTGCCATGCACCTGTCAATTTGAGCGGGCCGCGCAACGTATCGCCAATCTCGGGCGATAATGTCAGTGGCGAGACCACCAGCGAGCGACCCTCTAGCGAGAGCTGCGGCTGCGAACGAAACCAAACGCCCGGCGCAAGACCAAGCGCGATCAGCACGATCAGGAAAAGGCGGCGGCGGTTCATGGGCAGCCCGAATAAAGAAGTTTAGGGCATCGGCCCCGCGAACAGCAGCGGATCAAGCCGCGCATCGTTCCATTTCAAGCCCCAATGGAGGTGCGGCCCGGATGATCGACCGGTGGAGCCGACATTGCCGATATACTGTCCCTGCTTGACGCTTTGCCCTTTCTCCACCGCGATCTTGGAAGCGTGGAGAAAAGCGCTGTTGAGCCCTGCACCATGGTCAATGATGATCAGGCCACCTTCGAGGCTGAAGCCCATCCGCGCGAGCACCACCACACCATCAGCAGGCGCAACGAATGGCACTCCATTACCGGGCGCGATGTCGATACCAGAATGATAGCTGCCCGGTTCGCCGCGATAGATGCGCTGGCGACCGAACAGGCCCGAAATGCGCCCCACCACAGGCCAAATAAACTTCTGCTTCCAGCCTTCAGCGCCCGTTTCCATCGCACGGGCTGCGATGATCTCGTTGTATTCAGGTTCACGCTTTTTCCACCAGGCCTCTAGGTCGCGGCCTGTGCCCTTGGCGACATTCACGTGCTGGATGTTCCATTTGCGCGGCGCAATCGGGATCTCTTGGCGCGCAAATTTGCCATTGTTGAGCGTCGCCATAAGCGTGATCGATTCAGGAGCATCACGATCAAAAGCGGCGAAAAAGCTGCCGTCGTCAGCATATTCAAGCTTCGAATTGCCGAGTGTCGCGCGGATCGTTCCCGTGGGCACTTGCCCGCGGATAAAACCGCCTTGGGTAAGCTCTCCGGCAAATTCGAAATCGGTTCGGGCAGGGTTGGCAGCCTCGCTCGTTCCCGCCGTAATCTGGGGTGTTGCTTCAGCGCCGACGAGGTCCGGTTCAGCCGCTTGGCTGCCGCTGCATGCGGCGATGATGGCGGCCAGAAAAGCCAGTGAGCCCAATTTCATCGTGTGCAGACTACTCACTAGCGAGCAGGCGCTTGGTCGCGATCTCACACGTTGCGTAGGCTTCTTGGTGCTCCGCGCTCCAATACCGCAATTCTTCCAAGGGGATAATCGTGCCGCTCACCGCGCAGACGACGTGTTGTCCGGGGCGCAAAACGCGAAAGCTGGAGGGGCCATAATAGAGTTTGGCGGCGCTATCTTTTCTCGACATCAACATGAAATGAGCCTTAGCACAGGAGCTTAGTCAAACAAATCATCTTGGGCCGGATTGGTCGCTTTTGATGCGCGCGCTGGTTTGGCGCGTTCCGGCTTGGGCGATTTGGGCGATTTCGGATCGGTGTGCACGCCCAACGAGCCATCGCGAAACTGCAGGGAAAGCGCCGCCTCCTCGCTTGCGGCCTTGCTTGAGGTAAGCGCCGCGCCCGCCGCATCACGAACAATCGCATATCCACGCTCAAGCGGTTTTTCGGGGTGAAGTTGGCTCGCGAGCCGGGTCAATGCTGCCAGTTTATCCCTGCGATCGCGCAAGGGCCGCTCAACCAGAGCTGGCACCAAGCGCACTCGCTCAAGCCGTTCTTGCGCCGTATCCTGCTGCCTTTCCAGCATCGAAGGCGACATACGGGCGCCAATTCCGACCAGCCGCTCACGGCCCTTGCCAGCTCGATCCGTCAGGCCTCTGCGAAGTCGCTCTGAAAGCTCATCGAGACGCTGAGCCTGCGGTTGCAACACGTTTTGAGCTTTGGGAAGGCGCTGGATACGCGCAGCCAGCCGTTCACGACCCAATTCGACGGGGCGCAGCACAGCGCGCCGCTGACGATTGTCGAGATCGGCGAGAGTTGCCACGAGGTCAGCCCTTACCGGCACCGCAATTTCCGCTGCCGCGCTGGGCGTGGGCGCGCGCCTGTCGGACGCATAGTCCACCAGAGTCGTGTCGGTCTCATGCCCCACCGCAGAGATCACCGGGATGGTACATTCTGCGACCGCGCGAACCACTATCTCCTCATTGAAGCTCCAGAGATCCTCAATCGAGCCGCCCCCGCGCGCGACAATCACGACATCGGGCTTTGGCACCGGGCAATCTGCAGGCATTTCCGAGAATCCGCGAACTGCTCCTGCGACCTGCTCTGCTGCGCCTTGCCCCTGCACCAGCACCGGCCAAACGAGAACATGGCTGGGAAAGCGGTCCGCCAGCCGGTGAAGGATATCACGGATCACCGAACCTGTCGGCGAAGTCACCACGCCGATCGTGCGCGGCAGATAAGGCAGCCGCCGCTTGCGCCCCTCGGCAAACAGGCCCTCTGCCGCCAAACGTTCGCGGGTCTTTTCAAGCAGTGCGAGCAAAGCGCCTTCGCCTGCCAGTTCGAGCTGATCGATCACAATCTGGTATTTGGAGCGACCGGCATATGTCGTTAGCTTGCCCGTTGCGATCACTTCCAGGCCATCTTCGGGGGCAAAGTTCAACCGGCCCGTGCTGCCGCGCCACATCACGCCATCAAGTACAGCCTTGTCGTCTTTCAGCGCGCAATACATGTGCCCTGATGCCGCGCGTTTGACGCCCGACAGCTCACCGCGAACTCGTACATGACCAAAGCGATCCTCCACCGTCCGCTTTAGCGCCTGTGACAATTCGGTGATGGACAGCGGCTGTGCGTTGTCGCTCGGCTCAACGCGCGCTACCAGCCCTGATCGGTCGCCTGTTGATGAAGGAGTGCGCGCCATGAATGTCCTGCTTTTGGGGTCGGGTGGCCGCGAACATGCGTTAGCCTGGAAGCTCGCGCAATCCCCCAAGGTAACGCAGCTTTACGCAGCCCCCGGAAATCCCGGCATGGCTGAATGCGCCAAATGCCTTGCTCTCGATGCGGGTGATCACGGCGCAGTGGCGACATTTTGCGAGGCCAACTCCATCGCGCTGGTCGTGATTGGCCCTGAAGCGCCATTGGTCGACGGGCTGGCCGATAGCCTGCGCGAGAATGATATTGCCGTGTTCGGCCCGTCAAAAGCTGCCGCTCAGCTGGAAGGGTCAAAAGGCTTTACCAAAGATCTGTGCATGCGCGCCGATATCCCGACGGCAAAATATGTCCGGGCCGACACGCTCGAAGCCGCGATCAGCGCGCTCGATGGGTTCAGTGCGCCTTTCGTGCTTAAGGCCGATGGCCTGGCCGCGGGCAAGGGCGTCGTCATAGCAGAAAAGAAGGAAGAGGCTCTCGCCGCCCTCCAAGGCATTTTTGCGGGCGAGTTTGGCGAGGCAGGCGCATCGGTCGTGATCGAGGAGTTTCTCGAGGGTGAGGAAGCGAGTTTCTTCGCCATCACCGATGGCACCAACATTCTCCCTTTCGGGAGTGCGCAGGATCATAAGCGCGTCGGCGAAGGCGACACCGGCCCCAATACAGGCGGAATGGGTGCCTATTCGCCAGCGCCCGTGCTGACGCCAGAACTGCAATCCACCGTGATGGCACAGATTATAGAGCCGACGGTCGAGGCAATGCGCGCGGAGGGCATGCCCTATTCCGGCGTGCTTTATGCCGGGCTTATGCTCACCTCTGAGGGGCCAAAGCTGATCGAATACAATTGCCGCTTTGGCGATCCGGAATGCCAGGTGTTGATGATGCGCCTGGAAAGCGATCTCGCCGAAATTATGCTCGCCTGCGCGAGTGGCGAGCTGGCCGGTGTTGAAGCGAAATTCTCTAAAAATACCGCGCTGACTGTGGTGATGGCGGCCAATGGCTATCCAGCAACGCCGGAAAAGGGCGGCGTGATCGACTTGGGTAAGGCCGAGGCAGAAGGCGCAAAAATCTTCCATGCCGGTACCAAAACGCAGGACGGCAAACTGATCGCCAACGGAGGCCGCGTGCTGAATGTGACCGGCATGGGTTCAAACGTCTCCGAAGCGCAAGCCACGACCTATAAGGCGGTGAAAGCGGTGGACTTCCCAAGCGGTTTTTACCGGAGCGATATCGGCTGGCGCGAGGTCGCGCGGGAGAAAGCCTAAGCGCACGGACTTTTGACACAGATCAATGACGGAACGTATTTGACAGGCCACATCATGCACATGCTTCAGAAGGTCCTCTTTCGCTTTATGCTGCTTTTTCTTTCAGCACTTGCGGTCTCTGCTTGCCAGACTGTGGCGCCAGAGCGGGCGGAGACCGCATTAGTGTCTCAACCCACACCGCCCAATCTCGTTCAGGGCGTGTGCGGGGATTGTCATGGGGTGGAGCCGCCCTTCCTTTCGCCCAATCCGTCCGCGCCCAGCTTTGCCGATATCGCAAACCGGCAAGGCATGAGCGAGGAGAGCCTCACGTCATGGCTGATTGAGGCGCACAATTATCCCGAATTGATGGATTTTGAGCTTTCGGAAAGCGAGGCGGGAGAAGTCGCACGCTATCTCATCAGCCTGCAGAGCGAGGACTACGAAAAGGCGCCCTGAGCAACCTCGCGCGGTCTTAAAGCTTTTCTTCCATCAGTTTCTTCATGTCGGCCTCCGGACGCGGGCCGTAATGCGAGATGACTTCTGCCGCGGCGATTGCCCCGCGTTTAAGGCACACGTCAAGCGGCGCGCCTTTCGCAAAACCTGACAAAAAGCCGGCCGCGAATTGATCGCCCGCGCCGGTCGTGTCGATAACACGCTCAATCGGTTCCGCGAGAACTTCGGCTCGCTCGCCCTGCGCGCATGCAACCGCACCCTTCTCGCTCCGGGTTGCGACCAAGACAGGAACTTTTGGCGCGATCATTTCGAAGCCTTTTTCAAAGTCATCTTCCCCCGTCAAAGTCGCGAGCTCGCTTTCATTGACGAACAGGATGTCGATTACGCCATCTTCGATCATGGCGCGGAAATCATCGCCGTGGCGTTCAATGACGAAGCTTTCTGATGCGGTAAAAGCGATACGGCGGCCTGCTTTCTTTGCGACATCGATTGCGCGGCGCATGGCTCGGCGCGGTTCTTCCGGGTCCCACAGATATCCTTCGAGATAGAGGATCGAAGCGCTCGCGATCAGATCTTCATCAAGAGCGGCTGCCGGAAGGTATTGGCCAGCACCGAGGAAAGTATTCATCGTACGCTCGCCATCGGGCGTCACGAAGATGAGGACCCGGCCCGTTGCAGGCTCACCCTCGCGCGCTTCGGTATCAAAATCGATACCCGTCGCCCGCATGTCGTGGCGAAAAACCTTGCCCAGCTGATCGTCTGCAACCTGGCCGATAAATGCACATTGCAGGCCCAGCGTGGAAAGGCCGGCCAAAGTGTTTGCAGCGGATCCACCCGATATCTCTTTGGCAGGAGGCATCGCATCATATAACTCATCCGCGCGCGCCTCATCGACCAGGGTCATCCCGCCGCGATTGAGTTGCAGCTCGGTGATCAACTCCTCTTTGCAAGAAGCGATTACATCCACCACGGCATTGCCAATGGCGATTACGTCATATCTGGGTTCGGTCACTTGGAAGTCCTGTCATTGAAAGATTGGCGGCGCGTTAGCGGCAAGCAGGCCGTGCGCCAAGCTGTTTGGGCTCAGCGGTTTGACTTAGCCGCAGCATAACCGCATGCGTTGGGCCACTGATGCAGATCGTCCTTCAATCCCTCATCAAGGCATTCGGCCAGCTTGGCGATCCGGCGGTGGTGCGATTGCTCGTGAAGACATTGCTGGTGACGCTGCTGATTTTCGCAATGTTGGGCGTCGGCCTTTGGTGGGTGATTGAAAGCCTGGCAATGCCATGGCTGCTCACCCTTCTGCCTGAAGGATATGCCGAGCCTGCCACAGCCATCCTTGCTTTGCTGCTGGGATTGTTGGGGTTCTGGATCCTTTTCCGGGTCGTTGCGGTCGCCGTTTTGCAGTTTTTCGCCGACGAAGTCGTCGCGGCGGTGGAGCAGAAGCACTATCCTGAAGCGGCAAAGGAAGCACGAAATCTTCCCTTTGCGCGCGATTTCGCCAATTCACTGCGCGGTATTGGCCGGACGATCGGCGTTAATCTGCTCGCACTTCCCTTCGTTCTTGTGCTGATCGTGACCGGCATCGGACCTGCTATTCTGCTGATTGCAGTCAATGGCTGGCTTTTGGGGAGAGAGTTAACCGATATGGCATGGCTTCGCCATTGCGGTGATGTTGATTTGGCAAACCCAGTCGCTGGACTTACGCGTTTCCTGCTGGGGACAAGCGTTGCGCTGCTGATGCTCGTTCCAGTCGCAGGCTTTATTGCTCCTATCGTTGGCGCAGCGGCAAGCACTCATCTGGTGCATCAGGCGCGCGCAATCCGGCGACAGGAGCAGGTATGACAGCAAAGGGCGCGGGGTTGGTTTTGTTGGCCACCGCCCTCGGTGCCTGCGCTTCGGGATCAGGCGGCGTTTCGCCGATCCGCACATCAACCGATCCGCGCGTAGCGACCCCTGCACCTGTTCGGACGGCGCCTCAGCCCGCCCCAGCCGCCAACGCCCGCCAACCCAGCATTCTGCGCGAAGCAGGGCTCGAGGCGATCATCGGCGCGCAAGCACCCGCTCTCACCGCGCGTTTCGGTAAAGCGCGTATCGATTTAGCTGAAGGGGACGCGCGTAAGCTGCAATTCGTCAGTGAAACCTGCGTGCTTGATATCTACCTCTATCCTGTTCGCAATGGTGATGCGCAGGTGGCAACGCATGTTGAGGCGCGGCAGCGCAAAAGCGGTGCAGCAACCAGCCGATCAGGGTGCGCTGCCGATATCGCACGAAATCCGGCAAGATAAACAAAGGCTAATTTTCGGACCGACAGTAACCCGGTCTTAAGCGTATTCGTGCCATGGCCAAGGGCAGTTACCGCTTTGAGACCAAGGAAACTGTTAAGCCATGACCACTCATTTCATCGAGCTTGCCCGGCGTGCCGCCGACGATGGTACGGTCTGTTCTGACGAAGTGCTCGCGCTCCGCCGTCAGGGCTGGGGCGATGGCATCATCGCGCGTGATGAAGCAGAAGCCTTGTTTGCGCTTAATGACGCACTCGATGATCGGACTGAGGAATGGAGTGATTTCTTTGTCGAAGCAATCGGCGAATTTGTTCTCAACGGCACTCCGCCGCGCCTCCAATGTGATGATGCAGAAGCGCGCTGGCTCATCGACAAGATCGATCACGATGGCGTGCTCGAAAGCATGGTTGAGCTTGAAACACTGGTTCGCATTATCGAGCGCGCTGAAAACACGCCAACCATCCTCAAGGACTACGTTCTTAAACAGATTGAGCGCGAGATTCTGACAGGTACTGGCCCCACTCGCTGCGGCGGTGAGCTGTCCGATACGCATATCAGCTCTGCTGAATGCAAGGTGCTGCGCCGCGTGATCTTTGCAAGCGGTGGAAGTGGCCCGGCTGCCGTGTCGCGTTTTGATGCCGAAATGCTGTTCCGCCTGAAGGACGAGACACTGGCTGATGCAAATGCTCCCGAATGGGGAGACCTGTTTGTCGATGGCGTTGCAAATTACCTCAAAGGCTTCACCATGGCGCACGCTCAACTGAGCCATGGCCGCCGGTTGGAGCTTGAGCGCTTTATCGCCGACAATCAGTCCAACGTCGGCCGCTTCATGGGCGGCATGTTTCGCGAGGCGCCCAATGTCGCCGGTAATGTGGCCAATGTCTTGGGCGTGGTTTTCGGCAAACGCAAAGGCGGCGCAGTGTCAGAAGCAGCAGGCGAGAAAATCGTCGCGCAATCGGTGAAAGGCGCCGAAGTGACCGAGGCAGAGCTTGATTGGCTCGATTCCATGGTCAACGCCGATGGCAAGCTGGACGATCTTGAAAAACGCCTGATCAAGCGGCTGGAGAAACAGGGCTAACCGCTCAACCGTTCAACCGTTCAAAGCCGCAAAATTGGACTTCACAAGTCCGCGCCAGCGACGCTGCCTGTGCCCATAAAATGCCTTGGCAAACATCGCGATAAGCGGTGTCAGCATGCCTGCGTCCACCGTTACACGATCAGTGTACTGGGTTGCTGCTCCATCAGCAGTCGGCGCGATCATAATCCAGTGATCCCACCGCTTGATCATTGGGCTGTAGCCATTGTCGCGAAGAAAGCGGGTGGAGCCTTCGGAATCGGGAAAGCTGATGGCGATGGCCTGCCATCCCATCGGGACCAGCCCAAACAAGTACATCTGCGCGCGGTATTCGCCGGCTCGCCAGACCTCCGGAAATCCGTCTTTGTCGATCGGCACAAAACGCAAGATCGGCGCAGTAATATGCTGTAAAACTTGCGAAGTCTGAACGCGCGCCCAAATCTCATCCGGGTTGCAATCCAGCCGTGTCGTAAGTTCCACGACTTTCGGCATCAGACCATAAAGCTCTCGCCGCAGCCGCACGCACCTTTGGCATTGGGATTGTCGAACACAAAGCCCGCGGTGAAATCGTCCTCGACCCAGTCCATCGTCGATCCGACAAGGTAGAGAACGCTCGCACCGTCAATGTAGAATGTGCCGCCGGACGTTTCGATTTTCTCGTCGAATTTCGCCTCTTCAGTGACGTAGTCGACCGAATAGGCAAGGCCGGAACAGCCGCGCCGCGGAGTGGAGAGTTTAACACCGATGGCATCATCAGGCGCCTTGCTCATCAGGTGCGCGACGCGTTCCTCCGCGCCTTTCGTTAGGATCACCGCTGCGGGGCGTTCTTTTAGTGTCGTCGTCATCACAGCATTCCCAATTCAAGCCGCGCTTCGTCGGACATTTTCTCCGGCGACCACGGCGGATCCCACACAAGATTGACCTCGGCGTCGCGAATGCCTGGCACTGATGACGCGCGCAATTCGACCTCGCCCGGCATGGTTTCAGCAACCGGACAATGGGGCGTTGTAAGCGTCATAGTAACAGTCGCATCGGCTTCATCGTCCACTTCGACGCCGTAAATCAGGCCCAGATCATAGATATTGACTGGAATTTCCGGATCGTAAATCTCTTTTAAGGCATCAATGACAGCCTGCTGCAATTCGCCGCCATCGCCGGTTGCGGATGCGTCAGCAGGTTTTGCAGCGAGGAAGCCCTCCAGATAGTCGCGCTCTCTTTTGGGAGCTGGTTCAGCCGGAGCCTCATCATCAATCGCATCCGAAACGCGCGCGCGCGGCGGCTTCACCACCTCATCGTTGGGTGCAGGCGCTGCGACAAAATCGCGTGATTTATCTGGTTTGTTCATCATGCTTTTCCAAAAATCCGTTTGGTCCGGGCAATTCCTTCAAGAAGCGCATCGACATCGGCGTCACTCGAATAAGCGCCAAAACTGGCACGCGCGGTGGCTGGGACGTCGAGATAATCCATCAAAGGCTGCGCACAATGGTGCCCGGCGCGGATCGCGACATTGGCTTCATCGAGGATGGTGCCGAGATCGTGCGGGTGAATGCCGTCGATCGCAAAGCTCACAATACCGGCGCTGTCAGCGGGGCCATAGAGCGTTACGTCGTTCATCGCGCCAAGTTCGCCGCGCAGACGTTCAACCAGTTTCGCTTCGTGGGCGTGCAGACGATCAAGCCCGATATCGCTCACATAATCAGCGGCCGCTGCAAATGCGATGGCTTCGGTAATGGCGGGAGTGCCAGCTTCGAAACGCTGCGGAGCCGGGGCGTAAGTGGTTTTTTCGAATGTCACGCGGTCAATCATCGCACCGCCGCCTTCCCATGGCGGCATATCGGCGAGAATTCCTTCGCGCGCCCACAAAGCGCCAATCCCAGTTGGACCGTAAAGCTTGTGCGCTGAAAAGACGTAGAAATCACAATCGAGCGTTTTGACATCAACCGGCATATGCGGCGCAGACTGACAGCCATCGAGCAACAGTTTTGCGCCAACCCTGTGTGCCATCGCCGCCGCGCGGGGGGCATCGAGCACACCGCCAAGCACATTGGAGACATGGCCGAACGCGACAAGCTTATGCTGCTCCGTCAACATGGCCTCAGCCGCATCGAGATCGATTTGGTGATCGCCGGTTAGCGGGCATGCATCGATATGCGCACCCACACGCTCAGCCAGCATCTGCCAGGGCACGATATTGGAATGATGCTCAAGCTGGGAAAGCAGGATGCGGTCGCCTTTGCTGATATTCGCTTGCCCCCAGGTGTTCGCCACCAGGTTGATCGCTTCGGTCGCACCGCGCGTGAAGACGATTTCATCCTCTGAGCCGCCCAAGAAGCTCGCAATCCGCCTGCGCGCCGCTTCGTAAGCGAGCGTCATTTCGGCTGAGCGCGCATAAACGCCGCGGTGGACTGTAGCGTAGTCCTCACCCAAAGCCCGCGCCATCGCATCGATCACGACGCGCGGTTTTTGCGAAGTCGCCGCCGTGTCGAGATAATGCCAAGGCTCACCGTCCCGCGTCACAAGACCTGGAAAGTCGCCGCGCACATCTGGAAAGGCGTCAGTGGTTTCGATTTTAGTGATTACGGACATGTTCCGACCTTCCAATCGCCCAATTCGCCGCCGCGGGCACATCGGGATTCAAGCTTGTACGCGCTCCTCTTCCAGCCATCCGCCACCGGTCTAAGCCGGATCGTATAGCGTTGTGCCGAGGTTGAATCGTCGAGCAGCCCATCAAGCGTCACAGTTATAAGAAGCTGTTCCGGGTCGTTCTCATACTTCGCCGCCTCAACGGACAACGTCTGCCTGCCTTCGAGCGATTCCGGAAAATCGCCCACCAGATCAACCGCAGCCTCAATGGGAGTTGCGTAAACCGGGGTGGGCACGGTCATAATAACAGTGTCGGATTGAGGTTTGGTGCCAACTGCGTCGTCCTGCGCCCATGCAACTTGCGCGGATCCCAACAGGCTAGCTGCAAAGATGAAAGGACCGGCGTTCACAGCCCTGATCCTCCCAAGTGATCAAGCGCGGCATCAAGCAGCCTCTCGCGCTCACTTTCATCTTCAAGCTCGACAAAGGCATCGCCAATAAAAGCCTGCACTAGCAGGCGCTGTGCCATCTCAGGCGAAAGCCCGCGCGCTGCCATGTAGAAGCGCGCGTTTTCATCCAATTCGCCAACTGTCGCGCCGTGTGCGCATTTCACATCGTCTGCGAAAATCTCGAGCTGCGGCACAGCATTCGCACTCGCGCCTTGTTGGAGCAGCAGAGCCTTGAAATCCTGCGCCGCATCGGTCTTTTGCGCGTGACGCGCGACCTTGATCTCGCCAAGGAAATTGCCCGTTGCCGTGCCCCAATGCACGCTGCGGACGGTCTGATTGCTGGTCGCATTGGGGGCAGAATGGAGCGTTGTCGTGACGATTTCCCGTGTTGCATCGCCGCCGCCAATCGTGACACCGCCCAGCTCAAAATGAGCGCCATCGGCGAGTGTCACCTCGATTTCGAGCCGCGTTGAGGCGCCGCCTGCCAGCGTTGCAAAAATCTCAGCACGCGCTCCAGCACCCAAGGTCACTCGAAGACGCTGCAATTCCGACGTGTCACTTCCCAGGACCAGATTGCGCTGGAACGTCTCGCCATCGGCAACCGCAATCTCGTCCCACGCGTCTAGTGCAGCCGAGCCCAATGCCTCGACCGCATCGATGTCGGCATAGCGCCACGCTTCTTCGCGCCGGGTGGGGAGGGTGGCTGCCTCAGGCATTAGCCATCACCGCGTCATAGCCTTCTTCCTCGAGCCGCAGCGCAAGCTCTGGCCCGCCGGTTTCGACAATCCGGCCATCCGCCAGAACGCTCACCCGATCAGGCTTCACGACATCAAGCAGGCGTTGGTAGTGCGTGATCAGCAACACGCCTTTATCGGCGCTGCGCATGATTGCATTAATGCCTTCGCCCACGACGCGCAGAGCGTCGATATCGAGTCCGCTATCGGTTTCATCCAGCACGGCGAATTGCGGATCAAGAATGCCCATTTGGACCATTTCCGCGCGCTTCTTTTCGCCGCCCGAGAACCCGACATTCACCTGCCGCTTGAGCATGTCCATATCCATCTTGAGAAGCGCCGCTTTCTCTTTGGCAAGCTTCAGGAACTCGCCGCCAGACAGCGGTTCTTCCTCGCGATATTTGCGTTGCGCATTCAGCGCCTCACGCAGGAACTGGACGTTGGAGACACCCGGAATTTCGACCGGATACTGAAAACCCAGAAACAGCCCCTCGCCAGCGCGCTCATGCGGATCGAGATCGAGCAGATCCTTGCCGTTGAACGTCACTGAGCCGCCGGTCACTTCATAACCGGGCTTTCCGCCGAGCACATGCGCCAGCGTCGACTTGCCTGCGCCATTCGGGCCCATGATTGCGTGCACTTCGCCTGGTGCAACCTCAAGGCTCAAGCCTTTGAGGATTGGTTTGGTACCATCCGAGCTTTCGACTTCGGCGGTAAGGTTATTAATAGCCAACATTGGCAGGCTCCTGAGAGGGGGTAGAGTTGGTGGTTTCGGCCGCAGCATCCGCTTCGGCTTCGCGCGCGATGGCCGCATCACGCTCGGCAATTTGCTCTTCGTACTTGCGCCGGCGCTCTTCTGTGGCGCGAATCTGAAGCTCGAATTGCTGATCAAGATTGCGACCGCGCTGAATGTGAATATTGCCCAGCGTGTCAAACGCTTCAGTCACCTTCGCAGGCGGCATCGTGTCGGTGCGCCCGCGCCGGGCCAGCACGGCATTCGACTGCGCGATTGCCTCGGCGCGCACTTCTGCACAGCGAGGGAGCGCTGCACGGTGCTGCTGTTCGACATTGGGCCTTCCATCGAGGATCAGATTGGTGTGCTCAAGGCAGTTCTTGTAGTCGCTCACATAGGGCTGCATCGCGATGTCGTAGGTGAGTTCCCAGGTTTCGGGCAGCTTGGTGTATTCGCTCCCGCCCAAAACGCTTTCATCAGTCACAGGAGCAGGCTGCGTGATGGCTACGAACATGGCGATTGGGAAAATGGCGGTTGGCATTGGCACTAGTCCTGTTTTCTCATGCGAGCTGGGCGCGAGCTGCGGAAGTGTTCGGCTCTACGCTCCTGCTTGTCTTCGATCCGTTGGCACATGCCTGCGGTGATACGCGCGAGGACGCCGTCCATGTTTTCGAGCACTTCCGAAGCTCTGATCCGCATCACCTTGATGCCGACTGCCTCAAGGCTCTTGTCGCGTCGCGCGGCGAGTTGTTCGTTTTCGCCCTCTTCAAAAATGTCGATCGCCATGCCCAGGGAATGGCAGTTGAAATCGACAATCGCGCTGCCGACGACAGCATGGCGTTTGAAGGTGTGACGGCCGAGATTGGCCGTGGCAAAACGCTTGGCGAGCGCCTTGTGTGCTACGGAGGAATGCCGGCGAAGCTCACGCGCTTGGCTGTGCAGCTCGTCAAGGCGCTTGTCCGAGATCTTCCAGCCCCGGCCCTTTTTGTTGAGGGCGGGTGCTTCGTCAGAGGGCTCGCGCAGGCCTAGGATTTTGCGGTCGCTCATGTAGTGGCCTCCGCCTTATACTTGAAGATTCGAAAGATCAGGGTGCCAACCGCGATACCGCCAAACGTTGCACCTATTGATGGCAAAAGCGCATGTTTGACCGCGGCCAACAGCATGTCAGATTCATGAATACGATATTCATAAAATCGAGCCTCAGTAATCTCGGCTCCCACGAACCAAAAGCTGACAACACTCGCGATACAGAACGACCATGCAGCGCATGCTTTCCAATTCCGGTGGTGAAGAAAACCAGCAAGAAACGGGAGCGCAACGACAGCGGCCACGTATCCATAGCCCACAAACTCATGGACACGCCACTGCAACACGGGACGATTGAGCATTTCGGTGGCTGGGACGGCGGCTAGAAGCTCAATCACCCCACGCTCCCCTCAAGCGAAATTGCCAGCAGCTTCTGCGCTTCGACGGCAAACTCCATCGGCAGCTCTTTCAGCACGTCCTTGGCGAAGCCGTTGACGATCAGCGCCACCGCCTCTTCTTCGTCAAGCCCGCGTTGCTGCGCGTAGAACATCTGCTCATCGGAGATTTTTGAAGTCGTTGCCTCGTGCTCGATCTGCGCACCGGGGTTCTTTACCTCGATATAGGGCACAGTGTGCGCGCCGCATTCCTCGCCCAAAAGCAGGCTGTCACACTGGGTGAAATTGCGCACACCGTCTGCCTTGGGGCCGACGCGAACCAGCCCGCGATAGGTGTTGTTCGATTTGCCTGCCGAAATCCCTTTGGAAATGATCGTTGAGCGCGATCCCTTGCCGTTGTGCACCATCTTGGTGCCGGTGTCGGCCTGCTGGAAATTGTTCGTCACCGCGACCGAGTAGAACTCGCCCACGCTGTCTTCGCCATTGAGCACGCAGCTTGGGTATTTCCACGTCACGGCTGAGCCGGTTTCGACCTGCGTCCAACTGATCTTGGAGCGATCACCTTGGCAAAGCCCGCGCTTGGTCACGAAATTGTAGATGCCGCCGACGCCTTCGGAATTGCCCGGATACCAGTTCTGAACGGTTGAATATTTGATCTCGGCATCTTCGAGCGCGACCAGTTCCACAACGGCGGCGTGCAGCTGGTTTTCATCGCGCATCGGGGCGGTACAGCCTTCGAGATAAGAGACGTAAGCCCCCTTCTCGGCCACAATCAGAGTCCGTTCGAATTGACCGGTATTCTCTGCATTGATGCGGAAATAGGTCGAAAGCTCCATCGGGCAGCGCACGCCTTCGGGAACATAGACGAATGTGCCATCGGAGAAGACCGCCGAATTGAGGCATGCAAAGTAATTGTCGCGCGTAGGCACGACTTTGCCGAGCCATTTTTTGACCAGCTCAGGGTGTTCCTTGATCGCCTCGCTGATTGAGAGGAAGATGACGCCTGCCTTCTTCAATTCGTCGCGGAATGTGGTCGCAACGCTGACACTGTCGAAAACTGCATCCACGGCGACTTTGCGCGCGCCCTCGACGCCAGCGAGTACTTCTTGCTCTGCTACGGGAATGCCGAGCTTATCATAGACTGCCTTGATCTCCGGATCGAGCTCATCGAGCGATTTGAGCTTTTCCTTCTTCTTGGGCGCGGCGTAATAATACGCGTCTTGATAATCGATTTTGGGATATCCGACTTTGGCCCAATCGGGCTCTTCGAGGGTTTCCCAAATCCGAAAGGCTTTCAGCCGCCAATCGAGCATCCATTCCGGTTCGCCCTTCTTGGCCGAGATAAAGCGGACCGTGTCTTCCTTGAGGCCTTTTTCGGCAAATTCAGTGTCGATATCGGCCGACCAGCCGTGCTCATATTCAGCAGCAGCTGCGGCTGCGTCTTTGGCATCCTGGTCCATTTCTGGAGTTTGAAGATCGAGATTGTCGGTCATGCCGCTTCTTCTTTGGTTGGGTGAGAGGGAGTAATCGCGGGGGTGCCGCGCAATTGGTCGAGCGTGATGCAAGCCAGGGCGCCGCGCATGGCGCTGTTGATGATCGGCCAGTGCGGCTTCATCGAGCAGCCGGCTTCGTAATCGCAATCCTCGCCATGGACGCACGCGGTGAGCGCGATCGGGCCTTCGACCGCTTCGACAATGTCGGCAACGGTGATGGCGGCGGCTGGCCGTGCTAGCTGCAAACCGCCACCCACGCCGCGAACAGAGCGCAGCAGGCTGGCAGCTGTGAGTTTGGAGACGAGTTTCTGCACGGTCGGCACCGGAAGGCCCGTTTCGCTCGCCAATTCAGCCGCGCTCACGCGCCCATCACCGCAATGTGATGCGGCCTGGACCATGGTGATCACGGCATAATCTGCAAGGTTAGAAAGGCGCATAAATTCCGCTTATTGCGAGTTATTCTTAAATCAGACCAATTGAGTCGTATTTTAAATACGCCCGATATGGTCCGATTTCAAGCCTTCGCTATCGCTCGTTTTGCAGAAAGCGCAAAAGCTGTCTTTTAGACGCCAATGTCCTTGTATGGGGCGAGCCGGTTGAGATTTTTGACCTCGGTCAATTTGAGGAACAGCGTATCCTCATGCCCTTCAAGCCGACTTGGTGTAAAACCGCAAAACCGGCGAAGCTCGCGGATCATATGCGGCTGATCGACAAAAGCCTCAGCAATCTCGGCCGCGCCTTCGTCAGTCATTTCCGGCTGGATAAGAAGATTGGCTGTTCGAAGCGCACGAAACTTGCGCGCAAGGCCTCGCGGCGGAAAGCCGAAATAACGTTTAACGAGGCGCTCCACCTGACGGCGCGAATAACCGAGGCTTTCGCGCAGGTCATCCACTTGCGGATTGAGAGACGAACCCAGCCAGGCCAGGACTTTCTCAATAAGCACCTCATGGTCGACAGGGATCGGCTGCAACCGATCGCCAATCCAATTGGCGACTGCCCCGCAAGCCTCCGCGCCTCCGATCTCGCCGCTTAGAAGCCTTGCAATCAGGTCGTCACAAAACGTGTTGATATCATTGCCAAGCAAGTCGGCAGCCGGGAAGAACCGGTTCTTGTGCTGGTCGACAGGAGCCTGCGTCAGCGCAGCCCAGCCATAGGGCGAAAGTGACGCACCCAGGCATCGCCATGGTCCCTTCAGAGTATAGGGCGTGGCAACGTCAAACGCGTTGAATATATACGGGCCCGGAACCGCTTTATCGACACGGTCAGGAAAACGAAACTCCCCTTCACCCTCGATCGTCAGATGCAGAAGGCCTGTATTACCGGGATGGCGGCTTTCCATGTTGGCCTCGTCCCACTGGAGATCAAAAAGCGCCAGAATATAGCGCTCCAGACCCTCGGGTGGATTGTAGTATTTGAGCGTGAAGTGCCCATTGCTGGCATCATTCACCAGCGTAAGTGGAGTGGGATTCATGATTTTTTGCGCGGAATTGGGGCGATCCAACCGAATTGGCAACATGGTGGCTGGATCGCCCCCAGTGTCCTTTGGGTCAGACCCTGCGGAGCCTGGAGTGTTCGGCTCCTAGAGCAAGCGATAACCACGCCCCGGAAAAGTCTATTGTATCGCAACGACATCAGATGTGGACGAGCATCAGCCGCCTTTTTGCTCGTTGACCCAGGTCATGACATTCTCCTCTAGAATGGAAAGCGGCACCGGCCCAGTAAGCAAAACGACATCGTGGAAGGCGCGGATATCAAAGTCATCGCCCAGCTGGTCCGCCGCACGGCCGCGCAGTTCCATGATCTTCAATTTGCCAATCATGTACGCCGTCGCTTGCCCAGGCGTAGTGATATACCGCTCGATAGCCTTGACGACATCGCCTTCGGGGTTGGGCGTGTTGTCCTGCAGATACTGGATCGCCTTCTCGCGGCTCCATTTCTTTGAATGAATGCCGGTGTCAACGACCAGTCGGCACGCGCGCCATAATTCCATGCCGAGCCGCCCGAAATCGGAATAGGGATCCTCGTAAAAGCCCATATCCTTTCCCAGCTCCTCTGTGTAGAGGCCCCAGCCCTCGGTGTAGGCCGTCCACCCGCCATAGCGGCGGAAAGGCGGAAGATCGCCGAGCTCGGTTTGAAGCGCGCGTTGCAAATGGTGGCCAGGGAAACCTTCGTGATAGGCGAGCGCTTCCAGTTCGTTCTTGGACATATCGCGCAGATTGTAGAGGTTCACATAATAGGTTCCGGGGCGCGAGCCATCAGCTGCCGGGCTTTGATAAAAGGCTTTGCCAGCGCTCTTTTCGCGGAAAGCCTCTACCGGCTTGATAATCATGGGCGCTTTGGGAAGGCGGCCGAAATATTCGGGCAGCTTTTCTTCCATCGCATCAAGCTTTGCCTGCGCATCGGCAAGATAGGCCTCGCGCGTTTCGTAGAAGAATTGATCGCCCGTCCGGGTGAATTCGAAGAAGTCCTGCAAGGTGCCTTCAAAACCCACTTTCGCCATGATTTCGCGCATTTCGCCATGGATGCGCTCCACCTCGCGAAGGCCGATATTGTGCACCTCGTCAGCAGTAAGGTCGGTCGTGGTGTAGCGCTTCAATTGCGCTGCGTAATAGGCATCGCCATTGGGCAGACGCCAGACGCCATCGTCGGTGGGCGCAAAAGCCTGCTGGCGCTTCATTTCATCAAGAAGGCGCTGGTAGGCGGGAAGGGCGGATGTGTTCCATGCTTCTTGCGCGGCTCCCAACCACATGGTCGCAGATGCCGCCATGTCCAATGCCTCACCTTCGGGCACCGGAAGAGCCATGACTTTACCTTCAAAATCCTTGAGCACCGCATTGTCATTACCAGCCGCAATCAGCGCTTCGAGATCGGCGATTATGTAAGGGTACACCCAATCGGGCGGCATCACACCCGCCTCTGCACGTTCGCGCGCTTGCGCGGTGAGAGCATCCAATTGCGGGCCCATCCCATAGATCCGCGAAACATAAGCGTCGGCATGGGCCGGCGCGCTGACCCTGTGAATATTGATCAGAAAGGCAGGCATCTGCGTATGCGGGCCGCGGCGATGATCGAAAATGTATCCGAGATCACGGAAGGGATAGAGCATTTCAGCTCGTTCAGCTGTCAGCGCAAACAGCCGATAGGACAGCGCATCTTCAGCCGACAGATCTTCGCGGGCAAAACGCTCTTCCATCTGGTCCGCGACATCTTGGAGAAGGCGGTAATCGGCTCTTTCGGCGGCTTCCGATGGATTGTTCCAGACCCCGTAATCCTCATCACGGATGCCGCGATAGGATTTGGTCTCAGGGTTCGTTGCCAGATATGCTGTATTGTAAGTCTCGAACAATTCGGCGAGCGCTGCCGAAGATTGTTCCGCACCAGCCTCGGCCTGGCTTTCACCCCCGGCATGATCATCGGCAAAAGCAGGCACAGGAACACTCGCCAGCGCGCATGCACTCACAGCGCTCAGCAGCAATCTCGTCATGAATTATCCTTTCAGGTCGTCTTTGCCGATATCGACAATCGGGCGAAGCACTTCGGAATTGTCGCCCCATCGCGTATCGAGCTCGCGCAAGTTTCGCGGCGCGATCATCTCGTTAAGGAAGGGGCTGTCATCATTGCCGAGCCGCGCAGGCGTGCGGCCCACAAAGCGGTTTATCTCGCGTATCATGTGCGACTGATCAAAGAACGCGTCGCCCAGCGCCGCCTCATAATCAGGCGTAAGCGAGGGGAATGAAAGCAGTGCCGCTGCCCGCAAGGCGCGGTATTTACGCGCGATGTCTTTTGGGGGGAGGCCGAAGTAACGCTCGACCAGGCGTTGCACCTGGCGCTCAGAATAGGCGGCCTGCTCCATCAATTCGTTGACGTCGGGATTGAACGAGGAGCCGAGCCACATGTTCACGATCCGAATAAGATCCACATGGCGTGGATTGATCGGCTTTGCGATGCGACCGATGAAATCTCCAACTTCAAGCGCGCATTCGCGCCCTGACTTTGAACCGTCCAGGTATTCCGCGATCAGCCGCTCGCCCCATGCACCGGCCTCGTCGCCCAAGATCTCGCCCGCATCCATCAGACGATTGCCGCATTCTCCAGCATGAAGCCCGGTCAAAGCCGCCCAACCTAACGGTGTAAGCGCTGCGCCCATGATATGCATGGGGCCATCGACGAAAAACGGCGTTGCGTTGGCAAGCGGGGTGAGCATTGCGACCGGAGGATTGGGATCGACATGTCCTTCGCGGAAATACATCTCACCCTTGCCGCGTGCGAACAGGCTAAGGTGTCCCACCGATGATGGTTGGATATCGCGGATGACCTTTTCATCGCAGCGAAAGTGATAGAGCGTCGTGATGTAATCGCTTACCGCGGCGGGCGGGGCGATGTAATCAATCGAGATCAGCGAAGATGCAGTGAGTTCCAGGCTCGATTCAGACGCGGCTTTTGCGATGTCCTTACGGACCGCGTTCTGAGGTTCAGGCTTGGATTGCTTCATCGCATAGTCTCTTTGGCGCGAGCACTAGGCGGTTTTGCGTTGATTTGACACAAAAAAAGGGCGGCCCCATTTCGGGACCGCCCATTTGAGTTGAGGAACTCTTCGCATTGCTGCTCCGAGCCCTTCGGGTCGCAGGGATTGATCTAGACTGGGAAGGTGCGAGAGAATTGTATGCAAACGACAAGAGTGACTACCGAGCGAAAATAGTGAGATAATTAACCAAACTTGCAAACAGTGCATGTCAGCAAAGTCAGCGGTTTTGTTGGAAAGCGCCCTTCAAATCCTTTCACTCGACAGGCGAAAAAATTTTGCCATAGCGCTCTTTCATGCTTTTCAAATTGCTCAAACCGGCGCTTTTCGCGCTCGATTCTGAAACCGGGCACCGTCTGGCGATCGCTGGATTACGGGCTTTACCGATTCGTTCTGGCTCAAAAAGCGCAGATCAGTCTGGCCCTTTGGCGATCGAAGTGGCGGGCGTGCACTTTCCCAATCCCGTTGGGGTTGCCGCCGGCTTTGATAAGGATGCCGAAGTGCCCGACGCGCTACTCGGCCTTGGGTTTGGCTTCACCGAAGTCGGATCGATTACGCCGCGCCCGCAGGCCGGCAATCCCAAGCCGCGCCTGTTTCGCCTCGTTGAAGACAATGCCGTGATCAATCGGATGGGTTTCAACAACGCCGGAGCTGCTGCGGCATTGGAGCGATTGAGGGCGCGATCTGGAAGACCGGGCGTGGTTGGCATCAATGTTGGCGCGAACAAGGATTCCGATGATCGCATCGCCGATTATGCCGAGATGGCTAGGATCATGGCCCCTTTTGCGAGCTATCTGGCGGTCAACGTTTCCTCGCCCAACACGCCGGGCCTGCGCGCGCTTCAGGATGAAAGCGCTCTTGCCGCCCTTGTCGATGGAGTGATTGCCGCGCGCGATGCTGTGTGCGCGGACAGTCCGCCGCCGATATTCCTCAAAGTTGCACCCGATCTGGAGCCAGCCGACATCGATGCGATTGCCCGGATCGCTCTGGAAAAGAGGCTCGGTGCGCTGATTGTATCAAACACGACAATCTCGCGGCCCAACCTGCGATCCCATCATGCGGGAGAGACTGGTGGCCTTTCAGGAGAGCCGCTGCGTACGCTCGCTTTGCAGCGCGTACGAGATTTTCGCAAAGCAACGGGCGGCGAGATACCCTTGATTGGCGTGGGCGGAATAGGATCAGCAGAGCACGCCTGGGAGCGTATCAAGGCGGGCGCAAACCTCGTTCAATTGTATTCGGCTATGGTCTATGAAGGGCCGGGTCTTGGCGGCGAAATCGTGAAGGGGCTTCACCAATTGATGCGCCGCGATGGCTTTGCAAACATTGCAGATGCGGTGGGAAGCGAATAGCACGACGCGCATGAAACTTCCTTTGGCTTTTACAATGCTTGGCGCGGTCGCTCTTTCAGCCTGCGCTCCCTACCAAAACGCTGAAGCCGCAGTGGAAACCGGCGCGGCCACCGCTCTCGATGGCGCGGTGAGTTCGGCTGATCCGCGCGCCACCGCTGCTGGCGAGGCAATGCTCGAAAAAGGCGGGTCAGCCACCGATGCAGGGATAGCAGTGATGCTCGCGCTGACTGTCGTCGAACCACAAAGCTCCGGCATTGGCGGGGGCGGATTCATGGTGCGTGCAAGCGATGAGGGCATCATCACATATGATGGCCGCGAAACAGCGCCTGCGACTGCCACGGGCACACGCTTCCTCGATGAAGATGGCGAGCGGCTACCGTTCGAAAAGCGAGTCCTTTCGGGCCTGAGTGTCGGTGTCCCCGGCAACATCGCACTCGCCGCTAAGGCGCATGCGGAGCATGGAAAGCTGCCTTGGGCGGATCTGTTCCAGCCCGCCATTGCGCTTGCCCGCGACGGGTTTCGCGTAAACCGCCGCCTCCACGAATCAATCAAAAGCCGCGCCGAACGCGCCGGCAATTCCGACGCCGCCCGCGCGATTTATTTCGGACCTGATGGTGAAGCGCTCCCTGTAGGATCGGTGATCAAAGTGCCAGCTCTCGCCAAGACATTCGAGATGCTTGCCAAAGATGGCCCATCAGCCATGTATGAGGCGCAAGCAGCAGCGCTCGCATCCTACATCGCAGGCGAGACGCCGCAGGATGGCAAAATGAGCGAAAGCGATATCACGTCTTATGCGGCAAAAAAGCGCGCGCCGGTCTGCTATTCATACCGCGCATACACGGTGTGCGGCATGGGTCCGCCATCATCGGGCGGTGTCGCCGTCGCTCAAATGCTGGGCCAGCTTGAACGCTTTGACCTTGCCGAAATGGGTCCGGAAAGCGCGGAATTCTGGCACGTGTTCCTCGAATCGCAGCGCATCGCCTATGCTGATCGGGAAATGTATATTGGCGATGCCGACTTTGTCGCGGTGCCGGTGGAAGGGCTGCTTGATCGCGATTACGTCGCCTCGCGCTCTGCTTTGATCGATCCGACGAAAGCACTCGACAAGGCCGAAGCGGGCACCCCGCCCGGGGCGCCCCTTGCCCGCGCGGATGGTGATGAACCGCCCGAAAACGGGACCACCCATTTCTCCGTCACAGACTCTGATGGCAATGCGATCAGCTACACCTCCACAATCGAGGGCGCATGGGGTTCTGGCCTGTTTTTCGAAGGGTTCTTCCTCAATAACGAGCTTACCGATTTCAGCTTGTCGCCCGAAATGGATGGCAAGCCTGTTGCAAACCGGGTTGAAGGCGGCAAACGCCCGCGTTCCTCCATGGCACCGACCATTGTTTTCGATGATCGGGGCGAGGTGGTTCTGGTGATCGGCGCTGCAGGCGGGCCAACCATTCCGGTGCAGGTCACCCGCTCCATAATCGGTGTTATCGATTTCGGCATGACCGCTGAAGAAGCACTCGCAATGCCTCTCCTCATGTCGTTTGGATCAGTCGCGATTACCGAAAAAGGCAGCGTTGTCGAAGACCTGGTCGAAGAGCTGCAATCGCGCGGCCATGGCGATATCCGCTTGTTGTCCCCGCGCGGCAAGGCCAACGCCTTGCGCCGCACACCGACAGGCTGGGAAGTGGCCAGCGATCCGCGTGTCGCTCCGCTACTGAGTTATGAACCCGTTTCGCAAAGCGATGACGGCGCTGGCGATATCCCCTGATGCCTTCGAATGCAGGGGAGCATTGACCGCTTGCGCTTGCCGCTACGGCGATCAAGGACTATTTTGAAAAGCAATCACACGTTGAAACCCGGCAAAGATCGGGTGAGCCAGGCCCAATTGGTCGCCTAGGAGGAGCCATTTCCGTGCACGCCCCCACCACCGCAAACAGTCTGCCCATCAGTGACCGGCCAGTCGTCAATCCCAATGACGACCCGTTGCTGCAAGATATTGATGGCGCTCTAAACCTTGTCGACCTGTTCCTGACCCGCGCCGATGCAAAAGGCGATGCGCCGTTCCTGGGACGCAAGGTTGATGGCGAATGGACCACGCAAAGCTGGCGCGATGTCACCGAACAGGTTTGCCTGCTCGCTGAAAGCCTGCGCGCGCTTGGTCTTGGCGATGGCGACCGCGTAGCGCTTGTTTCCGAAAATCGCCCCGAATGGTGCATTGCCGACCTCGCGATCATGGCTGCCGGGTGCATCTCAGTTCCCACATACACCACCAATACACGCCGCGATCACGCGCATATCCTCGATAATTCGGGCGCGCGCGCAATCATCGTATCGACCGAGAAACTGCTGGGGCCGGTGGTAGAGGCTATCGGTTCAACCGGCATGATCGAGCATGTGATCGGGATCGATGATCTCCAGCGCAAGCAATCAGGCTCGTTCGACTACCACCGTTGGGACGATCTGGTGACGGGCGATTATGGCAAGGCGCGCAAGGCGGTCGATAATCGCATTGCGAGCATACAGCGAGAAGCGACCGCTTGTCTCATTTACACCAGCGGCACCGGCGGCGCGCCGCGCGGGGTGAAACAGCACCACGGCGCAATCCTGTGCAATGCAGCGGGCGCAGCCGAAGTGCTGATCAACGATTTCGGCGTCGAGGAAGAGCGGTTCTTGTCATTCTTGCCGCTATCGCATGCTTACGAGCATTCCGGCGGTCAATATCTGCCCATCGCAGTGGGCGCAGAGATATTCTATTCCGAAGGCCTTGAAAAACTCGCTTCAAATATCGAAGAAACACGGCCGACCCTGATGGTAGTTGTTCCGCGCCTGTTCGAAGTGCTGCGCACGCGGATCATGAAGCAGATCGAAAAACAGGGCAAAGTCGCGCGCTTTATGATGGGCAGCGCCCTGAAGATCAGCGAGAATTCGAAAGAGGGCAAGAAACGCAAGCGCGATCGGCCGCTCGATCTGATCGTCGAGAAAACCCTGCGCCCAAAAATTCGTGCCAAGT
Organism: Erythrobacter sp. YT30; assembly: GCF_001542875.1. Taxonomy (GTDB): domain Bacteria; phylum Pseudomonadota; class Alphaproteobacteria; order Sphingomonadales; family Sphingomonadaceae; genus Erythrobacter. The sequence goes on along the minus strand of NZ_LMAF01000002.1, from coordinate 974,554 downwards.
TTGGCGGCCGTCTGAAAGCGCTGGTGTCAGGCGGCGCGCCGCTCAATCCCGATGTTGGCAATTTCTTTGACGCGATGGGCCTCACCATGTTGCAGGGATATGGCCAGACAGAGGCGGGCCCAGTCATCAGTTGCAACCGCCCCGCTGTGGGTTTGAAGATGGATACAGTCGGTCCGCCGCTTCGTCATGTTGAGGTGAAAATCGCCGACGATGGCGAAATTCTGTGCCGGGGCGAGCTGGTGATGCACGGATACTGGCGCAATGAAGCGGAAACCGCGCGCACCTTGCAAACCGACCCGAACGAGCCCGATAGCAGACCATGGCTACACACGGGCGATATCGGGCATCTGGATCACAAGGGTCGGATTGTGATCACCGATCGCAAGAAGGACATGATCGTCAATGACAAGGGCGATAATGTCGCGCCGCAAAAGATTGAGGGCATGCTGACCCTGCAACCCGAAATCGCGCAAGCGATGGTGTCAGGCGACAAGCGGCCCTATGTCGTCGGCCTGATCGTGCCCGATGCAGAATGGGCGCTCGAATGGTCCCGCGCGAATGGCGAGAAATTCGACATGAAAGCGCTGCAAGACCTTCCAGTTTTCAAGAAAGCGGTGCGCGAAGCGGTGGACCGGACAAATGCAGAGCTGTCGGTTGTCGAGAAAGTGCGCAAGTACGAATTCGCGGATGAAGCTTTCTCCATCGAAAACGAAGAGATGACGCCAAGCATGAAGATCCGCCGCCACAAAATCCGCGACCGGTATCAAGAGCGCATCGATGGGCTGTATTGAGAAAGATCAATCGCCGCTTGGGCCAATCATCTTGATGACAACCGATAGCGAATGACCAGATTCGGGAAGCAAGGGTGCTGATTCAATTAGCCGTTGGTGCAATGCTAGTTTGCATCACCGTCTTTGTGACCGTTGGCTTCATCGCAACCGCGACAATGGTTCTGGCAAGGCTGCGCAAATGGATGGTTTCAGGCAGATGGTTCCTGAAACTGGTATTATCGCTATCTGCGGTCGTGCTCTGGATGCTCAGCGCACTTACAGTATCCGTTTGGATCTGGGCCGGCGCGTTTATGGTGCTTGATCAGTTCAGCACTCTTGAAGAATCAATCTATTTCTCAGTGGTCTCATTTACGACGCTCGGTTTCGGAGACGTCGTCATCGGTCAGGATTGGAGGCTCCTGTCCGGCATTATCGCGGCCAATGGGCTCATCCTGTTCAGCCTTGTTACAGCCTTTCTAATTGAATTCATTGTGCAGGTTAGAGGAGTTCAGCAGCGCTCTAATTGACCGCCAGCTTCATAGCCGCAAACGAGCCAGGATCAGATCGGCGAGCAAGCCTCCCCTTTAAGCTGCTTCAACATCCTCGACATATTCAGGATAGAAGCTCGGCGCTCTTTCGGACCAGCCGGACGCCATTGCAGCTGCTTCGCTCAGCGATTGCAGCAACACTTTGCGCTTTTCCGGTTCGATCTGCGGCAAGGCTGCCGCTGCGCAAAACACGGATGGCAGGTAATTGCGCGCTTTCGCCCCGATTAGGCGTTCGTAGAGGAAGCGGAACGCGGAAAAGCTGCTGATCTGCTCTTGTCCCAGGTCAAACGCCGCCATGCGAACAGCGGTGCCCATAAAGCTTTCGATCTCGCTCGGCGCATTATTTTGCGGGACCAGCTCGCGCAGAGCCTGAACATCGCGGTAGGCGACATATTGGCGTCGGATCGCGATACAATCACGCTCGCCCCGGCCCCACAGCTTAAACGCATCTTGCCGCGCAAGGCCAATATCGAGGCTGCGCTTGATATAGCGCTGCTCTTGGGCGGTGAAGCTTGCGAATTCGCGCATTTCGGCAATGGTCGTGGACGCGGAATATGTGGTCGCCATGATAGTCTCCCCGGTGTTGAGGAGTGTTGTGCGGCAATGTGGTTAACACTCGGTAATCATACGCAGCTGAAATTGCTGAGGGGAAACAACAGGCGGCTTTCCTACGTAAGACGATTGCGACAAGGAACTCTCAGCTCTTTGAAGAACCAGCGGCCCTTTTTTGCGCTCACACCCAATGTGTCACCCGCGCCCAATTGGATGATAAGGCGTTGATGGGATTGGGAAATGGTCGAATCTTGCAGGGTGACACGGTGTCACCTTTGTCAACCTAGTGTTAGATCAATCCAGCCAGCGGGCTTGATGGATCAGCGTATTTGCGCCGCCCCATACGCCCAGCGAGATAGGCTTCGCGTCCGCTTTCTACCGCCAGTTTCATGGCGCGGGCCATGCGAATGGGGTCTTTCGCCTCGGCAATGGCGGTGTTCATCAAGATGCCGTCACAGCCAAGCTCCATACCGACCGCTGCGTCACTTGCGGTTCCAACGCCCGCATCGACCAGCACCGGGACATTGGCGCCTTCGACAATCAGTCGGATCGTCACCTGGTTCTGGATGCCAAGGCCAGAGCCGATCGGCGCGCCCAAAGGCATGATGGCCACCGCGCCCGCATCTTCCAATTGCTTGGCCGCGATCGGATCATCGACGCAATAGACCATCGGAAGAAAACCTTCCTTCGCAAGCACTTCGGTGGCCTTGAGCGTCTCTCGCATATCGGGATAAAGCGTGCGCGCCTCGCCCAGAACTTCCAGTTTGACAAGATCCCAGCCGCCAGCCTCTCGCGCCAGCCGCAAGGTGCGCACCGCTTCTTCGCCGGTAAAGCACCCGGCCGTATTCGGGAGATAAGTGATTTTCTTTGGGTCGATAAAGTCGGTGAGCATCGGCGCCTTGGGATCCGAAACATTCACGCGGCGCACGGCTACCGTGACGATATCCGCTCCGCTCGCTTCGACAGCGGCGGCATTCTGTTCGAAGTCCTTGTATTTACCAGTGCCGACGATCAGCCGGGATTTGAATGTGCGACCAGCCACTTCCCAGGTATCGTCTTGCCGATCTCCGCCGCCGACAAAATGGACAATTTCCAGCGTGTCATCAGCGGAGAGGGTTGCATCTTCCAAGGTTGAGCGCGGTACAATCTCGCCATTGCGTTCAACCGCGACCTTTTGAGGGTCGAGCTCAAGCTCCCGAACAAGGTCAGCGATGGAAGAGGCAGATGTCCGGCGTGTCTCGCCGTTCAGGGTAATGGCTTTAGTCTCAGTCATAGCGCCGAGATAGAGCCTTGGCTGGCGCAGGCAACCGTGAGTTTATCAGGTGTTGCTGGATCGCAGATTGAGCACATGGCCGTAAGCAACAAGCGCAACGCCAATGATGGTCATCACAAGTTCGCCATTGCCGTGCGGCATGAGCAGCCCTGAGCCCATCGCTGCGAGGCCCGTGAGAGCGTAAAGAGCAGGACCTGTCTTGCGGTGAGCCAAAACGCCCCACCCGATTGCGACGGTTGCAAAAGCAAAAGCGGCGACAAGGCCCACTTCGTGAATCTCCGGCGCTAGAAAGAAATGGCCACCAATGCCAAGAATAGAAACGATCAAGATCGTGGCGAGGCAATGCAATGCGCACAGGCCCGCCAGAACAAGCCCGGCGCGATCAAGCCGTCGCCGAAATTGGGTGTTGATCGATTCCATGCGCGCCCATTTATGTGATGGTGTATCATAAAGCAAGCGGCGTTTGGCTCGATCGGGCCGCGAAGAAACTTGCGCGCATCGCATAGGCAGATGCGACAATCGAACTTGCAAGGCGAGCTCGAAGGACACATTTACCCTGCAATCGAAAAGCACGTTTATGGCAACAGTCCTTTCCTCATCAAAGCCAAGATCGGCAGACTACGCTGAAAGCGGCGCCTCCGCGCGCCCGCTCGCGCTCGCTATCTGGCTTGAACTCGTCGCCGCTTTCGTTGTCTGCATCGTGCTGGTCGGCGGGATCACCCGCCTTACCGAAAGCGGGCTCTCCATTACCGAATGGGAAGTCGCCACGGGAATTTTGCCTCCTCTCAATGAAGCAGCGTGGCAGGAAGAATTCGCCAAGTACCGTGCGACGCCAGAATATCGGCTGGAAGCGAGCATCGGCGGGATGACGCTGGCGGAATTCCGGTTCATCTATTTCTGGGAATGGTTTCACCGCCTGCTGGCAAGACTAGTCGGCCTGGCTTTCGCCTTGCCGCTCGTATGGTTCTGGATACGCGGCGCTATCCCCCAAGGGTACAAGCCACGTCTGATCGGCCTGCTCGCGCTCGGCGGGCTTCAGGGGCTGATCGGCTGGTTCATGGTGCAATCGGGGCTGGTGGGTGACATGACCGATGTCAGCCATTTTCGCTTATCTCTCCATTTGCTGACAGCGCTGTTTTTGCTGGCCTGCCTCGTTTGGACTGCAAGAGACATGCGGCGATTGGCTCGCAATCCAAGCGCGCCGCCCGCTCCCATGACATGGCAGTCGGGAATTGTAGCGGTGGTTCTGTTCATCCAGCTTTTGTCGGGAGCTTGGGTTGCTGGGCTTAATGCGGGGCATGCCGCGTACGATTGGCCGACCATGAATGGACAGATCATCCCTCAGGTGAACTGGGATTACGGCATCTTTTGGGTGCTGACGCACGATTCTTATGTGCTTCACTTCCTACACCGCTGGTGGGCTTGGATCGCTGTAGCGGCGCTGGTCTGGCAGGCTCGGCGTGTGCGCAAATCCGATCGGATGGCCTCAATCGCGGTTCACAGCGCGTTTGGCGTGATGGTGCTGCTTGGAATTGCAACCGTCCTCAGTGAGGTGGAGCTCTGGATTGCCGCGGCACACCAACTTACGGGAGCATTGCTGGTCGCATCGACAGCATGGGCCATGCACAGCGATGGCGCGGCGCAGCAGGACAAGCGGTTGGTGCGTAGTACGAGCGAGGCTGCGGCCTGATGGCTGATCGGCAAGCTGCGCTGGTTTGGTGTCCATTCCCTGACCGCGACACTGCCAAGAAGATCGCAAGCGAATTGCTCGATCGAAAACTGATCGCATGTGCCAATCTGTTCGGCAACGTGGAGTCCTTGTTTTCGTGGGAAGGGGAAATTCAGTCAGACGTAGAGTGCGGTGCCCTCTTCAAGACTGACACCAGTAAAATGCCCTCAGTAATTACACAAATTGGTGAGCTACATCCTTATAAAACGCCAGCAATACTTGGCTGGAACTGCGATTCTGCTTATCCTGCGACGCTCGATTGGATCGAAGAGATTCTGAAAGACGACTGATACAGGCCGCGGAGGTGGGGGTGAAAGTCACAACACGGCGAGAAGCGATAAGTAGGATGGTCCTCGGCGGTATCACTATGGCCGGTTCGGCCATCGCCTTGTCCTCAGCCAAACCGCTTGCAGCATTGTCGCAGCTATCCGGCGGGCCTTTGGCGATACCAAGGCAGCCCATGCGGCTTTCAAGAGTGCTAACCCGGGATCTGCGCGGCACGGCTAAATTGCGCGTTTTGCGGGATTGGCAGGTCGAGTTTGCCGAACAAGAATTCGGGATATCTATTACCGGCGCCCAGATATCTGCAAGGGTAGAGGCACCATCAACGCTCGCTCAATTGGCTGAACTCGAGCAAAAACGGGACACGAGTGGCATGTTCCCCCTCGTGCTTTCCGAGACTGGTTTGATCGTCGCGTCGGGCTCGTCAATCCGCGACGTCGATCTTAATGAAGCCGTGCTTCGCGCTCAGTCAATGATTGCAAACCAGCCCATTCCGGAGGACGAAAAAGCCCAGCATCGCCTTTTCCTCGCGCAATTGCAGCGCAGCGGCGCGTCACTGCTCGATCAGATGCCGCCCGATCTGTTCTTTCCTGGGGGCGATCCTGTTCGATCAACACGGTCGATTGATCTCCCCGGTGGTCTCGGAGGTGAATTCGAGATGATATACGAGGCTTTCGCACATCCTGGGGCCCCGTGGCTTCATCGCGCAATCCGTGAAGTTGTGACCCGGATCGGAGCGGATGAGAGACGCTCGATAGAAGAGTGGAGCTTGGAAGCTTTGGGCGAGAAAAGCCGGTAGGAAATGAGTGTGCGGTATTATTTTACCTCCTCGGAACATCCCGGTTTTGCTTGACTAGACGGCGCAAAACGAACATTTGGCGCGTTCTTTCGGGTCTGAACCACTGTTCGGATGCGATTCGATTGCAGGAACACGCTCCCGGTCATGGTCGGACCTTGTTTCCAGCTAATCGCAACCAATCACTCGCTGTTTAAGGACATTTTGCCATGAAGGCGATCAGCAAGCAGACTAGGTCGATCAAACCGGCCGAGGTCGAAAAGAAATGGCACATTATTGATGCCGAAGGACTGGTCGTTGGCCGTCTCGCATCAATCATCGCCAACATTCTGCGCGGCAAGCACAAGCCGAGCTACACACCACATGTCGATTGCGGCGACCACGTTATCGTGATCAACGCTGACAAGGTGCGCTTCACCGGCAACAAGGCCGACAAGAAGGTTTATTACAAGCACACCGGTCACCCCGGCGGCATCAAGGAAACGACGCCTACCAAGGTACTTGAAGGTCGTTTTCCTGAGCGCGTGCTTGAGAAAGCGGTGTTTCGTATGATCCCGCGCGGTCCTCTTGGCCGAGACCAGATGCGCGCGCTGCATCTTTATTCAGGCACAGAACACCCCCATGACGGCCAATCGCCACAGGTGCTCGACGTTGCCTCCATGAACCGTAAGAACAAGGTGACCGTCTGATGGCTGACGAAAACAGCACCGTATCCGATCTGTCTGATCTCAAGGACATCGCAGGCGACGCTCCAGAAGCGAGTGCTGCAGACATCGCTGCAACGACAGCTGCCAATCCTCCTGCGCCGCTGCGCGAGCAGGAACTGGACGAACATGGCCGCGCTTATGCGACTGGTCGCCGCAAAGATGCCGTTGCGCGGGTCTGGATCAAGCCGGGCTCGGGCAAAGTGACGGTCAATGGCCGCGATCAGGAAGTGTATTTTGCACGTCCGACGCTTCGCCTGATCATCAATCAGCCTTTCGCCATCACCGATCGCGCTGGCCAGTATGATGTTGTCGCAACTGTCAGCGGCGGTGGACTTTCGGGCCAGGCAGGCGCTGTGAAGCACGGCATAAGCCAAGCTTTGACCAAGTACGAGCCTGAGCTTCGCGCAACCGTTAAATCAGCTGGCTTCCTCACCCGTGACAGCCGCGTTGTTGAGCGTAAGAAGTACGGCCGCGCGAAAGCACGTCGCAGCTTCCAGTTCTCGAAGCGCTAAAGCCCAACCTTACAATTACGCGAAAAGGGCGGCGTTCTCGATCAGAACGCCGCCCTTTTTGTATTTGGTAAGGCCGTACAGCGGCCAATCTAAATCAGCGCTGCAGTAGCATTAGCGCCCAAGCAATCCCCGTTCCGCCGAAAAAGACCGGCCAGGACCAGAATACCTTCAAGTCGCCCATCGCCATCTGATGGATCATCAGTTGCCCACCGCTTGACCCCTGCGATCCGATGACCACTGCGATTGTCCAGGCGAGCACAGCACCCAGGAATGCTGATTTGATTATCTCCATGGTACGACACTCCAAACACTTCAGGGCATTGAGAAGACACAGTTTTCAGATGGCCCAGCAAGACCAAACGCCGCGCCAATGCCAAATTGTCATCAAAATTTCCTTAATCCAAAGCTGAAGCGCAAGGTTAAGGAAGCGCTTAGGAGACTTACGTGCGGTGAGTTGAAAGCGTTCTTAACTCTGTCACGAGCGTGGGGCCTTCGCAGGTGATAACCTGATAGGACGGCGGTGCTCCGTACCTCAGCCGGGTCGACAGAGTGCCAGCACCGATCATTCGCATGGATCGCCTGCCAACCTGACGCAGACGGTCAAAAGGTACGTGGACATGTCCTGAGAGCACTGCATGCGCTCCTGCAGCGGCGAGCGCTGAAAAGGCGCGCTTTCCCGATATAGTCGGGTTGTCGGGCTTTGTTTCTGGTCCCAACAGGGGATGATGCCCTGCGACCAGTTTTTTGCGCGGGTCGTTTTTCAAGGCCTCCAACTGCTGCACCGTTTTTGAAATGGCAGATTTTGTGACCAGGCCGTCCACCCAGGGAAAGCGCGGCTGAAAGGGGACTGTGGTTCTAAGGGAAACGATGATGCAATCCTCCGATTCAAAGCCCTCTGTCGCGACAGATTTGTGGAGACGATTGTACCTACGGAACGGATCAAACACCCGCTCTGCCAGGTTGTAATAGGGCATGTCGTGATTGCCGGGATTGAGCAGGAGCGGAACGTCAATCTGCGAAAGCCACGCATCGGCAGCTTCATACTCGCTGTGTTTGGCGCGCTGAGTCAGATCACCGGTGCAAATGACAGCATCGGGTTTTTCCTCGGCAATGGCCGCCGAAACCGCGTCAAGCGCGCCGCGGTCTTCCACTCCAAAATGGAGATCGCTGATATGAAACAGGCGTGTTGGCATGATCGAGTGTGTGTGAAGCGGGATTAGGAACGAAGCGCAATGGCAAAAAAGCTGTAAAACCAGATTGCTGCGAGGAATTGGCTAGATGCGACCACTCAGAATAAGCCAGGCAGCGATAGCATTGAGCGCGCTGTAAGCAAGATAGGCGAACGCAAGACTGGTCCAGCCATTCGCTGCAAGCGCCATCGCCGCCAGCAAAACAAGAAACTCGGCAACCAATGTCAGCCGCTTACCAATCAACGAGGCAAATCCCGGCATCTGCCCAATCAGGGGGTGACCACTTTCAAGAACAGCTCGGTGCAAGGCGAAGTTACCAATGCCGAGAATAAAAATGAATCCAACCGCAATCCACATGGATCAGACTATGGCGCAAACGCCCGTCGGGCGAAATGGGCGATTTGTCGGCGTGATTGCGCACTCGGTCTCTGCGACGCCTCACCCATCGAAGGTTGGCGCAGGGTTTGTCGATGCTCGCGTGATTGGCCGAGTGATGCTCGGTAATTCTCTTTCCATCGAAGCGTTCGGCAACCCCGATTGAGATCCACGCTCAAACCGGCGCTTCGAACTGAGGAGAGTTTTTATGAAGATGTTCGTACTTGCCGCCACATCACTTGGCCTTGCCGTTTCAGCTGCTCCTGCAATGGCAGGACCTGATAAGGGCGAATCGCTGAAGATATCGACCAGCGGTCTCGATCTAGCCACGCCAGAGGGACAGAAAATGCTCGATCAGCGCATTGAACGTGCCGCCAAATCTGTTTGCAAGGTTGATCAAGTCCGCACCGGTACACGGACCAGATCGCACGCCTCCAAAGAATGCATGAAGCAGGCGCGCGCGAGCGCCAAAAGCCAGGTCGCTGCCATGGTCGAAGAACAGCGCCGCGGCGGATAAGCACCCTTGTACCCTCTTGCGCGCAAAGTATCTGCGATCCGATGCGCGCAGGATCTTTGGTCCGGACCCTTCTAGTCCCTGGGTCCGGGCCATTTTTTATCTTCAAGAATGCTGTTTTAACGCCCAGCCATTTTTTTGACTTTGGCGAGATAAGTCCGCCCGATCCGCAGGGCATCGCCATTCATCAATTCGGCTGACCAGACCCCAAGTCCATCGTGCCGAAGTCCGCGAATATTATCGCGACGAAGAATGGTCGACCGGTGGATACGGATGAATTTGTCCGGATCAAGCCGCGCTTCGAGGCCCGCAATCGTTTGCAACAGCAAGTAGGATCGGGATTCCTCTTCAGGATTTTCAGCATTTCCCACATGAAGGCGAACGTAGTCGCGCTCAGCATCGATGCGGTGCACCTCGCTTACGGCGATGCGCAACAATTCTGAACGATGCGGCACCCACAATTCATCAAGCCATTCGCTGCCCGCTTCCTTGCGCTCACCGCGCCTTGCGACCGCTCTTTCGATTGCACGAGCAAGCCGATCGGACGACACCGGCTTCAAAACGTAATCAATCGCTTCAAGATCAAATGCTTCGACAGCAAAATGATCGTGCGCCGTGACGAAGATCACCGCCGGCGGGTTTTCGCTATCGCCAAGTTTGGCAGCAACGCCAAGGCCATCTATCTCTGGCATGGTCATGTCGAGCAGGACGAGATCGGGCTGAAGCTTCTCAGCAAGACGCAGCGCTGCCGCTCCATCACTCGCCGTACCCACAACGTTGATCGCTGGGATCTCAGCGCAAATCACCTGCGTGCGCTCAACCGCCAATGGCTCGTCATCGACGATCAGCGTGCGAAGGACACTGTCAGAGGTTTCCTTATCAGCCATCGGCTCTCATTCTCCGTGACAAGGGAATCCGCATTTCGGTGACATAACCTCCGTCGACTGGCGCTGAGGTTAACACAATGTCCGAACCAAAGCGCGCCTCCAGCCGGTCACGCACATTGGCAAGGCCAATGCCAAATCCATGCGCCGTGCCATCAGGAACGCCCGGCCCATCATCGCTTACTGTGACAACCAGTCGATCGAACTCTTCCCGCGCGGCCAAAGTGATCGTGACAGGGCGATTGACCGTTGAAACCGCATATTTGACCGAATTTTCGACCAAAGGCTGCAAAATCATCCCAGGGATGCGAGCATTCTCCAGATCTTGAGGAAGATCGAATACGGCGATCAGCCGATCTGGGAAACGCACCGCTTCAATGTCGAGATATTCGCGCTGCAGTTCAAATTCATCGCCCAAGCAAACATCGGACGTAGGATCATCTGCTAGGCTGTGGCGATAGAAGCGGCTGATCGATTGGATCATTTCTTCTGCCCGATTTGCCTTTCCGGTCATCACCAAAGCGGACAATGAATTGAGCGTATTAAACAGGAAATGCGGGTTCACCTGATATCGCAAACTGCGCAATTCCGCCGCCTTGGCTGCCGATCGGAATTGCTGTTCCCGACGTTCAGCTGCGCGCGTCTGCGCAATGGCCAGCATCGCAATGTAGAGCGCTGCCCAGGTCAGGATGATGTAATAGCGGCTGAGCGCGGCATCGATGAGCTTTTGCCACTTCTCGGCTTTATCAGTTGCATCTTGCAGTGTGAAAGTGACCACTGGCGGATTGTCGGGATCCCAATTCTCGCTGTTCTCGGGCACCCATCCGCTTGGCTGTTCGATTTCTGCCAGCAAATTGCCTGAGGCATCGCGTCGTAGAGTGAAGCCGCGTTTTTCGGCAAACTCCTGAGCCATCTTCTCTTCAAGTGGCTTGAACAGCGATTGGTTCACCTGGGCCACAAGAACAGCGGCAGGAATAGCGGCCACGAGCGCGACTGCCATGATAATCCAACGCTTTCTCGCTTCAAACAGCCGAAGGATCGTCCACATGACCAATGTCGCCATCACACCGACGGCGCAGACGAGGCCGCGCCGCCAAAGGATGTCGACATCGAAACCCATGCCCACGACAAACCCTCGCGCTGTGAGCAAAGCGAAGTAGGCCGCCCACAGAACGCCGACTGACAAGACGATTGTCCTCACGGCAACGCTGGGTTGCGGCTCTTGGTATTTGGTCAAAGCCATAACTGCAGATGCGATCTAGGCCTTGATATGCAAACAGCAAAGGGGGGCGGCGTGCCGTGGTCGACCTGCGTGTCACCTTGGTCGAATGGTTTCATCTTAATGACAGTTGTTGGCGCTAGCGCGTCAATCTCGCGGCTTGATCATCTCTGATGGCACAATCCACTTGCCGAATTGCTCTTCTGTCAAAAGGCCTAGCTCCATTCCAGCTTCCTTCAAAGTGGTGCCGTCTGCATGAGCTTTTTTGGCAATCTTGGCCGCATTGTCATAGCCGATGTGCGGATTGAGCGCAGTCACCAACATCAGACTTTCATTCATGAGCTTGTCGATCCGCGCCGTGTTTGCCTCGATCCCGACAACGCAATTATCGGTAAAGCTCACGACACTATCGCTAAGCAGACGGATCGATTGGAGGACCGAATAGATCATCACGGGCTTAAAAACGTTGAGCTCTAGATGACCGTGCGATCCTGCAACGCTCACTGTTGTGTGATTGCCCATCACTTGTGCGCACACCATGGTCAGCGCTTCGCACTGCGTCGGATTGACTTTGCCCGGCATGATCGATGAGCCCGGCTCGTTTGCCGGAAGCGCTATCTCGCCAAGACCTGAGCGCGGACCTGAGCCGAGCAGCCGAATATCGTTGGCGACTTTCATCAGACTGACGGCGGTCGAATTGAGCGCGCCCGACAATTCAACGAGAGCATCATGAGCTGCTAGGGCCTCGAATTTGTTGGGAGCAGTCACAAATGCGTGGCCGGTTACATCGGCGACGTGGGCAGCAAACTTCTCGGCAAAGCCGGCCTTTGAATTGATGCCAGTCCCAACGGCAGTGCCGCCCTGCGCCAACTCAAGCACACGCGGCAGGGCATTTTCTAGGCGCGCGATCGAATACTCGACCTGTTTGGCGTAACCGGAAAATTCCTGCCCTAGTGTGAGCGGCGTCGCATCTTGCAAATGCGTGCGGCCAATTTTGACGATGTCGGCGAACGACTTAGCCTTTGCATCGAGTGCTTTATGAAGATGCTGCAAGGCGGGGATCAGCTGTTCAATCGTCTCGCTTGCGGCGGCGATGTGCATTGCTGTTGGGAAGGTATCGTTCGAGCTTTGCCCCATATTGCAATGGTCGTTGGGGTGAACAGGTTCTTTGCCGCCGTGCTTCCCGGTGAGGATTTCATTGGCACGGCTTGCGATCACTTCGTTGGCATTCATGTTTGACTGGGTGCCCGATCCAGTCTGCCAAACAGATAGCGGAAACTGAGCCGCCAGCGTGCCGTCGATCACTTCGCCAGCCGCCTGAACAATTGCATTACCAAGTTCACCAGCCATAACGCCCAATTCCATATTGGCCTTAGCTGCCGACATCTTTTGGATACCAAGCGCCCTCACCAGCGGGGCAGGCATGGTCTCGGTACCGATCGCGAAGTTGGCTAGGCTGCGCTGCGTTTGCGCCCCCCAATGCGCATCAACCGGTACAGCAACATCGCCGAGCGAATCGCTTTCGATCCGCACTTTTCCCGTTGCGCCAAAAATTGCCCCGTCGTTCACAACGTCGCTCATCGATATGTTCCTTATCCCGGTCGAAAGTCGGCTCCCATAAGCACCGCCAATGCCTCACGTCAAAGGCCTTGGCTGCAAACCTTTCCAAGTCTAGGGCGCACAATTAAATACGTTCTTGGATCAGATGACGGGCGGTGGCTTGAATGAGCCGCTCATATGGGAAGGGTTGACGAGCTGTATTGTGCGAGCAATACAGCATCCGTGGAGTAAAAATGACCGAAACATCCATCACACTTGATACGGCGACCGCGCGAAAGGCAATGATCGACAGCCAGCTGCGCACTAGCGGGGTGAACGAAGAATTTGTGCTTTCGCGCATGCAGGCGGTTGGCCGTGAGGATTATCTGCCTGCCGACAAGACTCCGCTCGCTTACATTGATCGCTCGATCGCGCTCGGCGATGGAAGCCATCTTGCATCGCCTTTATTCTACGGAAAACTGCTGATGGAAGCGGTGCCTGAAAAAGATGACCGCGTGCTTATCGTCGAGGGCGGCACGGGTTATCTGGCAGATCTGGTTCGCCCGCTCGTCTCCCAGGTTGAAACAGTCGACGCCAAGAGCGCTGCGACGGGTTCGGGTATTTCGGCTGGCGCATACTCACTTGTTCTTGTTGATGGTGCGATTGAAGATGTGCCCGAGGCCCTGACTGATGGCCTTTCGGACGACGGCAGGATCGTTAGCGGAATCCTGCTTCGCGGCGTTACACGGCTCGCATCAGGACGCAGGATCGCAGGACAAACCTCACTCAACACGATTGAGGATCTTGGCATTCCGGTCCTTCCCGCCTTCAACAAAGCCAAAAGCTGGTCATTCTCTTGATTGCCCGACGCAATTCAAAGCGCATTGCGCTGGTCGGCGCTGCGTCGATACTCGCCCTTGGGAGCGCACCTGCGCATGCGGACACGCTGCGCGAAGCCTTGGTCGCTGCCTATAACACGAACCCCACCTTGCTAAGTGAGCGAGCAACACTGCGCGCGACCGATGAAGAAGTACCGATCAATCGCGCACCTGGTCTTCCCAGCTTGAACGTTACTGCGACTCATATCGAGTTTTTGCGGCAATCGGCCAACCAGTTTACCGCGCCCGTGCGAAACCTAGGAGTCAACGCGCAGGCTCAGGTGCCGATCTACTCAGGCGGCGCCGTGAAAAACGGGATTCGCGCCGCGAAAGAGCGTGTGGCTGCGGGGCAGGCCAATTTGCGCGCCACAGAAAGCTCCGTCTTTAGCCAGACAGTTGCAGCCTATATGGACGTGCTTCGAACAGAAGCGCTCGCCGGATTGGCAGCCAACCAAGTCGAAGTCCTGCGAGTCAATCTTGAGGCGACACGGGATCGATTTGAAATTGGTGATCTAACGCTTACCGATGTCGCGCAATCGGAATCGCGGCTGGCGGTTGCCGAAGGTGACTTGCGAAACGCGACAAGTAATCTGATCGGTGCTCAGCAAACCTACATCCAACTGGTCGGCCAGGCACCCATAGCGCTTGAAGCTCCCCCGCCACTTCCCGGTCTGCCTGACAATGTAGGTCTTGCTGTGGACAGCGCGCTTAAAAACAATCCTGATCTTCTCGCCGCGAAAGAGCGCGCAGATGCCGCAGCGTTCGACACAAAGGTGGCTGGAGCGGGCCGGTTGCCGACAATTGGCCTGTTTGCCAATGGCGACTATTCTAACTTTTTTGGAACGCTTGGCGGGCCAATTGCAGCGGATTTGATCCAGGCCGAAACCACGGCGAATGCCGGTATCAGGGTAACAATCCCACTTTATCAAGGCGGCCTTCCAGCCGCCCGCCAACGCCAGGCAGGTGCGCGTGAAAGCGCCGCTCTGGAGAACGTAATCGCAACCGAACGCAACATTATCGCGCAGACCCGTTCAGCCTATGCAAGCTGGCAGGCATCCAATGCGGTGATTACAAGTTCGCAAGCCGCCGTCGAGGCCGCCGAGCTCAGCCTGGAAGGCGTTCGCGCGGAAAACTCGATCGGAAACCGCACCATTCTTGATGTGCTCAACGCAGAACAGGAATTGCTTTCCGCACGGGCGCAATTGGTCACCGCACGGCGCAATGCCTACGTTGCGGGCTTCACCCTCTTGGCGGCAATGGGCCGCGCTGAAGCGCGTGATCTCAACCTCGACACCGGCGGGCCATTGTACGATCCCGTGGTTAATTATGAGCGGGTCAGAGGCAAGTCGTGGGACTGGGATCGCGACCCCAAACCTGCACCACAATCAACGAGAACCGTTGACATTGAGCCGCCTGAGGCATCATTTGGTCCGCAACTCGCGCCGGGCGAGTGAGATTAACCATATGATTCGGAATTAACGGGGCACAACATGGCGCAGCAGCACGAATCGTCAGTCGAAGACATTCTCGATTCGATCAAAAAAGTCATCGCGCGCGATAATCGCGATATCGCCCTCAAAGCTCGGCAACGGCGCGAGGTATCGGAGGAGGGCGATATGGACAAACGGGATGACAGCGAGCTGGAGGCATTGGATCTTACCGAGCAGGCCGAAGCCGTGGAAGAAACAGGCGCGATAGACGAAAGCTCGGACGAAGTGCTCGACTTGGGCGCGATGGATTGCGTTGTTGACGATGAAGCTGGCGATGATTTCGCTTCGGAGCCGGAGACAGAAGAGACTGTGGCAACTGAGAATCATGAAGCGCCGCTGATCAACGATCAGGTTCGTGGCGCTATGCAGGAAAATCTTGCGGCGCTCGCCATGCTGGCAGAACCCGGTGCGAAACCACAAATCGTGCGGACGGGTGAAACGTCTCTCGAAGGTATGACGCGCGAATTGCTTCGGCCAATGCTGGCTGAATGGCTCGACAAAAACCTTCCGGGCATGGTTGAAAAGATGGTCCAAGCAGAAATTCAGCGGATCGCGGGCAAGCGCCGCTAGATCGGCAGAATTACGCAGACTTAATCGTCGTCTTTCCGCCCGAACAGCTCATCACTGCTCGGCAGGCGATTATCGACTGATTCGTCGTGCCCTGTTCCATTGGACAGGAATACAAGGCCCATCAAGCCTCCGCCAAGCAGCATGGTAAAGCTGATGCCCAGCGCCACAGCTATGTAAAAGTGTACGGAAATCATACCGTTAAAGGCATACAGCATCGTGAGCGCGATGATGACGATCAGCACGGTAACAGCCATCAGCACTTTCATGATCTGACGAAAACGCGCCCACGCATAGGCGGCGTTTTCAGGATCATCGAGCGGTGATTTGTTTGGCATGCGTCCTACATGGTGGGACGTGGTCTGCTTGGCAACAATGCGGATTCGCTTTTCTTGCAAAGGAGTGGCAGAATTGCGTCCAAGAGCAGGAGAGGTGCCTATGACAATCGCAAAAATCATCGCTAATCGCAGTGCCGAGGGCATCATTTCATGCGATGTCAAAACTTCTGTTTCAGAAGCTGTCGCGATGCTTGCTGGCAAACGCATTGGCGCTCTGCCGGTGATGAGCGATGGCAAGGTTGTCGGGATCATCTCTGAGCGCGACGTGATCTATCGTCTTGCGGATAAAGGACGCAATTGCCTCGATCTGCCCGTCGAAGAGATCATGACATCGCCTCCTGTCACAGTCTCGCCTGAAACCAAGATCGATGATGCACTGGCGCTCATGACAAAGCGGCGCTTCCGCCACTTCCCCGTGCTTGAAGGTGAAACACTGGTGGCTTTCATTTCCATTGGCGATCTTGTGAAACACAAGTTCGACGAAGTGGAACACGAAGCAGAAGCGATGCGCAGCTATATTCAGACAGTCTGACATCTATCACTTGTCGCCGCTTGAGCATTGGCTTTTCGTTTCCTAAATACTGCGTATGAGCACGACCCTAACTCTCACCTCTTCTGCGGCGAAACGCGTTGCTTGGATCGCGCAGAAACAGACAAAGCCTGCAATTCTGCGTCTTTCTGTCGAGGGTGGCGGGTGTTCAGGCTTTCAGTACAAATTTGAAATGGCCGATGCCCCTGAGGGCGACGACATTATCAGCGAAACCGATGGTGTTCGCCTAGTCGTCGATCCTGTCAGTTTGGATTTGGTCGGTGGAAGCGTAGTGGATTACGTCGAATCTCTTGGCGGCGCAGCGTTTCGCGTCGAGAACCCCAACGCCGCGGCCGGATGTGGCTGCGGTTCGAGCTTCGGAATCTAGCAACGCCCTCTATTCTGCCGTAGGCTCTGGGTATTCGAGTGTTCACCGATGGACGTGGTCGTCGCACTTCGTCATGGTCTCCTCATGAAAATCGCGACATTCAACATCAATGGGGTCAAAGCCCGTTTGCCTCGCCTCAAGGAATGGCTTGAAGAAACACGGCCTTCAGTGGCCTGCTTGCAGGAGATCAAAAGTCAGGACGAAGGCTTCCCGGCCTCAGAATTCGAGGAGCTTGGCTATGACGCAATCTGGAATGGTCAGAAGAGCTTTAACGGGGTCGCCATTCTTGCGGACAAAAAGGCAGGATATTCAGCCACCGAAGTTCAGCGGGGACTTGGCATAGATGGCCCGAAGGATGGCGAGGGTGAACAATCCCGCTATCTCGAAGTGGATATCGCCCACGAGGATCGCAAAACCGCACGGATCGTGTGCATTTACCTACCGAACGGAAACCCGCAGCCAGGGCCGAAGTTTGATTACAAGCTGGCTTGGATGGAGAAGCTGCGCGGGCGAATGGCAGAAATCTGGGCCGAAGAAGTTCCAGCCGCCGTTTTGGGAGATTACAACGTCATCCCGTTTGAAGATGACACATATTCAGTCAAAGCCATGGCCGATGATGCGTTGACCCAACCCGAAAGCCGCGCCGCTTATTCGCGAATGCTCGCTGACGGTTGGACGGATGCTGTGCGCACTCTCAATCCGCGCGGGGGTGTCTGGACGTATTGGGATTATCAGGCAGGCGCCTGGCAGCGCGACCATGGATTCCGGATTGACCACATTCTGCTCTCGCCAGAACTTGCCGATGCATTGCAGTCAGTCGGCGTCGATAAGGACCATCGAGGTCGCGAAAAAGCCAGCGATCACGCGCCCGTTTGGGCCACCATTGCGTAAAGGTGCGGGCTCCTGCATCAACAGGAACCCGCATCTAATCAACGATAGAAGATGTGCGTGTCGATCTGCGCGGTGCGGACTTTACGCCGGCTCCACGATGGGCTCACATATTTGGCGTGGAAGTAGACGGCATCACCCGCTTCGCAGTCCCACATGTCCTTATGGGCAATCTGCGCGATGGCTTTTGCGCGGCTCCAGGCCTTTGACCCGGTGCGAATGCGCGGCATGCGTCCATTCTTTACGAAAGAGAACTGCGCACGCTGATAGACGACGCCGCAATAACTTGCAGGAAACCGGCGGTCTTCAGAGCGGTTGATAACGACATTTGCCACAGCAAGCTGGCCCGCGAGCGGTTCTCCGCGCGCTTCAAAATAGACGGCGCCTGCAAGGCAGCGCATCTGTTCACTTAGCTCGGCATCGCCGCCAACTTGAGAAACCAGTTCACGCAGCGAGGAGGCACTGCTTTCGGTCAATTCAAGGCTAGCGTCTTTTTCAGGAAGGGGCTGAACCACTTCGCGAGACACGAACTCAATTTCTTGAGGAACGATTTCAACCGTTGCGTCGGTCGATTGCTCCTCTTCAGAAGGCATTACGGCTTCTGGATTTTGCGCTTCGACGGCAAAATCCTGTGCCCACGCCTGAACGCCATCTGCGCTCGAGAAGCTGAATGCGGCTATCGCTGCAATTGCGGCAGCACTCATAGAATAAGTCTTACGACTCATCAAATTTCACTTTTTGTGCGGTGAGCGAGCTCCGACGCAGGAGAGAACCTGTTGCGATTTTTCGCTATATTGTAGGTGGTTCAAATAGCCTGCCGGCTGCCCCCCGTCTGCGTGCCAACTCATCAACCGAATTGCTGAAGCGCTGGCCTGCGCACCTGGAAGCTGGGCAGTCAAATAGGGCGCTTGACGCAAGCGTCAAGTTATACGGGCAATTCTGCGACGAAGCGTTCCGGGTCGTCGATATCCACCTCCAAAACCCAGATATCGATATCCTGTCGGCGCCTGCGATCAAGATATTCTGAAAAATCATAAGGTTTTTCAATGTCTTGTGATTTCGTAGGAACAAAAGCACGCGAACCATCGAGCTGCGGCATTCTTTCGAATAGCTGGCCACCACTGCCGCGACTTATTGTTACAAGAAGGATGGTTCCAGCATCGCGCTCTCCCTTTGAAAGCACTGTAGCGATTCCCCCTTGGGCTTCTGCGAGCTTGATCATCGCACCAATCTCAAGGTGCGCCGGCAGTCTTGTGTCGCCCGTCATGGGGTATGAATGGCGCCTTTCACCGCTTCTGTTCCGTCGGCGCAGCAGCGTACCCGTCGAGGCTTGATAGGGGTATGCGGGAACGCATGAATGTGCCCGTCCCGCGGCCAATTTCATCGCCCTCTTCATCGATAAGGCGCGATTCGGCGACAAAAACTCGGCGTTTCCCGCTTACCCAGCGCCCTTCTGCCACCACTTTTCCGGCCTTCACCGGCTTGGTAAAATGAAGGTTGAAGCTGGTTGTGAGCAAAAACCGATCTGTCGCAAGGGTGTTCGCTGCATAAAAAGCCGCGTCATCGAGCATTTTGAAATAGATCGTCCCGTGCGCAGCGCCCGCCGCGTGATAAACGTCCTCTGTTATCTCGAAAACAAGACGCGACAATCCTTCGCCGGTGATTTCCAGTTTCGAGGCAAACTTCTCATTCACCGGCGCAGAGGCATACAGACGCTCGAGCGCTCTATAGTGTGTTTCAGCGCCTTTTGTCACAGCACCGTTATCCGGCAAATCAGGCGGCATCACGCAGGAACTGGTTGGTCAAAATCGCAAAAAGTGCGTCGCCATCGGGTGCGTCATGCATTTTTTGCAGCCGCGAATCGTCCCTGGTGATCCGCGATATGGCGGCAAGCGCGTGCAAATGGGTCGCCCCGGCATTCTCTGGCGAAACCAGCGCAAAGAACAGCGAGACAGGCATGGCATCAGCAGCGCCGAAATCGATCGGCTCCTCGAGCTTGAGCACAGCGAGCGTCGGGCGCCGGACATCGGCACTGCGGCAATGAGGAATCGCAATCCCTTTGCCAAAACCAGTGCTTCCCAGGGCCTCGCGCTGCTCAAGCCCTTCGCTGATTTCCTCAGCCTTGAGGTCATAAACCTCGGCCAGCAATTCAGCGAGCTTGTCGATCACTTGATGCTTATTGGCGAGGCGAGCGCTCGAAACGGCTTCCGCAACCAATGTGATATTGACGTCCATTTCTATCCCAAATTCGTTCAAAATCAGCCCCTTGGCAGGAGCCTTTAACTCACACAACGGCCAATTTCGTCAGAGTGCGGATGCGCTCTGCCTGAAGCTTATCTGT
The DNA here is from genome assembly GCF_001542875.1 of Erythrobacter sp. YT30. Lineage (GTDB taxonomy): Bacteria > Pseudomonadota > Alphaproteobacteria > Sphingomonadales > Sphingomonadaceae > Erythrobacter. The sequence continues at coordinate 954,245 of NZ_LMAF01000002.1, read as the reverse complement.
GTGAGCTGGATCTTTTTTGGCGCTATGCGGACCTACCGCAATGACGTTCCCAAGATCCTAACGTGGCTCAACCCAACCGATCGAACCGTCTGCGCGGCGATAAACCATATTATGCCTTTCAGTGCCAGCGTTTTTGAAAAACAAGGCGGGAGTATCGCGCAAATCGAGCATCATTACGGCATCGGCGACAGTTGCTGTGGGAACATCGACGCTGGTTTCAGCGATGACAGGTGGTGCATCGCTCACAACTTCCTCTTCGGGCTCATCAGCTGCCAGAATTGTATAAGCAGCTTCTTCTTCGGCACGGGCAAAAGCGGCGCGTTCGTGTCGGTCCGTTAAGCGCCGTTTGTAGCGCCGCAATTGTTTTTCGATTTTAGCAGCCGTTTGATCGAGTGCCTGATGCGCGTCATGCGCATGTCCTTGTGCTTTCAGGATCATACCCTGGTTCACATGGGTCACGATATCGCAGGAAAAACCGCCTGCTGGCCCTTTTCCGAACGTGACATGCGATGAAATTGCACGGTCAAAGTGCTTCTCGACAATCCCGCCTAGCCTTTCAGAAGCGTGTTCCTGCAATGCCGTTCCGGTTTCGACTTGATGTCCTGAAACTCTGATATCCATCTCTACCGGTCCTCCAAAAAACGGCCGTGCCTGTGGCCTTCGATCAAAATCCGATAATTAACGCACCCAGATCGCATCCTTCATTGTCTCGACAAAGGCTGCATGCCGGGAAAGCTCTTCGGCCGAAGCGGCGTGTGGGCGCGGTTCGCGCCTTGTTGCCGGGTCTGATTTGGGCAATCCGGTCGCATCAGAATGCCCTGCGGATGCATTGTCTGCGGAATCCATTTCGCCAGCCAATTCGAGGCCGATCTGACGCCCGCCGGTGAGCTCAACATAAACCTGCGCAAGAAGTTCAGCATCCAACAGTGCGCCGTGCTTCACCCGGTGACTGCGATCGATCCCGTAACGGGTGCACAGCGCATCAAGGGATGCCTTTGCTCCCGGGTGTTTCTTGCGCGCGATCGCGACCGTATCGACCATCCGATCCAGCGAAATCGGTTCGCGGCCAATTCGTTCCAGCTCAGCGTTCAAAAAGCCAAAATCAAAGCCGGCATTGTGCGCAACCAGCGGCGCATCGCCCAGAAATTCAAGCAAATCATCAGCGCCCTCTGAGAAAAGGGGCTTTGCCGACAGAAAATTTGACGACAAACCATGCACCGCTTCAGCAGCGGAAGGCATATCGCGTTCGGGATTGTAATAAGCGTGGAACGTTTTTCCGGTTTCCACTCTGCCGATCATCTCGACACAGCCAATTTCAACCATCCGATCACCCGTTTTAGGATCAAGGCCGGTTGTCTCAGTGTCAAATACCACTTCACGCATTAGCAGTGTTATTCACCCAAGCGATGCGCAGCGCAAGGGGGCCATCACCGATACGCTCGCTAAAAAACGCATCATATCCGATCCTTTGCGAGCAGTTGTTCGACCAAAGCCCCAACTTGAGCCTTTGTTTCGGCCAAGGTGGTTGAGGTATCGATGATGTGATCGCCTCGCTCCCGTTTTTCTGAATCGGGCACTTGAAGCGAGAGAATGTGCTCGAATTTCTCTGGCGTCATACCTGGTCGGGCCAAAACCCGCTCACGTTGAGTTTCAGGAGGGGCTGAAACGACAATCACTGCATCGAAGCCTTCTTCTCCGCCCCGTTCAAAGAGAAGCGGGATATCAAAGAGAAGCATTGCGGCATCAGCATTGCTATTCAAAAATTTGAGACGTTTAGCCGCAACGGCCGGATGAACGATCGCTTCAAGCGCGGCGAGCTTTTCCTTGTCACCAAAAACCAGAGCGCCCAGCTTTTCTCGATCGACGCCCATACTGTCTGTTGATCCGGGGAAAGCAGCTTCGATTGCAGGGATCAGTTCTCCATCAGGCCCCTGCATCGCGCGAACTTCTGCATCAGCGTCAAACACGGGCACGCCAGCTTTTTCAAACATGGCAGCGACGGTTGATTTACCCATGCCGATCGACCCGGTGAGGCCCAGCATCAGTGGCTTATGTGATTTGTGGTCAGAGCTCATGTTCGCAGCAAATCCAGTAATTGCTCATCACAGTCCCGCGGCGGCTGAACACCGAAGAACTTTTCAAACGCAATAGCTGCCTGCCCAACCAGCATGGCAAGACCTGATATTGTTTGGCAGCCTGCTTTGCTGGCAGCTTCCAAGAACTGCGTCTCGGCAGGGCTTGTTACAATATCGTAGACTATGCTGCCGGGTGGTGCGTGGCTCCAATCAAAAAGCAGGGGCGGATTGCCCTTCATCCCCAGCGGCGATGCGTTGACGATGAGATCGAGACATCCCTTTCGATCATCAAAGGGGAAGTCGGTTGCCTCGGCAAAATGAGCGAGCGGTGCTGTGTAGTGTTCACCATCAGGCGCCAGCTCTGCAAGCAGATTGCGGGCTTTCCCGACATTGCGTGCAGCAAGGACCAACGTGAAGCCGTTTTCTACGAGAGCTGCCACAATTGCGCGCGCTGCACCGCCATTGCCGATAATGCGGGCCATCCGAAAAAGGTGTTGCTTATCGAGAATGCCCAGAAGTGGTTCAAGAAATCCACCGGCATCGGTGTTGGTCCCGACAAGTTTGCCGTCAGCTTCTCGATACACAGTGTTCACCGCGCCAATAGCCTTCGCCACGGGATCCAAATCGTCAAGCAGAGGGATGACGGCTTCTTTCAATGGCATGGTGATATTGCAGCCCTGCCAATTGGCGTTTCCCCGCGAAGTCGCGATGTATTCCGGAAGGGTCTCGTTTGTTACCCGGCGTGCCCCATAACTGGCTTTCAATCCAAGGCGTTCGATCCAGAAGCCATGAATGACCGGCGATTTCGACTGGCTGATCGGATCACCAATCACCTCTGCATAAGGCACTTCATCGACGTCGCTCATCGCAGCAACACGCCATGTTCGCGCAACGCCTCGAGCAATGGCAAAAGAGGCATTCCAAGCACGGTGAACTGGTCGCCTTCGATTGTCTCGAACAGCTGGACGCCTCTCGCTTCGATCCGAAATACCCCGACGGTGTGGCCAACTTCGGGCCATTCCTTCTCAAGATAGTCTTCAATAAAGTCGTCAGATAACTCGCGAACATGCAGCAAAGCGCGCGATGCGTGGCTCCACTCGCACGTATTGCCGCGCACAAGCGCGGCAGCGCTGTGAAGCTCAATCGGCTTGCCCGAAAAGAAGCGCAAATGCTCCGCAGCATTTTCGCGTGAGTTGGGCTTGTCGAACCTCTTTCCATCAACAACGACCAGACTGTCGCTGCCCAAAACCAGCGCCTCTGGATGATCGGGCGCGCGAGCTGCAGCCTTGGCAACGCTCAAAGCCTCGGCGACGTCAGGCGGCGATGCTCCTTCAAGGCCGGCTTCCACCGCTCTTTCATCAATATCGGCTGGGATTGCTTCGTATGTGACGCCTGCTGCATCCAACATCGCTCGGCGTGATGCGGATTTTGAGGCGAGGATGAGATGGGGCGCGCTCATATCGGTTTTGCCACCCCGTCGACTGGCTTGTCGCGGCGTTTGCGCTCTTGCACCAAGCGAATGATGGCCGCGGCGCTCTCCTCAATCGATCGGCGCGTGACGTCGATCACCGGCCAGCCATTGTCGGCAAACATGCGCCGAGCAAATTGCAGCTCGCTCTTCACCCGCTCATTATCGACATAGGCGGTTTCGGTGCCCTCATTGAGTGACAAAAGACGATTGCGGCGGATCTGTACCAACCGCTCTGGCGCTGTTGTGAGCCCCACGACAAGCGGATTGCGCAATCCGAACAGTGCTTTGGGCGGAGGGCTTTCCACGACAAGCGGGATATTCGCCGTCTTGTACCCGCGATTGGCGAGATAGATCGACGTTGGCGTTTTGGAGCTTCTCGAAACGCCCGCGAGCACGATATCAGCCTCTTCCCAATCATCATGCCCTACGCCGTCATCGTGCGCGATCGTATATTGGATAGCATCCACCCGCTTGAAATATGCATCATCCATTGAGTGTTGGCGACCTGGGCGCCCATGCGCCTCTTGGCCCAATTGCGATTCCAGAACAGCGGTTACTTGATCGAGAACGGGAACAGCTGGCAGACCCAAGTGGCGGCAATGCTCTTCCAACCGTTTGCGGCTTTCGGGATTGACCAGCGTGTAAAGCACGAGCCCCGGATTATCGGCCAAGTCGGGCACGATCCGATCCAGATGCTGTTTTGAACGCACCATTGGCCAGAAATGGCGGCTGACATCAGGATCATCGAATTGCGCCAATGCCGCCTTCGCGATCATTTCCAGCGTTTCGCCGGTTGAATCCGAGACGAGATGAAGGTTGATACGGTTCATGAGAGGCGATCTGGCATATGAAGAGAAGACGAAGGCGAGGGGCTGTGGAAACCCCTAGGCATAAACCACGGGAGGAAACCGTCGACAAGCAGGGGAGGGGATTTCATACCCATTGTCAGGGCTTCTCTATTGGCGATTGTCGACATGACGGGAGCTTTTTCGACAGGCTGGGAACACTGGGGATAGGTCTCGCTTGACTCAGTTCGGTTGCGGATTCGCCAAGAGTCAATTTCCTTTGCACTTTCCCCGAAATCGGGCAGGGGGCTGGTAATTCCCGGTTTCCACAGGGCCAACAATCACCATCAAACTTATTAATATAATATTTATTGTTTATAGGAGGGACTATGCCGGGCCCATTGCTCGACACTTTAAAGGGAAAACGCCAAGCCGTACCGCCAGTTTGGCTTATGCGGCAGGCTGGTCGGTACCTTCCTGAATATCGTGAGCTTAGGGCAGAGAAAGGCGGGTTTCTTGAACTAGTTTACGATAGCGAAGCCGCGGCTGAGATTACTGTTCAGCCCATTCGCCGGTTCGGCTTTGATGGTGCAATCCTGTTCTCCGATATTCTGATTGTGCCCCATGCGATGGGTCAGGGTCTTGAGTTTTTGGCTGGCGAAGGACCGAAGTTAAGCCCTACATTGATGGAAGCAGAGCTTGCAGATTTTACCGCAGCTCCTGATCGTTTCGAACCGATTTATGAGACTTTGCGTCTTACTCGCGGCCTTATCAGCGATGACGTGACGCTGCTGGGTTTTGCGGGATCACCTTGGACAGTTGCGACCTATATGATCGCTGGAGAAGGCTCAAAAGATCAGGGGCCTGCCCGTTTGCTGGCCTACAAGGATCCTGAGCGTATGCAGGCAATCCTTGATGCGATTATCGATGTCACGATTGGCTATCTGCGCGGGCAAATCGATGCAGGCGCGGAAGCAGTTCAGTTGTTTGACAGTTGGGCAGGAAGCCTTGCTCCAGATGAATTTGAACGCTGGGTAGTGGCACCGAATGCCAAAATCACCGCAGCGTTAAAGCAATCTCATCCTGATACGCCGGTAATCGGTTTTCCAAAAGGCGCAGGCTCCAAATTGGCCGCCTATGCGCGTGAGACGGGTGTGGATGCAGTTGGGCTCGACGAAACACTTGATCCGGCCTCTGTGCATGCTTCCCTGCCTTCTGGGATGCCGGTTCAGGGCAATCTTGATCCATTGTTGGTTGAAGCTGGCGGTCCGATGCTGCCAAAGCGCGTGAAAACCATCATCGAGGCGTTTGAGGATCGTCCGCATGTCTTTAATCTTGGCCACGGTATCGGCCAATTCACGCCGATTGCCCATGTCGAGCAATTGCTTGCGACATTGAGAGGATAATCCTGCACCATGGATGCGATTTTTCCTTACGTTTATCCGTGGCTGAAAGTCGGCCACGTCGTTTTCATGGTCTTCTGGCTTGCGGGCCTGTTCATGCTGCCGCGCCAGTGCATCTACATGCTCGATCATGAGCCAGGCTCGGCGGGAGAGGCCAAATGGGCAGATCGCATGGGGAAACTGCGCAAGATCATTCTTACACCAAGCCTCATCATCGTGTGGGTCTTGGGCCTGATATTGGCTTTTGGCCTCAACGCTTTCACTGGAGCAGGGTGGCTTCATGCAAAGATCACCTTGGTGGTTATCTTAAGCGGCTATCACGGCTGGCTGGTAGCACAGACCAAGAAAATGGCGCGCGGTGAAAGGCCCTTGTCGGAAAAGACGCTTCGGATGATTGGCGAAGTGCCTGGGCTCTTATTGGTGCTGATTGTCTTGCTGGTTTACGTGCGTCCATTCTGATCTGCGGTTTTTTGCAAATTCTGGCATCCGCGCGCATTGACCTTGATCCTTGCGCACCGTACTTAGCGACCATCACTCCGGATTAGCTGTACAAGTCGTGCGGCTTCGTCTGCTTTCTCCAAGCCCAGCCCCAATTCTTTGATTAGATAAGGGCACCACTAATTCTCAACGGTGGCACTGACGGCCCGGCCAATTCTCGATTATCGGACTACAAATACAATGCACCTCAAAGACTTAAAGATTAAAGCACCGGCCGAACTGGTTGCCATGGCCGAAGAGCTGGGCGTCGAAGGCGCATCGACAATGCGCCGGCAGGACCTGCTGTTCAGCATCCTGCGCGAGCTGGCTGAAGATGAAGAATACGAAGAAAAGATCATGGGCATCGGCACGATTGAAGTGCTGCAAGATGGCTTTGGTTTTCTCCGCTCACCAGAGGCGAACTATCTGGCCGGGCCGGATGACATTTACGTCTCCCCCAATCAGATCCGCAAGTGGGGCCTGCGCACAGGCGACACTGTCGAAGGTGAGATCCGTGCACCCAAAGAAGGCGAGCGGTACTTTGCTCTCACGAGCCTCGCGACCGTCAACTTTGAAGATCCTTCCGCGGTTCGGATGCGTACAAATTTCGACAACCTTACGCCGCTTTATCCAGAGGAGAAACTCAATCTCGATACGCTTGACCCCACCGTAAAGGACAAGTCGGCGCGCGTGATTGATATCGTCTCACCGCAGGGCAAAGGCCAGCGCGCACTGATCGTGGCACCGCCGCGCACTGGTAAAACCGTGCTGCTGCAGAATATTGCCAAGGCAATCACCGACAACCATCCCGAAGTATTTCTGTTGGTTCTTCTCGTTGACGAACGTCCGGAAGAAGTGACCGATATGCAGCGCAGCGTTAAAGGTGAGGTGATCTCGTCAACCTTTGACGAGCCAGCCAATCGTCACGTTCAAGTGGCTGAAATGGTTATTGAAAAGGCTAAGCGCCTGGTCGAGCACAAGAATGATGTTGTAATCCTGCTCGATTCGATCACCCGTCTTGGCCGCGCCTACAACACCGTCGTGCCAAGCTCTGGTAAGGTTCTTACCGGCGGTGTCGATGCAAACGCTCTGCAGCGGCCAAAGCGCTTCTTTGGTGCAGCCCGTAATATCGAAGAGGGTGGATCGCTGTCCATCATCGCCACCGCGCTGATTGATACCGGTAGCCGCATGGATGAAGTGATCTTTGAAGAGTTCAAAGGCACCGGTAACTCAGAAATCGTGCTTGATCGCAAGGTCTCAGACAAGCGTATCTTCCCCGCTCTCGATGTTGGGAAATCAGGCACACGTAAAGAAGAGCTGCTGGTTGAGAAGGACAAGCTTTCTAAGATGTGGGTGTTGCGCCGCATCCTTATGCAGATGGGAACCGTAGATGCTATGGAATTCCTCCTCGACAAGATGAAGGACTCCAAGACCAACGAAGATTTCTTCGACACGATGAACCAGTGATGTAAGGAACCGAAAAACTCAGCTATAAGAGTTTCCGGGGGACGGACGACATCATGCTAAGTCAGTATCTATATATCAGCACCGCGCCGAGCCTTTCGCGTGAAGAGGTGGAGTCGATCCTCCAGACAAGCGCGCGCAACAATCCTGAGAAGGGTATTACCGGGCTGTTGCTCTACAATGGGCGCAATTTTCTCCAATTGCTGGAGGGGGAAGAGGCTGAGCTCATATCGCTGATGGTACGGATTACACACGATCCAAGGCATACCGGCATTTCGGTGCTAGATCGCCGTACCATAGATGATCGGGCGTGCCCCAATTGGGCAATGAAACGGGTCTTGATAGCGCAAAGCATTGAGGACCGGAAAAAAATGCTCGATCGTGATCTGCCAAAAGGGCTGGATAACGAAACGCGGCGCATCATTATGAATTTCGCCGTCCTCAATTGAATGCAAGGCGCATTCGATTGAAAGGAGATTAGTGTACCTGTCGATTAAGCATTCTTTATAAGCATAGCTCTATGCGGGTAAGGTATGAGACGATTGGTATACACCAGTGTTGCTACGGCGGATTTTGCCGAAGGCGATCTCTTTCGGATTGTCTCTCAGTCTGCTCGCAAGAATGGCGACATTGGTCTCAGTGGCTTCCTGCTATACTCGAACCGCCGCTTTCTGCAGCTCCTTGAAGGTCCAGCAGACCAAATCTCGGCTCTTTATGGCGTAATCCAGAGCGACAATCGGCACTGCGATTGCACGGTTGTACTCGATGAGCAGATCGCCCATTCGGCCTTCTCCAAATGGTCAATGCGCAGACTTCGATCGACTTCTAACGATGCCATCTTGGCTGAAATTGCTGAACAGGCAGGTCGCGATGTGCCTAGCGGCTTGGACAGTATTATTAGAGACTTCCTCAGTCAGCCTGCTGCATCGTAAACAGACTGAGATTCTCGCTTTCTCGCCACATGCGTGATTGTGACTTGTTGCACAAAGCGCCCCACAGCCCCAAATAGGCCTCGTATGCAACGAGAGGGGCCAGTCCCATGAAGATCAACGTAGAAATCGAATGCACTCCGGAAGAGGCGCGCACCTTTATGGGACTACCGGATGTGAGCCAGGCGAATTCGGTCTACGTCGATAATATTGCGAAGGCCATGAAGGGCGTGAGTAGCCCTGATCAATTGCAGGAATACGCTGAGCGTTTGGCACCTATGGGCCAAATGGGAATGAAGCTGTTTCAAAGTTTCGTCGAAGGGGGAATGCGGACCGCATCTGGATCGGGCTCTCCATCAAGTTCATCGCGAAAGTCAAAGACGGATAGCGAACCGGACGAATAAGCAACCTCGGGCATTCTCGCTGGGTCCAAGATCATATGAGCGCAGGCAATGCGACTATATTTGCGGTGTCCAGCGGATCACCCCCGGCTGCGATCGGCGTTATTCGCGTAAGTGGTCCGGCGGCGGCGCTTGCATTGCAAAAACTGACCAAAAAACAGTTTGAGCCACGCCGCTCTTCACTCGCCAAATTACGTGATGCAGGAGGTCAAATCTTGGATGAGGCGCTCGTTTTGTGGCTGCCGGGGCCTAGCAATGCAACCGGCGAGGATTGCGTTGAGCTCCATTGCCACGGGGGTAGGGCAGTGCTCGCATCCGTCGAAGCTGCCTTGTCGAAAATCGAAGGACTGCGCCCCGCAGAGCCCGGCGAGTTCACCCGAAGAGCTTTTGCCAATGGTCGGATTGATTTGGCCGAAGCGGAGGGGCTTGCCGATCTACTCGCTGCGGAAACCGAGCTGCAGCGTGCGGCTGCCATAGCCAATGCGAGCGGCAGCCTATCACGCCAAGTTGAAGAATGGCGCGACAGGGTCCTTAATGCTTCGGCCCAAATCGAAGCGGCGTTGGATTTTTCGGATGAGGATGATGTGGATGCTTTGCCCGATGGTTTCACGGGAAACATCGGCGAATTGGCTGCCGAGTTAGACCGATGGCTTGCGCGCCCGCGGTCAAGTCGCCTTGGTGCCGGGGTTCGTGTTGTTCTTGCAGGTCCACCCAATGCAGGCAAATCGACCCTATTTAATGCGCTTGTTGAGAGCGAAGCGGCGATTACGTCTCCCATTGCGGGCACAACCCGTGATGTGATTGAACGCGGCGTAGCAATATCCGGCGTCCCGTTTGTGTTTATCGACACGGCAGGCTTGCGTTCGGACAGTGCAGATGCCGTCGAAGTGATTGGGATAGAGCGTGCCAACGCGGAACTCATTAAAGCAGATATCGTGTTGTGGCTAGGCGACGAGGGTGAGGGGCCAGAATATGCTTGGGAGGTTGCACCGAGGCTTGATGCGCCAGAATATGAGCCAAAGTCAGGTTCTGTATACTCGCTATCAGCGAAGACCGGTGAGGGTATCACTGAGCTAAAGATAGCCTTGGTCAAGCAAGCACGAACCATCCTCCCCAAACCGGGAGAAGCTGCATTAAATGAGCGCCAGCATAACATCCTAGGTCGCGTGGCAGAGGTGCTCGGGGCCATACAGAATCAGAACGACCCACTACTGATTGCAGAGGAGCTGCGCAGAGCTCGTCTTGGTTTTGATCAAATAGTCGGACGGGCCACAACCGAAGACATGCTCGACGCGCTATTCGGACGCTTTTGCATCGGAAAGTAGCTTCCTCTCACTCTCTTTGATGTTTCACGTGAAACAGCTTTGACGTTCTCAAGCGAAGCTCCTATTTCGCCTCATATGCACGAATTCGATGTTTTGGTGATTGGCGGCGGTCATGCCGGAGTTGAAGCAGCTATGGCTGCTGCGCGCATGGGTGTGCGCACCGGATTGGTGAGTTTTGACCTTACTGCGATTGGCGCGATGAGCTGTAATCCAGCCATCGGAGGCCTTGGTAAGGGCCACTTGGTGCGAGAAGTTGACGCGCTTGACGGCGTCTTGGGTCGCGCGGCTGATGCAGGCGCCATCCACTACCGTATGCTCAACAGGTCGAAGGGAAGCGCTGTTTGGGGCCCCCGCATTCAAGCTGATCGGACCCGTTTCAAGGCGTATGTGCAGCGGGCAGTCCGCTCCCAGACCAATCTGACTTTGATAGAGGGCGAGGCTGCTGCGCTCACGCTTAAGTGTGGCTCGGTCGCTGGTCTTGAACTGGCAGATGGCACGTTACTTTCAGCACCTAAGATAGTCCTGTGTACGGGCACCTTTCTAGGAGGTGTGCTCTACCGCGGAGAGGAGCGCTTCGGAGGGGGGCGCATAGGCGAGAATGCTGCAACTCGTCTCGCTGAGCAATTGCGCGGTGCAGACTTGCCAATGGCGCGCCTTAAGACGGGAACACCGCCGCGTCTTGATGGTCGAACGATTGATTGGTCACAGCTCGATGAGCAGCAGTCAGATGACGAGTGTTGGACCATGTCGCCACTCACTGGAGGGCGCAAAAATCCGCAAGTCTTCTGCGCCATTACCCGCACAACGCAGGCAGCGCATGATATCATTCGCGCCAATCTGGATCGATCACCTCTCTTCTCGGGCGCAATTGGTGCTGCTGGGCCGCGCTATTGTCCGTCGATTGAGGACAAGATTCACCGTTTTGGTGATCGGGACGGCCATCAGGTTTTCCTTGAGCCTGAAGGTCTCACCACGCATATTGTCTATCCTAACGGGATCAGCACCAGCCTTCCGGTTGATGTTCAGGACGCAATGCTGCGGCTGATGCCAGGCCTTGCGACGGTCAAGATCGTCGAACCAGGATATGCGGTCGAGTACGACCATATTGATCCGCGCGCGCTCACTTCTGATTTACAGTTGCGCGCGATCCCGGGTTTGTATTGTGCGGGGCAAATTAACGGAACAACAGGGTATGAAGAGGCAGCTGCTCAGGGTCTCATTGCTGGTCTGGAGGCAGCGGCGGCAGTCACTGGTCGTCCCGCGCCCGCTCTCGATCGCGCAAATTCATATATCGCTGTGATGATTGACGATCTGACACTGCAAGGCGTAAGCGAGCCCTACAGAATGCTCACCGCGCGCGCTGAATACAGACTGCGCTTGCGTGCCAATAACGCGTCCACTCGCCTCACACCCATGGGGCTCGAAGCGGGTTGTGTTGGGCGAGAACGTGCTGATTGGTACGAAAAGCGTGAGGAAAACCGGGTTCATTTAAATGAAGTCCTGTCAAAGCAGGTCCAAGCAACCGAACTGGCCGATCACGGTTTGAATGTTCGCCGAGATGGGGGGAGCAAAGAGCTTTGCGATTGGCTGAGGCATGATGGCATTGGGCTTTCAGATCTTGACCCTTGGCTGGGAGATGTTGTCGCTCTTGACCCAATTCTCGCCGAAGAAATGGCGGAGGATGCAGCATATGCTCCCTATCTCGCACGTCAGGAAGCGGAGTTGCGCGATTTGCGAGCAAGCGAAGCGCTCCCTCTCGCGGCCAATTTTGGTTATGATCAAGTCCCGGGCTTGTCGCATGAGATGGTTGAGCGGCTTACCGCTGCAGCTCCGGCGAACTTGGCTGCTGCTGGTCGCGTAGCTGGGATAACCCCTGCGGCGCTCTCTGCCTTGCTAGTGCATGCGCGCCGGGTCCAAGCTGGATCAAAGGGCAAAGGCCAGCGCGCCGCGTGACCAGAGACAAATTGATCACGAACGAGAATGAGGCACGTGCGTACTGTGCTCAATGGACTGATGCGAAAGGTATGGAGCGGCTTGATCGTTTCGCCTCGCTCCTGCTGAGCGAGAACAGGCGTCAAAATCTGATAAGCAAGCCTTCAGAGTCGCAATTATGGCAGCGTCACTTTGCGGACAGCGCGCAATTGCTCGAATATGTTCCACGTGAAACACGCTGTTCTATTGAGAAGCCGTGGCTTGATTTAGGGACGGGCGCCGGCTTCCCCGGCCTCGTCATTGCGATCCTTAAACCTGAATCGCGGTTTCTTTTCGTCGAATCTCGTGCGAGGCGGGTTGAGTTTCTTGAACATTGCATCGGAGATCTTGGGTTAACCGTTTGCAGGGTGAGGGGAGAGCGTCTGGAGCGCATCGATCCATTTTCCGCCAGCGTCATATCTGCCCGTGCATTTGCTCCTCTGGAAAAGCTCCTCCGGTTATCCGCACCCTTCTCCACAAAGGCGACGCGCTACCTCTTGCCGAAGGGACGCTCCGCAGCGCACGAATTGGAGGAGCAGAAGAGATCGATTCGGACCATGTTTCACGTGAAACAATCATTGACCGATCCGGAAGCTGGAATCATTGTGAGCAAGTAGGGCGCGAAAAGCGAAAGAACCCGTCAAACCACTCCGATTGGAAGAGAGATTCATGCTAACCATCGCGATTGCGAACCAAAAGGGTGGTGTTGGAAAAACCACCACGGCGATAAATATCGCCACTGCGATGGCAGCAACGGGCTGGCGGACGTTGCTGATTGACCTTGATCCGCAAGGAAATGCTTCGACCGGTATGGGTGTAACTGCAGCCGATCGCGATATGTCGAGCTACGATTTGCTCGTTGACAGTGTGCCTTTGAAAGAGGCGATTGTTGGAACAAGCATCCCTGGGCTCGATATCGTCCCCGCAACTGTTGATTTGAGCGGTGCTGAAGTGGAGCTGGTTTCCGTTGAGGAACGCACAGCACGGCTGCGCAGTGCTTTGGCCAACCACACCGAACATGACATTTGTTTTGTCGATTGTCCCCCATCCCTGGGGCTTCTGACGCTCAATGCCCTGTGTGCCGCAGACACGCTCCTGGTGCCGCTCCAATGCGAATTCTTTGCGCTGGAGGGGCTAAGTCAACTTCTTCAGACGGTTGAGAAGGTGCGCCAGCTCTTCAATCCTTCGCTCGATATCATTGGTGTCGCATTGACCATGTATGATCGCCGCAATCGATTGACGGACCAAGTGTCTGACGATGTGCGTGATTGCCTGGGGCAGCTCGTTTTCGAGACGGTAATACCGCGCAATGTCCGCCTGTCAGAGGCGCCAAGTCACGGTCTTCCGGCTCTGGTCTATGATCATTCGTGTGTCGGCAGCAGGGCTTATATCGCATTGGCACGTGAATTAATCGGGCGTTTCCCGGATGAAAGGCAGGCAGCGTGAGCAAGAAGTCCACTCAAGACATTGAATTCTCTGTACCGCAACGAAGCGCTGCGGCCCGGAAGAAGAAGCTGGGCAAGGGGTTGGGCGCACTTCTGGGTGAAACCCAGCGCGAAGAGCCACTGGCGCGCGCAAACGTAGAGGCGACCACTACAGTATCTTCTGAAGCTTTGAGTGCGGCTGATGCTTCGAGCGATCAATCATCGCCGCTGAAAATGTTGAGCATCGCCTCAATCACGCCTCTGCCCGGCAACCCTCGCAAGCATTTTGACGAAACCGCTTTGGAAGAGTTGGCATCCTCGATTGCGACGCGCGGAGTTATTCAACCAATCATCGTCAGGCCTACAAAAAAAGGGTCTTTTCAACTGGTTGCCGGTGAAAGACGCTGGCGAGCAGCGCAAAAAGCGCGTCTTCATGAAATTCCTGCGCTTGTTCGCGAGCTAGACGATCGCGAAGTAATGGCGCTTGCTCTCATTGAGAACTTGCAGCGCGAAGACTTGAACCCCGTAGAAGAAGCGCGCGCGTATCAAAAGCTTGCTGACGATGAAGATATGACGCAGGCCGACATCGCTCGGATGGTGGAAAAATCGCGCAGCCACGTCGCGAATATTCAGCGCCTTCTAAACCTACCCGACGCGGTTTTGGACCTTGTCGAAGCAGGCCAGCTATCGATGGGCCATGCTCGAGCCTTGATTGGACATGATGCTGCAGCCGATCTCGCCAAGCGAGCGGTGAATGACAATCTCTCGGTCCGTGAGGTTGAGAAGCTCGTGCGCAAGCCGGCAAAACCGACCTCGAAGTCAGGCGGTGGTGAGCAGTTCGCCGCTGAATCAGGGCAAAATGCCGATATTGAAGCGGTCCAGAACCATCTCGAAGAGTTCCTGGGGCTGCCAGTGCTGATCAAGTCTGATGCTGATCCTCGAAGCGGATCGATCACAATCCGTTACACCACGCTAGATCAATTAGATCTGGTTTGTCAGCGACTTACGGGCGGCGATATCTGAGAAGGCGGCGCACTTTAGTGCCGTAATTCTCTCATTCTCGGACAGGTTTGGAGTTCGCAGGCACTTGCACCCGTTGTGGCGCTGGAATGATGCGCCTCCCCGCAAGACCCTCTTCGCGCACTGTTTCCCGCACGACGACGCGCTGTTGCTGTTCCACTTCGATTGGAACCCAAACAACTTGTGAGGGCTGCGGGTAGCCATATCCTTGATAAACCGGCGCTTGGTAGGGGTTATAGCTCTGAGGCGCATAGCTGATATAGGGTGAGCTAGCAGGAATGGTCCGCGCTGCAATCCGGCCGGCATGGGCTGAATATTGGGACAGGTAGTTTTCCAGCGCCGCTTCGCAATCGTAAGCGCGGTCCTCATCATCGCCATCAATAGTATTTCCAATCGCTGCGCCTGCAACACCTCCTGCGCCCGCACCGATCAGCGTTCCTGCAAGACGCTCTCCATTCGCGATCCTGTTGCCAGCAAGGCCGCCAACGGTAGCGCCAAGTAGGCCTCCGATAACTTGGTTGCGATCTTTATCTGATCGACCGGCAGTGCGGCGACGACATTCATTAATCCATTGTTCGCGCCCAACAACGACTGCTGCAGGTGATGGCGCGGGTGCGTAGCCTTGTGGAGGATACGCCTGGTAGCCTGCCCCGGGATATTGCGTATTCCTATACACTTGGGTCTGCTCTGTCCCGGCCCGTGCCGGGATGCGCCGAGTGCGAGTGATTGTTTCCACGCCATCTGGACCGGTGGTCGTTTCAACCGTTTCAGCTGGCAATTGTGCAGGCGGCTGCGTTGTTGCAGCTGGTCTTGGCGTGTTTACCGGTAGAGACTGTGCCACCGCTCCAGATGACAGGCTGGCCGCAAGAACTGCGCCCGAAACGCCCAAAATTCCCCGAAAAGACGCCAAATTCAGCATGGTTATACCCCTCTCCAATCCTGGCCGGAGCTGCGTGTATGTATGCGACTCGCACCTCATCGCTGCCGTGTTTAGTTAACTTGATGTTTACCATCACATAGTTGTGGCGCCTAATCCCTGATCGGGCTCTGTACCTTTTCGGGCCGTTGACACATTGTTACAAAACGGAAGCGCCGTTTCTAAGGATTGACTAGATCCGATTGATTAGAACCAAAGCCAATTGTTCAATACCTTCAGCATCGTGCGGGCCAAATCGGCCTTTTCTCGGGCTGTCGAGATCAATGACCGCTATTACTTCGCCATCGCGTAATACCGGTACGACGAGTTCGGACTGGCTTGCCGTGTCGCAGGCGATATGGCCGGGAAAGGTATGAACGTCTTCAACCCTTTGGCTTTCGCCGGTTTTTGCAGCAGCGCCGCACACGCCCTGGCCCAAAGGAATGCGAATGCATGCCGGGCGGCCGACAAACGGCCCAAGGATGAGCTCTTGGCCGCCTTTCAACGCAGTTCCAACACGGTAAAATCCCGCCCAGTTCAAATCGGGTACGAATTCCCAGATTAACGCTGCAACATTGGCCATGTTCGCAACGGGATCAGGTTCATCACGCGTCAGCGCATCCGCTGCTTCGGCTAGCTGCCGATACAGCTCTTCAGGCTTAAGAGCGGTGTCGGGTTGGAAATCATACATGGATCGAATGTGGCCCTTTCACGCGGATAGCCTGTCTTTCGTCGCTCATGCAGTCCTTCGCATATTGCCGCAAGTGGCAACGCTCTCTATCGCTCATGTCATGACAACACTTCGCAAAGTTTCAATCTCTCTCCTCGTCCTCGTCGCTTTGGCTGGGGTCGGACTGTATTTTCTAACCCGCGGCGACACAGCGGATTTATCGGTCGATGAAGTCGCAGGCACTGATCCGACATTGCAAGAGCCGGATGCAGAAGCCTTCCCGACCGTGCAGATTGCAAAGCCTGTTGGCTGGGAAGCTGGCGATGCGCCGAAGGCGGCAGAGGGTCTTGCCGTCAATCGCTTTGCAGAAGGATTGGACCACCCCCGCGTGCTCTACGCCCTTCCCAATGGCGATGTTCTGGTGACGCTCACCCGGGCGCCTGCTGCCGAAGACGATGGCGAAGGCGGGTTCATGGATACAATTCGTGGATGGGTCGCGAGTTACCTCTTTTCCGAAGCCGGCGCTGCAGGCGAATCCCCCAATGAACTTGTGCTCTTGCGCGATGCAGATGGGGATGGAACCGCAGAAATTCAGCAAGTTATCCTCACTGAAGGGCTGGATTCACCGTCCGGGATTAGTTGGGGTGACAACACCCTCTACATCGCCAACCACGATGCGGTGCTGGCTTTCGATTATGAGCTCGGCGCCGATGCGGTGACATCGAAGGCGCGCAAACTCATGGACCTGCCACCAGGCGGCGGCCACTGGATGCGCAACATGGAGATCCATCCAGACGGAGGCAGGCTCTACATTGCGGTCGGATCTGTCAGCAATATCGGCGAATCCGGCATGGCGATCGAAGACGGCCGCGCGATGATTTGGGAATACAACATCGAGACGGGAGAGCCGCGTCAATATGCAGCGGGTCTGCGCAATCCAAACGGTCTCGATTTCAGTCCTTGGAGTGGTGAGCTATGGACTACGGTGAATGAGCGCGACATGCTCGGCTCAGATCTCGTTCCCGATTACCTTACAAATGTTCCGGTCGGCGCTCAGTACGGCTGGCCTTGGCTCTATTACAAGGACAACATTGATCGCCGAGTTGAGGCACCAATGCCTCAATTCCTGATGGAGTACACACGCAACCCAGAGTTTGCGCTTGGTCCACATGTTGCCGCCCTAGGATTGGTCTTTTCGGCGGAAGGTCACACTATGGGTGAAAATCTGTCGAGCGGTGCATTCATTGCGCGGCACGGTTCGTGGAATCGCAAGCCTCCTTCTGGATATGATGTGGTTTATGTCGCCTTTGATGGACGTGGGAACCCCGAGGGAAAGCCGGTCCCGGTCCTCACAGGTTTTCTGAACGACGATGGCACGACCAAGGGGCGTCCGACATGGGTCGAATGGGCGGGAGATGGCTCACTGCTGGTGTCTGACGATACTGCTGGCATCATTTGGCGGACATATGCGCCGGAGGCTCAGCCTGCCGCCGCAATCGAACCCAACCAAGGCGAAAGTTTACCGCCGCAGCGGGAATTGAGCGATCCGCGGCGCGCATTTGAAGAGGATTATCTGCGCGAACAGGCGGCACAGGGCAATTTGCCCGGACTCTAAGCTTTTAACAGTCAGAGATCGAGAGCCACTCCCGCCCGGCTCGCGATCTCAACCGCGAATTGGTAGGCGGTTCGCCCGGATCGATTGCCGCGGGCAATGGCCCAGGCGAGCGCTTTCGCGCGATCGTATTCCAGATTTAGAGGTTTCAGGTAGCTTTCGACGATCTCCAAATAGGTTTCTTGATCGCATGGATGAAAACCAAGATTGAGGCCGAACCGATCGACTAGGGCGAGGAAGTTGTCGCGCTCGTCCCGTGCGTGCAGAGATATTGGCTCATCACTTTCTGACTGCTTCATCAATGCGCGACGGTTGGATGTCACCGCAAAGCGGATATGCGCGGGACGGGGAATGACACCGCCGTCCAGCAAGCTTCGTAATGCAAGATTTGCCCGGGTATCGCGCTCATCGAAGGTCAGATCATCGCAAAACAGGATAAACGCCCGAGGTTGATCGGCCAGATCGAGGATAAGGTCTGGAAGAGCCTCAATCGCGCCATTTGTTACCTGAATGAGCGAGATCGCTTCGGGATATTCGCACTGGACATCGGATACAACCGAGCGAACTAGCGCTGATTTTCCCATGCCCCGCGCGCCCCACAGCATCATGTCATGCGCCGCAGCGCCCTTAGCCATCGCCAGGCAATTGTCGCGCAGCGCAACTTTTTGAGCGCCAATCCCATGCAGCCGATTGAGGGGAAGGGCATTCAATTCATGAACTGAACGCCCCTTTTCGCCATCCCACAGATACGCTGGCGCGCTCAGCCAGTCGTTCTCCGGATCTCCAGTGCCAGCAATTTGGTAAAGCGCACCTGCTATCCGTTCCCAAACAGGTTCGTCCGGATTGCTCATCGGAACGCCGGTGTAGACCTAACCAGCGAGCTTTTCGGCAGGGAGGGCATACAGCAGATCAGATCCACCGACTGCACCCGCCTTAAGGCCCAGCGCTTCAGGCACAATCCGATCAAGGAAGAAGCGGACCGTGACTGGCTTGCTTTCGGAAAGCGATGGCGCAGCGCCATTCGCTACTGCCTCAGCCTGCTTCATCAGCTGCCAACCCGCAACAGCAATCGCTGCCATGGTGCAGAAGGGAACGCTGCCTGAAAGACGATCATCAAGACTCGCCTCATCGCGCATCCAACGCGCGATCCCGGCGCATTCACCCGCGAGAGTGAACAACGCAGGTTCTGCATCGCCTGCGTCACGCGCGATGTCTTCAAAGAGCGAGACCATCGCTTCACCACCGTCGAGACCCAGCTTGCGCGTCACAAGATCGGCAGCCTGAATACCATTGGTGCCCTCGTAAATTGGCGCAATCCGCGAATCGCGCCAGTGCTGCGCAGCACCGGTTTCTTCGACAAAGCCCATTCCGCCATGGATCTGAATTCCGATCCCAGCCACCTCGACGCCCGCGTCGGTGCCCCACGCTTTGACCAGTGGGACGAGAATATCCGCGCGCATCTGCGCTGCTTGATCGCCAATGGTGCCACGATCCACTTGGCCGGCGCAATAATAAAGAAGAGCGCGTACGCCTTCGGTGAGAGCTTTCATCCGCAGGATCATGCGGCGCACATCAGGATGATCGATGATCGCAATCGGCGAATTGTCAGGCGATCCCGCACGCGCGGACTGCACGCGGTCCATTGCGTAAGCAATTGCCTGCTGCGTTGCACGTTCGGCGATCTGATTGCCCTGGTTGCCGACATTAATCCGCGCATTGTTCATCATCGTGAACATAGCTGCGAGGCCTTTGTTTTCATGACCTACTAGCTCACCAATGCATTCACCGTTGTCGCCATAGCTCATAACGCAGGTGGGTGAAGCGTTGATACCGAGCTTGTGTTCGAGGCTCACGCAGCGCAGATCATTGCGATTGCCGAGCGACCCGTCGTCATTGACGTGGTATTTTGGCACGAGAAAGAGCGAGATACCGCGCGACCCTTCGGGCGCGCCGGGTAGGCGAGCCAATACGAGGTGGATGATATTGTCCGCCAGCTCATGCTCACCCCAGGTGATGTAGATCTTTTGACCCGTGATCCTGTATTTGCCCACATGTTCGCCGGTCTCAATTGGTTCGGCCGTGGAGCGCAACGCGCCCACATCTGATCCCGCGGCAGGCTCTGTCAGGTTCATGGTGCCAGACCATTTGCCGCTAACCAGCTCAGGAAGGTACTTCGCCTGTTGATCCTTGCTTCCGTGATTTTCGAGCGCATCAATCGCTCCGACGGAAAGCATGGGGAGCAAATTGAATGCCATGTTGGCAGCGCCCAGGTTCTCAAGCACATTGCATGAAAGTGTAAATGGCAACCCCTGTCCGCCAAAATCCTCTGGCGACGCGATCGCGTTCCAGCCCTGTTCGACATAGGAATCGTAAGCTTCTTTGAATCCATCGGGCAGCCGCACAACGCCGTTTTCGAGGCGAGCGCCCTCAAGATCACCCACTCGGTTTAGCGGAGCAAATTCACCGGCTGCAAATGCACCGACGCCTTCAACAATGGCTTCGACCAGATCGGCTTCGGCGTGAGCAAACTTCTCAGACTGAGCAAGCTCTTCGATCCCCGCATTGACGCGAATGGCTAGGAGTTGGTCTTGTGTCGGGGGCGTATAAGTGTTCACGGTAAAAGAGATCCCTCAAATTGTGTGGCAAAGGGTCGCGCAATTCGCGCCGCATCTTGGCATTGTCTGCCTTGGAATATAGCGATCAAAGCATGAGCGACAAGAACGCTACGGAAGTGGTCTTAGCAGACGAAGAAGGGATCGCGCGAGCGACGCGAATCCTTGAGGCTGGCGGTCTAGTCGCCGTTCCGACGGAAACAGTCTATGGCCTGGCTGCAAGGGCCGATTCTCCCGAGGCGGTTGCGAAGATTTTCGCTGCGAAAGGACGACCAGATTTCAATCCGCTGATCGTCCACGTGCGCGATACCGAACAGGCAGCGAGGTATGCCCGGTGGAGCGATCACGCTGATTTAGCGGTCACGAATTATTGGCCAGGCCCTTTGACGCTGGTTTTGCCAAAGAGAAATGATGCGGCCCTCGCACCCGCGGTCACAGCAGGACTTGATACCGTTGCTCTTCGTGCGCCCGCACATCCGGTGATGCGGGCACTGCTGAATCGCATCGAGTTTCCACTCGCTGCCCCTTCCGCCAATCGCAGCGGCTTTATCAGCCCGACGAGCGCGCAGCATGTGATGGCATCGCTTGATGGACGGATTGATCTCGTTCTTGATGGAGGCGCCAGCGATCAGGGGGTGGAATCGAGCATTCTTGCAATCAGAGAGAACGGTAGCTGGGAAGAACTGCGGGCTGGGCCTGTCGATCTTGATGCATTGCATCGGCACTACTTCGATGTCGGTTTGGATGATCAAGCCACTGTAGCGGAGGGTTCAGTGATCGAGGCTCCAGGGCAGCTGGTCAGTCACTACTCGCCCGGCAAGCCTTTGCGGCTTAACGCCCGCGAAGCATTTCCGGGTGAATTCTTTATCGGCTTTGGCGGCGGCGGCTCAGACTTCGACTTGTCACCGGATGCCCACGTAGCCGAGGCGGCGTCACGCCTTTATGACGCACTCCATCAAGCCGCGATCTCCGATCATGCGCGCATCGCGGTCGCGCCTATTCCAAATGAGGGGATTGGCCGCGCGATCAACGACCGGCTGCGGCGCGCGGCAGCCCCCTTAGATTAGTCTTCTTCGGGTTCCGCCGGGATCGTTGGAAGCAGTTCCTCGATCTCCGCGTAAGTCTCTCGCGCCTCTTCGCAGGCGCTGCGGTCGCCGTCCTCGCATTTCTCGCTCTGCTTGCGGTATTCGCGCTCCAGTTTGCCGAGCTTTTCCTCGCGCTTGCGGATTTCGCGCCCGCGCTTCTCGTCTGCTTCTGATTGGCTGGTTGTGGCGACATCGACTGCCTTGCTGGCCACCCGTACAGGGGCAGTTGCCACATTCGCGGCTGTGCGAACCAAACAGCCAGACAGGATGAGAGAGCCACAGATAAGGCTAACGAGGGGAAGCGCGCGCATCAGCAGCTTGTCGCGTGCGCAGCCTCGCAATGCAAGCCGGGATTAATCCGAGCAGTTCAGCCCGCCCTATTCTTCGGTCGCTTCGCTGGTGTCTTCTGCAGGGCTAGCGGTTTCGGCAGGCCTGCAATTGAGCGTCCCAGAACCAAAGCTGCTGAGGCTGCATTTCGCACTCCCAGTGACGTTTATATCGCCTGATCCACCTATGCTGGCTTCTACTGTTCCGTTCGACTGCAGGGCTACATCTCCCGAACCGCCAATGGATATCTCGACATCATCAGCCATGACCTCATCAAAGTTCACGGTTCCTGAGCCACCGATTGAGATTTCGAGCTTCTTGACCTTGCCAGAAGCGGTTATCTCACCGTTCCCGCCCATTGCAACTTCCAAGCTATCAGCATCGAGTTCGCCGATCTGGATTTTCCCTGAACCGCCAATGGTCGCCTCTGCATCTTTGGCCACTGCCGGCGTTTCTATCTCGCCGCTGCCGCCGATTACCAGCTCGCGCGGTGTCGCCATGGTGATGCGCACAGTTGCCGCACCTTTTGAGTTCCAACCATCCTCGCGCGTAACGCCAATCATATCGCCATCGCGTACAAACCGGAGGGCCGCCACAGAATCTTCGTCGCCTTCAACGGTGATATCGAGTGCGTCTCCTTCAGTGACGATCACTTTGTCTCCACCAGACACAACCAGTTCGTCAGGAGCAGAACCGCCCATATCGAGTTCGGAAAGGGGCACGCCATCCTGGCCATTAATGGTAACGTTGGCATTGCCGCTGCATCCTGACAGCAGTGCCCCCAAACCCAATGCAGCAATGGGTAAAGCGCGCTTCAAAATCCGGTCGACCATCAATTTCCTCCACCTGAACACAAACCGTATTGGTGATATAATACACCGCGTCAGCGAGTTCAAGCAATTGACGCAAAAAGGGCCGCCCATTTCGGGACAGCCCTTGCTGATGTTTCGAAGAGTAGCTTCAGATCAGCTGTCTTCGGTATTCTCGTAGTATTGTGGAGCGTGTTCGCGCAGCACTTCGAGGATTTTTTCAAGCGCTGCAGGTTCATCAGTCTCTTCCATGGCAGCAAGCTCGCGTGCCAGACGGCTTGATGCAGCCTCGAAAATTTGCCGTTCCGAATAGCTTTGTTCGGGCTGATCATCCGGGCGGAAAAGATCGCGTGTCACCTCGGCGATCGATACGAGATCACCGGAGTTGATTTTCGCTTCGTATTCCTGCGCACGGCGAGACCACATGGTGCGCTTTACCTTGGGCTTGCCCTTGAGCGTTTCCATTGCCTCTTTCAAAGTCTTGTCCGAAGACAGCTTGCGCATCCCGATCGATTCAATTTTATTCATCGGTACACGCAGCGTCATGCGCTCTTTTTCAAAGCGCAAGACATACAGCTCAAGCTGCATGCCGGCGATTTCTTCATTCTGAAGTTCGATTACACGGCCAACGCCGTGCTTTGGGTAAACAACATAGTCACCAACGGTGAAAGCAGGCTCATTGCTAGCCATGCGTGTTCCTTTCGTTGAGCCTCACCCGAATTTCGCCGAAAGAGAGGGTTATCCGGTGCGGTTGCTTTCAATGGGAGAAAACACCACCCGGTTCAAAACCGTCTTTTGGAGATATCGTAAGGGTGCCGGCCTTTCTGGTTTTCCTGCCGCTATCGAGACCCGAAACTAGCGGTTGGACCTTTACATAACACAATCGCAACAAAATTGCGAGTCGCTGTTGCAACCAGCATTAATGTGGGAGTGATTCAGGGACTGCACGCGCAATTTTGCGCCTC
The DNA here is from genome assembly GCF_001542875.1 of Erythrobacter sp. YT30. GTDB lineage: Bacteria > Pseudomonadota > Alphaproteobacteria > Sphingomonadales > Sphingomonadaceae > Erythrobacter. The sequence goes on along the minus strand of NZ_LMAF01000002.1, from coordinate 930,504 downwards.
GCAATTAGTCGCCTTCGCCAGGTTCCGCGCTGAAATACTTTTCGAATTTGCCCTTTTCACCCTTGTGATCATCGGCGTCCGCTGGCGGCTCTTTCTGGCTCGTAATATTGGGCCATTCGGCCGAAAACTTGGTGTTCAGTTCAAGCCACTTTTCGAGACCGTCTTCGGTATCGGGCAGAATCGCTTCGGCTGGGCATTCAGGTTCGCACACGCCGCAATCGATGCATTCGCTGGGATTGATGACCAGCATATTCTCGCCTTCGTAGAAACAGTCCACTGGGCAGACTTCCACGCAATCGGTGTATTTGCATTTGATACAGTCATCGGTGACGACATAAGTCATTGCTTGGCTTTCATACTTAAGCTGTGTGCGTGCTACGCGCTTTACGGTCACTTTCGCCGCGGTCAAGCTCGCGATAATGACACTTGGCAAGTGTGGCTGATGTGCGGCGCTGTGGCAGAGCAAGGATTTCAATTATCCTAACTTCGCCGCCGATCATCAAGGTGAGGACATCGCCAATAGCGATCATCTCACTTGGGCGCTGCACATGTTTTCTATTCCTGCGTAAAGTGCGACGCGTGATCATGGCCTGCGCGATCGATCGGGTCCGGGCAAATCGAAGATAGACGAGCGCACGATCAATCCGCATGGATTGAGGGGCTTCATCAGGAGCCCTCTCTTTCATTCAGGCTCGCTCATTTGCGCAAGAGATCGGCCAATCCGTCGAATGCGCCGCTTGCCCTCGCCGGACCGGTGTCGGGTTTGCGCGTGGCTGGCCGCTGAGACTGCTTGCGACCACCATTGTGGCCTGGCTTGCTTGGTGCATTTGTTTTTGGCTTTTGACTTGGCCGTCCTTTTCCTTTGGCTTTTTGCGCGCTTCGCTGCCTTCGTCGATTATCGCCAGCACGGCGGGGCCGCCATGTCCAAAAGTCGGGTGCGAGGGGGCCATGCGCGCCTTCTGCCAAGGTCCTTGCACGGTGTAGTCTGAAGCCCGCGCTTCCCAGCAATCGGCGGGCGTTCTCCTCTTCCAGTCCGATTGAAACGGGCAGAGCAAGATCAAGCCGAAAGCGCGGGGACTTCTCCTTTCTGCCATCCGGCTGACCGTCTATTGCTTTGCCGCGCTCTTCGAAAGCCGCGCGCAGGATCTTCTCGGCCAGATCAACTCTGATCGCTTGTCCGCCGGCCGGTCGATATCCTGCTGGCAAACTTTTGCTCTCCGCCAAAACCGGCAACATCGATTTTTGTAGGGGACGTTTGTCGAGACCGAGTTTGTGAAGCAACTGGCGCGGCCCCGGTTTCAGAAGGTCGCGCGCAAAGATATCCAGCGCGCCGAAAGTCACGCCAAGCCTTCTCAAGAAAGGTCGCGTCTCCTTCGGTAAATGCTGAAGACCGGCCTTCTCCCGGCTGACAACTCCGCGAGCGTCAACGAGCGTAATCAGGAGCGCGCGCGCTTCGCTTCCCGCGTCAGGATCGCGAGCTGCCTCGGCGAGCTTTTTCAAAGGTTCCAACGGTCCGAGCTGTGCCGCTACCCATTCGCTCAACCCATTTTCAAGCGCTGTCCGTGGTCCATCGGGCAGCATCGCAATCTCGCGCGACAGGGCAATGCGAGGGGCTGCAAAGTCATCGCCAAAAGCAATGTCAGCCAGAGTTCGGCCCTGCCATTCAATCGAGCCATTTTTGAGCGTGAGCTCAGCAAGACCATCGGTGAGCAACCACTCTGCTCGCTTTGCCAATATGCCAGGAAGCGCTTTTTCGCCTGCGGCGAGCAGCATCTTACGATCGGCCAGGGTCGCATCAGGATCGACAGAAAAGCGGAATCCATCAAGCTTGCCGATGCTCTCGCCTTCGACGGTCATGCGGCCATCAGCTTCAAGTGTGACGGGCAATGCACTTGCATCCTGACCCAGGGATTTCATCAGTATTGTCGTCCTTCGATTCACAAATCTCTCAGTCAGCCTCGCGTGAAGCGCATCTGACAATTTGGCTTCAACGGCTCGAGCGCGGGCTGCCATTTCATCGCGAGCCAGAACCCAATCGGGTCGCTGGCAAATATAGGCCCATGATCGGATCGCTGCGATCCGGCCTTGCAGCGTATCAATGTCGCCCGATGTCTGGTCAAGCTCTGCAATTCTCGCTGCGACGAAATCCGCCCCGAGATAGCCCTGCGCCAAATCCTGCCATAGCCGAGCAACGAACCGGGCGTGTGGATCCACGCCCAGCTGTCGGAAATCGGGGAGCGAGCACGCCCCCCAAAATCGCCGCACAAGGCCCGAGCCTTTGATAGTTTGAGCAATCGGCTCGCCCGCAAGCCTTTTGAGCACAGCGAGATCGATCGCTTCCGGGGCCGCTCGCAGTGCCTGTTCCTGTGGTCGCCGCTCCAGATCACCGATCAGCACGGAAAGCGTGTCAAAGCGCGGCTCCGCCTCGCGCCAAAACAGTTTGGTAATGGGCTGGAATTGGTGTTCTTCGATGGCATAGACTTCTTCGTCCGTGAATTCGAGCGGTGCGCCGGAGCGATCGCCTCCTCCGGCAAGTGTCCCAAAGCTGCCATCGCGTTGGTGACGTCCGGCGCGTCCGGCAATTTGGGCCATTTCAGCAGGCGTCAGCCTGCGCTTGCGCTTACCATCGAATTTGCTGAGCGCTGCGAAGGCCACATGATGCAGGTCGAGATTAAGACCCATGCCAATCGCATCGGTTGCGACGATGTAGTCCACTTCACCATTTTGAAACAATTCTACCTGCTTGTTTCGCGTTTCTGGTGAAAGAGCCCCCATCACAACTGCGGCGCCGCCGCGAAACCGACGCAAAGCCTCGGCCATGGCGTAAACCTGCTCGACCGAGAAGGCGACCACGGCACTGCGCGGCGCAAGGCGGGAGAGTTTCGCGGGTGCCACATGGCTCAGCGTGGAAAATCGCGGGCGCTCCTCGCATGTCGCATCTGGGATTAGCGACTTGACCATCGGCTCGAGCGTTGCCGAACCCAAAATCATCGTCTCTTCACGGCCACGTGCATTCAAAAACCTGTCGGTAAAGATATGACCGCGTTCCGGGTCCGCTCCGATTTGCGCCTCATCGATGCCGACGAATGCATGCCCCCCGCCCAGGCGATCCATTGCTTCCATGGTGCAGCAAAAATATCGCGCATCTGGCGGTTCTATGCGTTGCTCGCCCGTGATAAGTGCAACCGCCTTGTCGCCCTTGATCGCTCGCACCCGATCATAAACCTCGCGCGCGAGCAGACGCAGCGGGAAGCCCATCATTCCCGAAGAATGTGCGCACATTCGTTCAATTGCGAGATGCGTCTTGCCCGTATTGGTTGGTCCAAGAACGGCGCGCACTTTGTGATCGGCAGAAGGGTTGTTGGGGGAGGGCACTGCAATCATATAAAACCGGTAACCTTACTGTCAGGTGAGGATCGACAGGGCAAGGCGGGCGAAGCGGTTTGCCCTCAACACACTCGAATCCAGACGAAAACCGAGCCGAGGAACTTGGTGAGATCTCAATTTCTCTTGATTGCATCTTATAAGGGAAACACCTTATCGCTTCGCATTGCCGCACAGGCTGTCCGTTAAGTTCACATTTACCTAGTTCAGGCACAGAATTCGGGACGTTCAGTGATTGAACCATGCTCCGGCACTTGAAGCAGGAGCGCAAAAGAAGGCTGGGGAAAGCTCGCATTGGATCACGCACGCGCCATTGATGACTGTATGTCAGCATATGGAGAAACTGCTTCAAGCTCGGATTTTCCCTCCGACGAAGGGCCATTTTCGCGTGCTGGGCATAGGGTATTTCGTATTACGCGAGAGCCCAAGCGATCCGGTTTTGCGGGACGCTTTGATAGGTATCGCAGCGCTTTGAGCGATCGCCTAGCACATATTGATCTAGCGCCCGACCTTGCTGAAAATATCGGCTCTCTCCATTGGTTCCGCGGAATGCTGACAATGCTTGGCCTTGGGGCGCTCGCTCTTGCGCTATGGCCCGACATGTCGACGGCGAGCGCGAGCGCAGCGATGCCCGACACACCCGATGTCCATGGCGAGCTGCGAAGTCAGATGATCATGCCGCTTGCCCTCGGCGGAGATAGCGGCCGGCGAATGGGTCCCACTGCTTTTGTGAAACCACTGAAAAGCGCTCCTGAACGTCCACAGATTGAATTGATGGCGACCTTGGCCGAAGACGATAGCTTTTCGCGCATGTTGCGCCGCGCGGGTGTATCAGCATCCGACATTGGCGATGTGAGTGCGCTTGTCGGCGGGGCGATGTCCCTTTCCGAAATCGAACCGGGCACGCAGATGGACTTAATCCTTGGGCGCCGTCCTGCACCCGGTGCTGCCCGGCCGCTCGATGTTCTCAAATTCCGCGCTCGTTTTGATCTTGAGCTTAAAGTTGCTCGAAACGGAGCCGATCCCGAGACCGGGCAGGGTGGAAGTCTCTCACTCGTTCGCAATTTCATCCGTGTCGATGATACTCCGCTCAGGGTGCGCGGCGAAGTTGGCTCTAGCCTATACCGTTCGATGCGAGCGGCCGGTGTGCCAGCAAGCGTGGTCCAGGAATATCTGCGCACGCTCGACAATCAAATCGACCTTGATCGCGAGGTCCGCGAAAGCGATACCTTTGACATTATACTTTCTTATCGCCGCGCGGAGACGGGCGAACGCCAAGCGGGTAAATTGCTCTATGCTGGCGTCGACAGGGATGGAAAACCGCGCACGCAATTGATGCGCTGGGGCGAGAAGGGGCAATTCTTTGAAGCATCTGGTGTGGGAGAACAGCGCCGCGGATTGATTCAACCAGTGAACGGGCCAATCTCATCCCGCTACGGCATGCGCCGCCACCCGATCCTTGGTTACCGCCGAATGCATGCCGGGCAAGATTACCGAGCGCGCAGCGGAACACCTATTGTCGCTGTAAGCGATGGCCGTGTCGTTGGCGCTGGCCGGATGGGTGGCTGCGGTATTGCGGTTCGGGTGAACCATGGAGGCGGCTTGGAGACGCGTTCGTGCCATATGAGCCGGATGGCTGTGCGCCGCGGGGAGCAGGTTCGGCGCGGACAAGTCATCGGATATGTCGGTTCGACCGGACTTTCCACCGGCCCCCACTTGCACTTTGAGATGTACCGGAATGGCCGTGCTGTGAACCCGGCGAGCGTTCGATATGTAACACGCGCCGCGCTTTCAGGGGTGGAATTGCTCAAGTTCAAAGAACAATTGACCACACTGAAACTGGTTGAGCCCGGCGCTGCGCTGGAAGATCTCACACCGAAGGTTGAGCAAGTCGAAGAGCCAGCGCGCGAGATTGAAAAGATCAACTCCACAAAGCGCGTGGATTGAACCGAGCGGCGACTTTGCCAAATACCGACTTCGATTGCGCATAACCTGTCAATTCGGTTAGACGTCGCCGCATGACAGGACGTTATCCCAACACTCGCATGCGCCGTGCGCGCGCCACTGGGTGGAGCCGTGCGCTCCACCGCGAAACGCAATTGACGCCTGCCGATCTGATCTGGCCGCTTTTCGTTACCGAGGGTGATGGAGTTGAAGAGCCCATTGCGTCCCTGCCCGGAGTCTCCCGCTGGTCGGTCGATGGGATCGTTGCGCGGGCAAAGGAAGCGGTTGATCTGGGCGTTCCGGTTGTTGCTCTCTTCCCCAACACCCAGCCAGATCGGCGCAGCGATGATGGTGCCGAAGCTCTCAATCCCGACAATCTGATGTGCCGAGCGATCCGCGCCATCAAAGAAGCTTGCGGCGATCGGATCGGAGTGCTCACCGATGTCGCACTCGATCCGTACACCGCCCATGGGCAGGATGGCCTATTGGACGATACGGGCTATGTTTTAAACGATGAGACTGTGGCGGTGCTGGTTGATCAGGCGCTCAATCAAGCAAAGGCAGGCGCTGATATTATCGCCCCTTCGGACATGATGGATGGCCGCATTCACGCGATCCGCATGGCCTTGGAAATGAACGGACATCCCAATGTCCAAATCATGAGCTATGCCGCAAAATATGCGAGCGCGTTTTACGGGCCTTTCCGCGATGCGGTTGGGTCGGGCGGTCTCCTTAAAGGCGACAAGAAGAGTTATCAGATGGACCCGGCCAACAGCGATGAGGCTTTGCGTGAAGTTGAGCTCGACATTGCCGAGGGTGCCGATAGCGTTATGGTCAAACCCGGCCTTGCCTATCTCGACATTATTTGTCGCGTTCGCCAGGAGTTCGGCGTTCCTGTTTTCGCATATCAAGTCAGCGGCGAATACGCGATGATCGAAGCAGCGCAATCGGTTGGCGCGGGCGATAGGGACGCGTTGCTGATGGAGAAACTGCTGGCGTTCAAGCGTGCCGGCGCAAGCGGCATTCTTACCTATCACGCGCCAGTTGCCGCCCGTCTGTTGAATGGCTGACTTTATTCACGAAACGGAGCGGCTCGTCCTGCGCGACTGGCACGAAGAGGATTGGCCGGTCTTCTGGCGGCACTGCAATACGCCTGCGGTAATGCAACATCTGGGCGGCCTCGCAGATCAGGCAGAAATGGACGCAGCGCGCGAGAGACTTGAAGGCTACCGCCGCGATCATGGTTTCACGTTTTGGGTGGTTGAGCGAAAGCCGGATGGCGGTCACCTGTCTGGCGAGCTCCTCGGCTTTTGCGGACTTAAGCGCTGCAACGAGGAGAATGGACCAACCGGCGATGTCGAAGCGGGTTGGCGCCTTCGCGAAGAAGCGTGGGGCAAAGGCTATGCCAAGGAAGCGGCCACCGCGACGCTCAAGCTTGGCTTCGAACAGTTCGGTGCGCCGCACATTATTGCGCTGACCGTGCAGGAGAACACACCGAGCTGGGGCTTGATGAAACGGCTCGGCATGGAGCGCCGCGAAGACCTGGACTTTGAAAGCAACACCTTCGGGCCCGAATCCGTCATCGTCTATTCGATCACCCGCGATCAATGGCGACAGGCCAATGCGTGAGATCATCCTCCAGACCAGGCGGCTCGATCTTTGCAAAATCGGCGAAGGTGATCTCGATGCGCATTTCGAAGGTCTCAACACGCCTGCCACCATGGAGCGGCTTGGCGGGGTGAAGACCCGCGAAGAACTGGCCGAAAAGCATGAGAAAACGCGGCAAGCGTGGGAGGCCGATGGCTTTGGGTTCATGCTTGGCTGGGAGCGCAGCACCGGCGAACTTGTCGCCAATTGCGGTGTGAAACGCGTCGACAATCCCAACGCCAGCAATCAGGGCGATCACGAAATCGGCTGGCTGGTGCGAGAGACCAAATGGCGTCAGGGCTTCGCCGAAGAGGCTATGCGCAGCGTTATTGACTGGGCGATTGACGAGATTGGCGCCCCGTATCTTGTCGCATTGACCAGCGAGCGCAATGTCGGCAGCTGGAAGCTGATGGAAAAGCTTGGCATGGAAAGGCGGCCTGATCTCGATTTTACCGATCCTGCTTTTGATCCAGAAGACAATCCGACGATCCAATATTCGCTAACCCCAAGTCAGTGGGAGCAACACAAATGACCAGCGATCCACGTTTTCCCGGCGTGCATATCATCCCGATCCACGGCAAGTCGCCCAAGATTGACGACACCGCTTTTATCGCGCCGGGCTGTTCGATCATTGGTGATGTCGAGATCGGGGCTGGCAGCTCGATCTGGTATAATTGCGTGGTGCGCGCCGATGTCTTCAAAATCCGCATTGGAGAGCGGACCAACGTGCAAGATGGCAGCGTCCTTCACTGCGATCCCCCACGCCCCAACGATCCTGATGGTTGCCCGCTGATTATCGGGGACGACGTGCTCATCGGACATATGGCGATGGTTCATGGCTGCACGATCCATGATCGAGGCTTTGTCGGCCTTGGTGCGATAGCGATGAACAAGTCGGTGATCGGTTCCGACGCGATGCTGGCCGCCGGCGCCATGCTTACAGAGCGCAAGGTGATGGGTGAGCGCGAACTGTGGGCGGGCCGTCCTGCCAAAAAGCTCAAAGACTTAAGCGATGCTGCGATTGCAGGCATGAAAATCGGTACCGCGCATTATGCAGAGAACGCCAAGCACCATGCTGAGGCGGTTTCCGAGGCCATGGGCTGACTTGCCGCTTGCGCTTTTAGGGTGACAAAGGTGACACCCTGTCACCTTAAGCTACTCATCACAAAGTTTTGAAAAACAATGATAAAGCTGCATTGTGAGCTGGGTGACGGACAGGGGGGCAGCAGCCTTTTCCAGCCCGCGTGATTGCGTTCTGCAAAAAGAACTGAGTTTTTTGCAACGTGTTTGAGGGCTAACGATCAGAAAGAGCCGCGCGAAGCATGGCGGCGGTTACAGAAGTAGGAAAGCGCCTCTTCAGCTAGCGGGCGCCCTGATGTATCGCATCATATACGGTACGAAATCTGCTTTGCCGACTTCGATGCCTTCTTTGCGCAGGATCGAATAGGCTGCCATCGTATGAAAGTAGAATTGCGGCACAGACCAGTCGCGCACATATTCCGCCGCCGTCATATCGAACGTCATCCCGTTGGGAATTGCGAGTTCAATAGCCGCATCATCGGCGACAAATTTGAAGTTTTCCCATTCCGCCAATTGCATGAGCGTTTCATCCACGCGGGCCTGCGCTGCGGCAATTGTTGCGGGGTCATCCTCGCTTGAAGTGAATTCGATCCCCGCAATGCGCGCCATCGCTTCGCCAACCATATTGCAGAGGAAGCGGACTTGAACACTGAGCGGGTGCATGTCTTCGGCAAGCCGCGCTGAGAGCAGGGCATCGCCGCGCGGATCGGCCGCAGCCTTGGCGAGCAAACCTTTCAGCGTGCCGAGCATTTGGCGCTGGGTTGGGACGAGTAGGTCTTTGGCATTCATGATTGGTTCTCCCGTTCGCTCAAGACATAACAGGAAAGTTTTGATTTGCAACTTATATGCGACACTCAGTCGGGGACCAGCGCTTTCAATGCGTCAATCCGATCCGCTTCGTGCACGGGTTTGTCCCAGCGAATGCGATGGATGCGCGGAAAGCGCATGGCGAGGCCTGACTTGTGACGTTTGGAAGTATGGACGCTGTCGAATGCCACTTCGAACACCAGAGTTCTCTCCACTTCGCGCACGGGTCCAAAGCGGTTGAGCGTTGTCTGGCGAACCAACCTATCAAGCTTTTTGAGCTCGGCATCGGTAAAGCCAGAATAGGCTTTTCCCACGGGGAGCAATTCCGCGCCCTGATCCGGGTCTCCAGCCCAGCAGCCAAAGGTGTAGTCGGAATAGAAGCTCGATCGCTTACCGCTGCCACGCTGCGCATACATCAGCACGCAATCGATCAGCAGCGGATCGCGTTTCCATTTGTACCAAAGGCCAACCTTGCGCCCAGCTATGTAAGGCGCATCGCGGCGCTTGAGCATCAGCCCCTCAATCGCTTCATCGCGGGCGGTCTCGCGGATCTCGGCAAGGTGATCGAAATCGCGCGCTTCAACCACAGCGGAAAGATCGAAATGGCTATCGGGGAGACGCTCTACCAGATTTTCCAGATGCCCGCGTCGTTTCTCCCATCCATGTTCGCGCAGGTCCTCGCTTTCGATAAGGAGCGCATCGTAGAGACGGACAAAGGCAGGCGCCTCGGCGAGCATTTTCTTGGAGACCGTCTTGCGGCCCAGCCTTTGTTGAAGAGCGTTGAAGCTCGCAGCCCCGCCCTGTTTATCTGACCCTGCTTCGCCGCCTTGGGTAGACCCTCGCACAAGCAGCTCGCCATCAAGAACTGCATCCATCGGCAGCACATCAAGAAGCTCGGGAAAGGTTGCAGAGATATCATCGCCCGATCGCGAATAGAGCCGTGTTTCCGCTTCGCCATTCGCATCCGTCACCCGGCACAATTGCACCCGGATGCCATCCCATTTCCATTCGGCTGCATAGTCGGAAAGGTCGACCCTGGTGTCTTCGAGAGGGTGCGCGAGCATGAAGGGACGGAACCTTGGACGCCCCTCAATATCGGGCGGGTCGCCTCCTTCGGCGGCCCATTGAAAGAGCTCTGCATAGGGCGGATCAATGGCGTGCCAATACTCCTCGACATCGTCGAGCGACACATCAAAGGCCTTCGCAAACGCGGTCTTGGCAAGTCGGGCTGAAACACCGATCCGCATCCCACCCGTGGCCAATTTGATAAGCGCAAATCGGCCATTGGCATCGAGCCTGTCAAGCAGCTTTGGCATTTCTTTGTGAGCGTTCACACGCGTGAGACTGGATAGCGTCTCCACGGTCTGCGTAAGTGTAAGAAAATCGTTATTTTCCAGATCAGTACTTGGCCAAAGCAGGCTAGCCGTCTCTGCCGTATCGCCAACGAAATCCCGGCTCAATGTCCACAAGACAGGGTCCACCCGACCCTTCATCAAATTGCGGATGGTAGAGCTCTTCACCGCGGGGAAATCGAGCTCTCCTGTGAGCGCTCCCAAGGCCCATCCACGATCAGGATCGGGCGCATTGCGGAGATACTCGGCAATAAGCGCGAGCTTGCGATTACGGCTGGTGGTGTAGACCAGCGTATCGAGCAAGGTTGCGAAGGCTTTCATCTATCCGTGCCTGCAGCCAGAGAACGCGTCACTCATCCTCATCCTCGCGTCCGACTAAGGCCAACGCGCGGGCCTTGCGCTGGCCAAGCTCGCACCACCGGAGCAGCGCCTCTTCGCGGCCATGGGTGATCCAAGTCTCGGCTGGATTCACTTCTTCGATTGTCTGCGTGAGTTCATTCCAGTCCGCATGGTCCGAGATGACCAGCGGCAATTCGACCCCGCGCTGGCGTGCGCGCCCGCGCACACGCATCCATCCGGAAGCCATGGCGGTGATCGGATCGGGCAGACGCCGCGACCAGCGATCATTCAGCGCAGATGGAGGAGCGATGATGATGGCCCCTCGCATATCGTCCTTAGTGTGATCGCTGACGAGACGCAGGTCGCCCAGATCAACTCCGTGCTCTTCATAGAGGCGGCACATCTTCTCCATTGCGCCATGCAGATATATCGGATCGTGATGACCGGCGAGCCGCAATTCAGCAATCACCCGCTGCGCTTTTCCGAGCGCATAAGCACCCACAAGAACGCATGCCTCAGGGTTGGTTGAGAGCGCCGCGAGCAATTTTCCCATCTCCTCCTCAATCGGAGGATGAGTGAACACGGGGAGGCCAAAGGTCGCCTCGGTGATAAAGATATCGCACGGCGTTACCTCAAACGGAGCGCATGTTGGATCGGCGCGCCGTTTGTAATCGCCCGTGATGACAACCCGCTCGCCAGCATGCTCCAGAAGGATTTGCGCTGAGCCTAAAACGTGGCCTGCCGGGATGTAGGTCGCATCGACGCCCCCGCCGAGCCGGATGGTTTCGCCATATGCAACCGGGATGGCCTTGTGCGGAATGTCGCCAGCGTCATCCTCGGCGCCGGTGCGGTATCTCAGCTCCATGATGGCAAGCGTTTCGGGCGTTGCCACCGTTTCGCCGTGCCCACCGCGCGCGTGATCGGCATGGCCATGCGTGACCAATGCCTTGTCCACCGCGCGGCCAGGATCAATCCAGACATCGGCAGGGACAATATGGACGCCCCACGGTTCGGGCCGGATCCAGGAAAAGGGCGCGCTCATCGGTTGTTCAACCGTTGGCCCCGCGCGCCCGTTCCCAAATCAATCCTCGGCGCTTGCCTCTTCGCCTTTGCGGTACCTGTCGAACCACGCAATCACGCTCGCCGTACGAGCGGCTTGCTGGCTGGGCGTTTGGCTAAGGTTGTTGTGGCTGGAATCAGGCGTCACGACGAGCGCCGTATCCACGCCCACCAGTTTCAGCGCGCCATAGAATTGCTCCGCCTCGCTGCGCGGTGTGCGGTAATCATCTGCGCCAACCAGAACCAGCGTTGGCGTGGTCACATTGTTGACGATCGAAAGCGGACCGCGCTCCCAGTAATGGTCTGGCCGTTCCCAAGGCTGACCGCCCATCCAATAGCGCCCGAAGAAGGGAACACCGTCCGCCATAAGCGCTTGGCTCACCCAGTTGATGACGGGCTTATGCGCGGCTGCGGCCTTGAACCGGGTCGTCTTTCCGACAACCCAAGCGGTAAGGATACCGCCGCCGGAGCCGCCAGTGACATAGAGGTCATCCTCTTTGGCATATCCTGCTGCGATGGCCGCATCGACTGCCGTCATCAGTTCATCATGATTGCTGATCGGGTAATTGTCCTCGATCCGGTCGGCAAACGCTTCGCCATACCCGGTCGAACCGCCCGGATTGGTGAACAGCACGGCGTATCCGGCGGCGTTGTACAGATGGTAGTCGGCCGAAAATTCCGGACCATAAGCAGCGTATGGACCGCCATGCATTTCGAGAATCATTGGAACGGTGTCGCCGTCTTTATATCCGTGCGGAAGCTGTATCCAGGCAGGGATAGTCGTTCCATCGGCTGCGGTCACAGAAAGCTCTCGCGTTTCGCCAAGGTCTTTCCCGCCAAGGCTCACTTCGTTGAGCGATGTGAGCGTCCGCGTGCGGCCACGCGAGGATACGCCAATGTCAGGCGGTCTCACAGAACTGGCGGTGGTGAACGCAATCGCACCGCCATCGCTGACGGACCATTGCCCGCCCGTATAGGGAAGCGCGTAATAGGGGCTGCCAATCCGCGGCGCGAGCGGGGAGACATTGCCATTGAGGCTAACCCGCGCGACGCGATGTTCGCCATCATCCTCATAGCTTGCGTAAAGGCCGCTATCGGTCCACTCGATCCCATCAATCCCACGGTCGAGATCGCTCGCAAGCTGGCGCGAACCAGAGCCATCGGCGTTCATAACGTAGAGATTGGTTTGGTCGAATGCATTGCCCACATCGTCAAAGCCAAGATAGGCGATCTGCCGTCCATCAGGGGAGACCTGCGCGCCGAAATCGGGCCCCACCCGATCGGTGATCTGGGCGATTGCGCCGCTTGCCACATCGAGCGAATAGATCTGCGCGCGCAGCGGCTCCAGCTCCCAATCCTCGCTGCGATTGGCGCTGTAATAGAGTTTCGAGCCATCAGGCGACCATTCGACCGCGCCGCCATTGCTGTATTCGCCAAAGGTCAACTGCCGCGGTGCGCCGCCTTTGGCGCTCACGACAAACAGCTGCACCGTGCCCGGCTTCACATAACTGCCTCCGTCACGGCGGTAGGTGACCTTGTCGATGACCTGAAGCGGCTTGCCCCATTCCGCGCCTTCAGGCTTTGCAGGCGTTGCGCCAAGGACAAGGCCTTTGCCCGGAACACGGGCTGTGAAAGCGAGTTGTGTGCCATCGGGCGACCAAGTGACACCGCTTGGTCCTTCGGGAAGCGCTGTGATGTTTGCGCTCGCACCCGACCGCATCCAACGCACATGCAGTTCCGGACCACCACCGCTCGCAGTCGAGATGTAGGCGAGTTTCGAACCATCGTCCGACCAGCGCGGGCTGGAATGCGATCCTTCGCCAGCGACCAGAGGGGTTTCCGTCCCGCTTGCCACATCAATCAGCCAGATGGTGCTTTTGACGCCATCGGTCATTATGTCATTGGCGCGCCGGACATAGGCGATTTGCCTGCCATCGGGGCTGATCTGCGGATCGGTGCCGACGGTCAGATCAAAAATGTCATCGCCGCTGAAAGTGCGCGCTTCGGCTGCGGGATCCTTTTCCTCATGATCGTCAGCCAATGCGGGCTGCGCGGCAAAGGTGAGCGAGAAGGCGGCAGCGGCGGACGCCAGAAAAGTGTGCTTCATGAAAACGGGCCCCAAGTTGAATAACCTGGGGCCCGATCAATCACATATGGTGGCAGAATGCCAGTGCCGCTTGTCGAATTAGCTGGCTTCTCCGCCTGTTGCGTTGCCTGACGCTTCAGGTTTGCTGTCCGGACCACCTTTGGGCTCAGACTTTTTGGCTGCGGGCTTCTTCTTGGCCGCCGTCTTGCGCTTGGCCGATGCCTTTGGTGGTGCTGGCGATAGCTCAAAGGCTGGCTTGCCATCCTTGATGCTGACATGCACCTCGCCGCCATCGGCGAGCTTGCCAAACAGCAGCTCTTCGGCGAGCGGTTGTTTGATCTTGTCCTGAATGAGCCGGCCCATCGGACGCGCGCCATAGAGCTTGTCATAGCCCTTATCGGCGAGCCAATCGCGGGCATCGCTGTCGAACTGGATGTGGACGTTCTGTTCAGCGAGCTGCAGCTCAAGCTCAAGGATGAACTTGTCGACGACGCGCGCAACGGTTGATTTGCCGAGATAGGCAAACGGCACAATCGCATCCAAACGGTTGCGGAATTCCGGCGTGAACATCTTCTTCACCGCTTCTGAACCCGCATCCTCCTTCGACACATCGCCAAAGCCGATGCCCTGGCGCGCCATGTCGGATGCGCCCGCATTGGTTGTCATGATCAGCACGACATTGCGGAAATCGACTGTCTTGCCGTGGTGGTCAGTCAAACGGCCATTATCCATGACCTGCAGCAGAATGTTAAACAGGTCCGGGTGGGCCTTCTCGATTTCATCAAGCAGCAGTACGCAATGCGGGTTTTGATCGATCGCATCGGTCAAAAGGCCGCCCTGATCGTAACCGACATAGCCCGGAGGCGCACCGATGAGGCGCGAAACGCTGTGACGTTCCATATATTCGGACATATCGAAGCGCTTCAATTCGATCCCCATGATCGAAGCAAGCTGACGCGCAACTTCGGTCTTACCGACACCGGTGGGGCCGGAGAACAGGAACGAGCCAATGGGCTTGTCCGGATCGCGCAGACCAGCGCGGGACAGTTTCATTGCGGTGGACAGGCGCGTGATTGCCTCATCCTGGCCGAAGACGACATGCTTCAGATCGCGCTCAAGATTTTCGAGTGCTTTCTTGTCATCTTTCGAAACGGATTTGGGCGGGATGCGCGCCATTGTTGCAATCACAGCTTCGATTTCCTTGGCGGTGATTTTCTTCTTCCGGCGGCTTGGTGGCACAAGCATCTGCATCGCGCCCACTTCGTCAATCACATCGATCGCCTTATCGGGCAGTTTGCGATCATTGATGTAGCGTGAGGATAGCTCGACCGCCGTTTTCAGCGCGTCAGGCGTGTATTTAACGCCGTGATGCTCTTCAAATGCGCTGCGCAAACCTTTGAGGATTTTGACGGTGTCCTCAATTGTCGGCTCATTCACGTCGATTTTCTGGAAGCGACGCAGCAGCGCGCGATCCTTTTCGAAGTGATTGCGGAATTCCTTGTAGGTGGTCGAACCGATGCAGCGGATCGTCCCGCCGGAAAGCGCTGGCTTTAGAAGGTTGGACGCATCCATCGCCCCGCCACTGGTCGCACCAGCGCCGATAACGGTGTGAATCTCGTCAATGAACAGGATGGCATCGGGCATGCCTTCGAGCTCGGTTACGACCTGCTTCAGGCGTTCTTCGAAATCGCCGCGATACCGCGTGCCTGCAAGCAATGCGCCCATGTCGAGCGAATAGATCACTGCTGGCGCAAGCACTTCAGGCACATCGCCTTCGATGATCTTGCGCGCGAGACCTTCGGCAATCGCGGTTTTACCAACGCCGGGATCGCCGACATAAAGCGGATTGTTTTTGCTGCGGCGGCACAGGATCTGGACAGTGCGATCAACTTCCGGGCCGCGACCGATCAGCGGGTCGACTTTGCCCGCTTCAGCTTTGGCGTTGAGATTAACGGTGAACTGATCAAGAGCGGTCTCTTTCTTGTTGCCGCCTTCCTTGGCAGCCTCTGCTTCGGCAGCGCCCTCTTCGTTCGACGCAGGCGTTTTGCTCTCTATCTGCCGACCGCCTTTGCCGATGCCGTGGCTGATGTAGCTCACCGCGTCGAGTCGGCTCATATCCTGCTGTTGGAGGAAATAGACGGCGTAGGAATCGCGCTCAGAAAACAGAGCGACCAGCACGTTTGCGCCTGTCACTGTATCTTTACCCGAAGACTGCACGTGCAGGATCGCACGCTGGATCACGCGCTGGAAACCGGCAGTGGGCTGCGGATCGGCGTCTTCTTCGGTTTTAAGCGACTGATATTCCTGATCGAGATACTGTTTTACAACTTCGCCCAGCTCAGCCAAATCGACCCCGCATGCCGCCATAACCTGCGCGCCATCTTCATCGTCGATCAGCGCAAGCAACAAGTGCTCTAGCGTCGCATATTCGTGGCGCCGCTCTGACGCATGGCCGAGTGCGTTGTGAAGAGTTCGTTCAAGATTTTGGGCAAAACTGGGCATTTGAAAGGTCTCTATCAGCGTGCGGAAAAAGCTCCGGGAGAGGGAGCATGGAGATAGGCGCTTAACGCCTGATGAAATCTATATGGTGCACTTGTGCGCAATTGCGAGCGCTGTGTTGGCTTTGCCAGGTAAAGGCCGCCCGTTTGCCTCAACTTGAACTCTTGCCGAATAAGGCATCAGCCGCTGCGCGGTGGGCATTCGCCTTATCGCGATGCTCTTTGACACGCGCGACCTCCGCTTCGAGAAGCGTGATCCGCTCGGTCAGCTCGTCTTGTGAGTATGGCCCAAGATCTTCACCGGCAAGCCGGCTCGCCGCATCGCCCTTGGGGCGTGGCAGATCATCGATATCCATTACCTGCAACATCGCAAGACACGCCGCTTGCTGTCAATCGGCTTGATCGGTATTCGCCCAGATGATTGTGAGTGCGCATCAAACTCGCCACACAGGCAAAAGCCAGACAGCTTTGTCAATGTGCCGAATCGGGGGGAATTGAATGGCTGCGACGCCCAAGACTGACTCTTCAAAATTGCCTCAATCAATGCGAGCAATTGGCTTCGATGCACCGGGCGGGCCTGACGTGCTTGCTGTGGAAGAGATTGCGGTCCCAGACATCGGCGATCACGATGTCCTTATCAAAGTGGCATTTGCAGGGGTTAATCGGCCCGACTGCATCCAGCGCGCAGGTCATTATCCCGCCCCTCCCGGTGCTTCCCCAGTCCTCGGCCTAGAAGTCTCCGGCCATGTCGTCGCAATCGGCAGTAGTGTTCCCGATGACATGCTCGGCCGCCGCGTTGCCGCGCTTACACCTGGCGGCGGCTACGCTGAATTTTGTGCTGCGCCGTGGCAGCATTGCTTGCCCGTTCCTGACAATATGGATCTGGCCGAGGCCGCAGCGCTCCCCGAAACGCTTTTCACCGTGTGGCACAATGTCTTTGAACGCGGCATGGCGCGTGATGGTGAAAGCCTGCTGGTCCATGGCGGGACATCGGGCATCGGCACTATGGCGATTATGCTCGCAAAAGCATTCGGGCTTTCGGTCATCGTGACGTGCGGGGATGAGTCGAAATGTGAAGCCGCGCGCAAGGTTGGCGCTGACCTGGCGATCAATTACCGCGAAACCGATTTCGTTGAAGCGGTCCAGACCCGCACCGATGGCGCGGGCGTTGATATCGTGCTCGACATGGTTTCAGGCGATTATGTCCCGCGCAATCTCAAATGCCTTGCTGAAGATGGCCGCCATGTTACGATTGCCGTTCTGGGAGGAGCAAAGGCCGAACTGTTCATGCCGATGGTGATGATGCGGCGATTAACATTGACGGGATCGACGCTGCGCCCGCGCTCCGATGCATTCAAAGCGGCGCTTGCCCACGAAATCGCGCACACCGCATGGCCGCTTTTTACCAATGGCGAGCTTTCCCCGGTGATGGATCAGACATTTCCATTGGCTGAGGCCGCCGCTGCCCATGCCCGCATGGAGGCAGGCCAGCACATCGGCAAAATCATATTGGATGTTGCGTCCGACTGATCCTTTGCACAGCCTTGCGCATTGGTCTTAATTTTGGTGTAGCATTTGTTCACAGGGGTCGCGCACGAAACGCGCTGGATGAACTGAGATCATATCTGTGGAATGACGCAAAACCGTCACGCAGGTGTGAATCTCCTGTAACAAACCACGGCTAAGGGCTTTTGCACAGGAGCTCGCAAAGCCGAAGGACTCTTGATGATTGATCTGCCGAACCCCGACGCTGCTGATTTTGGCTCCGGCCTTGCCAAGATCGCCGATATTCGTCGCAGCAATCCCGCGATCCCTGAACCCGCCACTCCCGAAGCGGGAGGGCCTGAGCGTCGCAAATTCAGGACGATCTGGATCAGCGATATCCATCTGGGCACCAGAGGCTGCAACGCTGATATGCTGATCGATTTCCTCGATCGAACCGATTCAGAGATTATGTATCTGGTCGGCGATATTGTGGATGGCTGGCGTCTGAAGAAGAAGTTTTACTGGCCGCCTGCGCATAACGATGTTGTTTGGCGCATCTTGAAGCGGGCCAAGCGCGGAACACACATAATCTATATTCCGGGCAATCATGATGAAATGTTTCGCCAGTTCACCGGGTTGAATTTTGGCGGGATCGAGATCCGCCGCGCCGCTTTCCACAACACCGCCGATGGCCGCCGTTTGATGGTTTTGCACGGCGATGAATTCGACGCTGTTATGCAGTCCCACCGCTGGCTCGCGTTCGTTGGTGATTGGACCTATCGCGCGGCAATGCAATTGAACGTGCTGGTGAATGCAGTGCGCAATGCGCTGGGCAAACCGTATTGGTCGCTTGCTAAGGCCGCCAAGCACAAGGTCAAAAAGTCGGTCGAATTCATCGGCAAATACGAAGAGGTCGTCGCCAAGGCGGCTGGGGAACGCGGCGTTGATGGCGTCGTGTGCGGACACATTCACACCGCTGAATTCCGTGAGTTCGAGTTTGCCGGGAAAAGCGTTGAATACTGGAACGACGGCGATTGGGTCGAAGGGTGCAATGCGCTCGTCGAGCATGAAGACGGCAGAATGGAGATTCTGAACTGGGCCGACGAAATGAGCCAACGCGAAGCGGCCCTGGATAAGCAGTCTTCGCCTGAGCCGGAGGCAGCGCCTGATCCGGCAAAGGAGGCAGCATGAGAGGCTCGTCCGGACACCCCACACCTCGCTCCATCGCGATCGTAACAGATGCATGGCACCCGCAGGTCAACGGCGTGGTGCGCACACTGTCGACGACATGCGACATCCTGCGTCAATGGGGGCACGAAGTCACAGTGATTTCGCCCGATCAGTACATGTCGTTTCCCGCGCCCACCTACCCTGAAATCAGGCTGGCGCTTACATGGCCGGGAGCGACCGGCCGCGCGCTTGCGAGGACGAAGCCGGACGCTGTTCATATCGCCACGGAAGGCCCCTTGGGCTTTGCTGCGAGGCGGTACTGCTTGGGGCGGAAAGTGCCTTTCACCACAGCGTATCACACGCAGTTTCCCGATTACTTCGCGCGCCGCACCCGGCTTTCTGCCGATCTTTTCTGGCCGTACATACGCTGGTTTCATCGCCCGGCTCAGCGCATCATGGTCGCGACCGAAACCATCAGGGAGCAATTGCGCGAGCACGGTCTCAATCACTTGAGCCATTGGAGCCGCGGTGTTGATTTGGCATGCTTTTCGCCCGACGCGCCGCCGCCACCCGAATACGCTCAGATTGACGGGCCTATCCTTCTTTATGTCGGGCGGATCGCAATTGAGAAGAACATCGAAGCCTTCCTGACCTGTGATTATCCGGGAACGAAGGTTTTGGTTGGCGATGGTCCGGCTCTCGCAGAACTAAAGGCAAAATTCCCGCACGCGCTTTTCCTTGGGAAGCGTACCGGAGTTGATCTTGCCGGGTGCTATGCAGGCGCGGACGTATTCGTCTTTCCAAGCAAGACCGACACGTTTGGCCTAGTGATGATCGAAGCGCTGGCTTGCGGAACGCCGGTGGCCGCCTTCCCCGTTCCGGGACCCGTTGATATCATTCATTCCGAAGTCGGCGCGATGGACAATGATTTGGCCCGCGCGATTCACGTTGCGCGCGATTGCAATCCAAAGGCCTGCGCCAAATATGGCGCGAGCTACAGTTGGGAGGCCGCAACACGCCAGTTCCTCGCCGGTCTGGTGGCGCTGCGCGAAGAAGAAACCGTGGCCTTGCAGGCGCTCCCCGCGACCTGAATAGCAGCCTGATTTGAAAGCGCGGTGCAGATTGCCTTGCCGTTTGCGCCGTCTTCGCCTATTTGCCTTCGTGCAATGGCCGCTCCGGTAAGGGGCGGCCCTTCTTATTTTACGGAGAATTTCCATGGCTGCCAAAGACCAGCCCAAACCACTCATGCCGCATGCGACCGCCACATGGCTGGTCGATCACACCGGCCTCTCTTTTGAGCAGATTGCCGAATTTTGCGGCCTCCACATTCTCGAAGTGCAGGCGATGGCCGATGATCTTGCCGGCAGCAAATATACGGGCCGCGATCCTGTCCATGCGGGCGAGTTGACGCTCGACGAGATCAAGCTCGGCGAAGAAGATTCGGAATACGCGCTCAAAATGCACAAGGCGCCTGTTGAGGTAACTCGCACAAAAGGCCCTCGTTACACGCCGGTATCAAAGCGTCAGGATAAGCCTGACGGCATCGCCTGGATCCTGCGCAACCACCCCGAAGTTTCCGATGCGCAAATCTCGAAGCTCATCGGTACGACGCGCAACACCATCGGCGCGATTAAAGAGCGCACACACTGGAACATCCAGAATATCCAGCCCAAGGATCCTGTAACCCTTGGTCTGTGTTCGCAGCGCGAGCTTGACGCGGTTGTCGCCAAGGCGGCGAAGCGAGCCGGCATCGAAACGGAGGCTGCGCCCGAAGAAGGCGGCGATAACCGCTCTGAAAAAGACAAGCTGATCGAGGAGCTGCGCGCCGAACGCGAAGCGAATGCCAAAGCTGCCGCCGAAGCGGCGCAAGAAGCAGAAGCTGAAGCATGGCTTGCCGCGCGCCGTGAAGCGGAAGGCGAAGAAGAAGCTGCTGCCGCCGCTGCTGATCCGGATGCTGCATTTGCTGCACCGGCTGAACCCGCTGCGCCAGAGACCGAAGAAGCATCCGAAGAACAGCAGAACGGGTAATTTCGCATTCTCGCGGGCCGATTTGGAGGTGATCTCATCTCCAATCGGCATTCTGCGGCGGAATGGATGTAAATTTGCCCGTTTGGCGTGTCTTGCGGTGCGGTTTTCCTTGAGTGTGCGGGGCTTAGTCGCCAAACCACGCTGACATGAATGTCAGTTCGCACACCTATAATCACCCCACGCCCTGGGACACCACGTTCGCGCCGATGACCTTGCCCGATCTGCTGGAGCGTTCAGTCCAGTACGATCGCGACGCGCCCTTTCTGCATTTTCTCGGACGCACCTATTCGTATGGCGAGATCTGGGACGAGTCGAACCGCTTTGCCGCAGGCCTGATTGCAATGGGCATCGAAAAGGGCGACCGGGTCGGTCTGTTTCTGCCCAACGTCCCGATCTATGCCGCAGGGTATTACGGCGCGATGATGGCGGGCGCGGTGGTGGTCAATTTCTCGCCGCTCTATTCGGTCGAGGAATTGAGCTGGCAGGTTGAGGATAGCGGTACCAAAGTTCTGGTGACGCTTGATGTGCCCGAACTTTATGATACCGCATCCAAGGTGCTTGCCGCGTCACAGCTTGAAACGCTGGTGGTTGGCCGGCTGTCCGACATGCTTCCCTGGATCAAGGGCACAGCGCTGAAGCTCTTCAAGCGCAGCCAGTTTGCAAATGTCGACTACGGGCCGCAGATCAAGGCGTGGAAGGATTGCACCGCCGCAGCCAGCGCGAACCTACCCGAAGTGACCGCCGATGATCTCGCTCTGCTCCAGTACACAGGGGGCACAACCGGCAGGCCCAAAGGCGCGATGCTGGGGCATGACCAGCTCACCGTAAATGCGCAGCAGACTGCCGCGATCAATCCGTTCGGCAATCCGCGCGCCGAAGTATTCATGGGAGCGCTGCCGTTTTTTCACGTTTTCGCGAACACCAGCCTTTTGAACCATGCCGTCGCCAGCGGAGCCTCGATTGCGATGGTACCGCGCTTTGATGCAGGTCAGGTTCTCGAGACGATCGAGAAGTACAAGGCAACAGGCTTTCCCGGCGTGCCGACAATGTTTCAGGCGCTGCTCGATCATCCCAAGCTCTCCTCAACCGACCTGTCTTCGCTGCGCGTATGCATTTCAGGCGGCGCCCCAATGCCCGCGCCAATCCACGCGAAATTCGAAGAAGAGACAGGCGTTCGCCTGGTGGAAGGCTATGGCCTCACCGAAAGCGCAGGCGTCGTCTCGGTCAATCCGTATGACGGAGCGCGCAAAAAAGGCACGATCGGGCAATTGGTTGCGGGGACCGAAATCCTTCTACTCGACAAGGAAGACCCGGAAAAACTCGCCCCGGAAGGCGGACCGGGCGAACTGGCGATCCACGGCCCGCAAGTCATGCGCGGATATTGGAACCGGCCCGATGCCGCAGCCGATGTCTTCGTTGAGCGCGACGGAAAACGCTATCTGCGCACGGGCGATGTGGCGACCATGGACGAAGATGGCTTTTTAGAGATCGTCGACCGGATCAAGGACATGATCTCGGTCGGAGGGTTCAAGGTTTTCCCTAGCGTCGTGGAGGACGTGATCCTTCAAAACGATGCGGTCAAAGAAGCGCTCGTGATCGGAGTGCCCGAAGATTATCGCGGCGAAGTCCCGCGCGCATATGTCACCATTGCCGATGGCGGAACCGCTACCGGCGAGGAATTGCGCGACTGGCTAAATGAGCGGATCGGCAAGCACGAAAGAGTCGATGAAGTCGTGATCCGAGATGAGCTGCCCAAGACCATTATCGGCAAGCTCGACCGAAAGGCTTTGAGAGCCGAAGTGTTGTAAGCGCAGCCGGTTCGCAGCCCGGCGCGCCTCTCAAATCGGGTTAGCTCGCGATCTGGAGCTTTTCTTCGCCTGTGTCCGGCTTTTTGACGGGGCGTGGTGTCTCGTTTTTCGCCTGGCGCTGCGCATTGGGGGCAAAGCGTCCATCGACCTGAGCGCCCTGTTCGATTGTGAGCGCATCATAATGCACATCACCTTCGATGAAAGCGGATTTGAGGATCACCAGCTCGCGAGCCGTGATGGATCCGGCTACCTTGCCGGAAAGCCGAGCGGTTTCTGCCATCACGCTGCCGCTGATGTTGCTGCCTTCGCCCTGCACGATTGACGCGCACTTGATATCGCCTTCCACTGTGCCGTCAATGTGCAGATCAGCAGACGCGCTGATATCGCCTTTTATGACGACATCCGAGCCGAGGACGGAAAAGGTCGAATTGGATGAAGGCATTTGTCTTCCTTGAGATTTAGCGGCTTGCTTTGGCTGCGGTTGCGGTGCGGGGCTTTGAGGCTCCACTGGTTGCTCTGACTTCCTTGAGAACATCGGAGGCACTCTCCAAAAATGGGCGCGGATTGACCGCTTTGTCGTTTATGCGAACTTCAAAGTGCAGGTGCGGCCCGGTTGATCGCCCTGAACTGCCAAGGCCGCCAATCGTGTCGCCAGCCTGTACCGCATCGCCAACTTTCACGCCAATCCGATAAAGGTGAGCGTAGCGGGTGACCATGCCGTTCGCGTGGCGAATATCGATAACGCGTCCATAGCCACCTTTCCAGCCTGCGAAGACCACTTCACCTGTGGCTGCGGCGAAAATCGGCGAGTTGATCTTGCCTTTGAAATCAATGCCGCCATGCATCGCGCCCCTGCCATTGAAGGGATCGCGGCGATAACCGAAATCAGATGTGATTTTGTCCTGTGCCGCAGGCACGACATGCGGAATGCCTTCAAGAGCGCGTTCAAGCGAGTTCATGCGAGCAAGGCTGAGGCCAAGGCGTTCAAACCGCGGATCGATCGATCCATCAGCGGCTGTCGCAAGCAATTCGAGCGGACCACCCGTGCTGGCCCGGCCCGTTCTTGCGGCATTGCGCGCTAACTGCTTGGGATCAAGGTTAAGCTTGCGCATCGCCTCTTCGGCCTTTCTCGCGCGCGCATCGGCAAAGCGGGTGAGCCGTTCGACAAAGGCGATCTGACGCGCCTCGATTTCAGCAAGGCCGCGCGCCTGTGGAAGCAAAGCACCAATTTTTTCGACTGTTTCAGCAGTTTCGGAACTCGAGTCGGTGACGTTTGTATTGGGGTCAGTAACATCGACCGGCAGCATTCTGACGGTCTCATCGAGGAAGTCCTGCTTTGCCTTCAGCTCTTCGACGACGTTTTCAAGATCATTGCCGTACGCATCGATGCGCTCTTCGGTCGTCGCAATATGGGCCGATTTCTTTTGGAAGGACGCAAGATCGCTTTCAGCGCGGTACTGCCCCCACGCCATCGCCAGCATCGCGGCCACACAAACGAATGCCGCCGCGAGCGAGATTGCTACGGCGGTCACCTGCAAACGGGTGGTTACGGTCAGGAATCGCATATTACCTTGTGAGCGCATAAAAAACTCGCGCTCAGGAAAACGTTCTTGCAGCCGCTCGGTAAGCGGCTTTCTATCAGCTCTTTGCGACAAGGGCGCCCCAATGGTCTTTTTATAAGTTGGCCGGGCGTTAACAATGGAGTTCTTAACAATCGAATCTCTCCCGCTGTGGAATAGTTGAACTGCTCAGGAATCGGGACGAAACGTTCATCGGGCGGCAATAGAGCGGAAATTTCCACAAACTCCGACCTCAATGATCGGGGGATCTACGCGGAAACTCGCGACAAGCTGCCGCACTAATGTTCAGCTGCAACAAAGCCTGCACGACTTGACTGACATCGTGGTTTGATCCTGCTAACCGGAGTTATGGCAACGCAATCGCACCCTGATCTAAACACCGCTTTGGACCCCGAAGAACTCGTTTTGGCTCTTTCGCGAAAGGGTCGCGCCGCCCAGCGTCCATTGGCAGCTCTTTCGAGCGAGAAACGCGTACAAGCTCTTGTCTTTGCAGCAGAAAGTCTTCGCGAAAATCGCGATGCAATACTTGCTGCCAACGCAATCGACGTAGAGGCTGGCAAAGCGAGCGGGCTTTCGGGCGCCATGCTTGATCGATTGACGCTGGATCCTGCTCGAGTTGATGGAATTGCGAGTGGACTTGATGCGATTGCCGCGCTTCCCGATCCGGTCGGTCAAATTATCGATAAGACTGAACCGCCAAATGGGTTAGAGCTATCGCGCATTCGAGTGCCTATCGGGTTAATCGGCATCATCTATGAAAGCCGCCCCAACGTCACGGCCGACACGGCGGCGCTGTGTGTGCGCACCGGCAATGCTGTGCTTTTGCGTGGCGGAAGTGAAGCGGTGAATTCCAACCGTGCCATTCACGCAGCTTTACTCGAAGGATTTGGCAAAGCCGGTGTGCCCGCCGATGCGGTGCAGCTTATGCCCACGCAGGACCGCGCAGCCGTTGGCGCCATGCTGACAGCGCACGGCCTCATTGACATGATCATACCGCGCGGTGGCCGCTCGCTGGTGGAGCGGGTGCAACGGGACGCGCGCGTGCCAGTCCTCGCGCATCTTGACGGCATTTGCCACACATACATCCATTCCGCTGCTGATCCAGAAATGGCGCGCGCCATTGCGCTTAACGCGAAGATGCGCCGAACAGGCGTTTGCGGGGCGATGGAGACACTGCTGATGGATGCGGGTTTTTCTGATCCAAAGGCCATTGTCGCCGATCTGCTTGATGCAGGATGCGAAGTGCGCGGGGATGAGCGGATCGCCGCGCTTGATCCGCGCGTCACGCCAGTCAGCGCGAATGATTGGGACACCGAATATCTCGAATCCGTGGTTTCGGTGGCGATTGTCGATGATATTGAGGCGGCAACTCAGCATATTGAGCGGCATTCTTCCAATCACACAGATGCGATCATCACCGAAGATGATGCCGCAGCGGCGCATTTCTTTGCCGACGTCGACAGCGCGATTGTGATGCACAATGCCTCGACCCAGTTCGCTGACGGCGGAGAATTTGGCCTCGGTGCAGAAATCGGCATTGCCACAGGGCGTTTGCATGCGCGCGGGCCCGTGGCTCTGGAGGGGCTGACGACGTACAAATGGATCGTGCGCGGTTCCGGACAGATCAGGCCCTGACCGGCCCGATGGTCTCGCGCCGAATTGGCCTTTTGGGAGGCAGTTTCAATCCTGCGCATGGCGGGCATCGCCGTATAACCCTTTTCTCGATTGAAGCGCTGGGATTGGACGAGGTGTGGTGGCTCGTTTCGCCGGGAAATCCCCTCAAGCAAAAGGCCGGAATGGCTCCGATGGCGGCTCGATTAAGGTCAGCAGAAGAGATGGCTAGGCGCGCGCCAATTGTTCCGACGGCGATCGAGAAACAGCTTCAAACCCGCTACACTGTGGAAACTCTCAAGAAGCTCAAAAATCGCTATAAAACCCGCCAATTTGTGTGGCTTATGGGCTCTGACAACCTTGCCCAATTCCATCAATGGAAGGATTGGCGCGACATTGCGAGAGCCGTGCCGATTGCAGTGATTGCAAGGCCGGGATATAATGCAGATGCCATGACGAGCCCCGCCATGGCCTGGCTCAGGCGCTATCAGGTGTCTGCTGCCAGCTTTAGGAAAAAGCGCAAAATGGAGACGCCGGCACTGGTGTTCATGCGTTTCGATCCGGATGCTCGCTCGGCCACGGCCATTCGCCGTGAAAACAGCGACTGGGCCTTGCAATATCAGGGCGCGGCCCCACGTGATCGCCTCACATTCCGCAAACTTTCAGGCAGCGATGATCCCTTGGGTAAGACCGAAGGAGAGAGCGCATAATGCGCGGTATCTCTCAGGCTTTTGTCCGTTCGGGGAGCCTGAGTGTTCGGTCCATTTTCGCTGCGATTGGGAGATAAATGCTTAGCTATGACGCAGCTATCAGGCGTAACGCCCACGCAAATGTCGCAACAGGGAGCAAATCCCGCTATGCGCAGAATCAATATGAGTGAAAACAGTCTGCACGATCTTGTGCTTGCGCAATTGGACGATGATCAGGCGCAAGAAGTCGTTTCCATCCCGCTTGAGGGCAAAAGCTCAATTGCCGATTACATGGTGATTGCGAGCGGTCGCTCGACGCGTCAGGTCGCCTCAATGGCGCAAAAGCTTGCCGAAAAAGTGAAGCAGGCAGGCTTTGGCCCTGCACGCGTCGAAGGTTTGCCAGCAGCGGACTGGGTGCTGATCGATGCAGGCGATGTGGTGGTACACCTGTTCCGCCCCGAAGTGCGCAGCTTCTACAACCTTGAACGTATGTGGTCGTTTGAGAGTGGCGAGGCGAAGGTTTCTTAGTTTTACGCGCCCCATCCGGGGTGCGATCTCCTCGCTCACGCGGCCTGAAGGCCGCATCGCTGCGGGCGGCCGGTCGGCCTTGCGGTCCGCTTCGCGCCCCGATTGGTACAAGGCCGATGGTGAAGCAAGATTCTCCTCCATATCATCGCTCGCGGAAAGATTGCTCGTTCACCCGAGGCGGAGCTTGTCGCGCGTTATGACAAGCGGATCACCTGGGCCACCAAATTGACTGAATTGCCTGAGACAGGTGGCCGGATACCGGACCCGCAGACCCCGCACCGCACTGTGCTGCTTGATGAGCGCGGCAAAGCTTTGCCGTCTGAGGAGTTTGCGCAAATCCTGGGTCGCTGGCGCGATGATGGCATTCGCGAGGCGCGCTTTGTGATTGGGGCCGCCGATGGGCACAGCAATGAAGAACGCGCCCAAGCCGATCTCTTGTATGCGTTTGGCCCAGCAACATGGCCGCATCTGATGGCTCGCGCGATGTTGATGGAGCAGCTCTACCGCGCCACCAGCATTCTTGCTGGTCACCCCTATCATCGGGCAGGATAGGGCCATGCAGCGCTTTATTGTCCCAGCATTGCTCGCCGGAATAGCAGGCTTAATGCTCGCCATACCGAGCGCTTATTCGCAGCGCAGCGCCATTACGCTGACCGATCCCGAAACGGCAGCTTCCGAACTGGAGCGCGCGACAAAGGAAAGCGCGCGCGCAGAAGAGCGTGCAGCGCGCCTGCAAGCGGAGGCAGACGAGGCCATCGAAGCAGCCGATAAAGCGGCGCGCGAGGCTGCAGCGCTTGCCGCCCGTGTCCAACAATCAGAAGCCGACATTACGGCGGCGCAGGCCCGCTATTCCCTCGCCCAGGCGCGGCGACAGGCGATTTCGGCACGTCTAGCAGAAAGGAGAGAACCCCTCGTACGGCTGACGAGCGCCTTGCAAACCACATCGCGCAGGCCCGTCACGCTTTCTGCGCTTCAGCCAGGCAGCCTTAAAGACCTCGTCTACGTCCGCGCGGTTCTAGCCACCGCGGTCCCTGAAATTCGTAGCCGGACGAGCGATCTGCGCAGCGAATTGGAGCGTGGCAAAGTCGCCGAACAGGACGCCGCCGATGCTTTGGGCAGTGTTCGCCAAGCCGAGGTGGAATTACAGCAACGCCGCGTTGAATTGGCTGCAATCGAAGAACAGCAAAGGCTCGCCTCCCAAAACGCGCGCTCCAATGCTGTGCGCGAAAACGAGCGCGCCTTGGCTCTCGCAGAGGAGGCGCGCGATCTCGATGGTCTGATTGATCGGCTGGAC
This sequence comes from Erythrobacter sp. YT30, assembly GCF_001542875.1. Taxonomy (GTDB): domain Bacteria; phylum Pseudomonadota; class Alphaproteobacteria; order Sphingomonadales; family Sphingomonadaceae; genus Erythrobacter. The sequence goes on along the minus strand of NZ_LMAF01000002.1, from coordinate 902,115 downwards.
AACAATGCCAAGCTTCGCCGCGAACTTGCCGCCCTGCCCGGCCCCAAAATTCGCCCCGCCAATCTCAGTGCTGCGCCATCGGACACCGCCATAGAAGATCCTGCCCCTGATCCAACGCAAGCGCCGCAGAACGGCGCTGCGCCATCGCCATTCCAGCTTCCCGTGCAGGGGCGGACATTGGCGGGATTTGGAGAGCGCGGTACAAGCGGCCTGCCCAGCAATGGCATCGCCCTCGTTCCCTCGCCCGGTGCGCAAGTTGTCGCGCCGGCGAGCGGCCGGATCGTCTTTGCCGGGCCTTATCGCGGCTATGATCGAATCGTGATTATTGAACATGAAAATGGGTGGACCAGCCTCGTAACCGGCATGGGCCGGATTGATGTGGGCGTTGGCGCCAGCGTTATTGCAGGCAGTCCGCTGGGAATTGCAGCGCGCAGCGACCCGATTGTTTCAGTTGAGGTTCGACAGGATGGCGATACGGTCAACCCATTGGAATTGATGCGATAATCAAGCTGAAGGTCATCTGTTACATCGCAAAAAGATCAGATATTTCGCGCCCCAACTGTACCATTTAGGACCGCACCAACCACGCCCCAGCGTTATAATCTGGCGTTCATGCTTCTTTGCCTATAGCATTTTGCACTGAAAGGAGCCTCGCCCGCTTTATGAAAATTGCTGCTATCGCTCGCACAGCTGCTCTTGTGACAGCCGTTGCCCTGATCCCTGCAACCACCACAACTATGGCGCAAGTCGACGGTCGTGCCGGTCCAGAATTCGCCAAACTCTTCGCGACCTATCAGCGGATCAAGGCGAACTATGTTGAGCCTGTCGAAGATGATGTGTTGGTGCGCGGCGCGATTGACGGGATGCTCGCAGCGCTTGATCCGCATTCAGGCTATCTCGATGGTAGCGATCTCCAGCGGCTCGAAACTCTGATTGACGGCAATTATTCAGGGCTCGGCCTCTCGGTCGTGCAGGAAGATGGCGCGGTAAAGATCATTTCGCCGTTTCGCGGTTCGCCCGCCGATGAGGCGGGGCTGAAAGCTGGCGATTATATCACGCATCTGGATGGCGAACTCATCTATGGCGGGGAGCTTGATGACGCGGTTGCGCGCATGCGCGGAAAAGCCGGCACATCCATTCAGTTGACCGTCTTCCGCCCGGGCCGCGATGAACCGTTCGAAGTTGACGTGACACGCGGCGTTATCGAGCTTGAGCCGGTGACGCACGAACTCGCGAGCGGGAATATCGGTGTCATCACCGTCAACGAATTCTCCGCTGATGTGGGCGCCGATGTCTATCGCGCCTATGATGCGATCAAGACCGAGGCGACAGGCCGGTTGAGCGGTCTGGTGCTCGATCTGCGCTCAAATCCGGGCGGCAGCTTGGACGAAGCGGTCGCTCTGTCCGATCTCTTCCTCGATAAAGGTCGTATTGTGTCGCAGCGCGGACGCGCTCGTGGTGAGACGCTGCTCTATGACGCAGAAACCGTTTTCCGCGGCGATATGGCCGAGGGTATTCCGGTGATTGTGTTGATCGATGCTGGTTCGGCCTCGGCTTCGGAAATTGTCGCCGGCGCCCTGCAAGATCATCGCCGCGCGCTGATCATGGGGGAGCGCAGCTTTGGTAAGGGCTCTGTGCAGTCGCTGCTGCCATTGGGGTCTGATGCCGCACTCAAGCTGACGACGGCACGCTATTTTACGCCAGCGGGCCATTCGGTTCAGGAAGGCGGGATCAAGCCTGATATCACCGTGCCGCAATTGTCCGATCCTGACATGGCATTGCGCGCGAAGTATCAGACGCGTGAAAGCGATCTGCGCGGCCACCTCATCAATGAACTCGGCATCAAGGATGAGGAGCTGGAGGACGATACAATCGATGATCCGCGCTTCCAGCAAACCGCAGAGCAATTGGAAGAAAAAGGCATCGAGGATTTTCAGCTGCATTACGCATTGGAAACTCTTCGCCGGACAACCAAAAGCTCGGTAGCGATCCGCAAGTAACCCGGCTATCGGGGCGGACATGGCTGGCCTTACTCTTGCACGAACGCTCGCGCTTGCGATCCCTGCTGCATTGCTGGGCGGCGCGTACATCTCCGAGTACGGTTTTGGGCTTTATCCGTGCGAAATGTGCTGGTGGCAGCGCTGGCCGCATTTCGCCGCATTGGGGTTTGGCGTGCTCGCCTTTGTAGCGCCCGGCCCTCGCATCTGGACCATCCTGGCGGCAATCGCGATAATCACGTCAGGTCTAATCGGCGCGTTTCACGCTGGCGTTGAATATGGGTGGTGGGAAGGCATAACCGGGTGCGCGTCCTTGCCCAGCAGCATTGATGTGATGGACCCAAGCGCTGCGCCGCTTGTGCGCTGCGATGTTGCGCCATGGAGCCTGTTTGGAATTTCGCTCGCCGGATACAATTTCCTCTTTTCTTGTCTGGGTGGGATCGCCATCTTGGTCTCAAGCGCAAAGAAATAAACGCAAAAACAAGGATGACAGTATGGACCGCGATGAACTCCACCGCATGATCCGCGTCGATCAGGCCGGCGAATTTGGCGCGACCAAGATTTACGAAGGCCAGCTGGCTGTGATGGGCGATCGCGGCCCGCATTCGGCCGAAATCCGCCACATGGCCGAACAGGAAGAGGGACACCGCGCTCGCTTTGATGCGTTCATGGCAGAGCGCCGCGTGCGCCCAACCGCTTTGCAGCCGTTCTGGTCGGCGGCTGGATACGCCCTGGGCGCAGGCACAGCTTTACTCGGCCCCGAAGCGGCGATGGCTTGCACCGCAGCCGTCGAAGAAGAAATCGACAAGCATTATTCGGAGCAGCTCGACCGTCTGATGGAGACCAATTCGGATCCAGAACTCGCCGAAATGATCGAGGAATTCCGTGAGGATGAACGCGAACACCGCGATGCAGCGCTCGCCAATGGAGCAGAACAAGCGCCCGCTTATCCGCTGCTTTCCGGCGCGATCAAGCTGGGTTGCCGGATCGCCATCAAGGTTAGTGAGAGGGTTTGAGGAGGGAGTGCCTCCACTCTTCAGTCGGCATTCACGCATGGCTGGATACATGATATGAAAATCGCCCGGGGTCTGATCCCGCGCGCATTAAAGGATTGATCCAATGCTCACCCCCGCCCGCTTTTTGGCTCTAGCCACTCTGCCAGCAATCGCCTTTGCCTCCCCCGCTGCGGCGCAGGATAAGGGCGGCGATCGGATCAACATGGTAATCGCCTACAGCGAGGATGAATGCCCCGAGGCTAGCGAAGAAGGCGAGATCGTCGTTTGCGAAATCCTCGTCGAGGCAGATCGCTATCGCATCCCGCAAAACTTGCGGAACAGTGATTCTCCGCAAAACATCTCACCCGTCCGCAGTGTTGAGAAGATCCGCTACGTCGGCGCCTTTGGCACCATGTCGTGCAGCCCGACAGGCGCTGGTGGCTTCACGGGATGTACACAAAAACTGATCGATGCAGCGTATAAGGATCGCTCCGAGGGTGAGAACGTCCGCTTTGCACAACTGATTGAGCAAGAGCGTCAGGCGCGTCTTTCGACCATTGATGATGATGCAGCCGCCGAACAAAGCCGCGTTGAGCAGATCGAGCGTGAATACCTTGAGCGGCTGGAGCGTGAACGCAGCGCCCCGCTTCCCGGAGAAGTCGAAGCAAGCGGTGATGCCGCAGCTGAACCGGCTGGTGATGAGGCCCCTGTCTACCGGGCTACGTTGCCACCTCCAGGCCAGTCAGGTGCTGAGCCGCAACCTTCTTCGCAGCCTGTTGTCGGCCCTCCAGCTGAAGAGCCTGACCAGGATTATTGAGGCTGCACGAAGGCTTGGCCCAAATTAGGGATCAACGATTGTTAGGGCAATCGGACTGCGCTTAGACCTAAGCCTTGCCCGTTCCCAACCGTTTGCCGACACCCTTGCGGTCCAGAAGTGGCCTCCACCAATCTTCATTGTCTAGATACCACTGAACAGTCTTTTCCAAACCTTCCTCGACCGTCATGGACGGTCGCCAGCCTAGTTCTGTTCTGATCCGCGTCGGATCAATTGCATAGCGAGCATCGTGTCCCGGCCGATCGGTGACAAATGTGATGAGATCTGCGTAAGTTGCTCCATCCGTGCGGGGCTGCTTCTCATCGAGAATCGCACAAATCATTTCGACCAGCTGAAGGTTGGAGCATTCATTCTCGCCGCCAATGTTATAGGTCCGGCCAATCTGACCTTTTTCGATCACAGTCAAAAGCGCATCAGCGTGATCTTCGACATAGAGCCAATCGCGCACGTTTGAGCCATCGCCATAGATCGGCAATGGCTTGCCTTCGAGAGCATTGATAATCACGACGGGAATGAGCTTTTCCGGGAAGTGATAGGGTCCGTAATTGTTAGAGCAATTTGTAACCAGGATCGGCAGGTTATAGGTCTCGGCCCAGGCGCGGGCTAAATGATCCGAGCTGGCTTTTGATGCGGAATACGGGCTGCGCGGATCATACGGTGTGTCCTCGGTAAACTGGATGCCGGGATCATCGGGCAAAGATCCATACACTTCATCAGTGCTGATATGATGAAAGCGAAAGCCTTCCGGTTGGTCGTTCTCAACCCAGAATTTGCGCGCCGCCTCAAGCATTTTGAAAGTGCCAAGGATGTTGGTTTCCATGAAGTCGCCAGGCCCATCGATTGACCTGTCAACATGGCTTTCAGCTGCAAGGTGCATGACGCAATCAGGCCGATGCTGTCTGAAAATTCGATCAAGCGCCTCGCGGTCGCGAATGTCAGCATGCTCGAAAAAGTATGACGAGGAATCCGAAACCGACGCGAGGTTTTCAAGGCAAGCAGCATAGGTAAGCGCGTCGAGATTGACGACGCTGTGTCCCCGTTTGATCGCGAGCCGGACAACCGCTGAGCCGATAAAGCCTGCGCCACCTGTGACAAGAATTTTCATGAAATCGTCCCGTTGATACAGAATGCAGAACGTTGCCTGCCGTGAGTCGATGCCTTACCGTTTTGAGCGCAAAAGCAAAGGTGTCTGCACAATCAGCTCGTGCTATCACACATCGTAATAATCGCGATACCACGCGACGAATTGCTTGACGCCTTCATTGACGTCGGTTTGCGGTGCGTACCCGGTTAGCTCTTTAAGAAGTGTCGCATCTGCCCATGTAGCGGGCACATCGCCTTTCTGCATCGGCATGAAGTTCTTTACTGCCTCACGCCCGCACTCACGCTCAATCGCAGTGACAAATTCCATCAGCCGCACCTTGTCGGAATTGCCGATATTGACGACGCGCCAAGGGGCTGCAGGAGATAGCGAGTCCCATTCTGGAATATCCTCCGCGCTTTCTGGGCGCACTGGCGGAACCTCGATAAGGAGGCACAGCCCGCGGACGAGATCGGTAACATAAGTGAAGTCGCGGTACATATCGCCATTGTTGTAGATATCGATCGGCGTGCCTTCGAGCGTGCCCTTGGTAAACTTGAACAAAGCCATATCGGGACGCCCCCACGGCCCGTAAACCGTAAAAAAGCGAAACATGGTGGTCGGCAGGTTCCAAAGGTGCGCGTAAGAATGCGCCATGCTTTCATTGGCTTTTTTGGTAGCCGCATAGAATGTGAGCTGCGTGTCGCATTTCTCGCGTTCATCAAACGGCATTTCTTCATTCGCGCCATAAACTGAGCTGGTTGATGCCATCAGCAGATGATGCACGCCTAGTTCGCGTGCACACTCCATCACGTTAAACGTGCCAACCAGATTGGAATCGAGATAAGCGCGCGGGTTCTCAAGGCTGTAGCGAACGCCTGCTTGCGCGGCGAGATGGACGATCACATCTGGCTTTTCGTCCATTGCCAGCTTATGCAGCGCTTCAAAGTCCTCCAGCATACCGACATGCCCGGTGAAGTGCTGGTTCTGCTTGAGCATCTGATAGCGACGCTCTTTCAGCACCACTTCATAGTAATCGGTCATCCCGTCAAAGCCGACGACGCGGTATCCCTCCGAGAGGAGCAGGTCAGCAAGGTGGTATCCGATAAAACCGGCAGCGCCGGTGATCAAAACAGTACGCACTGGGATTCTCTTGTTTTTTGAAGGGCAAAAAAGGGCGGTCTATTTGGCGCCCGATCCCGTGAGGATAACGCGCGCAGTTTTGAGCACGATGAGAAAATCGAGCCACATCGAGATGTTCTTCACGTAATAGAAGTCATATCGCAATTTCGCGTTAACATCCTCCACATCGACAACATGGCCCTGATTGACCTGTGCCCAACCGGTGATGCCGGGGCGAACTATGTGGCGATAGGAATAAAACGGCAATTCGCTCTCATACCAGCGCGACAAAGATTCCGCTTCTGGCCGGGGACCAATCCAGCTCATCTCGCCTTTTAAGACGTTGAAAATCTGCGGCAGCTCATCAATCCGTGTGTGCCGCATAAAGCGTCCCAAGCGTGTGATCCGGGCATCATCGGCCTGCGTCATCGCATCGTTGCGTTGAGCAGTTTCTTCATCTTCAACACGACGTTCTCGCATGGTGCGAAATTTGATCATGCGGAAAGTCTCGCCGCGAAAGCCCATTCGTTCCTGAATGAAAATGGCCTTGCCAGGCGAATCAAGCTTAATTGCGAGCGCGATGATCGCAAACGGAATGAGCAGAATCGGGATCATGACCAATGAGGAAATGATATCGACTGCCCGCTTGGTCGTCATATAGGGTACATTCGGGATCAGCGATCCAAGATCATTCTCACTCAAATGGTCGATCTTGACCTGCCCGCTCTGCGTTTCGGCGATCTGGCGATAGTGATAGACCGGAATGCCGCGTAAGGCTGCTCTAGCAAAAAGCCGCTCCCACTCATCGGGGTGATCGTAATGGAGGTCAGCTATGATCGCGCCGTCGATACGGTCGGCTTCAACAAGGCTTTGCATCTCGTGCACATCGGGTGCAGGAATGAACTGTTGAGTGAGTTGGATCTCGTCCGATCTTCCACCGGGTATCACAAATTGGGCTCGCTGAGCGCCTCTGCTGATCGCGAGAAGCAGATAACTGACCAGACAGGCAGAAACGACACCGTACAAGAAAAGAGAAGCTGAGTATTCAGTTCTCAAAACTGCAATTCCCGATAGGACTGTGGCGTACGACAGAAAACTGACTGGGACGAAATAAGATAACTGCCGAGTCTTGGCGTAGATTCTAAGCCGAGACAGTGCATATGCTGACATTCCGGCGCCAATGGCCAATACATACAGGGTGTTTATCAAAAGTGGATCTTGAGGATCATTCCCCCGTATAGGAACCCACACTACAATTGGATAAAGCAGCGCTGCAAACAATTGCAAGGCCATTTGTACACTGCCTATCTGCAAAACCCTTCGCCAAAGCGTTGGCTTTTGGAAAGTATCTAATTCTCTCACGTTGATGTGCCCGTGCGCCCATATGAAACATGGCCTTCTCATTATCATCACCCTTGGGCCTTGAACACCTTAGGAGCAACAAGCCACCCTTCATAAAAGTCGTGACGTGGCCGCCGTCCCTGATGTTGAAAGCAACCATCTTTCCAAGAGACGGCACACTGATGAGCTGAATTGAGCATCACGAAGGGAATGATCGCATCCTGTCCAGTTCTAAATTATCTTCCCACACCTTTCTCTATTAGAAATGGCGCTGGCAGTCCTTATGTCCAAGTAAATACATGACTGTTTTATCGTCTTTATCGTCTGCTCATCCAATTGATATCAAAGGAGGCGTTGCCCGTCATTTCGGATAAAGATTGGATTGGAAGCGAGTCGATCCTTATTCGTGAATCTTTCTTCTCTTACCGCCTCTGAATTAAGAAAAATAACCTTCTAGTGCAAACCGCCGGACCGATGACGCATGCTTTTCAATGACACCTTCTTGGCGGTGGTAAGCGAAGTATCGGTGTGTTTGTCAACCTACCACCATTCGCTTATCACTGGCGCAGCAACATAGTTTGAACAGACGAATTGGTTTGTTTTATTAGAGATTTTAAAGGATCATGTTTTCGCAGAATAGATTTAGGCAGTCATTGACTGTGCAGCTATTTATAATCACCGCCAAATCAAATGACTCTTTGCTCGCGCGAAGAAGATGATTAGGGCCTAGTCAAATCATGGAAGAAATCGTTCTGTTTGCCTTACTTCGATCATATAATTTCGACTTGATTCGAACAGATTGAGGCTCTCAATAGTTTTGATCTCTATAAATTGTTTTGTTCCTTCGATTGACCGGTCAACCTAGCTATCGACAGCTATCTTCTTGATGGCGCCTTCTTTACAGGTGGCAAACATTCGCGATCTATGGCCGGTGATCGAATATCGGCCAGCTCTAAGCAATATTGCGCACTTTTCAGGTACGATGGATAAGATCCTGAAAAAGGAAGTGTGGATAAAATCATCGAGGCTGAATACTGAATGACTAAAGCTACGCAAAAATACAAAGCTTTCGAAATTTACTCAACTCTTTAGGATCGAAAAATACTCGCTGGCGACTGCTTTCCAAGTGTAGGCGCGCTTCGCGATCTTGACCATATCAGTCCCAACTTGTGAAGCATCTTGCGAAGTCAGGCCTTCCACAATCGTTCGGAGTTGATGGACATCTTCGAAAAAAAGAGCCCTATTTTCAGTGGTGTAGCGATTGAATTCACAATCAAATGCCAAGACTGGGATTGCATAGTGCATCATCTCTACAAGGGCTGGATTAGTTCCGCCCGCAGAGTGGCCATGCACATACATTTTCGCGCGCCTTCGTAGGGAATGCAAAGAATCTTGGTCATAGATTGGATCAAGTATCTCGATATTTGGATATTCAGAGTACCGCTTTTTGAGTTCCCGACCATACTCTGAACGGTCCCAGTTCCCTACAAACACAAGCGGCATTTCGCTCGTAGTGAATGCTTCTAGAATGAGATTGATGTTGTTTTCTGGCTCTATTCTGCAGAGGCTTAATGCGAATTCGCGGGGTAGGTATTCGAACTGAGTATCCGGCGACTTCGGAGCGTTCGTATGATCGCCGCCATATGGAATAAATTTCGCTTCGCACCGATATGCTCGGTCTAGATAGCAAGCGATGCCTTGGTTATCTGCAATCACAACATGAGAGGCCCAGACGGCTATCCTCTCCGCTAGGCGCAGATACTGTTTCGCGAGTTTGTTCCATTTTGCCCTTTTCCATTCTATCCCATCGACATTCGTTATGATCCTGATTCCTGGCACGACCCGAATAAGAGGCAGGGCGATCGCTCCTGAGACTCCCAAAAGGAGTATTCGTCGGTGGCCGCGTAGGACAGCGTCAATAAGACTGACCGCATCATAAAATATCGACTGCACCCCATTTGCATCAAGGTGAATGTATTGAAGTTTGGCTGATCGATAAGAGGGAGGGCGCGTTTCGAATGAATTGGCAGAGCAGTATACGGTTAATTCTAAACCAGTCTCGTGCTCGTCATGAAATACGACCAAATTTTCTGCGAGTGTTTCGAATCCGCCATACGCACTTGGCACGCCGACTGTGCCCAATACTGCTACTTTCATATTAACTCTTAGGGTTTTCTGCTATCATAATTTGCCCGATATACCTAAAACCGAAAAGGTGTAGAATTTTGTCGATGGGGCTTACGAGCTGGTAAGCTATCCATTTCGAACGCGTTGCAAATTTGCGCAAAGGGTCTACGAGTTTCCTGTTTTTAAACTCCCCCCCCCTGAGGCTATCTGCATCATTATTGCGAAACCTCAGCCCCACAAAATGACGAATTAGATCATACAAACTAGCCTGCTCTATCGTTGCCAGAGGCCTTAAACCATGTTTTTGGACCAATTTATCGAGCGACTTTGGCGAAAAGCGAGACAAGTGGTGTGGAGGGTAATCGAGCGGTGGCCGCCAGCTCATATCGTTATTTGGTGCTGAGATAATGAAGAGGCCGCCTGGCTTCAGTAGTGACTTGCAGTCTTTCAATACTTGTTGAAAGTCTTCGAGGTGCTCAATCACTTCGAACATTGTCACGGCATCAAATCGTCCACCTTCCGCCAGGATCTCTTGTGTGGTTTTGGTGGAAAGCCGATCCTCGAGCGAAAACCTCTCTGCACCATCAGCAATTGCTTTGCGATTGAAATCGATCCCATAAGCTTCAATCCCATGGTCTTTTAATTTGCGTACAAAAAACCCATCGAAACAACCCACGTCTAAAACGCGCAACGCATTATCGTTACAGTCCCTTAGCAATTGTAGAGCGTGTTTATGATGCCATAAAATCCTGTCATCCACGGATGGATAGACAGAAATGTCATCAAGGTAGTCCATGTCTTCTTCATAATCGGACGATTGCACTGCTTCGTGACTCTTGAAGCGCTCATAATTGCATTCGGGGCATCGAAAGTGTTGAAACCCTTTATGGTCCCCGACAATCTGCATGGTCGCCTGACAGCAGTCGCAACTCAGTTTTTTCATCATGGGATTTCCGTTTAACGTAGGCTTGCAAAGCACCGCTCGATCAGCTCGCGAGGGATTGCATTGGCGTACGCTAACCCCTCAAAAAACAATGCGCGATCATTCATCGCAATTTGCGTGCATGTGATATGACCGGCGATTCATAAAGTTCAAGGTAATCGCTAACAACCTTTTCGGCATGATATTTCTTTTCGAACATAAGGGCGCTGTTGTCGCCCATTCCTTCGCCGTCAGCTTCTCTAAACCGAGTGAATGCGGATAGTAAGTCGTGCCCTGAACGAGGTTTTACGACATAACCGTTCCATCCATCAATTACGGTATCACGACACCCAGGCATATCTGTCGTAATGATTGGCTTCTTTTGGAACAACCCTTCAATAAGCGCTCTCGGTGTACCCTCGCGATAATAAGAAGGCAAAACGATACAAGCCGCTGCTTGCATAATCAAAGAGAGATCTGTGCGAAACCCGATGTACGATATGTTTGGTCTGCTCATCGACATAATGTCGGCCTCAGAAAGGCCCAATGGGGAATTTTCGACTGTAAGACCCGCATGAAGAAACGCCGCATCATCAAATAGGTCAATGTAGCGCAAGGCAGCGAAGTAAAATTGCGAGACGCCCTTCGAATAAAGAGCCCGAGCGGGAAACAGGAAGATTCTCCTTCCGGGGTCAATTCCATGTTCAAGGGAGAGGGCATCTCGAAATCTAGCAATTTCATGGCGGTTGATGGACGGAACACTCGAGGGCGACAAACCTGAACCATTCGTAACGCGTAGCTGGTCACTAGATAAGTCCATAGCACCACCAATTTCTAGGGCATCAGTTTCATTCTGAAAATAAATGACCTCACATCTCGATGCCATCGCCGAATAAAGCATAAGGAGAGCCCTGCGCTTTAATTTTGTCTGAGGGCCAGCGTCATTTTCGAATAGGCGCCCAGCCCCTGTCACATTCGGAATAAACCTAATCTTTTTTTCTCCGCGCAGCGTTAAGTAAGCTACTACGTTGGCGCGATGCGTAAATGAGTGAACGATGTCAGGCGCAAGACTTCGGATTAAGGATCCCAAAAGACTTGCTTGGCGCAAAAGAACCGTCGGAGAAAGGCCGTCGCTTTCGAGGCCGGGTAAAATATGTACCTGAGTGCCGCGCGCCCGCATTTCTTTGATATATTGATCAGAATTTTGACCTTCACCACATACGACATGGACCAAATGCCCGCTCGCTTGCGCTGCCTCGACAAGGGGGCGCCGGAAAACTGCGGCGCTTCCGGCAGAATTTGATACTATAACTACTTTTGACACATTTCTCTTCTTTGTCGGCCGTATCCAGACTACAGATATCAAACGCTATCGTTCTCAAAGCGAGCTCGGACAAGTGACTGTTGAGTGATTTGATCAAGCTTATCTTCTCGAAGCCACGGCTGCCCTTATTGACTTTTCGAGGCGCAACGCCGACATTTCTGAAGAATAAAGCTCTTTAAACCGGTCGAATCCCCGTTCGCCCATTTTTACAGCCAGGCTTTCATCATCAAGCAGCTGATTGATTCTAAGAGCCCATTTGTCCTCGCTGTCAGCTAAGAATCCTGTTTTGCCATCTTCCACGATGTATCGATTCTCACCGACTGGACTGGCGATCACCGGTAATCCACTCCCCATATACTGGATCAATTTAAAACCACACTTACCTCGTTCATAAGGGCTGTTGGGCAAAGGCATGAGGCCAATTCGGCTGGAGGCGAGCAGATCGATTTCATCACTTGAATCCCATTTTCTTACATCTGTAAACGCCGGAGTTTCTCCTTCTAATAATGCTTCGGGAAATCCGATCAATCTGACGCGGCAATTGCGCTTACAATGCAGATTTTGGAGAATCGGAAACAGTGCCTGAATATGGGGCCCTGTCGACATCGAACCAATCCAGACTAGTTCAACCGTTTTCTTTGCAGAGAGCCCTGCCCCTTGATATCGTGACATCGGTATCGAAGTGGGTATGCGTGAGACGGCTGGGGCACCCCACTCTTTAACTTGCTGTTCTAAAAATCGACTCCCTGCGACCACATGATCTGAATTGGCCACTGATTTTGGGATTTTCCCTCTCAGTGCCCCCGTAAAAGGACCGAAATTTCGAGCGTTGTAGCTATGCCAGATCGCATCATCAAAATCGTATATCACGGCGGCTTTGTTTAATCGTAAAAGCCTTTCTGCTGTCGCGGGGAGAAACGGAAAAGCCTCCTTCTCAACAAAAATCGCATCAGCACCGCGTGCGAGCCAAACAACCGCGATAAATCGCCTGACGAAGGATTTTAAGATTTCAAAGTACGCAACCTTCCCCGTGTAACGAGCGCGCAGGTATGCGTCTGAATAAAAATGGCTTTGCGATACGACGTGACCCTGGGCACGAAGTGCATCAAAATACTGGATTGAGCGATACCTTGAACTCGCGCCTAAACCCTCGTGCCTGGTTAAAAATAATATTCTCACTTTGCTCCGACAGGTGGCCTTTTAGCTCGTTCGATTTGCATCAATGCCCGGCTTCGGTTCCAAATCATCGCAATACGCGAAACCCGCGCCGCCGAAGCCCGAAGTTCTGGGCTAGCAAACTCGTGGACTATTGCGAAGTCGAAAAACCTCTATGACAGGATGGTGATAGTGCACTTCGATGCATAGAAAAGAACGAAGAATGCAGACCAAGTTTTCACGTCGCTCAATTTTGGTTGCCGGACTCGGGGCATCAGCGGGCGCGGTCTGTGGTTTGAGATGGCAGTTGGCTGATAACGATAGGTCGCTGTCTGTTACCGGAACAGATCCAACTAGGCCCAACGCAGAACTTGTCTCCGACTCCACAGAACCGATTAATGTTTTGGATTTTGGTGCCATTGGCGACGGTGACGAACAGCGCTCTGTCGCTAATAATGCAGCAATCCAGGCTGCACTTGATACAGGCCGAGACATCTTTCTGGGAGGTACAGGGCAAAGCTTCGCGCTGGCGGCCCCATTACGTCTCAGCACCGGCCAAACTTTGTTTGGGGGCAATGCGACCCTTTTCGCAGCAAAGCGGATGTCTTGCCTGCTGCTAGGTGCAGATAACACGACAATCGAAAGCACTAATTTTGATTGTCGTAACTCTGCGCCCGCGTCTGGCGTTCCAATAGAGGCGACAGGAGCAGTTTATGGTGTCCAGCTTAAGAATGTAATCGATTGCGTCATTCGCAATTGCACATTCACGCGATACAAACGCGGGATTTCAATAACCTCGAGCGCAAGAGGCAAGGTTTGCAAGAATCATCTGATTGAGGATTGCATTGCGATTGCGGGCTTTTCATGGCCAGGGCATAGATCAGGCAATCAACAACACGGTGCCTATGTCGGTTCAGAAGCGCGTGCTGAGGCGAGATCGATTTCAGACTATGCAGAGTTTGAGAGAGATGCGGCTGACGTTAGAGACATTCGCTTCTTGAATTGGCGAGCCATTGAAGGCCAATATGGCTTGGCTCTCCACAGATGTTCAAATGTGTCGGTCTTAGGTGGCGTATTTCGTAAAATGTCGCGCGCCATATCGATCCAGCATCAATCTCGAGGCATTCTTGTCACCGACGCGCGCATTGAAAATACTGATAGCGCGGGGATCCATATGGCTCAGGGGGCTCACAAAATTACAGTCAAGGGCAATACCGTCCTCGGCACTATGGCAAATGACAATGCAGCCATCCAAGGTTACTACGGAATCCGAGACGTTGTCGTCGAGGATAACATCTTGAACAGTCGCTTTGAGGAATGGAAGGGCGGTATCCATAACGAAAAGAGAGCGCCGGGCGCTGGAATACGATTTGGCCAGCAAGCAGAAGAAATCCGCATCCAGAACAACGAGATCTCGGGCTACCGGTGGGCTATCCAGCTCAAGACGACCATTTACGAAAGCGTAATAAGACCATCAGATCCCAATTATTGGAACACGGGTATTCGGAACATCAGGGTAGAAAACAATAGTATAACGGGAGGCCAGTTTTTGGAGTCAAATCGCAGTCGACGCAGCCTTGAAAAAATCGATACCTTTGGGGTCGTTGTGGCGATCAGTGGAGAGTGGGAAGATATTGAAAAAGGCGGCTGGAATGTGAGTGGCATTGACGTCAAATCAAACACCGTCTCCGACGTCGGGACCGCGTTTGCAATTAGCCAGGTACCTATGAGGTCTTGGAAAATGAACCCAAAGCTTCGAACAAGATCGGTTGTTTTTCAAGATAATCAGGTCGAGCGCGCAATAGAAAAATGCATTACGGCAGGGGCCTCCCACTTGTGTCCCCAACACCGGAAATAGGACAGTATTTGCCCGGTTCTCAGAACGCTTAAGGTTCTTATCGCCAACTCAACTTCAATGAATTACGGTAAAGGTATTAGGCCCCATTTGCCCCCGAAGCTCATCAAGCCGTTAACCCAGCCAGAAAGATAAAAGTAAGCTCCACACAGAGAGCAAAATGCAGTAAAGTTTGGCAGATTATTTTTAAAACACGGGGCCAGTAAAATAATCGGCACTGAAAGAAATTGAAGAAGTCGACTGCTGACCGTCATTGCGTCAGCCGTAAACCAATATGCGGCAAAAGCAGCAACAACCGAATAGAAAAATAAATCAAGGTCACGCCGATTTATTTTCTTCAAACTAGGCACGGCAAGACAGAGAGCTATCACAAGAGCGGCCGAAGTCAGCCTTAGACCACCCGCTTCGGTTGACGTCTCGAGAGTAAGCAAAGCCCTTTCGTTCGAAATGCCGATAAGTTCAATTATCGAAGCCGGCGGAACCATCGATACTTCAGTCAAGGCTTGACTGGCGACAATAAATCCAATTGCCAGCCAATAACGATTTCGAAACGCCCATTGCAAAGGAAGTCCTGCCAATGAGACAGCAGCCGAGATATGGACAAATGGACCGAGAATTGCGACGGCAATTGCCAGAATCCTTTTGGAATGAATCCAGAAAAAAAGTACTGAGAATAGAAATAGTGTCGAAGCCCCAGCTCTCAGTTGAACAACGTCATGTAACATCCAAAATATTGAAACATATCCGAGTAATGAAAGTAGACTGTACCTCGTGATTTGAGCAATTAGCAAAAACTTTAAAGCGAGGCTACTCGCAGCAATGATCATAAACGAAAAGTAACTATCATAAAAAACACGCACAGCCGACAAAATAAAGTAATAAAGAGGACTATGTCCAAGAGTGTTTTTGAACTCCTCTTCCGAAAGCGGGTAAGTGAGCCGAAGGTGGACAACATAGTTCCAATCGTCTGGCGATGCGCCCCACGGTCGAAAGAGGGTTGCAAGAACCCAAAGCGCCGCGACCCCAAGGAAAATGAACCTTCGACCGCCGAGCTGGATCTTAAGAAGCTCGACTGCGACAGCAGCAAGAAGCGTTAAAATCTCGAGCGGCAGCACCACTGAATAAAGGTACGACATTCAGGCTTTGCTCCAAGTATTGCGGTGAGCAGGCGAATGGCAAACTGCGATCTTCATCGATAAGGGCGTTCAACTCGTAAGTGCGCCTCGCCGGCTATCTATTGAGCAATGAAAAAACTAGCATCCGATAGGCGGTTACTGTTTCCCAAAATTCTCGAGAGTTTCTATTGATGATAGCTTTCAGAGTTCTCGAACCTGGTTCGATGATTAAAGTGCTTGCTAAAACCAGTGCCATTGACCAAGGCCCGAAGTGCTTTCGACAATAATTCAGTCGGCTTCGAAGCGAGTAGAAGAGACGTCTCGCTTTTATATGTTCGGAAGAACCGCCTCCAAAGTGCACTGCTTGCGCGTTCGCTAAGTAAAAGCTCTTCAGGCCCAATTCATTTGCTCTCTTGCTCAAGTCTACTTCTTCATAGTAAACAAAAAATCTTTCATCAAAACCTAAAAGGCTTTGAAATAAACTTCTTCGGATAAAAAAGTAAGCACCCATGACTTGATCAACTTCACGCGATTCAATGTGATTCCAGTCTACCATTCTTATCCCTAATGATGGGAATATTTTCTCGAAACCAGTTGATCGAAAAACGAGCCCAAGAGCAGATGGAAAGCGAGAGCAGCTTCTTGTCAGGTTCTGATTGTGATCAATTAATTGCACCCCTGAGATGCCGACGTGAGAATTTTCATCTTGTTCCATGAATTCATGGGTCGTCCTAAGCGTGTCAGGTAAAAGCCTTGCGTCAGGGTTCAAAAATAGGATGTATTTCGAGTTGCCCTCGTTCGCGCCAACATTGCAGCCCTTGCCAAAGCCCAAGTTTTGCCCAGCGTGAATAAGCTTTGTGCGCGGCCGGCATTCAGCGCTTTTAAATGAACCATCAGTGGAGGCATTATCCACGACCGTGACTGATGCAACTAGACCATCCGAGTATTGCTCAATTGACTGCAGGCAATCATTTAAAAATGGACCGGAATTCCAATTGACGATGACTATGTCGATCATAGAAATTTATGCTCGTGGCTTTCGATTTTCATCTATTGCCCACACGCCCGAAAAATAGACAAGAGCAGCCGAGCAGAGCGAGATTGCGATTGCTGTTGAGGGGGCAAAAAGGCCGAGCCCAAGCATCGTTAACGCTGTTATTACAAAAGCAATCAACGCGCAGGCCATCACACCAATCATGGAAATCAGTCGTTCGGACATCTCCAGAGGCTTATGCGCGAGTGACATTGCTTGCAACATGTAGCATGCCAGCAAAACCGCTCCCAGTGACGTTAATCCACCAGCGAGTGGCGCGGGGAAGGGTTCGAAAATGTATGCGCCTCCCAACAAAAATAGGCCTCCCGCAGCTCCTGCCGCAGCATACACACCCAGACCAAAGAGATTCTTTCTTCGTGCTGTGGCGTAATTACCGTCATCATATGCTTTCGACATCGCCGGGAACATCCACATAGCGACTGCTATGTTTAAAATGCTGAAGACCCGATAATACATATCGAGATTGGCCGAAATTGCGCCAAGCTCCGTTTCGCTCACATGGACAGACACAAATGATTTGCTCAAGGCCATAGGGAGCCCTGCCAGCATGAGCCAAATTGCGGAGAGGTATCCGAACCGCACTTTTCCTTTGATCCAACCCCACCGAGGCATGCTGGGTTTAAGTCGCTTTGGCTGGACAAGAAGGGGAAAAACGAACGAGAGACCGAATGCGGTGATCGCCATAATTATGGTTACTTCAGAGTAGAATTGGGCGAACCCAACTATAAGGCAAAATAGAAGCAAAACCCGCAACGCTTCGAGAATAGCAAGAGTCCGAATCGAATTTTCGATCTGCAGCCGGACGGTCATAGCAGTGTATAGAATAGCGGCTGCTACAAAGATCCCACTTTGCAGAGCGATGTCCAACTTAGATCCAATAAATGCTCCGGCTAAAAATCCAGCCACCGATCCACATCCAGCGGCAATGAATGCAAAGCCGTTAAAGTTGCTCAATCCCTCCCAGTCCGAAGATAAGAAGCGGTACATAGGCTGTGTCACGATCGCACCGAAAACTGTGATCGAAAGAAGAGCAAAACTCAGGAAAAGTGAAAACTGACCAAAGCCTGCCGCCCCCATAAAGCTGTGCAAAACTGGGATCAGGGCAATGTTGGCGAGTCCTGGAATGACTTTGATGGCCGCAAATTGGGATATCCGGATTAAGGGGTGCGTTAAGTCTTTCATTCACACTCGTTTGCCAGTTTTGGAAAGCGCGCTGAACGACGCATCGGGCTCGCTTTTTACAGTATTACTGTCGTCAGAGCTTTTGGTGATATGTCGTAGGCTGTATCGACCCACTGTCTTTGTTGCGCTCGTTTTGACTGGAACTCACTGGCGGTTTTGAGTGCGCGCATGCTCAGTAAAATTCCTGTCCAAATTTGTCGTTGCTACATAGACATGAATGAAGTTGCTGTTAAGCCAGCAGGGCGGCAAATGCGGCGAATAAAACCTATCTTCCTTTGGATCAAATTTTTCGAGGCCCCTCAATGTCTTGCTGATGATCCAGAAGCGAGATCGATTTAAGCAAGGGTGCATGCTCGGTGAGAAGCAAAAAGCGCAACCAAGGTTCGTTTGAAACTACTGAAAAACAATTAAAAAGAGGAGATACAGTTGCGTTGGTTGCGATTGCTGTATTTGCCTTGGTTGTTGCATTTTTGGGCGGCGCTTCTCGCTCTGACGCGGTTCAGATTGTTGCGCTACGACCGCTATCTGCGCTTTTCTTGATCCCACCTTTAGTCTTTTTTGGCGTCCAAAAATGGCATCACGCGCGCGTGCCTATCCTTCTATTCGCTGGGTTGGTAACTTTAATGGCCGTGCAACTCATCCCGCTGCCTCCTTCACTTTGGCAAACTTTGCCGGCACGAGATACAATCGCTGACCTGGATGCATTGATTGGGCAGCAAGCTCTTTGGCGACCCGTTTCTATGGTGCCATCACGAACTCTAGGAGCACTGGCAAGCTTGATAGTTCCGGGTGCCGCCATGCTAATTCTACTCACACGACGAGTGTCGTTACGAAACCTATATATCGTTATCGTAGCCATCGGCGTGGTTGATGCAGGATTTGGCATCGCGCAAATCATCACCGGCACTCAGAGTCCATTCTACCTTTACAGTGTTACAAATCGCGGCGCACCGGTGGGGCTCTTTGCCAACCAGAACCATTCTGCAGTATTTTCCTGTCTTGTCTTGCTCATTTGCGCGAGATTGATACTTGAGCCCACATATCGACGGGAATTGCCGTGGCTCCCTGGTGTTGGAGTTGCCACTCTTCTGCTATTGCTCGTTGCTATAATTATTAGTGGCTCCCGCTCCGGTTTGGCCGCTGGTCTTGGTGCTCTCGCTGCATGCGTCGTGATGAGCTACGCCGCGTTTTCCAAAGCGGCCAAATCTGCGAAGCAAAAGTCCAAAGCGAAGCAGACAAAGCGTGGCAGTAAATTAGGAACTTTCGCATCCGACCCCCGAAAACTTCTGGTGGCACTTGTTGTCGCGATAATCGTTCTTGTGGCTCTGTTTGTACTAAATGGGCGAGCGGAGATCATAGAGAGTGTCTTGAGCCAAAACGCCCTAGAGGATATTCGGTGGAAGATCTGGCCAGTCCTCGCACAAATGCTTTCAGCTCACTGGTTGGTGGGCTCGGGGTTTGGATCGTTCGAAGAAGTTTATCACATATATGAGCCTAGATCATTACTCCTTCCTTCATATCTAAATCAGGCTCATAATGATTGGGCTCAATTTGCAATTGAGGGTGGGCTTGCCGCTGTAAGCATGCTCGTCATATTCATTGCTTGGGTGGCGCGATCTATAATCTCAATTGCTGGTGCGATGGATCGCCCGGTGGTCACAATCGTATTCTGGCTATCGGTATTCGGGATCATCGCGGTTGCTTCTATTGTAGATTATCCGCTTCGCGCGCCCTTGTTTCAGGTCATCGGTGTATGGCTCGTTCTTTCCCTTGCAATTGAACGTGCCAATGGCGCTGATGTGACACAGCGTCCGAGTTTTTTGGAAAACGATTGATTGACGCTTGGATTCAATTGATCGCGATGCCATTGGAACGAGAAATGTCAAAGATACTCCTTAACACGCGCGCGGTCTTTGCGCTGGCAGCTTTACCATGTTTTGCGGCTTTGTCCTCTTGTGCAACAGACCGAACGATTGGTTCGGCACCTGAGATCGAGTTAACCAAATTAGAAGCGCTGCCAGAGCCTCGAAATGAGATTTTCTATACCATTGGCCCGCAAGAGGTATTGGAAATTGAGGTCGTGGGGGCCGAAAACCTCTCTGGCGAATTTCTTACCAATGAGAATGGAGAAATTGGCTTCCCCCTATTGGGAATAATCGACTTGAGTGAAAAATCTCCAAGTGATGCAGCTGATCTGATCGCTGATGGATTGCGTGGGCGCTATATCATCGAGCCGCAAGTGAGAGTAATTCCCAGCGAGTTTCCGTCACCTTCGATTTCGGTAGGAGGGCAAGTGAGGAAACCTGGATCTTATTCGGCGATTGGTCGCCCGACCTTACTTCGTGTGGTCAATCAGGCTGAAGGCCTTGCTGAATACGCCAAACTTGATGACGTATTGGTGATGCGGACAGTGGCTGGCCAAAAGTACATCGGTGTCTACAATCTAGGGGCAATTCAGCGCGGAAACTATGACGACCCGCTATTGTATCCAAATGACATTGTTATGGTGGGGGATTCACCAGGTGCGAGAAGATTGGATAACATTTTGCAGTTTGCACCAATTCTCAGCTCTGCCGTTATTTTGTTAGATAGGGTCGGACGTTGAATTCTGAGGCAAATCCCCGTTCATTCGAAAATCACTCTGGCGTCGAGACCGGGACTGAAGTCAAAATGGATGAAGACCGGAGTTCATTCGTACTGGACCTTGATCGATATTTTACCGAAGCTAAAATACTAAAGTTCTGGCTCGGCGGGATAGTCATAGTCTGCATTCTCGTTGCTCTGATTGCTACGCTACTCGCCACACCTCAGTTTCGATCGAGCGCAAGGATCGAGGTGTCACAAGTTGCGGCAAATGTGACGGCGCTTGATCCGCTTGAAACGCAAAATCAGGTCTCTGAACTTCAATACCTGAATACCCAATATGAGCTTTTGGAATCCCGGTTTATGGCGTCACGGGTCTTGGAAGCTGGCAATCTCTCTCGAGATGAAGAATTTCTTGAGGTGTTCGCTCTCGACGAAAGCGACGAGCCATTAACAGTGTTTGCTTTGGAAGGGCTATTGCTCGAGCAGCTTAGTGTCGAACCAATAACACAATCCAGCCTGATCGATGTCGCTTTTTCGAGCCCTTCTCCGGGCCTTTCGGCCCGCATAGCCGATTTGTGGGCCGAAGAGTTTATCGCGGCAAATTACGAAAAGAGATTTGGTACAAACATTGAGGCGCGAGAGTTTTTACGCGATCAAATTGAAGAGTTGCGAGAGACACTCTCGCGAAGTGAACAGGAATTGGTCGACTATGCAAATGCGAATGAAATTCTTGTTTTAGAATCTCAAGCTTCAGCTGAAGGATCTGGTACAGCTACGCAAACTCTTCAGGCTGCAGATCTGAATGCAATCAACAGAGCGCTTGCGAAAGCGAAAACAGACAGGGTGGAGGCTCAGGCAGCAGTTGCCGCCGGAAATGTGTCAAATAGCACAGCCGACAACCGGGTGGTAACGCAATTGGCAATAGCCGAAGCTGAGTTGTCCGTGCTGGAGGAAACGTTCGGGCCAGACTATCCAGAGGTGCAACAAAAACAATCGGAGGTAAACTCTCTCAGATCGTCACGCTCTGCAGAAGCGAGGGCAGCCCTTCGTTCCGCTGAGATGCGCGAAAAAAACTTGGCAGCACAATTAGAGGACGCGAAGCGATCATTTCTCGTGCAACAGAATCAGGGTATCCAATATGGGATATTGAAACGAGAAGTTGATACTAATCGTGAGCTTTACGAAGCTTTGTTGCAGCGATTGAAAGAGCTTGAAGCGTCTGGTGCAGGGCAGAATAATATTACATTGATCGATCAAGCTGAGATTCCAGCCTTGCCATATTCGCCATCGTTATTGCGGAACCTCCTGGCAGGGATTGTCTTCGGTATTCTTTTGGCATCAGCACTTGTTTATCTACGTGTCACGCTCAGCCAAGCGATTCGAACTGCTCAGGACGCAACTAGTAAACTCGGAGTGCCTGTTCTTGGTGGAATACCAATGGCGCAATTTGATCGTCTCGCAGACACACTGAACCAGCGATCGTCAGAAATTAGTGAAGCGTATAGATCACTCCGCACCAACCTTGTTTTCCTTACGCCTCAAGGTGCTCCACAGGTTATTTTGCTCACATCCACTGTGCCGGCGGAAGGCAAAAGTATGTCTGCAACAGCACTGGCAACAAGTTTTGCGCAACTCGGTAAGCGCACTTTGTTGATCGACGCTGACTTGCGCAACTCGAAGCTCGTGAAGACTCTCGAATTGGGGAACCACACGAGCGGTGGCCTGGCAGCACTCCTGACCAATCCCGCATCCAAATTGTCCGATGAAGTTATACCGATAGTCGATTTGGGCTTTGACTATATTCCGATCGGCCATCGACCGCCGAATCCGGCCGATTTGTTGTCCAAACCTCGGCTCTCTGAACTCGTGGACAGTGTTCGGGGCGAATACGATCAAATCGTGATCGACTGCGCACCTTTGCTGTCGCTAGCTGATGCTGTGGAAACCGCTCGTGCCGCGGACGGCATTGTGTACGTTGTGGAAGCCGATCGCATTAAGGCAAGAATCATCGAAACGTCTATGAATAGGCTCAAGCGGTCTGGTACTCCAATTTATGGAGTAGTTCTTACTAAGCTCGATGAACGGAGCGCGGAGTATGGCTATGGCTATGGGTATGGGTATGGTTACGGGACCACACCTGAAGACGACGCCCCAGAGATGGCAACATCGTGAGTGTAATCTAGGCTTTGCAGGTTTTGATCGGGCGAAATTTGAAAAACACATCTACATTTTCAAAGATTTTCCAAGCGGTAGCCTGTGTTGCCTTAGGGCTCGGCTTGGCAGTGCAAGCTTATAGCAGCATTGCCACGCGGAAAGCGCCTGAACAGTCCGTTGCTCTTTTCCCGATGAATGGACTCGCAGATGAGCAACGGGCATTCCGTATCTTTCAGTCCGAGGCAGCGAAGGGACGAGGATTGAGAGAGGCAGCACGGGAATCCAGAAACCTAGCTTTGATAGCCCAGGCAAAAGAGCCATTAACCCCGAAGGCCTATGCAATTTTGGCTGCCGCGCAATCTGATCGCGAGATCCGAAATTCAATTCTCGCCCGAGCGAACCGTCTGAATCGCCGTGACTTGGCGTTGCAGGGATTCGTGTTGGAGAAACACTTGGATGATCAAGCTTACGACAGTGTTTTGGGAACCCTTGATGAGATGTTTCGGGTCAATCCTGACCGTGATACTGAATTTTTTCCAATTCTTGGTGAAGCTCTGGCAATTGATGAGGCTCTCGATGCTTTTCCATCGATCCTTAATGGGGACGCAGAGTGGCATGACCGGTTCCTTAGCTTTGCAGTCAGGGTGCCTGAGCTTCGTTCTAATCTGGCTAAGATAAGAAACGAGATTCCAATTGAGAATGATGAAGCAGACCGCATTCTAATTGCGGGACTGGCGGCGCAAGGTGAGTTGTCTACGGCAAGAGCTTTATACGCGAATCTCAAATCCACATCCGGACCCATTGGAGCGGACGGAAAGTTAGACTGGGCTTCGGACTTTATTCCGTTCGAGTGGCGGTTCGCAGATGATAGGGACTTTCGCTCGCAGGCGAGCCAAGATGGTGAGTTTCTCGAGGTCTTCGTAAGGTCTGGTCAGGGTGGAGTTGTGGCGGAGCGGGTCATAACTTTACCATCTAGTTCATTTACGATTCGGACAAACGTTCAATCTCGTGGAAGCCCTAGATCTGAGAGCTTACGCTTGCTTCTGAAATGTGGTGTGAACGATGCTCCATTGTTTGATAAAGCGTTGAAAACCGGTGGAAATATTTTCCGACTGGAAGCCGCTCCAGATGCTTGCAGCCCAGCCTTGTTACAGATACGCGCACGCTCTCTAAGAGGTGAGCCGACACTTCGGCTGGAACTCTCCCGCATCGAAGTAAAGCGGGACAAGTAGCTGAGAGCATACTAAACCAGCCCAATGTCAGGCGCATCCGCCTGTTTCATGCCTACTGTGTGATACCCTGCATCGACATGGTGAATTTCGCCTGTCACGCCTGATGATAGGTCTGACAGGAAATACAGGCCCGATCCGCCGACATCGTCCAGTGTTACTGTCCGGCGCAGAGGGGTGTTGAGTTCGTTCCATTTGAGGATGTAGCGGAAATCCCCGATGCCGCTCGCGGCCAGTGTCTTTACCGGCCCCGCGCTGATCGCGTTCACTCGAATGCCTGCTGGCCCCAGATCATTGGCGAGATAGCGAACGCTGGTTTCCAGCGCGGCCTTGGCTACACCCATCACGTTGTAGTGCGGCATTACCTTTTCTGCGCCATAATAGGTGAGCGTAAGGATGCTTCCACCCGTCTCCGGCATCATTTCCGCCGCACGTTTTGTCACCGCCACGAGCGAATAAGCCGAGATATTCATCGTCATCAGGAAGTTGTCGAGGCTGGTGTCTACATACTTGCCGCGCAATTCCGACTTGTCCGAAAATCCGATTGCGTGAACGACGAAGTCGAGTGTGTCCCACCGCTCCTTGAGAGTGGCAAATGCCGCATCAAGCGAGCTCATATCGCTAACATCGCACTCGAAGGTGAAATCGCTGCCCAATTGTTCTGCAAGCGGCTTCACGCGTTTAGCCAGAGCATCTCCTTGATACGAAAATGCCAGCTCTGCCCCGTGTTCTGCGAGCTGCTTGGCAATGCCCCATGCCAGAGACTTGTCGTTGGCAAGCCCCATGATGAGGCCGCGTTTGCCTGCCATCAGTTTGGTCATGGCGTCGTATCTCCTTTGTCCGTCCGCCTTGCGGTGAGCGCTAGGCTGTGTCCGGGTCTTCCATGTTCTCAGGCTCTGCAAGAGCCGCATTCAATTCAGCGCCGATAACGAGACCCAGCCCGACAAGCCAGAAAAACAAGAGCGCGATGATGATACCTGCAAGACTGCCATAGGTCAGGCTGTAAGTGAAAAACCCGCTCAAAATTTGAGGCAAAGCGGTCGTGACGCCAACCCACCATAAGGCAGTGAAGAGCGCCCCGGGCCATTTGGGATATGCTTTCCTGCGATATTGCGACGGCGTCAGCGTGTAAAAGAGAAGGTAGAGCGATCCGAACAGGCCAAATGCGGGGACGATGCGCGAGATTTGCAGCGTGCCGATGAGCTCGCCTAATTGGGGCATGGCGGTCGCGATGAATTCTTGCGCGGTGCTCAGCACGACTTGAGCAAAGAACGACAACAGCATCAATAGCACTGCACCAATAATAAGACCTGCAGATGCGAGGCGGTACTTCCAGAACGCTTGTTCCGCCTTGGTGCCATAGGCTCTGCGCAGCACGTCGCGTATGGTTTCGATCAGGCTTGAGACAGACCACAATGCGGCAGCTGCGCCGAACCACAACACCCACCCGCTGCGCGCATCAATCACATCATTGGCTACTGGTCCGATTACTCCGCGCACCGTGGGCGGCATCGCCATGAGCACAGTTTCGATCACCATCGCGCGCTCCTGCACTTCGCCGATCAATTGGAACAGCGCGCCGGCAAAGATAAAGAACGGGAATATCGCAAGCATCGCCAGATAGGCGAGGTTGCCCGCATGGATAAAGCCGTCCTGATAAGTGCCAACAACGGTTCGGCGCACGACTTCAAAAGGGCGCGTTCCAGGGCCAATCCAACGCAAGATTGATTGAAGACCGCCAGTATCAGTGGTTTGGTTCTGCCCTTCAAGCAGCCCTAAAGCTGCCATGTCCCTGCGCCGAGCCCGCGCCCGCATCCGCCGCGCCTCTGGAGAGAGCGAGCGGGAATGCAATTCCATTGCAGCTTCTTGGTGTGCTGCCATTCGGCGAGGCTCCCCCTTAGCATCGGGAGTGAACTGTTACTGTTCGAGTGTTTCCCGCGGTTTGGCAGGATCAGACCAATCGCCCAACAATTTTTCAAGCCCTTCAAGGTCTTCAGGAAGCTGGATTTCCAGAGTTACGAGCTGATCCCCGCGGCTATCGGCGGCTTTCTTGCTCCAGCCTTTGCCCCCAAGACGCAATACTGTGCCGCCATTGGTGCCCGGCTTGATCGTCAGCATAACGGGGCCATCAACCGTCGGGCATTTCACTTTCGCTCCGCGCACCGCTTCATCAAGAGTGATTGGCAGATCCATGCGAATATGATCGCCATCGCGCCGGTAAAAAGAATGGGGCGCAATGTTGATCTCAACAATGCCATCGCCGCTGCCGCCGGGCCCGCTGTGCCCCTTATTCTTGAGGCGCATCTGCGTGCCTTCTTCAAGCGCGCGCGGCAGTTTCAGATTGATCGCCTTGCCATCGGCGAGCGTAATGCGTTGATCGCGCAGAGTGGCGGCATCTTCGAACGGGACCGAAAGCTTGTAATGAATATCCGCGCCCTTTTTGGGCGGTGGGGGGGGTGTCCGTTGGCCAAATCCGCGTCGGCTGCCGGGAGGTGGTGATTTTGTGCGGCCCCGCCCGCCCCCAAACAATCCTTCAAACAGATCGCCAAGGTCCATGTCATCGGGGTGCTGGCCGCCGAACTCGCTGTCACGAAATCCACCGCGCGAACCACCAAAACCGCCTCCGCCAAAGCCGCCGCCAGCGTAACCGCCGCGTCCTGCGCCTGCCCCCATTCCGGCAAAGGGATTGAGCGGATTGCCATCGATGTCGATTTCACCGCGATCAAATTGAGCGCGCTTGTCCTTGTCGCTTAAGAGATCATAGGCCTTTGTCGCGTCCGAAAAGCGCTCAGCTGCTTTCGGACTATCCTTGTTCCGATCCGGATGGAGTTCTTTTGCAAGCTTGCGATACGCGCTCTTGATCTCCTTTTCGGAGGCATTGCGGGCAAGCCCTAGGATTCGGTATGGATCGGCCATGATGTGTGTTAGCTAGGTGAGACGGTTAACCTGTGCAAGGGGCGTGTTCGAATGCCCCGCATTGGCACGAAAGCGGCCTTAAGCTTTTACGGTAAGGGTTTGCCGTTGCCGTGCGCGATCAAGGTATTATTTGGTTACCAACAACCCATTGGAACCGCATTATGACATCGACGAACGCCCTTCCTGAAAGTCTTGATCAAAGCCAGCTTGCTGACAGCCAGATTGCGAGCGGTGCAGATCCGTTTGCGCTGTTTGATATCTGGTTTGCCGAGGCAAAGGCGAGCGAGCCAAACGATCCCAACGCCATGGCATTGGCGACGGCTGATGCAACTGGAGCGCCTTCAGTGCGGATGGTTCTGTTGAAAGGGCATGGTCCCAGCGAAGGGTCCGAATACGGCGTTCAAGCTGGCGGGTTCACCTTCTTCACCAATCTTGGCAGTCGTAAGGGGAACGATATCAAAGCGAACCGGCAAGCAAGCCTGCTGTTCCACTGGAAAAGCCTGCGCCGCCAAATCCGCGTCTCAGGCCCTCTTATCGAAGTCGATGAAGCGCGCGCCGATGCCTACTTCCATTCGCGCCCGTACAAATCGCAGGTGGGATCAGCCGCTTCAGACCAGTCCCGCCCGCTCGATGATCGCCAGACCTATATCGATCGCGTGAAAGCGCTATGGGAAGAGCATGCCGATGCTGGAGAAGTGCCGCGGCCTGCGCATTGGACCGGCTTCACGCTCGATCCGCGCTCAATCGAGTTTTGGATGGACCGCGACAACCGCCTACATGATCGACGCCTCTTCAAAAGGGCCAGTGCAGGTGAAACCTGGTCTGACACGCTGCTTTATCCGTGAGGGATAACGCTGCCCTGACCCGCAGCGCAGCGATTGCGTCGATCACGACAGCGCTGTTTCTTGTCGGTCTAAAGCTATGGGCAACTGCCCGCACTGGCTCAACGGCGATGCTAGGGAGCCTTGCAGACACTGCGCTAGATTTGGTGGCAAGTCTCGCCACTCTGACAGCCGTGTGGATTGCCGCCCAGCCAGCGGATGAAAAGCACCGGTTTGGCCACGGCAAGGCCGAAGCGCTCGCCGCGATGTTCCAGGTCATCCTGATTGCGCTTTCGGCGGCAGGTATCGCCTTTCGCGCCCTCACGGCTTTGATCGAAGGAGCACAGCCTGTCGCAGCGGCTGAAGGCATTGTCGTTTCGGTGATCGCCATCATCGCGACTTTCGCGCTTATCGCCTGGCAGCGGCATGTCGTAAGCAAAACAGGATCAGTCGCGATTGAGGCTGATCAGGTTCATTACCAATCCGACCTTCTGCTCAATCTAGCTGTGATCGCCGCGCTGGTGCTGGACCAGTATCTGGGGCTCACCGGTGTTGATCCGCTGTTTGGCATCGGCATTGCCGCATGGCTTGTTTGGGGTGCGTGGGGCACTGCGCGCAAGGCAATCGATCAGCTAATGGACCGCGAATGGCCTATTGGGAAACGCAAGAAACTGGTCGAGCTTGCCTCTAAACATCCTGAGCTTGAAGGTCTGCATGATCTGCGCACACGCAGCAGCGGAGCGCGCGATTTTGTCCAGTTTCACGTCGATGTGCCGCCCGATATGACCGTTGAAGAGGCCCACGACATCATCGAACGGGTCGAAGCGGATTTGTGTGAGCATTTTCCGGATATGGAGCTGCTCATTCATATTGATCCCGAAGGCCACGTGGATGAGGTGAATAACCCCCTGCGGGAAGCCGATGAGTTCGAAAAGCTGGAGAAGGATGCATGATGCGTATCCCTTATTGGCATGTCGATGCGTTCAGCGCGCGGGCTCATGGTGGAAATCAGGCAGCTGTGATGCTGCTCGATAGCTGGCTTACTGATGACAAATTGCAGGCAATTGCGGCAGAAAACATGTTTGCGGCGACAGCCTTTGCGGTTGCTGATCACACCGGTGACGCGGACTGGGAACTGCGCTGGTTTGCCCCATCAGGCGAGATCAGTTTGTGTGGCCATGCAACTTTAGCTGCAGGTCATGTCCTGTTACCCCAGTCTGAAGCCAAGTGCGTCACATTCCGCACTCGGCAATCGGGCTACCTTGTGGTCCGGCAGGCGAAAGTTGGTGTTGAGATTGGATTGCCGGTCATCGCGACCCGGCCATCGACCCAAGCGGTTGCCATCGCGGCGCTAGGTTCCACGCCCATAGCAACGCATAGCTCGACAATAAGGCATCACATCTTTCTGTTTGAAGATGAGCAGGCGATCCGCTCCCTTTCGCCCGATTTTTCCACCTTGGCCAATATTGGCGATGATCAGTTCATCTGTACAGCAAGAGGCCGCGCATCAGATTTTATCAGCCGCGTGTTTGTGCCGGGTGCCGGTGTCAACGAAGACTGCGTAACGGGATCGGCACATGCTGCACTCGCGCCATTCTGGGCTCAGCGATTGGGGAAAAACAACCTTACCGCTTATCAAGCCTCCTGCCGCGGGGGCCATGTTCGCTGCCGAATGGATGGTGATAGAGTTTGGCTTGATGGGCCCTGTGTGACTGTTGTCGAAGGCGCTTACCTATTGGATTGATGCGGCCTCACTAGCGAGCATCGCCTTCAAGTTATCACGCCAGGGCACGGGCGGTTCGCCCAATATTGCGTGTGTCGAGCTGCAATCCAGCACCGAAAATGAAGGACGTGCCGCAGGCGTTGAGTAATCTGTTGTGGCAATAGGTTTGATTTTTGGAATTCGCGGTATCATCCCGAGCGCGTGCGCTTCTTCAGCAATTGCCACGGCAAACTCATACCAACTTGTTTGCCCATCATCGCAATAGTGATGGATGCCTGCCGCCTTTCGATCGACCAATTGCCAAATCACCTGCGCGAGCCTCGTCGCCCATGTCGGGGCACCGATCTGGTCGGCGACAACGCCCAATTCTTCACGTTCACGCATAAGCCGCAGCATTGTTCGCACAAAGTTTGATCCGCCTGCTTCATACACCCATGATGTCCGGATCAACAGATCTTCCGGCCGCAAATGATTTTCGCCAGCCGCTTTGGTGCGTCCATAGGCGGAAAGCGGATCGCGCTTTGCATCGGGGAGATAGGGCGTGTTGGCTTCACCATCGAATACGAAGTCAGTGGAGACATGGACGAGTTTACCGCCTGTCTCAGCCATTGCGTGAGCCATTATGCCCACTGCTTTGGCATTTACATCGTAGGCTTCTTGTTCATCGTTTTCAGCTTTATCGACGGCGGTGTAAGCTGCGGCATTGATTATCAGCGCGGGAGCTTCAACTGCCAATCGCGCCCGTAACATGGCGCTGTCCGCCAAATCTACATCGACGCTGCTTATCGCCGTCACATCGCAGCCAGCAGGGGCTGCTGCCAGCAAGGCGCCCCCCAACTGGCCTGTCGCCCCCGTGATCAAAACCCTCATGCGAATACTTCAGCCTGGGCAAGGCTTGTGCCTTTGCTGTCTTTCACAGACAAAGCGGGCGCAATGTCACCAAGCGGCCAATCAATGCCGATTGCCGGATCATCCCATGCAATTGAGTGCTCAGCATCAGGCGCATAGGGCGCGGTGCACTTATAAAGAAAGTCCGTGTCATTTTCCAAAGTAAGGAAGCCATGAGCAAATCCCTCAGGCACATACAGCATGCGATGATTGGCCTCTGACAACTCGATGCCAACCCATTGGCCGAAAGTCTCTGATGATGCCCGCACGTCAACTGCTACATCAAACACAGCCCCGCGTGTCACGCGCACCAGCTTGCCTTGCGGACCGGGGTTCTGAAAATGCAGTCCGCGCAAGACTCCTTTCTGTGAGCGACTGTGATTGTCCTGCACAAATTTGAAGGTAAGTCCGGCCTTTTCAAAAGCATCTGCATTCCAGCTTTCCATAAAAAATCCGCGCTCGTCTCCGAAAACACGAGGTTCAATGATAACAACGCCGTCTAGCTTGGTCCGGATGATGTTCATTCAATCAATCCCAGCAGATATTCGCCATAACCTGATTTGCGCAAAGGCTCGGCAATGCGTCCAAGCTCCTTGTCATCGATGAATCCCTGACGCCATGCGATTTCTTCAGGACAAGCAATCTTCAAGCCCTGACGTTCTTCGGTAATACGAACATAGGTCGCCGCGTCCAGAAGGGATGCGTGCGTTCCCGTGTCGAGCCAGGCAAATCCTCGCCCCATCATTTCAACCGACATTGAACCCTCTTCCAGATAAAGCCGATTGAGGTCGGTAATTTCTAGCTCACTTCGCTTGGAAGGCTTCAGATCGCGCGCTCTGTCGACCACTGTCTCATCGTAAAAATAAAGGCCAGTGACTGCATAATTCGATTTCGGTTTCGCTGGCTTCTCCTCTATCGAGATCGCTTTTCCGGTCTCGTCAAATTCGACTACGCCGAACGCTTCTGGATCGGTGACGCGATATGCGAAGACACTTGCACCGCTCGTTTTCGCATCGGCATTTTTGAGCAGTTCGGGCAGACCATGTCCGTAGAATATGTTGTCGCCCAGCACGAGTGCGGATGGGTGCCCCCGAACGAAGTCGGCTCCAATGTGAAAGGCTTGCGCCAGTCCTTCAGGTCGAGGTTGTTGAGCATAGCTCAATGAAACTCCAAACTGGGAGCCGTCGCCCAGCACGCGTTGAAACTGTTCCGCATCCTCTGGCGTGGTGATGACAAGAATGTCCCGGATACCTGCCAGAATGAGTGTGCTAAGCGGATAGTAGATCATCGGCTTATCAAAGATGGGCATCAGTTGCTTGGATACGCCACGCGTCAACGGGTAAAGCCTGGTACCAGAACCGCCTGCCAAAATGATGCCTTTGCGTCGGGATGTCACCGAATACTGCTCCTATGAAGAAGTGATTTTCGCGCCGCATGGCCTTGTGCCGGCCAACCGTCAATGGCGGGCTGATGGCCCACGAGATCCCTATTCCGGATAAAGCGCCAACACATCGGCTGCTTCTTGCAACATGAGCGGGCGTTCTTCGCTCGTGGAATGGCCAAGCCGAACCAGAGTTACATTCTGTTCTGGCGAAACCAGAACGTACTGCCCCATATGTCCTATCAGCGCAAACAAGCTATTGGGTGCGCGGTCCGGAAAGAGTGGATGCGGGTATTCCAATCTTGGCTCAGGCCGGTTCATCCATGTCTGATAGCCATAATGCTCCGAAGCCGGACTGGGCGAGGTCATCGCTTCGATCCATCCCGTTGGAACCAATTGCTCACCGCCGGGGGCTTTCCCACCTGCCCGCATGAATTCGCCGAACTTCGCATAATCGCGTGCGGTGGCATGCATTAAACTGCCACCGATCAAAGTGCCCGACGCATCAAATTCGGGCACAACTGATGTCATATCCAAGGGGCCAAAGAGGCGTTCTTCCAAGAATTCCGCGATGGCTGCGCGGCGTACTTCCGGATCATCGCTTTTCGTCAAAGCCCGCGCGGCGATATCAGCCAGAATTACGGTGGTGTTGGATGAGTACTCGAACTTTTCGCCCGGCTCTGCTTCCAACGGCTGCTCTTTCGCCCAGCGCGCCATATCATCGCGCCCATCAAGGAACAGCATACGCACTTCGGAGGAATCAAACGGCGGATCGCCCGCCTCGGTATGGCGCAGACCTGAGCGCATTTGCAGGAGATGTTCCAAAGTGATCTCGCTGCGCGGATCGCCCGGTCGCTGCCATAAGGGGACGGGCGCGGGCTCCTTAACGCTTAGCTTGCCATCCGCGACCAGCATCCCGATCAACACGGCAGTAATCGTTTTCGCCATCGACCAGCTGATAAAGCGGGTGTCAGCATCGTAGCCATCCGCATATCGCTCAGCAGCAATCTCGCCATCTGCCATCACGAGAACAGCGCGTGTTTCTCCGAGGCCTTCTGTTGTGAACAGCTCATCCACTTGACGAGCGAGCTGATCCTTTGGCGCGCCCGCATCCTCAGTAACCGCAGCCAAAGCTTGTTCGGTAAGCGGTGGCGGGCCAGTGTCCGGAGCCTCGCAAGAGGCGAGAACAAGCGCCGATAGAGCCAGGCAATATGTGCCGCGCGATTTTGCGGTCTTGTGAGATTGATTGCGATCCGTCATCACGCGGTCTTTCTCGCACACGAAACGGGTTGGCAATGGCAAAGGCGCAAAAATCGGGAAGCATGAAAGTTGCGGTCTGGCTGATCGTAATCGTGTTCTGCGCTTTGGCGGCCGTATTCTATACTTTTCGCGAGCCCATTGGCGGTTATGCCGAAGTTGGCACCAGCTATGCGGCGCGTGTCGCGTGTTCGTGCCGGTTTGTTTCGGGCCGCTCGCTCGATGATTGCGAGAAGGACAAACTTGGCGGGATGGAGCTGGTCACATTGGTTGACGATGTTGATGCGAAAAGTGTCACCGCGCGCTTTCCGCTCGTCACGGCTAACACAGCCACGTACCGCGAAGGCTTCGGCTGCGTGCTTGAGAAGTGGGAGCGCTAGGCCGCAACCGAGGTGGTTGCATCGATCCAGCCGCCGCCCACAACGCGCTCACCAGCATAGATGACCGCTGCCTGCCCGGGCGCTACACCGAATTCAGGATTGGCAAAGCGGATCGTGGTGGCCGCGCCATCGCCGAGCGGACCATCAAGCGAAATCGGAACAGGCTTCGCAAGGCTGCGTACCTTGGCGGTGAGTTCTTCGCCAACGGGTAACGGGCCGATGCGATTGGTCTCAATCAACTCGGCGCTTTCGACGCCCAGCATGCGCTTTGGCCCCACGCGAACTTCACGATTTTCGGCATCGAGCGCGATCACATAAAGCGGCTCTGGCTGACCGCCTATCTCCAATCCTTTGCGCTGGCCGACCGTGTAGTGGACAATGCCCTTGTGCTGCCCGAGCACATCGCCAGTGGCTGCATGCACTATATCGCCAGGCACGCCGCCTTCGGGGCGAAGATCGGTGACGATCTTTGCGTAATTGCCATCGGGGACAAAGCAGATGTCCTGACTGTCAGGTTTCGCTGCATTTCTGAGGCCCGCTTTTTCAGCGAGTTCGCGCACCACGCTCTTTTCCAGCCCGCCTAAAGGAAAGCGGATGTAATCGAGCTGATCCTGCGTTGTTGCATAGAGAAAGTAGGACTGATCGCGCGCTGGATCGACAGCGCGGTAAAGCTCTGGCCCCGAATTGCTTTGCTGCGGGCCCTTAACCCGCTGCACATAATGTCCGGTCGCCAGACAATCTGCGCCCAGCTCACGCGCCATGCGGAAGAGATCGGTAAACTTGGGCCCCATATTGCAGCGAATGCAGGGGACAGGGGTGCGCCCAGCAAGGTATTCATCTGCAAACTGATCAACCACGCTATCGCGAAACGCGCTTTCATGGTCGAACACGTAATGCGCAATGCCCAGCCTGTCGGCAACGGCGCGTGCATCGGCAATGTCATCGCCGGCGCAGCAAGCGCCCTTACGCCCGGTCGCCGCGCCATAATCGTAAAGCTGCAGTGTGATCCCGATGACTTCAGCGCCCGTATCATGCGCCAAAGCGGCGACCACGGAGGAATCCACACCGCCGCTCATCGCCACCACGATGCGACATTCCGAAGGCGCGCGCGGAAGATCGAACAGCGCTGCGCTGTCGAGGCCAAATGCGGATGGCGTGTCGAGAGAGGTATCAAGTGACATGTTAAAAGACCGAGAGTGCGCGCGATATAGTGCGCGTGCTGCCCGAGTGCCAGAGGTGTTTGGACCGAGCCAAACTCGATAGAATACCCACAGAACAGGCCGCTTTCGCGCCGCTCTAATCCTAAAACTCGGTAAAGCCGGGCTTTACCACATTTTGACATCCTCTCTCTATCGGAGAGCGAATGTTCGAAAAAGCCTCTTCGATTGTGCGGCCGGTGATTCGCGATTCAAAGGGTCGCGGCTCGGTGCGTGATGCAGCCGACGGCGTCCTTATTGGCGCGGCGCGTGGCGATTCAGAAGCGGCGATGCGCAAGGGCGGTGATGCGCTTCGCGCGCTCGATTGGAACGAACTTACCACCCGTTTGAAAGCGGCGCGAGAGCTGCGCCTGCTGCTAAGTCGCGACAAGCAAAACCCGATAGGATCGGCAGCTGCGAGCTTCGGAGACGCTGCAGCGCGCTATTTTCGCGACGAACCGCTGATTGAAGATAATGATTGCGAACGGCCTGTTAACCTAGATGTTTTAGAGCCTCGAAAAGCATCGTCGCCTATTGTCTCAGAAGTTCAGGACAATGCGGCATCAGGCGACGCGAGAGACAATTAATGATTGAAAACCAGGACATACGCCCCGCACAAGTGATCGGCCCGCTCGGTGAGCCGTTGACGCTTGATGATCTGCCTTCGCCAAAGACGAAGCGCTGGGTCGTGCGCCGCAAGGCCGAAGTGGTCGCTGCGGTAAACGGTGGGCTGTTGACCATTGATGAGGTGCTTGAACGCTATAACCTCACACTGGAAGAGTTTGCATCCTGGCAGCGTGCGGTTGATCGTTCGGGCATGCAAGGCCTCCGCGTAACTCGCATCCAACACTACCGAGACCTCTACGAGCGTCAGCTGAAATACTAAGCGAGCGCTTCCCGCTCCAAAACCTACTAAATCCTCATTTTGGAACGTTCCTGCCTGCTCAAGGTTGGTTCGGTCATTGGTTTCGTCTAAAAGCCAAGATCGATAAGCAGGAGGACACTATGGGTTGGATTATCGCATTAATCGTCGGCGGCGTGGCAGGTTGGCTTGCCAGTCTTGTCATGAACAGGGATGCCTCCATGGGCATTTTCTGGAACATTGTGGTTGGCTGCATTGGCTCAGTCATCGGCAATCTGATTGCGGGCCCACTGCTAGGTATCAGCGGCAGCGTGCAGGAATTTTCGCTTGTCGGATTGGGTGTTGCGGTGCTTGGCGCTGTTGTCCTTCTGGGGGTCATGAACCTCATTCAGCGCGGCCGCGTTCGGTAGATACATCAGATCAATCACCCATTGAGGGCGCGGCGGGAATGACCGCCGCGCCCTTTTTTGTGTGTTCTGAGGAACTTTGCCCTGATGCCGCTCGTCTATTCTCCATGTCATCAGTCGAACCGCGCATTGCGGTAAAAGCCTTGTGAGCGTAAAGATGTTGCGCAGGGTGAGTTATGCATCTAATACACTTTGATGCAGACTAGACAGGCTGTTTTGGCTGTCCAAAACGAGGCGAGGGCATGAATTACGAGGCTACAGTTACGGATGAGCGGGTGGATTACGTCCCCGGCGAAGGTCTTCCGGGCGACACGGCCAAGGGCCATGACGGCGGCGAACTAGAAGGGCAGAAGCCCGGAATGTCGCGCGGGCTCCTGATCGGTGTGTTCGCCGTGCTCGCACTTGGCGCGGCCATCATCGCCTATTTCGTGTTTGCGACAGGTGAGCCAGAAGCAGCCGCCGATGACAATTCGCAGGCTCCCGTCGTCACCGTTGTCAACGCAGGGCAAACCACTGTCCAAGGCATTATCGAAGTCCCCGGTACTATTGCTGCACGCCGCGAAATGCCTGTCGGTGTCGAAGGAGAAGGCGGGCGCGTCGTCTCTGTACCCGTTGATGCCGGTGAATGGGTGAGCGCTGGCCAAACTTTGGCTGTGATTGATCGCACTGTCCAAACTCAACAAGCGCAGGCACAGGCAGCTCAAATCGAAGTTGCAAAAGCGGACGCCAATCTCGCTCAAGCGAACCTGGATCGCGCATTGCAATTGGTGGAGCGCGGCTTCGTTTCGAAAGCTGACGTTGATCGGCTGACGGCAACACGCGATTCCGCACAAGCGCGCGTCCGTGTCGCTGAAGCGCAGCTGGCTGAGTTGCGCGCCCGCAACGCGCGTCTGCGCATTTTTGCGCCGGCGGCTGGTTATGTGCTGGAACGCAATGTCGAACCGGGCCAATCGGTTGGTCCAGGCGCCCCTGCGCTGTTCCGCATTGCCCGCAGCGGCGAGATGGAAATGCTTGCTCAGGTCAGCGAAAGCCAGCTTGCAGGTCTGTCGCAAGGGGTGAATGCGAGTGTTATCCCTGCAGGCTCTGAAAAGAGTTTCAATGGGCAGGTTTGGCAGCTCTCCCCGGTCGTTGATACCACCACTCGCCAGGGCACTGCGCGCATTGCGCTTCCCTTCGCGCCTGAATTGCGTCCCGGTGGCTTTGCGACCGCGCAAATCATGAGCGGCACGATGACGGCAACGGTTCTTCCTGAAAGCGCTGTGCTCGCGGATGAGGAAGGCCCCTATGTCTACATCGTGACGGGTGAGAACAAGATCGAGCGTCGGGCTATCAAAACGGGCGCAGTCACTCCCGATGGAGTGGCAATCACCGACGGGCTTGCAGGCGGCGAAGCTGTCGTCTTGCGTTCTGGCGGCTTCCGCAATCCGGGTGAAACCGTTCGTCCGCGACGCGAAGGCGAACCGATTGGCGGCGGTGACAGCGGCGATGACGCGAGCAGCGAATGATGATCCGTCAGGCCCTCGTTTGCGTATCTGACGGCGGAACGACGTCTGGCAGTTTGAACGATATGACGACCAGCATGGGTGATTTGACCTTATGAATTTCCGCAATCTTTCGGCGTGGTCGATCCGCAACCCGGTGATACCGCTCGTCATGTTTACGGCTCTGCTGTTTGCAGGGATCGTCAGTTTCGCGCGGATGGATATCACCAACAACCCGGAGATTGAGTTCCCCGGCGTATCGGTGCGCATCAGTCAACCGGGTGCTGCGCCGACAGAGATCGAAAACCAAATCACCCAGCAGGTTGAAAGCGCAGTCCGCTCGATAAACGGGGTGAAGCAGATTTCATCGACGGCATCGGAAGGCAGTTCGTTTACCTTTGTCGAATTTGAGATTGGCGAGGATCCGGACGCAGTCGTCACCGAAGTCAAAAACGCGGTCGACCGAGTGCGCGGAAGCCTGCCTGAAGGTATTCTTGAACCGAATATCACCAAGGCCGAAGTGGGCGGCGGTTTCCTCGGCATTTACGCGGTCGAAGCCAGCGACATGACCATCGAACAGCTCAGCTGGTTTATCGATGACACGGTGGCCAAAAGACTGCTCGATATTGAAGGCATGGCAGAAGCTGGGCGGTTCGGCGGCGTAGATCGCGAGATTGAGGTGATCCTCGACACAGCCAAGATGCAGGCACTGGGCATCACCGCCTCAGACATCAACAACGTCCTTCGCACGACCAATGTCGATGCGGCAGGCGGTCTTGCCGAGGTTGGCGGCACTCGCCAATCGCTTCGCGTACTTGGCAACAATGATACGGCATACGAATTGTCGCAGCGCCAATTGCAATTGGGCGGAGGCCGCACGGTTCGCTTGGGCGAAGTTGCGCGCGTGCGCGATGGGTTCTCCGAGCGTCAGTCAATCAGTGAAGTGCGCGATAAAGAGGTCGTCAATTTCTTCATGAGCCGCGCGCGCGGTGCCTCGGACGTGACCGTTTTCGAAAATGCCAAGGTGGTGATTGAAGAGATTCAGGCGGAAAACCCTGATGTCCGCTTCATCCCGCTGTTCAACACGGTCAAATACACGGAAAGCCAGTACAAAAGCTCGATGTCGGCGCTGATCGAAGGCGCCGTGCTGGCTGTTGTTGTGGTGTTTTTCTTCCTGCGCGATTGGCGCGCGACTTTTATCAGCGCGGTCGCAATCCCGTTGTCGGCGATCCCGACCTTTTTCTTTATGGATCTGCTCGGGTTCAACCTGAACTTCCTGTCGCTTCTCGCGCTTGGCTTGGTGGCAGGCGTCCTGGTCGATGACGCGATTGTCGAGATCGAGAACATCGTCAGGCATATGCGAATGGGCAAAACCGCCTATCAGGCGAGTATTGATGCTGCCGACGAAATCGGCCTCCCTGTTGTCGCGACGAGTTTCTGTATTGTCGCGGTGTTCCTGCCCGTGGGCCTGATGCCGGGCGTCACGGGGCAATTCTTCAAGAACTTCGGCCTTACCGTGGTCGTCGCGGTTTTGATGAGCCTTGCCGTGGCGCGGATGATTACGCCATTGATGGCGGCCTATTTCCTGTCGGCCAAAGGCCACGCCGAACACGGCGAAGGCCCAATGATGGACCGCTATTTGCGGATTCTCGCCTGGACGCTTGATCGCGGGAAAATGAATACGCGGCGAGAAGGCGTGGAAGGCCCACGCTGGCGTTGGCTCTACGTGCCGAGCATGCTCCTTGTTGTGGTCGCGCTCCTTGGCATCACAGGGTTCACTATTTTTGCAGTGTGGAATTTCGTTGGCGAATACTCCATTCCCGGCCGGATCGCCGGAACGTTTTCGGATGACGAGTTTGGAGCGGTGTTCTTGACCATCTCCAAACTGGTCGAAATCCTGCTCTTGGTCTTTGCCTCTTTGGTGGCATTTGCAGCTGGCTGGCTGGTGTTCAAAGGTATCGAATTGCTCGGCAGAAACCGCTCACGGTTTGGACAAAGCACGCAGTATCTGACAGCTCGTTTCTACGATCACCGCGTCTGGATGCTTGGCGCGGGGTGGATGTCGCTTTTGGTGACGATGGTCCTGTTCAGCAGCGTTCCGGGCCAATTCCAGCCCGATATTGACGATTCGAACAGTGAAATCGCCATTGAAATGGTCCCGGGCACAACGCTTGAAGGGACAAAGCGCATCACCGATCAGGTCGCCGAAATCCTCTATCAGGAGCAGGAAGTCGAACTGATGCTGGAGCGCATCCGCGTCGGCGAATCGACGATCTACATCACCCTGAAAGAAGACCGCGAGCGCTCCTCGATCGATTTCCAGCGCGAAATGACGCCTATCCTTAACCAGATCCCGGATGCGCGTGTCCGGTTCGTTGCCGATTCCATCGGTTTCGGCTCGGGCCGCGATATGTCGGTGATGCTGGCGGGCTCTGATCCGGAGCTGCTCAACGAGACGGCCACCACTCTCGTTGAACAGATGAAGGGGCTGGATTCGCTCGTTGCACCTCGCATCGGCGCTGACCTCAGCCGTCCTGAAATCCTGATCAAGCCGAACGAGCAATTGGCGGCGGAACTGGGCGTGTCTACGCTCGCCATCAGTCAGGCCATTCGTATCGCCACTCTGGGCGAAATCGAGCAGAATGCTGCCAAGTTCTCGCTGTCTGATCGGCAGATTCCGATCCGCGTCAAGTTGAGCGAGGAAGATCGCGCCAGCATGACGACGATTGAAAATCTCCCGGTTCCAACAAGAAGCGGCGGCACTGTTCCGCTCAGCCGGGTTGCCGATATCGAGTTTGGATCAGGCCCCACCGCAATTCAGCGATTCAATCAGAACCGCCGCGTAGTCGTCGGAGCAGACCTTGCGAGCGGTGTTCTTAAAGGCAACGCGCAGCAGCAGATTGATGCGTTGCCGATCCTGCAGGATCTCCCGACCGGCGTCATTCGCGATGCTGTGGGTGATGATGAGATCCAGAACGAGCTCTTGGAAAACCTCCAGGTGGCCATCGTTTCGGGCGTGTTGCTGGTGTTTGCTTGCCTCGTGCTGCTTTACAAACGGCTGATGAGCCCGCTGGTAAACATGACGTCACTCGCGCTCGCGCCTTTGGGCGGCATCATGCTCATCTGGTTTATCGGCATGCCGCAATCGATGCCTGTTTACATCGGCACACTGCTGCTTCTCGGAATTGTCTCCAAAAACTCCATCCTGCTTATCGATTTCGCGATTGAGGAGATGGAGCGGGGAACGAACAAGTTCACCGCAATCATGGAGGCGGGGCACAAGCGCGCACAGCCGATCGTGATGACGACCGTTGCTATGACGGCAGGCATGGTTCCGACAGCGATTTCGCTCACCGGCGATGGCGCATGGCGCCAGCCAATGGGTATTGTGGTCATTGGCGGGCTTATCATGTCGACCGTATTGACGCTCTTGATCGTCCCTGCAGGGTTTAGCCTTGCAGACGGATTTGAACGGCGCGTTGGGCCGTGGCTGCGTGAAAAGATGCTCACCTACAAGCCGGGCGATGAAAGCCGCCCATATGGTCCTGCGACCGGTGAAACGCGTCCTGATCTGCCCATGCCGGGTAGTGCGGAGCCGGAAACGCGTTTGCCTCCAGGAGCGTTACCAGCTGAATAATCGCGCTTCCTTGCGCTTCGATAGGTGACGGATCATGCATTATCCGTCACAGAAGCCCCCCATGGCTGAGGCACCCAATCCATCCCCATTCGGGGGCGAACCGCTCACCGCGGATCGCGCGAGACGCATGCGGTGGAGCGCGACTGGATTGCTTGCCGCAATGGCCGTCCTGTTTTTCAGCACGCACGCTCTTTCCGTTTCGGGTCATCCAGCATGGGGATACGTCAACGCTTTTGCAGAGGCGGCAATGGTTGGCGGCCTTGCAGACTGGTTCGCAGTGACAGCGCTGTTCCGCCACCCGCTCGGCCTCCCGATCCCTCACACCGCGATCATCCCAGAAAACAAGGACAGGATCGCCGATACTATGGCGAACTTCCTGCAAGAAAACTTCCTGACACCGGCAGTCGTCGCAAGGCGAATGTCCGGGATGAATGTCGCACGCGCGGTCGGCGATTTTCTGGTCGCAGGATCCGACGAATCCTCCAAGGATGATGCCCGCTCCCGTATCACTGGCGGAGCGGCGGAATTGCTTGCCGAAGTCCTTGAATCGCTTGATCCTGACAGGCTCGGCAATCAGGTGCGATCCGGTCTCGCCGGTCAACTTGCTAAAGTCGATGTATCGCCGCTTGCTGGCCGGATGCTCGAAAGCGCGATGACGGATCGAAGCCATCAGCCCTTGATCAATGGATTTATCCGCTGGGCCGGCCTGACGCTCGAAGACAATGAAGAGACCGTGCGCGACATCATCCATAAGCGCGCCAACGCCGTGCTGCGCTGGACGGGCCTTGATGAACGCATTTCGGGCAGCGTTCTCGATGGCCTTTACAAGCTACTCGCCGAAGTTCTGGTCGACCCAGAGCATCCGCTTCGTCACAAAATTGAAGAGGGCTTGGCGCAGCTTGCCAAAGACTTGCAGACCGACCCCGAAACACGCGAACGCGTCGAGCAGATGAAGCGTGACATAATCGATAATCCGGCGGTTGCGGAATGGTGGATGGGTGTGTGGGAGCGTATTCGCCGTTCATTGATCCGCCGCGCGCGCGACCCGGAGAGCGGGCTTGGCGCAGAAATGCGCAAAGGCCTGGCGGATCTGGGCACCGCTCTCAGCCAGGACGCGCGCCTGCAAACCCAAATAAACCGCTTCGCCCGCAGAACAGCCGCGGGCATCGCAACACGCTATGGCGCGGAGATCGTCACGCTGGTCTCAGAAACAGTAAAGCGCTGGGACGCGACAACGATTACCGGACGAATCGAGAATGCCGTAGGACGCGACCTGCAATTTATCCGCATCAACGGAACA
Source organism: Erythrobacter sp. YT30 (assembly GCF_001542875.1). Taxonomy (GTDB): domain Bacteria; phylum Pseudomonadota; class Alphaproteobacteria; order Sphingomonadales; family Sphingomonadaceae; genus Erythrobacter. Next base: position 859,792 of record NZ_LMAF01000002.1, on the reverse strand, counting down.
CTGGTAGGCGGCCTCGTTGGGATGACGCTGCACTTTATTGTGAGCTTTATGTGAAGGACTGGCAGTTCCGATTTCCGCTGTCCAGTCAGCGCAAAATAAACGATACCTTCTGGAAGAAATAGGATGGTACCGCTTCACCAGCGCCATTCTTGGCTGGCTCAAACTTGGCACGTTTTAACAGGCCAAGACATACCGGATCATCGAACAATTGCGGCTTGTTTGATTTGATCACGGTACAAGCGCTCGGCTTGCCGGTCTTCGAAATTGTCAGCCTGACTTCGACCCTGCCCTCCATTTTGCTTCTTTGCAGATACGTTGGGAAATCTGCGACGTTCAGCCATTTATCTTCATCGATCGGGACGGGAGCGCTCGCTTCGTCGGTCAGAGGCCTTCCTGCTTCGCTCAGCCTGACTTCGACCCTCTCGCCACAGTCCTGCAAGAATTCAAACTGAGGCCTCATCTGTCCAAGCAAGAGCGAAAAATCGCTGCTCAATCCTGCACCTCTGATGGTGAGCGCATCGATCGCATTCGCGCGTTCGGCGGCAATGCGTGTATCCGGTGCATCAGCATCTCTGTCGCGTTCTAATTCTGGCTGAACCAACGTGACACCGTACATCCGCATGACGGGACGCCCCTTGCTGGACTTGGTAGAGATATAGCTTCGGGCAATTTCGGCCTCATCGCCAAACTGTATTCGAACAGCCGGCCCGAATGGATTCTTGAGCGGATCGCCAATCAATGTGAGATTGAAAACTTGGCCCTTCCCGCCCTGTTCGAGCCAGAGCGTTACGCTTTGATCGCCTTTATCAAAGACTCGCGTCGCCCTGCACTTGTCCTCGTATTCGCGCAGCTTCCAATTGGAAGCTGGTTGAAGCTCCAGTGTTTCCGCGCTTGCTTGCTGCGCACTCAAATAGAGACTGCCCGCCAAACTGAGAGCTAGAACAACAAAAGACCGCATAAGAAAAACCCCCGCCGAGCTAACTAGCCTAGCGGGGGTTTTGTGCAACCTTCAGAATTTGTGCAGCTTTATCCCAACGCGCCGGTCAATTCGGGCACGGCGTTATAAAGATCTGCGACGAGGCCGATGTCTGCCACTTGGAAGATCGGCGCATCTTCATCCTTGTTGATTGCGATGATGACCTTGGAGTCTTTCATGCCGGCAAGGTGCTGGATCGCGCCGGAAATGCCGATCGCAATGTAGACTTCGGGGGCCACGATCTTGCCGGTTTGGCCAACCTGATAATCGTTCGGCACATAACCAGCGTCAACCGCAGCACGTGATGCGCCGATGGCGGCGCCAAGCTTGTCGGCGAGCGGGTTGATGATCTGCTCGAAAGTCTCGCTGTCTTTAAGAGCGCGGCCACCCGATACGATGACCTTCGCGCTGGCGAGTTCCGGGCGATCACTCTCGGCAATTTCGCGGCTTACAAAGCTGGAAAGGCCAGCATCGCCGGGGCCTGATGCGTCTTCGATTGAAGCAGAGCCGCCTTCGGCATCAGCCTTGGCAAACGCAGTGCCGCGCACGGTGATGACGAGTTTTGGATCGTTCGATTCGACCGTTGCGATCGCGTTTCCGGCGTAGATCGGACGGGTGAAGGTCTTGGGGCCCTCAACTGAGAGAATGTCCGAGATCTGCATCACATCAAGGTGCGCTGCAACGCGCGGAGCGATGTTCTTGCCCGATGTGGTCGCTGGCGCGAGGAAAGCGTCGTAGCCGTCCATGAGACCTGCAATCAGCGGCGCTACATTTTCAGCAAGGCCGTTGGCATAAGCGGCATCGTCCGCTTTCAGTACTTTGGAAACGCCAGTGATCTTGGCAGCTGCATCCGCAACTGCGCCGCAGTTTTCGCCTGCAACCAGAGCGTGCACTTCGCCAAGCTCTGCAGCCGCGGTGACGACGGCGAGAGTGGCGTCATTCAGCGATGAATTGTCGTGTTCGACGAGAACGAGAGTGTTCATAGTGTCTATCCTCTTCTTACGCTGGGCCGCTTAAGCGATCCCCAGCTCCTTGATCTTGGCGACGAGTGCTGCGACGTCTTCAACCTTTTCGCCGGCCTGGCGGACCGGAGGCTCGCTGACATTGGTGGTGGTGAGACGAGGCGCGATGTCGACACCGAAATCGGCTGGTGCCTTGGTGTCCAATGGCTTCTTCTTCGCTTTCATAATGTTGGGCAGCGAAGCATAGCGCGGCTCATTCAAGCGAAGATCGGTGGTTACGATTGCTGGCATGGTGAGCTTGACGGTTTCGAGACCACCATCAATCTCACGCTTCACCGAAACGCTGTCGCCATCGATTTCAACCGTGTTGGCAAAAGTGCCCTGAGGGCGGCCCATAAGAGCGGCGAGCATTTGGCCGGTTTGGTTCGAATCGTCCGAGATCGATTGCTTGCCAAGCAGGATAAGGCCGGGCTGCTCTTCTTCCGCGATCGCTTTCAGGATCTTGGCAACGCCGAGTGGTTCCACATCTTCGTCGGTTTCGACGAGGATTGCGCGGTCTGCACCCATGGCGAGCGCGGTTCGCAGCGTTTCCTGAGCCTTTGCAGGGCCGATGGATACGGCAATGATTTCTTCTGCCTTGCCCGCTTCCTTGATGCGGATCGCTTCTTCGACTGCGATCTCGTCAAAAGGGTTCATGCTCATTTTGACGTTGGCAAGATCAACGCCCGAACCATCCGCTTTTACGCGCGGTTTGACGTTGTAATCGATCACCCGCTTGACGGGGACGAGGATTTTCATGGAGGCTTCCTTCCTATCTCTCTTATTTGCCGCACGCCCTAGCTTGCGTTTACGTAAACGTCAAGCAAGCTAGGCGGCGAGAATCTTTTTTCACAGTGGATGTCGAATAGCGATCTTGCGCTCCGTCTGTATTACGTCAACCCTCTGCTTTGATGGTTTTGCGCTTGAGTTGCAGCCTGGTGGACGGTGTCGATAGGAGAGGTGCAATGTGTGCAATCGGACAGGTCATTGGATCAGCTTTGGTCGCGATTTTGCTGACCGGATCAGTGGCGGCCCAAGACTCAGCTTTAGAAACTCGTGTGGGCGAGAAAGGTTTCGAATCGCCTAGTGCATCGCTTGCGCAAATGGATTGGCTTGTGGGTCAATGGCGGGGCGAAGGGATCGGCGGCGCGCCGGCGATGGAAAGCTGGCTCCCGCCAATGGGCGGAACGATGGTCGGTACCTTTGTGCAGGAGACCGAGACCGGCGAAATCATGTTCACCGAACATCTTTACATGATGGAGGAGGAAGGTTCGCTCGTCCTCAAGCTCAAGCATTTCAACGCTGACCTGACCGGTTGGGAGGAGAAGGATGACATGCTCACCTTCCGGTTGGTCGGGATCGAAGAATGTGCTGCCTACTTCAATGCGCTGACGCTGCGCTGCGCTGATCCGGAAAGGCCGGGCGAAGGTCTTGTCGCTGCCGTTCGAATGAAAAGCGAGGGGCATGGCGTCAAGGAATTGATATTTAGATTCCGCCCACCCTTTACGCCAAAGTACATTTCTTATGGCTGTGATGGGACCACCATCGAGATAAATGACTGCCTCGCCGGAATTCGCCAGCGCGCGGAGGAGCGCGAAGAGCTCTACTTCGAAACCGCGATGGGCGAAGCTGGCTTTTCAGATACAGGCGAGAGCGAACTGCATTCACTCATGCGTGCATCACAGGCTGCTGCGCAGCAGCATCGCGAGAAAGAGTGTTACGCCGTGTATGAACAATGGAAGGAAGGCACGATCCGCAACGCCATGAGCTTACGCTGCTCAATCCGGCTCATCGATCAGCGCACCCACACGATCTGGCGCAATTGGCTGACCTATCAGGATACGAGCGCGCCAATCCTGCCGGAGCCGGGACCGAGCATGTAGTTTGCAGTACTAAAGCATATCGGTTGCGCCGCGCCCGCAAGGGCGACTGCCCGCCCGCAGGTGCACGTAGCGCAAGCGAAGGATTAGCGCGGAGGACGAGGGCGCGGATGCGCCTTCGCAACCGAGTTAAGCCGCCTTCTTCACCTCAGCGACAATCTTCTTCGCCGCATCGCCAAGGTCATCGGCGGGAACGATCGCAAGGCCGGAATTCGCAAGGATTTCCTTGCCCGCCTCAACATTCGTACCTTCAAGGCGCACCACCAGTGGGACCTGCAGGTTCACGTCCTTCGCCGCCTGCACCACGCCGTTAGCGATGATGTCGCATTTCATAATGCCGCCGAAGATGTTGACGAGGATGCCTTCGACCGCCGGATCCTTGAGGATGATCTTGAACGCGGCTGTCACTTTCTCGGTCGTTGCGCCGCCGCCCACATCGAGGAAGTTGGCGGGAAACGCGCCGTTCAGTTTGATGATATCCATCGTCGCCATGGCGAGGCCGGCGCCGTTCACCATGCAGCCGATATTGCCGTCCAGCTTGATATAGGCGAGATCATATTCGCTCGCTTCAACCTCGGCTGGGTCTTCCTCGGTTTCATCGCGCATTTCTTCGATGGCGGGGTGGCGATAGAGCGCGTTTGAATCGAAGCTCATCTTGGTGTCGAGCACGAGCAGGTGGGCTTTTCCATCGGCATCGGGCCTGGTCTCAACCAGCGGGTTGATCTCCAGCATATCGCAATCGCTCGCCATGAATGCGGTGTAGAGTTGCTTCGCGAGCTTTTGGCACTGCTTGTTGAGATCACCCGTCAGCTTGAGAGCAAACGCAACCGCGCGCGCATGGTGTGGCATGAAGCCTTGTGCTGGGTTGATGGTGATCGTTGTGATCTTCTCAGGCGTTTCGTGCGCGACATCTTCAATGTCCATCCCGCCTTCAGTCGACGCGACCATAGCGACGCGCCCGGTCGCCCGATCGACCAGCATGGCAAGGTAGTATTCGCTTTCGATATCGACGCCATCGGTGACGTAAAGGCGATTGACCTGTTTACCCGCTTCGCCCGTCTGAATGGTCACGAGCGTGTTGCCGAGCATTTCCTTGGCGTGGCTTTCGACCTCATCGAGGGAGAAAGCGAGGCGAACGCCGCCTTTGGCATCTTCAGGCAGCTCCTTGAATTTGCCCTTTCCGCGGCCGCCAGCATGAATTTGAGCCTTAACTACGTAGAGCGGCCCGGGCAGTTTCTTTGCGCCTTCGACCGCTTCTTCGACTGTCATCGCAGCGTGGCCTGCGGGAATCGCGATGCCGTGTTCCTTGAGCAGTTCTTTCGCCTGATATTCGTGCACATTCATGCTGTTTTGATCCCTTTGATTGTGTCGATCTGGAACGCGGACGCGCTGCCAGTGAGAGGTACTGGGGAGAGATTTATGCTGGCACGCCTAAGCATGGATTTCGGCGCTTGAAAAGATCGCTTTGCGGCTTCACGGAAACATCTTGTCATGATTGATAGGGTACGCCTCGAACAGATCATCCGCGAAGCCGGGCGCATTGCGCTTTCGCGCTGGCCAGGTGGTGGGCATGATCTTGCCAGTTGGGACAAAACCCCCGGCAACCCGGTGAGCGAGGCTGACCTTGAAGTCGATGCTTTTCTTAAACGGGAATTGCGCGCGCTTTTGCCTTCCGCGGGGTGGTTGTCCGAGGAAACTGCCGATGACGAGGATCGCCTGAATAGAGATCTCTTGTGGATGGTCGATCCCGTAGACGGGACGCGCGATTTTATCCGTGGCCGTGATGGCTGGGCAGTGTCTGTTGCGCTGATCAGCGCAGGCAAACCGCTTTTGGGAACTCTCTTTGCCCCGGCTCGCGGTGAGATTTTTAGCGCCGAGGCCGGTCGAGGCGCGCAATTGAATGGAAAGCCGATCACAGCCTCGCGCCGGACCAAGCTCGGCGGGGCGCGCATTCCTGTCGATCAGTTGCCCGAAGCGGTGAACGACCTTCTGATCGTCCAAAAACCCAATTCGATTGCTCTGCGCATCGCCATGGTTGCAGCAGATCAAGCCGATCTGGTGGCGACATTGAGGTGGGGTTATGAATGGGATGTCGCGGCCGCAACGCTAATCGCGCGCGAAGCAGGGGCTCAGGTGTCGGAAGCTTTCGGCAAACCGCTCAATTTCAACAAGCGCGATCCACGAGATTTCGGCGTGCTTGTTTCATCGCCTGCCATTCACGAAGCCATCGCTCAGCGGATCAGGCCGATGGCCGAGACTTTAAGGGACAAGTAGAAACTCTTCTCCTGCCCACAGGTCCCAGGCTTCCCACTCCCTGCACCTTTCCACCCGAGTTATGACTCCGAAATACGACCCGGATGAAAGGATGAAGGGAGCAGGAAACCTGGTGTCTGAAAATCAGGTAAGGTTATTGCCCTTGGGCCTCAGCCACATCAGCATCGCTGATCGGAATGATCTTGATTTCAACGCGGCGGTTGAGCGGCTCGTTCACATTGTCAGCCGTCTTAACGCGTAGCTGATCGTAGCTTTCGCCAAAACCGCGCGTTGCAAGGCGTCCACGAGCGACGCCTTTTGCCGCAAGGTAATCGGCCACAGCTTGTGCGCGTTGCTCTGAAAGTCGCTGGTTGAGCGCGGTCGAGCCGGTCGTGTCGGTAAACCCGTACACATCCACAAGGCTGTTCGGATATTTGATGAGGCTGTCGGCAACCGAATCCAACGTGGTGTAAAAACCGGGATTGATGTCGGCAGAACCGCTCGCAAAGGTCACGCCATCAGGCAGCCGGACTAGGATTGCATCCTGATCGCCCACTTCTTCAACATCGACGCCTGATCCTGCGGTTTGTTCATCCAGCTCTTTGATTTGGTCATCAAATTGCTTGCCGACCACCGCGCCAGCGGTGCCGCCAATACCAGCACCAATAATCCGCGCTGCATCACCGCCTATCGCCCCGCCGAGGAGATATCCCAAAGTGCCGCCGAGAGCTGCGCCAATCCCGGTGCGCGAAACTTTCTGTTCGCCGGTGTTGGGATCGGTAACGCACGCGCTGGTGCCCAGCAGTGCAATCGAAGCTGTGCTTGCGACCAGAATTCGAGATCTTTTCATTGTCCAGTACTCCTCTTTCCCAGTGATACCACCTCGCACGCGGTTCGTTCCGTGCGCAATGAATTGGCGTCCAATCGGCTTGTTAGTGCCGCTAATCGCTTTGCCTGATAATGAACCGGTTGTAACGTCGTGTGAGCGATATTTACATTTGCCATGGACCAAGCGGTGCAGTGTTCACACCATGCCGCTTTCATCCGCGCTCAATTATGCTAGCGGATAGGACGTGACACCGTTTCCCTGGTCAGATCTGGTTTTCATCCTTGGGCTCATCGTGCTCAACGGCGTCTTTGCGATGTCGGAGTTGGCGATTGTTTCGGCCAAAACCGCAAAGCTCAAAGCGAAAGCGGAAGAAGGATCTGTCGGCGCTCGCATCGCGATCAGGCTTGCAGCGGAGCCAGGCAAGTTTCTCTCAACCGTGCAGATCGGGATCACTCTCATTGCGATTGTGACGGGCGCATTATCAGGCGCGAGCCTCGAAGCGCCCGTGGGAGAGAGGCTGGCGGCGATTGGCGTGCCTGCTGACGTGTCGAATGAGATCGCGTTTATCTCGGTCATCGCTCTCACGACCTATCTGAGTGTGGTTGTTGGCGAACTAGTGCCAAAGCAGCTCGCTTTGCGATCAGCCGTGCCGATTTCGGTCGTCATGTCGCGGCCAATGGCCTTGTTGGCGACCATAGCCGCGCCGCTTGTCTGGGTGCTCGATAAATCATCTGCTGGGATAATCGGGCTCTTTGGCATCCGGTCAAAAAATACGACCAGTGTGACAGCCGAAGAACTGCAAATGATCTTTGCCGATGCGACACGCTCGGGCGTAATCGAAGCCGATCAGCACCAAATCCTTACCGGCGTCGTTCGACTTGCAGAGCGTCCTGTGCGTGACATGATGACCCCGCGAACCGAGCTGGATTGGATTGAGGCAGACGCCGATGAGGCACAGATACTCAAGACCATAGAGGACAGCCCGCATTCACTGCTTCCCGTGGCGGAAGGATCGCCTGACAGCATTCTTGGTATCATCAAAGTGCGCGAGATTCTGGCCAAGCTGGTCGCAGGCGAGCCGGTCTCAATCCGCGCCATGATGCGCAAAGCCGAAGTGCTACCCGATCAGCTCGATGCGATGGATGCGCTGCGTGTGCTGCAATCGGCGGAAATCGCCATGGCACTGGTGCACGATGAATACGGCCATTTCGAAGGGATCGTGACGCCGGTTGATCTGCTCACCGCGATTGCGGGCAATTTCGCTAGCGACCAAGACGAAGGCGACGCACCGTTGATCGTCGAAAGAGCCGATGGAACTTTGCTGGTGTCGGGTGCCTTGTCAGCCGATGCGCTCGCTGACAGGCTCTCGATCGAATATGATGAAACCCGCGAATTCGGGACGGCTGCGGGGTTCGCTCTTTCGGTGCTGAAGCGCCTGCCGATTGAAGGCGAGGCATTCAGCGAACAAGGCTGGACATTCGAAATCGTCGACATGGACAATCGCCGGATCGACAAGATCCTCGTGAGGCGAGAAGTGGAAGAACCAGCGGAAAGCGAAAAGCCAGAAGTCTAAGCTCACAAGTCGGTTCGGGGATCACGAACCGCAAGGGTGACCGCCCGCCCACAGCTGCTCCGTAGCGAAGCGAACGACATAGCAGCGAGGATACGCGCCCGGATGGGCGCGCTCCATCATGACGGAATCAATGTCTGCGCGTTTGCGCCGTCACCTTCGGGGGCGGCGATGATGTCGCGTGTCACGGTGCCCTTGGCGACCGTGTTGGTCTCGGGATCACCAGCCTGGCTGCGGATGCCGGGTGCCGCACTGCCTGCACGATCAAGCGTGCTTGTCTCAATAGAGCTGCGCGGTGATGGCCCGCCGAACAAGGCTTCCAAAGCCTGCTCGCTCGCGGTCCCTTCGACAGGGCGCGGCGCGCCGGGGGCAGGCGGGGTGAGTGTGAAATCAGGCGGAACCACCAGCGGTGCCTGACGCTGCACCGCAAATTCATCGGGACGGTCGCGGTTGAAAATCCCATTGCCGCCGCACGCGCCCAGCATGGCGGTGCCTGAAATGACGATGATCGCCTTTGTTACGTTACGCATGTTTTGTCTCCGCTGACCCGTCGGCCTCTTCTTCTGTGTCGCGCACAAACAGGCTGCGAGCAAGGATAATAACCACGCCGATAGTGATAGCCGCATCGGCGATGTTGAAAACTAGGAAGGGGCGAAAGTCCCCAATGTGAAAGTCTGCATAGTCCAGGACATAACCCAGCGCCCAGCGATCGTAGATATTGCCAATCGCACCGCCCAGGATCAGCGACAGACCAAAGATATCGCCCATCTTCCGCTCGCGCATCATCCAGACGAGCACGACGCAGGCAATCGCAGCTGTTACTGCAATCAAGCCATAGCGCATTTCCGGGCTGGTCGCCTGAAACATGCCGAGCGAGACGCCTTGGTTGTGCACGCGGGTAAGATCGAAAAAGGGAAGAAGGTCCATCTTGTCGCCAAGATTCTTGAGACCCAACGGTCCTGCGACCCACCATTTGACCAGCTGATCGACAGCGCAGATTACAGCCGCAATCAACAGTCCAATCACACGGTTGCGAGTGAAAAGCCCGCTCATGCTGCCACTCCATCAAGTGCGGCAACCGCATCCACGCATCGCCCGCAAAGCGCGCCATCCTCGGGCACGTCGGGAAGCAAGCGCCAGCAGCGGCCGCATTTGTTATGGCTAGATTTGGTGACTGTCACATCATCGCCTTGACCGCGAGTGACTGTCCCGGTGATGAACAATTCGGCGAGCTGTTCGTCCGTGACGCCGTCCGGCACCGCGTCAGCTGGCACGGTTACGACCGCTTCGTTGCTCGAACGAATGGTCTTTTCACGGCGCAGCGGCTCAATTGCCTCGGTCACGCGTTCACGCAGGGCGCGCAGCTTTTCCCATTTGGCTTTGTCCGCTGGGACTGTTGGCACCTCAGGCCATTCGAGCAGGTGCACACTATCTTCGCTGTCAGGATAGCGGGTTTGCCACACTTCCTCGGTGGTGAAGACCAGCACAGGCGCCGCGTATCGGACGAGCGCGTGGAAAAGCAGGTCCAAAACCGCGCGATAGGCCTTGCGCGTGACGCTATCGGGACCATCGCAATAAAGCGTGTCCTTGCGGATATCGAAGAAGAAGGCGGAGAGGTCTTCATTGCAGAAGTCCACCAGCAGTCGCGTGTATGTGTTGAAATCGTACTCGTTCGCCGCCTTTTTGAGTTTCCCGTCCAACTCGCTCAGAAGCGAGAGAGCATAAAGCTCCAACTCCGGGATCTCGCCCAGATCGCCTGCATCGCCGGTGTAGCCATCGAGCGCCCCAAGCAGATAGCGGAACGTGTTGCGCAAGCGGCGATATTGATCGCCCACGCCTTTGAGGATTTCATCGCCGATCCGGTGATCTTCGGTGAAATCGACGCTCAGCGCCCACAGCCGAATGATATCCGCACCGTATTGCTCCATCACCTTAAGTGGCGAGACCGTGTTGCCGAGCGATTTCGACATCTTCTTGCCCGCCTGATCCATGGTGAAGCCGTGGGTCAGCACCTGATCATAAGGCGCGCGCCCGCGCGTGGCGCAGGATTGGAGAAGCGAGGACTGGAACCAGCCGCGATGCTGGTCTGACCCTTCGAGATAGAGGTCGGCAGGCCATTGCAAATCGCCCCAGCGCCCGCTTTCGAGCACAAAGGCGTGCGTGCAGCCAGAATCGAACCAGACATCGAGTATGTCGGTGACCATTTCATAGTCATCGGGGCTGTGCGCGTTTCCGAGGAATTCCGCTTTGCGCGCTTCCTCCCAAGCATCGACGCCGTCCTTTTCGACCGCAGCGATGACTCGCGCGTTGACTTCTGGGTCTTGCAGATAGGTACCGTCGGGCCGCACGAACAAAGTGATCGGCACGCCCCATGCGCGTTGGCGGGAGAGCACCCAATCGGGCCGCCCTTCGACCATGGAGCCGATGCGGTTTGCGCCCTTTTCCGGGATGAACTGGACGCGCTCAATCTCGGACATGGCGCGGGTGCGCAGGGTATCGCGCGGGCCTTGCGGTACCTCGCCACCGCCCGAAGCTGCCGCCTCGATATCCTCAAGGCTCATTTCATGCAGCGATGATGGCGATGCGCCGCCTGTCAGTTCCTTGTCCATCGGTACAAACCATTGCGGGGTGCAGCGATAGATGACCTTGGCCTTGGAGCGCCATGAATGCGGGTAGGAATGCTCGTAATCGGCAGAAGCGCTGAGCAAAGCGCCCGCTTCGCGCAAGTCCGAGCAGATTGGCCCATCGGGCGCGTTGAAGGGCTTGTTGATGACGCTGCGACGTCGCTCGTCCGATCCGCCAAGCCACTCCCAATCGTCGCGATACCGGCCATCATCCATCACCGCGAAAACGGGATTGATGCCGTGCTCTTTGCAGAGCGCGAAGTCATCTTCGCCATGATCAGGCGACATATGGACAAGACCTGTGCCGGAGTCCGTGGTGACAAAATCGCCTTCCAGCAGCGGGCGGGGCGTCGCGTAGAATCCGCCGAGATGATGCATTGGGTGGCGGACTTTGGTTCCGGCTAGGTCGGAGCCCCTAAGATCTTTACTACAGAACGAGGCGATGCGATCAACCTCCGCAATCGGATGGGGAATATGAGGCTCCCCGTATCTGCCGAGACCTGTCCGTTCACCGAATTCTCTGACCAGATCTTTAGCGATTAAAAACTTCTTCCTAGGACGAGCGCTATCACGCGGCTGTTCGAAAAGAACGTACTCAACATCTGCCCCATAGGCCAAAGCCTGATTTACCGGGATCGTCCACGGCGTGGTGGTCCAGATCACTGCGTGCGCGCCGACAAGCTCCTCAATCGGGCTCTCGACGATCTTAAACGCCACATCGATCTGCGGGCTGTCGGTCAGGTCCTCATATTCAACCTCGGCCTCCGCCAAAGCGGTTTTCTCGACCGGAGACCACATTACCGGTTTTGACCCGCGATAGAGGTTGCCAGCCTCGGCAAATTTCATCAGCTCGGCAACAATCGTCGCTTCAGCCTGAAAATCCATGGTCAGATAAGGCCGGTCCCAATCGCCCATGATCCCGAGCCGCTTCAGCTGTTCGCGCTGGGTGTCGACCCATTTCTGCGCGTAGGCACGGCATTCGGCGCGGAATTCCTTCGCCGGAACCTCGTCCTTGTTCTTCTTTTTTTTGCGGTATTGCTCTTCGACTTTCCATTCGATGGGCAAGCCGTGGCAATCCCAGCCGGGGACGTAGGGCGCGTCCTTGCCCATCAGGTTCTGCGTGCGGCAGACCATGTCTTTGAGAATGTGGTTGAGCGCGTGCCCGATATGCATGTCGCCATTGGCGTATGGCGGGCCATCGTGAAGGATGAATTTCTCACGCCCCAGCCGCGCATCGCGCAGCTTGGTGTAAAGATCAATATCCGCCCAGCGCGCCGCAATGCCCGGCTCCTTTTGCGGAAGGCCAGCTTTCATGGGGAAGTCAGTCTTGGGCAGGAAGACCGTATCCTTATAGTCGCGTTTAGTGATGTCGTCGCTCATTATGGCAGCGCGCTTAGAAGCCTTCGCGCTTCCTCGCAATCCTTGTCCATCTGAACGATAAGATCATCAAGGGATTCAAATTTCGCCTCACCGCGCAGGAAGTGGTGAAAAGCAACCTCGATTTCCTGCCCGTAGAGGTCTCCTGAAAAGTCGAAAAAGTGCGGCTCGAGCAATTCCTTGGGCGGCTCGAATTGCGGGCGAATGCCGATATTGGCAGCGCCTTTGAGGGTTTCGCCGGTGCTGAGGACTTTGCCTGTTACCGCATAGACGCCGTATTTGGGGCGAAGATAGGTGTCGATGGCGATGTTCGCAGTGGGATAACCAAGCTTGCGCCCGTTCTTGTCGCCATGCTCCACAATCCCGCGAATGGCGAAGGGCCGGGTGAGGAGCGATGCGGCCAATTGCGGATCGCCATTACGCAAAGCGTCGCGGATGCGGCTGGAGGAAACGACTTCTTCGCCCGCCTCAACCACATCGACAACGCGTGAATGCAGCCCATTGTCACCGCCAAATCCTTTGAGCAAACCGACATTGCCCTTCGCACCCTGGCCAAAGGTGAAATCGCCCCCCGTGACCACGCCATATGCGCCGAAACGGTTGATGAGGATATCGGTGATGAAGTCTTCAGCCGATGTGCTCGCCAGATCATTGCCGAAATGGAATACCATCATCGCGGTAGCGCCAGCGGCGAGGTAGAGTTCCTGGCGCTGCTCCAATGTTGTCAGACGAAAGGGCGGCACGTCAGGGCGAAAGAAACGCACCGGGTGCGGGTCGAATGTCGCGATGATCGAAGGACGACCTTCGGAATGCGCCCACTCAATCGCTTCGCCTGCAACCGCCTGATGCCCTTTATGAAAGCCATCGAAATTGCCCAGCGCGATGACCGCGCCGCGCAACGCATCGGGCACAGGTTTTTGATGATCGAGCCAGCGCATAGGGGCCTAGTCTTTATCCGCCCGTTCAAAAGAGACAAAGGAATAAGCGGGGCGGGATTTTCCGTTTGCCTCGGTTACGGCGAAATCGGCGCGAGCGACTTCGGTCCATTCGGGGCCGGGCGCGCGCATAAAGGTATCGCCTTCGAAATCCTCGTGAATCTGAGTGAGTTCGATCCTGTGCGCGATGGGCATGAACACGTCATAGATTGCCGCGCCGCCAACTATCATCACTTCGCCAGTATCATTTCCTTGAGCGGCAACCGCCAGCGCTTCTTCCATTGAGCGGACCACCTCTGTGCCCTCGCTGTCCCACTTCTCGCGCCGGGTAAGGACGATATGACGGCGACCGGGCAGAATGCCGGGGAGGCTTTCAAAAGTTTTGCGACCCATGATCATGGGCTTGCCCATAGTGAGCGATTTGAACCGGCGAAGGTCAGCGGGAAGCTGCCAGGGCAGGCGATCTTCCACCCCGATCGCGCCATTGGCGGCGCGGGCATAGACGAGCGTGATTGTAAGGCCGTGCGTGTCAATCACTGGGGTGCATCACGCCTTGTGGCTCACGCGAGTGACATGACCCATTTTGCGGCCATCACGCGCTTCCTTTTTGCCATACAAATGCAGGTGCGGTTCGCCATCTTCGGCAAGGATCTGGTGCGCTGTCAGGGCGTCCTCCCCAACGATATTGCGCATATCGATGCTGGCAAAGCGCGTATCGGTTCCGCCGAGCGGCAGGCCTGCAATCGCGCGGATATGGTTTTCGAACTGGCTGGTTGCCGCGCCTTCAATGGTCCAGTGACCTGAATTGTGCACACGCGGCGCCATCTCATTGAAGATCGGCCCTTGGCCGGTCGCGAAGAATTCAAGGCACAACACGCCCACATACTGCAAGGCGTTGGCAGTCTTTGTCGCGATCTGGCGAGCCTCATCGACTTGGCTGTCGACAAGATCCCCGGCAGGCAAAATGGAAGAAGCGAGCATCCCGTCATCGTGAGTATTTGAGGTCGAATCCCAGAAACGGATCGTGCCGTCATGGCCGCGCACGAGGATCACCGAAAACTCGGTTTCAAACTCCACATATCCTTCAAAGACGCAACGGCGGCCAGGAAAGCGCACACCTTTTGCATCTTGCGCAGAGCCGACTTTCCATTGGCCTTTTCCATCATAGCCATCGCGCGCGGTTTTGAGGATGCCGGGCGTGCCGACTTCTTCAAGTGCGCGGCGAAAATCCTCTTCGCTTTCAACGCGTGCGTGCGGCGCTGCAGTTGCTCCCAATTGTTCGACAAAGGCCTTCTCCGCCAAACGATCCTGCGCCGTCTCAAGCGCTTTTGGGTTTGGCGCGAGAAGGCGATCTGGGATGGCGGCGACTGCTGAGAGAGGAACATTTTCAAATTCCCACGTCACCACATCGCATTTGGAAGCGAACGCTGCGAGGGCAGCTTTGTCACCCCAGCCATTTTCGAAGAAGTCCTGGCAAACATCAGCCGCGACATTGTCACCTTCGGGCGCGTACCCAATGACGCGGTATCCCAATTGCACCGCCGCCATGGCCAGCATCCGGCCAAGCTGGCCTCCACCGAGTATGCCGATTGTCGATCCGGGGGCGAGAGGAGCTGTCATTGGGGTACCTCCGCCACGGCATCGCTACGCGCCTGTCGCCATGCTTTTAGGCGCACAGAGAGCGCCTTGTCATTTAGGGCAAGGATCGATGCCGCCATCAAACCGGCATTCTTTGCGCCGGCTTCACCGATGGCGAGAGTGCCAACCGGAACGCCTCCCGGCATTTGCGCGATCGAAAGCAGGCTATCCATACCTGAGAGTGCCTTTGACTGGATCGGCACGCCGAGCACTGGCAAATGCGTCATGGATGCGATCATGCCTGGTAGGTGAGCAGCACCCCCTGCGCCTGCGATGATGACATGAAAGCCGGCATCAGCCGCACCTTTTGCAAATGCATTCATCCGGTCTGGTGTGCGGTGGGCAGAGACAATGCGCGCCTCGTATGACACGCCCAGTTCATCGAGTATCTCAGCTGCGAGTTTCATGGTGGGCCAGTCGGACTGACTGCCCATCACCACAGCGACTTCTGCGCCCCCCTCTGCGGCTGTTTCGTCCGCCATCAAACCTGCACCCTCAGCTGTCTTTCAGATAATACCGTTCACCCGGCACCATGTTTTCATCGAAGTCATAAACGATTGGCTGCCCGGTGGGAATCTCAAGCCCGGTGATTTCGTCATCGGATATGTTTGAGAGGTGTTTGACAAGCGCTCGCAGCGAATTGCCGTGTGCAGAGATGATGACCGTCTCTCCGCTTGCGAGAACCGGCAGAATATCGCTTTTCCAATAGGGAAGCACACGTTCAATCGTAAGTTTCAGACTTTCGGTATAGGGCACATCAATCCCATCATAGCGTGGATCAGCACCCGGATCGAATTCACAGCCCGGCTCCATTGGAGGCGGCGGCGTGTCGAAACTGCGTCGCCAGATATGCACCTGCTCATCGCCGTGCTTATCGCGCATTTCCTGTTTGTTGAGCCCGGTTAAGCCGCCATAGTGCCGCTCATTCAGTCGCCAGTCTTTCGTCACGGGCAGCCATAGTCGGTCCATCTCTTCGAGGGCAAGGTTGAGCGTCTTGATCGCGCGGGTCTGGAAACTGGTGAAGCAGGTCGTTGGCAGTACGCCCTTTTCCTTCATCAGCTGTCCCGCTTCCTTGGCCTCTGATACGCCTTTCTCTGTGAGATCTACATCCCACCATCCGGTGAAACGGTTTTCAAGGTTCCACTGGCTTTGGCCGTGGCGGACAAGAATAAGTTTTGGAATGGGTTGTCTCCCAAGTTACCGAGCCTCCCATGCCCTCCACCCTTCCGCCCGGGTTGTCTCCCGGTAGGCTCCGGGCGGAAGGGTGGAGGACGTGGGAGGCTCGGCCCCTAAACAAAAGGCGACCTAGCTTTCGCTGTCCTCTTTGGAAACCCCGTTCTCGCCCGATTCGCTCTTCATTTCTCGTCCTTGTGCTTTCCTGCGGCGCAGGTTCTCGCGCAGTTTTGCTGCGAGCCGCTCCTCTCGGGACATTTTGTTGCCGTCATCTTCACTCATACGAAACGCCTTGCCCCTAGTGGCTCATGACTTCAAGCATGGCTTGACAAGCTGCACGCGCCCATGGATAGGCGCGCTCCTTGGACAGAGTGCCGCGGTAGCTCAGTGGTAGAGCGCGTCATTGGTAATGACGAGGCCGAGAGTTCAATTCTCTCTCGTGGCACCATTTTCTTGTTCGACCTCAAGCGCCGGCAGTCGCATCCGCTCCTTTGGCTTTTCTCGCTCACACGCCGTTCCGGCGCGTCGCTGTGGGCGGCCGGTCGGACTTGCGGCGGCTGCGCCGCCGATTGGTTCTTGGTCACGGCAGTCAAAGCGCGACCGCGCGCCCGCAGCGACGCGATCTTTGATCGCATGAGCGAGGATATTGCAGCCCGGATGGGCTGCGGAATGAAAAGACTCATTCACCACTACCACCCCCACTTTTGACGAGTGCGCTTGGCCCCTGCGCTCCGCTATCCCTTTGCCCAGCAATTCAAACCGCTGGGAGAGCGAACAATGGATCTCGGACTTACAGGCAAGAAAGTCATTATGAATGGCGGTGCGCATGGGCTTGGCCTCGCATCGCTCAAATTGTTTGCCGAAGGCGGCGCGGATGTCGCATTCTTCAGCCGCAAGGACGATAAAATCGAAGCTGCCAAGGCCGAGATTGATGCAGCAGGACCAGGCAAGGTCTTTGCCGAGGTGTTCGACATGAATGATGGCGGCGATGCCTATAAGGCTTGGCTCGAAAAAGCCGCTGGAGAGCTGGGCGGATGCGATATCTTCATCCACACTGCGTCAAGTTCAGGCACGGGCGGCACGGGTGATTGGCAGAACGGCCTCGATATGGACATTATGGGCGCGGTGAACGGGGTCGAAGCCCTTACTCCGCATCTTGCCAATTCGGACAGTGGCTCAATTGTTTTCATGAGCTCTACGGCAGCGCTTGAGACCTTCATTGCGCCGCAAGCGTTCAACGCCTTGAAGGCAGCGCTGATCACCTATGGTTCACAACTGAGCCAAGCGCTCGCCCCGCAAGGCATTCGCGTCAATTGCGTCTCGCCCGGAGCGATTGAATATCCCGGCGGCAATTGGGAAGCGATCAAAGGCATGATGCCAGAACTCTACGAAGGCACGCTTGCGAAAATGCCGATGGGCCGGTTCGGCAATGATACAGAGGTCGCCAAGGCTATCGTTTTCGTCGCGAGCCCCGCTGTTCCGTACATGACCGGATCGAACATCGTGATCGATGGCGGGTTTACCCAACGCGTCCAGTTCTAAGCAAATATCCCCAAAGGAAGGCCCTAAACACATGGCTGAAATAGATCGCGACAAGCTGCTCGACATCTACACGCGCACGATGAAGGTGAACCGCACGGATGAGAAATTCCGTGAACTGCTGATGCAGGGCAAGGTGGCCGTCATGTATTACTGCGTGCGCGGGCAGGAGCTTGTGTCCGGCGCTGCGATGGCGGCATTGGACGATGAGGATTACGTCGTGTGCACCTATCGCGGGCAGGGTGAACAGACCGCGAAGGGCATTCCGATGGAAAAGTGGTGGGGCGAATGCCTCGGCAAAGCCACCGGCACTTGCAAAGGGAAAGGCGGCACCATGCACATCACCGATCCTGATACCGGGATCATGGTGACTACGGGTGTTGTCGGATCAGGCCTTCCCATCGCAAACGGACTTGCCATGGCGAGCCAGAACAACGGCGATGGGCGCGTTACGCTCGTCAGCTTTGGCGATGGCGCGGCCAATATTGGCGGCTTTCATGAAGCGATGAATATGGCGCAGCTCTATAAGCTTCCCGTTGTTTTCCTGTGCCAGAACAACCGTTATGGCGAACATACCGCCTATGCCGATCACACCGACAGCCCTAACATCGGATCACGCGCTGCATCCTATGGAATGAAGGGCGTTACGGTCGACGGCAATGATGTGAACCAGATTTATCCAGCGATGGAAGAGGCTGTCGAGCATGCACGATCAGGCAAGGGGCCGGTTCTGGTCGAGGCCATGTGTTATCGGATGATGGGCCACTTCTTCGGCGCTGATTTCTCTTACATGCCGCCCGAGCACATCGAAGAGATGAAGGCAGAGGACCCGCTTCCCAAGCTCCGCAAGGTCATGCTTGAACGGCAGTTCACCGAGGAAGAGCTCGACAAGATCGTCGCCGAAATTGACGCTCAGATTGATGCGGCGGTTCAGCACGCATTGGATGCACCGCTGCCCGATACCGACGAAATCTACAAAGACGTGCTTGAGGAGGTGAACTGATGGCTGAAATCACCATGACAGAGGCCCTCAACAAGGCCATCGATGAAGCCATGGCCGAAGATGACGGCGTCTTTTGCCTGGGCGAAGACGTCTCAGCCAAGCAGGGCGGGGGTGTGTTCAAAGTCACATCCGGCCTCACCGAAAAATACGGCGAACATCGCATCCGCGCGACGCCAATTTCGGAAACCGCGATTATCGGCGCGGCTGTAGGCGCAGCGCTTGCGGGGCAGCGCCCGATTGCAGAGATAATGCTGATGAATTTTGTCGGCGTGTGCATGGATCAGATCGTCAACCATGCAGCCAAATTGCGCTATATGTCGGGCGGTCAGACGCCATGTCCCATCGTCATCCGCACAACAACCGGAGTGGGCGTCGGATTTGGCGGGCAGCACTCTGACATGCTGGAGGCATGGTTTGCCCATGTCGCCGGAATGCACGTCGTCACCCCGTCAAACGCCGCCGATGCGCGCGGTCTTATGCGCAGCGCAATCGATGCCAACGACCCGGTTGTCTTTATCGAGAACATCCTTTGCTACGGCCTGAAATCTGAAGATCCTGGTCCCGGCTATCGAGTGCCGCTTGGCAAGGCATCGGTGCCTAAGGAAGGCAGTGATATCTCGCTCATCACCTATGGCCGCACAGTACTTGATGCGCTCGAAGTTGCTGGCGAACTCGAGGAAGAGGGCATCAGCGTCGAAGTGATCGATCTTCGCACCATCGCGCCCTACGATGAGGAAACCGTGCTCGCCTCAGTTCGCAAGACAGGCCGCGCGCTCACCTTGCACGAAGCCGTCCGCCCGTTCGGCACAGGTGCAGAGATTGCTGCCAACATCCAGGAGAAATGCTGGGATAGCCTCAAAGGCCCAGTGCGCCGGATCGGTGGCACTTTCGCCGCTGTTCCGTTCGCAACGCACCTCGAACAGGCATGGATTCCGAACAAAAGCGAGATTGTCGAACAGATCAAAGCGTCGGTAGGTAAAGCGTAAATGGCAGAAGAAATCCGCATCCCAAAACTCGGCATGTCCGCCACCGAAATGACATTGACCGAATGGATGTTCGGCGATGGCGAACAGGTCGAGAAGGGCGAAATCATTTACACTGTCGAGACTGATAAATCGACAACCGAAATTGAGGCGCAGGCCTCTGGCACCATACGGCCTACTGGCGAGGAAGGCGCGGTCTATAAAGTGGGCGATCTAATCGGGACGATTGAGTAGGCGCGCGCGGTGCAAGCCGATTGAGCCAAACGGATTAGGAAAAATGCACAGATCCGGGTGCTGTTGTAACATTCGATCACGTGGCGGCGCGGCCTATTGATTTGACTGCCAAAATCGGCAGAACGGCGCCATGAACTACGCAAAAACACTAGGTCGCCCCCTTTCCCGCCCCTTCGCAACATTCGCAGCTTCCGTATCAGCAGTCGCGCTGCTCTCCGGTTGCTCAGCCGCCTATTCCGACAGCGCGGCCAATCAGCGATCCGTTGCCACAGCCACAGAGGAAGCCGTGCCCGCCATTCCAGAAGCCACCGGTTATTTTGCCTCTGACAGCGCGTTGCCATTCCACGCGCCCGATTTCACGCAGATCAGCGAAGACGATTACCTGCCCGCATTCGAGCAAGGCATGGCAATCCAGAAAGCCGAAGTCGACGCAATCATCGCAAACTCAGACGCGCCCACATTCGACAACACCATTGTCGCGCTTGAAAAATCGGGCAAGGTGCTGGGCCGGGTCGGCTCGGTGTTCTTCCAGCTCACTGGCACCAATACTACACCGGGCCTTGATGCCATAAACAAGGAAATCAGCCCCAAACTTACCGCGCATTACGACAGCATCACGCTCAACCCAGCCCTCTTTGAGCGGGTCAAGGCAGTGTACGACAATCGCACCGCGCTTAGCCTGGATGTCGAAGACACCAAGCTGCTTGAACGCACTTACGACAACATGGTCCATGCCGGCGCGCTTCTTACTGCAGCACAGCGCGAGGCCGTGAAGGACATCAACACTCAGCTTTCAACGCTGACGACCGAGTTTGGCCAGATGGCGCGCAATGCGATGTCGGAACAACCGCTGATCATCGACACGGCCGAAGAACTCGCCGGCATGTCCGAGAGCGACATTCAGGCCGCTGCCACTTTTGCCGAAGAATTGGGTCAGCCCGGCAAGTTCGCCATCGCGCTTCAGAACACGACGCAGCAACCTTTGCTGCCCAGCCTTGAAAACCGCGAGACGCGTAAGAAGCTGTTCAAGCTAAGCTACAACCGCGCCGATGGCCGCACCGATATCGACACACGCGATCTGATTGCCCAGATCGCACTGCTTCGCGCCGAAAAGGCGGCGCTGTTCGGTGAGCCTGACTGGGCGAGCTACACCATGTATGATCGCATGGCGAAAAAGCCCGCGACTGCGCTCGGCTTTATGGAGCAGATGGTACCCGCCCTTGCTGCGACCCAGCGCAGCGAGGCTGGAATTCTGAACGAGGCGATTGCCGCCGAAGGCAAGAACCACACTGTCGAGCCATGGGACTGGTATCGTTACGCAAACAAGATCAAGGCCGAACAATTCGATCTCGATCAGGACGCCGTTATGGAATACTTCGTGCTCGATAGAGTGCTCGAAGACGGCATCTTTTTCATGGCGAAAGAGCTTTATGGCCTCTCTTTTGAGCGCCGCACCGATCTGCCCGTCTATCACCCAGACGTATCGGTTTACACCGTGTTTGAAGAGGACGGATCAGAGCTTGGCCTGTTCTACTTCGATCCGTTCCAGCGCCCTTCCAAACGCGGCGGCGCGTGGATGGGGAACTTTGTCGATCAGAGTTACATGACCGGCAATAAACCCGTCATCTACAACGTGCTCAACATCCCGAAGGCGCCTGATGGTGAAGTCCAGCTGGTGAGCTTTGACTGGGTGGAAACCGCCTTCCACGAATTCGGCCACGCAGTACACGGCCTGTTCGCCGATCAGAAATACGAAACCCTTTCTGGCACCGCGACGGCGCGCGACTTTGTCGAGTACCCGAGCCAAGTCCACGAAATGTGGGCGGTGTGGCCATCGGTGCTCGAAAATTACGCCAAGCATTACGAGACCGGTGAGACGATCCCTGCCGACATGATCGAAAAGATCGAGGCGGCTGGCAAATTTGGCCAGGGCTACGATTTCGGCGAGACGATGGAAGCCGCCCTTCTTGATATGAAATGGCATGCTCTGTCACCGGATGAGGCCCGCGCGCTGGTGGGTAACCCGGAAGCGGTCGATGCGTTTGAACGCAAATCTCTGACCGATCTGGGACTTGAGATTGATCTGGTGCCACCGCGTTATCGCAGCACCTATTTCAACCACATCTTCTCATCGCCTGCGGGGTATTCGGCAGGGTATTACAGCTATCTGTGGACCCAGATGCTCGATCACGACAGCCGCAACTGGTTCCGCAACAATGGCGGCCTCAACCGCGAGGCGGGCCAGCATTACCGTGAGACCGTGCTGAGCCGCGGGGGCACGATGGATTACGACGTGATGTACCGCAATTTCGCCGATCGTGACCCCGACGTGCAGTACATGCTCGAAGCTCTCGGCCTGACGGGCAGCGGGGAGTAAAGCTGCCGGGATGAGCGCTTCGACCGACCAGACCCCGCGCGAAATGCTCCAGGCCGTTTATGCGGCGGCAGGCGCGCGCGATTGGGACAAGGTCGAAACGCTCCTCCACCCCGATTTCATTCTACACGAAGCCGAATGCCTGCCCTTCGGAGGCGAATGGCGCGGGAAAGACGCGCTCAAACGCTGTGCCGAGGCCATGTATGGCACATGGGCGGAAGCGAAGGTCGACATCCACGATATCACTGGCGGTGACATCCATGCAGTGACAGTGTTGACCCTGACGATGACCTCAAAGCGAACCGGCGAGACCTTTGCCCAAACGGTGACTGAATGCGGGAGCTTTGAGGATGCCCTGCTGAAGGAATTGCGCATCCACTACTTTGACGCAGCTGAGGTTGCGGCGAAGGCTTAGGAACGAGGACGTTGTCCGCCTATGGCTTTTGCGGGAATGGCCCGAGATGTCGCAAAGCCCGCGCCGCAATAGCAAAGATGCACTTTCCGATTATTTCCAACCGAAGTTGACAAAGGTGACACCGTGTCACCCTATACCATCCTCCACAACCCTATGAAAAACAATAGTAAAAGTGTGTCTTGAGCTGGGTGACGGACAGGTGGAGGAACTGCATTTACCGGGCCGTGGGACTTCGTTCCGCAAAAGATCGCGATTTTTTGCGGTGTGCTTGAGGACTGACGATCAGAAAGAGCCGTGCGCGGTATGAGTTTCAAACGCGATGTAGGAAAGGCGCTCACTTAAGCAAAAGGCCAACATTCAGCTTGCTGCTAGTTGAGAGCTACTGAGAGACGTCGGAATGTCGGAATGCCGGGATCAAAGTGGACATTGGATTTCGCTACGCTTGCCACCAATTGTGTTCTTCTTGGACGATCCATTCATCGTCAGTTTTGACCAAGTAAATCTCTCCCGCCCAACCATGAGTATTGGAGGAGTTCTCCACGTAAACTGTCGCGCTTTCTCCTTGGATGTTGGGACTGCCAACTCGCAATACGCCGCTTGGGCAAAAGGAAAAGGCCGCGTCCCAACGGAGATGCGCAGGTAGCAAGTCAATGGGAATGGTCTGGCGCGCAGGGGATTGTTCCCAACGCGTGCTGTAGATACGGAAATCAGGCGGTACAGCACCAACTTCCCAATCGGTCCGTTCAAAATCACCTCTGCTGCCTGCGGTTTCCGGAGCAACGCAAAGCCGATAGTCGAAGAACCTATCGAGCCAACTTGCCTCGTCAGGATACTCAGTAACGAACTCGCGGTGCTGAGCCGCTACATCTGGCTGTGCGATTAGAACTGCGCCTACAATCTCTGTATAGTCCCGCGAAACGCCTTGATCTGCTCCGCTAGTTGAACACGCGCCCAGAACGATCAATGCAACCGAGAGAATTACTAGACGTAACATCGCCTCAATTTAGCCCATTTACCGACGACCGCAATTGGATCGTCAGCTGAATGTCGACTTCTGCCCGGCCCATTATCGCCTGTTCGCGGCCGCCTAAAGCGTCTGCCCGTCATCCAGGACAAAGTCCGCACCCGTCACATATTCCGCTGCATCAGAACACAAAAACAGCACCGGCCCATCCAGCCCTTCCTCGCCCATCAGGCGTTTTTTGGGGAAGCGGGCGATTTGTTTTTTGCCGGGTTCGGTGTCGAACCATTCATCGTTGATGGCGGTGCGGATATAGCCGGGGGAGATCGTGTTGACGCAAATGCCTGCGCGCGCCCATTCGCGGGCCATGCTGCGCGCGGCTTGCACCACGCCTGCTTTGCTCGCGGAATAGGCGACGAGGCCCGGGGATGGCTCGAACGCGGTGATCGACGCGATCATGACAATGCGCCCCTTCGTCTCGCCATTCGCAAT
This sequence comes from Erythrobacter sp. YT30, assembly GCF_001542875.1. Taxonomy (GTDB): domain Bacteria; phylum Pseudomonadota; class Alphaproteobacteria; order Sphingomonadales; family Sphingomonadaceae; genus Erythrobacter. The sequence goes on along the minus strand of NZ_LMAF01000002.1, from coordinate 835,535 downwards.
CATCCGCTTTGCGCCTTCGCGGGCTGTTAGGATTGCGCCTTTCAGATTGACGTTGAGCGTGTGCTCAATCTCGGCTTCGGACATGGTGGTGGCCATGCCTTGGCCATCAATCCCTGCATTGGCGATGACAGTGTTGATGGGTCCAAGAGCGGCCTCGGCGGCATCAAACCCTGCGATAATGTCAGCCTCTTTCGCGACATCCATACTGACTGCAGCGGCTTTATCGCCGATCTCGGAAGCGAGCGCTTCGAGCCGATCCTTACGCCGCGCGCCCAGCGCTACTTTTGCGCCATTGGCTGCCAGAATTCGCCCAAAGCGCGATCCCAGCCCAGAAGACGCGCCCGTGATAAGCGCGGTGCGCCCCGAAAGATCAACCGATATGCTCATTCGCGCAGCCTTGGCGGTTTAGGCTTTTTGAGGCAACTCGCCATTCAGATATTTCTGCATCGTCTGGTTGAAGTGCCGCACGCGGCTATCCTGATAGGTGCCAAGCTCCATCAGCCCGTCCTTCATCGTGCGCATCCCTTCCTGCACATAGGGAAGGTTGGACATGTCCTGATCGAACACATTGGCAAGCTGCGGCCCCATCTTGTCGGCGGCCCAGGCGAAGGGTTCATCATCGGGAATGTAGGTGCACTCAACCGCGCGCGGGCGCTTCTCGCCTTTGGGCGTGGGGAAGAGCAGGCGGATTTCCATGATGGATTCGTGGCATGTCTCCCCCGGCAACCAGCGATAGGTCAGCGTTGGCAGATATCCGATCCACGGCGCGAAATTGGGGAAGATGTTGTAGGTGAAATTGTCGAGAATTTCGGTGTCGGAGGCTTCCGAATAATCGTAGCCATATTGTTCAGCGAAACCCTGACGACCGGCTTCTGCGAGAACGCGGCGTGCGGCGAGCGGGTCGGACGTGTCGAATTCAGCCTCGCCGCTATCATCGCCAGCGGCAAAGCGCCGGTTGGTCTCGCTATCCGCGCCGCCCGAAAACTCGTTCATTTTCTCGAGGACGTAATCCGATCCCTTGCCCTTTACGTGCGGACTGAGGACGCCCGAAGGCGTGATCGCGCGATTGAAGTGATCGCCAATCAGGTCGTAGCGCGTGTTGGCATCGCCGAGGAACGGCAGCAATTGCGGGTGCGTCGTGATCGAATGCCAGGCTTCCATGAAAGCCTCAGCAGTCGCTTTCCAGTTCGCAGGAAACTTCTTCTGCACCCACATGCCGGTGTAGCGGTTTTCGAAATCGTACCGCTCATAGTGTTCCGCGGCGGGTCCAAGATACGTCTTGAAGTCGGGCAGATCATGGTTCTCGGTAATCATGATAAAACCCTGCCAAAGCTCTACGCGCGCTTCGGGCAAGTCCATATCCTTGCCTTCCAGATGTTTGAAATCCCATCTGGAGGGGATCTCCTTCAGTGTCCCGTCATTGCGCCATGTAAAGCCGTGGAACGGGCAGCGCAGCTGTATCGCCGGGCCACATTCGGTGCGCAATTTGCGACCACGGTGAAGGCAGGCATTGTAGAACGCTTTGACGCTGCCATCCTTTTGCCGGACGAGCAGGAAGCTTTTGTCATTGATGTTGTAGACGACCGTGTCGCCGGAATCGGGCATTTCATCTTCGCGCGCAGCGAATTGCCAGACATTGGGCCACATCTTCTCGCGCTCAAGCGCCGCGTATTCCTCAGAGATATACGCTTCGACGGGAAGCGGATCGTTCCCCATGTCGCGGGTCGTTTCTTCAAACAGGTAATCGGGTGGGGTGCGCGTGTCGCCGTTCAGCATGTCGGTGTAGCTGATGCCCGGACACCGGTCTTCGCGTTCGACGTTCTTGATCTCGTTCATGTGCGGCCTCTCTTGATCCCAATACTCGCAATTTGTGCAGTGTTCGCGTGAATGAATATCACACAGTTTCGCAGGCAGACTACACTATCGGATTGGAGAGGATGCATGGCGCGCAATAGAGGGATTTCAGACCTTGGCGAGGTGATGCAGCTGGCCTTTGTGCCTGCCGATTTTGACGCAGCGGTAAAGCATTGGACGCAAGTGATGGGTGTGGGGCCGTTCTTTCTCATGGAAGGCATCCACCTTGAAGGCATGAAATACAAAGGCGCGCCCACTGATGCGGTGTTCGATCTGGCGCTGGCCTATTGGGGCGACATCCAGATTGAGCTGATCCGTCCGCGCGATGATCATCCTTCGATCTATAGCGGGGAGTACGCCGATGTGGGGGATGGGGTGCACCATGTGTGTATCTTGGTCGACGACATCACCGAAGCTTACGCGACGTGCGAGCGGGTGGGCGCGGAAATCGTGATCGAGGGTGCCTTGGGCGACAGCAAAGTGATCTATGTCGATCCGGGATCAGGGCCGGGCGGATTGGTCGAGATTCTCCAGCAGGGGGAGGCTGGCCCGGGCCTGTTCGCGATGATCAAGCAAGCGGGCGAGGCTTGGGATGGGTCGGAGCCCTTGAGAAAGCTGGGATGAGGAGTGATTGAGCTGCGAACGCCCATCCGGGCGTTCGTCCTCGGTGCAGCTCCTCCGCTACGCTACGGTGCACCTGCGGGCGGCCAGTCGGCCTTGCGGTCGCAATTGCTACCGTGCTCCGCGACCAAGCCATCGATGTAGCGCTGGAACGACGCCACAGGCGTCGCAAGGGCGACTGCCCGCCCGTAGCGGGCGCGGCTTGCCGCGCGTTTAGCGAGGACGAAGGCGCAGATGCGCCTTCGCAAGCTTAAGAATTCGCCCCCAGATAGCCCAGCTGGCCGGCCTTAAAGATGGTCTGCGCGCGGTTCACGCTGTCCAGCTTCTCGCCGGCGCGGTGGATGTGATAGCGTATCGTCGCATGGCTTCGTTCAAGGATCATGCTGATTTCCTTGTCCGTCTTGCCAATCGCTGCCCATCGCAAGCATTCCACTTCACGCTTTGAGAGCACGCAATCGGAAGGAATGCGTCGCTTAGTCCTGTGCGCCTGAACATAGCCCGCAACAAACCGCCGCGTGATCTGCGAGAACAGCACGCCATGCTGCGCGAATTCCTCGCTCAAATCCTCTTTATCGCGATCCATGCTGATAAAGCTGCTGGCGGAAATCTGGCCGAATGGCAGATGAACCGGGATCACAATCGCGGCCTTACAAAGAGATCGCTTTTCAAAATCGTTGAGGTCGATTTCTTCAAGGTACGAATTTCGCCAGCGCGTGTTAAAGCCGTGCTTGTTCACCCAGAAGGGCTCGCTTTCATAGCGACACGCGCGCGGCAGCGGTGAATGCAGGGCAAGACGATGATCTTCCCACCAGCGCGATCCATCATCCAGCCATTGGAAGACATCGGCATTGAGGATTGTACCATCGGCATCCACCATCGGCTCTTTGGAAGAGATATCATCGCACACCGCAATCTGCATGCCGCGCGCTTGCGCTATGTTTGCCAGATTAACCGCCGCATCGTGTATATCCTCGGTGCAGGTGATCGTGACAGTATCCAACAATTGTTCGATATTGCCGTGCGTCGCGGCTGCTTTCAGCTCGATGACATTGCTCGCCATGTTTGGCCGTCTCCTCTCTTGTTCCTCGAGTCGCGAGCCTACCCTATTTTTCGCAAATTGCCTCATACTTTACGTAGGGGAATTGCGTAAGGCCGATGGCTAGGTCTGATTGATCGATGAGGAGAACGTGCGCGATGTGGCTTGGCGAGAATTTTGGAGTGGCTTTGAAAGCGTTGGCTGAGGCGATTGAACCGTCCAGGCCCGCCCTTGTCCACGGGGGCCGCACAGTCACTTGGGGCGAGTTCGACAGTCGGACGGATGCCATTGCTGCAGGTCTTCGCGCGCGGGGGCTGAAGCCCGGCGACATCGCAGGCCAGATGCTGCGCAACACGCCCGATTACATGCTTGCCTATTTTAGCTGCATCAAAGCAGGCCTGTCGCCCGTCAATGTGAACTACCACTACAAGGACCGCGAGCTGTCCGACATCTGCCAGCGCTTCGGGATGAAGGCGCTTTTTGCTGAGAGCGATTTTGTCGATGCAGCACGCTCGGCTGCGGCCGATGGTGCCGATGTGATTGATGTAAGCGGCGCGGATTGGGAAGCTTTGCAGCAGACCGAATTGCCCGCCGATTTTGAAATTCACTCTGATCCCAAGGCGCTTTTCCTGACAGCCACCGGCGGCACAACCGGAATGCCGAAAGCCGTGATGTGGCCGATGATCGAGGCGTGGCAGGCGTTCAGCGTTTCGGTCTGGCAGCGCGGCTTTGGCGAACCGCCATTTGTTGCCACCTCACTCGAAGCGCAGGTCGAGGAAGCTGCGAAAATCGGCCCCGAACACCCTGCAAGCACATCGCCGATGATCGTGTTGAGCCCATTGATGCACGGTGCGGGGCAGTTCACCGCAGTTATTCACCTGCTGAAAGGCGGCACGCTTGCGCTTCTGCCGTCGGAGAAGTTCGATGCAGATACGGCAATTGATGAAATTCACCGGCTTGGCGCGCGCGGCACCTTTATCGTGGGCGATGCGTTCGCTCTGCCTTTGGCGGACAGGCTGGATGCGCGCGGCGATGGGGCAGAAAAGCTGGCGAGCTTGCGCCAAATCGTCTCATCAGGCGCGGTCTTTTCAGCCGCCAACAAACAGCGCCTTTTGGGTCATCATCCGCAAATGGTGATTATCGATGCCTTGGGATCAAGCGAAAGCTCTGGCACGGCGGTGACGATCACCACGGCGGCTGGCTCAACCGGCGGAGGCAAGTTCTCCGCGTTGCCGGGTCGCGAGACCAAGCTGTTCGATGAAGACCTCAATGAGATCAAGCAGGGTGAAGACGGCATCGGAGTGGTCGCGCGTGCAGGGCCACTGCCATTGGGCTATCTTGGCGAGGATGAGAAGAACGCCAAGACCTTTCCAGTGATAGACGGCGTGCGATATCTGATGACGGGCGATCAAGCGCGCTGGGCCGAAGATGGCTCGCTCGATTTTCTGGGCCGCGACAATATGTGCATCAACACAGGCGGCGAGAAAGTCTTTCCCGAAGAGGTGGAAGCGGTGCTGATGGAGCATGATGGCGTGGAAGACGCGCGCGTCGTCAGCCTCCCCGATCCGCGCTTTGGCCGCAAGGTGGTGGCCGTGGTGAAGGCCGACGGGGCCGATGCATCAGAACTCGAACCCGCACTGGATGCATGCGCGAGAGAAGGACTGGCGGGCTACAAAATCCCGAGGCTCTATGTTTTCACCAAGGGATCACTTCGGCTGAATAACGGCAAGCCGGATTATAAGACGGCGCAGAGGCTGGCGGATAAGGTGGATACGTAAAGCCGGCGATCCGATGCGCTCGAAGACGGCGCCAATGGTGGGACTTGTGGGGGTGCTTGTGGAATGGCAGCTCTCCGGGGCAATTCTCAGGTGGCCGGACCTTCAATCGAACAATTGATCCGCACAAATTTGAGGATAAGTTCCGGTTCCATGGGTCAGTCTTCCCGAGTTACCTTGCGCCCGGCGACCGTCGCCGATGCGCCCATGCTGGCGTCATGGGACCGCGAGCCGCACGTAATTGCTTGTTCCAGCGACGACCCGGACGCCGAGGTGGCTTTCGGTGGTATCGAATGGACCAAAGAGATCGCGGGTTCGACCAATGACAGTTACTATATGATCGCCGAAATTGCAGGTGAACCGGTCGGCGTCATGCAGGTTTGCGATCCCCACACCGAACAGACGCATTACTGGGGCGATATCGAACCGGGGCTAAGGGCCATAGACATATGGATCGGGCCGCCGGAATGGCTGGGCCGAGGGGTGGGCACGCAAATGATGACCCAGATGATCGACCGGTGTTTCGCCACACCGGATGTCACCGGCATCGTCATCGATCCATTGAACTCCAATAAAAGCGCGCACAGGTTCTATCGGAGACTTGGGTTTAAGATTGTCGGACGACGAATGTTCGATGAAGACGATTGCTTGGTCATGCGGTTGGAAAAGTCGGATTGGTCTGCCCGTACATGAGCTTGAAGGATTTGGTCTGGCACTAGCCCTTTTCCGAGATCAATTTCTAAGTAGATGGCAAATTTCGGAGAACCGAAAAACTGCGCCAGCCCGCTGGGACTGGGTTAAAAGCCGCCAGTCCGTTTCCGCTTCCGGCACGATGAGCTGCCCTCACCCCGTTGCGCGATCCGCCTTATCCTTCGCATTCGTCCCTTTGATCATCGCGCGCATCTGCTCCCATTCGGCATCGCCTAGCCCTTCGAGCATGGGGTAGAACGTGCCGCCGTTCGCCTGGTAGCCCGCTCCATCAATCGCCAATGTCTGTCCGTTCACATATTCCGCGCCCGGCCCCATGAGGAACACCGCCAAGTTGGCGAGCTCGTGCATTTCGCCCGCGCGGCCCATGGGATTGAGGTTGTTGCCAGAATTGCCGCCTGCGCCGCCCGGATGCAGGCGCGCGCTCATGCCTTTGGTTGGGAAGAGCCCCGGATTGATCGCGTTGAAGCGCAGGCCATAGCGGCCCCATTCGGTAGCCAGGCTTTGCGTCATCGCATGGATCGCGGTCTTGGACATGGCCGAAGGCACCACAAACGCGCTGCCCGACCAGACCCATGTCGTGAGGATCGAGAGGAAGCTTGCCTTCTTCTTCTCTTCGATCAGGCGCTTGCCAATGTCGAGCGTTACGTAAAACGTGCCGCGAAAGACGATATCCGAAATCGCGTTGAAGGCGTTGACCGATAGATCTTCGGTGCGGCTGATGAAGTTGCCCGCAGCATTGTTCACGACGCCTGTCAGAGCGCCGCCATCGGACCAGATTTTGTCGACCATTTCGTGGATTGCATCTGGATCGCGAATGTCGCAGGCATGACCCACCATTTTGCCGCCATGCTTTCCCGTCAGTTCGGCGATGCATTCGTCGAGCTTATTCTGTCGCCGACCGCAAATGTAGACAGTCGCGCCAAGCTTCAGGAATGCTTCGGACATCTCCTTGCCAAGGCCTGTGCCGCCGCCTGTTATAAGGATACGCTGACCTTCCATGAGGCCATCGCGGAACATCAGCTTTGAAACGTCCATGTAGTTTATCTTTCGTAAGAGGGATCAGAGACCCAAAACGGTTTTAGCGATAATGTTTTTCTGCACTTCGTCCGATCCGCCAAAGATCGTTGCGGCGCGGTTGTTGAGGTAGCGGCCCATCGCTGTTTGTGCAGCCTCGCTGCCAATGGGTTCGGGCGCTTCATTGCCGTAAAGTGGGCGCTCCAACGGCAATTGCAGCGCGTCCGGCCCAAGGAGTTCGAGCTTGAGTGTGTCGACATCCTGCCCGATATTCGACGCAAGCAATTTAACGAGCGAAGTTTGCGGGCCAGGCGAACGGCCCTTTGCAAGTTCTGCAAGGATGCGCAGCTCGGTGAATTCCAGCGCCTCGGCATCCAGACGCACGCGGGCCAAGCGGTCGCGGAAACGCGCGTCATGCGCGATCGCTCCGTTAACGCCGGAAGGCTGCGCTTGCGCCATTTCCTCCAGCCTTTCGATGCTCTGGAGCAGGCGCGGCGCAAAGCATGATCCGCCGCGCTCGTTTTCGAGCAGGAATTTGGCAATCGCCCAGCCTTGGCCCTCGTCTCCAATGCGATTGTCAATTGACGTGCGCGCATCGCTGAAGAACACCTGATTGACTTCGTGATCGCCCGACATCGAATGGATCGGGGTGACTTCGACGCCTTCCTGATCCATCGGGATCAAGAGGAAGGTTATGCCCGCCTGCTTTTTCACCGTCGTATCGGTGCGAACGAGCGCAAAAATCCAGTTGGCGTGATGCGCGTGCGTGGTCCAGATCTTGGAGCCGTTGATCACGTATTCATCGCCATCCAGCCGCGCAGAAGTCTTAAGGCTTGCAAGATCGGAGCCTGATCCCGGCTCTGAATACCCCTGACACCAGTAATCCTCGCCCGAGAGGATACGCGGCAGGAAGCGTTCTTTCTGTTCAGGCGTGCCGAAGGCGCAAATGACGGGGCCAACGAGCTTGAGGCCGAGGATGGACAGCGCAGGTGCACCGGCAAGCGCGCATTCCTTGTCAAAGATGAACTTTTGCACCGGGGTCCAACCCGTGCCGCCATCTTCTTCGGGCCAAAGCGGAGCGACCCAGCCTTTTTCAGCGAGGATCCGATGCCATTCGAGACCGATGTCGGGCTCCACAAACACGCCTGGCGTGCGCCGCGCTCCATCGCGCAAACGCTGCGGCAATTTGTCCGCCAAAAATTCGCGTACTTCCTCGCGGAAGGCGAGGTCTGCGGGTGAAAAGTTCATATCCATGGCGAGCGTCCCTTTATTCGCCTTCTCAAGCTTCTTCTCTGGTTTCTTCTCTCATGGCCCAGCCGATCGAACGGCGGAGCATGTCGTAGTAAACGTCGTAATTCCACGCGCACATTTCCTTGTGCGGGTAGAAATCCTGCATTCCGGGCAGATCGTAATGCCCGCGGCAATGCCCAAGCATGTTGTAAACGATCTCACCCTTTCCAACGTCGCGGGTGTAGAGAATTGGCACTTTGGTTTCGGGCCAATCGCTGTCGACAAAGCCGGTCGCCTCGCCTTTGAAGGTTGTCTGCATCAGCACGTTCAAATCATTGGTGACTTTGGAGATATATAGCTCGTCCACCACTTCGAAGTTGCTGATGCCTTTGCTGAGTTCATGCGTGTCATTCAACACTTCGACCTCGAACGGGCCGATGGGCGGGTGCGCTTTGAATTGCGTACCGAGCAGTTCCATCACGCCAGTCGTGTCATCTGGCGCATCGACCAGGCCTTCCTCAGTGAATTCAAGGATCGAGTTGGTGCCATGCAGCGCCAGCCATTTGCCGCCTTTTTCGAGCCACGACCTGATGTAATCCGTTTGTTCCTTGGTCGGGATTTCATCAACTGTGTAGGTGACGAGGAAACGGCACTGCTCTAGCCTCTCCAGTCCGGAATAATCGCACGCGACTGTGGTGCGGATGTTCGGATGTTCGGCGAGCAGTTTGAGGATCTCAATCCGCGGCGTATCCATATCGTGATACTTGCCGCCGATGATGAAATGCGCGTCTATCCGAGTGAGAGCCTGTGGGCTGGTGGGCATATCCATGGGTTAGCTCCTAATCGATCCGCCGCCATCAACTGTGAAGTCGACGCCTGTCGTAAAGCTTGCATCATCGCTAGCGAGGAAGAGCACGGCTTTGGCAACCTCCTCGGGTTCGCCGATACGATTCATCGGATGGGTGGCGGCGAAATTGGTTTCGATATTCTCTGGCGTGTCGACGCCCGAATATTTGTAGCGGTCATACATCGGCGTGCGGATCGCACCGGGGTGAACCATGTTCGCACGGATCGGCACGCCGCGTTCCGCGCAATCAAGCGCAACCGAGCGCGTCAGGCCAAGCAGCCCAGCTTTCGATGCCGAATAGGCCGCCACAAAAGCCGCTGCGCGTATCGCAATCATCGATCCAATGTTGACGATGGCGCCCGGCTCGCCGCTCTCCTCCATCGCAGGGAGCGCCGCGCGCATTCCGAAATAGGGCCCGTTCAAATTGATATCGATCGTCCGCTCCCACGTATCGAGTGGGCCATCGACGACATTGCCAGGTTCTGAAATCCCGGCGATGTTGCACAGCACGTTGAGTTTTCCGAACTGATCCTTCGCGAATTTCACCGCCTCGTGCCACTGGTCAAGATTGCGGACGTCGAGCTCGAACGCCTCGGCATTGTCACCCAGATCCTTGGCCAGCGCGCGCGCTTTCTTGATCTGAATATCGCACAGCAGCACTTTCCCGCCTTCTTCGACGATCATGCGGCCGACTGTCGCCCCGATCCCTTCTGCACCCCCTGTCACGAGCGCGACTTTCCCAGTCATCTTGCCCATGCTCTAACGCTCCAATATCGCCACAGCGGACAAGCCCGGCGCGCCATAGACATGCGAATAGCCGGTCTTGGGGCCTGAACCGTCACGTCCGGCGACCTGCCGTTCGCCCGCGCGTCCGCGCAATTGTTCTACATTTTCGTAGATTTGCCTAAGGCCCGAGGCGCCAATCGGCTCCCCGCAAGCAAGGCATCCGCCATCAGTGTTGATTGGCAGCTTTCCATCTAGGTTTGACCAGCCGTTTGCCAGCCACTCTTCCTGATCACCATCTGCGCAAAAGCCGTTTTCGGCCATGTGCATGATTTCTGCGCCGCTTTCGGTATCCTGCAATTGCGCGACTTCGATATCATCAGGACCGATGCCTGCCCCTTCAAATGCGGCTTTGGAAGCCACGACGGTGGGCTTCCCGCCTTCTTTGATCGATACGCCAGCCTGAAACACTTCAAAGCTGTCAGGCGGCCGTGTGCGCACGGCAATGTTGGCGATCTTTGCGGATTTGCCCGGTTCAAGCGCGCCCAGTTCCTTCGCCTTCTTCTCCGAAGCAAGGATCAGCGCCACGCCGCCTTCTGCCGGCGCGCAGAACATGAACTTGGTCAGCGGATCATTGATCATCGGTGCGTTCATGATCGTTTCGAGATCAATCTCGCTGCGCCGCCAAGCATGGGGTGCCTTGGCGCCATTGCGGAAGGCTTTTTCAGCCACCCGGCCGAGGGTGGTTCGACTGATCCCGTGAAGCTGCATGTAACGCTGGATTTTCAGGGCAAAGAACTGCGTCGTCAGCATCATGCCCGTCTGCCCATACCATTCTGGCAGACCGTAATCGGATGGCTTGGCGTTGAACGCGCCGCGCGGGTGCTTGTCGAAGCCAACTGCCAGCGCAAGATCATACATCCCGCTCGCGATCGCCTGTTGCGCGGCGACCAACGCGCTGCCGCCGGTCGCGCAGCCATTGGCGACATTGGTGAAGGGAAGCGAGGTCAGCCCCAGTTCATTGACCATGATATCGGCATTGCCAGCCGCTGCCGATCCGCCATAGGCGCATTCCATATCGGCCCATTCAAGCCCAGCATCCTTAAGGGCTTCGCGAACGGCGTATACGCCTTGTTCGCGGCCCGAGCGCTCTTCCGTGCGACCGAAGGGGTGGATGCCAGCGCCGATGATATAGACGTTTTCGCTCATGCAGCTTTCTCCTGCGCGCTTCGCATTGGGCGGAAAGCGTATGTGTCGTGTGTCGCGTTGAACGGGACGATGCAGAATTCGAGCGGCATGCCGAGCGTCAGATCGTCCAGCGTCGCATCGACAATGCGGGATTCGACAATCACTTCACCGGGGAGTTCGACATAGCCGAGCAGGAAGGGCACGAAATCAGGCGGACCTTCATCCGGGCCAGAGCCGGGGCCTTCATAGGGTTCCTTCGGCAGAAAACCCTGACTGGTCCAAGACCACAAAGTGCCGTGGCGCGAGAGTTTGTAGGGCTCGACATCCTTGGCAGCATCGCCTTGGGGCATGGGAAAGACGATCTCGCCAGATGGTAGGCGCCCGCCCATCAGATGCGGCTTTGCATCATCGCTCCACAAATCGGGGTCGATTTTCTGGCCCATCGCTGCTCTCCTCAGGCCGCCAGTGCGTATTCGGCAAGCACGGTATCGGTGTCGCCAAACAGCCGCGCGAGCACCATGACGCGTTTCATCGCGTGGCCAATGGCGAGCTCATCGGTGATCCCCATGCCGCCATGCATCTGCACCGCTTCGCGCGCGATGAAGTCCACTTGCTCGCTGATAAAAGCCTTTGCACCTGCTGCTGCGCGCTGGAATTGCGCTCTATCTGCCGGGTCAGTCATTGCCGCGCGGTAAAGCATCGAGCGCGACTGTTCGATCTTGGCATAGCAATCGACGAGGCGGTGCTGGAGCGCCTGAAAGCTGCCGATAGCCACGCCAAACTGCTCGCGTTCTTTGACGTAGACAAGCGTGTCATCAAGCAGGCGCTGGCCAAGGCCGACCATTTCTGCCGCTGCATAAAGCCGCATCGCGCCGACGATTTCATCGAGATCACCGCGCGAAAGATTGAGCCGCGCCGATGGCACGGCTCGGGTAAGCTTCAATTCGCCCGCAATGCTGCCATCGGTTAGGCGGTATGCACGCACTTCGACGCCTTGTGCATCGCGCGGGACCAGGAAGCATGTGGTTGCGCCATCGCATTTGGCCGTGACGATGAACTGATCGGCCAGCAAAGCGCCCATTACGAACGTTTTCTCGCCCGTCAGGACAAAGCCATCCGAGCTTCCCTCTGCCGCCATATGGCTCGCTTCAAGATCGTAGCGTTTAGCGCGCTCAGCCCAGGCGAAACTGATGATCTGCTGACCGCTGACGACGGCCTCCGCGGTTTCAGGATCGCCCGCTCTGTCGAGCAGGAACGCCGGTAGGACCCCCAACTCCAACCAAGGATCGGGCGAATTTGATGCACCAATCGCTTCGGCAACGAGCGCCAGATCAACGCTTGATCCGCCCATGCCGCCTGAGCCTTCCGAGACGGCGAGCGCAATAAGGCCCATTTCGGCAAGGCTTTCCCATCGCTCCCTGTCATAACCGGTCGGCGACAAGCGTAATTTGCGCCGTGCTTCTACGTCGATGGGCGCCGCGAAACGCGTCACACTTTCGCGGAACATTTCCTGTTCGTCGGTCAGATCGAAATTCACTTGTGTTTACGCCTTCCTCGTGAAGGTGATCGGCAGCTTGATGACGCCGCGCAAAAGGATGTTCTGGAGCACTTCGATCCCCCCTTCATCGGCGAGCGCGAAGTTATCGAGACGCTCGAACAGTTCATCAAAAGCGACCAACATTTCCTTGCGGCTGAGCATGTTGCCAACGCACATGTGCGGCCCCTTGCCAAAGGCGAGATGCGCGCGGGCATTCTTGCGCTCGACATCAAATTTGTTGGGATTCTCAAACTTTTTCGGATCGCGGTTCGCGGCAGCATAGCGAAGCTGAGCGATGGAGCCTGCCGGGATCTTGGTGCCGCCTAGCTCTGTATCTTCCTTGACGATCCGCCACATGCCCGAAGTCGGCGTTTCATAGCGCAGCGCTTCTTCGACAAGGTTCATGATGAGCTTGGGATCGCGCCCGCCAGCAGCTGCTTTCACTTTTTCCATTTGATCCGGGTTGCGGATCAGCTGGAGCATGGCGCCGGCTATCGTTGAAGTGGTCGTCTCGTTCCCTGCCACCATGAATTGCTGCATGATTGACATGATTTCTGCATCGGTCAGCGGGGTTTCGCCTTCGACGCGGGCTTCGACGAGATCGGTCAGCAGATCATCGCCGCCATTGGCGCGGGCGTTGTCGATCTTGCCTTTCATATAGTGCTGATATTCAACAAGGCTGCGCGCGCATTCCTTTTTACGCTCGTGATCGACCATCTGGCTGAACCGGTCGACCGCCGCGTCGGACCATTTTTTGACCTGTTCCATATTTTCATCGAGCCCGATCTGGCCTGCGATCATGTGGACGGGCAGCGGAATGGCAAAGTCTGCAACAAAATCGCCTTCGCCTTTTTCCGCCATCTTTTCGATCAGCTCGATCGATTTGGAGCGCATTTCCTCTTCGATGGCGTTCACGCGCTTCATCGAGAAGGCGAGGTTGACGAGTTTGCGGTTCCGCGTGTGAACGGGGTGATCTGCTGTCAGTAGTGTCGGCACGTCAGGCCAGCCTTCGGCAAGGATTGCCTGGATTTCCTCATCCTGCTCTCGCCCCATCAGCGATGTGAAATCGTTTGAGAAAATCTCAGGCTTGCCCGTCGCCTCGCTGCACAATTCGTAGTCGTAGACAACGAATGTGTTCATTTCCGCGATGTGTTCGATATCAATCCCTGCATCGTGGATCGCGGTGTAGTAATCCCACGGTTCAAGCAGCGTATCGGGCGCAAAGACGGATGTGTCCTTGATCGCTTCGGGTTTGTTCATCGCGGGTCGCTCCACTCCCATGGCCTGTATTGGCTATTTTCTAGCCTCAGGTGGCGCCTCCACGCGATGCGCGAATGTGTTAGGGTTGCGCCCGCTGCACCCTCTCAAAATCAAGAGGGAGCCAGATCACCAAACTCGCGGACAAACTCAGCGCTGTCGAAGTAATCGCGCCATTTCGCGATCTTCCCGGCCTCGTTCAATTCGAACACACCCATCACGCGGATGACGCGCTTGCGACCCTTCATTTCGAACCAATCAGTGCGTTCGGTCAGCACCACATTGCCATTGGCAGCGATATGGTGCGTGTCAAACCCGCACGCCTCGACGCCCGGAAAGGCGTCCATCTTGGCGCGCACCTGATCAATGCCATTGACCGTCGAGAGCGGCATATCGCTCCACTCGATATCCTCGGCCATGAAGGAGAATATCTTCTCCAGATCGTATTCGTCCCAAGCGGCGATAAAGGCTTCAATGGTTTCGATCGGCGTCATGATTGTGCTCCTGCAGTATATTGGAGGGCGTTGGCGAGAATTTGGCGGACATTTGGGTTGGCGTAGGTTTGCGGGCCATCGCCGAATTGCAGATAGACGAGCGGCGCGTTTTCGGCGCGTGTCTCCCATCCGATTAGGTTTGAGCCGGGCGGATGCTCCCAACCATTGCGGCTAAACATATCACCTGCAACCGCACGCGCGGCGGAATAGAAATTGTCGCGCGAAAACTCGAAACCTTGTGCGCGGATAAGCGGGGTGACAGCGCTTTCATCTATCGGGCAGAGGTAAAGCTCATCGCAGACCGCAAATTCGTGGGGCACTCCAGCAGTGATGGGGTGATCTTTGACTATATGCGCTGTGTAGTCGACATCGTGGCGATATCCGGAATCGGGCACTGCCAAGCCTTGCCATGTGCCGGGCTGGTAAAAGAACTTGCTGCCCAGCCATTCGTGCCATTGCGGCCATTCGGACCATCCGGCAATCGCGTGGTGCATGGCGACCGCGCCCTTGCCGCTTGCAAACCGGCGGGTGATTGCGTCGCGGAAATTCGCAGAAGGCGCTCGGGATGTCACGCTACCATCTGCAAAAGTGTACCCGCCCATATCGTAGAACAGCAGCGCATCGGCACCGTCTGCTGCGCCAACTGCCACAGCCTTTTCCGCCTCGGGATGGGTGAGGTGTGTCACCTCCCAATCGCCGAGAGAGTGGATCAATTCGTCAAACGGTTCGGCCTCATAGGGATGCCCGCCAGACAGGACGAGCAGACGCTTCATGGGGCGATTTTGAGGATCATCTTGCCTTGATTGGACCCTGCAAACAGCCGCATAAAGCTGTCGTAAGCGTTTTCCAGCCCTTCATCGATATGCTCTTCGCTGTAGAGTTTCCCGGCAGCGGCCCATTCGCCCATTTTTGCAGCGCCCTCGGGGAACCGCTCGACATAATCCATGACAAGCAGACCGCGAATTGAGGACCGAGTGACGATGAGGTTCCACAAATTGCGCGCACCAACGGCTTCGGTGTTGTATTCGCTGATAAGCCCGCACAGCCCGACGCGGGCATAGAGGTTGAGGTTCATCAGCCCCGCATCAAGAATGATTCCGCCGACATTCTCAAAGATCACATCGACGCCATTGGGGCAGGCTTCCGCAATAGCTTTGGTGAGAGCTGCTTCGTCCTTGCCCTTGTAATCAATCGCAGCATCAAATCCGTATTTCTCGGTCAATTTGGCGCATTTCTCCGGACCGCCTGCAATGCCTACCGCGCGGCAGCCGTGTATCTTTGCAAGCTGACCGACGAGCGAGCCAACCGCTCCGGCGGCGCCCGAAACCAGCACGGTTTCGCCTTCCTTGGGCTCGCACACTTCGAGGAAACCGAAATAGGCCGTCATCCCGACCGCGCCAAAAATGGAAAGGTAATTGGTGACTTGCGGCACCAATGAGGGGTCAATCGGCTGGGTAAGCCCGCCCGCTTCATTGACTGAATAATCCTCAAGCGCGTTCAGCCCCATCACCCATTGGCCCGGTTCAAAACCATCCGCCTTGCTTTCTTCCACCACGCCAATTGTGCTTGCGCGCATTGAAGAGCCAAGCGGCACGGGCGGCATGTAGTTTCCGCCTGCATCCATCCACCCGCGCATCGCCGGATCGAGCGAGGCGTAGTGATTGCGCACCAGAAACTGCCCATCGGCGAGCTCCGGTGTTGGCTCGGTCACAAGCTCGAAATCGTCGGGAACTGGCTCGCCATCAGGGCGACGCTGGAGGAGGAAGCGCCGATTATCGGGCATAGTGTTGTCCTTCTTATCTGGGTTTCAGGCCGCGTGGATGCGAACCGGAATGGCGCTTTGCAAAGCTTGTCCGGTGATCGGATCGTAATCGACCTCATCGCTGGTGAGCCGATTGGTCGATCCGCCCATCTCGCGCACATTGTGCTTCCCCGCATCGGCATCGCCAAAAGCATGAGCCATAGAGATTATCCCGCGCCGCACCCTGTCGCTCGCTTTCACCACCCCGTGAATAGAGGCATGGGCCGAGGCTATTTCGATGATATCTCCATCATTGAGGCCCTGGCTCTCCATATCTTCTGGATGGATATAGGCGGGATTGGTTGTGACTTTGCGCCCAAGCTTTTCAAGAGGCTGTCCGATCGAATTGAACCGATGCTTTGACCGGCGCGAGATCAGGCGGAAATCGAAGCCTGCTGCGCGCGCGGCGTCGGCTGAATACTTCTCAAGCTCGGTCGGCATCGCGCCAGCGGCGAGATTGAAGCGATAATCATCGTCTGGATTGGCGGGGCCGACCACGGGGGCCTTATCTTCATAAACCACGGCCGCGCCGCCCGCTTTGCGCGCATCTTCACGCACCTGGCTGGGCGGGACGAGGCACCCTTCCGTCATCAGATCAAGGAATTCGACTTTGGAAGGCGGAATGTCGCCATCCATCGGTACAGGGCCGCCTGCAAGCTCCATCTGAAGTCCGAGATTTTTGGCAAGGTGCCAGAACATCTCGTATTCATCGATCACATCGCCCGGCGCCTCGGCAAAGGCCTCGGTGTAACGGGCATAGGCTTTTTCGTGCCACCATTCGGATAGATTGGTGATGTCCTCACGCTCCAGCGATTGCTTCGGCGCCAGTACCACATCGGCGCGGCGCGCGCTTGCGCTCATCCACGGATCGATCTGCACAAAGATTTCGAGATCTTCGAGCGCTTTGCGCATTTTGAGCTGGTTAGGAAATCCGACTTCGGGATTGCCGCCCACCGAGATGAGCGCGCGGATCTGTCCTTCGCCCGGTGTGAGGATCTCATCCGCCATTACGTTGCACGGCATTTCAAACCCAAGCTGCCCCAGATTTCGGAAGCGCGATTTGGCCATGCCGGGCGCGCCATAGAGCGGCATGGGTTCGCCCACTTGAGCGCGCGTTGGTGCGCGCGGGGTCGTGAAAACGCGCGGTGCGCTCGCTTTTTCGCCTTCCTGAATAAAACGTGCGCAGATCGTGTTGAGGCAGGTGGCGAGGTATTCGGTGAGCGTCCCATTGCCTGCCATTTCAGGGCCGGTACCGGTCACGGCGCAGCCCTTCGTGCCGCCTGCAAACATGCGTGCAGCCGCAATCAATTGATCTTTTTCGACACCTGCACGTTCGGCCGCGACATCGGGCGGGAATTTCGCAACGGCTGCTTTTAGCTCTTCGAAACCGTCGACATGGGCGGAGACGAAATTGCGATCGTAAAGCTCCTCTTCGATGATCACGTTGATCATCCCTGCAAGCAGCGCGGGATCCTCACCGGGTTTCACTGGCAGATAGATATCGGCAAGTTGGCCGACCTCGGCAAGGCGCGGGTCTGCGACAATCAGCTTCATCCCTTCGGCTTGACGATCACGGATACGGCGCGACGGGCTGAACGGCGGCACCCCGCCAACAGGCGCATAGTGCGAGACGATGGGGTTGTTGCCGATAAACAGCGCAACATCCGCATCAGAGAAATTGTTCACGCCGCCCTCCCACTTGCCATAGCGGGCCGTGGTGAAGACCTTGGCCGGTTGATCAAGCGTTACGGAGGTGAAGAAGTGCTTTGATCCGATGGCCTGCGCAAACGAATAGGACGCGCCCCAGGCAGCCGAGTTTTGATATCCGCCAGACCCCATGAAAACGGCGACGCTGTCCGGGCCGTATTTGTCGATGATGCCGCGCAATTTGTCCGAGATATGAGTGAGTGCTTCATCCATCGGCACCGAACGAAACTCGCCGTCTTCGCCTCTTATCTGGCTGTGGATGAGGCGATGCCCAGCATTGTGGGAATCGGGAAGTTCGCGGCCTTTCATACAGGTGTAGCCGCCATATTCGGGGTCTTCAGGATCACCGCGGACGGCAAGGACTTTGCCATTCTCAACATCGACTTCCATTGCGCAATTGGCGTGGCAAAACCGGCAGAACGTCTTGTGTGTTTGGACACCCATAACTTCTCTCCTCGTCTTGCAAGATACCAGAGCAGCCCCGTGCAGCGACTGACACTTTTGGCCATGGGAACACTGCGCCCAGCGTCGCATTAGGGGGCCTCAGCAATCAGGAGAGACCCGATGACAACCACCACTCGCCAATGGCTTTTGAACGGTCACCCTCGTGGACGCGGAATTGCCGAGGATGATTTCAAGCTGGTCGATACCGAGCTTCCATCGCCGGGTGAGGGTGAGATGCTCCTGAAAACGCACTATCTTGGCTTTGATCCGGCGCAAAAAGGCTGGATGGAGAATATCGCCGATTATGTTGCGCCGATGAATATCGGCGACGTCATGCGCGGCAGTGGCATTTGTGAGGTGGTTGAGAGCAACGGCGGCAAGTTCGCGGCTGGCGATATGGTGTTCGGCACCACCGGTTGGACCGAGCATCTCGTGCACAATGGCGAAGGACTTACCAAAGTTGAGACATCGCTCTCGCCAACGGCAGTTCTGTCCGTTCTCGGTACAACCGGACTGACGGCCTATTGCGGGCTTTTCAAAGTGGGCAAGCCTGTCGCTGGCGATACTGTTCTGGTGTCAGGCGCGGCGGGCGCGACTGGTTCGGTTGTAGGGCAGCTTGCGAAGATCGCAGGGTGCCGCGCGGTCGGCATCGCGGGCGGGCCGAAGAAGTGCGAATGGCTTGTGAAAGAAGCGGGCTATGATGCAGCGATCGATTACAAGGCGGGCGGGGTCAAAGAGCAGATTAAAGAGCACTGTCCGCGCGGGGTCGACGTGATCTACGATAATGTCGGCGGCTCAATACTCAACGATATGCTTGCGAACATCGCCACCAATGCGCGCGTCGTCATCTGCGGCGGGATTAGTCGGTATGAAACCGGGCAATTGCCGGCGGGGCCTGAGAATTACTTCAATCTAGTTTTCCGTCGGGGGACGATGGCAGGCTTTATCGTTCTCGATTGGGCCGGTGAGTTCCCCGGTATTCGCAAGCGCCTGGAAGGTTTTGTGAACGACGGGAGCCTCAAGTACCAAGAGGACATCCAGCAGGGCTTCGAAAACGCGCCCGACACATTGCAAAGGCTGTTTTCGGGCAAGAATCGAGGCAAGCAGCTGCTCAAGCTTTAAGGCAAATCCTCGGGCCGATTCACATTCATGAGCGGCGGTTCAACCGCAACGCGCCGTGCGTTGACGGCATTGGCAAAGCCATAAAGCGCGCGCCCTCCGCTCTGAATAAACTCGGCAAGATCAGCCGCGACCGCAACCGGCCATAATCCGACAACCGGCTGGCTTTCTGCAATGGCCGCGCCCTCGCCTGACAATTGCTGCACCAGATTGGCGGGCACATTTGGCACATCGACCCCTGCCGAAAGCACATGGGCAAACCCCTTGGCCTCGGCAAAGGTGAGCGCTGCGTTCAATCCGCCCAAGGGACCAAGACCCGCCTCAGGTTGATCGGGAATGCATCCAAATCCCGGTTCCTCGCGCCCGCATACGATCAAAGCCATGGTTTGCGCGCCTAGCGCATCGGCCACCCGGTCAATCAGGCGAACGCCATCGATCATCGCATGCGCTTTATCGCTGCCAAATCGCCGGGCTTGGCCGCCTGCTAGAATGGCACCGAGGATGTTCAGATGGGTTGTCCCTTAATCGAAAGCCTCGGTTGCCACACCTTCGGCATTATAGACAGGACCTTCCGCATCCACCCGGTATTTTCGGCTAACCGCATTCGTCAGCCCGAAAGTGCCGATGTGATCGCGCATCCCGGCATAGGCCTGGCCAGCGAAATGAGCGGCGAGCGCTTCCTCGCTTTCCCATTCTTCAAACACATTGACGCGGGCAGGATCGTTGCCATCCGCGCTCCAATCGTAAGCGATACAACCCGGTTGGGCGAGCGCTGCATCGATATGTACTTTGCCTTTTTTAAGAGCCTCCTCGCGCTGCGCGGGATCGAGATCGATCTGGGCGGAAATGACGATTTTGGCCATATGTGCTGGTCCCCTGTCAGGCGCCGTATTCGGCGACGATTTTGAAAATACGCTTGGTGAAGCGCCATTGCCCGTCGATTTTGGCAAGCTCGTCTTCGTAAAGTCCCCCCACATGGCGTGTAGAGCCATCCTTGGCTTTCAAGATCTCCTGAGTTTGAACCCGCGCAACGGCGGTCTCGCCGGTTACCTCGATCATACAGGGCACATTTATGAAGCTGACGGCATCAAGCCCGCCCATCGCCTGCTGCCAGAACGCAACGATCGCTTCCTGGCCGTCGACCTCGTGTCCCATGAGGTTCCAATGCGCATCTTTGGCCCAGACTGAGCCCCAGGTCCCGGCATCAAAGCGGACAACGCCGTCTGCATAAGTGCCATTGAGCTCGTGGATCGCGAGGCGATCCTCCATCGGTCCTCTGAACATGTTGTCTCTCCCGAATTGTGCCGCCGCTATCGAATGATCGATTGCCTCAATCAATGGACACTTTTGGGAAGGGTGTTTGGCCAAATGGCGGCCTAGGAGAGATGGGAGCTATAGGAGAGGATTTATGGGCCAGCTTGAGGGCAAGAGCGCAGTTATCCTGGGAGCGGCTACCCCGGGAAATATGGGTCAGGTGATCGCCAGGCTCTTCGCGAGCGAAGGCGCGAAGGTGATGGTCGCTGGCCGCAAGGAAGAGCCTTTGGCGCAGCTCGCCAATGAAATCGACGGTTCCTACGCGCTTTGCGATATAACCGACCACGCGCAGGTCCACGCCATGGCCGAGAAGGCCAAGTCTGAATTTGGCCGCGTCGATGCTGCGGTGAACTGCGTGGGCGTGGGATTGCTCGCAGGATTGCTCGAGACGACACAAGAGCAGGTCGACATGATGGCCGATCTGCAGTTCAAGGGCGTCCACCACTTCCTGCAGGCTTTCGTCAAGATCATGAGCGAGCAGGAGCCGACCGGCGGCTCCATTATCTCTTTGAGCTCTGCCACGACCAAGGCACTGATCAACAATCACGCACTCTACATCGGATCGAAACGCGCTGGCGAAGCGATGATTGAATGCGTTGCCAATGACTTCGGGCATTTGGGAATCAAGGCGAACACCGTTTCGCCCGCCTTTACCGAAAGCCCGATGACCGAAGGTGCATTCGCAACTCCCGGCCTTGTTGACGCTTTCCTTCCGCGATATCCGCTCGGCCGGCTCAACACGTCCGAGGATGTGGCGCAGGCGTGCCTTTGGCTATCGAGTGATCAAGCGTTTGTGACAGGACAGAACATTCAGCCCAATGGCGGCGTCACCATCAGAGGCAATCCGCAGGCTAAAGACATCGAGGCGGCCGTGGGCGCGGCCATGGCGAAGATGCAGGAGTAACGTCAGCCCTGATCAGTATTGCGCCGTCCCGCCATCAACGCTCCACATCGCGCCCGTAATCCCCGCGCCTTCTTTCGAGGCGAGGAGCATGGCAACCGCAGCTATTTCCTGAACGGTGTTGGGACGCTTGATCGCGGATTCCTGCGCGAACATCGTGATCATTTCATCGAATTCCATGCCCATCGCCTTGGCGGTTTCGGGGCCGTTATCCTTGATGATATCGGTGATGACGAGGCCAGGGCAGATTGAATTCACGGTGATGCCCGCCTCGCCCACTTCGCGCGCCAAGGACTTGGTGAGCCCGTTTACAGCGTGTTTGGCCGCGGTGTAGGCGGTGAAGACAGGCTTTCCGTGCTTTCCTTCCATCGAAGAGATATTGATCACGCGGCCTTCCTCCTTGCTGATCATTTCAGGAAGAGCGCGGCGAGTGGCCCAAAATGTTGAATACACGTTCCATTTCATCGCCTGATCGAACGCTTCGTCTGACAGGTTGACCATGGGCTGCAGATCGCCTGCACCGCCTGCATTGTTGACAAGGATATCAAGCGTCCCGAATTCATCGATCGTTGTGTCGATAAAGAATTCGATGTCCTTCTGGTTCATCGCGTCGCCAGCCACAAAGATCGCGCGGTCCGCGCCTTGTCTCCCGACCCGTAGCTCTTCGATCACGCGCTCGCCTTTTTCTCGGTTGCGAGCGAACAAAGCCACTTTCGCGCCTTCCGCCATAAAGGCTTCTGCAATCGCGCGGCCAATGCCCGCAGTGCCCCCGGTTATGGCTGCGACTTTCCCCTCGAGTTTCATACCGTGTCTCCTTTGCCCGCTGCTCTAGCGGCAGTGACGCGCGCGTGCACCTTCCCAAATTAAGCAATTGCTGGTGAGCACTTGGCGTGGATGATGCCGGTGATGGAAGAGGTGGACATTATCGTATTGGGCTGCGGCCCGGCTGGCATGACAGCGGCGCTGGCCGCGCACGAGGCGGGGGCAAAAGTTGCGATTGTAGAGCGGTTTGACCGGATCGGCGGAACTGGTGCAGTCTCGGGCGGTGTTATCTGGGTGGCCGACAACCCTCGGCAACGCGAAGCGGGGATGAAGGACAGCCGCGAGGAGGCGCTCGCCTATTTCAAAGCGCTCGATCACGGCGATCTGGTGGATGAAACGCTGGAAGCTTTTGTCGATTCCGGCCCCAAGGCCCTGGCCTTTCTTGAGGAGGTTGGCGCTCTCAAAGTCGCTATACTCGATGGGTATCCGGATTATTATCTCGACCGTCCTGGCGCGAAAGCCGAAGGCGGTCGCGCGCTCGATCATGATCTGTTTTCATTGGATGAGCTCGGCGATTGGGCCGGTCGGATTACAGCTATCGAAGAAGCGAAGCCGATGATGCTGCGCGAGACGCCTTTGGGCGGAGGCACCGGTGTTGTGGAGCCGCAAGAGTTGCAGCGACGCATGGCAATGAATGAGCGTGGCTTTGGTCAAGCGATGGTGGGGCGGCTTCTGAAAGCGTGTTTGGCGCGAGGAATTGAGCCGATCCTGAATGTCGAAACGAAGCGCTTGTTGAAGGAAAGTGGCCGGATCACCGGGATCGACGGCCTGTGTAATGGGGAGCCGTTCTCGCTCAGCGCGCAGTCTGGTGTGATCATCACCACGGGCGGTTTCGAATGGGACAAAGATAAGCGCCAGACCTTCCTGCGCGGCCCCATGGATGCACCCGCCAGCCCTCCCACAGCGCGCGGCGAGGGGTTATCGCTGGCCATGGGAGCGGGCGCAAAGCTCGGCAATATGACGCAGGGCTGGTGGGCACCGACACTGGTTATCCCGGATAACCCCTGGCCCAGTGGGGAGCAGCGCGCGGCCCCTGTTCTGATTGAGCGCACCGTGCCGCATTCGCTGATGGTCAATCGTGCGGGCAAACGGTTCTGCAACGAAGCGGCCAATTATTCGGCGCTTGCGGGCGCTTTTCATCAGTTCGACCCGCAAAGCTATGATTATCCCAATCTGCCTGCCTGGCTGGTTTTCGATGCAAACTATGTCGAGCGCTATCCCATAGGTCCGCGTCTGCCCGGCCAGCCTGTGCCTGATTGGGTGGTCTGCGCTGACACACTGGAAGAGCTGGGGGGCAAGCTCGACATCCCGTCTCACGCTCTTGGTGAGACAATTGCCCGCTTCAACGGGCATGCAGCGGCAGGCCATGATCCTGATTTTGAACGTGGCACGTCTACCTACGATCATTTCTACGGAGACCGAAGCCGAGATGGATCGGCCGTGACCTTAGGCGCAGTGGAACGCGCGCCGTTCTACGCGGTGGAAATCCGCATGGGTCTTCTAGGGACAAACGGAGGCGCGCGCACGGATGGAGAAGCGCGCATTCTGGGACACGATGGCAAACCGGTGCCCGGCCTTTATGGCGCGGGAAATGCCATCGCTTGTCCGACAGGCGGGATCTATGCAGGCGCTGGTGGGACTTTGGGGCCTGCGCTAACCTTTGGATACATTGCCGGAAGGACAGCGGCGCGGGCCAATGAATAGCACGCTGTCGGCAACCGTCATCCCAGCGAAAGCTGGGATCGCTCAAAGGTAGGCGCGACTTCGCCAGCGATTCCAGCTTTCGCTGGAATGACGATTCACTTCTTCCGCGGCTCAAACTCGATATGCAGCTCTTTCAGGGATCGCAGCAAAAAGTGCGGGTGGTAAGTGAAATCGTTCTTCCCTTCGGTAAACCACATATCCTCAAATCGATCGACGACGGCAGTGAAGCCCCAGATGAGCTCTCGCCGGGCGAGCGGTGCGCCGAGGCAGTGATGCGTGCCTGAACCAAAGCCCATGTGAGAACCCGCCTTTGGCCGGTCGAGATCGAGTTTTTCGGGACATTCAAACGCACGCTCATCGCGATTGGCTGCGGCAAAACGGACATTGATCATTGCTCCTGCTGGGATCATGACGTCTGCAAGCTCTGTATCTTCGCGGACAAACCGCATCAGGCTTTGCACAGGGCTTTCGAGCCGAACGACCTCCTCCACAAAGGTTTTCATGTACTTGTCCGGGTCGGATTTGAGCTTGTGCCACACATCCTTGTTCTCGATCAGCAGTCTCATGCCAGCAGCAAGTGCGTTGGTGGTGGTCTCGCTGCCGCCAACAAAGGTGTCTGCCATCATTTCGGCGTGCAGTTCATTGTCGGTGAGCGGGCGGCCCCATTCCTCGATCACGGTGTTGACGAGCACCGAGATCAGGCTGTCATCGGGGTGTTCGCGAAGGCGATCAAAGATGGGCTGGAAATAGTGCTGCGCCTCAATCTCGCGATCGACCATCTCCATATGCTGGTCTTCGGGCAGCATCAGCGAGATGCGCTGGAAGAATGCATCCGTCCAGCGTTTGATTTGCCACATGTCCTCGCGTTTGGCGCCCATCTGTTCGCCTATGATGAAGAGTGGCAAGGGCACGCAAAATTGCTTGACCCATTCGCAATGACCATCATCGATAAAACCGTCGATCAACTCATAAGCGAGACCTTCAACCTGCGGATCGATTTCCTTGATCTTTGACGGTTTGAACGCTTGATTGAACATGGCGCGCATCTGTTTGTGATTTGGATCATCGCGGCCATTCAACGTGGGGGCAGGCACCCAGCCTTTCTCTTCAAAGCGCGCCATAACTTTGCCCGCACGCTCCATGTCCCCGGCACTTGCGCGGAATTGGCTTTCGGCGGCTGAGGATGGGAAGCGCTGCGGGTCCATCAACACTTCGCGCACATCGTCATATCGGCTCACCACCCACATATCAGTGCCGGGAAGATGGTAGACAGGCGCCTCATCGCGCAACTTCTTGTAGGCGTCATACGGGCATTGCTGCAGCACTGGATCGAACAGGTTGATGTCTGGCGCGTCGGCTTTGGTTGCCATGCGGAGCCCTCCCGATTTTGCGTATGGCTTTGCGATCAATCTCAGCGCGATATTGCAGCAAAACAATTGGCGGATTGGAGAGGGCGCGATGAGCGATCCAAGGGATGCAAAGCTGCAGGAGCTGATCGACAGGCAGGAGATAAGCGATGTGATCCAGCGCTATTGTCGAACGCTGGATTGGCTGGATGCGGCCGGGCAGGCGAGTTGTTATTGGCCCGATGCGCACATCGAATACGGATTTTTCATAGGGCCCGCTAAGGATTTCCTGCCCGTTGTGATGGAAACCGAGGCAAGTCTCGCGCGGCGCTGGCATATGCTTTCAACCCCGCTCATCCGCTTCAATTCAGCCACCAGCGCCAGCAGCGAATGCTATGGTGTGTTCGGCGGCGGACGGCTTCAGGATGATGGCAGTATTGCAGGCGATCTGATTGGCGGGCGCTATCTCGATGAGTGGGAAAAGCGAACCGAAAACGGGCACAGCGAGTGGCGCATTTCGGCGCGCACTTACATCCTCGATTGGAAAAGCCCGCTAACTAATCAGCCGATGTTTGAGCCTGACCCTGATTTCCCCCTGCCCACCTACAAGATCGATAAGGGCGGGCACCCAAAATACCGCGAGCTTTAGCCCTCTTCGGGCGGGTCCATATAGTCGCGGTAATAGGTGAGCTCTCCGTTCGCGACTTTGTAAATGCCAACGCCTCCACGTGAGCCCTCGGGCGAACGCATAGTCCAGCGCGCCCAACAAGCGTGATCATCGCCGCATATTTCATCGACGGTAAAGGTGATTTTGCGCGTCCCCATTTCCTTCACCATCGTGGTCATAAACCCAAGGATCGCATCGCGGCCCTTGTGCGTGCCCCATATGGGGTCTTCGAGCAGCGCGTCCACGGCAAACAGCGGGGCTAATTTGGTGTAGTCACCTGCATCCTGAACCCGCCAAAACTCTTCAATCACGCGTTGCGCTTCGCCTTTGCCTTCTTTGGGCATTACAATTCTCCCAATTCGCGGACCGGCTCTGAACCGTCCCAGTTCTTCGATGCATCGCTCACCATGGCGTAGAATTCTTCGATCCCGCCTCCGCTAGCATAAAGCTCAATCATATGGCCAAGGGTCGCAGTGGCATCGACAAACGCAAAGCGCATACCGGCATGGCTTTCCGAAACCTGCGCGAGCGGCATCCCTTGCACTTCAAAATCGGCAATGGCCGCGTCGAGATCGTCAACAAAACAAGCGGTGTGGTGCAGCCCATAAAGCTGCGATCCGGCGGGAAAGACATCGGTGATCGCGCTTGGCCCATCGCTGTGCTGGCTCACGAATTCAATCATCAGGTCGCCGTGCTGCCCATATGCGGACGAATGCACCCAGTCGCGCTCCACTCCGCGATGCAGGGTTTGCTTTAACTGGATATGGCGCAGGGTCAGAAACGGACCGGAACCAAAAGCGGCAGAATGGGCGCGCGCGGCAGCATCGATATCGGGCACATAATAGGCCAGTTGGCGCAAGATATGCCGCATGTCAGTTCACCGCCCGCTCTTTCCCCTCCCAATAGGGTGCGCGCAATTCGCGGCGCAGGATCTTGCCAGACGGGTTGCGCGGCAGCGCATCTATGAAATCGACCGATTTGGGGCATTTGTATCCCGCAATATGCTCACGCGCATGAGCGATCAGTTCGGCTTCGCTGAGCGCCTGACCCGGCTTGATAACGACGCAGGCCTTCACCGCTTCGCCCCATTTCTCATGCGGCACGCCAATTACGGCGACATCGGCAACGGCAGGATGGGCATAGAGCGCGTTTTCAACTTCGGCTGGGTATACGTTTTCGCCGCCTGAAATGATCATATCTTTGACGCGGTCGTGGATGTAGAGGTAGCCATCCTCATCGAGATATCCCGCATCGCCTGTGCGCAGCCACCCGTCCTTATCGATGGTTTCGGCGGTCGCTTCGGGCAGGTTCCAGTACCGATCCATATTGCGGTCTGAACGGGTGGCGATTTCGCCCACCTCTCCGGTCGGGACGGGATTGCCATCCGCATCGATTATCTTGATTTCAACGCCGGCGAGCGGCTTTCCAACGCTGCGCATTTTGGGTGAGCCTTCGGGCACGTGATCTTCGGGATCGAGAGCGACGATCGTGCCCGATGTCTCTGTCATGCCGTACATCTGGATAAAGCCGCAGCCGATCACGTCCATCGCTTCGCGCATCAATTCGAGCGGGATGGGTGATGCTCCGTAAGTGATGTGTGTCAAATCGCTGAAATCCACTTCGCGCACACGCGGATGATTGAGCAGGATCTGGATCGCGGCGGGCACGAGAAAGATCTTCGAGATGTTGTAATTCTCGATGAGCTCTAGCGCTTGGGTTGGATCGTATTCGGGCAGGACAATCGAGGTGGTGCCCGCGATCATGGTGGTGAGGCCATTGCCCGATCCGCTGATATGAAAGCACGGCATGGCGAGCAGCGCCACATCGCCCGGCGTCCTTTGCTGCCAGTCGCGAATGTTGTCGCCGTGATTTGACGGGTCGAGACTTTGCAGCAGCGATCCATGCGTCATCACTGCGCCTTTGGGCCTGCCCGTGGTGCCCGATGTGTAGAGTTGGAGCGCATCATCACCGCGCGTGATCGCAATGTCAGGATCTTCTGCAGGTGCCGCATCGCGCCATGTGCGATAATCGGTGCCGTCGTGATCAGGCGCGTCGATACCGATCACATGCTCGACCGCGCTGTCATCGCCCGTTGCTTTTGCGAGCATGTCTGCAAAGCCTTCGCCGATAAACACGACGCGTGATCCGGCGTTCTCGAGGATGTATGCGACTTCGGGAGCCGCGAGCCTCCAGTTTACCGGCGTCATCACAGCACCGATTTTGGCAGCGCCCAACAAAGCGTCGAAATAGAGCGGGTGGTTCTTGCCGAGATAGGACACGCGCTCGCCCTTTGTCACACCCAGAGCGGTAAGCGCATTGGCGACCCGGTTTGCGCCTTCATCTAGCTGCGCGAAGGTCAGTTCCTCATCGCCAAAGGTGAAAGCGGCCACATCGCCCTGCGTCTGGGCGTGCGCGCGCACGATCTCGCAGAACGAGGCGGGCTGGGTTGTTGTTTGAGTGGCCATGTGCCTTTTCCTAGTTTCCTGCTTAGCCGAGCCAGCGTTGGACAATTGGCGTTGCTGGGTCGCGTTCGTCGTGAAATCCGCTTGCGCCTTCGGGAGTGTCAGACAGGTCAACGCCTTCGACAACACGGAATTCACGCCAATCGTATAGTCCCGTTCGCTGGGATATACGCCATTCGCCGTCTCGTTTTTCAAACCGGTCAACATAGCGCCCGGCGACAACAGCGGAGTAAATGACGCCTTTGTCCGGAAACACTTCCGGCATGGGAAAGCCCGGCGGGACGGTGTGCATCGCCGTCATATAGGTTTCAGTGTGACACACGGTGTCGCCTTCAAAAGCGAACAGCGTTTGGCCCAGTTGATGCTGCGTTGCGAGGCATGGGTCTATCAGGGCGCGCGCCTGCCCGACAAAGCTGCGCCAATCCCCTTCTATGGTGCCGAAACGGAACATCGCATCATCGTGGAAGAAATGCTCCATCATCGCCCAACGCCGCCGGTCAATCGCATGAGCATAGCCTGCCAAAATGTCGCGGATGGCCTCACGTTCTTCGAGCCTTACTGTCATGTTTCCAGCTCCACGATCACTTTGCCGATATTGCCGCCTGTGAACAGCTTGGCATAAGCGGTCAGCGTGTTTTCAAGGCCATGCGTTACATCATAAGGCATGGTGAGTTTGCCTTCATCCAGCCATGCTTTGAGTTGAGCCGTCAGGCGCTCTCCTTGATCCATGAAATCGGGGCTGAAGAACCCTTCGACGCGCAGACGGCGCATCAGGATTTGATCGAATTCAGCTGGCGCGGTGCGGGTGCCGCTGGAGTAATCGGAGAGCAATCCGCACACAGCGATCCGCCCATAGTGGTTCATCCGTGTCAGCACCTCATCAAGCATCGGCCCGCCGACATTGTCGAAATAGACATCAAAGCCGCCAGCTGCATCAAGTTGCTTTCCAACGTCGCCAGCCTTGTAATCAATAGCGCCCTTGCAGCCCATTTCTTGGCGGAGGATACGACACTTCTCCGCGCCACCAGCAATGCCCCAAACCTCGCATCCCAGAAGGCGAGCTATCTGAACAGCGAGGATGCCAGTTGCCCCTGCGGCTGCGGAGACGAGCACTCGTTCGCCAGCTTTGGCCGCGCCGGTTTCGCTGATGCCCCACAGCGCAGTCCACCCATTCATGCCGAGTGGCCCAAACCATGCACGCTTATCTGTGACTGACGGATCGAGCAGGATCGCCCCGCTCATCGCAGCATCCACCTGGCTGACCCTGCCCCAGACTCCAAATGCGCGCACCAGATGGCCTTGCGAGAACCCTGTCGCGCGGCTTTCCATTACTTCGCCGACGACCAAACCTGTCATCGGTGCGCCCACGGGCAGAGGCGGTTGATAGCCGTCCTCTCGATCGGTCAGCCAAAGACGTGTTCCAGCATCCATCGACAGCATCGCGTTGCGGATGCGGATCTCTCCGTCTTGAAGATCAGGCAGCGGCGCATCGACCAGCGCCAGTGCGCTTGCAAAATCGGTCCCCTCAGGCCGGCGTTCTATGCGCCAGAACGTGTTCTCCATTCGGGTCTTGTCCAGTCCCGTCGCCACGCCTGCAAGCCCTCGCTTTTGCTAGGGGCAAAATGGCCCGCGCTATCAATTTGGCGCGGTGCGCAGACGCCATCTCAATGGCAATTCCACTTGCAAAGAGTGGGAGAGAAACAATGGCAATCATCACCGTAATTGGCGCATCAGGGCGTCAAGGTATGGCGCAGGTTCGTCAGGCCTTGAAAGCAGGCTATGACGTGCGCGCCATCTCGCGCCAGGAAGATCCATTTGGCGGGGCAAAGATCGATGGCGTCGAACGCGTCGAAGTGCGCCCAATGGACCTTTACGATCCCGCTTCCTTCAAACCCGCCTTGGAAGGCACAGATTACGTCTTCTACACTCACCCCCTGCAAGCGCGCGCTGATAGGGCGGTGCTGATCGGTGATCTTGGAAAGGCAGCAGCCGAACTGGGTGTCAAACGCCTTGTCTGGAACACGTCGAGCTGGATTCCGGACAAGCCCGGTGATCCTTTCACTTACGGCGAGAATACCAAGGGCATTAATGCGCTGTGGCGGTCAGGCTGTCCCGGCACCGTGTTTGGCAGCGTGCTTTTCATGGACAATCTGCTCACCAATTGGGCGCGGCCGTTTATCGTGAATGAAGGACGTTATGTATACCCGCACAACCCTGAGCTGCACGCCAACTGGATCAGCCTTGATGATGTCGCGAAGTTCATGCTCACCAGCCTTGAACGGCCCGACATGGAGGGCGCGTGGCTCAATATTGGCGGGCCAGAGCGACTCGTGGGCAAGCAGGTGACACAATACCTTTCCGAAGCGCTCGATAAGGACATCACCTATGATCCATGCACGCCGGAGGAGTTTGGACGCTATCTCGTCGAAGCAGCAGGCGATACCATGCCGCCTGAAATGCGTGAGGATTTCGCCAAGGGCATCCAGGCGTTCTACGAATATAATAACGAAGCGCCCACGCGGCCTTTCGAGGTCGATATGGATCACGTTTACGAACGTTTCCCGGAAGTTGAAGGCAACCTCGAAACCATGGGCGAATGGACCAAGCGGCAGGATTGGGGTGAGAGCAACTTCAGGCCTGCGTTTGGATGACTTCTGGTATCGAGGCGCATCAGTAGATCGAGGTCGGACCGACTGCCTGCGATCCCAGTGCGGACGTTTACGACTAGGCTCCCTTCCTGTAGAACGCAGGTCTGGGGGAGGTTATGGGACTTGCGGCCACCGGTATTGAAACGCGGCTAACACCAAGAGCCGATCGCGTGTTCTTTTCAGGGTTTGCCCTTGCGACCACTGCCACGGCATTCTTCGGTTTCACATTCACCTATTTCTCCCCGATGCTCACGGGAAGCTATCCGGATTTGTCGCCATTCGTGCACATCCATGGCTGGTCGTTTTTCCTCTGGTATCTCCTGTTTCCTATGCAGGCTGTGCTGATCGCCGCCAACCGCTCAAAGCTTCATATGGCTTTTGGTCGCGCGAGCGTTGCGCTTGCTCTGATCATGATCGTCACAGGAGTGTTCGTGCTTGCCGTGCGAATGGATGACGCGTTGAGCGGCGATGCGGACGGGTTTCTAGCCTTCCTGCGATATGTCGGCTCGCTGATCTTCTCCAATATTCTACTGTTTGCGGTATTCTATGCGCTCGCAATTCGCATGGCCATGAAAGGGCAATTTGAAGCGCACAAGAGGTGGATGGTTTTGGCAAGCGCGGCTGGTCTGGGTGCCGCACTTTTCAGAGTGTTCGGGTTTCTTTTCGGATCAGTTGCATGGGCTGATACCGGTTGGGTCTTGGCCACGAACGCATTTATGGTGTCGGCCATGATCTTTGACCGGTTGTTTCACGGCAAAGTGCACCCGGTGTATTGGCAAGGATTGGCGTTCGCGCTCGTGGTTGAGGCAATCCTATGGCCGTTCGCGGGCAATCCTTTTGTAGCGCAACTAAACTCAGCGCTCGCATGGATGGGGGAATACGTCAGGGTCATATACTAGCCGAGCATTTGCGTGGCAGCAGCAGCTTCTCACCTAGTCAAGACTGATCCCATTGCACCAATTGCCGGCACACCTATTCTGCCGCTTCCTTTTGTTCGCCTGCGAAAATCTCTTCCACTTTGGGATCGCTTGCATGGGTCAAGCGGTCGACCCATTGGTGGAAGACTTGCCCACCGCGTTCATTCTTGCCGAACAGCACGTGGTCCATCATGCCGGATTGCAGCGCTTCGTGTTGGCGTTTGCCTGTGGCGTAGTCTTCATCGCGCACCACCACTTCGAGGAAGTCGAACTGCTCGTGGGCCGATTTGACGTCTTCGTCTGTTTCGGGTCGGTTTTCCATGACGTAATACTGCGTCGTGTAGCTCTCTCCCACCGTCTCTCCGGGGAAGAGCTGCGAGATCATCGCGCCGCGCTGTCCGCCGCCATAAAAGCTTGCAATCGAGATATGCGGGAAAATCGTCCAGACGCCTTGGGTAAGAGCATCTTGCGGAAGCTCGTCATCGCTCATCACCGACAGATCGAGCATTTCATCGCTGCCCGTCTTCTGGGCAAACTTTGATGGGCTGGAGAGGCGTTGGTGCGGGCCCCAGAAAAAATAATTGGCGCGGTTGAAAAAGTCTGCGCCGAACGTGTCTTTATGCAGCACGGGCAGGTGATAGAAATCGAGATAGCCGTCATAGGCCGTCTTCCAATTCGGCCCCGGCAGAGTGCGCTGGCTGAAAAGGGTCCATCCATCAAAGCCAAACGCTTCGAGGAGATCATCATAGCCGCACAGATAATCGGCAATCGAAAGCTTGGAATTGAGATCGAGCGTCGCCCAGATCAGGCCAGCGCTTTCATAAACGGGGAAGCGTTTGAGGCATAATGCCGCCTTGTCGACCGCGCCAAAATCCTTTTGGCTCGCGACGCCCACAAGATCGCCGTCATTCTTGAATGTCCAGCCGTGATATCCGCACATAAAGCGCGTCGCATTGCCGGTTGTGCCCGCTTCGACAACAGGATTGCCGCGGTGCGAGCACATGTTGAGAAACGCGCCGACGCTCCCATCGCGCTGCCGTGTTAGCAGTAGCGGCACCCCGCAAATATCCATCGCCTTGTAATCGTCGGGCTCCGGCAACTCGCATGAAGGCGCCACCATCAAGGGCAGGCGGCGGAAGATGTTGCGCTTTTCAAGCTCGAACAGATCGGGATCGGTATAGGTGCTCGCAGGCACTTGCACGACCTCGTCGGCGTATTCCATCGTGTCAGCCGCGCCATGATCAATCAGGCTGCGCGTCATGGTGATGAGTTCTTCGCGTGACATGTGTGATCTTCTCCCGAGTGCGCCTGCAAGAGTGCTGCAAAAGGGCGTAGTGGAGCAATGGGTGTTTTTGGCAGGGGAGGCTGCCCTGAAACCAAAAAGAGCGAGCCAGCCGGCCCGCCCTTTTCTTATTTCACTGGCTGCTTTGCTTAGAAAGCGAAGCTAACCTCTGCGAAGATTTGCCGTCCACGGTTTTGCGTGAGAACTTCATCATCGCCCAGCGGCAGGCCGAAGCCAGCTGCGCCGCCCGGCGAAAGGAAGGGGCGCGGGCCCGATGTGTTCACCCAGATTTCATCAGCAAGGTTGGTCCCGATGATCGAGAACTTCCAATTGCCATCAGGATGGCCAATCGAAATGTTGGCATCAAATGTGACATAGCTGTCTTGAACAAAATCGTTCGCGGTGTCTTCATTGGTGAAATAGCTATCTGAATAGATCGCATTTCCTCCGAGCCCCAGCTCAAGGTTGTCGCTCAGCGGGATGAACCAATCGAACGCAAGGTTGCCCGACCATTTCGGCGCGCGTGCGGATGTGCGGCCATTCAAATCATTGCCGGAGCTGGTGATGAACTCATCGGAGAATTCGGCATCCAGATAGGCAATGTTGCCTGAGATGTTGAGGCCATCAACAGGGGTGAGCCAGTTGAATTCCAGATCCACACCTTGCGAAGTCAGCTCGCCTGCGTTGAGCGTCAGGAACTGAATGGTCACAGCATCAAAGTTCTGAACCTGCAGATCGGAAAACACATAATAGTAAGCCGTTGCATTCAGCGTGAATGTGCGGTCGGCCCATTGCGATTTAATGCCGATCTCGCCGCCTTCTGTCGTCTCTGAATCGAAGATCAGCGAGCTAAAATCGCCGGAAAGCGCTGCAACGCTCAGGCTGTTAGAAGGCAGAGCGGAGTTATCAATGCCGCCCGATTTGAAGCCGGTTTTGTACGAAGCAAACAGATTAATGTCGTCCGTTGCTTGGTACCGCAGTGTGACTTCTGGCGAGAAGTTATCATCGGTGAAGTCAATGGGCCCCGAGAAAAAGCCCGGCGACACAAAGCCTGGCCCTTGCAGGAAGGTATGGAGGTAAGGGACGGAGATAAAGGATGTCTTTGTCTCGTCAGTGTAGCGAATGCCGCCCGATAGTTCGAGATCGTCGGTGAGGTTCACAATCGCGGAACCAAAGAACGACAGCGCTTCCGTTTTTGTCGTCTGGATTTTGTCCCAGTCATAGGTGAAGCCGGTTACAGGATCGGGAGCGATCAGCGAGATGTTGACCCCTTGCTGCGCGGTGTCGAACACGAACGTGCGATCTTCGTAGAATGCGCCGAGCATGAAGTTGAACGGCCCATCGAAATCAGACGTGATCCGCAATTCCTGCGTGTACTGCTCCAATGTGTTGCGCGGATCGGAACAGCCCGTTCCTTGCGCGGAACCCGGCGTGTTCGTTGCGGCCAGCGCAGGTGCGTTGGCGGCGAGGAACGTCGGATCCATGATGGCATTGCCAATCGGCGAGAATGCCGGACCGATGCCGACATAGCCGTAGCAATCGAAATCGACTGCATCGAGATCGACGAAACCGGTCGTCGACGTCAAAGTCAGGCTATCGCTGAGGGCGAAATTGAAGAGCAAGCGCCCAAACCAAAGCTCGGTTTCAGCAAATGGGACGCCATTGCGGCCTGCGGCAGCAGATGGTGTCGGCACACCCGATGCCAGCGCGGGTGCGGCGTCGGGAAGGAAGTATTTTCCATCGAAGGCGTTGCAATCATTGCCTGCGGGAATAGCGACGACGCCTTGTAGCAGGAAGATCGGATCAGCCACGCCATTCGCGCCGCAGAAGATGTCCGAATGCTGGATCGCGCCATCACCCTCGTTCTTCACATATTGCACTTTGAGGTTGGCATCGAAGCGATCATCAGGCTCCCAATCGAGCGTTACGCGGCCAACAAAGTTCGATTGTCCGCGGAAACGACCATTGGCAGCAGGTGTCCCGTCCTGCAGCTCTACAAATTCATCGATGTCGTTCCATTGTGCCGCCACGCGAACACCGACAGTGTCGGATATCGGACCTGAGATATACCCGTTGACGGTATAGCCCTGCTCTTCGAATTCATACTGCGCGCGCGCACCAACTTCCCAATCGGGGGTCGGATCGGCTGATCGGATCGCAAAGACACCTGCCGATGCGGACTTACCAAAGAACAGCGATTGCGGGCCTTTGAGAACGTCAATCTGCTGGGTGTCGAAGAAGCCGGCCTGGACGAGCCGCATGGTGGAGACCTGCACACCGTCGAAATCAAAGGCGACGGCGCTGTCGAATGCGGCAGAGATATTTGAGGAACCGACACCGCGAAGGGATAGCTGGCCGCCCGAACCAGACCCGCCAACCTGGACGTTCAGCGTGGGCACGCGGCTGACGACGTCAGCGACCTGATCAACGCCGTATTTTTCCAGTACTTCGCCGCCGATCGCGGTCACGGTTACCGGGACTTCCTGAAGGCTTTCGTTCTGGCGGCGAGCCTGAACGATGATCACGTTATCATCTTCTTCCGCAGAGACCTGTTCGAATTCGGCATCCTGAGCGAACGCTGCCTGTGGCAAAGCTGCCAGCACCGATACGGCAGCCCCTCCCAGAAGAATCCGGCGAGCCGAACGTCCCATACCGCCAGAGGCATTGCGGGCGTGAAGTGTGATCATGATTCTCTCTCCCTTGCGAGCTGGCTTATGTCGCCAGTCCATTCCCCAGCCTGCGGCGTAATCTGGACGCTCGTTAGGCTCATTAAAGGTTGTATGGGGGAGCCTCTCGCCGCTCATCTAGCAAAAGCGCTAGGCAGAGTTGCAAAATGCGTCATTTTGGTCACAGACAGTGGCAGAAAGTCTGATTCCGTAGCGTCATCTTACGTAAACGGAAGGTGCATTCTGATGCTATTCGGCTGCTTCTCGCGCCCCGGTCAGCTGATCGCGCACCTCTTCGCGGCGCGGATCGTTAGGCCATACCCAGTCTTCACCAATCACCTGCTCGACGCGCAAATCTTGGGGCACATTGTCGATACCAATCATTTTGTCGCAGCTTTGGTGGAAGGAATAGATCCGCGCTTCCTGATAGGACAACGGCACGGATCGAAACGCAGAGCTTTGCATGGATTGCTGGATCGCTTCGCCAAATTGCGTGTCTTCAAGGATAATGGGGCTCATATCGCGCCCTTTTGGTTTGGTTGCGTCAGGAACGGTCCACAGATCAGGCGCCGGTCCATCTCCCCAGTCGAGCGCCATCGTAACAAGTTCAAGCCGGGTCGTTGTCAGCGATGTAGGCCAGAAGACAAGTGGTGGGACGAAATAGTTCGACAGGGGCGAGACCCAATTGGGAAACAGAGTGTAGCTCTGCGTGCAGGTGCGCCCCAACTCGCCGACGGTTTCAATCTCCTGCCATTCGGGCGGACTATCGACCGCGCGGACATGCTCTCGGTCCGTATCATTTGGCGCGGGCGCGAGCATCCTCGCGTGCCCGTTCGGGTACATCGTGTTGTAATTGCGCTTGGCATCTACCAGCGGCGCAACGGTTTCGGGATGGATGAAGGGCACATGGTATACCTCCATGTTCGCCTCCATCGCGACTTTCCAATTGCAGTTGAGATCGAAGGAATAGCGCGCTGCGAGGCGCACTTTGTCGAATGCAAATTCGTCCCATTCATCGAGCAGCGGACCAAGCCATCGATCAAGCGGCATTGCGTCATCATCGAAATTCACAAAAATGATATTGCCCAGCATCTCGCAGCGTACCGGGATGAGCCCGCGGCAGCTCATATCGAAATCCTCGGCGAAATCCTGGCGCTCTGGCACCCCGACAAGCGAGCCGTCCGTTTTGTAAGTCCAGTTGTGATAGCCGCACATCAGGCGCGGTGATTTGCCCTTGTCTTGCGTGACAACCGGCGCGCCGCGGTGGCGGCAGGTGTTGTAAAACGCGCGCACCGCGCCATCCATTCCGTGCACCAGAATGATCGGATCGCCCGCATTGTGCCAGCGCATGTAGCAGCCGGGTTCGGGTATCTCGTCAATATGGCCTGCAAACAGCCAGCTCTTGCGAAAGATGTGCTCCTGTTCGAGCGCGTAGTACTTGTCGCTGGTATAGCGCGCAGCGGGCATATCGGGGAGCTTCGGAAATGCCTTGGGCGGGCCGGTGCGTTGGCCTTCCCATTCCATCAGAGCCTTGAGGCGTGCGACTTCGGCAGCATCGATCATCAGTGTTCTCCCATGATGACAATACTGAGCGCGCGTCCTCACGCACCTCACACTTTTCCCATCGCTTTAGTGAGTGGCGCGTCCTTTCGCTTTGCCTAGTTTGGTGTCCAAACAAGCTTTTGGGAGAGAGCACTTGGCAGGAAGGGTTGAGGGACGCGTGGCCTTAGTAACGGGCGGCGCGATGGGTCTTGGTAAAGCGGATTGCGAGCGATTGGCCGCGGAAGGCGCGAAAGTCATCGTGACAGACCGTG
Organism: Erythrobacter sp. YT30; assembly: GCF_001542875.1. Taxonomy (GTDB): domain Bacteria; phylum Pseudomonadota; class Alphaproteobacteria; order Sphingomonadales; family Sphingomonadaceae; genus Erythrobacter. The sequence continues at coordinate 797,634 of NZ_LMAF01000002.1, read as the reverse complement.
AGGCTGAATTGGCACACAAAGTGGCCGACAGTATTGGCGGCGATGCGATGGCGCTTGACGTCACCAGTGAGCAGCAATGGATCGATGTCATGCAAGCCGTGAAGGAGCGGCATGGCGGGCTTGATATCCTCGTCAACAATGCGGGCAATGTCATTTTCGAGAACATCGAGGATTGCTCGCTCGATCATTTCAAATTGCACCTCGATATCCATGTGAACGGCACGTTCCTGGGTTGCAAATACGCGCTGCCGCTCATGAAGCATCGGCACAAAAAGAATGGCGGGGGCGGCTCGTCAATCATCAACATGGCCTCGACCGCAGCGCTGATGGGCTATCCGATGATCCCTGCCTATACCGCTGCCAAAGGTGCGATTTCATCGATGACCCGCTCGATTGCCATGCACTGCCAGGATGAAGGATACGGCATTCGCTGCAACGCGCTTGCCCCCGGAGGCATTGAGACACCAATGGTAATGGAAGTGTCAGGACGCGCGGGCGAGGCGCCGATGGAAATTCCATCTGGCCCGCTGCCTGCAGATGCGCTTGGTCACCCCAACGATATCGCCGGATGCGTGCTGTTTCTCGCGAGCGATGATGCGCGGTTCTTGAACGGCCTGACAATCCCGGTGGACAATGGCCTCGACGCCCGACCCCATCACTAAAGATCCTGCGCAAGGTCAAAAGGCTGAGGGCTCGTACCGCTGGTATGTGCTTGCGCTGCTGACAGTCGTCAGCCTGTTCAGCATCGCAGACCGGCTCGTATTCTCGATCCTGATCGAGGATATCAAGGCCGATTTCGACCTCACCGATTTGCAACTCGGCCTGCTCGGCGGTTTGGCCTTTACCGCGACATATGTCGTGGCAGGCTTTCCCGCTGCGCGATTGGCCGATCGATCAGTGCGCAAGAATATCGTAGCGGCGGCGATTTCATTCTGGAGCTTGATGACCGCACTTTGCGGCATGGCGACGGGGTTCTGGACGCTGTTTTTGGCTCGAACCGGCGTGGGCGTGGGTGAGGGATGTTCCGGACCTGCTTCGCAGAGCCTTGTCGCTGATTATTTCCGGCGCGAAGAGCTTGCCAAAGCGATGGGTTTCCTCACTCTCGGCGCGACGCTGGGCACGGCCACCGGATTGATCGCTGGCGGAATGCTGGCCGAAGCGTTCGGCTGGCGTTGGGCTTTTATCCTGATGGGATTGCCCGGACTGCTCATCGGCGCGATCATGTATTTCACTGTGCGAGAGCCGCAGCGCGGACGATATGCGGCTGCGAACGCGACAGTCACCCAAGAGGGACTATCGAAAACGATCCGCACAATTCTCTCCAACCGGGTGTTCGTCGGCCTTGCCGCTGGATGGGCGCTGCAGATCGTCATCGGATATGCACTTGCCGTCTGGATGGCTCCGGTGATGATCCGCAGCTTCGAATTTTCTACCGGAGATATCGGGCTATATCTCGGCCTCACATTTGCAATGGGAGGGATACCGGGACCGATCCTTGGCGGATATATCACCGAATGGCTGACGCGGCGGGACGAACGCTGGCGCGCCTGGTTTCCGGGCTTGGTCAGCCTGCTGTGTCTGGTCCCGTTGGCCTTCGCGCTGACTTCGGATGATTTCTGGGTTTTCCTCGCGTGGTTCGCCTTTGCCTATTCGATCTATGTCGCGAGCCAGGCACCCATTCTGTCGGGCATTCAGGCCGCGGTCGAACCGGCCAATCGCGGATTTGCGGTGGCAACGGCGCTGTTCTTTAACAACCTTATCGGTCAGGCCATCGGCCTCGCATTGATTGGCGGGATCAGCGATGGGTTGGTGGACACTTACGGCACCTCCAGTCTCGCTGTCTCGATGTTCTTGGTCAGCGCTGTTGCAGGCGTATTGGCCATGATCGCATTTGCCTGGACCGCACGGCAGATGAAATCGTCAGGCTATCTGGAGCGGATGCAGTCAGCCTAAAAGCTCGGTCTAAAATCCGGGATGGATCGACAAGGCACCGCCATCCACCAGCATTTCCGCCCCCGTCATAAACGGGCATTCATCGCTGGCGAGAAAGGCAATCGCTGCCGCTGTTTCCGCCGGATCACCCAGCCGATTGAGCGGCGATGTCGCCGCCACGGCAGCTTTCAGGCCCGGCATGTGCTCTTCTGCAGCGTTCAGGATACCTGTCTCGGTCGCGCCCGGGATCACGGTGTTGCAGCGAATGTTGTAGCCATTTTGCGCGCAATGCGTGGCGATGCTTTTGGAAAGCACTCGTACCGCGCCTTTGCTTGAACAATAGGCGACATCTCCGGGAAGCGCGGCCATGGCGGAGGTCGACGCGATATTGATGATGGCTCCTGATGATCCGCCGGGATTGTTCTTCATCGCAGCAATTGCCGCGCGGCAACCCGCCATCGTGCCCTTGATATTGACGTCGTAGGTTCGGTCCCAAATCTCGTCGGTCACATCCTCTATCGAATGCTGCGAAACGATCCCGGCATTGTTGACGAGGATATCGAGCCTGCCCCCTTCGCCCGTCGCGGCAGCCACCACATCGGCCCAAAAAGCCGTATCGCCGACATCCTGCACCATGAAGCGCGCACCTGCCGCATCACAAACCGCGGCGCCATCGGCATTTACATCGGTTCCCAGCACCTTCGCCCCATTTGCGGCAAGGCGCTTTACCGTTGCCGCGCCAATTCCGCTTGCGCAGCCCGTAACGATGGCGACCTTGCCTGAAAGGTCAGGCATTATTCTGCCTGTTTCCAAACCGCAGCGCTGGGCCGTGCATTATGCGTCTCAATAAACCGTGCAAGATTGTCCGTTCCCTCGGGCAGCTTCCACCCGACTGTGAACCCGAAATTGGCAAAGCAGAACACGATGAGATCGGCAAAGGTGAAGCGGCCAAGCGCAAAGTGATTGCTGTCCCCAAGCACTTTATCAAACATCCGCCATTTCTCATCCGACATGGTCGAAAGCTCTGCACCCGCCGCCTCGCTGACAACGGTCATGCGTGGTTCGAACATTGGCCGACCGCCGGTCGCGCGAAAGCCCATCGTCATCGGTACAACGACCTCCTGATCAAACAAACGCGCCCATTTGCGCACTTCCGCGCGCTCTTTTGCGGTTTCGCCAAACATGTTGGGGCTGGGATGCTCCTCTTCGATAAATTCGCAAATCGGCCAGCTTTCGGTGAGGCAAGTGCCGTCATCCAGTTCAAGCGTCGGGATCGTGCCGAGCGGATTTTTCGCCATATAGTCAGCGCTCTGACGGTTCTCGCCCGTGATGATGTCGTAGTGGACGCGGTGAAAGTCTTTGCCTTCCTCCAGACCCTTTTCGATCATGAACATGCGCACCAATCGCGGATTGGGACCCAAACTTGAATGGAGTGTCGTCATCATCTCTCTCCTGGCTTCCTGGCCTTTAATACTGCTTTGCCTTTGACCCTATGCGTTTGGCACTTGCCCGTCGCCCTCACAAATGCGCTAGGGGACGGGAAAAGCCCTGCCTGAAAGAGATGAGCGATGGATTTCCAACTGACTGATGACCAGCGCGAGCTGAAAGAAACCGCACGCAAATTTGCGCGAAGCGAACTGACCGAGCTTGCCCGCGATATGGAAGTGAAGGACTATCCGGTCCCGCACGACATGCTGAAAACCTATGGCGAGATGGGCTTTCTGGGCGTGAACTTGCCGACAGAATATGGCGGGCTGGGCCTTGGCCATCTCGAAGCCTTGCTGGTGCTGGAAGAGTTTGCGCAAGTCTCTAACGCGGTTGCGTTTCCTGTGTTCGAAGCGCTCACCGGCCCAGTGCGGACGATCGACCGCTTTGGCTCCCCCGAAATGAAAGCGCGCGTGCTTCCCGAAGTGATCAAAGGCGAGAAGATCGTCGCTGTCTCCATGTCGGAGCCAGACGCGGGAACGGCTTTGACCGATCTCACCACGAAGGCCGAACCTGACGGCAACGGTTTTGTGGTCAACGGCTATAAGCGCTGGACAAGTGGGGGCGGCCATTCCGATTATTACGTCACTTATGCGCGGTTCTCCGATGATCCCGGCGCAAAGGGCATTGGCGCGATCCTGCTCGAACGGGATATGGAAGGGATGCAATTTGGCAAACGCGAAGAGCTGATGGGTTTTCGCGGCATCCCCACCGCCGATTTCGCGATTGATAATGTCAAAGTGCCTGGCGAAAATGTGATCATCGGCGCGGGCGGTTTCGGCAAGTTGATGAGCGCTTTTGGCCTTGAGCGCTGCGGGAATGCGACGCAGTCCCTTGGTGTTGCGGCGGGCGCGCTGGAACAGGCGCTTGAATACACGCAGGAGCGCAAGGCTTTCGGTAAACCCATCGTCGATTTTCAGGCGGTGCAACTAAAGCTCGCCGATATGGCAATGAAAGTGGACGCAGCCCGCCTTTTGATCCATCGCGCGGCGATCAATGCTTCGGCGCAGGAAGATGGCCTCCCCACCGTCTATGAAAGCAGCCTTGCCAAATGCTTTGCCAATGAGATTGTCCGCGATGTTGCAGCGCTCGGCATGCAGGTTATGGGCGGCTATGGCTATCACACCGAATACGGCATGGAACAGCGCCTGCGCGATGCATACGCCTGGGGGATCGCGGGCGGCGCGATTGATGTTCAGAAAACCAATATTGCGAGCGCCATGATCGGACGGCGGTTTAACCAGCGAGCGTCTTGATCTGCGCTGCTGACTTACCCAAGTTAGCACATATGGAAACAACTATCCCTTCGCAGTCTCCTGAGCCACTTTCGGCTGGATTGGGCTCTGACAAGCCTGCTTCGCCTTCTGTGATCGGGGAGGTGAATGATGAGACCGAGCTGACCAAGCTCGATCCCAATTATGTTCCCGCTCTGCGGCTGACTGCGATGGTGTCTTCGGTGCCGCTGTTGTTCGGTGCGCTTATGGCTGAGGCGGTTTTTGTGCCGGAGCTTGGAATACCTTCAGGCATTGTCGGCCTTGTGGTTCTGATCGCCTGCGCCTTTTGGATCATCCGCATCCCTACACGCCGTTATGCAGCGCGCGGGTATCAGATCAGCGTAGACAGGCTGCGCGTCGTGCGCGGGATCCTGTGGCATTCGGATACAATTGTCCCGTTTGGCAGGGTTCAGCATATCGATGTCGATCAGGGCCCGATTGAGCGGTTCTTCAACATCGCGACGCTAACGGTGCACACGGCTGGCAGTCATAACGCTTCGGTGCAATTGCCCGGCCTCAATCACGAACTTGCTAAGGACATGCGCGAAGAAATCCGCGCTCATATCAAACGGGAAAGCCTGTGAGCGCTTCTGTTTCGGTCCCGGTGAGGGCCAAGCCTGCCGCGCAGGAAAACGTGCCCGAACCGCAACGCACAGCACCTCTCGGCGTGGTGGTCGGCGGGCTATCAGCGGTGCGCAATGCTATCTTTCCCGCTCTTGCAGCGGCTTTTGGAACCCGCACAGATTATGGGTTTATGATCGGCGCAGTTATTGGCGCGATCATTATCGTTCTTGGCGGCGTGATGAGCTATCTGCGCTGGCGCAAGCTCACCTACACAATCGGTGAAGCAGACATCCGCGTTGAAAGCGGCATATTGAGCCGGGCTGCGCGTTCCGTCCCGTATGAGCGGATACAGGATGTGAGCCTTGAACAACCGTTCTTCCCGCGACTGTTCGGCCTTGCCGCAGTGAAATTTGAAACCGGCGCTGGCGGGGCAGATGATCTGGCGCTCGCTTACCTGAAGCTAGAGGATGGCGAGGCTCTGCGCGAGCTTGTGCGCGAACGCCGCGATGCGCCTGTGAGCGCAGATGCAGAGGATGCCGGTGCATCTGCACCATCTGTCAAAACCGAAGAAGAGGCCGAAACTCTCTTCGCAATGGGGCCAGGCAGACTATTCACGTTCGGTCTGTTCGAATTCTCGCTCGCCGCCTTCGCGGTGGTTTTGGGCCTGTTTCAGTACGCTGATAACTTCCTCGGTGTCGATATCTGGGAAGTCGAATACTGGCGCGCTTTGGCAGAGGAGCAGGGCGGCTGGATCATGAACCTTGGCGCGAATGCGCAGGCTATCGCCGCCGTATTGGGCATCATTACGGTCATTTTTGTCGGTTCATTGACGGGCCTCTTCCGCACGTTCAGCCGCGAATGGGGATACCTTTTGGAGCGCAATTCACGCGGGTTTCGGCGGCGGCGCGGCCTTTTTTCGAAAACCGATGTGGTGATGCCTGTCCACCGCGTTCAGGGTGTGACAATCGGCACGCGCTGGTTTCGCTTTCGGTTTGGCTGGCACAATCTCAAATTCATCAGTCTGGCCCAAGATGCAGGCGCAGCGAGCCATGTGGTCGCCCCGTTTGCAAAGCTCCACGAGATCGAACCCATTGCTGAGGTCGCCGGCTTTCATATGCCCGCCGAAAACGCCGAATGGCACAGAGCGACCCGCGCTTTTCGCACCGACAGCATGATCTGGGATGCCGGCTTTTTCGTGATCGCGGCTGTGGTGGCCGGAATTGCCACGAGCCTGAACGCGCCGGAATGGACGGCGCTTGCCGTGGCCATACCATTGGCGCTCGCCGTCCTATCAGCAGCGCTGACGGCGCTCGCATGGCGGTTCAAGCGGCACACTCTCGATGAAAGTCAGGTAATGGTGATGAGCGGAGTTCTCGCTCCCAAAAGCCAGTTCGCCAAACGGGTAAAGCTCCATTCGGCCGAAGTGTCGCAAGGCCCCGTCGCGCGGCTACGCGGCTATGCGACTCTGTATTTGGGATTGGCAGGTGGCGAGCTTTCCATCCCCGGAATTCCCGTTGAGCGCGCAAGAGAAGTGCGGAGGAAGGTTCTCGAGACTATTTCCGAGACCGATTTTTCGGAGCTTGAAGCTGTTCGCTAGGCCCGAGCCACCCGCTCCCTCCGCCCTTCCACCCGGATTTTCACACCGGAGTATGATCCGGGTGGAAGGGCGGAGGGAGCGGGCGGCTCGGCATACTTTCAAGCCCGAAGATCTGCCCAATCCGGGTTTTCGTCAAACTTCTTCGCGACATACCAGCATTGCGGAACGATCAGGAAATTCTGTCTTCGAGCATCGGCGATCAGTCGTTCAACCAATTGAGCTGCCACGCCGCGCCCGCCAATGGCATCGGGCACGATCGTGTGGGTTGCGACGCGAATATCGCTGGTGACGCCATCTTGCGGCACACCGTCAACCGGCTCCCATTCCAGCGTCCCTTGCGCATCGTCGCCTTCGACGTGCGCGACATACTTGCCGCCTTGCCCTTGAGCGTGATGCGTGATGGTGACGGCGGTTTCCGGCTTGATCATGAAAGTTCCCTTCTTGCCTTCAATGCGAGCGGGTCTATGGGCGTTCCATAATGAGTGATGCAAAACCCTTCCTCTCCGACAACGCTGCCCCTGTCCATCCTGCCGTGTGGGGGGCCATGCGGAACGCTGATAGCGCCGACAATCCCTATGATGGTGATGCGCTGTCGGCAGAGCTTGATGCGCGGTTTACCGATCTGTTCGGGCGTGAATGCGCGGGGCTTTGGGTGGCAACGGGCACAGCGGCGAATTGCCTGGCACTGGGCACTATGGTGCAACCCCATGGCGCGGTGGTCTGCCATGAAGAGGCGCATATCGAAGTCGACGAAGGCGGTGCGCCCGGCTTTTATCTCCACGGCGCAAAGCTGATGCTGGCAAGTGGTGAAGGCGCTTTGCTCACGCCAGACGGCATTGCAGCTCTCATCGATCCCATCCGCGACGACGTGCATCAGGTGCAGCCGCACGCGATCTCGATTACGCAGGCGAGCGAATATGGCCGGACTTACACGCCCGATGAGCTTGCAGCGCTTGGGACGTTTGCAAAAGAGCGCAGGCTCGGCCTGCACATGGACGGCGCTCGCTTTGCCAATTCAGCAGCGTTTCTTGGAGGCGAGGCTGCGGCGGCTGCTCAGAAAGCGAGCGGCCCGGTCGATAGCCTCGCATTTGGTTTCATCAAGAATGGCGGGATGAGCGCAGAGGCCGTGATCCTGTTCGATAAAGAGCAGGCCGCCCAAGTTCGCTATCGCCGCAAGCGTGCCGGACACCTGCAATGCAAGGGCCGCTATCTTGCCGCGCAAATTCTGGCGATGCTCGACGGCGATTTGTGGCTTCACAATGCGCGCCACGCCAATGCGGCAGCGGCCGAGATTGCCGATGCATGTGGCGACCGCCTGATGCACCCGGCCCAAGCCAATGAGCTGTTCGTGCACTTGAGCGAAGTTGAACGCGAAGCGCTGCGTGCGCAAGATTTTGCCTTCTACGATTGGGGCGCAGACGCGGCGCGCTTTGTCACCGCCTGGGACACCCGCGATGAGGATGCGACCGCATTGGCCAAGGCAATAGCCAATCTATGAGCGCCACTTCAGCAGCGCTCCTTACCCCGCGCGTTATCATCCCATTTCTGCTGACGGGCACCATCTGGGGCTCCACCTGGCTGGTGATCACCGGCCAGATTGATGGCGTGCCCGCCGCATGGTCGGTGTTCTATCGATTTGCGCTCGCGACACCTGCGCTGTTTCTGGTCGCATTCTTGATGAAGCGCCGACTGAAGCTCACCCGGCCTGAGCACATGCTCGCAGCCCTTGTCGGCATCTTTCAATTCAGCGGCAATTTTCTCTTCGTCTATCACGCAGAACTCTACGTGACGTCCGGCATTGTTGCGATGATGTTCGGCTTGCTGATGGTGCCCAATGCCCTGTTTGCGAGGATTTTTTTGGGCGAGAGAATGCAGGGCGGATTTGCTGCCGGTAGCGCGGTTGCGATTGTCGGGGTCTCGCTTCTCCTCGCGCATGAATGGCTGAGCAATCCTGAGGCAGGCGTTGTCGGTGGCAATCCGGGGCTTGGTATTGCGCTTGCCATGCTCGGCATCGTGGCGGCCTCCGTCGCGAACGTGATCCAGGCCAATCCGACAGGGCGGGGTGTGCCGATGGTAAGCCTGCTCGCCTGGGCGATGCTTTATGGGACGGTGTTTGACCTTGGCTTTGCCCTTCTCACCGCGGGGCCTCCGCCTATGCCCACTTCGCATGCCTACTGGGGCGGGATCGTCTATCTCGCGCTGATCGGTTCAGTTGTTACGTTCCCGCTGCACTATAATCTCGTGCGAGAGATTGGTGCTGGTCGCACGGCATATAATTCGATCCTAACGATCTCGGTCGCCATGGCGCTTTCGACACTGTTTGAGGGGTATCAATGGACTTGGCTGACCGCGGGCGGAATGGTGCTCGCGGTTGTAGGAATGATCCTAGCGCTCAGAGCCAAACAGGCTCGTTAACCCTTCAACGTATGTCGGGTATTGCGGCTGCCATCCAAGCACGCGTTTGGCCTTGCCGTTCGCGACGCGGCGGTTTTCCATGTAAAACCCGCGCGCCATTTCAGAGAGATTGGCCTCCTCAAGCGCCTCCATTGGCGGCGGCTCAAGCCCGAGCAATTGGCAGGCGTATTCGGTCACCGCATTGCCGCTCGCCGGTAGATCATCGCCGAGATTGTATGCGCCAGCAGGCGCATCCTGTGTGAGCGCGGTCACCACGCCGCTGACAATATCATCGACATGCACTCGGCTAAACACTTGTCCGGGTAGATCAATACGCCGCGCTTTTCCCTCGCGCACCCGGTCAAGCGCGCTGCGACCGGGGCCATAAATGCCGGGAAGGCGAAAAACGCGCGCGTCCATCTCCGTCCATGCCGCGTCTGCCTCGGCGCGCGCATTGCGGCGCCCCTCGCTGGTTTGCGCGATAGTGGGTGTTGCCTCATCAACCCAAGAGCCCTCTTGATCACCATAGACCCCGGTCGAGGAGAGGTAGAAAAGCGCCCGGCCTTTCAATTCATCGCCGTAGGCATCCAGAACGGAATCGCTGCCAGTTTCCCGATTGGGCGGGACGGATGACAGAATGTGCGTCGCCTGATCCAGCGCGCAAAGCACGGCGTCTCGATCCTCGAAATCAAGATTGCCTGCACTGCCTGTCGCATCGACGCTCCAGGCCCCTTGGCTGGATGGCTGCTCCACCGCCGCCTTGATCCGTTTCGCCGTGTAGCCGAGCCCGAATATCAACAAATGTGCCATGCGGCATGCTGTGGCGCTGGACGTGCGCGCAAATCAACCTAAATCTCTAGCCCATGGATATCGCGACAACCCCGACAAACCCTGAAGGCAACCCCGAACTCGCCGATGCAGCGACAATGCCGAAAGAACCGCCCGTCATTCGGCGAGAGGATTACAAACCCTATCCATGGTTGCTTCCTGAAACGCGGCTCCATTTCGATCTGGGGGTCGAGGCGACGACGGTAGCAGCGACGCTCAAAGTGGAGCGCAACCCGGATGCCGAGCCAAGTGGCGAATTGTTTTTGAACGGCGACAGCCTGAAAGCGGACAGCGTACGTGTGGATGGCGAGGCATCTGATGACTGGCGTATGGAAGGCGCCGATCTGATCGTGTCCCTGCCCGGCGCTAAGCACACGGTGGAAATCACCACCACGATCCAGCCTGACAAGAACACCGCCCTTATGGGTCTCTACGCCTCAAACGGTATGCTTTGCACCCAGTGCGAGGCTGAAGGGTTCAGGCGGATCACGTTCTTCCCCGATAGGCCCGACGTGCTCTCAACCTACAGCGTTCGGATGCAGGGGGCGAAAGACCAATTCCCGATCCTTCTGTGCAATGGCAACAAGACAGAGACAGGCGATTTGGAAGATGGCCGACACTTTGCCGAATGGCATGATCCATGGCCCAAGCCGTCATACCTTTTCGCGCTGGTCGCAGGCGATTTGGTCGCGCATTCGGGGCCTTTCACAACCCAATCGGGCCGCGAGGTTGAATGCAATATCTGGGTCCGCGCAGAAGACATTGACCGCACGGATCATGCGCTCAAATCGCTCCACCAATCGATGAAGTGGGACGAAGAGACGTTCGGGCGCGAATACGATCTCGACCTCTATAACATCGTCGCGGTTTCCGATTTCAACATGGGCGCGATGGAGAACAAGGGCCTCAACGTCTTCAACACGAAGTACGTCCTCGCCGATCCCGATACTGCGACCGACGATGATTTTGACGCTGTCGAAGGCGTGATTGCGCATGAGTATTTTCACAATTGGTCAGGCAATCGCATCACCTGCCGCGACTGGTTTCAACTGTCCTTGAAAGAGGGCTTTACCGTCCTTCGCGATCAGCTTTTCAGTCAGGATATGCGAGGCGAAGCTGTGAAACGGATTGAGGATGTGCGCATCCTGCGCGCCGCGCAATTCCCCGAAGATGCAGGGCCCTTGGCGCATCCCATCCGGCCTGACAGTTACCGCGAAATCTCGAATTTCTACACCGCTACCGTCTACAACAAGGGCGCTGAAGTCATCCGCATGATGCGCAGCATGGCGGGGGAAGAACGTTTCCGCAAAGGCACCGACCTCTATTTCGATCGCCACGATGGCGAAGCGGCGACGTGTGAAGATTTCATCTCGGCCATCGAAGAAGGCGCCGAACTGCAACTTGCGCAGTTTCGCAGGTGGTATCGCCAGGCGGGAACGCCGCGTATCTCCGTAAGCCAGCAAAACACCGCGCGCGGTTTCACATTGACGCTCAGCCAGACGATCCCGGATACGCCGGGCCAGACGAACAAGGGCCCGATGCCGATCCCGCTGCGGATCGCCGTGCATTGCGGCGAAACGGGCAGTCTTGGCGAAGAGCAATTAATTGTGCTCAAGGAAGCTGAAGAGACGTTTGAGCTCCCTCTCACAGGCCCTGATCCGATCGTATCGATCAATCGCGGCTTTACCGCACCCGTCATCATTGAGCGCGCCATGTCGCGAGAGGCGCTCGCCTTCCTCGCCGCGCGCGATAACGATCCGTTCGCCCGATACGAAGCAATGCAGGAATTGAGCGTCGGCCATCTGGTCGCGGCGGCATCGGGCGAGCTTGATGAAGAAGAGCGTGCGACCGGCAAACGCGTGATCGCAGACGCCTTCCGTGCAATCATAGCCGATGAAGAGCTTGATGATGCGATGCGCGGCGAATTGATGATCCTGCCAAGCGAGACTTATCTATTCGAAGCGATGGCATCCTCGTCGCCCGCTGGCCCACCCTCGGGCGAGCGCAAAGCTGATCCTGGCGCGATCCATGCCGAGCGCGAACAGTTGAAGACCACGCTCGGCACCGTCCTGAAGCGCGAGCTTGAAGGGCTTTACGCCCGCGCTGAGGCTGTTCCCTTCGATGATCCGGCAGGGCGCGGCGCGCGCAAGGTCAAGGCACAGGCGCTCGCACTGCTCGCAGCGAGTGATCCTGAAAAAGCGGCGGGGATGGCCGCACGACAATTCGATAGCGCCGGCAACATGACCGATCGTCAGGGCGCGATGATGGTGCTTGCCGGTCTGAAAGCCCCGGAACGCGAGGAGCGTCTTGCTGCGTTCTATGACCGTTTTAAAGGCAATGACCTCGTCATCGACAAATGGTTCACCCTGCAAGCGCTTTCTCTGCATGATGACGTGATCAATCAGGTAAAGGCGCTCGCCGAGCATCCTGATTTCACAATGAACAATCCCAACCGCGTGCGCTCTTTGTATATGGCGTTTGCGGGCAATCCAAAGGGTTTCCACGATGCAAGCGGCGAGGGGTACCGCATGATTGCTGATGTGATCCTCGCGCTCGATCCGATCAATCCGCAGACGGCGGCGCGGTTTGTGTCCCCGCTTGGCAAATGGCGGCGGATCGAGCCGGGCCGGGCTGCGCTGATGAAGGCGGAGCTTGAGCGGATTGCCAAAGCGGACAACCTATCGCGCGACACGTTTGAACAAGTCTCGCGCTCGCTTGATGGCTGATTTCGATATTGAGCGCAGCGATGTGCTGGGTGATGTGCCGCACGGCTTTTTCGGCTCGATACGCGGCGCTCATCAGTTTGGGTATGGCGGACCGGGTGATCCGGCGCTTATCGCTGACCTAAGAACGCGAGCGGCACAAGCCATCGCGAAAGGTTCGACGGTGGTCATGCCGCATCAGGTCCACTCGCCAGATGTGATTGCGGTTACAGATGCGTGGGAGGATACACCCGAAGGTCGCCCTGTCGCCGACGCTGTGGTCACAGCAGAGCCCGGTCTCGCAATTGGCGTTGTGACAGCCGATTGCGCGCCCATCCTTTTCGCCGATCGAGAATCGGGAATTGTCGGCGCGGCGCATGCCGGATGGCGCGGCGCGCATGGCGGCGTTTTGGAAAACACCATTGCCGCGATGGAAAAACTGGGGGCAAACCGAAGCCGGATTGCAGCTGCAATCGGCCCGACAATTGCGCAGTCGAGCTATGAAGTAGACGCTCCTTTTCGTGAGCAATTCGGAGCCGATGACGAGCCGCATTTTGCCTCAGCGCCAGATAGAAATGGCACCCCGCGTTGGCACTTCGATTTGCCGGGCTATGTCATTGCGACGCTTCAAAAATCCGGGATTGAAAAGATTCATGACACCGCGCGGGATACTTTTGCGAACTCCGAGCGTTATCATTCCTACAGAAGAGCATCATTTGCCGCCGAGCCGGGATATGGTCGCCAAATCAGCCTGATTGCCATTGGCTGACATTGCGGACTTGTCTTGCGCGAAAGCGAACAGGCGATGTTCAAAACAATGTTGGACTTTTTGACAGACTTGGTTATCCGCCCAGCGCAAATTCACTGATACCGAGTTTCATCGGTTGGTGCGCAAAGCACGGGATAACATCACGACGCGCCTGATGGCGTGAAAAAGAATAACTTTTACGCGCGCTGGCCAAATGGTCTGTGCGCCCAAACGATTAGGGTGTTGATACAATGGCTGACGCAAGCGGTGTTGCTACTGCTCCTGACAGTTCAGAAACTGCAGACAACTCGGAAGAGGGCGTACGTCGCCGCGACTGGATCCACATTGCTGCCATCAGCACTGCCGGTGTCGGTGGTGCCGCAGTGGTGTTCCCTCTGGTTGCACAAATGGCGCCAACTGCGGACGTTCTCGCCGCATCGACCACGTTGGTGGACGTTTCATCGGTTGAGCCCGGTCAGGCAATCAAGGATGTATTCCGCGGTCAGCCCCTGTTCGTAAAGCGCCTGACGCCTGAGGAAATCGCTGCTGCGAAAGCGGATGACGGCGCCAACATGCGCGATCCCGCCACCCTGGAAGAGCGGTTGGGTGAGGGCAACGAAGATATTTTGATCACTCTCGGCGTCTGCACTCACCTTGGCTGTGTGCCGCTTGGTGCTGGCGAGGGCGAGAACAAGGGCGAATTTAACGGCTATTTCTGTCCATGCCACGGCTCGCACTATGATGTTGCTGGCCGCATCCGCAAAGGCCCCGCGCCGACCAACCTCGCCGTTCCCGAATATTCCTTCCAATCCGACACTGTCATCCGTGTCGGCTGATTGTACGTATATTGAACACGCTATTCTGCGACGAATTGTAAGTTGAGAGATTGACATGAGTTTCGCCTGGGCAAAACAGTACGAACCGAAAACCGCCTTCACACAGTGGATGGACGAAAAACTGCCGCTTCCACGCATGATTTATAATGCGGTGGGTGCAGGCTATCCGGTGCCGCGCAATCTCAACTATATGTGGAATTTCGGCGTCCTTGCCGGTTTCTTCCTTATGGTTCAGATCGTGACCGGCGTCATTCTGGCGATGCACTATGCATCGAACACCGAAGTGGCATTCGCGCAAGTTGAGCACATCATGCGCAACGTGAACTGGGGCTGGGCACTGCGTTACGCGCACGCCAACGGCGCCAGCTTCTTCTTTATCGTCATCTATCTCCACATTTTCCGTGGTCTTTATTATTCGTCCTACAAGGCCCCGCGCGAGATGATCTGGCTGCTGGGCGTGGTCATCTTCCTGTTGATGATGGCGACCGCGTTTATGGGCTACGTTCTGCCCTGGGGTCAGATGAGCTTCTGGGGTGCGAAAGTGATCACCGGCCTGTTTGGCGCTATCCCGCTTGTGGGTGAGCCGCTACAAGTCTGGCTCGTTGGTGGCTATGCGCCGAACGATTCAACCCTCAATCGCTTCTTCTCACTCCACTTCCTGCTGCCCTTTGTGATTGCCGGCGTTGTGATCCTGCACATCTGGGCACTGCACATTCCCGGATCGTCAAACCCGACGGGCGTTGAAGTGAAGAAGGAAAGCGACACCGTGCCGTTCCACCCGTATTATACGGCGAAGGATGGCTGGTTCCTGGGCCTCGTCCTCATCGTGTTCTCGCTGTTCGTGTTCTTTGCACCGAACGTGCTGGGCCACCCGGACAACTACATTGAGGCTAACCCGCTTTCGACACCTGCGAACATCGTTCCTGAATGGTACTTCCTGCCATTCTACGCGATCCTGCGTGCGTTCACCGGCGATCTCACCATTCCGTTCACCGGTATCGTGCTGATCGAAGCTAAACTGCTCGGCGTGATCGCAATGTTCGGATCGATCCTGGTGTGGTTCATCCTGCCATGGCTCGATAAGAGCCCGGTGCGTTCAGGCTCGTATCGTCCGCTGTTCCAGAAGTTCTTCTGGGTGCTCGTTGTCACCATGCTCGTGCTCACCTATTGTGGCGGTGCACCGGCGGCAGAACCCTATGTTCTGATCAGCCAGATCGCGACTTTCTATTACTTCCTGCACTTCCTTGTGATCCTGCCGATCATCAGTCAGATCGAAGTTCCAAAGCCGCTGCCGTTCTCAATCACGGAAGCTGTGCTGGGTTCGGATGACAAGCACGGCGGTTCGTCGGGCGGCGGGGAAAATCCCGGCAAAGTCGTGAAGCCTCTTCCCGAGGATCCTGACGGTTCGCTTCAGCCTGCTGAGTAAGAATAACTCAGCGTCGATAGCAAACCTGCATTTTTGACCTGATAGATAGAAAGAGTTCGGTCATGACTATCCGCCTTGGAGGCATCATTTTCGGTCTGGTCCTGTGCGGCATCCTCGTGCTGTGGTCCATGGTGCCTGGCATCTTCAATTATGCCACGCCGGAGAAACCCGACTATTACGCGTTCCAGGAAGAGAACATCCAGCCTGCAGGCGGGTTCGCTTTCGATGGTCCGCTGGGTAAGTGGGACTATGCGCAATTGCAGCGCGGCTATCAGGTCTACAAAGAAGTTTGCTCGGCATGTCACAGCATGAAGTACGTTGCGTTCCGCAACCTCGAGCAGCTCGGTTACACTGAAGCCGAAGTCCGCGCTGAAGCGGCAACCTGGAGCGTACCTGGTATCGATCCGACCACCGGTGAAGAAACCACGCGCCCCGGTGAACCGACCGATCAATTCCCTTCACCCTATCCAAACGAAGTCGCCGCTCGTATTGCCAACAACAATGCGCTCCCGCCTGATCTCTCGCTGATCACCAAGGCGCGCAAGGATGGTGTGAACTACGTTTATTCGCTCATGCTCGGCTATAACGAGCCCGATCCAGAAGACGTTGCGAAGTCTCCTGATTTTGAGACGCCAAGCGGCCTCTATTTCAACGAGTACTTCTACAACATCAACATCGCGATGCCGCCGCAGCTTTATCCTGATCTCATCACCTATGCGGATGGAACAGAAGCGACGCCAGAGCAGATGGCTGCAGATATCGCGGCATTCCTGACCTGGACGGCTGAACCTTCGCTGGTGCAGCGCAAGCAAACCGGCTGGTTCGTGATCGGCTTCCTGGCTTTTGCTACCTTCCTTGCCTTCATGTCCTACAAGCAAATTTGGGCTGGCAAAAAAGGCAAGAAGAAAAAGGCTTAAGGCCCAATCAGGCTTTATCAATTCATGTTAGGCGCCCCATCGTCCCCTTGCGGATGGTGGGGCGCTCTGCTTTGTGGGCGGCTTGAACCCGTGTCGCATTCTGAAAGGCCGCTATGAGCGCTGGCAAGCTATCTCCCGATGATCTCAAAGCGCTCATCCGAACGGTGCCTGATTTTCCCAAGCCGGGCATCCAGTTTCGCGATATCACGACCTTGATCGGCCACGGGGAGGGATTGCCTGCAACGATCAATCTCCTGTCAGAGCGCGCTGAGGCTGCAGGGGCCCAGAAGATTGCAGGCATGGAGGCGCGCGGTTTCATATTCGGCGCCGCCGTTGCTGCAAATCTGGGCGTTGGGTTCGTTCCAGTGCGCAAACCGGGAAAACTGCCTGTCGAAACCATTGGTGTGGACTATGCCTTGGAATACGGGACAGACCGCCTCGAAATGGATCCCTCGTCCATAAGCCAGGGCGAAACAGTCGTTATGGTTGATGATCTGATTGCGACCGGGGGCACGGCGCTTGCAGCGGCAAAACTTTTGCGGAGCGCCGGGGCAGCGCTCCAGCATGCGGTGTTTGTAATCGATCTTCCCGACTTGGGCGGTGCTGCCAAACTGCGTGCAGATGGTCTCTCGGTTGATATCCTGATGGAGTTCGAGGGCGAATGACCTCGAAGTCCCTTCGGACAGGTTCGACCTAGATGGAGTCGCAAGCACTCGTCATAGCCACCGTTGGCGCGCTGGGCATTGGTGCCCAATGGGTCGCGTGGCGCACGGGCTATCCCGCAATCGTGCTCATGCTTGCGGCAGGATTTCTCGCGGGGCCTGTTACCGGCCTGCTCGACCCAGAGCTTGCCTTTGGAGACGTGCTGGAACCGATGATCAGCGTCGGCGTCGCGCTGATCTTGTTCGAAGGCGGGCTTAGTCTTGATCTAAGGGAATTGAGACACTCGGGCAGCGCGGTGTGGCGATTGGCAACCATCGGCGTGCTCGTCGGATGGGCCTTGGGCGCGGCCGCAGGATATTACATTGCCGGCCTAGTCTGGCCCGTTGCGGTGCTGTTTGGCGGTATTCTGATCGTAACAGGGCCGACCGTCGTGATCCCGCTGCTGAGACAATCGAACATCCAGACACGGCCCAATTCGATCCTCAAATGGGAAGGTATCGTCAACGATCCAATTGGCGCGCTTTGCGCTGTTATCGCGTATGAGTTTTTCCGGCGGCGTCAGGATTTTCCAAACGCGTCCATAATCGAAGTCGTCCCGCCGCTGATCATCGCGGCCATCCTTGCAGGGCTTGTCGGTTATGCCGCAGCGCGTCTTGTCGTGTTCCTGTTTCCGCGAGGGGCGATCCCGGAATACCTCAAAGTGCCGGTGCTATTCACTCTGGTGATCGCCGTCTTCGTCGCGACAAACGCGATTGAGCATGAGGCAGGCCTTGTCGCTGTCACCGTCATGGGCGTGACATTGGCCAATCGCGATGTCGCCAGCATTCGCAGCATTCACCCCTTTAAGGAAAATGTCGCAGTGCTCCTCGTCTCGGGCATTTTCATCCTACTCGCCTCCTCGCTCAAATGGGACGAACTTGCCTATCTCGACCCGCGCGAGGACGTAGGGCAAAGGCTCATCGCATTTTTGCTCGCGCTGTTGTTCCTCGTGCGCCCTGCAACTGTGCTTATCTCACTGATCGGCACCAATGTGCCATGGAATGAGCGTCTGTTTGTCGCCTGGATCGCGCCGCGTGGCATTGTCCTTGTTGCCATATCCGGCCTGTTCGCGCTGAGGCTTGGCGATCTCGGCATTGAAGGCGGCCAATTGCTTACCGCATTGAGCTTTGCCGTGGTTGTCATAACCGTGGTTGCGCATGGCTTTACGATCGAAGCTGTGGCGCGGTGGCTGGGGGTCAAAGGCACATCGCGTCCCGGCCTGCTGATCGTTGGCTCTACCCCGTGGACGATTGCGCTCGCCAAGGAAATGAAAGCACTGAAGACGCCCGTCATGGTGGTCGATTCTTCATGGCAGAGCCTCGGTGCTGCCCGCCGCGAAGGGCTGCCCTTTTATCATGGCGAAATCCTCAACGAGGCGACCGAGCACAACCTTGATCTTACCCCTTTCCAGGTACTCGTCGCTGCGACTGATAACGAGGCGTACAACGCGCTTGTCTGCAATGAATTCGCGCACGAGATCGGCCGCGACAGCGTCTATCAATTGGGCGAAAGCGCCGACGAAGAAGATCGCACCGCCTTGCCTGAAAGCATCAGAGGGCGCGCGCTTTTTGAAAGCGGATTTGGGGTCAATGATGTGAACGAGCGCCAGCTTCAAGGCTGGGTGTTCCGCAAGACGAAACTGTCCGACGAATTTGATTTTGAGCAGGCGCAGGAAAAGCTGCCCGATGCGGCCAATATGCTGCTGCTTATTCGCGCCAGCGGCACGCTGCGATTCTTCACCCACGCCGCGCGGCCAGAACCGCGCGCAGGTGACATAATCATCTCCTTTTCACCGCCGCAATTAAAGACCCCCGAAGACAAGTCTTCGGAAAAGTCAGCCAAGCGGGCTTCTCCTGGCCCGCAAACCGCGTAAATCCCCGCCAGTTACAAGGACGCCGCTTCACCCATGTTCAAGCCTGCCTCTGCTCTTTTTGGTCTCTCAGCCCTGCTGCTGCTTGCCGCGTGCAATCAGAGCCCTGAGCGTGGGACCACCGAGCCTGAAGGGGATGCGGCTAGCGAGGGTGAAGAAACAGGCGGCGTTTCAATCCTGCGTCCAGAAGTTGCCCCGCCCGAAGCCGAGGAAGAAACCCTGGAGACTCTCGAGGCGACAATTGGTTTTCCAGACGGCGGTGACGAATTGGATGCCGATGCAGTCGCTGAGCTCGAAAAAGTGCTCGCCTCCCCGCAGATGAAGCGCGGCGGGCCTATTGTTCTGCGCACGCACAGCGATTCCTCCGGCACTGACGCCATGAACGAGGATGCATCGCAAGCGCGCGGACTTGCGGTTGCCGGTTGGCTGATCGGTCAAGGGGTGAACGAAGAGCGGATTGATGTGATCGTCTTCGGAGAACAAAACCCAGCGCAGCCCAATGCGCTTCCTGATGGTTCACCCAATGAGGCCGGGCGCAAGGCCAACCGTAGGGTTGAGATTGAGATCCCCGTGGTCCCCGAAGTGATTGATGTCGATCTCGATAAGATCGGCAATTCAACCGAGACCGGCGACTAGCTCCAGCACCTTGTCCGCATATTCGGGCCGACAAATCAGCAGGTCAGGCAGGTACACGTCCTGCCGGTTATACCGGATCGGTGATCCATCGATGCGGCTGCAATGAAGGCCATAAGCCTGCGCCACAGCGACAGGCGCGCAGCTGTCCCATTCGTATTGGCCGCCAGAATGGAGATAAATCTCCGCTTCGCCGCGCACCACCGCCATGGCTTTGGCGCCTGCACTGCCCATGCCTACCAGTTCGCCGCCCATGGCTTCGCTGACAGCGACGGCTTCTTTTGCAGGGCGCGTGCGGCTGACAAGGAAGCGCGGCGCATCGGCGGCTGGCTTCAAGTCGCTCACCTGATCAGTGCGAAGGACAGTGCCGCCATCAAGCCCAGGAAGCGCAACCGCACCGGTGTGTGCAACACCGTCAATCGAAAGGCCGATATGCACCGCCCAATCGCTCCGCTGCTCGCCATATTCGCGGGTGCCGTCGACCGGATCGACAATCCAGACACGGCTCATCGAGCAGCGTGCGGTGTCGTCCTTTTCCTCTTCGGACAGCAGCCCATCATCGGGCCGTGCTGACCGGATGGCATGGCACAGGAATTCGTTCGCGGTCGCATCGCCCGCTTTGCCAAGAGCCTTGCCCTCGAACATGCCAGAAGAGCGAACATCGAGAAGGATGCGCCCCGCCACTTCGGCAAGATGCGCCGCGAGTTCGGCGTCGGTCATTGTTTTCGGGTCGATCATTGCAGTGTCCGTCATTTGAGCGGCATGATCTGCTTGATGATGTATTCCGCCGCCTCAACCGGTGTCATATCCACCGTGTTGACGTGAATTTCGGCGTTCTCCGGCGCTTCGTAGGGGCTGTCGATCCCGGTGAAGTTCTTGAGCTCACCCGAGCGCGCCTTTTTATAAAGGCCCTTCACATCGCGCTTTTCAGCGATTTCGAGCGGGGTATCGACGAAGATCTCGATAAACTCGCCCTCGCCCATCATCTCGCGCACCATGCGGCGCTCTGCCCGGAACGGTGAGATAAACGCGGTGAGCACGATCAGGCCCGCATCTGTCATCAGCTTGGCGACCTCACCAATGCGGCGGATGTTCTCAATCCGGTCGGTCTCGGTAAAGCCCAGATCCTTGTTAAGGCCGTGCCGCACATTGTCTCCATCGAGGAGGAAGGTGTGGCGGTTCATCAGCGCGAGCTGTTTTTCAACCTCGTTGGCGATTGTCGATTTGCCCGAACCGGAAAGCCCGGTGAACCACAGCACGCGCGGTGTCTGGTTCTTCATCAAAGCGTGCTCTTCACGGCTCGTAGACGTCGGCTGCCAATGCACGTTTTGCGCGCGGCGCAGGCTGAAATCAATCATCCCCGCGCCGACAGTGGCGTTGGTGAATTTATCGATCAGGATAAACCCGCCAAGCTGGCGCGAGCTATCATAGGGCTCAAAGACAATCGGCTTGTCAGTCGCAAATTCGCACACGCCGATAGAGTTCAGCTCCAGCGTTTTCGCCGCCAGATGATCGAAGGTGTTGACGTCAACCTCGTGCTTGGGCGGTTGGACGGTGGCGGTGACCATCTGGCTTCCGATCTTCATCCAGTATCCGCGCCCCGGCTTCATTGCGGTTTCGTCCATCCAAACAATGGTGGCCGAGAATTGATCGGAGGCCTCGGGCGGATCATCGGCAGCGGCAATCACGTCGCCGCGGCTGCAATCAACTTCGTCATTAAGCGTGATGGTCACCGATTGGCCTGCAACTGCCTCGTCAAGCTGACCATCGAAAGTCTCGATCGATTTGACAGTACTGGTCTTACCCGCAGGGACAATGCGAACGCTGTCGCCTGGGTGGATCGTGCCGCTTGAGATCAGGCCGGCAAATCCGCGGAAATCGAGATTGGGGCGGTTCACCCATTGCACCGGCATACGGAAAGACCGCTCTTGCGCGGCCTCGTTGGCGAGCTCGACGGTCTCGAGATGATCAATCAGCGAGGGGCCCTGATACCAGGGAGTGTTGCCTGAAGGAGCCGCTGTGATGTTGTCGCCCTTGAATCCCGAAATCGGGATCGCGGTGAAGTCCTCAATGCCGACTTCCTTTGCGAACGCAGCATAATCCGCGACGATCTGATCAAAAGTGCCCTCGTCATAATCGACAAGGTCCATCTTGTTCACCGCCAGCACCAGGTGCTTGATGCCGAGAAGATGTGTCAGATACGAATGCCGCCGCGTCTGCACGAGCACGCCTTTGCGCGCATCGACCAGAATGACGGCAAGATCGGCAGTCGATGCCCCGGTGACCATGTTACGCGTGTATTGTTCATGCCCCGGCGTATCGGCGACGATGAATTTGCGTTTCTCGGTCGTAAAGAAGCGATAGGCGACATCGATGGTGATGCCCTGTTCGCGCTCGGCTGCAAGGCCATCGACCAGCAGCGCAAAGTCAATCTCCTCGCCCTGCGTGCCCACTTTTTTGCTGTCGGTTTCAAGGGCTGCCAGCTGATCTTCAAAGATCATTTTGGAATCGTAGAGGAGGCGCCCGATCAGTGTCGATTTGCCATCGTCCACGCTGCCGCAAGTGATGAAGCGCAGCAGGCTCTTGTGCTGATGCTGATCGAGATAGGCGTCGATATCCTCGGCGATCAGCGAATCGACCTGGAAACTGGATTCGGCTGCGGTTGGGGTGGTTTGATCGTTCATCAGAAATACCCCTCTTGTTTCTTGTCTTCCATCGATGCGGACTGCCCCTTGTCGATTGCGCGGCCCTGACGTTCTGAACCGGTGGCAAGCAGCATTTCCTGAATGATCAGGTTCATGTCGGTTGCATCGCTTTCGGTTGCCCCGGTCAGCGGATAACAACCAAGCGTGCGGAAGCGCACCGAACGTTCCACAACTTCTTCGCCATCTTCGAAGCGGAAGCGATCATCATCGACCACGAGGATAAGTCCATCGCGTGTCACAGTGGGCCGCTTTTGGCTGAGATAGAGCGGGACGATATCGATCTTTTCGAGCGCGATGTACTGCCAGATATCAAGCTCGGTCCAATTCGAGATCGGGAAGACGCGGATGCTTTCATCCTTGCTCTTCTTCGCGTTGTAGAGGTTCCACAGTTCGGGCCGCTGGTTCTTGGGATCCCAGCGATGTGACGCTGTGCGGAAGGAGAACACACGCTCTTTCGCGCGCGCCTTTTCCTCATCACGCCTGCCGCCACCAAATGCCGCGTCAAAACCATGCGCGGTCAATGCGCGCTTCAAAGGATCGGTGAGCTGCGCCTGCGAATAGAGCGCACTGCCGGTGTCAAACGGATTGATACCCTGTTCTTCGGCCTCTTCGTTCTGCGCAACGATGAGTTCCAGCCCGTATTCCTTCACCGTCTTGTCGCGGTGATCGAGCAAAGCCTGAAAGTCCCAGCCGGATGCGACATGAAGCATCGGGAAGGGCGGCGGCGAGGGATAGAAGGCCTTGCGCGCCAGATGCAGCATGACCGAGGAATCCTTGCCGACCGAATAGAGCATGACCGGCTTTTCTGCTTCGGCCACGACTTCACGGAAAATATGAATGCTCTCGGCTTCGAGCCGTTCAAGGTGTGTGAGTGTTCGCATATTGGTGCAGCTAGACGTTGCAGTGCACAATACAAGTCCGCTTTTCGGGCAAGCCCGCAAGGCCCAAATAGAGCACGGCGCATCTCAAAAGGGGTGTTGCAAGCCCGAAGAGCGGTGGAGCGGGTAGGGGGAATCGAACCCCCCTAGCCAGCTTGGAAGGCTGGAGCATTACCACTATGCTATACCCGCCCGCTTCAAGCGTCCTTGTTCCAGGCCGGGGCGCATTGGCATTATTTCTTGGCAGGCGTCAATAATTAGTTGGTGCGGACGGCGCTTGGTAACTCCGCAAAAACCTCAACCAACACCCATATTGTCGATCAAACGCGTGCCGCCGATTCGTGCTGCGACCAGCAGTCGGGCGGGGGCATTGCTCATTTCGGTGAGGGGAGCGAGCGACTTGGCATCGGCGAACACGGCATAGTCGATGCTTGAAAAGCCCGCTTCGATCAGAGCGCTTTCGAGGTTGGAAAGGGTGGTCTTGACGTCAGAACCGGCTTCGATCGCTGCAATGGCCTCCTTCATGGCGCGCGGCAGAGTCGCGGCGGCGTCGCGATGCTCTTTTGACAAATATCGGTTGCGGCTGGACATCGCCAATCCATCAGGCTCGCGCACGGTCGGCACGCCAATAATCTGATGCGCACGGGGATGCGTAAGATCGAGATCACGCGCCATCGTGCGAATGACCGCTAGCTGCTGGAAATCCTTCTCCCCAAAGAATGCCATATCGGGCTGCACCTGGTTGAAGAGTTTGCACACCACCGTCGCGACACCATCGAAATGTCCCGGCCTGTCTGCCCCGCACAGCCCATCGGATACCCCGCTTACCGAAATGCTCGAAGCGAAGCCTTCTGGATACATCGCCTCCACATCGGGAGCCCACAAAAGCGCGCAGCCCTCGCCTTCCAGCATATCCGCATCAGCTTCCAACTGACGAGGGTAGGCGTCCAGATCCTCGTTCGGGCCGAATTGCGTGGGGTTCACAAAGATTGATGCGACCACATGATCGCAAGCCTCTCTCGCCCTGCGAACCAGCGTCAAATGCCCCTCATGCAAGGCGCCCATGGTGGGCACCAGTGCTACGCTCGCACCTCCATCACGCAGTTTTCCAAGGATTGTTCTCAACACATCCAGATTATGTGCAGTTTGCATGGCGGCCCTCCCTTGGATAAATTCGGCTTCGCTTCTAACCGAGCGCTGCCTGTCCTCACAAGCGGGCGAAACCAAACGATCCTGAGCGGAGATATCTCACAATGAACAACACCGGGTCCGCTCCCACGAAAACCGCCCATCGCATTGTTTTTGCAAACGAAAAGGGTGGTACGGGAAAATCAACGACAGCTGTGCATATCGCCGTGGCGCTGGCCTATAAGGACGCGCGGGTAACGATGCTGGATCTCGATCCACGTCAGCGCACCACGTTCCGCTATCTCGAAAATCGCGTTGGCACGATGGAAAAGCGCGGAATTGATCTGCCAACGCCTGCTGCCGAAGTGTTTAGCGGAGACACTCCGGAGGCTTTGCTCAAGACGATTGCAAGGCTCGAAAAAGACACCGATTTCCTGATTGTCGACAATCCCGGCCGCGATGATCCCTTTGCGCGCGCCGCGGTGGAGAATGCCGATACCTTGGTGACGCCGCTCAATGACAGCTTTGTTGATTTTGACCTTATCGGCCAGGTCGATGGCGAGACCTTCAAGGTGAAAAAGCTCTCCTTTTTTGCAGAGCTCATCTGGGAAGCGCGGATGAAGCGGAGCAAGGTCACTCTGGAAGCGAAACGCCCTGAAATGGACTGGATTGTTGTGCGCAACCGCACCGGCCACGTCGAAGCGCGCAACCAGGCAAGGCTTGAGCGCGCTCTTAAAGAAATGTCGCAGCGTGTGGGTTTTCGCGTGTCGAAGGGGCTGTCTGAACGCGTGATCTACCGCGAGCTGTTCCCATCGGGTCTGACCCTGCTCGACAAGGAGCATCTGGGAGGGCTCGGCACCAGCCATTTGATTGCGCGGCAGGAATTGCGCTCGCTCTTGCAGAACCTCAACCTTCCCGATTTTGCTCGCAGCTCTGAGCAAATGGAGCTAGCGTAACTGCATGCTGAAATTCGCAATTCTGCTTGGGGTCGCGGTGATTGTTTACCGCTATGCGCTAGGCCAATGGCCGTGGGCAGGGCTGTTTGCCAAGCCCACACGGTCACAGGCGGTGTTCAACGCGCGAAAGCTGCTGGGGGTTGAGCAAGGCGCCAGCCGAGAGGATATCAAGGCCGCGCATAAACGGCTGGTTTCAATGGTCCATCCCGACAAGGGCGGCAGCAATGCGCAGGTCCACGAAGCCAATGATGCGCGCGATTTGCTGCTTGCCGAATTGCCTGATCAGGGGGCTAAGGTGGCAACAGATGTTGACGCCGATAGAGAAGAGGACACCGGTCAACACGATTGACACACATGGTGTCCATAAGGGGTCGCGCATTGGCGCTGGTAAAGCTGAAAGATCAGCGCGCTAAGCCGCATCGCAATCATATTATTCGTAAGACAGGACGACCCATTTCATGAGCCATCAATTCGACGCCACCGTGCTGCGGGAATACGATATTCGCGGGATTATCGGCGAAACACTGGGCGCTGACGACGCGCGCGCAATTGGCCGCAGTTTCGGCACTTTGCTGAGCCGGGCTGGCGGCAAGACTGTTGCGGTTGGCTATGATGGACGCACCTCTTCCCCCATGCTTGAAGAAGCTCTGGTCGAAGGGCTTACGGCAAGCGGATGCGATGTAGTGCGGATCGGCATGGGTGCGACCCCGATGTTGTATTACGCCGAAGCGTCATCCGAAGAGGTGCATGGCGGCATTCAGATAACAGGCAGCCACAATCCCCCCAATTACAACGGCTTCAAAATGGTCTTTCAGGGAAGACCGTTTTTCGGGGCCGACATTCAGAAACTGGGGGCCATCGCCGCCGCCGGAGACTGGACCTCTGGGGCCGGCGCCGTTTCTGAGCGCAGCATCTTGGGCGAGTATGTCGAGCGCATGCTCGAAGGTCTCAGCGGAATAGACACCGCCGCTTTGGAAAGTCTCAAAGTCGGCTGGGACGCGGGCAACGGGGCGGCTGGCCCCGCTCTCGAAGCTCTCGCTGCCAAGCTCCCCGGGGAGCATCATCTCTTGTTTACTGAAGTTGACGGACATTTCCCTAATCACCACCCTGATCCAACGGTGGAAGAGAACCTGGCCGATCTTCGCGCTCTGGTCGCGGAGAAGAACCTCGATTTCGGAGTTGCTTTTGACGGCGATGGCGATCGGATCGGCGCGATTGACGGCACAGGCCGGGTGATCTGGGGCGATCAATTGCTGATGATCTATGCTGAAGACGTGCTGAAATCACATGCGGGCTCCACCATTATCGCTGATGTCAAAGCATCGCGCGCGCTGTTCGATCACGTCGCCGCGCATGGCGGGGAGCCTTTGATGTGGAAGACAGGCCATTCCCTTATTAAATCCAAAATGAAGGAAACTGGTTCCCCGCTTGCAGGGGAAATGTCGGGCCACATCTTCTTTGCCGATACTTATTATGGATTTGACGATGCCTTGTATGCAGGCGTGCGTTTACTTGCGGCATCGGCGCGGCTTGGCAAATCGGTGACCGAATTGCGCGGCGCTATCCCCGATATGCTCAACACGCCTGAAATGCGGTTCCAGGTGGATGAGGCGCGCAAATTCCCTGCGATCGCTGAGGTGACAGAACGTTTGACCACCAATCCCGGCCCCGACGTGCAGGAAGTCAACGCGACTGACGGCGTGCGCGTCAATACAGCCGATGGCTGGTGGCTGCTGCGCGCATCGAACACGCAGGATGTCCTCGTTGCGCGCGCGGAAAGTGATAGCGAGGAAGGCCTTGAGCGATTGATGGCGCAGATTGATGAGCAATTGGCGCTGTCCGGCCTCGAACGCGGGGAAAGCGTTGGGCACTAAACCCTCTTACGGGCGGGGACCGGGTGATTGGCCATGGTCCGCGCTCGGCATTTCAAAGACGACTGACAAGGGCGCGATCCACGCCGCATATGCTGAAAAACGCGCGGAGCTCGACAGTGAGACGATGCGCATATCGGCCTTCGCCGAACTAACCGAGGCGCGCGAGAAGGCGCTGTTTCTGGCGTCCGAAATCCAGCGCGAACTGGAACGCAAAGGTCTTGTGGTGGAAGAGGAAGCCGCCCCCGACGAGGCAATTGACACGCCGATTCCTCAAGTCGAGATCCCGCCAGAGCCAGAGCCAGAGCCAGAGCCAGAGCCAGAGCCAGAGCCAGAGCCAGAATGGGAGCATGGCGGCGGCTATCAACCGAGCTTCGATCCTCAACAAAACCACGCCGATGGCATGTCCGGGCTTGATCCCGACCCCGATGAAGAATGGTCCCCTGCAGGCGGATATATCCCGGACGTCGAACGGCCAGTCAGCGCGCGGGACGAAGCCCCTGTGGATTGGGGCAATGATGCTGCTCAAAAGGCGGGTGAAAGCATCAAGGCATTCACCGAGCGTTATCCGTTTGAGAAATACGGTGCCTGGTACGTGATCGCAGGCTTGATGCTTGTGGCATATTGCAGCGCATAATGCTGGCGAATGCCATCACAATCGGGCATATCTCGCCTTAAGATTATCGAAGACAGGACCTCACATGAAACGCACCATTCTCGCCGCCGCATCAGGCTTTGCGCTCGCCCTTTCGGCCATCCCGGCCGCCGCGCAGGAAAGCGAACCCAGCGCCGATGAAATGGAGCAAATGATGGCGGGGCTTTCCGAAGCCTTTCCAACTGAACCGCTAACCGCCGATCAGGAAGCGCGCCTGCCCCAGGCCACGCGCATTGTTGGACTCATGATCCCTGAAGGCAGCATGGCCGAAATGATGGGAACCATGTTCGATGATCTGCTCGGCCCCCTTTCAGATGCCGCTGGCGGTGCGGCAGTCTCAGCCATCGCAGAAGGCACGGGTCTCACCACGTTCGAACTTGATCTGGAGAAGGAGCAGGCCGCCGAGCTTGCTTTGCTGTTTGATCCTGCATGGGAAGAGCGCCGCGCCCGCGAGTCCAAACTCCTCCCCGAGATGATGGGTGAAGTCATGTCCGCGATGGAGCCTTCGATGCGCAAGGCCATGTCAGAACTCTATGCGATCAATTTCAATGACACGGAACTAGCTGAGATCGAGGCGTTCTTCCTCACCGACACCGGCGCAAGTTTCGCGCGCAAGAGCTTCACCATGTCGAGCGATCCACGCATTATCGGTGCGAGCATGGAGGTGATGCCGCAAATGATGGAGACCTTCATGGGAATGGAAACGCGCATCGCTGAAGCAACCGCTGATCTTCCCGAAAAGCGCGCTTTCGCCGATCTTTCCGCTGAGGAAAAAGCAAAGGTTGCCGAAGCCACCGGTTACTCGGTCGAGGAGATCGAAGGGAGCTCCAGCGCTACCGAAGCGGCGTGGGATGAAGACTACGATTACGAGGAAGAGGCAGTCGAGACCGAAGAAGCCGACGAGAACAATTGATCGGCTTGCGAGCTAGGCAGCGCGGCCCCATCTGATGGGCGTGACAGCTTCCGCCTCGCCCACTCCTGAAATCCCAGCCGCCATCCAGAACTGGTTCGATGCGCGGGGGTGGCGCGTGCGTCGGCATCAGACAGAGATGCTGGCCAAAGCGCGCAGCGGACGCGATGCTCTGCTTGTTGCCGATACCGGTGCGGGCAAGACGCTCGCCGGGTTTCTGCCGACTTTGTGCGATTTCGCCCCCACCGACGGTGAGGCCCTGCCCGAAGACGGATTGCACACGCTTTATGTCTCGCCATTGAAAGCGCTCGCGCACGATGTGAAGCGCAATCTCCTCACGCCCATCGAGGAGATTGGCCTTCCCATCCGGGTCGAGACACGCAGCGGTGATACCTCGTCGGATCGCAAGAAGCGCCAGCGCTCAAAGCCGCCGCACGTGCTGCTGACAACGCCCGAAAGCCTCTCGCTGCTGCTGTCCTATCCTGAAAGCCTCGAGCTTTTTCGGACTTGCAAGCGGGTGGTGATTGATGAGGTCCACGCTTTCGCCACGGGCAAGCGAGGCGATCTGTTGGCGCTGGCGCTGGCGCGGCTGCAAAAGCTCGCACCCGATATGCAGCGCGTGGCTTTGTCGGCGACGCTTGCAAACCCATTGAGCTTTCAGGAATGGCTCTCTCCCCAAGTCCCCGATAGCACGGGCGAAATCCGCAGCGCTGATCTGGTGCTGGGCGAGAAGGGCGCCGAGCCTGATTTGCAGATTCTGCTTCCCGTCGAAGAACGCGTTCCCTGGGGCGGACATGCGGGGCGCTGGGCGGTTGATCAGCTCTACGAAGCCATCGGCAAGAATCGCACGACCCTGGTCTTTACCAACACCCGCTTTCTCGCTGAGTTCATCTTTCAGTGCCTGTGGGACGTGAACGAGGATAATCTCCCCATCGGCGTCCACCACGGCAGCCTGTCCAAGGAAGCGCGGCGCAAGGTCGAAGACGCGATGGCCGCTGGTGAATTGCGCGCGCTCGTGTGCACGGCCAGCCTCGATCTCGGCATCGACTGGGGCGATATCGATCTGGTGGTGCAAATGGGCGCTCCCAAAGGATCATCGCGTTTGCTGCAAAGGATCGGGCGCGCTGGCCACCGGCTCGACACCGCCAGTCAGGCCGTGCTTGTCCCCGGCAACCGCTTTGAATTTCTCGAGGCCATGGCCGCAAAGGACGCGGTCGATGAAGGTCAGCGCGATGGCGAAGATTTCCGCGCCGGCGGCCTCGATGTGCTCGCCCAGCACGTGATGGCATGTGCGTGCGCAGCGCCTTTTCACGAGGATGATCTGCTCGCCGAAATCCGTTCTTCGGTTAGCTATGCGTGGGTGGATGAAACGGTGCTCGCGCGCGTCCTCTCCTTTGTCGAAAATGGCGGGTATGCGCTCAAAGCCTATGACAAATTCAAAAGGATCGTGCGCGACAAACAGGGGGTGTGGCGGCTCGCGCATCCCAATCAGGCGCAGCGCCACCGGATGAATGCCGGGATCATCGTTGATAGCGAGATGCTGCAGGTCCGCTTCAAGAACGGGCGCTCGCTCGGCAAGGTGGAAGAGCGCTTTGCCGCGCAGCTATCGGCTGGCGACACCTTCTTTTTCGCCGGGATGAGCCTGGAGGTGGAAAGCGTCAAGGATATGGACGTGATCGTGCGCGCGGCCAAAAAATCGGCGACCATCCCGTCTTATGGCGGCCTGCGTTTGCCGCTCACCACCCATCTGGCCGAACGGGTGCAGGAAATGCTCGATGACCGCGCAGGCTGGAACCGCTTTCCCGATGATGTGCGCGAATGGCTCGAAGTGCAGGATTATCGCAGCCGCCTGCCAAAACCGGGCGAATTGCTGGTTGAAAGCTTCCCGCATGGCGACAAGCATTACAGTGCCTATTACACGTTCGAAGGGTGGAACGCGAACCAGTCATTGGGCATGCTGATAACGCGCCGGATGGAGAGCCTTGGCCTGATGCCGGGCGGGTTTGTCGCGAATGATTACACGCTTGCCGTCTGGGGGCTGAAGCCGGTGGAGGACCCCGCGCCGCTGCTTTCGCCTGATATCCTGACGCACGAATTCGTCGATTGGGTCACCGAAAGCCATTTGCTGCGCCGCGCTTTTCGCGAAGTGGCGGTGATCAGCGGCCTTGTCGAACGACAGCATCCGGGCAAGCGCAAGACGGGCAAGCAAGTGACGTTTTCGACTGACCTCATCTACGACGTGCTCAAGAAATACGAACCCGATCACGTCCTGTTGGAAGCGGCATGGGCCGATGCCCGCGCGCGGATGACCGATGTAGGGCGGCTCGCCGATTTGCTGGAACGATCGACAAGCGAATTGGTGCATGTCGAGCTAGACCGGGTTTCTCCTCTCGCCGTGCCAGTGATGACCATGATCGGGCGCGAAGCCGTGCCGCAGGGCGCTGTCGATGATGAACTGCTGATCGAAGCGGAAAGCCTTGTGGGCGAAGCGATGCGGATCGGCCCCGAGGACGAGGCGCGGGCGCTGGAGGGGAATTAGGTCATGGATGCCCTTCATGACGTGTTCCCGGAGCAATCGCCTGTTCCATCGTACCTTGAGAAGGTGGAGTTGATCCACCGTGAGGTCTTGGGGCGTGACCTGATTGCGCTCTATCTACATGGTTCTGTCGTCCAAGACGATTTCCATCCGGGTTCAAGCGACCTTGATATCCTGGGAGTCGTCGTCTCCGCAATCAATGCAACCAAGCGCAAGCAATTGGTGGAGAGGCTGAGCCACACTTTTCTACCCGTGCCCGCCTTGGGACTTGAGCTCATCTTGTGCACGGCCGAAGCGGTGCGCACGCCGGTCGCCACGATGCCATTCGAGTTCGCGCTATCGACTGGAATGGAATGGGGGGTGCAAGTTGAAACTCGAGGGGCGGCAAGCGACATCCTCATCAATATCCAGCTTTGCCGCGAGGCCGCGCTTGCTCTCCATGGCGACCCGGCTTCAGAGGTTTTTGGACCGGTTCCTTGTCCTCCTTTGCGAAGAGCGCTGATTGGTGAACTGGATTGGCACCTTAAGGATTTGCTCACTGCGAAACCTGGGAAAGCAACCGCTAACGCCATCCTTAATTCGGCAAGATCTGTTCATGCGGCGAATACGGGCGAGATCATTTCCAAGAGCGAAGGCGGCAGATTGTGGCTTGCGAATTGTCCAGAAGATACCGTTGTCGCAGGCGCCCTTTCCTATCGTGAAGGGCTGACTCAAACTGCGCCTGATACGGAAGCAGCCAGCCTGTTTGTTGAGAAAGTTCGCGCGATGATCAGCGCGGCCCTCGGGTGACGGCGCCTACTCGCCCAGATTGAACTCACGGTACTTCTCATTGCCGACAAAGCCGAACTTCGTGACACCCGATTGCTTTACCAAGTTGAGCACTTTGACCGATCTGTCATAGCTCGCCTGCGCTTCGGGTTCGTATTGCAATTCCGGCTCGGGCGTCATTTGGGTGGTTGCATCGAGCAGAGCTGCGAGTTCTTTCATGTTCACCTCTTTGCCGTTCCAGCGCAAAGCATCCCTGTTGGTGATGACGATCTTGTTCTTGATCGGATCGGGAGCGGGAATGACGACATCGTCCCCACCGATGTTCATTTCGACCGAATGGGTGGCGATGGGGATCGTGATAATGAACATGATGAGCAGCACCAGAAGCACATCGATAAGCGGCGTCATGTTCATGGCGCTCATGGGATCTTGCTCATTGCTTTGCTGGGTAACAGCCATGGGTCATCTCCTCTCAAATTAAGAGACTATAGCAAAAGCAATAGGTTGCCTAACGCGTACCTTATTATTGCGAACCCGCATCCGCGGGTTCGTCCTCGGTGCTATTTCAAACCCGGGCTTCGTCCGGGTTTGAGCACCTGCGGGCGGGCGGTCGCCCTATGGCTCGGCTTCGCCTCGCGATTACTCCAAACCATCGGCCTTGCGCCCCAAGGCCTGGTGCCCAAGCACGGGCCGTAGGCCCGCAAGCCCGACCGGGCGCCCGCAGCGACGCGACCTTTAGGTCGCATGAGCGAGGATTTCGCAGCGCGGATGCGGGTTCGCAAAACAAACATTCCCCACAAACAAAAACGCCGCCAGTTTCCCGGCGGCGTTTTCATGTTTCAGCAATTGCTGTGCAGACCTAATCTGGCTCAGTCAGCTCCGCTGAATTCGCGGTACTTCTCGTTTCCGACAAAGCCGAACTTGGTGACGCCTGACGCTTTGATGATGTTCAAAACGCGGACCGACTTGTCGTAGCTCGCCAGCGCCTCGGGCTCATATTGCAGCTCGGGTTCGGGCTGCATGGTGAGCGTCTGCTGCAAAATGCCAACCAGATCGTTTTCGGTGATCGGATCGCCATTCCAGAAGATCTGATCTTCGGGCGTGATGAGCAGCTTGTTTTTTACTGGCTCGATAATCACCGGTGGCGGGTTCGGGTTTGGCTGCGGCAGATCGATATCGACCGAGTGCGTTGCCACCGGAATGGTGATGATGAACATGATCAGCAGAACGAGCAGAACGTCGATCAGCGGCGTCATGTTCATGTCGAGCATCGGTTCGCCGTCGAGTTGGCCTCCGGACATACCCATGTCAGTTACTCCTTAGATTCGTAAATGCGAGCGAGCGATCAGTTCGGATCGACGGGGTTGGAGATGAACCCAACCGTTGGATATCCGGCAGCCTGCACGTTGTAGATGGCGCCAGCGACGCATTTCCACGGGGCTTCCTCGTCGGCACGGATGTGCACCTGCGGGATCGCCTCTGGGTCTTCCATGATGGCATCAACGCCGCCTGCGCGCTGAACGATATCATCGAGGCGTTTGAACGCGCGATCATAGAGTTCCTGGCTGCTCACCGGAGTGATGTTGTTGAAATAAACCCGGCATTCGCCCGTGCGAGTTGCGCCCTGGAAACCAGTGTCGACCGTTCTCGCCGTGTTACCGGCTGCGTCCGTCGTGGAGACCGTCAAAAGCAGGTTTTCAACCTTGTCTTTCGATTCTTCCGAACGGAACACCGGAACGTTGAGTTCCTCAATCGTCTGAATCGCAACCGGAACCGCGATGAGGAAGATGATCAGAAGCACCAACATCACGTCCACCAGCGGCGTGGTGTTGATGTCGGACATCGGGGTTTCCCCGCCTCCCATCGAAATCGCCATTGTCTTATCCTACCCTAATTGAAAGCGGTGCATATTTGCCTGCGTATCGGCCCAAATTTGGCCGGGAAAGCCGGAGCGTGCCACGTCAAAAGACGGTGCACGCCCCAGCTCACCAAAGGCTTATTTTTTCATCGACGCTGTTGCGCCGCCAGCGGTGGTTGCTGGCTTGGCAGGTGCCGTCTTGTTTGGTGCTTTTGCAGGTGCTGCGCCGAGAGTTGGCTTAATCGCACCGTTCGAGCCGATGTAGGCAACGATGTCGTTCGAAAATTCGACCATCATTGCGGCAATGCGGCGGTTGCGCGACTGCAGCCAGTTAAAGGCAAGCACGGCAGGCACAGCCACGAGCAGACCGATCGCGGTCATGATCAGAGCTTCACCAACAGGACCTGCAACCTTGTCGATCGATGCAGAACCGGCGATGCCGATGTTAATGAGAGCGCGGTAGATACCGATCACCGTACCGAGCAGACCGATAAACGGAGCGGTAGCACCAACCGATGCGAGGAAGGAAAGACCGCCTGCAAGGCTCTGATTGATGGTGTCTTGCGAGTGGGCGAGTTCTTCTTCGATGAAGTGGATCTCGTTGCCTGCACCTTCCATTTTGGCGTGGTGATCCTGAGCGGTCACCGCGTCATCAGCGAGCTGGCGCCATGCGCTGTTCTTTTCCAGCTTGGTTGCGCCTTCGCGAAGGCTGCTCGCACGCCAGTAGGTGGCTTTCGATTTCTTGTACTGGTTCATCACCTTGTTCTGTTCGAACAGTTTCGAGAACAGGATGTAGAAAGAGCCGATGCTCATGATGACCATGACGGCAAGGATGGACCAAGCGACCGGACCGCCCTCTTCCATGGCTTCCATGAAACCAAATTTGTTTTCCGGCGCTTCACCGGCGGCTGTGGCTGCGAGATAATAAAGGTTCATTGCGAATAGTCCTTATTGAAAAGTGTCCCCGTGGCCCGCGCCTCAACACGAAAGGCGCAGGTCAGATTTACATTAGTTCAGTCGGTAGGTGATCCGGGTGGAATAGCTGCCCGTGGTCGGGTTGCCTGCATCATCAAGCGCGGGGTTAAACCGCGAATAACGCTGCATACCGCGACATGCGGCTTGATCGAGAACGCTCGATCCGCTCGACGAAGTCACGTTACAACTGGTGGCCCGTCCATTGGCGCCAACAGTCACGCGAACGCCGACAGTTCCTTCGACTTCTTCACGCAGTGCACGCGATGGATAATCGTTGGAAATCCGACTTGCCCAGCGGCGCTCGTTCTTGGTCGTCGCACCACGCGCCTGTGAAGGCGGTGCTGGCGGCGGCGCAGGAGGTGCTGCGGGCGCTGGTGGTGGAATGATCCGTGCCGGCGGAGCTGGCGGCGGAATCGTATCTTGAACCTGAATGTCCGGCGGCGCAGGCGAAATATTAATCGGCGGCGGCGGCGCTACAGGTGGTGGCGGCGCTGTATCCGGCACTTCTTCAGGCGGTGGCGGCTCCTCTTCAGGTGGCGGCGGTTCTTCCTCGGTAACATCGACGGTCGTGACGCGTTCAATTTCTTTCTTCACGGCGTCAACGGCCAGGCCAATAACCATTGCCAGGCCTATCCCCGCCACGATGGCAATCGAGATGATGAGTGAGGTAGCTTTGCTACCCGTCATTCCTTGATCAACGTAGGCCATCCGGCTGTTTACTCTCCATTCAAACGTCGGTGTTATGCCGACACGTCTATCACATCAGCCTGACATAGGTTCAGTCCGAATCAGATATCTCCGTTTCGGACCGTCTCAGATCAGACCGCCGATGTGAAACTCAAATTTCTGGCCTCCCAGACCGGTTCGGCTGACTTGCGACCCAAATCAACCTGCCCCGGTTTGCCGTGTAGGCGCCAGAACGCTCTACCCAGCTTGCTTCGCATGTGCTTTGTCCCCAAATCGCTTGCGAACAATTCGCGCTTTAACGGTCATCCCTTAGTCAATCAAACGCTTTGTGGGTTCAGCCTTGATTCACTGTCCCAGCATTGGAACAGGTAATCGAAAACTGTGGACTGATGGAAAGCTCAAAATGAAAGCGTCCAAGATGGATATTAACGCAATTTTAATGAATAATTTCAGAGCACTGGCAAAGACCGGATTGGGTGTGCTGGCTCTTGCCCTTTTGCCGCAGCCAGCTTTCGCGCAATCTTCTCAAACGGCTGGATCAGAAAATTTTCGCAATCCGGCAGAGCAGGCAACCTATGCCGATCTCGCGACTTTGGCAGAAGCGAGCGAGATGATCGTGCGGGCCGAGATTCGCCGACAGACCACAGTTGCGCCCGAAAGATCGCCCGGTCTCGCCCCCGGTTTTGTACGTCTATATATAGAGGCACGCACGCAGGCGCTGATCGCGGGCCAGCGCGCCCTGGGCGAATCGCTTGTCTATCTGGTCGATGTACCGCTCACCGAAAAAGGCAAAGTGCCCAAGCTGAAAAAGCAGGTTGTCATCCTGTTCGCGCGCAAATCGCCATCGGGTTCGACCCGCAAGGCGACAGCTGTGCAGCTTGTGGGACAATACGGACAGCTCAATTACACGCCCGAATTGGAGGCGCGTTTGCGCCCCATCCTTTCCGATTTTGCAGCGCGCAATGTACCCCCGCGCATAACGGGGATCAGCGATGCTTTGGCAGTGCCGGGCAATCTGACGGGCGAATCGGAGACACAGATTTTCCTCGCAACCGCCGATGGCTCTCCCGTTTCGATGAGCATCCTGCGCCGTCCCGGTCAGCAACCCGCCTGGGGTGTATCGTGGGGCGAAATCATCGATTCGTCCGCGCGCCCGCCAGAACCGCTATCGCTCGGCTGGTATCGCCTCGCCTGCGCGCTTCCCTCCAGCCTGCCATCAAGCGCCAACCTCGCGC
This sequence comes from Erythrobacter sp. YT30, assembly GCF_001542875.1. Taxonomy (GTDB): domain Bacteria; phylum Pseudomonadota; class Alphaproteobacteria; order Sphingomonadales; family Sphingomonadaceae; genus Erythrobacter. Next base: position 760,564 of record NZ_LMAF01000002.1, on the reverse strand, counting down.
GCGATGCCAATGCAAGGCGTCTGGCGGCGAGTGATTATGCGTTCGTGATGGAGCAGCTGGGTCCATGCGAGCGCCGCATCACCGATGCCACGTGAGCTACATTGAAAGATTGCGTCCTTGCACGCCTGTTGACTGAAACTTTGTTATAGGTATGCGGGCGTCTGCTTGGGTGGGCGGTTCGGGCAAAAACGTTGCCTGAACCACCAATCCGCATCCTGCATCCATCACCACACTCGCGGAGCTTCTCCCCTTGTCCGATAACACTGCACAAAGCCCTCTTCGCATCGCCATCGCTGGTCTTGGCACTGTGGGCGCGGGCGTCATTCGCTTGCTTGCGACCAACGGCGATCTGATCGCGGCGCGCGCCGGCCGGGGGATTGAGGTCGTGGCTGTCTCCGCGCGGGATCGCGGAAAGGATCGCGGCGTCGATATAAGCGGCTTTGCCTGGGAAGATGATATGTCAGCGCTCGCCGCGCGCGATGATTTGGACGTGGTGGTTGAGCTTGTCGGCGGGTCCGATGGGCCAGCGCTCGCGCTCAGCCGGGCTGCGCTTGAAGGCGGCAAAGGCCTTGTCACCGCAAACAAGGCGATGATCGCGCATCACGGCCTTGCGCTAGCTGATACGGCTGAAAAACTCGGCGCGCCGCTCAAATTCGAGGCGGCTGTCGCGGGCGGTATTCCCGTCGTCAAAGGCCTTCGCGAAGGCACCGCCGCCAACGCGCTCACCAAGGTTTATGGCATCCTCAACGGGACGTGCAATTACATACTGTCCGAAATGGAAGCGACTGGCGCCGACTTTGCCGAAGTGCTGGGTGAGGCGCAGAGGCTGGGTTATGCCGAGGCCGATCCCACCTTCGATATCGAAGGCGTCGATGCCGCGCACAAGATTGCGATTATCGCCGGCATTGGATTTGGTGCGCAGCTCGATTTCGACAATGTCCGCACCACCGGCATCACCGCTGTGCGCGCCGCCGATATTGCGCAAGCTGATGCGCTGGGCTTTGTCATTCGGCTGATTGCAGAGGCGGATTTGAGCCATGACGGCGGTAAGACGAGCCTGCTGCAACGCGTGCGTCCATGCCTTGTTGCGAAGGATCACCCGCTAAGCGCAGTTGATGGACCCACCAATGCAGTGGTGGCCGAAGGCAATTTCTCGGGCCGCCTGCTGTTCCAGGGAGCAGGCGCAGGCGATGGGCCGACCGCAAGCGCCGTGGTTGCCGATCTTATAGATATAGCACGCGGAGATATCGGCGCGCCGTTTGCGATGCCGGCAAGCGAGCTAAGCGCTTATCCGCCTGCCGAACCCGGCCACAGGATGGAGCGAACCTATTTGCGCTTTACCGTGAACGACCGCCCCGGCGTGCTTGCCGAACTCACCGCCGCGATGCGCGATGGCGATGTGTCGATTGAAAGCCTGATCCAACAGGGCCGCAAACGCGATGGCGGCGAAGTGCTGGTGGCGCTCGTCACTCATGAGGGGCCAGAGGCGAATGTAAGGCGAGCGCTGGACCTGCTCGAAGGCTCGGACAGCCTGACCGGAGAGCCGCTGGTGCTGCCGATTTTGGCTTAGTCGCTGCGAGGCTGCATCCGTCGCGGGGCGCACTTCTTCGCAAGTTGAACGAGCACGTTACGGTTTATTGACCGATTTCCGTGCTGAAATAGGTAGCCGAAAGCTGAGCAACTAAAGCGTCTGTCGTGAGATCCTGCGATCCCGTTGACGACCCATCAAACCATGTAGCTTCGTATTCGCGCAGCCACGCCAAGCGCTTCTCAATCCCCGTCGTCACCGGATCATCGGTTACCTGCACGGTGATCCGCTTCAGCGTCAAACCTTCGCCAAAAGTTGCAGCGAGATCGAGCGGGTCCACTTTTTCGACGCTGGTTGGATCGTCCAGATCTCCAAATGTCACCAGCATGGGATACATATGGCGTCTTCTGGGACCCGCACGCTCGTATAGCGGCAAATCGTACTCGCCCTGCATCCGAAGGATCGCCCGGACCTTTTGCTTGGCAGCACCATCGCCGCGATAGGTTGGTGTCAACTGAGCCATCACATTGGAAGCCCAATTGGGCTGTGTTTCGGACCGCAGCAGAGCGAACATTGTGCGGCCGTGGGGCAATTCCACCGCCACAGCTTCCCCGCGAGCGCGCATGGTCATGCGTCCGGGTGAGATAATAGCGTTCTTGCTGGCAACGCGCGTCGAGACTTCGATCACGCTGGAGCCGGTTTTGAGACCCTCAGGAGTTTCGACTTCAACGGTTAGGCGATAGCGATACTCGGGCAAGCTGCCTTCAGAGCACCCCGCAAGCAGCACTGCTGCAACCAAAGTCAAAATTCCAGCAATCATCCGCATATCGGCGCGCCCTCCTGCCGCGTGGACCTGTGCAATCGCATGATTTGGTTGCGGTTTGGTATCCTTGGGACGCCTCTTACTGTCCACCCCAATGTCATCCCCGCGAAGGCGGGGATCCATGGAGGGGCCGTACACCTAGCAGTCTGGATTTCCGCCCTTCGGCAATGCTCAGGAGATCCTTTCACAGGAATGACAACAAGGCGAGCGCCTAAGGCTTCTTCTCATACTTCGGCGGCGGCAGGCCTAGAGCTTCGCGGCGTTTGCGGATTTCTTCTTCGGAGAGTTCTTCATCTTGGCCAAGCGGGGGAAGGCCCCGCGCGATCCTGTCTGCGTCTGATCCAGCGGGCGCTTGCGGCAGCGCTTCGACGTCGATCAGGATGGCTGCCTCGGGTGGGCAGGGCGGGATGAGGCATGCGCCCGAAACCGTTGCCGGACCTCTGAAAATGCCGCCGCCTGACACATCAAGCGAGGTGTTCTCCCCCTTGAACGCGGTCTCTTCAGCATAGCGTTTGCGCGCTGCAGAGCGGCTGCCGCTGGCGTAATTGTCGCCCTTTTCGCCCAGCTGGCGGCATACGATAATCTCGCCACTGATCGTGCCGGCATCTGCCTGATCCTCGCAAGCCTTCGTCTCAACCGGATTGACCTCGCCGCGCGGCACGGTGATCAGGATGTCGATGGGGTCTGGACGCTGGGGCGCATCGACAGGCTCGCTTTCGGATGCATCCTCAGGCTCATCCGTCACAGCCTCTTGATTCACAGCCCCGTCATCTTGCGCGGCCAAGGGAACCGCACTGCCAAGCAGCACCGCGCCCATCATTGTCCGAAAGGGTAAAGCGCGGGTATTCTGGAGAACGGCCTTTGCATTGCTCGACAAGTCCGTCTCCTTGACGTTAGACGCTTTCGCAATTGCAAAGCTTTTAAGGACTGAATTTCGCATGAACACCGCCCCTACCACGGACATTCTGGCCGAAAAAGAACCCGATAGCGAAAACGCGATAGAGCGTGTTCTGGTCCTCGAAATGGTGCGCGTCACCGAGGCAGCGGCGGTCGCTGCAGCGCAATTGATCGGGCGCGGCGATGAAAAGGCGGCCGATGCGGCCGCGGTGGAAGCTATGCGACGCGCTTTCGATAACCTCTACATGGATGGCACAGTCGTCATCGGCGAGGGTGAACGCGACGAAGCGCCCATGCTGTTTATCGGCGAAAAGGTCGGCATGGGTAAGGGGCCCAAGATCGACATCGCGCTCGACCCGCTCGAAGGGACCACCATCACGGCGAAGGCTGGCCCCAACGCGCTCGCCGTTCTGGCAGCAGCGGAAGAGGGCGATCTGCTGAACGCGCCTGATGTCTATATGGATAAGCTGGCCGTCGGGCCGGGCCTTCCAGCCGACGTCATCGATCTTGCCAAATCCCCGACCGAAAACGTGCAGGCGGTTGCAGCGGCGAAAGGCAAGGATCCAGCCGATATCAATGTCTGCGTGCTTGATCGTCCGCGCCATGCTGATCTAATTGCAGAGCTGCGCTCAATCGGCTGCGGCGTCTTCCTCATCGGCGATGGCGATGTGGCTGGCGTGATCGCGGTGACCGATCAGGATACGGCGATCGATATGTATATGGGTCAGGGCGGCGCACCAGAAGGCGTGTTGGCAGCAGCCGCATTGCGCTGCGTCGGCGGGCAGTTCAACGGGCGTCTTGTCTTCCGCAATGACGATGAAAAAGCGCGCGCTGCCAAATGGGGGATCGAGGATCTCGATCGCATATACAAGCTGCATGACTTGGCAAAAGGCGATTGTATCTTTGCCGCGACCGGCGTGACCGATGGCTCCTTGCTCGAAGGCGTTAAGACGAAGCGCACTGCGACCGGCGCAAAGATCATGTACACCGAAAGCGTCGTCATGCGCGCATCGTCCGGCACCGTGCGCTGGATCAAGGGCCAGCACCGGATCGAGCCGCATCGCACCTGATTGTCGGGATCGGAGCGGCATGACCGAAAGCTTCGAAACCATGCTTACCGGCGGCCATCCCAATTCTCTTGGCCGCACCATTGAAGTGGTCGAGATCGTACTCGGTGACCCGGCGCGGTTTGATGAGCTTTACCGATGCTATCGCAGCGATGATGAGGTTGTGCGTCTGCGCGTCTCGAATGCGATGCGGCGCGTTGAGGCGGAAAAGCATGATCTGCTGGTGCCGTATATTGATCGCTTCATTGAAGAGATTGGCGCGCTCGATCAGCCTTCGGCGCAATGGACACTTGCCAAATTGTTCGAAGCGCTTGAACCCGATATGTCTGCGCCTCAACGCGCGGGCGCACTGGCGATCATGAAACGCAATCTGGCCGAGCATGATGATTGGATCGTGCTCAACAACTCGATGGAAGCTCTCGCAAATTGGTCCCGCGGTGATCCAGAGTTGAAGGAGTGGCTGCGCCCCCATCTGGAACGGCTTTCAAAGGATTCTCGTAAGTCTGTGTTGAAACGCGCTGCAAAACTCCTTGCCCGCCTGGGGTAAGCGCTGCTCATCAACGGTTCATTGGCTATGGCATTAGACATACGCTGAGACTTGGCCCTTGCGGAATAGGAGCTTTTGAACCTTGCGCCCATTTCTGGCTCTTCTGCTTATCGCCGCCTCGCCAGCGTCCGCGCAGGAGCGCGTTGCAGATCCGGTGAGCCAAGATGATGTGCGGGTGAAGCTTGAAGGGCTTGGTTCGGGCGATCCCGCGCTGGAGGCGGCCAAGAACACCGTGTTCGATTGCGAGGATGGCTGCCTCACACCCACAGAAGCCGTCGCTTTGGCGTTTGCCGCTGGAGAGAATGAGACGCGTTCGGGGCGCTTCCTGCTCGATATCAGAGGAGGGGGTCAGAGCCTGCAGGGATATCTCGGTGAGCTTTTCTTCGTGAACTCTCATCCCGATTATGCCGAATTTGGGACGCTTACGATCGCGTTTGAGGGGCGGGTTCTAAACGCCCTTTTGCGCCGCGCGCGCACCTGCGGCGGGACGCTCGTCAATGGCGAGATCACGGTTGAGGGATGCCGCCAGAATGGCATCACCGATGTCAATATGTTCACAATGATGCAGCGTCTCCACAAACGCCGGATCGTCGTCGAAGGGGACATCCGCCTGCAATGGATCGATTCGCGCTTTGGCCTGCGCCCACGAAAAGCGAACAAGCGCGGCGAATACGAGCCCGGGTATTATCAGCCATGGGTTTGGGTGGAGGATGCCGATCAGGTGAGCTTCGTTTACGAGGATTGATCAAGCCAACAATCAGGGGTGTTTCATGCGTAATCCAAGAATTGTCGTTTCCGCTGCCTTGCTGGCGCTTTTGGCCGCACCCGCATCGGCGCAGTCCAGCATTGAAGGTTGGCTGAACGGGTTTGCTATGGAACTTGGCAAGACCCGCGCCAATTACACAGCCGTCGCGCAAAATGTGCGTTGTTGCGAGGATTCAAAGAAGAAGGTCGATGACGCGTTCGATTCCGCAAGCGCGTCTCTTGCGCGGGCGATGGATGGCGCGCGCAGAAAATCCGGAACCGTTTGTTCGCGTCTCGATCTTTTGTCGATGCGTGTAGGTTTTGCCGGCTTGTGGGTCGGCGTGCTCGGGCTCGAAACCGAGGATGGGAAGAACAAGGGCGCTGCCTTGGCTCAGACAAGCGCACAGCTAAAGCGGATGTCCCAAGACCTAAGAGGCATGGACGGGTCGGTGAAGGCCTATCAGGCCCGCATCGGCTGTCCCAAACGTGGATAGACTAACGCTCGGCCCAGTAATCGAACGCGATGTTTTGATGCAGCGCGACATAACGCTTGGCATCCGACCCCTCCCAATCGAGCGGCCAGTCTCCGGGCATTTCATCCGCCAGATGGGATCGGTTGACGAACCAGCCCTGCCCCGGAAGTCCATCCGATTGGCGCACCACCAGCACCGCAAGCCCCGGCTCGCCCGCCAGCCGTCCCTCCTCGTCAATCCGGTCCATCGCCGCACATAAGCTGCGCATCTTGGGCCGGGTGAAGCTGTAGCCGAGCAGGTTCAGCATCTGACTGTAAGTAAGCGCATTGCGCGCCCGCGCGGCACCGATAAGGGTCTCGCGGATTTCGGCAGGATCGAACAATGAGCGCTTTTGTTCAGCGTCAGTCATCAGGGATATAGTGCGCTTTTTCACCGATGATGAGGAAGTCCTTGTCATAAAAGACGAAGCTTTCCTCTTCACGCGTACCATTCGCGTAGTCGAAAATGATGCGATAGCCATCGACCGTGTAGCGCCCTGTTTGCGCGCCTCTATCGACACTGGCGATGGCATAGGTGCCGAGGCTTGATGTGTTTCCTTCGAGCGAAAAGCTGCCATTGGGGGCAAGATCGAGAAAATCGACGCTGAGAGTGGTGGCAATGCCAACGCTTGTCCCGCTGACGGCTTTGAACCTTCCGGAAAGCGCTGCGCCTTTGGGGGCTGGGCCATACAGTTTGTCGGCAGCGATATCATCGGTGTCGCCATCATCGAAGGTGACGCGGTAGGTCTGGCCTGATTTGCTCCACCGGCCCTTATCGCGCGGTTCCAGCGCTGCCATTGCTGCTGCACCGTTTTTAAGGACAGCCTCAAGGCAATCCTCGCAGGCTCGCCCGTCTTTTAGAAGCACGGTTAACTTGTTCACCTGCTGCAGCGATCCGCCATACGGGCCGGGTATGAAAACGGCAGTGCTTTGATACCCCACGCCAAGTATCTGATCGCGCCCGGTGCCAAGCGAGGGTGCAGCGGTGCTCGCCTTGATCGGCGGGCTGGTTTGCACCGGATTAGCGCTCGAACCTGCGGCGGTGACAAAACCGCTCGGCCCCATCTGCACTTGCCTTACATCAAATCCCAGCATCTCGCTGTTTGTCTTGGCGAATGCGTCCATCCATTGATCAAGCGCTGGCTGGCCTTTCAGCCCTTCCGCAAGCGCATTTTGCAGGATGATGAGGTATAGCAGGCGATCGGCGGTTTCCTGTTTCTGCGCATCGGTCAGCCGGGCGAACTGCGCCTCGCTGGCTGAAGCGATCTGGTTTCTGATCCCGTCGATCTGCGCCTGCGTCGGATCATCCGTCTTGCCGCCATCGGCGAGCATAACCGCGTTGAAATAGGCGAGCGCCAAAACATCACCCAGATCGGCGCTGCTCATTGAATAGCCCGCCATATAAGGCTCAACCACATCTTGCGTGCGCAGCAGATTGCGAACGTCCTGTGCCAAACCGGCTATGTTTCGATCCGCCTTCGCAATTTCCGCCGTTGCCGCGTCCCAATTGGCCTGGCGCTGAGCGGGGTCGAGAGTGAACTCGAAGCTAGATGAGGTCTGCGCAAAGACAGGAGCAGCGATTGGCAAACATGCCGCAATCGGCACAAAGCCAGCAGCAAAAGCGATTGAGAAACGAACGGTCATCGAGCCCCCTTTTCGAAGGCCGAATCGCGTTGCCGATCAGCCCATTAGTCGAACAGACTACTCACACTGCTTTCATCCGCAATGCGCCGGATTGCTTCGCCAACAAGCGGCGCGATGGTGAGTGCGCGAATACGGTTGGATGCAAGCGCTGCTTCGGTCAGCTGGATCGAATCGGAAATAACAAGCTCTTCCAATTTCGAGCCATCAATCCGCGCCACCGCGCCGCCAGACAGCACGCCGTGGGTGATATAGGCAGCGACCGATTTCGCGCCGTTCTCAAGCAGCGCGTCAGCCGCATTGCAAAGCGTACCGCCTGAATCGACGATATCATCAATCAGGATGCAGTGCCTGCCCGCAACCTCGCCGATAATGTTCATGACTTCGCTTTCGCCGGGGCGATCGCGGCGTTTATCGACAATGGCGAGCGGCGCGTTGTCGAGCCGCTTTGCAAGCGCCCGCGCGCGCACAACCCCGCCCACATCGGGAGAGACGACCATCAGATCGCGCTCACCATAACGCGCCTGAATATCGGCAGCCATGACGGGCGCTGCATAAAGGTTGTCGGTCGGGATATCGAAGAACCCCTGGATCTGCCCTGCGTGAAGATCGACTGCGAGCACGCGATCAGCGCCGGCTTCGGTGATGAGATTGGCCACCAATTTTGCCGAGATTGGCGTGCGCGGTCCGGGTTTACGATCCTGCCGGGCATACCCGAAATAGGGGACTACTGCCGTGATCCGCTTCGCCGATGCACGTTTGCATGCATCGATGCAGATCAAGAGCTCCATCAAATTGTCATTGGCGGGATAGCCTGTTGGCTGGACCAGAAAGACATCTTCGCCGCGCACGTTTTCATGGATTTCGACAAAGATTTCTTCATCGGCAAATCGCCGCACACTCGCATCGGTCAACGGGATTTCGAGATAGGCCGCAATCGCGCGGGCCAGCGGCAGGTTTGAATTGCCGGACATGATTTTCATGGTGTGCGAATCCCCGTACCTTTGTGCGTTAAGGATCGACTAGCCCAGCGTCATGAAAACGCAACACGATAAGCGGGATTGTCCGCGTCTGTTTGCGCTGTTCGAAAAAGTTCACGCTGTACCGCGCTGACAAGCCGGCGCTTGGCTATTTTTGCCAGGGCCTTTTCTGGCCAGGCTTGATCCGATGCAGCTCTTCCAGCCGCCGGGCTGCGCGGGTTTCGAGATTGATCGTCAGCAGCAATCGCTCGCTTGAACGGAACGCTTGCGGGGTGATCCCGAAAAAGGCCTGAAATTCGCGGATCAGGTGCGATTGATCGAAATAGCGCAGGAGAAATTCCTCCTCTTCGCGTTCATCGGACAGCCCCAGCATTTGCGCTGCAAGGTCAAGCGCTCTTGCCCGCCTCAGCACGGTTTTGGGCGTGAGACCAAAATCGCGCCGCACCACGCGTTCCAATTGGCGCAGGCTGATATTGTGGCTTTCGGCAAAATCTCCGGGCGCGATATTGGGATCGGCAAAGCTTGCAAGTTCAAAAGCAGAGCTGATCGGATCGGGCGGAAGTGGATCGTGCTTGCGAACATATTCGCGCACCTTTTCTTCCAATTGCTGCGCCCATTCAATCGCTTCGCCATCGGGATCAAAGATGGGTTTGCCATCATCGCCCACCAGCTCGAATTTATCGACGCGCACGATGCGATCGACGATTTCGGCAGCGGTGATGCCGAACAATTGCCGTTTTGCTCCGGGGCGAAACCCGACATTTACGGTTGAAAGGGTGCCTTTGCACTGCACCGCCATGTGCCGCGAATGGGGGCCAAGCAGGATGGCTTCCTCGCCCACATTCACGGGGCCCTCGGCCGTATGCGCAATCCATTCGCCGCCCAGCAGCACACGCTGAAACGCAATATCGTTGCAGATGCCGCAGGTGAGCTCGAAGTCAGAAGGTGCGTCAACCTTGGCGACGACTATGCGCGCGATCCATGGATCAAGATCAGGTGCAGGCGCGCGATTGAAGGAAAGCGGCATGCCAGAGCGCGTCATGCCTGAACGCGGCTCAACCCCCGTTGGTTTTTTAGACATACCTCTGCGCGCCCTGATCTATTGGACTGACATCCCCTGTCAGTCACGACGCTCTTAACACAGCTTATTTCGAAATGATCCCAATTTTACATCTGTGTTAAGCACGAACTTGTGCTTGGCACACGAATTGGGGCGTGTAGTGAGCGGGCAGTTACTTGAAATCTACAGGCAGAATTGGCCGATGGCGCTTACCGATATTGAACTTGCTCAAAAACTTACCGATGCTGCTCGGGATGCAATTTTGCCTTTGTTTCGAGGGGATTGGGAAGCCGAAACAAAAGCCGATAATTCCGCCGTCACCGAAGCTGATCGCGCAGCCGAAGCAGCCATGCGCGCGATCATTGAAAAAGAGCGCCCCGATGACGGGATTATTGGTGAAGAATATGGCACCCGCAATGAAGGTGCGGGCCGGCAATGGGTACTCGATCCGATTGATGGAACGCAGAGCTTTGTTGCAGGCCGCGCGATTTTCGGGACGCTGATTGCGCTTAATCAGGAAGGCTGGCCCGTACTGGGCGTAATTGATCAGCCGGTTCAAAAAGAGCGCTGGATCGGACAGATTGGCGAGGGCACGACCTTGAATGGCAAGCCGGTGAAAGCCCGGCCCTGTCCGGCGGTTGAAGGCATGTCGCTTGCGACTACCAGCCCGCATTGCTTTGATGCGGAGCAATCCGATGCCTGGCTCAACCTGGTCGTCAATGCTTATCCCAAGCGGCCTTTCCCGATCTATGGCGGCGATTGCTACAATTACGCGATGCTCGCTAGCGGCCACGTTGATTGCGTCATGGAAGCCGGACTGAAAGTGCATGATTACGCCGCATTAGTGCCCGTGGTCGAAGGGGCTGGCGGGATCATGTCGGACTGGCAGGGCAACCCGCTTGATGCAGGGAGCGACGGGACTGTGATCGCGCTTGGCGATCCGGCGCGTTTGGAAGATGTTCTCGCGGCGATGGGATCGAGTGAATTGGCGCCCAACGTACGGCTGTCAAAAGACACTTCCATTTTGCCAAGCAGCGGCGGTTTTAAATTCCCGCCTATTGGTGACGAATAAGGACTGAGATTTCGGATATGCTCAAGATGCGCACGATTGTTCTGAGCCTGTCTCTTATCCTCAGCACCTTCGCGTTTTCCGCAAGCGGAGCGCTGGCTGATAACTCCACTCCAACTTACAGCTATGTTCTCGAACTCGACGAGGAGGCCATTGGCGAGATTTCTGACGATCCGTCGGCGCCGCAAACGGCTTTGAATTCGGCGATCAAAGTCATCCGCGCTCGGATTGATGCGACGGGTCAAAGCGCCGCCACGGTTGAAGCGAACGAGGACAGGCAGATCGTTATCTCAATTCCTTTCGAGCATGATCGGGACGAGCTGATGGATCTGCTGGGTATCGGGACGACACTGGAATTCGGCGTGGTCGGTGAGGAAATCCTGCCCGGTGATCCATTGCCGAGCGACCTTCCAGCTGGAACTCGCATCCTGCCCATGCCCGATGGGCTTCCATCGGCCAAAGTCCGCATCATCGATGGGCTTGATGGAAGCCGAATTGAGGAAGCGCGTGCGGGTTTCGATGCGCGATCGGATGAAGCCGTCGTCAACCTCTCCTTCGATGAGGAAGGCAAGCGCTTGTTCGGTGCATTCACGGCAGCGAATGTCGATAAGAAAATCGCAGTGATCCTGGACGGGAAGGTCATCACGGTCCCAATCGTGCGCGAACCGATACTGGGTGGGCATGTGCAGATATCGGGGGGCTTTACTTATGAAAGCGCCAATGAGCTCGCAATCATGCTGCGATCAGGATCCTTGCCGGTGCCGATCACGCTTGTCGAAGAGCGCGTGCTGAACTGATTAAGCACAATTCGTAAGTCGCCAAAACCCTTGCATCGCGCGCCAGAAATAGTATGTGGCGCGTCTTCACGACACGTAATTGCGAGTCCGGCCTGGCGACAAGGGCTGCCAGGGCTGGCCTGATGTGTCTCAATCAAGGAGATGAAAATGCCCAAGCTTAAGACCAAAAGCGGTGTGAAGAAGCGCTTCAAAATCACCGCATCCGGCAAAGTGAAGCACGGTGTTGCAGGCAAACGCCACCGTCTGATCAGCCACAATGCAAAGTATATCCGCCAGAACCGCGGCACCACGCTTGTCTCTGACGCTGATGCAAAGACAATCAAGAAATGGGCCCCATACGGGCTCGATTGATCGCGATTCCAAGGAGATAGAGATATGCCTCGCATTAAACGCGGCGTGACAACACGCGCCAAGCACAAGCGGATCCTCGATCAAGCCAAGGGCTATCACGGTCGTCGCAAAAACACCATTCGTATTGCACGCCAGGCCGTCGAAAAGGCTGGCCAGTACGCTTACCGTGATCGCAAGGTCAAAAAGCGCAGCTTCCGCGCGCTTTGGATCCAGCGCATCAACGCAGCGGTACGCGCCGAAGGGCTCACCTATTCGCAGTTCATGCACGGCGTGAAGCTTGCGGGGATCGAGCTTGACCGCAAAGTCATGGCCGATCTGGCGATGAACGAAGAAGCTGCTTTCAAAGCGATCATCGCGCAAGCGAAAGACGCGCTTCCCGCCTGATTGGCGTGAGGGCCAAAAGCTCAAAGAATTCAAACGGCGCTGCCTCTCGGGGCGGCGCCGTTTTTGTTAGGCGAGTGCGCGTTTTTGGCTAACTTGTAGATACGCGACGACAAACTTGTAAATTCCCGTCAATTCGCGCACTAAAGCCTTATGAACGAGGGGAATCACTCGGGCGCTGTCAAAAGCGCGATGTCCGCCACGCTCGGCGGCCAAAACGCTGCTGAACCGGACGATTACACCGTCCGCAGCCGCTTCTATCCCCCGCCTGCCGATTTCGACGGCTGCTTCACCACATTTTACCGGCTGATCCTTGATGTGAAGGGGTCAGGCACGGTCGTCGACTACCTCCAGCCGGAATGGGCAAATCTGCGCTATTTCTCCGGCGGCGATCTCAAAGCTGAATTGGGATCCACGCGCGTCGAAGCGCCGCCATTTGGCGCCACAGGGCCCAGCTCGCGCCCCTGCCGGTTTGAGCTTGGCACTTCGCAAGTCTGGGGCATCGGCATCCTGCCGATAGGCTGGGCGCGTTTCATGGACGTCGACGCCTATGATCGAATTAACATCGTCAGCAATGGCGCGACAGACCCTGTTTTTGCAAAGTTTGACTGCATGACAGACGTTTTGTGCAATCCCGAAATTGACGAAGAAGAGCAGTACGAAACCATCGTCACGAACATGCGTGCGCTAATGCGGCCGAACCGGGACGAGGCGAAGATCCTGCGCGTTCACAAGGCTCTCGTCGATGAAACGCTCGCCAGCGTTGCCGAATTGGCCGATGCAAGCGGAATGAGCGTTCGCACTCTGGAGCGCGTGTGCCGCCGCTATTTCGGATTTACGCCCAAGCTTTTGATGCGGCGCCAGCGTTTCATGCGCAGCCTCACAACATTCATGCTCCACGAGGGGCAAAGAGGTGGCCAGCGCTGGACGGAATCGATGGACGAACATTACCACGATCAGGCCCAGTTCACTCGCGAATTTCATGAATTTATGACCATGAATCCGAGCGAATATGCGAGCCTTGATCACCCCATCCTGTCAGCTTTTGTCGAGGCAAGGGCACGCGTTTGGGGATCTGCGGCACAGACCCTGGACAAGCCGGCCCGCTGATTGGCATGCCGCAAGGGGCAAAGCCCTTTGCAACTCCCCTTGAATACCGCTAGCGGGCGTCAGAAATAATAGCGCCACTGGACTTCCCCACGCCCTCTGCCCTTGCGCCTGGATCGTGACCCGGTGCGAAAATCCGGGTGGAAGAGGCGAGGAAAGGGGCAAGGCCCAGTGCCAAGGACAAATGATGACTGATCTTACATCACAGAAACAAACCGCGCTTGATGCGATAGCCAAGGCGGACACTCTCGATGCATTGGAAGCTGTGCGCTTGGATGCGCTCGGCAAAAAGGGCTGGGTCAGCCTTGCGCTCAAAACACTGGGCGGCATGTCACCCGAAGAACGCTCCGAAGCGGCGCCTGCGATTCAGGCCGTGCGCGCAGAGATTGCCGATGCGCTCGATGCGAAAAAGGGCGAGCTCGAAAGCGCCGCATTGGAAGCGCAATTGGCAGCTGAGACCATTGATCTCACTTTGCCCGCGCCCGAAAGCGCCAAAGGTTCAGTCCATCCTGTCAGCCAGGTGATGGACGAGCTTGCAGAGATTTTCGCCGATCTCGGCTTTGCCGTCGCGACCGGTCCTGAGATTGAGGATGATTGGCACAATTTCACCGCGCTCAACATGGATGAATCGCATCCTGCGCGCGCGATGCACGACACGTTCTATTTCCCGGACGCTGCGCCTGATGGCGGCCAGATGCTGCTGCGCACGCACACCTCGCCTGTCCAAATCCGCAGCTTAAAAGACCAAGGCGCGCCCATCCGCATCATTGCGCCGGGCCGTGTCTATCGCAGCGATAGCGATGCAACCCACACGCCCATGTTCCATCAGGTAGAAGGCCTTGTAATCGACAAGGACATTCACCTCGGCCACCTCAAATGGACGCTTGAGACTTTCTTCAAAGCTTTCTTCGAACGCGAAGACATCACTTTGCGCCTGCGCCCATCCTATTTCCCCTTCACCGAGCCATCGGTTGAAGTTGATGTCGGGTATTCGAACGAAGGAGACCGCCGCGTTGTGGGCGGAAATGGCGATGATGAAGGCCATGACTGGATGGAGCTTGGCGGTAGCGGCATGGTGAACCGCCGCGTGCTGGAATTCGCAGGCGTTGATCCGGATGAATATCAGGGCTTTGCCTTTGGCCTCGGCATTGATCGGATTGCCATGCTCAAATACGGCATGAACGATCTGCGCGCGTTCTTCGATGGCGATCCGCGCTGGCTTTCGCATTATGGGTTTGCTGCGGTTGACCAACCAGCGCTTTCCGCTGGCGTGGGAGCACGGGCATGAAATTCTCGACCACCTGGCTCAAAGACCATCTCGACACGGGCGCTTCGCTATCAGAGATCACCGATGCGTTGAACGCGATCGGCCTCGAAGTTGAAGGGGTGGAAGATCCATCCGAGACGCTGAAAGGCTTCAAGGTCGCGCATGTCTTGAGCGCGGAAAAGCACCCTGATGCGGACAAGCTGCAAGTCCTGAAAGTCGACACTGGCGAAGGCGATCCGCTGCAAGTCGTGTGCGGCGCGCCCAATGCGCGCGCGGGGATGAAGGGAGTGCTGGGCCTGCCCGGCGCGGTCGTTCCGTCAAATGGCATGGAACTGCGCAAGGCCGCCATTCGCGGCGTTGAGAGCACCGGCATGATGTGTTCCGCGCGCGAGCTTGAGCTCGGCGAAGACCATGATGGCATTATCGAATTGCCCGATGATGCGAGCGTCGGCCACAGCTTTGCCGATTATCAAGGCTCATCGCCGATTATCGATGTCGCCATCACGCCCAACCGCCCTGATTGCATGGGCGTTTACGGTATTGCCCGCGATCTGGCAGCCGCTGGCCTTGGCACATTGAAGCCCATCGCATTCCCCAAGTTTGATGCGTCCGGCGAATGCCCGGTCGAAATCCGCACAGATGATCCAGAAGGGTGCCCTGCATTCTATGGGCGGGTCATCAAAGGCGTCAAAAACGGCCCATCGCCCGATTGGCTCCAGCAACGGCTGAAGTCAGCGGGCCAGCGCCCGATTTCACTGCTAGTCGATCTGACGAACTATCTGATGCTCGCCTTTGGGCGCCCGGCGCACGTCTATGATCTGGCAAAGCTCTCAGGAGCCGTCGTCGCTCGGCGCGCCACAGCTGGCGAGCAAGTGCTGGCGCTCAATGAGAAAACCTACACGCTCGATGAAAGTATGGTGGTGATCGCGGACGATAACGAAGTCCACGATATTGCCGGCATTATGGGCGGTGAGAATTCGGGCGTTCAGGATGACACGAGCGACGTACTACTTGAGATCGCCTATTTCGATCCCGCCCGCATCGGGGTGACGGGGCGCAGACTGGGCCTTGCATCCGATGCGCGCACCCGGTTTGAGCGCGGGGTTGATCCTGCGTTTCTCGAAGAGGGGCTCGATCTTCTGACCGGGCTGATTGTCGAATTGGCTGGCGGCGAAGCGAGCGATATCGTCCGCGCCGGATCGCCGCCGAGCGAGGCAAAAGTGGTTGCTTTTGATACAGCTTTGACCGCGAAGCTGGGCGGGGTGGATGTGCCTGCCGATGAGCAGAAGCGGATCCTGGAAAGCCTCGATTTCGAAGTGGGTGGTGATTGGCAGGTGAACTGCCCGCTGCGTCGTCACGACATCGAAGGTCCAGCCGATCTGGTCGAAGAAGTTGTGCGTATTCACGGCCTCGACAAGGTGGAAGGCGTTGCTTTGCCCCGCATGGAAGGCGTGGCGCGGCCAACCGCGACACAGGCACAGATCACCGAGCGCCGAGTGCGCCGTGCGGCTGCCGCGAGTGGTCTCAACGAGGCCGTTACGTGGTGTTTCCTGCCTGAAGCAGAAGCGCAGCATTTCGCGCCTGAAGGCGCGGAATTGTGGTCGCTCGCCAATCCGATCAGCGAAGACATGAAAGTGATGCAGCCCTCGCTTCTTCCGGGCCTGTTAATCGCGGCCAAGCGCAATGCGGACCGCGGCGGGCAGACCTCGCGGCTGTTCGAGCTTGGGCGGCGGTACTTCAAGGGCGCGGATGGATTGAGCGATGAACGCGCAACGCTTGGTGTTGTCCTTAGTGGAGAGAAAACGCAGCGCGGCTGGGCGAGTGGCAAGGCGGCGCATTTCGATGCGTTTGATGCCAAGGCGATTGCGCTCGACCTGCTCGAGGCAGCGGGCGCGCCTGCGGCAAAGTTGATGGTGATGCAGCCGGTGGCAGAAGGAACGGGCACGCAATACCACCCCGGACAATCGGCGACTCTGCGCTTAGGGCCAAAGAAGGTCCTTGCGCGTTTTGGCATGCTTCACCCAGCAACGCTCAAGGCGTTTGATTTGGATGGTCCTGTCGCGGCGGCGGAGATTTTCCTCGATCAAGTCCCTCAAAAGAAAGCGAATGTAGGATTTGCGCGCGCACCCTTCACACCGCCAGCCCTGCAAAGCGTAAGGCGCGATTTCGCATTTCTTGTAGGAAACGAGATAACGGCAGACGATCTCACACGCGCAGTCCGATCTGCTGATAAGACCAGCATTGTCAGTGCCAAAGTCTTTGACGTCTTCGCCGGAGAAGGCGTGCCCGAAGGCAAGAAATCGGTCGCCATAGAAGTGACGCTGCAACCGCAGGAAAAGAGCTTCAAGGATAAAGACTTGAAGGCGATTTCCGATGCCATCATCGCAGCTGCAGCCAAGCTCGGGGCGGAACTGCGCGGGTAAGCGCTGGTCTGAAGCATATATGTCCAATCCCAAAAGCAACCGACGCACCTTTGCCATCATCTCGCACCCTGACGCGGGTAAGACGACGCTGACTGAAAAGCTGCTTTTGCAAGGCGGCGCGATCCACCTTGCAGGACAGGTAAAGGCGCGCGGCGATGCACGGCGAGCGCGTTCGGACTGGATGAAGATCGAGCAGCAGCGCGGTATCTCGGTCACCTCATCGGTGATGACTTTCGAGAAAGAGTATGATGGCGAGACCATCACCTTCAACCTGCTCGACACGCCGGGACACGAGGACTTTTCCGAAGACACCTACCGCACGCTGACTGCTGTGGATTCGGCGGTGATGGTGATCGATGCGGCCAAGGGTATCGAGCCGCAGACGCGCAAACTGTTCGAAGTGTGCCGCCTGCGTTCGGTGCCGATCATCACCTTCGTCAACAAGGTCGATCGCGAAGGGCGCGACCCGTTCGAAACGCTTGATGAAGTCGCCGATATGCTGGCGCTTGATGTGTCTCCCCAGAGCTGGCCCATCGGCATGGGCGGACAATTCGAAGGCATCATGAACTTCGCCGATGGAGCGGTCAGCCGTCCGGAAGGCGCTTCAAAAGAGTTTCTTGGAAAGCGGGATGAAAGCCCAACCATCCCCGCGGAGTTCGCCGAAGAGGCTGAACTGGCTCAAGTCGGCTATCCCGAATTCGATGCCGAGGCATATCGCAATGGCGACCTGACACCGGTCTATTTCGGGTCCGCGCTCAAGAATTTCGGCGTCACCGAATTGATCGATGCAATAGCCAAACACGCCCCGCCGCCGCGCGCGCAACCGGCAGGTGAGGAACGGATTGCGCCCGAGCATGATGAAGTCACGGGCTTCATTTTCAAGGTTCAGGCGAATATGGACCCTAATCACCGCGACCGCATCGCTTTTATGCGGCAGGTGTCGGGAACCTTCAAACGCGGCATGAAGCTGACGCCATCAGGCCTGGGCAAGCCCATTGCGATCCATTCACCCATCCTGTTTTTCGCGCAGGATCGCGAAATCGCGGACACCGCGGAAGCTGGCGATATCATCGGAATCCCCAACCATGGCACATTGCGGGTTGGCGATACGCTGAGCGAAAAAGATCAGGTCCGCTTTACAGGCCTCCCGAATTTCGCGCCTGAAATCCTGCGCAGAGTTCAATTGAAGGATCCGACAAAGACAAAGCAGCTTCGCAAGGCGCTGGATGACCTCTCAGAGGAAGGCGTGATCCAGGTCTTCTATCCTGAGATCGGCGCTCAACATATCGTGGGAGTCGTTGGCCAGCTTCAGCTGGACGTCCTGATTTCGCGGCTTTCGGCAGAATACAAAGTGGAGGCCGCGCTAGAAGCAGCGCCTTTCGCGACTGCGCGCTGGCTGAAGGGCAATCAAAAAGCGCTCGATGAATTTGAAAGCTTCAACCGCGCGAACTTGGCCAAAGACCGCGATGGTGATCTTGTCTTTATGGCGAAGAGCCCCTGGGATGTGAATTACCAGGTCGAAAAGAACCCCGAGCTCACCTTCTCCGCTACCAAGGAAAGGTAAGGTTGCAGGGAACGCAAGTTCGCGGCATGGCAAAACCATGAACGGCCATGGACCCACGTCACAGACATTCATCTCCCAAAGACTGAAGCTCAATTACTTCGACTGGGGGAATACGGAAAAGCCGCCACTGGTGCTGGTGCACGGCGGGCGCGATCATGCTCGAAACTGGGATTGGACCGCGGAAGCCCTGAGCGATGATTATCACGTCGTCGCAATGGATCATCGGGGGCACGGTGACAGCGATTGGGTGTCCGATGGCAATTATAATTCCAATGATATGGTCTATGACCTAGCGCAATTCGTTCACCAGCTTGGCCGCGGTCCTGTACGCATCGTATCGCATTCAATGGGTGGAAATGTCGCGCTGCGATATGCAGGCATGTTCCCTAAGATGGTCACCAAGCTTGTGGCAATCGAAGGGCTGGGGCCTTCGCCTGAATGGAAGGCAGAGCAGCGAAAAACGCCCTACCCAGAGCGGATGCGCGAATGGATTGAAAAGAAGCGCTCTGCCGCCGGGCGCACGCCGCGCAAATACGAAAGTATCGAAGCGGCCTTTGCGCGCATGATCGAGGAAAACTCATATCTCACCAAGGATCAGGCGCGTCATCTCACAATTCATGGCGTCAATCGCAATGAGGACGGCACTTACAGCTGGAAGTTCGATCCTCACTTGAACGTCTGGGGTGTTGAAGATGTCGCGGACGAGTTCATCGAGGCGACCTGGGGCGCGA
Source organism: Erythrobacter sp. YT30 (assembly GCF_001542875.1). Classification (GTDB taxonomy): domain Bacteria; phylum Pseudomonadota; class Alphaproteobacteria; order Sphingomonadales; family Sphingomonadaceae; genus Erythrobacter. The sequence goes on along the minus strand of NZ_LMAF01000002.1, from coordinate 741,076 downwards.
TTTCCTGTCCCACTCTGTTGCTTTATGGAGCGGACAGTTGGGCATCGAACCCCGAAAAAGACGGTAGGCTGGAGCATTTCAATACTGCACGCTTGATCGAATTTGAGAAGGCCGGCCACTGGCTGCACCACGATCAATTCGATCGGTTTATCGGAGTGCTGCGCGACTTTCTTTAGTGTCGAGGGAGACAAAAAATGGCTGATTTTTTCGATGCGCTTGATCCAAAGCACGTGGCGATGATTGAAAAGCAGCCGATCTTCTTCGTGGCCACGGCTGCTCCGGATGCACGGATCAATCTGAGCCCCAAGGGGTATGATGCATTTCGAGTTCTGTCCCCGAAGCAAGTTGCCTATCTGGACCTGGGCGGATCAGGCAATGAAACGCACGCGCATCTGGCAGCGGATGGTCGCATAACGATCATGTTCTGCAATTTTGACAGGCCTGCCCTGATTTTGCGGATCTATGGCAGGGGGCGCCCGGTTTTGCCGCAGGATGACGAGTGGGGGGAGCTGGCTGCAGGCTTCACTTTGATGCCTGGCACTCGCCAGATTTTCGTGATTGATGTCGAAAGCGTGCAAACCTCCTGTGGGTGGGGCGTGCCGTTTATGAGCCTTGAGGGTGAGCGCGAAACCCTGAAAAAAGCGCACCGTCAGAGCGATCCCGCAGAATGGGAGGCGAAGATGGCAAAACGCACCAGCAGCATTGACGGCCTTCCGACGCGCGCGACCGATCGTTACATTGAGGGGTGGTTCTGATGACACTTTTGCGAAGTGTTTGCAGGTTAGTCGCAATTTGAACACCTTTCTGCCTAATTAGTAAGCAAAAGGTTAAAATTTGTGCAGCTCCGAATGACAGCGAGTAATACAACCCTCTGATTCCGCAGCGTCACCCAAACGACAAAAAACTGGCACGCCTTTTGCTCCCTCATATGCGCCGGGTCGTCCGGTGCATAACAGGGGGCACAGATGAAATTCATCATCGCCATCATAAAACCGTTCAAGCTCGATGAGGTCCGCGAAGCGCTGGGCAGCATTGGTGTTGCGGGCATGACCGTTTCTGAAGTGAAAGGGTTTGGTCGCCAAAAAGGGCAGACCGAGATTTATCGCGGCGCAGAGTATTCGACCAATATGCTTCCAAAAGTGAAGCTCGAGATTGCAGCCAGCGACGAGATCGCGGCGCAAGTGGTCGAGACAATCGAACAAACCGCCAATACCGAAGCGATCGGAGACGGAAAGATCTTCGTGCTCGAACTCGCATCGGCAACCCGAATTCGCACCGGTGAATCCGGCGAAACTGCACTCTAATTGGGGGACGATAAGTGACACGTTCTGTTCTTAAATTCGCTGTCCTCGGCCTGGGTGCAGCTTCGATTGCACAGCCTGCCATGGCTGCGGTGCCAGCAGCCGAAGTGGTCGCGCCAGGCACGGCATACATTCTCAATACGCTGCTTTTCTTGATCGGCGGCTTTCTGGTCATGTGGATGGCGGCGGGTTTCGCCATGCTCGAAGCAGGCTTGGTCCGGGCGAAAAACACATCGACCCAGTGTCTAAAGAACATTGGTTTGTATTCGATTGCCGGCCTGATGTTCTGGGTGTGCGGTTACAACATCGCCTACCCTGGTTTTGCCGAAGACTCGCTAGGTCTGATCGGCGGATTTACCGGTATATATTCAATGCAAGATGTTGGCACAGCCGACACAGAAACCGGCTACTCGGTCGCGTCAGACTGGTTCTTTCAGATGGTTTTCTGCGCAACGACTGCTTCGATCGTGTCGGGCACAGTTGCTGAACGCGTGAAAATCGTACCGTTCTTCATCTTCGTGACTGCTCTAACTGGTCTGATTTACCCTGTTGTTGTCAGCTGGGAATGGGGTGGTGGCTACCTTGATAGCGTTCACGGCTTCAGCGATTTCGCTGGATCCACTCTTGTGCACTCAACCGGTGGATGGGCTGCACTTGTTGGCGCAATCATCATTGGTTCGCGGGCCGGCCGCTATGGGCCTGATGGAAAGGTAAACGTCTTTCCAGGGACAAACATCCCGCTTGCGACGCTTGGCACATTTATCCTCTGGCTCGGTTGGTTCGGATTTAACGGAGCGTCGCAGCTTGCAATGGGTACGGTTGGTGACGTTTCCGACGTGTCGAAGATATTTGTGAACACCAACATGGCTGCTGCCGGGGGTGTTGTAACAGCAATCATTCTGACACAGCTGCTCTACAAAAAAGCGGACGTGACAATGGCTCTTAACGGTGCCTTGGCAGGTCTTGTTTCAATCACCGCAGAGCCGCTTGCACCATCGGTTGGCGAATCCATCGTCGTCGGCGCTATTGGTGGTGCGATCGTCGTCTTCACGGTGCCGCTGCTCGACAAGCTCAAGATTGATGACGTGGTCGGGGCTATCCCTGTCCACCTTTTCGCGGGCATCTGGGGCACTCTCGTGGTTGCCTTCACTGCAGCGCCCGACGCCGGCGTTACCTTCATGGGTCAACTCGTCGGCGTGCTTCTAACCGCTGTCTGGGTCAGCGCTGCGTCAGCAGTCGTCTGGCTGGCTCTCAAATACACCATCGGCGTCCGTCCTTCGGAAGAAGACGAAGTGAATGGGCTCGATAAGGCGGAAATCGGGGTGGAAGCATATCCCGAATTCGCTCGCACATAGATCGGTGAAATTGCGCGGGGCGTCTAATGGTTGCCCGCCCCGCGTGATCCGAACCTGAAGTTTTTTAGTTTGGCGGGGGAATTCTTCCTCTCCCTTTTTCCCCGCCTCACCTTGTTCCTCCTGCGAACAAACACCTTATGACGGGTCGGAGCATAGCGCTCCGGCCCACTTTTTTATGGCGATTGCTTCAGCAGGGGCGCAGTGGTTAGGCGTGGACTTTTTCGTCAGCTTTCACAAAATCGGCGCAGCGCTCACCGATCATGATTGAGGGGGCATTGGTGTTCCCGCTCACGATCTTCGGCATCACGCTGGCATCTGCGATCCACAGACCATCAAGGCCGCGGAATCTAAGCGATGGATCGACCACTGCATCCTCGTCTGAGCCCATCCGGCACGTGCCCACGGGGTGATAGACCGAATCTGAACGCTCGCGCAGCAGATGATCGAGCGCATCATCATCATCGAGATCAACCGGATGCCTGTCCTTCGGGCCAAAGGCCTGCATTGGAGGGGTATCCACGATCCGATGAGACAGCCTAACACCCTCGCGCAAAACGACGATATCGCGCGGATCATCAAGAAAGTTCGGATCAATCAATGGTGCGTCAGCCGCATTGCGCGATCCCAGTCGCACAGTGCCTCGGCTCTCTGGGCGAAGCACACAGGCATGCAATGAAAAGCCGTGCTCTTTAACCTGTTCGCGGCCATGATCTTCCAAAACCGCAGGGACGAAATGCCATTGGACGTCCGGGCTGGGCGCATCGGGCATGACGGACCAGAAACCGCCTGATTCAGCGTAGCAAGTGGTCATGGCTCCTGTGCGCTTGCGCCTATGTTCGACCATTGCGGCTGCCATCCGCAGCGTGCCTTTGACAGTGCCACCGATCGGTACGTCGCTTTCCGTCTCCCAGCCAGAGACGTAGTCGATGTGATCCTGCAGATTTGAACCCACAACTGGTTTGTCGATCACAACATCGATCCCATGCTGCTTCAGATGCTCGGCAGGGCCAATGCCTGAGAGCATCAGAATCTGAGGTGTGTTGAAGGCGCCAGCTGAGAGGATTACGCCGTGCCGCGCATAAAGCATTCCGACGCGCTTCCCATTGCGAACCATCACTCCGGTGACGCGCCCGCCCTCGACCACCAGCTTTTCGACCAATGTGTTTGTACGGATCGCAAAATTGCCCTGTTCGCGGATGGGTTCGACATATCCGCGTGCTGCTGACCAGCGCTCGCCATTTCGTTGGGTGACCTGATAAAGACCAAAGCCGTCCTGACGCTCACCATTAAAGTCGTTATTCGTACGCAGCTGCAATTCCTGGGCTGCTTCAACAAACGCCTGACTGGTGGGATTCGGCGATCTTTGATCAGATACGAAAAGTGGGCCGCCAGCACCGTGGTAGTCATCAGCGCCGCGCTCGTTTGCCTCTGATTTCTTAAAGTATGGAAGGACATCTTCGTATGCCCAGCCATCACAGCCCATCGCGGCCCAGTTGTCGTAGTCCCACGCAGTGCCTCTGATATATACCATCGCATTGATAGCTGATGATCCGCCGAGGCCTTTGCCACGTGGCTGATAGCCGACCCGTCCATTCAGTCCCTTTTGCGGGATGGTATCAAACTTGTAGTTCGACGAGTTGCGAATGAAGGGCATGAAGCCCGGTGTCTTAATGATGACATTGTTATTTCGGCCGCCCGCTTCAATCAGGCAAACGCGACGCGTCCCATCAACTGCCAATCGTCCAGCAGCCGCGCTGCCACCGCTCCCACCGCCTATGACGATGTAGTCAAAGCTTTCCATGTTCTCTCCTCTTGAGCGAAGAGACTAGGCAGGTTCAGCTTTGTCCGCAATCGGGTTTTGATTGGCCACCTTTTTGCTTTCGGGCGAATTGCTCGTCTGCCGGGCTAGCCATCGTTGCCGGATGATATCCGATGTATCGCGGCTGCCATCATGGCTCCAACCCGGCTCGCGCAAGAGATAGGAGAGTTTGTGCCGCCATGGAGCGCGCCAGATGTCTCCCAGCATCCCGATCCATTCGTGAAAAACAGACCACAACAGATTGAAACTGCCCAACTGCTTGATGATCCCATAGCGGATCTTTTCGTCATCACGCTCAGGCTCGAAAGTGCCGAACATCTTGTCCCAGATAATGAAGACGCCTGCATAATTGCGATCAAGATAGCGGGGATTGGTAGCGTGATGGACACGGTGGTGACTTGGCGTGTTCATGAAAGCTTCGAACCAGCGCGGCATCTTGTCGATGGCTTCGGTGTGGATCCAAAACTGGTAGATGAGATTGATGCCACCAACGATGGCCAGCATGGCAGGATGAAAGCCCAGCAAAACCAGAGGCAGAGCAAACAAGAGACCGAATGTGAAAGTGCCCGTCCATGTCTGACGCAAGGCGGTCGAAAGATTGTAGTGCTGCGAGGAGTGGTGATTCACATGGGCGGCCCACATCCAGCGGATACGGTGGCCTGCGCGATGAACCCAATAATATTTAAGATCATCAAGCACGAAGGCGACCGGCCAAGCCCACCAAACAGTCCACCATTCCGGCCCGAAATTGAATACGCGATATTCGTAGGCGGCGATGAATATCGAGAGAGCGAAACCCCCGAATAACGCGCCTGCAACCGTAGAACCCAAGCCAAAACCCAAACTCACCAACGTATCCATCGGCTCGTATGCCTCCGGCGAGCGTACGCGGGACCAGATCATCTCGGCAAGGATAGCCGCAACGAAGAAAGGGACAGCCCATTGGGTAGGTGAGAACTCTGGCATAGCGCTCAAGGCTATAGGCGATTGATCGCATCAGCCCAAGAGGCCGCATCATCAAGGCGTAGGCGCACTGTGCCAAACTGCCTTTCTGCTTTGCCTGGATCAACGATCAAGGCATCCACCTCTTCGCGTGCAGAGGCGCTGGCGGTTAGGATGCGGCCAGCAAAATGGCCGCCATGCTGTTTGACAATCAGGATGCGCCCGTGGCTGTCGCGAAGGAGCCCCGCATCACCGGTGCGTGAGATTGAAACACGGTTAGCATTGAAGCCGTCAACGATCTCCTCGGCCACTCGGATCGCTGCATCATGGTCACTTAGAATAGGCTTGCCTCCAAGCTTGAGCCAACGGGTCAACCCATAGATGCCAAGGATGGCAATCAAGGATCCGCCGAAAATCAAGAGTTGAGAGAAGCCTTCCATGGCATTTACGATTGGCATGAGCTCAGGTTTGCGGCAAGCACATGCTCAAGGGAGATTGTGATGAAACGGTTTAGATACACTCTTGCTGCGGCAACATTGCTGACCGCGACACCGCTGACAGCAGACAATCACGCGGGACAACTGGGCCCCGATCCTATCTTGTTGGTCTCTGCAGAAGCCAGCCGTACTGCCCGTGTCGCACAGGAATTGTGGGACTTTGCCGAGCTTGGATACCTCGAAAATCGCTCAACTCAGCTGATGCAAACAGAACTTGCTTCGGAAGGGTTCAAGGTTGAAAGCGGGATCGCTGATATTCCAACCGCATTCGTTGCTGAATGGGGCGAAGGCGGCCCCGTGATCGCAATCCTTGCAGAGATGGATGCACTGCCTGGGATCAACCAGTCTGCATCCGCCACTCGTGATCCCATCGAGGGTAAGCATGCCGGCCACGCTTGCGGGCACAATCTTTTTGGCGCTGGTTCGCTGACCGCAGCAATCGCAGTAAAGAATTGGCTCGAAGCGACAGGGACGCCCGGTCGCGTTCGCTTGTATGGCACACCAGCTGAAGAAGGCGGTTCGGGCAAGGTCTACATGACGCGTGCTGGTATGTTCGATGATGTCGACATTGCCATTCATTGGCACGCGGATGATGAAAACAGCGCCGCTGCGCGTACTAGTCTTGCCAATCGTTCTGCCAAGTTTCGGTTTTCAGGAATTTCAGCCCATGCAGCAGGCGCCCCCGAGCGCGGTCGTTCAGCGCTTGATGGCGTTGAAGCGATGAACATGATGGCGAACATGCTGCACGAACATATGCCTCAGGATGCTCGGATGCATTACGTCATCACAAGCGGCGGTAATGCGCCCAATGTCGTGCCAGATTTTGCCGAGGTATTCTATTACGTCCGGCATCCTGATCCAGATGGCGTAGAAGACATTTGGGCGAGATTGGAGAATGCAGCGCGCGGTGCTGCAACTGGAACAGGTACTGAAGTCGAATGGGAAGTGATCCACGGCAACAATCCGCTGCTCGTCAATGAAGCATTGGCAAAAGTGATGGATGCCAAACTGCGGATGGTGGGCGGTGTTGAATACACTGAAGAGGAACGCGCTTGGGCTGCTGAAATCCAAAAATCGCTAGGGGACGCGGCCAAACCTCTTTCGAGTGCAACTGAAATCGGTGAATACAGCAAAAGCCTTGGCTACGGCTCAACTGATGTTGGCGATGTGTCTTGGGCAACGCCGACCGTGGGCGTGCGCACAGCTGCATGGGTTCCCGGAACAAGCGCGCATAGCTGGCAAGCGGTTGCGGCTAGTGGTCACTCGATTGGCCATAAAGGTGCACAGGTTGCCGCTAAAGCTATGACACTGATGGCCGTTGAACTCTTCACCAATCCCGATCTGCGTAAAGCCGCAAAAGCGGAATTCGATGCCGCGCGCGGAGATGATTACCGCTATCAGTCACTCCTAGGTGATCGCAATCCGCCACTCGATTACCGCAAATAGTGTGCGCTTAGCGCGATGCCAGCATATCGAGCATGGGCCGGATCGGGCTGACATCATAGCCGGCCGATTGTGCTGCCTCGGCTATATCATCGGGCGCGGCACCTGATTTTGCCCGTGCAAGTGACCAAAGAAAAGTCGAGCGCGTGCCCGATCGACAATAGGCAAGAACTTTGCCGTCGGAACCGGCAAGCGCATCCTGCATCGCGATTATCTGTCCCTCGCTGAATCCGGAATGGCCGATTGGGATGGAAAGATAATCCATTCCCAGTTTCGTTGCCGCACCTTCAATCGCTTCACTCTGCGGAGCGGAGGGATCTTCACCATCCGGCCGATTGTTTATGACAAGGGTGATGCCCAGATTTTGCGCTTCTGCAAGATCATCAATGTCAATCTGAGGGCTTGCAAACATCGTGTCTGCCAACTTGCGAAAGTCACTCATCCTCACACACCTTCTTTTCGAACCAGCCCGAATCGCAAGACCATCCAATCAATCATTGTGAGAAGAGATCGCACGATAATTGCGTTACAAAGCCGCAATGCATCACCAAATAGCCAGCCGCAAGCCGGGTAATGCACTCGAAATTGTCACACATTTAGATCATATCGCGATTGAGGGCTAAATCATTCGCAAAGCGTCGCTTTGTGCGCTATGGTCCAAGACATTGGTGTTGCTCGGACTCGTTGAGCAAAGGCACTTGCGACCAGTACGGCTCTGTCCCCGCAGCTGGCGCATCGGAAGGTGGACAGAATAACAAGGTACGAAGTGCGTTATGGGTTACGATAGGGGACGTCGGCGCGGTCGGGATAAGCGCGACGGTTTCGGTGAAGACGGATTTGATCCGTTTGGTGGTGGCATGGATGGATTTGCGCCGCCCAGCGACTTCGGAAATGATCGTGTTGGTGATCGCTATTCTGGCGGAGGCGGCGGAGGAGATCGCTTCAGCGGTGGCGGCCCACGTGGTGGCGGCGGAGGTCGGGGTGGGCCCGGCGGTGGCGGAGGCGGCGGTTTCAACCGCATGCCCGCTCAAGTCGTCGGTACTGGCAAAGGCACCGTCAAGTTTTTCAACGGCCAAAAAGGCTTCGGTTTCATCCAGCAGGAAAGTGGCGGCGAAGATGTCTTTGTACATATCAGCGCTGTGGAACGTGCCGGTCTTGAAGGTCTGGCTGAGGGCCAAGAACTCGAATTCAACCTAGTTGATCGCGGCGGCAAAGTGTCTGCACAAGATCTTCAAGTGGTCGGCGATGTAATTGCTGTCGAGGCGGCCAGTGGCCCGCCAAAGCGCGAGTTGACCGGCGAGAAAGCGACCGGAACCGTCAAGTTCTTCAATTCTATGAAGGGCTTTGGATTCTTGGTGCGCGACGACGGCCAGCCAGATGCCTTTGTTCACATTAGCGCCGTTGAGCGGTCTGGTTTGAATGAAATAAACGAAGGCGAACGCTTCGAATTTGATCTTGAGGTTGATCGACGAGGAAAATACTCGGCGGTCAACCTGGTGCCTGTACAGGGGTAAACACCCACCCGACAGACCGGCCGTTTGACGCAATTCAAGAGCGGCCTTAGACTTCTGAATGGCGGCTCTTGATGGGGGTCGCCATTTCTATTTACCCACCAATTTTTTCGATTGAACTGGATCATTTTCTCATGTCAATTTCGCCATTGATGCCCGTCTATCCCCGCTGCGGTGTTCGCCCAGTGCGCGGAGAACACTGCCATCTAATTGATGAAGATGGGACGCGTTATCTCGACTTTGCCAGCGGGATCGCTGTCAATCTTCTGGGGCATTCGCACGAAGGTCTGATTGCCGCGATCCAAGAACAGGCGGGGACACTGATGCATGTGTCCAATCTTTATGGCAGTCCGCAAGGCGAAAAATTGGCCCAGCAATTGGTCGACCATACCTTTGCAGACACCGTGTTTTTCACGAATTCTGGCGCAGAAGCGGTTGAGGCCGCTATTAAATGCGCACGCGCATACCACCAGAATGCGGGCGATGAAGGCGATGCGAACAGGTTCGAACTGATCACTTTCGCGAATGCTTTTCACGGCCGCACAATGGCAACAATTAGCGCTTCAAACCAAACAAAGATGCATCATGGTTTCTCGCCGTTGCTCGACGGCTTCAAATATGCGGAGTTTGATGATCTTGAGGCGGCGAAAGCTTTGATTGGTCCGAAAACCGCCGGCTTCCTCGTTGAACCGATTCAAGGTGAAGGCGGAATTAGACCAGCATCCCAAGAATTCATGCAAGGACTGCGAGACCTTTGCGACGAACACGACCTGATGCTTGTTTTGGACGAAGTGCAATGCGGCATGGCTCGTACCGGCAAGTTGTACGCATACGAGCACTATGGGATCGAGCCCGATATTCTCGCGTCTGCAAAAGGTCTGGGGGGAGGCTTCCCACTCGGCGCGCTTTTGGCGACCGAGAAAGCGGCGCGCGGCATGACTTTCGGCACGCATGGTTCGACCTACGGCGGAAATCCTTTGGGGATGGCCGCTGGGAGCGCCGTGATGGATGCAGTAGCAAACAAGCAGTTTCTTGGCGAAGTGCGCGAAAAAGGTGAGCGCCTGAGAACGCGTTTGGAGCAGTTTATTGGAAACTACCCTGAATTGTTTGAGCTTGTTCGGGGAAAGGGGTTGATGCTCGGACTGAAGATGAAAGTCGAAAGCCGTCCATTCTTCGTTCATCTGCGTGACAATCATAAGCTTCTGACTGTTGCTGCTGGCGATCAGACGCTCCGGGTTATCCCGCCTCTGGTGATCGGTGATCCCGAGATCGACGAATTCTTTGAGAAGCTTTCTGCTGGCGCTGCTAGCTTCAAAATTCCAGAGCCGGCCTAGTGTCGAGCTCACCGATAGAATTCGCGCCTGCAGTCCAGAATTTCATCGATCTCGGTGATGCTGGTGCGGACGCATTGGCAGGGATGCTGTCTGATGCGATTGATCGGAAAGCCGCTCGAAAAGGCATGCCGAAAGGCGCAGCAGACAAGGACGCTCCTCTCGCAGGACGTGTCTTAGCGTTGGTTTTTGAGAAGAACTCTACCCGAACTCGCGTTAGTTTTGACATCGCCATGCGCCAATTGGGCGGCAGCGTACTTTTTGTGGAGGCAGGTTCAAGCCAGCTGGATCGGGGCGAAAGTATCGCAGATACGGCGAGGGTGCTCAGCCGAATGGTTGATGGCATCATGCTGCGTACTGATGATCATTCGCGAATTGAGGAAATGGCGCGCCATTCCTTCGTGCCCATTATCAACGGTCTGACAAAGCGCTCTCATCCATGTCAAATAGTAGCAGATCTGCTCACTTTAGTAGAACATGGAAAGGCCTTGCCCGGCTTAGAGATTGCCTGGTTCGGAGATGGCAACAATGTCCTTCATTCCATCCTCGAGGCGGCCGGTCTGTTCAAGTTCAACGTCCGCGTTGCAGTTCCAAGCGGATTTGAGCCTGAGGCTGAGTTTGTCGAGAAGGCGAGGGCAGGCGGCTCATCGGTTATAATCACATCTGATGCTGAAGCCGCAGCGCTAGGTGCCGATGTCCTCGTGACCGACACATGGATATCAATGGGCCAAACCGACGCTGAGGAAAAGCGCGCGGCGATGAAGTCGTTTCAGGTCAATGCCTCTCTTATGAGAAAAGCGAAGCCAGACGCGGTTTTCCTGCATTGCCTGCCCGCGCATGTCGGTGATGAGGTGAGCGAAGACGTTTTCGAAAGCGAGCAATCGATCGTTTTCGATGAAGCCGAGAATAGAATTCACGCCCAAAAATCGATCCTCCTATGGGCTTTCGGCCTACTGTAAACCGTGATTGTTTGATTGCTGTCGGACTTGCCGTCCCCTTAAAGTTAAGCGCGGGCAACCCCATATGGCGAACATGACCGCAATCAAAGAAACATACTCCGACAAGATACTTGGTTTCACGATACCGAATCGAAACGCCCGTGGGCGCGCTGTTCGACTGGACGGCGTGATCAACGACGTACTCTCAGCCCACAATTATCCTTCGCCAATCACACATCTTTTGAGTGAGGCGCTCGTTTTGTGCGCTCTGATGGGTGGATTGATGAAGCGTGAGGGAGAAGAAGCGCAGGTCACGATGCAGGCTCAAACGAAAAGCGGTGCTGTTTCCCTGCTCGTATGTGATTTTCGGGGTGGAACGATGCGCGGCTATGTCGATTTTGATGACGCTGCACTAGGCGGCTTGGGAGCAAACCCGACGCTTGGCGCCCTTTTTGGCGAGGGGTATCTTGCGATCACTTTTGAAACAGGAGCTGGACGGCGCCATCAGGGAATTGTGCCGCTGGAAGGCGATTCGTTAGCTGAAGCCGTGGAGACCTATTTCAGCCAGTCAGAACAGGTGCCAACCATCGTCCGGATAGCGACACATGCGAACGGAGATTGCAAGGTCGGCGGCGGTCTTCTTGTTCAGCACCTGGCGGATGGAGAAGAGGGCAGAGAGCGCCTGCATGTGCGCATGGACCATCCCGATTGGGAGCACGTCTCAACCATGGCCTCGTCAATCAAGCATAATGAGTTGATTGATCCGGAGCTTTCAATGGACGCTATCGTCTGGCGGCTTTTTCACGAGGAACCGGAAGTTCGCGTTCAACAGGGTCTCGCTTTGAGTAAAGGATGCCGCTGTAGTAAAGAGTATTACCTATCTGTCATCGCTCGTTTTCCGGCCGAAGAGCAGGAGGCAATGCGCAATGAGGATGGCGTCATTCAAGTGGACTGCGCATTCTGCTCAACGGTATTTCAGTTGTCCTGAGCACGATCGATCGACTATTGACGTCTACGCAGTTCAAAGTTCGACGCAGCTTCAATCGTGAATTGTGAAATGGCAACAGGGTGGATTCACATTGCGAAACTTTCTGACAATTCTGATTCTCACAGCGAGCGCATACTTCGGTGCATCGGTAGCTGCTGCCTTTGTGCAAGGATCGGACCTCGCCATGCTGAATGGCCTCTCGCGGGGTGAATGGACAGTAGAGTTTCGCGATGGACGTCCAGCTCGCAAGATCTGTGTGAAGACGGGAGATGAGTTTATACAACTGCGCCATTCGCAAAGCGGATGCAATCGTTTCGTCATTGACGACAGTCCGACCAGGGTCACGGTTCAATACACCTGTCGCGGAGATGGATACGCACGCACAGATATCAGACGAGAGAGTTCGAGACTGGTCCAAATCGAAAGCCAAGGAATTGCCGAGGGTGTGCCTTTTCAATTCGCTGCTGAGGCCCGACGTACTGGCAACTGTAGCGCCGCGTCCTAGACATCATCGCTTGCTGCTAGTCACATCATGAAAACTGATAGCCCTCTCCGAAAAGCGATCGTGCTGCTTTCAGGCGGATTAGATTCAATGGTGACAGCCGCACTTGCACAAGAGCAGGGGTTCGAAGTCAAGGCTCTTACGATCGATTATGGTCAGCGTCATCGGCTCGAGCTTGAGGCCGCAAAACGGATCGCGACCGAGCTGGAACTATCTGATCATTCCGAAATCGCTTTAGACCTTCGTGCGTTCGGAGGCTCCGCTCTTACTGATGAAATCGACGTGCCGAAAACAGGTGTCGGCGATGACATTCCGGTCACCTATGTGCCAGCAAGAAATCTGGTTTTCTTAGCTTTGACTACGGCATGTGCAGAAGCTTGGGGTGCTCAGGACGTCTTTATCGGGGTGAATGCGCTTGATTACTCAGGATATCCAGACTGCCGCCCAGAATTCATCACGAGCTTTGCGAAAACGGCTCGGTTAGGAACGAAGGCCGGCGTAGAGGGCCAGCCCTTCAACGTTCACACCCCGCTTCAGCATTTCACAAAAGCGGAAATTGCAAAGGAGACCGCGCGTCTGGGCCTAGATCCGGCTTGGTCCTGGTCGTGCTACGACCCTACTCCGGACGGATATGCATGCGGGCTCTGCGATTCCTGCAGGCTGCGCAAAAAGGGTTTTGCGCAAGCTGAAATCAACGATAACACGCTGTACGCGGCATAAGGTCCAAAGGCCCTTAAAGCGCATGCTAACAAGCGGACTAACGTGTTGAGGGGACACTTCTTTGGCCGACAATTCCAATGAAAATGAGACCGGAGCGGATCAATCCGTTCCAGCCTACAGCTGGTACGCGCTCAGCGTTCTCGTGCTGGTCTACGTCCTGAATTTCGTCGATCGCCAAATATTGTCGATCTTGGCAAATGACATCAAAGCAGATTTGGGCGTCGACGACTCTTATCTGGGCTTTCTGTACGGAACTGCTTTTGCTGTCTTCTATTCGCTCTTTGGCATTCCCTTGGGAAAGCTTGCAGATAGCTGGAAAAGGGTGAGGCTGCTCGCCATCGGCTTAACTCTCTGGTCGACGATGACAGCACTGTCTGGCTTGGCGAAAAACGCCTCAACGCTCACTGTTGCGAGGATTGGAGTGGGAGTCGGTGAAGCTACCGCCAGCCCCTCGGCATACTCGCTCATTTCGGACTGGTTTCCAGCCCGCCTGCGAGCGACAGCCTTGGCCATTTACTCGTCGGGCCTTTATATAGGAGGTGGACTTTCGCTCCTAATCGGCGCGTTGATAGTCGAGAACTGGAACGCAGCTTACCCTTCGGGCGGGCCTTTCGGAATCGTCGGTTGGCAGGCCGCATTCTTATCAGTCGGCATTCCAGGGGTGTTGCTCGCACTTTGGGTTATCTCTCTAAGGGAGCCCATTCGAGGAGAGATTGACGGCCTGACAAGCCCCGAGGATCCAGCCCCATTTAAGGGTTTTGCTCAGGAATTGGTGCAGGTGATCCCACCTTTCACTTTGATCGGTGCTGCTATGCGCGGTCCTTTCGCACTCGGCGTGAATTTGGCAGGTCTCGTATTCTTTGGGGCTGCGGCGATCTTCCTCACCTACCTTGTTCCTGCTCCCTCCAATCTCATTCCTGGATTAGTTTCAGATCAGTGGTTGTTTCTAGGTGTAGGCTACTATGCTGTCTTCAGTTGGGCGGCTGGACTCAAAGCTCGCGACTTGGCGACCTTTCGCTTAACTTGGGGCTCGCCAGCATTTCTCTGTGTCATCCTCGGATACGGAATGGTGGCGTTTATCGCCTATACAAATTCCTATTGGGGAGCCCCCTACGCTGAGAGAACTCTAGGCGCGGCGAAGTCGGACTTGGGCTGGTTTCTTGGAGCGCCAGGGGCACTGGCGGGTTTCCTCGGCGTCATTCTCGGCGGCAGGATGGCGGACGCCCTGCTGCAAAGACGCGATGATGGCCGGATTTGGGTCATTATGTTCGGACTGATCTCACCACTGCCGATAATTTACGTTGCTTTTACAACTGATAGCGTCGTCGTTTTTTATGTGCTGAGTTTTGCCGCTAACCTATTGGTTGCATCGGCATTGGGAGCTGCGGCGGCAACCAGTCAGGCCCTTGTGTTGCCAAGGATGAGAGGGGTGGCGACAGCGACATTTTTTCTCGCCACAACGCTGATTGGTCTCGGGCTCGGACCGTTTATGGCTGGATACGTTTCAGCTACCAATGGAGATGACTTGTCTCTTGGCGTCTTGTCTACGCTGATCGTCGCTCCAATAGGGCTTGCATTGCTGATCGGAGCGGTGCGGCTGGTGCCAAATGCTATCAAAACCATGTTCCAAACTGCGCGTGATGCAGGCGAGAACATATAATCATTCGAGATTCTCCCAACGCAGATGGATTGGGAGTATGTATCTATTGCTTGACTGTTCCCACTTTCGTTACGGTCTCTCGGTTGGCCGAAGTCATGCGAATTTCATAAAACCCAACAAAAAAGGGGCCGAGAATTCTCGGCCCCTTTTCGTATTTAGATCGAGTTTTGTCGACTACATGCCCGAACCCGGACCATAAGTGACTTCAACTCGGCGGTTTTGCGGTTCGCGGATACCGTCAGCAGTCGGGACTTTTGGCTGACTTTCACCAAAAGCGTTGCTGCTAATACGGGTTGCCGGGACGCCTTTGCCTGTCAGGTAAGACTGAACAGAGTCATTGCGACGTTCCGCAAGTCCGATGTTGTAGCTGACACTACCCGAACGGTCTGCGTGACCAGCAAGCATTACGCTTGCATTGCCGCAATTTGCGTAGGCTGTGACTGCTGCATCGAGAACAGTGGTCGCATCTGACGTAAGCGCCGACTCATCCCAATCGAAGAACACGATGTACGGACCAGTATTACACACAGGTGCCGGCGGTGGTGGTGGAGGCGCCGGTGGTGGCGGCGGCGGTGGAGGTGGTGGAGGTGGAGGCGGCGGTGGTGGTGGGGGCGGAGCTTCACCACCAAAGTTGTAGATGATCGAACCCATCAAAGAGTGAGAACTGATGTTTGAGGACAGATCAAACCCGCGCGTATCGATGATATCAACACCAGTCGCGTTGAAATAGCGATATTTCAAACCAGCGTCCCACTTGTCGTTCAGCGGCGCACGAACGCCAGCAAGAAGCTGCCAAGCTAGTCCGGTGTCTGAATCATCAAAAGCGCCTGGGCCGCTAAGCACTGCTGTTCCGTCAAGATCGACCCGTGCGACACCAATACCGCCACCGGCAAACGCTTGGATACCATCATCCGGACCAAAATCGAATAACCCGTTAAGCATGAAGCTCAGAGCATTGAATTCGCCAGATGCAGGTAGGGTGGTTCCGGTAAAGGTGGAAGTAGATCCGGCAGCCAGCCCAGCCGAACCTGCTGACAAGGAGTCAAGATTAGCTGCACGATAGCTGGCTTCTGCTTCCAAGCGGAATGAGCCGAAGTCATGACCAACAGTGGCCCCGAAATCGTATCCAGCATCGAAGTCTGCGGTCGCATCATTGGGCGCATCGAAATCAACGCCGCCTGTTGTGCCTGCGATATCAAAGTCGACGTCCTCGACAATCATGGCTCCGCCGTCGCCCTGAATGTACCACTGGCCCTCACGAGCCATGGCGGGCGCAGTGAGCGCTGTCGAAGCCATCGCCATTCCTATGACGAGTTTGCGCATTTGTATTCTTCCCCTTTTATTAAATGGAGTCCGGAGGTTCTCTAACTTCTCCCCCCCTCGTAAGCAAGCAGACAATATCGCGGAACTGTTGCACGTTTGCCTCTACGTACAAAGCCGGATAGGCGCGCCAGGTTGCTTGGTTTTGATAAAGACTTCATAAACATACGATCAGATCAAGCCATCCATGAATCAGGCAGTAGGCAGAATCCCGACTGTTTTAAGTCCATTGATGAGGCTCAGGAAAGCGGCTCTTAGCTCGACATCGACTACGGCACCGCCATTGGGCGCTGCCGGTTCCTGCGCGGCCTCCCATTCTGAGCGGAAAATCAGGATTTGTCCTGCATCGCGATCAAAAACCATCATTCCTTCTTGCGGCGTTACGTACTGCCAACCGCCAGACAGCTGCATGGCTATTGCGTTTTCCATGCTCGTCTATTCGCTGTTGCCGCACCGACAACAGTGTAGCTTTCGCCATCAGCAACGCTTACGGGCGGTGCAGCTTGACCAGCAGCAACTGTTCTTAGGCTTGAGGATGTCAATGATTACAAGCATTTGATTGATATAAATTTCTTTCGAAGCTTGTCCTGCACGCATGGCTGTGCTGAGGTCCACGCAGTGTCTCTGGCTCTGCGGCTGAAAAAAGCTGCGCCTGAGCACCATTGGAAAATCTGATACGTCGCAACGACGGCTCAAAAACGGGACATCGTTCTGGGGCGAAGGTAGAGAGTATGCCGCTTTCACCTTCGACCATTACAGCCCGAGCTTCCGCAATAGATGAGGAAACCAGAGCGATGCGAGCGTTGGGATGAAGTTCCGCCATCGAACGCACCCATTCGGCACCAGCTCTTGTCTTTCCAAATCCTCTGCCTGCAACGATAAGCCAAATCCGCCAATCGCCTGGCGGCGGCAGTTGTTCATCGCGTGCAAAATTTTCCCAATGAAAGCTGAATTCGGCTTTTTCGCTTTGGCTGAGCGATAGTGCCAGCTGGTCTCGCACGCCGTCCTTTTGATCAAGCAGCCAATCCAAGGATCCGATCATTCTTCGACTGGTCCTACCTTTGCATTTTCACGTGCGACTCGGAGACGTAGGTCCTCAATTTTTGTATCAATGGCCGCCCTAACTTCGGCGGCGCTAACAATGCGCCTTTCCGATTGGTGCTTCGCCGAGAACTCCCGGCGTGAGATGAGAAACCTGATCGCGTTCGTGAAATCGTACTTTGCTTCGGTTGCCGTGGCAAAATCCCCCTCTTTGAGCCTTCGAAGAATTTCCCATTCAAGTTCAGCGTATCCCTCATCGAGCGCGTATTCCCATTCGCGTTCGAATTCCGTATCGTTGCGGCGAGCGTCGACCACTTCTTGAAGGCTTACTTTCAATAGCGCCGCCGATTTCGTCACGCTTGATGTCTCGACTAGATTTCTAATGAATTTCGATTTCCAGTCGTTCCCGTGGTTGAATTCAGAAGCATCTTGATCGCCAGGAGCAGTCATTTGGAATCTCCTGGAGGCACGAATTTTTGGAGGGAGCCACTAGGTGGCGACTCGGATTTTCTCGATGATGCGCTTTACTAACCAGAGACCGTCACGATGCCAATATAAAAGTGCCAAATAGGTTAAATAATTGACCTTGCGCCCTTTCGGGAGGTGCCTTAGTTGCCCGCGACTGCGAATATTCCTGGAGCACAGAATTGAGTTGGCTGCGCGCGCTTTACGATTGGACGATGGCGAAGGCGGCACATCCGCAGGCTGTGTGGTGGCTCGCATTTTTCTGCTTTATTGAGTCCAGCTTTTTCCCGATCCCGCCGCATCCTTTGCTTGGATTGATGTGTCTTGCTGAGCCGAAAAAGGCGATCAGGTTTGCAATTGTCGCAACGGTCTCATCCGTCTTGGGCGGACTCTTTGGCTATGCGATCGGTTTTTTGCTCTACGAGAGCGTTGGCCTTTGGATGCTCGGCGTGCTTGGCCTCACCGAAAGCGGTCCAGTGGCGGCTTGCTATATTCGCGAACAGGGTGCGCTTGCGGTGTTTTTCGCAGCAGGCACACCTGTGCCTTTCAAACTCATGACGATCACCGCAGGCGCAATCGGTATGAATGTGCTGACTTTCACGCTAGCCGCGCTTGCTGGGCGCGCGCTTATATTTATGGTGGTTGGAGTACTCTTTCAGCTCTTTGGCGCACCAATTAAGGCGATCATTGATCGCTACCTGGGTTTGGTCACGACTGCTTTTGTCGTTCTACTAGTTGGCGGATTTTTAGCTGTTACTCAGCTTGGTGGTTCATCCGATGATAGCGAAGCTGTAGAGCACGCCTGCGACAGCGCCACTGACTTTCAAGGAAAAGCTATTTGAAAAGCCAGGAGATCAGGAAATGATCCCTACTGCCTTTCCGGCACGTTCAAACATTTGAAGGATTGTCTGAACTTCTTCAGCGGAATGCTCAGCACAGAGCGAACAGCGAAGCAGAGTCATCCCGGCGGGCGTTGCCGGAGGCCTCGCAAGGTTCACGTAAAGCCCTTCTTTCAGAAGCGCCTCCCACATCATAGCGCCTCGTTCGAGATTGGGCATGATCACCGCGACGATGGCACTTTGCGGTTCCTCAGTGCCCAGCGGGAAGCCCAACTCAATTAATCCTCGGTGAAGTGTCTTTGAATTCTCCCAAAGATGTGCTCGCTTGTTGGCGCCGTGCATCAACTTTCGAATTGATGTCACTGCCGTTGCCACCACGCTTGGCGGAAGGCTTGCAGTGAAAACGTATGGGCGACAAACTAGCCGCAAAATGTCGAATTTCGGATGGTTTGAGACGCAAAATCCGCCGACAGTCCCCACGCTTTTCGAAAACGTACCAATGATGAAATCGACATCATCGAGAACGCCTTGATCCTCGGCCACACCGCGTCCTTTTTCTCCGATGAAGCCCATTGAGTGCGCTTCATCGACGAGGACCATCGCGCCGTACTTTTTGGCAATCGCGATCATCTCTTTGAGCGGCGCGACGTCCCCAAGCATCGAATACACACCTTCCAGAATGACCAGCTTTCCTGCCTCTTCCGGAATACGGCGAAGACGCTTTTCCATCGCCTCGATATCGTTGTGTTTGAAAGGCACGATTTCTGCTTTGCCCATTGCGCAACCATCATAGATTGACGCGTGGCTATCGATATCAAGCACGATGTAATCGCCCTTGCCTGCAATGGTCGAGATGATTCCCAGATTGGCTTGATAGCCAGTTGAAAATACCATGGCATGATCCATGCCGTAAAATTCTTTGAGGGCGTCTTCGCATTCTTTGTGACCCTGATAGGTTCCGTTCAGAACGCGGCTTCCCGTCGTGCCAGAGCCATATTTCTCAAGAGCATCTTTGCCTGCGTCCAATACGTCAGGATCGAACGTCATGCCCATGTAATTATAAGTACCGAGAAGGATCGTGTCGCGCCCATTGCAAATGGCGCGGGTTGGAGAAAGGACCTTCTCCATTACTAAATTGTACGGATCTTCGACTCCTGTTGCGAGAACTGTCTCGCGAAGCTCAATCATTCCGTCAAACTTGGAGAGGAGATCGCCTTTTGGAGCGTCTGTCTCAGGCGCAGAGTTGGTTAGGATATCAGTCATGGCCGTTCTCTATCAGCTATCCTGCAGCTTGTGCACTGCTGTCACGAGCTGACCATAATTCTCGATCTCAGCCTGTTGATTCATACTTATGATTATGTCGAATTCGTCTTCAATCTCAGCGACGAAGTCCATTACGGTCAGGCTGTCAAACTCCAGATCATTCGCGAATGTCGTGCTATCTTTGATCTCGACACCTTTTTTATTGAAGGGCTCAATAAGGGCGCGGATACGCTTATCGACTTCTGCGATATCCATATTTTGAAATCCTTTGGCTGAAATTCGGAGAAAGAACCAAGGCAGCGATACTCATTGGCTGCGTTGGGTGGCTTGTCCTATTGGTCTGGCGAGAATTTGGTCATTGAGCAACCATTTGCAAGCAGCGTTTGGCGGCAAAGAATGCTATGCCATTCTAACTATTGATCATTTCCATAACCGCTCCCATGAAAGGAACGATTGAAACCGGCTTTGCAAGGTACTTTGTGGCGCCAGCGGATATCACCCTTTCCTCGTCTCCTTTGGCCGCAAAGGCTGTCACGGCTAAAATCGGAACTTTCTGCAGCAGGCTTTCCTCTCTGGCAGTCTGTATGAGATCAATGCCTGAGACGCCAGGTAGCTGGATATCCATTATGATAAGGTCAGGCGAATAGTCTTTCGCCAACTCAATCACTGACCTGCCGTCTGCAACCGATGCAACATCAAAGCCATTTGCCTTAAGTACGTCGCAGAACAATTTACGGTTGAGGTCGTTGTCCTCAACAACCATAATCCGTTTCGACACTAATTACCTCTTCTCCGCCAATGGGCGACAAATACTCTTACGAAAAGGCTTTCACAATCCCGCAGCCTCCTGATTCTCGTTTCGAGGACAACTCCTTGTCAGCGCAAACACTCGCTTTGGCAGCAATTGGCTGGTTAGTGGGAGACGCTGAGAGGGCAGAGCGCTACATGGCCATGACCGGACTTGATCCGGATGCATTACGCAATGGCCTCGCCGACGACGCTGTATTGGCGTCGATTCTGGAGTTCTTGACCAATTATGAGCCCGACTTGATCAAAGCAGCTGAGGCCCTCGCCACAACGCCGGAAGAGATAGTTGCAGCGCATCAGGAGCTAGCCCAATGAGTCGCCCACTGATCATCACAGATTGCGATGAAGTCATTCTGCACATGGTCGCGCCCTTCAAAATTTGGCTGGAGGAGACCCAAGGGGTGGACTTCAAGTTGGACGGCGCGAATTTTGGTGAGGCGTTGAGATGGCAGCATAGCGGAAGGCTGCTTGAAGCAGCGGATATCTGGCGGAAGCTTGGTGACTTCTTCAAGACGGAAATGGACCGTCAACATCCCATCCAAGGCGCGGTCACAGCGATCAATGAATTGGCGGATTACGCCGACGTTGTTGTCCTCACAAACCTTGTTGATGAAAACCGAGAGAAGCGCGCCGAGCAATTGGCATCGCATGGCCTGATCGCTCCTGTGTATACCAATCAAGGCCCTAAAGGCCCAGCTTTGCAAAAGATCATTGATGAACATCAGCCAAGCCGCGCTTTGTTCATTGACGATCTTGCTCAGCATCACCGCTCAGCTTCTGAGACGGTGCCGGAGACAATTAGGCTCCACATGTGCGGTGAGCCAATGATCGCCAATGACATCGATTGTGCTTTTGAGATCGGTCATGCTGATGCGCGGATCGATAAGTGGGCCGACGCTCTGCCTTGGATTAAGAAACGAATAGAGGTTTGATCGCGATGACTATTGCAGCGAAGCTTGACGAGCTTGGTATTTCGCTACCGGAAGCGGCCGCACCTGTTGCCAGCTATGTACCGATTGTTGACGTAAACGGTTTCGCGCATGTCTCTGGCCAGCTACCATTTAGGAATGGTAAGTTGATTACCGGTCAATTGGGTGCCGATCTTGATGTTGAAGATGGCATGGATGCCGCGCGTCTGTGCGGATTGATGATCCTCGCGCAACTCCAGGCTGCAGATTTGATTGAGCACGTAGATCGGATCGTAAAGCTCGGCGCTTTCGTCAACTCGACCGCAGATTTTATCGATCAGCCCAAGGTCGCCAATGGCGCCTCCGATCTTATGTTCGAAGTGTTTGGCGAGAGGGGGCGCCATGCGCGCGCTGCTGTAGGTGTGCCAGCATTGCCTTTGGGGGCAGCAGTTGAAGTGGATGCGATAATTGCGATCACCGCTTGAAGAATTCTCACCTCGAACGGAGCTCCTTTGAACGATGAGCTGACAGTGCGCCTGGCACCTTCTGTGGGAAGCCTTGATGCTGAAGAATGGAATGCACTTGGCGGTGTGAATAATCCATTTGTGAGCCACGAATTCTTATCAGCGCTTGAAGATTCTGGAAGCGTCGGCGCTGGCACAGGGTGGGAGCCAGCTCCCATCACAATTACTGATAACAATGGCCAAATACTCGCCGCACTTCCCAGCTATGCGAAAGGTCATAGTCAGGGCGAATACGTCTTCGATCATTCTTGGGCCGATGCTTTGCACCGCGCAGGCGGCCGATACTACCCCAAGCTTCAAATCGCATCACCATTTACGCCTGCGAACGGTCCTCGGCTTTTGTTGTTGGACCCCGCGTTTGCGCCTTATCTATTAAAAGGCGCAGAAGCCGTCTGCCTGCAGAATGAATTTTCGTCAGCTCACGCGACTTTTGTTGAAGAGGAGCAGGTACGATTGTTTGAGGCTCAAGACTGGCTGGTCCGGACTGATATTCAGTTTCACTGGTTCAATCGAGACTACGATGACTTTGAAGGCTATCTCGGCTCATTAGCCTCGAGAAAACGCAAGAACCTGCGCAAAGAACGACAAGCAGCACAATGCGATCTGAGGATCGCGCGACTGTCTGGTGATGATATCAAACAGGAGCACTGGGACGCATTCTGGATCTTTTATCAGGACACAGGCGCGCGAAAATGGGGAACGCCGTACCTGACGCGCGATGCATTCACGCTCCTTGGCGAACGAATGGGATCGCGGATGGTCTTGATCTTGGCATATGAGAATGACTTGCCGATCGCAGGTGCGCTTAACTTTGTAGGATCAGATGCGCTTTACGGTAGGTACTGGGGCTGCGCTCGGGATGTGAAGTTCCTCCATTTTGAGCTTTGCTATTATCAAGCGATAGATATTGCGATCGAACTCGGTCTCAAACGAGTCGAAGCTGGCGCGCAGGGCGGACACAAGCTTGCTCGCGGATATGAACCAGTACAGACATTTTCCACTCACTGGTTTGCCGACGCTGGTTTTCGTGCAGCCGTTGCAGATTTTCTGGAACGCGAGAAAGAAAGCGTCTCAATGGATCAGGATATGCTTGGTCGCCGCACGCCTTTCAGGTCGGAAACCTGAAATAGCTTACGCGGCTTTCTGACGTTCCTCGGATAACCATTGACGCGCTCTGCGCTGAGCTTCTGCGATCTCGCGGGCGGTCATTTCTTCCGAGATATCTGCGCGGCACCAAGCGGCCTCTTCATGGCCTCGGGACGCAGCGAGATTGAACCATTTGTGCGCCTCGACCAGATCAGAGTCACAGCCATGGCTTGCAGTGGAGTAAGCGACCCCGAGGTCAAACAAGGCAGAAACATCTCCTTGTGAGGCTGCGGCTAAACACGTGGCGATCAAAAGATCGGCCTCATTGTCATCAAGCTTATTTGCCTGACTCGCATCAATCTTGGTCAGTTGCATTTGTATTTCCCCGTTTTGGCGATCCGCCCCCCTGCGCATCGCTCAATCCAAGAGATCACGGATCATGGTCAACAATTGGTTAACAGCCTCGCTCTTTTTACACCTAGTGACACTTTAAGCGTGTGCAGAGCCTGATTTGCCAATGCCTTTTTTGAATTTGGCGCAAGATTTCTGAAAGCTGCTTGTGCGGGGTTCGAGGGTTGCCTATAGGGCCGCTCAAGGGAGTTCGGCTGTGTCTGGATAGCACGTCGGATTGGTATCGATGGAAGCGTCAGGACGGGACGATCTCGAGGGGATATTTTGGGACGAGAGAACCATATGGCCACCGCCACCTCTAAAGAAATCGATGCTCTCGAGAGAGTGAAAGACGCGCTTCCGCCGGGCTATGTTCCGAGCGATGACGAGAACTACATGAACACCCAACAGCAGAATTATTTTCGCATGCTGTTAATCGAATGGAAGCGGTCGATCCGAAGCGCAGCAGATCAAACGCTTCAGTCCCTGCAGGACGGACCAATACGCGAGCCAGATCTTAACGACCGCGCCTCCAGCGAAACCGATTGGGGTATCGAATTGCGCACCCGGGATCGTCAGCGCAAGCTTGTCTCGAAGATTGATGCCGCACTTCGCCGTATCGATGAAGGAGAATACGGTTATTGCGAGGTGACCGGCGACCCAATCGGTTTGCGGCGTTTGATAGCCCGGCCTGTCGCAACCATGACCGTGGAAGCGCAAGAGGCTCATGAAAGGCGGGAAAAGGTCTCACGCGAGGACTAAGATACGTGAACCAATGGACGGAATGCTGTCCCAGTTTGGGACAACGCGTTTACGAGGGCCGCGCTACGGTGAGCGTTTAACGTACCATTAATTGCGTAAAATTAGCGCATGGTCCGAATATTGAAAAAGGGCGGGCTCTCAACAACCTGCCTCCAGGCTACAAATAAGACTTCCGAAGTAGGAGCGGGTCGTTCATGACAAATCTTGAAACACGCAGCGTCTCGCGCGACAGCCTGTTTTTGCTCGCCAATATCCGTGTTGAGCAACAAGGCGCAACCCATCGCGTCCGTGTTCGCAACCTTTCCGATGGCGGCATGATGGGCGAGGGCTCAATGCGCGTACAGCGCGGAAATCGGCTCGAAATCGAGCTGAGGAATATTGGCGTGGTTCATGGAAGCGTTGCCTGGGTTCAAGACAACCGTTTCGGCATCGCTTTCGATGATGAAATCGATTCCCAATTGGCTCGGCGCCCACTCGATGTAGCTTCAGATAATGACGCCAGTACGATTGAGCGTTCCTGGGCGCATAAGGCGCCCAAGCCGCCGAGCCAGGAAAGTGTTCGCAAAATCTAAGATCGCGTTCTTGGCCGCATTGCTTTGGTCTAGAGCACTTCACATTCGAAACCGTCTTTAAGTCTGGGCCAAAGCCGAAATTTGATTGTATACGGGCTCACTATGCGAGACCTCGGCAAGCAGCCTACCTTCAGATTGTTTCTTGTCCTTTGGCAACTGGCATTCGCGTTGCTTCTTTTTTCTTGCGCGGAATCTGGCCAGGATGGGCCAATCAATGTCGCGTTTATCGGCGAAGGCAACGGTTTGAGTGAAAAGGGTCTTCGCTTGTCCTTTGCTGGCCAGCACGTGCGAGCTGCCACGAGCGAAGGTGTGGTCACCCTTGATCCTTCTGGAAGGATTCTACCTAATCTTGCCGAACGATGGCACGTTTCCCCAGATGGCCTGTTTTACACTTTCAAGCTGCGTGAAGCCTCCTGGCCCGACGGTGAGCCGATCACTGCTGAAGAGGTCTCGCGCATTCTGGATCGCACCGTTGACCAACTCGAAGGCACATCTCTCGGACTAGACTTCGACAAGCTGGAAGAAGTTAGGGCGATGGCTGGTCGCGTGATCGAACTGCGTCTCTCGAGCCCAATGCCAGAATTCTTGCGTCTGCTGGCTCAACCGGAACTGGGCCTGATGAAAAATGGCAATGGATCTGGGCCGATGACCCTTGCAATCGGTGAGGAGGACGACTTTTCAACTCTTACTGCCTTGCCTCCGGAAAGTCGTGGATTGCCAGCTGTTCGCAATTGGGAAGGCCTGACAAGGCCTCTCAATCTGCGCGTGCTTCCAGCGAAGGCTGCGGTCGATGATTTTTCGAATGGCGACATTGACTTGCTTCTCAATGGAAAACTTTCCGATCTCCCGCTGGCAGAATTGGGTCCACTCTCTCGAGGAACGATCCAGATCGATCCGACGCAAGGAATTTTTGGGCTGGCATTTCTGTCAGCCGACGGATTGCTTGCCGATGCGGCCCGACGAGAAGCTTTGTCTATGGCAATTGATCGCGAAGCTTTGATCCAGCCATTCGGATTAGCCGGCTGGCAGCCCATGACAACAATCGTGCCGGCAACAGTCGGAGAGAGTGCCGCAAACCCGATTGCAATCTGGAGCAATCAAAGCATGGATGTCCGGCGGGCTACTGCAAGCTCACGGATAGCGAATTGGGAACGTTCAGCAGGAGAGCAGGCTCGTGTGCGCCTGAGACTGCCGCCGGGACCAGGAAACGATCAATTGTTTGGGCAGATAAGGGACGCGTGGTCTGGGATAGGCGTCAATACCATTCGCGTTGCTGACGATGCACCCGCAGATGTAGAATTGCGTGACAGGATCGCGCGATATTCATCTCCGCGCTGGTTTCTAAATCAATTCAATTGCGAACTGCGAAACGGATTGTGTTCTGAAGCGGCTGATGCACTTGTAAAATCGTCTCTCGAACTGCGTGACCCCGCTGCAAAGAGAAGAGTGCTTGCAGATGCTCATGCCGTATTGTTGGCAGAACAGGTGTTTATTCCCTTTGGTGCGCCTGTACGTTGGTCACTAGTGCGCGGAGCCATCGCTGCCTACGAGCCGAATCCATGGGGCATTCACCCCTTGTTCCCTCTCTCTCAAATTCCCAATTAGCGGAGTGAGGAGACTTCTATGGACCACCCTGAGCAGCCCTATCCAGCGACTATGACTTTGCCGACAGGCTCAGATCCAGCATCGGTAAGAGCCCGTGTCGAGGCTCTTGAGTATCTTTTGGAGCGCAGTTTCCGGATTCCAGGAGTGAATGTGCCTATCGGCCTTGATGCGCTGATTGGGTTGGTTCCTGTACTTGGCGATATCGTGACGACTGCATTGGGTGCCTATGTCGTGTGGGAAGCTCGCAATCTGGGCCTATCTCGATGGCAATTGACACGGATGGGGGCGAATGTTGCCTTTGATACCGTTCTTGGCTTGGTGCCCCTGGTAGGGGACGCGGCAGACTTCGTATTTCGATCAAACACGCGCAACCTTCGGATAATCAAAAAGCATCTCGATAAGCATCATCCGGAAACTCGGGTGCTTGAAGGTTGATCGGGAAGTCGCCACTATCGCGAGCGTTATGCCTCCAATTCAATATCCCAATAAAGCCAGTCACGCCAGGTTTCATGGAGGTAGTGAGGCGGGAACATTTTGCCGTATTGCTGCAGCTGCCAACTAGTCGGACGGATGGGCTTCATTTTTATCGGCATGTGTGCCTGTTTCGGCGTCCGACCACCTTTCTTCATATTGCAAGATGAGCAGGCGGTGATGATGTTTTCCCAAGTGGTCTTGCCACCCAACCGGCGCGGAATCACATGATCAAACGTCAAATGATCGCCTGATCCGCAGTACTGGCACTGGAATCGATCCCTCAGAAACACGTTGAACCGCGTGAATGCCGGGAATTCGCTTTGTTTAACATACTGCCGAAGCGCGATCACACTTGGGATTTGCATGTCGAGCGACGGAGAATGAACCTCTCGATCATAGCTTGCAACAATGTCCACCCGGTCAAGAAACACCGCCTTGATTGCCGTTTGCCATGGCCAAAGGCTGAGTGGATAGTACGACAGCGGAGTGTAATCGGCATTCAGCACAAGGGCTGGACATGCCGACAGATTCCGTGTCGGGTCTTCGTCGGCGCTGCGGAAACGAGCAGCTCCTTCGATCAGTTCGGCTTTGAACACGCCTCGCGTTCCTCCCTGATTGACTAAGACATGCAGTGGCAACACAAAGAGTCAAAGCCATGACAGTGTTTCTTTCCACAGTAATGGGTGTCTCAGGTTTGCAGAGAGCTGAATTTTGATTGCGGGGCACAGCGTTCAGTGAAAACAGTCACTCGTTTCGCGCCAAGCCCCAATGGCAATCTCCATCTCGGACATGCATTCTCGGCGATCTATGCACATGATCTCGCTCGTGAGCATGGCGGTGAATTCTTGCTGCGAATTGAGGACATTGATGGGCCCCGGTCTCGTAGGGAGTTTGCTGACAACTTTCGGCGGGATCTCGAATGGTTGGGATTGGAATGGCTTGAAGTGCCCAATCAATCTACGCGGCTTGATAGCTACACGCAATACACACAGAAGCTCATGGATCTCGATTTGCTTTATCCATGCGATTGTACCCGCAGGGAAATTCAATCTTTGCCGCCACGAATGACAGAAACGGGAATAGAGTACCCTGGTTCTAGCAGAGGCCGAGCCCACAAGGTCAAAGGGGATTTTGCGCTACGACTGGACGTAGATAAGGCCATGGCAGCGGCTGGTGAGTGTGTTTGGACCGATGAACAGGCGGGGAGTATTCTGGCTGATCCACGTGAGTTCGGCGATGTCGTAATAGTCCGCAAGGATTTGCCGGCGAGCTATCATCTTGCTGTGACAGTGGATGATGCACATGACGGTGTCACCGACGTCACCCGAGGGGCCGACCTGTTTGGAGCGACACATATCCATCGTTTGCTCCAGGCCGTCTTGGAGCTACCCGTGCCGCACTGGCATCATCATGCTTTAATCCTTGATGGAAAAGGAGAAAAACTCTCTAAGAGCCGCAATTCACCGCCTCTCAATGATCGCCGAGAGGCAGGCGAAGATGGCCTTGGTTTGGCCGCTAAATTGAGAGCAGGACAATTCTCCCTTGGAACCTAGGGCCGTCGCATCCATTTGATGGTCATGAACTATATTCTCATTCCTCTGCTCGTCATCCTGTGCGTTTTGGTCGTCGTTTCGCTGATCCGCGGCGTCGTTGCATTTCTTAAAACGACAAAAATCGACTTGGAGACGGGCGAGGGCGAGACCGCAACTGACATGCAGCTTGCCCAGAACAAGGCGATGTTTGCTCGGATTAAGTATCAGGCTCTGGCCATTGTGGTTGTCGCCATTATCTTCGTTCTTGCACAAAACTAAGGCTTCTGGACGGGCGAGCTTCCCGCGGGCATATCGCGCGTCTATGGTAAAATTGAATAAGATATACACTCGCACGGGCGATGATGGCACAACGGGACTTGTCGACGGTTCTCGTGCCCCAAAACATTCTGAGCGGATCAATGCCATTGGCGCTGTTGATGAAGTCAACAGCGCGATCGGTCTGGCTATCTGCGCGCTCGAAAACCCAGATCACAAAGCTCTGTTAACACGCGTGCAGAACGACCTTTTTGATCTTGGAGCCGATTTGGCAACACCGGCCAACGACGGTGATTTCTCGCCCTCAGAAATGGTGCTGCGAATGGTCCCGGCTCAATCGGAGTGGCTTGAGGGTCAGATTGATACCTTAAATGAGCAGTTGGAACCGCTGACCAGTTTCGTACTTCCAGGCGGAAGTGAAGCTGCGGCGCGCTTGCACATTGCGCGTGCAGCGACGCGGGCCGGGGAACGCGCGATGGCGGCTCTTTCTCACACATCACCGGTCAATCCGGCTGCGCTCACCTACATCAACCGTCTGTCCGACTTATTGTTCGTGATGGCCCGGGTGCTGAACGGCAATGGCAATGCCGACATCAAATGGGTGCCTGGCGCCAACCGTTGACTGACGAAAAACGCTAAACACTGGCCATTTGCAAAGTGCGTCGCTAACAGCCGCGTCAAGCATACAAATGCTGCACTTGCGAAGGAACTGAATATGCGGACAATCGGCGTTATCGGGGCTGGCCAAATGGGCACAGGGATCGCCCAAACAGTGGCTCAACACGGCTTGAACGTGCTTCTGTCTGATGTTGATCTTTCGCATGCAGAAGCTGGAAAGGCCGGAATTGAGAAAGCCGTGACCAAACTGGTTGGTCGCGGGAAAATGGAAGCGGATGCTGCCGAAGCGCTTCTCTCTCGGATCACGCCCGTGGCGGAATATTCGCCCATGTCGGATGCTCATCTCATCATCGAAGCTGCGACCGAGAAAGAGCCCATCAAACAGGGCATATTCGAAAATGTCGGCAAGGTTCTGAGCGATGACGCGATCATGGCGTCCAACACAAGCTCCATACCAATCACGCGTATGGCCAATCACTCGCCCGATCCAGAACGCTTCATCGGCCTTCACTTCTTCAATCCAGTTCCAGTGATGGGGTTGATCGAAGTCATTCCAGGCCTCGCGACATCGCAGGCGACCACAGACACCGTCACAGCTTTCGCCGAGGGTTTGGGCAAGCAGGTCGTCTTGAGCCAGGATGAGCCAGGCTTTGTGGTCAATCGAATTCTGCTTCCAATGATAAACGAGGCAGTTTTTGTCCTTGGCCAATCCACCGCTGGGATTGAGGACATCGATAAGGGCTGCAGACTTGGCCTCAATCACCCAATGGGGCCGCTTCAACTGGCGGATTTTGTCGGGCTCGATACCTGCCTCGACATCATCAAAGTGCTCTATAAAACTACGCGTGATAGCAAGTACCGACCGGCGCCATTGCTGGTGAAATATGTTGAGGCAGGCTGGCTGGGCCGCAAAACTGGCCGTGGCTTTTACGACTACTCTGGTGAGGCACCCGTCCCGACGCGCTGAGCAACTCTCGACGAAGGCAGGGGGTTATTCCGTTTCGCTCGGGTCCCATCGACCCGTGCCACCGACTTCTGGGCTTACTCGGCTGGGATCGACAGTGATTGGTCCGCCCGCCCCACCGTCAGCGCCAACTACTATGCGCTCGCCTCGCGACCTCTCTACCGGTCTGGAACTGCTGCGAGGCGGTGCACTTGCAAACACAGGCTCGCTATTTGACCGAGGCTCTGCGTCAAAGCCATTGTCATATCCCTCGTCGTTGAGCTCACTCGGCGTCGATGAAGCGAAACCGTTGTCGAACTCGTCTTCTTCCTCCTCCTCATCGCCGACCATGTCAGCGAAGGTGGTTTCCGGCTGGGTTTCTTCTTCGGCAGGTCTTTCTTCTGCAACCTCTTCAGATATCGTCGCAGAATCATCAGAATCCTCGCCGCCGCGCTCAAGCGAGCCAGCGATCAGAACTCCGCCGAATGCGACAACAGCGAGCACGCTGAACATCACCCTGTTCGTTTCAAGAAAAGCCATCGACATGGCTGAGGGCATACAGCGAAATCGGTTAAGGTTTGGTAGCGGCAATTTCGCGCTTCCATTGGTACAAAAGATCAAGCGCTTCACGAGGGGAAAGGGCGTCCAATTCGGTTTCGCTTAGCTTGTCCTCAAGGGTATCGATTGGTGCCTGCGCATCTTGGTCCACCATGCTGGCAGCAAAGAGTGGCAAATCGCCAAGCCCAGCCGCGATCCCTCCAGTTTGTGTGCGAGCATCTTCGAGTTTTTCGAGCACTTGGCGAGCTCGAGCGATAACAGGGGGTGGAACGCCAGCCAGCTTTGCCACGGCAAGACCGTAGCTTCGATCGGCGGCCCCTTTGGCGAGCTCATGCAAAAGCACTAGCTCGCCTTTCCACTCTCTGGCTCTCACATGGTGGAGAGAAAGCGCTTCACACTGATCGGCGAGCCTCGCCAATTCGTGATAATGCGTTGCGAACAGGCACCGGCAAGAAACCTGGGAATGCACAGCCTCGACGACAGCCCATGCTAGCGCAAGTCCATCATATGTCGAAGTGCCGCGGCCAACCTCGTCCAGGATCACGAAGCTCCGGTCAGTAGCCTGCGAAAGGATGGCGGCAGTTTCAACCATCTCAACCATGAATGTCGAACGACCTCGCGCAAGGTTATCGGATGCGCCGACGCGGCTGAAGAGGCGGTCTACCAAGCCGATTTCAGCTTCATGTGCAGGCACAAAGCATCCCGACTGCGCCATCACAACGATCAAAGCGTTTTGTCGAAGGAACGTCGATTTGCCACCCATATTGGGGCCGCCGATCAGCCACAGCCTGTCCTCGTCTGAAAGCGTACAATCATTCGCGACAAATCGATCGCCTGTTTTTGCGAGCGCTGCCTCGACAACGGGATGTCTGCCTCCCACAATTGCAAGACGCCGCTCCTCTGAGATTGCAGGCCTGCACCAATCACCTTCAGAAGCGCGTTCCGCATTGCCAGCGGAAACATCAATGCGGGCGAGTGCCGCTGCAGTCGCTGCAATATCATTCCGAGTTTCTCTTACGGCATCGCAGAGCTTCTCAAAATGCGCTTCTTCGGTTGCGAGGGCATGGCCGCCGCTGTCAGCGATGCGCGTTGCCTCTTTGTGCAGATTGATCGAGTTGAAGCGTACTGCGCCTTTCATCGTTTGGCGATGGGTGAAGCCGCTTTCAGGTTTCATCAGGCTGTCCGCATGGCGCGATGGAACTTCAATGAAATATCCGAGAACGCCATTGTGCTTGATCTTGAGTGAGGCGATCCCGGTGTCGTCGCGATAGCGCGCCTCCATGGCCGCAATCGCTTTCCGTGCGCTGCCTGCTATTTGCCGCAACTCATCAAGCCCCGCGTCGTATCCATCTGCAATGAAACTCCCACCCGAGCGTTCGGTTGGTGGAGAAGCAACAAGTGCACGGGTCAAAAGATCGATCAACGCGTTGTGGCCGGAAAGCCTCTGCAAAAGGTGCTCAAGGTAGTTTGGTCTGTCAGACATGCCGCCAAGGATTTCGAAAAGCCTTTGCGCGCCCGCCAACCCATCGCGTATCTGTCCCAGATCGCGTGGGCTTCCGCGTCCGGCAACGATGCGCCCCAAAGCTCGCCCAAGATCGGGCAATTGACGCAAGTGATCTCGAAGGTCAGCGCGCTCGACGGGACGCTCAAACCAGAATTGCACCAGTGCCAATCGGTCCTCAATTGATTGCTGGTCGAGCAGGGGGGCTGAAAGATCTTGGGCAAGAAGACGAGAACCCGCTCCCGTTTTGCAGCGGTCGACAGCGCCAATTAGCGTATTGGCCTTGCTTGATCCTCCCGATGCGCTCGCGCTTTCCAGTAATTCTAGGCTTGAGCGGGTTGCTTCATCCATCGCCATGCTGGCCGTGCCGGTGCGAAGAACAGGCGGGAGTAGCAATGGCAAATTGCCTCTCCCGACATGGTCGAGATATCCGATCAGCCCTCCAGCGGCAGCCAGCATGGCGTGCGAAAAATCGCCAAAGCCGTCCAGCGTTGAAACCTCATGAATTTGCTGAAGACGCTGTGCACCGCGATCGCTGGAGAAGATGCGGGGATCATGCTGCACGATCTCAGACGGACCATTCATCCAGCCATTAGGTGCAACGATTTCGCTCGGGCTTAACCGTGCAACTTCAGCGAGAAGCGCGCTTGGAGAGCACTCTTCGAGCGTCATCGATCCAGTTGATATGTCACAGCTTGCAATGCCGATTGCGCCGCGAACCTCGGCCAATGCCGCAATTACATTGGCGCGCTGCGGTTCGAGCAAAGCCTCTTCGGTCAGAGTGCCAGCAGTAACAAAACGGACGATATCACGGGCGACCAGAGCCTTGGACGCTGGACGGCCTTCACGTTTTGCGCGCTCTTTCGCTTCGTCCGGCGTTTCAGTCTGCTCCGCAATCGCGACTCGACATCCTGCCTTGATGAGCCTTGCCAGATATCCTTCCGCAGAATGCACTGGCACTCCGCACATCGGAACCGGTTCTCCGCCATGCTCACCGCGGGTAGTAAGGGCGATATCGAGAATGCGCGCGGCCTTCCGTGCATCGTCGAAGAATAGCTCAAAAAAGTCGCCCATCCTGTAGAAAAGCAAAGAGCCTCCCGCTGCTTCTTTGAGCGAGAGATATTGCTGCATCATGGGGGTTGGACCGGCACCGCTAGGCATTTCTCAGGACTAGACAGCATCGGCCTGATTCGGAAACGGTGTGGGCGTTGGTTTCCCCCTATCATCTGATCAAAGTGCGAGCTAAGCGCCTGTAAACAGCGTTGACGCTACGCGCGTGAAGGAAGAATGAGATAATGGCAGACGAACCCACAGGCGGCTTCACCACACGTGAGGCGCTGTTTTACCACGAGACCATCCGTCCCGGTAAATTGGAAGTGGTCGCGACAAAACCGATGACCTCTCAGCGAGATCTTAGTCTCGCCTATTCTCCGGGCGTTGCTGCGCCTGTTGAAGCTATCGCTGAAGATCCTTCCCTTGCTGCGCGGTATACAGCGCGTTCAAACCTTGTCGCCGTGATTTCTAACGGTTCGGCAATTCTTGGCCTTGGCAACCTTGGAGCTTTAGCTTCCAAGCCTGTCATGGAGGGGAAAGCGGTCCTCTTCAAACGGTTCGCGGACGTGGACTCGATTGATATCGAACTGGCGACCGAAGACCCGGAAGCCTTTATCAACGCTGTCGCTTTGATGGAGCCGAGCTTCGGTGGCATCAATCTGGAAGATATAAAAGCGCCAGAATGCTTCATCATCGAAGCGGCTTTGCGCGAACGCATGAATATCCCCGTCATGCATGACGATCAGCATGGCACTGCCATCATTGCTGCGGCTGGACTGATCAATGCGTGCCACTTGACGGGGCGTGATTTGAAAACATCCAAGATGGTTGTGAATGGGGCCGGAGCATCTGCGCTGGCATGCACAGCTCTTATCAAGGCGCTTGGTATCCCTCATGAAAACGTCATTGTTTGTGATCGCTCGGGACCCATTACTCCGGGCCGCGACAATGTCGACCAATGGAAAAGTGCGCACGCGGTCGAAACCAAAGCGAAAGATCTCGAGGAAGCACTCGATGGCGCCGACATTTTCCTCGGGCTGTCTGCCGCGGGAGCGTTGAAGCCTGAATGGGTGAAGAAGATGGCGGACAAACCGATCATCTTTGCGATGGCCAATCCCACGCCAGAAATCATGCCAGACGATGCGAAAGCCGTTCGCCCTGATGCAATCATCGCGACTGGGCGTAGCGACTTTCCCAATCAAGTTAACAACGTGCTCGGCTTCCCTTTCATTTTCCGCGGCGCGCTGGATGTGCAGGCGACTACAATCAATGAGGAGATGAAAGTCGCCGCCGCAAAAGCAATTGCCGAGCTTGCTCGGGAGCGTGTTCCTGAAGAAGTTGCAAGCGCTTACGGGAAAAACCAGAAATTCGGCACCGACTATATTATTCCGGCGCCCTTCGACCCGCGTCTGATCGAAGTTGTGTCTTCCGCCGTGGCAAAGGCTGCGATGGACTCAGGCGTTGCACTGGCCAATATTGAAGACTTCGATCAGTATCGGACCGCGCTTCGTTCTCGCCTCAATCCCACGACAGCAGTTCTGACCGGCGTCTACAATGAGGCTAAAGCCAATCCAAAGCGGATGGTCTTTGCCGAAGCAGAAGAAGAAGTCGTGCTGCGCGCCGCAATCCAATATCGCGATTTCGGTTATGGCACACCCATTCTGGTTGGGCGCACAAAAGCCGTGGTGAACAAGCTCCATCAGCTTTCAGTGTCTGATCCCGGCAGCTTTGAAATTCAGAATTCCGCCGACAGTCAGCATGTCCCAGCCATGGTTGAACTGCTGTACAAACGCCTACAAAGGCGCGGCTACACTGAGCGCGACGTGCGGCGGATGGTCAACCAGAACCGCAACATCTTCTCCTCTCTCTTGGTGGCACTCGGGCATGGAGACGGGATGATATCGGGCCTCACAAAGACCTTCGCGCAAACCGTGCGCGAAGTGAACATGGTGCTTGATCCAAAGCCGGATGCGGCGCCTTTTGGCATTCACATGATGCTCGGCAAGAACCACACTACCTTTCTCGCCGACACCACCATCAACGAACGACCCGACGCAGAGCAACTTGCCCATATAGCCAAAGAAACCGCTGCCGTTGCGCGGCGTATGGGTCATGAGCCGCGTGTGGCGTTCCTTTCCTATTCAACTTTCGGCAATCCGTCGGGCCAGTGGCTTGGCAATATTCGCGAGGCTGTGGCTACTCTCGATAGCGAAAACCCCGGATTTGAGTACGAAGGCGAAATGGCTCCAGATGCCGCGCTCAATCCGAAAGTCATGGAGCTATATCCCTTCAGCCGTCTCTCCGCGCCTGCCAACGTGCTCGTCATGCCGGGGCTCCAATCGGCCAACCTTTCGGCCAAATTGCTTCGTGAACTTGGCGCAAACACGACTGTTGGTCCCATGCTTATCGGGATGGAGAAGCCGGTGCAGATCGCCCCGATGACGGCAATCGCGCCTGATGTGCTGACTCTCGCCGTCCTCGCAAGCGCTGGGGTCGTGGGCTAGGACTTGAGCCTAACCTCGGCGTCGAAAGCGGAAGTACCACACTTCGTGGCCGAACTTTTCGCGCGCTTTTTGCTCGTATCGCGTTTCGCACCAGCCTGAGGGGCGGTTCTGCCAACTTGAGGGGCCTTCGACGACCCACTCGAATTCGTCTGTAAAACGCTGCATCACCATCAGGGCGTGTCGCAGATAGACCGCGTGATCGGTGCCAAAACGGAATTCACCGCCCGGTTTTAATTTGTCCGCGATCAATTGTACCGGGCCATCATTCATCATTCGTCGTTTTGCATGGCGCGCTTTGGGCCATGGGTCGGGGTGAAGCAGATAGACCATCAGCAGCGAGCTATCGGGAACCCGCTTTAGTACCTCGATCGCATCGCCGTGGTGCAGGCGGATATTGGCGAGGCGCTGTTCCTCAATATGGCCCAAAGCCTGCGCAACGCCATTCAAGAACGGTTCTGCTCCGATAAACCCATGATTGGGGAGCAGATCGGCGCGGTAGGCAAGATGCTCGCCGCCGCCAAATCCGATCTCGAAATGCATCGGGCAGTCCTCTCCAAACAAGGCCTCAGCAGTTACCGGGCCTTCTTCCGGCACTGCGATCTTGGGCAGAAGATTATCGACCAACCCTTGCTGGCGGGCGCGCAGCGGTTTGCCGATGCTGCGGCCGTAAAGACGGCTGAGTGTTGTGGGGTCGCCTTCTTTAAATGCAGTCATGATCCGGCCGATTGGGGGAGGGCGCAGCTTTTGTCTACCCAAAGAATTCCAACACTTTCCTTGAGGGCGGCGCTCACATCCCTATATCGCGCCAATTCATGAATGAGCTTATCCAAACACTGCAGGCCCAACCGCTGTGGGCTCAATCGCTTATAGGGCTTGTCCTGCTCGGATCGGCGGCAGTTTTCGTCAATTACGTGCTCAAGCATGTGATCCTGCGGATCGCTGCGCCCTATCTCGACCGCAAGACAAAGACGATCGACAAGGCTGCCGCCTGGCTTGCAACTGCGGCCCCTTTGCTAATCATCTCCCAAGGCATCTCTCTTGTCCCGAACCTGCCTGAGCAGGTCTACGATATCGTCCGCAACACGGCGCAGGCGCTGATCGTTGTCTCAGTCGCGATGGCGATCGTTCGCGCGCTTGCTTACGCCAACGAGGTTTATGAGCGGCTGCCGCGAGCGAAAAACCGCCCGATCAAAGGGTTTGTACAAGTCGTAAAGATCATCGTGCTGTGCGGCGCTGCGATCATCCTTGTCTCGGTCCTGATTGATGAAAGTCCGCTGCTGCTGCTGTCGGGTCTGGGCGCAATCACGGCTGTTTTGCTGCTGGTGTTTAAGGACACCATCTTGAGCCTCGTCGCGAGCGTTCAATTGACGACGCAAGACATGTTGAGGGTCGGCGACTGGATCACCATGGACAGTATGCAAGCCGATGGTGATGTCATCGATATCTCGCTTCACACGGTTAAAGTGCAGAATTTCGATAAGACGATTGTGACAATCCCTACGCACCGGCTGGTCTCTGACAGCTATCAGAACTGGCGCGGGATGAGCGAGGCTGGCGGCAGGAGGATCAAGCGATCTTTGATGATCGATCAAAACTCGATCCGTTTCCTGAGCGATGAGGAAAGTGTTGGGCTGAAGAAGTTCAAGATCCTCAAAGAATATTTAGCGGAAAAGCGCGAGGAAATCGCTGAGTGGAATGCGCGGGAACTCGAAGGGGAAGATGCGCCGGTGAATGCGCGGCGCCTCACCAATTTCGGGACATTTCGCGCCTATGTGAATGCTTACCTCGCATGGCATCCGCGGCTCAACTCAGAGAAATTCACGATGATGGTCCGACAATTGCCGCCCGGTCCAAAAGGTGTGCCGCTTGAGCTTTATTGCTTCACAGACACCACGAACTGGGTCGAATTTGAAGGGGTCCAGGCCGATATTTTCGATCACCTGATTGCGATCTGCCACGAATTTGATCTGGCGCTGTTTCAAGAGCCGACCGGGAGGGACTTTTCGAACATGGCGCTTGCACACGAGACGTCAGCTTCTGACAATGAGGGCGGGTAAACACCCAAGCGAAGGTGACAAAGGTGACACCGTGTCACCCTAGAGTGTCTCGCAAAAATCTATTCACTACAGCACCTTATGTAAGAAATTGTTAGGGTGACGGACAGGTAGCAGAGACCTTGAATCCGGGCGCACGGGCATAGGGGCCCCGTCCAGGGGGAAACACGCGCCATCTGAATGCATCTGTTCAAGAGTGATGGACAGTGTGAAAGAGCCGGCCGTCTTAATGACAGCGAACTGGGCCGTAGGAAAACGAGCCAAGCAGCGACGACCAGCCATCAGACAAACCCGGATCTTCGCAGCGAATCATTGGATCGCGCCGCGCTCCTCCAACGGATCAAGCAATTGCCCGGTACGGCTTTCCCAATTGTGATTAGAAAGCAGAAGGTCGGTTCTTCTGCAGAAAACTCGGAAAACAGACTTCGATTTCAAAATCGGTAAGCGGTTGCTTGCGACCCGAATGAGGACTTCAGCTTGACTGACAAACGGCGCGATCAATAAACCATATAAATGGCAGCCATCTCGATACAGCAAGTCCGGCCAGACGAGCTAATCGACTTGGCACAAATTGGGCGAAAGACCTTTGAACAGGCGTTTGGAAGCGGCAATGACCCTTTGGAATTCGCAGCCTATCTGGAGGAAGCATTTGACCCAGAGCAGCTCTCACGGGAGCTAAGCAATCCCGAAACGCGTTTCTTCTTCGCCAAGGTCGATGACAAGATCGTTGGATACCTCAAAACAAATCATGGAGACGCACAAACCGAGAGAATCGAAGGGCAAACTCTGGAGATTGAGCGCATCTATGTTGACGCTCATGCGCACGGATCAGGAGTTGGAAAAGCCTTATTCAACCACGCGAAAGAAGAGGCGAAAGCCTGCGGAAAAGATGCCATTTGGCTCGGTGTATGGGAAGAAAACCCCAAGGCAATTGAGTTTTATTCTAGGCAGGGATTCAGAGTCTTCGGCGAGCACGAGTTCAGGATAGGCAATGACGTGCAACGGGACATCCTGATGCGGCTCGAATTGTGAACGACTAATTGAGCAACAAGCTTTTGCTCACGTTCACTTGCACCCCAAACTCGGTCATCAAGCTGTTGTGATTAGTCACTTGCTATCTGGCGGACCGACCAACTCGGCTGTCATCAATTCGGATTAAACAGGCTCATAAGCCGCGCCTATGGCTCAACGAGGCGTCCGACAATGGGCAAGAACGGTGCGCTTTCTGGCTGCTCGCGTTCGCGCAGGAAACTGCTCCGCTGCACCAATACAAAAGCCCGAGACCATTTAGGCCCCGGGCGATTTGTTTCAAAGAAGACCGAACTCGTGGAATTCGGATCGCAAGCGGTCACCGGTCCTGATCGCGTGCAGCAGGCCCAGTTGGGCTTGCCGGAACGGGCGCGTTAAACGCGCAGCGGACCTTTGGATCACGCGGCTTCAGCTTCGTCCTGCGGATCGCGAAGAACATAGCCGCGGCCCCACACTGTCTCGATATAGTTTTCACCGCCGCAAGCGTGGCTCAGTTTCTTGCGCAGCTTGCAGATGAAAACGTCGATGATCTTGAGTTCAGGCTCATCCATTCCGCCATAAAGGTGGTTGAGGAACATTTCCTTAGTGAGCGTGGTGCCTTTGCGCAGGCTCAAAAGCTCAAGCATGGCATACTCCTTACCGGTCAGGTGCACTCGAGCGCTGTCGACTTCGACAGTTTTGGCATCGAGGTTCACGGCAAGCTTACCAGTGCGGATGATCGATTGGCTGTGACCTTTAGAACGGCGCACAACAGCGTGGATGCGGGCAACCAGTTCTTCACGGTGGAAAGGCTTGGTCACATAATCGTCAGCGCCAAAGCCGAACGAGCGGATTTTGCTGTCCATTTCGGCGATGCCCGACAGGATCAGAACCGGCGTTTGCACCTTGGCGACGCGCAGTTTTTTCAGCACGTCATATCCGTGCATGTCTGGCAGGTTAAGATCGAGCAGGATGATATCGTAATCGTACAGTTTACCCAGATCGAGGCCTTCTTCGCCCAAATCGGTTGAGTAGACATTGAAGCCTTCCGTCGTCAGCATAAGCTCGATGGCTTTTGCTGTGGTTGGCTCGTCTTCAATCAACAGCACTCGCATTGCTGGTCCCCTATATGCCCCGTGTAAGGCGGAATTTCGCGGTCAGTTTTTTGGTAACGCCTCGATAAGAAGTGTTGCCATGTATTAACCACACAAGTTCTGAACGGAAAAGGTTAATTATGCGTAAACCTAGGGTTTCCCACGAGTCGCACGGGATAGTGCCTAGGGGTCTTAACGTTAATCCGGTTGTGAGAACGGTTGCCCTTAACGGCTAACTAAGGACGTCAGAGGCTCTCCAGCTTCTTCTGCCGCCGCCTCTGCGCGCTTGATCCGATCCCGGCGGCTTCGCGATACTTGGCGACAGTTCTGCGGGCCAGATCGAAGCCTTCCTCGTTTAGAATATCGACCAGTTTCTGATCGGAAAGCACCTTTTTTGGATCTTCGGCATCTGTTAGCGCCTTAATGCGTGCCTTGATCGCCTGTGAGGAAGCGCCTTCGCCATCGCCCGAGCCGCCAATCTTGCCGACGCCGCTTGAGAAGAAATACTTGAGCTCAAAACAGCCGCGTTCGCAGTGTAAATACTTGTTGCTGGTGACCCGGCTTACGGTGCTCTCGTGCATTTCGATCTGTTCGGCAACTTCGCGGAGGGTAAGCGGGCGAAGTTCTGACACACCCCTCCTGAAAAACCCATCCTGTTGCTTCACGATTTCGGCTGCGGTCTTAAGAATGGTTTTCTGCCGTTGGTCCAAAGCGCGGATCAGCCAGTGCGCATCGGCGAGTTTCTCCTTGAGCCACGCTTTTGCCTCGTCCGATTGGCCAGTGCTGCCGACTTCGACATAGTAATCCCGGTTAACGACAAGGCGCGGTAGGGTGTCTTCGTTCAGCGCAATGTCCCAGCCGCCTTTGCCATTGTCGCTTAGGAGAATGTCAGGGACGACCGCGCCACCGCCCTCGGATGCGAAGGCCAACCCCGGCTTGGGGTCATAGCTGCGCAATTCGCGCAGCATGTCGGCAAAATCCTCGTCATCGACGCGGCACATGCGTTTGAGCCGCTCAACTTCGCCGCGTGC
Organism: Erythrobacter sp. YT30; assembly: GCF_001542875.1. Taxonomy (GTDB): domain Bacteria; phylum Pseudomonadota; class Alphaproteobacteria; order Sphingomonadales; family Sphingomonadaceae; genus Erythrobacter. The sequence goes on along the minus strand of NZ_LMAF01000002.1, from coordinate 699,841 downwards.
GAGCAAATCGAGATTGTCGATCAGCCGCTCCATGCAAGGATCATAACGATCTGCCTCGCGCGCTTGGATTGTGAGGCATTCAGCAAGATCGCGCGCGCCAACACCGCTCGGATCAAGCGATTGGACGACTTTCAACGCGCGTTCTGCAGAGGCGAGATCAACGCCGAGGTCATAGGCGATGTCGCGCAAATCGAATGGAAGCCATCCGGCATCATCGAGCATTCCGATCAGGTGAGTCGCGATAAACGCTTCCCGCTCGCTGCTTGCCGCAGCGCCGACCTGCATTCGCAAGTGATCGCCAAGGGATAATTCGGCTGATTGCGTGGCTTCAAAATCGGGCAGCTCGCTTGCCGCACCCATTCCGGTGCCGGCGGCGCTCCAATCGGCATTGGCTCGCAAGCTCTGCGCCCCGTCGCCCGTGTCGACATCGCGGTCGAGCGCGCCATTATCGATATCAAGCGGAGCTTCCGTCTCGCCTTGTCCCTGCGCCATCAACTGATCGGATGTGAATTCCTCCCGCGGAATGTCGTCGGGCTCGCTTGGCGCATCGGCGTTTTCGGATCGCGTCTCGCCGACTTCTAAAAGCGGGTTGGTCTCCAACGCTTCGCCGATGAAAGTCTCAATTTCGAGATTGGAGGCCGCAAGCAGCTTGATCGCCTGCTGCAATTGCGGCGTCATCACCAGGGATTGCGATTGCCGGAGGTCGAGGCGTGGACCTAGAGCCATGATGGTGATCTACAGCGTAAAGCTCTCGCCAAGGTAAAGGCGGCGCACGTTTTCATCCGCAACCAGCTCTTGCGGAGAACCTGCAAACAGCACCTGGCCGCCGTAGATAATGCAGGCGCGATCAACGATATCGAGCGTTTCGCGGACATTGTGATCGGTGATGAGAACCCCGATGCCGCGTTGTTTCAGATCCTTTACCAGATCGCGGATATCGCTGATCGACAGCGGATCAATCCCGGCAAAGGGTTCATCGAGCAGCATGATCGAAGGCTTGGCCGCGAGCGCGCGCGCAATCTCGCAGCGCCGACGTTCCCCCCCCGACAAAGCCATGGCAGCGCTGTCACGCAGGCGAGTAAGGCCAAATTCGCTCAAGAGCCTTTCAAGTTCCGCCTTGCGCGTTTCCCCATCGGGCTCGACCATTTCAAGAACGCAATTGATGTTCTGTTCAACCGTCATGCCGCGAAAGATGCTGGTTTCCTGCGGCAGATACCCTAGGCCAAGGATCGCGCGGCGATACATGGGCAGCTTGGTCACGTCTTCGCCGTCCATCAGGATGCGGCCCGAATCCGGACGGACAAGCCCCATGATGGAATAGAAACATGTCGTCTTGCCCGCGCCGTTGGGACCGAGGAGGCCCAGCACTTCCCCTTTGGCGACCGTCAGCGAGATATCGCTGAGCACGCTTCTCTTGTCGTAACTCTTGGCGATCGAGATGACTTCAAGCCCGCCCTGGGCCTCGACAGTCTCTTGCGCTGATGCAGCGTCGGGAGGCGATGCAAGTTCGTTCATTTCCCCTCTCTAGCACTGATAGCTTACCAGAAAAGGGCGGAAGGCCTGGACTTGGTCGATTCTGGCAAGATTTTTGCTTTCCGACTGCAAATTTTGGCATCCTGCGCTCCGCCAAATCAGCCTCCAAATCGAAAAAGTTCACAAATCCGGGGTGTTGGCTGGTCTCAAATGCGCGCTGTGCAACATAATGACACTTTGGTTACCATGCTTGCAACGCAGCGCGCTATTTGAGATACTACGTCAAATAAAAACATCCGTTGGGGAGCGGTAATATGAACGATCAGCTGCACGAAAAGGACTATCACAGCTACAGCACGCGCGCAGCGTCGGGAGAGGACACTCATCAGCGTGACTGGCGCAAAGCAATGAGCGATCATGTCGCTTATGCTCTTCTGGTATACACCGGCTTGCAGATTTTCGTCACAATCAAGGCCTTGGCACAAGGCGTATCCTCAATCCTACCTTATGTTGCTCTCGTAGTCCTTGTGGCCGGTATTATTCCGGCCTGCCGCTGGTTTGAACGCCGCTGGGCCGGTCTTTCCGATGAAGAGGCGAGCGACATGGCCTACGCATCGGCATTCCGCCGCGACATATTCGGTCTGTGGGTGTTGGCAATTGGATTGCCGTTTGCACTGACGGGCCTGTTCAAGATGATGTTCGCCGGCTGATCAGGCGCAAAAGCAGCGCCCGGCAGAACGCCTAGACCGCCTAATCCCAACTTCGAATTAGCCTTTGGCGCGTTCAATCGCCTCGATTACGATCTGGCGCGCGTCTTTCGCGTCGCCCCATTTCCCGATCCGCACCCATTTTTCGGCCTCAAGATCTTTGTAGTGCGTGAAGAAGTGTTCGATCTGTTGCATTATGATCGACGGCAAATCTTTCGTCTCACCAACATCTGAGTAGTACGGGAAAGTTGTGTCGACCGGCACGCAGACCAGCTTTTCATCGCCGCCATGTTCGTCTTCAAGATTGAGCACGCCGATTGGGCGTGAACGCACAACACAGCCAGGAATAAAAGGTGAGCGCGCGATAACCAAAGCATCAAGCGGATCGCCGTCGGGGCTTAGTGTGTGCGGGACAAAGCCATAATTGGCAGGGTAGCGCATCGGTGTGTGCAGGATCCGGTCGACGAAGAGTGCACCTGATTCCTTGTCGAACTCGTACTTCACCGGCTCGCCGCCCGTTGGCACTTCAATGATGACATTAAGGTCTTCGGGGGGATTTTCGCCGGTTGGGATTTTGTCGATACGCATAGGGCTGTCCTGTTTCGCTAATTTCTACGCCCCTCTCCCAAAAGGCTTCGCGCGGCGCTTAGCCGAGCAATGAGCATTGCGAAAGACCTCCCTTGGTCGTAATCGCGCACCTCTTTCAGTTGAGCGCAAATCGGACACGCGGATGAGCAAGAACACACCCAAAGCGATCAGGGGCACACAGGATATCTTCGGCGCAGATGCCGAAAGCTTCGCATTCGTGGTCGAAACATTTGAACGCGTGCGCAAACTCTATCGCTTCCGCCGCGTTGAAATGCCGGTGTTCGAAAAGACCGAGGTTTTCAGCCGCGCGATTGGCGAAACCACCGATGTTGTGTCGAAAGAAATGTATTCATTCGAGGATCGCGGTGGAGATTCTCTGACGCTTCGACCGGAGTTTACCGCAGGTATTGCGCGGGCCTATCTGACGAATGGTTGGCAGCAGCACGCGCCTTTGAAAGTCGCCACGCATGGTCCTTTGTTTCGGTATGAACGCCCGCAAAAGGGCCGCTACCGCCAGTTCCACCAGATTGATGCCGAGATCATAGGTGCTGCTGAACCGCAAGCGGACGTGGAATTGCTGGCCATGGCGGATCAATTGCTGCGCGAACTTGGGATTGAAGGCGTGACGCTTAACCTTAATACGCTCGGCGATGTGGCAAGCCGAGAGGCGTGGCGTGCCGGCCTGATCGAATACTTCAGCAAGGTGCGCGGTGATCTGTCCGAAGACAGCCAGGAGCGACTTGAGAAAAACCCGCTTCGTATCCTCGACAGCAAAGATCCGCGCGACAAAGCCTTTCTCGCGGATGCGCCCAAGATCGATGAATTTCTGTCCGATGAGGCGCTGGCCTTTTTCGAAAACGTGACCAGCGGGCTTGATGCGGCTGGCGTCAAATGGACGCGGGCTGAAAGCCTTGTGCGCGGGCTCGATTATTATCGGCACACCGCGTTTGAGTTTATCCCGGATGAAGGCTCAGCCGCTGCAGATGCTTTGGGTGCGCAGTCGACTGTGCTGGGCGGTGGACGCTATGACGGGCTGATCGAAAGCCTTGGTGGATCGGTGACGCCAGCGGTCGGCTGGGCGGCTGGGATAGAACGGTTGGCTATGTTGGTTGGGGAGAAGGAAGCTGCGCCCTTGCACGCCTCCATAGTGCCGATCGGCGAGAATGGGGCGAAGGTTGCTGCAAGCTTGGCTTCATTCCTCCGCATGCATGATTTGTCTGTTGATGTTGCCTTTCGCGGTAACATGAAGAAACGGATGACCAGGGCAAATGACGCTGGAGCGTTTTTTGCGCTTATTCTTGGCGACGATGAGATTGCTAGCCGGAAAGTTGCGGTCAAAAATCTGCGAACAGGCGATCAGTCACTTTGTTCATTTGATGACGTCGCTGTTGTCCTTAGCGAAGCAGTTGAAGGAGAAGAAATGGCTCGGGTGGCTCGGAAGTTTCGCGGCAGCGGTGGCTTCGCTGGCAAAGAACGTCATCCATTCTCAAATTATTAGCCCCCTTGTCATCCCCGCGAAGGCGGGGATCCAGCTGCCTTCAACGACAGTCGCGTCAATTACTTGGATTCCCGCCTTCGCGGGAATGACAATTAGAGATTAAGCAATGCAAATCCCACCCGAACGCCTTGATCAGATAGCCAATCGCTTTGCCGAGCTTGAAGCGCGCATGGCGTCGGGCACGCTTGAGGGCGACGAATTCGTGCAGGCCTCGCGCGATTACGCTGAGCTTGAGCCGGTCGCCAAAACCGCTGCCGAGGTAAAGGCCATTCGCGAGGAAATAACCGGCCTCGAGGAAATGCTCGATGATCCGGAAATGAAGGCGATGGCGGAAGAGGAGCTTGCTGAGCTGCGCGCCGCCTTGCCTCAGAAAGAACGCGCGCTCGCTATTGCACTACTCCCCCGCGATGCCGCTGATAGCAAACCCGCAATGCTCGAAATCCGGGCCGGTACGGGCGGCGATGAAGCGGCTTTGTTTGCAGGCGACCTTTACCGAATGTACGAACGCTTCGCTCAGGAGAATGGCTGGCGGGTGGAACCTGTCAGCATGAACGCTTCCGAAGTGGGCGGGTTCAAGGAAATTGTCGCCAACGTGACCGGCCAAGGTGTTTTTGCAAAGCTCAAATTCGAAAGCGGCGTCCACCGTGTTCAGCGCGTACCTATCACTGAGAGCGGCGGACGAATTCATACGTCTGCCGCGACTGTTGCAGTTCTGCCTGAGCCTGATGAAGTCGATGTACAAATCGACCAAAATGACCTCAAAATCGACACTTACCGCGCGAGCGGCGCAGGCGGCCAGCACGTCAACACCACCGATAGCGCGGTGCGCATTACCCATTTGCCCACCGGCCTTGTCGTGATGCAACAAGATGAGCGCAGCCAGATCAAGAACCGCGCGAAAGCCATGCAGGTACTGCGCGCTCGGCTCTATGAGAAAATGCGTGACGAGGCCCAGGGTGCAGAGGCCGAAGCGAGGAAGGCGATGGTGGGATCGGGTGACCGCTCTGAACGCATCCGCACATACAATTTCCCGCAAGGTCGCGTGACCGATCACCGCATCGGGCTCACTTTGCATAAGCTAGAAGAAGTGCTGGCAGGGCCGGGTCTTACCGAGATGGTGGATGCGCTTATTTCCGAGGATGAGGCCAAACGACTGGCAGCGCTTGCCGAATGAAGGTTGCAGACGCTCTGCGCGCTGGTGCCGAACAACTAGCGGCTACCTCCGATACCGCGCGCCTCGATGCTCAACTGCTGATGGCGCACGCGCTCAACGTGACGCGCTCAGAGATGCTGCTGCGATTTGCAGACAAGCCTTCGCCTCAAGGGTTTTCCGGTCTTATCGAGCGACGCCTGAACCATGAACCCATCGCCTACATCACCGGCTGGACGGAGTTTTACGGTCGGCGTTTCAATATCGCGCCGGGAGTATTGATCCCTCGCGGGGATAGTGAAGTGCTGATTGAGGCTGCCTTGGAGATCTGTCCCGATGCCAAAAGGGTTTTGGATTTGGGTGTCGGATCTGGCGCGCTTTTGCTCACCATTCTGTGCGAAAAACCCAAGGCGTCGGGTGTCGGGGTCGACGCGTCATCAGAGGCCATCGAAATCGCCGGGGAAAATGCCATTACCCTACAGGCTGCTGGAGAACTCAATCTAGCGACCGCGTGGGCGTTTCGTGAGGCCGACTGGAGCATGCCGGGCTGGAGCGACGACATTGGCGCGTTTGATCTCATCCTCTGCAACCCGCCCTATGTCGAAACGTCAGCCAGGCTTGATCCAGATGTGCGCAATTACGAACCCGCATCGGCCCTCTTTGCTGGCGCCGACGGGCTTGACGACTACCGCGTCCTTATCCCCCAACTGCGTGCATTGATGGAAAATAACGGCGTCGCGTTGTTCGAAATCGGGCATTTGCAATCCGATGCGGTTACAAAACTCGCCTATGATGCGGGTTTTGAGGTGCAATTGCGACATGACCTTGCAAACAGGCCGCGCGTCCTCATCCTTTCCTAACGATTTGTGCTCTAGGGCTTGGCAAACCCGATTTCGCTCGCTAGCTAGGAATCGGTCACGACTTGCGAAGGGCGCAAATCGTTGAACCAAGCTCCAAATTTCGCTCAGAATAGCCGTCAGGGCTTGCCCTCGGCTTGATTGCAGCGCGGAGTCTGCTCTGTTTGGAGAGTGAAGGCCTTGTAACGCTCATAATGTGACGCAGGGCCGCTGATAGGGAACGTTTTCCTTGAATAACAATCGTAACAATCGTCGCCGCGGTCGCGGGAATCGCAATCAGGGCGGCGCAAACAGTCAAAACCGGATTGATAGCCGCGCGCGGGGCAATGCACCGCAATTGCTCGATAAGTACAAAAAACTGGCTCAAGACGCGCAGCATAATGGCGACAGGGTGCAGGCAGAATACTACCTGCAATTCGCCGATCACTATTTCCGCGTTATCGCCGATAACAAGGCCCGCCAGGAAGAAGCGCGCGCAAAGCGCAATGAAGAGCGTGATCAATCGGGCGACGACAGCGATGACGGCGAAGATGGTGGCAATCGCCGTCGCAGCAGCAATCGCCGGTCCCGTTCGCGCCGCGATGACAATGAGAATGTCACCGAAGGCGAAGTCGGCAACGAAGGCGAAGCCGCAAGCGAAGGCGAAAGCGCTTCAGAAGAGAGCGAAGAGCCCAAGCGCCGCACGCGCAAACCCAGAGGCGAAGGACGCGGCGAAGGCCGGGCTCCCCGTCGCAAGCGCAGCGAAGCCAAGTCGGACGATGCACCTGCAGAGATTGATCAGTCGGTCCTGCCTCCTGCTATCGGTTCAGATGACAGCACCGATGGGGATAAAGACGATAGCCTTGAGGCAGTCGGCTAATCGATGAACTCCCGCGGGGGTTTGACCGCAATGAACCCTTCGCAGGCGCGTAATCCGCTCGGTAAGATTGTCGAGCTGGCGAAAGCTTGGCCTAAACTCACGTCGATCATCCTCGGATTGATAACCGCCTGCGGCTATCCGCCGCTGCACGCCTGGTGGATTGCCTTGCCCGCATTGGCGCTAGCTATCCTTCACTGGCATGCTGCACCCAATTGGAAAGCCGCCTTATGGCGGGGTTACTTTTTTGGATGGGCGCATCTGACGCTCGCGAACAACTGGATTGCCACCGCTTTCACTTATCAGGCGAAGATGCCCGAATTTCTGGGCTGGATTGCCGTACCCCTCCTTTGCATTTACCTCGCCGTTTATCCTGCGATTGCGGTTGTGGCAGCGCATCTGTTGAGCCAAAAACTGATCGGCGAGAGGACGGGAGTTTTGGCCTACGGTCTGCTGCTTGCCGGAGCGTGGACTATCACGGAATGGGTGCGCGGGTGGGCCTTTACTGGCTACCCTTGGCCACCTTTGGGACTAATCGCCCTCGGCAATTGGAACACCGGCGGGATCGCTGCACTTTTGCCATGGCTCGGCACTTACGCGCTGTCTGGTTTGGTGGTTTTAATTGCTTGCCTCCTTGCAGCAGGGAGCGCCCGCCGACCATGGCTGGCGCGCGCTGGTTACGGCGCTCTTATCGTAGCGGGGATGGTGCTGCCCGTGATGTCTCAGCAAGACGAAACCGATGTTCGCTATGCTCTTGTCCAGCCACTCATCCCGCAAAATGAAATGAATGACGGCTCCAAGTTTGAAGAACAATTTCAGCGTATCACTGATCTGACGCTGCCCGGCAATGAAGAGGAGCGATTGGTGCTTTGGCCGGAAAGCGCAATCCCCGATTACCTCGAGGATGGCTATCCGCAGCGCTATTATGCGCAGCTTACCGCGGGCGCTGATCCTGAATTAGCCCGCCGCCGGATTGGCTCTGTCATCGGGCCAAAATCGACGCTTCTGACGGGCGTAGTCAACCTTGATATCGGCAAGGGCGCTGGAGGTTTTCCGACAGCTGTTACCGCGCGCAATTCGGTTCTTGGTCTTAACGGTGAGGGCGAGATTACGCACCACTATGCCAAGGCGCATCTTGTGCCTTATGGCGAATACCTTCCCCTATCATGGGCACTCGAGCCGATAGGTCTTGATCGTCTGACTGCGGGCACAATCGACTATGATCCGGGTCCAGGACCGCAAACGCTGGACCTCGGAGCTCTGGGCAAGGCTGGCATTCAGATCTGCTATGAAATTGTCTTTCCAGGCGAAGTTGCTGATCGCAACAATCGGCCTGATTACATCTTCAATCCTTCCAATGATGGTTGGTTTGGTGCCTGGGGTCCACCTCAGCACCTCGCCCAAGCCAGGCTGCGAGCGATCGAAGAAGGGCTGCCTGTTCTGCGCTCCACTACGACCGGGATCAGCGCCGTTATCGATGCGAGTGGAGTAGTCCGCCAGTCTGTTCCCACGGGCGAGGCCGGCCGTCTCGATGGCTTTATACCCAAGGTGAAAGCACCGACGCTTTTTGCGAGATTGGGGCATGTTCTGACGCTTGGTTGGGCCGTGATTTTTCTGCTCGCAGGGCTCGGCATGCCAAGACTGCTTGCGCTGCGTGAAACCCGCAGCTAGTGCTTCGCCGCGACATAAAGGTTTCCTTATATCGTACCGGAAACCATTCCCCGACTGCATTCTTCAGGAGCATCCATGCGCAGCGATTATCTGTTCACATCTGAAAGCGTTTCTGAAGGGCATCCGGACAAAGTCTCCGACCAGATTTCCGACGCGATCGTTGATTTGATGCTCGCCAAAGATCCCGAAGCACGCGTAGCATGCGAGACGATGACGACAACGCAGCGCGTGGTCCTATCCGGCGAAATCCGCTGCAAGCCGATGTACGATCTCAGTCGCGATGAGTGGAAATACAACAATTACTGGGCACCCGGCGCGCGCGATGAGATTGAAAGCGCCGTCCGCCGGACTGTGGCCGAAATTGGCTATGAGCAGTCAGGCTTCCATTGGGAAACGCTTGTTTTCGAAAACCACCTTCACGGCCAGTCTTCCGAAATCGCAATGGGCGTCGATGCGGGAGACGCTGGATCAAACAAGGATGAAGGCGCGGGCGACCAAGGCATTATGTTCGGTTTTGCCTGCGACGAAACGCCCGACCTGATGCCGGCAACACTCGACTACAGCCACAAGATCCTTGAACAACTCGCAGCTGACCGCAAATCAGGCGCCGCGCCTTTCCTGGAGCCCGACGCGAAGAGCCAGGTCACTTTGCGCTACGAAAATGGTAAGCCCGTGGGATGCACTGCGATTGTGGTGTCGACGCAGCACGCCGCTGGATATCATGAGGGCAATAAAGAGGCGGAGCTTAAATCCTACGTCAAAGGCGTGGTGACGAAGATCCTTCCTAAAGGCTTCATCAATGGCGAGACCGCGTGGCATATTAACCCGACGGGTGCATTCGAAATTGGCGGACCGGATGGCGATGCTGGCCTCACGGGGCGCAAGATCATCGTCGACACTTATGGCGGCGCATCGCCGCATGGCGGGGGCGCATTTAGCGGCAAAGATCCGACCAAGGTTGATCGCAGCGCTGCCTACATCACCCGGTATCTTGCAAAGAATGTCGTTGCGGCTGGCTTGGCGAGGCGCTGCACGATCCAGATTGCCTATGCCATTGGCGTATCGGAGCCCTTGTCGCTTTATGTCGACACTCACGGCACGGCGGCAGATGGCGTCACTGACGCAGCGGTTGAAGACGCGATCAAAGGTATTGGAAAATTGGGTGGTCTGACCCCGCGCGGCATTCGCGAACATTTGGGATTGAACAAGCCCATCTATCGCAAAAGCGCTGCTTATGGGCACTTTGGCCGAACGGCGGACGGCGATTTCTTCCCTTGGGAGCGGACCGATCTGGTCGATGATTTGAAGGCGGTTTTGGCCGGGTAAGATCAAGATGGAGGATTGGCGACTGCCCAATGGGAGGCAGCCGCCCTTCGGAGCTTCAGGCTTCTTCGCCTGCCGCTTTTGCAGCCCATTGTTCCTCGCGGAACCAGCTGCCGACTTTGCGACCGAACTTGGCGATCGCGTTCATGTTGAAGAAGTGCATGAGGCCAAGTGCCACAACAACTACGCCGATTTTCCCGGAGAGAAACCGGATTGCTTCGACGGCGGTTTCAGGCGGATTGCCAAAACGCAAGGTTAGCAAAATCCAGCCAAGATTGACGAGATAAAATCCGACGACCAGCAGATGATTGGTCGATTTGGCCAGAGTTTCGTCATGGCCAAAGCATTCGATCAGGAACACCAGACCGTTTTTAGAGAGGGTCTGGGCTACCCAGATGGTCAACCCGATGCTGATTGCGAGATAGGCGAGATAAGAACCGATATCGTACATTATTCACTCCTGTTTTTTCTGTAGTGACCGAAGCTGACGAGGATGGCCTTGCAGTTCGGGTTCTTCTTTTCAGTGGATCAAATCGTGGATTGGGTTCGTGCGTTTGGCTGACGCAATCTCATCGGCTCTCTGGTCCAGCTGGAGAGTGGTTTGCTCGCGCCATCTCCCCCACCTCAATGCTGTGGCAAAGCCAGCCAGCGCGCCGGATACTGGCCCGAGAAAGCTTTGAGGCGACATGCTCTGAGGAAGCTCAAAAAGCACCGCCAGCATGATGAAGCCCACCGCTGCGCCACATGCTGCATAAAGCGCGGCATTCTCAAGCCTGAGCAGCCGCAGGACAAAGGTAAGCGGCAGGCCCACCGCCAGCATGGCCGCCAGGAAAAAGAGGGACACAAAAAAGGCGAAGAACATCATAGCGCCGCCAATGTCCGCAAGTTGGAGTTCCGGGCTATTTATGATCGAGAGCCCAAGGATCATTGCAGCGGTTCCGGTCGCTACGCCCCAGAGAGCGGATGCTCCGAAATGCCATATGCCTAATCTTTCCGTTATTTCTGGAATTTGTGAAATACCGGCTCGCGGAGTTTCGATCATCATTTTCAGTCTCCTTCTAAGTCAGAGAATCAGTCCGTGGACTTGCCGGGAAGAAACCGCGCGATCCCGCGGCCGAGCTTCATCAGGCGCACCAGCGTCGGCTTGGGCAGGTTGCGCACATCAGCGTACCAGCCTGTCAGTGTGCCGATGAACTCGTGCATCCGGCCGATCCGCTCGCGCACATGCGTTGGCACGTCTTCACGGCCATTCACGCTTTCGGCCAATTCGCCGAGAAACTGGATAGTGGGATCAAACTCGCGCCGCTTACGCTCTGCAGCGAGCTTCATTAGCATCTCCCAAAGATCGGTCTCTGCAACAAAGTGATCGCGCCGATCGCCTTCGACATGGACGCGGCGAACGATCTGATAGCTTTGTAATTCTTTGAGCCCGGTTGAAACGTTGGATCTCGCAAGCGCCAGGGCTTCGCAAATTTCTTCAGCGTGAAGCGGGCGATCGCTAAGATAAAGCAGCGCATGAACCTGGGCGACGGAGCGGTTCACACCCCACTCGGTGCCCATCTCCCCCCAGTGTAGGATGAAGGATCGCACTTCGGGTATGTCGAGCAACTTGCTCACGAATCACCTCGTTTCCATTAATTTCTGAAATTACAGAAATAGTCGGAATTGGCAAGTGTGATCTGGATGGGAGGATGATTTCCTGACTGAAATCTATATCTGCACCTGGCTAAAGCGGCTTTGCCACCATCAGCCACAAAACCGCGCATAGCGGCACTGTGCTGATGAGGCCCCATGTGATCCATCGGCGTGAGAGACGGCGGTATTCGCTTGTGACACCGTCTTGCGATGTGAAGGCGTTGGCGAGCCGCGCCTGCTTGATCTGGATCGGCACGAGTATGAAGAGCCATATGCACCCAGCAATGACGAACAGCACCTGGCTCCACAAAAGCCATGCGGGTTCGTTCAGTTTATAGCCCATCACCCATAGCGAGCCATAACCGCCAACCATGGTGAGGATAATGCCGGGTATTGTGAGTCCGAAATCCGTGCCGGTGACCAAACGCTGGCCAAACTGGATAATCCGCCAATCGCCATTGCGATCAGCGAAGACCTTCCAAACTGCCGTGACTGTGATGTTCCCGGCAAGAAGGATGATCCCCAGGTAATGGAGAAACTTGAAGAAATAGAGCGATCCCACGCCGGTGGTGGTAGCGCATGCAATCGCCGCGTGTGAAGCCCTCTTGATGAGCGAATGCCTTAGAGAGCGACCTCGTAGTCGGCCGTTGTCTTCGCAGCGACCTCGTCCACTGTTACGCCCGGTGCAAGCTCGATCAGGCGGAACTTCGATGACTTGTCAGGCCGATGGAACACGCCGAGATTGGTGATAATCATGTCTACCACATTTTTACCCGTGAGCGGCAATGTGCACGCGGGGATGAATTTCGGATCACCGGCTTTCGAATTGTGATCCATCACCACGATGATTTTTTTAACACCCGCAACCAGATCCATCGCGCCGCCCATGCCTTTGATCATTTTGCCCGGGATCATCCAGTTGGCGATATCGCCGTTCTCGGCCACTTCCATCGCGCCAAGAACAGTCAGATCGATATGTCCGCCACGGATCATGGCAAAGCTGGTGGCGCTGTCGAAATAGGCGCTGTGCGGTAGCTCGCTGATCGTTTGCTTGCCTGCGTTGATAAGGTCGGGATCAACTTCGTCATCATAAGGGAAGGGACCAATACCCAGCATTCCGTTTTCCGATTGCAGCGTTACATGCATGCCATCAGGGATGTGGTTGGCGACAAGCGTCGGAATACCAATGCCAAGGTTGACGTAGTAGCCATCGCGCAGCTCCTTCGCAGCGCGAGCGGCCATGTGATCGCGGGTCCAGCCGATTGCCTCGCTCATTACGCCGCCTCTCTTTCACGAGTGGTTCGAAACTCGATCTTCTTGTCGTAGGGGGCGCCCACGATCATGCGATTGACGAAGACGCCGGGGAGGTGAATTTCATCGGGATCGAGTGACCCCGTCGGAACAATCTCTTCGACTTCAACAATGCAAATCTTGCCGCAAGTCGCAGCAGGCTGATTAAAGTTGCGGGCGGTCTTGCGGAAGATGAGATTACCGGTTTCATCGGCTTTCCACGCCTTGACGACGGACAGGTCAGCAAAGATGCCGTGTTCAAGTATGTAGGTCTCCATCTCACCGTCGCGATTGGCAAAATCCTTGTGCTCCTTGCCCTCAGCAACTTGAGTGCCAACGCCTGTTTTGGTGTAGAAACCAGGAATGCCAGCGCCGCCTGCGCGCATTCTTTCTGCGAGCGTTCCTTGCGGGCAGAATTCGACTTCGAGCTCGCCTGAGAGGAACTGGCGCTCAAATTCCTTGTTCTCGCCAACATAAGAGCTGATCATTTTGGCGACTTGGTGTGTGCGCAGCAGCTTGCCGATCCCTTCATCGTCAATGCCTGCATTATTGCTTGCAAAAGTGAGGCCTTTGACACCGCTATCCCGGATCGCATCGAGCAATCTTTCAGGAATGCCGCACAATCCAAAGCCTCCAGAGGCGATCAGCATGTTGTCTTGAAGGACGCCATCAAGCGCGGCGGCGGCGGTAGGGTAAAGCTTGGTCATGTCATACCTGGCCTGGAGAATTGGGACGGCTTTTGTCTTTGTGCAAACCCGATAATCGCTTGCGCTTGCCCTGTCACGCAAAGAGCGAGAGGGTCTTTGCGAGAGCCAGAATTGCTGCGCCGCAACATGCAACGATTACGCTGAAAATGCCTAAAAATTATGCATAAGCCTCAAAAGCAGGCAGTGATTTTGCAGAATTTGACACAAATATGAAAACTAAGGAGCAATAATTGCGTATTTTGCAAGTAAGTATGCGCCTTTCGCACTTGCGAAAAAAACTGGCGGCGGTCATACCAATCCGTGCCTTACAGGCATCCTCTCCCAAACTTTTCAGCCCGGCCTTTGTGCCGGGCTTTTCTTTTTGAAGTCAATTGCGCCGATCAAGGTTTGCAATGACTGATCTGGCACCCTAGCTAACGTCACCTGCAATCAGGAGACTTTGCCCATGGCCGAAGCCGACGCCGCGCCCACTCAATCAGTACGACTGCAAGTCGCGGCCGCGCGTCAGGAGGAATCGGGACAGGGCATCGCCCGCATGCCTCGTTCAGCGTTTCAAACGCTTGGCATTACCGAAGGCGACGTTGTTGAGATTAACGGCAAACGCGCCACAGCAGCGATCGCCATGGCGGCATACGATGAGGACGAGACTCTCGATGTGGTGCGGCTCGATGGTCTGCAGCGCGGCAATGCGGAAGCGGCCTCTGGCGAGCACGTCGAAATCACCCGGGCCGAAACGCGCCCAGCCACTCGTGTCGTCTTTGCTCCTGCCCAGCGCGATATGCGACTGCAGGGGCCAACACAGGCGTTGAAACGAAATTTCTTCCGAAAGCCTCTCGTCGCGGGAGATTTGGTTGCAACCACTGGCCAGCAGCCTGTACAGAATATGCCGCCCGATGTGCGCCAATTGCTGCGCGCACCAGCATACGCATTGACCCAGATCCGCCTGTCGGTCGCCTCGACCAACCCCAAAGGCATCGTCCATATCGACGAGAACACCGAGGTTGAGCTTCGCACTGAATTCGAAGAGCCTCGCGATGCGCGCGGCACAGTCAACTACGATGATGTCGGCGGGATGGAAGAGACCATCCAAGCCCTGCGCGAGATGGTGGAATTGCCGCTGCGCTATCCTGAATTGTTCACCCGCCTCGGTGTCGATCCACCAAAAGGCGTTTTGCTTCACGGACCACCGGGCACTGGCAAAACCCGGCTAGCGCAAGCTGTCGCGAATGAAAGCGATGCCGAGTTTTTCACCATCAACGGCCCAGAAATCATGGGCTCGGGATATGGTGAAAGCGAAAAGCGTCTGCGCGAAGTGTTCGAAGAGGCGACACGCGCGTCTCCTGCCATTGTGTTTATCGACGAGATTGATTCCATCGCGCCTAAACGCAGCGGAGTGCCCGGCGAGGCGGAAAAGCGCCTCGTCGCACAGCTGCTTACCTTGATGGATGGATTGGAATCGCGTGCCAATCTGGTGGTCATTGCAGCTACCAATCGTCCTGATGCCATTGATGAAGCGCTGCGCAGGCCCGGACGATTTGACCGCGAGATCGTCATTGGCGTTCCCGATCAGAGAGGTCGCCGTGAAATTCTAGCAATCCATACGCGTGGTATGCCACTAGAGGAATCGGTCGATCTTGCTGAGCTTGCTCGCATTACGCACGGATTTGTCGGCGCGGATATTGCCGCTTTGGCGCGCGAAGCGGCCATTGATGCGGTGCGCCGGATTATGCCAAGGCTTGATCTTGATGCGCGGGAAATTCCGCCGGACGTGCTTGAAGACCTTTGCGTCAATCGCAGCGACTTTATGCAAGCATTGAAGCGCATTCAGCCCTCTGCGATGCGCGAAGTCATGGTGCAGATGCCCAATGTCGGCTGGAACGATATTGGTGGGGTCGGTGACGCCATCGACAAACTAAAAGAGGGGATCGAACTCCCGCTTAAAAACCCTGATGCCTTTCGCAGGCTGGGTATTCGTCCTGCAAAAGGCTTCCTGCTTTACGGCCCTCCCGGCACAGGAAAGACTTTGCTCGCGAAGGCTGTCGCCAAAGAGGCAGAGGCGAATTTCATCTCAATGAAAAGCTCGGATTTGCTGTCCAAATGGTATGGCGAAAGCGAGCAGCAGATCGCCCGGCTGTTTCAGAGAGCGCGTTCGGTTGCCCCCTGTGTCCTGTTTATCGATGAGATTGATAGTCTCGTGCCAGCAAGAGGATCTGGTCAGGGCGAGCCGCAGGTGACGGGCCGCGTGGTCAATACGATCCTTGCCGAGATGGATGGACTCGAAGAACTTCAATCCGTGATCGTTGTAGGCGCGACCAACAGACCCACGCTGGTTGACCCTGCATTGCTTCGCCCCGGTCGTTTTGATGAGCTCGTTTATGTCGGCACTCCTGATATGCCGGGCCGCGAGCATATCCTCAAAATCCATACGAGCTCGATGCCGCTCGCAGAGGATGTCGATCGTTCCGATATTGCCAAGAAGACTGAGCGCTTCACTGGCGCAGATTTGGAAGACATTGTCCGCCGCGCTGGCTTGGGCGCGCTAAGGCGTGTGGGCGGCGAAGTTTCCGAAGTGACCGCGCAGGATTTCGCAGAAGCATTGGAAGATAGTCGCGCTACTGTCACATCAAAGATGGAAGCGGAGTACCGCAAGATGCGCGGCGAACTGAAAAAGCGCGCCGCCGAGGCCAACCCAATCGGCTTTGTCGTGCCTGAAACGCTACAGCCAACCCGGGCAAAAAAGCACGGGAACGATGAGGAGTCTTAGGCGCACTTAGGGCTCTCCGGCCTTTGGGTGGCCATGAGGCACTTCGAGCCGGTGACGGATTAGCGCATGTTCCATGTTTTCCCGCAGCCAGCCCATCATGTGCTCGCGTACATCGCAGCGCAACTGCCACAGATCGCCGATTGTGTTGGCGCTCATCGACAAGCGCAGCTCAATGCTTTCGGGCCATGTCTCGGTAAGCAGCAGAGCCATGTTGCGATGATCGAACAACTCGTGTTCCTGGATGTAGCGTTCAAATTCGGCGCGGATCGGTGGCACTTCAGTAATGGGATCGAGGTGCAACATGACTGTGCCCGTCAGCGTCTCATCAAGGCGTGACCAGTTTTCGAATGTGTGATCGAGAAAGCTGCTTGTCGGAACCACCAGAACGCGTTCATCCCACGTGCGGACGGTGACGAAGCTCATATGGATCTCCTCCACACGGCCCGCATCGCCATCCACTTTCACCAGGTCGCCAATTCGCATCGGTTCGGTGAGCGCAACTTGGACGCCCGCTATAAGCGATTTGAGTGCCGGCTGCGCGGCGGCGCCAATGGCCAAGGCGGCAAGACCAGCTGAGGCCAACATTGTGGTGCCGATGGTGCGGACAGAAGGGATGGCAAACAGCATCAACCCAACTGTGATCACGACTATTGCGAATACGGCGATCCGCGAAAGGACGGCAATGCGCGTGCGACGGCTGCGCGATGCGACGGGATCGGCATCAGCCATCCGCAATTCCATCGCAGCGGTAAGCCCGCGCACCACATTGTAAGCAATCCAGCCCAGAAGCGCGGGCCGAAGGAATTGCGCCAAAGGTTCCCAGACTTGCCGCAACGCAGGATCGGTTTGCGCCGCCAAAGTGATGCCAATCGCAATGAAAGACCACTTGATCGGCTGTCTGATGCGTTTGAGCAGGATTTCATCGACTGAAACTTCTGAAAGATGCGCGATCTTCCCGACAGCTTTGAAGACAATGAGATACGCGATGTAGGCGACTGCGACCGCTATCCCCACGGCAAGTGCAGAAAAGGCTATCGCGTTCCAATCAACCGACAGGCCTCCCGAGATAACTTCCTCAATCAATGCGCTGCATCCCAACTTGGCCCCGTGCCGATATCTATCGCAAGAGGCACGTCAAGCGTGACAGCAGGCAGTGCCGCTTCGGCCATGACACGTTCGATAATCGGAGAGGCTTTCTCTACGTCACCTTCTGGCAATTCGAAGACCAATTCATCATGCACCTGCAACAGCATACGCACCTCGTTAAGGCCCGCATCGCGAAGCGCTGGCAGCATCCGGGCCATGGCGCGTTTGATGATGTCAGCACTGGTCCCCTGGATTGGCGCGTTGATTGCAGCGCGCTCTGATCCCTGTCGTTCTGCCTGGTTCTTCGATTTGATCCGCGGGAACCAAGTTTTGCGGCCGAACAAGGTTTCAGAATATCCGCGCTCACCAACGGTTTGTAGCGTTTCAGTGATGTAGCGCTGGATGCCGGGGAAGCGTTTGAAATAGGTGTCTATCATGTCCTGGGCTTCATCGGGCTCAACTTCGAGCCGACCGGCAAGGCCCCAGCGCGAAATACCATAAAGGATCGCGAAGTTAATGGTTTTGGCACGAGCACGTGTGTCACGAGTGACTTCGCCAAACATTTCCGTGGCAGTGCGCGCATGGATGTCTTCACCATTGGCAAACGCATCCTTCAATGTGTCGACATCTGCCATATGCGCCGCCAACCTCAGCTCAATCTGGCTGTAGTCAGCCGCCAGCAGCGTGTTCCCTTCCTCCGGTACAAAGGCCTCTCGAATAGTGCGGCCTATATCAGTGCGGATGGGAATGTTCTGGAGGTTCGGATCAGTTGAAGACAATCGCCCGGTCTGCGCACCCACCAAAGAATAACTGGTATGGACACGACCGGTGTTCGGATTGATCTGCGCTTGCAATGCGTCGGTGTAGGTCGACTTGAGCTTCGAGAGGTGCCGCCATTCGAGCACCTTTTTGGTAATCTCTGCCGCCTCAGGATCGCTGCTCAGTTTTTCAAGCGTCGATTGGTCGGTTGAATAGGCTCCACTCTTGCCTTTCTTCCCGCCTTTGAAACCCATCTTGTCGAACAGGATTTCTCCCAACTGCTTGGGGCTGCCCACGCTGAATTCCTCGCCAGCGATTTCGTGGATTTCCCCTTCGAGCTCGGCAGTCTTGGTGGCGAATTCCTCCGAGAGTTTGGCAAGCCGAGCGCGATCAACTTTGATGCCTTCACGTTCCATTCCCGCAACCACCGGGATGAGCGGACGGTCCACCCGTTCATGGATGCGCGTGCCGCCCTCTTCCGAAAGACGCGGTTTGAGCATCTGGTAGAGCCGCCAGGTAACATCAGCATCTTCGGCTGCATACTCGGTCGCGCGGTCGAGCGGTACTTCGCCAAACGGGATGGCTTTCTTGCCTGTGCCGCACACGTCCTTGAAAGACAGCGGCGTATGGCCAAGGTGGCGCTCGGACAGTTCGTCCATTCCGTGTCCGCCGCCCATGCCTTCGCCGCGCCCCGCATCAAGGTTGAAGCTCATCACCATCGTATCTTCGATGGGAGCAACCTCGATCCCGTACCTTGCCAGCACATTGAGATCGTATTTGCCATTTTGGAAGATTTTGAGGACGGCGTCATTTGCGAGCAAAGGTTTCAAAGCGGCCAGCGCATCATCCAGCCCAATCTGCTCAGGCTTTTCCGAGAGCAGATCGTTGCCGCCATGGGCGAGCGGGATATAGCAAGCATCATTGGGCCCAAGCGCAAGGCTCACACCGACAAGATCGGCCTGCATCGCATCCAGAGAAGATGTCTCGGTATCGACAGCGACAAACTGCGCGGCGGAAGCGCGAGAGACCCAGTCTTCAAGGCGGTCCATTGTCTGAACTGTCTCATACGCGCTTCGATCGACCCTGGGCATTTCCGGGAGCGGCTGACGATTGCCGTCCGCATCTCCTGCATCCCCCGCCTTGTCCGCTTTCTCAGGATGGAGATTGTTCGGCCTGTCCGGGCTGCCTGATCCCGCGCCCAGCCGCTTTAAAAGAGAAGTAAAGCCATGTTCTTCCAAAAAGGCGGCTAGGGGTTCGGAAGGAATACCTTCCAGTTTCATTTCTTCGATGGGCTGCGGGAGGTCACAGTCTTCCTTAAGTGTTACCAGCACCCGGCTAAGTTCAGCATCCTCCCGGCCTTCGATAAGGCGCTCTTTGAGCTTGGACTTTTTCATGTCGGGCGCCTGATCCAGCGCCGCGGTCAGCGAACCATGCTCGGCAATGAGTTTGCTCGCCGTTTTGGGACCAACGCCATAAATGCCGGGAATGTTGTC
Organism: Erythrobacter sp. YT30; assembly: GCF_001542875.1. GTDB lineage: Bacteria > Pseudomonadota > Alphaproteobacteria > Sphingomonadales > Sphingomonadaceae > Erythrobacter. Next base: position 679,984 of record NZ_LMAF01000002.1, on the reverse strand, counting down.
GACGCTATCCCCCATCAGCGCAAGCACATCGCCAACGAGTTCAGGCTTGACCCCGAATTTCTCTTCGACCTCTTCAATATAGATGCGCGCGCTTTTCATCGTATCAAGCATGTCGATGCGCGCGCCGTTTTCTTCGCCCACCAACTGCATCAAATCCTTGTCAGAGGAAACGATGGTGACGTTCCATCCCTGACGCTGCGCTTCGCGTGCGTACGAAGCGATCAAATCATCGGCTTCAAGGCCCGCTTCTTCGATACATGGGAGGCTAAATGCACGTGTTGCATCGCGGATCAGCGGAAATTGCGGGCGCAGGTCTTCCGGCGGTTCGGGACGGTTCGCCTTGTATTCGGGGTAGATGTCGTTGCGGAAACTTTTCGAGTCTTTATCAAGAATGACCGCAAGATGGGTGGGGCCTGATGCGGTGTCGAGATCATCGGCCAGCTTCCACAGCATCGTTGTGTAACCATAAACTGCACCCACCGGCGTTCCTTTTGGATTGGTGAGTGGGGGCAGGCGGTGATAGGCGCGGAAGATATAGGACGAGCCGTCGACGAGATAGAGGTGCTGCTGATCAGACATGATCGCCTGCTAGCACTGGCAGCGATGCTGCGTAAGGCAGTTTGAGCCGCCATGCACTGCCCTTTCCAATATGTTCAGCTTTGTAAAATTTGGCCGAAATGAGGCAGGAATGAGGCAAAATTGCCTTATTTGACTTGATTTGCCACATTTCGGCCTTTATTAAGCAGGTAAGTCGGGATCATAAGCCGGCTGACGCGGAGGGAGCTTTTGACCCGACGCGTATTCAAACCGCGCTATTTAGCGCTGAATAAGGGAATTCGTATTATGCGTAAGTTCGTTCTTGCCGCTGCTGTTGCAACTTCTGCTCTGGGCCTTGCTGCTTGCGGCGAAACCGCTGAAAAAGCTGGTGAAACCGCAGACGCAATGGCTGCAGACGCTCAGTCTGTCGCTGACGACGCAACCGCTGCTGCCGAAGAAGGCGCAGAAGCTGTTGAAGGCGCTGCTGCAGACGGCGCAGAAGCTGTTGAAGGTGCTGCTGCTGACGGTGCCGAAGCTGTTGACGGCGCAGTTGAAGCAGCCGGCGACAAAGCTGAAGAAATGATGGCTGGCGAAGGCGAGTAATCGTTTCCAGCTAACTCACCTACTCAAGCAGGTGACGTTTCAGAGAAGGCGGTGCCATAACGGTGCCGCCTTTTTCTTTGGGGTTCTAACCTCGAATGAGGTCTGGATCAGCCGCCAGTGCGGGGCTCTGCGGTCCAGTTCCTAGTGGGATCCTGCCGCAAACCAGCCTTGGCAGAAAAGCCGTTGTAAAGAGCGCGCGTGATATCAGCGATCCGTGCGTCACGTTTGGCTCTTGATGCGCGTTTGTTGCGCGCTTCGTCAGCCAAGCTGCTGCTTTGTCCTGTCACATAGATCGCCGCTACTACTGCACGCCCATCTGCAAGGCGGAAAATGCCAATATCGCTTGCTGTGCGAGTTAAGGTGCCGGTCTTGTGAGCAAGAGCTGCCGCATCGGGCAAAGCGGCGTTCATCCGGCGGCGGCCTGTGGTTGTCTCTTCCATGGCGCCGATCAGCAAGTTGCGGCTGTTCGCGCTCAACCAGCGTCCCTGATAGATACCTGCAAGCAATTGACCCATGACGCGGGGTGTTGCGGAGTCGCGCGGATCGATCCATTCGACCGGATCAAATTCGCCATCATCGCGCACCAATGTGGCGATGTCGCGGGAAAGTTCGAAATCGCTCAGCCCAGCCTGACGCATCCATTTATTGACTTCTTCAGTGCCGCCGACAGCCTTTAGAAGAGCATCCGTGCAGCTGTTGCAGCTTTTGCTGATCATCAGGCTGATCAATTCATACGCAGGAACGTAATTGCCAGTGCGAACAGGCGCTTTTTCGCTTGAGAATTTCTTTGACCGGACAGGAATCAACAACGGGTATTCGCTCGTCAGGCTGTAGCGGCCCTCATCGACACCGGCGAGGAAAGTCGCAGCGACCGCGACCTTACTGGTTGAAGCCATCGGAAAACGTTGATCGCCCAAAACAGAGATCTCTTCGCCTGTTGCAAGATCAACCGCGTAAACGCCGATGCGACCGAGATTGCCGTCCGCGAGCTCTGCAATACGCTGCTCAAAAGAGCTCTCGTAAATCGCCTCAAACGATTGCGGCTCGCGCATGTCGGTGCCGAGCGCGCGATCAAAGCTCGCCTCAAAATCGGCTGTTTGCGCGGCGATCGGCGCGGAAAACACGGCTGCACCAAAAGCGAGTGCGGCGGCGATGGGGGTGCGGAAGATGGAAATCATTTAATGATATATACTCAAAGACGGTTGCCTAAGACTGAATGAAACCATCTTGAATCGCACGACTCGTCGCTGCAACAAGTCGGCTGATCGACTGCGGCGAACGGTGCTACGTGAGAGACAAAATCACAAAACGCCTCATTTTCGGCGGCTTATTCGCCGCTCAAAGCGCAGTCCGTTGCGCGATTTGACCGTGGCAATACAGAAGGCCGCAATTGGGGGTTTTGACTTGACTGGCGCTGTGAGACGGGCACTTGTCAAGACGACGATTCACATTCGGACCATCAACGGGAAATCGCAATGATCCATCCAAAATCCGCCGCGTGCGCCTCGCGCATTGCTATGTCTGCTCTATTGCTTGGCACTTCTGGCCTCGCCTTTGCCCAAAGCGCGCCGATCGTGCAGCCGGGCGCTCCTGGGCAGGACAGCAGAACTTTGTCCGCCTCTGAGGCGAGCCAACTTGCTGGTTCAAAATACACCGATGCAGACGTTGGTTTCATGCAGGGCATGATCGTTCATCATCAGCAAGCAGTCGACATGGCGAACCTGGTCGAAGACCGCACAAACAATGAAGGTGTCGTCACGATTGCGGGTCGTATCCTTTCGAGCCAGGCAGACGAAATCACATTCATGAATGAATGGCTGACCGCGCGCGGCGAAAAGACCGTGATGGTGGGGATCGACCACAGCAGCATGAGCCATTCAGCAATGGACCATTCAAACCACGCAATGGTCGATCATTCGCAGATGGCCGGTATGGCAACGCCTGCCCAGATGGAGGCACTGGCAGCTGCTGAGGGCACCGAATTTGATCGCCAATTCCTTACCCTGATGATCGCTCACCACGAAGGGGCGATAGACATGGTCGAGGATCTGCTCGAACAGCCGGGCAGCGCTTCTGATCCGATCCTTTTCCGTTTCGTTGGCGATATCGAAAGCGATCAAACTTCCGAGATCGAACGGATGGATGAGCTTCTGGCAGAGCTGTCGCCCGATCCGCGAGCGGGCCTCACCGCCGGATTTGCCGATGCGGGCGAAGCGATTTCAAATCTGCGCAAGGTCGTGAGCCTCAGCAAACCCGCTGGTTTTTTCGACCCCGATAACCCAGCCGATTTGCGGCCTGCCGTTCCACCTCGTGAGGATGAAGAAGGCCAAACCAGCGACGCTGAAGCGGCTGAAGAACTCGCCAATACAGAAGGCGAGGAATCCGAGCGCTCGAACGATAATGAAGATGAAGAAGACCTCACCGAATTCGCTGAGCGTTCGCCGCTGCTCGATTTCGCGAACACCGATATGGCCTTCTTTGACGACATCATGGTCGCGGGCAATTATCACGGCTTCAACATCTACAAGCTTGGCGAAGACGGCGTACCGAATCTGATGAGTTCCGTCGTCTGCCCCGGCGGGCAGGGCGACGTCTCGGTCGTCGGTGACATCCTCATTATGAGTGTCGAGCAGACCCGAGGACGCGTTGATTGCGGCCTTCAGGGCGTGGAAGGCGACGTATCTGACGAGCGTTTCCGCGGTCTTCGCGTGTTCAACATTTCCGATCTCACCGCAGTGCGCCAGGTCGGTCAGGTACAGACATGCCGCGGCAGCCACACGCACTCGGTCGTGAGTGCGGATGACGAAAAAATCATTGTCTATAATTCTGGCACATCCGTCGTTCGCGATCAGGAAGAGCTTTCGCGCTGCATTGATAACCCATCGGACAGCCGCACAGCCCTGTTCAGTATCGACGTGATTGAGATCCCGCTGGCTGACCCTTCGCAGTCGCGCATTATCAGCAGCCCACGTGTTTTCGCAGATGCCGAAACGGGTGAGATCGCTGGCCTATGGAAAGGTGGCGAGAGCGAAGAGGGCGCCCAAGATACGCGCCAGACCAACCAATGCCACGACATCACTGTCTTCCCGAGCCTAAATCTCGCCGCTGGCGCGTGTTCTGGCAACGGCATCCTGATGGACATCTCAGATCCGATGAATCCCGTCCGGATCGATGCGGTCTTCGATAAGGGTTTTGCCTATTGGCACTCAGCCACATTTAACAATGACGGCACAAAGGTTGTCTTCACTGACGAATGGGGCGGCGGGGGCCGCCCGCGCTGCAAGGCATCTGATCCGATGACGTGGGGCGCGAATGCGATCTACGACATCGTCGACGGAAGACTTGAATTCCGCAGCCATTACAAGATGCCTGGCCCGCAAAGCGAAACCGAAAACTGCGTGGCGCACAATGGTTCGATCATTCCTGTACCGGGTCGCGATATCTTCGTGCAAAGCTGGTATCAGGGCGGGCTTAGCGTGATGGACTTCACTGACAGCGCCAACCCCAAAGAAATCGCCTTCTTCGATCGCGGACCGATCAGCGAGGAGCAACTTGTGGTTGGCGGTTACTGGTCCTCTTACTGGTACAACGGACGCGTTTACGCGACCGAGATTACGCGCGGCGTCGATGTGTTTGCCCTAGAGCCAAGCGAGCACCTTACCGCAGCTGAAATCGCCGCTGCCGAGGCAGCGAGCTATGCCAACACCCGCTTCAACCCGCAGACTCAGACGCAGGTAACATGGGATGAAGATGTGATCGAAGCCGCTGCTGAAAGCCGCAAAGGCGGATAAGGCGCGACGCTTGCAACAAAAGGGGGCCGGGAATGCAGTACGCTTTCCCGGCCCCTTTTTGTAGGGTGGAAATGGGTCAGGCGTTTTCCGCTTTCACCTTCGCAATCCAGCGATCCACCATCTGTTCAAGAATGTTGAGCGGCACGGCGCCGCCACCCAATACCGTGTCGTGGAACCCGCGAATGTCGAAGTCTTCGCCCAGTTCCTCTTCAGCCTTTGCGCGCAGTTCCTGAATCCTGATCATGCCGACTTTGTACGAAGTCGCTTGTCCTGGAAGCACGTAATAGCGCTGCACTTCAGACCGCACGGCGGCCTCTGGGTTGGGCGAATTTTCAAGCGCGTATTGCACCGCCTCTTCCTCGCTCCATCCTTTCGCGTGGATACCGGTGTCGACGACCAACCGGATCGCACGCCAAATCTCACTCGATAGGCGGCCGAAATCGGAATACGGATCCTCGTATCCGCCCATTTCTTTGGCGAGAAGTTCGGTGTAAAGCGCCCATCCTTCGCCATAGGCAGAGATAAAACCGCCTTGCGCGCGGAATTTCGGAACGCCTTCCAATTCCTGCGCAATCGACACCTGCATGTGGTGGCCCGGATTGGCCTCATGATAGGCGATCGATTCCAGTTCAGGGATCGGCATCGCATTCATATCGGACAAATGCGCATAATATATGCCGGGTCGCGATCCATCAGGCGTGCCGGGGCTGTAGTGTTGTGCCGCACCATCCTGTTCACGGAATGGCTCCACCCGGCGCACTTCGAGATCAGCCTTTGGCAGAATGCCGAAATAGTCTGGCAGTCGACCATTGATGAAGTCGATGTGTTTCTTCGCTTGCGCGATGTATTGCTCCGCCCCCGCATCGTTGTCGGGATAGAAGAATTGCGGGTCGGTGCGGGTGAATTCGAAGAATTCCTGCAGGCTTCCCTCAAAACCGACCTCGTCCATGATCGCGCGCATTTCCTCTTGAATTCGCGCAACTTCGGCAAGGCCCAATTCGTGAATTTCGTCCGCCGTCAAATCGGTGGTGGTCATCTCTTTCAGGCTGGCCGCATAGAACGCATCGCCATTGGGAAGTGCGGTAACGCCCTTTGTCGCTTCATCGGTATTCGGCTTGTCCGCCGTGTACCAATCGATGACGCGGCCATAGGCGGGGGCAAATTCATCTGTAAGCGCGGCACGTGTTTCGGCCCGCAGTTCCTCGGCCCGCTCTTCGGTGATCTCGCCTTTTTCAACGAGACTTTCGAGATGTCTCTCGGCTGCCGACCACAAAGCGGAAGGATCGCCATCATCGAAGGGCGCACCGGTGGTCAGGTTGCGCGACTCTTCTATTACTGCGTCATAGGCAAAACGCGGCGCGCGTGTTCCAGCCTCGGCATTGGCCTGTGCGCGGGCGAGCAATTGGTCCATCGCCGTACCAATCGCACCAATGCGCGTAATAAATGCCTGCATGTCGCTTTCATTGTCGACCTTGTGCTGGGTCAGCAGAAAGGTGGGCAGATTTGATTGAGCAGATCCCATTTGGTGCAACACATAGGCCTGCTCACGGAACTCCCATGCGCGCTCTGCCTGCTCGAGACGGAACTTCCACATATCGTAGGATAGCTTTGCATCGGGTGTCAGCGCATCGTAATCGAAATTCGCTTCCATCTCAGCCGTTGCGGCGCGCATCCATTCGAGCTGTTCAAGCTGAGCATCCGCACTGAAATCGTCGATCTTGTCATAATCGGTTTTCCGGCCGAGCGCGGTCTGCGTGATTGGGCTGAAGGCAAGTTGCTCTTCAAACTTCTCTTCGAACCAAGTATTCAGGCACTCTGTTTGTTCACCAGCGCACTCAATCGTGGCAACCGGGCTTATCAGCGCATCGCATCCTGCCAGCGCGACAGACGCGAGCAGAGCTGCAGCAAGTCTCGTTTTCAATGGTAGTCCCTTCAAGATAAAATCTATCCGGGGTCCATGCGGCAGCGCGCCGAGATTGGGAAGGGGGCTATTCGACGAAACAAAAACCCCGAGAGACGAACGTCTCACGAGGCTCTTGTTTGGTGCTGGATGCTACCGGTTATCAGGCGCCGAAATCTTCGATGATTTCTTCGCCAACGACATGGCGCAGCCACCAATCGCGAGGGGAGACCTGATTGCCTTGAGCATCGCAGATCACAAGCGATGGGCAGCTTGCGGATGTTCCAGCAATTGTGATGAGATCACCGTCAAAGCTCTTGAACATGATCTCGACCTCTTCGCCGTATGATGGGATTTGCTCCATCAAGATGCCAATCGCGATCCGCTCTCCCATACGAGCGCTGTCATAATAGTCGGAGTAGTAATGCACCCCGGCCATATTACGCCCGATTGAGATATTGGCCGCCAGCTTATCAAGCTCTCCCTGAATGGTGAGAGTGGTGTTCGGCACAACTTGCAATTGTGTGCCTGTTGAATTGGGCTCCCAAACCGTTGCATTGCCGTCCAGGTCTAGGATGCGCTCTTCTTCACCGCGGCTATCGGTGTACATCTCAAAGAAAGCCTTGAGCATGGTGACGCACCCGCCAGCAACTGTCGCATGGCCCGCGCCATAGGCAGGATGCATCGGAGAGCCTTCTGGAAAAGCCATCGGCAAGAGGAGGTTGCTGTCACGCCAATTGGGTTGTGTGCCAAAGGCGTCCGGACGGCCATCGGGCACACATTCTACGGCCCGCAGGGCCTCAATCTCAGGCCGGTTCTGCAAGCGATTGTGCTCAATCACGGCAGCCCGGATTGCATCGGGAAGTTCGGCTTCCGCTTCGCGAATGCTGTTTGCCTGCACGCCAAACAATTCATCAAGCGACGTGCCGTTTAGGTGCCCGTTGCGATCACCCAGCGCGAATGAAAGCAATGCCGCTGTCGCCTCGGGACGTGCGCGGCGGTGGTAATTGAATTTTTGCCGGCGCACAGCCTTGAGGCACCGTGTCGCGACTTCAGTTACAAGGCTCAGAATGTGCGGTCCGCCGAAAGTGGCAAATGGCGTGCGCCGTTCGCTTACAGATGGTTCGGGAAAGCCACGCTGGAATGGCGCGCCCGCGCCCAGCAAGAGCAAGGCCGCGTTGAGATAGGCCTGATAAAGCGCGTCAAAGTGCACATAGGTTGCGAGATCGCGCGGAGTGGTGATGAACCTTCGATCACTTTCCCAAGTGTTTGCAGGTAGCGCGCCAAAATTTGCCCCATTCTGCACATCGAGCCAGTGGCTCCACTCGGTCATATGATCGACGCCAATCTGGTGCATGACGCTGCGCTGATCGATGATCTGGTTGCCATAATTGATGAAACCATCTTCGGCATCAAAATTGGCCTGTGTTCCGGGGAAACTCGCTGATCCACCATTCATTCCGCCAAGCCGACTGGTGTTTCCGGCGACCATGAACTGGGAAATATAGGGGCCTTCAAGAGCGCCTGGGGTAGAACCTCTGAACAGGGTTTGTGTCGTCAGCGCTCCCCCTTGCAGCCTTGCGTCCAAGCGGTTTGCTTCGAATGCGTTATAGCCGTCAAAATTACGCGTAGGGGTTGAGGAGCGGCGGGTGCCGTTCTCATCAAAGAACGGCAGTGTGTTGAGCGCATCGACGACCTCGCTAGATGTCAGTTCGGCATTGGCCGCGATCGCTGGATCGCCCCCGGTGATGCGGGCGCCGCCGCCACTTGCAATCTCGCTGAATGGCACATCCCGCAAGATAGCCATGCCGTAGACTTCGCATATTTCAGCGACAAACTCGCTTGAACGCATGCGAGGTGCAGGAGCCATTCCGACTGCGCCCGCATCGGGACCTTGCAATTCATAGACATGGCCCGAGCGCGGGCTTTCCCAACCGCGCCAACCGGGCGTCTCGCCGGCTACTGTGCAGTTGTAGGTGACACCTTCATCCTGCGCAGTGGTTACGTGCTTTTCAAACAGGGTGATGTCGGGCGAATTGATAGCTTCGACGAATTCACGATAATGATCGGGATCCGCCAACAGGCCATTGCCATCGTGCAGCAGCCCCTTTGTAAAGTTGGCGGGATAAACTTGGTTTTGCCCTTGTTCGAGTTCTTCCCCGTTGGATTTGGTGAGGGCCTGCGGTCTCAGCCGCGATATCTCGGTTGCAAGATCGCGTTGCCGCTTGGCTTCGCGTGCGCGGACAGAACCTGAGGGACTGGGTTCAGAAAAAGGTAGGCGATTTGGCATGATACTCTCCTGTCATCGTGGTATTGTGCGACCCGACGATCAGTGAGAAAGGCGAATTTGATAAGTAAATCATATTGACTTACCTAACTAACTGCCGCTCCGATATTTGAGGAGATATCTAGAATTCTGTACCTTCACTTGTAATTTTCGGTCGTCTGCCCTCAGCTGATCTTAAAAAAGCCTCGCCGGATCGCTCCGACGAGGCTTTTTTGTAAGCTAAGAGATGTTGGGCGTTAGAAGCCGCCCATACCTCCCATTCCGCCCATACCGCCCATATCGGGCATTGCAGGAGCAGCGGCCTTATCTTCCGGAGCATCAGTAATCGCTGCCTCGGTCGTGATCAGCAGGCCTGCAACCGATGCCGCATCTTGCAGCGCGGTGCGAACAACCTTGGTCGGGTCAATCACGCCAGCTTCGACGAGGTTCTCGTACACGTCAGTTGCAGCGTTAAAGCCCTGCGTTTCGTCATCTTCGCGAAGCAGGTTGCCGGAAACGACTGCGCCGTCATGGCCTGCATTCTGAGCGATCTGACGCACCGGCGCCATGATCGCATTGCGAACGATGTCGATACCGCGAGTCTGATCGTCGTTCTCGCCTTTAAGACCAGCAAGAGCTTTCGTAGCGTAAAGAAGAGCCGTGCCGCCGCCGGGGACGATGCCTTCTTCAACGGCTGCGCGGGTTGCGTGCAGCGCGTCGTCAACGCGATCCTTGCGCTCTTTCACTTCGACTTCAGAAGCACCGCCAACCTTGATCACGGCAACGCCGCCTGCGAGTTTGGCAAGACGCTCTTGCAGCTTCTCACGGTCATAGTCGCTGGTGGTGTTATCGATCTGCGTGCGGATTTCACCAACGCGGGCCTTGATGTCTTCTTCAGAACCAGCACCATCAACGATGGTGGTGTTGTCCTTGTCGATGGTGACGCGCTTCGCTTCACCCAGCATGCCGAGCGTAACGTTCTCAAGCTTGATGCCAAGATCTTCTGAGATCATTTCACCCTTGGTGAGGATGGAAATGTCCTGAAGCATCGCTTTGCGACGATCGCCAAAGCCTGGTGCTTTGACCGCAGCGACTTTCAGGCCACCACGCAGCTTGTTCACAACCAGAGTTGCGAGCGCCTCGCCTTCGATGTCTTCCGCAATGATCAACAGCGGACGGCCTGACTGCACAGCCGCTTCAAGGATCGGGAGCATCGCCTGCAGGTTCGACAGCTTCTTCTCGTGGATCAGGATGTAAGGGTTGTCGAGTTCAACGGTCATCTTGTCCGGGTTGGTGATGAAGTAAGGCGACAGGTAACCACGGTCGAACTGCATGCCTTCAACGACGTCGAGTTCGAATTCGAGGCCCTTGGCTTCCTCAACGGTGATGACGCCTTCTTTGCCGACCTTGTCCATGGCTTCAGCGATCTTCTCGCCAACTTCCTTGTCGCCATTTGCAGAGATCACGCCGACCTGGGCGATTTCAGACGAGCCAGAGACGTCTTTCGAACGGCTCTTGAGGTTCTCGACGACCTTGTCGACTGCGAGATCAATGCCGCGCTTGAGATCCATCGGATTCATGCCAGCTGCAACAGCGGTCATGCCTTCGCGAGCGATCGCTTGGCCCAGAACGGTTGCAGTGGTGGTGCCGTCGCCAGCGAGGTCGTTCGTTTTAGACGCGACTTCGCGCAGCATCTGAGCGCCCATGTTTTCGAACTTGTCTTTAAGCTCGATTTCCTTGGCAACAGTCACACCATCCTTGGTGATGCGCGGCGCGCCAAAGCTTTTGTCGATTACGACGTTGCGGCCTTTCGGGCCGAGCGTCACTTTAACAGCGTTTGCGAGCGTATCGACGCCCTTGAGGATGCCCTCACGGGCTTCGCGGCCGAACTGTACGTCCTTAGCAGCCATTGGTGTTTCTCCTGAAATTCAGTTTATTTGAAAAAGCGTGAAAGGGACGGCGATCAGCCGATGATCCCCATGATGTCGCTTTCCTTCATGATCAGCAGGTCTTCGCCGTCGATCTTGACTTCGGTGCCTGACCACTTGCCAAACAGCACGCGATCACCAGCTTTCACGTCCATAGCGATACGATCGCCATCGTCATCACGGGCGCCTTCGCCAACAGCGACGATTTCACCTTCGCTTGGCTTTTCTTGAGCTGAGTCGGGGATGATGATGCCGCCAGCGGTTTTGGTGTCTGCTTCGATGCGACGAACCACTACGCGGTCATGCAGGGGACGAAATGCCATTTTTATGACCTTTCTCTTGAATTGAAACATTGATTGGCACTCTCACCACGAGAGTGCCAGTGCGGCGCATGTGGTTGCGCGGCCTGCATGAGTCAACAGCATTAAGTGAAATTTTTTCAGGGTGCGGGGCTGTGCCTGACGGTTAGCCCCAAGGTCTCGCGCCGCATCCACCGCCACGTCAACAAAGCCGCCGCAAAAAACAGTCCGGTGGCAAGGCCGATCCACACGCCATTACCTTCGAGCGGGGTGAAAAAGCCAAGGCTGACGGCAAGCCCGAATCCTGGCACCCAATAGCTGAAAACCGCGATCCACATCGGCACGCGCGTATCTTGAAGCCCACGGAGCGATCCCAGAGAAACCGCCTGCAGCCCATCAACGATCTGAAACGCTGCTGCCCAGACAAGATATTGGAGCGCAAAGGCGACAAGCGCTGCGTTCTTTGCCGCGTATGGATCAAGATAGATCGACAAGAGCACATTCGGCGCAAAGATCATTGCGCTGGCAGTCAAAAACATGAAGCCTGTTCCAATTGCGATGGCCACCCAGCCTGCCTGCTTGATCCCCTGGCGATCGCGCGCGCCATAGAAAAAGCCCACACGAATGGTCGCCGCTTGTCCAACACCGAAAGGCACCTGAAAGGCGAAAGCAGCGATGTTGAGCGCGATTGTGTGTCCAGCAAGCTCTGACGCGCCGAACCGGCCCATCAAGAATGCTGCTGCCCCGAAGATTCCGGCCTCCGCAATCACGGTTAGTGCGATAGGTGTTCCGATCCGGATGATCTCCCAGAACTTTGGCCAATCCGCTCGCCACCATTTGCCGAATATGCGGTAGCGATGAAGCTTCTTGTCGAACCGGATAACAGCGACATAGACAAGCATTGTCACCGTCGTCGTGATGATGGTCGCTATGCCTCCACCGATAAGTTCCAATCGCGGCATGCCGAGATTACCGAAAATAAGCGCATAATTGCCGACTGCATTCACGCCGATGCCAAATGCCGTGATCGCCGTCGCGAAGATCGGGCGTCCCAACGTCGAGACGTAGGTGCGCAGGACATTGCCGATAACCATCGGGATCAATGACCATACGACTGCAAAAAGGTAGGGAATGGCAAACGCGATCACCTCGGGCGGCTGACCCGTGGCATACATCACCGGAATCGTAAGAAGCGCGAGCGCCATCCCGCCAGCTCCCGAAATCACGGACAACCATAACGCCATGCGAACCGCGCGCCGAACGGGGCGAACGGCATTAGGGTTCTCTCCCAATTGTGCGGCAATTAAAGGTGCAACCGCAGCAGTCAGAGAACTCAAAGCCCAAACAATGAGCCCGAAGATCGCCATCACGAGAGACGACGCGGCAAGCTGACCCTCGCCCAATCGAGCGATAAAGATAACATCCACCGCATAGGTCAGCATCTGCAGCAAATTGGCGAGCGCCAGCGGCCCGGCAAGCAACAAAGTCGCCCGAACTTCACCGCCCCAACTTGGCGTTCGAAGAGGTTGCATCTCGCGCATAAAGCCGGCCCGGATAGGCTCATGTGCGAGTCGGCGAAAGGTCTAGTTTTGTGCTCCAGATCTTTAAGGCTGGTTCTGAGGCCTGCAGGTCACTTAGCAAGCGCGCGCTTCCGCTCTATTCCTGAACCTCTTCTAGCTGACCAGCTGACCAGCAAGCCAATCCGCACATCATTGTTAGGATCGCCAACGTGACCTCAAGCCCCGCCATACTGGCGATCAGGCTAAATGCGCCGCCCGCCAGGAGCACTAGCCCGATGGCGGTGTTGGAAAGGGCTGTGAACGCCGCGCGGGTTTCGGTATTGGCCATGTCGACAAGATGGGTCGAACGTCCCAGGCGCACCCCTTGGTAACTAACCATGAGAACAAACAGAAAGACTGGCATAACATAGTCGTTCTCGATCAGCGCAAAAATAGAGCAAGCCACTGTGCCCGCCAGCGCCGCTGCGCCAATCACCGAGGCCAGAAGAAGCACCCTTCTGCTCGATCGATCCGCCAGACTGCCCCAGATAAAACTGCTCAAGAGTGCGGCGAGGGCCGATGAGAAAACGAGCAGGCCCAGGTTTTCAGGGCTAGATTGGCCCTGCGATCCCAGTGCGACCATGAAGGGCGGTGCAAAAGCGGTCGCTGTCAGCAAACCCCGTGTCACAATGAAAGTCCGGAGCTGCGGTTCGGTCTTGAAATAGCTGAGATTATCGATCGCAGATTGGAATGCGTTTTCGCCACCTTCGGTTGCCCCTGCTTTCTCCGAAAGCCTGGTGAAAACAAGGCCCGCGCTTATCCAGATCACCCCGGCGGCAAAAAGCGCGCCCACCACCACATCAAACCGATCAGCGGGACCGAAGTAAAGAATAGCGGCGAAACCAATCGCGACGCTCGCAGCCAGAGAGCTGGCGAGGCCTGTAGCGCGGCCCCGGCGTGATTTGTCGACGGTCTTACCCAGAACATCTTTATAGCACACCGAGCACACGCTGCGCGCCAGCGAAAGGACGGCAAGAGCGATCACGATCGCCAATCCCGCCGCCAGTCCTGATAAGAGCACAGCCGACATCGCGATCGCCAACGCCGCCAATCCCTGGACAATTGCTCCTGCGGTCCATGCCCATTTGCGCTTCGGCAATTGGCGCAGTTTTTCGGCGGTGAACATTTGCGGCAAAAGCGCGCCTGCCTCGCGTATCGGGACTAACAGTCCGACCAGCGCAGCGGGCGCGCCGACGGCGGGAATGAGCCAGCTCAGGACAAGCTTAGGATCAATGAGAGCGTCCGAACTCTTTGAAAGCGACAACGCCGTTACATGAGCGAAGAAATTTCCGGCTTCGTCTTGGCAAGCGCTTTCAGGAATATCCGAACACGCCCTTCCATCGTCGTCAATGGCGATGGCCTCGAAGGCGGGGTCAAGCCAATCTGTCGAATTAGCCATGGCGGCTTCCTGCGTGCGTCATAAGTGGACAATGCTTTCGGTCCAGAAGTGATCCTACCGGTACGGCCTCAACACGACGCGCGCTGTATTGGCTGAACCTTGGATCGTACGCCGTCTTGGACGTGCGCAAGAGTTCAGGGTCTGCGGCGCAAAAAAAGGGCGGCGCCATCGCTGGCACCGCCCCTTCCTTTCAGTCGGAACTGAACGAAGCTTACTTGAGCTCGACGGTGCCGCCGGCTGCTTCGATCTTGCCCTTGATCTCTTCGGCTTCTGCTTTCGCAACGCCTTCTTTGAGAGGCTTCGGTGCGCCTTCGACAAGACCCTTGGCTTCGGTGAGGCCCAGGCCAGTGATGGCGCGGACTTCTTTGATGACCTGGATTTTCTTGCCGCCGTCGCCGGTGAGGATGACGTCGAATTCGTCTTTTTCCTCAGCAGCAGCGCCGCCGTCACCACCGCCAGCAGCGGGGCCAGCAACAGCCACAGCAGCAGCGGCGCTTACGCCCCACTCTTCTTCGAGGGCAGTTGCAAGTTCAGCTGCCTCAAGGACGGTCAGCTTCGAAAGTTCTTCAACAAGCTTGGCAATATCAGCCATGATGTTCACTCCAAATAATAGGCGGGGTCTTCAATTCACCCCAGATGTTTCGTTGTTCGCGAATAATGTCTCTTAAGCTGCGTCCTTGGCGCCATAGGCACCAAACACACGGGCCAGCTTGTTCGCAGGCGCGTTGACGACCTGAGCAACCTTGGTTGCCGGGGCGTTGACGAGGCCAACGATCTTGCCGCGCAGTTCATCGAGGCTCGGCATCGAGGCGAGCGCCTTGACCCCAGCTTCGTCGAGTACCTGCGTGCCCATCGATCCACCGACGATTTCCAACTTGTCGTTCGATTTCGCAAAATCGACCGCCGCTTTGGCTGCTGCGACAGGGTCTTCAGACCATGCCAAGGCAGTTGGGCCGGAGAGAAATTCTTCGATCCCGGTGTAATCGGTGTCTTTCAGGGCGAGCTTGGCGAGACGGTTCTTCGCAACCTTGTAGGATGCACCTGCTTCACGCATCTTCCCGCGCAGTTCGGTGGATTGATCCACCGTCAGGCCGAGGTTGCGGGTTACAACCACCACGCCGACCTCGTTGAAGACGTCGTTGAGCTGGGCAACCGCATCGGCTTTTTGCGAACGATCCATGCCATACTCCTTCATTATGGCCGAGCGAATGTTCAGGTCCGCACGACCGGCTCACATTTCACCTTGCCGCTAACCGACAAGGCCCCAGCCGATATTCGGCAAGGAATGGGTCCAACGATGGGGAAGGAGGGCAAATCAATTGCCAATAGGTCGCGCATGGCGAACCGGAAATCTCTTTTCCCCGCCTAGGCTGCAAATTAAGAACGGCATATTCCGCTCAGCAACTGTCTCGGACGGATGACTGCAAAAGCAATCGAGGCGCGCAATTAGCCTGCACGCCTCGAAAGTCAAGCTGTTCTGTCACGATCAGCTGGCAGAATACTCCAGCAGATCGCCCGGCTGGCATTCCAATTCGCGGCAGATCGCGGCGAGGGTTGAGAACCGGATCGCTTTGGCTTTGCCTGTTTTCAGGATCGAGAGATTGGCAAGTGTGAGACCAACTCTTTCTGCAAGTTCAGTAAGCGTCATGCGACGTTCGTGTAGAAGATCATCGAGTTTGACCATGATCATGGCTCCTTCATCATCAGCAGGCATCACACGGTTCCTTCCAGGTCGTCGCGCATCCGGGCACCGTGTCTGAACACACGGGCGAGGATGAACAGGATAAGCGCTAGCAATATGCCTTCGATGTCGAGCCCTGCATCAATGGTGATGTCGGCGTTTTCCATCGGTTCGGCCCATTTGGCGACCATCAAGGCCAGCCCAGAGATCGGGATCAGAAGTATTTGGCCAGCGATCGTCACCCACCCCATCAGTGTAAGGCGATCAGCGTTTTCATCAGCAAATGGATCGCCGTCGCCGACCGTAGATATGATGGCTCGCAGTTTCCCGAAGAAAACAAAGCCAAGTGCCAAAAGACCGAGCACAAGGCCCAACGTTCCCGCCACAGTTAGGGCAGGAAATGCCCCGACAGCGGCATCAAATTCGGAAGCAATTTCAGCGTTTATCATGTCCTGAAAGACAAGCATCAACGGAATTGCGAGCAGGATAAATACACCTCCAAGGGCAATGGCGGCTTGCATGATAATAGTCAGGACTTTCGCCGCCAGCAGCAGCAAGTCGTTTGGTTTGTCGGTCATGGTTCGCTCCAGTACTTCGTGCGGCTTAGGCCAGCTCTGCTGTTGAAGTGGGCGTGCTGGCATCTGCCGGCGGGACAGTGACGATGGCGCCGATGGATGCGAAGGCCAGAATGGCTGCTGCGCAGATTGCGAGGGATTGTGTGAAAAGCTGTGTCATATCGTTCTCCTATAAAGCTCTTATTGAATTTCAATAACACCTAGCTAGGAGAAGTTCGATTTATCGTCAATCAATAAATATTGAAAAACGATAAGGCCATGATCGAAAAGCGATATTTCGGTCATATTGTTTTTCAATATAAGATGGCGTGGTGCTTTTAGCGTTGCTGTGGCGCGCACTTGGCTCAGTTTTCGAATCACCGCATGCCCGGTTGACGTGCCCCTTTGCTCTTCCTACATGGCTGCCAAGGCCAGCTTCGAGCCGGACTGATTCATGCGCGACGGATCGGACCAAGAATGGAAGCGGCGCTTTGCCATATTCGCGACGATGAAAGCTGCATCTGAAACGGCCCAAAAGGGGTGAGTTTTAGAAGGCGGCTCTTTTGCGTCGTTATCTGGCTGCAGTCTCGCGTGACGACTGGATAAGGTAATGCGCGAGGCTTCTTCTCGCGCTTCTATGACAAAAAGAGGCACATCCCCTCCATGGCGACCAAGGCGAAAGCAACCCGCAGCCGAGCAGCAAAAGGCACGGCGAAAAGACGCATCCGCAAAATCTTCGGCGACATCCACGAAGTTGTCGATATGCCAAACCTCATTGAGGTTCAGCGCGAAAGTTACGAGCAATTCCTGCGTTCCGATAAGGAAACCGGATATGTCTCGGGTCTTGAAAAGACACTGCGCAGCGTATTTCCGATCCGCGATTTTGCAGGCACGGCAGAGCTCGATTTTGTTCACTACGAACTAGAAGAGCCGAAATACGACACGACAGAGTGTCGTCAGCGCGGCATTACCTATGCGGCGCCGATGAAGGTGACGCTGCGCCTCATCGTCTTTGAAGTCGATCAGGAAACCGAAACGCGCTCGGTCCTCGATATCAAAGAGCAAGACGTTTACATGGGCGATATGCCGTTGATGACCGAGAACGGCACGTTCATCGTCAACGGCACCGAGCGTGTGATCGTGAGCCAGATGCACCGTTCGCCTGGCGTTCTGTTTGATCATGACCGTGGCAAAACGCACTCTTCGGGCAAGCTCCTGTTTGCAGCTCGCGTCATTCCTTATCGCGGTAGCTGGCTCGACTTCGAATTTGACGCCAAAGACATCGTCAACGTTCGTATCGACCGTAAGCGTAAGCTGCCGGTTACGGCGCTGCTGTACGCATTGGGCCTCGATAGCGAAGGCATCCTCCAGCACTTCTACGACATCATGTCTTGGGAGCGCGCAAAAGACGGTTGGAAAATCCCGTTCGTTGCTGAGCAATGGCGGGGGGCAAAGCCTGCCTTCGCGCTGGTGGATGCAAAGACCGGCGAAGAAATCTTCCCAGCTGGCCAAAAGATCAGCCCGCGTGCAGCCAACAAGGCTGAAAAAGACGGCCTCAAAGACTTGCTGCTTCCAACCGAAGAAGTCGTGGGCCGCTATGCCGCATATGACATGATCGATGAAGGCACCGGTCGTATCTATGTTGAGGCGGGCGATGAACTCACTCTCGAACATGTTGAAGCGCTTGATGAAGCTGGCTTTGACAAGCTTGATCTCCTCGACATTGATGAGGTCAACACTGGCCCTTGGATGCGCAACACGCTGAAAGTCGACAAAGCGGAAAATCGCGATGAAGGCCTGGAAGCCATTTACAAAGTGATGCGCCCAGGTGAACCGCCGACCAAGGAGACAGCAGAGGCTCTGTTCGAAGGTCTGTTCTTCGATGGTGAGCGTTATGACCTTTCCGCGGTTGGCCGTGTGAAGCTTAACATGCGCTTGAACCTTGATGCCGAAGATACGGTAACGACGCTGCGCAAGGAGGACATCCTTGCTGTCGTGAAAGAGCTAGTTGGTCTTAAGGACGGTAAGGGCGAAGTCGACGATATCGACAACCTCGGCAATCGCCGTGTTCGCTCTGTCGGTGAGCTTCTCGAAAACCAGTATCGTGTTGGCCTCCTGCGTATGGAGCGTGCGGTGAAAGAGCGCATGTCTTCGGTCGATGTCTCGACCGTCATGCCCAACGACCTTATCAATGCGAAGCCTGCTGTGGCTGCCGTGCGTGAATTCTTTGGTTCATCGCAGCTCTCGCAGTTCATGGACCAGACGAACCCCTTGTCCGAAGTCACCCACAAACGCCGCGTGTCGGCGCTTGGCCCGGGCGGCTTGACGCGTGAGCGCGCTGGTTTTGAAGTCCGCGACGTTCACCCAACACATTATGGCCGTATCTGCCCGATTGAGACGCCTGAAGGCCCGAACATCGGTCTCATAAACTCGCTGGCCTCGTTCAGCCGAGTGAACAAGTACGGGTTTATCGAAACGCCGTATCGTCAGGTGGTCGATAACAAGGTTACCGGCGATGTGATCTATCTCTCAGCCATGGAAGAGCAACGCCACACCGTTGCGCAGGCCTCAGCTGAGCTGTCCGATGACGGGTCTTTCGTAGAAGATCTGATTTCCGCACGTCAGGCTGGTGACAACCTGATGGCGCCCAATGATCAGATCACGCTGATGGACGTATCGCCGAAGCAGCTGGTGTCTGTTGCAGCATCGCTCATCCCGTTCCTTGAGAACGATGACGCCAACCGCGCTCTGATGGGATCGAACATGCAGCGCCAGGCCGTGCCTTTGGTGAAAGCCGAAGCGCCATGGGTTGGCACCGGTATGGAAGAAACTGTTGCGCGCGATTCTGGCGCGGCTATCGCTGCAAAACGCGGCGGTATCGTCGATCAGGTCGATGCGACCCGGATCGTGATCCGCGCGATCGGTGATGTTGAAGCGGGCCAGTCCGGCGTTGACATTTATACGCTGCAGAAATTCCAGCGTTCAAACCAGAACACCTGCATCAACCAGCGTCCGCTTGTGAAAGTGGGCGAAGTCATTGAGCCAGGCGATATCATCGCTGATGGTCCTTCGACCGATCTGGGTGAGCTCGCGCTGGGCAAGAACAGCCTCGTCGCGTTCATGCCGTGGAATGGCTACAATTATGAGGACTCCATCCTCATCAGCGAACGCATCGTGAAGGATGACGTCTTCACCTCGATCCATATCGAGGAGTTCGAAGTCATGGCTCGCGATACGAAGCTTGGGCCGGAAGACATTACTCGTGATATTCCGAATGTCGGTGAGGAAGCGCTGCGCAACCTCGATGAGGCTGGCATCGTCTATATCGGCGCTGAAGTTCACCCCGGTGACATTCTTGTCGGCAAGATCACGCCAAAGGGCGAAAGCCCGATGACGCCGGAAGAAAAGCTTCTGCGCGCCATCTTTGGTGAGAAAGCCTCTGACGTTCGCGATACTTCGCTGCGGCTGCCTCCTGGTGTTGCAGGGACGATCGTCGAGGTGCGCGTGTTCAACCGTCACGGTATCGAGATCGATGACCGTACCCGTGCGATCCAGAACGAAGAGATCGAGCGTCTGCGCAAGGATGCGGCCGACGAACGCAACATTCTCAATCGCGCGACTTACAACCGCCTGAAGGACATGCTGCTCGGTCAAACCGCTTCGGCGGCTCCGAAAGGCGTCAAAAAAGGCATCGAAATCGGCGAGCAGGTTCTCGCGGATGTCGAGAAGCACGAATGGTTCAAGTTCGCCGTTGCTGACGATGCGCGTCAGCAGCAGATCGAAGCGATCAAATCGCAGTATGACGATGCGGTTGCTCTGATTGATGCGAAGTTTGAAGACCGTAAGGAAAAGTTGGAGCGCGGCGATGAGCTTGCTCCAGGTGTTCTCAAGATGGTCAAAGTCTTCGTCGCGGTGAAGCGCAAGCTGCAGCCAGGTGACAAGATGGCTGGTCGTCACGGGAACAAGGGTGTGATTTCTCGCATTCTTCCGGTCGAAGACATGCCGTTCCTTGAAGACGGAACGGCCGTCGACATTGTGCTAAATCCGCTGGGCGTGCCTTCGCGTATGAATGTCGGGCAGATCTTCGAAACCCACCTCGGTTTCGCAGCTCGCGGGCTCGGCATGGATATTGCTGGCAAGCTTGAAGAGTGGAAGGCTGCCAACCCCAACGCCGCCGAAGACTACAAGAGCGTCAAACCTCCTGAAGCTGTCGTTGAGCGGCTGAAGGATGTGTACGGCGAGCAGTATTTCGACGATCTCGAGAGCCGTTCAACCGATCAAATCGTTGAGCTTGCGACCAATCTGTCCGCTGGTGTCCCGATGGGCACGCCAGTGTTCGATGGCGCACGCGAAGCAGATGTGTCCGATATGCTGGTGAAAGCCGGTGTCGACAGCTCTGGCCAATCGACGCTTTATGATGGCCGTACCGGCGAAGCGTTTGACCGTAAGGTGACCGTAGGCATCATCTACATGCTCAAACTGCACCACCTGGTCGACGACAAGATTCACGCTCGCTCAATCGGCCCATACTCGCTTGTCACCCAGCAACCGCTGGGCGGTAAAGCACAGTTCGGCGGACAGCGCTTCGGTGAGATGGAAGTCTGGGCTCTGCAGGCATACGGCGCTGCCTACACCTTGCAGGAAATGCTCACCGTCAAATCCGATGACGTTGTCGGCCGTACCAAGGTCTACGAAGCGATCGTCAAAGGCGATGACACCTTCGAAGCGGGCATTCCGGAGAGCTTCAACGTTCTCGTAAAGGAAATGCGCTCGCTGGGCATGAATGTCGAACTCACATCCATCGGCGACGAGGATGATGACGACGGCGATATGCTGGAGGCAGCGGAATAGGGGTGCAGGACTTTTCAGTCCCCGCTCTTAACTCCGCTCTGAAGATTTCACCTCCAAGTGAGGAATTTGAGAAATGAATGAACTGACCAAATTCACCAACCAACTGGCCAAGCCGGAAACCTTTGACCAGATCCAGATCGGCATCGCCTCGCCAGAGCGCATCCGTTCGTGGTCTTTCGGCGAGATCAAGAAGCCGGAAACGATCAACTACCGCACGTTCAAGCCTGAGCGTGACGGCCTTTTCTGCGCGCGCATCTTTGGTCCGGTGAAGGACTACGAATGCCTTTGCGGCAAGTACAAGCGCATGAAGTACAAAGGCGTCGTCTGCGAAAAGTGCGGCGTTGAAGTCACCGTCACCAAAGTCCGCCGTGAGCGCATGGGCCACATCGAGCTCGCCGCTCCAGTCGCGCACATCTGGTATCTGAAGTCGCTGCCTTCGCGCATTGGCCTGCTGCTCGATATTCAGTTGAAGCAGCTTGAGCGTATTCTCTACTTTGAGAGCTATGTTGTGATTGAGCCGGGCCTGACCCCGCTTGAGAAGTTCCAGCTGCTGACCGAAGACGAACTGCTCGAAGCGCAGGACGAATATGGCGAAGACGCCTTCTCCGCTGACATCGGAGCAGAAGCGGTCAAAGTCATGCTGATGGACCTCGATCTGGAGCAGGAGCGCGAAGACCTTCTCGAAGAGCTGGCGACCACCAAATCGACGCTCAAGCCCAAGAAGATCATCAAGCGCCTGAAGGTCGTCGAGAGCTTCATCGAATCCGGCAACCGCCCGGAATGGATGATCCTCGAAGTGATCCCGGTGATCCCGCCAGAGCTGCGCCCGCTGGTGCCGCTGGATGGCGGCCGCTTCGCGACGTCGGATCTCAACGATCTCTATCGCCGCGTCATCAACCGTAACAACCGTTTGAAGCGCCTGATTGAGCTGCGCGCGCCGGACATCATCGTCCGCAACGAAAAGCGTATGCTTCAAGAAGCTGTCGATGCGCTGTTCGACAACGGCCGCCGCGGCCGTGTCATCACCGGCGCGAACAAGCGTCCGCTGAAGTCGCTTTCCGACATGCTCAAGGGCAAGCAGGGCCGCTTCCGTCAAAACCTGCTCGGTAAACGCGTCGATTATTCCGGGCGCTCAGTCATCGTGACCGGTCCTGAGCTCAAGCTGCACCAGTGCGGCCTGCCGAAGAAGATGGCGCTCGAGCTGTTCAAGCCGTTCATCTACGCCCGCCTTGATGCCAAGGGTCTGTCGATGACCCTCAAGCAGGCGAAGAAGTGGGTCGAGAAGGAGCGCAAGGAAGTCTGGGACATCCTGGACGAAGTGATCCGGGAGCACCCGGTTCTTCTGAACCGCGCGCCAACGCTTCACCGTCTCGGCATTCAGGCTTTCGAGCCGGTCCTTATCGAAGGCAAGGCGATCCAGCTTCACCCGCTCGTCTGCTCGGCCTTCAACGCTGACTTTGACGGTGACCAGATGGCTGTGCACGTTCCGCTCAGCCTTGAAGCACAGCTCGAAGCGCGTGTGCTGATGATGTCGACCAACAACATCCTCTCACCCGCGAACGGTAAGCCGATCATCGTGCCTTCGCAGGATATGGTTCTGGGTCTCTATTACCTCTCCATGGAGCGGCAGGAAAAGACACCCGAATTCCTAGAAAACGAAGATGGCACCAAGGAAGAGAAACTGCCGCGCTTTGCCGATATGGCAGAGGTGCACCAGGCTCTCGAAACGAAAGCTGTCACGCTGCACACCAAGATCATCGCCCGTGTTCCGCAGGCCGATGAAGATGGCAATATCGTGATGAAGCGCTTTGTCACGACGCCTGGCCGCATGCTCATCGGTGAATGTCTGCCGAAGAACAGCAAGGTGCCTTACGACATCATCAACCGCCTTCTCACCAAGAAGGATATCGGTGACGTGATCGATGAGGTGTACCGTCACACCGGTCAGAAAGACACGGTGCTGTTTGCCGATGCCATCATGGTCCTCGGTTTCCGCCACGCGTTTAAGGCCGGGATCAGCTTCGGTAAGGATGACATGATCATTCCTGACGCCAAGGAAAAGTTGGTTGAAGACACCAAAGCGATGGTTGCTGACTATGAGCAGCAATATCAGGACGGTCTCATCACCCAGCAGGAAAAGTACAACAAGGTGATCGATGCTTGGTCGAAATGTGGTGACCTTGTCGCTGATGCGATGATGGAACGCATTAAGGCAACGCCGATCGACAAGGATGGCAAAGAAGCGCCGATCAACTCGATCTACATGATGAGCCACTCCGGTGCGCGTGGTTCGCCAGCGCAGATGAAGCAGCTCGCCGGTATGCGAGGCCTGATGGCCAAGCCTTCGGGCGAAATCATCGAGAACCCGATCATCTCGAACTTCAAGGAAGGTCTCAACGTCCTTGAATACTTCAACTCCACGCACGGCGCTCGTAAGGGCCTTGCCGATACAGCTCTGAAGACGGCAAACTCGGGTTACTTGACTCGCCGTCTGGTTGACGTGTCGCAAGACTGCGTGATTGTCGAAGAGGACTGCAAGACTGAAAACGCGCTTGAAATGCGTGCGATCGTCCAAGGTGGTTCAGTGATCGCTTCTTTGGGTGAGCGTATTCTCGGCCGCACGGTCGCAGAGGACATCGTCAACGCGTCCACCGATGAAGTGATTGTTCCCGCTGGCACCCTGGTAGATGAATCGATGGTGAAAGCGATCGAAGCAGCTGAAGTGCAATCCGCGAAGATTCGCTCACCGCTGGTGTGTGAAGCAGAGCAGGGCGTTTGCGCTACCTGTTACGGACGCGATCTTGCTCGCGGCACGCCTGTGAATATCGGTGAAGCTGTCGGCGTTATCGCCGCTCAGTCCATCGGCGAACCTGGCACGCAGCTGACGATGCGTACGTTCCACATTGGTGGTGCTGCGCAGCTCAACGAGACATCGCACCTCGAAGCCATCTCTGATGGTAAGGTCGAATTGCGCGACATGCCGACCATTACGGACAAGAAAGGACGTATCCTTTCGCTTGCCCGTAACGGTGAGATCGCGGTGATCGATGCAGAGGGCCGTGAGCGTGAAATGCACAAGGTGCCTTACGGTACCGTCCTGCACTTCAAGGATGGCGCCAAGGTGAAAGAAGGCGATCGTCTGGCTGAATGGGACCCGTTCACTCTGCCGATCATCACCGAGCAATCGGGTGTGGTGAAGTATCAGGATCTGGTCGAAGGCACGACGCTGGAAGAGCAGACTGATGACGCCACCGGTATTGCGCAGCGTGTCGTGACCGAAAACCGGGCAACTGGTCGCAAGAAGAAAGAGGAACTGCGTCCGCGAATGACTCTTCTCGGCGAAGGTCAGACCGATGCGGATGAAACTGAAGCGCAGCGCTATATGCTCGCTCCGGGTACGACGCTTTCGGTTGAAGATGGCCAAACAGTTGAAGCCGGCGACATCCTTGCCCGTGCATCGCGTGAAGCGGCAAAAACCCGCGACATCACCGGTGGTCTGCCGCGTGTTGCCGAACTGTTCGAAGCACGTATGCCTAAGGACGTTTCGGTAATCGCCAAGATCTCTGGCAAGATCGAATTCGTTCGCGAGTACAAGGCGAAGCGCAAGATTGCGATTGTTCCTGAAGAGGGTGACCGCGTCGAATACCTGATCCCGAAGACCAAGGTCATCGACGTTCAGGAAGGCGACTTCGTGAAGAAGGGCGATACTCTGATCTCTGGCTCGCCTAACCCGCATGACATTCTGGAGGTTCTGGGTGTCGAGGCACTTGCTGAGTATCTCGTCAACGAAATCCAGGAAGTCTACCGACTGCAGGGCGTGAAAATCAACGACAAGCACATCGAGGTGATCGTTCGCCAGATGTTGCAAAAGGTTGAAATCACAAAGGGTGGCGACACCACGCTGCTTCCGGGTGAACAGGTCGACCTTGCCGAAATGCTCGAAGTGAATGCCAAGCTTGGCAAGAACAAAGAGCCTGCCGAAGGTAATCCGATCCTGCTGGGCATCACCAAGGCATCGCTGCAGACTCGCAGCTTTATCTCGGCTGCCTCGTTCCAGGAAACAACCCGCGTGCTTACGCAAGCTTCGGTTGAAGGCAAGAAGGACACGCTGATCGGTCTCAAAGAGAACGTCATCGTGGGTCGCCTTATCCCAGCTGGTACGGGCGCTGGCATGAACCGTATGCGCGTGACGGCATCGAGCCGCGACGCAGCGCTGAAAGCTCAGTGGAAGAAGCAGCAGGAAGCGCTTGCTGCGGCGAATGCTCCCGAGCCCGAGCCAGAGGCCGATCCGGTTTCGAGCGAGGAAGCGATGAAAGCTGCCATGGGCGGCGGAGATACTGCCGCAGCCGAATAAGGTTGTGCTGACCAAATCAAATGACCCCGCTGCGGCAAAAAGCTGCGGCGGGGTTTTTTGTGTTCACTTTACAGTCGGGTGCGCGCGGATAGTCTGAAGGAGTAAATTCAACGCAGGGAGGGACTTATGAAGAGATTGATGATTGCAGCCGCAACTGTGTGTGCGGCGCTGCCGATGCAATTGGCGGCACAGGAAACCATCGTGGTGACAGGTTCACGACAGGATCGCTCTGCGGGCAACGCATACTTTTCTCCTAACAACGGCCCAGCTGCTATCGGTGTTACGCGCAAGGCAGACTATTTCGTGACACCGCTCTATGTAAGCTCGGATTCGCGCGATCGCGACACCCGGCTCGCCGAGCTCTATGCCATGTTTGAAGCGACGCTAGATCGTGCAGATGCGCAAGGTATCGCTATAGTTGCGGGACGATACAAGCTGCAGCCTGTTACTAAAGACAATATGCGTCAGTTGCCTGTCGTCGGCGGCAACAGGCCGGACACCAATCGTGTTCAGGTCTATGCCCGCATCCCATTGCGCGGCGATGATGCGAATGTGCGCAAAACCGCTGACCGGATCGAGGCATTCGTCAAAGACATAACCGCTACTGGACGATCGTTCATTGATGTCGGCACGACCGGCCTCGCCATCGACAATCCCGAGCAATATCGCCCCGATGTAGTGCGCCACGTCGCCAAGGAAGCGACAAGCTATGCATCGATGTTTGGCAATGATTACGGCGTGTCGATCGATGGGTTGGACGGCGAACTTTACTGGCAGCAATCGAGCGAAACGGAAGTTTTCATGTATATTGATCACAGCTTCACGGTTCGCCCGAAATAAGCCTCTGACGCCATAATAGCTATTGCGACGCATTCGCAGATAAGGCATGAAGCTCTCTATCCACTGGAGCAAGAGGTTCGACATCTATGCCAAAAATCCATGCGGCAAACGCGCAGTCTATCATTGCCGATCTGGCGCGGCCTCCGCGTCTTTCAAACTTGCATCCGATCGCCGCGCGCTTTGTCTACTCGCTTCGTTTGATCGCGGTACACGAACATGCGCGCCGGGATCCGGTGGCTGAATTGGCGGTTCGCCTGGGAAGCATGGATGTGGCCGCGAAATCGCTCAGCATGGCAAAAGTCATTGCGCGGGTATGGCCTGAGAATATTCAGGTTTCACGCTTCTGCTGCGGATTGATGAGCCACGATGAGGCGACAATCGGATATATGATCGAGGCAACCGCGCATAGAGATCGCGCAGCCTTCGATCGAGTGCTCGAAGGATTGATCAGGCCCGGCAGAGCTCAGGCATTGTGGGACGCTTCGATTGATCTTGTTGCCGCCGAATTCAGAGGCGCTTGAACCGCTTGCGGGGAGAGCCGCTGCGCAGTAACGCACCGGCCATGAGCACAACCCGTTTTGCCCCTTCGCCAACTGGCCGTCTGCATGTCGGCAATATTCGCACCGCGCTCCACAATTGGATGCTCGCGCAAAAGACCAACGGCGAATTCATCCTGCGCATCGATGATACCGATGCCGCGCGCTCAAAAGAAGAGTATGTCGACGCGATACAAGCCGACCTCGGCTGGCTCGGTATTGATTGGGATCGCGAAGAGCGCCAGTCGCAGCGATTGGCGAGGTATGAGGCTGCCTTTGCTGCGCTGCGCGATGCGGGGCGGATTTATCCCGCCTATGAAACCGCTCAGGAACTTGAGCTGAAGCGTAAGGTTTTGCTGGGGCGCGGCTTGCCGCCAATCTATGATCGCGCCGCACTCAATCTCACTGACGAACAGCGCGCAGCAAAAGAGGCCGAGGGCGTTGAACCGCATTGGCGCTTCAAGCTCGATCATTCAGAAGCAATCGAATGGGAAGATGGCGTGCGCGGCAAAGTGAAATTTGACCCTGCGCAATTGTCAGACCCGGTCATTCGGCGCGCCGATGGCTCCTGGCTCTACATGCTGCCCAGCACGGTTGATGATGTCGATATGGGGGTAACTCAGGTTCTGCGCGGCGAGGATCACGTGTCTAACACCGCTGTTCAAATCCAGATGTTCACCGCGATGGAGGCTGCCGTCCCTGCCTTTGCGCATGAGGCGCTATTGGTGGGTAAGGAAGGCAAGCTTTCCAAGCGCCTAGGCTCACTAGGGTGCGACGCTTTTCGTGAGAAGGGTATCGAACCAGAAGCCGTCATTGCGCTTCTCTGCCGGTTGGGAACCTCGTTGCCCGTTGAGCCTATCGCAGACCGATCAGCGCTGCTCGACACATTTGATTTGAGCACATTCGGCCGCGCTCCGGCAAAGTTTGACGATGCTGAACTTGAGCGGGTCAACACGGCAATTGTTCACGCGATGGAATATGACGCGGTAAGAGACCGCCTTCCCGACGGCATGGATGAAGCTGGCTGGTATGCCGTGCGCCCCAATGTTGCGACGATTAACGAAGTGGGTGAATGGTGGCGATTGGTCACAGGCCCGATTGATCAGCCCGAATTTTCCGAGGAAGATCGAGCTTATCTCGCCCAAGCGAGCGCCTCACTCGAATGGGGCAATGACCCGTGGGGGACGCTGACATCGACGCTCAAGGACGCTACAGGCAGAAAGGGCAAGCAATTATTCCTCCCCTTGCGCCAGGCGCTGACGGGCATGAACCACGGCCCTGACATGGGTGAACTGCTGCCACTGATCGGTGAGGAAGAAGCGCGGGCGAGGTTATCTCAAGCTAGCGCGAGCTGACGCTTAGTCTTTGTGCTTGTTCAATTCGTCACCTGAAAGAGTGACGACGTGCAAAAGATTGGTCGCACCCGGCGTCCCGAAGGGCACACCTGCCAGAACGATCTGCTTGGAACCCGCTTCGCCAAAGCGATGACGCAGCGCCATGCGCTTTCCTTTGGCAATCATCTCTTCAAAGCTTCCGATATCTTTTGTCGCCACCGCATGAGTGCCCCACAGCAAGGCAACCCGTCTTGCCGTGCGCATACTCGGCGTGAGGACGAGCACAGGGGTAGTGGGCCTTTCGCGCGCCACGCGTCGGGCGGTTGATCCGCTTGCAGTGAAGATTGTGATTGCGCTGATCGGCACCGTTTCGGAAATC
The DNA here is from genome assembly GCF_001542875.1 of Erythrobacter sp. YT30. Lineage (GTDB taxonomy): Bacteria > Pseudomonadota > Alphaproteobacteria > Sphingomonadales > Sphingomonadaceae > Erythrobacter. Next base: position 651,173 of record NZ_LMAF01000002.1, on the reverse strand, counting down.
GTCATACAGCTGTGCGCCAGCGCGTCGGATGTGGTTGCATCGGGCGGTGTATCGAGGAAGCGGATACGCTCTTTGTATCCCTCTTCACGTTCGACTTGAATTGCGATCTTATCCATCATTCTGACGGATTCTTCAGGCCAATCCCCAGCTGCGCTTTCTGCTGATAGCATCACCGCATCAGCGCCGTCATAAACCGCGTTGGCAACGTCCGATACCTCAGCGCGAGTGGGTATCGGGCTCTCAATCATGGATTCAAGCATCTGCGTTGCCACAATTACCGGCTTGCCCGCCCTACGGCTGGCATTGACGATACGCTTTTGCAGCGGAGGCACTTCGTGGGGTTCAAGCTCGACACCCAGATCGCCGCGAGCAACCATTATCGCATCGGAAAGCTCAATGATGGAATCGAGCCGCTTTACCGCTTGCGGCTTTTCAATCTTCGCGCACAGAGCGGGGCTGTGGGCGCCATGCTGGGCAATCAATTTGCGCGCTTCAGCAAGATCTTCAGGGCGCTGGACAAACGAAAGCGCGATCCAGTCGGCGCCATGCTCGACTGCGAAGGCCAGGTCTTTCCGGTCCTTTTCAGTCAAAGCCGGGATCGGCACTTCGGCATCGGGGACATTCACGCCTTTACGATCCGAGATAACTCCGCCCACTTCGGCTGAGCAGATTATCCGGTCGTCATCCGCCTCTTTGACAATCAACCTTATTTTGCCATCGTTGATCAGAAGGCGCTGGCCGCGCTCCATGATCCCGAATAATTCGGAATGAGGTAGGCAGACGCGCGTTTCATCACCGGGCGTATTATCGCGATCAAGCGTGAAGTGTCGCCCGTGCCGGATAACCGCTTTCCCGTCTTTGAAAGTACCGACGCGCAGTTTTGGCCCCTGCAAATCGGCAAGGATCGCGATGGGCCGCGCGAACTCTTTTTCCAGCGCGCGAATGGATTTGATCGAGGCTGTGTGATCTTCATGATCGCCATGGCTCATGTTCAAGCGGAAAGCGTCCGCGCCCGCCTTAAAGAGCCGGCGAAGCATTTCGGGTGAACGGCTGGCTGGGCCTATGGTCGCCAGGATCTTGACCTTGCGGCCGCGTGGATCGATCCTTGTATGATCTCTTTTCGTCATGACCCTTAACGATCTCTCTTGGGTGACCTAATTGACGGAGCTATGGCACACTAAAATTTCAACTCAAGGAAAAGCCCGATCATGACCGATGAAAACACGCCCGATCCGCTCGAGAGCCTCGATGATGAGGTTGCTGCGGCTGCGTTCCGCCGATTGGTCAAACACTTGCGCCATCGCCATGATGCGCAAAACATTGAGTTGATGGGGCTTGCCGGTTTCTGCCGCAATTGCCTCGCCGACTGGATCCGTGATGGAGGGTTCGAAGGCGACAAAGTCGAAGCGCGCGCGTTGATCCATGGCATGCCGCAAGACGAATGGAAGGCGACACGCCAGAAACCCGCCACCGAGGCGCAACTTGAAGCAATGAAGGCAAGTGTCGCCAAGAACGACCCGGAATTGCACTGAGGTTTTGCTTCAACCACAGCCTTATTCACAATTGCCCCTTCAAGAGTTCGGGAAGGGCGATTATCCGACCCGTCAACTGATTCCCTTTCATCGGAGATAGACCCCAATGGCTGAAGCCACGGACGACCGCCTGCGCCTGCTAGTTGAGCGTATCGAACGCCTCGAAGAAGAGAAGAAAGGCATCGCTGATGATATTCGCGATGTTTACGCCGAAGCCAAAGCGGTTGGTTACGACACCAAGATCATGCGCCAGATCATCAAGTTGCGCAAAATGAAGCCTGATGAACGCAGCGAGCAGGATATGGTGCTCGAAACCTACAAGGCAGCGCTTGGGATGGGTTAACTCTCGCCACTGTAGACATTGAAAATACGCCCTTGTGTCTTATGTAGATAATACAGTTTAGGGAGGTATTAAACTCATGTCAGAATGGAAAGACGCGCGCGGCGTCATCGTCACCACAACCCCTTCAATCGAGGGGCGCCCCATCCAAGATTACCACGGCATCGTAGTCGGCGAAGTGATCGTCGGCGCAAATCTGTTTCGTGACTTGTTTGCCAATATTCGGGACATCGTTGGTGGGCGATCTGGCTCGTACGAGCGCATTCTCAAAAAGGCCCGCGATGAGGCAATTGAAGAGCTACAAGCCGAGGCCGCCTCGCGCGGAGCAAACGCAGTGGTGGGCGTCGATCTTGACTATGAAGTGGTTGGCGAGACGGGGTCGATGTTGATGGTCAGCGCTAGCGGGACGGCCGTCCGGGTCTAAGCCTATCCCCAAATACTGACATCGGTCAGAAGGATGAGGTTGAACGCTGCGTGCTGTCCGATTGCAGCGCCGAGGCCCAGTCTCGTGCGTGTATACGCGAGTATCAGGCCGCCTAGCGTTTGCGATGCGACCAGCATGAGATCCACCGGGCTGCCAAAGGTTTCAAAGTTGGTGATGTGGATCATCCCAAAGGCAAGCGTGCTTCCCCATACAAGCTTTCCGTAATGCGCTTTGAACCAATCGGGCACCTGAGTTTCGGTTTTGCGAGTTGCCAGCCATTGCAACAAGCCAATCAACAGCAGGATCAAGGCCACACCGGTTGCGCTGCCAAGAATTGCCCACTCCAGAAGCTCAGCCAGTAGCACGAGCGCCACGGCGATCCATGCAATCGCTGCAAAGCGCAAAGCGGCCAAATTTCCCCTTAGCCAACCGCGGAAAAGCGATTCTTCAACTATCGGGGCAAGGATCACCATCCCAAAGAAATCGGATTGGAAAGAGTAATCTTCCTGGAGCGGATTGGGAAACTCGTATCCCGTTTCCGCGATGCCAGTTTCCAGATAGAATACGCCGAGAGAAAGCGTGCAGTCGAGCACGAACAAGGCGCCCAACATGACCACAAATGCCTCTCCCAGGGGGATGGGTTTGGCCGCCATTGTAGGACGCAGGGCAAATCGCCCCACATCGCGATACAGGCCAAAAACATGGCGGAATGTGAGGGCCGAGCTTGCTTGCGGCACTGCCATTGCTTAAGCGAAATCCATCCAATTCAAGCCTAACGCAAAAGAGTTCCTATGGCAGGCCATTCCAAATTTAAAAACATCATGCACCGCAAGGGCGCACAGGACAAGAAGCGCTCCAACCTGTTCTCGAAACTGAGCCGCGAAATCACCGTCGCGGCAAAAATGGGCGCACCCGATCCCGATATGAACCCGCGCCTGCGCTTGGCTGTGAACAACGCTAAGGCGCAGTCAATGCCCAAGGACAATATCCAGCGCGCAATTGACAAGGCGAGCGGCGGCGATGACGAGAATTATGAAGAGGTTCGCTACGAAGGGTATGGCCCGGGCGGGAGCGCCATCATCGTTGAAGCGCTGACAGACAACCGCAACCGCACTGCCACAGCAGTGCGCACAGCATTCAGCAAGAATGGCGGCAATCTGGGCACCGAGGGTTCGGTTGCGCATGGTTTCGAACGGCTTGGGTTCATCGAATACGGGCCAGAGGCAGGCGATGAGGAAAAGGTTCTCGAAGCTGCACTGGAAGCAGGCGCCGAAGATATTTCATCGTCCGAGGACGGTCATGAAATCTGGACAGCCGCGGAAGACTTGCACGAGGTTTCCTCAAGCCTTGAGAAGGCTTTGGGTGAGGCAAAAGAAGTGAAGCTTGCGTGGAAACCCAATCTTACCGTTGAGATGGACGAGAAAGGCGCGGGCACTCTTCTAAAGCTGATCGACGCACTCGATGACGACGACGATGTGCAGACTGTTTGGGGCAATTACGACATCCCGGATGCGGTCATGGAGAAGCTTGACGATTGACGCGCTCCGATGAGCTTAGCCGATGACTTGGCGCGAATGGCTGTTTGCGATTTTGCTGGGAACAGCATTTCTGCTCGCAGCTGCATGGCGTCTGGGTTGGACGATTGGGCTTTCCTAACACTCTCAAGCGGGGAAAGAGGCCGTGATAATTCTCGGTCTTGATCCCTCGCTTTCCTGCACGGGCTGGGGAGTGGTGCGTACCGAGGGTTCGCGCCTAACACATATTGCGAACGGGCAATTGCCGACATCCACCAAGGCTTCGATGGCGAAGCGGTTGGCGCAGCTTCAGTCAGGGATTGCTGCTGTCATAATCAAACACAAACCTGATCGGGTGGCATGTGAAGAGGTGTTCGCCAATAAAAACCCCCAATCGACCCTAAAGCTAGCCCAGGCTAGAGGCGCTGTTCTCGCTGCGTGCGGGGCGGCTGGGCTTTCGGTGAATGAGCACGCGGCTCGCAAAGTCAAACAGGCTGTGGTTGGAACGGGCGGCGCAGACAAGGCTCAAGTCGCCGCCATGGTCAAAATGCTGCTCCCCGGGGCAAGCCCTGCTGGAAACGATGCCGCCGATGCTCTTGCCGTCGCCATTGCCGATGCGCATCTATCGCGCGAATAGGAGAACCCATGACGATCCATTTCTACGGTATTCCAAACTGCGACACTGTGAAGAAGGCGCGCAAATGGCTTGAACGTGAGGGTCTTGATTACACCTTCCACGACTACAAGAAGGAAGGCGCCGATAAGGCCAAAATCGCCGGGTGGATTAAAAACAAGGGCGTCGACGTCATTCTCAACAAACGCGGCACGACCTTTCGCAAGTTGTCGGATGCTCAAAGATCGGATGCAGAAGACAGTAACAAGGCTGCCGCATTGCTTGTTCAGAACCCTTCAATGATCAAGCGGCCAGTGGTCGAAACGCCAAGTGGCATTCTTGTCGGTTTTAAGGAAGATGAATGGTCCGCACACTTTTCCTGAGCGCAATTGCCGCAGCGCTCGCAATTCCGGGGGTCGCCATGGCGCAATCTGATCCACTGATTATCGCCCATCGTGGTGCGTCCGGTGAAAGGCCAGAACACACTCTCGCTGCCTACGAACTCGCGATTGATAGAGGAGCTGATTACGTCGAGCCCGATCTGGTAGTGACGAAAGATCTGGTGCTAATTGCACGCCACGAAAACGAGCTTTCAGGCACCACTGACGTCGCGAGCCGGGAAGAGTTTGAATACCTGCGCCGCACCAAAAACATCGAGGGCCAGCAGGTCGCAGGCTGGTTCGCCGAGGATTTCACATTAGCTGAACTGCGCACTCTAAGGGCCCGAGAGCGGGTCGGAAACATCCGTCCGGCCAACACGGCGTATAACGGCCTCTATCAGGTGCCAACGTTCGAAGAGATCGTGAAGCTGGTGCGCGCAAAGGAAGCAGAAACGGGGCGCACCATCGGCATTTATCCTGAACTCAAGCATCCCACATGGATACTTGAGCAGGAGGGGATCGACATGATTGATCTTCTCGTCAGCGAGCTCAAAAAGCACGATCTCGCGGGCGCGGATGACCCGGTTTTTGTACAGGTGTTTGAAGTGGGTCCGTTGCAAAGGCTCGACAAACTGATCGATTCAAAGCTTATTCTGCTGATCAAGCCTGAGGGCGGACCTTATGATGAGCCTGATATGCGCTGGTCCGATATCCTTTCGCCAACAGGTCTTGCCGAAGTCGCGACGTATGCTGATGGTATTGGCCCATGGCTTGGCCACGTGATTGACCCTGAGAACATGAGTGCGACTTCTCTTGTAGCCGATGCGCATGCTGTTGGGCTGCAAGTTCATCCCTGGACGTTGCGCAAGGAAAACGGGTTTCTGCCAGCAGGCCTGCAAAATGAAGGCGGCCCGGCAGCCAACGGCCAATATGAGAAGCTATGGAAGGCCGCGATCGAAAGCGGTGTCGACGGTGTTTTCGTCGACAATGTGAAAGAGTTCGTCACCATGATGGGCGCGAATGGCGACTAGCTCAGCAATTCCAGCCGATGGCGCGGTCTCGATCCCAAGAGACAAGGCCATCATCGTTTTCGATGGGGTGTGCGTGCTGTGCTCTGCCAACGCGCAGTTCATATTGAAGAATGATACCAAAGGCACATTTCGTCTTGCAGCAATGCAAAACCCAGTGGGCGCTCAGATCATGCGAGAGGCAGGGTTCGATCCGAATGATCCCGAAAGCTTTGTGCTGGTCGATGCAGCGCAAGACGGCGGGCGCATCTGGAAAAACTCCGATGCTGTTTTGCATATGTGGTCACAATTGGGCTGGCCATGGAAGCTGAGCCGCGTTTTTCGCCTGATACCACGATTTGTGCGCGACCCCCTGTATCTGCTGATCGCTCGAAACCGGTACACATGGTTCGGCGTACGCGATACATGCTGGATGCCATCGCCCGATCAGGCGGACCGAATTCTTTAGCGCTTGTGCCGGGCTGACAGGATGTAATTGAGCTTTTCGTCATCTGACAGGTGCAAACCCTTCGATGGGCTAAAGGCTATTCCGCGCCTCCGTGTCACTTCGAGGCCAACACCGCTTAGCAAATCCTCTAGCTCTTCTGGCTGGACAAAATCGCGCCAGTGATGCGTTCCCTTGGGCACGTAGCCGATGGCTTCTGCAGCACCGACAAGTAGAACTCGGCTGGCTGTGGTGCGATTTGGGGTCGACATGACGAGCAGACCATCGGGCGATAGCCGCGCTGCAACGTCGGCAAGGAATTGCTCCTTGTCTGCAACATGCTCCACCACCTCGAGGCATGTGACGAGATCGAAGGTGCCAATATCGAGCGTCGCGACTTCTCCGGCCATATAGCGGATATCGAGGCCCGAAGCCTCAGCATGCGCGCTTGCAGCCGCGACATTGTCTGTTGCTGCATCTACCCCCGTCACCTCAGCGCCCAGTCGAGCCAGCGGCTCGCATACCAGCCCAGCACCGCACCCGATATCGAGCGCAGTCTTGCCCGCAAGCGGGTTTGCGGTGCGAGAGGCATCCTCCCAGTGCGCATCCACGGCATCACGAATGAAGGCGAGCCGAACCGGATTTACCTGATGAAGACTGGCCATCTTGCCCTTGGGATTCCACCAGTCGCGCGCAAGATCAGCAAAGAATGCTGCCTCTTCAGGACGGATGGTTACATTTGTTACGTTTGCCTTTGTCATCATGCGTCCCTAACAGCGCGCGAAACGTCTCGCCACCTCAACTCTCGGGAGCTTTGCGATAGTGACTGCCAGCACAGCCAAATCACGGCAGCGAATTGTTATGAAATTCGGCGGCACATCAATGGCCGGGACCGAACGCATACGGCGCGTCGCGGGCATTGTGCGGGCGCAGGCATCGCGCGGAGATGAGGTTGCGGTGGTAGTGAGCGCTATGGCTGGTGAAACCGACAGGCTTGTTGGCTTTTGCCGCGAAGCAAACGCCCTTCACGATCCAGCGGAGTACGACGTTGTCGTATCGAGCGGAGAGCAGGTGACGAGCGGCCTTCTCGCGCTCACGTTACAATCATTGGGATGCAAGGCGCGAAGCTGGCTCGGCTGGCAGGTCCCTGTGAAAACAATCGAAGCGCATTCGAAGGCGCGCATTGAAACGATCGATGCACCCGGCATGCTGGCTGGCATGGAAAGTGGCGAGATTGCCATAGTGCCTGGGTTTCAGGGCATCTCGCCAGAGGGCCGGGTCACGACGCTTGGCCGCGGCGGATCTGACACATCAGCCGTCGCAGTTGCTGCGGCAGTCGGTGCGGATCGCTGTGATATCTACACTGATGTTGATGGCGTCTACACGACCGATCCCCGTATCGTGGCGCGCGCGCGCAAGCTGAAAGCGGTGACGTACGAGGAGATGCTGGAGCTTGCCAGCGTTGGCGCGAAAGTGCTGCAGACCCGCTCTGTCGGTTTGGCAATGAAGTCGGGCGTGCGCATTCAGGTGCTCTCCAGCTTTATCGGAGAGGATGCGGCACCAGCAGACGAATTGCCGGGGACGCTCATCGTCTCCGAAGAAGAAATGAACGAATTGGTGGAGAAGGGCGAAATGGAACGCCAACTGGTCACAGGGATCGCGCACGACAAGAACGAGGCCAAAATCATCCTTACCCGCGTGCCTGATAAGCCGGGCGCTGTGGCGGACATTTTTACTCCGCTCGCGGATGCCAGCATAAATGTCGACATGATCATTCAGAACGTCGGACGCGATAAAGGCGAAACCGATGTTACCTTTACTGTGCCGCAATCTGATCTGGCCCGCGCGCAGGCGCTGCTTGAGGATCGCCGTTCGGAGATCGGCTTCAATCGCATCATTACCGACAGTCAGATCGCCAAGATAAGCGTTGTCGGCGTTGGCATGAAGAGCCATGCTGGTGTTGCAAGCACCATGTTTCGGTCGCTTTCCGATCGCGGAATCAACATTCAGGCGATCTCCACTTCAGAGATCAAGGTGAGCGTTATGATCGACGAGGATGAGACAGAATTGGCGGTCCGTGTGCTTCACACTGCTTACGGTTTGGATGCGGCTGACTAAATATTTCGCCGATTGCTGTGTTTCTCGCAGAGTTAGGGCGTTTCGTCGGAGGTTAGGATGATCCGCTAACCTCATCTTAACTTTCTGGATAGGATTACTGCAACTCCATGAAGGAGTTGCATGTTATGGCTATCAAAGCCCACCTCGAAAGCCTTGCCGATCAAGCTGAACACCGCCGACATCCGCGCCGGGCTCTATACCTAGAAACGGGTGGGCAGATGCCAGACGGCGCGCAGGCCAACGTTACCATCCACAACCTGTCGGTTTCAGGCATGCTTCTCGAGACGGATGCGGAGCTCTCGGATGGAGAAAGCTTTTCGGTAGAGCTTCCTGAAATCGGATCTGTGTCGGCGCATGTTGTTTGGCACAGCGGCGATCTTTTCGGCTGCGCGTTCGATCAGACTTTGAACGAGGCAGCGCTCGCTGCTGCATCCTTGCGCGGCACAGTCATCGGGTCGCTTGATCCTGTCTTACCTGTCGGATCTTCTGGAGCGTCTGCTGATGGCACGAACCAAATGCCTCGTAGGGCTGAACCATTTGGTGTGCGACTAAATCGTTTGCGCCGCGAAAGGGCGATGACTTTGTCCGACGTGGCTGAGGCTCTTGGAGTGAGCAAGCCGACCGTGTGGGCCTGGGAGAAAGGCAAAGCGAAACCCATCCCAGAAAGACTTGATGCTATTGCCGAGGCGCTTGGTGTTTCCGCAGACGAATTGCGCGTGTCTGGCGGCAATGGCGATGGCGCCGCGCTGGTCGAGGAATGCCGCTTACGTATTGCTACGACTTTCGGAACGGACCCTCAGAATGTTCGTATCATGATCGAGGTCTGAAGGTGTAAAATCCGATAAAGTCGAAATCAGAAGCCTGACTTACCTCAATAAAATGGTAAACAAAAGCATAAGTTGATTCGAATATTATACGGGTTAGCAAACAATTATTCGAAAGACTGATGTGCAGAGGGTGTGTAGTAGCACAGAACTGCCATCGAGTTAGTCGATTTTAGTTTACAAGTCTCGTATCTTTATTTGAAAAGATTTGGCTTTTAAACTGAGCCGGGGGGCTGTCGGCATGGATTTGGCATTGAACTTTACAGAAGGGGAGGCCCTGCACGGCCTTCTGGAAGAGGCATCAGACGACATCGTCATCAAGGTGGATGCTAGCGGCTTCATCGTGCATGCCTCAGCAAATATCACCCAATTAGGTCAGGACCTGACAGAACAATTGGTAATGCCGCACATCCGCGATTTAAGCGATCACGATCACAGCGAGTTTGTCGCGCTCTACTCAGAAAAAGTGCTGAATGGGTATTCTGGTGAAGGTTCGGTCGAGTTTCCCGTTAGCTTGTGTGAATGCGAAGACGCATGCAATCCAATTACTTGCAGGCGATGGTATTCTCTGAGCCTGAGACCAATCGTAATGGACCGGACCTCGGGGTTGGAAGAGGCCAAGGTAGTTCCGACTGAATTGTGTGATGACAATGCACCGGCCCGAGAATTCGAGAAACGCGAAGTCATCGGAGCGGTTGGTCTGCTGCGATCTGTTCAGCGCGTTCGGCTACTTGAACGCGAGCTTCATTCGCGTTCCGTTACCGACCCGCTCACCGGGCTTTCGAACAGGCATGCGTTTTCCGCGAGCCTTCGTCGCCAACTGGCTAACGGGAGTGATCAAATCGTGGTCGTTTTTGCGATCGACCGGATGCGTTCCATGCTGCTGCAATACGGGCAGCGTACGGCTGATGAGATCCAATGGGGATTTGCGAAGTTCCTGGAAACTATGGTCCGCTCTGATTTTGAACTGGCGCAAATGGATGGTGAACGCTTTGGTGTAAGAGTGCCAAACATCTCCACCGTAGAAGCGCGCGCATGGGCGCAAGAAGTGCTTGATACGTTTTCATCATTAGCGCTGACTACTTCACCAAGAATGCCCAAATTGAGCGCCAGTGCAGGGCTCGCCCGTCTTGAGAGCACGGTTGATTGGACCTTGCGCCAAGCTGAGCTTGCGCTTGTTATAGCACGCGCGGGCGGGGGCATGCAGGTTGGCCAATGCACGTATCAGAGTGCGCCGTCCCAGAGGCTGACTGGAAGCTAGTTGGAACCTGTGCTCGCATAGGATCATAGCCGGTCTTGCCGATGAGGTGGTGAGAGCGTAGTCGCGCTCACTTACCAAAGAGCGAGTTCCAATTGCGCGATGCCCGACCCTCTCATCCTTACCCTCGACTGCGTTGATACTCCCGGCATCACCGCCAGCGTCACAGCTTTTCTGTTTGAGCGAGGCTGCAACATTCTCGAGGCGCAGCAATTCAATGATCGGAACGCTGAGGATAGCGATGATCGCTTTTTCATGCGTGTCGAATTCGACCAGGGCGCGATCGATTCTGCGCAGATGCGCACCGAATTTGCCGGATTCGCCGAGCAATTCGGCATGCGATGGAGGATTGCTCAAAGAGATCGTCCACGTCGTGTAATCATTCTAGTTAGCAAAGCGGATCACTGTCTTGTCGATCTGCTCTATCGCTGGCGCACAGGCGAGCTCAACATCGATCCAGTCGCTATCGTGTCCAATCATCCACGTGACGTCGCAATCCGCGCCGATATTGGCGGTATCCCTTTTCATCATGTTCCGGTGACGCCTGACAAAAAGCCAGAGGCTGAAACACGCCTTCGCACCATTGCCGACGATGCCAATGCAGAATTGATCGTGCTTGCGCGTTACATGCAGATATTCTCCGATGAACAATCAGACTACTTCGAAGGGCGCTGCATCAATATCCACCACAGTTTTCTGCCGGGTTTCAAAGGCGCCCGGCCTTACCATCAGGCGCACACTCGCGGTGTGAAGATCATCGGCGCAACCGCCCATTTCGTTACGGCAGACCTCGATGAGGGTCCGATCATCCACCAAGATGTCGAACGGATCAGTCATGCCGACAGCCCATCAGATCTAGTGAGAAAAGGTCGCGACATTGAAAGGCGCGTTTTGGCTGAAGCGGTGCGACTATTTGTTGAAGAGCGCGTGCTTTTGAACGGCAGCCGGACTGTGGTTTTCCGAGGCTAGCTAAGCAGCTTGCGCCAAGGAGCAACTCTTGGGTCATCGCTGAACAGTGGGTCCCAGACTTTCGTCATCAGTTCGCGTGCTTGCGCTTCAGGAACGCCGCTTTCACAATCGAGGATATAGAAGAAAGCGCTCACCCGGTAATTCATGATGCAATGCACGTGCGTTGGCCCCGGCGCTCCTTCGATAGCTTTTATCATCTGATCGACATGCTCGCGTGTTGGTTTGTCGAATGGCACCGGAATATGGGTGTATTTGATGCCGTGCTGCGCCAGCAGTTCCCGTTCGTTTTTAAGCGCCTCGGGATGATCGTCCAGTGCGAGATTGACGACGTGCCTCACACCGATGGCGGCAAGGCGGGCAGGATCGTCAGCCTCTAATTTCCCAGAGGTTGTAATCCCGTTAGGTCTCCTCACCCAGTTTCGGATATCAACCGGATCATTGACCGTCCTCAACGCTGTGCGACCTGATCGGCTCTGCTCACCTCCATGCCTTTGTCCTCGTTTGCACGGTGAATAACGTAAGCGCGAATGGCTTCGATCTCTGACTTGTCGAGCGACCCGGAAAAACTCGCCATACCGCTGTCTTTTAGAATGCCATCGTGGACAACCGCCATCCAACTCTGTGCGTTTCCGAGTGTGCCGGACCGCCTTAAATCGGGCAGCACTGTTGATCCAACTGCTCCAGGAGCATGGCAAACTGCGCAATATCGAGCGTACTTTTCCGCGCCAAGAGCAATGATTTGCGCCGATGCGCGGCTAGCGGGAGGATCAAGCGGCAAAGCTGCCAGTTCTTTTTCTGGCGGAAGCGATGCGTTCCCTCCCAACTTGAAAACCAGCAATCGCGACACGTTTCGAACAGGAGCCTTGTTGTCGATCAAAGCGCCATCAACGCTCAGCGCGTAGGCACCGCCCCATCCGGCAAGGACAGCGATATACTGCTCCCCATCGACGGTGTACGTGACAGGCGGCGCAACCACCCCTGTTTGCGCACCAAAGCTCCAAAGCTGATTGCCCGAAGATGCGTCGTAGGCGTTGAATTCGCTTCCGGCAGTGCCTTGGAAGACGAGGCCTCCGCCAGTTGCAAGAAGCCCACCATTCCATGGCCCGGGATGCTCGACAGTCCATTTGGCCTTTCCAGCCACTGGATCCCAGGCGACCAGCATGCCGCGTAGGGTTCCAGCAACTTCGCGCCTGATGCCAAGGTCAGGTGGCAGGTCACCTGCGCCAAGATTGAAGCCTACGTTGAAACCGCGTGCTCGATCGGGTTTCCAGTCTGCCTCAGGTGCATAGATCATGCCCGCTTCGAATGCCGGGATGTAAACGAGGTTCTCGCCGGGATGATACGCCATCGGGTGCCAGTTGTGGCCACCCAAGGCGCCGGGCGTCACCAGCGCTGGCTTCCCGGTCTTATCAACCCTTGCGTCGGGATTTTCGATCGGCCGGCCATCTTCTCCAATGCCAGTGGCCCAATTCACCGAGACGTAGGGTTCTGCGGAGATAAACTCTCCATTCACGCGGTCGATTAGGTAGAAGAACCCGTTCTTGGGAGCCTGCATCAATACCTGGCGCTCTTCTCCGTCGATCTCCATATCGGCAAGAATAATGTGCTGGGTTGCCGTATAATCCCACGTTTCACCCGGCGTCGTTTGATAGTGCCAAGCATATTCTCCTGTATCGGGATTGAGCGCGACAATGCTGGACAGATACAGATTGTCGCCGTCGCCTGTCCCGTTGTCCCCGGGGCTGCGATAGGCGCGGTTCCAAGGGCTCCCATTGCCAACCCCAATGTAAAGCAGATTGAGATCGGGATCATATGCCATTGAGTCCCAAACCGTCCCGCCTCCACCAATCGCATCACTTCCGGCAAGAACATCGGTGTTCCAGGTCTCAGCAGCGGTCTTCAGATACTCAGGACTCTCATCGCCTTCGGTTCCGTCAGGAACAGTGTAGAACCGCCACAGTTCATCGCCGCTCGCCGCATCATAGCCGGCGATGTATCCGCGCACTCCGAACTCCGCGCCGCCATTGCCGATGATGACTTTGCCATCAATAACGCGCGGTGCGCCGGTAACAGTATAAGACTGAGCCTGATCTACGGTGACTTTTTCCCACTGCACCTCGCCGGTATCGCGATCAAGGGCGATTAACCGGCCATCGAGTGTGCCAAGGAAAAGCGAGTTGCCCCAAGTCGCAAGCCCGCGATTTACGACATCGCAGCAGGCTTTAACGGCGGTCTCACCTGGAACCTCCGGGTCATAGTCCCAGAGCATTTCACCCGTCGCAGCATCGTAAGCGCGCACTTTGCTCCAGGCTGTTGTCAAATAGAGCTTGCCATCGATGACCAGCGGCGTTGCCTCCTGCCCGCGTGCTGTGTCCATATCGTCAAACCAGGCAAGGCCTAGATCGCTGACATTTTCGACATTGATTTGATTTAGCGGAGAAAAGCGCTGCTCTGAATAGGTGCGACCATGCGTGATCCAGTTCGCATCATCTTCGCCAGCACTCACCAGCATCGCGTTGGTGATGCCACTTTGCTGTTCAGAAACCAGCTCATCGCAGCTGACCAGTCCCAGCGCGCTCATGATGAGCAACGGCGCGATCCCAAATCCACTTTTCATTCTTGTCTCTCCCCTTGAATATCATGTTGCCAAGACAGAGTTCGGTTGTCCATATTCCGCCCGCATGATGATTGCGCGACAAGCGAAGGAGATGGCTAAATGTGCGAAGAAGCAGACCTGAAAAAATGGGCAAGGAACCAAGCGCTGAGCCGTCGCCAGTTTGGGGTGATGACTGGCGCCGCGGCGGTCGCCGCTTGTGCTCCAGGTGATGCAGAAGCCGTTGATGATGCCGCTGATGGACAAGATGCTTTGGACTTGACCGAAGCTGGAGTGACTTTCGAAACGGCCGACGGCACGATGGACGCGTTTTTCGTCCACCCAAGCGAGGGTAAACACCCTGGCGTTATCTTCTGGCCAGACATTGCATCCCTTCGCGAGGCAAAGCGGAACATGGCGCGGCGCCTGGCTGGAGAAGGCTACGCAGTGCTCGTTCTCAACCCATATTACCGCGATGTTGCGGGCGAACAGTTTGCCGATTTCGCTGCATGGGTGAATGGTGGCGCGATGGAAGCGGTTGCGCCTTATCGGGAAAAGCTCAACGCGGACAGCATTGCCCGTGATGCCGTTGCAGCCGCCACCTGGCTTGATGAACAAGCCGCTGTTGATACGTCAAAAGGTATTGGCACGCAGGGGTATTGCATGGGTGGGCCATTCACGGTCTGGAGCGCAGCCGCAACTGATCGGGTCAAGGCAGCAGCCAGCTTCCATGGTGGTGGATTGGTGCGGGATGATTATGACAAAAGCCCACACAAGGTCCTCGACGACACGGAAGCATCATTTTTGATCGCCGTGGCACAGGATGACGACGCGCAGGCACCGGATCACAAAACGATCTTTGCCGAGGCAGCAGATGCCGCTGGCCGGCCAGCCGAAGTCAAAGTCTATGACGGCGATCACGGCTGGACCGTGCCAGACTCACCTGCATACGACGAAGACGCAGCCGAAGTGGCTTACGCAGACTTGCTGGCGCTGTATTCAGCCAATCTCTGATCTATTGATCGCGCTGTTTGGCGCGCTCATTGCTGAGGCCAAATCGGCCATGCTTGCGATAGCGCGTCATCCACTTGTCCAGGAAAAGGCCGAGCGGCTTGGGCTCTATGCCGAGATCGGCAAAAGTGCGATGCTCGCCCGAAACCGTGCTCCCGGGCTTGAGCAATGTCCACTGGTCACGGCTCATCGGCGTCAACGGCATAGCTGCGAATAAAGATGAGAGGCCGTCGGGCATAGCGAAAAATGTACGCTTGCGACCCTGCGCCTCTGCGATCCGCTCATTGATTTCCATCATGCTGAGCTGTTCCGGACCGCCCAGTTCGTATATCGCGCCGCCATGTTTTTCGGGAAGTTCAAGAGCGACCGCAACTGCCTCAGCCACGTCATCGACGTAAACCAATTGCAGTTTGGCATCAGGGCCGAAAACTGGAAGCGCGGGCAGGGTCTCGATCATCCGACCAAACAAGTTGAGGAAGTTATCATCCTTGGCAAACACAATGGAAGGCCGGAGAATGGTGGCATTGGGGAAAGCTTCAAGAACGCGTTTCTCGCCAATTGCCTTGCCGCGGGCATACTCCGCGCTTGAATTTTCATCCGGTCCAATCGCGCTGACATGAACAAATGCGCTCGCACCGTTCTCAGAGGCGATACTCGCCATTTGCCCCGGAGCCTCACCCATCAGTTCAGTCAGATTGCCCTCGAATGCGCCGACCAGATTCACGACTGCATCCGCCCCGTGCAGCGCTGCGCGCAGGCTCTCCTCCTTGATAATGTCGCACCGCGCAAACTGGAGCTGCCCAAGATTAGCCAGCGGTTTCAACCCAAAGGCTTTCTCGGGATTCCGGCTCGCAATTCGCAGCCGCGCGCCGCGCGAAAGCAGGCTCTGCGCGACATACTGCCCGATATAGCCGCTGCCGCCGAAAACGGTGATCAGCTTTTCCGATAAAGGCGAAGACGTGGTCATAAAGCGATGCTCTTTGGGTGTGATCTGATTGTTACGTGAATGAACTCGCGAGGCTCATTGAGGCAATGCGCTCGCGCGGGCAAGAGTTCCCTCGTCTAAGTGCCCCGCAATCAGAGTATTTGCGTTGACATCCAAGGCCAGTGCTCGCTATTGGCCCGCGCCTACCCCGGAACGGTTTAAACCT
This sequence comes from Erythrobacter sp. YT30, assembly GCF_001542875.1. GTDB lineage: Bacteria > Pseudomonadota > Alphaproteobacteria > Sphingomonadales > Sphingomonadaceae > Erythrobacter. The sequence continues at coordinate 634,994 of NZ_LMAF01000002.1, read as the reverse complement.
ACTCCGGCTGTGTGCCCAGATGGCGGAATTGGTAGACGCGCCGTCTTCAGGTGGCGGTGGGGGCAACCCCGTGGAGGTTCGAGTCCTCTTCTGGGCACCATTTAAGAGGGCCGACAAAGAAACGCGTCAGTTCTCTTTGAACGGCTCTACCACGCACAGGATCGCTTCCACTTGGACTTGTCCTCCTTCATTGGCGGAAAGCTCGGTTACGATCCCGTCGAAGGGCGCGGTGAGCGCATGCTCCATCTTCATCGCTTCGAGCACCATCAGGCGCTGGCCAGCGGTGACTGCGTCGCCCTCGGCCACATCGACGGCGATCACCTTGCCGGGCATGGGGGCGAGGATCGCGCCGTCGGCGGCGGAGGCGTGGCCGCCGGAATCGTAGCGATAGGGCTCCATCTTAAACGTAGCGCCGTTCTTGAAGAGCAGCTGCCCACTATGCCCAGAATGGTCGAGATGCAGCACAAACGCGTCAGGATCGTCGCTGTCCGGCGTCACCTCGATTGCCTCGCCATCGACGAGAACTGTCATAGTCTCTTTCCGAGAGGCATTCAGACGAAAGCCGCCAATCCCTTCGAGTTTTGCAAAGTCGCTGCCAAATACGTCTGCAAAAAGCAGGTCGTTGGCCATCATCGCGAGTAGAGAGATTGGCGCTTTTGGAGCCTCCGTGAGCGCTTCAAGATGATTGCCAATCGAGCCAGTAGTCATATCGCCTGTGACGAAGTCTTCAAGGTGGAGAAGCCTGAAAAGGAACCAAGCGTTCTGCTTGATCGGGTAGATTTGAACATTAGCGGTAGACCGGCGCAGGGCCTCAATCGCGCTCGCGCGATCTTCGCCGTGACAAATAACCTTTGCGATCATTGGGTCGTAAAATGGGCTAACCTCTGCACCTTGTTCTACGCCCGTGTCGACCCGCGCCAGATAGTCCGACACATTGAGATATTCCAACCGCCCCGTACTCGGCAAAAACCCTTTCGCCGGGTCCTCCGCATACAGTCGCGCCTCAATGGCCCAACCGTTGATGCTCAGCTCGTCCTGCTTCACTGGGATCGGCTCACCCGCCGCCACTCTCAGCTGCCACTCCACCAGGTCCACTCCGGTGATTTCCTCGGTTACCGGGTGCTCGACCTGCAGGCGTGTATTCATCTCCATAAAGAAGATGCGGTCCGCGCGCAGGCCTTCGCTGGCGTCGGCGATGAACTCGATCGTACCTGCGCCCTCGTAATCGACCGCCTTGGCGGCGCGCACGGCGGCGGCGCAGATTTCCTCGCGGGTTGCCTCGTCCATGCCGGGGGCGGGGGCCTCTTCGATCACCTTCTGGTGGCGGCGTTGCAATGAGCAGTCGCGCTCAAACAGGTGGACGACATTGCCGTGACTGTCGCCGAAGACTTGCACCTCGATATGGCGGGGCGAGGTGATCCACTTTTCCAGCAGCACCTCGTCATTCCCAAAGCTTGCCTTGGCCTCACGCCGACAGCTTTCGAGCGCGGCTTCGAAATCCGCCGCCGCTTCGACCTTGCGCATCCCCTTGCCGCCGCCGCCCGCGACGGCCTTGATCAACACGGGATAGCCGATGGCGTCGGCCTCCTGATTGAGGCGCTCGACCGACTGGTCTTCACCTTCGTAGCCCGGCGTGACCGGCACGCCCGCCTCGCGCATCAGTTTCTTTGCCGCATCCTTGAGACCCATCGCCTCGATGCTCGACGGTTTTGGCCCGACCCAGATCAGCCCTGCGTCGATCACCGCCTGAGCAAAGCCTGCATTCTCCGACAGGAAGCCGTAGCCCGGATGGATCGCCTCCGCGCCGGTCTCTTTGGCGGCAGCGATGATTTTGTCGCCAACGAGATAGCTCTCTGCAGCGGGCGAGGGGCCGATATGCACTGCCTCGTCGGCCTGGCGAACATGCAGCGCTTTCGCATCGGCGTCTGAATAGACCGCGACGGTTGCCACGCCCATTGCGCGGGCGGTGCGAATGATGCGGCAGGCGATTTCGCCGCGATTGGCAATGAGGAGTTTCTGGATCATCGCATTACATCCTGAATACGCCAAATGCTGGTCGCTCGGGGATTGGGGCTTCAAGAGTTGCGGCAAAGGCCAACCCAAGCACATCGCGGGTCTGCACCGGGTCAATCACGCCGTCGTCCCATAGCCGAGCGGTGGCGTAGTAGGGGTTACCTTCGTCCTCGTACTTCTGGCGGATTGGAGCTTTGAATTCTTCTGCTTGCTCCTCGGTCCATGCTTCTGCGTCGCGGTGGACGGTGGCGAGCACGCTCGCGGCTTGCTCTCCTCCCATCACACTGATGCGCGCATTGGGCCAGGTGAACAGGAACCGCGGCGAATAGGCGCGGCCCGCCATGCCGTAATTGCCCGCGCCGAAGCTGCCGCCGATCACCACGGTGATCTTAGGGACGGTCGCGGTGGCGACCGCGGTGACGAGCTTCGCGCCATGCTTGGCAATCCCCTCCGCCTCGTATTTCCCGCCGACCATAAAGCCGGAGATATTCTGCAAGAACAGCAGCGGAATGCGCCGCTGACACGCAAGCTCGATAAAGTGCGCGCATTTCTGTGCGCTCTCCGAAAACAGCACGCCGTTATTCGCAAGGATCGCGACCGGCATGCCCCAGATATGCGCGAAGCCGCAGACCAGCGTCGAGCCGTAATGCTGCTTGAACTCGTGGAACTCGCTGCCATCGACCAGTCGCGCGATGATCTCCTTCACGTCGTAGGGTGCGCGCACGTCTTCGGGGACGATGGCGTAGAGATCTTCGGCATCGAACTTGGGCGGGCGCGGGTCCTTGAGCGCAATGTCCTTCGCCGCGCCGGTATTCGCGCCCAACTGGCTGACGATGTCGCGTACGATGGTGAGCGCATGCTCGTCATTCTCGGCGAGGTGATCGACGACGCCCGATTTCTTGGCGTGGAGGTCGCCGCCGCCAAGGTCCTCGGCGCTGATTTCCTCGCCCGTCGCGGCCTTCACTAGCGGGGGCCCGGCAAGGAAGATCGTGCCCTGGTTGCGTACAATCACGGTCTCGTCTGACATGGCCGGCACGTAGGCGCCGCCAGCCGTGCAGCTGCCCATCACGCATGCGATCTGCGGGATGCCGAGCGCGCTCATGTTTGCCTGATTGAAGAAAATACGGCCAAAGTGGTCGCGATCGGGGAACACCTCCGCCTGATGGGGCAGGTTCGCCCCGCCTGAATCGACCAGATAGATGCACGGCAGCCGGTTCTCCTGTGCGATCTCCTGCGCGCGCAGATGCTTCTTGACCGTCATCGGATAGTACGTGCCGCCCTTTACCGTGGCATCGTTGCACACGATCATCACCTGACGGCCTGAAACGCGGCCTATCCCGGCAATTATCGAGGCGGCGTTGATGTCGCCTTCATACATGCCATTGGCAGCGAGCTGGCCGATTTCAAGGAAGGGAGAACCGGGATCGAGCAGCCGTTCGACGCGCTCGCGGGGCAACAGCTTGCCGCGCGACACATGGCGCTCTCGGCTGCGCTCCGGGCCACCCAAAGCGGCTTCGGCAACGGAAGCGCGCAAATCGGTCGCGAGCATCTTGTTATGCTCGAAGCGGGCTTTGGCATCTGGCGCTTCGCGGTCCAATGAGGATCTAAGAACGGGTGCGGTCATGCCTGTGCTTCTTCATTTTCTTCTTCCTCGCCGGGCGCAATCAGGTAGCGATAGACACCGAGCAGGTTGATCGCCAGCAGGCCGATATTCTGATAGCCGACAGCCTTACCCTCGTCGTTCAGAAAACCCCATGCGATGAGTGCAAGCGAACTCGTCACGAAGACAATGAAGCCGAAACCGGTCTTCCGCGCACCCAGATTGAGCGAAACGATGAGCGCGCCGATCATGCCCGAGATCGCGCCGTACCATTGAAGGATCGCAAGAGAAGTTTCGCTCACCCCGCCGCCCCGATCAGCTCGCGACCGATGAGCATTCGCCTGATCTCATTCGTCCCCGCGCCGATATCGAGCAGCTTCGCATCGCGCATGTAGCGTTCGACCGGCCAGTCGAGCGTGTAGCCCGCGCCGCCCAGCGCCTGCACGCTTTCCGCAGCAACCTTGAAAGCGTTTTCGCTCGACAGCAGGATCACGCCCGCTGCATCAAAGCGTGTCGTCTGATCAGCATCGCACGCCTTCGCCACCGCATAGGTGTAGGCGCGCGCCGATTGCAGCGCGACATACATGTCGGCAACCTTGGCCTGCATCAGCTGAAAGCTGCCGATGGGTTTGCCAAACTGCTTACGCTCGCGAAGGTAGGGAATAACCGTGTCGAGGCAGGCCTGCATGATCCCAAGTTGCAATCCGGCGAGCACCACACGTTCGTAGTCCAAGCCGCTCATCAATACGCCGACCCCACCATTGACCGGGCCCATCACGCGGTCTTCTGGAATGTGGCAATCGTCGAACACCAGCTCTGCTGTGGGCGAGCCACGCATGCCGACTTTCTCGATCTTCTGGCCAATTGAGAAGCCTTCATCGTTCTTCTCGATCAGAAACGCGGTGATCCCGCGCGATCCGGCCTGCCCGTCGGTCTTGGCATAGACCACCAGCGTGTCAGCATAGGGCGCGTTGGTGATCCAAAACTTTGTGCCATTGAGCACATATCCGCCCTGAACCGCTTCGGCTTTCAGCTTCATCGAGACGACGTCTGATCCAGCGGCGGCCTCTGACATGGCAAGGCTACCGACATGCTCGCCGGAGATCAGGCCAGGCAAGTATTTCGCTTTCTGCTCGTCATTGCCCCAACGCCGGATCTGGTTGAGGCAGAGATTGGAATGCGCGCCGTATGAAAGGCCAAGCGACGCGCTCGCTCGGCTCACTTCTTCGACCGCGATAACATGTTCGAGATAGCCGAGACCCAGCCCGCCATCCTCTTCCTCGACCGTGATCCCGTGCAGGCCGAGCTCGCCCATCGCCTGCCAGAGTTCATCGCGGGGAAAGTAGTCTTCGCGGTCGATCCTTTCGGCCAGCGGCGCGATTTGCTCGTCGGCGAACCGGCTCACGCTGTCGCGGATCATCTCCGCGCTTTCACCAAGCTGAAAATCGAATTCGGGGGTCGCGCGCATGATCTCTCCTAGATGTCACGGCAATATTATGTCGTGAGTGAACATCATTGCAATAGACGCTCATTTCCGGATTTGCACGTGTTCTCTTGGCGCGCGTTAGCTTAGCGGCATCGTCTCTTGATCAGGTCGTCGAGCGCTTCTGCCGAGGCGACCTGGTTCTCTCTTCGCTCGATCGCGCTCAGAGACAATCGCAGCTGGGCACAGTCAAACTCGACACCTTTCTTGTCAGCTCCAATAATCGTCGCGACATAGGTTTTGCTTGGCAGTACAAGCAGCCCCCGGCGAAGGGACGGATGATCTCGCTACATGCGGTTGATCGGCTGCTCTACGATTTCAAGTTAAACTGGATCAGCGATCTAGGATTGAGCCTCGCGGTCTTATGCTGCGCAGTGCTGTACGTACGGAAGAGGCAGCTAATCGGCCCTAGAAACTAAGCCCTGGAAACTAGCAATGCGCGGCGCAAATGATCTTGGCAATCCGCTCGCTTGCCGTCCCGTCGCCATAGGGGTTGTGTGCTTTTGACATGCTTAAATAGGCCGCCTCGTCATCAAGTAATCGATTAGTTTCGCTTACGATCGCTTCTTTATTGGCGCCTACAAGCAAAGCAGTCCCCGCCGCGATACCCTCAGGCCGCTCTGTCGTGTCGCGCATGACGAGTATCGGTTTGCCGCAAGTCGGAGCTTCCTCTTGAATGCCCCCGGAATCGGTCAGAACCAGATCGCACGCTTCCATCATTGCAACAAAATCGACGTAATCGAGCGGTTTAACAAGTGCGATGTTGTCGCGCCCTTCTAATGCAGGCTCCATGACTTTTGTCACTTGAGGGTTGGGATGCATTGGATAGATGATCGCCACATCTTCGCGTGCGGAAAGCTGAAGTAAAGCTGCCGCAATTTGCTCCATTCCACGCCCAAAATTCTCGCGCCGATGCGCTGTGACGGCGATGATTCTTTTGCCAGCAAATCGCGCGGTCAATTCGGCGATCTGAAGGGCAAGGGCAGCGTTTGAAGCGATTTGCGAACGGGCATGCAGCAAGGCGTCAATGACTGTGTTGCCCGTCGTATGGATCAGCTTTGCCGGGATGTTTTCCGCCTCCAATGCATCTGCGGCGCTTTGTGTCGGGGCAAAGTGCATGTCGGCGATGACCCCCGTAACCTTGCGGTTTACTTCTTCAGGCCAAGGCGAATAGATGTTCCCGCTGCGAAGGCCGGCTTCGACGTGACCCACCGGAATGCGTCTGAAATAGCACGCAAGCGTCGCCATCATCGTAGTCAATGTATCGCCATGCACTAGAACTCGATCTGGCTTTTCAGTGTCCAAGACCTCGCCGAAGCGCGTGATGATGCGCGCTGATAATTCATCGAGGCTTTGATCCGGCTTCATCAGATCGAGATCGATATCGGGTTTGATGTCAGCGAGCTTGAGGACCTGGTCTAGCATATCCCGGTGCTGTGCTGTCACAGCCACGCGGACATCAAAACGTTCAGTTGCGTTCAAAGCCTTCACGACGGGGAACATCTTGATCGCTTCGGGCCTTGTCCCGAATGCGACCAAAATGCTCGGTCGCCCTGCCGGATGCGTCATCTTTTAAGCATTCCGCGCGTGTCGAATACGATCCTGCCAGCAAAATCATTGGACACCAGATGTTTGAAAGCGGTGTGATCGACCAAAATGACGATCACTTCAGCTTCACTAAGCGCGGCGTCGAGCCCCACAAGTTGCACGCCAGTGCCTTGCAATTCAGCAGGCAGTGTCTGAGCAAAGGGTTCCACCACCAGCATATTCTCACCCAGGTCAGGCGCAAGACTGGCAGCGATTTCCAGCGCGGGGCTTTCACGGAAATCATCAATGTCGGGTTTGAAGGCGAGGCCTAACAAGGCGACTCTCCCTCCTGGCGCAGCGTCCAAAAGCGCCCTTATCCGTTTTTGCGTGTGCTCAGCCTTGTAGTCGTTCACTTCACGAGCTGTACTAACCAGCTTCGCCGCTTTAGGAGCGCCGGCCACAAGGAACCACGGGTCTACGGCAATGCAATGCCCGCCCACGCCAGGACCAGGCTGAAGCACATTAACGCGGGGGTGGCGATTGGCCAGCCGGATCACGTCCCACACATCCACGCCGATTTCATCGGCGATCATCGATAGCTCATTGGCAAATGCGATGTTCACGTCACGAAAGCTGTTCTCAACCAGCTTAACCGTCTCAGCGATGCGGACATTCGTTTTGAGGCAATCGCCTTTCACAAAGCTGGTGTAGAGTGCAGCGGCTCTTTCGGCACAAGCTGGAGTTATCCCGCCGATCACGCGGTCATTGGACTCTAATTCGTGCACGATTTTGCCGGGCAAAACGCGTTCAGGGCAATATGCGAGCGCGATGTCAGCCTGCGCGTCGAGGGTCTGGTCAAATGCAGGCACGGCAAGATCGCTACGCATTTCTGCGATAATCCGCGCGACCTTTTCGGTCGTTCCCACCGGCGAGGTACTCTCGACGATGATGCAAGCGCCGGGTAAGATCTTGGGTGCAATCGCACGTGCTGCCGCCTCAACATAGCTCACATCAGGCGTATTTTTTTCACAGAGCGGGGTGGGCACCGCAATCAAGTAAAAATGCGCGGCTGGAACCGCGGTCGAAGCCGTCAACTTTTTCGAGGCAATCGCATTGTGAACGAGCTGATCGAGATCACGCTCTTCAATGTGAACCCCGCCGGCATTTACTGTTCTGACGACATCTTCGCTGACATCCACGCCACACACATTCCACCCATGGTTGGCGAGCACGGCTGCGGTGGGAAGGCCGATATAGCCAAGTCCGATCACCGCAATTTGGTGATCGGGCGCGGGTTGCAATAGTGCGTTAGGCCCAGTGGCTAGGGATGTATCAAACGGCGCGTTCATTCATCAAATACTCAGCTTCAAACCCGCGTGCGTTAACCTGACTAGCTTAATATGGCGTTAGGTTTGAATGAAATCTGCCCACAGGCGGCAATTCGAAGAATGATTTTACATATTGAACGGGGTCTACAATCGCCCGCTTTCGCCGAACTTGCGCACTGCATATTGAAGACCGGTCTCCCCCTTTGGCGGGGCATTTTGAACCAGCTCATTGCTCAGAGCAAATGTTATGGTTTTCCTCAATTCCGCTTCGTCGAAAGCCATGTGGATGCCGGGTCGACCTTGCAGTTGCCGACATGTCGCCAATTGATTGTCATTGCGGTGCTCCCCCATATCTGCCCGCCGCGGGAAAAGGACAATGGGGATGCCATGGCGCGCTGCTGTCAACACCGAGCCGATCCCTGCGTGACTGACGATGAGGTCTGCACTCGATATGAGCCCCTCAAATTCATGCGGCACAATTGATGAGTGCTGCTCCATGTTCTGCGCCACATATTTGCCGTTACCTGATTGCGCGATTACTTCGTGTTCCAGCGTGGAAGCGATGTGGTCCAGCGCTTCGATCAAGCGATCAAAACCGAGCTGCATCCCAACCGTGACAAGGATCACAAAATAGCCCCGCGAAATTTGGGTTGCGGCTCTTTGCTCAAATGCTCCCATTGAGTGAGGCATTCATGGGCAAGGCGCTTTGAGAGCTTACCGCACATCAACAAGTCTTCAGCGTTAGCGATGCTGTCGATCCACAGGGTTCGCGCGCCTGTAATTCGCCCCCAAAGAATGCAAAGGAAGCCGGGCGCGGCCCCTGTCGAGATCACGATATCGAGGCGGCTTCGAAAGACTAGAAACATGGCTACAAACGAGCATTTTGCGGCACTGACAGGTGTATTTTGATTGCAGTCGGGTAGGATCGCAGCACCCTCCTTGCCGTGCCGTACTGCCATGGCCGCATCCGTGGTCGCGAAACGCACATCGCATGCATCGAGAGCTGGGGCGAGAAGCATCAACTGCTCCCAATGGCCACCGCCAGAAGCAGCCGCCAAGACGCGTTTTGGACGCTTTCTCAAAGATCCCGATCCCATGTCTGACAATCCGATCGACAAGGCTCTAAGGGCCAAATTGTGGCCTAGTCAATTGCGCAGCGGGGTAAGGCTTGTCAGCCGCTATACATCGCGTCACAAGCGAATTTAAGTCACCAAATACATTCTGAAAAAGCCCAAGGCGCACCAAAAATGACCGATCCACAAAATTCAAAATCCGGACCTCTTGTAGGACTTCGCGTGTTGGAATTCAGCGGTATTGGACCCGGCCCGCATGTAGGAATGCTGCTTGCCGATCTTGGCGCCGAAGTTGTTCGCATCGAACGACCCGGAGCCCCGTCAAACAATCCTATTGTGGAACGCGCCCGCCACCGCGCTGGCATTGATCTCAAATCCGAAGAGGGCAAAACTTTCTGCCTCGATGCGGCGAGCAAAGCCGATGTCCTGCTCGAAGGGTTTCGCCCCGGCGTTATGGAGCGGCTGGGCCTAGGCCCTGATGAGCTGCTCAAACTCAACCCTCGGCTCATCTATGCTCGGATGACAGGCTGGGGACAGGATGGCCCGCTTGCCCATGCGGCTGGGCACGACATCAATTATATTGCGCTCACCGGAGCGCTCTCAGCCGTTGGCACAAAAGGCGAGTTGCCAATCCCGCCGCAAAACCTTGTCGGCGATTTCGGCGGCGGATCCATGTATTGCGCTTTCGGCATCATGGCCGCGCTTTATGAGCGTGAGCGCTCGGGCAAAGGCCAGATCGTTGATGCCGCGATTGTCGATGGCGCGACCAGCCTGATGAGCTTTTTCTTCGGCGTCCGCAATCGACCCTTCCTCACCACTGACCGGGGCGAGGGGATGCTGGGCGGGGCAGCGCATTTCTACCGCTGCTTTGAATGCGCAGACGGCAAAGAAATCTCGCTCGGCGCGATTGAGCCCCAATTCTACGCCGAATTTCTAGCCAAAGCCGGCGCGCCGGAAGAGCTTGCCGAGGGTCAAATGAACCCCGCCAGTTGGGACGATTACGCGGAGAAACTCACCGACCTGTTCAAGACAAAACCGCGCGATGAGTGGGTGGAATTGCTCGAAGGATCAGACGCATGCTTTGCCCCAGTCCTCGACTTGGAGGAAGCCCGCGACCACCCCCATATGAAAGCACGCGAGCTGTTCGTTGAACACGACGGCGAATGGCACACCGCCCCTGCACCAAGGTTTAGCCGAACACCGGGAACCGTCAGATCAAGCGACGAGGACGGCGCATCAGTGGTCGCGTCCTGGGCAAAGCAGGGGTAACGCACATGGCAGGAAAATATTTCAATGAGTGGACACTCGGTGACACGCTAGAGCACGACATCCGCCGCACGGTTACCGAGACGGATAATCTCCTGTTCTCCACCATGACGCACAATCCGCAGCCGCTGCATCTCGATGTTGAGGCAGCCAAGGAGAGCGGGTTTGGGCAGATCCTTGTGAATTCAACATTCACGTTTTCGCTGCTCGTCGGGTTATCCGTGGGCGACACGACGCTAGGCACGCTGGTGGCCAATCTGGGCTTTGATAGGGTTGTGACGCCCAAGCCCGTCTTTATCGGTGATACTTTGCGAGCGCGATCTGAAGTCACTGGACTTCGCGAAAGCAAATCTCGCCCGGAAGCGGGGATTGTGACCTTCACACACGAATTGCTCAATCAGCGTGATGAAGTGGTTTGCCGATGCGAGAGATCGGCGTTGCTCAAAAGGTCGAGTTAGGCCGTTTCCTCGGGACGCGCATCGCCGCCCAGCGCTTGCCACAACAGGATCCGGGCTCGCATCGCTCTGCCGAGAGCTGCGGCTGCGCGTTCTCCGCTGGCGTCAGCTGCGCGGCGAGCTTCCAGCACGTCGAGAAAGTTGGCTAGTCCAGCGCGATATCGCGTGTCGGCCAAAGCGGCAGCGCGTTGCAATTCATCGCGTTCCTTGACCGACAATTCAGCTTCGCGATCGCTCGCTGCGACAAGGCCATAGGCGGCCTCCGCATCGCCCAATGCCTGAAACACGGTCCCGCGATAGCTTGCGAAAGCGAGTTTCTTGTTGGCAGCTGCTCCATCGATTTCTGCCTCAATCCGTCCGAAATCGAGAATTGGCCCGGCAAGGCCGGCTGCAAGCGTACCAACTATGGAGTCTTCGCTGAAAAAGTCGCCGGCACTGAATGCCAGTAGCCCAACCACAGCAGAAAGGGTAAGCTGCGGAAAGCGCGAGCGTGCAGCAGCGGCGAGATCAGCGTCGGTTGCGGCTAACTCGCTTGCTGCGGAGACGACATCCGGACGATTGGCCAGCAATTCTGAAGGCAGCGAAGCGGGCGCTGGCATCGGATCAAGCGCCGGACCATTGGTGTTAAGAGCTTGGGTGATGACAGCAGCCGATTGCCCCGTCAGCGTCACGAGCCTCCCGACAATGCGCACGCGCTCGCTATCAAGCACGCTAAGCCGAACGCGCGATCCGCTGGCGGCAGCTTCGGCTCGCACGCGGTCAAATCCAGGCGCAAGTCCGGCATCTTCGCGCGTTTTGGCAAGTGCTGCGAGAGCCTCGGCGGCCTTGACGTCGTCTTCCAATGCGGCGGCTCTTTCGGAAAGAGTACGCCAGTCGACAACGCTTCCGGCTATTTCGGAAAGCAGCGCCAATCGCACAGCCTGCGCCGATGCTTCAGCCGCAGTGACGCGCGCCAGTGCCGCGCGTTCGCGAGCCTTCAGCCGCCCAAACAAGTCAGCGTCCCAGCTTGCAACTATGTTCGCTCCATACTGGACTTGCTCGGTATCGATCTGGCTCGCGAAGGGATTGTCGCTGCCGAATTGGTTGGGGTTGATCCGCGTACCTGTGACGGAGCCATCCGCAGTCACGTTGGGCAAACGCGCTGCGCCTGCTCCTTTTGCACCTGCCCTTGCAGCTTCGATCCGTGCGGCTGCTTCGGCAAGAGTGGGGGCCTCGGCGAGGGCGATCTGCGACAAGGCTGCGTAAGCAGGATCATTGTTCGGCATCAGGCTGGCAAGCGATGCGCTGGTTCGTACTTCGGGTTGGTATAGAAATTCAGGCCCAAGTTCGGGCGCAGGCGTCGCGATTTCCGGAGCAGGGCCTGCGACGCAGGCGCTGAGGCTGACGGTCAGCAAAAGAAGAGGGAGCGCGCGCATGGCCTATTCGCCTCCCTCTTGTGCATTCCCGTCTTGCGCGGTGGTTTCCGCTTCGCGAGCGGGGATGAAAGCATCGACCTGCTGGCCTACGCGGAACAGATCACTCTGCGGCAATTCATAGATAATCTGCAGAACGCGCACATCGACGCGCTCAGCTGCACTATTGGTCAGCTGGCGTTTGGGAACGACGAGCGGTTCGGCACGGACGAATTTCGCTTCGACCTGACGATCAGCGGCGCCGCGCGGGGAGACAATGGCGGGCGCTTCCATTTTTACGCGCACCGCCTCGTTTTCATCAATATCGACACGGATATGAAGCGGGTTCGTTTCGCCCATCTGGATAAAGGGACTGGAACCGCCACCACCTTGCGTGGCCACATATTCGCCTGGGCGGATATTCACGGCGAGGATCTCGCCCGTGATCGGCGCGCGTACGGTCAGCCTTCCCAGATCGGTTTGGGCGCTGCCCGCTCTTGCTTGCGCCGCCTTAAGCCGGGCGCGAGCTGTCGCAAGACGGCTTGTGGCGGCGTTTTCTTCGCCCTCTGCGCGGATCACCTCGGAACGGCTCACAGCGGCTGGATCATCAAGATCGCGATAGAGCGCCAGTTGTTCGCGTGCAGTGGTCCGGGCAGCTTGCGCTTCCTGAATGGCTGCGCGCGCTTCGGCGATAGCGGCGTTCGCTTCCGCCAATTGCGCTCTTACGGCGCGATCATCGACCTGAAACAGCGGCTGACCTTTTTCTACACGGTCACCGGGTCGGACGCGAAGATCAGTGACGAGGCCGGAAAGCGCGCTGCCGATATCGATGATTTCGCTCGCAGGCTCAACCAGGCCAACCCCTGCGACGCGTGCGGAATTGGCAAGCGCGCCGGTCGCCTTGGGTGGCTCTTGCGCGGGTTCAGTGGTCGAACGATCAGGCTTGATCGCAAAGATATAGATAACGGCGATCACCAGCCCGATAATGGCAATGATCGGCAGAACCTTGCGCGAAAAGCTGAAATTGGAAGGCAGAACAGCCATAGTTTCCTCTGTCGTTATGCGGGCCTAGTGGCCTTCGGGCATTTCTTTGCCGTCGTGGGTGACGCGTCCGTCCTCGAGCACGAGGATACGGTCGGCGAGATCAAAGATGCGGTTGTCGTGGGTAACGATGATGCAGGCGCGGTCTTCTGACACAGCGACATCGCGCAGCAGATCCATTACGCGGCGACCTGAGCTGGCATCAAGCGCAGCGGTCGGTTCGTCGCAAACGACAAGGCGCGGTTCGTGCACCAGAGCGCGGGCGATCGCGACGCGTTGTTGCTGTCCGCCGGAAAGCTGGCTCGGCAATTTTTCGGCCTGGTCGCCGATGTTGAGGGCGTCGAGCAATTGCTTCGATTTTTCGCGCGCAGGCTCGATATCCATTCCCTTTGCGATCAGCGGAACTGCTGCATTGGCCGCTGCATCTATCGAGGGGATGAGATTGTACTGCTGAAAGATGAAACCGATATTCTCGAGCCGGAAGTTTACGAGCTCGGTATCAGTGAGCGAGTAGATATCGGTGCCAAACACCTTAACCTCGCCCTCGGTCGGCCAAAGGATACCGCACATGATGGAAATGAGCGTCGTCTTGCCCGAACCGCTTTCGCCAACGACATATGTCATCTCACCAGACCGGATATCGGCGTCGATCCCATGAAGCACGCGAATGGTCGATTGGCCCGTCTCAAAATCGCGGATGATGCCGCGCGCGCTTATTGCGGCTTCAGCCTCGATCGAAGCGTCGATGTTCTCAGGCGTTTCCATTTCGGCTTGCTCGTTCATCTGAACACCGCCGCAGGTTCGGTTTTCATCACGCTGCGCAGCGAGACCCAGCCCGTAAGCGCGAGAATGACAATCACGGCGACGAGGCTGACCAGTGGGATCTGCCACGGAATGTAGAAGCCCTTGAATGTGGGATTTTCAGAGAAGCCAAGGATGAACAGAACTGTTCCAATGACGCCGAGCGCATAGCCGATGGAACCGACCATGGTTGCCTGAACCATGACCATGCCGGCGATTTTGCGATTGGTGACTCCAATCGCCTTCAAAGCGCCGAATTGCTTGATATTGTCGCGGATGAAGAGGCTGAAAGTTAGCCCGACAATCGCGACGCCTACCACGAAGCCGAGAAATACGGTGATCCCGAAATTCAATGGGATACCGGTATTCTCAATGATGAAGTTGATGCCTGCATCAGCAAGCTCTCCGCGGGTTTCGGCCTTGTAGCCTGTCTGATCTTCAATTCTCTGTGCAACAGCCTCAGCCGTTTCGCCCTCTGCTACGCCTGCGAGCACGAAGGAAAGCCGGTTCCGCGTATCGGGGACATAGTTGAGCGCGGACGAATACTTCGTGAAGAGGACCACCTGGCTGGTGAAGCTTGGGATGGAATCAGCCACACCGCGAATGACGGCGCGTTGATCGTTCAATTCCAGTTGCTGGCCAACAGGGTCCTCTCCATCGGCAAACATATTGGTGACGCCGACATCGTCGATGAACACCGTGTCGGGCCGGGAAAGGAGCTCTTTTGATCCTTCGATCAGGTTTTCAGGCAGTCCGATGAGAGTCGCATCATCGACGCCGATAATCTCAACAAATTCAAGATCGCCAGTCCGTGTTCTCACTGCAGCTGAGGCGCGCAGGTGAGGGACCGCCCATTCAACACCTTGTACTGAGCGCACTTCGTCGAGCGCGGTCGAAGGCATTTCATACTTCACATCTGTCGTCCGGCTCACTGGGTCCATCACCCAGATTTCTGCTTCGGGCGCGTTATAAACGCCGCTCGCACCGCGTTCGATCAGGTTGACGAAGATCGTCAATTGCTGGGTGATCAGCAGCGTTGAAAAGGCAATGCCGAACAGCAAACCGTAGAATTTCTGCCGGTCTCCTGTAAGCATTCGAATGGCAATCCAGAGCACGGGGGGAACCTTTGTGATGGCAGCGGGGTTGAAAGCGAGAGGGGAAAGCGATATTTTTGTACGGTAGCGTTCAATTGAACGGCACCGTTCACTTTGTCAACTGTCATGTCGAAAATGAGTTCCGAGACACAAACTAAAGAGCCCGAAAAAAAACTGGGGCGCCCAACAGATGATGCCAAACGCAAGGCCATCATCGATGCCGCCGCTCACCATTTTTTCGAGCATGGCTTTGCATCGACAGCAATCGAGCATGTCGCGGCTGACGCAGGCGTTTCGAAAGTCACTGTCTACAATCACTTCGGCAACAAACGCGCTTTGTTCGATGAAGCCGTCGAGGTCGAATGCGAGAAAATGCGGGGCTATTTCTCGTTGGAGGCCATGCCGAACGGCACAATAAGCGAACGTCTCAACACGATCGGGGAGGCAATGTTTGATTTCCTCATGCGGCCGGAAATGATGCGATTTGAACACCGGATCGCGGCAGAAACCCAGGATGACCCAGAAATCGGCCTTGCATTTTTAAAGGCTGGCCCATGGCGGATGAAAGCCGCATTCGCCGATTTCCTCGCTCACGCAGATGAGACAGGCGAGCTCAAAATCGCTGATCCCGCCCTTGCCGCGGAACAATTCGTCTCAATGTGCAAAGGCATGGGAGACCTCGAAAGGCGGTTCGGATCGCCCGTATCTGCAGAAATGCGAAAGCGCCGAATTTCGGGAGCGGTGGAGGTTTTCGTGGCGGCTTACGGGGTGCGTTGAACGATTTTTCGCATCACCCTGTTCGAAAATTAGCATGGATCGCCCCATCGCGCATTATCTTGCCATTCACGCGGGCAATCCTACATTGTTTCCTCGAGAAAGGAATCACCTCAGATGAGTGAACAAAACGATCCCAACCAGCAACCTCCCGAGGGACAGAACCCTTGGGTCAAACAGCTGATGATCTGGGGCGGCATTTTCCTCGCCCTGTTGCTGGCTGTGTCGCTGTTCAGCAATTCGGGCCAATCTTCCGGCACCGAAATCCGTTATTCGGAATTCCGCGATGCTGTCGCTGAAGGTCGGGTGAAGGATGTGCAGTTGGGCGAGGATCGCATCACGGGCACGCTCACCAATGACGAGCCGTTCCAGACGATCCCGGTTCCAACAGATACGGAACTGACGGGCCTGCTTGAGGAAAACAACGTCGAGTTCACGGGGCGTCCGCGTGAGCAGATGAGCATGCTCGCCTATATTCTCATCAATTCGCTGCCATTCATTCTGATCCTGGGCATCGCCTTCTTTGCGCTGCGCCAGGTTCAAAAAGGCGGTGGTGGCGGCGCCATGGGCTTTGGCAAGTCGAAAGCCAAGATGCTCACTGAGCGGCAGGGCCGCGTCACATTTGAAGATGTCGCCGGCATTGATGAAGCGCGCGAAGAGCTTCAGGAGATCGTTGAATTTCTGAAAGATCCGCAGCGTTTCTCCAAACTCGGTGGTCAGATTCCGAAAGGCGCGTTGCTTGTCGGTTCGCCCGGTACGGGTAAGACTCTTTTGGCTCGCGCCATCGCCGGTGAGGCGGGCGTTCCATTCTTTACCATCTCCGGTTCCGACTTCGTTGAAATGTTCGTGGGCGTCGGCGCAAGCCGCGTGCGCGACATGTTTGAGCAAGCCAAGAAAAACGCGCCGTGCATCGTCTTCATCGACGAGATTGACGCTGTAGGCCGCTCACGTGGTCACGGCCTTGGTAACTCGAACGATGAACGCGAGCAGACATTGAACCAGCTTCTGGTTGAGATGGACGGTTTTGAAGCCAACGAAGGCATCATCATCATCGCGGCGACCAACCGTCCTGACGTTCTTGATCCAGCGCTGCTTCGTCCAGGCCGGTTTGACCGTCAGGTTGTTGTTCCGATCCCAGATATCGATGGGCGCGAAAAGATTCTTGGCGTCCACATGAAGAAAGTGCCACTGGCACCCGATGTGAAACCGCGTACGATTGCGCGCGGCACGCCGGGCTTCTCTGGCGCCGATCTTGCTAACCTCGTCAACGAAGCGGCGCTCTTGGCCGCACGCCGTAACAAACGGCTTGTTGCCATGCAGGAATTCGAAGATGCCAAGGACAAGGTCATGATGGGCGCTGAGCGCAAATCAATGGTCATGACTGAGGACGAGAAGAAGATGACCGCCTATCATGAGGCTGGCCATGCAATTGTCTCCGTTCACGAAGAAGCATCCGATCCTATTCACAAGGCGACGATCATCCCGCGCGGCCGCGCTTTGGGTATGGTTATGCGTTTGCCTGAGCGGGACAGCTATTCTTACCATCGCGATAAAATGCATGCGAACCTTTCGGTCAGCATGGGTGGCCGCGTCGCTGAAGAGCTGATCTTCGGCCACGATAAAGTCAGCTCCGGCGCTTCGTCAGACATCCAGTACGCGACTGATCTTGCTCGCAATATGGTCACCAAATGGGGCATGTCGGACAAGCTTGGTCCGCTACAGTACGAGCAAAGCCAGGAAGGCTATCTTGGCATGGGCCAGACTGCGCGCACCATGGGTGGGGCGGAAACCAACAAGCTGATCGATGCCGAAATCAAGGGTCTTGTCGAAGGCGCGCATAAGCGTGCGACAGATCTTTTGAAGAAGTATGGTGACGAGCTGGAATTGCTTGCACAGGCGCTGCTCGAATATGAGACGCTGACGGGCGATGAGATCAAAACACTGCTCGAAACCGGCAAGCTTGATCGTCCCGATCAGCCTGTCGGCCCGATAGCAAGCCGTCCATCGCACGGTTCTGCCATTCCCAAGGCAGGCAAACGCTTTGGCGGAAAGGGCGATGAAGCACCGCAGGGCGCCTAATCCACTCTCTATGATTACCAAAAGGGCGTCGGAGTGATCCGGCGCCCTTTTTCTTTGGCGTCAGAAAGCGCCCAAAAGTAGCAGCGCCTGCATGAAGAGCAAGACCACGATCAGCACAAAGAAATTGAGCAGCACAAAGCGCCAAAGCGTCGACAAACGAGAGAGACCATATGAATGGCGCAAATGCTTATAGAGGTGGATCGGTGCGGCGATCGCGAGGATCGCAAAGGCCCATCCAATCCCCACGGGACTGACCCCGATCAACGACACCATAATGAACAACAGAGACATAAAGCTGAGCGAATAGGTGACGAAGACCGCGTGGTCATAGGCTTTGAATTCGCGTCTCCATGCAAACAGCAGCCAGACAAAGGGAATGGAAAGAGGGATCAAAAGCCAGCTAAATTTGTATCCGTTGGCCTGCAATTTGTAGAGCATGAGGCCAGGGTTTTCGCGCCATTTCTTCAAGAATCCCTGATCGAAGGTCTTATTGCCGGTAAGGCTGAAGCTTTCTTCCAAATCGCGCAGATCAAATTCTGCTTGTGCTGCCGCGCTCTCATCAAAGCCGGATTTATCTGCAGGCGTTTCCTCTTCACCGGATTGGAGAAAGCCTTCCAATAATTGCAGCTGCTGTTCTGCTTTCTGCCGCTCCGGATCGCCTTGCGGCATCGCTTCAATTCTGGCTCGTAGCTCTTCTGCCTCCCGAGCTCCTTGGGCACGAATTTCCTCTGACGCCGCATCGAAATTCACAGTTTCTCGCAGGTCCCAAGGCACTGAAAGGCCAACCATCTGGAACACGGCGAACATCGCAAAAACGCTAAACAGGAACATCGCCATAGGGGAGACGAACTTGGCACGCTCCCCTTCGATATAGCGCCGGGTCAGCTTGCCCGGTTTGAATGCAAGCAGCGGGAGCGTCTTGAACAGCTTGCCGTCGAGGTGAAGCACACCGTGCATAAGATCGTGCCCAATGGCGGATAGAGTGCGGTGAACATGGAGTTTTTGCCCGCAATTTGAGCAATAGGTGCCGCTGGCGATTGCTCCGCAGTTGGAGCAGGTTTCGCTTGGCGCCGCTGCATCCTCGCTATTGGCACCGCGGTTAGGTTCTACGGCGCGGCCGACAAGCGCGCCCTCGGCAATACCTCCAGCTCCTTCGACAATCTCGCTCATCGCGTGCCCCAATTCCGCGCTCATTCGTACTCATGGGGAGTGTAAAGGCGCGGCGACTGTTATTCCAGACCGTATGCGCTTCTGGCTGAGGGCGGTTTACCCGTTTGCGAGTTTGCGTTCGATCGCGGTCCACAATTGAGCAAAGCCGCGCGCGGCAACTGAGCCTGGATCGAAAGCGCCAACGGGTTTGCGCTCCACAGCGCACCGCTCAATCGCGCTTGCTGCTGGGATAACCGGCCATGTCGGATTGGCCTCACGCGCCTCACGATGGAGGCTGCGGCGCATGTCGATCATCGAGAGAACCGGCAGGATGGGCGGGTGTTTCTTGCCGCTGCCGCGTACTTCCGCAACGACGGTATCGAATACGCGGGTCGATAGCGGCGAGGGGGGAAGCGGCACGATCACAAGGTCCGCTGCGCGCATGACCTGCGTGCTGATTTCATTGAGCACTGGCGGGCAGTCAAAGATGATGCGGTCGTAGTCTTTCGAGAGGCTGGCGGTAAGTTTGGCGAGCCGCTTTTTCTTGCCCAGCCTATCCAATTGTCGATCAAGGGCCCTGATACTCTCATCAGCTGGAAGTAGTGACAGATTGTCGTAATCGGTTGCTTGCACCAATTTCGAAACGCTGCGATCGCCCGAAAATACCGACAGCGCTTGCCGCTTCTTCTTGGGATCAACTCCAAGCAAAAATCCAGCGCCATTGGTTGCGTCAAGATCCCAGAGCAGTGTCTTACGCCGAGAAATGGTTGCCGCGCACCAGGCGAGATTGACGGCAAAGGTCGTTTTGCCGACGCCCCCTTTGACACTGTAAATGGCAATTGCAGCCATGGCTAAACGGTCCAATACCTGTTTGATCGACTTTGGATGCAAATGCCATGTGTCACGCGATTTTGGCCAAGGCAAGCGGTGCGCGGTGATGCGGCGCGCCTGTCCCGTTGCGCGACACTTGGATGATGCCCAAACGCAAACAGGCTGCCCGATAAAGGCGGCCTGTCAAAGCGGATCATTCACCGCAATTGTCGAAAGACGTTTAGCCTTCGTAGTCGGCGCCGATAGATGTCGAACGAGTAGGCGCAGAGGCGGTGATCCGCAGCGCTTCTGCAGACTGGCTCAGCGAACCGATTTCATCTGCATCATCTTCATCATCGGGAAGGATTTTCTGAAGACCCGTAACAAGCGATTCCTGCAAATCCTTGGGACGAATGGTCTGATCCGCGATTTCGCGCAGAGCGACAACGGGGTTCTTGTCCCGGTCGCGTTCGATCGTAAGCTCGCTGCCGCCCGAGATTTCGCGTGCTCGCTGAGCGGCAAGCAGGACAAGGTCAAAACGGTTGGGAACCTTATCGACGCAATCTTCAACGGTAACGCGTGCCATGGGCGAGCCTTCTTAAATTGGTTTTTGGAAGAGTGGCGCCAATATGCATCGGCTTGCGCAGAGTCAAGATAAACCCCGGTCTTAAAGCCAACTGAGCGCGCCTATTCAAAGCCCCAATCGGAATAATCCTTGAGATTGGGCGAGGTGAACTTGGTGAATTCGCTTTGGAAGTGCAGCGGGACCTGCCCGGTGGAGCCGTGACGCTGTTTCGCGACATTGACTGATGCTCGGTTCTTGATCGCCTCGTATTTCTCTTCCCAGTCGCGGTATTTCTCAATCGCTTCGGGGGTGCTGTTCTCGGTAGGAAAATCAGGTTTGACGGATTCGAGGTAATAATCTTCACGATAAACGAACCAGACCATGTCGGCGTCCTGCTCAATCGAGCCGGATTCCCTCAGATCTGACAGCATTGGACGCTTATCTTCACGCTGCTCAACCGCACGACTAAGCTGAGACAGCGCGATCACCGGCACGCTCAGTTCCTTGGCGAGCGTCTTGAGTCCGCGACTGATTTCCGAGATTTCGTTGACGCGGTTGTCATTCGCGCGGCCAGACCCTTGCAGCAATTGAAGGTAGTCGACCACGATGAGGCCGATATCGTGTCGTCGCTTGAGCCTTCGCGCACGAGTGCGAAGCGCTGCAATCGTCAGGGCAGGGGTGTCATCAATGTAAAGCGGAAGTTCGGCCAGTTTTTGGCTTGCAAAGGACAGCCTTTGAAAATCATCCCGGCTCATCTTACCGCTGCGTAACGCTTCTGAACTGATCTCGGCCTGTTCCGCCAGAATACGAGTAGCGAGTTGGTCTGCGCTCATTTCCAGACTGAAGAAGGCCGCGGGCGCTCCATAATTGTGTTCGCCGCCATCCTGCTGCCACTGCAGATGCGCTTCCGCGCAATTGAAAGCGATGTTGGTAGCAAGCGATGTCTTGCCCATACCGGGACGACCAGCGAGGATGATCAAATCCGAATTGTGGAGCCCCGACGTTTTGCGATCCATCGAATCGAGCCCGGTCGTTTTGCCTGACAGCCCGCCGCCTGAATTCATAGCGGACTCGACCATTTTGATCGCTTCAAGCGCGGCTTCGCGGAAACTGGATGCCTCTTTGCCTGTTGCCGCACCTTCCGCGACCTTAAAAAGATCTGCCTCAGCAGCTGCAATCCGGTCCATCGGGTCGACCTCTTCCGAGGTGTCCAGCGCTCCTTCTACAAGACCACGACCCACGCTCACCAACTCTCGCAAAAGCGCCAGGTCGTAGATTTGCTGCGCCAGTTCGCGCGGTGCCAATAGGCCTGAGCCATTGGCCGTTAGCTTTGCCAGATAGCTTGGCCCACCAAGTTCCTTGAGTGCCTCGTCAGCTTCGAAATAAGGCCGCAGAGTAACTGGAGACGCCGTCGCATTGCGATCAAGTAGAGTGAGCGTGCGTTCGTAGATGCGTTGGTGCAGCGGCTCAAAGAAATGATCCGGCCGGATGGGCGTCTGCAATTCTTCCAGCACCCGGTTATCGATCAAGATCGCGCCGAGAAACGCAGCTTCCGCCTCGAGGTTGGCAGGAAGCTTGCGCGCCTCGTCGGTTCCGGATTGAACCAGAGAAAGAACTTCGGTTTCGGCCATGGAGCCCTGATGCGTACAGGCTCTGATTCACGCAAGGGTTCAGGACCAAAATAAATTTTTTAGCGTCAAGGCAGATTGTGGATTGCGGGGATGGTTTTGCGAAATGCTTGAAGTGTGGCCACTCGATCTGCGAAGGCGCGTCTCATGGCTGACATGTCGCCCGATTCCTCTGCGCCAAACGCAGCTTCGACGCACCGCATTTCGCACATCGCTCTCGATGAAGAGACGATCCTGTGGCGCAATGCCGATGTCGAACAGGAACGACGCGTGGCAATCTATGATCTGATCGAGGAAAACAAATTCAAACCCGTTCGTAGCGCAGAGCGTGGGGCCAATGGCCCCTATCGCCTTTTTTTGGGAGTGCGCGATGGCCGGCTGGCCATGGATGTGAGCAATGAAGCTGAAGAATTGCTCGAAACGCTGCTTATCGGCCTTGCCCGGTTCCGCCGTCCTATCCGCGAATACTTTGCAATCTGCGACAGCTATTATCAGGCCATCCGCAAGGCGACACCATCAGAGATTGAGACGATCGATATGGCCCGGCGCGGCATTCACAACAATGCTGCAGAGCTTCTGCTCGAGCGGTTGGAAGGCAAGGTTGTAACCGATTTTGCCACTTCGCGCCGTCTTTTCACGCTGATTTGTGTGCTGCATATCAAGGGATAGGGCGAGGAATGGCGGCTCGACCACGTGCGCGTTCGACGCGCAAATCCCAAACGGGCGGCATTGTGCGCTTTATGTGGCTGGCCTTTGCCGCTCTAGTGCTGGCCACCATCATTTTTTCGGCTTGGCTTTGGATAGATATGCGCGATTGGCGCCCGGATGCTGATCTCTATCCCGAACAAGGAGCTGTCATTCCCGCAGAGCCTGAGCAAATGCGTTACAAAGCGCTTCCCGCGATTGGCGCGCAGTTCGCTTATCTGCGGCTGGAGCAAAACCCGCGCGCGCTCGATGATGATTTCGCAAGCAGATTTGCGCTGGCATCGGAAACGGATCTGAAGATCGGTGTGCTTTTGCCTTTCAATCCGTGCATCCCCGCCGATCCGCAAAGCACCTATTTCACGCAGATGGTACCGCGCAATGACAGCCTTTTGCCACCTGCGATAGAAGTGCAGCAATTGGCCTTGCAATGCCCAACTCCGGTCAGCGATGCCAAGGTTGAAAGCGAGTTGATGACTTTGGTCAATCAGGTTGAGATGCACGCGGGTAAACCTGTCATTCTGAAAGTCGGCGAAGCATTTGAAATGCGTCACCGGATCGCGCGATCGCTGGAGAGGGACTTGTGGCTGGTGCGTGACCGCGCGCGGCCTGATTACGCGGGGCGGCCATGGCTGCTATGGAGCGCGAACAGTCAGTTCCACAGCGCGGCTGCAGAAGAACCGTTGGAATGGGTGGTGGTGCAAAAATGAGCGTGAGCGATGACAAGCGCGATGCCCTCATCGCAGCGGCGCGAGAGGCCTCGCAGAACGCTTATGCGCCCTATTCCGATTATCAGGTGGGCGCGGCCCTCTTGTTCGACGATGGAGCGGTCGTAACCGGGGCCAATGTCGAGAATGCAAGCTATGGCCTAGCTTTGTGTGCTGAAACCAATGCGGTTTCCAAAGCGATGACTGACGGCAGGCGGGGCGGTTTGATTGCAGTGGCCGTTGTCGGCCCCGATGACAAAGGGGATGGCGCACCGATCACACCGTGCGGGCGCTGTCGTCAGGTCTTGCATGAACTTGCAGCGCTTGGTGGAACCGACCCGGCCATATTCTGCGTCGGGGCGGACGAGGTGCGCAGAGTTACTTTGTCGCAGTTGCTTCCCCACGCCTTCGGGCCTGACAGCCTTGTCTGACTAGCTCCCCAGAATGCTTCCCAGGCCCCGCAATGGGTTCTTGCGAAACGCAATTTCCTCCTTGCCGATATAGCTGAAAATCCCGTCGAGACCTTGATCGGTGACGGTTTTGTTGACGCTTTGCCGATCAAGTCCGGCATCGCGCAAAAGGCTCGATTGTTCGGCAAGCTTGTCGATCTGGCCATGAATGCCAAGATCGCCCAGAGCGGTGTCGACTAGCGGGGTCAGCTTTTCATGCAGGCTGTCGTTGGATGAACGGCGAAGATATTGGGTGCCGCCATCGTTCTCTTTAATGATGCCCGGCGCATCGCTGAACGAAAGGCCGTCAATCGCTTCGCGGAAAATGGGCTTTGCCTCGCCAGCCGCCACTCCTGCCGCGTCATTGATCCCGCGAATGATATCATCAACGCTGGGAAGTCCTGCCATTTTCGAACCAGCGCCAAGGATGGTGCCCAGAACGCCGCTTTTCTTACCTCCGCCCAGAGTGCCCAGAACGGGAAGCCCGATCCGGATCGCGTCGTCGTTGAAGAACGCTCCCGGCTGCGCGAGTTCATCCAGCGCATTGTCGGTTGCCTTGCCAAGAATGGAGGAGAGGCCAAGACCGCCGCCGTCTTCGTCATCGCCACCAAGAATATCGCCGATACCCTGAGCGCGGGCAGCCGCGGGTAACAATAACGAAGCGCCTGATAGGCCAAGTCCTGTCAGTATTGCGCGGCGGCGTAGCATATTGGTTGGCATGGCGACTCTCCCCAGATCTCATGTCTCAAGAAAGTGTTACCACGAAAAAGGCCGTTCGACATGCACCGCACCTGCCAATCCTGAAAAATCGTGTTGCACGAGCCGTGAGGTGTCTATTCTACGCCTTCAAGCCACTCAACCAGAGCCGCCAAACAATCGCGCGCCAAAACCTTGCAGCGCTCCGGCGACCAGCCCTGCTCGGGCTCAGGGAAGTCAGCGAGATCCTTGTACGGCATCTCCAGTGTCATCGCGCATGCGCCATACCGCTCAGCCACCTGATTGGTGCTGATGCTGAGATTTGCTTTGCCCGGCTGTGACTTGGGATAGCCGAGCTTCGTCTGAAAATCGGGCGTGCGACGGTCGAGGATGCGCTGGTAGCGATAGAAGTGCTCGCCTTGGTCATCATTCCATGACGGGATGCCTTCAAATCCAGCCAAGAAGTTTGCAGGTATCGCTTCATCGCCGTGGACGTCCATCGCAAAATCCACTCCCGTCTCGTCCATGGCATTGCGGATCGCGAGCACTTCGGGCGATTTCTCAGCCGACGGGCTTGCCCATTCGCGATTGAGATTGGTGCCCACAGCATTGGTGCGCAAATGTCCGCGCGCTGACCCATCTGGATTGCAATTTGGCACGATATACAGCCGACATTTCTGCCGTAGCGTTCGCGCGACTGGGTCGGTCGGATCAGTGAGGCATTCCAGTGCCCCTTCCATCCACCATTCGGCCTGCGTTTCACCGGGATGCTGACGCGCATAAAGCCAGACCTTGGTATCGCCTTCGCCCATAGTCAGCATATCAAGCGGAAGGCCATCGATAGTTGTTGTCAGTCGGGTCAATTCGACACCTTCGCTGGCAGCAGCTTCGGCAACCAGATCGTGATGCCGCTCCATCGAATAGGGCGCGAAATAGGCGAAATAGGCGATGTTCGATGCGGGCGCATATCGGATAGTTAGCGTTCCATCCTCTTCGTCTTTGTCAAAAGAGCTCCCCGCGCGAGCCCAATACTCGCGGTCTTCCGACACGCAGGCATCGTATCCTGGCCAACCGCCAGTGTAGGCCGACTTATTGAGACCAGTGATTTTTAGTTCAAGCTCTTCACCCTGGCCGCCCGTCACCCGAAAGTGAAACCATTGCGCAAAGTCGGACATATGGTCCTTTTTGATCGCGAGCTTGGAGGTGTTTCCCTCGATCGAGAGCACCTCAATATTGCCGCTGTCGAAAGCGGCATCAATGGCGATTGCGGTCATTTGTGTCCTTTGGCCTGGCTCTTACAGATCGGTGACGTCAACGCTGACGGTTTCGCCATTGCCACCGGGAAAATCGCGAAACAAGGCCTTGGCCAAAGCCTGCGCGCTTGCGTTCACTTCGGCGTAGTCGGAATTGACCGAAATGGCCTGTTCCGCGCGGCCTTCCCATAGAGTTTCGCCAGCAGCCGAAGTGATCCGGACTGATAGCTCTGTCACGGCATTGGGGCCGCGCGGGCCGCCGCCCAGATTGATACCAACGCCCACCCCAACGCCGCTGCCAAAGCTGCCCGTGCCGCCACCAACACCTACGCTGACGGGGCCGCGGGAGTTGTCAGCCGATGCGACCGGGTTGCGCGCGGTGACAATGCTGGCGATCTGCACGGCGCCATCATTCTCAGGGCCAGAGACGATTTGAACTTCGTATCCCTGTTCAGACAATTCCTGCGCGATTGCAGCAGCAAAGGCTTGGCGTGTTTCTTGTTTCAGCTCTTCGTTGGGGAATTGCAGCCGAATGGGCCCTTGCCCCAATCCAGCGGGATTTTCAGCGACGAACCGGGTGACTTCAACGGGCCCAGTGTAAGCGCTGGTGCATCCTGTCAATGCGGTGGCCGCCAAAGCTGTGATGATCGTCGTCGATTTTTTGAAAGTGAAAGGCATCGCGCCCGCTCCCGAAATTATGTCTCAAATGGGTGATAGCACACAGGCGTGCCAAAAGCGTAAAGCGCTTCTAACTCCTCATATCTTTCTCAATGGCTTCACCAATTTGAAGTCGCACTCTATTAGGCGGGCTGGCATGACGACACATTCTGAAACTCAATCTGCAAAACCCTGCGTCCTTGTAACAGGCGGTGCGGGCTATATTGGCAGCCATGCCGTTCTTGCGCTGAGCGATGCCGATTGGCCGGTCGTCGTGATTGACAACTTGACAACGGGTTTTCGCTTCGCCGTGCCCGATCACGTCCCACTTTACGAAGGCGATATCGAAGACGGCGCGCTCGTAGCGGAGATTTTCGCCAAGCATGATTGTAAGGCCGTGATGCACTTTGCAGGCTCGATTATCGTGCCAGAAAGCGTCGAAAACCCGCTCAAATACTATCACAACAACACGGTGAAGAGCCGCGCTCTGATCGAGGCGGCGGTGAAAGCGGGCGTGCCGCATTTTATCTTCTCATCGACGGCGGCGACTTATGGTGAGCCAGAAAGCTCGCCGATCACCGAGGACAGTCACAAGGCCCCTATCAACCCATATGGCTGGTCAAAGCTGATGACCGAACAGATGTTGGGCGACACGGCGAAAGCGCACGCGATGAATTTCTGCGCGCTTCGCTATTTCAATGTCGCAGGTGCCGATCCGCGTGCTCGCAGTGGCCAATCTACCGCTGGCGCGACGCATCTTATAAAGGTCGCGGTCGAGGCGGCCCTGGGCAAAAGATCGCATGTCAGCGTTTTTGGCACCGACTACGACACGCCCGACGGCACAGGCGTCCGCGATTACATCCATGTCAGTGATCTTGCGGCTGCGCATGTCCTCGCATTGGAGGCGCTTATCGAACAGCCCGAACGCTCGCTCACCATGAATTGCGGCTATGGACGAGGCTTTTCAGTGCTCGAAGTGCTAGATGCTGTTGACCGTGTCACCAACATGCAGATCGATCGTCACATCGAAGGGCGCCGTGCAGGCGATCCCGATTCGCTTGTGTCTGACCCATCTCGCATTCGCGCTGCGCTTCCATGGGAGCCCAAACACGCCGATCTCGACACGATTATTGCGCATGCCCTCGCCTGGGAGCGCAAATTGACCGAGATTCGCGAGAATACTTGACCAATCCGGGCGTCATGCGTAAGGGCGGCGCTTGAAATTGAAGTGCGCCGAGCTGTGCCTTGGCGCTTTTTTATTTGAACGAGTTTAGAAGGGTAAGCCCCGTGAAAATCCGCAACAGCCTTAAGTCGCTGAAGAACCGCCACCGCGATTGCCGCGTAATCCGTCGTCGCGGTCGTACTTACGTCATCAACAAAACCAATCGTCGCTTCAAAGCCCGCCAGGGTTAAGCGATGCGATAGTCCTCGCGAGCAATTGAAGCGCGCGGGATTGGTTACAGCGGCCCGCCTCCGACAAGGAGAGCGGGCCGTAGCTGTTTATGGAAGTAGGGTATGCAGAAAGCGGTGGTCTTCGATGTTGGGCGAGTGCTGTTCCACTGGGAACTGCGCGCGCTTTTTGAACAGCTGATCAGCGATAAAGAGGAGCTAGACTGGTTCCTCGCCAACGTCGTCACCGAAGAATGGCATTTCGAGCATGACCGGGGCAGACCGCTCGATGACATGGTGCCAGAGCGTATTGCCAAGTTTCCAACGTACAAAGCGCACATCAATGCCTATGCGACGCGCTTCAACGAAACAGTCCCAGGCCCGGTGCAAGGCAGCCACGATATTGTGAGGCGTCTCGATAAAGCTAATGTTCCGCTCTTCTGCCTCACAAACTTCGGGCACGAATTCTGGCATCTGTTCCGTCCCACTCAGCCGATCTTTGACCTGTTCGAAGACATCATTGTTTCTGGCACCGAAGAGGTCGCAAAGCCAGATCCGCGTATCTATGCAATTGTCGAAGAACGCAGCCGGCGCAGCGGCGGCGATCTGTTTTTCACCGATGACAATCCGGCAAATATCGAAGCCGCCAAAAAACGCGGCTGGGATGCACATCTGTTCACCGATGCAACAGCGCTTGAATCTCAGCTGACACAGTCAGGCTTTCTCTGATTAAAGCACGAGGGGGCAGTCAGGTCACAAAAAACCCCGGCGCAGCTCTGGGGAAACGCTGCGCCGGGGGCTCAATGAACCGTCCGGAGTGGAGAGTGTCGGACGGTGGGGGTTAGGGGGCAGACTGGCTTACTTTCCGTTGCACTTTGCGAGTTTGCCAGCTTCGAGCTCTTTGCCTTTGGCTGTGAAGCTTGCCACTTCGCCAAGCTCTTTTGACAGCCCGCGGCACATGCGGATCGGGCGTGAAGTGCCCTTGTTCGCTACGCATGTAGTGCCTTTGCAGGCCCACGCAACGCCGCCAGCAACAGCGCGGTTTTCATCAGTCGGCTGCGCCAGAACGGCGGTGTAATAAGGGCCATCAGCGGCAATGGCTGGGGTTGAGCTGGTTGCGACTGCGAAAGTGGCCGCAGTGTAAACCAGTGCCGATGCAAAGATGGAGATGCGTTCTGCGCGGGGGAGGGAGAGGGTCATATGTCGTTCCTTTCGGATGCAGGGATCATTTGCATTTTGCGACAAAAGGTTTCATTCCGAAACCAGTTGCGAATCACTACCTATGCGATTAGGTTTTAAGTTGCAACTAGAAACTAAATATATTTTTTGCGGTTCCTGTAAATCAGGTTAAGCTGACGCCAGGGAAAGGATATCTATGGGCGAAATGAGAGAACCCTTGCGGGAGTTGCGCGATTGTGGATTGCCGCAAGCACTTGAAGTTATGGGCGAACGTTGGTCGTTCATGATCCTGAGGGCAAGCTTTAACGGGCTGAAGCACTTCGAAGAATTTCTCACTGAACTCGGCATTGCTCGCAATATCCTGTCCAACAGACTGGCAAAACTGGTCGATCACGGCATTCTCAAACGTGAGCCATGCGAGGATGATCGCCGTAAAGTCGAATACCGATTGACGCCAAAAGGGTTTGACTTGCTTCCTGCGATGATTGCTCTGCGACTTTGGGGTCAGAAACACGGCAGCGAGTTCGTCGCCGAAGATCCGGTGCTAGTGGATGAGCAGGATCGCTTGCCGATCTCCTCTGTTTCGGTGCTGTCGCATGATGGACGTATTCTCGATCACACCGATCTCAACCTGATTGCCAAGGCTGATTTGGGCAAGCGTACTGACGGCACAATCGCAACCCCGCACAAAAGCGGCGGCGATGCGGCGGTGGTTGATCTGGGCAAAGCAAAAAAAGCAGCGGGATAACTGCCATTTCATCGTGCCGCGCGGCTGTAAGCGTCGCGTGGATGCTCTATTGCAGTCGGCATGAGCGTCGCGGCCCTACCTGACATTCACGAAATCTTACGCGAGACTTTCGGATTTGCCGGGTTTCGCGGCCAGCAAGAGGCTGTGATCGAGCGGATCCTTCGCGGCAAGCCAACGCTTGCGCTGATGCCGACAGGCGCGGGAAAGTCGCTGTGCTATCAGATACCGGCGCTCGCACTGCCCGGAACCGCTGTGGTGGTATCTCCGCTCATTGCCTTGATGCATGATCAGATCCGCGCAGCGGAAGCAGTAGGCATCCGCGCTGCTTCGTTGACATCGGCAGATCAAAATCGCGCTGAAACGCTAGACCGCCTTCGCGCTGGCGATTTGGACTTGCTCTATGTCGCGCCGGAACGGGCGACGACATCCGGGTTTCGATCGCTGCTGGATGGGATTCCGATCTCGCTCTTCGCGATTGATGAAGCCCATTGCGTGTCGGAATGGGGCCATGATTTCCGCCCCGACTATCGCGAACTCCGCCCTTTTCTCGACGCTCACCCGAACGTTCCTCGCCTCGCACTCACCGCTACAGCGGACGAGGTAACGCGTGCCGACATTCTCAAACAATTGGGCATCCCGCAGAAAGGCATGTTGGTTGCTGGATTTGACCGGCCCAACATCCAATATCGCATTACGCCGCGGGAAAACACGGCACGCCAGATTGCCGACTTCATCACTCACACTCCCGGCGCGGGCATTGTCTATGCGCATAGCCGCAAGGCGACCGAGGACCTCTCTGAAAAACTCGCCTCTACGGGCCGTCCAACTGGCGCCTACCATGCAGGCCTCCCACCCGAAGAGCGCGCACGAGTGCAAGCCGAATTCGTGCGATCAGAAGATATGGTGATGGTCGCCACCATCGCCTTCGGCATGGGGATCGACAAACCCGACGTGCGCTTTGTTGTCCATGCGGGTCTGCCCAAATCGATCGAGGCTTATTACCAGGAAACAGGCCGTGCGGGACGCGATGGCGATCCTGCGATTGCGCAATTGTTCTGGGGCGCGAGCGATTTTTCCAAGGCGCGCCAGTGGCTAGGCGAAGTCAGTGAAGATCGCCTCCCCGGCGAACGCGCGCGGCTCAATGCCCTTGCGGGCCTAGTCGAGGCGGCCACCTGCCGACGGGCAATCCTATTGCGCCATTTCGGCGAGCAACCGACGGACGCCTGCGGGAATTGCGACATCTGCCTCGATCCACCCAATGTCCTCGATGTGACCGAGATCGCGCAAAAGTTACTCTCCGCCGTATATCGCACCGGGCAAAGTTTTGGCATTGGGCATGTCGAAAAAGTGCTGCTGGGCCGCGAAGATGATCGGGTTGTGCAACGCGGCCATCATGCGCTTTCCGTGTTCGGCATTCTCGATGCCGATGAAGCACCCCTACTGCGTCCGGTGATGCGCGCGTTGATGGCGCATGAAATGCTGGTGCCAACCGATCATGGCGGCATGGCCCTGGGCGATGAAGCGCGCGCCATCCTCAAAGGCGAACGGGCTGTCACAATCGCTGAGCCACCGAAACGCAAACGCAGGCGGCGAGGGGAAAGCGATACGAACGGGTCTAATCCCGTGGGCGACCCGCTCTTCGATGCCTTGCGCGAACGCCGCAAGGCGCTCGCCGAGGAACACAACGTGCCCGCTTACGTGATCTTCCATGATAGTGTCTTGCGCGCGATGGCATCTGACAAACCCGAAACCTTACGGGAAATGGGTCAGATATCAGGCGTCGGAGCGAAAAAGCTCGACAATTGGGGCGGCGCTTTCGTCGAAGTGGTGCGCGAACACGTCGCCTAGCGCTCTATTCGGCTGCTTCGAGCAATTCCACGCTTTCGGGCGTTGCTGGCATAGCGTCTTCCGGGCGGTAACTGGTCTTCAATTTCTTCGCCAAATCGCGTGTGAGCATCGCATTCAAGGCATTGCCGAGATTGGGATACTTGTCGCTTAGGCTGCGAAGGGCTGAGGCGTCCCATTCGATATAGCGCACACCTTGAGGCGCAACCGAAGTTGTTGTTGTCGGCCGATTTAGGACATAGCCAACTTCTCCCACGAAATTGTCCGCTGGCAGTCGAAATTGACGACCATGCTTTTCAACCGAGATAATGCCATCGAAGATATAGAAAAGCGCTGTCGAAGGCTCATCTTCGCGTGTCAGTACAGTACCATCCGGATCATCGGCGCGGCGCCATTGGGCGAGCTTTAGTACGCGTCGGAATTGGCCAGGCGAAAGCGTCTCAAACGCGTCGAACAGCGTTTTCTCGTCTTCGCTGAGGCGCAATGTGGTTCGCTCAAACATGATCTGGCCCAGCACCCAGAAATTGACACCCACCATCAGCAGGCTGGTGATGATCGCGTCCCACAGTGGGGGCGAAGGCACGATGAAATAGTAGACGATGTAAATGAAAGTCGAGATGACGATGAGCAGGCGCAGTTTCAGCTCGTCTCGCACCGCGTAGGCGACGAGAAGCAAGGCAGCGCCGACATAGATGAGCCACCAAAGATCCATGATTTGGCGCGTGGCGATAATTTGCGGGGAAGACAAGCCTGCCTTGATCCGCGATTGACAGGTTACCGCTGCGTGCGCGTGTAATCGATCCGGATGCGCACCCACGATCCCACTTGCGATCGGCCTCCGACAATCGCGGGGCGTACACGGAATTGCCAGGCTGCGGCGAGCACGGCCCGGCCCATTTGTGAGCCGCGCGGGCTTTCTCCAAGCAGCTCGCAATCCTCGACATAGAAATCGGGCACTGTCCTGCACACAATCAACGCGCTGCCCGGCCCAGTAGCGGTAGATAGATAGCCGGCAAGTTCCTGCCGCGTGGGTTCACGATACCAGCGCGCCGCATACATGGGTTCGCCATTGGGAGCGGTGCCCACACGCTGGCTATCGAATGACCCACCCGGTGGACCGGTGTCGGGCGGTCCATAAACGCGCGCAGGCGGATCAGCTGGTTGCCGAGGCGCTGGTGAGGGTGTTGGACGTGGCGGGCTGGGCGGAGAATCTTGCCTTGGCTGGATGATCACTGGTGGGTCGAGCGGCGTGGGAACCGGTTCCTCTGGCGGCTCAAAAGGTTGGAGGTCAGGCGGTCGAGGTGAAGGGGCTGACTGCGGCTGAGGCGGTGTTTCAGGTTGCGTTGGCTCTTCGGCAGCGGGCTCGCTTTCCGCGAAATTCTGCGCATCGAGCGTTGTCACAATTGGTGTTTCGGTCCGGTCCTCCGCAAGGTTCCAGCCCAGCGTGAGCAAAAGCGCGATGATCGCGATTTCGACAAGGATTGTCGCTCCGACACCAAGCAATCGCCGCCTAAGCGCGCCTTCTTCTTCGCCGCCCTTGGCATAGCCGGTGGCGGTCTCTTCAGCAGAGAGGGCGGCGGTATCGGACACGAGAGAGCTTTATTCGAGGCGAGGGGTCTGCCTGCTAACAGGTTCCAGCCTTGCTGCAAAATGAACTGCGCCGACTAGCGCACCATTGATTGCTGGCGATAACTGAGAGCCTCGGCAATATGGGCGCGACCTATTTGCTGAGCGCCTGAAAGATCGGCAATTGTTCGTGCTACCCGAAGCATTCGCGTGTAGCCGCGCGCTGAGAGGCGCAACTTCTCTGCGGCTCTCATGAGAAGAGCTCTACCCTCATCATCGGGCACGGCATGCTCCTCCAAAACGTCGCCTTCCAGTTCAGCATTTGATCGCACACCGCGTTTTGTCGCTCGCGATCGCGCAGCTGCAACGCGCTGCGCCACTTCATCACTCCCCTCGGCAGGCGGCGGCATTGATAGGTCTATTGCGCTGACGGCTGCGACTTCGACATGGCAGTCGATCCGGTCGAGCAATGGCCCGGAAAGCCGCCCTTGATACTCGCCGACACAGCGCGGATGGCGCGAGCATATGCGCTCAGCTTCGCCCGCATGGCCACAGCGGCATGGGTTCATCGCTGCGATCAGTTGGACCCGTGCGGGGAACGTCACATGCGCATTGGCTCGCGCAACATCGACTTGGCCGGTTTCGAGCGGCTGGCGAAGCGAGTCCAGCACAGGACGTTGAAATTCCGGCAATTCATCAAGGAACAATACACCAAGATGCGCGAGGCTTACTTCGCCGGGTCGGACTTTGAGACCGCCACCCGTAAGCGCTGCCATACTTGCAGAATGATGCGGTGCACGAAACGGGCGCGCGCGGCTGATCGTGCCTGCCTCCAATGTACCTGCAACCGATTGGACCATCGACACTTCCAATGCTTCGGTCGGAGTAAGCTCTGGCAAAATGCCCGGGAGGCAGGACGCCAGCAGGCTTTTTCCCGATCCCGGCGGTCCGGTCATCAATAGGTTGTGCCCGCCAGCAGCCGCAATTTCCAAGGCGCGCTTGGCTGTTTCCTGACCCTTCACCTGTTTAAGGTCTGCTGTCACAGCCGCATTGGCGACCTTCCCGCGTTGAGGATCGGGCAAGAATGTATCGCCTTTGAGATGCGCGAGGAGGCTGGACAGATCACGCGGCGCGAGCAACGGAACTCCGCTCGCCCATTTCGCCTCCGATCCCTGATCAAACGGGCAGATTAGCCCGCGTTCCGCTTCGCTCGCATGAAGCGCCGCGATCAAAACGCCGGGCGATGCAACCACGCGGCCATCCAAAGCCAGTTCTCCAACCGCGAGCCAATCGCCCAATTGCTCTGCATCAGTGACGCCCATCGCTCCAAGTAGCGCCAACGCAATCGGCAGATCGTAATGCGATCCATCTTTGGGCAAGTCAGCGGGAGACAGATTCACCGTGATACGCTTTGGAGGGAGTGCGAGACCCATGGCTGACAGTGCCGCCTGCACTCGCTCACGGCTTTCGCTTACCGCTTTATCCGGCAGGCCTACGATAGAGAAACGTGGCATCCCGGGCGCAACCTGGCATTGGACCTCAACCCGGCGCGCTTCCAGGCCCAGATACGCCACCGTCTCGACCAGTGCGACCACTTGCGATTAACCCCCTTTGACAGCCCCTCCGGCTCCTTAGGCGTTTGTGCCGGCAATCAGCGGTTAAGATCATGTTATCAGACGTGGCTAGGCGATCCTTGAAGGCCGCCTACGCACGATATCTCAATACAATCGCAAGCATAAAAATTCGCTCTTCCTAAAAGGGCCATTGGGCATTGGGGCCCAATGAAACGTCTTACGACTCTGCTCTTGATGATGCTGGCGCTTGCAGTGCCAAGTCTCGCATCAGCCGGATCTGGTCTAGCGGGAAGCCGCACGGTCAGCACCGAACGCTGGGTCGAGGAATGGGATCATGCCACGCAAAGCTGGGTGAGGGTCACTGATGATGATGCGGCTGCGTGGCTCGATCAGGTCGCGATGCATACCGCGCATACAACCAAGACGACACACAGCGTCAACGGGATCGTGACGACGCTTACCACCACTCTGGTGCGCGAGCCCGCGCGATATCAGACACCACTGGCAAGCCGGGACGTGTCAAAGGCGCTTGCAAGTTATGGTCCGTTCTTGGTGCTTGATGATCGGCGCGCGGCAATCGTTGGTGCCACCGATGCCGCAGCCCCTTTGCACTTTGATGCAATGCTGCGCGATTTTCCCGAACTCGGCCGGCTCGACATGATCGAAGCACCGGGAACAAGCCATGACATTGCCAATCTGGAGCTTGGCCGCCGCATTCGTGATGCCGGGCTTGCCACTCACGTCCCTGCTGGCGGATCCGTGCGTTCTGGCGCGGTAGAGTTATTCCTCGCGGGCGCAAAACGTACAATGGATGACCGCGCGGAATTTGCTGTCCATTCCTGGCGCGATATCTATGGCCGCGAGCCCCACGATTTTCCCGAGGATGCTCCGGAAAACCGCCTTTACCTCGACTACTATGAAGAGATGGGCATGAGCGAGGGCCGTGCCCGCGACTTTTACGCGATGACCAATTCGGTGCCGCATCATGGCGCGCTATGGCTTAATGGCGGTCAGATGCGAGAATGGGTTCGCGACAACAAGGAACAGCGAAAGTTGGATCGACTTGCTGGCGAGCCTATAGACATTGTCGTGCCCGACATGACAATTGAGAGGGTTGATGTGCAGTTGAGCGCGAGCCAGATTGCGGAGTTTGCTTTGCTGTGAGGCCAAGTGTCTGCTTGACTCATACGTCGCCATCCCATAACTGCGCGCGCCTGATTGAATCGTTTGGCGGCTCTGCGCCGCGCGATTATTTTTCCCGATGTTGAGACCCGGCAAGTGTTTTGGCGGCCACGACATCAGCTAGATTATTCGAGGTCGAAATGAAGCGGACTTTCCAGCCCAGCAATCTTGTGCGCAAGCGTCGCCATGGTTTCTTCGCACGCAAAGCCACTGTCGGTGGTCGTAAACTGCTGCGCGCACGTCGCCGCCGCGGTCGCAAGAAACTGACGGCTTAATTTTTTGAGCACCCTGTCAGGGGTGCGAAATTCTCGCTCTTGCTGCCTAAAGGCCGCATCGGTGTGAGCGCCCGGTAGGGCTTGCAGGCTCCCTTAGGGAGCCTGTTTGTTGTAGTGCGACTATTGATGACCCTTTCCGTTCTTACCAAGCGCTCCGATTTTCTTGCTGCCAATAAAGGCTTGCGCAACGCGCGGCCTGGCTTTGTGCTGCTGACACGGCCCAATGGTGATGAGGGCATGCGGTATGGCATCACTGTAACGAAGAAGATCGGTAATGCTATCGTGCGCAATCGCATGAAGCGGCGCTTTCGTGAGCTCTTGCGCGCAGCTCTGCCGGACAGGGGGCTCGACAATCACGATCATGTTTTGATCGGCCGGGCAGGCGGTGTGGAACGTGATTTTTCGCGCATGGCCGAGGAATTGGACGCAGCACTCACCCGAGCAGCTGAAGGGAAAGGCGATAGCGCTCGCAGACCCCGCAGAGGCAACAGAGCCGCTCGAAAATGAAGCAAGTCCTGATCTGGATCGCTCGCGGATGGCAGCTTGGGCCCTCCCGCATTCTACCACCGACTTGCCGCTTTGCTCCCTCTTGTAGCGAATATGCAATCCAAGCATTGCAAAAGCACGGTGCGATCAAGGGTGGATGGCTGGCGGCAAAGCGTATAGGGCGCTGTCACCCATGGGGGGGCAGTGGCCATGATCCGGTTCCTTGAGAGGACTGGAAATGGCAACTGTCATACTTACATAACACACTTAATCGTCACCAGATAACGAGCTTACGTCTTGGACAATCAACGCAATCTTATTCTCGCCGTCGTGCTTTCCGGCCTGCTTATTCTCGGCTGGGATCTGGGCATGCGGTTCCTTTATCCAGAGGCATCGGTGACGGCGTCTGTTACCGGCACTGGCGAAGAAGAAGCGCCTGCCACCGCGACTGCCAGCGGCGCGCCAGTAGATCTTGGCGCGGATGTCGCGCCGCACGGTCCATTGGAGCTTGGCGCAGCGCTTGGCACCGCAGATCGCGTGCGTATTGATGCACCGCGCGTCCGAGGTTCGATCAACCTTATTGGCGCGCGTATCGATGATGTGGTACTGAATGACTACAACCAGACAGTCGATAAAACGTCCGGAAACGTGCAGCTGTTCGCCCCGGCGCGCACGGGTGACCAGTACTTTGCCGAGTTCGGATTTATCGTGGAGGGCAAGCGCCTGCCGAGCAGCACCAAATGGGTCGCTGATGGCGATATCCTGTCGCCTGAAACTCCGGTGACGCTGACGCATTCCGCCGAAAACGGCATCACGTATTCGATCACCTATACAATCGATGATCAGTTCATGATCAATGCGGTGCAGAAGGTTGAGAATACCGGCGAAGGCGCGGCGATTGTTCAACCATTTGCTCTTCTTGATCGCTCAATTACCAATGCCTCGCCTGATGAATGGCTTGTCCATGCTGGGCCAATCGGCTCGTTCGACGGGACGATTGATGAAGATTATGGCTATGATGATCTGCCTACCGATGCCAGAAATCCTTATCGGCCCGAAGGCGCGGTGGATTGGATCGGCTTTACTGATCGGTATTGGCTTTCCGCTCTTATTCCAGAAACGGGCGCTGCAGAGCCTGCTTTCCGCCGCCTAAGCAATGGCCTTTACCGCGCCGATATCAGCTATGCACCGGTTACCGTTGCCGCAGGCGATACGCTGACCCAATCGACCAAGCTGTTTGCCGGTGCGAAGGAAAGCGCTGTTCTTGATGCCTATGCTGAAACAGATGGCATCGCGCAGTTTGATCTGGCGATTTCGTGGGGTTGGTTCTGGTTCCTTGAAAAGCCGATGCTCTGGCTTTTGAAAACGATATTCGGGCTGATCGGCAATTTCGGCGTCGCGATTATCGCGCTCACATTTGTTATCCGCGGCCTGCTCTTCCCCATCGCGCAAAAACAGTTTGCATCAATGGCGCAGATGAAAGCCGTCCAGCCGAAAATGAAGCAAATTCAAGAGCGATTTAAGGACGACAAACAGCAGCAACAGCAAGAGATCATGAAGCTGTATAAGGATGAAGGCGTCAATCCGCTCGCCGGATGTCTGCCGCTTCTCATTCAGATCCCGATCTTCTTTGCCCTCTATAAAGTTCTGATCCTCGCGATTGAGATGCGGCATGAAGAATTCATCCCCTTCTGGATCAAAGATCTTTCCGCGCCCGATCCGTGGACGATCCTGAACCTGTTCGGTCTGCTGCCGTTTGAGGTTCCTGGCTTCCTCGGTATCGGCGTTCTGGCGGTCTTGCTTGGTGTGACCATGTGGCTAACGTTCAAACTGAATCCATCGACGATGGATCCGATGCAGCAGCAGATTTTCAACATCATGCCGTGGGTTTTGATGTTTGTGATGGCGCCATTCGCGGCCGGTCTCCTGCTTTACTGGGTAACGTCCAACGTGCTCACCCTTGCTCAACAAACCTACCTTTATTCGCGCCATCCGCAGCTGAAAGCGGCGGCGGAAAAGGAGAAAGCGGAAAAGGCTAAGGAAAAAGCAGCCGAAGCGGACAGCAAGGCTTGAACGCGAGCTTACCCTCTATTGAAGAGCGCGAACAACAGCTGCGTGAAAAAGCTGCATCCCGACTGTTCTCAGGCCGGGTAGACTTCCTGCTGTCTGCCCCACAGCTAAAATTCCTTCCCGACCCAACGGTGCCCGAGATTGCATTCTGCGGTCGGTCGAATGTCGGTAAATCCTCGCTCCTTAATGCGCTCACTGGTCGCAAGGCAATTGCACGCGCATCTGTGACACCGGGCCGAACCCAGGAGCTAAATTTCTTCGAAGTGGGCGAACCGACACAATTCAGACTTGTCGACATGCCGGGATATGGCTTTGCCAAAGCGCCTGTCAAAATCGTTGAACGGTGGAAGAGCCTTGTCAAAAGTTACCTCCGCGGCCGGCAGGTTCTCGCGCGTAATCTGGTGCTGGTCGATAGCAGGCATGGACTGAAGGATGTCGACCGCGACATGATGAAAATGCTCGACGAGGCAGCTGTCGGATATCGCGTCGTGCTGACAAAGACCGACAAGATCAAAGCATCAGATCTTACGAAAACCGCGCAAAAAGTAGCCGATGAAATCCGCAAACGGCCCGCCGCCTATCCCGAATTACATCTCACAAGCGCAGAAAAAGGAATGGGTATCGAAGCGCTAAGAGCAGCTGTTGTCGCTGATGCTTTGGGTGAGGGTTGGTTCGCTGCGAGCTAATCGCGGCCATCCAGCCAGGTCGCCGCGCGCACCCCGAAGGTAATGAGAAATGGCACCAGTATGACACTCAGTGTCACCTTCGCCAAAACTTGCCCAATGAGCAGGTTGGTGATGTCAAATTCGCCGTAAAAAGCGAGTGTGATGAAGATGACGGAATCGAGCGCCTGGCTAAGAGCAGATGCGATGGCGCCTCGCGCCATCAGTCCAAATGTGGTTGCTTCACCGCTTCCGCGCAGCCGGTTGAAGATCCAGATGTTGAGCAGCAGCGACGTAATATAGGCTGCAGGGCCAGCCATCAAAATGCGCGGTGTCTGGCCGAGAACGCGTTCGAACGCAGATAAGTCCTCCCCTCGAAACTCAGTCATTTCCGGAGAGGGCGGGAGGCTCAGCACGAGATAGATCAGCGCGGCTGAAAGTAGCAGCGGAACAAATCCCCACCACACCAGCTTTTGCGCCATGGCCTTGCCGTAAAGCTGCGAGATGGTGCTTGAGATCACAACGAGCAGCAGGAACGGGAAAATTCCCGCTTCAACCGCCAGTTGGCTGGGCCACAATTGCACCTGTTTGAATGCGACGACGCCCGCCAGCACTGTCATCCCGCCATACAGGATCAAAAAG
This sequence comes from Erythrobacter sp. YT30, assembly GCF_001542875.1. Lineage (GTDB taxonomy): Bacteria > Pseudomonadota > Alphaproteobacteria > Sphingomonadales > Sphingomonadaceae > Erythrobacter. The sequence goes on along the minus strand of NZ_LMAF01000002.1, from coordinate 594,835 downwards.
GCAAATAGTCCGGTTGGCATTGTGGTCCCCGCCGAATTGGCAGCGGGCGCGGTTGTAGGCTTGGCAGCAGCTTCGTTCATACCGCCATGGTTAGGCAGGGCGGTATAAAAAGAAAAGCCAGCCCGATTTGAGCTGTGGACTGACTAGGGCGCAAACCCATTGCGCTCGCGTTCGCAAAATGCCAACCGTATCGGTCACGGGATCAACTTTCGGGGGCGCCGCCGGACGAGCGGCGAAACACAACCATCTCACCCTATATCTATAGTATTGCCGGGATCATCGCGATCCTTGCCATCGCCTTTCTCTTGTCATCAGGAAAGCGCAACATCAATTTGCGTGTTGTTGGGGCGGCCTTCGCCCTTCAGGCAGTTATGGCAGTACTCGTGCTCAGGACCGATTTCGGCGTGACGGTTATCAAATTCCTGTCTGACGGGGTCATCGCTTTGCTCAGCTATTCGGTGCAGGGGATTGAGACCTTGTTTGGGCCGATGGGTCAAAACCCTTTTGCCAACACGTTCCTTATTGCGGCGCTGCCGGTGATCGTATTTTTCGCGGCGCTGGTGTCTATCCTCTACTATCTCGGCATCATGCAGCGACTGGTTCGCTGGCTGGGGGGTGCGATTGGATGGGTAACTGGCATCAGCAAGGTTGAGGCATTGGGTAGTGCAGCCAACATCTTTGTCGGCCAATCAGAAAGTCCTCTCGTAGTTCGGCCCTACCTCGCCGCCCTGCCGCCGTCGCGTTTATTTACATTGATGTGCGTCGGAATGGCGGGCGTGGCAGGGACGATCCTTGCCGCCTATGCCTCGTTCCTTGGGGATGACGCGGTGCCATACCTGCTCGCCGCTGCCTTTATGTCGGCACCGGGCGGTATCTTGATGGCCAAGATCATCATGCCGGATGACCCCGAAGAAGCCGCGGCTCACGACAAAGAGCTCTCGAATGTTACCGTCTCAGAAACATTCGAAGAGGGCGAAAAGCCCGCCAATATCATTGAAGCTGCCGCGCAAGGAACAACTACCGGCGTCAAGCTGGCCGTTGCCGTTGGCGCTATGGTGATGGTGTTTGTCGCGCTCGTCGCGTTGGCGAACGGTATGCTGAGCGGGATCGGTGGCTGGTTTGGCTATCCCGATATCTCGTTCCAGCAATTACTCGGATACGTCTTTGCCCCAGTCATGTTTCTTATCGGAATTTCGGACTGGGACCAGGCGCAGATTGCAGGTGGATTGTTCGGTACCAAGATTGTGCTCAACGAATTTGTGGCCTTCATTGAATTGGGTGCAGTTGAGGGGCTGACCGAACGTAGCCGCTCGATTGTAACCTTTGCGCTCTGCGGATTTGCGAATTTCTCATCCATCGCAATCCAGATGGCGGTGACTGGTGGCCTTGCACCCAATCAAAGGCCCGTGATCGCTCGGCTTGGGCTTAAGGCGCTAGCTGCAGGAAGTCTCGCCAATTTGATGAGCGCGGCGCTAGCGAGCCTGTTCCTGCCCCTTTGATCGCCCTTCGCGATACCGATGGAAAATCCCCGATCGACGGATTAGATAGACATCATGACACAGACCGCAGATATCAATATCGCCAGCGTATCGCTGGCGCAGCCGCTCGAAGAGATCGCCGACGAGCTGGGCCGCAGCTTTGCCGAATTCGGTTTTGCAGTGGTTCGCGATCATGGCATTTCGCAAGAGCTGATTGACCGGGCAGAGGCCAACTCGAAGAAGTTCTTTGCGCTGCCGCCGGAAGTTAAGCAATCGTACAAATTGGACGGTGGCGGCGGTGCGCGCGGGTACACTCCGTTTGGAACGGAAAAGGCGAAGGACGCGTCGGTTTTCGACCTAAAAGAATTTTGGCATGTCGGGCGCGATTTGCCGAAGGGTCACGCCCTAAGCGAGTTTATGGCGCCCAATGTGTGGCCTGACGAGATCGACACATTCGAACCAGTATTCCGCGAGCTGTACGCGGCATTTGAAAATGCAGGCCTGCGTGTTCTCGAAGCGATTGCGCTTCACCTTGATCTCCCGCGCGATTTCTTCGCGGCAACGGTAGAAGACGGCAATTCGGTCATGCGCCTCCTTCATTATCCACCGCTTGGCCCAGATGCGCCTGAAGGTGCCATCAGAGCTGCTGCGCACGGCGATATCAACACGATTACTCTATTGCTGGGTGCGGAGGAGGCAGGTCTCGAACTGCTCACCAAGGCCGGTGAATGGCATGCGGTCGACGTCCCTGAGGGCGCCCTCGTCATCAATGTCGGCGACATGTTGGAGCGGCTCACCAATGGTAGGCTTGTTTCCACCACGCATCGCGTCGTCAATCCGAAAGGACCAGCAGCGCAAAGATCGCGTTATTCAATGCCGTTTTTTCTGCATTTCAGGCCCGATTATGTAATTGAACCGCTTGCAAACTGCACTGGCGGGGATTGCTGGGAAACGCCGCCCGAGGCGATTAGTTCGCACGATTTCCTCATGCAAAGACTGCGCGAGATTAATCTCGCCTAACGACATCGAATCGCGTGAGCATTAACGGGCCGACCCTAAGAACAACTGCGCTAGAAAAGCGTCAATTTTTCGGGCAAAATCGGCCTGCCCACGATTTAGAACGCTCTATCGAGACAGGCTAAGAAATCGGGCAAAAATCGTCAGTTCGTGGCGCACTTGCAACACAAGCCCATTTCCCCACGGGAATCCTAGGCTTAGCCTGTGGATGGATTGATTTCGCTTGGCTTTGTGCCTCCGGCCCAGGCTTCATGTCACACGATTGTCACAAAACAGTCGCTTTTCCGAAGCGGAGCGCTCCTAGGGGGAGCCGCGTCAAACACACAAATTCCTTCTCCAATGTGTTCAGGGGCTAAACCATGAAACTCAAATATCTTTTGGCAGCGAGCGTCGTTTCTCTCTCTGCCGCAACCATCGTCGCGGCACCAGCTGCTGCTCAGCAGATTACATCGGGCGTCGAAGGCGAGGTTACCGACGCATCTGGTGCGCCGATCGCCAACGCGACCGCGACCGTTACCGACACGCGTACTGGCGCCACTCGCACGCAAACAACCGGCGCAGACGGCAACTTCCGTATCCAGTCTCTGCAACCTGGCGGCCCCTACACCGTCACCGTGACGGCGCCCGGATTTGAAGGTCAGACCATCGAAGAGGTCTACACCAACATCTCGGGCAACATTGGTTTCAACTTCTTGCTCGAAGAGAGCACGACTGGCAACACCATTATCGTGACCGGCGCCCGCGCTCGCGCAACACAGGTTGCAGTCGGCCCTGGTAGCGCATTCGATACGCAAACGCTTGAAGCGTTCCCGTCGATCACGCGCGACGTTCGCGACATCATCCGCATCGACCCACGCGTCAGCCTTGAGCAGAACAACGACGTTGATCGTATTTCCTGCCTCGGCGGAAACGACCGGACAAACACCTTCACGGTTGACGGCATCGTTCAGTCGGACACGTTTGGCCTTAACGGCACGCCATTCGCAGCGCGTAACTCGCTCCCGCTTCCGTTCGATGTCATTGATCAAATCTCGGTTGAGTTTGCACCGTTCGACGTTGAGTATTCGGAATTCACTGGCTGTCTCGTCAATACCGTCACCAAAGCCGGGTCGAATGAATTCCATGGCTCGGCCTTCTTCACCTATTTTGACAGCGGCCTGTTTGCCAACAATCTCGATGGGCAAGAGCTCTCGGCCAACGAAGAAAAGCGCTGGGGTGTTACCCTGAACGGTCCGATCATCCCAGATCGTCTTTTCTTCTCGTTCGGTTATGAAGAAGCTGACTTGACTCAAGGCAACAATTTCGGCCCTGCAGGCGGTGGTTTTACAAATGAATCCAACGCAATCAGCCAGGCACAGTTCGATCGGTTCGCGCAGATTGCAAATGATGTCTACGGTCAAGATGTTGGGGGATACCCAACATCGCTTCCTGAAGGAAACGTGCGTTACTTCGGCCGTCTCGACGCAGTTATCAACGAAGATCATCGTATCGAGGCAACTTATCAGCGCCTTGAAGAGACCAACGTTGAATCTGACGGTGGTGGTCTGGGACCTCTCATCACTGGCCTCAATTCATTTGAAGACGAAGGCACTGCGTCCGATTATTACTCTGTACGTCTCTATTCACAGTGGAGCGACAGCATTTCGACGGAGCTTCGTGTAAGCCGCTCCGAAGTCGGTGATATTCAAGGCCCGGTCGGTTTCGGGGAAGCACAGTCAGACAATCCGACACCGCGCCTTGTAGTTGGTGTCGCACCAGACGGCACTCCAACGTCTGACGGTGGTGTGACGAACCAAAACGGCGCTTTGTCGACCGGCCCACAAATCTTCCGTTCAGCAAACCAACTCGATCAGAAGATCGATCAGGCTCGTTTCCAGCTAAACTATGATGCGGGCGGTGGTCACTTCCTGAAGTTTGGCGCAGAGATCAATGATCTCGAAGTCTTTAACCTGTTTGCGATCAACGCAACCGGCACGATCTACTTCGATGGCCTTGATAATTTTGCAGCTGGTATCGTTGCCCCTGGTACTGAATCAGGTGTCTTCCAAGACGTAGATGATCTCGTAGGCGGAGGTGATGTCGGTGGCGCGACCATTCGATCCAGTATCGACGGTGATATTAATAACGCGGCTGCTCGTTTCAGCCGTCGCATCTACTCAGTGTACGCACAGGACGAATGGCAAGCTACCGATCAACTCGCGATCAACGCAGGTGTCCGTGTGCAGCTATATGATGGTGGTGCACCACGCGCCAACCCGAACTTTTTCGACCGATATGGTTTCACTAACAGGGTTTCATTCGGTCAGCTTGGCCCGGTTGTTTTGCCACGCCTGTCGGCTACCTATGAGTTCGACAATGATGGCTTCTTCTCGAACAGTCGTTTGACAGGCGGTGTCGGCATCTTCTCTGGTGGTGATCCGGTTGTCTATTTTTCTAACGCCTTCTCAAATGACGGATTTGCTAGCGCAGATGGCGATACCTTCGATGCGGAATGCGCTGGATTTGCCAATCCTGATGGCACTTTCGATGTCCTGCAAGGCGGTCAGTTTGCAGGCTTCCCGCAGTGTGCCGTCGAAGCAGCGGCCAATGTTGCAGGCAGCGGTGGCTTTGACGTCCAATCGACCGATCCGGATTTCGATGTCCCAACCGTGACCCGCGCAAGTCTCGCATTCCAGACCACTTTCGGTACCGAAAGTGGGTTTTTCAGTGATTGGCAGTTGCAGCTCGACTACATTTACTCGCGCTTCAACAACAACATTAACTTTGTCGATCTTAGCCAAGCTCCGGATGTTCGTACGAATGGCGGCTTCACGGTCGACGGACGTCCGATCTATCAGGCTGTCGATGCAACCGCTACTGGCTGCAACGCTGTGCTTCAGGGCACTGGCGGAACGCCTCCAGTCTACACGGGGCTTACGGCGGAATGCTTTAACACTCGCAGGGATGACAACATTCAGCTCACCAATGGTCGTAGCTCAGATTCGCATTCTGCTTCGATCATTCTGAGTAAGGATTTCCAAAGCGGACTGTTAACTAGCGGTGGTTCGACGAGGGTACAGTTTGGCTATGCCTTCACCGACTCGAACAATGCGCGCAACAATCAATCGTCTACGGCGACGTCCTCCTTCGACGTGACCGCAGCGTTTGACCGTCAAGATCCCGTTGTGTCGACAGCGACCACTGAGACCCGCCATAACTTTACCGCTGCGGTGAACTTCCGCGAGCAGTTCTTTGACGGATACGATACCAACCTTGGTATTTTCTTCCGAGCCCGTGAAGGTCGCCCTTACAGCCTCACCTTCGACGGTGGTGGTGTATTTGCCGATTCCGCATCGGGCAGTGATAACGCGCTGTTCTATATCCCGACGGGCGTCAATGATGCGAACTTGTCCGACTTTAGCGGACTAGGCTTCAGCGCGACGCAGGTTGCTGCACTGCAAGCTGCACAGGACGAGGCGGTCCAAGCGACAGTCGATTACCTGGCAAATAGTGCGGTTGGAGATGAATGTAGCTTCAATCCTGGTGAAACTATTCGTCGCAACACTTGTCGTAACGATTGGCATGTCGATATGGACTTGCGCATCAGTCAGGAAATCCCATTCATCGGCAGTTTGACTGGGATTGCTGACGATCGGATTGAAGTGTTTGCTGACTTTGCAAACTTCCTCAATCTACTTGATAGCGGAGCCAACCTCCTGCGTTCGCGTGGTGGTTTTAATGGTTTGGTCGATATCGCCGATGCGGGGATTGAAATCCTCAATCCGGATGACCTTGTCCCTGGTGACGACATTGATGACACCATTGAAGTTAACGGCGTTGATCCGCAGGGGCGCTATGTAATCGGCGGTTTTAATCCTGATGACCAAACTACCATCGCGATCAATCCGTCTGCATGGCGTATTCAGGTAGGCGTTCGCTACGAGTTCTAACTCGTCGGTTAGCTTCTGATGGAACGAGCGGCGGGGCCTTTGTGGCTCCGCCGTTTGTTTTTGTGCTGGGTATCTAGGTCGCCGGCGGCAAATCTAGAGAGGTTCAGCAAGCTAGAGTTATGGCTCGCCACCTTCCGCGCGCTGTTGGGCGGTCGACCCTTCTTCACTGCCCGCGATCGCTAAAAGCTCGGATGCCAGTGCTTGTTGGATTTTGGGATCAAGGTTCAATCTGAGCGAATTTTCAAACGACGAAGCATGGTCGCCCAGTTCGGGCTCACCGAACATCGCTGCAGTCCCGGCAAGTTTGTGGACCAGCCGTGCCAGTTCCTCGCGTGCCTCGGCAGCGGCCATGTCACCTTGCAGGAGGCCTTCGTCTATTGCACCGCGTACGGCTTCCACCGCTTCCTTGCGCCGCGTCTGCCAGCGTTTGAGTAGCGCTGGAGAATGTGTCTGCGGCTCACCTGACGATGCGCGATCTGCTTTGTTCTCAGGACGCGAGGCATGAAGCAAATCGATCACTTCTGAGTGATCGGGGCCAGACGCTTCGACTTCGACACCTCCGCCCGGTTCCACAATCTTGGTTGGCAACCAGCGCTGGAGGACGCGCGCCAGATCGGCGAAAACCATCGGCTTTGCCAAATGCGCCTGCATACCCGCCTGCTTTGCAGCGGCGACGTCTTCGGGAAACGCGTTCGCGGTCAGCGCGACGATCGGCAATTGTTCAGCGGTGATTCCCTCGGCTCGAATGGCGCGCGTTGCTTCATAGCCATCACAGCCTGGCATTTGCATGTCCATCAGGACCAAGTCATAGGGCGATCCGCGCATAATGCTGTCCATCACCATCGAGATCGCTTCATTGCCATCGTGCGCAACAGCAACGCTTTGTCCGCAACGCTCCAGCATTTCACGCGCTAGCATTCGATTCACGTCGTGATCTTCTGCAAGAAGGATGCGCGCTTCTTCAGGCATTTCGTGGAAGATATCGGGCTCTCGCGCAGGCTCAGGTTCGCCAGACGGGGCGACGGTGATGGCTGGCAGAGTAAGTGTGAACTGAGAGCCTTCGCCCTCTTTGCTCGAAACTTCAATATCTCCGCCCAGTAGCTCTGCTAGCTGGCGGCTTATCGTCAAGCCAAGGCCTGTACCGCCATATCGTCTGGCGGTATCTCCTTCGGCCTGGGTGAAGGGGTTGAAAATCGTCGCGAGACGGTCTTTCGGGATGCCAATGCCCGTATCTGCAACCATGATGGCGAATTCATTTTCGTTTTGGCTAAAGCTGACGGTGATACGCCCTGTTTCGGTGAACTTCACCGCATTTCCGATTAGGTTGAGGATGATTTGCCGCAGCCGCAAGGCATCTGTCACCACCCAAGGTGTCTTGTTTGAAGCGTGTGTAGTGCCAGCTTCGGCGGTTTGACCCGCGTGCAGATTTTCCGGTGCCTCGTATACGAGTTCGAGCCCTTTCTTCTCGGCATTGGGTTGATGCAGCATGGCGCATTCGGCGAGCGTCGCATCGAGATCTACCGGCGTGTTGTCGATTGCAATCTGGCCCGCCTCAATCCGCGATAGATCAAGGACGTCGTTCAAGAGCATCATCATGGAACGGCCCGATTGGACGATCATCTGCGCCTGACGTTTCTGATCTTCGTCCAATTCGGATTGGAGCAGCAATTCGGCAAATCCTAAAACGCCGTTCATCGGCGTGCGGATCTCGTGGCTCATATTGGCTAGAAACTCGGACTTGGCCCGCGCTCCGTTTTCGGCATGGCGCCTTGCACGGGTCAACAGCAGCTCGAGTTCAACTCGCTCCGTGACATCGCGAGCGGCGACGACAATGCCTTTCTCCGCACCACCTTCGTTGTCGACGACACTGCAACTGGCCTCGATAAAAACTGGAGTATCATCTTCGCTATCAAGGAAACGACGATATGTGATCCGCTCCCTTTCCGAAGCACCAGAGGTCAGTTGGTCGTACACCCAGAGGATTTGCTCGCGCGCGTCTTCATGAACGCCGACGGTGAAATGCGCGCCAACCACATTGGCAGGGTCCTTGCCCATCACCGACTGTACTGAAGGAGAGGCATAGATGCACACGCCGTTGAGGTCATAATGAAGAACGGCATCGGAGATGTTGTTCGCAAGAATTGCGAGCTGTTGCCTTCCATTTTTAACGACATCCATAATCCGCTTGCGACCGGCTAATGCTGCCGCAACGGGCAAACCTATAAGGAAATTGGCCGCGATAAAGGCTTGGAGCAGGTGGTTGCGAACCGCCTGCGAAGAGCTTGCTTCGAATAGCGGGCCAATACCGCTTGACGTTATCAGCGCGGCCATTGCTGAAAGGCCGGCAAGGAAGAGAGCGGTACCAAGCGATCCAAGCCGAAATGCATGCAACAAAGTTATCGGTGGGATTAAAAACAGCAATGCTGCGCTCGCTTGGGCAAAAACCAGATAGCTGGCGATTAATCCCAGCGACAGTAGAGCAAGCCACTCAGCAAAGCTCCACGCTTCGAGATTCCCTCTATCCCGACACAAATCGGCGAGCAGCAAGAGAGCGGGAACCAGCAGAGTTATCCCAAGGCCGTGCGCGAGATACCAATTGCTCACCTGTTCAACGAGCGAAGTACCCGCCAACCCCAAATCCAGCGCCATTGCATTTAGAGCAATCGCGCCGGAGACGAGCGGCGCGACAAGTGCTCCAAACAAGACGACGAATCCAAGGTGATTTATGTTCGTCATAGAGGGCTGCGGTCCGCAGTAACGGCGCACAAGCGCGACCATGACTGCAACTTCGGCCATGTTTGCAAGGCCAAAAAGCGCAGAGGTGAAGTGACTTAAGCCCGAGGCCAGATCAGCGCAATAAATCCCGAACGCCAAAGCGCCAAAAAAAGGTAACTCATTCTTGAGCGGTATTCTCAATAGGAAGGCGGCAGCGCAGGCTGGCGGCAACCACACGGTTGCGAGCGAACCGTCGCCAAATCGCGAAAGGCCTAAAGAGAGGGAAGCGAGCACGAAGCTCGCCATCGCGCAGACGAGCGAAATTAGTACGCTGCGCAGGTCAATCGGCTCGAGCCCGATAAAAAGCCGGGAAGCAATCGAGCGTGGTCCGGAGGCCGGTAATCCAACCGCTCCAGTTTCCACACCACCTCCAGTATTGCTGCCGCTCAATTCGGGCCCAGCATGCATCGCACCCGGATAGCGGCCACGAAGTTCTTGACCTTGCAGAATTTTACGCTCCTTCGATAGAGATTGGCGCTAATGATATAGAAAGACGGTCAATTCTTCGGGTGCAACAGCCCCCAAAATGGTCCGATCTGGAGAGGTGGATGTGAGTGGCTAGGAAAAACACGCGCTATGGCAGCCGGAAAAGGCGTATTCGCTGGCCGCTCGTGCTCGCCATGGTGGCTCTACATCTTGCAGCGCTATACGGTCTCGCGCGTGTTTTCGCACCGGAGATGACGGCATCGGTTCAGCAGCAGGTCGTGTCGGCGATCACTGTCACTGTTTCAGTCGCTGAGCCTGATCCTCCTCCTGCTGAAGAGCCGGAACCGGACGAGGGTGCACAAGGCGATCCGGGTAAGGAGGCGGTGCCGCAGCCTGTGACAGCGCCTCCAGCTAAGCTTCCTCCCCCCGATCCCAAACCGGCGCCCAAAGCTTCATCCACGGGAACGGCCAACCAGTCCGGCGCGCGTGAGAGCGGCGATGGAACAGGCGCAGACGGCAGCGGGCTTGGCACGGGAAGTGGGCGCAGCGGTGGTGGCCAAGGCAATGGTATTGCCTCCAAACCGGTCCATATATCGGGCGCCATCAACAATGCCCGCGACTATCCGATCCCCGAAGGTGGACGAAGCGCAAGGCGGGGCACAGAAGTGATTGTGCGCGTCATCGTTGGCGTGAATGGTCGTGCGAGCCAATGCTCCATCTATCGCGCGAGCCCCGATCCAGAAGCCGATGCAATTACCTGCCAACTTGTTGTAGAGCGGCTGCGTTTTCGCCCGGCAACCAATCGGGCTGGCATTCCTGTCCCAGCCCCCTATTACTGGCGTCAAAGATGGTTCTGATCAGAGAATACTGCAGCGAATATCAGTTCAAGCATCTGATTATAATGATGAATTGTTGGAGTCTTGCGTGAACAGTCAGGCAGATAGTGCCTTGATCCACCCGGTCATTTTATGCGGGGGAAGCGGCACGCGACTGTGGCCGGTTAGCAGCCGAGCGCATCCCAAGCCCTTCCTGCCGCTTATCGGTGAAACCACTCTGTTTGAGCAGGCGGTGGCTCGCGTGGCAGCAAGTGCTGGGTTCGCCGACCCAATTATCGTGGCAGGCGCGCAGCATTGTGATGCAATTATCGCGCAAATGCATGGTGCAGCCCACCAGATCATTGTCGAACCTGCCGCGCGAAACACCGCCCCGGCGATCGCTCTTGCGGCTGCGAGGCTACCCGAGGATGCTGTGATGTTGGTATGCCCTAGCGACCATCACGTTGCCGATACCGCCGCATTTCAAGCAGCTGCTCTGGCCGCTGCGAATTTGGCGCGGGAAGGGCGTTTGGTTTCTTTTGGGATCACACCTGAGCATCCTGAGACGGGCTACGGATATCTAAGGCGCGGTGCGGCGCTCAAGCATGGATATGAGATCGCGAAATTTGTCGAGAAGCCTGATCTGGAAACCGCAAAGACGTATGTCGCAAGCGGCGACTACAGCTGGAATGGCGGCATTTTTACGTTCCAGGCTGGCACGCTTTTGAAGGAGCTGGCGAGACATCGACCGGAGATGGCCGAACAGGTTAAAGCAGCTGTTGCAAAGGGTCGCAATGACGGTGCGCAATTTCACCCCGATCCGGAGCGTTTTTCTGCGATCGCAGGCGACTCAATTGACTATGCCGTTATGGAAAAGACGGACTGCGCGGCAATGGTGCCTGCCGATATGGGTTGGTCGGACATAGGCAATTGGGCGGCCCTGCAGGATGCTCTGCGCGCAGGTGATGAGGGCAAAACCGATGATGACGGAAATACCGCCCGAGGTGAGGCGGATTTTGACCAATGTCGTAATGTTCTCGCGTTCAGCGATGGTCCGCGTGTATCCGCAGTGGGACTTGAAGACGTTTGCATCGTTGTGTCGGGCGATGAAGTGATGGTGACGAGCCGCGACCATGCGCAGCGAGTTGGGAAACTGCCTGGCGTTACGAACTTGAGGTCCTTCACAAAATGAATGCAAGGCCAACACCGTCTGAAGCCCAAAGGCTCGACACTATTGAGGTTGAGAAGGTCTGGGGCCGTGACTTACTCCCCCATCCTTTTGTCGCGCCTAAGGGAAAACGAATTGGAGAGATCTGGTTCGATCCGGTGCCCGCGTGTGACGAGCTTTTGGTCAAATACCTATTCACCAGCGAAAAGCTGTCAGTTCAGGTCCACCCAAGCAATGAGAACGCCGTCGTTGGTGAGGATGGAAAAGAGGAATGCTGGCTAGTCATCGATGCGGAGCCAAATGCAAAACTCGCCATTGGTTTCAAGCAAGACTACGCAGCCGAAGATGTCGCAGCAGCCGCGTTTGATGGTTCGATAGAGGATTTGCTCGAATGGCATGACGCGCGTGAAGGTGATGTGTTCTTTCTGCCCGCAGGTACTGTGCATGCAATCGGGCCCGGCCTGTCATTGGTGGAAATTCAGCAGAATAGCGACACTACGTTTCGCCTCTACGATTATGGTCGCCCGCGCGAGCTGCATCTGGAACGCGCCATGGCGGTTGCCAATTTTGGACCTTACTCCGCGAAGAATCGCGCCAAGGTCACGCAAAGCGAGCAGTGCCTTATCGACGAGCGGCATTTCCGGTTGGACCGTGTGGTGGGTACGCCTAGAGAAGGTCTGCGCGCAGAGTATTCCGAAGGCGCGCTGGTCCTTCCCTTGCAAGGTCAAGTTTCAGCAGTCGGATCTGGTGCCACTGCGGTATCTGGCCAGTGCCTCTACGCACCTGACATAGATGCGGTGGATTTTGGATCGGCTGAAGTCACCCTGCTGACTTGGTCGCAGTAGATTCATTTTCGCTGGCAGGAATTGCTGTGGTCTCAGAGGTCGGACCGGAGTTCCAGTCGTTCATGAGTTCCTCGATCTCGGTAAGACCATAAGGTTTGCGCAACAGGCCGTCCGCGCCGAATTGATCGATCTGGTCCGCCATCTCCGCATAACCTGTTGCCAGCACAAACCGCACTCCGCGATCTTTCAAGGAACGAGCTACCGGTTCACTGGACTCAATCCCGAGATTGAAATCCACGATTGCGAAATCGGGTACACGCCGTTCGATAGCAGAGATCGCTCCCTCAACGCTTGAAGCAACATCGATGTTTTTGACGCCCACGCGCTTCAGATTCTCTTCTGTATCGAGAGCGATAATCATGCTGTCTTCGACCACAAGCACATGCTGGGGAAGTGCTTCAACGGGCGTCGAGGACCCGCCGTCCTCTCTCATTCCCTCATCAGCGGCATCATTCTCATTGGCAGTCTCCATCTTCTCGGAAACTGGGACAATGTAACGCTTCGGGATGAGGAAATCAGCTTCTAGACCAGACAGTTTGAAACGCAATTCTGCCTCGCCCTTCAGTTCGTAGGGTATCGATCGTTCGATGATGGTCGATCCGAAACCGCGCCGCGTTGGAGATTTCACAGGAGGACCACCGCGCTCGCGCCACAAAATCTTGAGATCGCCGAATGTGTCGCGTTCAAATGTGACATCGAGCTGGCCCGAACGATCACAAAGACTACCGTACTTGGCAGAATTGGTGACCAACTCATGGATAACCAGAGCGAGTACGGTGTAAGCCTCTGGCCCGATAAGCACCTCATCGCCAAGAATATTGAAACGCTCACGCTTATCATTGAGGTAGGCGGCAAGCTCGGTTTCGAATAGTTTTGACAGCGGGGCAGGCGCCCAATTTTCACGCGTGATGTTATCGTGTGCAGATGCAAGCGCTGAGATGCGCCCGCCGATGATGTTTGCAAAGCTGGCGACGCTATGTGCGTCGTGCTGTGATTGTGCGACCAGGCTCCGAATTAGATTAAGGATGTTGCGCACGCGGTGATTGAGCTCGGATATTAGCAATTCCTGCTGTTCCTGCGCCCGCGCGCGCTCTCTTGAGGCTTCGTCGCTCATCCGCAGGATCACTTCGAGCAGAGTTGTGCGCAGGCTTTCTGCGACTTGCACTTCATCAGCCGTCCAGTCTTCGCTGCACCCCTCAACCGTTTCGACCCAGGCGGCGAAGCTGCCGCGCGGTTGCAAGCGTTCTCCTTCGGGCGCGATGGCTTTTGCAGGATCGCCCGCCCATGTGATCGTCTGGCTGAGCGGTCTGCGCCAAAGGACTAGGTAATCGCGCGGTGATCTAGATATTGGTAGGATCAATGCGCCGGTTACCGTCGACTGAAACTTGCGTGCATCAGGGATGAATTCAGCGAGGCAATTCATGGACACAACTTTACTGATTGGCATCGTTGCCAATGTCGGCGTTAGAGCGTGAAAGCCCACCTGATCAGGTGCAACACCGATGGTTTTATACTGCCCGTCAAAGAACGCCGACAGCCCATCATGCTGGATTAGCCCAGATAGCTGATCCCCGATCAGCTCAAGGTTGTCAAAAAGCGATTCCCCGTTGGCCAAACGCACCATCAGCCGTTCGTGAAGCAATTGCGCTTTTGCGCGCATCGTGTTGGCCTTGCCCGAAGCAATACGGTCTACCATTAGCGAGAACATCTGGCTGAACATCTCAGCCACCGTGCGTAGAGAATAGGCCGGAACCCGAGGTTTGTAATTGTGGCAGGAAACCATGCCCCACAATTTGTCTTGGGTAACGATGGCAATCGCGAGCGATGCGGAAACGCCCATGTTCCGCATGTATTCGACATGCATTTTCGAATGCGAACGCAGCATGCTCATGGAAAGATCAAGCGGCCGTTTATTCACTCCGATTGCAGGTTCAATCGGAACAGGATCGGCATCCATATCGGCAATCACCCGCATCCGGTTGCGTTTGAAAAGATCGCGCGCTTGTTGCGGAATATCTTCGCGAGGATAACGCAGTCCCAAGTACGGTTCGAGGTCGTCTCGCCTGTCTTCGGCGACAACTTCACCGCTTTGATCTGGGTGAAACTTATAAACCATCACCCGATCATACCCAAGCATGTCGCGCGCCAGTTTAGCTGCCTTTGTGCAGAGTTCGTCCAGATTGTCGATTGGATCAAGTTGCGAGAGAACCGGGCCGATTATGCCCAGATGATCGGCGTATTCGTGCGCAGCGTGCCGCTCAAACTCGATGATGATTGTGCTGTCCGACACGTGCACTGCCACATCCATGAGCGGTCCGTTATTAGTCAAGGCAACGCCAAAGAGGCGTTCCACCGCATCGTCGCTCGACAGTTTGCCGACTGAGCGCTTGAGCAGTTCAATCGCACGCGGAGAAAAGCATTCGGCCAATCGGGATCCGGGTGCGGGCAGCTCGCTGAGCTTTAGCATGCTTTCGCAATTCACCGATCGATGCGCGATCATCCAATCGCTGTTGACAGCGATAAGACCACCAAAATCCTGGACGGCCGCGATGTGATGAATGGGTTCGCGATCGCATTCGGTAAGCTCAGGGGATGATTGCATTAAGTTCATTGATGGACCGCAGGGCAAGAGTGGGGAGAGTGTGCGAGTGTCGGGCGCTCATTAATGGCGCCAACGCGATGCTGACTAGCCGCGGCCAAGTGTGCCTCGGCGATCGCAATAAAATGATTGAAGACAGCTAGCGATGCCTGAACTGCCGCGCAGGTTTCCGAAGACGAAGCGGGACGCTCAATCTGGCGCCTCAGGACACCCCAGAACGCCAGCATATCAGGATCGCCGAGGAAGGAATGAGGCCAGGCATCACTGCCTTGCTGTGCTGCCGCGCGGCGCATGTCTTTTAGAATAGCGCGGTTGCCGAGAGCCGAGCCGGCCAGCGTCCACGCTGCACCTAGGGCAGAAGCGTCTTTGTCATCGTCCAAAGCTGATGGGATTGTGAAGCCTGTCTGCAGTGTCTTGCATTCAGACGGCGTCTTAGCGTCTATGGACGTGAGATCGCTTACGATATGCGCGCATTGCGCGGGCGGATGCAGGTGCCGAGGCGCGTTTGCTTTCAGCCACATTTCGATCGGCGCGCGAGCTGCGAGTTGGAGCTGCAGGAACTGCACGTATTCGTCACGCGTTGTCCATCCAGCAGCATCCCTCATCAGATTGTCGAGCCTGTCATGCGCGGCCGAAGTAGCCTCACGAAGTTTTTTCCGCAGGATTTCAGCATGCTCGCGGTCTTTGATTTCCAGAAATGAGCTTGCCAATGTGAGTGCCTCTTGCATGACCCGGGGCCGTCCTTTGTCCCAATAATGTCAATAGCATATGACGCCAATGATGTCAGCTAAAGATGACAACCTTCGGAAAGGATGGCAGGAATCGCGCCCCTGAGCCAACCTCGTATTGGCACCTAGTTCGGATCAATTCTTGAGTTTTTTGTTTGTATTCGAGGCTACTCTTTTTCGAGCAGCTTGCCGCCGTTTTGCTTGACCGCGCGTTCAAGAGTGCCGCGTAAGAAGCCCAGCAAGGGAGGCAATTGCATTTCGATTGCCACTTCGGTGTCGGCCACTTCGATGGTGCCGGGAATGCGTTGCCCTGCCGCAGTAATGACAAGGCCCATCACATCCTCGCTTGGCCAGCTGGTTTCAACTGTTGCCATGCCGCGAGGGAAATAGTCTGCGATCTCGGGTGCGTGAACGTGAAGGCGGCGGCGCACTTCTTCGCGGCCGAGCGAATGTGGAAGAGTTACGCGCATGAAGTCTAGCGCGTTTGCTTGCTGGGCGTTGCGGAAAAGTCAGGCAGGGGTACGCCCGTATCAGGCGAATTTGTCAGGTCCTCAAGCATTTCATCCCCCCCGTATCGATATTCCAAATAGCGCGACTTGACCGCCAGATCATCTAGCGCCCCCTCAGCCAGACGCCTTGTGACCCGATCAATTTCTCCAGACAGTTTCGTAAGACTGGTGACCAGCCTATCATCCGCCGTACCGCCAGCATGCTCTTCGCGGCGAAGATGTTCCGGAATCTTTCGGTAATTGTCGATGGTTTCGGGAATATATTCGCCAACGAGCTCGCGCACTTCAGCCACGGCTGGGTGCCTTTCTTCCATTGTTTCAAGCTGGACACCGAGGGCATCCAATTGCGCGCCCATCTTCTCGATGATTGCAGCCGCCGCAGGGGGAAGGGCGCTGCGCTGCGCTTCCAGCCAAAGCTCGACGCGGGCGACCATCTGCTTGGGGTTGCCTTTCTTGAGCTCAGATCGCTTGGGCGGTTTTGGTGTTGGAGCGAGGAAGAAAACGCCCAAAGCGGCAACTACCGCCAAGGCCAGCAACATTAGCCCCCAGAATTGGATGCCTCCCGCAATCCAACCCAAGACTCCCGTCCCAACAAAAATCGCCATGAGTGCCGCGGCGAGATATGCGCCTCGCTTTATCCAATGTTTGATTTTGGCTTGTGCGGAACCTTTGCCGATACTCCTTCCAGCGCCCGGACGGTGCGTGCCGCCCTCGCGTTGCGTGGCAAGCGACTTACCCGCTGCGCTGAGAATTTGATCGGATTGGCTGGTGCTATCGGGCATTCGCGCAGATGTTCCTTAGCTATCCAGCGCTAGCAGCGAAGGCTCGCTTGCGACTTTTGCCTGTGCCTGCGCTTGGCCCTCAGCACGGGCGATATAGCCTTTCGACTTCTCGACTTCATCGGTCAGCACATTCACAGTCTGCTTCATGCTGTCGAGTGCGCGAACCTTAAACTCGTCCACTTCATCCATCGTGTCATAGATGTTCTGGAAAGCGCGTTGCAGTGTTTCGAGCGGGATCGTGGAAGAGGCGGCCTGCTCGTGAATCTGGCCGGTTTGTTCGCGTAGCAGAGTGCTGGTGCTGTCGATGATGTCGCTGGTCGTCTGGTTGAGAGACGTGATCTGCTGCAACACCAGTTTCTGGTTCGTCATTGCCTGAGCGACAGTCACTGCGGTGCGCAGCGCGCCAACGGTCGTGGTGCTAGCGCGATCAACGCCTTTCACGAGCTCAACATTGTTCTTCTTGACGAGATCGAGCGCGAGATAGCCCTGAACCGAAACCGCCATTTGCGTCAGCAAATCCTGCGTCCGCTGGCGGACATAGAAAAGCGCGCTTTCACGCAGGGCCTTTGCCTTCTCTGGATCGGAGCTGTCGAGCTCCAAAGCCTTTGCTTCAAGCTTACCGTCCAGCGCCTTGGCGATGTGGATCATTTGTTCAAGTTCGCCCATCGCTTCCCAGAGCTTCTGCCGCTCAGTGTCGATAGCCGCATTGTCGAGGTGCAGTTCTTTCTTGCCACCTTCAAGGCGCTCCAGGATCGCCTGAATGTGACCCTGCGCTGAAGTGTAGCTGTCGAAGTAATTCTTCAGCTTGCTGCCAAACGGTATAATGCCAAACAGCTTGCGTGGCGAAAGCAGCTTGCCTTTGCGGCCAGGATCAAGGTCTTCAACTGTGCGGCGCAATTCAGCAAGGTCACTGCCAACAGAGCTGTCGCTGTCCATCGCGCGCACTGGACGATCGAGAAAGCGGTTGGAATGTGCTGCCGCAGCGCGGATCTGTTCCTGGCCCATCCGCGTGATCTGATCGACCTTTTCACCAAAAGCAGGCGAATTGGCATCCTGCGAAATTAAATCCGCGACAAAGGCATCGACTTTCGTATCCAGCTTTGATTTCTGCTCATCGGAAACCGGAACAAGTCCTGCAGCCTTCTCCGGGGCAACAACCGGCACCGGATCGGGCGGGGTCAGCTCAAAATCGGTGGCAGTCTTGGTCGTGGTGGCGATGTTCAATTCTGGCGAAGTTTCCGTGCTCATGCGCTTTGTTGCTCCCTCAGCGGCGCTGGATCGCAGCGCGCTCCTTTGATAACTGTATTAGGTATCTAAAACACACCTTTCAAGTCAGACTAGCCCGGAACAAGGCCATGCGTCCATTGCCGTTTACATGAGAATGTTGGCGTTTGGTCGGAAGCGCGGGTAGATGCACGTTTTCCGCGACTCATCGAAAGAGTTTTAAGGCATCCATACGAAGTGAACGACGACAGCAATTCCGCGCCACGCGTGCCATCTTCATCAGGTTACCGACCTATCACGTCGTCGACTTCATCGACAATCAGTGATGAACAGACGTCCCCTTATCACCAGGTCGTCAAATCCCTGAAGAGCTGGTGGCGTGAGGAGATCACAGGGGCCATCGATCAGGCTGAAGTGATTGAAAAACGTCGTGCAGAGTGTTCGCTTTCGGAACGCTATCTGTTCATGACGGCAATGAGCGCAGGGATTGCCGTGCTTGGCCTTCTGCTGTCATCGCCCGCGGTTGTCATTGGCGCGATGCTCTTATCGCCTTTGATGGATCCGATCATGGGATTGGGCTTTGCGCTTGCGATTGGTGATTTCCAATGGCTGAAGCAGTCTGCGCGCAGCCTGTTTTGGGGAAGCTTTATGGCGATAGCGCTGACGGCGGGACTGGTATTTTTGTCGCCTATTCAGACAATCACGCCCGAAATCGCCGCACGCACGCAGCCCAACCTTTTCGACCTGTTTGTCGCTCTATTCTCAGCGCTCGCAGGCGCCTATGCAATGATCAGAGGACGTGAAGGTACGATTGTGGGCGTCGCTATTGCTACCGCATTGATGCCGCCTCTTGCGGTTGTGGGATTTGGCCTTGCGACGCTGAATTGGACAGTCTTTTCAGGCGCTCTGCTGCTGTATGTCACCAACCTTATCACGATCGCGCTCACTGCACTGGCCATGGCCCGGCTTTATGGCTTCCGCACCTCTCTGAGTGAGCGCAACACGTTTTTCCAAAACATTGCCGTAGCAGTGGTCTTTATCGCGCTTGCCATCCCGCTGGCCTTTTCGCTGCAGCAGATCGCCTGGCAAACCAATGCGCAGCGCATTGTCCGGGCGGAAATTCGAGAGAAGTTTCCATCCGACTCAATTCTAGACGAGCTAGAGATCGAGTTCGGCACAGAGCCCGTAGCCGTCGTCGCGAAAATGCTGACGCCGACGGTCGATACATCGGCCGAAGCCCAGATCGAGCGCGCGCTTTCAGCCCGCCTTGATCAGCCTGTTGAACTCACACTCACTCAGTTTCAGGTGCCCACCGGCGCCTCTGCTGCAGAGCAGGCGCAACTTTCTACGGCACGCGCACGCGAAGAGGCTGCAGCTCTCGAACGAGCTGCAACACTCGCGACCCGCCTCGCTCTTGTTGCGGGTGTGAGTGAGGACGACGTTCTGGTAGATCGAACACGGCGCAAGGCGATGGTCCGTGCTGAGAGACTAGAAGGAGCGACGCTTGCCGCCTACCGTGCGCTCGAACGGCGCATTGCTGCTACCGAGCCTGATTGGACCATCGAGCTTCTCCCCCCGCTCGCTGCTCTCCCAAATGCGATCCCTTTCGGCGAAGACGGCCCGACAATGGACGGCATACGCGCACTGGGCGTCATTGAATGGGCTGCTGGGCGCGTGGATGTGCCGATTGTGCTTTCCGGAAATGCGGAAGAAGGCGAAGAAGCGGCTGCAATCCTGAATGAGCGGGGCGTAGAAGTGCAGCTCAATCCAGACTTTGGCCCATTGCGCGCTGAGTGGGGCGAATTAAGCGAATAGATCTGCTAGGATTGGAGCACTCTTCTTCGCGAGCGCACCGCCTGCATTAAGCCGCCAAGTCGAGCGGCACGATCTCGCCCGCAAGATAAAGCTTCTTCGCTTTCGCCCGGCTCAGCTTGCCTGACGATGTGCGCGGCAGTGTGCGTGGTGGCACCAGCTCGACAACGCAGCTCATTCCAGTGACTGAACGGACTTTGTCGGCGATTTGTTCGCGAAGTTTGACCCGTTCTACGGGATCGGAAACGCGGCAATGAACCAGTACAGCGGGCGCTTCTTCCCCATTGTCTGTCTCGACTGAGAAAGCAGCAATATCGCCGTGATTGAAGCCGGGAAGCTGTTCCACGGCCCACTCAATGTCCTGCGGCCAATGGTTTTTCCCGTTGATGATGATCATGTCTTTGGCGCGGCCAACGATGAACAGATAACCATCGGCGAGATAGCCCATGTCGCCTGTGTCGAGCCAAGTCTTGCCCGCATCATCGGGCACGAGGCAGTCCTCGGTGGCATCTTGGTTGCGGAAATAGGAATGCATGACGCTGGGGCCGCTGCACCACACTTTACCGATCTGACGATCGCCACGCTTATGCCCATCTTCGCCCCGGATTTCGACCACCATGTCTGGCATCGGCTTGCCGCAATTGACGATCGCGCGGTAGCGGGCAGGACGAGAGAGATCGCGCGGAGTTCCTGACAGTCGCTCTTCTTCGACCAGTTCCACTCTAATGCCTTCTCCGGGCGGCATCACGGTGACACCAAGAACTGCTTCTGCAAGACCATAAGAGGGGGTGAAACTAGAAGCCTTAAATCCAGCATCCGCGAACGCGTTGACGAAGCTTTGCATCACATCCGGCCGGATCATGTCCGCACCATTGCCAGCGAGCCGCCAGCGCGAAAGATCAAATCGTTCTGCCACGTGGCTTTGGCTGGAAATGCGGCGTGCGCAAATGTCGTAACCAAAAGTCGGAGAATACGATATCGTCGTGCCTTCATTGGCGCTGATCATATCCAGCCACGCAAGCGGGCGACGCGCGAAAGCATCTGGCTTCAAATAATCGCCTGAAACCTGATTAGCGATCAACGACAGGAAACATCCAACCAAACCCATATCGTGATACCACGGCAACCAGCTCACGCAGCGTTCGTTATCCTGCAGGTTCATGCTTGTCGAATGACCATAAAGGTTGTGCAGTAAAGCTTCGTGCGTCACCGCTACGCCTTGCGGGAAGCGGGTCGATCCGCTCGAATATTGCAGGTAACAAATGTCCTGAGAGGAAACTTCAGGGAAGTCGCATTCTGGCGCATCGCGGGTAGCAAACTCTTCCCACGTTTCACCAGGGCAACCTTGGCGCTCTGCAGCAGCCCCAGCCATTTCGGCAATCTCTTCAGGATAGAGAAGTATTGCGGGATCGCAGCTTGAAAGCTGGACGCTCAATTGATCGATGTAACTGTCCTTGCCCCCAAACGTGGTCGGCAAAGGAAGAGGCACAGGCCACGCGCCTGCATAAACACAAGCGCAGAAAAGAGCAGCAAACTCAGGGCCTGTTTCTGCGACCAAGGCCACGCGATCTTCAGGCCTTATTCCTGCAGCGATCAGGCGCCGCGTCATGACGAGTGCATCGTCTCTAAGCTCGGAGAAGGGATAAACCCGTTCGAGTTTTCCCCGCATATCGTGGAAATTAAGCCCCTTTTGCGAGCGCGCAGCGTAATCTACGGCTTCATTAAAGGTTGCGAATTGCGCGCGAATTCGTGGCAAATCGCAGTCATTCGGCGTCGGCTGTAATGCGGCGTCGGTCATTTTCTTTAGCGATACCCGTAGCTTACGACGCTTCGCAAAGCGCCCTATCATATCCCTTGTCCCCGCGTCATAAAGATGCGGTGCGATCCGTTTTTTTTCCATTTGATAAGGACTGTGGCACGAATAAGGCGAAATGGTTTCACGAGAAAGCAAATTGTCACCGTTTGGTAGTGTAGCGGAACGCATCTGTGGCCGTTGACGATCACTCACCATCTCGGCGTGGGCGGAATGTCACCGCACGAAAACGAGCGCCCAAGAAGCGCAAGCCGCTGGATGAAACACGTCTGCGCGATCTGGCACTGCATTATGCCGCCCGGTTCGCGACCACAGGAGCAAAGCTCGAAGGTTATCTGGCGCGCAAGATCCGCGAGCGCGGCGTTATTGAGGACGAAGATGGACGTACGGTTGAGCTGGATGTCACTGGCCTTGTCACCAGGCTGATCGAACTCGGTTACGTCAATGATGATGCCTATGCACGGGCCAAATCGCGCGATCTTACCCATCGCGGATATGGCGCCAGGCGTGTGGAGCAAGCTCTATGGGCGGCGGGCGTTGAAGAACCGGTGCGCGAGGCACATGCACCAAGCGAGGCCGAAGCACGGCGTGCCGCAATTCTGCTTGCGAAGAAGCGGCGCTTTGGCCCTTTTGGCGCAGATCAGCCTGATGAGGAGCAGACTGATCGGATCGCAGTCCAAAAACTGCGAGACAAACAGATTGCGGCAATGCTGCGCGCAGGCCATGTCTTTGAGCATGTACGGTTCATCCTTGATGCATCGCGAGTGGATGAGATCGACGAATGGTTGGACGAGGCGCAAACGCAAGAGGCCGACGATAAATCGCAGGAGAGCGGGTTGTGGTGAGAGTTCTGTATCTTGGCGTTGCTTTCGCGGTTGCCGCGTGTTCGCCTGCTGAAAGCGGCGCGGCGTTGTCGCAAAACTCGCAAAGTTCACAAGCGGGCGCTGCCAAAACGGAGATACGACGCCATCCTGTTTCCGGCCTGCAGATCATCGACGTCACTGTGAAAAGCGGCGATGAGACAATCACTTTCGATACTGAGCTTGCCGACACAGCCGAGGCGCAAACGCGCGGACTGATGTTTCGAACCGAGCTTGCTGATGATGAAGCGATGATTTTCCCGACAGAAGTGCCGCAACAGCGCAGTTTCTGGATGAAGAACACGCCTCTTTCGCTCGACATTATCTTCATTGGCCCTGACGGAAAGATCACCAATATCGCCGCCGACGCTGTTCCCTATTCGCTCGAATCCCTGCCATCTGCAGGTCTTGCGAGCGCGGTGTTCGAGATTCGCGGTGGTCTTGCAGAGGAGTTGGGCATTAAGCCGGGCGATGAGGTGATGTGGGACGTTGATTGATTGCAGGCTGCTCGGTCACCAAAAGCGATAAAACCCATATTGGCGCGGGCCACCAATTGAGCTAGTGCGCACGCCCATGGGAATCTTCGGAAAAATCTTCACTTGGTGGGATGGTGCAACCATCGGCACGCAATTGTGGTCTTCGCGCAATGGAGAGCACGTCGGAACCGATGCGCAGGGCAACAAATACTATCGGTCTGCCAAAAAGTCGGATGCGCCATCAAATGGCTCTTACATCCAGCGTGAGCGTCGCTGGGTGATCTACGATGGCGCCAATGATGCGAGCCGCGTGCCCGCTGAATGGCACGGCTGGCTGCATGGTGCGTTTGACGATGTCCCCGAAAGCCATCTGCCGCCTGCCAAGATTTGGGAAGTCGATTACACTCCCAACGCCACCGGCACAGCGGCAGCCTATCGTCCGCAAGGCGCATTAGAGCGCGGCGGCAAACGAGCAGCAGCTGTCGGCGATTACGAAGCCTGGTCTCCGGGTGACGACGCTTAAGCCGGGCTAACCTTGCATCATGCGCTATTTGGCACCTGCCTTGATGATGAGCGGACTATTGGCGCTTACTGCGTGTTCAGAAGAAGCATCTGAGCCCAATGAGGTGGCTGCGGTCGAAGCTACGGCCAGCTCTGAGACTGCGCCTGCCGATCCTGCTAACAACACTTCTGGCAGCCAAGCTGCCGACGACATCGAAGCTGCTGCAGAAGACGGCACGCCAATGGAAGAGCGGGTTGCCACGATCGGCCTTCTCAATAAGCGCAACAATGTATCGATCGATCTTGAGATGCGGCCCGGCGAAACCCGTGAAGAAGGCCCTGTCATCGTGACGCTCGCCGCGTGCGAGCGCACCGCGCCTTGGGAAATGCCGCAGGAAACTGGTGCATTTGTGCAAGTCGATGTGCTTGAGCGCGGGCGGTCCAGTCACACCCGCGTCTTTTCCGGTTGGCTGTTCAAACGCTCACCAAGCTTGAACGTGGTGGAACATCCAATCTACGATGTGTGGGTCAAGGATTGCGCGATGCGCTTTCCTGGGGATGAGGCCTGAGGCGCATCAGTTCCGCCGTAAGCACTCGCGAAATGATCAAAAGCCTGACGCAAGGATAGGTTCGGATCACCGCGGGCCGCGGCAAGGGCTTTCAAATACATAGGTTGCGGCAACTCGGTTGCACCCATTGTCGCCAGATGATCGGTCATGAACTGGCAATCGAGCAATCTGAAACCCGCATGGCGCATCAGCGCAACGAGCCAGCACAAGGCGACCTTACTCGCATTGTCGGCGCGGCTGAACATGCTCTCTCCGCAAAACACCTGGTCAAACGACACGCCATAGAGGCCGCCAACCAGGCGGGGAGGCCCTGCATCGTCTTCTGCTCCGGCACGGCCATGCGCCCAGCATTCAATCGAGTGCGCATGGCCCGCGCGGTGCAGTTGGATGTAGCTTGCGATGATCCTTTCACTGATCCACGTTTCAGGATGTCCCGGGCGCGGATCAGCGCAGGCGCGGATCACCGCGTCAAACGCCCTATCGATGGTGACGGTGTAGCGATCTGAACGCAGGACTTTGCGCAAGGACTTGGAAACGTGCAGGCGATCCAGCGGAATGATGGCCCTGTCGCGCGGCTCCACCCAGAAGATTTCCTGGTCTTCGCGCTTGTCCGCCATCGGGAAAATGCCGCTGCGATAGGCAAGCAACAAAGTCTCAACAGGTATGGGGCTGCGCAACGGGGAATGCATGGCGGGTTCGTTGTATCAGCTTGGCGAACGGGGGCTAGTGCCAGAATGTCAAACACCTGTTGCACCCAGCGCCAAGGCGTTATAGAGGGCGCTGCTCCTGCAGGGGTGTAGCTCAGTTGGTAGAGCATCGGTCTCCAAAACCGAGGGCCACGGGTTCGAATCCTGTCACCCCTGCCATTTCCTTCTTAAGCGAAGATAGAGCTGCGCGAAGCGACCTTGGCTATGCGCATAGCCCATTCATAAAAATCTGTTTAAAAATTAACGAAAGCCGAACACCAAGCTCAGCTTTCTGGCAGCTGAGCCGTGCATAATCATCGCCGAACCGAAGCCAATCCTCGGTAAGGAGACAACGCCATGACCCAAGCAACCATCCGTTCTTCGCGTCCCGACAAATGGATCAGTCCGCGTCCTCCCATGGATCCGGCCATCCGCGCGTTGGCCTATGGCAAGGTCCGCCCAATGTACGAGCCAAGCTGGATTGAACGTCTGCTCGGAAAGCGCTAACAAGCACGCTGCCTGTCAGCCATTCCAACAACTCGCTCTTAGTATTCCTCGGGCTCTTCCGGGGTTTCGACATGGTGATCTTCGCCAGCGGACTTGTCCCCGCGCGCGATCTTGAACACCACGCCTGAAAGCAATGCCAGAGCCAGCAGGTTCGGCAGCGCCATCGCCGCGTTGGAGATATCGCCCAGACGCCAGACCAGTTGCGATGGCTGGGTCGCGCCGACGAAAATCGCCACACACCAGATCACGCGCCAGATGATGTGGAGGATCTTCTCCCCGCCGCGTGTTGATCCGGGAATGCGATCATAAATGAAGGTAATCGCGCGCTCACCGTAATAGCTCCATGTGAGCAAAGTGGTGAAGACGAACAGGATCAACGCCACGCTGACAACCAATGTGCCCAGCGGAACGCCTGCGATCAACGTCGGGAACGCGGCACTGTAGGCGGCGATGGTGGTCGCAACCCCAGCGGTTTCAACAGTCGAAAGATCCGATTGCCAGACATGCTCAACCGCTTGGCCCGCGCCAGTGAAATCGCCTTGTACCGTCAGGATCACAAGCGCCGTCATGGTGCAGATCACGATCGTATCGATGAATGTGCCCAGCATCGCCATGCGGCCCTGCTGTTCGGGATCATCGGTTTGAGCCACGGCGTGCGCGATCGGCGTTGAACCTTGCCCGGCCTCGTTTGAAAACAGCCCGCGCGCAACACCGGCACGGATCGCGATGATGATCGCCGCGCCGACAAATCCGCCTTCAGCCGCCTGATTGTTGAACGCGCCGGCAAAGATCAATCCGAATGTCTCAGGAAGATCGCCCGCGTTCAGGACAAGCGCGATGATCGCCAATACGATGTACGCCCCCGCCATGAACGGGATCACCTTTTCAGCGACGCTGCCGATTGATTTGATCCCGCCGATAATCACGACGAACACCGCAAGCGCGACGACAAGCCCGCCGATCCAGCGTTCAATGCCGAACAGTTCATAAAGACCCGTCGCAACCTCGTTTGACTGGATCGAATTGCCCGTCACCAGCGCAGAGAACAGCGTGCCAATGCAGAATATGATGGCAAGCCAGGTGTATTTTGGCCCCAAACCCATCATGATGTAGCTCATCGGGCCGCCACGTTTCACGCCATCGCTCGTGGTCTCGCGATAGCGAATGGCCAGCGAACCTTCAGCAAAGGCCAGCGCCATACCAATGAGCGCGGTAACCCACATCCAGAATACAGCGCCCGGTCCGCCCCAGGCAATCGCAAACGCAACCCCAGCAAGGTTGCCGGTGCCGACTTGCCCCGAAAGCGCGGTTGAAAGCGCAGCGAATGGTGAAATCTCGCCAGCCCCTTCGCCTTTGCGCCCGGCAAACAGGCCTTTGATCGCAGAGCCGAATTTGATGATCGGGTAGAATCTCAGGCCCACCATCATCCAAAGGCCGATGCCAAGCAGGATGATTGTCATTGGGGGGACGGGGATCCCTGCTATTTCAAGGATCTGTTCGCCTCTCCATTCACCACCCCAGATAAAGTCAGATACATTGACGACTTCATCGACGATTGTCGTCGATCCTGATTGTGGTGCGGCCATGTGTTGGAAATCCCCTGAATTCGTATTGTATGCTGACCCGCGTGCTTTGCGGCACGGTATCCCTCAAACCTGCATTGCTAAAGCGGCTGCCGCGCCTTGACTAGCCCTCAATCGTAACTCGGCGCGCCAAGTGCGTTGGTGTCACATTTTTGTTTGATCGCTCTTGTGCGGAGCGGGTGGCATGGTCTCGGAGAAAATCACTCCTTGCTTTCCGATCATGCGCGCAATAATAGCGAGGGCAATTCCACGCATCGGTAGTGTTTCAGCCCCCCGCAATCTTGTCCCGGGCGGCGATGGACCCTACCTCAAAGACTTTGGCGAGACGCGTTTGCAGCTCGCTCGGACAGATTAGAGGCTGCCAAGACCATGGCCGAGGAAAAGAAGACCAAGACGAGCATTCCGCAATTCGTGAACGAAGTGCGCTCGGAAACCCGCAAAGTCGTGTGGCCTACGCGCGAAGAGACGGTTCGCACTGCGATCTTCGTCTTTATTCTGATGGTGATCCTCTCGCTGTTCTTCCTGGGCGTCGACAGCGGTTTTAACGCCATCGTCAATTTCTTGCTGCGGCTTGCCTGACCGGCTGGCTGCTGGCTTACCCAAACATAAGAATTCTAAGGACACTCCATGGCTCGCTGGTACATCATCCACGCTTATTCGGGCTTTGAAAACAAGGTGAAAGAGGCAATCCTCGCCGAAGCAGATCGGCTGGGTCTGTCCGAAGGCGTCGAAGAAGTCGAAGTGCCGACCGAAACCGTCACCGAAGTAAAGCGGGGCAAAAAGGTGCAGGTCGAGCGCAAGTTCATGCCCGGCTATGTCCTTGCCAAGCTGAACATGACGGACGATGTCTATCACCTCGTGAAGAACACGCCCAAGGTCACCGGCTTTCTGGGATCAGGCAACAAGCCGCAACCGATCAGCGAAAAAGAAGCTGCGCGCTATTTCGGCGGTGTCGAAGAAGCGAAGGCCGCACCTAAGCAGGACATCAGCGTCGATTACGAAATCGGCGATCAGGTCAAGGTGCTCGACGGCCCATTCGCAAGCTTCAACGGAGTTGTCGAGGAACTCGATTTCGACAAAGCCAAGGTCAAGGTATCGGTTTCGATCTTTGGCCGCGCGACGCCTGTCGAGCTCGACTTTGAACAGGTTGAATTGGTGAAGTGATCGGTGCGCTCTAGCGAGCAGACCGAACGCCGACGGCACCTTCGATAATATCCCAAAGCTGGCCCGCCACTTTTTCAGGTGACGGGCGAGGCTCCATTTGCATCGCTGTGATCATCGTTGCGCGGACGGCGCCGATAATCGCGGCGCCTGCCAGCTCGCTATCGATCTCGGTTGGGATGTGGCCCCTGCGCTGGCCAGATCGGATATTGCGCGCAGCCTTGCCCACCATGTCGCGTTGAATTTCCCATTCCCTTTCGGTGACGCGCCTGTGCGCCAATGATCCGAAGACGGTTGGCGCAAAAGGATCGGCGTAAAGGAACGCGATGACCTCTTCGAGCCGCGCCCGTTCCCGCACAGACCAGGCAATGTCGGGATCTGTGGGCTTGTCGAGCACCAATGAATATCGCCGGTAAAATCGGTCAATCACGGCTTCGATCAGGCCGTCTTTCGATCCGAAATAATGATAGGCGAGGCCATTGGAAACGCCGGCCGCCTTTGCAAGATGGCTGATTTCAAACTCGCCGCCCGTTTCGATTGTCAGCTTTTCTGCCGCATCGAGGATCGCCTCGCGCCGCGCTGCTTTGCGGGTGCTGACTGCCTGGTTGGTTTTGAGTTCGTCCACCACATATCCATTTTTGAATTGAATTCAATTTAAGTGTGGAGTAGATCGTTGGGCAGCAGAACGCAAGCAGGGATTCGCGTTTTTGAGAGAGGACACCATGACACCAATCGACGCCGCAACCGAACAAACGCTCGCACCTTTCCTGGGTGGGCGTACGCTCGCCGAAACGTTCGAGCAGTTTGACCGCGAAGGCTACGTGATCTTTGAAAACGTGCTCGATGAAGCTGCAATCCAAAGGCAGATCGATGCGCTGGAGGTATGGCTTTCGAAGGACGTACGCGGGCGCAACAATTTTGAAGGCGCGGATTCCAATCGGATCTATGCGATGTTGGCCAAGGATCCTGTGTTCGCCGATCTGGTTTCGCATCCGCTGCAAATTGCCTTTGGTGAACGCGAATTGGGCCGCTCGTTCCTGCTCTATGCTTGCCTTGCGATCAATCTCCTGCCCGGTGAGACTGCGCAGCCCTGGCACTTTGATGATAGCCATTGCGGCCTTGCAAGACCGCGCGCGCCCTTAAGCATGTCGACGTTCTGGTCGCTGACCGAGACGACCGAGGCGAACGGCGCGACCGAGATTATTCCGGGCAGCCATCTGTGGGGTGAAGAGCGGCCCGAGGGCGCGTCAGGACCGCAAGACTTCCTCACCGGCAAGGTGGATGACGATCTGCCCGACGGCGCGCATCCCGATATGCTGAAAGCGACCATGCCCGCAGGATCGCTGATGATTGCCAAGGGGACTTTGTGGCACAGAGGCGGGGCAAACACGTCAGGCGATCGCCGACTGATCGTCACGCCGCAATTCTGCATGGGATGGTGCCGCCCGCTGGAGCAGCAATTGCTCGCCGTCCCACCGGAAAAGGCGGCAAAGCTGCCGTTACGCGTGCAGGAAATGCTCGGCTATTCGATCCACGAACCGTTCATGGGCTATGTCGATGGCATGCATCCCAAACGAGTGCTCGCCGACGCGTGAGGAGGGAGAGGCCCCGCTCCAAGCTGGTAGGACCAAGGGCCACGCTTTTAAACGGCGTTCCCGGTGAGTAGAGAAGCGGCGCGCGTAGCGTTGAAAGCCTCAAATACCCTGCGGGCCTGTCGCTGCAATCTCAGCAGTAATTTCCACCTCACCAGCCGGACCAAGGAGATGAAAATGCCTCGACTTGAGCTGGTGAAGTGGGAAGATGGAGCGTCGGTTACTTCGACTTGCGGCGTTTTGCTGAAGTAGAACCTGGACGCAGCGCTTCCAGTTCTTTCTCGATCAATTCCTTGCGGCGCAGCTCCTCTATGTCACGGCTCGCTGCTGCTTCGCTGATGCCTGGTGACACGTGATCGGTCGCGAATTCGGCACGCTTTTGCATCTTTGTGATCTTTTCGAGGCGCTTGTCAGTTTTTGACCCGCGCGCCGTAGTCGAATGCCCGCCAGCTGAAGCTGCCTGATCTTGCGCGCGTTGACGCGCATCTTCGCGCTTTATCTCAAGCTCTTCGATGGCTTCTTCAATTGCTGCAAGTTCGGTCTTTGCGATCTGGCCTTCGCGCTCAATTGACGAGAGAAGCTCGCGGCAGTCTTCGCGGGCCATCAGCGCCTGGCGGGCAAGCGATTCGTCGCCGCTTGCCATCGCTGTCTTGGCCTTGTCGCCCCAATCAGCCTCGCGCATCTCGTTTTGAACATAGTTCGCTTCCAAGTCTTTCAGGCGCCTTACTGCCTTTGCGCGGTCACCTTCCAAAGCCACAATCGATGCTTCGAATTCTCGCTGGAGATTGTTGAGCAGCTTTGCTGGGTCTGCGGCTGAATCCACCAGAGCTGTAACGTTACTCGAAATGATGTCCTTAAGTTTGATGGCTGCGTTTAGCACAAAGTCCCTCCTGGCATGTTCGATAAAACTGGTATCGAGATCCGAATAATAGTTACAGGTTAACAAGGAATTGTGGACGAAACGCTGGCTAATTTCTCACGCTGTATTATGCGCTGCTCGCCATACTAGCCGACGCTTGAACAAGGCGTGGGCGCGCTCCAAATAGCTTGCAATCGCGCGCCAAAACGCTATGTGCGCCGCTTCCCAACACATCGGGAACACCGTGCGGGAGGTTGGCCCATGGGCCAACTGCCAGACCGCTTAACATGATCCTTCGACAGGCTCAGGACAGGGCCCTGAAGGAAACAGTGCGAAAGGAGGCCCATCGTGGCCAAGAAAATCGAAGGCTATATCAAGCTGCAAGTGCCCGCCGGCACTGCAAACCCGTCCCCGCCAATCGGCCCGGCATTGGGTCAGCGCGGCGTCAACATCATGGAATTCTGCAAGGCGTTTAACGCCGCGACGCAGGACATGGAAAAGAACGCCCCGATCCCAACGACGATCACCGTCTATGCGGACCGCTCGTTCACATTTACCACCAAGACCCCGCCAGCGTCTTACCTTCTCAAGAAGGCCGCCAAGGTGAAAAAGGGTTCAGGTGAACCGAACAAGGACAAGGTCGGCAAGATCAGCCGCGCTCAGATCAAGGAAATCGCCGAAACCAAGATGGCCGATCTCAACGCGAACGATATCGATCAGGCGATGAAGATCATCGAAGGCTCCGCTGCCTCGATGGGCCTGGAAGTGGAGGGCTGAACCAATGGCTAAAATGACCAAAAAGCAAAAAGCTCTTGCGCAGCTCGACAACGAAAAGCTCTACACTGTCGATGAAGCCATCGCGACACTTCGCGAGCACAAAGCGAAGTTTGACGAGACTGTCGAACTGTCGATGAACCTTGGCGTTGATCCGCGTCACGCAGACCAGATGGTCCGCGGCATGATCTCGCTTCCTTCGGGCACGGGCAAGGATGTGAAAGTCGCCGTGTTCGCCAAGGGCGATAATGCTGAAAAAGCTGCCGCAGCCGGTGCTGACAAGGTTGGCGCGGAAGACCTGATGGAAGACATGCAGAACGGCAATCTCGACTATGACCGCGTGATTGCAACCCCGGACATGATGGGTGTTGTCGGTCGTTTGGGTAAAGTGCTGGGCCCCAAAGGCCTGATGCCGAACCCGAAGCTTGGCACCGTGACGCCGAACGTCGAACAAGCCGTTAAGGACGCCAAAGGCGGCCAGGTTGAATTCCGCGTTGAGAAAATGGGCATCATCCATTCCGGCATTGGCAAGTTGTCATTCTCTGATGACGCGTTGAAAGCCAATTTCGAAGCGCTGACGCAGGCCGTTGTCAAAGCCAAGCCGTCTGGCGCCAAAGGCAAATACGTTAAGAAAATCTCGCTCACATCGACCATGGGCCCCGGCCTCAAGATCGATATGGCAGAAGTCGAAGGCGCGTAAACGCCCGAAGGCTTCAACCAGAAGCAACAAAAGAGGGGCTGGCAGCACGACGCTGCCAGCCCCTTTTGCATTTGAGGCCTGTTCACGTCACACTCATTCGCCAAGCGTCACATTGTGATTAGGGCAGTCAGGGGAATTCTTCATGCGAGCGTTTGCGGTGGGTTTGGCAAGTCTTGTGACAGTCTTTGCGATGCCGGGGGCGGCCTTAGCGCAAAGCGCCGACGCACTGCCCATCTCCCGATCCGATCTGGAGACGAAAGCACGCGATGCCTGCAGCGGCGCCGTCACCCTTTCACCAACCGCGATCAGGCGCGCTGATCTCGACCGCGATGGCCGCAGCGACGTGCTGTTCGATTGGGCGCAGGTCACGTGCCAATCGGGAAGCGCGATGATGAAGAAAGGCGCTGGCTTTTGCGGCATGCACAATTGCAGCATCGATATCTATCTGTCTTCGCAATACCGCCCCGGCGACTGGCCCAAGCCCATTCTCAACCATCGCGAGATTGAGCCAACCCTTGTCGGAAACACACTGCGCACGTCCAGCCAGGGCGGTTCATGTGAATTTGCGCATGTGTGCAAGTGGGAATGGAGCTGGAACGGCACCGAACTGGAAAGCCGCGCGCTTAAGGCGGCCGATGATGCCTCAAGCCAGCCGATGGCAACCGCTTTGCCAGTTACCATTGCCAATCTCGCTGGCAATTGGGTCGAATTGGGCGATGGCTGTGCTAGTGACGTTGGAATGGCACTTAATGAGAACGGGGCGTTTTCAGCGTATGAGCAGAATGGCGATTGGCGCCTTCTCGGTAAGCGGATCGCGATTGTCGTTCGCGAAACCTACATTCTTGGTGATGCTGACAGTACAAGGCCAGTCACCGATCCCAAGCCGATCATGCTAACGGTTGAGAGTTTGACCGACGATCAGCTCACTGTCACTCGCACCAATGGCGCGCGCGTCGTGTTTCGTAAGTGCGGCTAATGAACGATCGCCGCAATTCAGCGCGACTGGCGACCTCGCCAGCAGACTGAAGCGTAACCAATTCCTGATTTCCGACGAACTGCCGGTGTGCGCCGACACACTGCAAGTTTCGGCCTCTTCAACAGCTTGAATTGGAACCGGAAAATCACATGTCAGTTTTAACCAAACCACGGCGCGCTATTTCCTTGGGCGCGATCCCTATTGATGGAGATACCATGTTCGATCCCAAATGGCTTGTGCTTGGCGTTTTTGTGGCCGCATTCGCCCTTCTGGCGAATTACGATACGCAGCTTGGCATAGCTGCAGGGACGCTGCTGGGCATTGCTGCCGTCATCTATTTCTGGGCGCGGCTGCGTTTGTGGATGGCCGATCATGAACCCGGCGACACGCGGCGCGCCATGGTGGAGCGCTTTCGCAAGCTCACCGATAATCGCCGCCGCGCCCGTGATAAGGAGCTTTCGGGCGAATAAGTCCCGGATTACAGGCAGAACTTGAGCGGCTTAGCCCGCGCTCCAAAGTTCCAGGTTAGATCCCGCCGGGCGTGAAGTCATAGCCGTTGGTGGCGAGACCATCGGTCAGGCTGTCGATCGCGCTCTGCACCGTTTCGCGGCTGGTTGACCGGATAACGAAATTGGCGCCCACTTTGCCTTCGCGAAAGAAGGGATAGGAGCCGATCTGGCAGCCTTCATGGGCCTGTTCGACTTCGCGCAGTAACTGGGCAATCTCGCTTTCCGCTACCCAGCTTCCCACCGTTTCGCTGACCAGTGGCGCGCCGCCTTCAAGCTTGCCGGTCAGCGCATCGAGCATCCCTGCCGTGATGTGAGGGACGCCAGCCATCAGGATCACGTTCCCTCGGCGAATGCCGGGCGCGCCAGACATGCGATTGGGGATCAGTTCGGCCCCGTCGGGCACGCGCGCCATGCGCAGGCGCCCCTCGCTCAGGCCGCCTTTGTCGGCATAGTATTTTTCGAGAATTGCGCGCGCTTCGGGATGGATGATCACCTCGACGCCCAGCGCCTTTGCGACGGCATCAACGGTGATATCATCATGCGTCGGCCCGATGCCGCCGGTGGTGAAGAGGTAATCATTGCCAGCTCGAAGCGCATTTACCGCCTCGACAATGTGATCTTCGTCATCGGAAACCACGCGCACTTCGGCAAGGCGGATGCCCTGCACCTGAAGCCACGTGGCGATTTGCGCGATATTCTTGTCCTGGGTTCGGCCAGACAGGATTTCATCGCCAATAATGACGAGGCCGGCGGTCCAGATTTTCTCGGAAGAGGTCATATCGCTGGTGATTAGGCAAACCGCCCCAAAGGCTCAAGCAAGAGTTTGATCGAATTGGGTGCGGAAGGGCGATCACTCAGCCGCTTCGAGTTCCTCTGCCTCGCTTGCCGCGTTGCCGCTTGATTGGGAGAATTCCAGCAATCCGTCATCCACCGGGCTTTCGCGCATTTGCTTGCGATCAACCACGTATTCCTGATTGAGCCACCAGGGGAAGCTCTTGCTGCTTTTCGGATTGATCAGTCTTGCGCGCTGCAGATAACCGCTGGAGAAGATGCCGTAGATGTCTTCGAGCTCAAGGTCGGCTTCCATTTCCGGGGTCAAAACGGGCTTCACGATATCGCATCCACGATCGCGCATCATGTTGAGGACGCGGCAGATGTAATCGGCGTTAATGTCCGCGCGCAAAGTCCAGCTGGCGTTGAGATATCCGAACACCACCGCGAGATTGGGCAGGTTCGAATACATGCAGCCCTTGTAATAAAACCGCTCTGAAAAATCGACGAGCTCGCCATCGACGCTGAATGTGATTTTCCCAGCGACAGCAAGTTTAAGGCCAGTCGCGGTGATGATCGCGTCGGCTTCGATGAATTCGCCTGATTTGAGGCGGATGCCGTTTGCTTCGAACGCTTCGATATGGCCGGTCGCGATCTCAGCCTTGCCTGAATTGATCGCTTCGAACATGTCGGCATCGGGCACCAGGCACAGCCGCTGTTCCCATGGATTATAGGGCGGGGTAAATGCGTCCTTGTCGTAATCCTTGCCCATCGCCTTTTCGAGGCCTTTGGTGAGGTTCTTCTTCACCTTTTCAGGCTTGTTGCGCGCAATCTTGTAGGTGAAATCCTGCATCCAGATATTGCGCGCCCGCGTGATCTTGTAGGCGAGGTTTTCAGGCAGGATCTTGCGCAGCGTGTTGGCGAACTTGTCCTTTGCCGGGCGCGATACCATCCAGGTGGGGGTGCGCTGGAGCATGGTGATCCGCTCGGCCTTTTCGGCCATGGCAGGCACGATCGTCACTGCAGTTGCGCCTGATCCGATAACGACGATCTTCTTGCCGGTGTAATCGGGATTGTCGGGCCAGAATTGCGGGTGCCACACATCCCCTTCGAAAGCGGACAGATCAAACCCGGCATCATGCGGTTCATCATAATCGTAATAGCCTGAACCGAGATAAACGAAGTTGGCGGTGACGCGGTGGCGTGATCCGTCTTCGTTCTCGATCTCGACATGCCAGCGCGCCTCGTTTTCGCGGAAATCGGCGGAAATCACTTTCTGGCCAAAGCTGATGTGGCGGCGGATGTCGCGTTCATCGACGATGCGGTTCAAGTATTCGAGGATTGCCGGCGCATCCGCGATGCTTTTTTCGTGCCGCCAGGGTTCGAAATCAAAGCCCAATGTGTGCATGTCACTGTCGGAGCGAATGCCGGGATAGCGGAACAAATCCCACGTCCCGCCGAGATTCTCGCGCCGTTCGACAATCGCAAAAGAGTGGTTCGGCGCTTTCATCTTCATGTGAGCAGCCATGCCGATGCCGGAGATTCCCGCACCGACGATGAGAACGTCGAAATCGGGTTTTTGTGTAATGGGCGCGTGTGCCGACATGGGGTCCTCTCTTTGGCAAGCTTTTGCTTGTTAACGCGCACGTAAACACACACTGAGGCGAAAAGCGAGTCTTGATAGCATTTTGCAACTGACTTTGACGGGGCATGCGGCTAGGCGCTGCGGCATGATCCGTTCTGCCCGATTTGTCGTTTCCGCTTCCTGCCTTGCTTTAACCGCTCCAATTCTGGCTCAAGACGAGCCCGTCGAGCAGTTCCAAGACAATGAAGAGAGCGAGATCGTCGTCACCGGCGAAGGGCTTGAACAGCCGCTTTCCTCTCTCGCCTATGCAGGGAATACGCTGGGGCGCGAAACCATCGTTTCGAGTGGATCGGGCCGCATCGAGGACGTGCTTGAAAACATTGCTGGCTTTCAGCAATTCCGCCGATCCGATAGCCGCTCTGCCAATCCATCAGCACAAGGGGTGACCCTGCGCGCACTCGGCGGCAATGCGACAAGCCGCGCGCTTGTCTTGCTTGATGGTGTGCCGATTGCCGATCCGTTTTTCGGGTTTATCCCGCTCAGCGCAATTGCGCCTGAAAGCCTTGCACAAATCCGGGTGACGCGCGGCGGCGGGTCAGGGCCTTTCGGCGCAGGCGCGCTGGCTGGCACGATCGAGCTTGAAAGCGCCGGGCCCCAGACGCTTGGCCCGTTTGCTGGCAGCGTGCTCGTCAATGACCGGGCTGAAACCGAGGCGAGCGCAAGCGTAACGAGCAATCTGGGCCGCGGTTTTGGCGTTATCAGTGGGCGCTGGGACAGGGGGCGGGGCTTTTTCACAACGCCCGATGATCAACGCGTTCCCGCAAGCGCAAGGGCAGCGTTCGACAATTGGCAAGTGGGCCTTCGCGCGGTCGCACCACTTGGCGATACAACCGAATTGCAAGCCCGTGTGAGCGCGTTCGATGACAATCGGACATTGCGATTTGAAGGCGCGGATTCTTCGCATCAGGGCCAGGACGCCAGCGTCAGGGTGATTGGGCGCGGGGATTGGGAATTTGATGCGCTCGCCTATGTCCAGGCACGCAATTTCTCGAACATAGTCATCAGTTCAACCCGCTTCACGCAGGTGCTGGATCAACGCAACACGCCATCGACAGGGCTGGGCGGAAAGCTTGAAGTGCGCCCGCCCATTGATGAAGCGCACACGGTTCGCCTCGGCGTCGATTATCGCCGCGCGGATGGCGAATTGCAGGAAGAAGCATTCAGTGCATTCACCGGAGCGTTGAGGGAACGCCGCCGTGCAGGGGGCACAAACAGCAATCTGGGCTTCTTTGTCGAAGACGATTGGCAGATAGGTCCGCTCATCCTGACGGGCGGCCTGCGCGCGGACTACACATCGATCGATGACGGTTTTTTCCGCGCGGTCGATGCCGCAGGTGCGCTGGTCAGCGAAACGATTGCAGAAGACCGATCGGATTGGGCGCTCAGTTGGCGCGCGGGCACGGTCTTTTATGCCTCACGCGATCTGGAGCTTCGCGGGGCTGCGTATACCGGGCTGCGGTTGCCAACGCTGAATGAACTCTATCGACCCTTTGTTGTCTTCCCCGTGGTCACGCAGGCCAACGCCGAGCTTGAAAACGAGCGATTGGAAGGCTTCGAAATCGGCCTTGATTGGAGAGCCGCGCGCAATGTGCAGCTGTCACTGACCGCATTCGATAATGAGGTTGAAAACGCGATTGCCAATGTGACGCTCGCGCCCAATCTGCGCCAGCGTCAGAACCTGCCCGCAATCGATGCGCAGGGGATTGAGGCAAGCCTTGCGGCCGATATTGGCCAGGTCAGCTTTGATGCCTCGCTCGCCTACACTGATGCCGAGATCGCTGGTGAGGGCGCTTCGATTGCGCTTGATGGCAATCGCCCACCGCAAACGCCCGAATTTGCAGCGTCGGCGACTTTGGCATGGCGACCTGCTGATGGCTGGCGTTTGGCGGGGACCTTGCGCCACGTGTCTGCCCAGTTTGAGGATGATAAGGAAACCGATCGGCTGGTGCCTGCGACAACACTCGATCTGTTTGCTGCCGCACCCATCACCAACCGCATCAGCGTGATCGTGCGCGGGGAAAATGTGCTCGATGAGACCATCGTCACGCGCAATGCGAACGGGGCGATTGATCTGGGCGTCCCGCAAACATTCTGGCTGGGCGTGCGTGTAGGCTACTAATCCTGACCCATCCGCCCAAAACACCGGCGCAAGAAATGATCTCAGACATGCTGCACTGCGACATAATGCTGCATTGCAACACGTATTGTTGCATTTTTACTACTCCACAGTAAAAGCGCACCGGGAGTCTTGTTAGGTAAGAAAGCGCTGATAGTCTCACTTTGTTAGAACACGAGCCGAATAAGGCCGGTCTAGAGGGAGAGAGAACAATGACACGTAAGCTTGTCGCTTATGCTGCCGGCCTTATGGCCTGCACGACATTCACAGCACCGGCATTCGCGCAGGACGCGGACGGACTGGAAGCCCCAGAGGTTGATGACAACGTTATTATCGTGACGGCAACCCGCCGGGCACAGGACGTTCAGGACATTCCGCTGGCTGTTACCGCGGTCGGACCTGCTCAGCTTGAGCGGCAAGGCGTCAACGAAATCCGCGATGTGACGGCGGTTGCGCCAAGCTTCTCAAGCACGACCGCGCAGATCGCATCAGGCTCCGTCGTGCTGCGTGTTCGCGGTGTCGGTACGACATCAAACAATATCGGGTTTGAATCGGCTGTCGGTATCTTCATCGACGGCGCTTACCAGTCGCGCCCCGGCGTTGCGCTTGGCGAGTTTGTCGATATCGAACGCGTTGAGGTTTTGCGTGGCCCGCAAGGCACTCTGTTCGGGCGCAACACGTCGGCTGGTGCATTGAACATCACCAACAAACGGCCAGACCTCAGCGAATTTGGCGGCTTTGCCAACGCGACCTATGGCCGCTTTGATGAGCTTGGCGTGCAGGGCGCGATCAACGTTCCTGTGGTCGAAGACACTCTAGCGCTGCGTCTGACAGGCGCCTATCGCGAGCGTGATGGCGCTCTCACGGTAGTTGATGCGGCTGGCAACGAAATCGGCGATACAAATGACATTGATCGCTATCTGCTTCGTGGTCAGCTCGGCTGGGAAACCGATACTGGCTTCAAGGGCCGGATCATCGCCGATTATGCCAAAAACCAGTCCAGCTCCGGCGCGGCGGTGCAGGTGTTTGAAACGCCACTGAGCCCGTTCTTCCCAGCCGTCGGGCTGGGCGCTACCGGCGGTCAACCGACCAACAATTTTGCGCGCGATCCGTTCGATCAACGAGCAATCAAGGACGCTGCGCAGGATCGCACAGTCGCGCTTAACCGCATTCCGGTTGCGGATATCGAAAACTGGGGCATTGTCGCTGAAATCGAACATCCGCTTGGCGATAACGCCGATGTGATCTTCATCGGTTCGTATCGCGAGTTTAGCGGGATTGAGGCCTACGATTCCTCGTTCTCGGCGATCGATATTTTGAATGTCGATCTCGACACACAGATCGATACATTCACGGCTGAGCTTCGCATCCAGGGTGAGGCGCTGGGTGGCCGCCTTAACTACATGATTGGCGGCTATTATTCGGACGAGCAGATTGAGGCTAACAACCGCTTCACGCTCGGCGAGGATTTCGGTGAGCTGACCGGCTTCCTATTTGCGGGCCTTTCGGGCGGCGCGACGCTCGGGACGCTTGGTCCAGAGCCGCTCACAACGCTAACCGGCGGACTTGATCCGGCTCAGTCGAGCAGCCTCAACCAGTTTACGCAGAGCGCGGAAAGCTGGTCGATCTTTACGCACAACACGTTCGAAATCACCGATGGGCTCGAGTTTACGCTCGGCGCGCGTTGGTCTGATGAGAGCAAGTCGGGCGGGTTCACCCAAATTGAAAACACCAATGACGTGTGCCCTGCATTCGTCGCCGGATTGACCGGTGGTGCGCTGCCTCCGCTTGGGCCTTTAGAGCCGCTTGCCGTTTTAACAGCCTGTTTTGGCTTTACCGCGCCAGCAGACCTTCCTGAATCGGCTATTCTGCCAACACCGCAAACCTTCCAGGACACATTTAAAGACGAAGAGCTGATCTACACGGTCAAGCTTGGTTATGAATTCAGCCCGGAAATCAACGCCTATGCAAGCTTCACGCATGGCTACAAAGCGGGCGGTATCAACCTTGATACAACCGCTGGCGTTTTTGGCGCGGACCCAACCTTCGAATCTGAAGAAGTTGATGCTTATGAAATCGGCATCAAATCGCGCTTCCTTGATGATGCGGTGACTTTGAATATCGCGGCTTTCCATCAGGAATTCACGAACTTCCAGGTGCTCGAATTCACCGGCGCTGCGTTCCAGTCGTTCAATGTGCCGGAGGCGATTTCAACGGGTATTGAGATTGAAAGCGTCATTCGTCCAAACGACAACTGGACGTTCAATTTGGCGACGACCATTTTGGACTCGCGCTATCCCGACGATTGTAATGGCGATCTGGTCAACGTGACGGTGATTTCGCTGTGCGGCAATGACCTGACCAATGCCGCAGGGCTGACCGCGATTGCGGGCGTGCTCTATGAAAATGAACTGACCGACAACCTCGATTTCTTCATCTCGGCACAGGGCCGCATGGTTTCGGATGAACGCACGTCAACGCAGGCAATCGTTCCGCCCACTGTTCCAGCAGGAGCGACCGAAGCGGAAATTCGGGCTGCAGTTGAAGCGGCACCTCTGATTGTGGGCGATGTTCAAGACGCGAACGTCAAGATCAACCTGCGTGCAGGGATCGGCGATGTTGATGATGCATGGTCGATCGAGGCGTTTGTGCTCAACGTCACCGATGTTGTGACTCGCGGTGTGACGTTCAATAACGTGCTGCGCGGTACAGGCTCAATCAACGCCCGTTCAAGCTTCGTCCTCGAACCGCGCACTTACGGTGTGACGGTGCGGACGCAGTTCTGATCTGAGCTGGACAAACTTCCGGCCTTTGGGAGAGGGCCAATAGAAAAGGCGGCTTGCTTACACAGCAGGCCGCCTTTTTTTGGTTTCGGTCGAGATATCGACGCCGAAGGCGTCGCAAGGCCACGCGGCCGCTCCGCAGCGGGCGCGGCTTGCCGCGCGTCTAGCGAGGACGTGCCCCTGGATTGGGGCACGCAAATCACAAATTACATCGAACGCGCGATCAACATCTTCATGATCTCGTTGGACCCGCCATAGATGCGCGCGATCCGCGTGTCGCGGTACATGCGAGCGATGGGGTAATCGTTGATGTATCCCGCGCCGCCGTGGAATTGGAGGCACTTGTCGACGACTTCGCTTTGCAGCTCCGTCACCCAGTATTTCGCCATGCTGGCGGTTGCCACATCCAGTTTGCCTTCGAGCAATTTGGCAATGCAATCATTGACGAAGACGCGCGCCGCCGTACCACGAGCCTTAAGATCCGCCAGAGTGAACTGCGTGTTCTGGAAATCCCAGATCGTCTTGCCGAAAGCCTTGCGGTTCTTGACGTAATCGACAGTGACTTCGAGCGCTTTTTCGACCCCGATCATCGCCTGCATCGCGATGACGAGGCGTTCCTGCGGAAGCTCTCCCATCAGCTGGTAAAAGCCCTTGCCTTCAACGCCGCCAAGGATGTTGTCTGCTGGGATAAAGACATCGTCGAAGAACAGCTCGGAGGTGTCCTGCGCATCGAGGCCGACCTTGTCGAGCTTTTTACCGCGCTGGAATCCATCTGCACCATCGGTCTCGAGAAGCAGCAGCGAAATGCCTTTAGCGCCCTCGGCAGGATCGGTCTTGGCAACAACAATGATGAAGTCGGCGATCTGCCCGTTCGAAATCCACGTCTTGGAACCATTGAGGCGGTAGCCATTGCCGTCTTGCAAGGCGGTGGTCTT
The DNA here is from genome assembly GCF_001542875.1 of Erythrobacter sp. YT30. Classification (GTDB taxonomy): domain Bacteria; phylum Pseudomonadota; class Alphaproteobacteria; order Sphingomonadales; family Sphingomonadaceae; genus Erythrobacter. The sequence continues at coordinate 552,912 of NZ_LMAF01000002.1, read as the reverse complement.
GATGCTCTGCAAATCGGATCCGGCATCAGGCTCGCTCATCGCAATCGCGCTGACGAGATCGCCCGAGACGAGCTTGGGCAGGTATTTCTGCTTTTGCTCATCGGTACCGTGGCGCACGAGATAGGGCAGGATAATGGTGTTGTGGAGGCTCGCGGCAAAGCCTTCGACGCCTGCTTTCGCCTGTTCGTTGATGACGACCATGTCGTGGCGGAAATCGCCACCATGCCCGCCAAAATCGCTCGGCACTGAAACGCCGAGAAGCCCGGCCGTACCAGCCTCACGCCAGAATTCGCGTTCTACCTGGCCATCCTCGCGCCATTTCTCGACCCGTTTTTGCGGGGCCTTATCCGCGAAGAATTTGCCCACTGCATCGGCATAGATCGAGATTTCCTCGTCATCCATGAAAGCGGGCTGCGGAACGTCAATTACTGGCATCTTTTTCTCTCCATTTGGCCGAAGCCACCCGCTCCCTCCACCCTTCCACCCGGAGCCTACCGGATACCATCGGGGTGGAAGGGTGGAGGGAGCGGGTGGCTACGGCGCGCGCCCTAAAGCGCGCTCCAAATCAAAACCTTTTACTTACCCTTCCAGTTCGGCGCACGCTTCTCGGCAAACGCCGCCGCGCCTTCGCGCGCGTCTTCAGATACGAACACCGGAGCGATAAGCTTCGCCTGATTTTTATAGCGATCTTCCATCGCCCAACCGCGCGATTCCTTCATCACTTGCTTGGACACTTTGACGGCAAGCGGGCCGTTAGCGGCGATCTTTGCGGCGAGTTCTTTCGCGCCTTCAAGCGCAGACCCTTCGGTCACGCGGTTGATAAGGCCAAGCTCATAGGCGCGCGGGGCATCGATAAAGTCACCCGTCAGGGCAAGCTCCATCGCGATCCGTTCTGGAATTTGATCAGGCAGCATCATTACCCCGCCAGCCGCCGCCACAAGGCCGCGCTTTGCTTCGGGGATGCCGAATTTCGCACCAGCATTCGCAACCACCAGATCACATGCGATCATCAATTCAAGCCCGCCAGCCAGCGCATAGCCTTCCACGGCTGCAATAAGCGGTTTTGCAGGAGGCGCTTCCACCACGCCGCCAAATCCTCTGCCAGGCACACTGGGGCTTTCACCGCGAAGGAAGCCTTTCAAATCCATGCCCGAACAGAACGTCCCACCAGCCCCTGTCAGAATGCCTGCGCGCAGATCATCTTCAGCGTCGAGCCGGTCCATCGCCGCTGCAATCGCTTCGGATGCGGCTTTGGTCATCGCGTTCTTGGCTTCAGGCCGATTGATGGTGACGATCAAAACGCCATTATCAACTTCGGTCAGGACTTCTTCACTCACAGGTGCACTCCCATTTTTATTAGAAACTGATTGTTGTGCGTGGAGTGCAGTGGGTTTACGGATACGTCAACCGCAAATTGGAGAGGTAGTTATGGGCGAAGCTTACATCATTGACGCAGTGCGCACGCCGCGCGGCATTGGCAAACAGGGCAAGGGCGCGCTCGCAGAAGAGCATCCGCAGCATCTGGCGGCGACTGTTCTGAAAGCAATTGCGGAGCGTAACGGTCTCGATACCTCGACAGTCGATGATGTGATCTGGTCCGTTTCCACACAGGACGGCATGCAGTCGGGCGATCTGGGCCGGATGGCAGCGCTTGATGCGGGCTATGATATCACCTCATCAGGGACGACGCTCGATCGCTTTTGCGGCGGCGGCATCACGTCGGTGAACTTGGCAGCGGCCCAAGTGATGAGCGGCATGGAAGACTGCATCGTTGCAGGCGGCACAGAGATGATGAGCCTTACCGCCGCGATGTCGAAAGAGAAAATGCAGGCAGGGATCAAGCCGCCGATGATGGGCAGCTATAACGAGCGCCTCCAGACTGTTCACCCGCAATCGCACCAGGGCATTTGCGGCGATGCGATTGCGACGATGGAAGGCTTCACCCGCGAAGAGCTCGATGAAGTCGGATACCGCTCGCAGAAGCGCGCTGCTGAAGCAATCAGCGAAGGGCGTTTTGACAAGTCGGTCGTTCCCGTGACCGCCGACGATGGCACCGTCATCCTCGACCGCGAGGAATATCCGCGCCCTCAAACAACGATGGAAACGCTGGCCGGATTGGAACCTGCCTTTACCAAGATCGCGGATGTTCCGCTTGATGCGAAAGGCACGACGTTCCGCGGGCTGATCAATCAGAAATACCCCGATCTCGATATCCAGCATTTCCACCACGCGGGCAATTCATCCGGCGTCGTTGATGGCGCGGCAGCGGTGCTGGTATGCTCAAAGGAATACGCGCAAAAGCACGGCCTGAAACCCCGCGCCCGCATCGTGCAGACTGCGAATATGGGCGATGATCCAACGCTGATGCTTAACGCGCCCGTTCCAGCAGCAAAGAAGGTGCTCGAAAAGGCTGGCATGACCCTTGAGGATATCGACCTGTTCGAAATCAACGAGGCCTTTGCGGTCGTCGCCGCGAAGTTTGTGCGCGATCTCGGGCTCGATTGGGACAAGGTCAATGTGAACGGCGGGTCTATCGCACTTGGCCATCCCATCGGCGCGACCGGCTCAATTCTGATCGGCACCATTATCGACGAGCTTGAGCGCCGCGATCTTAAAACCGGCCTTGTGACAATGTGTGCAGCCGGCGGCATGGCGCCTGCGATCATTGTTGAGCGCGTGGACGATTTCGTTGACTGACGCGCCCTCTGCTTTTGGGGACAACACGCCGGTCATTATCGGCGTCGGCCAGTATTCAGAGCGTGTCGATCAGCCGGGTTATGAGGCGCTGTCCTATATGGACCTGGCTGGTCGTTCTCTAGCGGGAGCGATTGCCGATAGCGGGGCGACAGGATCGGTGGCAGGCGCGATTGATACGCTTGCCGCGATCCGCGCGTTTGAAATGTCGCGTCCGGGTAAAGAGCCGCCCTTCGGCGCGCCTAATAATGTACCCGGAGCGATTGCGAAGCGCGTGGGTGCCAATCCTCCCCGGCAGGTTCTGACGACAACGGGCGGTCAGACCAATCAGAAGCTGGTCGGTGAATATGCCCGCGATATCGCGAATGGTGAATGCCAGTGCGCCGCGATTGTGGGTGCAGAGGCGATTTCGACCGTGCTTGCGCTTTCAGCAAAGGGTGAAACGCCCGACTGGTCTGAAGAGATTGGCGGCGAATTCGAAGATCAGGGCTTTGGCCTTGATGGCATGATTGAGCCCGCCCTGTTCGCGCATGGAGCAGGGGGCGCGATCCCGCTTTATGCCATCGCCGAAAATGCGCGCCGTCATGCGCTGGGCAAAAGCCTCGAAGAATACCGCCGCGATATCGGGGAGCTTTTTGCGCCCTTCACGCGTGTGGCGGCCACCAATCCCCATGCAGCCGCTCCTGTTGAACGCAGCGCCGAGGAACTTGCGACCATCACAGAGCGCAACCGGATCGTTGCTGAACCCTATCCGCGCATGACAGTCGCGCGTGATCAGGTGAACCAGGCAGCAAGCATCATCATTGCAAGTGTTGGCAAAGCGCGCGAATTGGGTGTGCCGGAGGATAAATGGGTGCACATCCATTCCGTCACTTCCGCGACCGAATTGGAACTTTCCGAGCGGCCCGATCTGGCGGCCAATCCAGCCTCGATTGCCAGTGTCGAGACGGCCTTGACGCGGGCGGGCAAGGGGGTGGAGGATATCGGCTTTCTCGATTTCTACTCCTGTTTTGCGATCCCCGTCTTCAATCAATGCGATCATTTCGGCCTGTCGCATGACGATCCGCGCGGCTTGACGCTGACGGGCGGACTCCCGTTCTTCGGTGGGGCAGGGAACAATTACTCCGCCCACGCCATCGCCGAAGCGGTAGAGCGCGCGCGCTCCAAACGCGGATCCTTTGCGCTGGTCGGTGCGAATGGCGGCTGGATGAGCAAATATGCGACCGGCATCTATTCAACCGAGCCTGCTGACTGGTCCGCCAATGATCGGTTTGAAGAGCTGGCCAAGGCGGATGACGCGGTCGCCCGTTCGAGCGAGCCTTTCGATGCCGCCACGGTCGAAAGCTATACGATTAATCACAGCAAGAAGGGGGCGACTGCCATCTGGATTGGCCGCAATGATGCCGGAGAACGCGTCGTTGGCAATGCGGATTTGAGCGATGAAGCCACTCGCATTGCTTTCGAATCGGGCGAGCCATTCGGGGCGAAATTGAGCGTTTCGCGGACCAATAAAGGCCTCAACTTGGCGCGGGTTTGTTCCTGAAACCCATCCGAAAATAGAGGGGAGGGGGATTTTTGACAAAACCACTCGATTTCCCTATATAGTTTCAATTGTAACTATATCCCTCTCGCAAAGGCAAACCAGACATGACCGTTCAAGCTCCGATCTATCCCGGTGATCTTTTCGAAAATCCCGCTGGCCTTGATGGCTTTGAATTTGTCGAGTTTTGCGCGCCGGAAAAGGGCGTGCTTGAGCCAGTGTTTGAAGCCATGGGCTTTACGCTCGTTGCAAAGCACCGCTCGAAAGACGTGCACCTGTGGCGTCAGGGCGGCATCAATCTGATTGCGAACTACGAACCACGCTCTGCCGCATGGTACTTTGCGCGCGAACACGGCCCGTCAGCCTGCGGCATGGCATTCCGCGTACGCGATGCGGCCAAGGCTTACGATCACCTAATGGAACAGGGCGCAGAACCTGTCGCGAACGAGGCAGGCCCGATGGAACTGCGCATCCCGGCCATTCGCGGCATTGGCGGCGCGATCCTGTATCTGGTCGATCGCTATGACGGCGCGGAAGGCAAAAGCCTCACCATTTACGATATCGATTTCGATTACCTGCCCGATGTCGATCCGCACCCCGAAGGCGCGGGCTTTAAGCTGATCGATCACCTGACGCACAACGTCTACACCGGCCGCATGAAGTATTGGGCCGATTATTATGAGAGCCTGTTCAACTTCAAGGAAATCCGGTTCTTCGACATCAAGGGCGAATATACCGGCCTCACCTCCAAAGCGCTCACCGCACCAGACGGCAAAATCCGCATTCCTCTGAACGAAGAAGGCGAAGGCGGCAAAGGCCAGATCGAGGAATTCCTGAAGGAATTCAACGGCGAAGGCATCCAGCATATCGCTCTGATCTGCGATGATCTGGTTGCATGCTGGGATCGCCTTAAAGAGTTCGGCGTGCCGTTCATGACCGCGCCGCCAGAGACCTATTACGAAATGCTCGATGAGCGCCTTCCCGCTCACGGCGAAGATGCAGAAGCGCTCAAAATGCGCGGCATTCTGCTTGATGGCACGACCGAGGGTGGCCAACCACGCCTGCTCCTCCAGATCTTTGCCGAGGCGCAAGTCGGCCCCGTTTTCTTCGAATTCATCCAGCGCAAAGGCGATGACGGATTTGGCGAAGGCAATTTTAAAGCCCTGTTCGAAAGCATTGAGCGCGATCAGATCGCGCGCGGAGTGCTTGATGCGGGCACAAAAGAGCCGGCACAATGAGCCACCCCGTCAATCTCGCCGGTGTCCACCACGCGGCCTATCGCTGCAAGGACGCCAAGGAAACGGTCGAATGGTATGGCCGCGTGCTCGGCATGGATTATACGACCGCTTTTGCCGAGGATCACGTGCCCTCAACCGGCGCATATGATCCGTATATGCACGTCTTCCTCGATGCGGGAAATGGCAATATCCTTGCGTTTTTCGAGCTGCCCAATCAGCCCGAAATGGGAAGCGATCCCAACACGCCGCAATGGGTCCAGCACCTCGCATTTCGCGTGCCCGATGAAGCGGCTTTGATGGCGGCCAAAGAGCACATCGAGGGACAAGGCATCGACGTTCTGGGCCCGACGCATCACGGCATTTTCAAATCGATTTATTTCTTCGATCCCAACGGTCACCGCGTAGAACTCGCCGCCGATATCGGCACCGATGAGCAATACGCCGAGCTAAAGCGTGTGGCCCCGCTGATGCTCGATGAATGGAGCAAAACCAAAAAGGCACCGCGCCACGCCGACTGGCTTCATGAGATTGCCCGCAAGGAGCATGGGGCTCAGGGTTAGAACCCGCTCCCCAAATTCCGTTCATGCTGAGCTTGTCGAAGCATTGCCCTTCTTCTGGCGACTGACACAAAAGAAAAGCAGCCCTTCGACAAGCTCAGGACGAACGAGGTTGGCAAAAGTGTTTTATAACGCGTAGTCATGCCGCTAGAGGGACGTCGAAAGGGCCAGAGTTGTTCGAGAATTTCATCCACGCAGGACTGAAATTTGTGGCGATCTGTGCCACGTTTTTTGTGGGATACTCTCTCTATCGGCAATTTCTCACCGAAAGACTTTTCCTTCAATCGGAGCTTTCGTCTTCGGGTATCATCATCGCTCTTACCGCTGTCGGATTTTCGTGGTTCTTGGTTGTGATTTTCAGGCCTTGGATGAATTTCGTGAACAAGCTTTTCGACAAGCCTTAGACTAATCGGTCAGCGGAACTTCAAAACTCCCAATCACCGCACCCGCGAAGGCGCAACCAGAACGGCGTTCGCCACCAACAAGTCTAGCCCGTCCAGAAAGGCCCGCGTGGTCGGGTCCTGAGTGAAAGCAATTGCCATCCCGTCGCCCGTTTCCTGCGCGATCATGTAAGGCTTAAAGGCAATCTGGCGGCGGTTTTCATCCCACACATATCCGCTTGCAATCAGTGATCCGCTCGCGGCATAGCGGATGACATTGATACCCGCCTCGCGATCAATCGGGGTGTAAATGTCGGAGCCACTGGCGAGCACGACCGGGCCTTCATCATATCCTGCCGAGAGGAAGTGATCGGTATCGGAAACGGTGTTGAGCAAAGCGCCGGGCAGCGTATCTGGCAGCGCAGTCTCGTCTTGAATGGCGGCGCGGTATTCTTCCTCGCTGGTGAATTCTTCTGCTTCTGCCAGATCTCCGTCCTCTTCTTCCTCCGCTTCGCTGGGCGTACGGCCCAAGGCGGCCTCGCGCTTGACTGCAAGCAGCGCATCATCGCCGCTTGAGAAAGCGCGCAGACTATCGCCCAGCGCCACCAGCACGCCGCCGCGTTTGACGAAGTTCGTAATTGTCTCGCGTCCTGCGCGGCCAAGCGCGGATGCAGGTCTACCATCGGGCACGACGAGCACGTCGTAATCGCTCAAATCCGCTCCGCCAAAGCGGTTTGAGCGGATCGGGGCGACAGGCAGACCAAGGCGCTGCTCCAAAACATATCGCGCCGCGCCCGCGCTCAATTGCGAGACACCATCATCCCACACCATCGCGATTTTGGGCACGGTCAACCGCACAAATGCATCGCTGCCCAGATTGGGGCCGTCCTCAACCCAGCTCGTTTCCATCGCGACCGTGTGCGCGCCAATTTCGCGGGCGAGCGCATCGAGCCGCGCCATGGTCTCAGGCGTGTTTGCCGCGGCGGGGAAGACCACGGTGCCGCGCGGGAAGTTGCGACCGTTCTGGACAAATGCTTCGTCAGTGACGCGCCCTTCCAACCCTTCGCGAAGGGCAAGCGTCACAAGCCGCGCCTGCCCGCTATCGGTCCATGGGACGGCGACGGCGAAGGCTCCTTGCCCCTCGGACTTCGGCGCGATGGGCGCGCCGGCATCGAGCGGCGATCCGCCCACATTGCTGCCGCACAGCGATACGTCCACGCCTGACATCAGGCCGACTGACCAGGCGGTGACGTCGTAGAGTTCGTGCGGCAGATCTTGCGAGCGGCGGCGCTCCTGCTCGACAACGAATTGGCGGGGAAGCGGCGTGTCAGTGTCGAGAAGGCTGCGCACGAGACGCGCGGCTGGCTGAGCCTGCGGGACTGCGAGATAGCCTTGCGGATAGCTTTTCCCGCAAGCTGAAACAGAACCATCGCGGCGCAGCACGGTGATACCTTGCGCAGCCAACTTGCGCCCCATGTTTTCCGCATTCCAACGGCGCTTTGACAGATCGATAATGTAGCTTCCTCGGCCCGCCGCCCCATTGGCATTCGCCGCGCGATAGTCTGCATAACTCCGCAGAAAATAGCCGGCATTTTGCGCCACAGCCTCGGCGGTCGAAAACGCAGCTGTGAACTGATTGCGCACCGTGTCGGCATAGGTCAGCATCGTCCCATCGCGGCGTTCCAGCACCAGCGCGCGGGCAGAGCCCTGCTCATAGGTGCTGCCAATCGCGCCCTGATGCGCGTTCCACGTATCGCCATAGCCAGGGTAGAACAGGTCATAGACCTCGCGCGTGAAATAGGGCTCACCCAAGGCATCGAAATAACCCGCATTGTTGCGCCCGATGATTTCGTATCCGCGCCGCTGCTCGGCGGTGATATTGGGGTTGATGGGATCGGCGGCCGGGCTGAAGAAATAGGTGTCGTCTCCGCCCATTTCGTGGATGTCCTTGACGACAACGGGGTGCCATTCGCGGATCGCCGCAACCTTGCCGCGCGTTTCGGGCTGGCTGAGAGTGAACCAGTCGCGATTCAAGTCGAACAGGTAGTGATTGACCCTGCCAGAGGGCCACGGCTCGTCATGTTCTGCCGATTGCCGGTCAGCTTGCGGCGTCATGCCCAAAGCCGTGCGGAAGTTATGGACAAACCGCGCGCGTCCATCGGGGTTTTGCAGCGGATCGATAATGACGATGGTTTCGCGCAGGATCTGATCAACGCGCGGATCATCTTGCGCGGCGAGCAGATGGTACGCCGTCATCAAGGCTGCATCCATGGGCGAGATTTCATTGCCGTGGACGCTATGGGCAAGCCATGTGACGGGCAGCGCATTGCCATTGCCGGGCCGTCCGGCAGCGATGGTTGCCAGATCGGCCTTGATAGCTTCGATGCGCGCCATGTTCTGCGGCGCGGAGATCACCATGTAATAGAGCGGGCGCCCCTGCCAGCTGCGCGCATATTCAACCAGATCAACCCTGTCCGCCGCCGCCTCATCCAGCGCCTTCAGATAGCTATAACCCTCTTCGGGGGAGGTAATGCGCTCGCCAGGTTTGTGCCCGACCGTCTGCTCCAGCGTGGGGATCGCCGGATCAAATTCGCCTTCCATAAACGATTGCGCTGAAACGGGAGCAGGGCTTGCAAACATCGCGACTATTAGAGCGCAAAAGGTCGTCACAAAGGTCGAGCGCATGCTTGGATTTTCCATTCGTGAGAGAGGCAAAAGGATTTTGGGTATTCGGCAATCGCACGCTTCTGGTCAAGCGGAGTTGACTGCGAAAAAAGCGCGTTTTTGCACGAAAGCGAAGTCTGGGAGACGAAATATGAGTCATTTCGATGCAAATCTGCAACATAATTGCCCAATTCGTGACGGTTTCGTTGCAGAACTGCGTCTCCAGCTTGACCTTCTTCGCAGTTGCAGCATGCTCTGTGGGTCGCAACATAAATTGAGGGGCTCTATGCAAACTTCCCATCTCTCCCGCCCGGTATTCTCCAAGGCACTTCTATTCGCCGCCGCCAGCGCCCTGCCATTCGCAGCAAACGCGCAGGAAGCCCCGTCCTCAGAAGGCACTAACGCTGAAGAGGGAACGCCGATCGTCGTTACCGGCTCTCGCATTGCGCGCGATCCGAATATTGGCGCGCCTTCCCCCATCCTCTCAGTCACAGCAGAAGAGCTCACGCGAACCGGCACGCCCGATCTTGCTGACACTCTTCGCGACATCCCTGCGCTTTCGACATCAACCACCGCAGATGGGTCGATTGATGGTGTATTCAGTGCTGATATCGGTGTTGGCCAGTCAGTCCTCAATCTACGCGGCCTCGGAGCCAATAGAACGCTGGTCCTTGTCAATGGTCGCCGCCATGTTGCCGGTGTTGATGGACAGCAGGCAGTCGACATCAATTCTATCCCGACCGCTCTTATTGAACGCGTCGAAACGCTAACAGGCGGTGCATCATCAATCTATGGTGCGGACGCTGTCACGGGCGTTGTGAACTTTGTTCTCAAAGACGACTTCGAAGGGCTTCAGGCCAATGTCCAAAGCGGCATTAGCGGCGAAGGCGATGCTTGGCGCATCAATGGCGACCTCACTTGGGGCGTCAATTTCGCCGACGGTCGCGGCAACTTTGTCGTTTCAGGCGAATATGCTCGCGGTGATGAGATCCAATTTGGCGATCGCGAGTTCTCCCGCAACAACGGCATTTTCGATGACTATCCGAACCCTGCCTTCAATTTCCAGGCAGGCGATCTTGGAGCCGACACGCCAAACTTCAACGGCGAAGGCTTCAATGTGGGCGACGCCATCCCGACCGATGGTTTCAGCTTTACCCCTACTGCGGCTGAGCAAGCATTGATCGACCGCCGGTTGGGTGCAACCTCACGCTTCATTGCCGGCGACCCGCGCTTTGCAATTTCGGCGGCGGGCGGTCTCGTCGCGCCCGGCGACTTTGGCACTGGCCCTGATAACAATGGCAATGGCATTCCTGATTGCGACGAATCCTTCGTCGGCAGGAATGTTGGCGGCATCATCGGTGGTTGTGCCACTATCGTCGAAGGCGGCGGTGTGCAGATATATCAGGATGGTTTGATTGGTCGCCTTTCAAACCAGTTCGGTGGATCGGGCATCCCCAACAACTTTGATGTGAACTCGCTCATCCCGGAAACCGAGCGCTGGTCCATCAATGCGAACTTCTCATTCGAGTTTTCTGATGAGGCGGAACTCTTTTTCGAGGGTAAGTACGTCTCAAGCACGGCAGAATTTCAGGCCCAGCCAAATACGTTCTACGATTTGCTGACTGTGCGTTCGGACAACCCGTTCATCACCCCCGAATTGCAAGGTTATGTCACTGAACTGCTTGGTCCGCAGCTGGGATTCACAAACCCCGGCTATGATACGCAGTTCGACAATGGCCTTACCGATGGTTTCTACATCAGCCGCGATCCTAGCGACCTTGGTCCAAACCGCGACCGGGAAGAATACGAGACATGGCGTTTTGTGGGCGGATTGCGCGGCGCAATAACCGATCACTTCAGCTATGAATTCTCTGCAAATTACGGCCGTTATGAGCGCAGAAGCCTCGATCGCAACCGGGTTATCACTGATCGGTGGTTTGCAGCCATTGATGTGGTTGCTGACCCTGTAACAGGTCAGCCGATTTGTCGCTCAGATATTGATCCTACTGCGCCCACGACAACGCCATTCGGTATTCCGGTGAGCGATCCAGGATTTTTCACCTTCAATCCCGGTGATGGAAGCTGCCGTCCGGCCAACATTCTGGGCGGACCGGGCGCAATCAGCCAGGAAGCGATCGATTTCATCACGACCACGCTGGATGATCGCTTCACTCTCGAACAGTTCGTAATCAATGCGACATTCACGGGCGACACGGGCGCGTTCCTTGAACTGCCCGGCGGACCCATCGGTTTCGCTGGCGGCTTCGAATTCCGCGAGGAAAAGAGCGCAGCGGTGTTCGATCCGCTGATCCGTGGGGTCGTGCCTGTAACAACTCCGCAGGCAAACGAAGGTGATTTGCTCAGCGATCTTGGTTTCCCGCAGCAATCGCTGGTGTTCGACCCGGAAGTTCCGGCGCTCAATGAAAGCGGCGAATTCACTGTTTACGAATTGTTCGGCGAGCTTCGTTTGCCGATCCTTTCGGGTGTTCCGTTCGCAGAAACACTCGAAGTGAGCGGTGCTGCGCGCTATTCGAACTACACTTCGGTGGGTAATACGTTCACATGGAATGTTGGCGGTCTTTGGGCTCCGACGGAAGATATCCTCTTCCGCGGAACCTATGCTGAGGCGGTTCGCGCTCCGAATATTACCGAGCTCTTCGCACCGGCGCAGGGTACTACTTTCCGCCCAGATGATCCGTGCGACGCCAATGAGCTTGCAACAGCAGCGGACCCGGCGCTGCGCCAGAGAAACTGTGAGGCAATCTTCGCGGAATTGGGCTTTGATCCAACTCTCGGCACCGGCTCTTACGCGTACACCGACCCTTTGACTGCGCGTTTTACAGGTACGCTTGCCGGCAATCCGGATCTTGAGGAAGAAACCGCCACCACTTGGACGGTGGGCACGCAGATCACTCCTCGGTTCCTCTCGGGTCTTGTGCTCAGTGTCGATTATTACAACATCGAGATTGAGAACGCGATCGACCCGGTCGGTTCACAGGACATCGTTGATAACTGCGTCGATTCAGCATCCATTGACAACCAATTCTGTGCAGCTGTCGACCGCAGGCCTGACAATGGCGGCTTCCGCTTCCTGCGTCAGTCGGTGCTCAACTTTGCCCGGCTTGAAACCGCCGGGGTTGAGGCAAGCATCCGGTATCGCTTCGATCTGGGTGAGCACACATTCACTCTGGCGGGCAGCGGCACATGGGTGGACAAGATCGACGAGTTCTTTGATCCTGCCGATCTCACCAATGTTGATCCGGAACTTGGCGAATTGCAGCGTCCCGAATGGTCGGGCCGTGGGTCGGTCACTTGGGATTGGTCCAGACTCAGCGTGACGTACGGCGTGACCTATCTCGACTCAATGGGCCTTCGCGCCGTTGAGATCGAGACCGTGGGCACCGGCAACACCTTTGCCTACACGCCAGAGAACGGCCTTTCGGACGAGGCGTTCATTCACGACATCTCGTTCAATTTCGAGGCGACCGATCAATTCTCGATCTATGGCGGTGTCAACAACCTGTTCGATCGCGATCCATTCGTAACCGAGCAAGCCTATCCGGTGAGCCCAGTGGGCCGCTATTTCTTCCTCGGTGCGACTTTCAATATGTAAGCAGCGTCGCCGAAGTGAACTTTCAAAAAGGGGCGAGCTTCACGGCTTGCCCCTTTTTCGTTTGTGCGCCAATTCTACGTTGAGGATGAAGGGGAGGGTCTGGCGTGATCCCAAGACGGCAATTCATGGGCGGCCTCGTGGTCGCGACCGGGGCACTTGCAGCGTGCAGCGAAATGGGCGTCGAGGGCGGCGGACAAAGCGCTTCATCTACATCCGCAGTGCCATTGTCCGCGCAGGATCTCGAAGATGCCCTCGTTGGCAGCTCCTATCTCGGCACCGGTGGAGGCGGGAGCCTTGCCGCCGCGCGTGAGCTTGTCGCGGCTGACCTTGCTGCAGGGCATACCTTCAGCGTTTTGACCGTTGCTGAACTTGGAGATGAGGACAGCGTCGCTTGCCCGTATGGCCTTGCGAGCCTTGCTCCCATGAGCGCCGAGATGGAGGCCAAGCTCGAAGCGACGGAGAACCGCGTAGACGAACCTGTACAGGCGGCTTTCAGCGTCCTTGAGGAGCATTTGGGCACCAAGTTATCGGCGGTTATCCTTGGCGAGATTGGGCCTCTCAGTCTTGCCGAAGCCTTATCGACTGCGGCGCGGCTGGGCGTGCCCGCGCTTGATGCCGATACGGTCGGGCGCGCCGTGCCTGAGATCAACCAGCACTCGGTTAAAGTCGCAGGAATTCCTCTAACGCCAATTGGTGCTGCGACGCCATTCGGTGACAAGATGGTCGTCAGTGAATTGGGCGATCCCAGCCGCGCGGAAGATGTGCTGCGCGCTGTCGCCGAGGCCAGCCAAGTGTGCGGCGTAGCCGATTCTCCCATCACCGGCGCGCAGGCGAAGCAAGAAGGCGTCTTGGTAAAGGACAGCCTCACGCTCGCCCGCACAATCGGTGCTGCGGTGCGAGTGGCCAAGGCTGATGGCAGCGACCCTCTCGCAGCGGCTCTGAAAGCTGGCGGCGGCTATCTGCTATTCACCGGAACCGTGAGCGATTTTGATTGGCGTGATGAGGACGGCTTCTTGAAAGGCGATCTGACGCTAACAGGGACGGGCGATTTCGCGGGCCAGCAATTTGTCACCCAGTACATCAACGAACACCTGATTGCGCGCCGCGATGGAGAGGTTGTGGCGACGTGTCCCGATCTTATCAGCGTGATTGATCTTGAAACATATGACGGCCTTAGCAATCCCGATTTTGAGCGCGGAATGCCCGTCGCCGCGATCGGTTTTCGCTGCGATCCGTTATGGCGCAGCGAGGCGGGGCTTTCCGTCTTTAGTCCCGGCTATTTCGGCTTCGATGTGCCCTATGTCCCGATTGAAGAATTGATCTAGCTAAGCGCTCGCGGCACCTCAAAATCCATAAATTCTACCTCCTGCCCCGTGCATTATCGAATTTGAGACGCCTCAAATCGCGCGCGCGCCTATGGCCGCAATCTGTAAATTGTGCATACGGACAGAGTGGATATGGCTGGCGCTGAAGACTTGGTGATGAATTGGCGATCTGCGCTGATTGGCCTGACGATGGCCTGTTCGTTGATTGCGCTTGCTTATCTGATGCGCCGCGGGATTGAGCGGGCAGCGATCTTCTGGCTTGCCGTGTTTGTGATTGCGGCGAACATTTCTGCCGTGCCGATGCTGATCGGCTTCGCGGGCGCGTATGACATATGGCCGGGGCTGACTTTCCTGCCGACGCAGACTGCATTGCTCCTCGGGCCGGCAATTGCTTTGCACGGGCGGTCCTTGATGATCGGGCGATCTGACAGACGACTATTGTGGCTGTTTGCGCCGGGAATTCTTTACCTTCTCTATCAGCTCTGGGCTTTCACGATGCTCGGCGATTATCGGGCGAAATGGGCGTTTAACGACGCAGTGCATGAGCCATATGTCTTCCCGGCGGCGATGATCCTGGCGTGGGTAATGGTGGGGGGCTGCCTAATCTATGTGTGGCGCCTGCGCGCACGATATCTTGAGTGGCTGAAGCACAACCGGTCCGACGATGATCGCTTCAGCCCCGCTTGGCTCACGCATCTTGTTGTGTTGGCGGCGGTGTCCGCGCTGTTCTGGGCGATTGAGGTCACCGCCGCACAAGTGCTCGATTACAATTACTTTGAAATCTTCATCTGGGATTTCATCGCCCTGTTTGCGGTCTTCATCATCACGCTCGAAGCCCTCGCAGGGATTGATCGCCCATTTCCCAAGATGGCGGAGGAAACCGAGGACGATCCCACGCAGGCCGACATTCCGGCAGGCCGCGATTGGGTGCTCGAGGGTGCACGGCTCAAGGCGAAAGTGCTCGAGGAGAAATGGCACCTCGAGGCCGGGCTAAGCCTTCAGACGCTTTCGCGCCGATTTGGCACCAATCAGGTCTATCTCTCGCGCACTATCAATCAGGGGCTTGGCGAGAATTTCAGCACATTCATCAACGGTCTGCGCGTCGAATACGCGAAGCAGATGATCGAGCGTGATGAGCAAAGCATGATCGAGATCGCACTTGCTGCAGGGTTCGGATCGAAAGCGAGCTTCAACCGCGCTTTCAAACAGCATTCGGGCCAATCCCCGAGCGATTACAGAGCGGCACGTCACGAGATTTGAGACGGCGCAAATCATAAAAAGCGAGGCAAATTTCGCGATTTGCAGCGCATAGGCGGCTGCGCTCAGCCACCAGACTGGGCAAAGGAGAAACACCATGCATCTCAAGCCATTTGCCACCCTCTTTGCTGCCGCCAGCCTAGCTTATTCCGCTCCCGTTGCAGCGCAGGATCATCCGCGTGACAGGTGGCTGAGCGCTGATGAGGTCGCATCGGATATCGCGCTTGCGCAGGAGGCCTATTCGCGCATTCATCCCGGCTACACTCGCTATACAACGCCTGATGAGATGCAGGCTGCGTGGGCGGACATCACGCAGCAGGCCAAGGAAGATAACGGGATGCGCGTGGGTGATCTCTATCTCGCGGTGCAGTTGGCGCTCACCCATATTCGCTGCGATCACACCAAGGCGGAACTGCCTGCTGCCTTGCGCGATGCGCGCGCTGGTGAGCCGCTATACCTGCCTTTCCGGTGGGAGCTGATCGAAGAGCGCGGCTTGATCGATGTTTCGATGGAGGGAAGCGGCCTTTCGCGCGGCGAGGAAATCATCGCTATCGATGGCCGTGCGCTTTCCGATGTCGTGAACACCATTGAGCAATACATCCCCGTCGATGGCTACACCAATTGGGCGCGCGCGGGCGAAGTTGCACAATCGCTCGAATTCATGGGCGGAGGCGTTGATCACTTCGGCGTGCTTCTCTGGGGCGCCAAACCCCACGCCGAGCTGACCCTTCGCGCTGCCGATGGTTCTGAACGGACAGTCACTGCCAACCGCGTAAGCTATAAGGAATGGAGGGCTTTGGGCGAGGCGCGGCGGGCGAACTTTGCCGATGCGGTGTCGTTTGATCAGGTTGGCGAGGACACTGGCTATCTACGGATCGACACCTTCGTGAATTACCGCCAGCCTGTCGATCCGCACACACTGCTCGCGCCGATCTTTGAAAGCCTTGCTGAAGAAGGACGCGACCGGCTCATCCTTGATCTGCGCAAGAATGGCGGCGGCTCCACCGATGCAGCGCAGGCGCTCGCCTCCTATCTCATCACTGACGCGCAGCCCTTGAAGCGATCCATGCAGGTCGCAACGCTCGACGTGTCGGGCATCAAGGAGCATCTGAGCACCTGGGATCCGCGCGCGCTTGATCCGGACCCGCGCGGCTTTGTCGCCAATCCTGACGGCACCTACACATTGCGCGACGGGATCATGGAGGACACCAAAGTCATCGTGCCCGCTGATGCCGCTTTCGATGGTGAGCTGATCGTTTTGACCAGCACCGCCAATTCATCGGGCAGCACCAATCTGCTCGCCGTGCTGGCCGAACAATCCCGCACCACCTTGGTGGGAGAGCGAACGGGTGGCAGCGCGGAGGGGCCAAACGCCGGCTTGCTCTTCACGCTCACCTTGCCGGAAAGCGGCATCAGAACGCGCATTCCGCTGTTCCGTTATCGCAACAATGTGGCGTCATTTGAGGAGGGGCTGGGAGTGACGCCTGATATCGCCGCGCCCATGACCGTCAATGCCTTTCGCGACGGCCGCGATCTGGCTCTGGAGAAAGCGAAATCCTTGGCCGAAAACCCACAGCCCAGCGGGCAGGCAGTCGAGCAAACGCTCACCGCATCCACTGCAGATTTTGCGCCTCTCACTGGTGAGGATTGGGCGGGTGAGCTTGAATACCTCAATTATGGCAGTGACAAGCGCTCCATCATCCCCGTACGCATGATCGTCAAAGAGCCATCAGGGCGATCCATGGGGTATGGCTTTCTCTATCCGGGCGAAGAGGACAAGAACGCATCAAGCCGCATCCGCATTTCGCGCGATGGCACCAGGATTGATGGCTATGCGATCACGCGCAGATATCCCGGCGATGATGGGCGGCTGATTATCGTGACGGAAGGAAGCGGGCGCGACGACAATCGCCCGGCTGATATTCGCCTGACTTATGAAATCGGCGAAAACACTTTCGTCCTTCGCAAGGATGTCCGCTTTGAAAGCGGCGAGTTCTTCAATCGCAACGAATACCGCCTGACGCGGCCCTAGGCTTTAGCTCGGTGCCGTGATCATGGCGGGATCGCCAGAGATAACAGGCCAATACCAGACCAGCGCGGACAGGCCGAGCCATGCGGAAAACATCAGCAGGTAAGGCCAACGGCGGGGCAGCAGCCTTGCCACCAGCAATGTTGTCGCCGCAGTGCCGCCCAGCGCAATCAAAGGCGCAATTGCTGCGGTTGTGCCTTTTCCTGTCAACGCTGCCTGAAACGCCATATTGGCCCATTGCGCGGGCAGGAGGACCAGCAGCCAATCCGGCAATGATCCAGGTTCGACCCATGCGGTGATCAGAAAAGCGGCCTCTCCCGCCACCACGAAAAGGGCAATCAGCCATCCCTTGTCGAGCGCGCTGCGAGCAAACAGCGCGCCCCTCGCTGTGAAGCTTAGAGTGGCGATAACAATCGCAAAGCCCAAGAATAATGGCTGCAGCAAAGGCGGCATTCCCAGCGCGCCCGCCAGTCCAATCAGCCAGACCCCGCCCAGCAAAGCGAGCACCACGCCGACCCACAAACGTCCTGACGCCGCAGCAGCAATCATCCCGAGACCCATCAGCCCCAGCGCCAGTATCGGCCCACCAGCGTCCAACAATGGCTGCAGCGTTTCTGCCAGCGCAAGCAAGGCAATCGTCGGTGCCGCGATCCCAAGCAAGGCGACAGTCAGCCAGGCAAGGACAGGCCAGGCAGCGCGGTGCGCGTTTGTCGGAGAGTTCATAGGCCGAACAGTGTCAAAGAAAGCTGCGGATACGGAGGTATGAATTCGCAGAGCCTAATTTCCTGCCAAATACAATGGAATTAACGCTGGCGGCGCCTTGTGACTGCAGCGTCTCCCAACGAGTAGGATGTCACAGCGTATGATAATGACAGAGCAATGGAGCAGAGTTTGTAAATAGGGCTTTCACCCAGGGTTTTGATGCTCGCAGCGGCTTTCTGGATTTGTCGCTTCGCTCTCAAAAAGGAGGCATAGCGAGTGGCGCAATGCGGTGGATCCGCTCGCGCATCCCCGGCCCAGCATAAACTGTTTGTGCGGCTAGACTTGTTGCGGCTCGATCCATTGGAGTGCTACCATAGTGAAATGACGCGAGTATCTTCTGCGCCCACAGCTCTTGCCGAAAAGAAGGCTGGTCCCAAGCGACGTTATTCGCCCGAGGTCAGGCGCTCCATGATCCTCGATACCGCAGCCGAAATGGTCGCACGAGAGGGCATCGCCTCTTTGTCGCTTGAGAGGATTGCGAATGACGCTGATGTGAGCAAATCTCTGATTTATCGCTATTTCGATTCACTCAGCGCCCTGCTGAAGGAATTGCTCGATCGCGAATTGAAGACATTGCGGCAGCGTCAGGCGGCTGGAGCCGAAAGGGCTGAGACATTCAGCGACCTTGTGCGCAATGTGACGCACGAATATCTCGACTACATCAAACAGCGAGGCCTGATTATCGAGCGATTGCAGGCCGATCCGACTATTTCCAAGATGCACGATCCGACCGATTACTTGCGGCAGTCTTCCGTCGATTACATTGCGGAAATACTCGATCAGAATTTCGGTATTCCGCTCGAAACGGCAAAGGCTCTCACCGATATCTCTTACGGGCTGCCGGCATCGGCAGGGGGCTACCTTTTGCGCAATCCGCAATTCGACAGCCAGGAGCTGGAAGATCTGACCGTTGCGATGATCATCGGGGCTGTGAACGGTGTGCGCCAAGACTACATGATGAGTATGCGCAAGCTGAAGCGTTAGTCGGCTCGCTCGCGCTCAATCACCGCCCGAATTGCACGGGTGACTTCTTCCGATCGTTCAAAGTGTGGCCAATGACCAGCGCCGCGAAGCTCAAGCTCCGTCAAATCGTCGCTGCTTTCTTGCATCAGCGCGGCGTAGCTCGGCGAAAAGACCCGATCTGCATCCCCCCAGATCAATTGAGCGGGCATTTCAAGCCTGGCTGAACTTGATGGCCAATAGCTTGCCTCGGTCACCTCGTCAGGCTTTGGCAAGTTGGCGCGATACCAGTTGATGTGGGCATTGAGCCTCCTTGGATTGCCTGTCGCGTCGCGGAACAGCTTTCCCAATTCGGGTGACATATGGCCCGCATTGACGAGCGGTTCATAGGCTCCGCTCCAAACCCGCTTATGACCACCTGTGGCGACAATTAGGATAGGATTGGCACTCTTGAGGCGTTCGACATAGGCAGCGCGCTCTCGTGCCGCTGGATCGCGCGAAAGCGCTTCAACCAGCGCAATCTGCGAGGGCGCTCCAACACCCGTTACGCTCAGAACACGCTCCGGGTTTTGCTGGGCCAATCCAAAGGCAAATCCTGCTCCCCAATCGTGTCCGACCAGATGCACGTTCTGGATTGCAAGGTGATCAAGCAACGCCAATACGTGCTCGGCCATCGCCTGCAGCTCATACGGCTCTGTCTTTAGGGGGGCATCCGAGCGACCGGCTCCCAGTCCATCGATTGCGATCACCCGATAATCGGCCTTGAGCTCCTCCATCTGAGTGATGAAGGAAAGCCAATAGGATGGAAAACCGTGAAGAAACAGAATGGCTTCGCCTTCGCCAGCCTCGACATAATGGAGCGAATGTCCGTCCTTCTCGAAATAGCCTTCGCTAAAGGTGAAGGCTGATTTGCTAACCGCGTTGGCGTGCACGACAGCTGGGTCTGGCGTGCTGCGGTCAACGTCCACCGGAGTACGGGACCAAAGAGCAGCGAACACAAACGCCAACGCGACAATCGCGATTGCAACAGAAGCGATGCGAAGAGCGATTTTCAAATCAGGCTCGTTTTATTCATGCGCACCAAGAAACCGGGTGGAAGGGATGCTGCCAACTTTCAGCATCCCTTCCGGAGAGAACTGATGCGCTGCCTCACTCAAAAGCGGAACGTAACATCGACGCCGTAGGTCCGAGGCTCAAGCACGACGACTTCGCGGAAGCGTCCAACAAGACGGCCCGCCGGCAAGACGCGCGTGATGTCGTCATTGTCGAACACGTTCTTGACGTAACCGCGGATTTCGAAATTGCCCCCATCCGGCACCAAGAGCAGTTTTAGGTCTGTCTGGCTGTACCCGTCGAATGTATCGACCGGCTTGTTAAAGACCGTTCCGGTGAATTCGCTCTGCAAGTAGTGGTCAATGCGAGGCGTTGCGGACCACGTCCCGACCGGAATCTCGTACTGAACACCAATCGCCAGTTTCACATCGGGTGAAAAGGGCAGTTCATTGCCGTCGAGGTCCTGTACGACGCCGACGGGCGTGACTTCGGCAACCACAACACCTGGTGCGGTGCCAAATGGATCGGTTTCGTCGATCGACTGGAAATCCTGAATTTCCGTGTTGAGGTAAGACAGAGCCAGGTCCAATTGCAGACCATCCGCCGGGCGGATGAGAAATTCTGCTTCCGCGCCCCACACAACTGCATCTGTGTTTACTGTCAGCGCGGCGGTTGCCGATGTTTGGCCGATCTGAAGGTCTTCATAGTCATAGTAGAAGCCTGATACGTTGGCGCTAAACGTTCCATCAGCGGTCGTTCCCTTCAGGCCGAATTCGACCGCGTTGAGGAATTCTGGATCAAAGCCCGATGTCTCTACCCCAACTTCATCGGGATTGATGCCGCCCGCCTTATAACCGCGTGACAGGCTGATGTAGCCGAGCACATCCTCCGAGAAATCGTGATCGAGCACAACCCGACCGGTGAAAACACCCCGTTCGAACTCGCCAAAAGTGAATTCAGGTAAACTCAGATCGGGTTGCGGGTTGAAGAAGATTTGTCGCGTTTGGATGGTCTTGTCATCATGGGAATACCTCAGCCCCCCGGTCAGACGCGTATTCTGTGACAAATCGAAATAGACTTCGCCGAAAATCCCGAAGCTTTCGGTCGTGACCGGATTGGACTCAATCACCAAGGAATCAAAGGTGTCAGGCAGGCCCAATTGCTGTTGGCGGGCGGCAATGGTGACGTGCGTAAAGTCCGCCGAAGAGGAACTCCGCCTGTCGTAATAGTTCCCACCGATCAGGAAATTGAATGGCCCAGCAAAGCTCGATGCAAGCCTTAGCTCCTGAAACCATTCACGCGCGTCTGACAAATCGCGGCGACCGGACAGAATTGCTTCTGTGGTGACGCTCGTGCCATCGCCGAAGAAATCAAACGTGATTGGACCTGTTAACCCGAGCGAAGGGACGAGCCGGTCGAAATCCTTGAACAGCTCTCGCTCGATTTCCTGATATCCCGTTAGCGAAGTGACAGTCAGGTTGCCGAAATCATGGTTGACTTCAAGCTGCGCGATCCACTCCTCAGAGAAGTATTCCGGATCGACGTCTTCATTGAGCACTCTGATATCGTCCGGATTGAGCGTGTCCGCAAAGTAGTTGACCGCAGTCGGACCGAAACCGGTTGCGATAATCCCCGTCAACGCTCCAAACGTGTTGAACAGCGTACCCCTTGAATCAGGAGCTTCGAACGCGTTGTTCAGCGGTGAACAGCCCAGCGTTGCATCGGTTTCGCACAAGACTTTCGTGCGCAATGCGCGATTGTCGTCCTCGCGGAAATACTGGACCACGAGGTCGGCACGCGTATCACCGAATTCGAATTTCGTGCTGCTCCGCAGCGAGAACATTTCACGGTCGTCGATGTCGTTACCGGTGAAAAGATTGGTGGCGTAGCCATCGCGATCCAGGAAAAATCCGGCAAAGCGCGTCGAAATGTTGTCATTGATGGGCAGATTGATCGCGCCGCGCAGACGCACGGAATTGAAATTGCCATAGCCAGCGGTCAGATAGCCCTCGAACTGATCTGTTGCTTTCTTCGTGATGATATTGAGGACGCCTGCCGTCGTGTTGCGCCCATACAGGGTCCCCTGCGGACCGCGCAGGACCTCGATACGCTCAAGATCGAAGAATTCGGCTTCGGTGGCTGGCGAGCCCAGATAAACCCCGTTCACATGTGAGCCGAGCCCGGATTCTGATGTCGCCGAAATAGCAAGGTTGCCGACGCCGCGCAGCGATGCACCAAACTGATCCACGGTAAGGTTCGGCACGGAGAAGCTGAGATCAACAGCGTCATCGATCACTTTGTCTTCAACTAGCTGACCATCGAAAGCGGAAATGGCGATTGGCACATCTTGAAGGTCTTGTTCGCGCTTTTGCGCGGTAACGAAGATTACGTTCTCCGAGGCGTTTTCGTCCGATTCGTCAACTTCGGCCGCACTGACTTGCGCAAAGGCAGGATTCGCAGCGAGGGCGGCTGCAATGGCCACGGCGCTGCTAAGTCTACGAATCTGAATGATTTGCGATGCCCTCTTGGACATATTTCCCTCTCCCTATAAGTGAACTTTTAGTCCTTCTGATGCGGGTGATATGCCATAATATGCAAATCGCAAAGCTTTTAATTTGACTTAAAGTCCATTTAGAGGCAGTTTGAGGATGTAAAGACCGCTTTTCGACGGGATCGCGAAGCGGATGATGGGAGAGAAACAATGCCGAATGTCGCGCTTTTGCGCATGCGCATGGCGCAATCAGTGAAGCAAGCGCTTACGATTGCTTGCGGCTCGCTGGCTTTGGGCGGATGCGGCCTTATGGGTGGCGGCGCCCCGTCCGAAGTTCGGCCTGATAGCGTTATCGAAGGTGTCGGAATGGTCGGCATCCATGTGAGCGACGTGGCTGCGGCGGAAGCGTACTATTCCAGCGCTGTTTCGACACAGACCATTGATGCGCCAGCAATTGATCCAGACGGCGCTTTGGGAGGCCTTCTAGGCAATTCAGATTTCACGGGCGAAACGCGCCTTGTTCGCAGCGCGAACACGCAATTGTGGCTTATGAATTTTGGAGAGCAGCCATCTTCGAGCTCAAGACCGGGTGCAGTGCCTGTTCAAGGCCCCGGCATCGCGCATGTTTGTTTTCAGGTCGCTCGTTCTACCAATTCCTATGACAAAATTCTCGCTGCCGGCGCATCACCCATAGGTGCTGCAGACTTGGTCCAACTGTCCGACGAAAACCCGGTTCATTATGGCTATGTCAGCGACAAAAACGGCATCATCACCGAGATTGAGGAAGTCGACGTTGCAGAGCTGGGATTGCCAACTCCGCCGAAAAATACACACCGCATTCGCCACGTATCGCTCGCCACGCCCGATCTAGAGGCAATGGTCGATTTCTACAGGGTATTTCTTGGCGGACAGGAGCCGCGCCATGTCGGGAGCTGGATCAATGTGTCGGGCGAGAACATCGACAAGGTTTCCGGGCTGAAGGATAGTGCGATTGAAATGGCGTGGTTTCAGGTGCGCAATCTGGAACTCGAAATATTCAAGTATCACAGCCATCCGACCGAGCGCCCGGCAGAGCCGCGCCCGATCGATGCGCCTGGCTACAACATGATTGTCTTTGACGTATCCGATCTTGAAGCTGCCAGAAAGCGGCTGGTCGATGCGGGCGGAGAGCTGGTCACTGGGCCAGCGCGCTTTGCCGATGGCGAGGCGATCTTCGGGCGTGATCCCGACGGCAATCTGCTGGTGCTGCACAAGGTCGCCGCATCCTCGCCGTTCTCGGCCAAAAACTTCGCAGATAACGGTATTTGATCAGGATCTCAGGAGCTGGAATGTTCGATCTGACTGGAAAGGTCGCGCTGGTCACAGGCGGCAATGGCGGGCTTGGCCTGGCTTATGGACGGGGCCTCGTGAAATGCGGCGCAAAAGTCGCTGTTTGGGGGCGCAATGAAGAAAAGAACGCAGCGGCAGTGGATGAACTGCGCAGCATGGGAGGCGAAGTAGAAGCCTTCACCTGCGATGTGACCGACGAGGCCGATATCAAGTCGAATTTTGCGGCGACGATTGAGCGGTTTGGCCAGGTGGACAGCTGCTTTGCCAATGCTGGCGGCGCGGGTTTTCGAGGCATGTCGCATCTGACCAGCCGCGAAGCATGGCTTGGTGCAATTGATCTCAACCTGATGAGCGTCGTTCACACTTTCAGCGCGGTGACAGAACATTTGCTCTCACGCAAAGCTCCGGGCCGCTTGATTGTGACCTCATCGGTTGCCGCTATGGTCGGCACAGGCGGCGCCGCAGGATATTCAACCACGAAGGCTGCGGTCATCGGCTTGATCCAGTCGCTCGCCTTGGAGCTTGGTCAGGCCGGCATCCGTGCCAATGCCATTTTGCCGGGTTTCATCGAGACCGAAATGTCCATGCAGACCAGTCAGGAATTCAAGGATGCACAGCGCCGTCGCTCGGCCATAGGCCGGATTGGCAAACTTGAAGACATGGAAGGCATCGCGGTCTATCTTGCCTCGGATGAAAGCGACTTCATGACCGGGCGCTGTGTGATCCTCGATGGCGGACACACGATCCACCCCCTATAAGTCGCCGGGAGAACTACATGCGCAGCCTTGTCCATTGGGTGTATACAGTATTCCTGATCCTGATCGGCTTGCTGCTCAGCGTACCTGGTGGCTATCTGGCCTATCTTGGCGGCAGCGTTTATTATCTTCTTGCCGGTCTTGCGACGCTGGGCTGCGCTTTTTTCCTGATCCGCCGAAGTGTGAAAGCGATATGGATCTATGGCGCAATTCTGGCGCTGACTCTGGTCTGGTCGCTCTTTGAAGCGCAGCTCGATTTCTTCGCGCTTCTGCCACGGCTGGCGGCATGGCTTGTCCTTGGACTCTATTTCCTGACGCCGTGGTATCGCCAGTCGCTAAAGCCCGTTTCCGATCCAGCACCGAAACCGCTCAACCGCTGGATCATCGGTGGCCCTACCTTGGCAGCGCTCGCCGTCCTCGCAGTCGCTGCGTTGCCTGAATACACTCAGAACGGCAGTGGTACTGTGCGCGAAATCGATGAGACACTCGCGTCCGATTGGGAGCACTACGGCAACACGCCGGGTGGCACTCGTTTTGCGGCAATCGACCAGATCAACACGGATAGCGTTTCAGGCCTCAAGGAGATCTGGCGCTACCGAACCGGGCTTGAGGAGGATTTCAAGGCCACTCCGCTCGCAATTGACGGCACGCTTTACCTCTGCGGAGCGGCCAATGTCGTTATCGCGCTTGACGGTGAGACTGGCGAAGAGATCTGGCGGCACGATCCCGGTCTGACCCCGCCCGATACGCATCAATACGCGATTACGTGCAGAGGCGTTGCCTACCATGAAGCAGCAGAAGACTATGATGGCGAATGCAGCGCCCGCATTCTCACAGCGACAATCGATGCAAGCTTGATCGCGCTCGATGCGCAGACTGGCGAGTTGTGTGAGGATTTTGGTGAAGGCGGTATCGTTGATCTACGCGTCGGGATTGGCGAGCACTTGCCCAAGGAATACTACCACACCTCGCCACCGACCGTGGCTGGCAACAATCTGATCGTTGGCGGGCTGGTGCTCGACAATCAGAAGCTGGGCCTCCCCTCCGGAGTGATCCGTGCCTTCGATGCCTTTACCGGTGAACTTGCATGGGCTTTTGATGTCGGCAACCCAGGCAATCGCGGTCTTCCTGCAGAAGGTGAAACCTACACGCCAGGCACTCCCAACGTCTGGTCGATCATGAGCTATGACCCTGAGCTGGATCTTGTCTACGCTCCCACCGGCAATGCCAATCCCGACTATTTCGGAGGTGCGCGGCGCGAGTTTGATGATCGCTATTCCTCAGCGGTAATCGCCATTGACGCGTCAACCGGCGAGGAGCGTTGGACCTATCAAACAGTCAAGCACGACATCTGGGATTATGACGTGCCCGCTCAGCCTGTGCTCGTCGATGTTGAACGTGACGGTGAACGCGTCCCGTCCATCGTCATTCCGACCAAGATGGGTGAGCTATTCCTGCTGGATCGCCGTGATGGCACTCCTGTCTATCCGATCGAAGAGCGGCCCGTTCCGCAGAGCCCTGAACTTGGCGAATACCTCTCGGAAACGCAGCCTTTCTCACCGCTTCCAAACTTCCACCCTTACCGGCACGAGGCCGACATGTGGGGGCTTACTCCGATCGATCAGATGGTGTGCCGGATCGAATACCGGATGATGCGCTATGAGGGCATGTATACGCCGCCCACGACAGGCGGTACGCTGATTGCGCCGGGCAACTTCGGCGGGTTCAATTGGGGCAGTGTATCTGTCGATGCCGATAACGGCCTGCTGGTGGCCGCGCCCATGTTGCTTACACACCGCCTGTTGCTGGTAACTCCCGAGCAGGTCGCTGAAGCCGGACCATTGGGCGGCAGGCTGCTTGGCGAAGAGCACCCCGCCGTGCGCATGACGCCTGACGCCGAAGGTCCAAGCGTCGATCCGGACGATCCCTACAATTACGAGCAAGTGCGCTATTATGGATTGCCCATGCCATTCATGTCGCGTCTTGGCACGGCCATCCCCTGCTTTGAACCGCCATGGTCGAGAATTGCCGTGATTGACCTCAACACGAAAGAGCTGCTGTGGAGCCGGCCGGCTGGCAATATGCGCGATGCAGGGCCTTTCAACATGCGCAGCGGATTGCCAATCGATGTTGGCACGGCAGTGAGAGCTGGCACTATGACGACGCGCGGTGGCCTTGCATTCCTCAGTTCCACCATGGACCGCACGGTCCGCGCATATGATGTGAGGACCGGGGACGTGCGCTGGTCAGCTGATCTTCCGGGCAACGGCCAGTCCACGCCAATGTCATTCGTTTCCCCGCAATCGGGGCGGCAGATGATCGTGGTCACAGTGCCCAACCCCTCGTGGCGTTATCCGCGC
Organism: Erythrobacter sp. YT30; assembly: GCF_001542875.1. Lineage (GTDB taxonomy): Bacteria > Pseudomonadota > Alphaproteobacteria > Sphingomonadales > Sphingomonadaceae > Erythrobacter. The sequence goes on along the minus strand of NZ_LMAF01000002.1, from coordinate 525,905 downwards.
GACCCCGTTACCAACGAGTACCTTGATTCCCAAAGTGTTCGCGATGGCCAAGGCGGCTATGTTATCGCCTATGCGTTGGGAGATGACGCCGACACCGCTGCGGAGTGAGGATCGTCTATGGTCCTGAGATCGTTTTCATGGATCTGGGCAATCCATCGCGTGATGTGCACGAAGAGTGTTTTGCCGTCAGCCGGGCAATGGACCGTTCGATTTGGCCAGAACGCGATTGTCCAGAATTTTGCTGATCCGGTGACCTATGGAGTGCGCTTTGGCGCGCGGTATTGAACGCGCATTGCTTCGCTAGGGCAGGTAAGGACCAAACTCCTCGCCCCAAGACATTTGCGATACCAATTAAACCTTCAAAAACGCGGAGGTTTTGAGCGGTTCTCGATATCGTGCTGTTGCGCGAAGCGGCGGATTTCTTGCGACAAAATCATCAGGTTTTTGGGACCCGGACAAGCTTTGCACCGTTGGGTGTGTGCAAGCACAGTTGCACAGGCCGTGTCTGGCAAGAACTGCCGTGCAGCTAAAGCTAGACTTTGGTGGATCGTTGAGCGTTTTTCGTACGGGGCAACAAAAGGATTTTCGCAGTTCCCGCCTCCTTCTTTCCATACGAAATGGCCAATATGCTCGCTCTCGATGAGACCATGAAGACGGTAATATCGGCTAATCACGACTGAAGCTTAGTCTTATGCAATCCCCTCATTTTGAAAGACTTTGGGCGCTTGCACGCAGCGTCTATGACGCGCCGCAGGGTGCCGGGCGCAAGAGCGCCGCGCTTCTGGCGGGTGTAGCTGTGCACCTTGCGTTTGCCGCTGGCGTCGGGGCGATGGTCGTCGCGATGTTCTTCGGGATGAGCAGGAGTTTCGGAACCGTAGCTTGGCCTTATGCGGCAATCGTCAACGCTCTCTTGGTCCTTCAATTCCCCGCGCTCCATTCATTCCTCTTATCCGAACGCGGCCGCGCGATATTGTCCAATCTGGTGCCCGGAAAGTATGGCGGCACACTCGGGACATCGGCATTCGCTTTTCTGGCCTCCATCCAGCTCCTGATGCTGTTCACACTCTGGACGCCGTCAGAGATTATATGTTGGCGCGCCGAAGGATGGACGTTCTACGCGATCTCCGGGGCGTATGCCTGCGCTTGGATGCTGGTTGCAAAGTCAACCTGGGATGCGGGCATCGAAGTGCAATCGGGCGCGCTTGGGTGGCTCTCAATGCTGGCGAAACGCAAGCCCGTATTTCCCGACATGCCAACCACAGGCCTTTTCAAGATTATTCGTCAGCCAATCTACGTATCATTCGCGCTGACCTTGTGGACGGTACCCGTCTGGACCCCTGATCAACTGGTGCTCGCCATCAGTTGGACTGCCTACTGTCTTGCCGCTCCAATCCTCAAGGAGCGCCGCTTCGCCGCTCGCTACGGCGATGAGTTCCAAAGCTACAAACAATCCGTGCCCTATGCGTTGCCGCTGGGGCGAATGAAGGACGATGACAAATGAACAATCCGGCCCGAAACAACCTGGAACTCTATGACGAAGTTGCAGAAGACTGGTGGTCTGATGATGTGCGCTGGATCCGAACGCTCAAAAACCTCGTGCCAGGCAGGCTCGGCTGGTTTGAGAAGCATATAGATTGGAACAGCAAGACCGTTCTTGATGTCGGCTGTGCGGGCGGCTTTATGACTGAGGCGATTGCCCAAAAAGGAGCGAACGTCACGGGCATTGATCCGGCACAGGATGCAATCGCTGCAGCGCGGTCGCATGCCGAACAGTCCGGCCTGTCTGTTCGATACGACGTTGGTGTCGGAGAACAACTGCCCTATCCCGACGATAGCTTCGACGCGGTCGTTTGCGTCGATGTTCTTGAGCACGTGTCCGACCTTCAAAAGGTCATCAGCGAGATCGCTCGTGTGTTGAAGCCGGGCGGAATGTTCCTGTTCGATACGATCAACCGCAATCCGATTGCGCGACTTGCGACCATCACGATTGCCGAGGACGTGCTTGGCTTGTTGCCGCAAGGCACGCACGACCCAGAGATGTACATCCGGCCAAAGGAATTGCTTTCAGCATTCTCGAAAGTTGGGCTTGCGCCCGGGCCGATGACCGGCCTCGGCCCACGCGGCATTAATCGCCGCGGAGACCTCACGTTCGGCGCCCTGCCATTCAAGGCGATCCTCTACATGGGCGTCGCAGTGAAAAAAGCGAATGATGGATGATCTAGTTCGCACTGCTGGTGACAGCGCTGATGTTCGGGGCAACAGTTTTATATGCATTTGGATTTGCAGCTTTTGTCTTCTCGGCGCTTCCTGCTGAAACGGCGGGCCCTCTGATCCGGCGGGCGTTTCCTCACTTCTACCTATTTGTATTCGTTACTTCCGTGCTTGCCGCAGCAACGAGCGCGGCGGCGGATCAGACCGTTGCTCTTGTTTTAGGCGCAATCGCTGTCACGACACTTGTCGCAAGGCAAATGATCATGCCTGCTGTTAATGCAGCGACGGATCGGGGAGCGAGTGGTCGTTTCAAAGTGCTACATTCGCTTTCGGTGGCAATCACTCTGGCGCACATTGTCGGTGCCGGTTTTGCCATCGTCCTGCTCGCGGCCAAGGTCTGAAAGAGTGGGGCGAAGCTAACAATGGCTATGACAAGCACAGTTGAACTTACAGGGCTCAGGCTGCCAGTGGACCTTGGGACGTACGGCCCAGGAGATGTCGTCCCGGATGCGCATTTCCTCGACATGTCCCTGACGATTGATGCCTCGCTTGTGCTCGTCGATGGGGACTCGATGGCGAAGGTCTTTGATTACGATCCGCTCATCCGCGAGATCGAGTGTTTGGCCAGCGACGGCCACTACAAAACGCAAGAATGGCTCATGTCCAAGATCGCAATGGCTTGCGCCAAGTATGCTGCGATTGAGGCAGTGGAGCTCAAGGTATACAAGACGCCCGTGCTTGATGGGACGGGGACTCTAGGTGTGCAGCTTTCTATCGATCAAAACGGTCTCTCCAGATTAAGGGCAATAGTGGGATGATCGGATTTTGATGAAATCAGGCCGATAGGATTGCTGGTTGCTAGTCCGGTGAAACAGGCCACACGGGGCAGGTAGCCTCCTTCCGCCGCAAATCCAGCTTTCCGCTTCCTGAATACGTGTGCCCTTCGTTTGGGGGATCGACCCCATTCAGCTCGCCCCTGATCGCTGCGACAACACTCTCACATTGGGATGACCCGAATGAGGAGAGTGTTGATGACCTGCCTGACTGCAAAGAGACTGAGCTTGGTGGCCGTGGCAAGCCTTGCCTTGGGAGGCATTGCTGTACCCGCGCCCGCTGATGCTCAGGTCCGCGCGATGTTGCCAACGATCGATCAGATGGAACCGCTTCAAGCGCTGCCCATCGATGGAATGTGGGAAGTCCGCGAGATCGGCAAGCGCATCGTGATCGAAAACGGGCACGCCTATGCTGAAGACAGCTGGGTGCACATGATGCTCTTTCGCATCGAACCCGACCAGGTCGTGATCAAGAACATCCGCGAGCTCGCCGATGGTGGCTTTGTCGGACAGGACTTGCCGCTGATGGCGGGGGTGACGTTCGAATGGATCGATGAAGAAACGCTGCAGGGTCGCACCGATGGTTCAATCCCTGTCGTCTATCACCTCGACCGCGTCGATGGCTTTGATGCCGAATACTCGGACAATCCGTGGGACACGGACACGTCAGAAGAAGACGACGTCCCTCTGATGGAACTGCCCGAAAACGACAATGACGAAGAATACGTGGAGCCGTGGTGAGAGCCCCGCGCCCAATTGCAATGCCAATCGAGACGCAATTCAAGACAAGGAGAAAAGCCATGTTCAAGATGATGATGAAAGCGAGTGCTGTTTTCTCAATGGCACTGGGAGCGACGATGGTTGCACCTGCAGGACCGATCGGCCCAAGCCCAGCCTATGCCGGAGTATTCGGCAAGGACTGCGGGGGACTGGGACAAAAGACCTGTATCAGCTTCAACAAGGACAAGCGCTGCAACCCGGGACTGGTCGAACGCCGTCAGTCTGGTCGCAATATCTGCGTGCGTAAGACTGCGGACCGATCGAACGAGCGTGATTGTGGGGGCCTCAACCAGAAGACCTGCATCAGTTTAAGCAGAGAAAAACGCTGCAATGCCGGGCTCGTCGAAATGAGCCGTTCTGGCCGTAACATCTGCGTTCGCCCAACCACACCGCCGCCTGAGGAAAAGAATTGCGGGGGTCTGAACCAGACGACTTGCATCAGCTTTAATCCGGCCAAATGGTGCGATACGGGGCTCACGGTTCTGCGCCAGCCTGGACGCAATATCTGCATTCGCAAGGCTGATCTGCAACCAGGATCAGATAAGTGCGGCGGAGCCTATCAGCAGCGCTGTCAGAACATCAATCCGGCCAAATGGTGCGATGCGGGCTTCCGCAACAAGGTCCAGTTTGGCAAGCCAGATATCTGCGTTCCTGACCGGGTTCGTGATGGTCGGCCATGCGGCGGAGAAGGTGAGGTCGTTTGCAAGAGCATCAACCCTGCAAAGTGGTGCGATGACGGCTTGAAGAAAAAGATCCGCTGGGGCCAGCCTGATATCTGCATCAAGAAAATCACCAACAAGGATCGCTTGGACGTTGCAGGCGCCGTTATCCGCGAGATCGGCACTGAGAACCCGCTCGCAAGGCTCACCAAGTGTGTCAAAAACCCACGCAAGCTGGCGAGCCTAGAACTCGCGATCAGAGAGCGTTCCAACAATGGCGTGAACCGCTTGCTGAGCGAGTGCGGCGCGAACCCAAATGCGCTGCAGGACATGGGCAAGCTGGCTTCGCTCAACAACGGTGTGCAAGGCGGGAACGACAAGAAGTTCAAGACGCTTTCGATCACAGTGGGTGCAAGCGGCGCAGCCGGTGTTGCAGCCGCAGGCGGAGCTGGCATCCTGATTGAGCTCAAGAAAGGCCCCAATGCGCGCTGGTTCTTCACCGGCGGTGTGGGTGGCGGCCCGAAAGCCGAAGTGGTTGGCGACGTCACTGTGGGCCTGTCGCGTTCCACGATCCCGACCAGACGCATAGGCCTTGATCACGGGATCGGCGCGGTTGTCTCCGGTCACTACATCGTGGGTCTTTCAGGCGGCGTCGAGTTTGAAGGCAATTCGCTCGACTTTGCAGGGATCAGCTTTGGCGCCGGTGGCGGAGCAGGAGTTGGCGGAGCGGTTTACAAAACCGGTGCGATCTTCCCTTTCAAAGACCTTTGATCATACCCCGAAACGAGCCCGGCCAGCGTCTTCATTCGCTCGCCGGGCATTTGCCATGAATAGCCTTGAATCAACTCGCATTCGGATCGATCAGCCCTTCGCGAAGAGCATGGGCGATCAACTCGGCTGCGTTGCGCGATCCCGTTTTACCCATCACGCTGGTGCGGTGGCGATCGACCGTTTTGATACTGATACCCAACGCCTCACCAATCTCGCGATTGGTTCTGCCAGTGACGACCTGGCTCAGCACTTGACGCTCCCGATCGGTCAGCGGTTCCAGATCGACCCCATCTTCCAAAAGCCGGGTAAAGCGGCTGCACACAATTCTCCCGCCTTCAAGGATGCGCGGAATTGCGCGAATGACCTCTCCCATATCGTCGGCTTTGCAAAAGACACCGTCTGCCCCGATTTCTACAAGTTCAGCGATCTTCCCGCGCGCCTCGATGCCGGTAAAGATGATGACGCGGGTTTCAGGAGACCACCGGCGCGCTTCGAGAAGGACTTCGGTGCCGCCCGCATGCGGCATGGTGACATCGAGCATCAGCAGGCCCGGCCTGTGTTTACGCACTGCGACAATGGCGTCGATCCCGTTATTGACTGCTTCAACAATCTCGATCCTCGCGCCCTGAAGCGCGTCCTCATTGCCCAGCGAGGACGTCAGCGCATCACGAATTATCGCATGGTCATCCGCGATGACCGCACTTGTAACTGTTCCGAATGCCCCCATTCGCGCCACGCAGATATTGCCCCCAAGCTCTTCGCCTTTTTATTCGCGCATCGTATACGAAAGGTGGACGGGGGAAAGAGCGGTTTGAAATTCGTTAGAAAAGCGCTTTTGGCATGGATCATTTTGCTGGCGACTTTGCTTGCGGCTCCGGTGAACGCTGAAGCTGGGTTTCCGCTTGCAGTTGAACCGGGCCGCAGCCAGGAGATGGTCGAGAATTCCGCCCGCTATCTCGTCACCGCGCGAGATGTGGAGATCGGTTTCGAAGAGGCTCGCGCCCGCTATCACGATGGCGATTTTAGCGCCCAATTTCAGTCGGATAAGACCGGTGCGTTTCACGACTGGCGAGTTTGGGCTGCGCTACCTTTTGAAAGCGCAGCGCATTCGGGCTCGCAGCCCATGCGCCGGGTCATTGGTGTGGGCGGCGTATTTGTGCGTCCGCCGCGGGTGTATCTGGATTGCGAGGGTGAAACGCCGCGAGAAATCCTCGCCACGAGGACCGGGGAGGGCGGTCCCTTAAGCGCGCGCTATTTTACTTATGTGCGCTCGCAGAGCTTCACAATCGCGCCGGGCCAGAGCTGCCTCGCGCTCATCAACATGGCGAGCTCGGACAACCCCAATCTGGGCATTTTCCGCGAGGGCGAACTGGGAACGCGGCAGGTCGTTGCGGTGCTGCTCAAAGGTGGGGTGACGGCCACTTTGCTGATTATCGGGTTGATCCTCGCGATCGTCTCCTACCTCACATCGCGCCCTCTCGGCCTGCTTTTGGGCATCACTTACGCGCTCGCAATGGTCCAGAACGAAGCGTCGTTATTCACTACCACTTTCATGACCGATCGTTTTGCCGCTCGGGAGCTTTGGGAAAACATCACGCTCCTGACCATTTTCGCAATGGTCTACACCTTCTTCTATGGCTTCCGGGACGAACTGCGGCTGCGAAATGGTTGGTTGCGGTTTGGAGTGGCTCTCGCGCTTGTAGCACCCGTCTTCGCAATCGCGCGCAGTTCAAATGAAACACCCGATTTCATCTGGGCGCTCTATCTCGCCCTGTTTCTCTTTGCGATCACAGTTACCTTCCGGTTCGACATTGCGCGCCCCTTGAGGCTGATGGCTGGATTGGTCTTGCTCACCAGCGCGGCGGGCGCGTTTGTCACTGAACCCTACATTTTCGGGCGGTATCTCTCCGATCTGACGATCGAGTGGTTTCGCGACCTGTTTCGCCTTATCGCTGGGCTCGGCATTCTTGGGTTGCTGCTGGTCGACGTATTGCGAACACGGCGTGAGCGGGCCCGGATGGTGGCAGAGCGGATCGAAGCGCTTGAAGTGCAGGCCGAAACCGACCGCCGTCTTTTGGAAACCGAGCGGGAATACGTCCGTGCGCGCGAGGCGGCGACCCGGACAAAAGCGCAGCTCGCTGCAGCCAGCCATGATATTCGTCAGCCGATTGTCGGCCTTCGTGCGGCTGTACGCAGCGAGGCGGAGCGCCTCTCGCCAGGACTGCAAGATCGCTTGAGCGAGGCGATCGACTACCTGGAAAACCTGACGCGCGAATACTCCAATCGTGATGAGGTGCTGGGCGAAGCGCGGCTTGGCCCAGAGGAGACAGAACCTTATTCGCTTCACCTGATCACGAGTGCGGTCGAAAACATGTTCGCAGGTGAAGCAAAAGAGGCGGGAGTTGAGCTGGACGTTACAGGATCGGAGCTCCTCACGACTATCCCCGCCCTCGCGCTTATTCGGGTCACCAGCAATCTGGTCGCCAACGCGCTGCGCCATGCCGATCCAAGCAAGATCGAAGTGTCAATCACCGAGCAGAATGGCCATTGCCAGATCAGGGTGCGCGACGATGGAAACGGCATGGATGCAGCCACCCTATTGAGAGTTCAGGAAGCGGGAGCCAAGTCGGACACATCGGATGGAGACGGCCTCGGCCTTGCTATCATCCACGACTTAGCCGCCCGACACGGATTTGAATTTCACCTTCATTCGCAGCCCGGGGCAGGCACGGAGGCGACAATCACGCTTTCGAGTACTGGTGATCATGCGCATGAGAGCCGCTCCGTCTAACGAAAAATATCGTTTACGCGGCTGGTCAGACGATGCTCTTTGTTCCGAAAGCTTAGCGTGAAATCACACGTAGATCATCACAATGGACCGGCTGACATCGGGCGATGAGTTGAAACTTTGGAATGGGATATCAGGTGCTTGGTTGCAGTGCATGACAATGCGCGATCCTCGCTCCCTTTACGATCCATTGGGGGTAGTTAGCCTGAAATCATCAAGCTCTCGGACTCCCGCAAGAGCGACTGCCTGAAAGCGACAACGATTGCAGAGGAGACGGATGGCGGACACGGAGGTGGCAAGCCGAAAGCCATAAAGGTCTGATGCCAAAGTGTAAAACTCGGCGCAACTCGATGCTGCTCCCACAATAGCTCCCACAGGTGGAGGCAGTCGAACCGAAACTCGTCTCCGTTCGAGCGTCCGCTATGCGACCACATCCAAGACGTAGGCATCCAACTTCTTTGTCGCCGAAAGCGGACATCTCACAAGTAAAATCCTGCTTAGTGTGCGAGATGACTGGCGAAGGTGCCCTAACGTGAGACTTGCTTAGCGAAGTCTGGATACGGGTTCACTTTGCACCATCAACTCTCGCCAATCAGCGTAAAGGTTACTTGTTCCGGAGTCATTCGTCACTTGATTGGCTGAAGAGCTTGCGTCTCGACGCCCCGTGCTAATTCTATGCCATATCCTTTGATCGAAGCAGTTGATGGTTGGCCTGCTGCGCGGGGACGGTCTCTTTGAAGTCGGATTTCAACGGGGCCAGAACACCGACCATCTCGATCGAACTGAAGGCTTCCGACCGATCGATCCGTCTTGATAACCACTTGCAGCACGCCCCTAGCTCGCTGTGCGCAGTTAAACGACGGAGCCTCCCCCGAACATGCGCCATTCCCAAATACGCCTGCTCCGTGCTGTTGCCGCCATATCCATCTCGAGCCTCGCGCTGATGCCCTTTCAAATCCACGCTCAGACCGTTGTCGATGGTGAGGCTAACGGACCCGTGCGAACATCGCAGGCCGGCGATGTAGAAGTCACCGAGGATGGCGTCGTCAGGGTAGATTCCGGCCCTGCAATTATCGTCGACAGCAGTTCCGATGTCTTCAATGAAGGTGAAATCGCTGCCGGCGAAGACGATGGTGCGACCGGAATTCGCATTCAAAACGGAACCAGCGGATCGATCATCAACGACGGCGATATCGAGGTTCTGGAAGACTTCACGGGTGAAGACGATGACCAAAATGGGGTCGCCGACGGAACGATCGCACGCGCCTCGGACCGCCATGGGATCTACGTCGAACCGGGAGGGACCTTTAACGGGCGGATCGAAAACAATGGCGACATCCTAGTCGACGGCCTCTCGTCTGGCGGGATAGTAGTGGACTCGCGCCTCGCGGGAGACATTCTGCACGGGCCAGACGGCAGCATCTTGGTAATCGGAGACAATTCGGTCGGCATTGGCACACACGATGTCACCGGCGAGATCGAAGTCCGGGGCGATATCACCGTCATCGGTCGAGCGTCCAGCGCAATGGTCAGCGAAGGCCATGTCGGCGGTACCATCACCTTGCAGGGATCGATCGCTCAGCGAACCAACTTGGTGACTGATGACGATACCTCACTGTCGTTATCGCGCGATGATTTGCGCGCCGGAGCCCCAGCAGTTGCCATGCGCGGCAAAGTCGATAGTGGTATCATCGTGGCTGCACCGCCGGAGGATGCGGACGGGGAGATTTCGGGCGACGACACCGACGGCGATGGTATCGATGATAACGAGGAAGGAACCGGCTCCATTGTTGGTTTCGGCGCGGCTCCCGCGCTTGAGGTCGAAGGGGCTGACCCCATCATCATCGGCGCAAGCACCACTGGCTACGCTTTGCAGGTCGATAGCACAATCAACGGCAATGGTTCCAGCAGGACGATCGATGCGGTCGGGGTGAGCGTCGGCGGACACGGCGGAGTGGTCGATCTTGAGGGAGGGATTGGCGTAACCGGCCGCATATCAGCGACAACGTTCGACTCTGTGGCGACTGGAATACTCATCGGAAAAAACGCCCGCGTGCCCGAACCCAATATCGGCGAAGGCGGCGTCGTAAACTCCTCGATTTCGTCGACAGGCGACGGTGAATCCTACGCGGTAAGAGACCTTTCCGGTACGCTGACCAGCGTTCGTTCTAACGGTTTCATAACCGCCAACGGCTCTTTCGAAGACGTGACGGTGGCACTCGATCTCAGCTCCAACACTTCTGGAGTAACGATAACACAGTTCTCGCCCCCAGACGAAGACGAGGACGAAGAGGAACTCATAACAACTGCGATCACAGGCGACATCCTGACAGGTTCCGGAGACGACCTGCTCGATGTGAGCGACGGTCAAATCCCCGGAGACAGCTTCTTCGGTAGCGGAGATGACCGCGTGCTTCTATCCGGCGATGCGATCTACTCGGGCGACATCGATTTCGGCGAAGGGCTGGCAACGCTCGATATCGACGACGAAGCGACCATGAGCGGCGCGATCGAGATCAACAATCAGATCGGTGCCATCACCATCGCTGGCGACGGCGCTTTTCGCGGGCAAATAAGCGGTGGCGATGCGCTCAGCGTCGATGTTCAATCGGGTTCGTTCGGCGCGGAAGATGCCGACGTCATAGCTTTCGATACTTTGAATGTCGGCGCGGACGGTTCGTTAGTCGTTTTCGTCGATACCGATACCGGCGAAAACTCGTTGTTCGACGTCGGAACAGCGAATTTCGCCGAGGGTGCGACTATCGGTGCCGACATCTCCTCGCTTGAGTTCGAGGAAGGAACTTATCTCGTTTTGGTCGGTGACGATATCAGCGGTTCGCCGGACTACAACACCGAAAGTACAGATCTCCCATTCCTGTTCGACGGTGATGTCTTTACCGATACTGCCGCCGGTGAGATCACTCTGCAGGTTCAACGAAAGTCTGCTGTCGACCTGGGACTTGATCCTGCTCTGGACTGAGCTTTGACAGCAATACTTGATGCGGCAGGCGGCGACACGGCAATCGAAAACAGCCTGCTTGAAGCGGATGACGAAGAGAGCCTGCAAACACAGATACTGGGGCTTACACCTGAGTATTCGGGCGGCAATTTTGATCTTGCAACGTCGAGCTCCAGGCTGGCAGCGGCCCATCTGTACGATCACGAGACGATGTTCTCGGTCAGCGACACGCGGATTTGGGTCGAAAGCTATTATCTGAACGGTGACTACGATCCTGATAGCATCGCAGGCGGCTACTCGCTCGGCAGTTTCGGCCTCACCGGCGGCTACGAAGCGGGTACGCCGTTTGGGCGCGTCGGCCTTTCGGCCAACATCTCGTGGGGCAGCAATTCGAACGGCACAGTGGATGCAGAGGTCGACGCATCGCACTATGAAGCCGCCCTGCATTGGCGCGAACAGTTGGGCGGCCTTCTCATGTTTGCGCGCGGCAGCTTTGCCTATGTCGGATATTCAAGTGAGAGGACATTCGAAGGCGACCTCGACGGCACTGCAGACGATGATGAGGATGATGACGAAGCAGGGTTTTTGCGGGTCGCAAGCGGAGACTTCGACGGCTTACTCTACAGCGGCTTGGTCGGTGCTTCCTACCAGGCAAAACTGGGGCAGCGTTTTACGCTGACACCTCTGGTTTCACTCGAGTACTTCCGCCTCGACGAAGATGGATACGAAGAAACGGGTGGCGGCGATGGCATGAACCTGATCGTCGAGGATCGCAGCAGCGACTCGCTCTCGATCAACTCCACTCTGGCGCTCGCCTACGCAATCGGACCGCAACAACCTGACATGATCCCGATGTCGATCGAAATCGAAGCCGGGCGCCGCACAGTGCTGAACGGTTCGCTCGGAGACACGATTGCGGAGTTCGAGGATGTGGGTGACAGCTTTCGGCTGATGGCACCTGATATCGAATCTGCCTGGCTCGGCGAAATCAGTATAATCGGCGGTGGCTATGACTTTCTTTGGTCGGTGAATGCCGCGGCGGAACACGAAGGCGATCGAACAGTCTACTCTTTGAGAGCCGGGCTGGGGATCGCGTTTTGATGCCCTGCCTCGTGCTGTCTCGTTCACTAAACGGGCCCGAAATCGAGAGCGCAGGGCCACGGCATTTGTCCAAACTTGCTTTGCTCGTCGCATTACTGGCGACAAGCGCGCTGTGCCTGCTATCAATGGCCATCGCGGCGCAGCAAGAAGATCAGACGCCTGCGGCATCGAGCGAAGCTGCGGGCGATCTGCGCGTTATCCAATCCATCAGCGTGATCGGCTCCGAACGGCTCGAAGCTGGGACCATCCTTTCCTATGTGCGCTTGCGCGTCGGCCAGACCTACACCGTTGCGCTCGGCGATGAAGCGCTCAAAGACCTCGCCGCCACGGGACTGTTCGCCGACTTCTCTATCCGTTTCGAACGCGGTGTGATCACGCTCACCCTGACGGAAAATCCCGTCATTAATCGCATCCTTCTGGAAGGGAACAAACGCATAAAACAAGACAAGATTCTCCCTGAAATCAAGCTTGCTCCAAGACAGATATTCACGCGCAGCAAGGTGCGTGCGGACGTGAATCGCATCATTGAATTGTACAAGCGCCAAGGACGCTTCGCGGCAACTGTGGAGCCCAAGCTGGTGGAGCTGCCGCAGAATCGGATCGATGTAGTCTTCGAGATCAGAGAAGGGCCCAAGTCCAAGGTACGCAAGATCAACGTCATCGGAAATGCCGTTTTCAACGACGAGACGATCAAGGAGCAGATGGTCACGCGTGAGAGCCGAGCCAAGAATCTTCTCAGCTCCAACACCAGCTATGATCCGGACCGCCTTGCGTTCGACCAGCAGAAGCTGAGGCAATTCTATTTGACTGAAGGCCATGCCGATTTTCGGGTCGTTTCAGCCGTGGCCGAACTGACCCCGGACCAGCGGGACTTTATCATCACTTATGTCGTCGAAGAGGGCGAACGCTACAGGTTCGGAGATGTCTCGACCCGCGTCGAATTGCGTGATTTCGATGAGGAATTGCTCGGAAAGCGACTGCCGATGCAGGCCAGCGACTGGTACGATGCAAAACTGGTCGAAGATACCGTGGAACAACTCGGCGAACTGGCTGGAACCTATGGCTATGCCTTCACCGATGTTCAACCGCGCTTTACCCGCAATCGCGAAGCGCGAACGATGGACATCGCTTTCGTGCTGCGACAAACGCCTCGCGTCTATGTTGAGCGGATCGACGTGAATGGCAACACGCTCACGCGAGACAAGGTGATCCGGCGTGAGTTTCGGTTAGCCGAAGGCGATGCCTTCAATTCCCTCGCTCTTCGTCAATCATCAAACCGCATCCGATCGCTCGGCTACTTTCAGGAAAATTTCGAGATCGAGCAAAAGCAGGGCAGCGGGCCTGACCGGATCGTGCTGGAAGCAAATGTTGAAGAAAGGCCAACCGGCGAGTTGGAGTTTTCAGCAGGCTTCTCATCGGTCGAGAACTTGATCCTCGCAGCGTCGGTCCGCCAACGCAATTTCGGTGGCCGCGGGCAGACGGTCGGCCTTGGCGTGAATTATTCCGGCGCGAGCCAGTCGGCACAATTTAGCTTCACCGAACCCTTTCTGTGGGACCGCAATATCTCGTTCGGTTTCAACCTTTATCAGCAGAACTACGACGATGGTTTCTTCCGCGATGGTGACACGTCTTACGAGCAATCTACGACTGGCGGCTCATTTCGGTTTGGCGCCCCGCTTACTGATTACTCTTTACTGATCCTCGGTTATACGTTGAATTTCGAACGTGTTACGCTTGATGAGAACGTGTTCTTTGCCGACCTGGATGGAGATGGGGTTGATACATGCGAGCCGCTTCTTGCAGGACGCTTCATCTGCGACGCCTTAGGAGATCGCACCGTATCGATCGGCAGCCTTTCATACATTTTCAGCAATCTCGACAACAATTTTCGCCCTACGCGCGGTTTACGATATTCGGTGACAGGCGAGGTTGCTGGTCTTGGTGGGTCGGTTTCTTATCTGCGTTTTCGTGGACGCGCTGCCAGCTTCTGGAATCTTGGAGGCGGGCTTATCGCCAGCGCACAGGCGGAGGGCGGCTACATCCACAGCCTCGATGAGGAAGAGACACGCCTTACCGACCGGTTTTTCCTCGGCGATCCGCAGTTTCGTGGTTTCGATATTCGCGGGCTCGGGCTAGCTATCGAACGGGTCACGCTTATTGCCGATGAAAACGGCGATGAAGAGGACGGGCCTACGAGTCGTGAAGCTCTGGGTGGAAACGCATATTATCTGGGCCGCCTCGAACTCGAATTGCCATTGTTGAACGGGGCGCGCGAATTGGGGCTCAGGCCCTCTTTGTTCCTTGATGTTGGCTCAGTCTTTAGCCTCAATGAGCCGCAGCTTTCGCAAAGCCCGTTCCCGGATGGAGCATTCATCGCAACCCGCGATGATGAGGGTCGTGCCCTGTATTCCCAAACATTCGACGTTGATGGGGACGGTCTAGTCGAAACGGTCACGACTATCAGCCCGATCGCTCCCGATGGCACGGCAAACTCTGCACTTGGCAGTATGATTGCACCATTTCGCGAGGACTATGTCGGGGACACATGGCGTCCGCGCATGACCGCCGGGGTGGGTGTAAACTGGAATTCGCCGTTCGGCCCGTTCCGGCTCGACCTTGCCTTCCCGATACTGACAGAAGAGTCCGACGAAACGCAGCTGTTCTCTTTCAATGTTGGAACGCAGTTCTAATTCATCGATCATTTCGACCAATCAGGAAATCGCGCCTAAACCTTATTCAGACGAAGGGGGAGGCGTCGGACCGCCTGCGAAACCTTTACCAATGACCGGATTGACGTTCATGTCGATGCCAAACCCATTTCGCGAAGGTTCTTCCACAGGGCCATAGACTTCAGTTGGGCCGTCATCCGTATTGAGAACATATTGAGATGGTGCGACTTCGTTCGCTGCCAACTGTTCACCCATATCCTCGATAGGACGGTCCGCTTCGTTCGGTGCAACGGGATCAGAAGGTTGAGCAATTTCGCGTTGGGCCGCCGGCTTCGCCGGTTTGTCAGCTTCTTTCTTCGAAGGTGCGTCAGGACCAAGCCGAGCGAAAACAGGCGGGTTGGAGGGCTGCGTGGACGGCAGGGACGACTGCTCCTCTGGCATCGACGTATCCCGGTCCGGTGCAGATGTAGCCAGCAAATCAACTTGAGCCGCTTCGTCCTGAACTGCGAGCCGCGCTGTTGCCTCCCCTTGGCCGCCAAATTGTACCAATGTCGAAACTGCGACAACCGCAGCGGCGCAGGCCGCCAAAGCTGCGAAGCGAAAGGAGCCACTTCGTGTCGGAGAGACTTCCTCTTTGATCTCGCACTCGCGGAGGTCCTGCCCCGTTTCCTCTGCAATCACAGACATTGTAATCCGGCTCGCAAGGTTGTCGGGTACCTGAGGATCGACACCGGATTTCAGAACTCGGCTCAGATCGGCATCGCTGATATTTGTGCTGCTCATCCGACAGACCTTTCGAACGTGTTTGCCGGAGTGTAATCGGGTTCGAGCATCGATGCCAGTGAACATCGCGCTCTGCGGAGCGTCGACTCGAATGCCTTAATGTGAAGACCCATGCGCTCTGCGGCGTCCTTGTTTGAGAGTTCTTCGAAATACGTCAGCACAACAGCAATACGTTGCGGTGTACTGAGCGCTTCGAAGCATCGTGCAATCGCGTTGCGCATCTCTTCTTCTTCTAGAATTGCATCTGCCGCCGGCGTCTCGTCGATCATTTCGGGTAGTTCTTCGACTAGCACGGGGCGCTTTTTTCTGAGGCGATCGAGGCAGATGCGCGTGCAAACCTGGCGCAGCCAGCCCCGCAAGTTGGTTTGCGGCCTTGCTGAGGTGTTCGCACATTTCCAAAGCTTCGTGAAGACATCCTGGACGGCATCTTCGGCCTCTTGGCGATCAAGTAGTAGGCGAAATGCAAGCTTATAAAGGGTCGGGGTGTAGCGCTCGACGAGCGACGAAAACGCCAGCACGTCGCCACCTGCGGCGCGCGCCAACATAGCATTCGAGGAGCAATCGAGGCGTTTCATTTGCGACTCTCTTGGCAGCGCTTTCGGGGGCAGAAGCACCTTTAAGCATGGCTGCCGAGGCTGAACGACAGATGACTAAGACGGCCCCAAAAAAAGATTCAGAAAGTGGGGAGGGTTTAAGCAGGTCGATGCGTCTGAGGGGGTATGACGTCGAAAAACGCCAGTCGACAAAGACCTTGCAAGTATGGGTCCAACTCCGTTTTATCGGTGACCTGTTACGAGTTCACTTGGTGGTCAAGAGTCCGTGATCGGATTGCAGCCCCTCTGCCGCCGTTCGGGCGAGTTGGACATTGGTCGGCAACAATGGCTTTTGGCGTCATGCTTTGCGTTCTTGTGACTGCGACTTCACATGAAGCGTTGGCGCAAAGCGCGCCCCTTGGCGGCATACCGCAAAGTGCTGGTACGCCGCCGGGAGGCGCAGCCAACCGCATTCGCTCTCGAATGCCAAAGGCTCCTGATCCCATCCCGGTCGCCAAATTCGACAAAGCCGTGGCGCGCCAGCATCGGGAAGCGGATCTGGATCGGGATGGCTACCTCACCATCAAAGAAGTCCGCTTGAGCATTGATCGTCTTGCCGATGAGGCGATCGCAATTCGCTTTGCCGCTATCGATACCGATCGCAACCGGATCATCGAATTTGAAGAGTTCGCCGACTGGCAAAAAACCATGGGATCGCGTGCGCTTTCCGATCTCTCCGCGGCATCCATTAATCAGTCCATGGTGCCCAGCGAAGTTCCCTTTCATGCAGGCGATGACTTTAAAGGTCGTATCTTTGGTCGCATGATCCGCCCTCTCAACGCGTCGCTTGTTGCTCAGGCCGATGCTAATCTCGATGGCAAGGTCGATGTTCTGGAACTGCAAACTATCCAAAGAAGGCAGTTCGCCATGCTGGACGCCAACTCCGATGGCTTTCTTGTGATGACAGAATTCCCAAATGCACGAGGCGATCGTGCCGGGGGGACGGCAGAAGACGCCCCGCATAACCCACTGCCGCCCTCCCGAACCCCTTCGCCACCCCCAGAAACGGCGCGTGCCCGCATCGCAGCCCAATTCGCCGAGGAAGATTGATGAAAGCGCGTGCAATTATCTCTTTTGCTGCCGCCTGCGCCGCTCTTGTGGCTCCTGCGGCGTTGGCAACGGAAGCAGGGTTCTCATCGGGTCAGTGGGAGGTTACGCGAACGGTAACGGGCGGACCAAGGGACGTCCCGGCGCAGACGGCAAAGGCCTGCATCTCCGCCGAAGCGATCGCACAGAGCAGTACAGCCCCTATCCAGCTTGGTGTTGTCCGCAGCGACGAAGGACCCGATTGCACGATCTCAGAGGCCGCACTTGCCGCAGATGGCTCGGCGAGCGCAAGCATGGTGTGCGAAGGACGGATTGGGAAAATGCGAACCATGCTCTCCGGCCTCGCATCGTCCGAAAGCTTCGACATGAGTGGCAAGCTGAAGGTCGCTTTCTTCAGCGCCAATGTAAGATACTAGGGCCGGCGGGTCGGCGCTTGCCCATAGTCCTGAACTCAACGCAAGATCTCCTTCATGGGCATATTCGATTGGCCCTTTTCGCTCGTCAGACTTGCAATTCGTTCGAACGAATGATAACGAATCGAACATGCGAGAAAGATTGATCGAAGTTGCGATTCGGCAGTTCGGGGAGCTCGGTTTCGATGGGGCGAGTACCCGCGAGATCGCGGCGGCCGCCGACACTACCATGAGCAACATCACCTATCATTTCGGCGGCAAAGAGGGGCTGTACCGCGCTGCCGCCAAAGCCATAGTCGATCGTTTAGCATTGGTTGTTGGACGAGAACCGATACCCGTGCTCAGCAAAGACGCTGAAGATTCAGCGCGTGTCGAATTGATCTGCGCGATCTTGCGGCGCATCGGCGAATTCATGCTGAGCAGTGAAGCCGCTGCGATGGCCCGGTTTGTCGCTCGAGAGCAGCAAGACCCCAACTCATTCATGCGGGAAT
Source organism: Erythrobacter sp. YT30 (assembly GCF_001542875.1). Lineage (GTDB taxonomy): Bacteria > Pseudomonadota > Alphaproteobacteria > Sphingomonadales > Sphingomonadaceae > Erythrobacter. Next base: position 507,807 of record NZ_LMAF01000002.1, on the reverse strand, counting down.
TGCTAAGCAACAGCGTCTTACATGCCGGGGTCATTTTCGAAAATGAGATCGCTCATTTGCGTCCTGAACTGGATGAGCGCGAACGCCGGGCAACAGTCTTTTTTATGCTTGGTATGGCCATATCACTCCGCAGCTCGCGTCTTTCGCTATGCGTCTTCATGGACGTTGAGGATATAGACGATGCAACGGCCGATTTCCTTGTCGGACAGCTTGAACGGATGGTGCGGGACGTGTTGCTCGCCACTCCCCATGCATAGATCGGTCCTCACGACTCTCGGCCTGTCGCTGCTGCTTGGAGGCTGTATCTCGCTCGCACCGGATCGAAAGGTTCCGGCCAAAGCTGCGGACATGCCTTCCGACTATCGCGTGGGCGAGACCTCGGGCGATTATCGACCCGAAGCGTGGTGGTCAGGTTTCGAGGATCCGGTCCTGGATGCACTGGTTGATCAGGCTCTCCGTCAGAATCTCGACATTGCCGAAGCGGTGGCCAGGGTTGAGCAGGCAAGCGCGCAGGCGAGGCTTTCGCGCGCAGCATTGCTTCCCACGCTCGATGCAAGCGGCGGGGCCAGCTTCTCCAGCACCCCTCTCGAAGGCAGCGCGTTCGGTGATCTCGGCGGCGGCGCGATCGATCGGATCGAAAACGAGACATTCACGCTCAGTGCCGGAGCAGCTTACGAACTCGATCTTTTTGGGCGCGCGAGAAACGACTTCGCGGCCGCGCGCCGAGATGCTTTGGCGACGCGATACGATCTGCAGGCGGTACGGCTTGCGGCTAGTGCCGAAACGATTTCCGCCTATTTCGACGTGGTCGATACGCGGCGCCAGATAGAGCTGACGCTGAAGATCGTCGACATACTGGAGGATCGGGCCTCCAGAACCGACGATCGATTCCAGCGAGGTCTGATCGACAGCTTCGAACTCTACCAGATTCGGCAAGAGCTGCGCTCAACGCAGGCATCCTTGCCACAGCTGGAGAGCGGACTGGCCGCATCGACGGGGCGACTGGCTGTCCTGCTCGGTACATACCCGGATGAAATGGAGAAGCAGCTAGCGCAGGCGCTCATGCCGCGACTGGTTTTCGACCCGGTTCCGCTAGGCCTTCCCGCCGACCTTCTCGACCAGAGACCGGACGTTGCTGCTGCATGGGCGCGGCTTGATGCCGCACGACTGCGCATCGGCGCTCGCAAAGCCGAGCGTTTCCCTCGCATCAGTCTGTCCGGGTCACTTGGAACACAAGGTGGCCAGCCCGAAGGCGCTTTTGACTTTGCCGATAACTGGACCACTTCATTGGCTGCAAGCATCGTTGCGCCGATCTTCGATGGCGGCCGGATCTCAGCGAACATCCGCAGCGCGAGGGCCGTTTATGATCAGAACGCAGCCGCTTATGCGCGTACGGTCATCACGGCATTCCGCGAAGTCGACAGCGCTATCGCCGACTATGAAGAGCAGCGCCAGCGCTACATCCTCATCGCGGAGCAGTTGAGCGAGGCACGGTCATCGCTTGAACTTCAGCGCAATCGCTTTGCGGCAGGGGTCGGCAGCTACACCGCTTGTCTCGATGCACTGCGAACGGTCTATCAGGTAGAAGCCAGCCTTTCGTCCGCGGCACGCGCGACGGCATTGGCACGTCTGGGCATTCATCGTGCTTTGGGCGGTGATTGGGCACCCAATACGGAATTCAAGGAAATAGACATGCGACCGGCTGAAGAGCCCGCGATGAAACTCGCGCCCACAATCGAGGGAGAACGCCCATGAGCACACAGGTGAAATGGTCTCTCGGCATTCTCGCCGCCGCGCTTGCTATCGCGGCTCTGATGATCCTCTTGCGCCCCGATCCGGTCGAGGAAGAGCGTGTCCAACAGGCTCCGCTGGTCGAAGCAATCGCGTTCGAGGCGGCATCGGGCGAAATTCCCGTTATAGCGTCCGGCACCGTTGGACCGCGCGAAGAGGTAGTGATCGGCGCGCAAGTCTCGGGCCGGTTGAGCTACGTTAATCCATCTTTTCGCGAAGGGGGAGTCGTGGCCGCTGGCGCGACGCTATTCCGGATCGAAGCGGCTGACTTCGTCAATCAAGTCCGCATTGCACAAGCCGATGTCGCAGCGCAGAACGTCTCGGTTCTGCAAGCTGAAGAAGAAGTCGCGATCGCAACGGACGAATTGCGGCGCTTCGCGCAACGCGACGGCGCAGCGGGCGGGCTCTCTTCTGTCATCGATACGAATGATCACGCCGCCCGCATTCTTCCCCCTGCAGACATGGAAGAAAGCGTGACCGCTCCCAGGGCCGGCAGCAGCGAGGAAACGAAAGACATTGCAGGCCTTGCTACTCGCGAACCGCAACTGCAATCGGCGAAAGCGGCGCGCGATCGGGCTGCGGCCAACCTTGCCGTCGCTGAACTCACACTGGCTCGAACGCGGGTAGCATCTCCGTTCCGAGGCTTGGTACGCGAGGAAAGCGCTGCCGTCGGTACGCTTGTCCAGCCGGGACAGTCACTTGGTTCAATCGTCGCCAGCGATGCCTTCGAAGTCAGGCTTTCGCTAACTCAGGATGAGGCTGCGCTTATTCCAGGTCTTCTGCGTGGATCGAGCGGCAGGATTCAGGCGGACATCTTCTACGATTACAGCGGGTTGACCTATCGCTGGCCCGCTTTTGTAGACCGAGCGGACGCGATCCTCGATTCTGCGACACGCAATGTCGAGGTGTTCCTGCAAGTGCCCGCGCCGCTTACCGGCGGGCGACTTGCCGACCAGGAGAATGTCGACACAGTCGCGCAGGCGCCGCCTCTTTTGCTGGGCGCTTTTGTCCGCGCGGAGATCGCTGGAACCAGTCTCGATAGCTATGCGGTGATCCCGGCGGTTGCACTTCGCCCGGGGAACGAAATCTGGGTCGTGCGCGATGGCAAGATGCGCATTCTCCCGGTGCGGGTGATCCAGCGGACCGATGATCTCGCCTATGTAATTGCTCCGAGGGTGGAACTTGGCGGCCTGCTTGTCACCAGCAGCTTGACCGCTCCGACCGATGGAATGCCAGTACGAGTTTCCGGAAAGCAAGCTCAATGAGCGACGACGAGACTTCGGGCGCAGAGAACGGCCGCCCCCGCGATCGCTTTGGCAATGTCTCAGGCGATCGTGCGCGCGATCGCACCGGCGTCATCGCCTTTATGGCGCGCAATGGCGTCGCGGCGAACCTGTTGATGATCTTCATGATCGTCGCCGGGTTCGTCTCCTATGGTCGTATTGTTCAGGAGGTATTTCCCGAAAACAGCCTCAATACAATCGCCGTCACGGTATCCTATCCCGGCGCGACGCCTGAAGAGATCGAGGAGTCGATCGTTCAGCGCGTCGAAGAAGCTGTTGAAGCTATCGAAGGGGTCAAGGAGATCACTTCAACTGCGTCGGAGGGCTCAGGGACAATCAACGTAGAACTCGAACTCGGAACTGACGTCGCACAAGCACTGGACGAAGTGAAGTCCGAAGTCGACCAGATCAACACCTTCCCAGTTGAAGCCGAAGAACCCGATATTCGAGAACTAACGACGCGACAGGTGGTCATGCGGATCGCGCTTTTCGGCGAAGTTTCGGAGCACACGCTGAAGGAAAGCGCCTATGCGCTAGAGGATGCGATCTCCAGCTTGCCTGAGGTCAGCTACGTCCAGACCAGCGCGGTGCGCGACTACCAGATTTTCGCCGACGTGCCGCAAGACCGCTTGCGCGCTCTCAATCTGTCGCTGACAGACATTTCGCAGATCGTCACCGCAAGCAGCCTCGACAGTCCCGCTGGTGCGATCGACACGGCGACCGAAGAAGTCCGCGTCCGCACAGTGGGTCAAAATTATACGCAGCAGGATTTTGAAGACATCGTGCTTGTCAGCTCAGGCGAAGGTGCTCTGCTGAGGCTTGGCGACGTGGCCGATATCGAGGACGGTTTCGAAGATGCCGACCTGATCACACGCTTCAATGAAAAACCGGTCGCCTTCGTCGATGTTTACCGCACAAGCGACGAGCGCGTGCTGGACGTGGCTGATGCCGTGAAGGAGTTGTTGGCGGAAGACTACCCGCTCCCGCCCGGCGTTAGCCATGCCGTATGGGACGACAATTCGGAGCTTCTCAACGACCGACTGTCGCTTTTGCTGGAAAACGCAGCATTGGGCCTGTTGTTGGTTCTCATTTCACTCACACTATTCCTCGATCTGCGGCTCGCATTTTGGACCGCCATCGGGATCGGTGCGACTTTCACCGGCGCGATTTTCATCCTCGAATACGCTGGTTCGAGCATCAATATGTTCTCGCTGTTCGGGTTTATCCTCGCGCTTGGATTGGTGGTGGATGACGCCGTGGTGGTCGGCGAGAACATCTACGCCGAACGCGAGCGTGGCCGGACCGGGATCGGCGCTGCGATTGCCGGGGCGCAGCGCGTTAAGGTCCCGGTGATCTTTGCCGTGCTTACTACAATCACAGCCTTTTCGCCGTTGTTGGCGGTAGGCGGTTCGATCGGAAAGATCCTCGCCGATGTTCCCTTGGTCGTCCTCGCTGTCCTGAGCCTTTCACTAGTCGAATCGATGCTCGTCCTGCCGCACCATCTGTCGCATCTGCCAGCCGCGGGCACTGCTGCCACCAATCGCGTGACACGGTTCTTCGAGCGCGTACAGACGACTGTCGATGACAAGCTTCGTGCATTCGTGGACGGCCCGCTGGACCACGCACTTCGCTTTTCTGTCAAGGCGCCTTACGTGATCTTGTCGGCCGGAGTTGCCCTGCTCATCGTCTTCGTAGCAATGCTGCCTGCGGGCATAATCAAGTTCACTTTCTTCCCGGATATCGAGGCCGACGTCGTCACCGCATCGGTCGAGATGCCAGCAGGGACAACTATCGATCGTACGTCCGAAATCGTGCGCCGGCTAGAAAGCGCCGCCGACCGCGCCGTCGCCAGGTTTGCAGGCGATAATGATGGTCAACCGAGCTTTGTCGAAGCAACTTTTACGACCGTCGGACTTCGTTCCACCCAAAGCGGGCCGGGCGGTCCTGATCAGCAATTCCGTCCCAACCTAGCCGACGTACAGATTGCACTGGTTCCGTCGAGCAATCGCGAAGTGTCGGCAGCTCAGGTTGAACAGGCCTGGCGCGAGGAACTGGGAGAGATTCCGGAAGCGGACTCGCTCACGATCAGCTCGACGCTCCTTTCCTTGGGCGATCCCGTCAATGTACAGATCTCGCACCCTGATGAGGCTGCGCTCGATCAAGCGCGTTTGCGGATCATGGACCAATTGCAGAGGATCGGTGGTGTCTTCGACGTCGAAAGCGACCGCGATGCCGGGATGCGAGAGATCGAGTTGCGGCTTAAACCTTCCGCACGGACCCTTGGCGTAACGCTCCAGGATGTCGCGAGCGAGGTCCGCGCCGCCTTTTTTGGGTCTGAAGCCGTCCGGGTGCAGCGCGGTCGCGAAGACGTCAGAGTTTATGTTCGCCTGCCGGAGGATGAACGAGATTCGATTGCAGATATTGAACGCTTCCGCATCCGTGTACCTGGCGGCTTCACCTCTCTGGGTGCAATCGCGGAAGCGTCCTTCACCGAAGCGCCATCCCAAATCCGGCGTGAAGGCGGACGTCGGATCGTGACAATCAGCGCGGATGTTCAGGAAGACGCGATCACCGGTCAGGAAGCAACCCGAGTGCTCCAGGAAGAAGTTCTACCGTTGGTTGCCGCCGACTATCCGGAACTCCGCTACAGCTTCGGCGGTGAACAGGAAGAACAGCAGGAAAGCTTTGCTGATCTAGGATCAGCCTTCGGCCTCGCACTGATCGCGATCTACGCCCTGCTCGCCATCCCGTTCAAATCTTACACTCAGCCGCTTATCATCATGGCCGCGATCCCATTCGGATTGGTCGGCGCGCTGCTCGGCCATCTCCTGCTCGGTATTCCGCTCGGCATCCTTTCGATCTTCGGCATCGTCGCGCTTTCGGGAGTGATCATCAACGGCTCTCTCGTCCTGATCGATTTCCTAAATGAAAACCTGGCCGCGGGTATGCCGCACGACGAGGCCATGATCGAAGCGGCCAAGTCGCGCTTCCGCCCTATCATGTTAACGGCTGTCACTACGTTTCTGGGCGTCGCGCCTATCACCTTCGAAACCAGCCTTCAAGCGCAGTTCCTGATCCCGATGTCGGCCAGCCTTGGTTTCGGAGTTCTGTTGGGAACTGCTTTATTGATGCTGATTATCCCGGCGCTAGCAATTCTGCACCTCAGGGCCAGGGACGCAATACGTGATTGGTTCGGGCGCGAACAAACCAATCCACAAATCGCATCCGCGATGTAATGAACCGCTCGGCGGGCATGACACGTTGATCCAAAACGGGCGGACCTCATTCCAGAAATCCGATGCCAGTTTTATGCACAACTTGGCTTAGAAGCGGACAGGCCGCAATCGGCCCAAAAGCTCACATTAGATCGTCAAGCCTGATGGGCAGATCCCTCACACGAATGCCCGTCGCGTTGTAGACCGCATTCGCGATCGCGGGCGCTGTTCCGACTGTGCCGAGCTCACCGATGCCGCGTGCTCCGAACGGATTGAAATCGTAATCCGGCTCGTCGATAAATTCGACGTCAATGTCGTGTATATCGGCGTTCACCGGCACGTAGTATTCGCCGAGGCTTGGATTGATAAAGCGCCCGCTTTCCGGATCGACGAATGTCTCTTCCAGCATCGCCATGCCGACGCCAAAGATCATTCCGCCGATCATTTGGCTACGCGCGGTCTTCGGATTTAGTATCTTGCCGGCATCAAAGACGCCGACGAGGCGCGGGATACGCACGATGCCGAAATCCTTATCAACGCGCACTTCGGCAAAGATGGCTCCAAAGGACAGGAAGCTCTTGCCCATGTCGTTGTCGCCGCCAAATCCAAGCGATTCCTCGCTTCCTGCCTCGGCAGAAATGGCTTCATCGCCCGATGCCTGCGCGCGCTTTTCCTGCAGAGCGTCACACGCCGCGGCAACGCCGCCCGAGACACTGGCAGTTGTCATCGACCCGCCGGCCAGCGGACCTTCCGGCAAGTCAGTATCGCCGATTTCGACTGCGACATCTGCGGCCTCTAGACCGAGCTTTTCGGCCACCATCTGAGCTAGAATTGTGTAGAGCCCGGTGCCGATATCCTGCACAGAAATCTCGACCTTGGCGGTCTCGTCAGGAAATAGCGTGACACGCGCAGCCGCGGGGCTTCGATAGGCAGGATAATAAGTCGTCGCCACTCCGAGCCCGACGAGTTCATTGCCTTCGCGCCATTGGCCAGGGGATTTGCGACGTGACCAACCTATGCGCTCAGCGCCGCGATCGAGACATTCGGGATGGTTGAACGTTGACCATGGACGAGAGTTGCGCGGGTCCATTTGCGAAGCGTTACGCTTGCGCAGTTCGACCGGATCTATCCCGAGCTTTTCTGCCAGCTCGTCAACCGCACTTTCGAGTGCGAAAGCGCCTGACGCTTCGCCCGGGCCGCGCATCGGAGTGGGCGAAGGGCGGTTCAAAACGCGATTGGAATGGGTGACCACCAGATTAGGGCAATCATACAGAACCATCGAGGGCATTCCGCACGGTTCCATATGGTCGCCGATTGGAGAGCGATGCGAAAGCGTCTCATGCTTGAGGGCGGTAAACGTGCCGTCCGACTTGGCAGCCAGCGTGATCGATTGCCTGGTCTGCGGTCGATGCCCGCACGATGTATACATATCGGACCGCGAGAGAACCAGACGCACCGGCCGCCCAGTAGCTCGCGCAGCTGCGGCAGCAATCAGCGAATGCGGCCAGGCATATCCCTTGCAGCCAAAGCCGCCGCCGATGAACGGGTTGAGAACACGCACCTGATCCTTGGCGAGACCCGTGCCTGCTGCGAGGTAATTCCGGTCGTTCACATTCCCCTGTGTGGCATCATAAACCGTTAGGCGATCGCCATCCCATACCGCTGTCGTCGCAGAAGGCTCGATCGGATTGTGGTGCTCGACCGGGGTTGTATAGGTGGCCGAAACGCTCACGTCTGCGTCGGCCAGGCCCTCATCGAAGTCGCCGCGGTGAACCTGGAGGGCCTCACCGGTTCCGCTCGCGTCAGGTTTGTCGAGATCAGAGTCCTCGTCATCGAGCGCAATATGCCGGGAATCTTCTTCATACTCGACAAGGATGGCAGCGGCCGCCGCTTCCGCTACCTCGAGGGTCTCCGCAAGCGCGAGGCCGATGTGCTGGCCAACGAAATGAACCTGGTTGTCAATGAAAGGCGTGCGCTGCTCATTCACTACAAAGCTATCGTCGTTTGGCGCATCGATCCGGTAAATGAGGTCACCATCCTCATAGCTCAGGAATCGAACGAAGCCGGGCATCTGCTTTGCTTCGGCGGTATCAAAGCCTGCGATATATCCCGCAGCGACGGTGCTCTTTACTAATACACCGTGTAACAACGCCCCATCCGATGACTTGCGATCTCCGGAATAATGCGCACCGCCGGTGGTTTTCAGGACACCATCGATCCTTGAGACGGGTTTGCCGATCACGCGGGTCTGCTCGGTCATTTGGCGTCTCCCGACAGTTCGGAGAGAACGCGCACGATCGCGCGCTTTGCAAGGTCGATCTTGAAGCCGTTGCCGCTGTAAGCTTTTGTTTCGCGGAAGATGATCGCAGCCCCGGCAGAAAAGGCTTCTTGCGTAGCTGGCTGGCCCACCATCGCGGCTTCGGCCTCCTCGTCGCGCCAAGGAACAGTGCCGACGCCGCCGACTGCAAGGCGCACCTCGCTGATGATGCCATCTTCCACGCCGATCGCGGCTGCGACGGAAACGAGTGCAAAGGCGTAGCTGGTTCGGTCACGCAGTTTGCGATAATGTGAGTTGCGCGCGATCGGCGACGGCGGAACCTCGATCGCGGTGATCATTTCGTCATGCCGCAGGTCGACCTCGTCATAAGGTGTATCGCCCGGAAGCTTGTGAAGCTTTTCGATGGGTATCGCCCGCTGTCCATTCGTGCCCTCAACATGGACGATGGCGTCGAGTGCGCGCAGCGGCAGACAAAGATCTGAAGGGTTCGCTGCGATGCAGTGTTCGCTCGTGCCGAGAACCGCACACATCCGATTAATGCCCTCGATAGCGTCGCATCCCGATCCCGGCTCTCGCTTGTTGCAACGCGCGTTTTCCTCCGGGTAGTAAAAGCAACGGTTCTTCTGAAGCAGATTGCCGCCCATTGATGCCATGTTGCGGATCTGGGTCGTCGCTCCTGCAAGAATAGCCTGAGAGATCATCGGGAAATGCTCTTGAACATCGGGATGCCATGCGACCGCACTGTTCGACGCGAGCGCACCGATCATCAGTCCGCCATCATCGCTCATGGTCACATCGCGTAGGCCTGAGATCGCGTTGATATCAATGAGTGTTCCGGGCGTCTCCACGCCCTCTTTCATGAGATCGACGAGATTGGTGCCTCCCGCGATCAGCTTGGCATCTTCATTCGCAGCGAGGCTCTTCGCCGCATCGGCCACGCTGGCTGCCCGAACCAACTCGAATTCACGCATCAGGCTGCTCCTTGGCGATCTTGGCCCGCGCTTCCTGAACCGCGGCAACAATGTTGGGATAGGCGCCGCAGCGGCACAGATTGCCGCTCATCGCCTCGCGAACCTCGTCGTCGCTCTCGCCCCACGGCTCCTTAGCCATAGCCACGGCAGACATGATCTGACCTGACGTGCAGTAACCGCATTGAAATCCGTCATGCTCGATAAGGGCTTTTTGGACTGGATGAAGCTTATCGCCATTGGCGAGCCCTTCGATGGTGGTGATCGATCTGCCGTCGCACAGCGCCGCAAGGGTAAGACAAGCGAGCGAGCGCTGACCGTCGATCATAACCGTGCACGCTCCACATTGACCGTGATTGCAGCCTTTTTTTGTGCCGGTGAGATCAAGGTGTTCGCGCAAGAAGTCGAGAAGCGTCGTTCGAGTGTCGAACTCTGCTGAAATCCTAGTGCCGTTTACTTCGAAGCTTGAGGTAGTTCGCTTCATTTATTCCTCCATCGATACAGATGGTAGAGGGGCAGGAAGCGACATCGACGCGGCGTCTTACTTGGGCGCACTGTCCGCTTGGCTTATCGCTCGAAGAACTAATGCCGATAGACGTGACTGGTTCCATGCTTGCCAGGTGCTTGGGTCCGCCTGGTCGATACTATAGAGATTGAGACGACTGCTTCTTGGGTCGCCGCTCCAAAAGCGGACGTTCACCAGTTCTGAGTGACAAGGCGTGGGCTCTAAGCTAGTCGCGTGGCTCCATGGATGCCGGCCCGAATCTTGCTTTGTTAAGACGCTTTGTGACCTTCGCGGTCATCTCTTTAGTGATTCTCGCCAGCGCAATGGTCCCTCGCGGCTACATGATTGCGCCTTCCGAGGCGGGTGGATTGCAAGTCACGGCCTGCCCAGAAACCAACCCGATTGCACGCGTGATGGCGCACCGCCTCGGCGAGGAACAGCGCTTGGCTCACGCGGCGATGGGCCACGATATGGACCACGCTGGAGGAGAAGCTCCTTCCACGAGCCAGACCGGCGGTGATTGTGCATTTGCAGGGTTTTCAGCCCAAGGTATCGCGCAGTCAGGGCACGTCTGGGATGCTCCGTTTGATGCCTGCGTTGCATTGACTCCCCCTTTCATCGAGGAACGAACCGAAGCGGGCCCCTTTCGGCTGCGTCCGCCCTCGCGAGGGCCGCCAAACCGCGTCTGACCCACTCCCGTTCAGATACGTGCGCTACCCCTGGGCGGGCGCACGATGGCCCACGCAAACTTCGGATATATCACAATGGCATTCCATCTATTTGGCAGGGCGCTTGCGCTCGCCTCCCTCTCGCTCATTCCATTCCAAGCCGCATTGGCAAACGAAAGCTTAGCCGCCGACGGCTCTGATCCGGGACCCGATGATCCGGTCCTGACTGACACAATTGTCGTCAGCGCGCTTCGCTCGGATTCCGCATTGCGGCTGAGCCAAGACAATTTGGCTATGCCCGAGCAGATCGCGCTCCCCGCTGATGCGACTGCCATCGCAGCGCGCGTTCCGGGCGGTGCGTTCTTCGGAAACGGGGCTCTGTCGGGGCAATTATCCTATCGCGGTCTTGCCGGACAACGCGTTTTGGGGCGCGTCAACGGCCAGCGCTTTGCAACCGGGGGGGCCAATGCGATGGACCCGCCCTTCCACTATGCGCCTTCGGTTCTGGTGGAACGCATTGACGTGGCTCGGGGGGTCGCACCGGTGTCGCAAGGTCCTTCGCTGGCCGGAGCCGTCAACGCGCAATTGTTCGAGACGCAATTCGGCGATAGCGTCAGTTGGTCGCCAGACCTTCGTTTCACCAGCCAATATCGCAGCGTCGACAACAGCTACGCGGTGGGCTCCATGGCTGGCGTCTCGAATGAGAACTGGCGCTTCGGGGTAATCGCTAGTCGCGAAGAAGGCGATGATTACGAATTCCCCGGAGGCACGGCGGTCGGCACGTCGTTCGAACGCAACCTATACGGCGCGCATGCCGGTTTCCAGGCCGGGGCAGGCGAATTGTTCATCGAGTATCGCCGCAGCGAAACCGACCCCACTGGCAACCCTCCGTTCTTTCTCGACATCGTGTTCTTCGACACCGATTTTGTGCAAGGCGGATTTCGCGGCGAGATCGCGGATGACGTGCGGCTCTCACTCAGGCTGGGGCACGTCTCCATTGCTCACCTGATGGACAACCAGACCACCCGCAATCCAGTGGCCCCGCCCAACCGCGCGCGCGCAACCTTCGCTGATGCCGATACAAGCACTGCTGAACTGGCCGTGCGGTTTGGCAAGGCGAACTCCCATATTCAGATCGGTGCTGACGCTGAACTTACCGACAAGTTTGTAACGATTACCAACCCCTTTAACGATGCGTTTTTCCTAGAATCGCAACCCAACGTTCAAGCTGAGCGCGTCGGCGCGTTCGTGCAGTGGAGAGGCGGTTTTGGCCAAGCGCAATTCGAACTGGGCGCACGGATCGACAGCACGTATCAGTCTTCCGGAGCTCCCCAGCTTGGCGCGGCGGTCCCCATGGGACCGCGGCGGCTTGCCGCGGCCTTTACCGCCGCAGATCGCGAAACCCGCCAGACGACCGTGGACGCTGTGCTGCGCGCATGGATGCCAATGGGCGCCATTACCCCGCGCGCGACGTTGGCGCGAAAGGAGCGGGTCGCTAGCCTGCTTGAAAGATTTGGCTGGTTGCCAACCGAAGCAAGTTTTGGTCTGGCCGATGGCAACATCTATGTTGGCAATCTGGATCTCAAGCCAGAGACCGCCTGGATTGCGGAGCTCGGCTTCGATCTTGAAACCGACACTTTTTCGCTACGTCCCACAGCGTTTTACCGCCGCGTCGACGACTTTATTCAAGGTGTCCCTTTCGATGATACGATCGGCGTGATTGACAGCCCGGTCGAGATGATAGCCTCGATGAACGGAGACCCGACGCCCCTTCGCTTTGGTAACGTAGATGCAGAGCTGTTCGGGATTGATCTCGACTTTGTTCTTCGCCCCGTAGAACGTATCGAACTGAGCGGGACAGCAAGCTTCGTCAGGGGCAAGCGCCGCGATGCGGACGACAATCTTTATCGCATCCCCCCGGCAAACCTCCGTTTGTCGGCAGCCTATCAAGGCGACGGCTTTTCCTTTGGCGCAGAGTTGTTTGCAGCGGCCGACCAGAACGACGTGTCAGCCTTTAACGGTGAGCAGACGGCTCAGTCCCTTGCGGTGGTTGGCCTGTTCGCACGGTATGGGTTGACCGAGGGTCTCGCCATCGAAGCTGGCGTCGAGAACCTTTTTGACGAGTTCTACCAGCCCCACCTCGCTGGGCGTAGCCGGTTCGGTGCGTCCGACGTGCCGCTTTTCGACCGGCTGCCCGGTCCAGGCCGCGGTGTGTGGGCGCGGGTCACAGGGCGTTTCTAACGAAGCGCATTGGGGCAATTTGTCGGGGCCGATAGAGGAAGGGATCAATGTCGGGAACTGGGGTCGTTGGCTGAACGGCTGCTTTGACACTCGTTGTGCTCCGAACCGGTCAGCCCGCTTTTCGGCCTAGGTCAAGCCATGGCTCACTCACCGAAGCGGAGATTAAAGCTGACGTTCCGTTCTCCTTGCTAAATTCCAGAACCAAAGTCCTCGGTGCGGTTGATAGCAAGCGTCAAGAATTGAAGCGATGTGTGCATATCAGCGCTTTGCATTTTGGGGCTTGTTATCCTCGTTCCGCTGCTCAGCCATGAGATTTGGCATCTCGATTTCTGAGCCCTTTTGACTCAGATCAATGCCTGCTGAATCCGCGGCGCTCATCAACTGAACTGGGATCAAAGTGGCAGGGCTGGCAGGAGGCGTTAGCAAATCATGCGGATACTTTTTGTACATCCCAATTATCGCTCTGGTGGAGCAGAGATTGCAGGGACTTGGCCGCCTGCGTGGGTTGCTTACTTGAGCGGTCCGCTCAAGCGCGCTGGCTTTACCGACATCACATTTATAGATGCGATGACTGAAGAGGTGGACGATGATGAACTCGCCCGCCGCATTGAGGAGTCGCAGCCCGATGTCGTGGGGACAACCTCTATCACCCCGTCGATCTATGCCGCCGAACGCGTGCTCGAAATCGCGGCTCTTAAAGCGCCAGGAGCCATCCGCGTGCTGGGCGGAGTGCATGCAACATTTATGTACAAACAAGTCCTCACCGAAGCGCCGCATATCGACGTGATTGTGCGCGGCGAGGGTGAGAAGATCGCGGTCGAGCTGTTCAGCGCGATCAAGGAAGGCCGTTGGCCGGGTGACCGGGCGAAGATCAAGGGGCTAGCCTACCGCGAGATGGACAAGATCATTGCGACCCCTGCGGCTGATACGGTGAAGGATATGAGCACGCTGAAGCCCGATTGGGATGTGCTCGATTGGAAGCTTTACACCTATCTGCCGTTGGGCACGAGGGTGGCGATCCCGAACCTGGCGCGCGGTTGTCCGTTCACCTGTTCGTTCTGCTCGCAATGGAAGTTCTGGCGCGACTACCGCGTTCGCGATCCCAAAGACGTGGTCGATGAGATTGAGGTTTTGCACGAGAACCACGGTGTGGGTTTCTTTATCCTCGCCGATGAAGAGCCGACGATCAATCGCAAGAAATTCATAGAGTTTTGCCAGGCGCTGATTGATCGCGGCCTTCCGGAAAAGGTCAAATGGGGCATCAACACACGGGTCACCGACATCTATCGCGATAAGGATCTGCTCCCGTTCTACCGCGAGGCTGGCCTTGTCCATGTAAGCCTTGGCACAGAGGCTGCTGCGCAAATGAAGCTCGACCGTTTCAACAAAGAAACCAAGGTTGATGAGAACAAGAATGCCATTCGGCTGCTTCGTGAGGCGGACATTTTTGTCGAGGCGCAGTTTATCGTCGGGCTCGACAATGAGACGCCTGAGACGCTAGAAGAGACGTACAAGATGGCATGGGATTGGCAGCCAGATCTCGCCAATTGGGCGATGTATACCCCTTGGCCGTTCACCCCGCTGTTTGAGGAGATCAAGGATCAGGTCGAGATCCACGATTTTTCCAAGTACAACTTTGTCACCCCGATCATGAAACCCGAAGCGATGGAGCGCGGTGAACTGCTTGACGGGGTGATGAAGAATTACCGGCGCTTCTACATGCAGAAGGCTCTGTTCCATTATCCGTGGCGTGGGACGGGGTTTAGGCGGCGGTATCTCTTGGGATGCCTATACGCCTTCCTTCGCGCCGGATTCAAACGCACCTTCTACGACCTTGGGAAGGCAGGATATTGGGGCCCTCAGACTAAGAAACAGCTTGATTGGCACTTTGATGAAAGCCGCGAGGTAGCGGCTGATGCTGCGACTGATTGGCAGACCAATGCTGACAAGGCCGCGCAAGCAAAAGCGCGGCGCGAGGCTGTACGCAAGCAAATGAAGGAACGAGGAAAATCCCGTGCTCAAAAACGCGAGCGGGACAGGATTGATGTCGATTGAAGGTCCCATCATAGCCAATCGCTCTGTCGAACTGAGCGATGTTGAACGTCCTGCACTGGTTGGGCCCCATGCTGTCATCCACGCGGTTGATGTGATGCGCGAATGCCTTGACTCTAGGACTTACGCCCAAGTCCTCGCGGACGCTCAGCTTGAGCGGGTGCCATCGGGCCTTGACATGATACCCGAGATCGATGTCATTCGACTTCACCGCTGGCTTGCGACGCACGAGCCAGTTGCTTGTTTTCCCATCGCAGAGGAAGCCGCCAGACGAACAGCAGATTACATCATCGCAAATCGCATCCCGAAACTGGCCACAGCGCTCTTGCGTATCCTCCCAACCTCCCTTTCAGCTATCTTGCTGATGAAGGCCATCAGGAGGCACGCATGGACATTCATTGGCGCCGGTCGCTTCGACCCGTGCGGTGGATGGCGTTTCACGATTGACCGGACACAGGCGAATGACGCTGTAATTCCGCCAGCAACACTGTTTCGATGGTATGCCGGAGTGTTTGAAACACTGTATCGTCGGCTGATTTCTCCAGGATGCCGATGCTCCTTCAGGCCTATCAGAGGAAGGGAGTCTTGCACGGGAGATTATCTTATCAGGCCAAATTTAACGTGAGACGCAGTGCGGTCTTCATCCGCAATTGGGGAGTGAGCAGTACAACAGCTTTCCACGTTCTTGAAAGCAAATGCTGAGTTTCAGCAAACGGTCCAGCTTCAGACCAGCCATGACGACTGAAGCCGAGCCTCGTTACACTCGCCATTTGGACTAGGTTTAGTATAGGTCCTACTGCCTCGCCCTTCTAGCATGGCTGAACAGCTGTAGGTAAACCAAATCCGTTTTTTTGCTCAGTCGATTACATGGGTGGTCTGATCATGCCAGCAGCAACCAACAAATCGGACTTGCTTGCGGTCTTCGACAAAGACCTGGCAAAGCTTCGCAAGACGCTCACTACCATTGACGAGGAAATGTCACTGCTTTCGGCGCCAGATGACATCACCACGATAAGAGGCATCCTGGCGCACCGAACCCATTGGATGGGAATGCTCCATACCTGGTACAAAGATGGCATTGCGGGGCGAGAGGTTTATGTGCCTGCAAAAGGCTACAAGTGGAATCAGCTTAAGGAGTTTAACGCGCCGATCTACGCAAAAGGTAACGAGACCTCCTGGAAGGAGCTTCTAGCGCGGTTCGAGGCCGCCTGTGACGAATTGCGCTCCTTCATTGACGCACGAGACGATGCCGAACTCTACACTGTTGGTGAGCATTTATGGACCGGGAAATGGACGCTTGGGCGCTATGCAGAGGCATCCGGTCCATCCCACTTTCGATCCGCAAACACTTACATCCGAAAGGCTCTGCGCGGGGCCCCAGAGTGAAGTCCGCGCATCTAATCGATGGCAAGCGCTGGGAATGAGGTTTCTTGTTTTGATAGGACAAGGAGAGGTTTCGATTCGATCGCTTTGGAGGCGATGCAGCAGGTGCAAGCAATCGAACCAGAGAACCGGGTTTGTGAGCTCTTCAATACATCGACCGGCATCGTTCGTGTTCCCCTTCGACAAAGGCGCGGGCCTCCGCTCCCTCGCCCGCACCATCATATAGCCCAAGCTCCCGAGCCAGAATGAAGAAGCCCGGAGCCGGCAATCCTCCCCGCGCTTTCGACACCACAAAACTAGCAAGCTGCGGTTCGTTGCTGGCAGCTTGGCTATGCATCAGGTCTTCGATCAGAAGTGCGGCCTTGTGAATCGTATGCGGCGGTGGAAGCTGAAGAGACCTCGCGACCTCGGCATAAGTCAGTGTGCGGCCTGATCGCGCTGCATCCATCAACAAGGCCCAGAGCGCCTCGCGCATCAGACCGGCCAGCCTTCCAGTCGGTAAGCGCTATCCCAGAACAACCACTCAAGCTGGGCTGAACGGCGGTAAGCAAAGTGCATCCGCTCGATATTGCGCGCCGAGCATTCGGCGGCGACGCTGTCGAGCGTGGCAATGACTGCATCGACGGCTTCGGAAAAGTCTTCACCCGCATAGGTTTCAATCCAGACGCTGTAGGGATTGTCAGGAGTGGCACTTGAATGGATCGCTGTGCCCACTTCCCAATAGATCCAGAAGCATGGCAGAAGCGCAGCGAGGCCAATCTCGAACGGCGCCTGCGCGCAGTTGGCCTTTAGAAAGCTGACATAGTGATTGCAGGCTGGGCTGAGTTCGGCCGATGCGAAGTCTTCTAGTGAGACACCGAACCGCTCGAAATACTCGCCATGGAGCTCTCGCTCGACTAAGATCGCCACCTCAGCCGCCTTGGCAAACTGGACAACGTGATCTGCTTCCCATCCTTTGGCGGCGACCAGCGAAAGGCTGCGCGCAAAGCCTTCGAGATAATGCGCGTCCTGAATCATGTAGTGCCGGAACTTCTCAGGCGGTAGAACGCCCTCGGCGAGCTCGCGATTGAATGGCATATCGCGGGTGGTTTCGAATAGCGGCAGATTGGCCTGCCATGCGTCATGGGTAAAGCTGCTCAACGGAGACTCCTTCCGCAAATGATAAACTCGAGCATATTCGGCCAACTCGCGCTTGCCTTGTGCCCTAGCAACCGGTCTTCGAACAGCGTCCTGAAGTCCCACCAAGGGTCAAGGACCAGACCAAACAGTTAACGTCTGCTGTCAGCGCCTGCGAGCCCAAAATCGGATCGACTGGTCCCTGCCAAATTCTAGGCCGTGAATTCGGCTTTCTTCGGCAAAGGAAAGTAGGTGGCAAATCGCTGCAAGACTTCCTTGTCGCCAACAATCAGCAATCCGCCTCGCTCTGCCTCCTCAATAGGCATACCGCCATATACCATTCCAGCTAGTAGATTGGGGTCTCCTTCGACCGCCACATCAGGAGAGTCGATCTCTCCAGTCTCGGCAGTGAGCTTTCCGCCTGCTATTCGAGCGAAATGCGGCACGCCTTCGAAGATGAGCGAAAGCGAGATTTCGGCATCGCCCGCCAGTTCTGGCGAAAACATCGTGCGAAAAGAGAGCAATACCGAGGCCGCGCTCATCGGTTTGCCGGGTTCGAGCGATGGCGAGCGGGCCGCCCAGCGTCCGATATCCTTGATCAGTGGCTCGAGGTCCGCACCCCATTCGGTCAGTTCATAGACCTGCGAGGCGGCAGGCGGCGGAAGCTGACGACGGACAAGGATATGGCCCGCCTCGAGCTCTGACAGACGGGTTGTGAGGATGTTGGTGCTGATGCCGGGCAGTGCTGCCTTGAGGTCGCTGAACCGCTTGGGTCCAGGGACAAGCTCGCGCACAACTAGGAGTGCCCACCGTTCCCCGATGAGATCTAACGCATGCGCCGTCGCGCAGCCGTCATTGTAAGGCTTCTTGCGTGCCATTCGTCCGATATAGAGCGCGGGTCAGAACAATCTAGTTGTTTTTTTGAAGTATAGCATTCAATATATGATTCGCAGTAGAGAGAGGTATTGCGATGACCCAGAAGATATTCGTCAATCTGCCGGTGTCCGATCTTGAGCGTTCCACCCGCTTCTACAAAGCGCTCGGCTTCACTCCCGAACCGCGCTTCACCGATGAGACCGCCGCAGCAATGGTCGTCAGCGAGACGATCCACGTAATGCTCCTTACGCATGCAAAGTTCAAAGAATTCGCTCCTTTGCCAATCGCCAACACGGCGGAGACCACCGGGGCGCTCATCGCGCTTTCACTCGAGAGTCGCGAAGCTGTCGACGAGATCGTCGATCAGGCGGTCAGCGCTGGCGGCTCGACCGGGTGGAAGGAGCCGATGGATTTCGGCGTCATGTACAGCCGAGCCTTCCAGGACCCGGACGGCCATGTCTGGGAGCCGATGTGGATGGACGAAGCAGCGATGGCTCAGGAATAACATTGGACACGGGGAGGAAGATGATGGAATTCAAATCGAAGGTTCGCACCTGCTTGTGGTTTGAGAAGGGAGGCCGCGAGGCCGCCGAATTCTACGTTTCGGTCATCCCGGACAGCACGATCGACAATGTGCTCGAACACGGCAACGCCGAAGACCCAATGGTGGTCGAGTTCACGCTCGCCGGTGCGCCGATGATGATCCTGACAGCAGGGTCACACTACAAGCTTACACCTGCCGCTTCGATCAGCGTCCTGACAATGGACTAGGAGGAAACCGACCGGCTTTGGCACGCGCTGCTTGCCGATGGCGGCGATGAAAGCATGTGTGGATGGCTGACCGACCGTTTCGGTGTGTCGTGGCAGATCGTCCCGGAGGCACTTCCGCAGCTCATCAATCAACAAGATCAAGAAGCCGGCAAGCGCGCTCAGCAGGCAATGATGCAAATGCGAAAGATCGATATCGCCGCAATCGAAGCGGCAGCAAGGGCGCCGGTATGATGAAGCTTTACGGAACTCCGCCGACGAGAGCGATCCGCGCCATGTGGCTCATCAACGAGCTGGACCTCGATCGTGAGATCGTCACGGTAGATATGGGTATTGGCGAGCATGCAGGCGCCGAGTTGCGGGCGCTCAATCCAGCAGGGAAGCTCCCTTTTCTTGTCGACGGTGAAGACGTCATCTCTGAGTCATGCGCGATTCAGCTTTACCTCGCTGAGAACTACAGCGATGGCGAACTGATGCCGCGCGACCTAAGCGAGCGTGGCCAGATCTATCGGTGGATGTTCTTTCTCGCGACCGAAATCGAGCAGCCATTGTGGCGCATTGCCTTGCATACAGCAATGTACCAAGAAGAGGATCGTCTTGCTGCCGAGTTGCCTCTCGCGACGCGCGACTGCAAAGCCATGCTTGCGGTCCTCGAAAACCACATGAAGGATCGCCGATTTGTCGTCGGTGACAAGCTGACGGTGGCCGATTTCAACGCGGCCTACACTCTGGATTGGGCACGTGAGGCCGGAATGCTTGGCGAGTTCCCAACACTCACGGCATACGTTGAACAGATGTACGCTCGCCCCAAGGCCCCCGTAACCATTGAAGAGGGTTTTGCTTAGCTGCGCGAAGAAACTGCGAAGGCTGGATGACGACTTTCCGCATCTACACGGCCATGAGCGGACAGTCGGCTTACGGCCCAATTCCAGACTTTACTGCAATCAAGCGGTGAATGACTGTATTTGGGCCGCAAGCGGACCGCCTGCTTTTATGGGAAATGGATACGAAAGCGGACGTTCGGCATCCGAGCTAGACTTTTATCTTTAGAAGTGTTCGAAATTTGCATAAAAACTGGCAATGTCTAGCGCTGTTTTCCCTAGATGCCTGATTGTCGCAATATTGCTTAGTTGCGTCGCGCTGGCTGCGTGCACACCCACGGAGCAGCAAGAAAGCGAGCAGGAGATACAGTCTGAAACTGTTGTGCCAAATCCCGTGTTGCATTTCGAAATCCCAGTTAACAACATGGATCGTGCAGTGGCATTCTACGAGCATGTTTTTGGTCTGAAATTAAGAAGACAGCAGGTGGACGGCTATGACATGGCGTTCTTCCCCGGAAATAGCATAAGTCCAGGAGCCAGTGGCGCTTTGGCTTCTGGTGAGGTCTATCGGCCATCAAAGGAAGGTACCGTTGTCTACTTCGATGTTCCTGATATTGACGCCGTCCTTGCTCGTGCAAAAGCACGCGGTGCTAGCGTGCTCTATCCCAAAAAGTACATCGGCGAGGCGGGCTTTGTGGCGGAATTTGAGGACACCGAGGGTAACCGGATCGCGCTTTCACAAATAGCTAATCCAGAATAGTCGAAATAGGCCCTAGCTTCCTTAAGAGTTGCCTTATTGCTTTCTCAAATACACATCAAATGACGCCGATATTTTCGCGTGCTATTGCGATCTGATGAGAAGTCCATCCTGCTTATCCAAGTCCTTCATTGGCAGTCTTTGCAAGGATCGAACTAAATCCCTTGAAATGGAGTCTACTGACACATGCCGGCTGGCCTTGAGAGGTGAGTAGGCCAAGGCACAGAACGGTACGCACGCGGGCTCTCTCTATAAGAGCGGACTTTGCACTGTCCGTGCGCCCATCACATTGAACAGAGAGAACCAATTAGAGAAAATTCAGGAGGGCTTGGCGAAAGCCTCGCGGATTGTCCAAATTCGCGAAGTGACCCGCATTTGGTATCATCTGGTAGTGAAAGGCAGGCTTGTCGCTCAACGCGGCCAACGTAGGCGCCAGCTTTTGATTGATGCCCCTATCGTTGTCGCCGGTGAGGAGCAGGATCGGCCGATTCCACTTACCTGCGATGCTTCGGTAATCATATTGGCCTACATTCATGCTCACCAATCGACCGATGTCGTTTGGGAAGCTTGAGAACATTTCCCGCACGATCTCGCGCGTATGCTGGTGTCGCGAGCTACTTTTGGCGACGAAATACGCCAATGCCTTTCGGCCCAATAGGTATGATGTCACATTCTGGATAGAGACCATCCATCCTGGGATATCGAGTTGGTAGGTTGTGCCGAACGTCACGAGCGAGGTCAGCGCGTTTGGCCGAAGGCGGATGATCTCAAGACCGATGACCCCGCCAAGAGAATTTCCGACAAAATTGATGGTACGTAACTTCGTGCCATCCAGAATTGCGATGATATCGAGCGCCAGTCGCTCGAGTGAATATTGCTCCAGCGTAAGTTGAGGAGGTCGAGACGACTCTCCAAAGCCTCTCAAATCCACGGTCACGCAGTCGTATCCCTGTTCAGCGAAGAACACGGCATCGCTGGCGAATCCGACCTGGGTAGCGCCGAGGCCCGGACAAAACAGAATCGTTCCGCGAGAATGCTTGGCGGCTTGATAAAAGGTGACTGACAGTTCGACTTGCCGGTCGACTTGCACCATGCTTGAATTTATGAACATCGCAGACCTACCGATGAAAATATCTCGACTTTTCAATTTCTTGATTTGGTTACTGCGGCGCGAAGTCGTGTGAGCACCAGTACATTGACGGAATGATCAGCCGGTAGCCTTGAACAAAAATGCTTTTTTGTGATCGCTGCCCGAAATCGGTTGCTGGATCGCCGCATATGAGCATAATTGACGCTGCAGGGGTGCGCAGGAAGTGGATCGGGATGTCTAGCGGACCTTGTCAGAAAAAGAGGATGACGACCGACCAGGATCGCAATCCCTTGGAACAGGCTTTTCTGGACCAAAGAGAAATTTTGATGCGTTTCCTGTCAGCTCGGGGCGCAGGAAATGAAGCTGAGGATCTGCTGCAAGAGCTGTGGCTCAAAATTCAGCGAACGACCCCGAAAGACGTGCAGTCCCCCCATTCCTATCTCATGCGTGCTGCAAACCATCTAATGATTGATCGCCATAGGTCTCGGACCCAAGCCGAGAGCCGAGATCACGCTTGGCTCGAACTTGTCGCAGGTGTCACGTCCGAGACGGAGCCAACTCCGTTACATGATCGAAATATCCTCGCGCGCCAACAATTGGAAATTGTGGAGAATGAGCTGCGGGCGCTCGGGGAGAGACCCTATGCTATCTTTCGGCGGCACCGCGTTGATGAAGTGCCGCAAAGGGCGATTGCCGAAGAGTTCGGTATAAGCCTTAGCACGGTCGAGAGCGACTTACGACGATGCTACGCTGTTTTGGCGACTCTGAGGGAGCGACTCAATGAGGCTTAAGAAGTGGGTCTCCGTCATTGGGGCAGGAGACGTTTGCAATGACAGCTGACGACGCAATCCGCAGTGCAGCTGCAGCATGGGCAGTCCGCACGCGCGATCCCGAGTTTGACGACTGGTCGGCGTTCACCGCGTGGCTGGAAGAGGACCAGAGGAACTCGCGCGCTTACGATAAAATGATGCTCGCGGCTGACGATGCGGCCAGACTGATGAAAGAAGGCGTTTCTGCGCCTCCTTTTCGCACGATAAAGGCTGATGAAGTCCCGATTGCCTCCAACGATGATGGCTACAAACCATCCTGGTCAGTCGGCCGCAGGTGGTTAGGCGGAGCGATCGCTGCCTCGGTTGCAGGTGTGTTTGCCTTTGGACTGATGTCTCCTGAAACCCCTCCTACACAATATGCAACGAACCCCGGAGAAACTCTTGTCATCGATCTCGAAGACGGAGCGAAAATTGAACTTGGGGGTGGATCTGAATTATCACTCTCCGGCGACAACAACCGACTTGCGACCTTAATCGACGGACAGGCAACATTTTCGGTGGCACCCCACAGCCACTCTTCTTTTAAAGTACGGGCCGGTTCCGATACAATCGTCGATATCGGGACGGTTTTCGATGTGAGACTCGATAACAGCCAGCTCCAAGTGGAAGTTTCGGAGGGCGCAGTTGTCATAAATCCTGAAACACAAAATCTTCGCCTCGATTCTGGCAAGTCTTTGACGAAATTGGGAAATTCCTTTTCTATCGAGGAAGTAAACATAGAAGCGGTGGGAGAATGGCGCACCGGACGCGTCACATTCAAATCCGCAACGATAGACGATATTGCATCGAGACTGACCCGTGCGACAGGCATCAACTTTTCTGCGGACACTTTAAGCGACGCACGCCTCTCCGGGAGCGTGCTTGTCGAGCCAATTAAGGCGGATCCTTCTTCGGTGGGACCGCTTCTCGATCTCGAAGTCGAACAGACCGGGAGCGGCTGGGTGCTTTCGAAGCTTTAGAAATGCGCTCGGCTCTATTCCTGCCAGTTGTCACTTTGTGCGTGATGGCTACACCCGCGGCCGCGCAGACGGTCGAAGTTTCAGTGCCATCGGGTAGTTTGGCCCAGGCTGCAATTAGTTTGGCCCGGCAAACCGGAACAAGCATTGTCTTGGCTGGAAATGTCGCGAGAGACCGACGTGTTTCAGGGTTTCGCGGGCGAATGTCAGTAAAGGCAGCAATTGTTCGACTGGCGCGCTCTGCGGACATGCATGCTGTTGAGATTGCTCCGAATTCATGGCGGCTGGTTCCAAGGTCGAAAGCAGCACCCTCAAAAACTCAGCGAAAGGGCCAAGCGCGGCCGCTGAGCATCTCTCGGAGAACATCCTCTCCTCCGCCCCCACCAGAGCCCGAGCCCAAGCCGATCCTCGTCGTGGCAAGCAAGCGTGATCTTCGTGTTGACCAGATTGCTGGCCCGGTTGCCGTTATTGTGGGAAGCGAATTGCAGATTGGCGGGGTGGGCGGCAGCGAACGAATTGCTCAGCGAGCGACCGCCGTTACGTCAACCCACTTGGGCAGTGGTAGGAACAAGTTGTTTATCCGCGGGATTGCTGACTCAAGCTTTACTGGTCCGACACAGGCGACCGTTGGACAGTATCTTGGTGACCTGCGCCTCAGCTACAACGCGCCAGATCCGGACCTTCGGCTCTCCGATCTTGAGCGAGTGGAGGTACTCGAGGGCCCACAAGGCACTTTGTATGGCGCTGGCTCCCTGGGCGGCATAATTCGCCTTGTGCCACGCACGCCACAGATAAATGAAACGAGCGCTGAGGTGTCGGGTGGGGCATCGTTTACACAGGATGGCGCGCCTGGAGCCGATTTCAACCTGACATCAAACCTACCGCTCGTTGAGGACAAGGCTGCACTGCGCCTCACGATCGATGCGGCAAGTCAAGGTGGTTACATCGACAAGCCTTTGCTCCATCGTAAAGACGTGAACCGCAATCGGATCCTGTCGGGTCGTCTCGCCGCAAAGCTCGAACTTACTTCAGACTGGGAGCTGGACCTGCTGACTCTGGGACAAATCACCCGTGCGCGAGACAGCCAATATGCGACAGGAACTGACGGAGGGCTTCAGAGCCTGGCCAGTGTTCGCGAGGGTGCATCCGCTGATTATCTACATGGACAATTGGCGATCAATGGCGATTTTGGCGACCTAAAGCTTCGTTCTTCGACCGGCTTCTCCACCCAAACCCTTGAAGAGCGCTACGATGCCACGATGCCGGATGATGAAGAGGTTGTCTTTACCCAGAGAAACCGAACTCGCATGTTTGCGCATGAGACACGCTTGTGGCGACCCATGCGTGACGATATCGGGTGGATAGTTGGTGTAAGCCTGACAGATAATCGCACCAATCTGACCCGCGCATTCGAGCGCCCGGATAGCGAAAACACATCGGCTGGCGTACTCAATACAGTCTTCGAAGCGACGGGTTATGGCGAAGCCAGTGTACGCTTCTTCAACTTTCTGACAGTAGGTGCTGGCCTGCGCGCAACATATTCGAGCCTGGGGGGAGGAGGCGATGACATTCCTTTCACCTTGATCGATGTTTTAGGAAGCATAACCGCCACGCGAGAAGAGTTCGAGCTCCTGCCGTCGGGCTCAATAATTGCCGATGTTGCGCCTTCCGCGCGACTTTTCGCCAGATATCAGGAAGGATTTCGGCCTGGAGGATTGTCCGTTGCCGCAGACCTAGTTCAGCGTTTCAAAAGTGATCGCACATCAACCCTTGAGATCGGCATCGGGGTCGGTGAACTCGACAAGGCTGGTCCAACGATCATCGGAAGTGTTTCGCGTACTCGCTGGCGTGACATACAAGCCGACTTCATCGATTTTTTCGGGCTTCCTTCCACTGCCAATATTGGCGACGGCCTCGTCTGGACTGCCAGCCTGAATGGCAGCATGGAGGTTTGGCCCGGCCTTGATGTTAAGGCGGGTCTTGCCTTCAACGAAAGCGAGATTGATGATCCTTCCTTCATCCCCACGAGCCGAACAACGACGATACCCAATATTGCCCGCTGGTCAGGCCGCGGAGGTCTATCGTGGACTTACGATTTCGATGATGGGACAATCCTCGATGCCGATCTATGGGTCAGCTATATTGGGCGATCACGGCTTGGCATAGGTCCCGAGCTTGGCCGTGAGCAGGGTGAATATCTGGATAGCGGCGCGACGGTCAGGATCGAGACACGTGGGTTGGGTATGTCGCTTTCGCTCTTCAATATCGCGAATGTGCGCGGAAACCGGTTCGCTTTGGGCACACCCTTTGCGATCGGACGAGAACAATCGACCCCACTCCAGCCTCGCACAATCCGCATCGGCGTCGACATGCAATTTTAGGCGGGCGAAAAAATAGCAAAAGAGATTCAAGGCTGTGCGGGACTGCTTCCGTCCTTCTCATGAAACACGAGGAGGAAATATGACTAAAATGCTTTTGGCGGCCTCTTTTCTAGCAGTATTTGCACCGGCCAATCCTGCGTCGAGCCAGACGAAGGCGCGACACATACCGTTCCCGGTACCTGCCATTTCATGATTGCCGTCCAAGGTAGGCCGGTGAGATCAAACCTAATGTGCGCGACACCATGCGACGAAAAGGTGAGCGCACGCGCGGAGCGGTAATTGCCCCCCAAACGAGCCGCTCCGCGCAAACCTTTTGGCCCCCGGGTGCAAATGGCGTCTCATCCAATCCCACGCGTAACGAGGAATACGGAGTTACTTATGACACATGAATTAGCCAAAGCGGTTTTCGGCACCGTCATCATGATATCGGTCGGCGCGTGTTCATCGACCACCATCTCTCGCAGTAGCGGAGGCATTGGTGCGGGCTTCACCCCGTCTGCCGAACTGGTAACCCTTGCCGAAGACGGAAGCATACCTGACCAAAACTTTCAAAACACTGGAACCAGAGGCAGCTTTTCGGATCTGCGAAGCCAAAACGGCCGAGTGAGTGGTTTTGCTTACCAATACGGCCGTGTCGAAGGAACCAATCGCTTTCTCGGGGTAGCAGGCATTGCGCCAAATACCGATGCTGGGGCGGCTCCCACGACTGCGACGGCGACCTACACCGGAGATTACGCACTCAGTTATGTTGACAGGGATCGAGCGGAGAACCGTAAGGGGACAATTTCTCTCGATGCAGACTTCAACTCTGGAACTCTTGAAGGCCGCGCTGGAGCTCTGGACGTCGCAGGAACTATTGACGGCCAAACAGTAGGCGGAACAGCCAGCTATCGCGGTGTCGAGGCTGATATGACAGGTGTGATCGGTTCAGAACGCACGGTCACAGCATTTGCCGGCAATAGCGATGAGGCTGTGCTTGTCGGAGGCATCAACGCGGAAATCGACGATTGATGAACTTCGAAGGTGAGTGCTCAGGCTTCATCTTGCCGCGCGACGCGGATGGTATGCGGCATTTTATTGATCGCAAGCGCATTTTCAGGGTCAGCGGCACTTAGTGAAGTGGGAACGAATGGCGGTGGTGATGAGAGCTTCGATCTGTCGATCAGCTCAGCGGATCACCAGCTGTCCATAGGGATGTCTGTCGACGGGGAGCACGAGGTTATTTCCGACGCTGCAATTGTCGATCTGATAGCGCAAGGCAGGATTTTGCAAGCCCGGGCACTATTTCAAAGGGCAGTGCCAAGTGAGCCTGATTGGATCTTCTTCGATGGTCGCGTCGCGAAAGCCAAGGGGGACTTTGGTGCCGCAGAAAGAGCCTTTCGCGAAGCTATCAGGCTGCGACCATCTCATTTGAGCGCACGGCGCGAGCTTGCCCACACCCTGTTGCTTGCAGGTGATCTACGGGGTGCAGAACACCACTTCCGAACGTTGCTACGGACAGACCCGGATGCCGAGTATCGCCGTGGCTACATCCGCCTTTTGCGGCGGATCGATCACCTCCGACCGTTTTCGGTCACCGGGCATTTCGCTCTGGTATCTTCTAGCAACATAAATCGGGGAAGCTCCGAAAGCGAATTTGTCCCTGGGGTCCCGGACGTTCCGCGTTTCGATATCACCAGCCGAGCGGAGGGAGGGACCGGATTGGAAGCGGGTATTGCCGGGCGATACCGCGTGAGCACATCCGAACACGGAAGGTTGACAGCTGATGCAGGTCTTTTCGGGCGCAAATTCGATACCGGTGATTATGACAACGCAACGTTGTCGGCGCGTCTGCGATTTGGAGAGTTCAGAGAGAAAAGCCGTTGGACAGTGGGTCCATTGGTTCGTGCAACAATCAGTGCCGATGACAACGACAGCGTAGTGGCGGGTTTGGCTGCGAATTATGAGCAGCGCATCGCAAAAAGGCTCGATGGTTTTGTTTCTGCAATTCACCAGTATCGCTGGAGTTTGAATGATAAAGGGATCGACGCGCCGTTCACATCGATCCAGACTGGCATCGCAAGGCCAATCAAGAATGGGACCGTTGCGTTCGGGCCTCGATTGGTGTTTTTCCGACCGGAAGAGAGGCATCAACGGTATGATGGCCAAGCCTTGTTCTCTCGCATTTCCCGCTCATGGCGCGGTGGCCTTAGCGCCGAGTTGGGCGTCGAAGTCGGCAAGCGCAGATATGCCGATGATTTCCCGCTAGCAGGTGAACCTCGCAAAGACACCTTCTATCAGATTACGTTGACAGCGCAGCACGAGCAGGTCCGGCTTGGTCGCTTCATGCCCACGATCAATTGTATTCTCGGTGCAACCGACAGCAACATCGCGTTCTTCGAACATTCTGTCCAGGAATGCTCATTCGGTGTGACGACTAGGCTGTGATCGGATCTGAAGTAAACCTTTGCTTTGGAGCGAGTGCAGGACGCACTAAAATCCGTGCCTTTCCGAGACGACCATTCCTATGACCAAGGCGCAACAAACACTTGTCCTTCTCCACGGCGGGGCGATGTCAGGCGCATCGCTTCGCCCAATCGCAAAGCGTTTATCGCATATTCGATGTCTGACCCCCGATTTGCGCGGCCATGGCACAAAACGCTCGCTAGCGTTCTCCAACCTCGAGCAGTGTGCGGATGACATTGCATGTCTCATCGCTTCTGAGACGGATAGGCCGGTTCACCTATTTGGCCTCTCACTTGGAGGCTATGTCTCCTTGAATCTCTTGGCGCAGCAAAAGGTGCCGATCGCCTCAGCAATCATTACCGGCGTAGCGTTCGCCGATATCAGAGCAAAGTGGTTGCTGAGACATGTGATTGGGTTGGTCTACCCGATGCTGTGCCTTAAGAGCACACGCGAGATGGCTGGCCGGCTCACCGGTATAAACGACGCCAAGCTGATGAGCGACCCCGGAAGCCGGGGCTGGGCCAGGCCTTCCACCGTGCGGGACTTAGCACGGGACATTCTGCGATGCAGCCCTTTGGACTTCGCAAAGAGAGTTTCTGCACCTTCCGTCTTTTTGGCTGGAGCCTATGAACCATCTGCGGTCAGGAGGGGGCTTGAGCTTGTGCGGGCTGAATGTGCCAGTGCAAGTGCAGGAATAGTCGAGGCAGGGAGCCATGGGTGGTGCATCAACGATCCCGACTTCGCAGCGCTTGTAATAGAAAGATGGCTTCGTGGCGAGCCGCTGCCGCCTGGCATCGACTTGACGGGATCAAGGTTCGATCAAATCTAGAAAAACGCCCCCGACGCTCCTGCGCGGTCGTTTTATGAGCCGCTCTCCAGAGTTGATCCACTCCAACGTCGTCTGGCATTTTTTTAAGCAAAGTGCGCCTGAACTAACACGTTCCTGCAAAGGATTGTCTGGCATTGCCGAATTCTTTCACGAGGTGCGCGCACGCGGAGATGGCAGTATCCTCATCCAGCCACTCAGGGCATGGGCTTTCGGCGACGAGCTCGTAGTGGTTCAAACCCGCAACAATCTTCGCAGATGAGCCGGCGCGATAGCGTTCGACGTCGTGTTAGTCTGGCGCATCATTGACGGGCAGGTCCGGGAGGTATGGGATATTCCCGCAGCACGATCGCGCTGAATGCGCTGCGACACCGTACTGTGGCGCTGGCGATTCACTTTGAGGCAAGCGCAACAGTTTTGTCAGGCACTCGCTATCGCTTGACCAAATTTCGAGCTCATTAGCGGCTCAAGAACCGGCGCACCAAGGCCATCCAGAACTCACTCCGTCTTCCTCGTGAAGCCTGTCGCGGAGACTGGCTTGGGAAGCGACCTAGCCCATTAGGATCTCTTCCCAACGGCTCTCCGCTCAGGCGTCACAGCTTGAAGAAAGGAAAGAGAATGAGAGCAATTTTGTTGGTCGGTGCCGCAAGCCTTGGTCTTGTAGGCACTTCGGTCTCGGCACAGGACCTGTCCGGTTTGCGTATCGAAGGCCGCCTGGGCTGGGACCAGGTGGGTGTCGAACAGAGAATCCCCGATCCTGACGAAGAAGATGATTTTCTCAAAGGTTCTGGTGACGACGACGGCGTCGCCTTCGGGGGCGAGATTGGTTATGATGCAATGATCGGAGACAGTCTCCTCATCGGTGCTTATGCCGGGGTCGACTTTTCTGACAATGAGATTTGCAATGAGCTCATTGAAGATGATCTTGCATGCACTGATCTTGACCGGACTTTCTCATTCGGATTGCGTGCAGGTGTTCCGATCGGCGGGACATCGCTGATCTACGCCAAGGGCGGTTATTCGATCGGCAGTGTCGACGCGGCCTACGATCCTGATGTTACCGATAATGGCGACGACGATCCTGGCGAGATCGCAGAATTTTCGGACGCTTGGGGTGGCTTTCACGCCGGTGCAGGTATCGAATTGGGCTTTACCGACAGCTTCTATGGCAAGGTCGAGTATGTCTACACCGATTTTGGTACCGATTCCTACGAGATCGATGAGGACATTGGACCGCTCGATATCGGAGTGGATCGCCACCAAGTCATGGTCGGCGTGGGCCTTCGCTTTTGAGGTGCGTAGGGGCGGAAGGACCTATCGGTCCTTCCGCATCCACGACAAGGCAAGGCTTCTCGCGCGATCAAAACTGAGCGCGGGATTGGACATCCCACGAAAATTATTAGCTATGAAAAGAACGGAACGCACAAACCTAGCAATCATCATTGCAATCGCCGTAGCCATCTTCGTGGCTATAGCGCAGAGCGATTAGCGAAAGTACCAAATCGTTGGGTCGAGCAGGAGAGCACCTAGCGTTGTGTAGTCTCACATATCGTGCATCGGATTGAGGGCTTCAGGCCGATTATGCGGTTTTGGGCGCAGTAAAGCCAAGAGTGCACATCCTAGAAACGCTTAAACCAAGCCTGCCCTTAACGAAACAGGTATCAGGTTACGATGCTTGCGGTAGCGTTACTGTAGATATTCCAATCGAAGGTACGTTCTGTGACGTCGTGGAAACGGTGACGCAACTCTATGAGAAACGAGAGACATTCGACGGCGAGTTAATGTTGCGACTCAACGAAAGCCTGAGTCGCCCGCCGAACACGGCCATACTAGTGTCAAGGCAGTATGATGACTGGAGCTCGATGGCATCCGATTTTAAGCAGCAGATTCAAAGTGTGAGTACGCTATTTTCAATCTTTTGCGGCGGAAGGGCCGTGGAGTACGTCCGCTATCGGGAGCTAAGATACTGGATCGCTGCGTCTGATATGAAGGCGCAAAGCGGACATGAAAAATTTAAAGCTATCTACGAGATTTGCCGCATATATCCGCTGCAAGCCGCCTTTATTCACCACCCAGTGAGGGGATGATTGTGGGGCTAAGCGGATGATAATCTCATAAGATTATGGAATAAATAGAATTTATAAGAGTTTTTGGCGGAGACGGAGGGATTCGAACCCTCGATACGCGGTATGCGTATGGTTCCTTAGCAGGGAACTGGTTTCAGCCACTCACCCACGTCTCCACTGGCGCAATTCGGCTGCGAGGGGGCGCTATAGTCGGGCTTGGGTTGGGCGGCAAGGTCGCTTTCGAGAATTTTGCGGCTCGCATTTCAAAGCCGCTTTGCTTGCACACGCACTTCGCCTCGTTGCAGCGTCAATTCGCGCGAGGTTCAGATGCGAAGGTCTACTCCGATTCGCCTCACCGCGTTTTCGATTCGGTCCATCGCCTTTTCGATTGCGGGGCCCCGCGCATTCGATTCTGCTTGCGCGTGCATACGTTCGCATATTTGCTGCCAAGAGGTTGTCCCATGGTATCGCGTTTCATCAAGGCTCGCTCAACTCTTTCGAATATTGGCCTGCACCTGCTCGCCGCGCTCGCGCTGGTCAGCACGGGAACGGTGGCGAGCGCGCAAGGCGTCGAAACCTTCGATCCTGACGAGATTTTTGAGGTTGCAGAGCCAAGCCCTGACAATCCCGAAGTGTCAGCAGCGCCCGGATCAGGAGGAGCGATTGATGCAGACCTTGCTGATCCGAATGCACCGCAGCCCGTTTACACCGTCCCCCAACCAGTGCCCGAAGGCACAAATGGCCCCGCACAGGTCGAAACGAACACACCATCGGGCTTTGATCAGGAATTCGATGCCTATTCTGCTTATGGCTCGGCTGATCCTGCTGCGAACCAGCCCGCTCCGGGCGAGCCCATCGACATCACTCCTGCCGCGGTGAACGACAACAGCACTTATGGCGAAGATGATCTGATCGGTGCTGCCGAAGGCGTGTTCGGCAAAGGCGCAGAAGGCCTGGCAAAGATGATCCAGGATTTGCTCAAGGATCAGGGCCAGCCCAATGGCTATATTGTCGGGCGCGAGGCTGGCGGCGCATTCGTGTTCGGCGCGCGCTATGGCTCGGGCACGCTGCATCACAAGATCGAAGGCCAGCGCAAGGTTTACTGGACCGGCCCATCCGTCGGCTTTGATGCCGGCGCCAATGCAGCGAACACCTTCATCCTGGTTTACAATCTCTACGACACCCAGGAGCTCTTCAAACGCTACGCCGCTGGAGAGGGTCAGGCCTATCTGGTTGGCGGTCTCCACGCGAGCTATGTTCGCAGGGGTGACAAGGTGCTGATCCCCATCCGCATGGGCGTTGGCGCGCGGCTTGGCATCAACGCGGGCTACCTCAAGTTTTCGGAGAAACAGCGCTGGCTGCCGTTCTAAAAGGCACCATTCGCGCCCACCGGGCGGGGTAATTTGCATTCGTCGATAAAAGGCGGTTGCAGCGCGCCGCCTGTCACGGCATTGCGTGCGCGCTATGCTCTCCAACCTTGAACCCCAATCGCCCGATGCGCTGCTCGCGCTGATCAAGCTCCACGCCGCAGATGAGCGGACCGACAAAATTGACCTTGGCGTCGGTGTCTACCGGACCGGGCAGGGCGATACGCCCGTCTTCGGCGCGATCAAGGCAGCAGAGCGCAAGCTTCTCGAAGAGCAGACTTCCAAAAGTTATCTCGGCCCTGAAGGTGACATGGGCTTTGTCACAGCATTGATGCCCTACATTTTTGGCGCAGACCCGACGATGGGCGGGCGCATTAACGGAATGCAGACACCGGGCGGAACGGGCGCGGTGCGCCTTGCATTAGCACTGGCGCAAAAGGCTGGTGTCAATCGCCTCCACATGGGCACGCCCAGCTGGCCGAACCACGCGCAGATCATCAACGATCTGGAACTTGAACTGGTCGCGTTTGATCACGCCAATACCGATGGCACCGCAAATCTCGACGCACTGCTCGGCGCCATTCGCGGCGCGGGTAAGGGTGAGGCAGTGCTGCTCCATGGCTGCTGCCACAACCCCACCGGCATTGATTACTCCGCCGAGGATTGGGAGGCGATTGGCGATGCGATTGCCGAAACCGGCATCTTCCCGATCATTGATACTGCTTATCATGGCCTTGGCCACGGCCTTGATGAGGATGTCGCAGGCCTTCGCAGCGTCCTTGCCAAAGTGCCTGAGGCTTTCATCGCCTACAGCTGCGACAAGAATTTTGGCATGTACCGCGACCGCGTCGGTGCGTTTTACGTGATGACTGAAGACACCGACGTGCTCGACAAGGCGTTCTCCAACGCAAACGCTCTAGCGCGCGCAAGCTGGTCCATGCCGCCCGATCACGGCGCTGCGGCGGTCCGCCTGATCCTGCGCGATCCAGACATGACGGCGCAATGGCAGGATGAACTTACCCAGATGCGTGATCGGATGCGTCAGGTGCGTAGCACGCTCGCTGAGGCCGGCATGGCAGGTAGCGTCGATCTTACTCCGCTCGGCACGCAGAACGGGCTTTTCTCCGTCCTGCCCGTCAGCAAAGAACAAGTCGTCCAATTGCGCGAAGAGCACGGCATCTACATGGCCGGATCAGGCCGCGTGAACATTGCCGGGCTTACCATGGGCAATATCGAGAAATTCGTGAACGCCATCGCGGCTGTTACGGGATAAGGCGTGAACCGCCAGCCCACTCTCGAAGATGAGCGGGTTCTTGTAAGGCCGCTGGCGCGTGATGATTGGGATTCCCTTTACGCCGTGGCGAGCGATCCGGCGATCTGGGAACAGCACCCCATGCACGATCGCTGGCGCGAGGATGTGTTCCGCGATTTCTTTGAGGATGCCCTCGCCAAAGGTGGCGCTCTCGCCATCATCGACAAGCGCAATGGAGAGATCATCGGCTCGTCGCGCTATCAAGCCTATGACGAAGAGGACGGCGGCTCGGTCGAGATTGGCTGGACTTTCTTTGCGCGCAAATGCTGGGGGAAGGGGCTCAATCACGCTGTGAAACGACTGATGCTCGCTCACGCCTTTGAAAGCGTAGCGCGGGTCGATTTCAGAGTGGGCGAGACAAATTACCGATCACGCATAGCGCTTGAAAATATCGGCGCAGAGCGCACCCGGCGGACAGAACTGGACCGTTATCAGGGCAAACGCGTCGTCCACATCGTCTACGAAATCACGCGAAAGGGTTTTGCTGACGGGCCGCTATCGCGTCAGGATTGAGCAGCCAGCCCTTGCATCCGCTTCAGATACCGCGCGAGGACGTCGATTTCGAGGTTCACCTCATCGCCCACTTTCAGCGCGCCCAGAGTTGTAACCTCGCCCGTGTGCGGGATGATGTTGAGGGCAAAGTCGCAGGTTTTATCGGACTTGTCGCGCACGTCGTTGACGGTGAGCGAGACGCCATCGACTGTGATGGAGCCCTTTTCGGCGATGAACGGAGCCATTTCGGCGCGCGCTTTGATAACAACTTTCCAGCTGTCGCCTTTTTGCTCGGTCAGAACGACAGTGCCGATATCATCGACGTGGCCGGTGACGATATGACCGCCGAGTTCATCACCCAGCCGCAGTGATGGCTCAATGTTAAGCTGGCTTCCCTGTTGCCACATGCCTTTGCACGTGCGGCTTACGCTTTCGGCGCTGACATCGACATCGAACCACGCATCGCCCATGCTCCCGCCGCGATCCACCACCGTCATGCATGCGCCTGAACACGCTATAGAGGCGCCGATATCGATCTGCGCCGGATCGAGCGGAGCTGCGACGCGCACGCGCAGGTCTCCGCGTTGATCGGTGGATTGAATGGTGCCGATGGCGGTGACGATACCGGTGAACATTTGAGCGTGCTTTCTCTTATTTGCGCTGCCGCAGATAGGCCTCGAACGTGTCGCTGCCAAGCATGCGGCGCACATCAAGCGCCCAGCGCCCATGCGCAGCTGCCAGATCATCAAGCCCGAGAGGCCCAAGAGCGCGCAAGCCATCACCGATGACGAAGGGCGCGCGGTAAATGTGAAGCTCGTCGACGAGGTCGGCTGCGAGGAAGCTCGCCGCGGTTTGCGCGCCGCCTTCGACGTAGAGGTAGTGGGTGTTGGCGAGCGTGCTGATCGCTTCTGGAGAAGCGAGGGCGATCACGCCATGGGGCATGGCTGCGCTGGTCAGCACCACCCGATCCGGGCTGCGCGCTTCAAGCCCCGGCAATCGCACATCGAGCCGCGGCTGATCGCTGCGCCATGTGCCGCCTCCCACCAGTATCGCATCGTTTTTTGCCCGCACAGCATGCACGTGCGCGCGAGCAGCCTCGCCGGTGATCCATTGGCTCGTCCCATCGGCAAGCGCGATGCACCCGTCCAGCGACATGGCGAGTTTTAGCGTCACGTAAGGGCGGCCACGGCGCTGGCGCGAGAGAAAGCCTGCAAGGCTGCGCACGGAGGCGGTATCGCCAAGCACTTCGGTTGCAATGCCAGCTTCGTCCAATGCCGCAATGCCTTTTCCGGTCGTGCGCGGATCGGGATCGATCTGGCCGATCACTACGCGCTTGGGTGAAGCGGCAGCGACGACATCGCAGCAGGCCGGGCCGCGCTCAGATTGGTGCGCGCAGGGCTCCAACGTCACATACATGGTCGCGCCTTTCGCTCCGCCATCGGGCAGATTTTCGAGCGCATATTTTTCTGCATGGGGGCGGCCACCAGCCTGCGTCCAACCACGCCCGATCAGTGCTCCATCGCGCACCACAAGCGCTGCAACGCCAGGATTGGGCCGCGCGATAGGGCGGGTGCGCGTGGCGAGCCGCGCTGCGGCGGCCATCCAGTCATGATCTGTGGGGGCGAAGGCAGCTATTGCTGAGAGCCCTGCTGCGCGGCGTCTTCAGAAGTTTCGGCAGAACTCCCGAAAGCGTTTTCAAGCCGCTGCTGTTTGGCTGCTTCTTCAGCCGCGCGTTCCGCCTCGGCGTCTGCTTCCATTTTATCGACGTCGAACCCAGATGCCGCGCCCAGCGTCTTGTACATCTCACGCTTTTGCTCGGCGAGCCGCGTTTCTTCGGCTTCACGCAAATCCTTCATCTTTTGATTTTCCGCATTGGAAGCGGCGATCTGCGCATCGGTTCGATCAGGATCGAAAGTCGTGATGTAAGTGATTTGCGGGCTTTCTGGCGTTTTGTAGACGCTTTCGGACGCCGCCCAGCCGATGATGGTGATTATCGGAAGCACCGAGACTGCAAGCATCGGCCAGCGATAGGGATTGGGCTTGCGAAACTCAGACCAGAAATCTGCAACGCCTGCCTTGGGATTAAAACGCGATATGAATGCCATGGCGGGGAATATAGGAACAGGGGCGCAGGCTGGCTAGGGAGGTTTTGTCAGTGGGAGACTTGCTTACGTTAGCAAGTGTCTCTGCCAAGCACGGGCATTCGCGCGCGGTCCTAACCAAACAACGCGTAGAGTGTGCGGCCTTTTTCTTTCAACCACCGATCTGCAACGCTGATATCTTCTTCATAGATATTGCCCAACAGCCTGTGAAAAGCGGGGCTGTGATCGAAGTGGACAAGGTGCGCGACTTCGTGTGCGACGACCGAGCGGCGGACAAAATCGGGCGCTTGGATCAGCCGCCAATTGATGCGGATGCGGCGCGTGCCGTTCTCGCCCCCGTCAGAACAACTGCCCCAGCGTTTTTGCGCGCGAGAAAGGCCTACTGGCACCGGGTCGAGTTCTGCGCGCTTGCAATAAAACGCAAGATCACCTTCGGTCACGTCCAAAGCCTCTCGTTCCAGCCAGCGTTTGAGGCGCGCCTCAAGCCCCTCGAGTGGACCGCCAATGCGCACGCTTTTCTCTTCTAGCAAGGGGCGCCGCGCATTCGCCTCGTCCCAATTAATGGCGAGGCTGCGGCCACGAAATTCGAGCGTTCCGCCGGGCCCCGGTTTCTCCCGCGTTGGAATGCGCGCGCGTTGCTGCGCCAGCCAATCGGTGCGAGCATGGGCAAAAGCGAGCGCTTCATTGGAATGCGCCCATTGGGGCAGAGTAATGCGCACTTCGCTGCCGTCTGGGGCCAGCCGCAGGGTTAATCGCCGCGCGGTCTTGTGACGGCGCAGCACAATTGGGATGGTGTCCCCATCCAACGTGATTTCCGGGTCGACGACTGCGCGTTTGAGCCAGTCAATCATGCGCGTATCCCTTGGCGGCCTCTATTCCGACCTAGTTTTGGGAAGCTACCTCATCGACATCATCTGCGTCCAGTCGGGGTAAACCCCATTCCACGATATGATGTTCAAGCGGGCCAGCCTCGGTTTCGCTCACCACGCGGCCGGCGACCGAAACGCCAGCGCGCACGACATCTTCGCGGTCGCCGCTGATGAGGTAATGCCAATGCGGCAAAGGGCGGCCAGCAGCGCGAACGCGATAGGCGCAGGTGGAGGGGAGCCATGGCACATCCTCGACAATGGAGAGCGTCAAACGCAGGCAATCAGGCACAAATGCTTTGCGGTTGCGGTAATCGCAACATTGCGCCGTATCGGTATCGAGCAGCTTGCAAGCGACGTTGGTGTGCTCGATTGCGCCTGTGTCAGCATCCTCGATCTTGTGCGTGCAGCATTGGCCGCACCCATCGCACAACGCTTCCCACTCTGCGCGAGTCAGTTCGGCGAGCGGAAGCTCCCAGAATTTCTCTCTCAACTCACCCATTTTTGGATTTCAGCTGCGACCGCTTCTGGCCCCTCGTCCACCGGCAGGGTGGCAAGCGGCTGACCATCCTTGTCGAACAGATAGACGATATTCGAATGGTTCATCAGATAGCTGCCGTCGCCGGTCGTTTCGCCGCGTTCGTAATAGACTTTGAATGCGTCGGCTGCCGCACGGACTTGTTCAGGCGTGCCGGTGAGGCCGATAAGATCGTCTGAAAAGGCGTTCGTAAATTCGTCGACGATTTCGCGCGTGTCACGATCCGGATCGATCGTAATGAAGATGGGGGTGATGGACGCGGCCATCTGGGGCTCATTTTCGCCCAGCACTTTGAGACCCTGTGTCATGCGCTGGACGTCAGTGGGGCAGATATCGGGGCAAAAAGCATAGCCGAAATAGACGACGCGACATTGCCCATCGAAATCCGCCCAGCGCACGGTTTCGCCATCGGGCCCGACAAGCTCGAACTCACCGCCAATACTCGCGCCTGCAAGCGGTGGTTCTTCGGTCGGTGCAGGATCATTGGAGCATGCAGCAACCATCAAGGCGCAAGCCGCAAGAGACGCAGTGGCCAATCTGTGCCATGGACGCAGTAGTAAATGGGAAGGCTTTGCTTGGGTGTTCATGCTCTGCTAACTGGCTTTCACGCAAAGGCTGCGGGGCAGGGCCTCGCATGGCCTTAACAGGGTTGATTTGACAGATAATCGAAAGGGATCAAGGCTTGGCTGTCTCGATTTTTCGTAACCTTGCCCGGAATATGGGGCTGGCTTTAGCGATTGCTACTGGCACGACGCTGGCGGCGGTTGCAGCGCTGCCCGTTGCGGCGCAGCTTTATTCGCCGGGCTATGAGTTTTTGAAAGCGGTGAAGGATCGTGATGGCGACGCGGTTACAGCCATGCTGAATGAGCCGGGCACCACTATCATCAACACGCGCGATATCACTTCGGGCGAATCCGGCCTCCATATCGTCGTCCAAAGGCGTGATACGCTGTGGGTGCGGTTCCTGATCCAGCGCGGCGCCGATCCAAATTTGCGCGATAACAAGGGGCGCACGCCGATCCAGATCGCGACGACTTTGAACTTTGTCGATGGCGTGGAAGAGCTCATCAAAGGCGGCGCGCAGATTGAAGTCGCCGATAGCCAGGGCGAAACTCCGCTGATTGCTGCGGTTCACCAGCGCAGCGTTCCACTGGTCGCGCGCTTCCTCAAAGAAGGTGCCAATCCTGATCGCAACGACAATTCAGGCCGCAGCGCACGCGATTACATGGAGTTGATGCAGGGCAATTTCCTGATGAAGCAGGAATTTGAAGCAGCAGACGCAGATCGCGAAAAGTCGGGAACCCCAGAGCAATACGGGCCTTCTTTCTAGTATGACAGAAGCCCAAGATTTTGCCGACATGACTCTGGAAGAGCTGCGCATCGCGCTTGCTCCCGATATCGCCGCATCCGCCATCTTTGATGGCTGGAACGAAACCGCGCTTGAAGCGGCGGCTGAAATGGCCGGCGCCGACATTGATATCGCAAAGCTCGCTTTCAAAGGCGGCGCCATGCAGATGATTGAGGCGTGGATTGCATCGGTCGATCAGGCAATGGAAGCTGAATGGCCAAAGGAAAAGCTGGCCGAGCTCAAGATCCGCGAACGCATCCGCACTCTGGTCGCGTTTCGTCTGGAAGCGGTGGCCGATATTGATGAGGCCGTGCGGCGCGCGCTTTCGGTGATGGCGATGCCGCAGAATGCCCCGCGCGCCTTGCAATTGGGCTGGAATACGGCCGACATAATGTGGCGCCTCGCAGGCGACACCGCGACCGATTACAACCACTACACCAAGCGCGCGATTTTGGCTGGGATTTACTCGGCAACCTTGGCCTATTTCGTGAACGATGACAGCGAAGGCAAAGCGAAGACTTACGAGTTTCTCGATCGGCGGATTGATGGCGTGATGCGGTTCGAAAAATTCAAGCACCAGCTGACCAGTCGCGACGTTGAATTGCCCAGCCTCACGCGGTTTTTGG
The DNA here is from genome assembly GCF_001542875.1 of Erythrobacter sp. YT30. Lineage (GTDB taxonomy): Bacteria > Pseudomonadota > Alphaproteobacteria > Sphingomonadales > Sphingomonadaceae > Erythrobacter. The sequence goes on along the minus strand of NZ_LMAF01000002.1, from coordinate 467,840 downwards.
GGCGCTTGCGTTATCCAAGTAGGTAGCGTGCCAGCAAAAACCCTTCCATGAATATCCAGTAATGGCGTGGAAAACAGCGTGCGCGAATAGCCTCGCCAGCGCCCCTGTCCTATGGTCGCGCCAAGAATCGCACGCTGACTAAGGAATTTTCGAACATGGCAGGCTCGCTCAACAAAGTGATGCTCATCGGCAATCTGGGCGCGGATCCGGAAATCCGCAGCTTTCAGAACGGCGGGCGGGTGGCGAACCTGCGCATTGCGACATCAGAAAACTGGAAAGACAAGAACACCGGCGAACGGCGCGAAAAGACCGAGTGGCACACCGTCGCGATCTTTTCCGATGGTCTCGTCAACGTGGTTGAGCGCTATCTCAAAAAGGGCTCCAAAGTCTTTGTCGAAGGTAAGCTGCAAACGCGCAAATGGCAGGATCAAAGCGGCAATGATCGCTACTCCACCGAAGTGGTAATCCAAGGGCTGGGCGGCACGCTCACAATGCTCGATGGGCGAGGTGATGGCGGCGGCGGTGGAGGCTATGGCGGCGGCCAAAGCTCAGGCGGCGGTTACGGCGGCGGCGGAAGCCAAGGCGGCTCTGGCAGTGGTGGCTGGAACCAAGGCGGTGGCGGATCAGGCGGCGGGGGCGGTTATGACGACCTCGACGATGATATTCCGTTCTAAAGATCGGCGGACATCGAATTTGACCTATCACTCCCTGTGTGTATTAATACAGCAATACACACAGGGAGTTTGCTATGAGGTGCATTAAAGGTCTGGTCGGAGCTGTCGGTCTTTTGGCGGCCACCGCCGTCAATGCTGAAGAACCTACTGAGCCTGAACCTGTGCAGGTTATGGTCCTAGGTCTCTATCACTTCGACAACCCCGGCCTCGACGTGGTCAATCCAACGATAGATGATATGCTCGCGCCCAAACGTCAGCGCGAGATAGAGCGATTGGTAGATAGCCTTGCCAATTGGGCACCAACGAAAGTCGCGGTCGAAAACGAAGCTTCTGCTCCCTCGTTTGAGATTGAAGACTTTGCCCGCGCCGACGAACTCATGACCTCATCGCGAAACGAGACAGTGCAGATCGGATTTCGATTGGCGCAACAGCTCGGCCATGATGCGGTTTACGGATATGATGAACGCAGCGGCGAGGGGGAACCAGACTACTTTCCAATCGGGAAGGTGCAAAAGAGCGCGGCCGAGAACGGTCAGTCAGCGATAATCGAGCAATTGCTGGACGAAGTGCGCGAGGAAACAGCGCAGCAAGATGCCCAGCGCGAGCAGCAAACCGTGGCGCAATCACTCATCCCGCACAATGATGGCGAACAGCTCGCCGCAAAGCACGACAGGCTGTATTATTCGCTTATCCAGATCGGCGATGGCGATGCGCAGCCGGGGGCAGAGCTCAATGCCTATTGGTACATGCGCAATGCAAAGATGTTCGGAAAGATCGACATGATTGTAGAGCCAGGCGACCGGGTTCTCGTCATAGCGGGCAGCGGCCACGCCACATGGCTCAGGCATTTTGCTGAGCGTATGCCGGGTTATGAATTGGTTGAAACGATGCCGTATTTGATCGGTGCAGATACCAAATCTGAAGCCGAAGCAAACTAGGGTTTTACCTCTTCTTGAGCGCTTCGCTTAGCGCGCTTGCCAGCGGTCCGCTTGGGGTACTTTCATCGACCAGCTCCGCCTCTTGTCGCGCTTTGTCGGCGTTGGGACCTTCGGCGTAGGGATCGATAGCAAGGCCAAGCGACTGCGCCACTGCTTCGCCCAGATCGAACGTGTCGCCTGAATAGCCAATTTCCTCAGAGTCTTCTGCGAACAGATCAACCTCGATTGCGCCTTCCTCGTTCACCTCACCCGCCTCGCGCGCGGCAAGGACACTGTCCTCGACGAACAGCAAGTCCAATTCCTCGGCGATGGTGACAGGGAAATCCTCACCCGACACGGCGCAAGCTTGTGTGATGTCAGCTTCCAGCGAACCTGTGGCAGCGATGCCTGCGCCGGTTTTCTCAAGCGAAACCTGTGCTTCCAACCGCTCAATCGCGACGATGCCAAACCTCGTCGCAAGGGCAGCGCGTTCGTTCTCATTAGCGATAACCGCTATTGACTCGCCGGGCAGGGCGCGCGTTTTCACCATCCGATGCAATTCGGGCGGAGACGTTTCGCCTGAAGGTCCGTTCTCGCTCACCAGATGCCGCTGGCCTTGATCAGCTCTTCATCGCTGCGTCCCGCGAGGCGCTCTGACAATTGGAGAAGTTTGCCCGATACACAGGCGGCGGCCTCGTCTTCGTTCGCGTCTTCGGTGAAGGTCACATTGCGCTTCACAGCCTCGGTCAGCTTGTCGGCATCCTTGTTCACAAGCGCGCTCCGATAGGCGCCAAGCCTGCCGCCCAGAACGCTCATCAATTTGCCGATCCGCTTGCCCACAACGACATCATTGACGCCGAATTCGCGCAATTGGCCGTCCATATCCTCAACGAACAGCTCTGCGAGAAGCGCGCTTTCCGCCCGCATTTCGGATGCCTCGACACGCACCATCATCGTGCACAAAACGGCGGTGATCAGATCAAAACGCCCCCCAACCGTATCGGCCACGCCGCAGGTGGAATAGAAGGAAGGCTCACGCGCCAATTCCACCACGCGGTGCCAAAGTGGGCGAATGGTCTCGCGCGGATCAGGAGCGGTGCCAAGCAGACGGGATAGAAACGACATCGGAGCTTTCTTGAATCTTTTGCGAAATTGAAAATAGTCAAAGGAAATACGCGCCTCCAGGTTTTGAAGACGCAATCCCATGACGCAACCCATAAACGCGCCGATCTGTTCCGCACAATAGTGCGCCGCGCTAACGCCTTGTTCACTCGCAATTCAAATGCGCGCAGCCAATTCGTGCCCGGACCCATTCTGTGCTCAGAGTATCCCGGCGCAGCGATTGCAACGCGGCGGTGGGCGCACTAAGAGCGGGTCTGGATCAATGGTTGAGGCGCCCCCGGTTCGATTGCAAAGGCATGGCCGGGGTATACGCGTTTGGAGGAATTTCGGCGAGTGATGATGAAAAAAGCAGCCCTTTCGTGTCTGGTGCTTGGAGGCGTGGCCGCCCTGTCGGGGTGCTCCTCCATCCGGGAGACGCGCGGCTACATCACCGATAATGTGCTGCTCGCAACGGTGCAGCCGGGGATCGACAACCAGCGCTCTGTCGAAGGGACGCTTGGCCGCCCGACTTTCGAAAGCCAGTATGGTGAGCCGACCTGGTATTACGTGTCGAGCGTGACGGGCCGCAAACCGTTTGTCCGCCCAAAGATTGATACGCATGGCGTCCTTGCGGTAAAGTTTGACGAGGCTGGCAATGTCGCAGCGGTTGAGCGCAGCGGGATCGAGGACGTTGTCTACCTGCGCCCCGATGGCGACAAGACACCAACGCTTGGGCGCGAGCGCACCTTCCTCGAGGACCTCTTCGGCAATATCGGCCAGGTTGGCGGCGTCGGCGGCGGCGCTGGGCCCGGTGGCCCCTGAACTCGGGCAATGCCTGCTTGCGCTTGACCGCGCAGCCTAAGCGCCCATATCGCGGGCCATGAACACATCAAACGACAGCCACGGCCTTGTCCAGTGGCACGGCACCACCATTGTCGGAATCAAACGCGGCGACAAAACCGTGATTGCGGGCGATGGCCAGGTCTCCATGGGCAACACCGTGATGAAGCCCAATGCCCGCAAAGTCCGCCGCATTGGCGAAGGCGGTAAAGTGATCGCCGGATTTGCAGGCGCAACTGCCGATGCATTTACGCTGTTTGAACGGCTTGAGGCGAAGCTCGAACAATATTCCGGCCAATTGTTGCGCGCAGCAGTGGAGCTGGCAAAGGATTGGCGCACCGACAAATACCTGCGCAATCTTGAAGCATTGATGATCGTCGCGGACACAGACACGCTGCTGGTGCTCACCGGCAATGGCGATGTTTTGGAACCCGAAGGCGGCATTGCGGCTATTGGATCGGGCGGCAATTATGCTCTCGCCGCCGCGCGAGCTCTGGCTGATTATGAAGAAGATCCCGAGCAGATCGCGCGCAAGAGCATGGCCGTTGCGGCCGATATCTGCGTCTTCACCAATGGCAATCTGACGCTCGAAACCGTCTAATTCTATTCTTCCGAAAGCACACATGACAGACACTAGCACTCCCGATGCTCCTACAGCCGATGCGCTGACGCCCAAGCAGACTGTGGCGGCGCTGAATGAACATATCATTGGCCAGAAAGACGCAAAACGCGCGGTCGCTGTGGCGCTGCGCAACAGGTGGCGCAGGCAGCGTCTTGGCGCGGATTTGCGCGATGAGGTTACGCCCAAGAATATCCTGATGATCGGCCCCACCGGCTGCGGCAAGACGGAGATCAGCCGACGTTTGGCAAAGCTTGCCCAGGCTCCGTTCGTCAAGGTCGAGGCGACCAAGTTTACAGAAGTTGGCTATGTCGGGCGCGATGTTGAACAGATCGCCCGCGATCTTGTCGAAGATGCGATCCGGCTGGAGAAGGAACTGCGCCGCGAAAAAGTGCGTGAAGCAGCATCCGAGGCTGCAATGGAGCGCCTTTTGACAGCGCTCGTCGGCGACAACGCATCAGAAGCAACACGCGAGAGCTTTCGCCAGCGCATCGTCCAGAACGCGATGAACGATGTCGAGGTGGAGATCGAAGTCACTGAAGCGCCTTCAACCCCGTTCGACATGGGGAACATGGGCGGCAATATGCAGATGATCGACCTGTCAGACATGATGGGAAAAGCATTTGGCAAGACACCCACCAAAAAGCGCAAACTGCGCGTGCCCGATGCGTGGGACAGGCTGGTCGATGAGGAAGCCGACAAGCGTCTTGATGATGACGATGTGAATCAGGCTGCGCTTCGAAATGCCGAAACAAACGGGATCGTTTTCCTTGATGAAATCGACAAGATCGCCGTCAGCGATGTGCGCGGCGGCAGTGTCAGCCGCGAAGGTGTGCAGCGCGATCTGCTACCCCTGATCGAAGGGACGACGGTTGCGACCAAGTACGGTCCGATGAAAACCGATCATGTCCTTTTCATCGCGAGCGGAGCGTTCCATGTTGCGAAGCCTTCCGACATGCTGCCTGAATTGCAGGGCCGCCTGCCGATCCGGGTGGAGCTGCGTGCTCTCACAGAGGAAGATTTTGTTGCGATCCTTTCGGACACGCGCGCAAACCTTGTCGAACAATATCGCGCCCTGATCGCGACCGAGAAGGTGGAGCTTGATTTCAAGGAAGACGCCGTTCGCGAAGTCGCCAAGATTGCAGCAGCCGTCAATGAAAGCGTCGAGAATATTGGCGCGCGGCGATTGCAGACAGTCATGGAAAAGCTCCTGGAAGACATCAGCTTTGATGCCGAAGATCACGAAGGCGAAACCGTGACGGTCGACGCTGCTTATGTGCGTGAACGGCTGGAGGGCGTTGCCGAAGACACCGATCTGTCGAAGTATATTCTGTGAGCGAGACCCCCGTCAGCGCGCCGGTCACCGCATTGGCCAATATGTTGGCGGGGATGGACCCGGAGCTTCACGCGCTTCCCCATGTCTTCATGCACGAGGATCGCTGGACCGATTTCTCTTTAGAGATCTCGCCGATGTTCGCCTCCATCCATGAGGGTGATGAAGGCACGACCTATGTCTATGCGCTCGAACAGGAATGGCCGATGGCGGAAGGATTGCCGAGGTTTGCGCGGATCACGCTGCAAGTGCACTCCGATCTTGAAGGCGTGGGGCTCACAGCGGCGGTCGCAACTGGCCTCGCGGATGAAGGTATTGCCTGCAATGTGATTGCCGGGCTGCATCACGATCATCTGTTTGTACCGTGGGATCGTCGCGGCAATGCGATGAACGTGCTCAAGCGCATTTCGGACGAGGCGCGGGGTTAGGGCCCTTTCCTACGCGAAACGCGATTGGCAAAGAAATCTGCGCTCTTTGTCATCGTCGTTTCCTCGCTTTTCAAAGCGCTTTTTGCGCCCCAAATGCGTCTATCGCACCAGAATATCCCGCAAGAAAGGCCTTGCCCCCGTGTCCGTCACCCGGGCCAAATCCAATCTTAGATCTTGAAAAGTTTATATAAATTGCTTCTGGCGGTGGGTGACACAGTGTAACCTTTGTCACCTTTGAGCAGGCTTACTCTGCCGCCTCGGCTTCGGTCTCGCGCGCTTCGCTCGCTTGCTGCGCCCACATCTCGGCATACAGGCCGCGTTTCGACAGCAGTTCTTCATGCGTGCCGGATTCGGCAAGCTGGCCTTGGTCGAGCACTAATATGCGGTCTGCATCGGCTATCGTTGAAAGGCGGTGCGCAATTGCCAGCGTTGTGCGTCCTTCCGCAATACGATTGAGCGTGCCGAGGATTTCCTGCTCGGTCCGAGTATCAAGTGCGCTTGTCGCTTCATCCAGCAGCAGGATCGGCGGGTTCTTCACCAGCGTACGAGCAATCGCGACGCGTTGTTTTTCACCACCCGACAATTTGAGGCCGCGTTCGCCCACCATCGTTTCAAATCCATCGGGCAGGCGATCAATAAGCGGCATCAGCGATGCGTCTTTCGCAGCCTGACGAACCTGCTCTTCAGTCGCGCCGTCCGCACCATAGGCAATGTTGTAGGCGAGTGTGTCATTGAACAGCACGCTGTCCTGCGGAACGATGCCAATCGCGGCACGAACGCTGTCTTGCTGTACGGTGGCGATGTCTTGGCCGTCGATCAGGATGCGGCCTTGCTTGGGATCGTAGAAACGGAACAGCAGCCGCCCAATCGTGCTTTTGCCTGCGCCCGACGGGCCAACTATCGCAACGCTAGAGCCGGCGGGCACTTCGAAACTGAGGCTGTGCAAAATGGTGCGTTCGGCTTCGTATCCAAAAGTCACATTCTCAAAAGCGAGCGAAGGCTTGCCCACCACCAAAGCTGGCGCGCCTGGCACATCGTGCACTTCAATCTCTGTGTCGATCAGTCGGAACATCTCGCCCATATCGACCAGGCCCTGCCGGATCGTGCGATAGACCCAGCCGAGCAGATCGAGCGGGCGAAACAGCTGCATGAGATAAGTGTTCACAAACACCAGATCGCCGACGGTCAGCTGCCCCTTGCTCCAGCCCCATACCGTGTAAGCCATCGCGCCTGCCATAAGCGCATTGGTGATACCCGACTGCGCGATGTTCAAAAGCGCGAGCGAATTGTCTGATTTAACCGCCGCATTGGCATAAGCGCGCGCTGCATTGCCGTATCGTTCCTCTTCGCGCCGCTCGGCTCCGAAATACTTCACGGTTTCAAAGTTCAGCAGCGAATCAACCGCGCGGTGCAGCGCCTGACCATCGAGATCGTTCATCTCACGCCGCAGCTTGGTGCGCCACTCGGTGATCCAGCGGGTGACCATTATATAGGTCACCACGGTAAAGGCGGTCGCCGCGACCAGCTCCCACCCGAAATTGAGATAGAAAATGACGCCGACAGCGATCAGCTCAATCGCGGTGGGCGCGATGTTGAAAAGCAGGAAATAGAGCATCTGGTCGATGCTTTTGGTTCCGCGTTCGATGATCTTGGTCACTTCGCCCGTACGCCGGGTCAGGTGAAAGCGCAGGGATAAACGGTGCAGTCTGTGAAACACATCTTCGGCAAGCGACAGCGTTGCCATTTGTCCTACACGCTCGAATGCGATGTTGCGCAGATTGTCGAACATGAGCGAGGTGAACCGGCCAAGGACGTAAGCTGCGACAAGCGCCAGCGCGACAGTCGCGCCTGTGTCGAGAGCTTCGGCAACAGGGTTGCCCTCCATTGCGTTGACTGCGCCTTTGTAGGCAAAGGGCAGGGCCAGGGTGACAGCCTTCGCTGCCAGCACAAGCGTAAGCGCAATGACAATGCGCCAGCGCAGACCAGGATTATCGCGCGGCCAGAGATAGGGCAGGAAGCGTTTTAATGTGTGCCAGCCTTCGGCCTCTGGCGGAGCGGTTTCATTGTTCGAAGAGAGCGCGTCAGGTGGCATGGCGAAGTGCCATGTGGGCGCGCCTATGGCTTAGGGCAAGGGAAGGGCGGTTTTCGCCCTTCGGCTAAAGTGCGTTCAGAAGCTGTAAGAGTTACGCCGCGCCCGGCGCATTTCGCGGGCGATATCGCGCGGCACATCGAACAAAATGCGCTGGCGTGAAAAATCAATCGCGACGCGGTCAAACATCTTCAAATGTTGCATGCCGAGCGAAAGAACGGGCTGATCTCTGAGCCCCAACGCATCAAACGCCGGAGCATCAGCAAAGGTCAGCGGGACATTCGTTAGCGATAGCCCCCCAATCGTCATTGAGCGCATCACCGACATCTGGCCCGTCATGCTCACGCCGTTCACGTCCGTCGTCTGTACTTCTGTCGCGCGCTTTCTTCTGATGCGTTCGCGAAGAGCGTTGTTGGCAAGGCTCATCTGCGCGCCGGTATCGATAATGACGGTCGCCCGAACCCCTTCGACCACTGCATCGGTAATTAGCAATTGGCCAAGTTTCGATCGTGCGCGCACGACGATTTCAAAGCCGCGGCTCGACGCCTTGCCACCGGTCACATCTTCCAGCGCGATTGTCTCATCGCGAAAATCCATAAGGACGCGGAAATCTTGCAGGCTATCAAGCCCGATGATTCCGTCGGCGCCGACATGCTGACGGTCGAGTACGGGCGCTTCAAGATCTTCGATGGTGTAGCTGCCAACAGTCAGGTTGTTTACCTCGACAACGCTCACCGGTCGGCGGCTGGCCATTCCGATCAAAGTCGCTGTGCCCAGCGGTGTCAGCGAGAGGCCTTCGTTGATCTGGTGCGTGACAGCCGTCGCCTGGCTGCCGGTGTCGATCATGAAGTCAAACGGGCCGGCCCCTTCGATCATCACGGGGATTGTGAGCCGCTGATTGCGCTCTTCGTCCAGGTCGAGAATTTCGGTGGTCGGGTCCGCGAAGTTTGGCGTGATTGGCTGGGTATCTAGCGCTGCAACGGGATGCTTTGCTTTTTGGGCAGGCTGAATGAAAGCGGGCGAGCTTTCGGCAAGCGCGCTGGTTGCGAATAGAGCGACGCCGATGGCCGCTGCGGTAGTGTGTGCTTTCATGGTCTTCCCATCCCGTTTGCCCCGCAATCGTGGGCTGCGGGTATGAACGCAAGATTACCAGACATTGGGAGAATGCCCAAATAGCTTGCGGATCAGATTGAGGTGGCGGGGATTTCGTTGGCATTGCCCGCCGCATCGCCTTGTTTTTTCTGGCGCAACATCTCCCAGCTATCGCGCACGACCTGGGGCCAGATGAACCAGAGCAAAGCACCGTATACAATCGCGCCAAAAGGAACGATCGCGGCGAGCCGCCACCAAGGCGTCCAATCGGGTATCGCACTCAATGCTATATATATAGTCGCGCCCATAAGGGCAGTCGAAGCGATCGCGGGTAGCCAGGCTTTCACAAGCTCTATCACGTTGAGTTTTAGAGCTGGCAGAGTTAGCGCCAATGTGACGAGAAGAAGAACCGGAGCCGCTACCCACCACGCATAGGTCAATCCCTCGGGGCCGTACGCGACGCCAAAAGCAAAACAGCTCGCAAATGCAATCGCTCCGCAAATCGATGTGGTGAGATAAATCCAAGGCTTGCCCATCGCGTTGGTCGAAGGGGCGCACACGATCTGCACGGCAAACACCGGCATGATAAGCGCAAGATTGGCGAGCAGCGGTGCCATCTCAATCCACTTAGGCCCAAAGACGGTAGCGACCGCGTCATGCGCAATCAGGGACACACCTATATATAAAGGCGCTACCACAAGAGCGACGGTTCGCTGGACCCGCGCGAAATAGGGCGCGAGATCCCGGCCCTTATTATAAAGCTCAGAATAGGCCGGGAAGGATACCTCGTTGATCGGCGGCAGAAAGCGCCCCGTGACGATCAGGGCGACAAACAGCGCTTCTGAATAAAGGCCAAGCTCGTAAGTCTCAAACTGGCGGCCGGCGATGAAGATGTCCGATTGGCTCTGGATGATCCAGAAGAACTGGCACAGCGTAAGCGTACCGCCAAACGTGATGATCGCGCGCGCGCCCGATAAATTGAAGCGGGGCAGTGTCATGATCCTGGCCGCAAAGGAAACCACAGCCGCGCGCACGGCGAATTGCACGATGGGCGCATACACAAGCGCCCACACCCCATAGCCCAAATAGGCGAGGGCCAGCGCGACACTCGCGCCGCTCACCGCACCGCTCATGCTGGCAATGGCTTGCGGGCGGAACAACAGCTTTCGCGCGAGCATCGCCTCGGGCAGGGCCATAAATGGTACGATAAGGAACAGCACCATCTGTATGCGGAGCAGCTCAGCCAC
>NZ_LMAF01000002.1:0-455000 GCF_001542875.1 Erythrobacter sp. YT30 | reverse complement strand
TAAGGATACAAGCGAAAGCGTCGAGCCTAGTGTTCGGAAGTGCTTCGCAAGTTCCAAAGAACATTGCCGTCGTCCTCGTGTCCTTTCATCAATCAGATACACCGCGATTGCGGGTCTTTGCCCTGCTATCTGCGTTGTTTGCCTGAGCTGGCTCGCGCCGCAATCGGCTTTTAACGAGCTGGCTTGTTAGGTGCAGGTCCGTAGCTCAGTTGGTTAGAGCGCACCCCTGATAAGGGTGAGGTCGGTGGTTCAAATCCACTCGGACCTACCATCGCTTTTGTGTGATGGTCGTTCACCGATATGGGGCCTTAGCTCAGCTGGGAGAGCACCTGCTTTGCAAGCAGGGGGTCATCGGTTCGATCCCGATAGGCTCCACCAGGCATTTGATCTGATGATGAAGAGAAACGAGATCCGGCATGTGGTTTTCCACTGAGCCGGTCAGGCGGATCTGCCGCCGAACTTTTGACATTGTGAATGGGTTTTTAAATCGATGCCGTGGCGCATAGATTGTTTGAAAGGTCTAGCCGGCCTGACAAGCGTGTAGTCTATGCATCACAAATCAATCAAATTGATTATCTGGCTGAGATAATTCTCTACACTATCGCGAAGACGATGGGCTTTTATGCAGGTCTGTCGTTGATGGTGTGGATTCTCAAGCGTGAGGTAAGAGCATTTGGTGGATGCCTTGGCATGTACAGGCGATGAAGGACGTGGCACGCTGCGATAAGCGTCGGGGAGATGTGAGCAATCTTTGATCCGGCGATTTCCGAATGGGGAAACCCACCTTCACCATTTCTTTCATTTTCTCTTCGGAGAGATTGAGAGAGGTGGATAAGGTATCACCTTAGTGAATATATAGCTTTGGTGAAGCAAACCCAGGGAACTGAAACATCTCAGTACCTGGAGGAAAAGACATCAACCGAGATTCCCGTAGTAGTGGCGAGCGAACCGGGACCAGGCCAGTGCCTTTTCTATTATTAGCAAAACTCTCTGGAAAGTGAGACCATAGTGGGTGACAGTCCCGTATGCGAAGAGACTAGAAAAGGACTTGAGTAGGGCGGAACACGTGAAATTCTGTCTGAACATGGGGGGACCACCCTCCAAGCCTAAATACTCGTACATGACCGATAGCGAACACAGTACCGTGAGGGAAAGGTGAAAAGCACCCCGATGAGGGGAGTGAAACAGTACCTGAAACCGGATGCTTACAAGCAGTTGGAGCCCCATAGGGGGTGACAGCGTACCTCTTGCATAATGGGTCAGTGACTTAATCTAGCATGCAAGCTTAAGCCGTTAGGTGTAGGCGAAGCGAAAGCGAGTCTGAATAGGGCGACTGAGTATGTTGGATTAGACCCGAACCCCGGCGATCTAGGCATGAGCAGGTTGAAGGTGCGGTAACACGCACTGGAGGACCGAACCGTTGCATGTTGAAAAATGCTCGGATGACTTGTGTTTAGGGGTGAAAGGCCAATCAAGCCGGGAAATAGCTGGTTCTCCGCGAAATCTATTGAGGTAGAGCGTCAGATTTTTGCCATTGGGGGTAGAGCACTGGATGGGCTAGGGCTGCGCGAGCGGTACCAAACCTAACCAAACTCCGAATACCAATGAGTCTAGTCTGGCAGACAGACGGCGGGTGCTAAGGTCCGTCGTCAAAAGGGAAACAGCCCTAACCTACAGCTAAGGTCCCCAAGTCATATCTAAGTGGGAAAGCATGTGGGAATCCCAAAACAACCAGGAGGTTGGCTTAGAAGCAGCCATCCTTTAAAGAAAGCGTAACAGCTCACTGGTCTAAATAAGGGTTCCTGCGGCGAAGATGTAACGGGGCTAAAGATATGCACCGAAGCTTAGGGTTCATAGTTTACTATGAGCGGTAGCGGAGCGTTCCGTAAGTTGATGAAGCCGAAGGGTAACCGACGGTGGAGATATCGGAAGTGCGAATGCTGACATGAGTAGCGATAAAGAGGGTGAGATGCCCTCTCGCCGAAAGACCAAGGGTTCCTGCTCAACGCTAATCGGAGCAGGGTTAGCCGGCCCCTAAGACGAGCCCGAAGGGGGTAGTCGATGGGAACCACGTAAATATTCGTGGGCTTGGAGATGTGTGACGGATGTCGGAAGTAGTGTGGCCTTATTGGATTGGTCATGCTGCCAAGATGTTCCAGGAAATAGCCTCTCCGTATAAACCGTACCCGAAACCGACACAGGTGGTCAGGTAGAGTATACCAAGGCGCTTGAGAGAAGTATCCTGAAGGAACTCGGCAAATTGCCTCCGTACCTTCGGAAGAAGGAGGCCCTGAATCGAGGCAACTCTTTTCAGGGGGCACAGGCCAGGGGGTAGCGACTGTTTATCAAAAACACAGGACTCTGCTAAGTCGGCTTCAAGACGACGTATAGGGTCTGACGCCTGCCCGGTGCTTGAAGGTTAAGAGGAGGAGTGCAAGCTCCGAATTGAAGCCCAAGTAAACGGCGGCCGTAACTATAACGGTCCTAAGGTAGCGAAATTCCTTGTCGGGTAAGTTCCGACCTGCACGAATGGCGTAACGACTTCCCCACTGTCTCCAGGATATGCTCAGCGAAATTGAATTCTCCGTGAAGATGCGGAGTACCCGCGGTTAGACGGAAAGACCCCGTGCACCTTTACTGCAGCTTCAGAGTGGCATTAGGAAAGAACTGTGTAGCATAGGTGGGAGGCTTTGAAACTTGGGCGCCAGTCCGAGTGGAGCCATAGGTGAAATACCACCCTGTTGTTTTCTGATGTCTAACCTAGAACCGTTATCCGGTTCAGGGACCCTCTGTGGCGGGTAGTTTGACTGGGGCGGTCGCCTCCTAAAGAGTAACGGAGGCGCGCGATGGTAGGCTCAGGCCGGTTGGAAACCGGCTGCGAGAGTGCAATGGCATAAGCCTGCCTGACTGCGAGACCGACAGGTCGAGCAGAGACGAAAGTCGGTCATAGTGATCCGGTGGTCCCTCGTGGAAGGGCCATCGCTCAACGGATAAAAGGTACGCCGGGGATAACAGGCTGATGATTCCCAAGAGCTCATATCGACGGAATCGTTTGGCACCTCGATGTCGGCTCATCACATCCTGGGGCTGGAGCAGGTCCCAAGGGTTTGGCTGTTCGCCAATTAAAGTGGTACGTGAGCTGGGTTCAGAACGTCGCGAGACAGTTTGGTCCCTATCTGCCGTGGGCGTCGATACTTGATAGGAGTTGCCCCTAGTACGAGAGGACCGGGGTGAACATGCCTCTGGTGTACCAGTCATCCTGCCAAGGGTGCCGCTGGGTAGCTATGCATGGACGGGATAACCGCTGAAAGCATCTAAGCGGGAAGCCTCCCTAAAGATAAGGTATCTTCGAACCGTCATAGACCATGACGTTGATAGGCCAGGTGTGGAAGCGCAGTAATGTGTGAAGCTAACTGGTCCTAATAGTTCTGTCGCGCTTGAGAGTTCGCACTATCAACGACAGCCTTGCGTTCAGCAGGCCGAGCGTTGGTAAGAGAATTACCAAGCCAGATAAACCCTTTGAACACCAAATCAGGTGCATCGATTTAACCCGCACACACCGGCTTCATTGCTTGGTGGCCATAGCGTCTGTGACCCACCCGATCCCATCTCGAACTCGGCCGTGAAACCAGATAGCGCCGATGGTACTGTGTCTTAAGGCACGGAAGAGTAGGTCGTCGCCAGGCATTGCAGCTGGTGTGAGCGCGGTAAAAACCCATTCACTGTCAAAGGGCTTGCCTAAGGGCTGGCCCTTTTGGCGTCTCTAGGGACTATTTCCCAGGCGCCCAGCTAGGTAGCGCGGGATGGAGCAGTCCGGTAGCTCGTCAGGCTCATAACCTGAAGGTCGTTGGTTCAAATCCAACTCCCGCAACCAGCCTAGAGAGAATAACCACCAGAGTTCGGCTGACCAATTTGATCCTATGGCGCGTGATAAGGCGTCTAGAATCCTATCGACAAACACCTCACGCAGTCACTCACTCTCACACTCGATCGAGAACAATGAGTGATGGTGTTATATCGGGGCTGGTTGTCTATGAGCGCGCGCTGCTACTGATCAAGCCTCGCGTACGCGCTTCAGGAATGCTTCGACTTGCTGGCTCAGATGGTTAGCCTGGCTGTCAAGATCATTGGCGCTCGTTAGCACTTGGCTTGCAGCAGCCCCGGTGGAAAGCGAAAGGGCGCGAACATCATCGATGTGGCCCGAAACCGTTTCCGTGCCGCGCGCAGCAAGGTCGATACTCCGCGCCAGATCCTGTCCTGCTACGGATTGTTGATCGACCGCACTCGCTATGGAGATGGCAGTGCTCTCAAGCTCTTTTACCTGGCCGGCAATCGAGCGGAGCGCGTTTACGCTTGCTCCAGTTGTTTCCTGCATGGAACGGATCTGCTCACCGACCTGATCGGTCGCGCGGCTGGTTTGCATGGCGAGCTCTTTCACTTCGCTTGCTACAACAGCAAAACCGCGTCCCGCCTCGCCGCCGCGTGCAGCTTCGATAGATGCGTTGAGTGCGAGGAGGTTGGTGCGCTGGGCGATCGTCTGGATAAGTTCAACGATCTGTCCAACCTGTTCGGCCGATTCTGACAGTGCGGAAATCGTTGTATCGGCATCTTCTGTTGCGTCCGCGGCCTGGCGAGCAAGTTCGCTGGAGGAGGCGGCCTGACGGCTTATCTCGCCAATTGAGAGAGCAAATTCGTCGCTTGCAGCAGCAGCAGAAGTCGCACCAGCGTTCGCTTCTTCCATGTTTTTGACGAGCGAATTTGTGCTCTTGCTAGCTTCATCGGCAGTGTCAGCCATGCGTGTCGCAGTGGTCTGAAGTTCGCCCGATGCTTTTGTTACGATCTCAACCACGTCGCCCACCGATTGCTCGAATTGCTGCGCGATTTCCGTGATCAGTGAAGCTTTGCGGGCTTCCAGTTCTTCACGCTCACGCGCGATTTCCTGCTGATGCTTGATCTCTTGTTCAGCGCGATCAGAGCGCTCGCGTGCCCATTGCTTCAGCTGCCGGTTGGCCTTTTTGAACATGGCAAGCGCGCGCAACATTTCACCGACTTCGTCTTTGCGATCATGACCCTGAATCCCAAAGTTGTCGTCCCCTTGGGCAAGACGCGTCATCATTGACGTGACGTTGCTGATCTTGCGCGAGAGATCTCGGGAGAGATATTGCAAACCGACGAGCAGCACGATGCCTGCCATGACCGTCAGAAAGGCAATGATCCCGATCATTTTGAAGAAATAGTCAATGCCCGAAACTTCAAGCTCGTTGAAACGGGCCTTCAAGCGGGCCGATATCCTGTCGGCATCGCTGAAGATACGGTCTCCTGCATCTGAAATCTCGTAGGCGAGTGCGCTGGTGCGCTCATTGCGGCCTTCGTTGGCGATCTGTGCGACTGCGCCATTGAAAGCCGCATCATAGGCCGCGAGATCTTCTTCAGCGCGCTCTACATCGCCCGTCAACTGGGGCACATATTCGGTTACGATTGCACTTAGCGTTTGTAGTTTTTCTTGTGCCGCGCGGTAATTTTCGCCGCGCGTTTCCAGCACAGATGGCTCGCCTTCGAAAACGTACCTGGCTGTGTTGTAGCGCAATTCCCCCATTGCACTCTTTAGCTCGCTTGATGCCTGAACCGCGTTCTGAACTTTGGCCGAGGTATCGTACCGAAACCAAAGCTCTGTTAGCCCGAGGCCAAGCACAAGCGTTATTGCAAACCCAAAGGCAGCGAAGACCCCAAAGATTGCGCGAATCTTGCCTCTGATCTGGGCATCGCGAAAGCTTTGAAAACGTTCAAGAAAGCTCGGCTTTTGATCGCCGATCGCATGCGTCTCATCGGCCATGTCGGCTTCGAGTTGCTCAAGGATGGATTGCGACATTTCCTCTGTCGCACCGTTTTCGCCTTCAACCTGTTGGACTTCCATGTTCATGCCCGCATTCCCGAATACTACGTATTGCTCCGGTGATGAACGAAAGTGGTTTACAAACGATTGATGGTGGCCTGCAAAAGCGACGCTAGCGGTTGACCACAGCCTTATGGGCGGACGGCTCAGACGCCTGATTATGATCGGCATTTTGTGCGGCAATCAATTCATCGATCTGCGCTGCAGGCATTGCCTTATGGTACAGCCAGCCCTGCATTTGATCGCACCCTGCCAGACGAACCATATCAGCCTGCTCTGTCGTTTCGACACCCTCAGCCGTAACTTCCATTTTAAGCGCACGCGCAACTGCGATGCTGGAAAGCATCATGGCGCGGCTACCGTCATCTTCGCCCGCTTGAACAACAAGGCTCCGATCCAGCTTCAGTTTTTCAAATCTGAACTGACGAAGGAAACCGATTGAAGCGTAGCCGGTGCCGAAATCGTCAAGGCTGATTTTGACACCGAAGCCGCGAATGACATCGAGGCTGCGTTCGGCCACGATCGGGTCGAGCACAAGGCAAGTCTCGGTAATTTCAAGTTCCAGCTGTTCTGGCTTGAACCCGGTCTCCTCCAAGATCTGGCCGAGTTTGACCGGAAACTCCGGATTGCGGAGCTGGGCTGCTGATATGTTGACTGAAAGTGTTAGCCCATCCCAATTCAATGCGTCGGTCATCGCTTGGCGAAGCACCCACAGCCCGATTGGATTGATTACGCCGGATTCTTCGGCGACGGGGATGAAGACATTCGGTCCCATTTTTTGGCCATCTGCTCGGTTCCAGCGCAGGAGAGCCTCAACTGCGACGATATCCTTTGTGTCGGCATCTACAAGTGGCTGGTAATGCAGCTCAAATTCGCCTTTCTCAAGCCCTTCGCGAAGATCGTCTTCAATTTCGCGAACCGCTTCGCGTCTTTGGTCGAATGTCTCATTGAACCAGGTGCAGCGCATTTTTCCGCCCCGCTTCGACATCTCCATCGCGACGTCCGCGCGGCGCAACAGTTCAGACGAATCGACAGGCGCACCCGGACCTGAATGCGATAGGCCAATGCTCGCCCCAAGAGTGATGCGATTTTCTTCGACGATAAAAGGTTTTTCGAGCCGAACGAGCAAGGAGCGCGACATGCCTTCCAGGATTGTTCCAGCAACGCTCCCGGAAAAGGCAACCGCGAATTCGTCTCCGCCCAACCGATAACACCGGCCGTCTTTGCCCATGACTTCGCGCAGCAGGCTGGAGCACTGCTTTATAAGAGCATCGCCCACGGCGTGGCCGAAGTGGTCGTTGATCTGTTTGAAACCGTCGAGGTCCACAATAGCGATCGCAATCTCTTCACCTGATTGCGAAAGCTCATCGATATGAGCGTGCAATTCGCGACGATTGGGCAGTTTGCTTAAGGTGTCTGTGGTGCCCATCTCCTCAAGCTCTCGTACAGCTGCAAAGCTATTGCGACCAAGGAGAAAAACAGTGGATGCGTAAAGCAGAAGGCCAGAGATCAAAAGCGCCGATGAGGAGAGCATCGCGATCTGATCGCTCGCAATTACCACCATCACGATAAGGGCAAATACAAAGGTCAGAACCGCGAATGGCATAACAACCAAACCGACTGGTGTTAGACGCATAGGTCTATCTTCGATACTCACCCGAAGTCCCCGTTTCATGCGCGTTCGCCAACATGCAGACAATGCACCAGAACCGCGGATGAATTGGTTAAGTCGGGTTATCTAAGAAAATGTAAAATTTTCGAATTTCTGCAAGAATACTACGCGCCAATCCGGAGGGGCGCCTTATCAAGTATGAGCATTAGCTGCTTCGCGAACAGTGTACAGGCTCGCCGCATCACTAACCGGAGCGAACGCGCGCGTGTGCCCCAAGACGGTTTCACCCGCACCCAACATCAGATATCCATCGCTCGCCATCGCTGATTGAAGCTTCTCAAAAGCGAGCTCTCGAAACGTGCGATCAAAATAGAGCAGCACGTTTCGACACAGAACAAGGTCAAAAGCTCGGCGGGAAGGCGGTTCTTTCAAGACGTTCCGCCTATCAAATCGCACCATCGAGCGAACGTTCTGATTGATCTGCCAACCGCTGTCTGTTTCCTCGAAGTGCTTCAGCATTTCGATGACACTCAATCCTCTTTGCACCTCAAATTGGCTGTAATGCCCCTGCCGCGCAGTGAAGATTGCCTGCTCGGATATGTCCGTTCCAAGTATATCAATCTTCCAGCCAGCCCAGCGCACTGGATCATCAACAATCGACATGGCGATTGAGTAGGCTTCTTGCCCGGTGGAGCACCCAGCGCACCAAATCGACAAACGTTTTTCCTCGGTCCGTCGCTCCGCCAGTCTGGGCAAGATTGCATTCGGCAACTGGTCAAACGTAGGTTTGTCACGAAAGAAATATGTTTCGTTATTGAGAAGCGCTTCGACGACTTGTTGCGATAATTCCTGACTGCGAGGTTCATCGAGCAGGCAAACGAGCTGATCGATATTACTGATGCCATGCTCTCTTAGAACGCAGGCAAGGGCAGAGCTCACCCGCCAAAGCCGATTTTCTGTGAGATGCTGTCCGGTTTCTCTCTCGAGAAGATCGGCTACTATCTGATAAGATGCTTTGCTCGCGTCCATACTTTGCAGCTGACTACCATCAGCGCTTGCTTGAAGCGTTGGTCTGAGCCGTGATGGCTTGGGCAAGTCTTTCGGGTGGTGCGACAAAGCTCGAAATGCCAGCCTTGGTGACAGCACCCGGCATGCCCCAGACGGCGCTGGTTTCGGCGTCCTGAGCGAACACCATACCGCCTGCCTCAATCAATTCCTTCGCGCCTTCGCTTCCATCGCGGCCCATGCCTGAAAGGATGATTGCTAGCGCATTGCCGGAGCACACACTGGCAAGACTGGAAAGCATAGGGTCAACCGAAGGCAAGCACCCGCTGCGCACTGGCTCTCGAGAAACGCCGCAGATCAAATTGCCATGTTCGCGCTTTACAACCATGTGCCCATGTCCAGTTGCAACGGCGACTTCATCTGGACGGATAGGCGTACCATCTTCGGCAATAACAGTTCGACGGCCGGAAATGACTTCAACTTGCCGAGCAAAGACCGAAATGAAGGAACTGGGAAGGTGCTGGGTGATGAGGATAGGCAAGCCGACGCCAACAGGCAGCGCTCGTAGCATGATATTGAGCGCATGGATCCCGCCGGTCGATGCGCCAATTGCCAAAACCTCAGGCGAAAATCCCGGCGAAGGGACGTATCTCGTGTCGGGCGGCGTATTCGCAGCCGACTTTGGGAGCTCACCTTCAGAAGCGATTTCTTCGTGTCCAAGCGCACCAATTTTTGCCAGCAGCTGACTGCGATAATCTTCGTTGAATCCACCCGGACGTGGCTTCAGCATGGTGTCAGCAGCGCCCATGGAGAGCGCTTTCAAAGTTGCTTCGGCGCCGTCTTCGGTCAGCGAAGAGACGACCAACACTTGAGCAGTTTGAGCTGTTTCCAGAATAGTTGGCAGTGCTTCAAGCCCGCCCATGCCCGGCATTTCGAGGTCAAGCAGGATTACGTCGACCCGGCCCGTTTTTTCTGTGTTGCGCAGTTTGGATATGGCTTGTTCCGCGCTGCTTGCCGTTTCGGCAACGATCAGGTTCGGCGCGCTTTCAACCATCCGTTTGAAGATCGTTCGAACGGTAAGCGAATCGTCGACGATCATCACGCGAACGCCATTGGCGCTTACATTGGAAGCGCGGTTCAAACGCCTGACAGGTGCGGCGTGGGCATTCATGCAAAACCAACCAGCTGTAGTTTGATTTGCAGCGTTTCGTGATCAAACGGCTTCATCACGTACTCATCGGCACCGGCAGAAATAGCCTCGCGAATGTGCGCGACGTCATTTTCGGTTGTACAAAAAACGACCTTTGGCTTGTCGCCTCCCGGGCGCTTGCGAAGCTGTGTGATAAACTCGATCCCCGTCATCACAGGCATATTCCAGTCGAGCAGCACGACATCAGGCATCTGCGCGTCGCAGGCGTCCAGGCCGAGTTGCCCATTTTCAGCCTCATCAACAGTGAAGCCAAGGGTTTCGAGAATATGCCTCGATACCTTTCGGATCACACGGGAATCATCAACGATCAGGCAGGTTTTCATCAGGACCTCTGTTGTGTTTGAAATCACACTACGAACCACGTGTGACCAATCGATTAAGCCGCGACTCCGAGGTCGTCGCTGGGATTGATAAGGCGAACTAGGTCCAGCAAAAGCGCTGGGCCTGACATTGTTTCGATCATGCCTTTTGCAACGCGGCTCCATTCCGCTCCAAAGCCTCCTGGTACCTTCCCGGGATCGGTGACACCGGTGGTAATGTCTTCAATAGCGTCGACCTTCAGTGCATAGGAGTGGCCCTGTACCGCGATCACTATGGCGCGGTCATCAATCTCCCATTGGCTGGATTCGAATCCTAGAGCGCTGCGGCTATCGATTACGGTCAACGCCTGACTGCGCAAGGCGGTGATCCCGGCTATATGATCGGGCGTGCCTGGTACTGGAGTTACGGCCCCCAGTTCGATCACGGATTGGACATCGTGCGCGTTGAACGCGCAACGGCGCCCCGCGATCTGTGCCATGACAAGCAAGTCTTTCATCGGCTTTTTCCTCCGCGGCTCGCGCGTTTTAGTGCTGCCAGCACGCCATCGCGATCGTAGCGATAGACAGTTGGATCATCGCCTGCCGCCACATCCTTGCTCGGATCAGGTTGACTACGCAGACGAATGACCGGGCCTTTCGGCAATTGATCAAGCTCTCGAGCGGCGTCGTATTCCTCTTCGAACACAATGGTGACATCGCATTCATCTTCGGTGGCGACATCATATCCAGCGGATTTGACCAGCGGCGCTAGAATGGTGCGCGCCCAATCATTGTCGGGCAATTGGCAGATGGGTTTGGCAGCTGCTTCTGGCGGCTCGCCATATTTTGCGAACAGCTCATGGCCGTCCATCAGAAGAACCGTTGCGTCATCGATTAGCGTCACGCCTTCGATCAGTGGATCGTCGGGAACCGGCTTAAGATTACCGCTCAGCTCTGCTGCATCGTTGACTTGCCTGACCGCAAATAGAAGCTCACAAACTCCATCGCTCATTCGCAAGAACCGCACTTTTTCTGTCGTCAACTTGCCGTCGGGTAGGCCAATAACGGGTAGTATGACGCCATCAATTACAGCGCGGGCGCTTCCAGTGGAGCGATCAAGAACGCTTGCAGGAGCTGTTTCGATGCGTTGGACCAGCTCCAACCGCACTGCGCAACGTCTGTCGCGCCAGTCTGTGAAGAGCATCACCCGTTTGATCACTTCTTCGGTTTCTTTCTGGTCCAGCAATTCAGTTTGCCGCACGCGTGTCCGCGCATCCGAGACCATGTCATAACGTCCAGCGATATTGGTCACGTCGAGAAGCAAAATGGGCTGGCCATCATCGAGCAGAGTAGAGCCCGCGTATAGGCCCGACTTCATGATCGCGGGCGCAAGTGGCTTGATGACGAGGTCGCCGTGGTGGGAAATGTCATCGACAGCTAATGCGAACTGATCTCCGCTCGCTAGCCGCAGGATCACCATGGTGTGCAGATCGATGGATGTATTTCTCGCCTCAAGCCCAAGCACATTGCTCAGCATGAGGCATGGCACTCGTTGGCCTCTGAAGGTGACTAGCGCGGTATCACCGACTTCGGTGTAATCCAGTGCCTTGCTAGAGGCATGAATGATTTCCTCGATGTAGCTTTGAGGAATGCCAAAACGCTGTCCGGCTGCTTCAACGGTCAGGCCTGCGATAATGCTGAGTGTCAGCGGCACTTGCAGGGTAAACAGGGTGCCGACATCAGACGTGCTCGACACTTTGATGCTTCCGCCGACACGCTCCAGATTGTCGCGCACAACATCGAGGCCGACGCCGCGACCTGAGACATTGCTGACGGTTTCCGCAGTTGAGAAACCAGGTTCGAAAATGAGCTGGAGGATTTTCTCTCGCGACATCTTCTCGCGTTGGCGAGCATCTATGAGACCGGTTGACAGTGCCTTGTCGGCGATTTTTTCCTCATTCAAGCCGCGCCCATCATCGCTGACAACGATTGAAATCGTATTGCCCGACTGCCGCGCCGATATCGATAGAATGCCGATCTCGCGTTTACCGCTCGCAAGTCGATCAGAAGGGCTTTCAATACCATGATCGACCGCATTGCGGATTAGATGGGTTAAGGGATCTCGAATTGTTTCGATCATCTCGCGATCGAGTTCGACATCCCCGCCCTCAATATCGACGATTACTTGCTTGCCGAGCTCGCTCGACAAATCACGGACCAACCGCGGCAGCGCGGAAAACAGCATTTCAATCCGCTGCATGCGCATCCGGGTGATCGCATCGCGAACGTCGGATAGAATGGAAGTCAGTCGCTCAAATGGTCCATCGATTGTCGGTTGAGTGCCGGCCTGCCGCAGACGATGAGCGAGGTCATTCCGGGCAAGAACCATATCGGAGACACCGCTCATCACCCGATCAAGTAGGTCGACCGGCAATCGGATTGAACGTTGGACTTGCGGTGTGTTGTCCGGTTTTGGCGATGGCGGTGAGTTCTTATTCGCCTCGGTAGAATCGGTTTCTTTCGCGTCAACCTCGACGCTTGTCGGATCGCTTGCATCAGACGGGGCCGTGGTTGCCGCATCAAGTGCATCAATCAATTCTTCACCCGGCTCAAGAGCTGCGATCAGCTCCTCGTCTCCGCCCTCTGGGAAATCTTCCCCTGCTTCGATGGCATCGACCATCTGTACAATTCTGTCGATGATAGCGAGTACGGCTGAAACCAGCGCTCGATCGGGTGTGCGGCGCTCGGCTCGGCAGTCTGCAAGTGCATCCTCTGCGGCGTGACTCAAAGCTGCGAGCCTTGGGAAGTCGAAGAAGCCGCAATTGCCTTTAACAGTGTGGACAAAGCGAAAGATGGTATCGAGACGCGCACGGTCTGCTGGATCAGCTTCCCAGGCGATGATTTCGCCCTCGCTTGCTTCCAGCATTTCACGTGTTTCTGCGACGAATTCCGCCAGCAGTTCATCCATGGCGCATGTGTCCCGGCTTCGTACCCCCCAACATTGGGAGACAGCCTTATGGACAGAGATGGTTAATGAATGGCTATCATGAGCTCTGCGAGGTTGGCTTAACCGCGCCGCTACTGCTTTGGCTGGATGTATCGCCTTTAACGCGTCTGCCCAGGACCCACCAGATCAGGAAAGCGCCTGTCACTGCTCCAAATCCGTTTGCGGCAAGCTCTGCCGTGTAGATTGCCGAACTGCCCCAGCTTTCCTGCAGCACCCATGCGACAGGCAGCATCACCAGAAACACTCTTAAAGCCGACTGGACAAGCGCAAACGCTGCTTTGTCAATCGAGTTCAAGATACCGTTGGCAACAATCAGTATTCCAAAGCCCGCATAGCCCCATGCAGCGATTTCCAGATACAATGCGAATTCTTCAATCACTGCGGGTTTATCCGTAAACAGCTGGGCAAAGAACTCTCCTGCCGAGGTAAGGAGAACCGCCGTCGCTAATCCCCATGCAACACAAAACAGGCCCGCATACACCGCCGCCTTTCGCGCTCTGTCGAACTGGTTTGCACCCCAATTCTGGCCGACGATAGATCCGATTGCGCCGGACAGCGCCAACAGCGGCACCGTGGCAAAACTTTGCAATCGCCCCGCTGCGCCAAATCCTGCGACCGCGTCCTGACCTGCACTTGCGATCAGCGCTGTCAGGATCGACAGCCCGATCGGATTAATCGCATTCGAAAACGCGGCCGGACCTGCCACTCGTGAAATTGCGATGGCTGAATCGGCGAGACTGCCTTTGCCGATCAGCGACAGATTTATGGGAATGTCGGTCTTGCCGACCAGGATCATCGCCATTGCTGCGCCAACGGCCCACCCTATCACCGTTGCATAGGCAGCTCCGGTGATCCCAAAGCCTTCAAATCCGAAGGCGCCGGTAATCAGGATCGGATCAAGCACCCAGTTGGCCGCAGCATAGGTAAGGCTGACATAGCTTGTCTTTCGCGCCTCCCCCTGGCCGCGCAGCACTCCGTTAAAGCCCATGATGGCAAGGATCAGCGGAAATCCGAGTGCATAGGGCCGCATATACATCTGGATGAGCGGCATCAGATCGTCGGGTGCATTCATCAAGCGGAACAGCGGATCTGTGGCTGCGAATAGCGCAAGACCAATCACAACGCCCACACTGACTGCGAAAACGAGGCCAAAATTCGCCCTGCGCGCTGCGCGGTCATCATTGCCTTCGCCAAGTGCTCGGGCGACGACGGAATTGATGCCGACCATCACACCAACGCCGAGTGAGGAGAGCGCAACAGTGATGGGGAAAATGAACGATATCGCTGCGAGGGCATCGCTGCCCAGCTTGCCGATGAAATATGCATCTACGACGCCGATCGACATAATCGCGGCCACCCCGATGATCGCTGGCAAGGTCTGGCCGACCAGATGCGAGGGTATGCTGCCTTGGGTGAGTTTAGCAGAGGAAGAGGGGGGCGAGCTCATGTCTGTTCAGCGCGGTAGCTGCGCTTTTCCTACTTGGCAAAAGCAAACAACTTTCGAGGCGCGTAGCAATGCTTGCAGGTAGGGGGTGTACCATGCGATAAAGAATCAAACGCGAATGAATCTCACGGGAAGGGAGCCTCAGCATGGCGACGCAGCTCAAACAATCGGAAAGTCTTGAAGGCCAGGTCAGCAAGGAAGAGTGGCAGGCACGCCTTGATCTTGCCGCATGCTACCGGATCTTTGATCACCTCGGCTGGTCGGAATCGATTTACAATCACATCTCTTTGAAAGTGCCGGGGGAAAAGGATACCTTCCTCATCAACCCATTTGGCCTTCTTTATGATGAAGTGACCGCGAGCAATCTTGTGAAGATCGATGTTGAAGGCAACAATGTCGGCGGCTCGCCTTACATGGTGAACAAGGCCGGCTTTACGCAGCACGCCTATTTCCACAAGCATCTGGGTGAGCGCGCCAATGCGATCTGCCATGTCCATACAACCGCGACGATGGCGGTGTGCAGCCACAAACACGGCCTTTTGCCGACGAATTTTTACGCCTGCAATTTTCAGGATCAGATCGGCTATCACGATTTTGAAGGCGTCACTGTCCGAGCTGAAGAAGGTGAACGGCTGGTCAAAAACCTTGGCGATCACACGATCTTGATGCTGCGCAATCACGGCCCGGTCGTGATGGACAAGGGCATTCAGGGCATGTTTGTCAAAATGTGGGCTTTGCAGCGCGCTTGTGAAATTCAGGTGGCAACTTTGTCTCAAGGTGAAGCCAATGTCGTTCCGCAGGAAGTCGTCGATGTGCATCAGCGCGATCTTTCGGTGATGCAAGCGCAAGGTGGTGCGGGCGTGTTCGACTTTGAAGCGTGGAAGCGCAGAGTATCAAAGGTCGACGACAGCTGGCGCAGCTAAGCTGATCCTGTATCAGGGGAATAACCCGACAATATGCCGCGTTTGACGGTCAATGATCGCCCGGTCGAGTTTGATCTCGATCCGGAAATGCCGCTGCTTTACGCGCTTCGCGAAGCGCTGAACCTTACGGGCACCAAAGCTGCTGGCGGGGGTGATTGCTCGTGCGGGGTGTGCACCGTTATCGTCGATGGCACTGCGCTTCGATCCTGCAAGATCACTCTGGCAGAGGCAGAGGGGCGCTATGTCACCACAATCGAAGGGCTGTCGCGCGATCGCTCGCATCCCGTGCAACAAGCGATGGTGGCAGAGCAAGCGATACAATGCGGGTATTGTACCCCGGGAATTGTGATGGCGGCAGCGGCTTTGCTTCAGCGCAATGCCGCGCCAAGCAAGGCTGACATAATCGAGGCGATCCCCAATATGTGCCGGTGCGGGGTCTATCCGCGCCTTGTTGAAGCGGTGCAGCGCGCTGGACGGGCTCTTCGCGAAATCGAGCGGATCAATTCTCTTGCCGCTCCGCCAGGCACAAGCGCTGCTGAGGCAGCTGAGACGGTCCCGGCGATAACCGCTCCTGGCAGCGCAGAGGACTGATCCATCGGATTGCGGAGACGCGGTGACAGCCGAAATTGTCCCATAATGAGACAGGTTTTGCAGACCTAGGGTGACAAAGGTGACACCCTGTCACCTTTGTGCTTTGGCATTTTTCGACTATCAAACAAGGCTTTAGTTGGTATTTTGCCAGGGTGACGGACAGGTGATGGAGCCTGTTACTTGGGCGTGCGATCTCTCGACGAGCCTCCTGCACCCTGTGGTGATCAGGCAAGCTAAAAGAGTGGGTCCGACAATGCGAAAGAGCGCCGCCCCTGCTTGCATCATATCCAGCAGTAGGAAAGCGCTCGCCCGCCGATCTCCAACGCTCCTAAAACTGAGCCGTGACCGCAAAGCGCGCATTCAAGGGCGCACCCACTGTCGCCTGATGGGTTGAGTGAGAATTGGGGAAATAGAGCGTGTCGGTCACGTTCTCGACATTCACCTGCAAACGCAGCATGTCGGTGACGTCATAATACGCCGCAGCATCGATCCGCGTATAGGCAGGAAGGACGGCGCGCGTCGTCACCTCATCCCCATTTAGTCCTTCATAAGTCACATTGCCATTGGTGATGAAGCTGTCTGACTGGTGCGTCAGGCCAAGACCAATTCCGAACCTGTCAGTTACCTGCACGTTGTTCCAGATTGAGAACATGTTTTCAGGCAATTCGCGCGGACGAAGACCATCATTGCCAAACTCGTCGACCTGAACGCCGTCGAGGAAACTGTAACCGGCCGTGACGAACCAACCCGGCAATACCTCGCCTTGAAGCTGAAGCTCAAAGCCCTGGATATTGCTGTCGATCACGTCGAGCGTTTCGGGATCATTGTCGCTCGGCTGAGGAGAGCTCTGCTCGATATCGAAGACGGCGGCAGTCAGGCTCAATCCACTGTCGAAATCCCATTTGATCCCGGCTTCCAGATTGGTGAAGGTGTCGGGATCGAGCGCATTGTTCACGCCGTTGATATTGGCAAACTGCTCACCCGAACGCGGCAGGAAAGTTTCAGAATAGCTCGCATAGATCGAGATGTTTTCCTGCGGCTTGATGATGATGCCACCGCGGGGGGAAAACTCTTCGTCTTTGCGCGTGCGCAACTCGAGATTGTCGGGATCAAGATTATTGACGGCAATATCAAAGCTATCGAAGCGCCCGCCAATCACGACATTCAGCCATTCCGTCAGCTTGATCTCATCCTGAATGTACAGCGAGAACACGTCGATATCGACGTCGGTGTCATCATTGAGATCGCTGAACGCGACGCTGGTTGGATTGCCCGAGGCATTGATACCAACGCCATTGCGGAAATTCAGCGGACGCTGGATGAAGAAGTCTTCATTATCGTCATTGGTCTGATCCCAAACCGGATTGAAGCGATCTTGGCGCGACGATGTGTTGATGAATTCCGCCCCGATCAAAAGTGTGTGATCGATTGATCCGGTTTCAAATTCGCCGACAAGATTGCTCGTCAGGATCAGGTTCTCGCGGAATGTCCTGTCGATATAGCCATCGGTGGTGACGACATCGGGCGATGCAAGCTGGTTGTATCCCGAGGCGTAGAAGTTCGAATAGACCTTGTCATAATCGCCGTAGAACGCGCTGACGACGCCTTTCCAGCTGTCGGAAAACTGGTGGCTCAGATTGGCGCGGAATAGGTGCGCTTCGAGATTGGTGAAGTTCAATTCCTCATCGCCGAACACGATGTCTTCGAACTCTTCGACGGGGCGTCCATCGATGCCTGTCGGAATGCCGCGATCAACGAAGCGTTCGTGATCGGCGTACTCGTAAGAGAGATCGAGCGTGGTGACTTCGCCCAGCGCGATGCGCGCGGTGGGGTTAAAGCCGATCCGCTCGCCATCATAGAAGTCGCGGTGGTTATCGAGGCTTTCGTAAATCGCATTGACCCGGACGGCCGCATTGTCGCCAGCGGCAAGGTTGATATCGCCCTGAATGCTGAACGCGCCGAATGTATCGATCGCGACCTGTCCGCCGCCGAACACTTCCCCCAGCGTGCCTTTCTTGGTCACGCGATTGAGGACACCGCCAGTGCCCCCGCGCCCAAACAACAGTGCGTTGGGGCCGCGCAGGATTTCGACCTGCTCCAGATTGTAGAGGCCGCGGTAATACTGCACATCATCGCGCACGCCATCGATAAAGAAATCCGCGGTTGATCGGACGCCGCGAAAGACGATGGCATCGCGGTGTCCTTCGCCTTGGGAGTTGTTCACGCCGGGTGTGTAATCGACGATCTGCGCGATGCTGTCGAAGCCGCGCCGCAGGATTTCATCCTGGGTCGTGATGGTTAGCGACTGGGGCACATCGATGATCGGTGTCGGCGTTTTGACTGCGTTGATTTCGCTTGAATAAAGCACATCGCCTGTCACCACGATCCGGCCCGTTGTCGCATCAGCGCTGTCTTCAGCAGAGCTTTCAGTTTCCGCGAGAGCAGGAAGAGCCGTAAGCGCCGTCCCCATCATAAGAGCGATGCGCGCCGCGCGAAAAATCATTGAAATACCCTTCCTTTTTCGAGTCGCCATGCGATCTCGTCCGTCGGGATGGGGCGCTATTGCAAATTATTCGCATTGCCAAGTGATTTTGAGAATTATTCTCGAAAGGGGATGATGTGTGGCAGTTCTGCCTCGTTTTCGTTAGGCGGTTGCAGACACGAATTTGTGAAAGGCGACCATCCATGAAAGCGACGATCTGGCACAATCCGAAATGCGGCACCTCGCGCAAGACTCTGGCAATTCTTGAGGAGACTGATGGCGTTGACGTGACAGTGGTTGAGTATCTGAAAGACCCTCCCACACGTGACAAACTCGCGCAGCTTTACGCCGATGCAGGGATCACACCTCACCAGGGCCTGCGCATTCGCGGAACCGATGCAAAAGAGCGCGGACTGCCCGACGCCGATGCGGATACGGTGCTCGAAGCGATGGCAACCGAGCCGATCCTGATTGAACGCCCGCTAGTCGAGACTGACAAAGGCGTCGCGCTCTGCCGCCCGCAGGACGTGGTGCTCAAACTGCTTTAATCGAAGACTTCGCGTTCGGCGGTCAGGCTTGCATCCGCCTGCAAGCCCCGCCAGCCGAGGATCGCAACTATCAGGCAGAACACGATAACAAGGCCGAAGCCCAGCCAGTCACTGACGTTGTAGAGCCATACGCCCAGTGCAGGTGCGTAGATAAAGCTTGCACCCGCAACGCTTGCTACAATGCCCGATGCCTGCCCTTGCTCCGCCCGCGTCACTGCAAGCGATGTTCCCGCCGTGGTGCCCGGACGGAACAGTCCAAAGCCCAGAGATGCAATCGCATATCCCAGCGACAATCCGAAAACAGTGTTAGCCGCTCCCAATATGGCGGTCCCAAAGGCTGCCACCATCACACCTGAAAGCGTCGCCAATCGCGGCCCCATCTGGAAACGCGGGATAATGCCCCATTGCGCGAGCAGCGTCGCCACCGCGCCGAACACCAGTACTAGGCTGACATACGTAGCCCCCTGTTCTGGATCGCTGCGAAGGCCCAACCGATCGAGCACCAGAAACCCCGCAATGCCCATGATCATCGCGTGCGCATGGCCACCCAAAAGCCCCGCCATCACCCACGGGCGCACGCGTTCATCGGACCATTTGAGAAGTGCCGGCTCTTTCTCGACTGGCTCATCCTCGCCATCCTCATCGACTTCCAGGCCTTCGGATGTGCTCGAATAGGGTGCCGCTCGGCCCCGCGCGGCGAATTGCGGTTCGTCATTCGGGAGACGCAGCCGCAGCAATGTGAGCGCAATGATGCCAACCGCAGCAAATCCCATGAATGGCCCAACCAGCCCGAGGTTGAGAAACGAGACCACCATTAAAGGCGCAAGAACAGGTCCAATCACAGTGCCAAGGCCAAAGCTGGATGCGATGAGCGATAAGGCGTTGGTCCGCTCTGATCGGGGTGTTCGCGATGCGACATAGGCTTGGACAGCTGGTGGTGCCGCGCTTCCGAACCCGCCATAAAGGCTGCGCGCGGCCGCAAATGCCAGCAGGGTCCAGAACGCGGTGATCCAGCCCGACAGGCCCGCCCACAGCACCGCGCCGCATAGCGCCATCGACACGACAAATCCGATAAGCCCAAGCGCCATCATCGCTTTGCGTCCGCGCCTATCGGAACGCCGAGCCCAGATCGGTGCGCACACCACCCACAGCAAGGCCGACCACGAATAAGCGAGGCTAATCCACACATCGTCGACGCGCAGAGCCGTGCCTATTGATGGCATCACCGATTGCATCGCGGTGTTGCCCGCCGCGGTCACCAGCATGACCGAGAACAGAAGCGCCATACGCGCGTTGGAAATGCCCGAAGAATGCGCCATTGCGCAGCACCGCTAGGCGAGGGCGCGCGCGCTTTCAATCACGCGGTTTGCGTAATTTACTCAAATGTCGCGGCAAGCTCGTCTTCGCTGGGGCCGGCAAGTTGTCGATGTATCGCTGCGTAGATCGCAGCAAAAAGCGCACCAACGACGCCATTGGCAAGCGCGGTGACAAAGCCATTTCCAATCGCGGCCACGCTTCCGCCAAGTGCTGCAAATACGACTCCAAACAGCGACTGCACCAGCGCAGAAATGATCCCGACCAGCAGGAAAAGCAGCGCCAGAAACAGAAGAATGCGCAGCGAATTGCCTTTCGTAAGGCGCCATGACCGGCTTAGCGCCTTTAATGGGTTAAACTCTTCCTCAATCGCGATGACGGGCAAAACGAGCGTGAATTTGATCACCATGTAGAAAATGGCAACGGCACCCACCAAGACGAGCAAAACGGCCACGGCAGGCGGGAGGAAGGCGGTAGCAAGGCCAAGCGGAAGTCCAATGATGATACCGCCGATCAGAGCCATCAGGATAAGCGTGACGATATAGATCGGCATCGATTTCAGCCCCGTCATCAGGGCCTCTGCGACCGTGGGCTTACGGCGATCGGTAAGCAGCGCGATCAGGCTAAGAGTGCCAAAGAACTGGATCAGCGTAACACTCACAATGAAAGGCCAAAAATCGGCATACATTTGCATCATGCTTTCCTGCATGATCTTAAAGACGGTTTCGGGATCGGCCCCTGTAGGAATGTCGGGCTGTTCGGGTGTGATCGTTTCCGGCGCGAGAAGAGCCATCGCGAAATAGGGCAGAAACAGAAACAAGCCTGCTATCGTTGAGACGGTCACCAAGTTGGCACCAAGCATATTTGCCGTTTCGGTCCAGGCTTTTCCCATGTCGAGTTTCATTGCAAATCCCCTTTTCGCGAATTGTCGCGAAGTGCAAATCGCCCTTGCCTTATCGCGCCATTGCAAGCAAGCGCACACACATGGCCAGCCTGTCTACAGACACAGCAAACGTGGCAATGCCGATTGAATGGCGGCGCGAGGAAACCCTTGTGCCCTACACGCGCGCGCTCGAGGTGATGGAAGAGCGTAATGCGGCGATTGCCGAGGGCACGGCGTCGGAAATGGTGTGGTTGCTCGAACATCCGCCCGTCTACACCGCCGGGACCAGCGCTGATCCTGCCGAGCTCATCAATCCGCAATTTGATGTGATAAAGGCCGGGCGCGGTGGGCGTTACACTTATCACGGGCCGGGCCAGCGCGTTGGCTATCTGATGCTCAATCTCAACAGCCGCGGCAAGGATGTACGCTGCTTTGTCCACGCGATTGAAGGCTGGGTGATTGCGACATTGGCCGAGTTCGGAGTGACTGCCTGGCGCGCAGAGGGGCGGGTAGGCATCTGGACCAAGGATATTGACGGGCGCGAGGCCAAGATTGGCGCAATCGGAGTACGGGTGCGGCGCTGGGTGACAATGCACGGATTTTCGGTCAATCTCGATCCCGATCTTTCGCATTTCAGCGGCATTGTCCCGTGCGGGATTGACGAATTCGGCGTCACCAGCATGGCTCGCCTTGGCAAGACAGTATCGAATGCCGAATGGCATGCGGCGTTGAAAGCGAACGAAGAGGGTTTTCTTGACGCGCTTGGCGGTGATGCCCGAAAGGGTTGCGCATGAAGAAAAACGTGCTTGCCCTGTTCTCTGCTCCCTTGTTTGCTCTCGCGGCATGTAGCGATGAGGCTGCGTCTGATGGCAGCGGCACCGCAGAGGAAGGCGAAGTCGTGGGCGATGTGCTGGGCGGATCAATCAGCGATGATATGCTGCCGCTCGATCAACTCACATCGCAATCCCCATCGGCGCAGGAAGATCCTGAAGGCGCAGCTAGCACCACTCAAAGCGAGAGCAGCGGATCATCGCAATCGTCGGGAGAGAACACATCTGCGCCTTCTCCCGAACAGAGCACGCAAAGCACCGAAACGTCTACACCCGCAGTTGCTCCCGCAGCCACTCCCACGCCAGCGCAACCCATCGCGCCGCGTCCGACCAGCGCAGCACCAACTGTCGCGCCGCCGACAGACGGCGACGGACAGTAGTCAGCGCTTCAAGCGTTTAGCTCGCCTGCGCAGCTTGCTGTTCGGCGAGCGTTGGATAGTCGACATATCCTTCGGGAATTGGGAAATACCAGCTTTTGGGCACGTCCTTGTTAGGCGCAAATTCTGCGCCAACCTTGATCCTATGAGCGAGGTCAGGATTGGAGATATAGGGACGGCCAAAACTGACCGCGTCGCAGCGTCCGCTTGATACATCGGCGTCTGCTTCTTCTGCGGAATAGTCCGAGTTGAGGATAAGAGCGCCTTTATAGATTTCGCGGATCAGTGCGTCCTGTTTAGGCACATCGGTTTGACCAAATGTACCATCGGGGCCGGGCTGACGCAGCTCGACAAAGGCGAGGCCCAATTCCTCGCAAACTTTCGCCGCCGCGCCAAAGATGGATGCTGGATCGCTGTCGTCTGTGCCTTGGCTGTCGCCATTGGGCGACAATCGAATGCCGACACGGTCTGCTCCCCACACATCAATCAGCGCTTCCAAAATCTCGCGCATGAAGCGGGTGCGGTTTTCCGGGCTGCCGCCATATTCATCCGTGCGGTGATTGGTCCCGTTGCGCAGGAATTGATCGACCAGATAGCCGTTGGCGCTGTGCAATTGGACGCCATCAAAGCCTGCGATTTTCGCGTTCTCTGCAGCGCGGCGATAGTCGCCGATCGTGCGCTGGATATCCTCATGTGTCATTGCGCGCGCGGTGGCGTATTCCTGCCGCCCTTCGGGAGTGTGCGCTTCGCCCGGCGCTTTCGTTTCGCTGGCTGAAAACGGGCGTTCGCCGCCAAGAAAATATGGCGCAACAATCCGGCCCATATGCCACAGCTGGCACACGATCAGGCCACCTTCCGCATGGACAGCTTCGGTGCTCGCTTTCCAGGCTTCGGTCTGTTCAGCGCTCCAAATACCGGGCGCAGATGGCCATCCCAATCCTTCGGTGCTGATCCCGGTCGCCTCGGTCAGGATCATCCCCGCATTGGAGCGCTGGCGGTAATACGTCGCCATCAATTCGTTGGGTTCAAACATCGGATCGGCCGCACGCCCGCGGGTTAGCGGCGCCATAAAGATGCGATTTTTCGCCTCAAGCGCGCCCATTTTCAGCGGTTCAAACAGCGAATCGTGCATTACTTACCCCTTGTGTCATATTCGTCTTGGCTGTTCACTTGGCGTGGGGCTGGCTAGGGCGCAAGTATGCAAAACGCTGCATCGCCAAAAGCAAATCTATCTCTTGGCCGCTCAGCCCTCCTGCTTGCGGGCCTGCTTTTGGGCAATGCGGCGCTGGCTTTGGGGCCGTGGCTTGTGAGATTAAGCGATACCGGTCCAGTTTCAGCCGGGTTCTGGCGCGTTCTTTTGGCGCTGCCATTTGTGATCGTGTTTGCGCGGGCGGCCGGTCAGAAACTGGGCGGAATGCCGCGCCGCACGCTTTTCTTTGTGGCGATTGGATCGGTGGCGTTCGCGCTCGATCTTGCAAGCTGGCATATCGGTATTGGCATGACGCGGCTCGGCAATGCGACCCTGTTTGGCAATGCTGGATCTTTCGTGCTGCTCGTCTGGGGTTTCCTGATCGCGCGCAGCCTGCCGCGCGGGGCCGAATGGGTGGCGATTGTCTGTGCTGTGGCCGGGGCCGCCATCCTGATGGGCAGAAGCCTTGAGATCTCGACCGAAACGCTGATCGGGGATTTCTTCTGTCTGACGGCTGGCCTTCTCTACGCCGTCTACCTTCTCAATCTGCAAAATGCGCGCGGCCAATTCGGATCGTGGAGCCTGCTTGTCTGGGTAAGCTTATTCGCGTGCCCCGTCCTGCTGGGTCTGGCGCTTATATTGGGAGAGCCTGTCTGGCCCACCGATTGGACCCCGATACTCATCCTCTTCATCACCAGCCAGCTCATCGGGCAGGGATTGCTTGTCTATTCGCTTGGCCATTTCCCGCCGCTAGTGATCGGCCTTGCCCTGCTGACGCAGCCAGTCATCGCCGCAATCATCGGGTGGAGCGTTTTTGAAGAGGTTCTGAGTGCGATTGATATTCTGGGGATGATATTGCTTGGTAGTGCGCTCGCCATTGCGCGGGCTGGCGGGGTGCGTGCGGCTCAACCGCGCATGGCGTCGTCAAATTCGCGATAGCGCGCCTCAACCATGGCGAGATCAGGCCCGACCAGCGCCATTCGCGCCTGTTCGACCAGCAAGCGTGCCTGATCGCGCAGCACATCAATGCGCGGTTGGTGGGACAGGGGTGCAGCCGCGTTGGCAATCACGTCGAGCATGACGCGGGCCGCATTGGGGCTCTGCGCTACGGCGCTGCGGATCGATCCAAAGCTGCGCATTGCATAGTGCTCAAAATCATCGGGACAGGGTATGATCGGGCAGTCCTCGGCATCCTCGCTGCACACGTCCTTGCGCAAATCGCGCCGCGCGATCTCGCTTACCGAAGCGCCCAACCAATGCAGCGCGGTGATCGCGGTGAAGGGATCATTGATGCCGGGTGAGAGCGCTCGAAGCCCAATCTCGACCAGTTCATCGATCAGGAATTGAGGATCTTGTTCCGGTGTTCGGGTGGGGCCCAATGTGAAGTATTCTCGAGCGGCTTTGGCAAAGGCTTCCACATCGCCTCCCTTCACATCCATCAACACAAGATCGCGGTGGACGAAGTCACCCGTCCTCACTTTGAGCGAGACCACGCAGCCAAATTCGCGCGCCTTTTCTTCCAGATCGGCAAAATCGATCATCTGGACATAGCCGACATCGCGCGCCTTGATTGCTTCCCCGCCTTCAGCTTCGCGCGCATCGCTGAATTCGTCTTCTACCGGGTATGTTTTCTTGATAGTGCTGAGGAGGCGCTGCCCGATCCGCTCAAGAACCTTGTTGATCCGAATGGAGCTTGGGACATGGTGCAGAAAGAATACGAGCACTCCCACGCACAACCCCATGAGAACATAAGCGACCAGCAGCGAAAGCTGGGGCGCAAATCCAGGTAGGGCGGTGGCCGCGGCATCGATACTGGAGCTTGGCGTTTCATCTTCGGCCCGCACACTTCTTAGGACGATCAGGGCATAGACAAAGCTGCCGATAAACGTGCCAAGGCTGATCTGATTGCCTTTGTCCTCCAGAAAATTGGTGAGGAGACGCGGACCGTACGTGCCGCTGGCATAGGTGACCGCGACCAGCGTGATCGAGAAAACGGTGGAAGCAACGCCGATCATGCTGCCTGCAATAAGCGTCAGGATATCGGCGGCCCCTTTGGGCCTGATCGGCACCAGCCAATCATAGTCGTTGAGGAACTGCGCACCGCCTGAGCGGTCAATTGCGACCATGGCGATCGCAAGCAAGGCCGCGAGAGCTGAAAACAGCGCCGGATAAAACCAGTAATTGGCGTTTAGCCGTGCCCAAAAGAAACGGATTTCAGCGGTCATACGCAATGCAACGCACGACTGTGCAAATCGGGCATCAATGTTGCGGGATGTCAGATCAGCGCCAGACGAGTGCTACAGTGCGGCGGTTACTTGCCGATGACCCGAGCGCTCAGCCAGTAATCACCCACGATCACATTGCCGCGCTTGGGCGGCGTATCGACCGCAT
Source organism: Erythrobacter sp. YT30 (assembly GCF_001542875.1). Lineage (GTDB taxonomy): Bacteria > Pseudomonadota > Alphaproteobacteria > Sphingomonadales > Sphingomonadaceae > Erythrobacter. Next base: position 429,002 of record NZ_LMAF01000002.1, on the reverse strand, counting down.
TATCGTCGAACACGACATTGATGGTGCCACCACCCTGAACCTCAACGAGGGTCCGCCAATGGCTCACCTCGTCTTCGGTTGTCATCAATTCGGCTTCGATCACTTTGCCGGCAAAGCTGGCGCGCGAGTGAGTGATTTCTCCGAAAAGGCCTGACGGGATGAAGAAATCAGAGGCAAGCTGCAATTCCGCTTTGCGTGAAGCCTGCGCTTTCAGGAAATCCTCGGCCGACGAATAGATTTGAGGGGCAAAGACGAACGCGGTGAGGTCAAGCACAACGTCGCGTCGAGGGCCATCCTTGGGAAAATTCGCCGCTTCACGCGGATCGGCGAGTTCCACTATCAAGGGGATTTCGAGATCGCTGAAAGTGACAGCGAGCTGGTATTCAAACGGCTCCCATTCCTTATCCGATACACGGCCTTCGACGGTGGCGGGGAAGCGGCTTTTCCCGACAAAGGCGGGATTTGCCGTGATGATGGTGGCATCGTCTCCATCGATGCGCAGGCCCACCCAGACCTGACCGCCATTATCCTTTTGCTGCACACAGGCCGCATTGCCGCCATCCAGCTCGTGCATCTCGCAATTCGCGACGACATCGCTGATCGCGGCGTGATAGCTGTCGGCATCGGAGAGATCGACGTCGAAGCCGATCATTGAGAAATTGGTCGTCGATTGCGCGCTGACGGGCGCGGCCGCAAAAATGGGTGCCGCAAGGGCCAAAAGGCCGCAAAGGGCCGCGCGCATGCTCATCACCGGTATCCCTAGCCGTCCGACTTCGAAAGGATACGGCCGAGATCGCCCTGACCGACAGTGCCTTTGGCAAGTTCGAGCATGGCATCGAGACTCTTCTTCGCTTTCAGTCGAAGCTCTTCCTCGATCTCGATCCGGGGTTCCAGATCGCGCAGCGCGACATAGAGCTTTTCCATCGTGTTGAGCGCCATGTACGGGCAGATATTGCACGAACAATTTCCGTCTGCGCCAGGCGCTCCGATAAAGGTCTTTTCCGGCAGCGCCTTTTCCATCTGGTGCATGATGTGCGGCTCGGTCGCGACGATCAGCGTGTCGCCTTCGAATTCCTTGGCGAATTTCAGGATACCGCTTGTTGAACCCACATAGTCAGCATGATCGACAATCGTCGGCGGGCATTCAGGGTGCGCTGCTATCGGCGCATCGGGGTGCTGCTCTTTAAGCTTCAGCAATTCGGTTTCGCTGAAAGCTTCATGCACGATGCATACGCCAGGCCAAAGCAGCATTTCGCGATCAAACTTGCGGCTGAGATATCCGCCAAGGTGCCGGTCAGGGCCGAAGATGATCTTCTGATCCTTGGGGATTTGCTCGAGGATTGTCTCCGCGCTCGAACTCGTCACAATCACATCCGACAAGGCTTTCACCTCGGTCGAACAATTGATGTAAGTGAGCGCAATGTGATCCGGGTGCGCTTCGCGGAAGGCCTTAAATTTTTCCGGCGGGCAGCTGTCTTCAAGGCTGCATCCAGCATCCATATCGGGCAGCACAACTGTCTTATCAGGCGACAGGATTTTCGCCGTATCTGCCATGAACTTCACACCGCAAAACGCGATCACATCAGCATCGGTATCGGCAGCCAATTGCGAGAGCTGCAGCGAATCTCCGATGAAATCGGCGATGTCCTGAATATCGGGCGTCTGGTAATAATGCGCGAGGATGACGGCGTTGCGTTCTTTGCGCAGGCGATCAATCTCGGCGAGGAGATCTGCTCCGCTAGGGATTTTGGATTCAACGCTCATGCTTAGGCCCCGTAATTGGAATCGCCCGCGATATAGGCAGGACTGCACAGTTTTGCGAGTGTTTTGGCGGTGAGTTGTGCTAGCCTCCGCACAGGGGAGAGAGACATGTACGCACTCGATTTGAAAGAGGCCTATTGTCCGGCGCAGGCTGATACGGACTATGCCGAGCGCACAATCGAAGGGATGCTGCGCGAACAGGCGGAGCTGCGGCCCGATGGATTGGCTTTGCGCGAACTAGTGGCAGATGGCAGTGTGGGGCGCGAATGGACCTTTGCCGAGCTGCTGTCCGAAGCCGAGCGCGCAGGGCGAGCGCTGGCCTCGCGCCATCCTGCTGGCACGCGGATTGCCATTATGGCGGGCAATTGTCCTGAATGGGTGATGGTGCAATTGGGCGCGGCACTCGCCGGGCTGACCATTGTCACCGTCAATCCCAGTTTTCTGGCGCGCGAGGTGCGCTATGTGCTTGAGCAATCGGGGGCTGAGGCGGTCTATTATCAAACGAATGTGCGCGGATCCGCGCTGCGCCCGATTGTCGATGAAGCAGCCGCTGGCCTTCCCGCATCAGGGCATATCATCGATATTGAGGATCACGGCGATTTGTTCGCAGGCGAGCATGACGGGGAATTCAGGCCAAGCGACCCCAAAGACATAGTGATGATCCAGTACACGTCGGGCACAACCGGCTTTCCCAAAGGAGTGCTGCTGCACCAGCACGGCCTTGTCCAAAGCAATTACGATGTGTTCCATCGCTGGGGATTGTCGGCTGGCAAGACGGTGGTCTGCCCGTTCCCGCTTTTCCACACAGCAGGCAGCGCAGTCTGCGTGCTCGGCACCTTATCGCATGGCGCGTGCCTGATGCTGGTGTCGGTCTTCGATCCTGTGGCTGTGGCCAAAGCGATTGAGCGCGAGAAGCCCGAAATTGTCGGCGGTGTATCAACTATGATCTTCGCTATCATCGAAGCGGCCAAAGCAACCGGCACAAATGTCAAAGTTGTCGAACAAATCATCAGTGGCGGTGCGATGGTGCAGCCCGAACTGAACCGCGCATCGCAAGAGGTGTTCGGCGTGCCGATACTGATCGTTTACGGCCAGACGGAAACATCGCCCGCAATCACGGCTGCGTGGCCGACCGACACAGGCGCCGAGTTAACCGAGACGATTGGCCAGCCGTGCTCGCACATGGAAGTCGCGATCAAAAACCCAGATTCGAAAGAGGTTTGCGCTGTCGATGAGCAGGGCGAGATCTGCATGCGCGGATACAACATGATGGTCGGTTATAACGACAACCCCAAGGCAACAGCGGAGACGATCGATGAAGATGGCTGGCTGCATACAGGCGATTTGGGCAGCATGTCGTCGCGCGGCTATGTGAAGATTACAGGGCGCGTCAAAGAGATGATCATCAGGGGCGGCGAAAACCTGTTCCCCGCCGAAATCGAAGCTCAGATGCTCGAACATCCTGCCATTGCCGATGTGGCGGTTGCAGGCGTGCCTGATGAAAAATGGGGCGAGATTGTCGCGTGCTTTATGCGGCTGGCCGAAGGCGCTGAGCGGCCTTCCGATGATGAGCTGAAGGCGTTTGTGCGCGAGCGTTTGTCACCGCAAAAGACCCCTGCGCACTGGGTGTGGATAACGGAATTTCCCCTCACGGGATCGGGAAAAATTCAGAAGTTCGCGCTTGCTGAGAGCTTTGTGAAAGGGGAATTGGGTTAGGTCCGCTGGCGATCCAGATTGCGAAGTTAGAACACAGTGATCTTTCCGTCGGCGTCGAAGATATGGCCGCACTCATACATTCCGACTTCGGTGAAAACCTTGAGAACGTCACCGTCGCCAAATCCAATAGTAAGAGTTAGCGGCTCTACTGAAATCATGCTCACCTTTTGTTGACACAGCCGCCGCAGACTGACCGGCTCCAAACCGTCGCCATCGTGATGATGGCGCCACACCTTTCCCATTCGATCTATATGCTCAAACGCCCACTCGACGTTCAGCTGCGCTTGATCAAAGTCGAAATGAGTTTGCCAACGCATTAGCGTAACAGTCCTCAACTCGCATCCCACCAGATACCTAATTTCGTCGGGACTTGGGAATGAATGCATCGCACGACTACTGCTCAATTAGCGTTTAACAACAATGTCCGCTTGCCACCCAATCTTAGAACAATCTAGCCTGACGTTGGCTCCAGTCAGACCGCTCGCCATACCTCGCCCTCGGCGGTGGCCATTCCCCGTCTGTCGAGATCAATCAAATGCGCGGTCACGCTCAATTCCGCTGCGGGGATCAGGCGTTCGTCGAGGCCTTTGTACATCTCCGGGATGAACTCTTCGACCGGCCTTGCCCGCTCTCCCAGCAGCCGCAAGATCTGGTTTTCACGCTGACGGCGGTGGCCGATCATGCCGCGCACCAATTGTTTGGGCTTGGTGATCGCTTCGCCATGGGCGGAGTGGTACGTTTGATCATCGCGCGCCATCAGTTTTTCAAGGCTCGCCATGTAATCGCCCATATCGCCATCGGGCGGGATGACGACACTGGTGGACCATCCCATCACGTGATCGCCGGTAAAAAGTGCGCCCGATTCCTCCAATGCAAAACACAGATGATTCGATGTGTGGCCGGGTGTGGCAACTGCAGTAAGCGTCCAGCCGGTGCCGCGCATCTGCTCGCCATCTTCCAGCACACGGTCTGGCGCGTAAGTCTCATCAAAGGCTTCATCAGCGCGCGGATGATCGCTTTTTAAAACCAGCGGCGCGCAACCAACAATCGGAGCGCCTGTTCGTTCGGCAAGCGGCGCGGCGGCCGGTGAGTGATCACGGTGCGTATGCGTGCACATGATCGCGATGATCTTGCGCCCGGCAATTGCCGCTTCGATCGCGTCGATATGGTTGCCCTCGTTGGGCCCCGGATCAATCACCGCGCAATCTGGGCCGTGCTCTTCGCCCACTACATAGGTTTGAGTGCCGGTGAAGGTATAGGGCGACGGATTGGGCGCGAGCACCCTTGCAACCAGCGGTTCGACCAGTTCAGCTTTGCCGGTGGGCCATGGCTTGGGAGGTATCTTGGGCATCGCATTAACCTATGCAGGTCAGCAGCCATCCTGTCGAGATGCCGCCCACCAGCAGCAACTGACGAGCAAGCTTACATGCACCACTATCCCTTGCGCTTGCGAGAGGGGGTAGGGGTGGGTAAGCGACCGGAAATAAAGTGAAGTAGCATCACCGGAGAGAGCATGGCTGACTACATCTTGGTTCTGGACGAAGGCACAACCTCGACCCGCGCCATGGCATTCGCCAGCGACGGTGTTCTCGCCGCAAGCGCACAGGCTGAAATCACGCAGCACTATCCCAAGGCCGGCTGGGTCGAACATGACGCCGCCGAAATCTGGGACAAGACACTTCAATGCGCGCGCGATGTAATCCCGCGGGTGGGCGGGGCCGCTTGTATTGCTGCCATCGGTATCACCAATCAGCGCGAAACGGTCGTCGCCTGGGACACATCCACTGGAGAGCCTTTGACCCGCGCAATCGTGTGGCAGGATCGGCGTACCGAGGGGTTCTGTGCCGAATTGCGCGATGCGGGCCGCGAAGCCGACATTCAAAGCCGCACCGGCCTGCTGCTCGACCCTTACTTCTCAGGCACCAAGATGCGCTGGATGCTCGACAATGTGCCCGAGGTTCGCGCTGCTGCTGACAATGGCACTTTGGCATTTGGCACGATCGAAAGCTGGCTTATCTATAAGCTGACTGGTGGGGACAAGCATATCAGCGATGCGAGCAATGCGAGCCGGACTTTGCTGATGGAGCTTTCGAGCAGCGGCTTTGATAAGGGGCTGTGCGATATGTTCGGCGTTCCTCATGCCGCTTTACCGGAAGTGGTCGACATGTCGGGCGCACTCGGGACAACTGGTGTTCGCCTGTTCGGGCGCGAAATTCCGATTACAGGAATTGCCGGCGATCAACAGGCCGCAACGATTGGGCAGGCCTGCCTGTCACCGGGAGAAACCAAAGCGACCTACGGCACAGGCGCGTTTGTGCTCGCCAATGCGGGTAAAACGCCGACCAAATCCGATCATCGCCTGCTCACTACGGTTTTGATGCAGATTGGCGGGGAGCGCACCTATGCGATTGAAGGGTCAGTGTTTGTCGCCGGATCGCTCGTTCAGTGGCTTCGCGATTCCCTGGGGATCGTCGATGTAGCCAGCCAAACTGAGGAACTCGCCCGATCAATTCCCGATAGCGGCGGCGTGACAATTGTGCCCGCGCTTGCAGGCCTTGGCGCGCCCCACTGGCGGGCCGATGCACGCGGCGTCATCACAGGGCTGAGTTTCGCAAGCGGCAAGGCCGAACTGGCGCGCGCAGCCTTGGAGGCAATGGCTCACCAAACCCACGATCTCGCCCAAGCCTTTGCCGCCGATGGCGCGGAATGGGAAACTCTGCGGATTGATGGCGGGATGGCCGCTAACAATTGGATGGCGCAGGATATCGCCAACGTGCTGGGCTTAAGAGTTGAGAGACCTGACTTTGTCGAAACCACTGCACTGGGCGCGGCCATGCTCGCAGCGGCTGGCGTTGGGCTTTGCGCTGACATCAACGAAGCGGCAGAAGCGATGCGCGGCAAGCTGACGCAATTCACGCCAGATATGAGCGAGGATGTCAGAAGCGATCGATTGGAACGCTGGCGAAAAGCGCTGAAAGCAGCTTAAGCGAAATCGCTCAGCCGCCGCTCAAGTCGCCCCTGAAAGGCGCGGGCAGGCGAGCTAACCTCAAAATTTTGGCGCCACGCCTGATCGAGCCGGGCAATACGCTGGTGCAGTTTTTCCGTTTCCGCGATCAGTTCGCACGTCTCAGGCTCCAGCCGTTCCAATTGTTCAGGATCAGCGCCGCGATCGGCGGGTAAGGCTCCATGCTTTCGCACCTGCTGCTCGCTCAATTCGCCAGCGAAGAAAGCGCGCTGGTTTAGCAGCCATGCAAGCACATGCATCATGCGGGTTGTGGTGCGCAGGCCTTCGGTGGAAAGCGCCAGACGCACCATCGAATCCTGCCCCTCATCCGGCTGTTTCGCGCCAAGAGCAAACACCGCGCGCACGTCGTCAGTCAGGACGAGCGCTTCTGTATAAAGTGCCTCGATAATCGGGCGGGAAAGGCTGGATGTGCGCGGCATATCTGTTTGAGCTAGTCAGATGATGGCGCAATCGCCAGCGCACTTCTTGGACTATCCCGACCTAAACTGGGACCGTCCCTCAGCGGGACAAACGCGGTAGCATCGCCTTAACCATTACATCGTGCAGAATGCCTTTGATGCCAACGAATTGGCGGCGGGAAAGGTTGCAATCCACAGGCGGCAGCCCAAGCGAACATTTCGAAAAAATGTATTGTCTTGGGGGGGACGATCAGTGGGTTTCCGGTTATGCGATGATATCGGGCAGCAGATTATCCTCAATCACGGCGATCTGATCTTTCAGCCGCAATTTGCGTTTTTTAAGGCGAGCGATCTGCAGTTGGTCCTTCGCTCCCGCTTCCGTGAGCGCGGTGATCGCAGCATCAAGATCGCTGTGTTCCGTGCGGAGCAATTCGAGCTGTTTTTTAAGCTCAGCCTCATTCATTTAGTCGCGCCCTTATGAGGTTCTTTCAGACTGGCTTTGCGAGAACCAGAGTATGCAGACCTATGTGTCTGCCGCAGCGTTTGAATGCAACTGGAATAAGGGCCCATTGCCCATTGATTCTGCGGTCATCAGGTTCTTTTTCAAAGCTCTGACATACGTAACCCACACAATTGACCGCGCATTTCCAACGGCGGTTCGCATTCGTTTATTGTAAGAGCTTTTCAAGACGGGTCGCATGTGGTTTTCTTGTGTCTGGCGACTCGCTCGCTTGACTGCCGAGTCGCTCCAACGGGGGCATCCCCCCGCAATGACAGGAGAAACTATATGGCATCGTCACACGTCAATGCACTCCAATCCAAACATGCAGGCCTCGAAGCGAAATTGCGCGATGAAATGGCCCGCCCCGCACCAGACGCAGCGATGATCCAGTCTCTTAAAAAGCAGAAATTGCGATTGAAGGAAGAAATCGCACGAAATTAGCCTAAGCGCTTTTCTTTTCTGGCGATTTCAACGCCGGGTCTGCGGGTGAAAGCTCGCATTCCCGGCTGCATAAGGGCTGTCCCACTTTGATTTTATATGCCGCTCTGGCTAGACCAGTCATTGCATGAGTGCAGCAGCTTCCGCCCGTCAGATTCTCACACGCCTACACGAGGTGATGGCCTCGCGCATGCATGCGCAGGGCAAGCTTGATCGCGTCGTTCAGATTGTCGGCGAAAGCCTGACATCCGAGGTTTGCTCAATCTATTTGCTGCGCGAAGGCATGTTGGAGCTTTTTGCGACACGCGGACTCAATCAAAGCGCGGTTCACGTCACCCGCATGGCGATAGGTGAGGGGCTGACAGGGACGATTGCCGACAATGTAGAAACGCTGAACCTTGCAGAAGCAAAGGCGCACCCTGACTTTCAATATCGGCCCGAAACCGGCGAAGACAAATTCCATTCCTTCGCAGGTGTTCCGATCGTCTATCGTGAGCGCGCTGTGGGCGTTTTGTGCGTCCAGCATGTCGATCCGCGCCGATATGAAGACGTAGAAATTGAAGCCTTGCAGACCACAGCTATGGTGCTTTCAGAGCTGATCGCCAATGCTGAACTGGTCGATGAGGAAGACGTTTTAAGTCTTGGTGGACGTGAGACTGGGCCGCAGACGCTGACGGGTCTGACCCTTGTAAAGGGGCTTGGGACCGGACAGGCCGTGTACCACCAGCCTCGCGTTCAGATCACACAGGTGATGGCTGAGGATATCGAGGCCGAGCGACAGCGCGTTTACCGCGCGTTCGACAAGATGCGCGAGCAGATCGATCACCTCGCCGGTCAGGCGGAATTCGGTGTGGGCGGCGAACATGAAGAGGTGCTCGAGACCTACAAGATGTTCGCCTATGACGAAGGTTGGTCACGCCGCATCAACGAAGCGATTGATTCAGGTCTGACAGCTGAAGCGGCCATCGAACGCGTGCAGCAACACACCCGCATGCGCATGCGCGAGATTGACGATGCGCTGCTGGCTGATCGGATGCACGATCTGGAAGACCTCGCCAATCGCTTGCTTCGCATCGTGTCGGGCCAATTGGGCACCGCCGCATCGCAAGGCCTTCGCCGTGACACGATCCTGATCGCTCGCAATCTTGGCCCTGCGGAATTGCTCGAATACGACCGTCGCCGCTTGAAAGGCGTGATCCTGGAAGAGGGGTCGCTCACCGCGCACGTCGTGATTGTTGCGCGGGCCATGGGCGTGCCCGTCCTGGGCCGCACTCAGGGCGTGAGAGGCGCTGTGCGCGAAGGCGATGAAGTGCTGCTCGATGCCACCGCCGGGCAAGTCACCGTGCGCCCATCGACTTCCGTTTCGGAGGCATTCGCCGCGCGCTTTGCCAAGTCGCGCGAAAAGCAGGCGGCATACGCTGAATTGCGCGATGTCGAGCCGACGACCAAGTGCGGCACGCGTATCGAAGTGATGATGAATGCAGGCCTGCGCGATGATATGAGCGCGCTTGCGATGACCGGTGCAGACGGCGTCGGGCTGTTCCGGACAGAATTTCAATTCCTCGTCTCCGCCACACTGCCCCAGCGCGAACGCCAGATGAAGCTCTACCGCGACGTCATTGACGCAGCGGGCGATAAGCCCGTCATCTTTCGCACTGTTGATATCGGCGGTGATAAGGCGGTGCCCTATCTCGCCTCCGATGTGGCGAACAATGATGAGAACCCGGCTATGGGCTGGCGCGCCTTGCGACTGGCGCTTGAACGCGAAGGTCTGATGAAAGCGCAAGCGCGCGCTCTTTTGGAAGCTGGCGCGGGCCGATCGCTTTATGTGATGTTCCCCATGGTTTCCGAAGTGTGGGAATTCGACGCGGCAAAAGCGGTGTTCGACGAACAATTGCAATTCCTTCGTTCGAAGAAAAAACAAGTGCCCGATGCGATCCATTATGGCGCGATGTTGGAAGTGCCAGCCCTCGCCGAAATGCTCGATCTGCTTTTGCCCAAACTTAGTTTCCTATCGGTCGGGACCAATGATCTCACCCAATTCCTGTTCGCGGCTGACCGGGCGAACCCAATGCTGGCTGAACGCTATGACTGGCTGAGCCGACCCATTATCCGGTTTTTGCGCCGTGTCACACGCGATACCGAGGGCAGCGGCATCTCGCTTGGCGTGTGCGGGGAGATGGGCGGACGCCGGTTGGAAGCTTTGGCGCTTCTTGGCATCGGGTTTCGCCGATTGTCGATCACGCCTGCCGCTGTCGGCCCGATCAAGGAGCTTATCTGCCAAGTCGATCTGGCCGAGCTTGAAAGCGCGATGGAAAAGTTCCTCGCCGATCCCGGCGTGCATTTGCGCAGCGCCTTAAGCGATTGGGCGGCACAGCAAGGCATAGAATTCGACTGATAGTGTCGATTCATTGCGCAGCGCATAAACATTGATTGCGCGTTGACATAACTTCACAATCCTTGACAGACATACCTGTACTGGTGTGGTAACGCGCAAGCGGATCAATCAATTGCGGACGATAAGACCGGGTCATGGATAGCGAGCAAGAAACAGGCGAGGGCGAATCCATCGCCGAAAACGAGCCTGCTGGCGCTCCTCTGGGGCCAGGTGAAAAGCTGCGCGCTGCACGGCTCGAAAAAGGTTGGGACCTCGCCTTTATCGCCGCTGAGACCCGCATAGCGACCCACCATCTCGAAGCGCTCGAGAAGGAAGACTTCGACCATATGGCATCGCGTGCCTACGCGATCGGGTTTGCGCGCAATTATGCCCGCGCCGTAGGTCTCGATGAAACCGAGATCACCGATGCCGTGCGCGCTGAAATGGCCGATGAAAGCGAGCGCCGCGCAGCTATCACCGGCGGGATGGAGCCGGGCGATCCGGCAAAGCTGCCATCGGCAGGGCTTGCATGGTTTGGCGCGATTGCCGCGATCATTCTCGCAGCCGGCGTCTATGCTTTCTACACAACCTATTACGCATCCGGCCCGGGCCTGGGATCGCTCCTGGCGGATGGAGACGAGGCCGCCGAAGGCGAAACGGAAACCGCTTCTACCCCGCAGGAAGAGGCAATAAGCGCAGATGGCCAAGTGGTGTTCACCGCGCTCGATGATGAGATCTGGGTTCGTTTCTTCGTTGAAGATGGCGATGTGCTGCTCGAAAAAACATTGATGCGCGGCGACACGTTTGAAGTGCCGCGCAATGTCCCTGACGTGCAGCTCAATACAGGCCGTCCGCAATTCCTTCAGATCACGATCGACGGACAGCCAGTTCCAAAGCTGGCTGATCAGCAGGTAACTCTGGTTGAACCCGTGTCTGCGGCTGCCCTGATTGAACGATTTGCGCTGAACACGGCGGCACCTGCACCCGCCGAAACAAATACGGCTCCAGTCGCCAGCCCCAATCCGACGCCGAGCACCGCACCTGCCGCGCGGCCAACGCAATCCGCTCCAACACAGCCAACGCCGCGGCCATCTCCGACCCAGCCTGCACCGTCAAACACGGCTGAGCCTGAAGCGGAGGCGCCTCCGCAGGCTGCTCCGGCAGAAACGGAAACCGAGCCAGCTCAAACCGCGCCTGCACCTGCCCCGCAAGAGACGAGCCCGCCTGCAAGCGAGCCCACCCCGGAAGTCGAAGAAACCCCGCCCACGCGCTGACCTGGGTAAAAATCCCACCGAATTGAACCCGATTTCCTTGGGATTTCGCGTATGCCGCTCTCGACTTGGCCGCAGCGTGGGCGCAAGGATTCGGCCCATGTTCAGGCGCGCGCTGCCATAATCGGCACATTCCAGCGGCCACGAGATTAGGAGCAAGATCAAGCCATGCCCATTGCAAGGAAATCGTTGATGTCGCCACGTCAGCTCGCCCATACAATTGGCGCAGGCTGCGCTGCCCTGGCTGTGCTCGCGCTGCCAGTTCCGTCCGTCGCACAGGACAATTCAGAAGCGCGCCTGCGCAAAATTGAAGCCGAAATCCGCGCCTTGCAGCGCAACGTATTCCCCGGCGGCGACGGGCGCTTTTTTGAACCGCAGATCTCGCCGGAAACGGGCGCTCAGGAAGGGGCAGCCAACACGGCAAACCGTCCATCGACCACTGCCGTCACCGATATTCTCGCCCGGCTCGATGCGATGGAAGCGCAATTGCAGCGCCTTACCGCTGTTAGTGAAGAGCAGTCCAACGCCATCGCCTTGATGGATGAGCGGATCACCGCAATGGAAACGGCGGGCACACTGCCCGATCCAATCGGAGACCTTTCGAGCGATGCCAGCGAGCCGGCAGAAACCACGAGCGCAGTCGACAGCAATCTTTCGGCGCAAGGGGCCGGCGATGTGGTTGATGCGGGGGCGACTAGTGTGTCAGGCCCATCGGCAGAGCGGCTTGCCGCCGTACAGGCCATCACCAAGCCCCAGACCGATGACGCGGGCGATGATGAATACTCTTACGGTTTTCGCTTGTGGGATGCAGGCTTCTACCCGGAAGCGCGCCAACAGCTCACCAAGTATGTCAAAGAGTATCCCTCGCATTTCCGCGTGACGTATGGGCGCAATCTACTGGGCAGGGCGTATCTTGATGATGGAATGCCTGAAGATGCAGCGCGTTGGTTCCTCCGCAATTATCAGGCGGACAAGACTGCGCGCCGCGCGCCTGATAGTCTCCTTTTCCTGGCTGAAAGCATGATCGAGCTGAACGATACCACGCGCGCCTGCATCGCCTTGGCGGAATTTGCAGAGACATATCCGGCGGTCGCCACCGGGCGTTTGGCTGATCAATACCAGTCCAATCGGCAAAAGGTCACTTGCACTTAATCACTCGCTGATCCAGCAATCGGGGCGATGACTTTGCCTCGTACTATTGTGCCTGTCAGCGATGACGAGGCTATCGCGCGGATCGAGCGCGACGTCGCTTTGCTGTGGCCAAAGGCGGCGAGGACAGGCCCGCTCGGCCTTGCAGTTTCCGGCGGGCCAGACAGTCTTGCCCTGCTGCTCCTCGCCCATGCCGCTTTGCCTGGAGAAATCGCTGTGGCGAGCGTCGACCATGGCCTGCGCGAGGAAGCGGCAAGCGAAGTTGCTTTGGTCGGGGAGATTTGCGCCGCGCTCGATGTGCCGTTCACACCGCTTAAAGTGGAGATCTCTCAAGGAAACTTGCAAGCCCGAGCGAGGGAGGCGCGGTATCAGGCACTGGGCGAATGGGCCGAAAAACGCGAGCTAGGTGCGCTTGCGACAGCGCACCATGCCGATGACCAAGCCGAAACGCTGCTGATGCGGCTCTCGCGGGGCAGCGGCTTGGCGGGCCTAGCCGGTGTGCGGGCCAGCTCGCATGTGCCCGGACATGAAGACGTGCTCTTAATCCGGCCTTTGCTGGGTTGGCGCAAGGCGGAGCTACAGGAAATCGTCGCGTCAGCCGGTATCACTCCAGCGCTCGATCCATCCAACCAAGACCCCAGCTTTGACCGTGTCCGCGTGCGCGAGCATCTGGCTGAGCACCAGTGGCTCGATCCCAAACAACTTGCGCAAAGCGCCTCCAATCTGGGTGAGGCGTGGCTGGCTCTCCAATGGTTTGCCGAGATCGATTGGGAGGACATGGTTCACCGCGATCCCAACGGGCAAATGACAATCACCTATTATGCTAATGTTCCCCGCGCGATTGCAGTGGAAACGATCATGCGGATTGTGGGCGAGCTGGGTGGGATGGTGAGCCGCGCAGAGGCAGGCCGAGCCTTTGATCGTTTGTGGCAGGGGGAGAATGCATCCCTTGGCGGGGTGCTCGCCATTCCCGGCATCGAAAAACTGGACAAGATCGGCGTGGATATGCGCGCCTGGAGGTTCTCACCCGAGCCACCGCGCGCTGTGCATTGAATTGAAGCCGAGCCTACCTAAGGCTCTGCTCACGACCGAGATCGGTCAGAGCATTTTGTGGCCGAGACCAACAATATTGCCCTTGGTGATCACCACTTTATCGCCGCGTTTGGCAATCTCGAACAGCTTTTCGGCAAAGTCATCGGGTACGCCAATGCAGCCATGGCTGGCATAGCCGTTGACGACGGGTGATCCGTGGATCGCAATACCGCTCCATGTGAGGCGCAAGGTCCACGGCATCGGCGCGTTGTTGTATTTCTCTGAAATATTGTCCTTTTCCTTGGTTAGGATCGGGAACGTGCCAAGCGGTGTCGGATGCTTTTTTGTGCCGAGCAATGCCACGGCGGTGCCGATTTCGTGGCCATCGCGGAAGACAGAGATGATCCGCGCGTCAAGATCGACTGTAATTACCAACTTGCCGGTTGTAGGCGCGCGACTTTCATCCCACGCCCATTCGCCATAGCGAATTGATCCCTCAATCGGGAGAATGCTCTTGATCACAAACGGATCATCGCTTTCAAACACTTCCGCAGGCGCAGCCTCATTGAGATAGGCCTGCGATGGAGAAGGGCGCGGAGGCGGTGGCGCGATGGGCAAAGCGGTTACCGAATTGCTAGCCAGGGCTGGCCGCGCTGGAATTGTCCGGGCCGCCGGAGCGCGTGCTTGATCGGTGAGCGGGGGAAGCGAAGCGATAGTGTTTGCGGCTTCCTCGTGCGAAGTGACCTCCGCACCATAAGGCGTAGGAAGGCTCGGATCGACGACCTCGGATGGTCCGCCGGTTGTTGGATCAATGGCGCGGATCGCGTCGTACTCTTCCTGTGCGAACTGTTCCGCCTCATCGCCAATTTCTTCAAGGGCGTCCTGCGCGGAAAGCGGCGTCACCATAAGGGCGGCCGCAAAGGCCAAACCGCTAGCGAGTCGGATTGGAACGCGTCTTTTTTTCATGCGACTATTATGCATGTTTAACGATTGATTCACCATAGACGAAAGATGCCTGGTCCCTAGTCGAGACGGCGGCTTCGCAAGTGTTAACAGCTTGGCGTTCTTGGCTTCAGATGCGATCAGGATGTGCCATGGACTTGCGCAAAGGCGGCTGCGGCTCCCAAAAGGCCGGGCTGCGGATGCGTGATGAGCTTGACCGGGATTGTTGCCATGAGACCAGAAAAGCGCCCCTTGGCGCGGAACCTGTCGGCAAAGCCTGATGCGAGCAATGTTTCGCGAATGCGGTAACCAAGCCCACCCGCAATCACGACACCGCTCGCCCCCTGCACAAGCGCGATATCGCCTGCAACCGAACCAAGCGAAAGACAGAAGCGATCGACCGCAGCGGCGGCCAAGCTATCTTCGCCGCTAGTGCCCGCTGTCCAGATCGCGACATCATCCATTTCGACAACTGCGCGGCCCTCCATCGCGGCAAGGGCCTGATAGATATCGACAATGGCTGGGCCGGATACGACGCGCTCGGTTGAAACGCGTGTATGACGTTTGCGCAGCCGCGCGAGAATTGAGTCTTCAATGGCGTCGAGCGGCGCGAAATCCCCATGTCCGCCTTCGGTTGCCTGCACGCGATATTCGCCCGCCGTGCTGCGCCAGAAATGCGCCACACCAAGCCCGGTACCGGGGCCAAGAACGCTGATCGTTCCAGTCTCTGGCAGATCACCATCGGGGCCGGTCAGATGAAGGAATTGGCCGGATGGAGCACGCGCGGCAGCATGGGCGACCGCTTCGAAATCGTTGACGATCACATGAGCTGCGCAGCCCAGCTTCTCGGCGATAAGAGGAGGACGAATTATCCATGGATTGTTGGTGAAGCGAATAAGATCAGGCTTGATTTGACCCGCGACCGCCATTGCCACTTTCTCAGGCAGGGCGCCGCCCATTTCCTCGCGGTAATGCTCCCATGCTGTCTGGAAACTGGCATGCGCTTCGGTGTGGAGCGTGACGGGTTCTCCGAGCGTGATCGTGTCGTTGTCCTCAATCGCGGCGATCGCAAATCGGGCATGCGTACCGCCAATGTCGACCGCGACAATGTCAGTGCTCATTAAAGACCCGCCGCCTTGAGCATGGCTGATGCGCCTTGTTCTGCGCCATCGGCTTGGGCTTGCATCATGCGGTAAAGCTCGCGGCCAACACCCCATTCGGGCGCGGGGTCAGGGGCAGGGATGCGACTGGCGAGATCAGCGGTCGTTGATAGCTCGCCAGTCTCGGCGCAAACCTTCACCATATCGCCATCCCGCAAAAGGCTGAGCGGCCCGCCGCCAATCGCTTCGGGAGTGCAATGGATCGCGGCAGGCACTTTGCCTGACGCGCCAGACATGCGGCCATCGGTGACAAGCGCGACATTGTGCCCACGATCTTGCAACACCGCGAGTGCTGGAGTGAGCGAGTGCAATTCGGGCATGCCGTTTGCGCGCGGTCCCTGAAACCGCACAACGACCACTACATCCCGGTCCAGCTCACCAGCTTTGAAGGCGACGGACACATCAGCCTGATTTTCGAACACGCGCGCCGGTGCTTCGATGGTCCAGCGTGATTTGTCGACCGCAGAGGATTTGAAGCACGCGCGGCCCAGATTGCCGTTGAGCAGCTTCATCCCGCCATCGGGCTGGAATGGTTCAGAGGCGGGGCGCAGCATAGTGTCATCGCGCGTTTCAGTGACGCGGGTCCAATTAAGGGCGTCATCCTCCCAAATCGGTTCGGCGGTGTAGGCATCGAAACCGCCTTCCCAGACAGTCAGGATATCGCGGTGGGCTAGGCCTGCTTCAAGCAATTCGCCGATGATATATCCCATGCCGCCAGCATGGTGGAATTGGTTCACATCGCCCGATCCGTTGGGATAGACGCGGGCAAGCAGGGGCACGACGCTCGAAAGCTCGGCAAGATCGGTCCAGTCGACATGGATGCCCGCCGCACGCGCCATGGCTGGGATATGAATTGCGTGGTTGGTCGAGCCGCCGGTTGCAAGCAGGCCAATCATTGCGTTGATGATCGCCTTTTCATCCACCACTTGCGCGAGCGTGCGGTCGGTTGTTCCGGCCAATTCGGCAAGCCGGTGGACCGCCGCGCGGTCCAATCCCTGACGCAGTTTCGAGCCCGGCTGGACAAACGCAGCGCCCGGTACATGCAGGCCCATCATTTCCATCATCATCTGATTGGAATTGGCAGTACCGTAGAATGTGCAGGTGCCCGGTGAGTGGTAACTGGCCAGTTCGCTTTCGAGCAGAGCATCACGGCCGACTTCGCCTGCGGCAAATTTTTGGCGAGTTTCCTGCTTCTGTTTGTTCGAAATGCCGCTGGGCATGGGGCCTGATGGAACGAACACTGCTGGCAAATGCCCAAAGCGCAGCGCGCCCATGACAAGGCCGGGTACGATCTTGTCGCAAATCCCAAGGCAGGCAATGCCGTCATACATCTGGTGAGAGAGAGCAACGCCTGTTGCCATCGCGATATTGTCGCGGCTGAACAGCGAGAGTTCCATCCCGTCTTCGCCCTGCGTCACGCCATCGCACATCGCAGGCGTGCCGCCCGCAACTTGCGCCGTTGCGCCCACTTCGCGGGCGTAGATTTTCATGCGATCGGGATAGCGGCCATAAGGCTGATGCGCGGACAGCATATCGTTGTACGCGGTGACTATGCCGATATTGGGCCCGCGATTGTTTTTAAGCGCGTCCTGATCTTCCTCCGCCCCAGCAAAGGCATGCGCTAACACAGAACATGATACTGCCTCGCGCTCTGGCCGGCGATCTGCTTCGCGCTTCATCAGGTCGAGATAGGATTGCCTGCCAGGCTTGGAGCGCTCGATAACGCGCTCAGTCACTTTGCGAATGGTGGGGTGAAGATCACTCATGCCAACTCACTCCGTCGCGTTCGGCCAAAGCAATTGCCGCGCTCGGCCCCCAACTGCCTGCGGTGTAGGTTTTGGGCGTCATGCCTTCTTCTTCCCACACTTCGCGGATCGCATCGACCCATTCCCACTGTGCCTCAACCTCGTCACGCCGTACAAACAGTGTCTGATCGCCTTTGATCAGGTCGAGCAGCAGTCTTTCGTACGCGATCCGGCGATATTGCCCGACGAAGGCATCAGGCATGGTGATTTCGAGCGGCACTTCGCGAAGGGCATTGCCGGTCGCCTCAAGCCCCGGAACCTTCGCCATCAGCGACAGCGTGATGTTCTCTTCGGGCTGGATACCGATCAGCAGCGAATTGGGCTGCAATCCTGCGCCCGACGTGCCCCCGAAGATCGAGTGCGGAACGCAGCGAAACTGGACCAGGATTTCGGTGACGCGTTCGGGCAGGCGTTTGCCCGTACGCAGGTAAAACGGGACGCCTTTCCAGCGCCAATTGTCGACATGCGCCTTTATCGCGGTGAAGGTTTCCGTGTTCGATGGTTTGCCGAGCTCATCATCATAGCCTGGCACCGCCTGACCATTGATTGCACCGGCGCGATATTGCCCGGTCACCGTTTCATTGGCGAGCACAGGGCGCATCGCGCGCAAGACTTTCACCTTCTCATCGCGAACGGCTGTCGCATCAAAGCTGGTGGGGGGCTCCATCGCGACAAGGCTAAGGAGCTGGAGCATATGGTTCTGCACCATGTCGCGCAGCGCGCCTGCATCATCATAGAAACTGACGCGTCCTTCGAGGCCAACCGTTTCGGCAACGGTTATCTGGACATGCTCAATATAGTTCGAATTCCAGATCGGTTCGAACAGGATATTGGCAAAGCGCAGTGCAAGCAGGTTCTGCACCGTCTCTTTGCCAAGATAGTGATCAATGCGGAAAATCCGCTCTTCCGGAAAAGCGTCCGCTACCGCATCATTGATGACGGCAGATGTATCGAGATCGGTGCCCAACGGCTTTTCGAGGCACATACGCACCTTTTCGCCGGTCAGACCTGCATGACGCAAGCCGGCGATTGTGGGGCCAAACAGGCTGGGCGCTGTAGATAGGAAGATCGCAAGCCCTTTGGACGAATAATCGCCCACCTTGGTCGCGAGATCATCGAACCCTTCGACAGTGGACGCATCCAATCGCTGGTAGCTCAGCCGGTTGAGAAATCCTGCCATGCCCCCGCGCCGGTCTGGTTCAAGATGCGCCTCAAGAGCTTCACGAGCCATATCGCGAAAGCCTGCATCATCGAGATCGCTGCGCGCTGTGCCGATAATGTTCAGACCTTCAGGAAGGAGCCCATCTGCATCAAGCGCGCACAAGGATGGCAGGAGTTTGCGCCGGGAGAGGTCTCCGGTCGCTCCAAATAGAAGAAGCCTGTCAGCAGCGAATTGAGTCACGAACGATCCCTGTTGGCGAACAGCCCTTTGCGGGGCAAATTGAGGAGCAGCGATGAGCCTTCGCTGCTACCCAATTGCAGCGTTTGCTTCAATTCAATTTGCCGTAGGGGCAATCAAGCATACGTATTTAGTCATTGCGGCTGACCTCGACGTTGCTTCCGATAAACTGGATCGGAGCGAAACTGGTGAGGAAACTCACATCAGCCGCATCGCGCCCCACGCCGATTTTGACGGTTTCAGTAGGGTTTGCCATCCCTGTGGGATCAACCATTTGCCAGATGCCTCCGCCCGGAATGCGCGGATTGGCGAGAAACACTTCGGCGACAGCGTGGAAATCCTGCGGCGTTACGCCGGGCGCATAGCACGCGACATAGCGCGCAGGGATCGCCGAAGCGCGGGCCATGGCGATAAGGACATGCGCAAAGTCGCGGCAGATCCCTTGTCGCTGGATGAAGGAGCGGGTCGCATCCGTATTCGGATCGCTCGATCCTGGTGCGTACTCGAACTGGTTGCCAATCCATGCGAGAATAGCGGCAATCCGCGCGCCGCCTTCAGTGCCTGCAAATTCGGATGCGACAAGCGACTGGAATTCCTGTCCGTGGCAGTAACGGGAATCGAGCAGATATTGCACTGTTTCTCCCGGCATCTGATTATGCGGCAGGGCATAGAGATCATCCAGATCGTCGGTTTCCCTGATGACCTCTACGCTCGCCGAATAATCGATTTGCACCTGGCCATTGCAATGCAGCCAGGCGCGCTCTCCGATATCGTCATGCGCGGGGATGCGAACGAAGTCGGTGCCCTTTGTGACCAGCGTCGAAAGATCGCTAAGATGTTGCTCGGGTAGCTCTGCCGCTTCGAACTGAAGCATTACGTCAGCGGGGGTGTCGCTTTCAAAAATGATCGAGGATTGGATGGTCACCGGCATATCAGAGCAATCACTCAAGCACGTTCGAGTTTCAAATTTTGCGTGCGCGGGGTCGACGTCAGGCGATCACCCCGAAAAGATCGTGCGCATCGGCGTCCTCAACCTGAACCTCGACAATGTCTCCTGTTTCTGTGCTTTCCGGCACATTGCGTAGGTAGACGGCACCGTCGATTTCAGGGGCATCAGCTTGTGACCGCCCGGTGGCACCTATATCACCATCCTCATCAGGTTCGCCCACTTCATCGATGATGACGGGCAGCGTACGGCCGACCTTGGCCGCGAGCTTTGCAGCGCTGATCCGCTCGGTAACTTCCATCAGACGGGCATAGCGCTCTTCCTTGATCGCCTCGGGCACAGGGTCGGGCAGATCATTGGCACGCGCGCCCTCGACGGGTTCGAAACGGAAAGCGCCAACCCGGTCCAATTGAGCCTCTTCCAGCCAATCGACTAGGTACTGAAAATCTTCTTCAGTCTCGCCGGGAAAGCCGACCACGAAGGAAGATCGCACGGCGATATCGGGGCAAATCTCGCGCCAGCTTTTTAGCCGGTCGAGCACTTTCGATTCATTGGCGGGGCGGCGCATGGCTTTGAGCACTTTGGGTGATGCGTGCTGGAACGGGATGTCGAGATAGGGCGTTAAAAGCCCTTCAGCCATCAGCGGGATAACCTTGTCGACATGGGGGTAGGGGTAGACATAGTGCAGACGCACCCACGGCGGAGCCCCGTTGCCGGTATCAAGCTGGCCAAGTTCGCGCGCAAGATCGGTCATATGCGCGCGCACTTCGCGCCCCTTCCAGTCGCGCGGATCGTGCTTTGTATCGACACCATAAGCGGAGGTGTCTTGAGATATGACCAATAGTTCTTTCGTGCCCGCAGCCACCAGCTTTTCCGCCTCGCGCAAAACCGCATCAATCCGGCGGCTGGCCAGTTTCCCGCGTAAGTCCGGGATTATGCAAAAGGAGCACGAGTGATTGCAGCCCTCAGATATTTTCAGATAGCTGTAGTGGCGCGGTGTAAGCTTTACATCCGGCTGCGGTATCAGATCGACGAACGGCCCTTGGCTTGGCGGTGCATGTTCATGGACGGCTTCAACCACTTGTTCGTATTGATGCGCACCCGTTACAGCGAGCACTTGCGGATGCGCTGCGCGGATCGCGTCAGCCTCTTCGCCCATACAGCCGGTCACAATGACGCGGCCATTTTCTGCAATCGCTTCCCCAATAGCTGCAAGGCTCTCTTCCTTGGCAGAATCGAGAAAGCCGCACGTGTTCACCAGCACAACGTCAGCGCCCGCATAATCGGGGCTCATCGCGTATCCATCGGCGCGCAAGCGCGTGAGAATACGCTCGGAATCGACAAGCGCCTTTGGGCATCCAAGCGATACCATGCCGACTTTCTTGGCATCAGGAAGTGAAGTGGTGGGGGTGTTCATGGCGGCCCCCTACACTGGCACACCCGATTGCGCTAGATGAATGCCTCTAGGGAGGGATGAAACCATGAATGATTTTGCACTCTGGCCTGTTCTAGCTGGCTCTGCCGCTTTCTTCATCGTCGGCGCGATCTGGTACGGCGCGCTGTTCGGCAAAACCTGGCAAAAAGCGGCAGGCCTATCCGACGCCGATGTCGAGGGCGGCAATATGGCTGTGATCTTCGGCCTTTGTTTTCTGTTCGAAATGCTGATCGCAATGGTGCTGTGGCACTTGCTTGCCCGGGTGAACCCTGCGCCGCATGTCGTGATGATGATGGCGATAGGATTTGCAGGCGGCATCATGATCCCGGCTATGGGCATCAATTACCTGTTCCAGCGCAAAAGCTTCACGCTTTTCCTGATCGATAGCGGCCATTTCCTGCTCGGCATGGCGGCCATGGGCGGTGTGTTTCTGTGGTTTAGAGGGTAACGTTAGGGTGCTATGCGCTCAAACCCGCAGGCCAACTCCGCTGCTATCGCCATTTTCGGTCGGAACGATTTCAACGATCACATCGCCTTTTTGCAGGTTTTGGCATTCGTCTTCCCAGTAACCGATGGCGCGTCCGTTTCTGTAGATGCGAAGGCCGCGTCCGCCGCTTTTTAGCTCGGCAATGGATAGGCCGCATTCATTCTCTTCAACGACGCGTTCAACCAATTGCACGCGGCCGGAAACGGATGCGAGGTCTGCCAGGTAATCGGAAATGTGCGCGCCTTGCGCAGAACCGGCAAGCAGCAGCCCGGTAAAGCGTACAGGATTGATGACATTGTCCGCGCCTGCCTGGCGGGCTAGCAGTTCATTGTCATTGGCGCGCACGACGACGCTGATCGGCACCTTTGGCGCGAGGTGACGGACGGTCAACACGATCAGGATCGATGTGTCATCGCGGCCTGCAGAAACGAGGACACTGCCCGCCTCTTCAATGCGCACGGCGCGCAAGGTCTCATCGCGAGTTGCGTCTGCCGCCATGACATTGGCGCCCAGCTTTTCAGCCTCGGCCAAGCGTTCCTCGCTTGGATCGACCACCACGATACTGCTCGCATCGGTGCCGCGCTGGATTAATTCCTCGACGCTTTGCGAACCTGATACGCCGTATCCCAAAACGACCACGTGGCCTGACAGAGTGTCCTGAATTCTGGACATGCGCCATTTCTCCCATGAACGCTTGATGATGAAGTTATAGGCGGTACCGACAAAGATAAAGAACACGGCAAACCGGATCGGCGTGACGATTATCGCCTCTTTCAACCGCGCGCTGTCGGTAACAGGTGCGATATCACCAAAGCCCGTAGTCGTAATTGAGATCATAGTGAAGTACACGACGTCGAGAAAGCTGACATGCCCATCGACACTATCGACGAGGCCTTCGCGATCCCACCAGTGGATCATCACCACGACCATGATGAGAAACAGAGCAGCGCCGATGCGAAGGCTCAAATCGCCCCAAACAGGCAGCTTTACAGCACGCCGTAAGGGCTTGAACCGCTTGCGAGCCGCTCGCTTTGCCTCTCTTGAGCGCGCAGCGGCATTCTTGTCAGGACTATCCCCCTTCATGACAGTGCGATAACAGCCATCGTTCCACTGCGCAAAACGGTGCTCAAAACCGCTCGGTCAGTTTTTCGATTGTGGGGTAGTGGGTTAGGTCAAGTTGCAGCGGTGTGATCGCAACGAAACCCTCGTCGATCGCTTCCAGATCGGTACCATTGTCGGGCGTATGCTCAATCGCGTGGAGACCGAACCAGAAATATCGTTGTCCGCGCGGATCTTTGCCTTCGACGATGCTGCCGCGCGAATAATCATGAAAACCCTGCCGTACGACGCGCGTGCCTTTAACAGCGTCGGCAGCAACCGGAGGAAAATTGATGTTGATGAGAGTGCGCGGATCGAAGGTCACCTCAAGCAGTGGCTCTATTACGCGCTTGCCCCACACTCTGGCCGCCTCGAAAGTGTCAGCCGGCGCATTGTCTCCGCTTCTGTAGACTTGGCTAAGAGCAATGGAGCGCACGCCAGCCAAAGCGCCTTCAATAGCGGCTGAAACGGTGCCCGAATAAGTGATGTCATCGCCCAGATTTGCCCCGCGATTGACACCGGACAAGACGAGATCAGGCGGCGCGTCCATGACTTCGCGCAGGGCCATCATTACGCTGTCTGTGGGCGTGCCGGTTACAGCAAAG
Organism: Erythrobacter sp. YT30; assembly: GCF_001542875.1. Classification (GTDB taxonomy): domain Bacteria; phylum Pseudomonadota; class Alphaproteobacteria; order Sphingomonadales; family Sphingomonadaceae; genus Erythrobacter. The sequence goes on along the minus strand of NZ_LMAF01000002.1, from coordinate 405,456 downwards.
CGGCGATGACCGAATTTCTGAAGACGGACAGGCTGGTTCAGCGTGAGCGAATGGCCTGCGCCCGATTGCTCCTCTGACGGCGCGCAGATCCAGATATCGTCGGAAAGCTGCTCGGCAATTGCCTCAAGCACTTCAAGGCCAGGGGCGTGATATCCATCATCATTGGTGACAAGAATGCGCATTAGTCGCGTGGCTCCAGTTTTGTGACGCCGCCAATATAGGGATGCAACACTTCAGGAACGATCACGCTCCCATCTGCCTGCTGATAATTTTCAATGATAGCGACCAATGTGCGTCCAACAGCGAGACCCGAGCCGTTCAAGAGGTGGAAGTACTCGCTCTTCTTCGAACCTTCCGGGCGATAACGCGCATTCATCCGGCGCGGCTGGTAAGTGCCACCGTTGGAGCACGAGCTGATTTCGCGATAGGCGCCCTGACCGGGCAGCCAAACTTCCAGATCATAAGTCTTCATCATCGCTGCGCCCATGTCACCCGAACACAGCGCCATAACGCGGTAGTGAAGGCCCAGCTTTTGCAGCAGGCCTTCGGCTACTGCGGTGATCCGGTCCAATTCCTCTTCCGCCTTTTCAGGCAGTGAGGCGACAATCATTTCGACTTTTTCAAACTGGTGCTGGCGGATGAAACCGCGCGTATCGCGCCCGGCAGAACCAGCTTCAGAACGAAAGCACGGCGTGAGCGCGGTAAGGCGCATCGGAAAATCCTCTTCGGCAAACAATTGTTCGCGGAAGGAATTGCCCAGAACCATTTCCGAAGTTGAGATCAGCAGGCGATTGTCAGTCGTGCGAAACAGGTCTTCGCCGAATTTGGGCAATTGCCCGGTGCCATATCCTGCCTCTTCATTGATGAGGAGCGGCGGGTTGCATTCGGTAAAGCCATGATGCTGAGTGTTGTTGTCGAGCATAAATTGGCCGAGCGCCCGGTGAAGGCGCGCCATATCTCCGCGCAGGAAGGTGAAGCGCGCCCCGGAAATTCTGGCTGCCGTTTCGAAATCCATGCCGAGCGCGGGGGCCATATCGGCGTGTTCTTGCGGGTCGAAATCAAAGTTCGGTTTCTCGCCCCATTCGCGCAGATAGACATTGTCTTCTTCGCTCTCGCCATCCGGCACTGACGGGTCGAGAACGTTGGGAAGGGCGAGCATCATATCTTCAAGACGTTTGGCAACGCTGCGATCCTGATCTTCCAAATCAGGCATCGTCTTCTTAAGCTCGGCGACTTCAGCCTTCAGCGCTTCAGCCGTTTCTGTGTCGCCTTGGCCCATCGCTTTGCCAATGGCTTTAGATGCTTCGTTACGACGTGATTGCGCTTCTTGCAGGCGTGTGGTGAGAGCGCGGCGTTCTTCGTCAAGCGCAAGGATTTGCGCAGCCACAGGTTCAAGGCCGCGGCGCGCCATAATGACGTCAAAAGCGGCCGGGTCGTCTCGGATCAGGCGAATATCATGCATGGGCAGCGCCTATGCCGATTTCGCGGAAGATTGGGAAGGGTGCTTTGGCCCTAAAGCCTAGCTTGTCGCCAGCATGACTGCGGAAGACGCGCCCTGTAATTCACCTTGATTGGCATCGAGGTTTTCGGGAAGTTCTGCACTTAGATAGGCTTTGCCAAGCAGCCCAAGGGCAGCGGTGATCTTTCCTGCTAGGTCAGCATTTTCAGCAGCAATTGCATCCGATGACCCATCAAAGGCAGCTTCGGCTGACTTATAAAAGCCATAGCCGTCAAGATAGGGACCGTAAATTTTGCCCTCCACTGCTTCGCCATACATATCGGCTGCGCGCTCAATCTGGTCGGATGCAACGCCTGCTGCGATCATAGCTGCGCTGGTACCGTCGTCAGGCGCTTTGGCTGCTGCGGCCCTTAGAGCGGCGATGATCTCGTCGGCACGCTCGTTGACTTTCGCCGCATCTTCACCGTTGAGAACACCTTGAGACGCTGCGTTAAACATCGGCTTCATATCTTCAACGCCAAGCTCTTCAAACACAGGGTCTAGATCAGCAAGAACTTCAGAAACGGGGTGCCCGAACATCTCGGCTGCGGCCTCTGTGTTGCCGGCTGCAAACGCATCGCGTGCGGCGATCACGTGCGCCTCAGCAATGGCGAGGGCTGATCTATATACCACGGGATCAGTGCCCGCAGCACCCACGGAGACGCCACCTTCACCTTCTCCGCCAGCGCCTTCGCCCTCTCCGCCAGCACCTTCGCCGCCTTCGCCTTCACCACCGGCGCCAGATTCGCCGCTTTGGGCTGCCTCACCGCCTTCGCCACTGCTGCCAGCTTCGCCTGAGCATCCGGCAAGACCTGCGCCCGCGAGCGCTGTCGCAAGCCCAAGTGTGGTCCAGGTTTTCGTGGTGACTTTCATTTGGATGCCTCGCGCGATAGTTGGATTGCGTTCTGTCTGTCATAAGGCAGGTCGGCGTTGATGCAACTCATTATCACAAGCAAGCGGACGGTTTCCCATGATCTTAACCATCGCGGCCATTCCTGATGCGGAAAAACTGGCCGAAGTGAACGCCGCGGTGGCAAAGCTTGAATGGCGCGATGGCAAGGAGACAGCGGGCAAAACCGCAAGTGCTGTCAAAGAAAACGAACAGGCGGTGATGCAGGATGAAGCTGGCAAGGCGGCGCAAGCGCTGATCATGCCATTTCTCAACGACAATGCCGTGCTGCAAGCCGCTGCCCAACCGCGTCGGTTTTCGCATCTGCTCATCAGTAAAACCCAAGGCGGTGGGCACTATGGCTCTCACATCGATAACGCGCTGATGGGCGCAGGGGCGGGGCGGATGCGCACTGATTTGTCCTTCACGCTCTTCCTCACACCGCCAGAGGATTACGAAGGCGGCGAATTGATGATCAACAGCGCAGGCATGGACTATACTGTCAAAGGAAAGCCGGGTGAATTGGTGCTGTATCCCAGCACAAGCATTCACGAAGTTCGCCCCGTCACCAAAGGCACGCGGATCGTGAGCGTTGGATGGATTGAGAGCCTTGTCGCCGATCCAACTCAGCGTGAGGTGCTGTTTGATCTTGAAAACCTGCGGGTCAGCCTGCGCGCTGCGCTACCCGCACAATCGCGAGAGCTTTTGACCGTCGACAAGACGATCGCAAATCTCAAACGGATGTGGGCCGTGGTTTGACGCTGGCGGATTTTGAGCCCGACTTTGCTTTAGTCTTTGAGGCAAAGTGACCTTTGCCCTTGGCGGTGAAGTAAATGATCAGGCTGACGCCAACGATACTGGGGCCTGCCCACACCAGCGGATTGAAGACGTGTTCAGGCACCCACCGAATAAGCCCCACCGACATGAATGCCGTGTAGGCTGAAATCCCCATGCCAATAAGCGCGCGGAAATGTTCGCCGACATACGCTTTGGGAGAGGGGGCTTCCCTGCGCCAAATGAACAGCTGCTGGATTGCCATGGAGACAACGCCCAGCACACATAGAGCCATCATCAGCGGATCGCCCACGCGCCAGCCGTAGTACCCGCAATAAAGGCCCGAGGCCACGACGGCTGCGATCACGATCTGCGTCCTTGGACGACGCAATTGTTCGCGAGACCGGGCGTGTTTGACAACGCTCAATCCATAGTCAGCAAAACCAATGGTGAGGATGCCGAGATAAAGCATCATCCAGACAAACAGCCCTTCGAACAGCTCTCTATCCGCGATTTCTGGATGGCGTTTGTCGGGTGCGTAAAGTGTCAGGAGAGCCATCGCGACAGCGAGCGCGCCTGCTCCCATAAATCCATAGCACGCCCATTTCCCGCCCGTGCGGTGGGTCCTTGCCCCTTTCTTCGTCGCAATCGGTACCCAAAACGCGATGAGGCCGGTCAACCCGGTGATCACATGCAGGATGACGAGGAACGTGAAGAGGTCCATGGCGCATGTGTATAGACATTTGGACACACGCGAAACCCTCAGCCTATTGACACATAGGAGCGCTGCTCGAGCCAACTTAAGGCGCTGTGCCAATGAGCACATCCGACATGCATCAGCTTGATTAACGATGCTTCGCTAACATCATGGTGCCTGCTGCACTTTAGCCCCGCAATTCTGCGTCTCAGAGCGGTTAATCACTCGCTGACTTTTTTGCCGTAATTCGCTCTCCGATAAGAAGAACCAATAAGCCGAAATGGACATTAGGCAGTCCGTCAAAGGCTGGTTTTGCGATTATACACGCGGGATGATCCGCATGGAGGAAAAGCGAAAAATGCGGGTTTCGCGGCGAAATCTGATGGCGGGTGCCGCGGCTGGAATTGCTGCGAGCGCACTTGGCGGCTGCTCGACTGCGCGTATGGGCAGCCGTTCAAGCTATCTCACCAACATCGTTGAGCCCCAGAATGTGAACACCGTCTATCACTGGGTCGATATCGTCATGCAGCAGGTGCGCGATCAACGCGTCGCGCCCCCGCGCGCTGCGTATAATTTTGCAGCGCCCATGGTCGCAGGTTTTGCCGCTGCCAACGCGATCATTGGACGATTTGAAATGCCTTATGATTTTGGCGAAGCGCCCAGCGGCGCTGATCCCGAGATCGCCTATGGCGTTGCTTTTGCAACCGCGGCATCTGAGTGTTTCCAGCAGCCTTTCCTGTGGGAGAGGCGCGCATTCAAATCCCGCTTTCCCGATGGGGAGGCGAAGGATCAGGGGGTTAAATGGGGCCGTCATGTCGGGCTTCAGATCAACAAGATGCGCACCCATGATGGGGCAGAGCCGCACCGGGTGAACTTTTACCACGACCGCTATCCGCGCCGCGATGATGTGCTGCGCTGGACGCCCACCGGGCCAAGCTATTCGGCAGGACCCGGCCCGGCGATTGGCGCGTATGAGCGGGGCCTGTTTCCAGGGCATGGCGCGATCACGCCCTGGACGATGACCAGCCCATCGCAATTCCGCGTCGCCGACTTTCTCGACCCCAAAAGCTCCGCATTTGCAGCTCAGTACGAGTTGGTGCGCAAACTTGGCGGCAAGGATTCAACCCACCGCACTGATGATCAAGCCGAGATCGCTCTGTTTTGGGAAGATGGCCCATGGGGCATCACACCGCCAGGGCATTTCTTGTACATTGGGCTGCAGGTGATGCAGGATCGCGGCTTCGACTTCCTCGACCATGCACGCCATTTCGCCCTGATGGGCGCGACGCAGGCCGATGCTTCGATCAACGCTTGGGATAGCAAGTATCACCACGATATTCTGCGCCCTGAAACCGCGATCAAGCATCGCTCAAGCCAGTTCGGCAGCACCGATCCGCGCATTGTCCAGCAACCCAATTGGGAAAGCCTGATCCCGACACCCAATTTCCCGGCCTACACGTCAGGGCATTCAACCTTCGGCGCGGTTGGCGTTGAGATGATCAAGCTGCTGATCGGAACAGACGAGGTCAGCTTCAGCCAAGAGAGCCCCGATCAGGTGCTTTGGCCCAGCCTGACGGGAAAGCGACGCTATTTCACCAGCCTCGATCAAGCCGCTTACGAAAACGGGTGGAGCCGCATCTATGGCGGTGTGCACTGGCTCGCCGATCATGAGGCTGCCGACGATGCAGGCAGAAAAATTGCGCGGCATGCTTTCCAAACGATGTTCCGGAAAAGGGCGTAAAGCTCCATGATCCGCCCTCTCTTCCTTGGCAGCGCGGCTGCCTTTGCAATCATGCCGGGCGCGGCATTCTCGCAAGATATCAACCTAAATTACGATAACCTCTCCTCATTCGAAGAACCGCTCTCACTCGAAGCAGGCAATGTGACGATCTCGGTGACGGGACTTGCCGATGCAAACATAACCGCTGACTTCGACAATCTGATCGATGATGACGAGGTGACCCTAGGTTTCGTAACCAACGTGCAGGTGGCCGCCGAAACTCAGCTTGCCAATCGATGGACCATTGGCGCTGCTTATTTTGGGCAATATTCCGACAACACAATCGGCGTGCCCGATGATTACACAGACAATGTCGCGGGCTTTATCGGCACCAGTTTCGGCACGTTTATCGGCGGCAACGTAAATCAGCAGGTGCGCGAATTGACCCGTCGCCGCCGCGGTGTAGGCAATTCGTTCCTCGCGTTCGATGATTTCTATGGACAGCTCGATAATTGGGGTGGGGCCTATGTTGGCCGGTTCGGTCCAAGTATTATTGGTGCGGTTGTCGATGCGAACGGCGATTTCGAAGTCGGCGCGCAATTCCAGCGTCCGATCGGAGAGCGCGATGTTCGCTTTACGGGGCGCTATCGTCAGGCTCGCTTCAATGCGCCAGATGGCATCACCCGCTTCGATACGCGCGGCATCGGGCTTGTCGGCGAACTCGTTTATGGCAGTTCGCTATACGATCTGGGCGCCGGTTATGAGCGGCTTGATGGAGCATTGATCGAAATCGATCGTTGGTTCGTGTCCGCTGGAGGACAATCGCAGTTCGGCCCGCTTCAACTCTCCGTAGAAGGGCACTATGGCGAGATTGACGGCGCATCTGAAGTATCTGGCGCGGTGGGTGCTTCATATGCGCTGGCGCGCGGACTCTCGCTCAATCTCGGCGGCAATTACGCCAATGCGACGCTTTCGCCCAATGGCGCAACCTTGATCGATGTAGACGAGGTGACGGCGGTCTCATCACTGCGCTTCAGTTTCTGACTTTCACCCGTCAGTCAGCCACAAAAATACCACAGCCTGTCCCCGAAACGCGAAGGTTTCTATGCGGTTAACACTAATTCGACACAATATGGTCAAGGTTGTCGCCGCAACGAAGGGATTGCGTGTCTCCAACGTTAGGGACGGGAAATGACGACCACGACGACCACCAAGCCGAAGACCACGGCGAAAGACCAGCCAAATCAGGAAATCGCTTCAAACGTCGAAGCTCGCGCGGAGGCTGCAGAGCCGATTGCGCCTGCCATCGCAACGGCGCCAGCGCGTGCAGCAGCGGTAAGCACGCTGGCACTGGGCGTTGCCGCCTGCGGAGGCGGCGGTGGCGATGGCGGCGGTGGTGGCGGCGGCGCATTCGCCGGCGGCGGTGGCGGGACTCCTGCGCCAACTGTCGCTGCGCCGCAGAACGATACTGAGGCAGCGCGCTTCCTCCTGCAAACCTCTTTCGCAGCGAGCCCTGCAGCCATTCAACAGGTGCAGGATCAGGGATACGAGCCCTGGCTTGATGCACAAATGAACCAGCAGAACAGCCAGACCGCCCAGCAATATTTTGCGGCGCGTGGCTACGATCAGGTCGATAGCAATCAATGGTACAATCGCCGCGACCCAGGCGACTACATGATCTGGTCACAATTGATGAGCGGTGGCAGCTCGGTACGCAAACGCGTTGCGCTGGCAATGTCCGAATTCTTTGTGGTCTCCTTCAACAGCATCGGCATCGCGCACCGTTCGCCTGCCATCGGCGAGTACTGGGATATCCTCAATCGCAACGCGTTTGGCAGTTATCGTCAATTGCTTGAGGACATCACGCTCAATCCGGCGATGGGTGTGTTTCTCAACACTCGGGGCAATCGCAAGGCTGATCCCAACAAGGGCCGCGTTCCTGATGAGAATTATGGCCGCGAGATCATGCAATTGTTCTCCATTGGCCTTTTCGAGCTTAATCCGGATGGCACAGAACGCCTCAATGGCGGCAATCCGATTGAGACCTATGACAACGATGATGTAACTGGCATCGCGAAGGTCTTCACTGGCTACGATTACGATTTCACGAATGTCAGCGAAACGCAGGCCTTCAACGGAACCTGGATGGTGCCCGATGCGCTTTATGTGCGCCAGCCCATGACAGCTGATGGATCGCGCTGGCGCTGGACTACCAATCAGAGCTTCCATTCCGAAGAGGAAAAAACGTTCCTTGGCCTCACCATTCCGGCAGGAACCGGGCCCGAGGAAAGCTTGCGTCTCGCGCTAGATCACTTGGTCGAACATCCCAATGTCGGGCCGTTCTTCTCCAGACAGATGATCCAGCGTCTCGTGACTAGTAATCCGAGCCCAGCCTATGTTCAGCGAGTTGCCGATGTCTTCGCCAACAATGGCAGCGGCACACGCGGCGATTTGCGCGCCGTCTTCAAAGCGATCCTGCTTGATGATGAGGCACTCAATATCGCCAACGCTTCCGATCCTGCGTTCGGCAAACTGCGCGAACCAATGCTGCGCTTCGTCCAGTTGGGCCGGACATTCGGCATCCGTTCGACGAGTGGTAATTTCGAGATTCGCGAACTGTCCGATCCGGCAAGCCGTTTGGGCCAGTCTCCCCTGCGCCCGCCCTCGGTTTTCAACTTCTTCCGCCCGACATATTTCCCGACGATGTCACAAGCAGCTGCCAACAATCTGGTCGCTCCTGAATTCCAGATCGTCAACGAAACCTCGGTAGCAGGATATGTGAACTTCCTCGAGCGAGCGATTGATAACTCGGTTTGGTATCTTGATGATGTTGAACTCGATTATTCGGCTGAAACTGCCATCGCCGATGACAGTACCGCGCTTGTCGACCGGCTGGATCTGTTGCTGACAGCCAACCAGCTGTCTGATGACGTCCGTTCCACCATTATTGGTGCGCTCGATACGATCACCATTGATGCCGGCAGTGAAGCCGAAGATCGCCTGCAGCGCGTTCACACGGCTGTTCTTCTGGTGATGGCATCCACCGATTATCTGGTTCAGAAATAAGGGGTTCGCGCAATGTTTATTGGTAAACAATCCGAGCTGTCGCGCCGGGCCTTTATGCGCCGGTCAAGCCAGTTGGCCGCGATAGGGGCTGCATCTTCTTATGCAATGGGGCTTGCTGGCCTTGGAGAGGCAGCCGCCTTTTCCAATGCTGGCGGGTACAAGGCGCTTGTCTGCATTTTCCTTTATGGCGGGAATGACCACGGCAATACGCTGATCCCCTACGATTTGCCGAATTACACCCGTTATTCGGAAATCCGAGGCGGTGAAGGATCCGAAGCCGGTGGCGGTATCGCTTTGCCGCGCGCGTCGCTTGCTGGTTCGGTGCTGCAAGCACCGCAGGGTCAAACGCTGACGGACGACATCACGTATGCGCTTGCCCCGACCATGCCGGGGATGAAAGCGCTCTATGATCAGGGCAACATGGCTCCGCTGCTCAATGTGGGCCCGCTAGAGGCGCCCACCACATTGGCGCAATATCAAAACCGCAGCGTTCCGATTCCTGCCAAATTGTTCTCGCACAATGACCAGCAATCCACTTGGCAAAGCTCCGCGCCAGAGGGCGCTCCATCAGGATGGGGTGGCCGGATGGCCGATCTTGCGCAAAGCTCGAACACAAACGCGATGTTTACCGGCATCAACGTGTCCGGCAATGCTATTTTCTTGAGCGGCAGGGATGCTGTTCCGTATCAAGTCTCGTCCAATGGCGCGACTTTGTTTCGGCCGTTGCGTCGCAACCGCCTGTTCGGCTCGCGCGAGACACCTGCGGCACTCGATACGATCCTTCGTTCGGGCAGCGGCAATGTCCTCGCAGCCGATCATGCAATGGTGAATGACCGTTCGATCCAATACGGGCAATTCGTCAATGATGCGCTGGAAAATGCCAATGTCAGCACTGATTTTGGCAGCGGCAATCGCCTTGCCGATCAGCTTCGCGCGGTTGCCTCGCTGATCGCGGCGCGCAATTCGCTGGGTGTAACGCGTCAGGTCTTCCTCGTTTCAACGGGCGGCTTCGATAACCACGATGGTCTTATCGGCACGCATGAGGGACTACTTTCTGGTGTCGATGCCGCGATGGATGCGTTCTACCAAGCGACAGTCGAATTGGGCGTCGCCAATCAGGTGACGACATTCACCGCTTCGGACTTTGGCCGGACATTGGCTTCGAATGGCGATGGGTCAGACCATGGCTGGGGTTCCCACCACTTCGTTATGGGCGGTGCGGTCAATGGCGGACGTTTTTATGGCACCGCGCCTAGCGTTTCTGTCGACACTCCTGATCAGGTCGGACGCGGACGCCTGCTGCCTACTACTTCGGTTGATGAATACTCAGCGACCCTTGCGCGCTGGTTTGGCGTTTCGAACAGCGAGTTGCCAAGCGTCTCGCCAAATATCGGCCGGTTCGCTTCGAGCGATCTCGGCTTCATGCAACCGACCGTCTGATCAGCCGCAAAGCGCGTTTTCGAACGCTTCAATCAGCCATGTGGCGGCTGGGCCGGGTACCGTGTCTCGCCTCCAAATTGCGCTGAGCGTGTAGTCAGCGCCCGGCTTTTCAGGCAGTTCGAGCACAGTCAGTGTGCCCGTCTGAAGATCGCTTTCGATCATCCATTCGGGCATATTGCCCCAGCCGATCCCCTGTCGCAGCAAAGCGTGCTTCGCGCCCAGATCACCCAGCCGCCAATTGAGGGGGCTTAGCACCGAAAACTCTCGTCCTTCGGTGAGGGCAGATCGATCTGACAGGACTAACTGCAAATGTTCTCGGCTTTCGCCGGGTTTTGCTGTTCCAGCCGCCAGCGGGTGGCTTGGCGATGCGACTGGCACCAACGCGACCTCGCCAATTGCTCTACGCTCCAGCTCAGGCATATCGCCGATCACGGGGCCGCCAATCGCCAGTTCGGATTCTTCGTTGAGCAGGCACGCTGCCAAAGCGCCGAGCGCTTCAACCTGGAGGCGTAAAGCCACAGTCGGAAACTGCTCGCGAAACTCGCGCAATACACGCGCGCTAGCTTCTCCCGGCACCATCACATCAATGGCCAGCCCAACTGAGCTTTCCAGCCCCTCGTGCAGGCTTTGCGTTTTGGCCAAAAGCCCGTCGGAGCGATCGACCACTGCGCGCGCTTCGGCGAGGATGCCGCGACCAGCATCGGTCAGCACGGGTTTGCGAGATCCCTCTCGATCAAACAGAGTGATGCCCAGCATCGCTTCCATTTGCGCAATGCCATAGCTGATTGCGGAGATCGCCCGGCCCATTCGCCGTGCTGCCCCGCCAAAGCTGCCCTTATCCACCACAGCGAGAAAGATGCGCAGTTGATCGAGGCTGGGTTCGCCGAGCTTCATTCAAATATGTTCGCATAATTTGAACATTTGTGCAAATTTTATCGCACTATTCGGAAGTAATATGCACGCCTATTTCAGCTCTCAAGACGGGCACTCGGAACAAAGAGCGAGCCCACAGATAAAGGAGACATATCATGATTGAACTTCGTCCCTTTGAAAGCCTTGGCGCTGCTAATCACGGTTGGCTGGATGCGCACCACCACTTTTCCTTCGCTGGCTATCACGATCCCTCGCGGATGCACTGGGGTAGCCTTCGCGTCTGGAACGATGACACGATTGCTGCTGGCACGGGCTTTCCCACCCACCCGCACAACGACATGGAAATTGTCACCTATGTCCGCAAAGGCGCAATCACGCACCGCGACAACCAGGGCAATGAAGGCCGCACCGAAGCGGGCGATGTCCAGGTGATGAGTGCCGGTTCTGGCATCGCGCATTCAGAATACAATCTGGAAGATGAAGACACGCAAATCTTCCAAATCTGGATCATCCCGGAAAAGCGTGGCGGTGAGCCAAGCTGGGGTGCCCGTCCATTTCCCAAAGGTGATCGGGCAGGAAGCTTTGTGCCCCTCGCCAGTGGAACTGCGAATGACAATGACGCGCTCCCCATCCGGACAGATGCCCGTGTTCTGGGTGCGACGATCAAGGCCGGGGAAAGCGTGACTTACTCGCCCTCCGCCGCTGATCGGCACCTCTATCTCGTGCCTGCCACCGGCAAAGTGCAGATCGGAGATGTTGAAGCACACGCACGCGATGGTGTCGCCATCACAGACCTTGAAACCGTGACCATCACCGCGCTCGAAGACAGCGAGCTTGTCCTGGTGGACGCCGCATAACCCCCGACGGAGCCGATCAGTCCCCGCTGGTCGGCTCCACTTTTTCTCCCCCTCACGCTTGAAGAATAAGGAATCCCGTCATGACCAATATCCTCCACATCAAATCCAGCATTCGCGGATCCGAGAGTGTTTCGAACAAGATTGGTGACGCAATCCTCTCCAGCATTGGCGATGGTGCGACGATCACCACCCGTGATCTGAGCGCCAATGATATTCCCTATGTCGATGCTGCCCGTTTTGACGCGAACCTGACGCCAGCTGCTGAACGCACGCCAGAGCAGGCCGAACTGGCTGCAATCGCTGATACACTGATCGCGGAATTGCAGGCGGCTGACACCATCGTTTTCAGTGTGCCCGTCTACAATTTCGGTGTTCCGGCCGTCGTAAAGGCATGGGCCGATCTGGTTGCTCGCGCCGGCACTACGTTCAAGTACACCGAAAACGGCCCAGTTGGTCAGCTTGAAGGCAAGAAAGCATTCATCGCAGCGGCATCAGGGGGCACTCCGATTGGGTCTGACATGGATTTCATGTCCAGCTGGCTCAAATTCTTCCTTGGCTTTCTCGGTATCAACGAGACGCACGTGATTGCCGCCGACGGCATCATGGGCGCCGATGGCGAAGCCAAGATCGCTGCAGCGATCGAGAGAGCTTCCAATGTTTCTGTACCCGCATGACCTCCCTCTAACCCACTGCAATTGGAGAAATCCCATGAACACTCTCGCACAAGATGCCGGTTCCTCAATCGAGACAAGCAAGTTCACTTCGCAAGACATGCTCGCCCTTGGTGGTCGGTTGCTTCTCGCCGCAATTTTCATCCTATCAGGCGTCAACAAGCTAGGCGCTGTCGAAGGGACGATAGGCTATATCGCCAGCGCAGGCCTGCCGTTTGCCACTGCGACTTTCTATGCTGTTGTCGCGCTCGAAATCGTCGGCGGCGTCATGCTTGTCGTTGGCGTGAAACCGCGCCTTACGGCAGTCGCGCTGGCGGTTTTCTCAATCGTTGCGGCAATCGTCTTCCACTCTGACTTTGCCGATCAGAATCAGATGATCCACTTCCTCAAGAACCTGGCGTTGGCAGGTGGCCTGCTTCAGGTCGCAGCCTTCGGGGCTGGTCGCCTGTCGATTGATCGCAAATAAGTGGGCCCAATTGGGTCGCACGGAAAGGCCGGGATGCTCCCAATCGAGCATCCCGGCCTTTTTATTGTCTTGTTATCGTTGCGACGCCCAAAGGGCTGGTATTTGCGGCGCGATTAGAAGCTGTAGCCAACCTCAACACCCAGACGGCGCAGGCCGCCGGGTGAAATGAACGAACCGCCAAATTCAATCGCCGGGATGACTTCGTTCAAGTACTTCTCGTTGAGGAGGTTGTCCGCAAAGGCGGTGATGCGGAAGCTGTCAATCTCAAGACCTACGCGTACATCCAGCACCGCAAAGGTGTCGCGCTCGGTTACCGAGTAATCAGCGTCCCCCACAAACGAAGGCAGTGCGAGCGCTGATCCTGGCAGAAGGCCGCTGAAGAGCGTCGGGCTCGTATCATCCTGCACGGTGTGGAACCAGGTTGGCCCTGTGATCCGATAATCCGCGCGGCCCACGAAATTGATCGTGTCAGTCAAAGGCTGATCAATCTGTGTGCCGATATTGATGGTGTAATCGGAGGTGTAGGGGCTTTGGTTCCCGACTGTGATCGGGCGCGAGGAATTGGCAAGTATCTCGCTGCCTGTCACGTTGGCAGAGCCAAACACGGTCCACCCATCTATGACTTCTGCTGTCAGGTCCAGCTCGGCACCAATGACTTCGACCTCATCAATGTTCGAGACAACGCGGAGCAACCCAAACGGTCCCACGAAAAACTCGAAGAACTGCATATCGTCGATCTCGGTGTAGTAGCCTGCAAGATCAAACGTGACGCGGCCATCGAGAACCGATCCTTTGAAACCGGCTTCGAATGCGCTTGATGTTTCCTTGTCGAACAGATCGGTGATGAGGACCGAAGTGCCGATGAACTGGTTGAAGTTCTGATCGACAATCGCGGCAGAGCCCTGATTGTTGAAGCCGCCCGACTTAAAGCCGATACCCCAGTTGGCGTAGAAATTGATATCGTCGCTGATCGAGTAGCGGAACGTCAGTTTCGGCTGCAATTGCTTGAAAGATTCCGATTGCGGGGCGATCGGGCCAAATGCTTGCCCCGGATTGATCGGGCCACCTGTGAAGGGATCGTTCACGTTTGGGACCAGATTGGTCACGCTGCGATCCTCGATATCGTATCTCAGCGCGAGACCCAGCTGGGCATCCTCGGTGATCTCCCATTCGAGTGAGCCGAACACAGCATAAACGTCGGTCGAAAAATCATCATTATAGAGGAGCGTTGTTGGATTTATTGAATCCGGTCCATTGAACAGCTCCCGGCTCACGCCAAGGCCTAAATCCGCACCCAGGGAAACACCGGTTTCACGGTCGATGTGCAGGTAATACGCTCCGATCTGCCATTGCAGGGGGGAATCTGTATCGGATGCAAGGCGGATCTCTGCGCTGATGTCGCTTTGATCGCGTGTTTGCAGCTGCGTCCCATCGCAGGTTGTCGGGCTGAACGCACCGAAAGTCGAGCCTGTTGCGGGATCGAAGATAAATGGCACGGGCGTTTGGCCGATGAATGTCGGAGGATTGATCGGGAAGCCGGTAAGCTCGGCCGTGGATGCAAAACAGGCATTGGACGCATCAATCGATGCCTGCGTTGCGCCCGGGAACGTGAAGCGCGCAAAGTCGGCAGATGTGCCGTCCGCAATCAGCAATTGTTCAACATCGCTGTAAAGCGCCCAAGCCGTGAGGATGGCTCCTTCGAATTGGTGTTCAACTTTGGCCGAGATTTCAAAAGTCTGCTGTTCATTGACCGGGCGGATATTCCCGAAGAAGTTGAAGGGATGCTCGTTCACATCCTCGAAAAACGCTGGGTCCACGCCGGCGAAATTGGGTAGGTGGAACGAGGAATTGTAGTTGATTGATGCGCCATTGAGATCAGCATAGCGCGCCTTGATATCGAGCTCTGTATTGGTGCCAAGATCGACTACAAAACGACCATCGACAGACCATGTCTCTTGATTGTCGACGACATTGTCATTGAGGAAGTCGTTGAAGAAGAACCCGTCCGTGTGAAAATAGCTGCCTGATAGAACCAGGCCAGCGCTCTCACCCAAGGGCGTAGAGATATAGCCGTTCGCGCGGTAGGTGTTGTCTTCTGCCGCGCTCACTTCGATCCCGCCTTCGAGAAAACCTTCAGGCTTTACCGTCTGGATCACGATTGCACCGGCTGCTGCGTTGCGGCCATACAAAGCGCCCTGTGGACCTTTCAGGATTTCGACCTGACGGAGCGTTCCCTGATCCTGGTTCAGCTGAGCGGTGTTCGTTTTGAGAATCCCGTCAACCACCAGCGCAACTGAGCTTTCCGCATCGCGCGCGCCATTGATGCCGCGAATGTTGATTTGCGTGTCGCCTGCTTCAGCTGTGCCAGTCACAATGGTGACGCCAGGGGTAAGCTGGACAAAATCGTCAGCGTTCTGAATGCCTGTTTTCTCGATCGTGTCGGCAGACAGAACAGTCACCGACGCCGGCACCTCGGCCAGTGTCTCACTTTGACGACGGGCCGTGACGATAATCGCGCCTTCTTCTTCCTCCGCCTGCGCTTCGGCTGCGTCAGGTGCGGTTTGCGCCAGCGCTGGGGTGGAGAGAACTGGGATAAAAGCGGCGGCTGCGAGCAGGTGGCTTTTGCGACAATGCATTGCGATGAGATCCTTAAGCTTGGCACGTTTGATGTGCTTCGTAATGCGCCCCTTCTTTCGCATCCCTAACGAAAGACCGTTGCGCCCCGCGAGCGACATTGTATACAATTTGAATAGAGTCAACGCAGATTCGCCCCCTTAAATTTCACAGGAGCTTTACAGGAAATCGAACGAAGGCCTAGGCGACTGCTGAAAGATTCCCAGAAATCCAGCAATTTCTGCTATTTTCCGAGCAGTGGGCTCTTCGGGTCGCATCGCCTCTGATGTCAGGGCGATATTCAGAGTGGCGCGGTTAGTCGGACAAGTGTGACAATTTGTATACACTTTGAGCGGAATGACCATGCTGCCTCACTAATTCATCTGCATCCTGCGTTGCGCGGGGCTCATTCACCATCGCTGCCGCCATACAGCGAGACGGACAACAAAAAGGACAAACGCCGCTATGGGTTATCGCTTGGGAGTAGATGTGGGAGGGACATTTACCGATCTCCTGCTTTTCAATGAGGATACTGGTGCATTCTGGCGGCACAAAACGCCATCGACACCTCATGACAGCTCCGAAGGAATCTTGAACGGCGTTGAAGCAATCACCCAGGAAGCTGGGGTGGCTGCTTCGGAAATTGAGTATTTCCTGCACGGCACAACCGTTGCCACAAATGCGGTGCTGGAGGGGAAGGGCGCAAAAGTCGGCCTGATCGTGACCGAAGGGTATCGCGATGTGATGCAAATCGCTCGAAGCTTTGTCCCCGGCGGCCTTGCGGCTTGGATTGTCTGGCCCAAACCGCAACCGCTCGCACATCTTGAAGACACCGTCGAAGTGCCAGAGCGCATGGGAGCCGATGGCGACGTCGTGCGCGATCTTAACGAAGACGCTGTGCGCGCAGCCATGCGCAAGCTCAAAGCACAGGGGGTTGAAGCGCTCACTGTCAGCCTGATCAACGCATACGTCAATGGCGCGCACGAAACTCGAATTGGCGATATTGCCGCAGAAGAGCTGCCCAATATTCCGGTGAGCCTCAGCCACGAAGTGCTCCCCGAAATGCAGGAATATGAGCGCACGCTCTCGACGGTTGCCAATGCGGCCGTGCGGCCGGTTGTGAGCAATTATGTTTCGAACCTCCGCGACAAACTCGAAGCGCAAGAGATGAAAGGGCGCTTGTCGCTTCTGCGCTCAGATGGCGGTTTGATGTCGAGCCAGAAAGCTGAAGAGCATCCCGTCAATATCCTCATGTCTGGACCTGCTGGCGGCGTTACCGGCGCGCTTTGGGTGGGAAAGAATGCTGGCGTCAAAAACATCCTCACGCTTGATGTGGGTGGCACCTCGACCGATGTGGCGCTGATCGAGGGGCTGGAGCCGCGCCGACAGCGCACGACGGAAGTTGGGCACTTGTCGGTGCGGGCTTCTGCATTGGATGTGAAGACCGTGGGTGCAGGCGGCGGGTCAATCGCGCATGTGCCCGAGTTAACCGGCGCGCTTCGCGTGGGCCCGGAAAGCGCAGGCGCGGTTCCCGGACCGGTCGCCTATAACAAAGGCGGCGAATTGCCGACCGTAACCGATGCAAATGTAGTGCTCGGCTATCTTCCCGAAGACCTGCTCGGCGGCAGTTTCCAACTCGACCGCGAAGGTGCGAAAAAAGCCGTACAAACAATCGCGGACGCGCTCGGTGTCAGCCTGATGGAGGCAGCGCGCGGGATCATCGATATCGTCAATGAGAACATGTTCGGCGCGCTGCGCATGATCTCGGTTCAGCAAGGTTACGACCCGCGCGATTTTGCAGTCATGGGTTTTGGCGGGGCGGGGCCGCTGCACGTGAACGCTGTTGCCAAACTGATGGGCAGCTGGCCTGCGATCAGCCCCGTCTCCCCCGGTGTGCTCTGTGCGCTGGGCGATGCGACCACACGGATGCGAACCGAGACCGCTCGGTCCTTCAGCAAGCTTGCGAGGGACACAGATGTCAGCGAATTGATGGCGGTTCTCGATGAAATGGAAAACCAGACCCGCGGCGAATTGCTTGCCGACGGAGTGCCCGAAAGCGCGATCACATCCGAATTTGAAGTCGATGTGCGCTATGCAGGGCAAGCTTTTGAAGTGCCGCTGACGATTGATCGGGCAACGCTCGAGAAGGACGGCATCGAGGGGCTGCTTGCCCGATTTGATGCTGAACACCTGCGGTTGTTTACATTCAATATGGAAACCCCGCACGAAATTGTGAACCTTCGCGCGGTCGCATTGGGCATTGCCCCTGATCTTCCAGCGAACGAATTGCCCAAAGGCGACGGTGATCCTGCGGCCGCAAAAATCCGCGACCACACGCTCTGGATGGACGGTGAAGAACGCGCCGCCGTCATCTATGATCGTGCGAAGCTGAAACAGGGCGATATCATCCCTGGCCCAGCCATCATTACCGAGATGGATTCGACCACATTGGTTGAAAACGGTTGCACGGCGAGCGTCGACAAGGTCGGCAACATCTTGATCAATCTCACGGAAGAGGGCTGAAACGATGCCAGCAGAAATCATCGAAACGAACCAGACCACTTTTCAGTCGGTAGAGATTGATCCGGTCACTCTGGACATCATCGAAAACGCGCTGCGCAATGCCCGCATTGAAATGGACGCGACGCTTGTGCGGACCGCCATGTCTCCCGGCATTCGGGAGCAAGGTGATGCCTTTCCGCTGATCGCAGACCCATCTGGCAAGATGATTGTCGGCCAGTTCGGCAGCTTTATCGATGGGTTCCTGACGCAATTTGACGGCACGATTGAGGATGGGGACATGATTTTCTTGTCCGATCCTTATTCCTGCGATGGCGCGGTAAGCCACTCAAACGATTGGCTTGTCCTGCTGCCTGTGTTCAAGGACGGGCGACTTATCGCTTACACCGCCATGTTCGGCCACCAGTCCGACATCGGCGGCAGCGTGCCCGGTTCCATGCCTATCAATGCCAGTTCGATTTTCGAAGAAGGGGTGCGCATTCCGCCTGTCAAAATCTGGCGCAAGGGCGAATACAACGAAGACCTGATGAAGCTGGTGATGCACCAGACGCGCAAGCGCGACTGGTGTCAGGCCGATTTGAACGCGCTTATCGCTAGCTGCCGCGTGGCTTCGAAACGCATCATCGAAATGGCCGAGCGGTTTGGTGATGATGTCTATGTTTCGGCCACACAAGAGCTCCTCGCCCGCAATCATCGCGCAATGAAAGCCTTGATCGCGCAAGCCATTCCAGAGGCGAAGGCGAGCTTCGAAGATTACATCTGCGATGATGGGAAGGGCTATGGCCCGTACAAGATCAAATGCACCATGTGGCGCGAGGGGGACAAAGTCATCCTCGATTTTGATGGGACAGATCCGCAATCGGCTGCTTCGATCAACTTCTTCCTCAACGAGAACATGTTCAAGATGTTCTTCGGCATCTACATGATTATGGTCTTCGATCCGCAAATCCTGTTCAATGATGGGTTCTACGATCTGATCGAAGTTCGAATTCCTGAAGGATCACTCTTGAAGCCGCAATTCCCAGCGGCACTCTCAGGCCGCACGCATGCCTTGGGCCGGATTTTTGACATTCTGGGCGGTCTGCTTGGGCAGGGTACGCCAGAATTCCTGAACGCTGCTGGCTTCAGTTCCTCTCCGCACCTGTTCTATTCCGGCTGGGATACGAGCAAAGACCGGAGGGATTGGTTCCAGCTTTTCCAGATTGGCTTTGGCGGCATTCCCGGCAGGCCCTTGGGCGATGGCCCCGATGGCCATTCGCTCTGGCCGGGCTTTACCAACGTGCCCAACGAATTTCTCGAACGCTACTTCCCCTTGCGGATCGAGCGGTATTCGACCGAGCCGGACAGTGGCGGCGCGGGCAAGCACCGTGGTGGCAATGGCATCCACATGACCTATCGTTTCCTTGCCGATGGTGAGATTGCGATCCACGATGATCGCTGGTTCGTGCCGCCATGGGGCGTGAATGGAGGGCATCCGGGCGCGCGCGCCAAGAAAGTCCTCGAACGCGCCGATGGCACTTCTGTAATTGTGGGCAACAAAGTCGAAGATGTGCCGGTGAAAGCGGGCGATCTTCTCCATTTCATCACCTGGGGAGGCGGTGGATGGGGCGATCCGTTGGAGCGTGATCCGGATCTGGTTGGCCTTGAAATCCGACAGGGCCTTGTGACGCCAGAAGGCGCAAAGGCATACGGCGTGGTTGCGGACGAAGACGGCGCGGTTGATACTGCCGCGACCGAGGCTATGCGCAGCAAAATCAGGTCAGAGCGTGGCGACTTGCCGCTCTTCGATTATGGCCCCGGCATCGAAACCCTGCGCGCCAATTGCGAGGAGGAAACAGGCCTTCCAGCCCCCATCCAGCCCGAATGGCACGATCAAATGGCGGAGGCGGCAGAATGAGCAACGCCGACAAAGTAGGCGCGCTTGACGGGCTCCGCGTGGTGGAAATGGGTCAGCTTCTCGCCGGCCCTTTCTGCGGGCAGCTGCTCGGCGATATGGGCGCGGAAGTTATCAAGATAGAGCCGCCCGGCGCAGGCGATCCAATGCGCAATTGGGGGCAGGGCGAGACGAAAGTGCAATGGGAAGTCATTGCGCGAAACAAGCAATCGGTGACCTGCAATCTGCGCGAACCTGAAGGACAAGCGATAGCGCGCAAACTCATCGCGACTGCCGATGTGCTGATAGAGAATTTCAAACCCGGCACTTTGGAGCGCTGGGGGCTGTCGCCTGAGGAACTCCACAAAGACAATCCGGGCCTCATTATCGCGCGTATGTCGGGCTATGGCCAAACTGGGCCCTATTCCACTCGCGCAGGTTTCGGCGGCATTGGCGAGGCGATGGGCGGATGGCGCTATATCGTCGGCGATCCCGATCGCCCGCCTGCACGTATGGGCATTTCCATCGGAGACACGTTGTGTGCAAGCTATGGCTGTATGGGCGTGCTTGCTGCACTGCGCCACCGCGACAAAACTGGCGAAGGCCAAGTGATTGATACCGCGCTTTACGAGGCGGTTTTGCAGGTGATGGAAGGCCTTGTTCCCGAATACGACTATAACGGCTTTATCCGAGAACGCTCTGGCTCAATCCTCCCCGGCATCGCGCCTTCCAATGTCTACTCCTGTAAGGACGGGCCATTCATGATCGGCGGGAATGGCGATGCGATATTCGCGCGGCTCGCCAAGGCCATGGGCAAGCCCGCAATGGCTGAGGACGAGCGATACAAAACGCATCTGGCGCGGGGCGAAAACCAGACCGAGCTTGATGAAATCATCAATGAATGGACGGCTAAGCATACCATTGACGAGGTTGAAGCCTTGATGATCGAATATTCGATCCCCGCGGGCCGCGTTTTCACCGCGAAAGACATGCTCGAAGATCCGCATTTCAAAGCGCGCGAGGCCATAATCGAGGTGGAAACCGAAGGGCGCGGCAAGCTCAAAATGCAAAACGCTTTCCCGAAGTTTTCGAAAAGCTTTTCAGGCTTCCGCCGTTCCGCGCCCGTCACGCCGGGACAGCACAACGCCGATATTTATGGAGAGCTGCTTGGGTGGGACGAAAAGGCGCTCGCAGAGCATCAGGAAAAGGGGTTGGTGTAGGCTTTCAAGCCGCAGCATGAGACGATGGCAACCCGGCATTCCCCCGCAAACGATGACAATGGAAAGCCCACGCTCTCCAAAGCCGCAGATCGTGCGTATGACACCATAGGCGGGCTGATCCTTGGCGGACAGTACAAACCTGGAGATCGGCTGAGCGAGGAAGAATTGTCACGTCTTTGCGGGGTCAGCCGAACGCCTGTGCGCGATGCCTTGCGCCGTCTGGCTGCAGAATACTTCGTCGTGATCCGGCCTAATCAGGGCGCGCAGGTGGCCGTTTGGAAACGGCAGGATATCGAAGACTTGTTCCACATGCGCGCTTTGCTGGAAGGTATGGCAGCGGCGCGCGCGGCTTCGCGCCGAGATGAGGCATGCCTTGCCCACCTGGAACAGTGTGTCGAGCGGATCGACATGGCTGTGAACGCCGAACCCGAACCCGACGTTGCACAGTTTCTCGCTGACAACACCGCCTTCCACCGCGCTATTCTGGAGGCAGCCGACAGCCCCCGATTAAGTGCCACTCTGGGCAATCTCATCGCGCCGGCCATCGTTTCAAGGACGGCTGATCATTATTCGAGAGCCGATCTGCGCCGCAGCAATGAGCACCACCGCGAGCTGATCGAAGCCCTTCGCAACCGGGATGCGCAGCTGGCGGATTCGATCATGCAAGTTCATATCCGCGCCGCTGCGAACAGCTATTTTTCAAAGCAGGACTGATATCATGATCTCCTCCAACAAACCCGATATCACCATCGTCGATGTAAGCCCCCGCGATGGGCTTCAGAACGAGCAGCGCGTGTTTTCAACTGAGGAGAAGCTGGAGCTCATTGATCTCGGGCTGGCGGCAGGCGTCACGCGGGTCGAGGTAACAAGCTTCGTCAATCCCAAGCGCGTGCCGCAAATGGCGGATGCCGATGCGCTGTGCGAACAGATGCCTCGCCGCGAGGGTGTCGAATATATCGGCCTAGTGCTTAATCTGCGCGGAGCGGAGCGAGCACTGGCAGCTGATCTTGATGAATTTGGTGCTGTCTGCGTCGCGTCGGAGACTTTTGCGATGAAGAACCAGGGGCAGACCCGAATTGGCTCCGGCGAAAGCGCTGCCGAGATTGTCGCTCTCGCCAAAGAGAATGGGAAACGAGCCTCTGTCACTATAGCTGCGTCATGGGGGTGCCCATTTGAAGGCGAAGTGCCGCATGACAACGTGTTGGAGCTTGCCAAGATGGCCGCAGAAGCTGGTGCGGATGAAATCTCTCTCGCCGATACGATCGGAGTGGGTGATCCATGGTCAGTGCGCGAATTGTTCGGAAAGGTCCGCGATGTGACTGGTGAGATCCCTCTCCGCGCTCACTTCCACAACACGCGCAATACCGGCATCGCCAATGCCTTCGCCGCTATAGAGTCGGGTGTCACAACTATTGATGCGAGCTTTGGAGGAATTGGAGGCTGCCCTTTTGCACCTGCGGCGACGGGCAATATTCCTCTGGAAGACTTGCTCTATATGCTGGATCGCGGCGGGTTTGAGACGGGGCTCGACCTCGATGCCGCGATAACGGCGGGCCAATGGCTCGCTGATAAGCTACCGGGCCGCGTCCCGGCCATGCTAATTCGGGCGGGTGGCTTTCCTGCCGGCGAAAGAGCTGGCGAACCGCGCGCGGCCTGATCAGGGCAGCTATCGCAGCGTTAACCCGCTTTGGCTGGAGTTCCCTCGATTGCGTGTTGAGGAAGAGGCGGACTTGCTGATAGCTCGGCAATCATGGAGATTCGACGGGTTCTGATACCTCTTATCATCGTGCTTGGCGTATCACTCGCCGGGCTTCCATTGGTGTTCAAATCCCATTCTCAGCCGAGCGATGTTAGCTCTTCAAAAATCAAATCACCTCCCCGCCTGGTTGGCGGGGGTGAGCCGTTTGTCGATACTTTCGATAATTTGGACAAGCCGCGATGGAACGTTTCGCATGGCTGGCGCAACGGCAAATGGACAGTCAATGACTGGCGCCGGTCGCAAGTGCGTTTTGATGGATCGCTCAAAATGATGCTTGAGCAGCGAAAGACAAACCTCGCGAATTTTGTCGGCGCTGAAGTGCAAAGCGACAAAAATTACGGCCACGGCTATTTCGAAGTGCGCATGCGCGCTGCGCCTGCATCGGGCACAGTCAGCGGGTTTTTTACCTACACGGGTCCGGCCTTCGGCAAGGAATGGGATGAGATCGATGTCGAAATCCTTGGCGCAAAGCCGCGTGAAGTGATGTTCACCTATTTCCGCAACAGCGAAAAGATAGAGCACATCCACAAGCTCGATTACGACGCGACGAAGGAAACGCACTCCTACGGCTTTGACTGGCAGCCCGACTATATCCGCTGGTATGTCGATGGTGAACTGGCGCATGAGGCGCGCGGCGAGACTTTGCCGCTCCCCATCAACACCCAGAAATTGATGATGTCGCTTTGGGGGTCGCGAACGCTTACCGACTGGGTGGGACCGTTCGATCCGGCTCAATTGCCGTCAATGATGGTGATTGAATGCGCGAGCTATTCGCCCAGCTTTGAACAGCGTCAGCCCTGCAATTAGAGAAGGTTCTGCGCCCACGCGCGCAAATCGGCGTGGACGGCTTGCGCAGAGAAGTGGTCTCTCGCGATGGCAAGCGCGCGGCTTGCTAGATCGGTGCGAGCAGTTTCATCATCCATCAAATCGCAAATGGCGTTCGCGGTCGATTGCGGTGTTTCAGCAAGCTTTACGCCGGGACCGCATACATCCTCCACGCCTTGGAGCGTTATGGGTGAGACCACCATGGCTTTGCCTTGAGCCATCGCTTCGACAAGCTTGATCTTGAGGCCTGAACCGAACGTCAGCGGCGATATCACGACCCCGGCATCGCGGTATAGCGGTGCAAGATCGTCCACGATTCCAAGAAAACGCACGCCGCGATAATCGGGGTTGGGGAAGGCGCGGTTCATGGTGCCTGCGACGTCAAGCTTCGCATTGGGGCGGCGCGCGAGGATTAGCGGCCACGTTTGCAGGAGGAAGTCCTTCAACCCTTCCACATTGGGCGCGGTGTTGCTCCCGATAAAGAGCAATTTGTCTTTTATGCCGGGCTGCGGGGCGTCCACAGGGAAGGCGGGCATGGGTACGAGGATGGGATTTGTGGCAGGAACGTGGTTTTTAAGAAACGCCTCCTCATTCTGCTGAATTGCGAACACACTGTCCGCTTTTGAAAGGGCAGCGATCTCTTCTTCGCGGGTGACAAGCGCCACTGAGTCTTTGTCCCCACCTGCACGGGCGTGGAACAGGTCGTGCATCACAATCGCGGTCGGAAGCCCGCCGGGTCCTTCACAGAACCCTTCGGCGCAGAACATATAATCTGCGATTATTGCGCGCGTGTCGGGTGAGATATTGGCGCGCAGGAATGCGCGATCCTCATCAAGCCACTTGGTGGCGATGGCGTAAGGCGCTGGTTTATCCTCAACGTGCAGGGCGGCAACAGGTAGTCTCTTTGAAAGCCGCGCTGCGATGCCTCTCACTGCACCCCAAAGCACTGATGGATCAGCAAAGACAAGGTAGTTACCTACTTGAGAAGCTCCCCGAACCAAGTGCCGGGTAAAGACTCTCATTTCCGGACGCATTCGTACGTATGGAGAGCGTCCGGCTATAGCAGGCGAAGGCTGGATCAGTTCGACGTCAAAGCCCACTTCCGCAAGTGAATTGGCAATTGCGATCAGATACGCTGATGAGCCGTTCAAGGCGCCAGCCACGCGCTGTTTGCTTATGATGGTGATGACCGGGCGACCGGACTGGGCCGCATTCATACCGTATCGCCCGAATTCTCACCTTCGAGCATATCGCGCAGTCTTGAACCAGGGCGCTTGGCGAGATCGGCAAATGCACCTCGCTCCACCACCTTACCCGCTTCAATCGCGATGACATCGTCGGCAAAGCGGATCATGGATGGCCGGTGGGCTATGGTGACGATGGTTATATCACCGCGCATCGCCTCGATATCAGCGGCGATGGCTTTCTGGTTTTCCCAATCGAGCGCGCTCGTTGCTTCATCAAGGATCAGCAGCGAAGGATTGCGGAGCAGCGCTCTTGCAAGGGCAATGCGTTGGCGCTCTCCACCCGATAATTTGGTGCCGCGCTCGCCCACGATTGTATCGAGCCCGCTCGGTGTTTGGCGCACAAACTCTTCCGCTTTGGAGCGGCGAATGGCGTCCCACATCGCTTCATCGCTCGCATCGGGTTGGGCGATGGCGAGGTTGGTACGAATGGTGTCGTTTAGGAGGAAAGCCTCTTGCGGTACGAACGCGACAGAGCCGCGCCACAAGCGCCGGATTTCCTCTGTGATGGGAGTGTCATCGACAGTGATCCTGCCTTCTGACGGACGGAGCAAGCCCATCAGCATATCGGCAATCGTGCTTTTCCCGCTTCCTGATGGACCAATGATCGCAGTGAATCTTCCCTTCGCAATCTCGAGATCAATTTCGCTGACTGCTGGGGCACTCGAATTGGGGTAAGTGAGCGAGACACCTTCAAAGCGAATGGCATCTGCGAAGGTTGGTGCCTTGGCGCCTGCACTGCCCTTCGGCTCAGCAGATCCTTCAAAATAGTCGATCTGCGCGCGGATATTTTCGTAGGCTGCCATATTGCCAAGAAGCGCCTGCATTGAGTTCTGGATTGTCCCGAAACGCGGCGCAAGGCGCAGGAAAATAAGGATCAGAATAATGAGCGAGGCGAGCTCCAACTCAACCCACACAACCGCCACCCAAATGAAGATGACAGCGGCGATAGCGCTGAGGATCTGAAACGCCATTGAGCTCGTCGCATTGAGGCCTTGCACACCAAGAAGCCCTTCGCGCAGCTTCATGACCCGGGTTCCAAATGCATCTGCGTAGCGGGGTTCAGCGACAAAGCTTTTGGCGACGCGAATACCGGTCAAAAAATCGAGCAGTGTCTGGTTTTCGCCGCGATAAAGCTCACTAAGCTCTTGCCCGTATTGGGTGGCCTTGCGTCTTAGCGGAAACAACACAGCCAGCATGACGACGCCTGCCAAAGCGGCAAATAGCGCCATCTGCCATGAAACAAGTGTCGCCAGCAGGAAGTATGTCGCGGCCAATATGAAGGATTGCAGCAGGGTCGTCAGGTTGGTTGCTGCGACATGGGCGCGGCCCGCTTCTTGCACGAGCACGTTCTGAAGGTCCGAAACGCGAGATTGCTGCACTACATCCCAACGCGCCGCGCCAACGCTCGCGAAGAAACGCACCCGCATATTGTCAATCGCTCGCTGCATGATGCTGGCAAGGTACATGCTCTTCACGCGCACCAGCACGGCCTGCACGATGATAAGCACCAGAAAGCCGCCGAGCAGCATTTCCAACGTAGGATTGATCTCGGCTAGCATAGGGCCGACCACGGGGATCGCTTCAAACCCCGCCGCATCGCTTGCATCTATCAGCGCCACCAGCGGGATTAGCAGAAATAGCGAAATGCCTTCTGTCAGGCTGGAGAGAAAATTGAGCCCAATTGCGAATGCCAGACGACCTTCGGTGAGGTGCATCATGTAGCGCAGGAACTGGACCGAGCGAGCAATCATCCGGGCAAGCCGTCCAGCATTTCGGATACATATTCGACTGTTTCATCAAGTCGCAAAAGATCGGCAGGCACCTGTAGGCGGCCCACCTTCGCCGCATCGACGAGACCAACGCATTGGCTGAAATGCCGATGGTCGTCTTGTTTTGTCCAAGGCGCATCTGCAAAGCGCGGCATGTAGCTATAGCGAGCGAGACATTCGATCGCGCCGGGAACTGGCAAGGGTTCGAACGAAGGTGCATCGCTGCCGCGCTCCAATCGCACAAGGCAATCTATGGTGGTCGGTGCTGTGGCCATGCTTTCAAGCTTATGCTGCCGCTTTGGGAAGCCCTCCATCACCAGCGGCTGCGCATCTGCGCTTGCAATCCTGACCTGCTCGGCGGCTTTGTCTTCGAGTTTGACTTGCGGGAAAGCTGGAAGGCACATCGGCCGTTCCCTGTTCTCCATCGAAATCGCCAGCAGATCATCGGTCACAAGCGCATGACCTGCCCGGATGAATGCCGCAGCGGTGGTCGACTTGCCCGCAAGCTTATCACCCAGAAAGGCAATTGTGCGACCGTTCACCTGGACAGCGCTCGCATGCAACACGAACAGACCGAGGCTGTTCAAGGCCCAGGCCATGACGGGGCCGAGCAGTGGAAAGGCCAGCATGCGATCGGTCGTAGCCTCCGGCTTTTCCGCCCAGATCGTCCGCTCGTCGGCAAATCGAAAGCCCGCGACATCCGGCCAAGCCATCACCACGCCATCGGGATCGGAGTAATCCATCACAACGCCGTCTGTGCGCGTAGGCATAGGGCGGCCAATCGGGTTATTGCGAATGCTGAGATCTGGTTCTCGTGTAGCTTTACCGGTGCGCAATTCGTGCAGTGGGAAATCGCTTTCGATCAGCAGCCCGAAGGCTTCGTAATAATGGGCGCTTGATGCGGTCATACGGTCTGAAGTTACCCCTGCGTTTCGGCCAGAATACCAGCATCCCTATCCATTGCCAGCCAGCGTCCCAGAACCGCCGCGCGCCATAGCCCGCGAGCGGTAGCAATGGAAATGTTTGCGCCTTCCCGCTCCACTTTGGCCCAGTTTTCCGTGAGCCATTGCCGACTAACGTATTGGGTCAGAACCGGATTATCGGGATCAGCCCATTTACGGGCAAAAGAGCTCGCGCAAAATCCGTTGACGAAATCCTGCGAAAAATCATTCTTGTCACGCCGGTTCGCTACTGATGCGGGGACAAGCGGCCGGATTGCTTCGCGAAGGATATAGCGCGTAAAGCCATTGCGCAATTTCCAGTGGGAAGGGAGGGACACGCTGAATTCCGCCAAGTCGCGCGACATGAACGGCATGCCGATCTTGAGACCATGAAAGCGACCGGTGAGCATTATGGTTTCGAGTGCATGGGGTTGAAGCGGATTGGAGAGTGCTGCGATGTGAACATCTCGCTCAGTATGTTCGGGACGTGCCTGGATTGGGCGCGGGTCGTCGTCTTCAGGTGGGCAAGGAGGCGGCATGCCGGCGGCCGGTATGTCAGTACCCTCTTGAACGGCAGATTTCTCGCGTTTGATCTTTGATTTCAGCCAGCGCCATTCCGACCGGTGCACCAGATATCGTTCGAACATTTTCCACCTTGGCTGCAGGGTAAGAGCAGAGGCCCCGGCTGTCTCGCGCCACAGGGTGAGCCATTGACCCGCAGCGGCCAGCTCGTTCAATCGGCCGATACCATAGGAGACAATCTCATCCCCTCCATGTCCGTGGAGTACGGTTTTGAGGTTATGGCCCTTTGCGTATTCGAACAGCGATGTGCTGACCGAAACGCCGTAACCAAAGCATGGCCCATCCAATGCGGTGAGCAGATCGTCCATGTCTGCAAAAGGATCGCGTGCGCCGCTTGGCAGGCTGCGATGTTCCATTGCGAGCGTTTGGCGCATTGCGTCGATGTGCGGGCGGTCGACCCAGTCCGGGTTGCCTTCGTAGGTGAGCGAGAGTGTAGTGATGTCTTGGGCCCGCTTGCGCATATTAGCGACCAGTGCGGCAACAGCCGAGGAATCGAGACCGCCACTGAGAAGCACGGCGAGTTCGTCATCCAATCCGCCGCTCAATCGGGTTTCTTTCGCCAGAAGTTCTCGGAAATGGCTTACTGCATCACTTGAAGGTTCAGTGGGGGCAATCGCCTCGAGAGACCAGTAGCGCTCGCATCTTTCTTCATCGGGGCATATCACCATCCAGTGGCCGGGCGGCAATCGCGTCAGCCCTTGGTGGAACGTGCCACTATTGCTCGTGATCTCTCCGCGTACGAAATCGGCGACCATCTGAAGATCGGGGATCGAGGATAGCTGTGCCCCCCGCCGCGCCGCGCGGGGACAGGATGCCGCGGAAATCGTGGATGCCTCGCGCGCTAGGAAGAGCGGCTCCACTCCCAAAGCGTCACGCGCCAAGTATGTCTGGTGAGTCTTGGGATCGAACACCGCAATCGCGAATGGTCCGCGAAGATGTGTGGCCAGTTGCAAGCCCCACTTATTCCATGCGGCCTTGATGATTGGCGCGGTTTCTGAGCTCTCGCCCGTGTCCAACTTCGCACGCAGATCTTCCGCATTGTCCGCGCGCCACATCCCCGCAACGCAAAGTCCCGTGTTTGGATCAATGTGGCTGAATGCGCCGGTGGCTTCGGCAAGAGAACTGCTGTGATGGCAGACCGCCTTGCCTTCCCTCCGGTTTACCGAGAATGTCCATTCAAGCGATGCTGTCATCTGGTGTCCGGGCATCAGCCGGGTTTCAGATCAGTCATCACGGTGTAGCGATCAATATTCGATTGCGGCCCCCCGATCAGGATTGCGCCCTGAAAAATGACCCAGGCATGCGCCATGATCCGGCCCGCACCATTAGTCCTGACGCCAATGCGGATGACCGCTTCCTCGCCGCGCTTCCCAAGCATATGCTGCAATGCAAGCGCCTGTGTGAGGCAAGTTGCAAAAGGAACAATGCGGGATGTGTTCTTGACCGCCCAGGCAATCGCCCCAGCCGATGGCTCTGACGGGATGTCGCCTTCTGACGCAACGCTGATTGATCGAGAAAGGCGCTTGTATTTGACGAAGCACAAAGCGATCCGAAAATAGATGACGACGCACAATGCCCGGCACAGCAAGAAGAAGTGGCGCCTGCCCAATATCCAGTATCGCCGCAGCTTCATTTATCCTCGCGCGATGATGAGCCCTGCAGTGGAAAACTGGTCTAGCATGAAAAGGACGTCGGCAAGGGCGGTTTCATCGTCAACATCGTATGTCTGAGACAGTTTACCGGCAATCTGCGATCCGCTCATCGGACCGTCGGCCAGTTGCTCCCAGATAAAATTGGCGGTGCCGTTGAGCTGGAAATAGGTGCTGGTTTCAAGGTCAAGCAGCGCCCCGCCATCCTTTATCTCGCACACCACCACATGGTCGGATCGGACGAATCCTTGTTTTTCGTCGATTGTCATAGTGTGGTCAATACACCTTCAGATCAGCAGCGGACATTTTGGGCCCACCATCAAAAACGGCCGCAAAATGCGGCCGTTTTCTTAATAGCTGATTGATCGCCTTACGAAAAGGTCAGATCGCTGAATGGAGTGCCATCTGGAAAAGCCTGGTCAAGGTTGTCACCCGTGCCAGCAGCTTTTGTCATGGCTTCAAAAGAACCGAGCTTGTTAAACTCAGGCTTTTCGTATGTCTTTTTCATTGGTCAGCTCCGTGTCGGAATTTCGTGTTTGATTATGTGTGCAACCCACGGTCTCCCGCGCAGTAATCGGCCTTGTCTTTAGTTTTTCAGCCGCTGCCCGAATTGTTATGAAAAGGTCATGTCCGGCGGGCCGTCGCCGCCGCCTGTGCGTGCAAATCCCATGTCGTCGCTGCCGCCGGGATTGGCTGCTTGTGTCATTGTTTCAAACGAACCCAGCTTTTCAATTGCCGGCTTTTCATACGCTTTCTTCATAGAGCGCTCCGTGTCGAGAAGATCGAATCGATCCAAAAATTAGTTAACCCACTGTGAGCGTCCCGATTTCCAAAAATTTTACGATTTCGCAATCGCAATATTTCCAGAACCCGAGGCAATCCCAAAATGGGACAATTGGCAGCGTAGAGGTTATGACGCCTCAAATTTCTCGCAGCCGAGCGTTTCCTTTTCCCAACTATTAACCTAAAGCGATTTTAATGTCAGCGAAAGCACAAGAGACTCTGATTTCTTTCCTTTCAACGGGGATTTGCAACGCTTCACAGACGTTTTCGGGTCTGGAGGACGCGGAATGGCGGGCCTTGGAGGCCACCGCACGTCAGAACAACGTCTTTCCGCTGCTGTCGCATGCTGTCGAGTCGCTCGGTATTCAGCTGCCACCCAGAGCTGAGGAAAGCATGGCCCAGATGCGCTCTGATTGCTTTTCAAAGGCCATGGGGCATATCGCGGCCGCTGTTAGATTATGCCGGAATTTCCACACGCATGGGATTGATGTGATCTGTGTGAAAGGGACGGCGCGCGCCTTTGAGGTCTATGGCAAATGGGATGCACGTTTCACGCATGACATCGATTTGCTCGTTCGCAGCCGAGACTATCGGGGCGCTGCTAAAGTCCTCACAAAAATCGGCTATGATGCACCTATCTCAGAGAGCGATGTGTGGTGGCACGATTTTCTCGGAGAATCGCCATATCTTCCGGTCGACACGACCGGGCCGACGGTCGATCTCCACCACAAGCTGCACCAGCCCGGAACACCAGCGCTTACACATCTCGATCCGCTTCATGAGCGCCGGGTAACGCGCCAACTTGGTAATTTCTCGCTTCCCATGCTGGACAAGCGCGATGCGATGATGCTGACGGCGAACAGCTTCGGCAAAGCGATCAGAGCGCGCCAACCTTGGCTGAGCTATGCGCATGAGATCGCGTTTGCCCGCGCAAACGATCCTGAAATGACCGATGACGTCCTTGATGAACACGCTGCGCAATCAGGCATGAGCAGGCTATGGGAGCATGCGAAGAAGGCGGGCGATGCAGTGTTTGGCGAAGACGCTTCCAAAGCCAAGCGGGAGCGCGCCCTGATCGATTTGGCCCGCATCAATTTCTTGCCCGAACCCGTCCCCATGTACCGATCAAAGCTGCTGTGGCGCTGGAGCGAAGGCAGTATCATCCGCCCGTTCACATTCCTGCGCGAACTTGGCTGGGTGACACTCGCAGATATTCAGCACGACCTGTTCGCCAGCCGCCGCTGGAAGACGTGAACGTTTAGAAGTAGCGCTCACCCACGCGGATCGTATCGCCGGGGCGCAGGTAAATCGCGCGGCCTTGGTCAAGCTCGTAAGTGAATTCCTTGTCATCGCCCGCGCGCCGGATGAAGACGCGTCGGCGATCGGCGCGATAGGTGAATCCACCTGCGAGCGCGACAGCCTGAAGCGCGGTGAGTTCAGGTTTATATTTGAACTCGCCTGATCGTCCGACTTCGCCGAGGACGTAGACCGGGCGGAAATTCAGCACTTCGACATTGACCCTCGGATCATTGAGGTAACCATCGGCAAGTTTGCTGGTCAGAAAGGCTGAAAACTCGTTCGCGGTTTTACCCGATGCTGGAACATCACCGAGCAGTGGGAAGGCGATATCTCCAGCCGTCGTGATGACGTAATTGCGCGATAGAGCGGGTTCACCGAAGACGGTGATCCGCAACTGATCTGCCGCTTCCAACCGATATTCATTGGTTGCGTACGGATCCAGAGCAAGCGGAGGCGTGCCGCCAACGCAACCCGCCAGGCTTCCCGTCAGGGCCAATGACGCAGCGCATATCACGGCATGGCGTTTGTTCATGTGCTTCACTCCAATTGTTGCGAGCGGCCTTAATCATCGGCGTGCGCTCGCGCAATATGTGCGTCTGTCAGGCGTTGCCCGTCAGCCGCCTCCACCGCGCTGCGATAGGCATTGCAAAATGACGCAAAGCTGAAGGCCGCTCGATGATAGCGCCAAGAGCCGCTGCGAATCTCTTCGCTTTCAAAGCATCAATGCTGCGCGAAAACGCTGCAGCATCAAGGATGGAGGCATAACGCGCATCATACGCATTCGAAGCCTTGCCAGCCGCCTGAACCTTTGCGCGAATATCCTTTTCCGACTGCACCATCAGGGCGCTGTTTTTCGCTGACAATCGGTGTGAGATCGACGCATCGTGCTTGCGATATCGATAAAGCGGTTTGGGAAAATAAGCATAGTGCGCACCGCCTAGCAGGAGACGGATGACAAGCTCATCATCTTCGCCAATACGCAAATCGGTGCGGTATCGTTCAGAGCTGAGTGCGTCGCGGCGAATTATGGGTTTCAAGAAGCCAAGATTGGGCTCGGATGAGAACATCACTGTCCCCGCAAAATATGCTTCAAGCGAAATAGTGTCTGATTGGGGACGGAAGGTATCGCCGAGGTGCCGGCATGTTTCAATTTCATCACCAAACACGCGTAAGTCATCAGCTATCATATCGGCGCCCCACGATTCCGCCGCGTCAACCAATCTCCGACATCGTTCCGGTTCAAACGCATCGTCGCAGTCGAGCATTGCATACCAGCGCCCGCGCATATGCTCGATCCCAACATTGCGTGCACCGCCCGGACCTGAGTTCTGTGCGGTTTGAAATACTCTTACTCGCGGATCGCGGCGCGCCCATTCCTGCGCCAATTGCATGCTCTGATCGCTCGAATGATCATCAATCACCAGGACTTCAAGAGAGATGCTGGCCTGGGCGAGTGCCGATTGAACCGCCTCATCCAGATATTCGGCAGCGTTGTAACACGCCATAATGATTGAGATTTCCGGCTCATCACCGGAGGTGCGAAGCGCTGCTTGATCGCGTGCTGAGGGTTCAATTTTTGACACTGACAAATTGCGCTTTTTTGGTATGATAATCCGCTATGTACGCTTTTCCGAAGCTAACTGCACGCGACCCTCGCCCGGTCAAGGGGGAACGCATCTATGCAATCGGAGACGTTCACGGTCGATATGACCTAATGATCCAGCTTCTTGAGCGGATTATCAATCATTTCCCGACACTTGAACCAAAACCATCTCAATTGACGGTGCTTTTACTCGGCAATCTGATCGATCATGGTCCCTATGGTGCGCATTGCGTGGAATTGGCCAAGGCTTTGGCTGAAGAAGCGCGCGCTACAACGTTGTTGGGCCTGCACGAACATCTTCTGCTCGAAAGCCTTGATGGCAAAGGCGAAGCTCAGGAGGCGTGGCTTGCTATGGGCGGAATGGCGACATTGAAAAGCTACGGCATCGGCGCACCGAAACTATCCGAAGACCCGTTTGATTTCGCTGATCGGTTGGAAGACGGTATCCCAGATGATCACATCGCGTTTCTGCGATCGCTCGATGCATCTTACTCGAGCGGTTCGTACTTTTTCGCCCATGCGGGTGTAAAACCGGGAGTTTCAATCGCCAAGCAGAGCCGCAAAGCGCTGTTTTCGGTAGGCGAGGAATTCACCCAGTCAGATCGCTGGCATGGCCAGATCGTGGTGCATGGACACAGCACAGTGGATTATGTCGAAGTCCACGAAAACCGGATCGCGATTGATACCGGCGCCCATAAGACGGGCAAGCTGACCGCATTGTGCCTGCAAGACACGCATATTCAGGCGTTTTCGACCTGACCCCTATCGGGTGAGAAGCGCCAGTTCCGCAGCACGGGCTGGCGACCCGAGGCACTTTGAACTGCCCGCCTGCGCCCACTTGCCGCAATCCCAATAGACCTGCTGTTTGCGGTTACGCAGTTCCTGACTGTAAACGATGTCAGGCGGGTTCCGCTTGAGGCTCTCGGGATCGAACTGACTGGGCATCGGGCGACCTGCGCTCCATCCAACGACACGGCAACTTGCTCGGTTGCCGCATAACCCAACGGCATCCAGAGCCCAGCGGCCCGGCTTCATATCGGCGGTGATCGGCTTGATGATAGGCTTCTGCCAATTCGAAGCTGGGGCAGGAGGCGCTGTTTTGACAGGCGCTTCGGCAAAGGCGAGTTCGAATGTGTCGGCTGTGCCCAGTGCACTGGCAGCTTCTTCTGCTTCGGCCAGTTGTGCATCGCTTGCGCCGCCATCGTGCCAGATATCGTAAGCGGCGATGCTCCCGATGGCAGGTTCTTTCCCGGCGGGCCTGGACGTGAATGCATCCTTGGTGCCCCAATATCCCGGCCAGCGGAAGAAAACGTGGGTTTTCACCGCCGCAGTCTTATCGAGATTGTCACTCCAGTGCGGATAGACCCAATCGGTGTGGTAGTGCGTTGACCAGCCGACGCGCGGATCGGTTGCGCCGCGCAGCATCATGGCTGCCAGCGTTTTTGCCGCCTGGTATTGCTGATCGGAATACTGCCGCCGCTGCATGGATCCGTCACAGGTGAAACTGAACTGGCACCCGGTCGAGCGTGCAGCCCCTTGGAACACCACGCCGCAAACGCTGTTTGGCCAGGCTGGATGGCGCACCCGGTTGAGTACGACTTGCATGACGGGACGCTGATCATCGCGCGATGGTCCCGCTTCATAAAGTCCTGCAACCGCTAGGCAGCCTTCGGCGCGGTAGAGATCAGCGCCAGAAAGGCCGGAAGCAAAGCTGGATGCAGGCGCGATGGGCCGGTCACCAAAAGGTCGTGCGGCATTGAGCTCGAATGCGGATTGCGGGGTGAGTTCATCGCCAAGACCCTCTGGCGCGTCTGCACCCACCGCAACAAAATCAGCGGCCATCGCCGAGATATCGGCCAAGGGAATGCGGTTTGTGGGCGCTGCGCTTTTGCGATTGAGCGATACCGAAAAGACGGTTTTATAATCGCCCTGAATTACCGGCAGCATGGCCCATGCAGCCCCCGCCGCAGCACCAAGCGCAGCGAGTGCGAGCACCAGCCAAGCCAGCTTTTTGGCAAAAGACGAGGACGAAATCGCAACCATGGCTTCTCATTATCGCGATTCTTTGGCCATTTTGCGAGTCATTGAGGCAAGCGAGCGCACTTTTGTCTCGCACTGCAGCATTTATGCGTTGCTTGAAGCTGGAAGGTGCCGCTCCAACAACGCATCGCCTGATTTGCGCAGATATTTTCGCGCCGGCTGTTCGATGCAGACGTATGCGATCTGCGCTAGGATGGCTGTCAGCACGAGAATAGCAGCGAGATTTAACGCCGCATTTCCAAACCCGCCGGTCTCATACTTCACAAACCAGATTGCATGGCGGTGAAGGAGGTAGAGGCCAAAGGAAATCTCGCCTAGCCAGTAGAGCAATGGTGAACTTAAAATCTGGGATGTCCGGTTCTCGACACCGATGGCGCAAGTCCATACAAGCCCCGCACAAATCAAAAGCGTCACCGGATCAGCGTAAAGCGATCCTGGTATCACTGGGTTGGAAATGAACGACGGTATGATGAAGTAGGCAATCAGCAGGCAAGGCATTAGCCAGTTTGCAATCGCGACGCTTCGGGAGCCAGCCCTGGCTGCAATAACGCCCACGATCATGCCAATCAGAAAGACATGGAAGTAACGCAGCAGACTGATTTTGGCGAAGCCATCGGTGACGAGGAATGATACCACCACCATGATCGCGGCAGCGGCATAGAGTGCAGTATCAGTCAGCCATCCCTTTCCGCGCATGACCCACATGAGCACAAACGCGCCGTAGAAGTGGAATTCGACCGCAATCGTCCAAACCGTGTAGGCAGAGCCGTAAAGCATCAAGTGCTCGCTGACCTGAGCGATATCGAGCCAGAAAATGTTCGCCCCTGTAAAATAGTTTAGCACCGCGGTGCCGATAATCACGAGAGCGAACAGCGGATAAATACGCGCAAGTCGTGCGATCGCATACTGGGCGATAGAGCGCAGCGTGGCAGGCTTCTCCATGTAAAGCCGCGCCATTAGAAACCCGCTAAGAATAAAAAACAGCATCACCCCTAGCGACGCATCGAACTGCGTCCGGGTCGCGTGGGCGAACAGCACGGAGAGCGCCGCGACCCCGCGAAGTCCATGAAGCGTTCGGATCATCTCTGCTCTCAATAGTGTTTGATAAGCCGCATCGGTGTTTTCAGCCTTAACGTAAAGCAGCCTGCGCGCTTCAACGCAATTATGGCACGGCTTTGAAAATAACCTTGATTAGCACCCCAGCTTCTCTTTTAGGCACGAGGCAGCCCAATAAGCGGAGCCGCTGACTGTGTCCGATATCACTGATAGCACTGAATTCCCTGTCAGCCTTTCGGTTGTGCTTTCCGTTTATAACGGCGAGGAGTTCGTGGCGGATGCGATCCAGTGCATGCTCGATCAGACATTCACCGATTTTGAGCTTATTCTGATCAACGACGGGTCCAAAGACGGATCACTTGACATCATGCAGCGGTATGCGGCTAGCGATGATCGCATTCGCATCATTGATCAGGAGAATACGGGCCTGACGATCGCGCTGCGGCGCGGCGTGGATGCGGCTCGGGGCGAATACATTGCCCGCATGGATGTCGATGACGTGTCGCTGCCGCATCGCTTTGAAAAGCAGATGGCGCTTGTAAGAGCCAACCCCGAACTGGTGGCGGTGACATGCGATGTTGAGCACTTTTATGAAGATGGCTCACCGCCACATGTCGCAAAATTCCCAATGGATCCGCGCACATTGCCGCTCTTCCTTGCCTTCTCAAACCGGATTGGCGGGCATGGCCAGATGATTTATCGCCGTGATACCTATCAGGCGGTTGGCGGATATGATCCTGATTTCAATCTTGCAGAGGATTATGACCTCTGGACCCGCATGATCGCCCTTGGCCCCTTCGGCGTCGTGCCCGAAGTGCTCTATCGCTATCGTTCGGGGCACGATAGTATCTCTTCACGCAACGCCAAGCGCCAGGCCGAAATCTCGGGCCGTGTTGCGCGCCGACAGTATAAGGCGATCACGGGCGAAGACATCGATCAGGATACCGCGTTTGCTCTGCGTGTTTTTTGGTCCGTTTCTGACATCAATCGGATCAGCGCGGCCGAGATTTCGCGCGCATCATCCGCGATGAGCCGCGCCGTCACGATTTTCTTTGCCAAGCACCCGGAACTTAAACCCGAGCAATATGAGGTAAAACGCTGGATCGCGGCCAAGTGGTGGTGGCGTCGCTATCATGTGACATGGAGCGATTTCGGGCGGAAATTCGCAGTACTCGGCAATGTTCTCAAATGGGGATCGAGCGCGGTAAAATCGCGCTATCTTGGAACCTAGGAAATCAGGCTCTTAACCGTGAGTTTCACCTTGCGCTTTGCTCGCTGAAGCAATCCTGGTGGTGGCGATTTCTTCTGCTGCCAATGGCTTTTGAGATGCATGAGCTTGGTTGAGGAGATATCTTCCAGCATCGCTTCATCGACAGGCTCTCCAAGCCATTCGAGCAGGCGTCGAAAGCCATCAACTGTTCCTTTGAATTCGGAATAGTCGAGTAAGAATGTGCGGTCTGGATACGCTTCGCGAGCGCGGGCAAAGCGGGAATCGGTTTGCGTGATGTTCTCTGCGACAGATTTCGGACTAATCTCGGCCCACCAGCCTGATTGCGCAACTTCATCGGCGCGGCGGGTAAGGAAGACGATGCGTGGATCATCAAAACGGGTCATGATGAATTCAATCACATCATCAAATTCGGCATCGCTGATCCAGTCGGTGGACATGGTGATGTCCTTCGTCCCGCACACTCTCGTCCCCTCAGGCGGTGTGAGCATTTCACGCGTGAACAAATCGGCAAGCGCTTTGCCAAACCTATCAGGACTGGTCTGCGACACGCCATAATGCGGGGATTTTACGCCAACTTTGATATCATTAGGCGAAAACTCCTCTTTTTCCCGGCGTGCGGAAACAGCCGCTTTTGCAAGGCCGGAAAGCACTCCCTTGCGCTCTCCACGGATGCAGTAGCCATCGATCCGATTCAGCAGACCCTGCACGACAGTTGACCCCGTCCG
This sequence comes from Erythrobacter sp. YT30, assembly GCF_001542875.1. Classification (GTDB taxonomy): domain Bacteria; phylum Pseudomonadota; class Alphaproteobacteria; order Sphingomonadales; family Sphingomonadaceae; genus Erythrobacter. The sequence goes on along the minus strand of NZ_LMAF01000002.1, from coordinate 366,770 downwards.
GCCATAGCAAAGGATGAAAAGGTGCTGCATGCGGTGGTTCTTTTCCTCTACCGTCCGATAGCGCTCAGACGCCACCGTGCTGCAAGGCCCAGCAGCAGAACTCGGCGGACGAGATTAGTTTTGCCTACGAGCGGCACGCGCCATTTGTAAGTCCGTGCAATGTGCATTCTCGCCTCGTGCTCGAACGAGGCAACATCCGGGTTCTTCGCGAAATAGTGTATGACTGCGCGCTCCATGGCCTCGCTGGCTTTGAACATTTCAGAGATTGGCGTTTTTTCAGGCTTTCGCGCCCACCACAGATCAATCAGCGCGCGAGCAGTTTCGTGCGTCAATGGCACTCCGGTAAGCCTTTCATGCTCTCGGCAGGCAATCTCCGTTGCGCAGCGCAATTGCGGTTCTTTGTTCTTGTCGGTCGTGCTGCCGTAGCCGACGCGCCATCTATACAGAATATCCTCAATCACCGCGAAGCGTCCCAGATGCAGCAGGCGGCACCACAGATCGTAGTCCTGCGAATATCGGAAATGCGGATCATACCCGCCAACCTTTGCATAGGCATCGCGGCGAAACATAACCTGTCCGTGTCCGCCAATGCGATTGGCAAAGCCATTGTAGAGCCCGATCAATTCCTCCGGGCCAATCTGATCAGAGACCATCTTGATCTTTCCATCATCGTGGAAATGCTCAAAATGCGATGTGACAGCGACGCATTCGGGTCTTTGATCGAGCACAGCGATCTGCCGCTCGAAACGGTCTGAAACCGACAGATCATCAGCATCCATTCGCGCAACATATTCGCCCATCGCCGCATTCATTCCGGTGACGGTCGCCTTAGTCGTCCCGCCATTTTCGCGGCTGATGATCTGGATACGCTTGTCGCGCGCGGCATAGCTTTCAAGGATATCAAGTGTGGCATCGCTCGAGCCGTCGTTGACGATGATGTAGTCAAAATCCCCATAGGTCTGACCCAGCACGCTCTCGATTGCGGCGCCAACATAGTCCTCATCATTGTAGGCCGCCATCACGCAGGTGAGTTTGTTTGCCATGTTATCCGCGCGCCGTTGCTTTTGCGATCAGGGCAGACGTTCCCCATTTGGCGATGTTCGCAGCGAAAATCGCGTGATAATCAAGATGAGAGGGCGGAACGCCCTTGGCCCGCCACCACCATCGCGCGGCGATGTTGCGGCGCACTTCGTATTCTTCGTGAGCGAGCTGAGGGTTCTGCTGAAAGAACGCTGTAACGGCTCGATCCATCGTTTTCGACACAGCGCTGGTGTCGCGCTGATTGGTGGCCGTGCCGGGCATGTTCCACCAGAAATAGCGCAATCCCAAGGCGATTTCCTCCGTGATCTGCTGGCCCGTCACCCTTGCATATTCGCGCCTGCATGTTCGCAAGGAATGGGAAGCCTGTTCGGACTTGCTGCGTTTTGAGATGCTGTCATGCCCTGTTCGAAAGCGGTAGATGATCTCACGCACGATACCAAAGTCTCCGAGCCTCAGCAGCCGGGCCCAAAGGTCATAATCCTGCGCCATGCGAAACGTGGTATCGTACCCGCCAGCTTTCTCGTAAGCATCGCGGCGAAACATCACCTGTCCATGCCCGCCAATGCGATTTCCGAAGCAGATATAGAGCCGCAGGAGCTTGGGATTGAGCCTCAATCGGGACACATGGCTGATTGTCCCGTCATCAAAGAAGTGTTCAACATCGCCGGTTGCAGCGACGAGATCTGGATCGCTCTCAAGCAGATACACCTGTTTCTCGAGGCGCTCTGGCATTGAAAAATCATCAGCGTCCATACGGGCAATGTATTTCCCACGGGCCGCCTCGCATCCGGTGCGCAAGGCTACGGTGAGCCCGGTATTGGCCTGATCGATCACTCGGATACGTGGATCACGGCCGGCGAAATCCTCGATGATGGCAAGCGATCCATCCGATGAACCGTCATTGATAAGGATGAACTCGAAATTTGTATAAGTCTGGTCGAGCACGCTTTGGATTGCGTCCGCCAGATAGGCCTCGCCATTAAAGACGGACATTACAACGGATATGGTCGGTGGGTTTGCCGCATTCGGTTGGGTCATCGCCTAACCCTCCTTCGGCATCAGTTTGACGCGGGCTTTGGCGATTAAATCCCACACAATCCCTGCACACTCATGCTCGACGGTGTTGCCTTTCCCGCCGATGACCCAAAGTGCATAGAGGATCAGAGGATAGGTGATCGCTCCTAGCGCAACGAGGGCCATCATCCTCGAAATCTCGGCAATCGGGCCATCGACATTAGGGATCGCATTATTGGCTCCGTAGACGATGGCGATCATTACGAGGATCGCGCAAAGCGGTCGCCAGATGAATGACCCATGATCGATCATAGAGACAGGGCTGATCTGTGACACGAGCCGGGCATTGAGCACGCAGTTCACTGAAACTGCGCCGATCTGGCCGATCATCCCGCCAATCAGCACGGCATACGCATCTGCATCGCCTTGCACATACCCGGCATAAAGACCGGCTATCACAAGCGGCCAACGGATGAAGAATGCGCGCAGATCGCGGTGGAACAATCTCTTGGTGTTGGCAGTTGCCATCGCGATTGCATCTATATTTTGGAACGTCTGGATGATCCGGGTTGCGGCGACAATCTGCATTAAGGGAACGGCGGGCAGCCATTTTGTCCCGATTGCCAGTCGGACGATGTCTTCTGCCAGAACGGCAAAGCCTGCCGCGATTGGAAAGACGATCAGGCAAAGCGCCCCTTGCGAACGCATATAACCGAGGCGCAGCCTCGTTTTGTCATCCTGAAGCCTGGAAAAAGCGGGAAAGAGGAGCGCCTTGATTGGTGAGGTCGCTTGTTCCAGCGTCTTGCTCACCAGCCTGCTGCTAAGGCTGTACTGACCAAGAATGCTCGGCGGGAGCAGATACCCGAACAGCAGCGGCGTCGCGCGCCAGTTCAGCGCTTGTACCCAGCGGCCAAATGTGAGCCAGATCGAGAAGGACAGCAGTTCGCGATATTCGCGCAGCATGGGTTTCGGCCGGAACGGTATGAGCAGATACGACACCGCGACGATTGCTGTCTCTGTCGCTAACACTCCGAACACCAGTGCCCAATAGCTTTGGTAAATCCAAGCTATCGAGACGGTGGTGCAGAAGCCTGCGACCTTGCTTGCAAGGCGGATGGTGAAGGACTGGCTGAAGCTTAATTCTCGTTCAAAAACAACGAGTTTGGGGTTAACGAAGGCGCCAACGAAAGTGATGAAACCCAACACCCAAAGGATTTCAGTGAGGCGAGGCTCATCGTAGAATGCGCTCAGCGGGTGGCCGAGCGCTGCAATCACGCCCCCGACGATAAGCCCGCGGATCACATTCATCGTCCAGGCTGTGTGATAGTGATCCTCGCTCGGATCGCGGTGTTGGATCAGCGCCTTGGAAAGCGAGAATTCCGAAATCACCCCGATAATGCTCACCAGCGCGGTCGCAATCGCCACCAGACCGAAATCCGACGGCATTAGCAGGCGCGCAAGAATGATCGTGCTGACAATTCCGAGCGAATTGACAGCCACGCTCGCCGCAGACACCCAGCCGGCGCCTTTCAGCAGTTTGGATCGGGACACTTCCATCATGCGTGACTAGCTATACTCATCCGCATCGGTTTCAGGAAAGCAAAGTGACATCATCGCGCGCTTCGATGATTTTGAGATCAGCTTCGTATTCGGTCCGCAGCCCTGCTCTCGCATCGTCGGAAAACGGCATAAACCGACCGCCCTTCGAACGTTCGCGCGGATGTTGTGCTTTCAAAGCGAGCATCTTGAAAACGCGCTGAGGCGGAGTGAGCGATCTTGCCATCTGGATCATCTGCTCGATTGCCTCTGGCGATGCGCTGGGCAAGATATCTGATTGCGAAGGCTTTTTCATATCGCGCGCCGGTAGACCGCTTAGCCGCGAAAGCACATCATTTTCTACTTTTGCAAAGTCCTCATACCGCCAAACAATGATTTTCGCATGGGGAAGGGCGCTGCGGATCGTGTCGATCACGTGGAGCCATTGCCCTTCGCAGGTTTGATTGGCCTCCATCATCTTTTCAGGCGTGGTGAACATGCCATGGCGCAGGGCCTCTGCATAAAGCGAAGCGAGAAAGGCAGGATAGGATCGGACTGCCAGCAACACTTCGACAGGGCGATCCTTCAGCGGTTCCTTCAACAATTCAAGCGTTTGTGACGCTCTGCGATAAAAGGGACTGCGATAACAATCATCGGGATTGCCGAGGATGTTTTCCTCAGAGATCGTGACTTCGTAATTATCGAGCAGCAATTCGTTTAACCGCTCTGCCGCTTTATGCAGGGCGTCGGGCGATTTGTTCCAGGGCGCTTTCCATCCGGAATCCTCCCCATTCGCGATCTCGCGTCTTGCCGCCCGTAGGGATCGCCGCACGGCATGCAATGGCCAATAGGCAACGCCTGCAGCGGCGCTTTCTGCACGGTTAAGCAGCAGAGTTTCCTGAATGTATGTCGATGCGGTCTTGTGCGCGCCGACATGCAATCTGACCACGGGTGCCACCACTTCTCCGGGTTCCCCTTGCCTCGTTTTGCTGGCGCAATCGCGACACTTGCCGCCGTATTTGTGCGCTGCAACACCGTTTCCTGTTGCACGGGTGTAGGACGGGCAGCGGGCAATGTCAGCCAAAGTGGGCGAGGCTAAACGCGCGTGTCGCCCGGTTCGTCTTGCAGTCCATATTTGGGACGATCACCGGCCCGATTTCCCAGCCACTCTGCCGTGAAGCCCGCCCCCCAGCTTGCATGCATGATCATCGCCGGGATTCCCGAGAGCATTGCCATGCCCCCGCCGCCTGCTTTGATGCCCGCCCATACGCCGTAGGCAAGGCAAGCCAGCGCCCACAGCGCGGCGGGAGCTGCAAAAATGGGGTGAAGAAAGGCCAGCGGCACTGCGCAAAGCGCACAGAAAATGCCGACAGGGATTAGCTGGCGCAATTTCATGCGCACCTTATGTCTGCGCACCGTGCGCGCGCGGCCCGTGCCATAGCGGAAATATTGCCGGGCTAGCGCGCCAAGCGATTTGCGCGGAAAATACGTGATGGCAGGTGCAGGATCGAGCCAGATGCGAAGGCCCTCTTTGGTCTGGCGCACATCGAATTCGGCATCCTCATTGCATGGCATTTGTTCGCAATAACCGCCCAGCTGTTTGAATGCCTCCACCCGCATCAGCGCGTGATGACCATGATCGACCCATTGGCCTTTCGACAAATGTCGATGTGCAGAGCCTCCCGTGCCAAGCGCGCTGTTTTGCGCAATCGCGGTAGCTTTCTGCCACCCTTCATTGCCCCGGGTGACCATGGGTACGACCACCGCATCGGCGTTTTCCCGCTCGGCAATTGCGATCAGCTGCGCGCCGTAATTGTCGGGATAAAGGCAATGCGCATCAATCCGCACCAGCCAATCCATCCCATCACCATATTGCGCGACCGCGCGATTGATCCCGGCTGATTGGATGCGGTCGGGATTGTCGAGCAATTTAAGGCGCGGATCGCGGGCCTGATGCTGGGCGATGATGGCAAGGCTTCCATCATCGCTGCCCCCATCGGCGACAACGAGTTTGGTGTAAGTCTGGTCGCCCAGCATCTGCGTGAGCAGCCCGTCGAGATGCTCGGCCTCATTAAGGCAGGGAATGACGGCAAGCACACTCATCGCACGCTCAAGCCCTCGATTGTGCGCACCAGATCGCGGCATTCCTCAAGCGAGCAGATGACAGTATCGCGCTCGATTTTGTCGATTGCTTGGCGCATTTGCGCAAGTTCGCTTGGAGCAACGCTCAAGATCCGCTCTGCCGCCTCTTCTGCATCACGCACGACCAATCCGGCATCGTGCCGTTTCAGCCAGTGGCCGACTTCGACATCGGCCAAGGCAATCGGGATCGCGCCATGTGCAATCGCTTCGTAGATACGATTGGGGAGAAGCCATTTGCTGTTGAGGCCTTCCTCGAACCAGTCAATGCTCCAAGCAAAATCGCACTGGCCATAAAGCTGCGGCAGATCATCGTAGGTGTAGGGTCCGGTGAAGGTGATGCCTTCGCAGCGAGCCGCCTCGGCTTCGAGGTTCGGCAATTCGGCTGGCGAGGGTTTGCCCGCGATCAGGACCTTAACCCGGCCTTCAGATCGCGTGATCAGTTGCGTTAGAAATTCCAGTGTGCGCTTGCATCGAAGCATCCCGAACCAGCCTATCGTGATAGGGCGATCCGTATCGGCGGGCTCTACGCTCTCTACCGCCGAGCCAATCGGATCAAGCAGCAGCTTGTTTTCTACCAGTACGATCTCACCGCCGATCTCGCGGCTCGCAAAGTGGTTGCGAATGAATGCAGGCGAGGAAGTGATGAGCAGATCTGAGCGTTGCAACAGCTTCTGCTCAATCCATTGGATGATGCGCGCTGGCAGGCTGTCACCCAACAGAGCGCGGTGTATGTCGAGGCATTCGTAGATGAGCGGGCGACCATCGGCGATGCGCGCGGCAATGGCCAACTGCTCCAGATTGCGCGCCATGATCGCATCGCACGCGGCAAAATGATCGCGCAGGGCCGAATTGCTGACCGCATTCTTCAACGTCATCGCTGCTCGGGCGGCGAGGGCGGCATCGTGCGACTGGCCGAGCATAAGCGCTCCTCGTCCGCGCGCCGCCACGCCCATTTCAGCATCGCGGCAAAACCCTGCCAGCGCCACATCCGCGCCGCCTGCACTCAGCATACGGCAGCGTCGCTCCACCGCAGCATCGTTCAGATTGTGCACGAGATAGCCTAGCCGCAAGAAAAGCCTCCATTCGGGCGGAGCTCGTTGATGGCAGTGTTTGTGCGCTGCAACAAGTGTGTGTAGACGCGCATGTCAACCGGGTCGGCTCATGCGGGCATATCCTTCGGGCGTGGGAAGTTATTGCGTGTCACAGATCGATACAAACGAGCCCTGCGTCGCTGTGATCATAGCGGCCTATAATGCTGAGGCGACGATTGCGACTGCGGTCAAAAGCGCGCTGATGCAGCCCGAAACCTGTGAAGTGTACGTCGTTGACGATTGCTCGAAGGACGCAACGCTTGAGGCGGCAAAGGCGGCTGGTGAGGGCGATGAACGGCTGATCACGATCAAGCAGCCTTTCAATCAGGGGCCCTCGGCTGCGCGCAATGTCGCGTTGCAGCGCACCGAGGCTCCCTTTGTGGCAGTGCTCGATTCCGATGATGCGTTTCTGCCGGGCCGTTTCGCTGCGATCATGGCGCAGGAAGATTGGGATTTGTGCGCGGACAATCTTCATTTCACGCATTCGCATCACACGCTTCCCCCCGCCGATCCATGGGGTGAGGGGCCGGGGCGAGCGTGCACGATCAACTTTGAGACCTTCGTTCTCGGAAATCTCGGCAAGAGAAACGACAACCGCACCGAATTGGGTTTTCTGAAGCCTGTGATCAGGCGCGCTTTTCTTGAGGAGCACGGCCTGTCCTTCAACGATCGCTGCCGTCTGGGAGAGGATTTCGTGCTCTATGCCCAAATGCTGGCATTGGGCGCGCGGTTCAAGCTGGTCGAGAAATGCGGATACAACGCGTTGGTGCGGGCCAATTCCTTAAGCGCAGATCATGCCATTTCGCATTTGCGAGCGTTCCTCGATGCCTCGCGCGAGATCAGCGCCAATCCGCGGCTCTCATCGCGGGAAAAAGCAGCGATTGCGCGCCATATCCGCCATCTTGAGGAAAAAGTGATCCACCGCGAGGCGCTTGAGAACCGCAAATATCGGGGGCTGATTTCGACTTTGTGGTTTTTGGTGCGGCAACCCACCGCGATCCGCGACATTCTGATTGATCGGTACAAGGGCCAGCAGGAAACCGTCATGGCGGCCCGCGCGCTCCTTACCAGCGACGATTTCGACAGGCTTGCGCGATGACCATTCGCCCCGCAAGCGCAATCAGCGAGGCGGTTCTTTCGACCGATGTGGTGATCATCGGCGCTGGCCCGGCTGGCTTAACCCTCGCCTCGCAACTGGACCGCGATTGCCTCGTGATCGAAAGCGGCGGCTTGGCAACCGATGTCCGCACGCACCACATCTTTCATTCGATCAACGCAGGCGAACCGAGCAAGATCGACGCCGTGCGCGTGCGCGGCGTGGGCGGGGCGACCCTGCGCTGGACTGGCCGGTGTATCCCGCTTGACGCATATGATTTCGAGGATCGCCCATGGATCAGCGAGACAGGCTGGCCGATTTCCTATGATGAGATGCTGAAGTGGTCTGACAAGGCCGCATCGCTCATGCACTTGCCAGAACCGGAGAGCGCTGATGCCTCTTCTAAGCTCGCCGCAAAGGACAATCGGTTCGATCCTGCAATATGGCGCTTTGCCGAGGATAAGCGCACCGGCATCTTGCGCTTTGGCAATCATCTGAAAGACGCATTTGCAGGTGAAAAGCGCAACATCGTTTACGAGGCGCACTGCGTTGAAATCATGAGCAATGGCGCGGCGGTAAAGGCCGTAAGGGTGATGGACCGCACTGGCCGCTCGCTCCTTGTCAAAGCCAACCACTTCGTCATTGCCGCAGGCTGCGTTGAAACATGCCGGATGCTGCTGTCAGCCCAGCGCTCCCATCCCGAATTGCTCGGAGAGGTGTCGCCTTGGCTTGGGCGCGGATTTGGGCAGCACTTGCGGCTCGATGCAGGCGAAATCAAAGCGGACACCCGCCAGCTTGGTGAATTGCAGAGCGCTTTTAATATCCATCGACGCTCTGGATGTTCGATGAGCGAGACAGGCTTTTCCTTCAACCCCGAATTCGCCCGCGCAAATGAGCTCGGCAATGCTTCGCTGGTCCTCAGATACGATCCCCAGCGCGGGCTTTCACCGCTCGATTGGCTGGGATCTGCAAAATCGCGTCTTACAGGAGAAGCAGTGCAGCATCGCAGGGCGCGCGTTCTGGTTGAGATCGATTCCGAGCAAGCGGTGGACCGCGAAAGTTATATCACGCTAGCCGATGAGGCTGATCCGTTGGGGCAGCCGCGCGCCAAGGTGCATTGGAAAATCAACCCCGTCGATCGCCGCACTGCCCACGCCGCAATGGCGGGATTTGCGAGCCTTATCAGCGAGGCCGGTCTGGGAGAAATGCGCCAGGCGGAGGGCATCACACCAGACACCATCGATCTCAGCTGTCGGCGCGATAGCCTGCACCAGCTTGGCGGAACCCGGATGAGCGAGGATGCAAAAACTGGCGTGGTCGATGCTGATCTGACCGTACATGGGACGGCCAACCTGTCGGTCGTTGGTGGTTCGGTCTTTTCAACCGGCGGCCATGCCAATCCGACGCAAACGATTGTCGCACTGGCAATGCGGCTGGCTGAGCATTTGAATGGTCTTGCCAGGCGAGCGCAAGCTCAATCGAGCAGCGGTATTTCGGAAAGCTCGGTGACAGCCTGATCGCAACTGGAAGAGCGTGCTCCGGGCACCAGCCTGCTCATAATGCCGCGCAAAAGCGTGACCCGCGCTCCCAAGTTCGCTGCCAATTTCCAGGCAAGTGCGCGATTGGCTTCATCGGGATCGCGCATCCGCCAAACCAATCCCTCGACAAGCTCGCGAACAATGGCAGCGCCCAGATCGCCCTTCGCTTTGAGCGCGTGCAGGCCAGTGAGCACATCAGGTTCGAGCGCTCCTGCAAACCCATGTTTACCAGCCATTGCGCGGCGGCAAATCTCGGTTTCAGCAGGGGTGAGAGAAGCGTCTCTAACCTCGCAGGCGTTGGTCCAATCGGTGAGAGCATGCTCCCACAGATCGTGCCGCGCCATCACGGTCGCGCGTTGCAACAGGCCAGCGCGCTTTACCAGCGCTTTGTCTTCGGCTGCAAACATCCCTTCGAAAAAGGACAGAGGCACGTTTGCATAAACCCGCTCAAAAATGCGCGCATCGTAGTCCTGCCAGACCGTGTTCGATTGACCTGCCGCATGAAGCATTGCCGACGGCCCACGCGCACCTTCGTGTTTGCGCTGCCAGAAGATCAGTTCATCGGTAAATGCCGCGCGGCCCCGCATTGCGCACCGCACGAACATGTCGTAATCCTGCGCGCGCAGCATCGCCGGATCGAATGGGCCGACGCGCTCATAAAGGCTGCGCCGCGCGAGGGTGGCGTTGTGCATCACGAAGGCATCTTCGAGGATATGGCGCGCCACAGATCCTTCGCTGAGCTCGGGCCAATGCGCCATTCCCAGATCGACGCGCGCACCCTTTCGATGGGTGAACTTTGCATAGCGGCCAAAGACGAAATCGGCGCCCGATGCCTCAATCAGATTGAGCAGTGTCGCTGCGGCATTGGGGCACAACAAATCATCATCATCGCAGATCCAGATGAATTCTCCGCTCGCCCGGTCCATCGCGCCATTCAGCGCGACCGATTTACCCGCATTCTCCTGCCGCAAATGCGTGATTGTATCGCCAAATCCGGCCAGCACGGCGGGCGTCGCATCGCTGGAGCCATCATCGACAACGATGATTTCGTCATCTTCGCCCATCTGGCCTGTGATCGAGCCAATCGCTTCGGAAATGTAGTCCGAGCGGTTGTAGGTCGGCATCAGAAAGCTGATCCGCTTGCTCACGAAGCACGACCCTCATCGATTGGTACATCTGGCACAGGTCCAAAATGCGCCTCCATCGCTCGGATTTGGCTGTCATTGCCGTCCGAGTAGAGGTTCTGCGCAGCCAGCGCGACGTCCTGCGAATTCGGCCAATCCACGATATCGAAATGATCGGGCGTGCGGCGGTGCTGTGTGCCTGCTTTGCGCGCCATCCAGAAAAACCAGATATCATCGCCCCTTGGGCACAGCTTCATGAAAAGGTCCCGATCCAGGACCTCTTCGGCAAAGCATCCAGGCGGGTAAAGAATACCGCCGACACCGGTTGGAAAAAGGACGCGGCCATCGTCTCGGTTTTCGGTTTGCGAGGCGGCAAGCTCCCACGTTTCATAAGGCGCGAGGCGTCCGTCTTCATCCCGGTGGGCCATATGCGATCGCGTCGCGATGACGCTGCCTGGATGCGCCTTTTGCGCGGCGACCAATCCGGCGAGCCATTCGGGCGGATAATACACATCATCATCTGCCGTCACGTAAAAGCAATCGGGCCGCTCTTTGAGAGCCGGTATCAGCTTTTTATAAGAGCGCATGTCTTCGCTCGTCTTGATTTCGAGACCGTGTTTTTCGAGAGCGCGCACATCATTTGGCAGTTGTGCCGCGTCATCATGCGCGACCCATAGCTGGACATTGTCTGCGGCGAGTGTCTGATCAAGCAACGATCGCAGTGTCTTGGCCAAATCGGGAAAGCGTGGCGGATAGGATGTAAGCGTCACGATAAGCGGAGCAGGCAGGGCATGATTTTCTTGCGGGGTGACGCACGGAAAACGATCCACCGCAGCCAGGGCTCGCCGCAGCAAAAACCGCGCTCTTATACGGCGATACATCAATGTAAGGCGATAAAGACCGCGCATCGTCTCTAGTTAAGGCCCTCTACCTCACACAAAGCCTTGCATTAGGCGGATGATGATAGGAATGCGATCCAGAAATGACGAGCCGGGCAAAACTTGGACTGATTACCATGGCTTATGGTCGGCAAAAGTATGTCGATCAGGCGGTTGCGCTTGCCCGCTCGGTAAAACTGCACGTGCCGCATTTGCCGATCTGCCTTGTGACCGATCGCGAAGAGAGCATCGCGCCTTTCGATGAGCAGGTCCGGATGGAAAGCTTTGCCGAGGCTGGCACAGTGCTGAAGACGCGGATTTACGAATATTCGCCGTTCGAAGAGACGCTTTTCATCGATTCCGATTGCTTGGTGACGCGCGATTTTTCGCGAAGTCTGGATGCGATCAGCGCGTGGGATTTCTCGCCGGTTGTGAACACCTATCTGAAGGCGGGCGATAAAGACCTGTGGCTTGAGGATGTGGGTGCCGCTCTCGCGAAAGTTGGCGGGGCGTGCTTTCCTAAATTCAACGGTGGGGTTTATTTCTTCCGCAAATGCGAGACCGCAGCGCAAGTCTTTGCCGAGGCTGAAGAAATCCGCCATCGCCAAAGCGAATTGGGCATTCTCGATTTCGACGTGGCTGGCCCAGGTGAGGAGACGCTCATCGGCTTGGCGCTCGCGAAAATGGGACTGACTGATCTCTACGATGATGGCGGGAAGCTGATGCGAACGCCGCTTAACGCAACAGGGCCGGTGCATCTCGACATTCTCAAAGGCGAGTGCTCGTTTGAGAAGAACGGGCAGATGGTTGAACCTGCTATCGTTCATTTTTGCGGGGAATGGATCGACCATCCAGCCTACCGGATCGCGTTGGAAGAAGTGGCATCGGGTGAGCGGATGCCCGCAGTAAAGCGCGCCGCGATCAACGGCTCTTACAAAGCAGGCGTTTTCGCGCAGAAAATTGCGAATAAAGTGTCTTGAGTGGCGCGGATCAGGCCAGTCGCTCGAACCAGGATTTGGCTCTTCCCATAAACAGGCGGCCCAACAAGGCCGGATCGCGAAAGCGCGAATATTGCGGGTGGTCGACGATCCGCGCCGCTGTTTGGGGACTATCGGCGGTCAGCCAGCGCACACCGTTAGCGGCGTCGCGGATGAGAACGCTCTCCTGCTTCTCGATATAGTCGCGCGACAGGCGATAGGCGGTGCGCGTTTCAACAGGTTCTGGCCCGTGCTCATATCCGTGACGGACGAGCAATTCATGGCAGACCATGTCGCACACTTGCCGAAGGTCGGCGGGCAGGTCCGACTTCCAGGCGTATTTTCGCGAAGCGGTCATCCCCTCAGCGACCTGACCCTTCCAGCTTTCATTGGTAGAGGAAACGCTTTGCGCAGCGCTTTCAAAGCGGGTCATGGCCGGATCGAAATCCTCGCCAATGTGATCGCAAATGCGCAGCAATTGGCCTTCTGCATCATCGACAATATCCTCATAGCGAACCGTCATTGATCCAGCGTCAGCTTCCAGAAAAGCTTCGGCCCCCGCATTCCAATCCCGCCAGACATAGATATTGGGCAAAATGTGGTCGCTGAAAGTGGGTATCTTTCGCGTCGAAAGCCCTACATCGCGGGAATCGCGGATGATGCGGATGATCTTTGCCTCGGGCCAAAGCTGCCGGATGGTTTCGAGATGCTGGATATGATTGGGCGTTTTCTCCGCCCAGCGCGCTTTGTCCTGCGCCTTCGCAAACGGCACGGTCAAAGCTTCAAGAATGGCGGAAATGCTGGGGTTTTGGGCCGCAAGGTGTTCGGTCAGCTGCGCTTCGTCCGTGTTGAAAAGCGTGCTCACATTCTGATCGGCAAGCGTGAGCGATAACAGCAGGCGCACCGCATCCGATGGCCAGTTCGCGTCCTCACATGCCTTTTCGAGCGCTGCGCCGGGCAATTTGCTGAAAAACTGGGTCTCTGGCCCTGCTGCAATTTCAGGGTGCGAAGCCAGCATTGCCGCCAGCATCGTCGTGCCTGATCGCGGTGCGCCGACGATGAAAATAGGAGGTTTGCTGCAAGGTTGCATTTATAGCACGCTTCGTCCGAAAAACTTTGCCGTAAAGAGCACTGCTTCCTATGAAAGCGGCCGCAATCTGACTAGGGTCTTGTAATTGGCAATTTTACGAAGTCGCATTTGGGGCACTTCATGCGCGTTCATTGGCGGATCAGGCACAATCCGCTTTGCTCGCGGCTTAAAGGCTCCAGGGATTCTGGCGCATTTGGAACGGTCGAGACGAACACGTGAAAATTGAAGTTCCAGTTGACGATCTAGATGAAGACGATGGCCCGCCCGAAAGCGCGCCGCGCACGCCGCTGCTCCCCGATCCGAGTTTTCTTTGGCAGGTCTTCCGCCGCAATCTGTGGCTGTTTCTGGGCTGCATCGCCGCCGTCATGCTGGCGGCGGTCGCCTATCTGCTGACGACAACGCCTGAATACACCGCGCGCGCGAGCCTGCTGATTGAACCCTCGGTCGATCCGGTTCGAACATCCGGGCCTAATGAAAATTCGACCATCCCCAACGCTGACGAGGTTGATACCGAATTGCGTCTGGTCGGGTCGCCGCTTGTCGCTGAGATTGCCGGTCAATTGTACGCAGAGCGGTATGCATCTCCCGATGGCGATGATTACACGGCGGCAGAGGTTGAGACGCTTGGCCGCCGAATTCGCAGCGCGACAACGGTGGTGCGCTCCGGATCGACCAAAGTGATCGACATCACGGCGACTGGCGATGACAGTACATTTGTCGCTGCTGCCGCGAACCTTCTTGCCGAGGCGTATCTGCAGTCGCAGGTGAATGACAAACTCCAGCGATCAGCCGCCACGCAGGCTTTTATCAGTGAGCGTTTGGGCGAGTTGGAGCGCAACGCCATTGATGCGCAGGTGCAGCTCGATAATTACCGCGCCGCACGCGGTTTGGTTAGCGCCAATGGCGGCAGCAATGCCGAACAGGAAGTCTCCAATCTCAACCAGCAATTGGCATCCGCTCAGGCTGAACTGGCTGAAAAGCAGGGCCGTCTGGCAGCAGCGCGCGAGCAATTGGCGCGCGGCGGTGGCGGCGCTGATGTGGGTGCGGCGCTTGGTTCGGGCACGATTACCAGCCTTCGCCAGCAAGAAGCGCGTGTTGGCGCGCAACTGGCTGTGCTGACAGAGCGTTATGGAGAATTGCATCCCGAACGGCGTCAGGCGCAGTCCGAACTGATCGAAATTCAGACCCGCATCCAGCAGGAAATCAACCGCGTCATCTCAAGCCTTCAGGCCGAAGTGCAGACCGCTCAATCGCGCGTAGCCTCACTTGCCGGCAGCCGTGAGCAGGCGCTGGGCAGCCTTACGGCAAGCAGCCGCGCGCAGGCGGGCTTGAGCGAACTGGAGCAAAAGGCAGAAGCTGCCCAGTCGATTTATCAAAGCTTCCTTGCGCGTTCGCAGGAGAATGTCGCGCTGCGTGACAGTGCGCTTCCCGATGCAAGCTTTGCGGCGCGCGCATCTGTTCCAACCGCGCCTTCAAGTCCGAACTATCCACTGACGCTGGCGCTTGCGATGGTGGGCGGTTTCGCGCTCGGTTTCGCCTCGATCTTTATCGCGGAATATCTGCGCCGCGGCGTCCAGACAAAACGCGATGTGGAACGGCGTTTGCGGCTTCGTTATGCAGGAGCAATCCCTACGCTCAAATCCACGATCAAGGGGCGCATGGCATTGGAGCCACCACAGGAATATGTGGTCAACAATCCCAAGTCTTTGTTCGCGGAAAGCTTCCGCTCCATCCAGACCTTCCTGACTTTGTCGCCGGGCAAACGTCCGCGCGCGATTGCGATCACGTCAGCGCTGCCGGGCGAGGGCAAGACCACAACATCAGTGTGTCTTGGCCGGGCAACAGCGATGTCGGGCGTGAAGACGATCCTGATCGATGCCGATTTGCGGCGCCGCGGGTCGAGTGACCTGCTCGATTATGAGTGCGAATACGACATTTTCGACTACTTGAATGGCCGCGCGGAGCTGGAAGATTGCATCTATACCGATCCGCGCACGGGCCTCGATTTGCTGGGAAGCAATGAGGGATCCGATGATGCCGGCAATCCGATGACAGATGACAAGATCCGCGAAATGATCGGCGAATTGCGCAGCCGTTATGACGTGGTCGTGGTGGACACTGCGCCGATCCTCGCGATTGCGGAAGGCCGGGTTATCGCGGCCGCAGTCGATCGCGTGCTGCTGGTGACGCAGTGGAAGAAGACATCCGTTCGCGCGGTCGAAGCGGTGGTGGACATGCTGCTCGAAGCGGGAGCGAAGATCACGGGGCTTGCTCTAAGCCAAGTCAATATCAAGAAATTTGCCAGCACTGGCGATGGCGATGTCTATGCCTACACGAAGAAATTCCGTGGCTATTACGTCAACTAATCGCGCCATGTTTGGTCAGGCTGAATTCGGGGGGAATTGAAGATGGCAAATGCCAAGCGCGCGCGGATCGCGGCGCATACGTTGAAGGTGAGCGCTTCACTCGCGGCGATGGGTGCGTTTTGCGCGGTGCCGTTTTCGGCGGTTTCTGCGCAATCCGACAGGCAGGCGCAATCGGTCGCAGAGCGCAATGCGCCTGAGTTTTCGAGCGTTCCGATCCCGGTTGGCGGGTTCCAGATGTTTCCCTCCATCAACACGGAGCTGGAATACAACGACAACATCTTCGCCACACAAGCCAATGAAAGAGATGACCTCATCATCTCGGTCCGGCCCAATGTTTTGTTTGTGGATCGCCGGGCGGATCGCGAAACGCGCATCGACCTGTCAGCCAATGTTCGCCGCTTTGTCGATACGACCAGCGAAAATGCAGAGCAGTTTGGCCTCAATGCGACGACCCGTCAGGGCCTTGGGACAGGGTTCGAATACAATCTGGGCCTTCGCCTCGAGCGCAATTTTGAACAGCGCCGCGATATCGATTCATTCGACATTGCGACGTCTGAACCCGTCTCCTTCACCAACATCATCGCCAATGGCGGCGTGGCAAAAGAGTTTGGCCCCTTCCGGCTGGATGTAAACGGGCGCCTGCGCGCAGTCAGGTTTCAGGGTGAGATTGAGGTTGGCGCATCCGAGTTCGACCTCGCTTTCCGCGATTTCGAAACATACCAAGGGACGGTTCGAGCATCATTCGCGCGCACCCGCGACCAGCAAATCTATGTGCAAGGCCGGGTAGACAAGCGCGATGCGCAGCTTGCTCCCCTGTTTGAAGAGTTCGTGGTCGTCGGATTTATCGATCGGTCATCGGACGGTTTCCAGCTTGAAGCGGGCTATGGCCAGCAGATCACCGAATTGCTCTATCTGGACGTGCGCGCTGGGTACCTGCAGCAGGATTTTGATGATCCGACGCTCAATACAATCGATGGCCTTTCGTTTCAGGCAGATGTGCTTTGGAATGTGACGCCGCTGACTTCTGTGTTGTTCTCTGCGCTGCGGCAGGTGGATGAAACGCTCAACCCGCGCTTTACCGGGCTTTTGCGCACCGAAGCACGCTTGCAGGTGGAGCATGAATTGCTGCGCAATCTCGTCCTGACAGGGCGCATTGGGTATGCCGATCTAAATCTCGGCAATTCTGATGAGGATGGCCGCCAGTGGAACCTGGGCTTTCTCGCCGACTATCGACTGGATCGAAAATGGAGCTTTTTGCTCGAAGCGCAGTACTTCGACCGCACCGGGCTCAATGTATTTACACAGAATTCGATCAGTGCGGCGGTAAGATACAGCTTCTAGAGTAGCTTTTTACTAATAAACTCGTGTATATACCGGTCGAGCCCGAAAACGGGCCGCACCGGGAGAATTTGGATGCCAGCCTTTCGTGGTCGCAGGCATGATGCTGAATGGGTTGCTGTAACGCTCAGCCCATTTTCACTGCCAGACCTCTTACGCAAATCTTCGGGCGAGCGGCATAAGTCGCGCTCTGGCGCTGAGCGATATCCGCGTCCTGCGCGCTTGCTTGTTCTGCTCGCGGGAATTGTCGCCAGTTGGGCGCTGCTTTTCTATTTGGCCAGTTTTGTCCCATTTTAGGACATTTTTGGCGTTAGGAAACGTGCTCCGACTGTAACAAATTGGACCAAAGCGATGAACCGTGCATCCTTGCGGTTCCAAACCCCTGATGGTGATGTTAGCGTTTTTTTAACACGCAACCACTTCAGGGGATTCGGCAATGCCGTCCGGCAACGCACGAAAACTTATCAAATATGAAAGCCCGAGGATCACCGCTCGGAGCAATTTCATCATTGATGATCCCCTTTTGGCAAAGCTGATTGATCGCATCGGATCGTTCCTAATGCTGATCGTGGCTGCGCCGTTGATGCTCTTCATTGCGCTGGGCATCATCATCTCTTCCAAAGGCCCGGTGTTCTTCAAACAGACCCGCATTGGAAGAGGCGGCAAGAAGTTCACCTGCTACAAATTCCGCACGATGGAGATCGACGCGCAGGCCCGGCTTGAGCGGCTGCTCGAAACGTGCGCTGCATCGCGGTTTGAATGGGCGCAGGATCAAAAGTTGCGCAACGATCCGCGCGTGCATCCCTTCGGCGAATTCCTGCGCAAAAGCAGCCTTGATGAGCTGCCGCAACTCTTCAACGTTCTTGCAGGCGATATGAGTCTGGTTGGCCCGCGCCCGATCGTCGAAAGCGAGATCAAGAAATATGGCCGCTATTTCGGTCATTATTGCGCGGTTCGCCCTGGCATCACAGGCCTGTGGCAGGTGAGCGGCCGCAATGACGTCGCCTATCGCCGCCGGATCGCTTTTGATGTGGTCTATGTGCGCAAGGGCCGCGTGGCCGACAATGTCAGGATCCTTTTGCAAACCGTGCCAGTCGTTCTTGCCGCGAAGGGCTCGTACTAAGGCAGCGGTCTGGGCTGCTACTCTGCAGCCTCATACACTGAGCCGACCCGCCTCGCGCGTTCTTGCGCAAATATCCCAAAACCAGATCACCCGAACCGCTCCCAGTTTCTGGGGATAAGCGTCTCTGAGTCGCTGTCGATCACGCCCGCCGTTTTAGCGGCTCGAAAACATGGTTAAAAAACGTCCCATTTCAGGACATTAGCGTGCGTTTCGGTAAACACTGAGTAAATGTTGTGCGCAAATGTAAATTGCTACGCAACAATATTTCGAAATTGCCGATTTTAACCTCGCTACATTGTCTGAATTCGCCTGTTCATAGTAGCTTAACCGAGTCGAGAGGGGCTCGACCGCGAAAAGAGGGGCATTTATGCAAAAGCTGAAATTACTATTGAATGTCGGTGTAATCGGACTGGCAGGCGGCTTCGCCATGCCTGCCTATGCATCGGGAAGCGAAGCAGCCGAAGAGGACGTGGTTCTCGAAGCGCGCGGCACCTTTGACGGGTTCCGAATTGAACCGCGCATGTCGACCATCATGGCGCCCGATCTTTCGATGGCGTCGACTTTTGCAACCCCTGAAAACCTTCAGGCTGTGCCGACCCCTGCCGAGCCTGAGATCATTTCGCGCGATGACGTCGGCCTTGGCGGATCGATCGACGTGAACAACACCCAGCCTTCGGTCGTCCAACTGTTCATTCAGGACAACACGACAGGCGGCATCTTCTTCAATTGCACCGGTACGGTCATCAATCCTCGCACCGTTTTGACGGCAGCGCACTGCCTCAACGATTCCTCTTCAGAGGCGTATGGCACTCCCGGCACTGCCGACACATCAGTCCTCATTTCTTCAGGTGTAGACAGCTCGGTTCGCTTCTTCGAATACCTTGATACAGGTGCGAATTACGCGAATGGCGGAGTTGCAACCAGCACCGACGTCGTGATCCACGCGTCATCGAACCTGGACAATGGCGGCCTGCCATTCCCATGGGCCGATATTGCGCTGGTCGCGGTGGATTCGCCCATCACTGACATCCCCTCCATGCCGATCCTTCTCACCCCCGTGGATGAGCTGACCCACGTGGTGCAGGTCGGATATGGCACGTTTGGCGTTGCCAATGGGATTGAAGGCGGCGGTGAAGCAGGCATTGGCTTCCTGCGCCGTGTTGGCGAAAACATGTTGGGTGCTGTCGGCTCTCCCGCCGATCTCGGTGACAGCCTCTTCCCGGCATTCGCTCCAACAGCCGATTTCGGTTTCGAGACGCAGGCCTATTACTGGACCGATTTCGACAACCCGGATCGCACGCAGGCCGAAATCGATGGCTGCGATTTTACCCCGACTGGTGTGAACTGCGCTGATCTGGCTGCGGTTCGCGCAATCGACTATTTCGAAGGGGACGCGCTTCCCAATGAAGTCGCCACGGCTGGCGGCGACAGCGGTTCTCCTCTGATCGTTGATGAGCTTTACGCTTTCCCAATCGTAACTGCTGTTCTTTCTGGCGGGTTCGATTTCTTCGGTGTTCCAGAAGGCTATGGCGACATCAGCTTCTACAATCCGATCTATCCGTTCTTTGAATTCATTTCTGAGAACACCGCGTACAAGTATGTCTCGGCAAAGCCGGGCAGCGGCAAATGGTCTGACGCGTCGCGCTGGACGCAGGATCTTGATCCCGGTTTCTTTGTCGATGATGGCACAGGCACTCTGGTGAACGGTCTGCCAACGGGCAGCGAACCGGGCGTCTATGAAGCGGGGCCAAAGCTTGGCACGATTGTCGGCATTGATATCTCGGGCAATTCGACTGCGCCATCGCCATTCCTTCCGCCTGAAGGCACGGCGAATTTCGGTGCGAACACGCCTGATAGCTCAGTCTTGCTCGGCCCTGGCTCAACCGGCTTTGTTCCGAACAACACGGACGGCACCGTTGGCACGGCATTTGATTCGCCTGCCCAATACTTCGAAGTGCACCTCAACAATTTCGGCCAGACCAAGGTCGATATTGATGTCGAGATCGACAAGCTCGTTCTCGATAACGGCGATGCGCGCTTCTTCCTGCCCGATCAACAAACATTCACGACCGTTATCGGTTACGAACAATATAGCGGTCAGGCACGGATCGAAGGTACGTTCAACGCCGGGATCGCCGCTCTGTTTGGCGGTCTGACTTATGGTGCGGGCACCATCAACGCTGATGCTGTGTTCAACCTTGGCGCAGGCATTGCGCCGGGCCGGATTGGCAAGACGCGGACGCTCACGATCAACGGCGACTACATCCAGACAACCGCTGGTTCGTACCTCGCTGACATCTCGTTCTCTCGTCGCAACATCAGAACTGACCTTATTCAGGTAAACGGCGATGCGAGCCTTGCCGGTGGTCTCTTCATCAATGGCCTTGGTCGTCCAAGATTTGGCGATGAGGCAATCGTTCTGAGCGCGGACACCATTGTTGGCGATTTCCAAGAAGTGAACCTGTTCTCGCGTTCGCCAATCCTGTTCGCTGAAACCCGCGTTGACGGCGGCGATGTGATCGTTTCGATCAACGCACGCAGCATTGGACAGTTGGTCAATGGCAATCTTGCCGGAGTGGGCGATGCGCTCGATACGCTTCGTTTCGATGGCCGTAGCAATTCGTTTGCCGCCCTGTTCGATGTGGTCGACAATGCAAGCCTTGAAACCCTGCTGCCAACGCTGAACACGCTCACACCTGTCAGCGCGTTCGGTCAATCGATGGTTGCAAACAGCTTCTCGCAGCGTTTCACTGGTCAACTGGCTCAGCGCACGCTGGCACTGCGCGGTGCGAACAAGGCGGCTGCCGGGTTCTCATCGGCAGGCAATGCGTCCTTCGCGATGGCTGGCACGGCTCCTGGTCAGGAAAGCAAGCTTGGCTTCTTCAGCACAGTGTCGGGCGTGTTCCTCAACGCAGCTGATCGCAATGATGGATCGTCTGCTCTGGAAGAGGCAGCTTTCACTCAGTCGGGTGAGCTGACTTTGGGTGCAGACATGGAAATCACGGACGACTTCAGCGTCGGTTTCGCGATGACCAGCATCCGCAACAGCGGCACCAGCGTTGGCGCAGTACAGCGTCCTGATGACACCAGCGTCGCAGGCGCGGGCTTTGCCGCTTACCAGTTCGGCAATGGCTTTGCTGACATGTATGTCGGCTTTGCCCGTCAGAACCTGGGTGCAGAACGCGCTTCACAAGGCGAGTTTGTCAATCAGTTCAGCACCGCAAGCGGCGCTGCACGGGGCAACCAGACCTTCTCAGGCGTGCGCGTTGGCTACTCTTTCGACGTCGCTGAAGGCGTTGAAGTGGGGCCGGTTGCGAGTGTCGACTATGTCCGCAACGATATCGGTGGCTACACCGAATTCGGCGCGGGTCAGTATGGCCTCAACGTCCTTGATCGCACCTTCACATCGGTTGGTACCAAGTTTGGCCTTATGGGCTCGCTTGATACCGGGATTGGCCGCAAGGGCACGCTCAGCGCATTCGGCTCGGTTGCTTACGCCCGTGAGCTTGCCGACAATGCCGATATCGTGACCGCGCACTTCATCGGCGCATCGGACGTTCCATTCTCGATCAGCAATCCGCTCGATCCGGAATGGATAAGCGTCAATGCCGGTGCAGAACTGTCGCTCGGCAACAATCTGAGCGTTAGCGTCAGCGGCACGTCCGACATGGGACGCGGTCTTCTGACCAACAACCAAGGGCGCATGACGCTCAACTGGCGCTTCTGATTGGTCTTCGATCAATCAGGCGAATAGCCTGACATGCGGCCGCGTCTCCTACCCTTGGGACGCGGCCGTTTTGTATTCGGGTCAGACGTTTTCGGGAAATGTCTTGCTTATCAAACGGTTTGGTTAATTTCAGAACGTGGGGTGAACGTTCCCACTCAAAGAAGGCGGCCCATCCCAATTGAGCCATCATCCACCGCCGCGAGACGCATTTACGAATTGTAAAAACTCGTCAATTCAGGTTGTTATTGATTCGACACGGGGAACGACTCAAAACTAGAGCTTAGTTTCCTGGAGCAGGGCGTGCATCGCTTGGCTCCAAAACCAGTCGAGGGGGACTCGGCGTGCAATGGGACGGGCGCACGGCATGCAGGCTATTGGGCGGGGACTTGGGCTTTCTTTTGCAAACCTGAAATGGTTGCTGATTGGCTTTGCCGCATTGGTAACGGGAACGGCGGCGAGCGCTGCTGATCTTCAGGTTACCAATTATTCGGTCGATCCTGATCCTGTTGCCGAATCTGCCGAAGCCGATTTCACGATCACCGCTGCGAACAACAGCGCTCAGGCCGTCAACAATGCGGTCGTTACGATTAACGTGCCAAGCAACTTTGAAGTCGCACCCGCGGATATTCCAGGCTTTTGTACCTTGAGCGGAGCTGTCGGATCGCAAACACTCACCTGCAATCTGCCCAACCTCGTCCGCAACAGCCCCCAAACATTCACTTACACCGCCACCGCATTGACCAGCGGCGCTAACAATACGACGGCGACGATCTCTGCTGCAGGCAACACCGACAGCAACCCGGGTAACAACTCAATCACGATCACGCCGACGGTTCGCAATGGCGCCGATCTGACGGTCACCAAAGCGGGTTCAGCCCCCAGCGTCATCGCGGGCGGCCAGCTGACCTACACGCTTTCGACAGTGAATAACGGGCCATCGACCACGGCAGCCGTGCGCGTGGTCGACAATTTGCCGGCAGCGTCGGAATTTGAGTTCCAAAGCGCTGGCGGTACAAACTGGTCGTGTTCGCGGTCTGGAACCACTGTCACCTGTAACTACACCGGCTCCGCGCCAGCAGCAGGCGTTCCCTATCCCGACATAACCATTGTCGGGAACATCGTTTCTGATTCTGCGGGCACAATCTCGAACATTGCCAGTGTCGAAATAACCGAGCTCACAACGCTCGATCCTGACCCTTCCAACAACATCTCGAACACGGTCGTCACCAATGTCGAACCGGGCAGCGATCTTGTTGCTCAAAAAAGCATGCCATCGACGATCACGGTCGGCAGCAGCGCGACGATCCGGCTGACGATCAGCAACACTGGCCCGCAAACCGTGCCTGCGGGCTCTACGATCACCGATACGATCGACAGCTCGCTTACGATTGGGGCAGTTCCGCCCGGCTGCTCGCTTTCAGGTCAAACCGTGACGTGTACTGCCGGATCGCTCAATGCGCCGGGACAGGCGGTTTTCGATATTCCGGTGACGGGTGACACTCCGACAGGCGGCACGATCAACAATGTCGCCACGATTTCACCCGGGGGCGGCTTCCCCGATCCGGATGCGAGCAACAACACCGTGTCGGTGCCTTTCCAAGTGGTTCCGGCCAATGCCGATCTGCGTTTGCGCACCAAGAACAAATTTCCAAATCCGGTGGCGCCGGGGCAGAACATCACGTCGCGTATCTTCGTCCGCAATGACGGGCCTTCGGTGGCGAGCTATTCTGCTGCCAGCCCGCTGATCATCACGGATCAGCTAGGCCCGAACGAGACATTCATCAGCGGCCCTTCGGATTTTGACTGCACCACCGCTCCCAATGCGGGGGGCACATTGGTCACCTGCCGCACGAACACCACCGGCACGCTGGCGGTCGGCTCGGATATCCGGCTTGACCTGATCACGCAGTCGAGCGCTGGCTTTAACGGCACCATCACCAACGAAGCCTGCACCGATACGACGGCTGGTTCGCAGCATACGCCATCTGCGCCCACAAGCCCTTCGGGCGATGATTGCTTTTCGCGCGGGACTGTATCGACGACATCTGATGCTGATCTTGCGATCGACAAATCCGTCAGCCTGTCGCCCACCGGCCCATTCAGCGGCAACATCACGATCGCTGACACCGACAACACCTTCTATATTCAGCTTGTCGCGCGCAACCGTGTGGGCGATCCGGCTGCCAATGTCCGCGTTCGCGATATCTTCCCCAACCTGATCAATTCAGGCGGTCTGACCACGGGCGTCACGCTGCAAAGCGCGCCTCCCGGTGCAACGCTCAATTATCAGCCGAACAACAACCGTGCCGATATCAACATCACCAATCTGACAGTCGGCAATCCGCAGACGATTGTGCTGCGCGTTGATCGCCCGTTCGGCAGCGGATCGTTCATCAACGAAGCGACCATCTTCTCAGCCGACACGACCGAAAGCGACAACAGCAATAATCGCGACGACGCGAGATACACCGTGGGCGCGGTCGCCGATATGACGGTGAGCAGCAAGAGCATCACGCCCGATCCGGCGCAGGTCGGCGTTCCCGCAACGTATCTGATCAGTGTCAGCAATGATGGCGCAAACCCGGCTGAAAATGTCGTGGTGACAGATGTCATCGATCCAAACCTGTTCGATATCGTCGGCACGCCCACCACCACCAAACCGGGCGGTAGTTGTTCTGTCGCAACCGGAACAGGGACAGTGACGTGTAATCTTGGCCAGTTCATCAGGGACGAAATCCGCCAGGTTGAAATTGATGTCCTGCCCAAATTCCCGTTTGGCCAGACAACGGTGACCAACCGTGCAACTGTCGAAACCACATCGCTCGACAGCAATGGCGGCAATGATCCCAATGCGGGCAACAACTTCTTTGACCTGACGCACGGTGTTGATCCGCCCGAGTTCGATCTGGCTGTCACGAAGGTTGAAACCGATCCGGCAACAGATGACCCGATCCGCTTTGATGAGACGCTGAATTACGACATCCGCGTTTCAAACTTTGGCCCATCGCGCGCGACCGATGTGCTTGTCACGGACATTCCCGCACCGCCCCCCGGGCTCACGATGACGCTCGACACGGTGACGATTAACCCGGTCGCGGCAAATGGCGGCTTGAGCCTGCAGGCGGCACCCAATGCAGGCTGCTCGCCATCGGGCGGCAATGTCCTTTGCCGGATCGACACGGTGACCACGGCGAACAATTTCCTCGATGCAGGCAATCAAGTCATTTTCCGATTGACCTTTACC
Organism: Erythrobacter sp. YT30; assembly: GCF_001542875.1. Classification (GTDB taxonomy): domain Bacteria; phylum Pseudomonadota; class Alphaproteobacteria; order Sphingomonadales; family Sphingomonadaceae; genus Erythrobacter. Next base: position 341,445 of record NZ_LMAF01000002.1, on the reverse strand, counting down.
ATTGGCGGAACACCGCCTGCTGGAACGGTTACTTTCGAAAACGCTGTTGAAGTCACCGCAGCAGAGCAGCCTGCCATCACCGGTGCTGGCGCTGATACACAGCTGCCCAACAACCGTGCGGTTCAAAACACGACTGTGCTGCCTTCGACAGATCTCGAGATTGTCAGCAAGACCCGCAATGGCGCGCTGGTTCGCAGCGTTAATGAGCCGATCGAATATGTGATCCGCTTCCGCAACAATGGCCCATCGGCTGCGACCGAAGTCATCATCACCGATGTCCTGCCAAGCGGTTTTGTCTTCACGAACTCAACCGTGCCCAGCACTTCGATACCCGGAGGAAGCGGCGCGAGCGTGAGCGGTATCAATTGCACCGGCACGAGCACAATCACGTGTACGGTTACGGGCAACTTCCCCGCCGGCGCCGCCGATACGGTTGATCTTTCCGTCTTTGCCTTGGCCGAAGCGCCCTATTCAGGCGATGTCGCCCCAACCAATGCGACCAATACGGCGACCATTACACCGGGCGAAGATTCCTTCGGTGATCCTCTCAGCGAAGATTCCAACGCCAGCAATAACAGCGCTTCTGCCGATACACAGATCGCTCCATCCTCGCTTTCGGGTACTGTCTATGCCGACGATAACGAGAATGACACGATCGAAGCGGGCGAGGGGACGCCGGGCATCACAGTGACGCTCAGCGGGACCGATGCATTTGGGAACGCGGTGAATTTCTCGACCACTACCGATGGCAATGGCAATTTCGGCTTCGATAATCTCCCGCCGTCTGATGCCAATGGATATTCGCTCGTCGAAACGCAGGATCTTGCTTTCTATGATCGCGCCGAAACGGCCGGCACGGCTGGCGGCACTGTCGACAATTCCACCTTTGGCGATGCGCCTGCCCAAAACACGATCAGCGCGATCGTGCTTGCCGCCTCTACCGATGCGACGGGCTATATCTTCCAGAACCGCACCAATGCGGTGATCACGGCGGATAATGACAATCCGGCGCCTGTGAATGGAGCAACGGGCGGCGATGACATCATAAACGTGCTCGACAACGACACGTTCAACGGATCGCCTGCCGATCTGAATGAGATCGATATCACTATCGTCACGCCCGCAACCCCGATTGGCGGCGGGTCAGTTCCGGTGCTCGATCCAGCAACAGGCCTTGTCGATGTGCCCGCAGGCACGCCAGCCGGCACGTACACGATCGATTACGAGATCTGCGATGAGGATGATCCGGACAATTGCGCCCCTGCGACCGTAACGGTCGTTGTCGATGCGGCGACCATTCAGGCGGTGGACGACAATGCCTCCGGCGTGAATGGGCTGACCGGGCAAGCCAATGTGCTCAACGTGCTTACCGGTGACACGCTCAATGGCGCGCCTGCCACGACCAGCAATGTCGTCATCACGGTTGCGACGGGTTCCAGCGTGCCGGCTGGGCTCAGTTTCGATCCTGCGACAGGCAATGTCTCGGTTGATCCGGGTACGCCTTCTGGAACCTATGAATTCGATTACACGATCTGTGAAATCCTCAATCCTTCAAACTGCTCGACTGCGACCGCCCGCGTTTCGGTGGATGCCGTGCCGATTATCGCGGTTGATGACAGCGTCACGGGTATCGATGGTCAGACAGGGCAGGCTGATGTTCTGAACGTGCTTGATGGTGATACCTTGGATGGATCGCCCGCAACCACGAGCAATGTAGCGATCACGGTTGCAACCGGCTCCAGCGTTCCAGCAGGGCTCACTTTCGACACGGCCACAGGCAGCGTCTCTGTCGATCCCGGCACGCCCGCTGGCACATACGAATTTGATTACACGATCTGCGAGATCCTCAATCCCGGCAATTGTTCAACCGCAACAGCCCGGGTGACAGTGGATGCGGTGCCAATCATCGCGGTGGATGACAATGTGTCGGGCATCAATGGCGCTACCGGCGCAACTGACGTTCTCAACGTGCTTGATGGTGACACTTTGAATGGAGTGCCCGTCAACACCAGCACAGTCACGATCACCGTTGCGGCAGGCTCCAGCGTTCCTGCCGGGCTGACGTTCGATCCGGCCACAGGTGAGGTTTCGGTCGATCCGGGCACGGCGGCAGGCAGCTACAGCTTTGATTATCAAATCTGCGAGATCCTGAACCCGACGAATTGCGCCATCGCAACTGCCACTGTCGAAGTCGTCGCGGCTGTTATCGAAGCCAACCCTGACACTGCGCCGCCGACAAATGGCAGCGATGGCGGAACTGGCGTTATCAACGTCCTCACCAATGACACACTGAATGGCGATCCGGCTGATCTCAGCACAGTCGATATCTCCGTCACTACACCTGCAACGCCGATCAATGGCGGGCCAGTGCCTGTTCTCGATCCTGCGACGGGCCTTGTCGATGTGCCGCCGGGAACGCCTGCTGGCGATTATGTGATCGAATATCAGATCTGCGAAGAGCTGAACCCGACCAATTGCGACACGGCGACGATTACCGTGCCTGTAATCGCAGCGCCGATTGAGGCCAATGATGACAGCGTAGCCGATATCGTCGGCGCGCCCGGCGAAGTGGATGTTTTGAATGTCCTGACCGGAGACACGCTGAACGGTGCGCCTGCAACCACGGACAATGTGACGATCAGCGTTGCGCCGGGATCAACAGTGCCAACGGGCCTCACCTTTGATGTGACCACCGGCAATATCTCCGTCGATCCAGGCACGCCTGCTGGCGATTATGTCTTTGATTATGAAATCTGCGAGACGCTGAACCCAACGAACTGCGCGACGGCGACTGCGACTGTTACCGTCATTGCAGCCGAGATTGAGGCACTCGACGATAGCGCGGTCGATATCGACAGCTCGTTCGATCAGCCGAACGTTCTCAACGTGTTCGATGGCGATACGATTGACGGGCAGCCTGCGAACGCAACCAATGCAATCCTTTCCATTGCTCCGGGATCATCGCTGCCGCCGGGTATCACATTCGATCCAGCAACCGGCATTGTGGGGGTTGAGCGCGGCACGCCAGAAGGCGACTACACGTTCGATTATCAGATCTGTGAAGCGATCAACCCGACCAATTGCACCACGGCAACGGTCACGCTGAATGTCGTGCCCAGCCTTGGCGGGGTGAGCGGGGTCGTCTTCCTCGATGAAAACCTCAACCGCAATTTCGAAGGCGGCGAGCCTCTGCAAACCGGCTGGACCGTTCAGGTCGTGCAGAACGGCGAAGTCGTCACCACTGTCCAGACCGACGCCGATGGTTTCTACACCGTCGAAGATCTGCCTCCCGGTTCCGACTATGAAATCCGCTTCTTCAGCCCCAATGGCGGCGCGCAGTTCGGGTCCTTGCAAGATGTTACGATCACTGCGGGTGAAATACTGACTGATCAGAATCAGCCGATTGATCCATCGGGCGTTATCTATGACGCGATTACGCGCCAGCCGATTGACGGTGCGGTCGTCAACCTGACTGACCAGTTCGGCAATGTCCTGCCCGATGTCTGCTACATCGATCCAAGCCAGTCGGGCCAGATCACGGGCGATGATGGGTTCTATCGTTTCGATATTGTCGCGGGTGCAGATGCGGCCTGCCCTGTGGGACGGACCGAATACGCGATCCAGGTCACCGCGCCGACAGGCTTTGCCGATCCCATCTCAACCATCATCCTTCCCGAAGATGGCGCGCTGAATGTCGCAGGTCTTGGTGATCCAGCAGCGGTTGTTCCCAATACGCGCGCTCCGCAGGTGGGCGACCCGACGACATATTACCTCAGCTTCCTGATCGCTCAGGGTGATGCGAATGTGGTCAACAATCACATTCCACTGGATCCGTTCACCACTCGCGCTGATCTGCTTGTCACGAAGACAAGCACGAAACGCACGGCCAGCGTTGGCGAACTCGTCCCGTATACAATCACCGTTCGCAACACTGAGGCGGCTGATCGGGCAGGCATTGATGTGGTCGATATTCTGCCGCCGGGCTTCAAATATGTGCCGGGTTCTGCCCGCGTGAACGATGTGCCCGATGAACCCGAAGAGGCCGTTCGCGAGCTGCGCTGGGAAGATCAATTCCTCGCTGGCAATGCCACCAGCACCTATTCGATCATCGCGGTGATCGGTGCCGGTGTCAGCGAAGGTGATCGGATAAACACCGCGGTCGCTCAAAACGGCGCAACCAATGCCGAAGTGTCGAACCGCGCACAGGCAGTCGTTACCATCACCGCAAGCGCGATCTTCGATTGCGCGGAAATCATTGGCAAAGTCTTCGATGATTTTAACGGCAATGGCTATCAGGACGAGGGCGAGCCGGGCGTTCCTGGCGCGCGTCTCGCCACGGTCAACGGCGAACTCATCACGGTCGATGAATTTGGCCGCTATCACATCACCTGCGCTGCGGTGCCAAACGCTCAGATCGGTTCGAACTATGTGTTGAAACTCGATCCGCGCACGATCCCTGCTGGCTACACGCCGGTGATGGACAACCCGCAGTCGATCCGCCTCACTCGCGGTAAGATCAGCGAGCTGAACTTCGGCATCGTCAAGGGCCGCGTTGTCACTATTGCGATTGATGATCGTGCCTTTGCGCAAGGGTCCGCTGATTTGAAACCGGCAATGGCTGGCAAATTGGCGCAACTCGCACAGCTCGATGAGCAGCGCCTCGTGATCCAAGTCACCTATTCGGCGAAAGATGGCGAGGACACTGGCCTCATCGAACGCCGGCTCGTCGGGGTTCGCTCCGCTGTCGATGCGGTCTTTGCCGGGGATGGATGGGACGGTCCGCCGCCAACGGTTGAAACCAACATGGTGCGCATCGCCGCCAGCAAAGCAGGCGGGGAGTAAGGGCGATGACCAAGACAACGACCATCATCCGCGCTCGCAGCACTCAGATGAACGCCTTCCGGGTGATCATGCTGGCAGGGGTTTCCACGACAGCGTGTCTGACGGTATCCGCACATGCTGCCGCCATCGACACCGCTCGATCAGCCGCGGCTGGCAAAGCGCCCGCTGTGGCCGATGAAAGCACGGCAAGTGCGCTTGAAACCATGCAATCAAGCGAGCGCGGCAACCGCGCCAATGTCTTCACCGCTGATCCGGACATCCAGGCAGAAGCCGACGTACTGGTTCTGGAAGATGGCATGCAAATCACGCTTGATGCCGAAGAAGAGCGGACGATTGAAAACCCGTACTCGGTGAAAGTGCGCACCGATCAGATCCATGTTGATCCGATACTTTCTGTTGCGCTTCGCGATGCGACGCGCACCGTTCTTGCCGGTAGCGAGGCGGTGTTCGTCACTTACTCGAACTATCCTGCTTTCATTGAAAAGGGCGAAATCCGCATCTTCCGCCAAGGTGTGAGCGCCGATTCAGAGCCGCTGCAGATCATCGAGGTGAACAAGCACGGCACTGCAAAATGGACGCCGCCGGTTCTCGATGATCCGCAGCTCTACTTTGTCTACCGCGTCTATGATGAAGACGGTCAGTTCGACCAAACGCATCCGCACGAACTGACCATCATCGAGCAGGAATTCATCGAAGAAGACGATCCGGTCCTGTCGACATTTGGCAGTCTGGATGAGGCAGCGATCCGCAATATCAGCGTGGAGCGCGGCACGACGATCACTGTCACCGGCAAGGCGAAACCCTCTGACAATCGCGTTGTCATCGCCGGACAATCGGTGCCGATCGATGAAGAAGGCTTCTTTGTCAGCCAGCAGATTATCAGCCGCGATACGGAAAGCGTCGAAGTCCTGATTGGCATTGGCGACACCGTCAACTTCGCCGCCCAGCGCGATGTAGAGGCGGAAAAGGATGACTGGTTCATCGTCGGCCAGGGCGACCTGACCTTTATCTCGGCCAATGGCGGCGCAACCGCTGTCGAGGTGAGCGGTGACCCGCTGACTGATGGCGAAAATGTAGCCTCGCGGGCGGCCTTCTATGCCAAGGGTCGGTTGAAAAGCGGGGTGACCATTACTGGCGCACTCGATACGGGCGAAACCCTGCTCGAAGACATCTTCAGCAACCTTGATCGCAAAGACCCGCGTCAATTGCTGCGGCGGCTCGATTCCGATGAGTTCTACACCACTTATGGTGACGATTCGACATTGGTTGAGGATGCCCCGACGCAAGGGCGTTTTTACCTGAAGGTTGAAAAGAACCAGTCGAGCCTGCTCATCGGTAACTTCATCGCCGATATCGAGCAGGCCGAATTGGCGCAGCTCAACCGCGGTACATTCGGCGCGATTGTCGATCACGATTCGATGGCGACAACCGAATTTGGCGCGAAAAAGTTCGAATTCACCGCGTTCGCATCCGATCCGGGCACCATTCCGGGCCGCGACGAATTCAGAGGGACGGGCGGTTCGCTCTACTTCCTCAACCGCCGCGACATCACATTGGGTTCGGAACGCTTGAGCGTCGAGATACGCGATCTTGATACAGGCCTCGTCCTGTCACGGCGCGATCTCAGGCCTCAGGAAGACTACGATATCGATTACTTCCAGGGCCGGATCGTCCTTTTAAGCCCGCTATCCTCGTTTACCGATGATGGATCGCTGGTCCGCCAAAGCTCTGCGCCAGGCAATGTGCCAGTGCTGGTAGCCCGGTATGAATACACGCCTGCTGTAGGCGATGTGTCCGGCTACACTCTGGGTGGGCGTGTGTCGGGCTGGATCGGTGACACTTTGCGTCTCGGGGCAACCGCGCAGCGCGAGACAACCGATGCCGCCGATCAAACGCTGATCGCAGCGGATGCGACCGTGCGCATTCATGCCGGCACCTATGCCAAGGCGGAATTTGCACAATCCGAAGGTCCGGGCTTTGGTCAGAACAATTCGGTCGATGGCGGTCTCAGCTTTACCAATCTGGGCGCAACGGGCGTCGCTGATATCTCCGCCAATGCCTATCGCGGCGAAATCGCGATGGATTTTGGCGAGCTTACCGGATCGAATGATGATCTGGGCAAACTAACGGCATTTTATGAGAATTTCGAAGCCGGCTTCAGCGCCAATGGTCAGCTGACGCAGACTGACACCACGCGCTGGGGCGCAGCGCTTGATGCGAAGCTTGGCGATACGACGCGCCTTGGTGCCGAGATCGAGATGCTTGATGGCGACGGCGTTGGCGATCGGACCATAGCCACGGCTGATCTTGCGCAGTCGCTCGATAATGAAACGACCGTCACCATCGGCCTGCGGCACGATGATCAAACGGCAGGCCTTCTCAACACTGGGCTCTTCAGTGCAGGCGTCATCAACAGCGCCATTCAAGAGGGGCAGCGCACCGATGCGGCCTTGCAGCTGGACTACGATCCGCAAGGCAAGAACTGGTCGATCTATGGCTTTGGCCAGGTGACACTCGATCGCGACAACACCCGTCAGCGCAACAACCGCTTTGGCGCGGGCGGTAAAGTCGAGGTGAGCGACCGGGTGACCATGAGTGGTGAGCTTTCCGAAGGCGACGGCGGATTGGGTGCAGCGGTTGAACTTGCACATCGTTATGGCAATGGATCAGAGGCGTATCTCGGATATGCCCTGCTGTCGGATCGCAACGATCTGGGCGTGCAGCCCTTGAATTCGCTCGCCAATGCGAATCGCGGGACGTTGACCCTGGGCGCGCGGCACCGATTCAACACCGCGCTCAGCATCTTTGGCGAAAACCGGATCGAACACGCCGGCCCTGCGCCAGCTCTGGTGCGCAGTTTTGGCCTCAATTGGGACCCGTCCGAACGCTGGTCGCTTTCAGGTTCGTTCGAAAACGGCCGGATTGACGATGTGAATACGGGCGAATTCAAACGCACCGCCTTCACAGTCGGGCTGGGCTACACCGATGAGAAATTCCAGTTCGCCACCAATGTCGAAGGGCGCTTTGAAGAGGGCGAAAACCGCAATCAGGATGTCTGGCTGGTGCGCAACACAGCATCGGTGCAGGTCCACACTGATTGGCGCGCATTGGGCCGGTTGAACTTCGCGCTTGCCGATAGCGAGACCGACGATGTGCGGCTGGCTGATTATGTCGAGGGCACGATTGGCTTTGCCTATCGTCCGATCCTGCATGATCGGTTCAACCTGCTCACCCGCTACACCTTCCTTCAGGATCTTGGCCCCGTTGGCCAAGTGACAGCCGGAGGCACGCTCGCAGCACCCAAACAGCGCAGCCACGTCTTCTCCATCGATGGCAATTTCGATTTGTCAAAGACGCTTGTTTTGGGCGCGAAATATGCGGTGCGCGAAGGCAGCGTATCACTGGGCCGCGAAAGCGATCAATTCGTGTCGAGCAACACGCAATTGGGCGTTTTGAGGCTCGATTGGCGCGCGATCAAGCAATGGGATCTGGTGATCGAAACCAGCTATCTCACCAATGATATCGCAGGCGATGATCGCTGGGGCGGCCTCGCCGCAATCTACCGCCATATCGGCAACAACGCGAAGATTGGCGTAGGTTACAGCCTTGCCGATTATTCAACCGATTTGACGGATCAGAGCTATACAAGCGATGGCTTTTTCGTGAACTTGCTCGGTAAATTCTGATCTGACCTTTGCAATGGCGATGGGGGGAGGGGGCCGGCACGTCTGTGCTGGCCCCTATCTTTATGTGTTCAGCCGCTGTTTCTAAGCGCTGTCGCAATCGCATTGATCGACAGCTTAATCCCCTCTGCAATCCGCTCATCTTCCTCGCCCGCGCGGTGATGCTTCAGCAGCTCCAACTGGAGGAGATTGAGCGGCTCGATATAGGGAAGGCGCAAGCGGATCGAGGCATCAAGCTTCGGGTTCTTCTCCAAAAGGAAGGTTTGCCCCGTCGCATCAAGCAGCGCGTCGTGCGTTTGCTGCCAGCCTTCATCAATACGAGCGAACACTGACTTTGCCATGTCCTGATCTTCGACAAGCTGCACATATTCAGCAGCGATCGCCATGTCGGATTTGGCAAGCACCATCTCCATATTGGCGAGCACGTTTTTGAAGAACGGCCATGTGGTAGCCATCTCGCGCAGCAGGTCTTTGTCTTCAAACTGGCCCAAGGCATGGCCGACACCATACCAGCCCGGCAGCATGACCCGCGCCTGGCTCCACGAGAAAACCCACGGAATGGCGCGCAAATCCTCAATCGCATCGGACGCTTTCCGGCTGGCAGGACGCGATCCGATCTTGAGCGTCGCAATCTCTGCAATGGGCGTCATCTGCCGGAAGAAATCGACGAATTTTGGCGTGCCGTACACGAGATCGCGATAGGCGTTGAAGGCATTGTCAGAGATCGTGTCCAGTGCCTTTGCAAAGCGGGCATAGTCCTCACTTGCAACGCGTTCCGGTTCAAGTGTTGCAAGCACGCTGGCACTCGCCATGGCTTCAAGGTTTGCAGCGGCGGTTTCAGGCGTGCCGAATTTGGCCGCAATGACTTCGCCCTGTTCGGTGATGCGAATGCGGCCATTGACGGTGCCGGGCGGTTGGCCGCGAATGGCTTCAAAGGCTGAGCCGCCTCCGCGCCCCACAGATCCGCCGCGCCCGTGGAACAGCTGCATGGTGACGCCGGCCTCCGCGAACACAGGGGCAAGCGCTTCACTTGCCCGCGCGAGCATCCAGCTGGAAGTCAGATAGCCACCATCCTTGTTCGAATCCGAATAGCCGATCATCACTTCCTGCGCGCCGCGCTGCGATGTGATGGCAGCAATTTCAGGCAAGCCAAAATACGCCTTCATCACTCCCGGCGCGTTCTCAAGGTCCCCGATGGTTTCGAACAGGGGCACGGACATGATGTCGCACTTTGGCGTATCCCCCGGCTGATACAGCCCAACTTCGCGTAGCAGCACGTGCACTTCAAGAAGGTCGGAAACCGTCTCCGCCATCGACACGATGTATTGTGAGATACAGGCCGCGCCAAATTGCGAGTGTGCCTCTGCTGCCGCATCGATGATGGCGAGTTCATTGAGCGTTTCCTCGCTGTATTCAGCCCAGGGCGTTCGCAAAGGACGCTGGCCGGACAATTCGCTGCGTAGCAGGGCGACGCGCGCATCTTCGTCAAGCGCCAGATAATCTGCCTCAACGCCGGATTTCGCGAGCAGCTCGGCCACCACTCTTTCATGCACCGAGCTATTTTGGCGCAGGTCAAGGGTCGCAAGGTGGAAGCCAAATGTCTTGACCGCGCGGATCAGTTTTCCAAGCGCTCCATTCGACGCGAGTGTCTCCCCGCCCAGCTTTTCAAGCGAGCGGGCAATCGTGCGCAGATCATGCTCGAATGCATCGGGATGATCGTATGCGGGCTGATCATTCATCGGCAGGCGAGGCGGAGCCTTGCCGCAGATTTCGGCATAAGTGGCCGCCAAGCGCCCGTAGATTCCTATCAGCGCGCGTCGGTAAGGTTCATCTGCGCGGTGCGGGGAGCCATCGCCGCTGGCGTCGGCAAGCGTGATGATGTCAGGTTCGATCGCCGCAAGCTCGCTCGAGATGGAAAGCTCTGCGCCCAGCTTGTGTACCTCTTCAAGATAGAAGCCGAGCACCGTTTCCGCCCCATGCCCCAGTGCGTATCGCAGCGATTCCGCCGTGACATTGGGGTTGCCATCGCGATCCCCGCCAATCCAGCTGCCAAGGCGCAGGAAGCTTGCGGGCCGGTCGCCCAGTGTTTCTTCCCACTGGCGGTAGAGTTCGGGGAGGACTGGCAGGAACACACCGCCCAGAAAATCGAGCGCGTTATTAACCTCATCCGTCACATAAAGCCTGTCGCGGCGCAGGGTGCGCGTGCGCCAAAGAAGCGCGATCTGCCGCAGAATGGCATCTTCGGTCGCGCCCGTGTCTCTTCCAGCGGCCAGTTCCGCATCGCGGACCTTCATCAGATCCGCAATCCGCGTCCTGTGATCGATCACGCTCTTGCGGCGAACCTCGGTTGGGTGGGCGGTAAGGACCGGAACGATCAGCGAGCCCGCCAGAAGATCCACAATCTCAGAGCGTTTGACGCCGTGTGCATCAAGCCGCTCCACCGCCTGGGCAAAATCAAGACCGCTTTCAGACATAATCCCGTCGCGATCCTCTGCCAGATTGGCGAGCATCGAAAACAGCCCAAACCCGCGTACAAAGGCGAGCGTTTCATCGAGCGACAACTGATCAAGCTCCAGATCAACCAGGTCGCCGCCCCGATGCCGATTGATGCTGGCAGAACGAATATGCTCGGTCCGTTCAAACAGCCGGTCACCCCCATGCTCTCGGATGACATCGCCCAGCAGCTTTCCAAGAAAGCGGATGTCCGGGTTCTGCTGAATGGGCGGGCGAGTGCTCAAGTCGTTCTCCTTTTTTCGAAATGCGCCGATCTTGGTTGCAAATCAGGCGCGTCAATTGCACGGGGGAGGAGCAATCTGCGATAAAGACGATATGCTGCAACGCAACAATAAAAGGGACACATAGTCTGCCATGAAAGATAAATTGGCAAATCGATTGGGCGGGGCGCCCGTTGTACCACTGATCGGTGAAAATGACCCCGCGCGCGCAGTTGCGACAGCCAAGGCTCTGGGCGAGGGCGGATTGAGCGTGATCGAAGTCGTGATGCGCAGCGATGATGCGCAGAAAGGGATGGAAGCCATCCTTGCTGAAACCGACGGATTGATTGTCGGCGCGGGCACTGTGCTCACTCTGGATCAGGCGAAATCGGTGCGCGCAAGCGGAGCGGAATTTATCGTATGCCCCGGCCTTGTCGATGAAATCGCGGAATACTGTCTTGCTGAAAACATCCCGCTTTATCCCGGCACCATGACAGCAGGCGAGGTGCAGCGCGCCTATGCCCTTGGCCTGCGCGAAGTGAAGTTCTTCCCCGCCAGCCTTGCAGGCGGTGTGCCCATGCTGAAAGCCTTGTCATCGGTGTTCAGAGAGATGCGCTTTATGCCAACGGGCGGTGTGTCGGCGGGAAATCTTGCCGATTTTCTCGCGCTTCCCAGCGTCCTTGCATGCGGTGGCAGCTGGCTTACGCCCAAGGATGCGGTGGAAGCTGGTAATTACGATCGGATCACGCAGCTGGCGAAAGAGGCCGTCGACATCGCGCAATCCGCGCGCTGAATGTAAAAACACATTTCGGTTATGGCTTCGGTGTGATTTTATGGGTGAGGGATGGTATCCATTCGCCCGAGGAGATGACCCGATATGCGTAAAGCCATACTGACAAGCCTTGCCGCTGGCTTTCTGGCGCTGACACCGGGCCACGCACTCGCTGCGCCGGATGGCTTTATCAGCTACAAGGTGAAGCCTGCCGATACGCTCTATGGTCTCACGAAAGACTACCTCGTCAACGCTGCCGCGCTTGAAGAAGTGCGGCGCATCAACCGGGTGCGAAATCCGCGGCTGATGCAGATTGGCAAGACGCTGCGTATTCCGCGGCGCCTGCTGAAACATAAGCCTGCCAGATTGTCGGTGGAGAGTTTTTCAGGTCGAGTCAGTCTCGTGAACGGGCGGCAGACATTGGCGGCAAAGCGCGGTCTTGCGTTGCTTGAAGGGGTTGAGATCACCACTGGGCGCAACAGCTTTGTCGCGATTGCGGGCGATGGAAATTCGAGCGTTTCGATTCCCTCCAATTCGCGCGTGCGGATCATCGATGCGCGCCGCTATCTCATCAACGATCAGATCGACGTGCAATTGCGCGTTCTCGAAGGGCGCGGCGAAGTGATCGCCCCTACCATAGAAGGCGATGGCCGTTACCGCGTCGGCACCCCAATTGCGGTGACGGCGGTGCGTGGCACCGGTTTTCGCGTGGGCTTTTTGCCGGATGGTGATTTGAGCCTCACCGAAGTGGTTGAAGGCGAGGTCTTTGTGGCTGCCGGAGAGGAAGAGCAGGCGACAAAGGCAGGCTTTGGTCTTGCCGCGCGTCAGGATGGATTGGGCGAACAGGAACGTCTTTTGCCGGCACCTGAATTGATTGATCCCGGCCGCATCCAGACAGATGCGCTTGCCAGATTTGCCATCACCCCGCTTGAGGGCGCGGTTGGCTACAGAACCCAGATTTCCCGCGATGCTGGCTTTATCGACATTGTCACTGAACTGGTGGACGAAGCGCAGCAGGCTGATTTTGCAGAGATTGAAGATGGCCGGTACTTCGTGCGTACCAGAGCAGTTTCAGCTTCGGGCCTCGAAGGCTTTTCCAAGGTTCACTCCTTCCGGCGCAAACGGGCCGGCGTTGAAGCAAGCGCAGAACCATCAGGGCTTGAAGACGCCTTCAAATTCGCCTGGCGCGCGCAGGGCGAAGGGGATGTCTATTACGGCTTTCAGCTTTGGAATGCGGAAGAGGAGAGCGCTCTGATCGTCGATGAAGTCGGCATGCGCGAAACCGCAGTGCTGGTGTCAAAGCTTGCGCCGGGGACCTATCGCTGGAGAGTTGCTTCCTTTCAGATCGATGAAGGCGACGTGATCAAGGTGTGGGGGCCGGTGCAAGAACTCTCGATCACCGAGTAACCGGGTGAGCGGGCCTTTGGCGTTGGTGGAGCGCAGCCAATTCATTTAAGAACACTTCGACTGTTTGCTGAATGGGCCGTCATGCTGGCGGCGACCTTGGCGCTTGTGCTGATTGCCTGGCATCAGGAATGGACAGCGCGCGTTGATGCCGCATTGCTGGACCTTGCAACCTATGTGAGCCTTGAAGAGCCGAACCCCGATATCGTCGTCGTCAGCATTGATGATCGCTCGGTCTCGGAAATCGGTAACTGGCCCTGGGATCGGGAACGGCACGCAGAACTTATCAATCAATTGTCGGGTTATGAGCCAAGACTGATCATCTTCGATGTGCTGTTCGTCGATCCTTCCGATCCGGCGAGCGATGCCCAGCTTGCCGAAGCTATCGACAGCGCCGGAAACGTCGTTCTGCCGCATTCGATCATACGAGCGCCCAACACTGAAGATGCTATTGAACCGCTGATGCCGCTTCCTCAATTTGCCGAGGGCGCGTTGGATGTTGGGCACGTTTTCGTCGCTCCTGATCCTGATGGCATCGTGCGCCGCTTTGACTTCGAGCTCGAAACATCGCGGGGCGCTCACGATCATCTCGCAAAAGTCGCCTATCTCGCGCTGAGCCGGGATGCAGCGAGCCTGCCAGAACCCGGCGCCAATCCAATCGCGCCCATGCATCAGGCCGGATCGTTCCGCGATCCGAGTGCGGTGGATGTGATCTCCGGCGCGACGCCAGAAGCAATTGTGAAGGACAAGATCGTACTGATCGGCGCCACCGCGCAAGGGCTGGGTGATCGCTATGCGGTGTCCGCTTATGCGGGCGGGATCAAGACAGGCGTCGAAATGCAGGCAAGCCTGTTGAGCGGATTGCTCGATGATGAGCTTATCACGCAAGTCAGCCCTTCGATTGTGATAGCCATCCTGATCGCGACCATCCTCGTCCTGTTTCTGGTGTTCTGGCAATTCCCACCCAGTTGGACCCTGCGCGTATCCCTGGGCCTCATCGCAGCGCTCATTGCCGCCTCAGCCACTTTGCTGATCGCTGCCGATTTGTGGCTGCCTGTTTTTCCAGCTATCCTTGGCATATTGGTCGCCTATCCGGTTTGGGGCTGGCGTCGATTGAGTTCGGTCAGTCGCTTCCTGCAGGACGAAGCTGAAGAAATGGGCGGCATCATTCCCGGCGGCGAGGCGAGCGGGGGGCGTGGTTTCGATCCGATTGCCAAGCAGGTGTCGCAAGTGCGCGGGCTGATTGGCGAGACGCGCGAGCGGTTATCCTTCCTGCGCCGGATCCTTTCAGGCTCTCCCGATCCAATGCTCGTATTCGATGCCGATGGCGGGTTGATCCTTATGAACACCCGCGCGGAAAGCGTGTTTGGCGATGAAGCCGCCTGCACCGGCAAGACGCTTGCCCAATTGCGCGATGAACAAAGTGCGGTTCTCCCAGCGGACAAGCAGGAGATCGTATTCCCCGATGGCCGCGTGTTTCTACTCGCATCGTCCGAAAGCGAGATGAGCGATGGCGGCCAGATTCTCTCTCTGCGCGATATCAGCACTATCCGTCAGGCTGAAAAGCAGCGGCGCGAAATGCTCGAATTCCTGAGCCACGATATGCGCTCACCGCAGGCAGCGATTGTCGGCTTGGTGGGCGCAACTGGCCAGGCACTTCCCGAAAAAGAGAGGCTTGCCCGGATCGAAAAGCAGGCGAGGCGGACGCTCAAACTCACCGATGACTTTGTGCAGATTGCCCGGCTCGAATATGAGGGCGTTGAACCGCAGGAAACCGATATTGGCGCGCTTTTGCATGAGGCCGTTGATCGCGCCTACTCCGCTGCGAAAAAGCGTAAGATCACCTTTGACACGACTATCCCTGACGAACCCGAATTTTGCGAAGTTGATCCATCTTCAATGTCGCGCGCAATTGACAATCTGATCGGCAATGCGATCAAGTTTTCGCCCAAGGGCGAGGCTATTTCCATATCGCTCGACCGGCTGGACAATAACAGCATCCGCATCGCTGTTGCGGACAATGGGCCGGGCCTTCCTGCCGAACGGGTGAAAGACACGTTCGCCCGGTTCGGTGCGCGCGATACGCAA
This sequence comes from Erythrobacter sp. YT30, assembly GCF_001542875.1. GTDB lineage: Bacteria > Pseudomonadota > Alphaproteobacteria > Sphingomonadales > Sphingomonadaceae > Erythrobacter. Next base: position 325,942 of record NZ_LMAF01000002.1, on the reverse strand, counting down.
GCAGGGCCAAGCGCCGGTTTGGGCCTTGCCTATGTCAAAAAGGTGATTGATGAGCATGGCGCTGTGATCGAGGTGGAAACCCGCAGCGATATCGGCACACGCTTTCAGATAACTCTGCCTTGCGGCAAAGCAGGGCGCGCCACCGCTTAATCGCTGAGGATTTCGGCGGTGAGCAGTTCTGCCATCTCATCCATAGGCGGTGCGTCGCCTTCGCATGTGATGCTTTCAACCGCTGATCGTTTGATCATTTCGCCCGAGGCGCGATCAAAAACGGCAAGAGTGGCTTTGGTCCGCGCTGCCTTGCAGGCATCATACCAGCGGCGCTTGCGAATTTGTGCGATGGGCCGGGCATTCTCATCAGAAGCGCCGTCCGCAACGGCATAAAGACCAACTGAGCTGGGGCTGTCCGCGATCGCAACTTCGCCCACCGCGCCCGCATCATCGGCAAGACCAATGCCTCTTGCCTCGAACGCGCTGCCGATTGCCGTGTTCAATTGGACGCGCTGTCTTTGATTGTCGTCAGGCGCGATCAGCGCAATCTGGGAAAAACTGGGTGAACCGGCATTGTCGGATCGAACGATGGGCGGAGCGTTAACCGCACACGCCGAAACAAGGGCACAGCCAATCGCCATTCCCGCCGATTGAAACGCACTGGAAAAGCGATTGCGCCTGTGTGTCATGCCCTATCCGTTAGCAGCTTCCTCATCGATATACGCATCCATGCGATAGCCGAAACCAAAAACTGTGCGGATAACATATCCGTTTTCGGGCTTTAGCTCCAATTTTGAGCGCAAGCGCGACACGTGAACGTCGATTGTGCGCGTCTCAAGCTCGATATTGCCGCCCCAAATGCGGGAGAACAAATAGCCGCGCGACAAGGGCCGATCGAGGTTTTGAAAGAGCAGATCGACGAGGTCGAATTCCTTGGCGGTAACAGCGACAGCTGCTCCTGAAAAATCGATTTCCTTCGATTTTCGGTTCAGCGTGTATTTGCCATACCGCACTTCTGTTTCGGGGCGATCTGCTCCGATCCGGCGGCCTGCAGCTTCGAGCCGCGCGCGGATGATTTCATCGGATTCAGGCTTGGTAATGTAATCGACCGCGCCCGCTTCCAGACCGCGCACGACGTCTTCGTTTTCGCCGCGACTGGTGATCATGATGAAAGGCGGTGCCGATGGCAGATTGTCACGTGCCCAGTGCAGAATCTCAAGGCCCGTTTGCCCCGGCATGTTCCAGTCGAGCATCACAACATCATAGGTTTCCCGCTGGAGCGCCCTTTGCAGGTCTGTCCCATTACGAAAAGTTTCAACCTCGTGTCCGGCAGACATAACAATCCCTGCGATCTGATCGAGCAAGTCCTGTTCATCATCAGCAAGTGCAACCCGCATACATTCTCCCCAACGCTGTGATTTATCATTTTTGTAAAGTTCCATTACCGCGCAGCGGCTGCCTGTTCCAGCTTTAAGGCGCTCAAACCCCTTCGAGTTTGCAAGGTTTTACAGGCACAAGGCCCGCTGTCGCTCAGGCCAGAACCGTTTGGACAAGCGGATTGGTGAAACGCCGTTTTATAGTGACAGCGTAGAAAACCTCGCTGATGTCGGGGAGCTTGGCAAATTCGGTCAGCGCGCCTGTTGCAAGTTCATCGCGCACAACGATGGGCGGGATAACGGCGAGCCCAAGATCGGCGCGTGCGAGCAAGCGGATCATCGCCATGTCATCGGCTTCGGCTGCAATTCGCGGCACGACGCCAATGCGATTGAGCAGCGCGTCAAACCCGGCGCGCAGCGCGGTTTCTGGTGTGGGCAACACGAGAGGCGATGCCGCGATCAGCCTTTCAAGAGCCTTTGGGTCATCATTGGTCTTCCCCTCAACCAGCCCCACCTCTTTCGCCCTTTCCGGGGTGCCGATCAGGCTTACGTCCTGTTCATCGAGGCGATTGATTAGATATGGGCTCTCTGCATCACGCGCAGGTGGCAAGTTGGTGAGCACGATATCAAGCGACAGCGATTGAAGATCGCGCAAGAGATCGGGCTGAGTGCCTGATCGCAGCACAACTTCCACATCATCCCGCCCTGCCAGAGGCGCAATAAAGCGCATCTGGAAATTGCGAGAGAGGGTGGCAAGCGCGCCAATCCTGAGCACTCGCCTTTGCCCTTCAGCTCGATCCAATGTCGCAGTGAGGTGTTCGGCCGTTCGGAAGATCTCATCCGCGTGATCAAGCGCAATTCGGCCCGCTTCGGTCAATTTCAGCGATCGCCCGCTTCGTTCAAACAATTCATGCCCCAGTGACGCCTCCAGCGTCTTGATCTGCGTGGACACCGCAGATTGCGAGATATTGAGCGCGCGCGCGGCCCCGGTGAGAGAGCCGTTTCTTGCCACAGCTCGGAACAGGCGCAGGTGGTGTAGGTTCATTAAGTGCATCCTCAAAAGATGGCTGAACATCTAAATTCTATAAAATAGAACGTTATGCGATAATATATGTATTTTTATTGATGCAGGCAATTGGCTAGTTGAGAGCCGATCCCAAACAGGAGCCCCCTTAATGCTTCCCTCGTTCTCGCTCGCATTTCTCGCGCCAATCGTTTTGCTTTTCGCAGCGGCCATCGCGCTCACCCGGCCTGGTAAGCGCCCCGGCTTTATCCCGAGCCTTTCAGAATGGACTGCGCTTCTTGCTGGTCTTCTGGCGGCATGCGGGCTTGCGCAGACTGTCATCACCGGGCCGATGAATGTCGCAGCTTTTGATGGAGCCTTCGCGCTTTCTCTTCGGGCCGATCTTGTCAGCGCGACGATGGCGCTGCTTGTTGGATTTATCGGATGGATCGTCATGCGCTACAGCCGGACCTATATCGATGGCGAAGAACGCGAGGGCACATTTCACGCGCTGATGATGGCCACTTTGGCCGCTGTCATGGTGTTTGTGCAGGCGGGCAGCATGGCAGTGATGATTGCCGCGACCATTGCGGTGGGCATGACGCTTCGCCGTTTGCTCCTTTTCTATCCTGACCGTCCCGAAGCGCAGCGCGCAGCCACCAAGTTCGCGCTTGTCTGGCACACGGGCGATGTGGCGCTTGTCGCCGCAGCTGCTCTGCTGATTGCCGGTTTCGGCACGACCGAGCTTTCCGTGCTCACCCGGGCTGTAAGTACGCAAGGCCTCGGCACCTTTGGCCAGATCGCCGTTGCGCTCATCATTCTTGCCGCCGCTTTGAAAACGGCATCCTTCCCTTTGCATGGCTGGCTTACCGAAGTGATGGAAGCACCGACGCCGGTTTCGGCCTTGCTGCACGCTGGCATCATCAATTCAGGCGGCGTTCTGCTGATCGCGGCATCGGGCTTCGTATCGGAAAGCTCTGGCGCGATGGCGGCTTTGGCTGCGATTGGCGGGTTTACCGCATTGTTCGGCGCGGCTGTGATGTTGACGCAGAGCGCGGTGAAAACGGCGCTCGCATGGTCCACCGTTTCGCAGATGGGCTTTATGCTGCTGCAATGCGGCCTTGGCTTGTGGACGCTCGCTCTGCTGCACATCATCGCACACTCGCTTTACAAAGCGCACGCTTTCCTTTCATCGGGCGGCGCGGTGCAGGATGTGGCGAGCATTCGTCGCCCCGGCCCTGTCGCTGCGCCAAGCGTTGCCAATGTTCTCAAAAGCTTCGCGCTCGCAATGCTGCTTTACGGCGGCATCGCTACCGCATTCGCTTTCGGCTTTGGCGCAAAAAGCCCGCAGGCTTACGCTCTTGGCGCGATGCTGATCTTCGGTGTTGCCTATCTCGTTGCGCAGGGCCTTGCCGATGCGGCACCTGAAAAGCTGGCCAAGCGCACGTTTGGTGCCGCCATGGCCGCCGCGATTGCGTACTTCCTGTTCCAGGTGGTGGCAGAGGCGATCTGGGGCGCAAACTTGCCCGCAGCACCCGTGCCGAGCCCGCTTGAATGGGCGCTGATTGTAATCGCGGTCCTTTCTTTCGGGCTGGTCGCATTTGCACAGGCGCTCTTCCCGCTGTGGGCGCATCACCCATCAACCGCCGGACTGCGCGTACACCTTGCCAACGGGCTTTACCTCAACGCTTTGCTTGATCGCGCCATTGGCGGTTTCAAGACGCAATCAGCCACCCGGCGCTCAAACTGAAATCTCGCGAAGGATTGATCCACATGTTCATGAAGCATTCCCAAATCGCCCCCTCGCGGATGTCTGAAATTCTGACGGCTGCTGAAAAGGCAGCGCGTGCGATCCCGCCGGCGTTTCCGCTGGATGCGACCGTTGCCGTGAACCCTTTCCTTGGACAGACGGGAGAGGATCTGGCGACCGCTTCTGCGCGGCTTGCAAGGGTCAGCGGGACGCCGATCACGCAATCGGCCAGCACTTACGATACGATGATCGAGGAAGGCCGCATCACCGAAGATGATCTGGCCGATGCACTCGAAGCGAGCACGGTTGCGACCAAGCCCAAATCAGTTTCGATGCTCAAACTGGCCGCCAATGCGCTCGATTACATCCCCGAAGATGAAGCACTGCCGACCATTGCCGATCTTGCGGCAGAAGCGAGCGGTACCGACTGGCCTTCAGTGATCGACAAGACGTTCGGCATCTGGGCCGCCGGTCAGTTTGATCGTGGACAAGCGTTATGGTCACCTGCGCCGGGTGAAGAGGCTTATGCTGCATGGCGCGCTTTCGCTGTTCACGATCTGACGCCCGAGATTGCCGGATTGTCGGGATTTTGCGCGGCGGTTGCGGCTGCGCCCGATACGCCGGAGCGCGCGATTGTGGCTGCATCCGACGCGCTTGGCCTCACCGACAAGGCTGCTGAAACCGCGTTTCATAGGCTCTACATCAGCCTTGGCGGATGGTCGCAGCACGCGCGCTGGCTGCTATGGCAGGCAGAGCTTGCAGAAGAGAGCGATCAAACGCTTGCAGCGATGCTCGCGATCCGTCTCATCTGGGAAGAGCAATTGCTCGCCCTATACCCCGAGATCGAGGGCAAATGGAAAATGACCGTTGAGGCGCATGCCGAGCCGATTGCGCCAAGCCGCGATCAGGCTGCTTTGGCCGTGCTGCAGGATGCCGCCGACAGATCGCATCAGCGCACGCTGCTGGAAGCGCTTACCGGAAAGAGCGAAACCGATGGCCGTGCGCTGCTTCAGGCGGCGTTTTGCATCGATGTACGCTCAGAAGTGTTCCGCCGCGCACTTGAAAGCGTGGATGGTGGTATCGAAACCATCGGTTTTGCAGGCTTCTTCGGCCTTCCACTGGCTCACAAATCGCATGGATCGGATATTGTCGAAAATCGTCTGCCCGTGCTTTTGAACCCGGCTGTTGAGACGACCAGCGAAGGCGATCCCGAAACCGATTTTGACACCCGTATCGCCGCTCGCACGACCAGAGCGTGGGGCCGCTTCCGCCAGGCAGCGGTTTCCTCCTTCGCCTTTGTCGAAGCGATGGGGCCGCTTTACGCCGTCAAACTGCTCAAGTCTTCGCTCGGGCTTACAAAATCGAGCAACAACGACCCCGCGCCCAAGGTTGTCGGCGGGATGTCATTTCCTGCCAAGGTTGATACGGCTGAAACCATCCTCAAGGCCATGAGCATGACCAAGGATTTCGGCAAGATTATCCTGCTTTTGGGCCATGGCGGCAATGTCACCAACAATCCGCACGAAAGCGCCTATCACTGCGGCGCTTGCGGCGGACATCAGGGCGATGTGTCGGCGCGTGTTCTGGCAGACCTTTTGAACGATCCCGAAACGCGTCAGGGCCTCGAAACGCGAGGCCTTTACGTGCCTGATGACACTTTGTTCGTTGCAGGCCTGCACGATACGACCACTGACAAGATCACTCTGTTCGATGCCGAGAGCCCGGAGCGCTTTGATGCCGATCTGGAGCAGGTCCACCAATGGCTGCACGAAGCATCAGCCATCGCGCGGGCAGAACGCGCACCCAAACTGCCCGGTTCGCATTGGACCGATGTCGAATTGCGCGCGCGCAACTGGGCGGAAATCCGTCCCGAATGGGGTCTTGCCGGATGCGCAGCCTTTATCGCCGCACCGCGCTCTGCAACTGCGGGCAAGGATCTGGGCGGGCGCGCTTTCCTGCACAGTTATGACTGGCAGGCCGATAGCGGCTTTACGACGCTCGAACTGATCATGACGGCTCCGGTCGTCGTTGCGAGCTGGATTTCGCTCCAATATTACGGATCATCGGTTGCGCCCGATATCTTTGGCGGCGGCAACAAGCTCATTCACAATGTCGTTGGCGGCATTGGCGTGATCGAAGGCAATAGCGGCCGCTTGCGCCCCGGCCTTCCGTGGCAGAGCGTCCACGATGGCGACAAACTGATGCACGATCCGGTGCGCCTGTCAGTGATGATAGAAGCGCCGCGTGAGGAGATTTCGAAGGTGCTGGAAGCCCATCCGCACGTGCGCGATCTTTTCGATAATGGCTGGTTGCACCTGTTTGCTCTTGCCGATGGCAAGGTGAATGCACGCTATCGCCCCGGTGAAGGTTGGCAGGATGAAGGTCGCGGACTGTTAGCTGCGTAAGGGTTGCAATACGCGGCAAGCGTTATAGGAAAGACTTCTCGCACTATTCCGGCTTGATATCGGTTCGCCTCCCTAAGTGAGCCTGCCTTCGTTCTGGCGCATCCATTGCGCACACGCGAAGTGATGAGCGCCACAACAGAAGCTTCCATGTCCAGCGATCGCGCTGCCACAACTTTTCCTGACGATTTGCCTATTGATCCGCCCATGGTCGATCTTCCGATCGATACCCATGATCGCGGGTTTTACGATGGGTTCAGCCGCGAAGTGACGATCCCGGCCAAGATCATTGTCACGCTGATTATTCTGTGGGCGCTGTTTTCGGCAGCGTCGGAAACAATCTTTGGGGCAAGCGCAGAAGATGTCTTTGGCGCGAGTGCAGAGCAGGCACTGGCTGCAGCCAATGCGAGCATTATCTCGCAGTTTTCAGGCTGGTATGTGTATCTCGTCGCTGGCTTGGTTGTTGTGTCGTTAGCCCTCGCGCTGACGCCCAAGGTTGGCTCCCTGCGCATGGGGGCGCCGGGTGAAAAGCCAGAATTCTCGCGCTTTTCCTGGTTCGCCATGCTGTTTGGCGCAGGCATCGGCATTGGCATGCTGACCTTTTCAACCGGGGAGCCGCTCGCGCATTTTGTGACCAATCCCGATGTGATTGCAGGCAAGGTCGAAGCGCAATCGGCCGAAAACGTGCGTCCAGCCTATCTTTACACCTTCCTCCACTGGGGTTTCGGCGCGTGGTGCACCTATGCGCTGGTGGGACTTGGTATTGGCTATGTCGCGCATCGCCGCGGGCTGCCGCTTACCATCCGATCGGCACTGGCGCCCTTGTTTGGTCGCTACATGTCGGGCTTTTTCGGGCATGCGGTCGATGTTGTCGCGGTTGTGGCGACTATTTTGGGCGTTGCCTACACGATGTCGCTGGGTGTGCAGCAATTCGTCGCCGGGCTATTCCGGCTTACGGGAAGCGAATGGCTGATGGACGGCGATGCCGCATCCAACAGCGCGGTTGTCATCGCGCTGATCGCGTTGGTGGGAGCCTCCACGCTCAGCGCGCTGTCCGGCGTGGGGCGCGGGATCAAATGGCTCTCGAACATCAACATGACGCTGTCTTTTGCCCTGCTCGCTCTATTCGCGCTCGTGGGATCGGGCTTTTATGCGCTCCAATTGCTGGGCGTTGGCATATGGGATTACATCGTAAACCTGCCCCGGCTCTCCCTTTCGCTTTTCAGCCGCGATGGTAGCGAAGCGGGTGACGCATTGGTCGATTGGCAGCTTGGCTGGTCTGTATCCTACTGGGCGTGGTGGATCGCGTTTTCACCCTTCGTCGGCATGTTTATTGCGCGCATTTCGAGGGGCCGCACCATTCGCGAATATATCCTCGGTGTTGCCATGGTTCCCTCGCTCATGTGCTTTGTCTGGATGGCTTTGGCAGGCGGCACGGCGATCGATCTTGAATTGAGCGGCGCTGCCGAAGGAGCTATCGTCAACGCGGCCATGGCCGATCAGCTATACGCAACGCTGGCCTTTATGCTCAGCCCAGAAGTGATGGTGGTGGTCTCTGCGCTCGTCGTTGTTCTCCTGATGACCTATCTCGTCACCTCAGCTGATAGCGCAATCCTGATCATCAACACGATCAACGGCGCTGGCGAGGATGAGGGATCGCGCAAATACCACATCCTTTTCTGGGGTCTCGCGCTCGCCTTTATCGTCGGGTCGATGCTCGTCGTTGGCGGGGTCGAGGCGATCCGGATCACCATGATCATCGGCGCCTTGCCGTTTTCGTTCGTGCTGGTTTTGATGTGCGTCGCCATCGTGAAGGCAGTGTGGTTCGACATCATCCGCAAACGGCATGGTGTTCCCACAACAGCACAGGCATGTGAGGACTGGGACGGTAAAGTAACACCGGCAGAGTAAGAACACCGGGCATTTGAGAAACCTCATAATAGATTATCATTCATTTGACTATTCATGATGACTTCAGCCTGATAAATCGCACTCTATAAGTAAAATGCCGCATCCTCTTTCTTGTTGCAAAATTGATAATCTGAGTACTTGAAATTGACTTAACATCATTTTCAGTGTTGTGATTATGCAACAAGCCTGCGCTTGTTCTGCAAATCTTACCGCCCCACTGTGGCCAGCTCTATGAGAGCTTGTTAACCGGAGCGCCGTTCGCGCCCTTCTCTCTACGCGCGCGCGACCATTTCTTGGGTAACGCTGGTGCACCCCGCACCGCGACCCTAATCAGGCTCAAAGGGGCAATACATGTCAAAATATATAAGCGGGGCGTCGCTTGGCGCACTCGCAGTCGCAATCGTTTCGCCTGCGGCGGCGCAAGACAATGCGCAGCCTGAACCGGCCGCTCAGCAACGCCAGGGCGGCGTCGGCCAAATCCTCGTGACTGCACAGCGTCGCAGCGAGGATTTGCAGGATGTTCCCGTATCGGTCGCCGCAATCGGCGCTGAAGAGCTCGATGAACTCAACATCGACACGTTTGAAGATTACCTTGACCAGATCCCGACTGTGACAGCGGGCGGCAATGGCCCCGGGCAAAGCACAATCTACATTCGCGGTCTTGCCTCTACCACTCCCAACATCACGGTTGCCGGAGTTGCTGGCCTTGCCCCTAACGTCGCGCTCTATCTGAACGATCAACCCCTTTCCCAGCCCGGCCGTAACCTTGACGTGTATGCTGCCGACCTTGAGCGGATTGAGGTTCTCTCAGGCCCGCAAGGCACGCTGTTTGGTGCAAGTTCGCAGGCCGGCGTTGTGCGTCTCATCACCAACAAGCCTGATCTGTCGGGCTTTGATGCAAGCGGTTCTGCCGGTGTCTCTTTCACGAAGGGCGGCGAGACGAGCTATCAGGGCGAATTGATGCTGAACGTGCCCGTTAGCGACACGATTGCTCTGCGCGGTGTCGTCTATCTTGACGATCAGGGCGGCTATATCGACAATGTTCAGGGCACCCGCGACTTGAGCGAAAGCGCGCGTTTTCGTCCCGAAGGAACCGTCCGCGCCAATGGCGTACCCGTTTCCGCTCTGCGCGCTGGTTTCCAGTCGACTTCCGATCTATCGGGCGTGACCTTCCTGCCGACAGACAATGCCGGACTTGCCGAGGACAATTTCAACGACACGACCTATGCCGGTTTCCGCGTGAGCGGGCTTTGGGAAGTCACCCCGGACTGGACCGTCAACATCTCTCACCAGCGTCAAAGCCTTGAATCAGACGGCGTCTTCTTCGCTGATCCTGAATTGGACGGGCTCGATGATCTTGAAATTGAGCGTTTCGAAGCTGACCGTCTCGAAGACGATTTCTCGAACACAAGCTGGACGGTCGAAGGGCGCCTTGGCTTCCTCGATATCATCTACACCGGTGCTTACACTGATCGCGAAAGCGAACAGCGCGCGGACTATACCGATTACCTGTTCGCAGGCCAATATCTGCCCTACTATATCTGTGATGGCTCGGTGACGTATCCCGGTGCAGCCGCGCCAAGCGGCGTGTGCCAGCCACCCAACCTTTACATCAACTCCTTCTCGAAAACCGAAGTGTTCACGCAGGAATTGCGGTTCTCGACGCCAGAGGATTGGCGCATCCGCTTCCAAGGTGGCGCATTCTATTCTGACCTCAGCCTCGAAGAGCGCGTGGACTTTGCCTATCCCGGCAATGTCGCAGCGCAGCCCTTTGGCCCGTTCGCGACCAACTTCCCGCAAATGTCAGGTTTTGTGTCCGATCCCGGACCGTTCCCGGCGGACACAATCTTCCGCAACGACATTCGCCGGACTGACGAGCAATTCGGCATCTTTGGTGAAGCAACCTTTGACGTCGTGCCTGATCTGCTCGCCGTGACATTCGGCGCGCGCTATTACGATGTCGAGGTGGACTTTGAAGGGTCTGCCAACGGATCATTCTGTAACTCTGGCGCTGCCGAAGATCAGAATGCGTTCGGTACCGATATCAGCGATCTTTACGATGGCGACGGGCAGTTCACCTTCATCGGATCGTGCAACCCAGCGCTGCGTCAGACATTTGATTTGGATGATACCCTCGCCGATATTGAGGCAGCGGGTCTTACTCCAACACAGGCGCAGCAAGTGTTCAACGCTGTGCGCGCACCTGATGTGGCAGAGACGAGCGGCGTGATCTTCAAAGGCACAGTGACTCTGACGCCCACGCCTGATCTGCTGTTCTACGCCACCTATTCTGAAGGCTTCCGCCCCGGCTTCCTGAACCGTCCAGGCGGCGCATTGGGTCCGGTCGTTGGCGGCGAGCAATTCGTAGTGCCATTCGAGCTCGAAACCGATGAAGTGGTGAACTACGAACTCGGCTGGAAGATGGACCTCATCGATGGCCAGCTGCGCTTTAACGGTTCGGCTTTCTTCGTCGATATCACGAACCTGCAAACGCAGATTTTTGACCCGTCGATCACCAACCTGTTCTTCTCATCCAACGCAGCCGATGCAGAGATCTACGGGCTTGAGGCGGACTTCACCGTGGCCCCGTTTGCAACACCGGGCCTCACATTCTCGGGCGCGTTTTCGATCCTTGATACTGAGGTCACGGATATCCTGATCCCGACCAACGACGTGATCCTGGGCAGCGAGCTTGCCTATGCGCCGAACTTCCAGGGGAATGCGCGCGCTCGTTATGAGTGGGACCTGTCGAGCACGCTTGAGGCGTATATCCAGCCGCAAGTCACGTATTCGGCATCCAAATTCACCGATATCATTGCGATCAACAATATCGAGCTTGATAGCTACACGGTGTTTGACCTGTCGATGGGCGTGAAATCCGATCAATGGCGCTTTGAAGTGTTCGGTGAGAACCTCTCTGATGAGCGCGCGGAAATTTCGGGCATTTTCGGCAACGATCGCGAACGCATCATCACCAACCGTCCGCTGACGGTGGGTATGCGTGTGACGTTCGACTACTAAGTCGGATTGACCCAATTCAAAGCGGCGGGCGTGGCAATGGTTCACGCCCGCCGTTTTGCTGTCTAAGGCTTGGTGCATGTCGCGCGAAGAGCAATTGAAGCAGGTCCAAAAAGCGCTGCAAGCCGGGCAGTTTGAGGCTGGCCTGGATGGCGCACGCGCTGTGCTGGCGGACAACGCAGCTGACGGAGAAGCGCTCTATATGGCCGCGGTCGCAGCGCGGTATCTGAAGCGGTTCGAGGAGGCAGCAGAGCACCTGACAGCGCTGCATTCTGCGATGCCTGAATATGGCCGCGCATGGCAGGAACAAGGGCATCTGGCGCTTGCTCGCGGAGACGAAGCCGCCGCTTTGCCGGCTTTCATCCGCGCGACCCGGTTCAACCCGGCGCTCGAGGCAAGCTGGCGCGAACAGGCGCGATTGCACGCGCAAGCGGGGCAGGCTGCCGAAGCGCAAGCAGCCGAGGCACAACGCGCGCGGATCGCGGGTCTGCCGCGTGAATTGCTGGCGGTAACCAATCATTTGGCCGAAGGCAGGCTGGTGCGTGCGGAGGAAATCTGCCGCCACTACCTGCGCGCAAATCCCAAAAACGTCGAAGGGATGCGCTTGCTCGCGAAGATCGGGATTGAGCTTGGAATTCTCGATGATGCGGAATTTCTGCTTGAAAGCGCGGTCGAGTTTTCGCCGGATGATGTACAGCTGAGGCTAGACTATATCGATGCTCTGCGCCGCCGTCAGAAGTCCGCCGAGGCTAAGGAACAGGCTGAGCTCCTGCATGATCGCGACCCCGCAAATCCGCTGTTCCAGTCGCGCCTCGCGATCGAATGCATTCAGACAGGTGACTATGATCGCGGGCTTCAACTGTTCGATCAGGTCCTTGAAAAATTGCCCAATGATCCCGCCAGCCTCACAAGTCGAGGCCACGCGCTTAAGACCAAGGGTGACCGGACCGAGGCCGAAGCGAGTTACGCCGCCGCCATTGCCGCAAAGCCCGACCACGGGGATGCGTGGTATGCCTTGGCAAACCTCAAAACCTACACGTTCAGCGACGCTGAACTTGCCGCGATGCAAGCCCAGGCTGCGCGCGGTGATCTTGCGTTTATGGACCGCGTTCATCTCACTTTTGCTTTGGGCAAAGGGTTCGAAGATCGCGGGGACTATGAAGCCAGTTTCCGCCACTACGATGAAGGCAATGCGTTGAAACGCGCGCAGACCCGCTACAGCGCCGATGCCATGACGAAGGAACTCGCGCGGCAAAAGGAATGGTGCACGGCAGAACTATTCGGAAAGCATGAAGGTGCGGGTCATCAGGCGCCCGATCCGATCTTTATCCTCGGCCTACCGCGTGCCGGATCGACCCTGCTTGAACAAATCCTTGCCAGCCATTCGCAGATCGACGGCACGCTGGAGCTGCCCAATATCTTGGCACTCGCGCACAGGCTACGTGGTCGCAAGGCAGGACAATCTCAATACCCCGAAGTGCTGCACAATTTATCGGCAGAGCAGCTCGGGAAATTCGGCGCCGACTTCATCGAAAACACCCGCATTCACCGCGAAGGCGCGCCGTTTTTCATTGATAAGATGCCCAACAATTTCCGGCATATCGGCCTCATCCACCTGATCCTGCCCAATGCGAAGATCATTGATGCGCGCCGTGATCCCATGGATTGCTGTTTTTCAGGCTTCAAGCAGCTCTTTGCCGAGGGGCAGGAGTTCACTTACGGGCTCACCGAAATTGGCCGTTACTATGCAGACTACGTCGATCTGATGGAGCATTGGGATCGGGTGCTGCCCGGCAAGATCCTGCGAGTTCAACACGAGGATGTGCTCGATGATCTTGAAGGGCAGACGCGGCGCATGCTCGACTTTCTCGAAGTGCCTTTCGAAGAGGCCTGCCTCAAGTTTCACCAAACCGACCGCGCCGTGCGCACCGCATCAAGCGAGCAAGTGCGCCAGCCGATCAATCGCAAGGGTCAGGGCGCGTGGAAACCGTTTGAGCCATACTTGGGTGACCTGAAGACCGCGTTGGGAGGTCTGGTCTAATGGCTATGGTCCTCGCCATAGCCGCCATTCTTGCCACTTTCGCGTGCGCATTTTTTGCGGAGCGCGGTGACTTTTCGTTTTGGTGGACATTGCTGCCCGCCTTTCTCTCCTCGGTACTTCAGCTTATCGGAAATCCCTCTGACCTCGAAGCAGCGCTAAGAGAGAAAAAGTCAAAACGGTACATCTGGATTGCAGAATATGTCGTAGCGACAACCCTCATGGCGGTTGCTTTTGCTGGCCTATTATTTTGGATTTTCAGGGGCCTTCGCTGGCTATTCTCAAGCTAGCCGTGCTCCATCCGGCACATCCCCCGGTGCCGCGAGCACAATCGCGCCATCTTCGTCCGGAAAGCCAAGCACCAGCACTTCAGACATGAACGGACCGATCTGGCGCGGCGGGAAATTGACGACCGCCATCACTTTGCGTCCCAACAATTCCTCAGGCGAATAATGATCGGTGATCTGGGCTGAGCTTTTCTTTCGCCCGATATCGGCCCCAAAATCCACCACCAGCTTGATCGCAGGCTTGCGCGCTTCGGGAAACGGCTCTGCCTCAACCACGGTGCCAGCGCGGATGTCGACGGCCATGAAAGTGTCAAATGTGGTTTGTTCCATGGCTCAACGGGATAGAGCCTCGCCGATTTGTCGCAAGCTCAAACACGCCCATAGATTCATCTGGAAATTGCTGCTCGCCGCAGGCACACTCTTTCTCAACAAAAGAAATCCGAGAGAGGGCAGAGGAATGGCAGAGGCATCAAGCGAATTTGTGACGCGACCTGCGAACAGCGGGGCCGCGCATTGCACGGCTGATCAGTATCGCGAGATGTACGCTCATTCGGTCAATGATCCTGATGCCTTTTGGCTGGAGCAGGCAAAACGGCTCGACTGGGTAAGCGCCCCCACCAAAGGCGGCAATTGGTCTTACGATCCGGTCAACATCAAGTGGTTCGAAGATGGCAAATTGAACCTGTGTCACAACGCTGTCGATCGCCACGTGGCAGGAGGGCGGGGCGAGAACACTGCCCTGATTTTTGAAGCGGATGATCCGAATGCTCCGCCGCGTTCGCTCACCTATTCCGAGCTGCTGGCTGAAACCCTCCGCATGGCCAATGCACTGAAAGCGATGGGCATCAAAAAGGGCGACCGCGTCACGCTCTATATGCCGATGGTGTTGGAAGGCGTTACAGCCATGCTGGCCTGCGCGCGGATCGGGGCTGTGCATTCGGTGGTGTTTGGTGGCTTCTCTCCAGAGGCTCTCGCTGGCCGCATCACCGATTGCGAAAGCCGATTTGTCATCACCGCCGATGAAGGCGTGCGCGGCGGCAAACCCATCCCCTTGAAAGCCAATGTCGATGCAGCCTTGGCGATTGACGGAACCGATGTGGATGGCGTTCTGGTGGTGAAGCACACGGGCGGCGATGTGGCGATGGCCGGAGGACGCGATCACTGGTTCCACGACGTTGCGACCGAGGCCAATGTGCCGTGCGAACCCATGGCAGCAGAAGACCCGCTGTTCATCCTCTACACTTCCGGTTCAACCGGAAAGCCCAAGGGCGTACTTCATACCACTGGCGGTTACGGCGTTTGGGTGGCGACCACAGTCCACTACACGTTCGACTATTCACCGGGCGAAGTGTTCTGGTGCACCGCCGATATCGGCTGGGTCACTGGCCATTCCTATGTCACCTATGGACCGCTCATCAACGGCGCGGCGCAGGTCGTGTTTGAAGGCGTGCCCAATTACCCCGATCATGGCCGCTTCTGGGATGTGGTCGACAAGCACAAGGTCAATATCATCTACACCGCGCCCACGGCTATCCGCGCGTTGATGCGCGAAGGCGATGAGTTCGTGACCAGCCGCGACCGTTCTTCGCTACGGCTGCTCGGGACGGTGGGCGAACCGATCAATCCAGAAGCGTGGCGTTGGTATCACGATGTGGTGGGTGAGGGGCGCTGCCCGATCATCGACACTTGGTGGCAGACCGAAACGGGCGGCCACATGATCACGACGCTTCCCGCAGCGCACGATATGAAACCGGGGAGTGCCGGGCTGCCCTTCTTTGGCATTCAGCCCCAGCTTGTCGATAATGAGGGTAACCCGCTTGAAGGTGCGACGAGCGGAAATCTGTGCATCACCGCCAGTTGGCCGGGACAAGCGCGCACCGTCTATGGCGATCACGCCCGGTTCGAGCAGACCTATTTCGCGACGTACAAAGGCAAGTATTTCACCGGCGATGGTTGCCGCCGCGATGAGGATGGGTATTACTGGATCACGGGCCGGGTGGACGATGTCATCAACGTGTCTGGACACCGCATGGGCACGGCCGAAGTGGAAAGCGCGCTCGTCCTGCACAGTCAGGTCGCAGAGGCCGCGGTGGTCGGATATCCGCATGATATCAAGGGGCAGGGCATCTATTGCTACGTCAGCTTGAACGCGGGCGTAGATGGGACGGATGAGCTTTATCAGGAGCTTCGCGGTTGGGTTCGCAAGGAAATCGGACCCGTTGCAACGCCAGATCATATCCAGTTCGCAGACGCGCTTCCCAAAACGCGATCAGGCAAGATCATGCGTCGTATTCTCAGGAAGATTGCCGAGAACGATTTTGGCTCTTTGGGCGACACCTCAACCTTGGCTGATCCCTCGCTGGTGGATCGCCTGATCGAGGGGCGGCAGAACCGTTAGGCCCTATTCGAGGCCAAGTTCTTCCAGATCCATGGTGGCGGCGCTGTAGCTTGCAGCGGCAAGCCTGCCGTTGAGTTCGGCCTGTATGGCGCGGATTTCCGCCTCGGCGGCGCGCTCTTCCTGCAAGTTCACGCGGAAAAAATCGCCCGCGCCAAGGCGAAAGCGCTTGCGTTCGCCCTCAACGACTTCCGATGCAGCGGTCACTTCCTGTTCTGCCAGATCCGCTAGCTGGATCGCCGCGTTGAGATTTTCCAGAATGTTGTCGAGCTCAACCTGAATCTGATCGGCAACGCGGCGCTGATCAAGCTCAATCTCACGCAGTTCTGCCTCGGCCCGCTGCAATCGCCCGCGCGCTTCACGGCGCTGGAGGGGCACGGTGAAGGTAACGCCGACAACCGTATCGGTGGAATCGAAAGTCGAGCCTCCATCGCCAATTGCACCGAAATCCCGCGACACCTCGACAGTCGCGTCGAGCCGGGGTTTCAGATCATTTTCGCGCAAGGCAATCTTGTTCGTTGCCCGCTCAATCGCGAGGCGAAATGTCTCAAGTTCAGGGCGGCTTTCAAGGATATCGTCGCGGCGTGCTTCGATCAATGATTGCATATCGGGAAGCGCGGAGAGCTGCTCATCGCTCGGCAATTGGTTGCGCGTTGGTACGATTAGATTGCCCGCAGTATCGCGCAGATAATAGGAAAGGCTGTTCGAAGCGGTGATGAAATCGCGCTGCGCTTCTTCGAGCAAGGTTCGGCGGCGCAAGACGTTCTGCTGGTTCTCGGTCAGCGCAAGACGCGGTGTCGCGCCCAGCCGGATTTCGCGCGACAGGCCAATCGCGCGCGCTTCGGCTATTTCGAGCAGTTCTTCATAGACCGAGATTTGTTCACCCGCTGCAACCCAGCGCCAATAGGCGCGCAAAGCCTCGAATTGCACATTGAGCTGGACGAGTAGAATATCGAGCCGCGCCTGGCTGGCAGCAAGCCGTGTGTCTTCAATCGCGAAACGGCGGCTGTCGATGGACCTGTCGCGCAGCAGTGAGAACAGCGCACCAACCTTGAATTCGCCTGCCTGATTGGTGTTAAAAATGTTCTCATAAATCGGGAAAGTGCCATCGGACAGGCGGTATGACCCAAACACTTGCGCACCAAATGGGCGCAGGGGCTGGGTGGCTTTCACTTCCCCATACCCGCCCGAGAACGTGCCCGTCACCCGGTCATACACTTCGCCTTCAAGCAGCAGATCAAACGCGCCATCAGCGGCCAATTGATCGCTTCGCGCAGCCGCTTCGCGTTCGAAACTTGCGAGAATGCTCGGGAAGGTAAGGGCGGAACTGCGCAGCACTTCATCCGGCAGCAGCGCGCCTTCGGTTAAAGCCACTTCCAGCGGATCTTCAAACGGCTCGATATTCTGGGCTGCCACGCCCGAATGGGCTGTGAGCATCAGGCCCACACCCACGCAGGCGGAAAAGGCTTTTTGAAAGCGGCGCGGATCCACGGCTTAGGTCGCCTGCCCGCCAGGATCCCCGCTTCGTGCTGTTGCCTGCGGGTTTTCAGGAGGGAAATTGTTGAGCTGCCGCCAGATTTCGTACCCGACTGGAACCGTCTCCAGCAGAACCCATGCCTGCACCGAAGCGCCAAAGCGCGCAAACTGTTCGCCCGGCCATGCGTTTTCCTGGCTGGTATCCTCGGTGATCAGCACCCGGAAGCGGCCATCAGGCTGTGCCGACTGATCGACTGTCGTCACGATACCGCCAAAAGTGCCAACAGCGACAGAGGGCCAGCCGCTCGCTTGGAGGACAGGCCAACCTTCGAACTGGATGCGGGCCTTGTCGCCCGGATCGATGAGGCCAACATCACGTCCATCAACGAAAATCTCGATCACGCGCTCGGTCGTTTCGGGCACAAATGTTGCCAGCACGGCGCCCGCGCTGATCACCGTTGCGGCATCGCCGGCATTGACGCTTTGGATAAAGCCATCGCGCGGCGCGACCACCAATTGTTCAGACTGGCGCGACAGGGTTGTTTCCGTGCGCGTAAGATTGGCCCGTGCTTCGGCAACCCGTCCGCGCATCTCTTCAACGTTGATCTGCGCCAGTTCATAATCGCGTCTCGCTGCAAGCCCGGATTCGAACAATTCGCGCATCCGTCGAAGGTCAATCTCGGCGGTCGACAAGGCGTTTCGCGCGGCATTGAGCTGGATTTCAACCTGCGCGCGCTCCGCTTCCAATCGCTGGATCAGGTTCGGATCGATATCGGCAATGCGGGCAATCGGATCGCCTTGTTTGACCTGGCTTCCATCGCGCACGAACCATTCCTCGATCCGGCCCCCGACGGCGGCGTTGATTTCCTGTTGGCGCTCATTGGGATTAAGCGTCGTGACGACACCTCGCCCGCCTGTCGTCTGCACCCACGGTACGTAGATCATGAAGATGACGGTCGCGATGATGCCGAACAGGATTATCATGAAGACAGCGCGGAAAATGCGCGGAACCTTGATGTCGCTCAGCGTTTTGAAATGCGCCATATCGGTGTCGAGCGTGGTCATCTCGATTCTCCCACTGCGCCAATCTTGCGAGCGATCGGACGAGGCCCTGATGGACGGTGCGGCGGTTTCTGGTTTACCGCGAGGCAGAAATCTTCAAAATTGTCGAAATAGCGCTGCTGGTTGGTTTCGAGGTAAAGGAACCTGTCAAAACCCAGATCAATCCGGCGGCCCGAGAAGTAAATCACGGTCGAATACGCTTGCTCGCGCAATTGCGCGATGCTGCGCGCAAGAGGCTCTTCATCGATCAAATCGAACAAGCGGCTCAAAACCAGAATACGCGGCTTTTCAAGCAGGGCATTGGCCAGTTTCAATTGCTGCAATTCGACAGAGGAAAGCGGCCATCCGGTCGAGGCGATATGCGTATCGAGGCCTT
The DNA here is from genome assembly GCF_001542875.1 of Erythrobacter sp. YT30. Taxonomy (GTDB): domain Bacteria; phylum Pseudomonadota; class Alphaproteobacteria; order Sphingomonadales; family Sphingomonadaceae; genus Erythrobacter. The sequence goes on along the minus strand of NZ_LMAF01000002.1, from coordinate 306,857 downwards.
CTTTGAACGAGGAGATCGTTCGGTCAAGACCGACGGTTTCCAGAGCGCCGATCATCCTTCCGGGCGCGGATTCAGGGCATGACAGCTTCAAATATTCGCGGATCGTCATGCCGACAAAGCTGGCGCGCTCCATCACGTGCACGTCTTTGCGCAGATTGTGAGATTCGATGTCGTTGAGATCGATCCCGCCCATCGACGCAAATCCCTGTCCCGGAATCTCGTGCATTTTGAGGACATTGGTAAAGAGGCGCTGGACCCCGTGATGGCTGGCCGCGGCCATCACGATTGATCCGCTGGGTATCTCAAAATCGAGCGTTGCGTTTTCATGGCGAGCAGTGCCGGAAACAGAATGGAAAACGAGCGTGTGATCGTCCCCCTTAACCGGGTTATCGCCCCGCGCTTCCTCTTGCTGAACGTCGTAGAATTGCGACAATTCCTCAACCGCGGCGCACAGATCATAGAAGTAGGTCAGATACGTGCCGAGCTGAGCCACGCCGAAGAAGGCGACCGACAAGACAAGCTCTGCAGCCACCAATTGGCCGAGCGAGAGCTGCTCCTGCAAGACGAGCCATCCACCAAGGCCAAGAAGCGCGGCACTTGCGGCGGCATAGAGGACGAGAAACGCGATGGTCTGAGCAAAGTGCTGGCGGAAATGGCGTTTGCGTTCGCCGATATAGCGATCGGTGTAATCGTCGGTGCGCTTCAGCGCGTAATCAATCCGGCGCTGCGATTTGAAAAAGCCGTTGGATTCGCCCAGCGTCTCAAGCCAGGCAGCAGTGCCATGCTTGGCATGTGACAGGTCGATCCCGGTGCGCACAGCCTTGCTGCCCCAGATGAGCCAGATCGCCCAGATGAGCACGGACATAACAAGCGTGAACACAAGAAAGAGCGGGTGATAGAGCGATACGAGCACAAACCCGACTGCCACTTGCAAAACGACAGTAAACCCGCCGACAAACAGGATAGGCAGCGCCTTTTGTACGTTGATGACGTCAAAATAGCGATTGAATAGCCACCCGTTCTGATTGTCGACGAAGAACGGATTTTGCGCATAAACCGAGATGAGCGAGATTTCCGCGACCATGCGGGCATAAAACCGCCGCGCGAACAGCTCCATCAGGTGTATGCGCAAGGCATTGAGCAGGCCGAACAACAAAAGAAGACCAAACAAAGTGGCCGAAAGGACAAAAAGCGGTGCCGTCAGAGCCGTGTTTGCCACGGTGTTAATCAGCATCTGCACCGAAATCGGCGTCGCGAGCGAAAGCATGCTGACACCGACGCCATAAACCAGCGTCAGCCAGTAAAAATTGCTTTCAGGGCGCAGAATTTCCACAAATTGACGGAAAAAACGCACGAGCGAGAGCTTAGAGCCGTGGCTCTCAAGGTGGGGGGCAAGGGTCTTCGCCATAGGCGCCGGTTCCGTCCAAAAAGCGTCAAAAAAACGCAGTCATGTTCTTGCATCTGCCCGTGATCCCTTACGGGCGCGTGACAGGGCTTTGCGCAGCCCCCATCATCACGCTACCGATTGAACGAGCAAGGACGCTTGCGGTTCCTGCAAGTTGATCCTGCGATTGTTGATTTGTTAACCGGCGGTATTCCTGCGTGCACCAAGGCAATAAATTTGGAAATCTCAGCGTGTTGCGCGCCTTCGAATGAACACGACAAGAAACCGCGATGAAAAGCATCTCGTGCTTGTCGGCGGCGGGCATGCGCATGTGGCCGTGCTGGCTGATTGGGCAAAGCACGGAATGCCCGCCGATCGCGCGACTTTGCTCACGCCAGAGCCATATTTGCGTTATTCCGGCATGGTGCCAGGCTGGATATCGGGCGAGCATGCCAAGGATGAAGCGCGCGTTGATCTAGCCGGATTGGCGCGCGCCGGAGGCGCTGAGCTTGTGCTTGATAGATGCGTAGCGATTGATCCTGATGCGCGATCAATCCTCACACAGGCGAACGGCGTCCTGACATTCGACATCGCCTCAATCGATACGGGCGGGGTGGGGCATGCAGCCAAGGTGCTTGGCGATGATCCGCGGCTCATTGATGTGCGCCCGATTGATGGCTTTGTTGATCGCATCGCAGAATTGCCTTCAGCCGAACGGATCGCGGTGATTGGCGGCGGCGCGGGCGGGATTGAAATTGCTTTCGCGCTGCGAAATCGCGCCAGTGAGCAGCAGGTGCCCGCTGTAACGTTGGTATCGGGTGAGGCAGGCCTGCTTCCCGACTTTTCACCTGCCGTCAGAGGTAAAGTGCGCAGCGAACTGGAACGTCAGAGCATTGATTTGATCGAAGCAAATGCGCGGTTCGAGAATGGCGAACTCCTTGCGGGCGACCAATGCCTTGAACTTATCGATGTGGTGATCGGGGCAGTAGGGAGCGGCGCGCCTGATTGGCCGCGTGCAAGCGGGCTCCAATGCGACCCTGATGGCTTTATCGCGGTCGATAGCCATATGCGCTCGCTTTCGCATGGTCACATCTTCGCGGTTGGCGACGTCGCCGCGCGTCAGGATCGTCACATCGCCCATTCTGGCGTCCATGCGGTGATGGCGGGGCCAGCGCTTGCCGCCAATCTGCGGCGGGAAATTCAGGACCTGCCTGCGCAAGAAAGCTACCACCCACGCCCAGCTAGCCTCTACCTGCTTTCCACCGGGCGGGGAGAAGCGATTGCGAGTTATGGCCCATTCGCTGCGCAAGGACGCTGGGTTGCAAAGCTGAAAGCGTGGATCGACAAACGCTGGATCGCGCGATACGCGGCTATTTCAAGCAGCTCGTAACCGCTTGCGCCAGCGCCGCGAACACAGGCGTGAAGGGGACTAGGTTTGAAGAAAATCATCATTATCGCAGCGCTCGCAGCGCTGATTGCGGCATATTTCTACTTCGATCTCGGTGCTTACCTTTCGCTCGAAGGGCTCAAGGACAGCGTCGATCAGGCGAGCGGGTTTTACGCCGATAATCCGGTACTCGTTATCGCTGGCTTCTTTCTGCTTTATGTCGCGGTAACCGCTGCATCGCTTCCCGGAGCCGCCATCATGACGCTTGGCGCGGGCGCTCTGTTCGGCCTTGTGACCGGTACGATCATTGTGAGCTTTGCCTCAACCTTGGGCGCTACTCTCGCGTTTCTGTCCTCACGCTATGTCCTGCGCGACACGATTGAGGCGCGCTTTGGAGACCGCCTGAAAGCCATCAATACCGGGCTTGAGCGCGACGGGGCATTTTATCTCTTCACGATCCGCATGATCCCCGCCTTCCCATTCTTTGTGGTCAATCTGGTGATGGGGCTAACCCGCATCAAAACCTGGACTTTTGTGTGGGTGAGCCAGATCGGGATGTTGCTTGGCACGATTGTCTATGTGAACGCGGGAACGCAGCTTGCAGAGATTGAGAGCACGTCGGGCCTTTTGTCGCCGGCGCTGATCGGATCGTTCGTCCTTCTCGCTATCGTTCCATGGATAGCAAAAGCCATTGTGGGATGGATCAAACGCCGCAAAGTCTATGCCGATTTCACACGCCCCAAAAGCTATGATCGCAACATGGTGGTGATCGGCGCAGGAGCGGCTGGGCTGGTTTCCTCGCTCATTGCCACGACTGTGAAAGCCAAGGTGACACTGGTCGAAGCGAACAAGATGGGCGGTGATTGCCTGAACACCGGCTGCGTACCATCTAAAGCGCTGATCAAAGCCGGAAAAGTCGCCGCGCAAATGCGCCATGCGGACAAGTATGGGATCGAACCGCACGAGCCCAAAGTGCCTTTCAAACAGACAATTGCGCGCGTCATGGATGCGATCAAGACCATTGAGCCGCACGACAGCGTTGAGCGCTATGAAAGCCTCGGCGTCGATTGCGTCGCTGGCTATGCAAAGATCGTCGATCCCTGGACGGTCGAGATTGCGCGCGATGATGGTGAAACACAGCGCCTGACGACGCGCACCATTGTCATCGCTGCAGGAGCAAGGCCTTTTGTCCCTCCCATCGAAGGGTTGGCGGAAAGCGGATACCTCACCTCAGACACGATGTGGGATGCGTTTGCCGAAATGGATGCGCCGCCAAAGCGGGTCGCTATCCTTGGCGGCGGGCCGATCGGGTGCGAAATTTCGCAAAGTCTGGCGCGGCTCGGATCGAATGTCACCCAGATCGAAATGGAAGACCGGGTGATGGGCCGCGAAGACCCCGAAGTCTCCGAACTTGCCAAGCGCACATTGGAAGATGCGGGCGTCACCGTGTTGACGGGTCACAAGGCCGTGAAAGTGGCCTTTAGTGAAGTCATTGCAGAACACGATGGCGGCGAAACCGCGGTTCCGTTCGACACGTTGATCGTCGCGGTCGGAAGGGCGGCGCGCCTTACTGGCTATGGCCTAGAAGAGCTTGGCATCGACACGAACAAGACCGTTGTCACCGATGAATTCCTGGCGACCAGGTTTCCCAATATCTATGCATGCGGCGATGTTGCAGGGCCCTTTCAATTCACGCACACAGCATCGCATCAAGCGTGGTTTGCCAGCGTCAACGCGCTGTTTGGCCAATTCAAGAAGTTCAAGGCCGATTATTCGGTCATCCCTGCCGTCACTTTCCTCGATCCTGAAATCGCGCGCGTCGGCATCAATGAGACCGAAGCCAAGGAGCAAGGCACCGAATACGACGTGACGACATACGATCTTGATGATCTTGATCGTGCAATTGCCGAGCATGAGACGAAAGGCTTCGTCAAAGTGCTCACCCAGCCGGGCAAAGACAAGATCCTCGGGGCGACCATTGTGGGCTATAATGCGGGCGAGATGCTGGCCGAATTCACGCTTGCGATGAAGCACGGGCTTGGCCTTGATAAGATCATGGGCACGATCCATCCCTATCCCACCATGGCAGAGGGCAATAAATTTGCCGCCGGTGAATGGAAAAAGGCGCGCAAGCCTGAAAAGCTGCTCTCCTTCGTTGAGAAGTATCACGACTGGATGCGCGGCTAAGGGGCGCTGAGCTTGGAACTGTTTGATCAGCTGCGCGGCATCATCGGCATTGCCGTCTTGCTCGGCATTGCGTGGGCGCTGAGCGAGGATCGCGGCAATCGCCCGACATGGCAATGGATTGCAGGCGCCTTGGCGATGCAGGCCGTGTTGGCGCTCATCATCGTGCGTGTGCCCTTTATCTGGTCCATCATGAAAGGCGCCAATGCTGGCGTCGAAGCGATCAGTGATGCCACCGTGCAGGGCTCGTCTTACATGTTCGGCTATCTGGGCGGCGCGCCTTTGCCGTTCGTTCTCAAGGAAGGGACTGAGCCGCCGGTCATCATTGCATTTCAGATATTGCCATTGGTGATCGTGTTTTCCGCTTTGGCCGCGCTGCTATGGCATTGGGGCGTGTTGCGCTGGCTGGTGAATGGGCTTTCCTTCGCGCTCCAGCGAACATTGGGCGTGAGCGGCGTTGTCGGCCTATCGGGCGGGGCAAACCTGTTTCTGGGCGTGGTTGAAAGCCCGCTTGTAGTGCGTGCCTATTTCGCACGGATGAGCCGCGCTGAATTGTTCCAGGTGATGACGCTCACCATGGCGAGCATAAGTGGGGCCGTGCTGGTGCTTTATGCCAGCACTCTGCAGAGCGTGCTGGGTGATGGCGCGTCGGGTCATTTGATCTCGGCGTCTCTCGTATCGCTGCCCGCCGCCTTGCTGATCGCAAGGCTGATGGTGCCGGGCGATAGTGAGGCCAAGACCGAAACGAGCGAGGATGATGAACCCGGCCTCTCCTACGCCTCGAGCATTGATGCGATTGTCAAAGGCACGATGGATGGGATGCAGCTGTTCCTGGCTGTGATCGCAATCATTATCGTTGTGTTTGCTCTGGTGGCCTTGGGCGATCAGATCCTTGCCGCTTTCCCTGTCGTCGATGGAGAGCCGCTTTCGATCAAGCGCATATTCGGCTGGATATTCGCGCCCTTTATGTGGCTCCTCGGCGTGCCATGGGCTGAAGCGCAAGCAGCCGGAAGCCTGATGGGCACAAAGGCGATACTCAACGAATATGTCGCCTTTCTCGAGCTTGCAGCGCTTGAAGATGGTATGCTTTCACCGCGAGGGCTTTTGATCGTCACCTATGCGCTGTGCGGGTTTGCCAATCTTGCGAGCATTGGCCTGCTCGTTTCCACCATCGGGACATTGTGCCCCGAACGGCGCGCAGAGGCGGCGGGTCTGGGCATTAAAAGCTGGATTACAGGCAATATCGCGAGCGCCATGACGGGCGCGTGGATTGGACTTGTGACTTTCGCGGTCTAGTGACGCGCCATGCTCGATGCAAAACTGCGCCCTCTGATCGATCCCCCACTCAACGCGATGGGCAGGGCGCTGGCGGGTGTTGGCATCAGCGCCAACGCGCTCACTTTCACCGGATTGGCGCTAGGCCTTGGCGGCGCGGTGGCGATTGCGTTGGGGGAGCTATGGCTGGGCCTTGCGCTTATCATTGCGAACCGCATTTTCGATGGGCTTGACGGGGCAGTTGCGCGGATACGCGGGCCGAGCCAATTGGGCGGGTATTTCGACATCGTCGCCGACTTTGCCTTCTACGTATCGATCCCTTTGGGCTTTGGCATTCTATCGAGCTCAAACACGCTGCCGGCGCTGGTTTTGGTGGCGAGTTTCGTGCTGACCGGCGTCAGCTTCCTCGCTTTCGCCGTCATCGCCGCGAAACGCGGCGAGGAAACAAGCGCGCACGGGACAAAGAGCTTTTTCTATTCAACTGGACTTGCCGAAGGGACAGAGACCATCGCTGTGTTCGTCGCGATGTGCCTGCTGCCCGCATGGTTTGGCACCATCGCATACGTCTATGCTGGGTTATGCGTGCTCACCGTGTTTCAGCGCAGCGCGCTTGCAATAACCCAGTTCAAATGACCCTTACCGCTGCCCAATGCGAGCGGCAGTTGCTTCGCGCAAGGCCTTGATCCGCTTAGAATTGGCACCCAGATCGCTGCGCCCAACGCGGCTCACCGATCGAAAATCAATCTGGGTGTCGCCAACACGCGCCACCACATCATCCTTGAAGCCGAACCAGAATGTCTCTGCCACACCTTCAACGCGGCCCGCATCAATGTCCGTGCGGATGTTTTCCATCCCCATATCGTCCATCGCCGCAGCCACGGCTGCAATCGCATCCTTGCGACTGGCACTGCCAAGCGGAAGCGGTGCCAGATTGGCGTAGTATTCGGTGATGACCTGAGCGTGGCTTTGGATTGCCATTTCCGGTGCAATGCCTTCAAACGTCGATAGCTCACCCAAAGGCGTTTGATAATCGCTCACCGGATTGGCGCCAGCTTCTTCGCGCGCCAGCATGGTCTGCTCGGAAAACACGGGTGGATTGCCCGTATCGGTTGCCACGTCATGGATGGGATGGCCTGCCGCATTGCTGCGCGCAATAACCGCGAAAAGGGCAAAAGCTGCCGGGATCGCCATGCCCAGAACCGGCCAGATCCACCCCTTGCGCGGCTTCCTGATCACCACAAGCAACAGCGAAAGTAGAGCAAGACCTGCCACGATCGGCACCAGAAACATGCCAGCCCCAAATGTCAGCGACATCAGGCCCGTCTGCCAGCTCCACAGCCCGAATTTCGTGCCAAACGCAGCGATTGCGAAATAGACCGGCAAAAGCAGTGCCAGATAAAATGCCCAGCGCGCGTGGCGCGGCGTCTTTGGTTTTGGGTTTAATGTATCCATGGGCATCCCTTTAGACGGGCGATGGATTTACGCAAACACCTGGTCTCTGCGCCTGCACTGTGCGCCGTGCCTCTCTCGCTTTTAACCGAGGGGGAAGGGAACAAAGCGTTTGCCTGTGCTTTTCATCGAAGGGTCCCGCTTTCCATAGCGTCCAAAACCGTTTAGAGGCGCTGTGTCGCGGGAAGATAAAGTATTTCAACAAGGGAATTTTTTTATGAAGCGTAATGTTCTTTTGGGCGCAGTGGCTGCAACCAGCCTTATCGCGCTTTCCGCATGCGGTGGCGGTGCACAAGAAGCGCCTGCAGCTGATGACGCAGCAGAAGCGCCCGCCGAAGAAGAAACCACAGCAGAAGCGCCTGCCGAAGAAGTCGAAGCTGTTCCTGCAGCCGAAGCCAACGGCACCATCATCGAAGTTGAAATGCTCACACGCGATCCCGACACGGGCCGCCAGGTGTTCAAGCCCGGCCTCGTTCGCGCGAAAGTTGGCGACACGATCGTTTTCAAACCAACCGATCCGACCCACCAGTCGCAATCAATCGACGAAATGATCCCAGCCGGCGTCACCGGATGGCAGGGCGCGATCAACGAAGAAGTGTCCTATGTCGTCCCGGCACCGGGCATTTACGGCTACAAGTGCAACCCGCACTATGCAGCTGGCATGATCGGCCTGATCGTCGTTGAAGGCGAAGGCATGGAAGCCAACCTCGAAGCTGCCAAAGCTGTGACCCACCCCGGTCTTGCTGGCAAAGCGTTTGAGGAACTGTTTGCTGAGGCAAGCCTCTAAACAGACGGTCTTTCGAGACAAGAAAAGGGCGGCAAGGGATGACCTTGCCGCCCTTTTTGTATCTGGGTGGGAGCGGGCTCTGAGCCTCGCCGGAGAAACCCTTTGCTATCAGGCCGCCATCTTGCCGCGAGCTAGCTCGCACTGGCTCCAGATTTCGCTAAGTGCGGCAATCAGGCGGTCGATATCGCCATCGTCATGCACGGGTGAAGGCGTCAGCCGAAGCCGCTCTGTCCCTACAGGCACGGTCGGATAATTGATCGGCTGCACGTAGATGCCGTGATTGTCCATCAGCCAGTCGCTGATCATTTTGCACTTCTTCGCATCCCCCACCATCACCGGGATGATGTGGCTGGGATTGGGAAGATGCGGGATGCCAACGATATCGAGCTGACGGCGCACTTGCTCCACCCGATCCTTTTGCAGATCGCGTTCGTCATTGCTGTGCTTGAGATGACGAATGCTCGCCGCAGCGCCCGCTGCCACTGCAGGTGGAAGCGCGGTTGAAAAGATAAACCCGCTCGCAAAGCTGCGTACGAAGTCAACGAGATTGGAAGAAGCAGCAATGTAGCCGCCCATCACGCCGAATGCTTTGCCAAGCGTTCCCTCGATAACATCGATTCGGTCCATCAAACCCTCGCGCTCGGCAATGCCGCCGCCGCGTGGGCCGTAAAGGCCAACTGCGTGGACTTCATCGATGTACGAAAGCGCGCCATGCTTCTCGCACACGTCGAGAATGTCGGCGATGGGCGCGATGTCGCCATCCATCGAATAGACGCTTTCAAAAACGACGAGCTTCGGAACTTCGGGGCCGAAATCGGACAGCATCCGGTCTAGGTCTTCCGGATCATTGTGCTTCCAGATCTTGTAGGGCGCTCTCGAATGGCGAACCCCTTCGATCATGCTCGCGTGATTGAGCGCATCGGAAAACACCACGCATCCTGGGATTTTCGCAGCGAGAGTGCCAATCCCCGCCCAGTTCGAAACATAGCCCGAGGTGAAGAGCAGAGCGCTTTCCTTGCCATGCAGATCGGCAAGCTCGGCTTCCAGTTCGACATGGTAGTGATTGGTGCCCGAAATGTTGCGCGTACCGCCTGCGCCCGCACCGCATTCATCGAGGCAGGAATGCATCGCCTCGATCACTGTGGGGTGCTGGCCCATGCCGAGATAATCGTTCGAACACCACACGGTGACCGCCTGCGTTTCCTCGCCGATAAAGCGCGTTGCATGCGGGAATTTGCCGCGGTGCCGCTTGATATCGGTGAAGACTCGGTAGCGACCTTCTTCGCGAACGCCGTCCAGCTCCTTCGCAAAATAGGTTTCGTAATCCATGGCGTTTCCCTCTGCTTCTAATTCTTATGCGTTCAGTTCTGATGAGTCTTGCGACGCGAAAAGGCCCAACCCCACAGCATTCCATCGCGAAACGGCAGGGCGAGAAAGACGTGTTCCAATGCGCCCAAGAGGCACAATGTCGTAAGAAGGCTGGCCCCTACCATTTCGGCAGAGCCAACAGGCGCAGACAGCGCAAGGCTGCCAAACCATCCGGCAAGCGCGGCAATCGCAATCACCGATGCGGCGAGCAGAACTGTCATCCGATTGGTGCCGAAATAGGTGCGCAAATAGGCAAGGTGTGCGGGCAGCATTTCCGATGAGGAATTGGGGACACCAACATAAAGATTGATCTTCGAAGACAGGCGCAGGCCAAACAGCAGCACAAACACCGTCGCGCCGATCTGGTTGGGCATGTTCCAGGAGAGCGAAATCAGCAACAGGGCCGTCAGCGCCAGCGTGATTTCGTGATGGAGCACTGTGGCGCTTGCCTGCGCGAAACGACGTGCGCCGCGAAGGGAGGGATCAGCCCCTTCGCGGCGCGGACCGGCAGAAGCGCCGGTCAAAAAACCAATTTCATGCCAGCCCCAAACCATCAGCGCGCCGATGAATGCGAGGTAAACCGAGCTCACCGAAACGCTCATCGAGGCAAACAGGATCACCAGCAATCCGGCTATCCCGCCAACACCGCCGATGGTGAGGCTGCGCGAAAATGTGGCGCGGCCAAGATTGTCCGCCCAGGCGATAAGCCCGGTGGCGAAAAACCAGATCGCAACCGCCACGATGAACGGGATAATATGGCCCGCCCAACTTACCATGCAGGCTGGAGTCTTATCGTCTGTGGCAAAACGTTGCGCTTGGGTGTTTGGAAATACATCCGCGCAAAGTTGTATCCAGCGCCTGCCATCCCGCTGATGCGCTTCAAAAGCCCGCCAATGCCACCTTGCGCTTTGCCATCTTCAATGCGGATCGATGCTTGGCGCAGCGCCTCCATGCGGGCACGGAATTTGGGATTATCGATATCGAGTTCGACCGGATAGACCTGGCGCGAAATCTGATTGCAGATATCGAACACTTTGTAGTCATATTCGGTCGGATCAATGCCCAGTGCTTTGTGAAAAACAGGCCGTGAGTGATCGCGCACATACATTGTCGCATAGACCGACAAGAGGAAGAACCGGATCCAAAGCTTGTTATGCCCCTTCAGAAGGTCGGGGTCGGCATGCATCAACATTGCAAAAGCCTCGCCATGGCGAAACTCATCATTGCACCATTCCTCGAACCAGTCGAAAATGGGGTGAAATTTGTTCTCAGGATGCTTTTCAAGGTGACGATAGATCGCAATGTAACGTGAATATCCAATTTTTTCAGATAGATAAACCGCATACCAGATGAATTTAGGTTTGAAGTAAGTGTACTTCTTGGTCTTCGTCAGAAAGCCCAGATCAACGCCGATCCCTGCATCCTTCAGGCTCTCATTGATAAAGCCTGCATGGCGGCTTTCATCGCGGGCAAGCAGTTTGAAAAGCTGCTTCACATCAGGGTTCTTCGTGCGCCGCGCGATCTCTGCATAGAGAACGCAACCCGAAAACTCCGAAGTCATCGAGCTGACGAGGAAGTCGGTAAACTCAGCCCGCAGTTCCGGCTCAAGGCCTTCGATAATGCCTGCAAAATCGTTCTTGTGGCGAAAGTGCTTCTTGTTGGGATCGCCCACCATATCGGCGATCAGCTGATCCCACTCCTCGCGCACAAGCGACACATCAATTGCATCGAGCGCGTCGAAATCGGTGGTGTAGAAACGGGGGGTCAGGATCGTGTCCTGCGTCGCCAACGCCATCGCTTCTTCGCTGGTCATCATTTCCTGATTGGCGGATGCTTTGATATCGGTATGGGCGTTCATTTGATCCTCCCGGCGTTAAAGCTGACCTCGTACAATTCGGCGAGATCGAAGTAGGCAGCGCACTTGATGGCGAGGCGTTTTAAAGGTCCGGCCCGCGTCACTGTGGCGCTGCGTTCAAAAACTTCGCGGCTGCCAAACGGGATCGAGATCGGATCGCCATGGACGCGAACCTTGTCGCCCGGCTCCATCTCAATCTCTTCGGGCAGTTCGACATGCGCATGAAAGTGCTCAGAGCTTTGTTCGACCGTGATCGTGCAGCGCGTTTCAAATTGCCGCGCATGGATAGCCGATCCCTTAGCTATCGCGTCCGCCATCAGTTCGCTCCCTTTTGTGACAAAGTGGCTGTGGGCAGATCAGCGTGCAGCATATCTGCAAAAATCTTGCGATTGTCCGGCCCGAAAGAGGCAAGTTCGATCGACTTGTCGGTTGCCGGATCGAGCAGGGTCAGCGCGCCGTCGTCCCATTCGATCAGCTCAAAACCAGTCTCTGCCCCGATCCCGCGAATGCGGCGCTGGTGAACGAGCGCGCGGGCGGTCTGGCGCACAAATCCCCCCGTGCCGCGGTCATATTCGCCAATCACCGCGCCGGTTTCAGCATCCTCAACCCGCACCATGCCGCCTTCTGCATCAAAGAACTGGATTTGCCGCGTGGCGACTTCCTTTGTGCCAGCCTCTGCGCGCACTTCGCTTGGCACGGCTTCCACATCGAAAAAGCCCCAGCTTACCGATGCCGTCATCGCGATGGTGCTGATGACCAGCACGCACGCCATGATGAGCGGCACGCGGTGGACTTTGATATCGTCGTCCTCGTCATAGGTTTTGACGATCATGCCGGGGCTCCTTCCAGACCAGTTTTATTGTCAGGACTGCGATGGCCCGACACGGCCGGTTCGTTCTGCGGCTTGGCGACCGGTGCGTCCTTGACCTGAGTCAAATTGCGCTCAATCGCGCCAAAGGCGCTGCGTGCTTCGGCCAGTTTCATGGCCACTGCTTCTGCATCGGGCACTGCGCGTAGCATTGGCTGCGGGTGCTGGAAGCGAAACGGGCGCACATGCGGCCAGAGCAGGAAATAGCCGAGGAGCCGCTCGCCCTTGAGCTCCAAAGCGATATCGCCGTGACCCTTACCGCGCGTTTTCAAGTTGGCCGCTCTTACCTGTTTCAAAGGCACGTTGATGCGTGCCTCGATCGCCATGCCAATCCGCAGGATAAGGCGTGCATCGGTCAGGATATAGAGGCTCGTGCGAGCGCTGATCTGCGCCAGCAGATAAAGAACGCCGATACCAAACGCGCCCAGTCCAGCAACGAACAGAGCCCGTTCGAGCGAGCCGAATGCAAAAGCAAGCGCCGTCAGGATCGCAAAGTAAATCGCGACAGAGCGTGTGTGGAAAGCCGTGCGCGCCAGCAGCGCTGCATCGGGCCGTCCCTTCCACAAAACACGCTCATCAACAGCAGGCGTGCCCATCGGATCGCCATGTGCCTTTGGTCCGTGCTGATCCAGTTCAGCGGCAGAATTGGCCCCGGCTGAGGACGCGAGATCGCGCCCGTCAGCTTGGGAGCCAGGTAACGTATTCAGATCCACGGTTCCGCTCTTTCCGGCGTCGCATACATGTATCCGCCGCCATAATAGGCCATGATCTTGTCTTCCTCGAGACGGGTGATCTGGCCGGGTGTGGCAAGCCGCGGGACGTCCGCGAATTGCTCTGATGTGATCGCGTCGATTTCAACCTCATCGGGCTTGTCAGGCCAGATGCCGGACAACAGGCCCTTGCCGCCGACAACTGCGACAAACATCGGTGCCAGCACCTTGTCGCCTGCATTGGTTTCGACCTCGAGATAGCGAATGAGGTGCTCTGATTGGTCAACCCAGATGTCGGACACTTTGCCCGCCACCTTCTTGTCCGCGCCAATTACCGGCCAACCGACGATGTCTGGATCGCCAGGGGCAATCTCGATCTCATGGCTCAGGCCAATCGGCACAATCCGGTTGCGGCCATCAAAGGTTAGGTCTGGATAATCCTGGCGCTGAGTGAAGGCAGCAGGACCCATGCCATCCTTCATCGGATTGCCTGTTGGCTCCCATGGTGCGCCGCCGCCGCTGAAAGTGCGCTGGGCAGGGATATTGCCGACCTTGCTGAGCTCATCGCGCGGCTCATCCTCGGGGACATAGACCCCGCGGCCATGTGGCAATTTGAAGGTCTTTTTGTCGCCCACGTTGAGAAGCGGCATGCTTTCCACGCGGCCCGTGACTTCATCTTCGAGTGGATAGCCTTCGCGGCGGCTTTCCCGCGCTAGGTAGAGCACCAGAGCGATGAAGAAGAAGAAAAACAGGAAAAACGCCAGCTCTGCGACGTCGAATGTACCCACGATATAGGCGGTTCTCATTATACGGTCCTTTCCAAAGTAAGGGCGGCTGATCCCTTAGGCCGCATCATGTCGGAAACTCACGCAGGCCGAACGGCTGGTCTGCGCTATCCCCGGTATCGGTGGTTGTGGTGCGATGCCGACCAACTAGTGGTCCGATCGCGGCGAGCGCTGCAAGAAGCAGCAAAATTTCAAATATGTAGACGACGCTGTACCCGGTCGCGCGGGTGGCAATGGCTGAGGAAAGGTCCCCGCTCATCGCGATAGCAGCAGTGCCGTCACGGATCGCTCCGCCGAGCGCAATGCCCGCGCCAGCACACGTCGCCTGCACCGCGCCCCATGCGCCAAGGGCGAGGCCCGAAGTTTCGGATTTGGCAAGGTTCATGGCCTCGATCAGCGTGCCAACCGAGAACAATCCGAGGCCAAGGCCGATGGTAATGCTGCCTGCAAAGAGCATCGCACTCGATCCGAATGGTGCGGCAAACAGCACCAGCAGAAAGGCATTTATGCCGAGCACCAGCCCGCTTCCTGCAATCCGCAGCGGATCACCGCCGCGTGCAAGCGAACGCCCGGAAATCAGGAAACCGACCAAAGCGCCCAAGGCCCATGCGCCTGTCAGCCCGGTGGTCGCGCCAACTGACAGCCCCAGAATCTCGCCGCCATAAGGCTCAAGCAAGGCATCCTGCATCGCAAAGCCCGCCGCGCCAATGCCGATCGCTGTAAGGAGCCGTGCATTGCGGCCATCGCGCACAAACGCGCGCCAAAGATCGCCAAAATCGGGCGTTTCGCGATCGGGAGCGGTTGCGGCCTTGTTGCGCGCTTCCTGCTTCCATAGCGCTGCGATATTGAGCGCCATCGTCAGCACAGCTGCACCTTGGATAACCTGTACAAGCCGCGTTGGGCTGAAATCGATCAGCAACCCGCCAATTACGAATGCGCTGAACATCATCCCGACAAGCAGCATGACATAAAGCAGCGCAACTGCGCGTGGACGTTTGTCTTCGGGTGCAAGATCGCTTGCGAGCGCGAGACCAGCTGTCTGCGTGATGTGAAAGCCAGCACCCGTCATCAGGAAGGCCGCCATAGCTGCAACTATGCCCACCGTCTGTTTGGCTGGTTCTTCCAGCAAGAGCAGCGCAAACGGCATGATCGCAAGACCGCCAAATTGCAGCATCGTGCCCATCCAGATGTAAGGAACGCGTCTCCATCCGAGCACCGAGCGGTGCGTGTCTGATTTATGTCCGATGAGCGCGCGGAATGGCGCGACCAGCAGCGGCACTGCGATCAGCAGCGCGACAATCCACGCGGGCACACTCAGTTCAACGATCATCACCCGGTTGAGCGTCCCGTTGAGCAGCACTGCTGCCATCCCGACGCTCACTTGAAACAGCGCAAGCCTCAACAGCCGCCCCAATGGCAGATCCGCGCTTGCCGCATCGGCAAACGGGAGCCAACGCAGGCTAAGCTGCATCAGAGGGGAGGGAGGGCGAGGCCGTGTGCTCATTTCTGCCTGACAAGCTCCATCGCTTGGCTCGTGTAGAAGCCGGAAGAAATCCGCTCGCTGCGCCCGATTGACCAGCCATCGAGTGTTGAAAGACTAGCACGCAATTCAGCCTCTGGTACGGGCACGATCGCGGGTGACCTGTCGCCCTTTGGAAAGGCTTTTCCAACCGTGTGCATCGCGCCCAGAAGACGAGTGTGCGGGGCGAATGTGAAGAGGATTGATTGCGCCGTGCGCTGAGCAAGCTTTGTAAGGGATTCCACCAGATCTTCAGGCGAATAGTGGATTAGCGAGTCCATCGCGACCGTATGTGCAAATTCGCCATAGGCGGGATCAAGCATATCGCCAGCCCGCCAGCGAACCTTGCCATGGCCAACGAAACCCTGCGCGCGTTTGCGAGCGACTTCGACGAGGCCTTCTGCCACATCGACGGCGGTGACATCCGCGCCCCGGCACGCCGCGGCCACAGCCAAAGCGCCCGTTCCGCAGCCCGCATCAAGAACGCGCGTGCGGCGTAGATCAGATGGCAGCCAGCTCATCAAAGTCGCGCGCATGTCATCTCGTCCCGCGCGAACGGTTGCGCGGATGCCGCTGACTTTGGTGTCCGATGTGAGATCGATCCACGCCTGTTTCGCTGTGCTGTCGAAATAGGTCGCAAGTCTTTCGCGCTGCGCGGTGTATGGTGTGTCAGATACGCGTGTGGCCATCATTCAAACCCCAAAAAGTCGAAAATGTCGCGGTCTTTCATCGGCGCTGCCGTGGTCGGATCGACGCCTGCCCACAGCATTGCTGCAAGGCGCAGATATTCGTCCTGGGCCGCGACCACTTCAGGGTCATCGCCCATTTCGAACAGAGTGCATTTTTTGAGGCGCGAGCGGCGGATCGCATCTACATCGCGGAAGTGCGCAAGGCGCTGCATCCCGATCTTGTCGCAGAAGCGGTCAATCTCGTCGGTTTCGCGGCTGCGATTGGCGACAACGCCTGCAAGACGCACGTCGTAATTCTTCGATTTCGCTCCGATAGCAGCGACGATCCGGTTCATTGCAAAGATGCTGTCGAAATCGTTTGCGGCAACCACAAGTGCGCGCTCTGCATGTTGCAAGGGCGCGGCAAATCCGCCGCACACCACATCGCCGAGCACATCGAAAATAACGACGTCGGTGTCTTCCAAAAGGTGATGTTGTTTGAGGAGCTTGACCGTCTGCCCCACGACATATCCGCCGCAGCCTGTGCCCGCAGGAGGGCCGCCGGCCTCAACGCACATGACGCCGTTATACCCTTCGAACATGTAATCGTCCGGGCGTAGCTCTTCGCTATGGAATTCAACCGTTTCGAGCACGTCGATCACAGTCGGCATCAGCTTTTTGGTGAGCGTGAAAGTGCTGTCATGCTTGGGATCGCAGCCGATTTGCAGGACCCGGTGGCCAAGCTTTGAAAAAGCAGCCGACAGGTTCGAAGACGTGGTCGATTTCCCGATCCCGCCTTTGCCATAGACGGCAAAGACTTTCGCGCCTTTGATCTGATCGCGCGGGTCCAATTGGACCTGAACGGAGCCTTCTCCATCCGCTTTGCTGAAGCTCGATTTTGGCGTTTGCAAATTCATCGGTTTGGCGATCCCTTGTTTATCCCTCACTCGCGAACACGCCTTCGAGGCGGTCTTCGAGTTCATCATTAGCTTCGCGAAGTGCGGCGAGTGTCTCATCATCCGGCGCCCAAAGCTGCCGGTCACACGCTTCGAGCAAGCGGCCCGCAACGCGAGCGGAGGCTTTCGGATTGAGCTCGGACAGGCGGCGGCGCATGTCCTGATCGAGCACGAACGTTTCGGAAATTTGCTGGTAAACCCAAGGCTTCACCTGGCCCGTCGTCGCCGACCATCCGAGCGTGCTTGTCACATGCCCTTCGATGGCGCGTACGCCTTCGAAACCGTGATCGAGCATTCCTTCGAACCATTTGGGGTTGAGCGTGCGGGTGCGCGCTTCGAGATCGATCTGTTCGGATAGAGTGCGCACCTTGGCGTTTTTGCCGCGCGTCGCATCTAGGATGTAGACGGGAGCCTCTTCGCCTTTAGCCTTCGCAATCGAGCGGGACACGCCGCCAAGACCGTCAACATATTGATCAACATCGTTGATGCCGAGTTCGATGCTTTCCAGATTCTGATAGGTGAAATCGACCGTGCCGAGTGCGCTCTGCAGCAATTCGCGTTGCTGCACCGGTTTGCCGTTCACTCCGTAAGCATAGCCTTTATTCACCTCGAAAGCGTTGGCGAGTTCGTCCGGGTCCGCCCATACGCCGCCATCGATCATCTGATTGACGTTCGCGCCGTATGACCCTTCGGCATTGGAAAAGACACGCAAGGCCGAGGTTTCCACATCGCAGCCGTGTTGTTCAGCATGAGCGAGCGAGTGCTTGCGCACGAAATTTTGCTCAAGCGGCTCATCCGCTTTCGCAGCAAGCAGTGCAGCTTCGGCCAGCATCCGGGTTTGCAAGGGCAGCAGATCGCGGAAAATGCCCGAAAGCGTCATCACCACGTCAATGCGCGGGCGTCCGAGATCAGCGATCGGGATCAATTCCGCCCCGCACAGTCGACCATAGGCATCACGGCGGGGCTTGGCACCGATAAGCGTCATCGCCTGTGCGATCTGGACGCCTTCGGTCTTCATATTGTCCGTGCCCCACAGCACCATCGCAATGCTCTCGGGGAAGGGATCACCGCTTTCGACATGCCGCGCGATCAACTTTTCGGCCTGATCGCGGCCCTGCATGCAGGCATAGGCAGATGGAACGCGGAAGGGGTCAAACCCATGGATGTTGCGACCCGTGGGCAGGACATCAGCGTTAGCGACGATATCGCCGCCAGGCGCGGGCTGGACGTAGCCGCCATCTAGCGCGTGAATGAGCGAGCCCAGTTCATCGCTTGCATCGAGTTTCGCCGCCAGTTCGTCGCGCGCGGGTAACTCGCCAGCCGCTTCAGCCGCCTCGAACATGGCATCGAGCATATCCTCGCGATCAGCGCCTTGCGGGTTTTGTCCCAGGACATGGAGCCCATGCGGGATCAGCGATTGCTCAATCTCATAAAGCTGTGCGGAAAGATCCGAAATGTCGCCGCATTCGATATCAAGCGCGTCGCATTGATCGGCTATCAATTCAGCCAGATCAGCGCTTTCCTGCGCGTCGCTCGATGTGCGCCAGCGCTCAACGCCTTCTTTCAGTTCAGTAAGGCCCTTGTAGAGTCCTGCCTGCGCGAGCGGCGGCGTCATATAGCTTACAAGCGTTGCCGCAGACCGCCGTTTTGCAAGCATCCCTTCGGACGGATTGTTCGCAGCATAAAGATAGTAGTTGGGCAGATCGCCAATCAGCCTGTCCGGCCAGCAATCACCCGACATGCCCACCTGCTTACCCGGCATGAATTCGAGCGCGCCATGCGTGCCAAAATGCAGCACCGAGTGCGCGCCAAAGTCTTCGCGGATCCAGCGATAGAACGCGCTGAATGCATGGGTGGGCGCAAAGCGGCCTTCGAAGAGAAGCCGCATTGGGTCGCCCTCATAGCCGAACGCGGGTTGAACGCCGACAAAGACATTCCCGAATTCAGCGCCGAGGACTTGAATGTGCGAGCCATCCGATTGCGCTTTTCCCGGGGCAGGTCCCCAGTGCTCCTCGATTTCGGCAAGGTGCGTTTCGCGGCGGACATGCTCATCTGCCGGAATGCGCGCTGCGACATTGGCATCGGATCCGAAGCGTTCCGAATTGCCCTTGAGGAGTGTGTCACGCAACGCGTCAACGCTTTCGGGGACATCGACACTGTATCCTTCAGCAGCGAGCCGTTTGAGCGTTGCGTGCAGCGATTCAAACACGGAAAGGAATGCCGCGCTGCCCGTCGCGCCTGCATTGGGCGGGAAGTTAAACAGGACAATGGCGAGCTTGCGAGCTGCGCGCTCCGAACGGCGCAATGCGATGAGTTTTGTGACGCGAGCGGCGAGAGCCTCGGCGCGTTCAGGACAGCCCTGCATGGCGCGCACACCCTTTGTCTCTGGTCGCTCGCAATGGCGGTCACATCCTGTGCATTCGCCGCCGCCAGCACCGGCTCTTCCGCCAAAGACGCTCGGCACGCTTGATCCGTCGAGTTCGGGTAACGCGACCATCATGGTGGCTTCAATCGGGAGAAGCCCCTGATCACGTCCGCGCCATTCCTCAATCGTCTGGAATTCCAGCGCGTGCGCTGCGAGATAAGGCACGTCGAAATCGCCCAAAACCTCGCTCGCGGCGGACGCATCGTTGTACGCAGGACCGCCTACGAGGCTGAAACCTGTTAGGTTCACGATTGCATCGACGCTCGGCTTACCGTGCTTGTCGCGGAAGAATTTCTCAATCGCCGGACGCGCATCGAGACCGCTTGCGAAGACGGGCATCACATTGAGGCCAGCTTCTTCGAATGCGGCAATCGCGCCGTCATAGTGACCGCTGTCGTGGCCAAGCAGGTAAGACCGCAGCAGGATCAGACCGACAGTGCCGTTCTTTCCCTTCGCGGGAGGGAGCAGGCGAAGCCCTTCGGAAATGCGCTGAGTGGTGCGCGGATGATAGACGCCGGTTTCAGGGTATTCGCGGGGTGGCTCTGCCTTGGTGATGCCGCGCCGGGCCATCCGCTCACCACCGGCATACCGATCAATGAGCGCGCGAACCATCGCGACGACGTTCTCATCCGACCCCGCAAGCCAGTATTGCAGCGTGAGGAAATAGGCGCGCACGTCCTGCGCGGTGCCGGGTATGAATTTGAGGATCTTGGGCAGGCGGCGCAGCATCTTCATCTGGCCAGCACCCGATGATGCGCCCTGTTTTTTCGATCCGCGCAGCTTCTTCAAAAGCGCCAGCGGACCTTTGGCCGGTGCATCCATGCGATAACCGCCCAGCCGCGTCAGTTTGACGATTTCGCCCGCCGACATGAGGCCGAGCATCGCATCGCAATTTTCGCGGCGCTCTTCCAATGCGGGCAGGATGGCGCGCACATGGTCATCGAGGAACAGCATGGTCGCGATGACGATATCAGCCTCGGCAATGGCGGCTTTGGCTGCGTCGAGATGCACGCCATCGCGGTCCCAATCGGCCGCGGCGTGGAGCGTCAGATCAATATTATCTTTTGAAAGGGTTTCGCCCGCGCGTTCAGCGGCGCCTTTCAGATGGTTGTCGAGCGTTATGATCGCCACCCTGACGGGCGCCTTGCTGCGCAGGGCAGGAGGGGCAGGGCGCTCACTATCGCGCATAATGCGCCTTCGCATCGTAAAGCGTTTCGAGATCGATTGGAGCGCGGCCCTGTTCGGCGGCGAAGCTTTCCGTATTCCGGCGCGCTTTTCCGCGCACGAAGAACGGTATTTTCTTGAGTTCGCGCGCGGCTTCATCGGTCCAGACAGCGGCATCGAGCGCGGTTACTTCGGGTTCGGGATGCGCCTCGGGTACGACTTCGGATAGTGTCGCAGGCGTCTTGGGCGAATGCGCCGCGTGGTGCGAGGCGCCCGCTTCATCGGAGAACTCAAAGTCCTCACGGAACATGGTGAGGAGGTGCTCTTCAAGCCCCATCACCAGTGGGTGCACCCACGTGTCAAAGATCACATTCGCGCCTTCAAAACCCATCTGAGGCGAATGACGCGCGGGGAAATCCTGCACGTGGACAGGTGATGAAATCACTGCGCAGGGCAGGCCAAGGCGTTTGGCGATGTGCCGTTCCATCTGCGTGCCCAGCACCAGCTCGGGCGACGCGGCTGCAATCGCTTCTTCGACCTCGAGATGATCGTCGGTGATCAGCGCTTCGAGTCCGTGCTCTTTCGCCTCTGCCCGCACATCGCGAGCGAATTCGCGGTTGTAGCAGCCAAGGCCGCACACTTCGAAACCAAGCTCATCACGAGCGATCCGGGCGGCAGCGACAGCATGTGTCGCATCGCCAAAGATGAAGACGCGTTTGCCGGTGAGATAGGTCGAATCGACGCTGCGGCTCCACCATGGCATGCGGGAAAGGGTGTCGCCGAGGGCAAGCGTGGGATCTGCACTTGCCAGCTCGGCGACGTCGGCAATGAAAGCGCGTGTGGCGCCCACGCCGATAGGGATTGAGCGGACCGTGGGCTGCTTGAACGTGCGTTCGAGCCAGCGGGCCGCTTCATCTGCTATTTCGGGATAAAGGGAGATATTGAAATCGGCAGCGCCGATCCGTGTGATGTCATGTGGGGTTGCGCCCAACGGGGCGACAAGGTTTACATCAACATCGAGTTTTTCGAGGATTTTCTTGATTTCAACGAGGTCATCGCGGTGGCGGAAGCCAAGCGCGGTTGGGCCAAGGATATTGGCGCGCGCGCGCCGTTTGCCATTGGGGCCTTCACGCGGTTCGCGCACGATATCCTTATCCGCCAACCCGCGAACAATCTGATAGAAGGTTTCAGCAGCGCCCCAGTTTTCCTTGCGCTGGTAGCTCGGCAGCTCAAGCGGGATAGCGGGGCAGGGCAGGTCCATCGCTTCGGCAAGGCCAGCCGGGTCATCTTGGATCAGCTCCGCCGTGCAAGATGCGCCCACAATCATCGCCTGCGGTCTGAACCGCTCAGCAGCATCGCGCGCAGCCTCCTGGAACAGCTCGGCAGTATCCTTGCCAAGATCGCGCGCTTCGAATGTGGTGTAGGTGACCGGGGGACGCTTATTGCGCCGCTCAATCATCGTGAAAAGCAGATCGGCATAGGTGTCACCCTGCGGGGCGTGCAGCACGTAGTGGAGCTTATCCATCGCAGTTGCAACGCGCATCGCGCCGACATGGGGCGGGCCTTCATATGTCCAGACGGAGAGCTGCATCGTTACACCTCCAGCCTGTCTCGGCGGCGCAGGGGCCGCGCGAAGAGTTCTGCAAGGTCGCCTGCCTGATCGAAACCGTGAATGGGCGAAAAGACGAGTTCAATCGCCCATTTGGTCGTGAAACCTTCGGCTTCGAGTGGGTTTGCAAGGCCGAGGCCGCATACTGTGAGATCGGGCCTGTCAGCGCGCACGCGGTCCAATTGGTTGTCGACGTGCTGGCCTTCGCTGATCCGGGTCGTTTCAGGCAGCAGCGCCAGATCGCCTGCGCAGTGTCCGCGGTGGAGATAGGGCGTACCTACTTCAACCGGCTCCATGCCGAGTTCCGTGGCGAGGAAACGCGCAAGTGGCACTTCCAATTGCGAATCCGGCAGGAAGCTGATGCGTTTGCCTTCGAGCGCGGCGCGCGAATGCTCAATCGCGAGTTTTGCCCGTTCGCGGCCGGGCGTTATCACTTGCTCGGTGTGAGCAGGATCAATGCCGAAAGCGTTTGCGGCGGCGCGAAGCCAGTCCGAGGTGCCTTCCGCGCCGAACGGAAAGAGCGCCTCAATCCGCTTGGCGCCGCGGCTTTCCAGAGCCATGGCCGTTTCTGCGAGGAAAGGCTGGGCGAGGATATAGCGCGTGTTCGGCCCCAATGCGGGCAATTTGCGAGCGTTGCGCGCTGGAAGCACGCCGACGCGCTTGATGCCAAGCTGATCAAAGAGGCGCAGGAATTGATCTTCAACAATGTCAGGAAGCGCGCCGACAATCAGCAGCTCTTGCAGCGCGTCTTCTGCCAGCATGGGCATTTCGGGCACTAGCGCTGCAAGGCAAGCATCCTCGCCTTGGGTGAACGTCGTCTCAATCCCGCTGCCTGAATAATTCAGGATACAAACATCAGGCATATGCCGCGCGCCGAGGCGTTCCGCAGCTTTGGCAAGATCGAGCTTGATCACTTCAGACGGGCACGAACCGACGAGGAACAGCGTCTTGATATCGGGCCGCCGTGCAAGCAGGCGATCAACCACTCGGTCAAGCTCATCCTGAGCATCGACCATTCCGGCAAGGTCACGCTCTTCCATGATCGCGGTCGCAAAGCGTGGCTCTGCAAAGATCATGACGCCCGCTGCCGATTGCAGTAAGTGCGCACAGGTGCGCGAGCCTACGACGAGGAAGAACGCATCCTGCATCTTGCGGTGCAGCCAGACGATGCCGGTTAGCCCGCAGAATACTTCGCGTTGTCCGCGCTCGCGCAGGATTGGGCGCGCGTCATCCGTATCCGCTTTGGCGAGCGGGGCATCGCAGCCGGGGAGGGTGGTCGCGACGCTCATGCTGGCACCGCCTTGTGGGCAGAACCCTCAAGCCTCGCCATACGCAGCTTCCACAGGAACTGGCCAGCATTGATCACATAAGTCGCATAGGCGGCAAGCGCGACGCCCAAACGCTGCTCAACTGTGCCAATGCCGCTAAACAGCATCACCAGATACAGCGTATGCAGGGCGAGCACCGCCATCGAGAAAACATCTTCCCAGAAGAAGGCGGGCGCGAACAGCCATTTGCCGAACACGACCTTTTCCCAGATCGATCCGGTCACCATGATGGCGTAGAGCACCATTGTCTTGATCACGATGGAAAGATCGGCAGCGAACGCACCTTCGCCTGTTGCAAGCGTGCGGATCACCAATCCAAGGCTGATCAGGAAAACAACAAATTGGACGGGTGCGAGGATCCCCTGAACCAGGGTCCAACGCGACTCATCACGCCGCCGCCTTTCAGCAGGCGAATAGAGCGTTGCGCTTGATCCCTCTTTATCGTTCGGCGGCGATCCGATTGCCGTCGTGTCGACCGGGGATGCGTGATCCGTCCGAGTCATAATTAGGTGAAAACCTTTTCTCACAGACTCAGCGAAGTACGC
Source organism: Erythrobacter sp. YT30 (assembly GCF_001542875.1). Lineage (GTDB taxonomy): Bacteria > Pseudomonadota > Alphaproteobacteria > Sphingomonadales > Sphingomonadaceae > Erythrobacter. Next base: position 282,591 of record NZ_LMAF01000002.1, on the reverse strand, counting down.
CCCTTACACCCGGGGTGTCAACTCTTATTGACGTACAGTTAAACTTACACACAGGGGCGAAAAACGGGCGGTCATTGCGGAAATGACAATTTCAGCGTAAGGCCTGCTTGACGGACGAAGGACTCGCGATCTTGCGATATGCGTTCGGCACGGTTGCAACTGCTAAGCGCGATGCATTTGCTGCCCACAAGGCCCGAGGAGGGTCTGCTATGACACGACCCAGCGGCAAAGGCTCAAAGCGGCAGTCACCCAACACTGAAACCATGTTTGGCGCCTCGTCTGCAGCCATACGCAAGGTCATGGATCGCTCGCTGGGAAGAGCAAAATCAAAGCCCGATGACGAGGTGTCATTTGCCGCTTTTTCGGAAGGTGCGCTGGCAAAGACCTTGTCGATGGATCCGGTTAACAGTGCGATAGAAGGGGAAATTATACCCCGTCTGATGATGGCGCATGCCGCCACGCTTGATCCCGCGCCTGACCCAGCCTCTGCACTGGAGATTTCCATTCAGACATCTGATTTTGCATTGCTTCCTCTTCAGATGGAAGCCGCCGATCTCCTCGAACATATCGATGAGTTCCTGAACCAAGGCATCGATTTCGAAACGATTTGCGTCGATGTTCTGGCGCCTGCCGCCAGAAAACTGGGCGAGATGTGGTGCGAAGATGAGTGCGACTTTGTCGATGTCACAATGGGATTGTGGCGCCTTCAGGAAGTCATGCGCTCTCTTTCGGCTCGCGTGCCGACGAAGACGCCGCGCAATGTTATTCCCGGCACCGCGCTATTCTCGCCCATTCCGGGCGATCCCCACGCATTCGGCGCGCAAATGATCGATGAGATTTTCGCGAAGGCGGGATGGTTGAGCGAAGTCATTGTTAAACCTCAGCGCCGCGAATTGCTCGATCAGCTTTCGAAAAAGCCGTTCGATCTCGTCGGCCTTACGATTACGCGCGACAGCCCGATTTCGGCGATTGCCAGCCTGGTAAAAACCATGCGCGGCGTATCGGCCAATCCGGACGTTTTCATCCTGATCGGTGGAAACATGGTCAATGCCAATCCCGGCCTTGTTGACGAGGTGGGTGCGGATGGTACCGCCATAAACGCACGTGACGCACTGAAACTGGCGGAAAGCCTAGTCGAAGCGTCCGCGCATAAAGCGCTCACATTGCGGTAGGCGAAGAACAAGATGCTCACACGCAAGCACTCCATTGAAGGGAAAAACCCCTTCGGCGCAGCTTCCGGGCTGTTCGATAGCCTGGATGCCGATGCAGCGAAGAAACTCGCCATGGTGGCGGGCGATGTCACGCTTGTTCTCGATGATACCGGCACCATTCTGGATGCGGCGTTTGATCCCAAGGATTTCCCCGATTTTGAGAATTGGGTGGGTGAAAACTGGATCGAGACGGTTACCGACGAAAGCCGGCCCAAGATCATGGAAATGCTGGCCGCCGCACGACGCGGAGAGGTACAGCATTGGCGCCAGGTCAATCATCCTACACGCAATGGCGATGTGCCGATCCGCTATGCCGTATTGAGCGTCAATGGCGGCGAGCACTTTATCGCCTTTGGCCGCGATCTGCGGGAAGCGGGCAAGCTCCAGCAACGACTTTTGCAAGTACAACAATCACTTGAGCGCGATTACCTGAGAATGCGCCAGCTGGAATCGCGCTATCGCATGCTGTTCGATCTTTCGGCAGAGCCTGTGATGATTGTGGAAGCATCGAGCCTGCGCATTCGCGAAGCCAACCCTTCGGCGCACAGTCTGGTGGGTGCGCGTCTGGGCAGTCTTCCGGGCAAGAAATTGCTCAGTCTTGTGGACAGATCATCGCGTGATGCGGTGCAGGCACTCGTCGGCGCGGCGCTCGCATCCGAAGCGATTGGCCCTGCGACTATCAAGATCGCCAAGGGTTCGCGCGAAGTCACCGCATCGTTTTCCGGCTTCACGCAGGATCGCGGGCAATATCTGCTTGTTCGCCTGGTCCCGGCCGAGGAGAACGCCTTGGCCGAAACCTCGCCGATCGCTGATCTGGTCGATAACATGCCGGATGCCTTTGTTGTGGCCAACAGCAATCTGGAAATTGTCAACGCGAACAATGCCTTTGTCGAGTTGGTGAATGCCGCCAGCCTCGATCAATTGCGCGGTCAGCACCTGTCTGAAAACATCGGCAGACCGGGCATTGATCTCGACCTAATAGAGGGTCAGATCGATCAATATGGCGCTGCTCGCAATGTCAGCACGGTGCTGCGTTCGGGCAATGAAATCGATGGTGAACCGGTGGAGCTTTCCGCTGTGCGCAGCGGGGGTGACGAACCGCTTTATGCCTTTGTCATCCGACCGATTGGAAGGCGCCTGCGCGATCTGCCTCCCGGATCGCAGGATCTGCCGCGTTCGGTTGAACAACTCACCGATCTCGTGGGGCGGATGTCGCTTAAGGACATTGTCCGCGAAAGCACCGATTTGATTGAGCGATTGTGCATCGAGGCGGCGCTGTCATACACATCGGACAATCGCGCTTCGGCAGCTGAGATCCTCGGACTTTCGCGCCAGAGCCTCTATTCCAAGCTTCATCGCTATGGCCTCGGAAATTTGCCGAGCGAAGGCGAGTAGGTCTCTGCTCAGAGCGCGTGCCTGAAACCGGCGCCAACACCCTTCAAATCGTGGAAAGCGTGCGGTCATTCGGCTGGCCAATTGTCATGCACGACGACTGATTTTCAGCCTTTTGATCGCATTTGGTGTCAAAAGCGCGAGACAGTCAGAATATAGTGTCAAAATAATTTGACGCCTTAGAGTGTCATACGTACTCTGCCCAGATGGACAGGCAGGCCGTTTCGACTCGCGCTGCGCCCCTACCGGCGCTCCGCGATGTTGTGCAGCTTCTTCGTCCGATCACCTGGTTTCCTCCCATGTGGGCTTTTATGTGCGGTGCCGTCTCTTCAGGAGCGGGACTGGATGGCCGCATGTGGTTTGTTGCTGGCGGAATTCTACTAGCAGGCCCGCTGGTTTGCGGGACAAGTCAGGCCGTAAATGACTGGTTCGATCGCCATGTCGATGCCATCAATGAACCGGATCGCCCCATCCCGTCGGGTCGTGTCGCCGGGCGCTGGGGTCTCTACATCGCTCTCATCGGTACAGCTGTATCGGCTGCGGTTGCCTGGGCGCTGGGTCCGCTCGTGTTCATTGCCGGATTGGTTGGCCTCGCACTCGCCTGGGCTTATTCCGCGCCGCCTTTTCGGTTCAAGACGAGCGGATGGACAGGCCCCGCCGTAGTCGGCTTCACCTATGAGGGATTGAGCTGGTTTACAGGCGCAACTGTGATGCTGGGCGCTTTGCCTTCTGCGCAAGTTCTCACCGTGATCGCGCTCTACAGCATCGGCGCGCACGGCATCATGACATTGAACGATTTCAAGGCTGTCGAGGGCGACCGGGCAACGGGCCTCAAATCGCTTCCGGTCACACTTGGCGTAAGTGGAGCAGCGCGGCTCGCATGCCTGACGATGGCCGCGTCCCAAGTGATCGTCATCGCCCTGCTCGCCGCCTGGGGCTACACGATCTCGGCACTGGCCGTCGCGGGCGTCTTGATCGCGCAGATCGCCGCGATGCCCCGCCTTTTGAGCAATCCTGCAAAATACGCGCCGTGGTATAACGGCGTAGGCGTGACGCTTTACGTGCTTGGCATGCTGGCGGCGGCGCTGGGGCTGGGGGGCTATATCTGATGGCTACCCTGGCTTTGTCTTCGAACGCTTCTGCTGGTTTCAGCTGGTTCGCGATTGCCCGCATAGGCCTGGTGCAGGCATCTATCGGCGCGCTCGTGATGATGGCGACCACGGTGCTCAACCGTTTGATGGTCGTCGAATACGGTCTGGTGGCCGCGATACCTGCGGGCCTCGTCGCTTGGCATTACGCCGTACAACTGGGCCGCCCGTTATGGGGGCATGGCTCCGATCAGGGCAAAAGCCGCACGCCGTGGATCATCGGCGGAATGGTGGTGCTTGCGGGCGGCGCTTTGCTCGCGACGCAAGCGACATTGATGATGGTAGAGGCATCCACTGCCGCTTTCGCGCTCGCAATCCTTGGATACACGATCATCGGTGTTGGAGTGGGCGCCGCGGGCACTTCGGCGCTTGCGCTACTCGCATCAAGTGTCGCACCGGAACGGCGCGCACCTGCCGCTGCTCTCACTTGGATCATGATGATCGCCGGGATCGTCGCTTCCGCCATCACTGTGGGCGCGGCGATCAAACCTTTTTCGCCCGAGCGATTGATCGAAGTGGCTGTCACTCTCGCAGCAGTCGCCATCGCCATCACTGTCATCGCGACGTGGCGGCTTGATAGCGGGCATCACTCGTTCGAGGAGACGTATAAATCAGGCGAAGCCCCCGATTTCCGCGTCGCCATCCGCGAGATCTTTGCTGAGCGCGCCGCGCGGCGCTTCACCATTTTCATCTTCGTCTCGATGATGGCGTACAACATGCAAGACCTGATCCTGGAGCCATTTGCGGGACAGATTTTCGGCATGGCTCCCGGCGACTCCACGCAATTGGGCGGCATGCTCAATGCAGGCGGACTTGTCGGCATGATTGTCGCAGGCATTGGAGGCAGCGCGTTTCAGGCGCGACTTCCTAGCGATTTGAGATTCTGGATCGTAAGCGGCTGCGTTGGCTCGGCGATTGGACTTGCCGGGCTTGCCGCGGGAGCGATGATCGGGCCGGGCTGGCCGCTCACTGCCAATGTGCTGTTTCTTGGTTTCTGCAACGGCGTGTTCGCGGTCGCTGCGATCGGGGCAATGATGGGCCTTGCCGGCGCAGGCGAGAAAACCCGTGAGGGCGTACGCATGGGCGTATGGGGCGCATCACAGGCGATTGCGTTCGGATTTGCCGGTTTCCTCGGCGCGGCAGGCCGCGATATTGCGCTCCTCATTTTGGGCGATGTGGGCCGCGCTTATCAGATAGTCTTCGCCTTTGAAGGCTTGCTGTTCGTAGCGGCGGCCCTCCTTGCTCTGCTGATCTCTGCGCCCGCCCGCAGGAGCCCTACCACCCAACCCATTCAACCCGATCCCGAAGCGGAGGTTTTCGCATGACAGAGACTATTTATGATGCCGTCGTAATAGGCGGCGGGCCGGCCGGCGCCATCGCCGCGACTGATTTGGCGCTGGCCGGTCACTCTGTTCTGCTGATGGAACGGGGAGGGCGGATCAAACCCTGCGGCGGCGCGGTGCCCCCGCGAATGCTTGCCGATTTCGACGTCCCGCAAAGCCTGCTGGTTGCCCGCGCCCGTTCTGCGCGCATGATCGCGCCTTCGGGCCGCGCGGTCGATATGCCGGTGGGTGAGATTGGCTATGTCGGGATGGTGGATCGCGATGAGTTCGACGAATGGCTGCGTGAGCGCGCGCGCATGTCGGGTGCGGAAAGGCTGGCGGCAACTTTTGAGAAGATCGAGCGTGATGACAGCCAACATCCCTTGGTGACATTTCGCAGACAGCGCGGGGGTGAGCTAGAGAGCGTGAGAGCCCGCTGCATTATCGGTGCGGACGGGGCGCGATCTTCGGTGGCAAAACAGAGCCTGCCCGATGCCGAACGCGTGAAATGCGTGTTTGCCTATCACGAGATCATCAAATCGCCCGACAATGACACCGACGCCTTCGACGGCGCGCGTTGCGATGTCTTCTATCAGGGCCGATTGTCTCCCGATTTCTACGCCTGGGTTTTCCCGCATGGCGAAACCGCCAGCATTGGCGTGGGAAGCGCGAACAAAGGCTTCTCCCTTCGTGGAGCCGTTTCAACCATGCGCGATGATCTGGGCCTTTCCCGGTGCGAAACGGTCCGCCGCGAGGGCGCACCGATACCGCTGAAGCCGCTCAAAAAATGGGACAATGGCCGCGATGTGATTGTCGCTGGCGATGCCGCCGGGATCGTCGCGCCGGCATCGGGTGAAGGCATTTACTACGCGATGACGGGCGGGAGATATGTCGCAGAGGCTGCGAGCCAATTCCTAAAAACCGGGGAAGCAAAAGCGCTCAAGACCGCGCGCAAACGCTTCATGAAAGATCATGGCCGCGTCTTCTGGATTCTCGGCATGATGCAGTATTTCTGGTATTCAAGCGACAAACGGCGCGAGCGATTTGTGACCATGTGCGATGACAAGGACGTCCAGCACCTCACCTGGCAGGCGTACATGAACAAGAAGCTCGTGCGATCCAAGCCTATGGCGCATGTGAAGATATTCCTGAAGGATACAGCCCACCTTCTTGGGCTGAGAGAGGCGACACGGTGATGCAAGTGGCAGTTCGAGCAACGCTGGTGATTCCGATCGTTCTGGCAACGATTGCCGCGCTTTTTGTGGCGGCACTGGGCGCCAGCATGACGGACACAGGGCCGTGGTATCAAAGCCTCGCAAAGCCTTCCTGGACGCCGCCTGATCCGATGTTCGCGATGATCTGGACCGCGGTCTTTGGTCTCATCACGGTCTCCGGCATCACTGCATGGCGTGCTGCACCAACCGCGCGAGTGGCCCAGCGTGTGATCACTCTGTTTGCGGTAAACGGCGCGCTGAATATCGTTTGGAGCCTTCTGTTCTTCCGCCTCCAACGTCCCGACTGGGCAATGGTGGAAGTAAGCGTGTTGTGGCTCTCAATCATCGGCCTGATGATCTATTGCGGCCGGTATTCGCGCATCGCGAGCCTTTCGCTTGTGCCATATCTTGCATGGGTGAGCGTGGCCGCTGTGCTCAATTGGGCAATCGTTGATCTGAACGCGCCCTTTGGCTGAGCTTTGCCGGGCGAACAGAGGCGGCGAGCCGCGCGCTGAATACGCCCCTTGTCTGAGCGCGCTGCTCATCAATGGCTGACATAGCCCTGCACTGGCTTTTTGAGCGGGGACATGCGGCCGACCTCATCCTGGCTGTTCTGTTTTGCGAGGCTCTTTGGCTTCGCACGCGGTGTTGGGATTGGAAGCCCATCTTCACGCTTTTGGGAACAGCGGCGCTGATCGTGCTCGGCCTTCGCGCCGCATTGGTGGGCGCGCCATGGTACTGGATCGCGCTGCCGCTTGCGCTGTCATTCCCGCTGCATGTCATGGATTTGAAAGCCCGAATGCCTCCAGCTCAGTAGAGGCGCCGTGCGGTCTACGAAAGCTCACCGAGCGAGCCTGAGATTCTGGCCGAACGCTCCGTGCTCCGTATCCTCACACTGAGATGAGCTCGAGCCAGAGAGCGTCCAACAAGTCTTTCTGCTGCGGTTTCCCGCCGACACAAAGAAAAAGCCCGGCCACTCATTATAGAGGGGCCGGGCTTCGGGGATGACCCTTGCGCTAATGCTGAGGAAGATCCGCATCGACCTCTGCCCACGCACGGGTCAGCAATTGCTGCCTGGTTATTTGGGCGCGTAGTAATGCTCCTGCGCCCAGACATACCAGTTATCGACCACGGTACCGGTGAGCAGGATGCCGATGCCGCCTGTCAGCGTCGTCAGCACTGCAAACCACCACGCCCAGCGGTGGATCGATTCCATCGATGCGTTAAAGCCCATCGTCCAGCGCCAGAACAGGCCGGCGCGTTCGGAGGCTGTGCCGCGATCGGTGATCTGTTCGATCTCGCGCTCACCGCCATACCGGCCCACTGCAAGGATCGTCGCGCCGTGCATGGCAAACAGGATCGCCGAACCATACAGGAATACAATCGATAATGCGTGGAATGGATTGTAGAACAGGTTCCCGTAAATCAGCGAAAAGTTGTTGGTCCAATCAAGGTGCGGGAAAACGCCATAAGGCACCGCTTCGGCCCAGCTGCCGAGCAGGAGTGGGCGGATAAAGCCCAGCACCGCAAACAGCCAGATGGCCGACGCAAACGCCCAGAAGATGTGCAGTCCCATACCCAGAGCTTTCGCCCGGTAATATGTCCGCGCCAGCCAGCACAGCACCGATATGGTGAGGAATGCGCCAGTCATGATGAACCAGCCGCCCTCATTAAGAGGCACGAATGGGCTAAAGCCGTATTCAGGGCCCGGAGGATCAAGCGAAAGCCAGAAAAACTCGCGCATGAAAGCCTGCGGGCTCCATCCGACATCAGCCGCCATGTTAAGGCCGATGATAACAATCGCAGCTGTGCCGAACGCGATGGAGATCATGCCAAGCCAGCCGAGATAGACAGGGCCAAGCTGAGCCTGCCCGAATTTACCCATCCAGTAGCTATAGCCCGTGGCCGCAATCCGCGGCTCACTGTTGTCGCGGTGCGGGACACCCATTTCGGCTGGGGCCTTTACCTGAACCTGGGTGAAGATGTTTTGATATGTAGCCATTGTTCAGTTGCTCCTCACGACCAGACCGGGATTTCTTTCCACCAATCCCACCAATCGACCCAGCTGCCGGTGACCAGCGTGCCTGAAATCACAATGCAGATTGCGCTCCAGAAACCGGCGTTCAGCGCGAGAAACAATCCGACGCGGTGAATGCCCAGCGTGCCGACCGAATAGCCGATGAAATCGCGGAAATAGGTGTCTTCGTATTCGGGTGTCTTCACATCAGTCCCGTCAGACGGATTGACTGCGGAGAGCACCAGACCGCCATGAAGTGCAAGCGCAAGGCAGTTCGTGAAGAAGAACGTGATCGCCAGCATGTGCACCGGATTGTAGTGGAAATTCACAAACATATATCCGGTGTTCGAAACCCAATCGAGGTGCGACCAGATGCCATATGGGAATGCATGTCCCCATGCGCCCATCCAGACAGGCCGGATTACGTTAAGCGTAACGTAGGCAAACACAGCGACCGAAAACGCGATCGGGATATGATAGCTCATGCCCAGCTTGCGGCTGATTTCTGCTTGCCTTCCCACCCAGGAAGAAAATGCGATGACCGCGCAAACGGTGATCCATTGCCAGTAACCGCCTTCCCTCAAGGGAGCGATTGCAAGGCCTTCGTCTATGGGAGGTGGCTGAATGTCGATCAGCCAGGGATTAAGTGTGGGGCCGTCTGCGGCTGCTGCAAAGATCAGCATTGTGCCAAGAAGAGCGCTGATGGCCGTCGTCACCCCAAAGAAGCCGACATAAAACGGGCCGACCCAGAAGTCGAAAAGGTCGCCGCCGATCAATGTGCCACCGCGCACGCGGTATTTCCGCTCAAAACTAAGGAGCGCCATAGGTCCATCCTTCCCGTCCAATTGACGGGTTCTGAGAAATTTCTAGCCGATTGTTAGGAGGCAGGCAGGCGAACCTGCCCCCTCACATTTCGCTCTGCGTCAGCTGAGTGTCGGGGTTTCCGACGATTCAACCACAGCAGTTGTTGCAGGACCGGCACCCTTGATCTGGGAGTCGTCCAGCCAGTTGTATTTATCCGTGCTGAGCAGGATGAAGTGGATGGTGAATGCCAGCACAGCAAGTGCGACATGCAGACCCACCAGCGCCCGCCGGATATCGAAATAGAACCAAATTCTCCACATGAGAAAATTCCTTTGATTTTGTCAGATGCGTTTCATGCCAGGCGACCGGCGAAGAGCCCGAAGCCTGCGGCGCAAAGCGGAACTGATCAGATTGGGAACCAGGGCTTGTCGAAATACACGAGTGCATGCGCGACAAGCGCAATGGCCACGTAGAGGCCAAAAGTGCCCATGAAACCCTTATGGATTTCCTGCGCTTCTTCTGACGTCAGGTGGACCCCGACGCGTTCCGGATCATTCATTGATAATCTCCGTTTTTTGCTGTTGGAGTGGGAGCAAAGCCCCCGGTCGACATCCCCGCGTGATCCCCCACGTGGATTGGATGTGCCCGATCCCCAGGCAATCTCGGATGAGTGAACTGTGTGAGCGAGGAGATGGCATCAATCATGCGGATTCTCCTTCAAACTCGGGCTTTTGTGTCTTGCCCTCTGATTTGTGCGATGTGCGGAATACGGCAAGGCAATCGATTGTCACTTCGGCCTGCCCTTTTTGGCGTGCCGCGGTCTCTGCCGCATCGCGCATGCGTTTGGCGGCCGAAATGCGCACCAGAACGGGCTGCGCTTCGACAAGCTCATCGAGCAGCGCTTTAGCCTCTTCGGTCCATGTGACTTCGGCAAGGGTGCGCGCGGGCGTAGCCTCGGTGCGGTCCATATCGGTGCCGAGCGGCAGAATGTGGAACAGCGCGTCGAACAGCGCATTGCACACTTCCTGCACAAGGTATGTCGCGCCGGCATATCCCATGAAGGGAGTGCCCGTGTGGCGGCGGATTGCAGCGCCAGGGAAACTTGCGGGGATGAATTGAGCCTGCGGCCCCAGTCCTTGCCCGGTTTCCGCCAGATACATGCGTTCATTGTAAGAGCCGAACACGACGAGTGGCGGCCCTGCATGGATGGCCTCGCGCACTTCGTCATTGGCGGGTTTGACGCCCGCACAGCGCGCGAAGTCGAATGCGCAAGGCAGGCCCATATCCTCTTCAAGGAAGTGGCGAACGCCGCGCGCATAGGTTTCGTTCGCGACAATGCCGAAGCTTGCCGTGCCAAAGAAATCCTGCGTCACCGAACGCCACAGATCCCAAAGCGGCTTGATCGTGGTGTGCTTCTCGCGCTCAATAAAGGGTTCTGGATCAAGGCCCAGCTCCGCGCCCAGTGCGCGAAGGAATTTGGTTGTCGAGGAAAGTCCGATGGGCGCCTGGAAATAGGGCCGGTCTAATGTCTCGCACAGATTGCGACCAAACTCGCGGTACATGCAGACATTGGCATCCGCCGTGCCCAGCGCGCGGATATCGGCAAGGTGACAACCCAGCGGGAAGACCACGCCAATCTCTGCCCCGATCCCTTCGACGAGGCGGCGGATTTCCGCGAGATCGGATGGCGTGTTGAACATGCCATAGGATGGGCCAATGATGTTGACGACCGGCTTTTCGCCCTCTTTGCGTTGCTTTGGTTTGACGGCCTTCTTTGGTCCAAACTCGGTCCACAACCAGGTGAGCGCGCGGTCTGCTGATTCCCACTGATCCTCATCAATGGTGCGCGGCAGGAAGCGTTTGATGTTGGTGCCCTCAGGCGTCACGCCGCCGCCGATCATTTCGGCAATGGATCCGGTCACCACCACGGCCGGGAGCTCCGGATCGAGCGTTTTCCAAGCGCGTTTCATCGCGCCTTCGGTGCCCGTTTTGCCAAGCTCTTCTTCGCCGAGGCCAGTCACCACAATCGGCAATTCATGCGGGGGAAGGGCGTCTGTGTAGTGCAATACGCTGGTCACCGGGAGGTTTTCGCAACCCACCGGGCCATCGATGATGACTTGCAGGCCTTTCACCGCAGTGAAGACGTAAGTTGCGCCCCAATAGCCGCCTGCGCGATCATGGTCCAAGACGAGTGTCATGTGCCCACCGCCTCTGACGCTTTGCGCGCCGCTTCGTTCAAGGCTGCGTATTTCTTGCGGAATTTGGGCCGGTCTACCGGCACATCTTCCCACACGCCGGCGGCGTGATCGGTGCCGACGCCTTTGAAAAATTCGCGCATTTTATCGAACCGATCCTTATTCGATATGGCCGCGTTAACGACCTGCGCGAGGCTCCCGGCTCCAGCCGGTCCCATGAGGGGGCGAGCCGAGATAAGATTTGTGAAATAGAGCGCCGGAATGGCCTTCGCCTTGGCGTGCTGGACAACGGGCGTGGTGCCGACTGCGAGATCGGGTTCGTATTCTTCGACAGCCGCGATATCGTCTTCAAGGCTCGCGCGGAAATTGACGTGGACGCCGCGTGCTTCGAGCCATTCGCGATCCGCATCCGACCATTTGGTACGTGGGCAAGCGCTGCCGACATAGGGCACGTCCGCGCCGCTTTCGATGAGCAAGCGCGCGACCAGAAGTTCCGAGCCTTCATAGCCCGATACGGTGATCCGGCCCTTGATAGGCATTTGCGCCAAAGCGCCCTTGCAAGCGCCGACCATCGCGTTTTTGACGCCATCAACGGCTTCTTGGCGAAGGCCGAGCGTGTCGCCGATGGATTGAAGCCATGCCGCCGTGCCGTCAGCACCGACGGGCGCAGAGCCGATAATCGGACGGCCAGCGTGTTCAAATTCACGGATTGAGGCGGTGTAGAATGGGTGAATTGCCGCGACAGCCGCGCAATCGAGCGCTGAATAAAGCTCGCGCCATTCGCGCGTCGGTACAACCGGGCCTGCAGCAAGGCCAAGCGGTTCGAGCATCCGGCCGATGACCACCGGATCAGCGGGGAACATCTCGCCAAGCAGCGTAATCGAAGGCTTGTCCGAACGCTCCTTGGGAGCCGCAACGGGGCCCGCGCTGACTTCTTCGCGCGCATAGGCGAGCATCGCGCCTGCGAGCACGTCTTTAGCTTCGGCGTGCGTTGGGATGCCAAACCCCGGCACATCAATCCCAATAATGCGCACGCCGTTGATCTGCTTTTTGAGGAGGCGCAGCGGAACGCCGCTGGCCGTGGGGACGCACAGGTTTGTGACCACGATCGCGTCGTACAGTTCAGGATCGGCGAGATCTTCGACCGCTTCCTTGATGTCTTCAAACAGCTTTCCGGTGACGAGCGTTTCGGACGAGAACGGCACATAGCCCACCGTCCGGCGCGCGCCGTAGAAATGCGAAGTGAAAGTGAGGCCATAAACGCAGCAGGCCGAACCCGACAGAACGGTGGCCGTGCGCTTCATGCGAAGGCCCACCCGGAGCGACCCAAAGGCCGGGCACATCGATTGCGGTTGATCATGCGGACCGCGTTCCGGATCGACCGGATAGTCGGCTGCATATTGATCGAGGATGTCGCTTTTGCCTGCCTCGCGTGCAGCATCCAGCATCGTTTCCTTGCTGGAGCACGCGCCGCCGTTTGCATCACCACCGCCGCTCATATCGAGCGTGTCAGGGCTGCGTTGCGCATTCGAGGCGGGCAAATCGCTCATCAAACTTCGTCGTAAATCACTTCGAGTGAGGGTTTTTCTTCAAAAACTCCGCCGCGCATGTCGGCCTGGGTGGCCGGGATCAGCTCGACATTTCCGCCCGTATCTTCCGGGCTGAACAGGTCGAGCAGGCCATCCTGATCGAGAGGGGAGGGTTGGCGCGGCGGTGCCTCGGCGACATTCGTGGCGAGTTCCTCAAACAGGCTACCCCACTCGCCGCCGGGCTTTCCTATGATCTGGTAATTGGCCGACTTGCGGCGAATATCCTCATCCGCCGGAATTGCTGTCAGCACTGGAATATCGACCGCTTTGGCAAAAGCCTGCGCTTCGCCGGTGCCATCATCCTTGTTCACGATCATGCCGGCAACGCCGACATTCCCGCCCATTTTGCGGAAGTATTCTACCGCGTGACAGACATTGTTGGCAACGTAGAGCGATTGGAGGTCGTTCGATCCGACCACGATCACTTTCTGGCACATGTCGCGCGCAATCGGCAGGCCGAACCCGCCGCACACGACGTCACCGAGAAAATCGAGGAGGACGTAGTCAAAGCCCCATTCATGAAAGCCCAGCTTTTCGAGCAGTTCAAAACCATGGATGATCCCGCGACCACCGCAGCCGCGACCAACTTCGGGACCGCCGAGTTCCATCGCGAAAACGCCATCGCGCTGGAAGCACACATCTTCGATGGTGACGTCCTCGCCAGCGAGTTTCTTCTTGGAGGAGGTTTCGATGATCGTGGGGCAGGATTTCCCGCCGAACAGCAGGCTGGTCGTGTCCGACTTCGGATCGCAGCCGATGAGGAGAACGCGCTTGCCCTGCTGCGCCATCATATAGCTGAGATTGGAAAGCGCGAAGCTTTTACCCGAACCGCCTTTGCCATAGATAGCAATGACTTGCGTCTCGCTGGTCGCTTCGCCTGTGTGCACGGGATCAGGCTCTTGAGCGGCTTCGTCGCGCAGCTTTTCGGCCTGTGTTTCAAGCATGCTCATGCAGCGTCACTCCAATCGAGAATCATTTTGAGGCAATCAGGATCGTTGAAAGCCTGCGGATAGGCATCGGCTGCCTCGTGTGCGGGGCGGCGCGTTGAAATCAGGCCGCCAAGATCAAGCCGCCGGCATTCGATCATCGCGCGGATCGCGGTGAGGTCGGATGGCTTCCATTCTGCCGCGATGCGCAAGCGTGCCTCGGCCTGGAACGCGGGGGCAAAGGCGAAATCGATCCGGCCTGCGTAAAAGCCTGCAAGCGTAATCTCGCCGCCTTTTTCAAGGCGTCCGATCAGGCCATCCAAGATGCTCGCATCACCGCTGACATCGTAGATCGATTTGTAATCGCGGTGCGCGTCTTCATTGGGGGCAATGACATGGTAGCCCGATGCGCCTGTCCGCCGGTGTTCCTGCGTTTCCCAAACGACTGGAGCAGGAGCGCCCAAGGCGATGGTCAGCCGGGCGAGCAGTCTGCCCAAGACGCCGTGACCGATTATAAGGTCTGGCGGAGTACCGCCGTTGATTGCGTGAAGCGCCGTGGCCGAAAGCGCGCACAAAACGCCAGCTTCGCCAATGCGTTCGGGGATCGGGAAGGCTCTTGCCGAAGGAACCACAACGCGGCTCGCCGTGCCGCCGAACAGGCCGCGCGCGCCTTCGTAACAATTGGCGCCGGGCACAAACACCCAGTCACCCATCCGGCCACGCGCATCCGCGCCGGTTTCCACCACGCGTCCGATACTCTCATATCCGGGAACGAGGGGATAACCCATGCCGGGAAATTGCGGCATTTTGCCGGTCCAAAGCAGCTTTTCGGTGCCGGAGCTGATCCCGCTCCACTGGATGTCGACGACCACATCGGATGGTCCAACCGGCGTCAACTCAAGCTCCCGAAGCGCAAGGCGCTCAGGTTGCTCAAGAATTACCGCCAGTGTGTCCATCGGGACCGCCTCTCAAAATACGTCGGCATTGCACCGCGCTGCGCCGCTTTGTTGCGACTCACGCAATGTAAAAACCACTGATCCCAAGAGTTGACTACGCCTGACAACCCAAAGTGTCAAACTGATCATACACAATATTGTCAGGCAGACGCGACAATTATGCTGGCGATGACCGGTTGCGCTGTCGCGACAGGGCGAATGCGGGCAAATCCGGCGCGTTTGAGCATAGTTGTGATCTCCTCCGCGCTGCGGGGGCGACCAGAGCCCATGGCCCACAGATAGAAGCCGAAGAATGCCTCTCCCATCGGCTCTGCGCCGGGCACTCTCGCCATGGGTTCAGCGATCATCAGCCTGGCGCCGGGTGCAAGGCTTTTGCGAATATTATCAAGCAATTGCTGTGCTGGTTCGTCGTCGTGATCGTGCAGAATCCGCACAAGCGAGACGAGATCGTAGCCTTCGGGGATCGCATCCTCGAAGAAGTTACCGGGATGCGCTGTGACGCGCACCGCGCCCAGAGTTTCGGCAGCTGCGCGCGCGCCGCTTTCCACAACTTGCGGTAAATCGAACAGCCCAAATTGGAGATCGGGATAGGCAGCCCCGACACGCCGAATAAACGCGCCGTGCCCGCCGCCCACGTCCAACTGCCTACCTGTGCGCGGGAATTTGAATGAAGCAAGCACCTCATTTGCGACGAAGTTCTGAGATGTTGCCATCAGTTCTGAATATTCGTGCGTATCCTCCCCGCGTTCCGCCGTGCCGTGCAGCGCGCCTGCATAGGACCAATAATTGGAAAGCTGGGTCGGTTCTTTCCGATCCGCTTTCAACAGCGCCAGCGGATCAGCGCCATCGGCGTAAAGCAGGCGGTGATGCCGGACCATGGCCTGCGTGCCCAGGTCATCAACCAGAACCGCGCCTTGCTCACCCAGCATCCATTGATCGGGCAGCACTTCTTCGGACAGCATCACCGAACGCGCCGCGCGCAGCAGAGTGAGAGTGGCCGCTTCGCTCAGATCAATGCGCGGAGCAATTTCGGCGGCAGTCAGTGGCCCGTCGCGCAGGACTGGCAGCAGTTCAGCATCAACAACGGCGCGCAGCACTTGGTAATAGGAAAAGCCGACAACCAGATCGAACATCGCGCCCGCGCGCGCTTTTGCAATGCGCTTGAGGCCGGGGATGCGCGCGCACCAATATTGAAATCTGGGATGCGCAAACAGCCGGTTGCGGCGCGCGACCATGCGCACTTTGAAAGGCTGCTTTGCCCCCATTTCTAAACTAACTGACATCCCATATGTCTAAAAGATTGGACAGTTTGGGCGTCAAGGTCAATAATATACCGACTCAGATACGGCCTGATGGCGGTGGAGATGGGAGCGGTGAGCGAAAAAGTCGCGATTATCGGAGCAGGGATTGGCGGGCTTACCAGCGCCGCTTTGCTTGCCTCGCGCGGGTTTGACGTGACCGTATTCGAAAAAGAAAGCTGGGTCGGCGGAAAGGCCCGTGAGGTCGATGTCGGCGGCGCAAAGGTCGCTGGCGGCCCAACCGTTTTCACCATGCGCGATGTGTTCGACGGCGTCTTTCGCGAATGCGGCGCGCGGCTTTCCGATTACGTCGATGTCTATCAGGCCGAAGTGATCGCGCGCCATGCCTGGAGCGAGACAGAACGGCTCGATCTGTTCGCCGATCCCATCCGCAGTGAAGAAGCCATCGGCGATTTTGCAGGCGCTAAAGCTGCCAAAGGCTATCGCAATTTCCGCCATGAAGCGCGGCGCATCTTCGAAGTTTTGGATAAGCCATTTCTGCGCGGCAAATCGGCCAACACGCCATTTCCGATGATGTGGCGCATTGGTTTTTGGCGAGTGGATGCGATGCTCGCCATGCGGCCTTTCGACAATTACTGGAAGGCATTGGGTAAGCACTTCCCCGATCCGCGCTTGCAGCAATTGTTTGGCCGGTATTCGACCTATTGCGGCTCTTCCCCCTACGAAGCGCCAGCGACCCTGATGCTGATCGCGCACACCGAAGCGCGCGGTGTGTGGGTCATCGATGGCGGCATACATGCTCTTGCAAAAGCCTTGCGAACGCTCGCGGAAAGCAAGGGAGCATCCATCCGCACAGGCTGCGAGGTCGCGCGCGTGCTTGCAAGCAGTGGCAAAGCTGCGGGCATTGAGCTTGCTAATGGCGAGCAGATTACTGCCGATATGGTGATTGCCAATTCAGACCCGTCAGCGCTTGCAGCAGGCTATCTGGGCAAGGCAGCGCAGCCTTCTGTTAAACCGTTGCCGCCCAAGAAACGCTCGCTTTCCGCGCTTCTCTGGTACGGCCATGCGGAAACATCGGGCTTCCCCTTACAGCACCACAACGTGTTCTTTTCACCCGATTACGCCCGCGAATTCCGCGAGATTGCAAGCGGTCAGCCGCCAAGCGATCCCACCGCATACCTTTGCGCGATGGACCGCAGCGCGGCGCATCGCACTGGCCGCCCGGCAGGCGCGCTTGTTCAGCAGGATGGGGCCCAAAGCGAAGGCCGCGAACGCTTCCAGATCATCGTCAATGCCCCCGCCAATGGCGACACTCACGAATACACTCAGCAGGAGAGAGACCAATGCACAAAGGCCATGAGGAAGAGCTTGGAACGCTGCGGTCTCACACTCGAGGATCCGATGGAGCATTCGCTCGCGACCCCGCAGGAGTGGGAGAGCCTGTTCCCGGCGAGCGGCGGAGCGCTCTACGGGAGGGCGTCGCACGGCTGGGCCGCTTCTTTCCAACGGCAGGGCCCGCGAACCCGGATGAAGGGGCTTTATTGCGCGGGTGGAGCGACGCATCCTTCCGCCGGCGTCCCGATGGCCGCCTTGTCCGGCATTCTGGCGGCGAACACACTCGTACAGGACCGCGCTTCGATGAGGAGGTTCCTCCCGGCGGTTATACCTGGTGGTACGTCGATGCGATCAGCGATGACGGGCAATACGGGCTGACGATCATCGCGTTTCTGGGGAGCGTTTTTTCACCCTATTACAAGAAATCAGGCCGCGGCGATCCGCTCAACCATGCGTGCCTTAACGTCGCGATGTACGGCCCGAACCAGCGCTGGGTGATGACAGAGCGGCCATCGACTGCCGTCACGCGCGATGCAGCAAACCTGCAGATCGGGCCGAGCGCGGTGCGTTGGGATGGCAATTGCCTCGAGATCGATATCGAAGAACGCGACAAGCGCCTCTTTATCCCCAGCGGCAGGCGTGTGACGGGCACTGTGCGGGTCCATCCCGAAGCGCTGAACCCCACGTCCTTCACGCTTGATCGCGGGAAGCATCACGTCTGGCACTGTATGGCCCCGCGCGCCCGGATCGAGGTTGATATGAAACGGCCCGGAACCTCGTGGAGCGGGAAGGGCTATTTCGATCACAATCGTGGCAGTGAGCCCCTGGAAGACGGCTTTCGCATCTGGCACTGGTCGCGCGCCCACATGAAGCGGGGTGCGATCGTCTGCTATGAAGGTGAACGCACCGATGGGTCTTTGTTTGCAAGCGCCATTCGCTTTAACGCCGAAGCCATCCCAACAGAGGTAGACCTTCCGCCGATTGCGGCACTGCCGAATAGTGGTTGGCGGATTGAACGACGAACTCGCTCAGAAATTGGCGTGGCTGAGGTTCGCAAGACGTGGGAGGACACACCTTTCTATGCCCGATCTGAACTCTCATCGCAGCTCGAGGGCGAAGACGTGATCGCGGTGCAAGAAAGCCTCGACATGCAGCGCTTCAGCACTCGGCTGGTGCAGTGGATGCTGCCATATCGGATGCCGCGGGCGCGGAAATAAACGCTCGAAAGTCAGTCTGAGGGTGGCTCATCCTCTTCGGCTTTCGCCTTTGCTTCTTCTTCAAGACGCTTGGCGCGCGTCGCTTTCAGCTCCTTGTCTGTCTTCCAGTATTGCCAGGCGGCAAGGCCCACGGCCAAACCGTAAAACAGGATAATCTCGATCCAGCCGAAATTCACGGGGCCACCTTCTGGTTTGCCGCCTGCGCGCTCAGGATCGGGTTGATCAGCGCCATGACGCGCCTCGCATCTTCCTCGTGCGCGAGATGGCCGAGACCGTCCAGCACTTCGAGCGAGGAATTGGGGAGCCAGCCATCCGCCTCTTTTGCCCAGTCGAGCGGGATCGCCTTGTCCTTGTCCGAGTGGATAAGGTGCACCCGATTGTCGATCTCCTTCATCCGCGTGCGAAGCGTCGGCAAATCCCAGTTCGCCATCATCGCGAGCGCGCCTTTCGTATGGCGCGAATTGCGCAGCAGCTCGGTGTAGCAGGCAAGACCTTCTGCATCGATTTGAGAGCCGGTGGCGCGGGCGAGGAATCGCTCCGCTTCGCCAGGCAGGGATGCTGCGCCTGAGAATATCCGCGGGACAAGCGGATTGACAAACAGCACCTTGGCAATCGCCGGGAAGATCTGAGCGGCAGGGCCGGGAAAGGGCCGAAGCGCGGAATTGAGCCCGATGATAGGGCCTTCATATCCATGATCGAGCGCGAGTTGCAGCGCCAGCGCCGCGCCTGCCGAATGGCCGATTATGGCGCTGGGTTCCACATCTAGCGTGCCGAGCAGCCGCGCGATCTCGCCTGCCATTCCGGGCAGCGAGGTCTGCTCAGGCCCATGTCCCGATGTGAAGCCGTGGCGGGGCAAATCCATCGCGATGACTTGGTGGTCGGCAGCCAGCAGAGGCGCAAGCGAACGCCATGAATGCACCGACGCGCCCGTGCCATGGAGCAGCAAAAGCGGCGGGTTCGCGGCATCTCCCATACGCTGCACGTGCCATTTCGCGCCACCTGACGGGATAAACTTGCTTACCTCGCGATGCGGCCAGATCAATCCTTCACGGCTCCAGGCGAGAGGGCGGCTCATGCCGGCTCTTTGGCCCGCGTGCTGGTATCGATAGCGGCATGGAGCGCCTTTGCATCGGCGCGGGGAAGGGCGAGGAAACGTGCGCCCATGGCCTGTGCCAATTGCGGCCCCTCGCGTCCCGGTCTTGCGGCGATATCGACCACCAGCGCCTCAATCCCTGCGCGCGCAATGGCTTTGGCGGCGGCTTCGGCATCTTCGCCTGCCTGTTTGCGCCCCGGAGTGCCATCGGCGGCGATGTTCGCGCGGCCATCGGTGAGTACGATGACGCTTGCCGTGCGCCCGCGCGCTATCACGGCCTCAGCGGTTTCGCGCGCTGCATTGAGCCCCATGGCGAGCGGTGTCCCGCCGCCTCCGGGCAATTCTGCCAAGGCGCGCCGCGCACGGGTTAGCGAGCGGGTTGGGGGGAGCAGCAGTTCGGCGCTTTCTCCGCGAAAGGCGATCAGCGCAACTTCGGAGCGCGTAACATAGGCCTGTGCCAGCATCAGTTCCACAGCGCCCTTTGCCTCGGCGAGGCGAGCAGCAGCGGCGGAGCCCGAGGCATCGACCGCAAAGATAGTGACGCGCGCAGATTTCTCTTCAAAACGGCGAATGCGCAAATCGTCCTTGCGAACCTGTATGGCTGAGGTGGCGTCACCGACCTCACGCCCCATTTCAGTCCGGCGCACCTCCTGCCATGGGACAGCGGCGCGCAATGTGTCGATGAGAGCCAAGCGAGCGCCCCCACGCGGCATTCCGGGCCGCGCGCCCAATGGCTTGCCGCGAAGGCCCGATTTCTTGTTCTGCCCCGATCCGCTCATCCCAGCACGGCGCGGCGCATTTCCTTGGGCAAGCTGCGCGATCAGGTCGGCTGGGATCGCGGCGAGCGCGGCCTCGACCAGCATATCTTCGAGCGGGCCATCAGGCTGTTGGGTGTCGTTATCCTTCGGTTCGTCACCGGGATTATCTGAGGGAGGCGGTGGAGGTTCGGGCGGCTGCTCCTGATCTTGCGGCTGAGGAAGCTGCGTCGCGCGCGGTGCGAGCACCAGACGGACGGCAGCCGCAAGATCGGCGTCAATGGCTTCGCTGCGGCCTTTAAGCGAAGCATGGGCTCTTGCGGCATGGCTTGCGAATATTAGCGGGCGAAGTCCCACAATGCCGAGCGCTGCAGCCGTGTTTGCGAGTGCCACCGTGCCGTCAGAGCCAAGCGGTGCGACCTTGGCCGAAGGCGTTTTGTGTGGCGGAGGTAAGGCCACGTCCTGCCATCGCCGCGAGGCGGAAAGATCTAAGGAAAACGCCAGTCTTTCGGTCAGGGCCTGGGGCGGCGCATCGTCATCATTGTTGCCATCATCGAGCAGGATCAAGGCCGCCTCATCCGCATCCAGAGCCTGCGCTAATCGCCCGGCAAGCGCAGCCTCGCACCGTTCCGCCATGGGCAGCACCAAGGCGCCGCCTTTCGCCTCGGCCAGCAAGCCCTTTTGCTTGACCGGCTTTCCGCTGGCGAGGCTTGCCGCGATGTCGATCCCGCCCATCAGCCGCGTATCGTCGATATGTCCCGGCAGACGGCGACAGGGGATTACGCCCGCAATCGCGCTGAGAAGAGCATCGCGCGCAGGGCCCGCACCGCGCAGCACCATCCCGCCGAACAGGTGCGGATGTGAGGCAAAGAGGCGGGCGGCGATCAAGGCATCGTCTATCGGATCCGATGCGCGTTGGTCGATCATCCGAACAATTCATCGAGCGCGCGAGTTATGCGCACTGTCGATCCTGTTTCATCCAGCACATCGCGGCGCAGGCGGTGGCGCAAAGCAAGAGGAGCAATTGCAACCAGGTGCTCACGCCGCACCGATTTGGCATTGCTGAGCGCGGCAAAGGCGCGCGCCGCTCGCATGAGGGTCAGCTCGCCGCGAAGGCCATCCGCGCCCACGGCAAGGCACAATTCCGCACAATCGCGCAGCAGATCTTCGCCCGGCTCAAGTTTCGCCAATTTGGTCTTCCCGCGCGCGATTTGCTTGAGGATCTTAGCGTCCTCCGCTGACCATTTTTCAGCGAAAGCAGCAGGATCGCTTTCATTTTCCGCGACGCGTTTCATGATCACGATACGTGTTTCGATCTCTGGCGGGGTGCGCACATCGACCGATAGGCCAAACCGGTCGAGCAATTGCGGGCGCAGTTCGCCTTCTTCGGGGTTTCCGCTGCCGATCAGCACAAACTTGGCAGGGTGACGGACCGAAAGTCCCTCGCGCTCGACCACGTTCTCCCCCGATGCTGCCACGTCCAAAAGCAGATCGACCAAGTGATCTTCGAGCAGGTTGATCTCGTCGATATAGAGAAATCCGCGATGCGCCTTGGCCAGAAGGCCAGGCTCAAATCCCTTCTCGCCCGAGCGCAAAGCGCGCTCCAGATCGAGCGAGCCGAT
This sequence comes from Erythrobacter sp. YT30, assembly GCF_001542875.1. Classification (GTDB taxonomy): domain Bacteria; phylum Pseudomonadota; class Alphaproteobacteria; order Sphingomonadales; family Sphingomonadaceae; genus Erythrobacter. The sequence goes on along the minus strand of NZ_LMAF01000002.1, from coordinate 260,536 downwards.
CACCCGATCCTCTGTTGCTCCCAAGGGCATGTCGATGAAGGGTACGGGCCGCTTTCGCAAAGATCCTGTGCCGCAGACATCGGGGTAACGCTCCTTGTCGTCAGCCGAGCAGCCATAGGGGCAGTCTTTGATCGCCGTGATGGGTGGCAATAGACCTGCCAAAGCGCGCGCGGCTGTCGATTTGCCGGTGCCTCGGTCGCCAAACACCATCACTCCGCCAATGCCCGGATCGACCGCGGCAATCAGCAAAGCCTGCTTCATCTCGTCCTGTCCGACGATGGCTGAAAAGGGAAAACGCGCCATTTCTCAGGCCTTTTGGACGCTTCTGAAGCATTGGACAAGCGCTAGTGACAATTTTGCCTGACACTTGCTGCGTCAGCCGCGTTTTCCGGTTCGGCTGAGCAGAAGGACGGGCAGCAATCCCGCTGCAAGCAGGATGAGCGCAGGGATTGAGGCCTCGACCAAGCGTTCATCGCTGGCGAGGCGATAGGTGCGGGTTGCCAGCGTCTCGAGATTGAATGGCCGCAGGATAAGCGTTGCGGGAAGCTCGCGCAGCGTATCAATCAGCACTAAAGCTCCTGCAGCAGCGAGGCTGGGGCTGAGCAGGGGCACATAGATGCGCGCGAGGACGCGAGCGGGACGGGCACCGAGCGATCGAGCCGCGGCATCGAGCGAAGGCGGGATTTTCGCCATGCCGCTATCCAAGGCGTTGTAGGCGACGGTGAGAAAGCGAACCGAAAGCGCGTAGATGAGGATAAGGCTGGTCCCCGTCAGCAGCAGACCGCCGGTATAGGATGTGCCATCGCGCACCGCGCGAGTGAGCGTCTGGTCGAAAGCGCCCAATGGCGAGAGGAGGCCGACGGCAAGAAGCGCGCCTGGCAGGGCATAGCCAAGGGTCGCAATGCGGATGGTGCCGCGCGTCAAAAGGCTGTTCGATCGAGTCTTAGCAAACACCAGAAGCAGGGCGGCAAGGCAGCACACAAGCGCGCTCGCGATACCGAGCCACAGGCTGCCGCTAGCGTAGTCGGCGAGATCGCGCGCGGCGGCGATGGCAGGGTCGGTCACCGCCATGCCGGCGAGGGTAAGGGCTGGGATTACGAAGCCCAACAGCACCGGCAAAAGGCATGCGATCAGCGCCAAGGCCTTGCCCATGGGCGAAAGCGCGACCAGCGGCTCTGCCCCGGCGCGCGCGCCCAATCCGTCGCGGCTCTCACTGCTGCCGCCCCGTGTCATCGCCTCAAACGTGACAAGCGCGATCACGAACACCAGCATCATTGCAGCCAATCCCATCGCCGCCTGCTTGTCCCCCATGGCGAGCCAGCTTCTGAAGATGCCGGTGCTGAATGTCGGGATCGCGAAGTAATCGGCGACCCCGAAATCGGCGAGCACCTCCATCAGGACAAGCGCCAGACCCCCAGCAATTGCTGGGCGCGCTCCGGGCAAGGCGATGCGGGTGAAAGCCACCCATGGCCGTGCGCCCAAACTGCGCGCGGCCTGGAATTGCGCAATGCTTTGAGTTGCAAAAGAGGCGCGGGTGAGAAGGTAGACATAAGGGTAAAGGACAAGCCCGAGGATCGCACCGCCGCCCCATAGCGAGCGGATCTGCGGGAAGGAGTAGTCACCCACTTCCCAACCCGTCACCGCGCGAAGGCCCGACTGCACTGGCCCTGAAAAATCGAGCAAATCGGCATAAAGATAGGCTCCGATATAGGCGGGCACGGCCAGCGGCAGGATGAGCGCCCATGAAAGGACGCGCCTTCCCGGAAATTCAGCCGCGCTGACGAGCCACGCGCAGCCCGTGCCGATCACCACTGCAATACCGCCAGCAATCGCCATCAGCGCCGCTGTGTTGGCGATATAGCGCGGCAGGACAGTGCTCATCAAATGGCTGATCAGCGCGCTTTCGCCCAAAGGTATGGCGAACAGGACTGCGATGATCGGCACGGCAGCAAGCACGGCGATGATAAGCGCGGCAATAGTCCAGCGATCAAGCGTGACAGCTAGCGCGCGCCCTTCCGCAATGCGAGAAGCATCGGAAACGCCATCTCCGCTTGCCCCCGCCATGCTCACCTGCCTAAAGCGGCGCTTCATCTTTGCCGCCACCTTTGCCATCCGGGACAAGTCCGCAAACATCCATGTCGCTTGAATTTCGCCATATTGCCCATGCTTACGGTGACGTGGAGGCGTTGAAGGATATCAATTTCACAGCGCCTGCCGGTGAGATTACCTGCCTGCTTGGCGCGTCGGGTTGCGGGAAGTCAACCTTGCTTGGGCTCGCAGCGGGGCTTTTGAAAGTGCAAGCGGGCAGCATTCATTGCGGCGGGGAAGTGCTTGCCGATGAGAAGCAAAGCCCACCGCCCGAGGCGCGGCCTGTGGGGCTGATGTTTCAGGACGGCGCGCTGTTTCCGCACATGACGCTTGCAAAAAATGTGGGTTTTGGCCTGCCACGCGGGCGCCGGGGAGAGGTTGAGGGATGGCTCGAACAGGTCGGGCTTTCGGGGCTTGGCGGCCGCTATCCGCATGAGCTTTCGGGCGGTCAGCAGCAACGCGCTGCTCTGGCCCGCGCAATGGCGCCTGAGCCGCCAGTGCTGCTGATGGATGAACCCTTTGCCAGCGTCGATATCGTCCTGCGGCGCAAGCTGCGACGCGATTGCCGCCGGGTCCTGCGCGCAAGTGAAACGACGACGCTTTTGGTCACGCATGATCCGGACGAAGCGCTCGACATGGCAGACCGCATTGCGGTGATGGAAGCGGGCAGGATCGTCCAATTCGGCACCCCTGCTGAGCTGCACGAAGCACCCGCCGCACCATCGGTCGGAGCGATTTTCGGCGGCGCTCAGATTGTCTCCGGCTGGCGCGCAGGCGCAGGCGTGGAATGCGATTTCGGGACGTTTGATGCCGAAAGTGTCGCCGGACCTTTGCCTGACGCGGACGAATTTGACCTGTTGATCTACGCTGATGCGGTGCGCCTGGCAGAGGATGAAAACGGGCTTATCGTGCGCGATCATCACCTGATGGGCGCAGCCTCCCGGGTGGCCTTGGCAGACGAGCAGGGAAACGAAATCACGGTCGAAACGCGCGCGCCAATTGATCTTAATCAACGATACCGGCTGGTGCCCGATGCGGGGAGCATCAGAGCCTTTGCGCGCGATTAAGTCTTGCGCGGATCAAAATAATAATGCAAATCACTCGCAAATACTCGGACGAGGGAATTTCCATGAAAAAGACATTGATCGCAGGGCTGTGCGCTCTGACACTCGCAGCTTGCTCTCAAGGTGCAGAAGAAGGGGGTGAGAATGGCGAAGCAGCGGAAATCGTCGGCGAGGTAAACCTCTACTCCTCGCGCCATTACGACACCGATCTTGCGCTTTATGAAGATTTCACTCGCGAAACCGGGATCGAGGTAAACCGCATCGAAGCCGAGGCTGATGCCCTTATCGAGCGGATCGCGAGCGAGGGGGAGTTTTCACAAGCTGACCTGCTGATTACAGTCGATGCAGGTCGCCTCTGGCGCGCCGAAGAAGCGGGCATATTGGCCCCCGTTGAAAGCGAAATCCTGAACGAACGCCTGCCCGAATATCTGCGCCACCCCGATGGCCTGTGGTTCGGGCTTTCCACAAGAGCGCGCGTCATCATCTACAACAAGGAAGCCGGTGCGCCCGAAGGCCTTGCGACATATCAGGACCTCGCAGACCCCGCCTATCGCGGCGAGATTTGCATGCGATCCTCCTCCAACATCTACAACATATCGCTCCTTTCCAGCATCATCGCGCATGATGGTCCGGACCGCGCCGAGGACTGGGCAAGCGGCGTTGTCGCCAATTTCAAACGCCCGCCGCAGGGCAATGATACAGCCAATATCGAAGCCGTCGCAAATGGTGAATGCGACATCTCTGTCGTCAATACTTATTACCTCGCGCGGTATGCAGGTGATGAGGAGAAGGCCGGATTGCTCGATCAAATCGGAGTGATTTTCCCCAATCAGGCGGGCACCGGGGCGCACATCAATATCAGCGGGGCAGGGCTAGTAAAAACCGCGCCCAATCGCGACAACGCCATCCGTTTCCTCGAATACCTCACTTCGACAAGCGCTCAGCGCTACTTTGCCGACGGCAACAATGAATACCCAGCCGCGCAAAGGACCGACGCGAGTTCAACCGTGGAGCAATTGGGCGAATTTGTACCCGATACGCTCAACCTTTCTGAGCTTGGCAAAAACCAGACGCAGGCCGTGCAGATTTTCGATCGTGCTGGCTGGAATTAAGGTCCGCGAGAGAGGGGCGAGGGCAAGGCGCGCTTTCACCCCTTATCACTAAACTACCTTGAAGAGCCGAGCGCTAAGGTCCATCTGCGCGCTCAATTGAGACACCCACCGAAGGCTATTTTACGTGAACCAACCCGTTCTTGATCGCGATCAGTTTACCGAAAGCGCTGCTTTATCCGTCGAGACGGTGACGCATGTTCACCACTGGAACGATTCGCTTTTCAGCCTGAAGATCACGCGCCCGGCAAGCTTTCGCTTCCGTTCGGGTGAATTTGTGATGATCGGCCTTCCACAAGAGAACGGCAAACCGCTTTTGCGCGCTTACTCGGTGGCATCGCCCAGCTATGATGAGGAACTCGAATTTCTCTCGATCAAGGTCGAAGATGGTCCACTGACCTCGCGCCTCCAGCACATTAAAGTGGGCGACCCGATCTATCTCGGCAAAAAGCCAACGGGCACTCTCGTCACCGACGCGCTGCTTCCGGGAAAGCGTCTCTTTATGCTTTCGACCGGAACAGGCCTTGCCCCGTTCATGAGCCTTGCGCGCGATCCTGAAGTCTATGCAATGTTCGATGAGGTGATCGTCGTGCATTCAGTGCGTCAGGTGAACGATCTTGCCTATCGCGAATTGCTGGAAAGCAAGCTCGAAGGCGATCCCTTGTTGGAAGATGAAGACCGCGAACGCTTTATCTATGTGCCGACAGTGACGCGCGAAAGTTTCCGCATGCAGGGCCGCATCCAGACGCTGATCGATGATGGCCGCCTGTTTGAACAATCCAAAGGCCCCCAGCGTTTCGTCCCCGAAGAAGACCGCGTGATGCTGTGCGGATCAATGGCGATGATCAAGGATCACGCAGCCGATCTCGAAAAGCGCGGCTTTGAAGAAGGCGCGAACAACAAGCCTGGCCAATTCGTGATCGAACGCGCGTTTGTGGGGTAAACACGCCGCGCTTGGCAATCCTATCCCGTCAGCGGGATAGCGGTTTCGAACTTCTTGCATGACCACACGACGTGCGTCGTGAACCGCTGGATGTCGGGATTGGCCATCAAGTGCTCCTTGCTCCAATCCTCATACCATTCGACGTTGGGCCCTTGTACGATCAGGACGTAATCAACCGATCCGGAAACGTGATAGGATTGCAAGACTTCGGGAAGCTGCGCCAATTGATCGTCGAGCGCCTGATAGCTTTCCGGGCTTTCATTCCCGAATGACAAGGTGACAATCAGGCGCACGCCACCTTCGCTTTGCCTCAGGATTGCGACGTCGCGCTCGATCACGCCTTGCGCCCGCAGCGCTTTCAAGCGTCGGCGTACGGCACCTTCCGACAATCCAATTTCTGCCCCAATCGAGGCATGGGTGCGCTGGTTATCGCGCTGGACAAGCGCGCAAATCTTCCGATCAAAATCATCCATTGCGACGAATTCCTCCATATAGATGCCTAGATCAACGAAAATCGTCTCTTTGGCGATCAAAATATGCCACATTCGATGGCGAGGATCGACTAAAACGGAGGCCCAATTATAAAGGCCACCCTAAATGAACCGTATCACCGCCATACCGAGACTGTTTCTCGGGTTTTGCTTCTTTGGTTATTTCATCGGCTTTAGCTTCACCGGCGATTCCGGCACCCCGGCTCTTGCGATCGAACCCTGCGCCGCGCTTACGCAGCTTGCTGAAACCACTGCGAAAGATGGCGAAGTTCCCGGCATCATCATTCTGTTCGAACGCGGCGATGCGAGCTACCTGATCGCTGAGGGCACAACGATGCGCGACGGCGGCGAACCGCTGACGGGCGAGGAAACGTTGCGCCTCGGCTCGATCACAAAAACCTATATGGCGGCGCTTACTCTTGAGCTGTCTCGCGAAGGTATGATCAATCTCGATGCGCCCATTTCGGAGCTTCTACCGTCATCAGTGCTCGCTCGGCTTCCGGCCAACCTCGATCCCAACGTGCGCCAATTGCTTGGCCATCAGTCAGGCATACCGGATTATTATTCGAGGCGATTTTATCTCAAGGATTGGGACCGCACCGCGCCGTTGACGCCCGACGTGGCCCTTCATTCGATCCGCGGGGTGAAGCGCACCATGAACCCTGGCACCCGGTTTGATTATTCGAACACCAACTATCAGGTTCTGGCTCTTATTTTGGAGCAGGCAACCGGCAAGACCATCGATGCCCTGATCGAAGATCGCCTGCTCAAGCGGTTTGGTTTGGCCGAGACCTATTATAGCGTCGCATCACCTCCCGGCGATGTGATCCACGGCTATGGTTCACCTATCGACACGTGGGAGCCGACCTTTGCATTGCGCGAAAATTCAGGACCTGATGGCGGCATGTTTGCAAGCGCGGATGACGCGGCCAAATGGATCCGGACGCTGTTTGCCTCAGACGGCGCATTGCGCGAAATCGGTGACCAGATGATTGCGGACACTGCACCTGAAAGCACGCGCAAGCGGCAGGGGCTAGGCGTCGAAATCTTCCAATCACGCAGCGGCGATAAAGTGTTTGGCCACACGGGTTCGCTCGATGGATATATGTCTGGCGCATTCTACGTGCCAAAAACCGACACGACCATCGTCATCCATATGAGCCGCTCTGATGATCAGGCTTTCTCCGCTCTCCTGTCGGGCACATTCACGCTGGCGATCGCACAAGACTTGGAATGACCAGTGATAAAGAGGGTTGAGCGGGCACAGCTAACCTCTGTATCACCGCCAATTTGGAGCGTTCTGATCCGTCGCACCATTAAGTGTCCGCAGTTACGCACCGCACGGGGCTGCTACTCGCCGCAGCCCTCGTCGCTGTTGCATTGGGCGATAATCGCGGCAATTCCCACTCCAACGGCGAGCGCGGCAACGCCTCCTGCAACGGCTGCACCGCGCAGGATCTTCTTGCCGGTTGAGCGACCTTTCTTCTCGCCATCCTCGCCTTCTTCACCGTCGGCAGGTTCATCGGCATAGATTTGAACGCTCGGTTGTAGCGAATAGCCATTCAGCAGAAATTGAGGCCTATTTTCGATCGTCCACGAGACAGTCGCGCGCCTGATGTTGCGGCGCTCTGGCCTGATGGAGAACGTGTTCGCGAAGCCGTCAACACCATGCCTCAGCTGCGCGCCCTCAATCGTCAGGTCAAATCGCGGCTTTGCCTCAGCGCTCTCTGATCGGCTCCCGAGCGGAATTGTCACGCCGACCATTGCTCGCGTTTCAAAACTGCCCGTGTGAGAGAAAGGCCCCACAGTTTGAGCGCTGGCCAAGCTGGCTCCCATCAAGAGCCCTGTGAAAACCACGATCCTTGCAAGAATATCGATCATTTGACTCGCCCCTGTCCAAATCGATGAGAGTGTTAAGTGGGCAAAAGCATCAGGAATTGTCAAATGAAATCATGCAATTGACGGGGCGATCAGCCGAATTTATGGCGCCCACGCAAATATCGGTGCGACTTTCTCTAGCGCTGCCAGGAATTCGTCACGATCTGGCGTCTCGCTTTCATCGCCAAAGCCAAACCAATCATTGCCGCCCGTCTCCTGGACCATGAGCCCATCGCGGCGCGACAGCACCATCACGTTGCGATGGAAGACGCCGTAGAGCCTGTCTGTTTGGGCCGGCATCCACGCGATTTGACCGCGGACCGGGACAAGCGAGGTATCGCCGACAAGCGCTTTGGCGCCATAGCCTGAACAATTGATCACGACATCGCCGGGAAGGCTCGCCAATTCGGAAAAGGACGCGATTTCGGCTCGCTCAATCCGACCGCCCATGGCTTGCAAATCCGCGATCAGCTGGCGGGTGTATTCAGCGATGTTGAATGTCATCACCATGCCGCCGCGCACCCCGTTTTCGCTTGGGAATGGTGTGCCGGTTTTCTCGCTCCAGCGGGGCGTCATGTCGCGCAGCTTTCGGTCGAGATGCAGAAATTGGCCTCCACCTTCCGGAGAGCTGACCAATGGCGGTTCGCGCATTTGTGTGCGGACATAGTAGCGCGGCGTGAATTCGACAGGACTGCCAGCGCGCCCCACATAGTGCATGTGCCGCGCATAAGAGCGCCGCGCGAACACTTCCCAGCGCCTCTCAAAACCGGGATCGACTTGGGATGCGAAACCAATGCGGCTCGATGGTGACCATACACCGCTTGCCCGTGCAGAGGGCGTCTCTATCGGGAATTCGCGTGCGTAGACTGTCACTTTGGCCCCGGTTTGCGCAAGAGCGATGGCCGCCGTGAGCCCCATCGCTCCCGCGCCGAGCACCGCAACCGTTCTTGGGCGAGACGTGGCGGCAAGATCGCGCGCTGCCTCGGCATAGCCCCAAGCAAGCGACCAACCCGAACCGCCATGACCGTAATTGTGAATGAGTGTTTTGCCGTTCACTATTTCGGCTTCCAGCCGCGGCCCGGCAGGACGAAATGGCCTCAGGCAAACACTTATTCGGGTGAGGTTGTCGGCGGACAGATCAAGCGGCTTTAGAGCCTCCCCGCCAAACGGCGGCGCAGGTGCGACAGCCGGGCGCGTCGCCAGCCGGTTATCCGTGCACCCTGCCACAAAAGCGCCAAGGCCCGACGCGATGATCGCCCGTCTGCTAAGGTGTTGCAAAGCCCTTTGTCCTCCCCTTGATTGCCCTCTTAGGCACGAACAGCCGGGCTGGGAGCGCGAGGCGGCAGTGTGTTCTGTTTGAGCGGTGCTTTGCCAGCATTCCCCACACGTGAGTAAACCGACGTCGCAATTCCTCACGCGACGATGCGAATTTCTCAATCCTGACTAGCATCTTTCGCGCTTGACGCGTGCGTCAACTCGCGCTTCATTCAGTCCCAGAACACAACGCATTTCGCACAAAGGGATTATGGATGCTCGATACAGCTCACCGCACGGCTTACAACGAAGATCACGAAGCGTTTCGCGACACGGTTCGCAAGGTGCTGGGCGAACATATGGAGCCTTACCTCGATCAGCATGAAGAAGAAGGCATCGTCCCGCGCGAAGCATGGAAAGCGCTGGGCGAAGCGGGCATGCTTTGCCCCACCGTCAAGGAAGAAAATGGCGGGCTGGGCCTCGATTTCGGGTTCAACTGCGTGCTCGCTGAAGAGCTATCCTATCTCGGCACCAGCGCCGGTTTCACGCTGCAAAACGACATCACCGTCAATTACTTCGAGCGTCTCGGCAGCCCCGAGCAGAAAGAGAAATATCTCCCCGGCATGATCTCTGGCGACATCATCACCGCCATCGCGATGACGGAGCCGGGTGCAGGATCAGACTTGCAGGGCATCAAGACGACAGCGGTTGAGGATGGCAATCACCTCGTCATCAACGGCTCGAAAACCTACATCACCAACGGCCAGAACGCCGATTGCGTGATCGTGGTTGCAAAGACCGATCCGAGCGCGGGTGCGAAAGGCACATCGCTTGTCCTTGTCGATGCGGGCACGCCGGGGTTTGAGCGCGGGCGCAATCTCGACAAGATCGGCCAGCACTCCGCCGACACCTCTGAGCTGTTTTTTCAGGACGTGCGCGTGCCGAAAACGAACATTCTGGGCGGCGAAAATCGCGGCTTTATCCACCTTATGGAAGAGCTGCCGCAAGAACGCCTCTCTATCGCCGTATCCGCACAAGGCGGCGCGCAGCGCGCGTTTGATGAAGCGGTCAAATTCACCAAGGACCGCAAGGCATTTGGTAAGGCTGTGTTCGAGTTTCAGAACACCAAATTCACGCTCGCAGACCTGCAAGCAAAGCTGCAAGTGGGCTGGGCGCACCTCGACTGGGCAATCGCGCGCCACTTGCGCGGAGAGCTGACTACGGGCGAAGCGTCCTCCGCCAAGCTGTGGCACACCGAAATGCAATGGGAAATGGTCGATGCCTGCCTCCAATTGCACGGCGGCGCGGGCTATATGAACGAATACGCAATTGCGAGGCTTTGGCGCGATGCCCGCGTCCAGCGCATCTATGGCGGCACAAGCGAGATCATGAAGGAAGTGATCAGCCGCGAGATTTAATCGGTAGTGGTCGATGTCCGCTTTGTGCGATGGCAGCAGGCCAAAGCGGACATTCCGATAAAGACCCGTAGCGGAACTGCAACACAATGCTCGCGAATACAGCGCGCCACACCAGTACCGCCTATTTTTCTACAATGAGATTGAAACGATTGCCGCATTTCCGGCGCAAAGCGTTCATCCTTCTTGTTTAGCTACCTTCAAGAAACAACAAGGGGGAACGACGTGCCGATTGCAGAGAAAGACGTTAAACTGCTCTGGGGTAGAGCGGCTGGCTATTGTAGTAATCCGGACTGCCGCGCCAAGCTTTCCGAAATCGGTGCCAATGGCGATAGCTTCCTCACAGGGGAGCAGGCTCATATCATTGCTCGCCAAGCTGGAGGTCCGCGCGGCCAAGCTGGCGGCGGGTCGGATAGTTACGATAACCTCGTCCTTCTGTGCCCGACCTGCCATACGAGAATCGACAAGTCGCCTGAAGGAACATACTCGGTCGAAACGTTGCTCGACTGGAAGAAGCAACATGAAGCTTGGGTTGATAGTATGTCGAAGTCAAAAAAGATGACGAACACCGCTGAGCTGATGAGTTATCTGGTCGGACTGCTCGACGAAAACAAATACTACTTTGACACTTATGGCCCGAAATCGGAAATCGCGGAGAAGAACCCAGCTTCATCGGCACATGCGATTTGGGCGGCGCGCAAGTTTGATGTTTTGCTGCCCAACAACCGGAAAATTGTGCGATCATTAGAGACGAATGCGGAGCTGGTACCGGAGGAAATGAAAGCAGCTGTTTTGAAGTTCAAAGACCATGCATCTAGCTACGAACAGAACCAGTATGGACGTCTGGATTTTTATCAGCTTTTCCCAACCGATTTTGCGCAATTGGCATGTAAGTGGGCTGCTCAATGAGTAACGGGTCCAATGAACACGGTATCTCGTTTGCGCAGATATCTTGGTTTGATCGCTTGTTGAACGCACACGCAAATGTGATCGAGGCTGAGAGGCATCACGACATTGTTTGGAATGTTACTCGCGGGCGCGGGCGTGATATCCAAGCAATCTGCCTAGACGAATATACATGCGGAATAGGGAAGGTCTTGGAAGTGCGTGAGCAATTCCCTGCTGTGAATTTGATTTATGTCGGTGGTATGTGGAATAGCTACACGATGGAGGCCAAGGAATACTGCCTTGGCCATGAAATCGGCCTGTTCAACACAGGCGAGATGACCGGGGCTTTGTACAGGAATGACTTTTGGGCATACCACAAGAAGGATGAGGATGGGAATCCAGTATATCCTTGACCAGTGCCCAAGTCTTCAAAGTGTATGGGGCTTCGGGTCTTACTTTCGAGGCGGACTATTCAACGATATTGATATTCTTGCGGTAGTCGATGGAGACAGAGCCGGGTTGGTCAAAAGAATTCATCAGATCCGGGAATGCTTTATGGGCCTTGATCGAGAGTTTGGACTGAAATTTAACCTGCTCATTCTTACCATTGAAGAGTTTTCAGAACGACCTCTTCGCGATATGGATCAACTAGTGTTACTAGGTAGGCGCTAGTCCGCGCTTCTCGGGCATGCCTGATAGCAGAAAGCCCGCTCCCGCCCATTCCCGCCGCAGTCAACACCACATCCTCACACCCATAGCTGACACAAACGACCGCTTTACAAACCCATCACAACCCTTTCTTGTTGCTGCAAAGGGAGAGCGAGCATTACCAACCCCCTCGATTTCAGCGGTAAGCGTGTTCTCGTCATTGGCGGGTCGGGCGGGATTGGTAATGGCATTGCGCAGGGGTTTCGCTCTCGCGGGGCCGAGGTAATCGTCACTGGCACGCGGCCCGATAGTGGCGACTATCTCGAAGCTGAGGATAGCGACTTTACCGGGCTCACCTATCACCGGCTTGATGTGACCGACCGCGAGGCTGCCGATGCTTTGGCTGGCGCGGTGCCCCAACCCGATGTCATTATCCAGTGCCAAGGCACGGTGCGCTATGGCCGCAAGGAATTCGCCCGCGAAGGATGGGATGATGTCGTCGATGTGAATCTCAATTCGGTGATGGATGTGGCTCGGGCGTTTCACGCAGCGCTCGCTGAAAGGGACGGGACGATGATCGTCGTTTCGTCCGTCGCCGCGTTTCAATCGACCATGGGCAATCCCGCCTATGCCGCCTCGAAAGCGGGCGCGGCGAGCCTTGTGAAGACATTGGGCGAAGCGTGGGCGAGGGACGGCATTCGCGTCAATGGGATCGCGCCCGGGCTGGTCCCGACCAAGCTGACAACCATCACCACCGAGCATCCCGAACGGCTGGAGGCGACCTTGCGCTCCATCCCGCTTCGCCGGGTCGGCACGCCTGAAGATATGGCAGGCGCGGCGCTATTCCTTGCCTCACCGCTTGCCGCTTACATGACCGGGCAGACACTGGTGGTCGATGGCGGGCTGACGCTTTCATAGGAGAACACAGTGCAATTTACTCGCCTTGGAAATTCCGGACTTTCCGTCTCACGCCTGTGTCTTGGCTGCATGACCTATGGCGACAAGACCAAGGGCTGGCATGGTGATTGGTTGCTGGATGAGGATGAGAGCCGCCCGTTCTTCCGCGCCGCCCTGGAAGCGGGGATCAATTTCTTCGACACGGCCAATGGTTATGCGGGAGGAACATCGGAAGAGATTACGGGCAAGCTGCTGTCCGAAATGGCCCGGCGCGATGAGATCGTGGTGGCGACCAAAGCCTATATCCCATGGCGCAATGCGCCCAACACTGGCGGGCTCTCGCGCAAATCATTGATGCAGGCGATTGATGACAGCCTCACTCGCCTAGGCATGGAATATGTCGATCTGTTCCAGATCCACCGCTGGGATGATGAGACGCCGATTGAAGAGACAATGGAGGCGCTCCACGACATCGTGAAGGCAGGCAAGGCGCGCTATATCGGGGCGTCCTCCATGTATGCGTGGCAATTTGCCAAAGCGCAGGAAGCGGCGCGCGCGAATGGGTGGACGCGCTTCATATCGATGCAGAACCAGCTGAACCTTCTCTATCGCGAGGAAGAGCGCGAAATGCTGCCGCTGTGCGAAGACCAGAATGTCGGGGTGATCCCGTGGAGCCCGCTTGCGCGTGGACGGCTGGCCCGGCCTTTGGGTGAGGAGACGGTGCGCAGCAAAACCGATGGTTTTGGCAAAGTGATCTACCCCGAAGATGAAGCGGATAACGCTGTCATCAATGCACTTGAGGCGCTGTCAAAGGAACGCGGCGATGCGATGGCGAGCCTTGCTCTGGCTTGGCATTTCACCAAGCCGAGCGTTGCTGCGCCCATTATCGGCGCCAGCAAACCGCACCACTTGGAAGCAGCTGTGGCGGCGCTCGATATCGAGCTTTCAGCTGAAGAAATCGAACCGTTGAAAGCGCCCTATCGCGCCAAATTCCCGACAGGCATGGCGATGGGGCTGCCCGGCATGGATCAGGTGAGCGTGCGCGATTGATTTCGCGCACGCTTCCCAGATCAGAAATCAGCTTTGAGGCCGATGGAGAAAGAGGTGCCTACGTCGAACGTGTTGATCTCAACGCGGTTGCCATTCAGCTCCTGAAACTCGAAATTGTCGCGGCCGGTGATGTTGCGAACCTCGAAAGACAGCTCCATCGGCAGGCCGATAAAGCTGAGCTCGGAACGCGCCACGAAATCGAGAGTAATGCCAGGATCTTCGACAACATCAGGCAAAGCGCCGCCGCGAAGGGTCACACGCTCGCTCGCATAATTGACGAGGAAGGTGAATTGCTGGGTCTTCTCGGTGTCTTCAAGTCCGATCGAGACGTTCGCGACATGGTCTGACTGGCCAACAAGCGGCGCGCCATTGTCGAACAGCTGATCGGCAGCTTGGCCTTCATTGCCGGGAACAGGCGCGATATCGCCAGGTCCCACAGACAGCTCGGATTGGGTGTAGGTGTAGTTGGCAAGCAGCAGAATTTGCTTCGTTTCAAAGAACGAGCCGCCAAGACCGTAAAGATCAATGCCGTACACAAAGTCGACTTCAGCGCCGTAAAGTTCAGCAGCAGGAGCGTTGGCAAAGCTGGTGAGGATCTGGCCCGAAGCAGACACGAGCGTGTTTTCAATCGGGTTGTCGATTTCCTTGTAGAAGCCTGCAAGGCTGATCCGATTGGCGCCGTCGATATAGTATTCAGCGCGCCCTTCGACGTTGATCAGTTCGCTGTCATTGAGGAACGGGTTACCGCGGAAACGGCGGTTGGAATCGGGATCGAAGTAAGTCTGCTCCACCAGCTCACGGAATTGCGGGCGGGCGATCGTTTGCGATGCGGAAAGGCGCAATTGCAGCTCATCCATCGGCGAATACGTGATCGTGCCGCCGGGAAGGAAGTAATCGTTGCCAAGATCGGTCGCGGTTGCACCCGCAATCGGGGTGGTAAAGACGGTTTGGTCGAGATCGACCGTTTGGGTCGCATCTTCGTACCGCACGCCCGCTTCGATGGTGAGAGTGTCGGTCGGCACCCAGCGGAACAGGCCGTAGCCTGCATAAATCTCAAGCGCGGCATCGAAGACCGGGAACGGGTTTGCCTCTGTCAAAGTGACATTGAACCCGGCAAGCGTAGCGCCATTGATGATGTTGCCTGGCTGGCGAAGGCCCAGTGCAACCGCCACGTTTTCATCTAGCGGTGCAAGATCGGGGTTGCTGGGATCCGGAGCGATGAACGGCCTAAACTCGCGGCTCGATGAACGACGATCCGTGTCGGTGTACGCCCCGCCGACCGTAATTTCGAACGTGTCGGTAAGAGCGTAGGAGACGTCAGCGCTCGCAAAATAGTTCTCTTCTTTGAGATCATCGAAAGCGACGGTCGAGATGCCTGCGTCAGACAGCTGGTTGAAATACGCAACAAATTCATCGCCAAATGGGCTCGAAGGGATGTTGGTGCGGGTATAGCTGAATGTCGTGTTGAACGGCGCCTCGCGATCGGTGCGAGCATAGCCTGCGCGCAGGTCAACTTCGAACGTGTCAAAGTCGAGCTCTGTCACAAGCTGCGTATCGATCAATTGGCGTTCGAACCAAGCAGTCTGTTGGTTGATGAAGTCAAAGCCATTGAGACCGGGGAAGGGGTCAAACGCTTCTTCAAGCCGCGCGGTTTTCAATGTGTCGCGAATATAAAGATTGGTCCAGCGAACCGTGTGCGGACCAAAATCGAGGCCGAGGCCTAGCAGCGCGTTTACGAGTACGTTTTCATCGGTGATGAACGTGGTGCTGGTATCGAACACTTCAGAAAGGTCGCTGCTGCCGCTTTGCGACAGCACGCTGCGATTGCGCAGGCTGTTTTTAATCGAGGCGGTGGCGAGTATACCGAGATAGGTATCATCGCCCAGCTCAATCGATGTGCCCCCGGTGATCGAGCCGGAGAAATTGGGGCGCTGATCGCTTACGCGCTGCAGGGTCACGAGGTTGGTGGGAAACAACTGCCCCGCAATGCCTTCAGAAGTCGCAATGTCGACATTGCCAATCCGCTCTCCACTATCGAGAAAGGCTTGCAGATTTGACGGTATATCGCGGTTGCCATTGTCGAAACCGAAAGAATCCCAATCCGAACCGAAATAGGTGAGGCCGTTTTGGAATGTGGTTTCGGTGTCGCCGCTCGCGCTGACGCTGATCGATAGGAAATCTTCGACCGGTACAGCTTTGGTCGTGAGGTTGATGACGCCGCCGCCGAATTCGCCGGGGTAGTTGGCTGAATATGTCTTCTGGACGAGCGAGGAGGCCACCACGTTCGTTGGAAAGATATCAAGCGGAACAACACGGCTGAGAGGTTCAGGGCTGGGCAGGGGCAGGCCGTTGAGCAGCGCGAGCGAATAGCGATCGCCCAAACCGCGCACAAACACGCGGCCATCACCAACAACAGAAAGACCGGTGACGCGGCCAAGCGCGCCTGCAATATCGCTTTCGCCAGTCCGCGCGATGTCGTCTTCGGAAAGGACCGTTAGAACCTGCGTGGATGAACGCTCTGGATCGCGAATCCGCCGCCCGGTGACAATGATACCGCCGCCCGGAACGGAGACATCAGGCTGTTCAGCATCCTGAGTGTCATCGAATTCGTTATCGTCGCCAGAGGTCTCTTCTTGAGCAACCGTGGTGTTCGTATCTTGCGCGGAGACAACGCTCGGAAATGTGAGCGATGTGGTAATTAGCAGCAGCCCTGCGAGACGCTTGCCGGTCGACATAGAACTAGACCCCCTCATGAATTGGTCTTGTAAAAGGGTGGGCCTTCGACTTGGCCCATCATGCAAAGAGGGAGGCGCGTTGTTATCGCACCCCCCTCGCTAGGTTAGAAAGGTACGATCAGCTTACGGGAAGCGAGGTACATGCCCCCGAAGCGCTGCCGAAATCGACAATCGATGAGTTGCAGGTCCAGTCGCCAAAGTCGGTTGACAGGTCCGCTTCAACCGCACCGATCGATGTCGCCGTGCTGAAGAACGAAGAGCGCGCTGTTGCGTCGAAGACGGCAACGCCGTTCTCATTCGCTCCATTCACGAACACATTCGTCAGTGTGAGAGTGAAAGCGAGATCGCTGTTGCCATCGAAGAGCGCGGCAAGAGCCGCATCAGAGGCGGCATCGTTGTTGGCACCGCGAACCGGGCGCGTCCCGTCGCAATCGCCAACGAGCGAGTTGAGACCGATAATCGCGTCCTGCGTTGGCTGCTCATCAACGCGGAAACACAGGCCTGAACCCGCATCATCGGCATCGAGCACGCCATTGGTAAGGCCGATTGCCGCACCGCCGCGAGCGCGTACGATCTGCGATGAAGCCGAGGAACGCTGCACGAAAGTGAAGTTGTTCACCTGGAATTCGGTTTGTGGTTGCGCATTCCCTGGCGTGCCTTCTGCCAGATCATCAGGCGAATCGAGTTCGATAAGGCTGTCACCCGTGCTTGCGCGCTGAGCCACGACGACGGTTTCGAGATTGACGCGTGCGCCAGTATCGACGTCGAGCGAGTCGTCCGAGGCGCCAACAACCGCAATGTTATTCGCGTCGAATTGTCCGCCAAAGAATTCAAGGCCATCGTCAGAGCTGTTGAACGAGAAGACGTGGTTGATTGTCGTCCCGCTGCCAACGCCGCCAGTCGTCAGTGATTGCAGCTCATTGGCCTGCTGCAGCTCAAAGCCTGAATAGCGGATCTGGTTATATGTGAAGGAACCTGAGCTATCTCCATCATCGGCGCCGCCAAAAGGTGTTGCGACTACCGTGCCTTCAAGCTGCTGTTCGCAGGTCGGGTTGGTTGTGAAGTCGCCTGGCGTCGTGTTGAACACTTGCGTTGAACAATCCGAAACGCGCGCACGGCCAAGGAGAACCACGCCGCCCCATTGTGCCTGGCTGTTGTCATTGCTTAGGCCAAGAACGTTGTCGCGGCTGGTCCAGATAATTGGATCAGTCTCAGTGCCGTCCGCTTCAATTGCGTTTCCGCGATTGACCACGAAGAAACTTTCCGCCTGCGCGAAGAAGATCACACCTGGCTCAACCGTGAGCGTCACATCGGTACCAGTGCTGCTAAAGCCCTGGTCGGTTCCGACGTTAACCCGGTTTTGGATCTGATAAAGGAGGCCATCGACGAACGGCAGAGTGTCATCCACCGTGAAGGTCGTGGGCAAAGTGCAGACCCTGTATTCACCAGTGGGACCAGAAATTGTTCCGTCATCAGTCAATCCACCTGGGGTATTGATGGTCGGGCACCCAGAAGCCGGAGTGACAGTGGCGCCGCCGCCACCACCACCGCCGCCGCCGCCACCGCCGCCGCCGCCACCGCCGCCACCGCCGCCGCCTGGGTTGATAATGATGTCGCCGCCCGTACCAGGCGACACGATTTCATCAGCGCCGCAGCCGGCAAGAGCAATAATGCTGCAACCCAAAACAAAAGTGCGATGTAATTTACTCATTGCAAACGGTCCCCTTGAACTCCGAAGAATCACGTGCGCGACATGCGCCTCACGGGCTCCGCTAGGGACGGTAAGTGACAGAATTTTTGCTGAAGTCAGAAATATAAGACGCAATTGTCATATGACTAAAAGATGACAGTTTGCGTGTGGAAATCCCCTTTGCTGCTAGGTGGATCGCTCGGGTGCCCTCAGAAAATCCAATTTTTATAATTGCTTGCTATATAAAATGACATAAATACGTATATATGACATTTTTGTTGCATTGTTGTGAAATACTTGTCACATTCAGGATCCAGAAGGAGATTGGATTATGTTGACATCGTTGATGGCCGTATTGCTCGCCACACAGGCGGCCACGGATCCGGCGGTTGCTCAATCAAGTGACGTGCAGGGCCAACCCGCTGACATCGCATCGGAAGCTTTGCAAAGCGGCCGCAGCGACGAAGCTATCGCAGCATTGGAACGTGCGCGGGCAAAGCACTCGGACGATCCCGCTGTGCTGATTAACCTGGGTGTGGCGTATGCGCATCGCGGCGATGATCTGAAAGCGCGCAATCTCTTTAAAGCCGCCATGGACAGCCGCACGGTGATCGACCTTGAGACCGCTGATGGTGACGCGATGAGTTCACGTCACCTTGCTCGCAAGGCGCTTTCCATGCTCTCTCGCGGGGAGTTTCGCGCTGGCACGTTGAAGTAACGCGCAAGCATCCGAAATTACAATTTCCAAGGAGAGAGGCTGCGAGGCCTCTCTTTTTGATTCGGCCCTCTTTGATCCGGCGCGGCGCTGCATTCCCGGACTAGACGCCTGATTATTGCGATAGGACGTTGCGCAAAGGCATCTTGGTTAAGAATTTACCTCTAGGCCATAAAGGCTGTCACTCCTTTGTCATTTTGGCTAGACAAGGGGAGTGGTCCGGAGGGTCCAATTCATGCGTATCGTGCGCACCTATCATTGCTGGATTGTCGCAGCCGCCTCGGCTTTGGCGTGCGCGCCTGCGCATGCCGATGTGATGGAGCTTGATAGTGGCGGTGCACGCTGGGTCGCAGGCGGCAGTTCGCTTTCCCCGGTACCGACGCAGCAACAGGTCGATGCCCGTGCCTCGCTGGCCGCTGCATCTGACCCCGCCATAGGCGAGGCTCTTCCCGTGCCATACAATGCGGTTTCAAACACAGCTTCTCATGCCGCGGGCGTTCCTGCGCGCTATGCCGGCAAGGTTCAGGAGCTTGCGCAAAGATACGATCTCAGCCCGAGCCTCATCGAAGCGCTGGTATGGCAAGAGAGCCGCTGGCGCGAAAACGCTGTCAGCCATGCAGGCGCGCGCGGGCTTGCCCAGTTGATGCCCGGCACCGCCAAATACCTCGGCGTCAATCCCGATGACCCGATGCAAAACCTCGAAGGCGGCGCGCGATATCTGCGCGAGCAATTGAACCGGTTTGACGGCAATCTCGAACATGCGCTTGCCGCCTACAATGCAGGACCGGGCCGCGTTATCCGGGCCAAGGGTGTTCCCAATATTCGTGAAACCCGACACTATGTGGCAGCCATCATGGGCCGCCTTGCCAGCCATTCGCGAGAGGCCGCGCCCTAACAAGACGCAGCAATCCCTCGCTTAGATTATCAGGATACCAGACCACACAATGAATATCGTTTCTCGTCTTACAAACCGTTTGGCAGCTTATCTCACAGTGCTGGCCATGCCGTCTGCCGCATTTGCGCAAGCCGCCAATCAGGGCGCTGATCCTGCGGGTTCCGGCCCCATCAACTCCGCATTGCTCTGGCTGCAGGGCACATTGCTGGGAACCGTCGCCACGACAATCGCCGTCATGGCGGTCGCCGCGATCGGCTTCATGATGCTCACTGGCCGGATGAACTGGCGTTTCGGCGCCACTGTCATCATCGGCGTTTTCATCCTGTTTGGCGCGACAACCATCGTCGCAGGCATCCAATCAGGTGTTGGTTAACCATAGTTTGCTAGAGATCATGCAATGAGCGATCTGACCCGTCATCCCGTGCACCGCGCACTGACCCGCCCGCAAATGTTTGCAGGCGTGACGATGAACTTTTTCGTTATCAATCTGATGGTGACGACGATCGCGTTTTTGATCCTCAAAGATCTGCTGATCCAGAACGGCGTGATGTTCATCGTTTTTCTGTTTGTGCCCATTGTCACGCACACAATCGGCTATTTCGCATCGTTAAGAGAGCCGCGCATTTTTGACCTCTGGATCACGAAGGTTTCGAAGTGCCCGCGCGTTCGCAATTTCAAGCGCTGGGGCTGCAATTCGTATGCGCCCTAATCTTGTCCTGTTGGCCTCGTAAGGAGGGCCAGATATGGTGAAATGGATCGGACCTGCTTCCTGGAGCGCGAAAGAAGCGCGCGTGGGGGAGCGTCTGCCTTATGAGCGGCTGATCGATGAGAGCACGGTGCTCTTGCGCGATGGCTCCGTCATGAGCTCTCTTCAGGTGCCCGGCCTGCTGTTCGAAACCGAAGATTCAGACGCATTGAATGCCCACGCCGCAACGCGCGAAGTGATGCTGCGTTCAACCTTGGACGCGCGCTTTGTCCTGTATCACCACGTCATCCGCCGCAGAGTTGAAGTTGAGCTCGATGCAGAGTTCGACGATCCGCTCTCGCGCCATATTGATGCACGCTGGAAAGAACGGCTGGCGGGCGGCTCGCTCTTCATCAACGATCAATTCGTAACGCTCATCCGCCGTCCTGCGCGCGGGAAAACGGGCCTTCCAGAACGGATCGGCAAATTCTTCTCGCGCAGGGGCAATGAAAGCCTTGAACCTGACCCAAGAGACATTCGCAGCCTTAAAGCCGCAATCACCGGATTGACGGCGTCCTTGTCTGCCTATGGCGCAACGGTTCTGTCCGATTACGCAGCACATGGCGGCGGCACCAATTCTGAAATGCTGGAGCTTTTGTCGGCGCTTTACAACGGCGAAATGCGCCCGGTGCGCCGCCCGCATGAAGACACCGACATTGGCCACATGCTTCCCTATCGCCGCGCAAGCTTTGGTCTTGATGCGATGGAACTGCGCGGCTCGGCCGATCCTGATTTCTCGGCCATTCTGGGCCTTAAAGACTATCCCGAAGCGACATCACCCGGCCTGCTCGATCCACTTTTGCGCCTGCCTTTCGAGATGATCGTCACGGAAAGCTACGCGCCCAATGAGCGCACGACCTCGCGCGAGCGCATTGATCTCGCGCTGCGCCGGTCGCGTTCTGTTGATGAAGAGGCCGCGGCAGAGCGCGCTGACATGATGGCGGCGCGCGATGCTTTGGGCAACGGCGCGGTTGGATTTGGCGATCATCATCTGACTGTTCTGGTGCGCGAAACCTCGCTCAACCGGCTTGATGATGCCTGCGCCGCGTGTTCGGCAGCCTTGGCCGATACCGGCGCAATTGCTGTTCGCGAAGACACCAATCTGGAGCCTGCGTTCTGGGCGCAATTCCCCGGAAATGAGGAATACATCGTGCGCCGCGCGCTCATTTCCTCGGCCAATATGGCGGGATTTGGCAGCTTCCACGGTTTTGCCTTGGGGCAAGCGAGCGGCAATCACTGGGGTGATGCGGTAACGCTGCTGGAAACCACCAGCGCAACGCCGTTCTTCTTCAATTTCCACCATGGCGATCTCGGCAATTTCTCGGTCATCGGGCCGAGCGGTTCAGGCAAGACGGTGGTCATGAATTTCCTCGCCGCCCAAGCGCAAAAGTTCAAACCGCGCACGATCCTGTTCGACAAGGATCGCGGGGCAGAGCTATTTATTCGCGGCATTGGCGGCCGGTATGACAAGATCGCCGCCGGAGCGCCGACCGGATTCAATCCGCTTGCTCTGCCCGATACGCCGGCAAACAAGGCGTTCCTGCGTGATTGGCTGGGCGTGCTGTTGAAAGCTGATGGGCCGGAGGAACTGGGCCTTATTTCCGCTGCTGTCGATGCGGCGTACTCAAACGATGCGCGGCTGCGCCGTTTGCGGCATTTCAAGGAATTGCTGGCTGGCGCGCGGCGTCCGCAGCCCGGCGATCTGGCCGACCGTTTGAGCGCCTGGATCGGCAATCCATCGGGCGATGATGGCGAACATGCATGGCTGTTCGATAACGAGGCTGACCTGCTCGATCTCGAAACCCGTGTACTCGGTTTCGATATGACAGCGCTGCTCGAAAACCCGCGTCTTCGTACGCCTGTCATGATGTATCTCTTCCACCGCATTGATGAGCGGCTCGATGGTCAACCGACCATGATTCTTATCGATGAGGGTTGGAAAGCGCTTGATGATGAGGTGTTTGCAGCGCGCATCCGCGATTGGCTCAAAACGCTCAGGAAGCGCAACGCACTGGTTGGGTTTGCGACGCAATCGGCGCGCGATGCGCTGGAAAGCCGCATTTCGACCGCTCTGGTGGAGCAGACCGCGACCGTGCTGTTCATGCCCAACAGCCGCGCACGGCCAGAGGATTATTGCGACGGTTTTGGCCTTACCGAACACGAGCTCGCGCTGATCCGCACGCTGCCAGCGCACTCGCGCTGCTTCCTTGTGCGTCAACCCGATGCGAGCGTTGTGGTGCGGCTTGATCTGTCCGGCGCGCCCGAAGTGCTGACTGTGCTTTCTGGTCGCGAGGCTGCGGTTCGCCGTCTTGACCTGCTGCGCGAAGCGGTGGGGGATGATCCCTCGCAATGGTATCCAGCGCTCACCAACACCGCATGGCCTGATGGCTCAGCTGCATTGGATGAGCACGGGCAGCCGATCCAGCAGGCAGCCGAGTAATGGCCACGAGCTGCGATCTCGTCGCTCAAGAAATGGGCACAGGCGTCGCCGCCGCTCTAACGGCGGTGGATTGCCTTGCCAGTCAGGTGAGCGAGCAGGCATTTGGACGTCTGTTCGGCACTGATGGGCAGATGGCGCTCGCGCTGACACTGCTGCTAGTTTTCTACGTCGCATTCTTCGGCATCAGCCTGATGCTGGGGCGGTCAAATTTATCAGTCCGCGCGCTGGTGCCCAAGCTGATGACCTTGGGATTGGTTCTGACTTTCGCGACCAGTTTTGCCGCGTTTTCAAGCGTCTTTTACAACATCTTCGTCGAAGGTCCGGACGAAATTGCGGGCGTTCTCACAGGTTCGGAAGGCTCTGCCACCGCGACTTTTGCGGCCAAGCTGGATGTTGTTTTCCTGGCCATTCAGGAGGCCTCACAAGGCCAGACTGATTTCGATATCTTTACACCGCCCGGCCTCATGTGGATGGGCGCGACCATGCTGCTTTTGGGCACGGTTGGCCTCTTGGTAACCGCGCGGATCGGGTTGGCGCTGTTGCTCGCAGTGGGGCCGATTTTCGTCGTCCTTGCGCTGTTCAACGGCACACGCGGGCTTTTCACAGGCTGGCTCAAAGGCATGGTGATGCTCGCACTTGTCCCGATTTTTGCGGTGATTGGCGGATCGATCATGTTGGAAATGGCGGTGCCGATCCTGGCGGCGCTGGTGACGCTTCCCGGTGAGATTGATCAGCAGGCTGCGATGGGCTTTTTCGTGGTTGGCTTTGTCCATTGCGCGCTCATGCTGATGTCTCTGATCGTGGCATCGAGAATGGTGAGCGGTTGGCAGGTCTTTGGCCTTGTTCCCTCAAAAGAAGAACGCGCAAGCTATGACACTACGCGTATGACGCCGCCTGCCGCGCAAACCCTTGCGCCGGATCGTGCGGCGCGCGCTGCCCCGGCGGCTGCGACCGGTTCGGGCCAGCGCCGCATCAACGTAAGTGCGCCAGCAACAGGGATCGCCGCCAACGATACGGGCAGTTCAAATTCTGGCACCACGCGCGAGACAAAGGTTTATGCGACGTCAAGCGGCAGCGGTCAGGTTTCTCCTACATCAACGGGCCCATCGCGCACGCGCGGGATAGGCAATCGTTTCCGTCCCATTTCCAACAAAGGCGCCGCAGGTGGAGCCGCGCCCAAAATGGAGTCCCCGCAATGAAGCGGCGTATACGCACACTCCCCATCATAGCAGCGCTCGCGTGGTCGTATCTGTCCATAGCAGCCCCAGCCGCCGCCGATGATCCGCGCTTGCAGACCCGCGTCTACAACGAAGCCGAAGTGGTCACGATTAATGGCCGGGTGAAAGTCTCCACCACGATCAAGTTTGCCGAAGACGAGACAATCGAAAACGTCGCCATCGGTGACAGCGCTGCATGGCAAGTGCAGCCAAACAAGGCGCAGTCGATCCTGTTCGTCAAACCGCTCGCGCCATCTGCGCGCACCAACATGACCGTGGTGACAAGCAGGCGGACATATCTGTTCGATCTCGTCTCCTCGCCGCGCAATCGCCCGCTTTACGTGATGCAATTCCGCTATCCCGAACTTGAGCGTGCGAAAGAGGAAGCCCGTCTAGCCGCAATCGAAGACGCGAAAAGGGAAGAGGCGAATGCGCTCGAACTGGCAGCTGCCAGCGACCCCTACGCAGTGGTCGATCCGGCGAAACTCAACTTCGATTGGACAAGCGAAGGCGAACGTGAGCTATTCCCGACACGCATTTATGATGATGGCGAGGCGCTGTTCCTCACATGGCCCGTCGAAGTTGCAGTGCCGGCTATCCTCGTCACCAATGAAGATGGCGACATGGGCCCTGTCAATTTCACAGTGCGCGGTGAGACAATCGTGCTCGATCAGGTGCCGCCGCAGATCATCCTGAGATCAGGAAGTGAGACGGCAACTCTGACGAACAACGCGTTTGTCCCGCCATCTTCGCGCAGTGCCCGCTCATCAGACAAGGAGCAGCGCGGATCATGATTGTGCAATCCACTTGCCCGAAATCCCCACTCGCAATGGAGAAGATGTAATGCGTCTGGCCAAGCGATTTCCTTCCAAGAATGGCGGCAATACGGCCGATCGGTCAGGTGTTGATCCGCGCGATCAGGAATCAGCCGAGATCATCGATCTCGCCAGTCGGAGCGCTTTTCCTGCGGTAACCGAGCGCAAGGCTGGCGGCGACAAGTGGGGCCCTGCATTGGGCGTCGCGATTGTCGGTCTTCTCGGCGCGACCACGTTCTGGGCGATGAATGCAGCGCAGCAAGGCGCAAATGAGGCGACTGGCGTAAACCAGACGCAACCTCCTCAGACCGCCGTGCCAGCGACCGCTCCGGTCGTGGTAAAGCCCGAACCAGTTGAGGCACCCGTGCGCCCCGCGCCAGTACCCGCGCCTGTCTATTCGCGCGATCCCAATGCTGCAGTTGGCCCGGCGGCCAATCCTTATGCGAGCCCGAACCTTATCGCTGATTTCACCGGCGCTTCCCCCACTGCGCCGCTTGTTCAAGCTGCCCCAGCGCCAGCCTCCACGACTGCAGCGCCAAGCGCAGCCGGCGGATCAGCTGGAGAATTTGCGAGCCGTATCGGCGGCGTCGGAGGTGGACCCGCACAAGCTTCGCAGGAGATCAATCCCGCGACCACGGTGACAAAGGGCACGCTGATCCCTGCGATCCTCGAGACCGCGATCAACACCGATGTGCCAGGCTATGTCCGCGCTGTGGTGAGCCAGGATGTGCGCAGCTTTGATGGGACCAAGGTTCTCATTCCCCGTTCTTCGCGGCTCGTTGGGCAATATCAGTCCGGCGTTCAGAACGGGCAGAAACGCGCTTACGTCATCTGGACCGATCTCATCACGCCCAAGGGTGCAAGCATCCAGATATCTTCTCCCGCCGTGGCCTTTGATGGGACAACCGGTCTTGCTGGCGATGTCGACAACCATTTCTTCCGCCGCTTCGGCTCGGGTCTGCTCCTCTCGCTGATTGGAGCGGCTGGAACGATTGCATCAGGCGGTGCTGGCATTGTCGTTGCGGGCGGCCAGAATGCGGCAAGCACGGCAGTTCAGCAGGATGGCAACATCCCGCCCACCATCAAGGTGCAGATGGGCGAACCAGTGCGCGTCTTTGCTGCGCGCAATCTCGATTTCTCAACGGTTTCAAACTGAGCGGCAGCGCCGATTGAAGTCATGACCGCGGATATCCACCCTCTTACGGCAATAGACGCACAAGACGGCGCACAACAGGACGTGAGCGATGCGCCGATTGCGGGCGAGCGCAGCGTCTATCTCGACGCCTATCTCGCGCCATTCCAGCGCTGGCTTGATCGCGACACGGTGACCGAGATTATGGTCAACAAGCCGGGCGAGCTATGGATAGAAGACGCCTCTGACCCGGGCATGAAACGGGTCGATACGCCCGACATTGATGATCGCCTTGTCCAGCGCCTTGCCGAACAGGTCGCGCGTGTGAGTCATCAGGGGATCAACCGCGAACATCCCCTATTAGGCGCGACATTGCCTGATGGCGCGCGCATCCAGTTTTGCGGTCCGCCAGCCTCACGAAAGCATTGGGTGATGGCCATTCGCCGCCACCGCAGGCTTGACCTGCCTCTTGATGCCTATGATACCGGGCCGTTGATCGGTGAGGCTGATATTGCGATGCCCGATCCGCAGATGGAGCCGATTGCATATCTGCGCGAGGCCATCCGCAACCGCCGCACAATCCTTATCTCCGGCGGGACGAGCACGGGTAAGACTACATTTTTGAACGCGATGCTCGGCGAAATCCCGCGGCAAGAGCGTGTCGTGATGGTTGAAGACACGCCCGAACTCAAATTCCCAGGAGCCAATTCTGTCGGACTGGTCGCAGTCAAAGGCGAGCTGGGTGAGGCGAAGGTGACCGCGAACGAACTGCTTCAATCCGCCTTGCGTTTGCGGCCTGATAGAATTGTTCTGGGCGAATTGCGCGGGAGCGAAAGCGTGTCATTTCTGCGCGCTATCAACACGGGCCATCCGGGCAGTTTTTCAACCATTCACGCCAATTCCCTGCGCGGTGCATTGGAGCAATTGGCGTTGATGGTGATGCAGACGGGTATTGGCCTGAGCCGATCCGACACCATCGCCTATGCCGCGAGTGTGATCGACGTGATTGTGCAATTGGGCCGCGATGCAGACGGTAAGCGAGGTATTGCGCAGATTTCAGATAGCCGCGCGCTGATTTGAACGCTCCTTGACTTCTGCGCGGCAGCGCTCAATTCGAGATGAGAGGACAGCTGCGCAAAACAGGAAGACGATGAGCCAAGCATTGACCAACAGCCCAAATGCCGCCGCGAACGATGCAGGCGCGCTTGGGCCTGAGGCGATGTACTTCAATCGTGAGTTATCTTGGCTCTCCTTTAATGAGCGCGTGCTGGCCGAAGCCAACAACCAGCAATATCCCTTGCTCGAGCGCCTGCGCTTCCTCTCGATATCGGGCAGCAATCTTGATGAGTTTATGATGATCCGTGTCGCAGGCCTAGTCGGGCAAGCGCAACGCGGAATTGATAAACCTGCGATTGATGGGCGCTCTCCCACGCAGCAACTCAGCGCGATCAGGGAAAAGCTGACCGAATTGTCCGAAGTGCAGCAGGATATCTGGCGCGATCTGCATGATCGTCTGGCAGAGGTCGATATCTTTGTCGCCGATGAACAGCGCGTGCAGGCGGAAGCGCATGAATGGCTGGAGGCGTTTTTCCTTCAGGAAATTTTGCCCGTTATCACGCCGCAAGCGCTCGATCCGGCGCACCCTTTTCCCTTCGTCCATAATGAAGGGATGGGCCTGTTGTTCACGCTAACGCGCGATGCGGACAATCAGGAAATCATCGAGATGATCCTGATTCCCAGCGCGCTGCCCCGCTTTGTACGTGTGCCGAAAGACGTGGTTGATACAGGCGAGGCGATCTACATTTCCATTGCCAGCCTGATCCAGCGATACGCGCACAAGCTGTTCCCTGGCTTCACCATCAGGGGTGATGGCCTGTTCCGTGTCCTGCGCGACAGCGATATCGAAATTGAGGAAGAAGCCGAGGATCTCGTGCGCACGTTCCGCAGCGCCATCCAACGCCGCCGCAGAGGACAGGTGATCCAGCTCGAGCTGGAAGAGGATTTCGATCCGGTTGCTGAAAACATTTTGCTCGAGCAATTGGGCGTTCACGAAGCTGCTGTGATCAAGACAGACGGCATGATCGGCATTGATGGGCTGGCCGAAATCGTCAACGAGGACCGCCCCGATCTAAAATTCGATAGCTATTCCCCGCGCTACCCCGAGCGGGTTCGCGAACATGACGGCGATCTGTTTTCCGCCATCCGCGAAAAAGACATCATCATCCACCACCCCTATGAAAGTTTCGAAGTGGTGGTCGATTTCATCCGACAGGCTGCCAATGATCCTGACGTGGTGGCGATTAAACAGACGCTATACCGCGCAGGCTCTCAATCGGCGGTGATTAACGCGCTGATCGAAGCGGCGGAAAACGGCATCTCGGTAACGGCCGTTGTCGAATTGAAAGCGCGCTTTGATGAGGAACAAAACCTTAAATGGGCGACCAAGCTGGAGCGTGCCGGCGTTCAGGTGATCTATGGCTTCACCGATTGGAAAACCCATTCAAAAGTCGCGATGGTGGTCCGCCGTGAAGGGGATGGTTTCCGCACTTACTGCCACTTTGGCACGGGCAATTACCATCCGATCACGGCCAAGATTTACACCGATCTGTCCTTCTTCACCGCTGACCCAAAACTCGGGCGCGATGCGGCCAAGATGATGAATTTCGTCACCGGTTATGTCGAGCCGCATGGGCTGGAACTCATATCGATTGCGCCGCTTGATCTGCGCAACGAACTTTACGAGCGAATCGACACCGAAATCGCAAATGCTCAGCAGGGTAAGCCTGCTGCGATATGGATGAAGGCCAACCAGATCACCGATTCCGGCATGATCGACAGGCTTTATGCAGCGAGTGACGCGGGCGTGAAAATCGAGCTCGTATGCCGCGGTATCTGCTGCCTGCGCCCGGGCGTTCCCGGCCTTTCCGAAAACATTCGCGTAAAATCCATCATTGGCCGCTTTCTAGAGCACAGCCGCATCTATGCGTTCGCCAACGGCAAACCCATGCCGAGCCCCGCTGCAGCGGTGTTTATTTCATCCGCTGATCTCATGGGCCGCAATCTAGATCGCCGCGTTGAAACGCTGATCCCGATCCAAAACCGAACGGTGCACGATCAGGTGTTGCAGCAAGTGTTGCTCGCCAACATGCTCGATACCGAACAGAGCTGGTGGCTGCGATCCGATGGCACTTATTCGCGCGTCGAAACATCGGGCAAACCATTCAATTGCCACCGCTACTTCATGACCAACCCATCGCTTTCGGGACGCGGCGGAGCATTGGAAGCGGGGGCAGTCCCCAAACTATCGCTGCGTAAAGGCGGCGCGGGTTAGATCGGGCTTCGATGAGCTTAAAAAGACGGCGGGCAGATCGCGAGGGCGCGTTTTCAGGTCATCTACCTGAGCGCGCGATCATCGATATCGGATCAAACACGGTGCGGCTTGTTGTTTACGGGGGCACCATGCGCGCGCCGACCGTGCTTCTCAATGAAAAGGTCACTGCAAAGCTTGGCCGCGACATTGGGAGCACTGGCGCCTTGGCTGATGAGGCTGTTGAGTTAGCAATGCGCGGCCTTTCCCGATTTGTGCTGCTCCTTGATGATTTGGGCATCAAGGATATCGAAACCGTCGCAACTGCTGCGGTCCGCGATGCTTCGAATGGCAAACAGTTTGTCGCCGAGCTGAAAAAGCTTGGGCTAAAGCCACGTATTCTGAGCGGCGAGGAAGAAGGCGAGATCAGCGCGTACGGCGTGCTGGGCGCTTTTCCGGGCGCGGAAGGCATTGTCGCTGATCTGGGCGGGGGCAGTCTTGAGCTCGCGAGTGTCAAAGACGGCGTGCCAGCCAATTCAAGCTCGCTGCCGCTTGGAACGCTGCGCCTGCCTGATTACCGAGCGAATAAGCCAGATCGAATGGTCGCCAGTCTTGAAAAGGTTTTGGCAAAAGCCGGCTGGGATAAGGCGAGCAATGGCAAGGATGATGGCAAAACCTTGTATCTCGTCGGCGGCACCTGGCGGGCAATGGCCGTCTACGCAATGCTGCTACAAGGCCATCCATTGAGCGATCCGCACGGACTGAGCGGCTCCGTCGATGAGGCGAAAGCTCTGATCAAGGCGCTATCCAAAGAAACCAAAGACACGCTGAAAGAGCACGACCGCATATCCAGCATGCGGGCCGAAAAGCTTCCCGATGCGGCCTTGTTGCTCAAGGCTATGCTGGCAAAGCTGAGCCCGGAGCGGATTGTCTTTTCGTCCTGGGGCCTGCGCGAAGGATTGCTTTTCAATGGTCTGGCACCCGAGGCCCGAGCGCAAGATCCGCTGCTTGCCGGGGTATCGGTTTTCGCGAGCCAACGCGGCGCGCCAGCGACACTGGCAGCGCAGATGGCGGGATGGACGGTGCGCGCATCGCCAAGTGAAGGCAAAGGCGATGAACGCCTGCGACTTGCGGCGACCATGC
This sequence comes from Erythrobacter sp. YT30, assembly GCF_001542875.1. GTDB lineage: Bacteria > Pseudomonadota > Alphaproteobacteria > Sphingomonadales > Sphingomonadaceae > Erythrobacter. The sequence goes on along the minus strand of NZ_LMAF01000002.1, from coordinate 229,977 downwards.
TGGCGCTCGCATCGATGCAGATTGAGCCCAACATTCGCATGCCCCAGGCAATTGAGTGGGCATTGCACAAACGCTGGATTGCAATTGATGGGGAAGGGCGGGCTATGCTCGCCGCTGCCATTGCAGCAAATGGCAACCATCTCGACCTGCCCGAAGAAGTGCGCGCCTTGGCGAGCGAGGACGCTCTGGAAGAAGCATTATGCTGGGGGCTTGCCATCAGGCTTGCAAGGCGTCTCGGTGCCCGCTCGCGGCGATCGCTGCAAGTCAGTCGCCTGCGGGCAGACGAAGACCAATTGGTTTTGCGGCTTGCCAAAAGTCACGAAGCGCTATTCGGGCTTCCGGTCGAAAAGGATATGAAGTTGCTTGCCGGAAAGCTTGGCCTTGATTGGCAGGTCGAGATTGTTGCCGACGATGCACTGGATCACGATCGCGAAGACTAAGGGCTCGCGTTTCTAGCCTCAGGCTTTGCTTGAGAAGGGCGAGAAATCGGTATCCATGTCGAACAGATCGACACCCTCAGCCTTTTTCAGCTTGCCCACCACCACATAGGTGGCCGGGGTCAAGAACGCTTCCCACAGAACTTTCAAGGCCCAGTTGGTTATCATCACGGTGATCACCGCCTCGGTGCTCCAGATGCCCCAGAAGGCAACCGGATAGAAGATCAGGCTATCGACGCCCTGACCGAAGACTGTGGAGCCAATCGTGCGTGTCCAGAGCGCTTTGCCTTTGGTCCAGACTTTCATCTTGGCCATGACGTAGGAATTGACGAATTCGCCTGCCCAGAATGCCACAATCGAGGCGACAACGATGCGCCACGTGCTTCCAAAGACCGAATTGTATGTTTCTTGGCAAATCTGCCCCAATGGCACATCGTCGCCTGCGCGCGCGACCAATGGACCATTTCCTTCAAAGCCGCTCGCAGCGCACGACCATCCATCGAAGGCGGGCAGCGACACAACAACATAGCTCATCAAAGCCATGAAGATCATCGCGGCAAAGCCCGTCCAGATGACGCGCCGCGCGCGGGCAAAGCCATAAATCTCTGTAAGGACGTCGCCGATCACATAGCCGAGCGGGAAAAACAGGATGCCCGCGCCGTAAATGAAGACGCCATCACCTGCTGGCCACATGCCCTCTGGCCACCATGGAACTTCGACAAAAGTCAGCTTGGCAGCGCCGATGATGTTCGAAAGCAGAAGGATCGCGACAAAGGCCGCCATCACGAACTCATAATACTTGAAAGTTACCGGAGCATGGGATGTCGCGGCGATCCCGTCATTGGGATCGGTGTCGAATTCTGCTGCGGGATCAAGCTTGTCCATAGACGCGGCCCTTAGCGGCATTTGAAACCCTGTGAAAGCACGCTATTGGGACCGCGGCGCGCGCCCTTAGCTCATCTGGATAGAGCGCGAGACTTCTAATCTTGAGGCAGCAGGTTCGAGTCCTGCAGGGCGCGCCATCCCATCATCCCCTCGCGACTGTCTCCAGCAATTCGGATGTCACGGGATATCCGGCATCTTCAAGGATGGTCAGCATCGGCTGGCCGCTGCTTTTGTCGACTTTGGGTATGATCGTCTTGACCGGGATCGCTTCAGCCTGTGCGCGCGCTTCGGCGAAACTTGCAAAAAGGGCGAGGCGTTCGAGGTTCCGGCGTGTGGGAAAGATCAGTTTGATCTTACCTTCTTCCGCCATGTCGAGAGCACCCCTGGCGCTGACCCAGAACAGTTTTGTGTTCTCAGTCTGATCGATCGAAACATCCACCGCGCCAGTGCCCAGATTGGCGAGATAGAAGCGCGTATCGTAGGTGCGGGTCAATTTCTCATTCTTGGGATACCACCGCGCAAACGGGACGATCTGAGAAAGGTCCAGCTCCCATTCAAAAGCCTCCAGAACGGGGGCGAGCACGCCCTTGTCCTCCAGCATGGCACGCGCTTTTGCCGCTTTGTCTCCGGTCACATCTCCTGACAGCCCCAGAGCAAGCCCTGTTTCTTCCAATGTTTCGCGCACGGCAGCGATCTGGTGAGCGGCCTCGTCTGCCGAAATGTCATGTTCGCCCTTCGCGACAACAGTTTCGCCAAAGGCAAAATCTTCAGGATCAACTCTGCCGCCGGGAAACACCGCCATTCCGCCAGCAAAAGTCATTGTCCGCGAACGGACTGTCATCAGAATCTCAGGATCGCCTCCATCCGGCGCGTCTCGAAAGATGATGATTGTCGCGGCCGGAATGGCTTCTTGCTGTGTTTCGCTCATGAGCACTGAATGGCGGGTGTCGGCTTGATTGCCAAGTGGATAGCCCGGCAATTGGCAAAAGTGCAGTTAGCATGTCGGCTAACTTTACAATGGGGCGTATGGTTAATTGGCCTTTACCATCTTAATCACTGAAAATGCGGAGCAAAGCACTTTTGGCACGCCTGCTGCATGGTATTGGGCAGCTCTGAGTGGTCTTCGAGCAGAGGCAGAACCTTTTTTGGTCTCTAGGTTTAGCCTCCCCGTTATTAAAAGAGCCGCCTTACGATTGGTCTCGTAAGGCGGCTTCTTTTATTTGAGGTGCGTTCTAAGAGCGCTTGGGCATTTTACCCTTCGGCTTTTGCGACGCCGTTTTCGTCCATCATCTGCTGCAACTCGCCTGCCTCGAACATCTCCATCATGATGTCCGATCCGCCGACAAATTCGCCTTTGACGTAAAGCTGCGGGATCGTGGGCCAATCAGAATACGTCTTGATCCCCTGACGAATCTCCATGTCCTGCAGCACATCGACGCTTTCATAAGCGACGCCGCAATGATCGAGGATTGCGACTGCGCGGCTGGAAAATCCGCATTGAGGGAAGAGCGGGGTGCCTTTCATGAACAAGACAACATCGTTGTCCTTCACGAGGCCTGAAATGCGAGTGTCGGTGTCAGTGTCAGCCATGAGGTGGGTGGCCTTTATCTAAGTTTGGGTAGCGGTGTTTATGATCAATTACGTGGGAACGCGCGTGGTCACTTGCAAGGCGTGCAGTTCGCCGCCCATTTTCTCGCCGAAAGCGGCATAGACCATCTTGTGCTGCGCGACGCGGGTCTTGCCTGCGAATTGCGGCGCGGTGACAATTGCGGCCCAATGGTCGTTATCACCAGCAAGGTCGGTCAATTCGACCACAGCGCCGGGTAGCTCCGCTTCGATGGCAGAGATAATGTCTTCGCCTTTCATCGGCATTGTCGCGCGATCCTTCCGGTAGGTTAGTTTTCGCTCATCAATTGGCGCCGCGCTTCGATCGAGCACTCTTCCAGCTTTGCGCGAATGTCGGCTTCGGAAACATCACATTCCGCGGCTGTTAGGTCGCCCAGAAGCTTCCGTATGACATCTTCATCGCCTGCCTCTTCGAAGTCAGCTTGCACGACAGCCTTTTTGTAAGCGTCGGTTTCTTCCTGTGTGAGATTCATTTCGCCAGCTGCCCATTCGCCGAGCAAACGGTTTCGGCGCGCAGCGATCTTGAATGCAGTTTCTTCGTCGAGTGCGAATTTGGCTTCTTCAGCGCGTTCGCGATCTTTGAAATCGGTCATAAGTCCCTCCGATGGAATACAAGTCTGAAATAGGGTGCGAGTGGCACGGCGGCAAGCGCCAGGGGCACACGAAAATCACTCCATCGTGACAACAAGTTTGCCAACCGCTTCACGGTTTTCGAGCTTGGCGATTGCTTCGCCTGCGCGTTCCAACGGGAATGTTTCTGACACGAGAGGATCAATCTTGCCTTCTTGCATGAGCGCAAACAATTCCTTCACCTGTGCAACAAATTTCGCTGGCTCGCGAGCGGTGAATGCTCCCCAGAAAACGCCGCAGATATCACATGATTTGAGCAGCGTGAGGTTGAGAGGCATTTTTGCAATCCCTGCCGGGAAACCCACCACCAGGAAGCGTCCTTCCCAAGCGATTGAGCGCAATGCCGGTTCTGAGTACTGACCGCCGACAATATCGTAGACGATATTGGCGCCGGTGGGGCCGCAGGCGGCTTTGAAGGCATTGGCGAGTTCCTTGGAAGCTGCCTTATCCATTTCTTCGCGCGGGTAGATCACCACTTCATCCGCACCAGCCTTGCGCGCTACTTCGCCCTTGGCTTCGGAGGAAACGGCGGCAATCACGCGCGCGCCAAATGCCTTTGCGAGTTCAACCGCTGAAAGCCCGACGCCGCCTGCCGCGCCAAGGATGAGCACGACATCGCCTTCCTTGATGTGGCCGCGATCCTTCAAGCCGTGGATCGTCGTGCCGTATGTCATCAACAGGCTGGCGGCTTTTTCAAAGGGAACGCCATCGGGAATGGGGAACATGCGCGCCGCTGGCACTGCGACCTTTTCGGCAAGGCCACCATTGCCGATGCCCGCCATCACCCGGTCACCGACTGAATAGCCTTCAACACCTTCGCCAATCGCTTCGATCACGCCAGCGAGTTCGCCGCCCGGCGAATAGGGGCGCTCAGGTTTGAATTGATACAGATCGCGGATCATCAAAGTGTCCGGATAATTGATCGCGCATGCCTTTACGGCCACCACAACTTCGCCTTTGCCGGGGGAGGGCGCATCCACTTCATCCAGAGTTAGCGTTTCCGGACCGCCGACGGCGTGCGTGCGAATGGCTTTCATAGCGAATGTTCTCCCTGTGGTTTGTTCGGTTACGCGGCGGTGCCGCGCATGATCCAACTTTGATCGGTCGTGCGGCGCGTTTCATATGCACCGATTGCCTGATCGCGCTCCATTGTAAGCGCGACTTCATCGAGACCGTTCAAAAGGCAGTGCTTGCGGAACGAATCGATTTCGAATGCAAATCGATCCTGAAATTCGGTTGTGACGGTCTGCGCTTCCAGATCGACGTGGATCGGATCGCCCTCGCGTGCAACCTCCATCAAACGATCAATTGCCGATTGGGGCAAGACCACAGGCAGGATGCCGTTCTTGACAGCATTGCCCGAAAAGATGTCGGAATAGCTGGGTGCGATCACGACGCGAATGCCCATATCGCCTATCGCCCAGGCGGCATGTTCGCGGCTTGACCCGCATCCGAAATTGTCGCCAGCAATCAGAATGGGCGAGCCAGCATAGGCGGGATCATCAAACACATTGTCAGGGTCACTCGCGCGAATGCTTTGAAACGCGCCTTTGCCAAGGCCTTCACGCGTTATCGTTTTCAGCCATTCCGCGGCGATGATGATATCAGTGTCGATGTTCTTCGCGCCAAAAGGGATGGCTTTTCCTGACACGGTTGAAAGCGGTTTCATGGGCTGTTCCGGAGTGTTGATGCGAACTCAGTCGGTTTCAGGCTTTTCGCCCGACGGCACCGATTTCGGAGGCTCTTCGGCGGTCGTCTTTTTGGATCGCCGCCCAACGTAAAGGAGCGCCGCAGCAATCGCAGCAGAACCAATCGTTGCCGCTGCGCCGATTGCTGCATTGCGCGCGGATTTTGATTTCTTGGAGGATTCGTCGTCGGGTTTGTCAGTCATGGTAAGACCTCATGCGGTGCGATTGCGTTTAATACAAGACCGCAGCGATCAGAGGAATACATCTTCGCCGACAATTCCAACGCGGCGCTTGCGGGCGGGTGCTGAACTGCCAGTCCAATTGCGGCCATCAAGGAACCTCGCTTCGATGCCTTCAAAGTCTTCAGGCTCAAAAATGCGAACGTTCACGCCCGAACGTCCAGCAGCAGTATACGGGATACCCACCCAGTGAGTGGTCGTTCCGCATTGCGGGCAAAAGTGGAGTTCAACCGCTGGCTGGGCCATGTCTGATCGACGGTAGGCACTCGTTTCGCCTTCGACCTTCACGTCGCCTGCGTCAAAATAGCCCCAAGCACCACCTGATTTTGCGCAAAGAGAGCAATCGCACAGGTTGATGTAGTCAGGCTTTGCAGGGATCGTCACCCGGACAGCACCGCAGTGACATCCGCCGGTCATACATCAAAGCTCGCGAACGTCGGTAAGGCGGCCTTTGACAGCCGCTGCCGCTGCCATGGCGGGCGAGACTAGGTGCGTGCGCGCTCCCGGGCCCTGACGGCCAACGAAATTGCGATTGGACGTGGAGGCGCAGCGCTCACCAGCGGGGACTTTGTCAGGATTCATGCCAAGGCACGCCGAACAACCCGGCTCGCGCCATTCAAAGCCTGCATCGGTAAAGATCTTGTCGAGGCCTTCTTCTTCGGCCTGGCGTTTTACAAGGCCAGATCCCGGAACCACGATAGCCCAGCGCACATTGTCTGCCTTTGATCGACCTTCGAGCACTTTGGAAGCGGCGCGTAAGTCTTCGATACGGCTGTTGGTGCAACTGCCGATAAAGATATTCTCAATCGGGATTTCCGCGACCGGCGTTCCGGGCGTTAGGCCCATGTAATCAAGGCTTTTTTTCGCCGCTGCCTGCTTGCTTTCATCTGGAAAGCTTTCAGGCGCGGGGACTGATCCGCTGATCGGGACGACGTCTTCTGGGCTGGTGCCCCAGCTTACCGTTGGCGCAATATCGGCGGCATTGATGACTACTGATTTGGCGAAGACAGCGCCGACATCGCTGTGCAGCGTCTTCCAATAAGCGACCGCGTCATCCCAGTCCGCGCCCTTGGGTGCCATGGGCCGGCCTTTGAGATAGCGGAAGACTGTTTCATCAGGCGCAATGAGACCAGCACGCGCGCCTGCCTCAATGCTCATATTGCAAACGGTCAAGCGCTGCTCGACACTCATATCCTCGAACACCTGGCCGCGGTATTCGATCACGTGGCCTGTCCCGCCAGCTGCGCCAATGACGCCGATGATGTGCAGGATCAAATCCTTGGCAGTGACGCCGGGGGGTAGGTCTCCCTCCACTCGAACTTCCATGGATTTCGATTGCTGGAGAAGCAGCGTTTGCGTTGCAAGGACATGTTCAACCTCGCTTGTGCCGATACCAAAAGCGAGCGCGCCAAGGCCCCCATGGCTGGCCGTGTGCGAATCTCCGCAAACGATGGTGGTGCCGGGCAGAGAAAAGCCTTGTTCAGGGCCGACCACATGCACGATGCCTTGTTCATCGTCGGCATCTCCGATGTACCGGATACCGAAATCGGGCGCGTTGCGTTCAAGCGCTTCCAACTGGGCTGCGCTTTGCGGATCTGCAATCGGTACGCGTGCGCCTTTTGCATCGCGCCGCGCGGTGGTCGGCAGGTTATGATCAGGCACTGCCAGAGTAAGTTCGGGCCGCCTCACTTTGCGTCCGCTAATCCGCAAGGCATCAAAGGCTTGCGGGCTCGTAACCTCGTGCACCAGATGGCGGTCGATATAGATAAGTGAGGTCCCATCATCGCGCGTCTCAACGACGTGCGCATCCCAGATTTTTTCGTAAAGAGTGCGTGGTTTGTTGGCCATGCAAATGAGCTAGATTGCGCTAACCCACGTGACAAGAGCGGTGTGAAGGAATTCTCCGCTCAGCGGACCAAGTCACAAAAAGACTGCCGCAATTCGGAAGCGGGATAAGCTGAGACGACAAAGCGATTGCTTTTGACGCCGTATCATCACTTGGTGTCTTGGAATCTTAAGAAATTCCGCCTAGCTGACACATATGTCAGCAACTCCGCACACCTACCCTATTGAGATCCAGCCCGATGACATCGATTTCATGGGCCATGTGAACAATGCGCGGTATCTCAACTGGGTGCAGGATGCTGTGCTTTCTCACTGGAATAAGCTGGCGCCTGCGGATGATGTCGCCAGCAAGGCCTGGGTCGCACTCAAGCACGAGATCACCTACCGAAAGCCTGCTTTTCTTGAAGATGATGTGATCGCTCAGACCGTGCTCGAACGTTATAACGGTGCGCGCGCTTTTTATCACACGGTGATCCGGCGCGGTGAAGACGTCTTGGCTGAAGTTCGCTCAAGCTGGTGCTGCATTGACGCTGAAACGCTGCGTCCTGCGAGGATCGGCGAACACCTGCGTGAATTCTTCTTTCCAGAAGGCGACTGAACCCAATGGCGAGGGTGGTTACATCCTCGCACTGTACGCAACCAACAAAGCACCCTATGCGTATCTCGCATAATATGCAGCGCGTTCACACACTTCCCTCCCGCACGATGCAAAGCGCCATTGGGCTGACGCTCGCTGCGATGATCGCGGGCGGGTGGCTGGGCATCCATTTCTACGGCATGTTCGTGTTTGAGCTTACATGGGCGAGCCTTCCCATCGCGCTCGCGATGGCCTTGGTGCAGATTTGGCTTTCGGTCGGTGTGTTTATCGTCTGCCATGATGCAATGCACGGCAGCCTTGCGCCGGGAAAACCGTGGCTCAATTCGGCCATCGGGGCGGTGCTCTTGATGCTTTATGCGGGGTTCAACTGGCGAACCCTGCGCGATGCGCATTTCACCCATCACAAGATGTCAGGCCGCGCTGGCGATCCCGATTTTGATGAGCACAATCCGGGGCATTTCCTCAAATGGTATTGGACGTTCTTCAAACGCTACTTCGGCTGGCAGTCCTTGCTGTTCGTGCACACAGTCGTTGGCATCTATCTGTTTGTATTTGATATCTCGTTCCTAAAGATCTTCGTCCTGTACGGCGCACCGGCGCTACTTTCCTCGCTTCAACTGTTTTATTTCGGCACCTATCGCCCGCATCATCAGGCCGAGGGAAAGCCTTTCGCGGATCGGCACAATGCGCGCAGCAACGATTTCGGCACGCTCGCGAGCCTCTTCACCTGCTTTCATTTCGGATATCACCTAGAACACCACCGCAAACCCGATGTCCCTTGGTGGGCGCTCCCTTCGGCAAAGCGTGCAGGCATAGGCGCCGTCTTGGAAACGACAGCGGATCAGAGTAAGGAAGCGGCAGCATGAGCTGGCTCGAAATCTTCCTCACCGTCATGTCCTCTCTTATCGGGATGGAGCTGTTTGCGTGGTGGGCACACAAATACATCATGCACGGATGGGGCTGGGGCTGGCACCGCGACCATCACGAACCGCATGACAACGTGTTTGAGAAGAATGATCTGTTCGCGGTTGTATTCGGCACCATCAACGCGGCAATGTATATCTATGGCTCGCTTTACTGGGATTGGTTGTGGTGGTTTGCCGTTGGCATCTCGCTTTACGGTGTCATCTACACGCTGATCCATGATGGACTTGTGCATCAGCGCTATTGGAAGTGGGTGCCCAAGAAAGGCTATGCCAAGCGTCTGGTGCAGGCGCACAAGCTGCACCATGCCACCGTTGGCAAGGAAGGCGGGGTCAGCTTCGGCTTCGTTTTTGCGCGCGATCCGCAAGTCTTGAAGAAAGAGCTGAAAGAACAGCGCGAGGCGGGTGTCGCCGTAGTGCGGGATAGCGTCGGGGCGTAGGCTACAATTGCAGTTGGTAAATTGGCAGTATCGGTCCTGCGACTGAGCCGGAAGCCTCTTGCCCAAATCGTTCAAATCCCATCTTTTCGTAAAATGGCACCGCATATGGGTCAGCCGTCACGCTTATCGTATGCGCACCCAAATATCGTGCCTTCTCCACGCTCCAGTTGAATAGCAATTTGCCAATCCCGCGCCCGATCCAGTCAGGTTCGATGAACAGCTTTTCCAGTTCGACCACATTTTCATTTTGGGATAGTTGAGCAACGCCCACAATTGCTCGCGCCGTGACGGCCAGCATCAACTCGCTAACCAAGAGATCTTCTCTCGCAAGAGTGAGCTCGTCGCAGCAGGCATCCATAAATGCCTTATCATAGCCCCAATGCGCCTTTGATCGCAGGCACAGGGCGCTCGCCGTGGGCAGCTCGTCAGCGCGGGGAGCGCGCAGAGCAACCTCCGGAAAGGATGCTCTCTGATCACTCATTCCGCGTTGCTATCCAACCGCCGATGATCACGAGCACCCCAATCGATATCCATACCCAGGGGAACCCCAGCGTCAGCCATGTGAAACCCACACCCGCAGCAATCGTCGCGATTGAGGCGATTTTCGCCCTGCGCGAGATAGCACGCCGTTCTCGCCAATCCCTGATCTGTGGCCCCCATGTGGGATGCTCCACAATCTTGCGCTCCCATTCAGGATTGCTGCGCGCAAAACAGAAAGCTGCGAGCAGAAGGAAGGGAACCGTAGGGATGATGGGGAGTATGGCTCCGATTGCGCCAAGAACAGTGAAGAACACCCCTGCGGCGAGATAGAGCCGCCGCATCGCCTATGCCGTGGCCAATCGCGCCGCATGCTCCTTCACCAGCGCAATCATATTGGGCACACCTTGCGTGCGGTTGCTGGACAATTGGTTTTTGAGATCAAACGGCTCCAGCGCCGCTGTGACGTCCATATTCGCGACCTCGCGAGCAGGCTTGTCCTGAACAGCGGCGATGACCAGGGCGACAATCCCTTTTGTGATCGCGGCATTGCTATCGGCAAGGAAGTGCAATTTCTCGGTTTGCTCGGTCGGATAGACCCAAACCGCCGCCGAACACCCGCGCACCAGTGTCGCATCGGTTTTCAGCGCATCTGGCATGTCTTCAAGCTCGCGTCCAAGCTCGATCAGCATCGAATAGCGTTCATCGCCTTCGAGAAATTCGTATTCTTCAAGGATATCAGAAAGGGTTCGCATGCGCGGCTATGTAGGGGGAGGTGATGCGTTTGCCTACCCAGCCAGAGAGGCAATGCTTAAAGCTCCACCCCACTCGCGATGGCTTCGAGCTTTTTGATCCGCTCTTTGAGATCGGCGAGCTCAATCCGTGCCGCACCAACGCCAGCATTGCCTTCAATCTCGCGGCCCGACGAATGCGGCGTCTTGTTCATTTGTTCGCGCTTCAGATCAAGCCACCCCTGCCATGCGCGCAGCAGGCAAACCGACAGGAGCGCAAGCCCGATCAGGCTGGCAGCGGCAATTGTGGTAACCGGGTCCATCATTCGCTCAACTCCTCTCTCGATGAGCCTTCAGAAGGGTGGGAGCGCCGCGCGATATCGCCGCGCAGGCTCTCAATTTCGGCAGCTATGCGCTGAGCCTTGCGGGCCTCCGCGCTGTTTTCAGATGTTGCGATGCGTTCAAGGACTTGCACACGCTCGCGCAATTGTTCGAGCTCCTTTGCAGTGATGGCATCGACATCGCCATCGGTAGCGCCATGGTCGAGAGCGTTTTCAAGGATCGCAACCCGATCCATCAGGCGATTGCTCCGCCCACGCTCGCGAAAATACAGCGCGACAAAGATCAAAAGAGGCAGGAACAGCCAGTACATCAGGCATTGTCCCTCGTTGGAACGGCGCCGGGGTCCTTATCCCGCAAAGCTTCGATTTCGCTGGCAATCCGTGCCTGTTCGCGTGCGCTCAGCGTGTTGTTGTCAGTCGCAATGCGTTCAAGCACTTTGACGCGCTCGCGCAGCGCCTCAATCTCGCGCCTTGCATCCTCGATCGCGTCGAGATTGCTCGATGGATCGGGCCGAGCAAGGGTTTCATTGCCGTCCTCATCGGTGATGATCCCGGCGCGCGCTTTGGCAACCTGGACACCGCCCCAGATGATGATGGCAACAACAACGACTACTTCCCAACCCATCAGGTAACGCTCCCTTGTTTAGTGTCATCGCGCAAAGCTTCGATTTCATCGGCGAGGTCTGCTGAACGATCGGTCGCGATGCGCTCGAGAACCCGCACGCGCTCTTCCAAGGTGGACTTCGACGCTTGATCAATCGCTTCGCGGTTCTGGCTGGATTTGCGCCGACGCATACCGAGGTATACCGCTCCGCCGGCCAGACCTGCGGCAATCACCGCCATCTGGATCGCGTCGAATACTAGTTGTGTGTCGGCACCAAACATCACGCGTTTCCTTCGTCCTTGAGGTTTACAAGCGAGCGAAACCTCATCCTTGCGGTTCCTTCTTGTCGATATTGAGCGGTACACCGCTATCGGTAGACTTGGCTGGCACATCGCGCAGGGCTTCGATCTCTTCGGACAGAGTATAGCCGCGATCCGTGACGATCTTTTCGAGCACAACCATGCGATCCTGCATCGCATCAAGCTTGTCATTCAGCTCACGGTTTTCCGCTTTCAGGCGCTTGTTTTCACCGTCATAGTTCATTTCCGTATGGCCGCCCCACTCATCTTCGAGAGCGTAGCCGTGACGGGCGCGTATCCAATTGTTGATGAGCCAGCCGACTGTCGAAATCGCGATAATCAGCAGAACGAAGATCTTCATGTCGCCGTCCATTATGCTTGCTCCTTCGAACCGATATTGAGCGGGACACCAGCATCCCGTTGTTCTACTTCGACTGTATCGCGCAGCGCTTCGATCTGAGTTGCTACGTCGTATCCGCGGTCTGTGACGATGCGTTCCAGCACCTGAACGCGGTCTTCAAGCTTGGCGATCTGCGTTGCATATTGCGCGGCTTTTTCGGCCGTGGCATCTGCAGTGGCATCAACTTTGATTTCGGCCATTTTCTGCTGATGTTTTGCCCAGATGGCGACGATCGGGATCATGACGCCTATGATCGGGATCAACAGCGCTAACTGTCCTGGTTCCATGGTCTTAGCCCCTTGAGTTCTGAGAGATTACCGCAGCCGCTCAATCTCGGCGGTTAGGCGGGTGTTGTTGCTGACATAGTGCGTTTCCACATCGACCAGGCGGCGGTCGATATCGCGGAAGCGGGCGCGAATTTCGCGAGCGGTGCGCTTCGGGCTTTGGCGAATACCCTGCCAATATTTCTGCTCGGCAACATCTTTGTAGAGGTGCGGGGGTTTTTTCTTCAGCACGAAACCAGCGATGACATAAGCCAGTAGAGCGAAACCTTGCGTGGCGAATGTCAGGAATACCGCTGCCGCGCGGACCCAAAACCGCTTCACGCCGGTGTATTCGGCAATCCCGGCACACACGCCAAGGATTTTGGCGTTGTGCTGATCGCGATAAAGTGTGGTGCGGGGGGTATTCACGCTTTGGTTCCTTTCTTTTCGGCCATAAGCTGTTCGAGCTCACGAAGCTGCTGGTTGTCGGCTTCCTGATCGGCCTGAAGCCGTTTTACAGGAGTGAATGATGGATCATCGGCTGCCACCAGTCGCTCAACAGTGTCCATCCGCTCATCAAGGCGTTTGGCGAGGTTGTAGAGCTCTTCCAGCAGCACTTCGTCATCGGTGGTGATCGACGCGCCGGTCTTCCACTTGGTCACATAGTGCATGACCATCCAGGGCAGCCCAATCACGATCATGAAGATTAAAAGGACGACTTCAAATGGCATGATTTACTCCCCTTTCTTTGTATCGTCTTTGCCAAGCGCTTTTTTCATCGCGGCAAGTTCATCATCGATTGCGTCTGCTCCTTCGAGCGCCGCGATCTCATCAGACAGTGAAGGCTGGCCTTCATTGCCAATCGAAATGGCATCAGCGCGTCCCTCGGCGTAATCGACGCGGCGTTCGAGCTGGTCGAATTTGGCGAGCGCATCATCGGTGCGTTCCGTGCTCATCAGCGTGCGCAGTTTGACGCGGTTTTCCGCGCTTTCCAGGCGCGCTGCGATTTGGGTCTGGCGGCTGCGTGCTTCGCGCAGGCGATGCTGCAGCTTTTGAATGTCTTCCTCATAAGCGCGAAGGGCATCATCCAGCACGGCGATTTCCGCGCGCAGCTGGTCACCCATGCCGCTTGCTTTTTTCTTCTCAACCAAAGCGGCGCGGGCAAGATCTTCACGATCCTTTGACAGAGCAAGCTGCGCTTTGTCGGCCCAGTCTGCCTCCAGCTTGTCGAGCTTCACCACATGTCGGTGCATCTCTTTCTGATCTGCAATCGTGCGCGCCGCACTAGCGCGAACTTCAACGAGCGTTTCCTCCATCTCGAGGATGATCATGCGGATCATCTTGGAGGGATCATCTGCTTTATCCAGCATGTCGTTGAAATTGGCGGCGATAATATCGCGTGTGCGGCTGAAAATGCCCATAAAGGCTACTCCATCTAGAAACGGGTTAGTGCGCTCTGCTCGTGGCTCCTCGCGTTGAGACTCGCGCGAATATTGACTGCGAGCTTGCGTCGGAGTGGGGCTGGTGCGCAAGGCTTCAATCTCTTCATCAAGCCGCGAAAGACGCTTTGTTGGTGTCAATTGCCTGTCCGAGGCGGGTTGGGCCGGAGCGGTGTCGCTTTGTGCAGCCTGTGCGGGGTCACTGGCTGCATCGCGCTCCGGCCCGAGGGGGTTGGAAGGATTGGATGGCTTGGTCATCACGTGTGTCGCTTATGCTGCCTCAATGAGTGCCGGCGTATCAGCTTGAAGCTGAAACAGGCCCGCGCTTCCAGCAGCACCCGACATCGGATCAGCTTGAACCTGCGAAGACAGGATCACCATCGCGCTCATCGCGGCAATGCTCGCGATTGAGGCGTGGCCAAGCTTGGTTGACCAGAAACCTTTGGTCGTCTTGCCGGCTTTTGGTGTGCTCTGCGTTTGCATTGGGTCAATCCCTTCTCGTCCAAAATAGTGCGCCCGATTGGGCTTCGTCCATAACTCTGCAATGCGCGTGCCAAACTGCAGAAACCTCAGAAATCCGCCAATTTTACGTTTTACTCAATGTATCATATTGGTTTCTATTGCCAAGCATTGGGAATTTTCACTATAGGTTGGTGCAAATAGCGATACAGGGCGGGAAATGGAGCGCGAAAACCAATTTATCGGCCAATCAGGGGCCTTCCTTGATGCGGTGGAGCGCGCCAGTCGTGCTGCCCCGATGAGCCGCCCCGTGCTTGTCATCGGCGAACGCGGCACGGGCAAGGAATTGATTGCCGAACGTCTGCACCGTCTTTCCACGCGTTGGGGAGAGCCGCTGGTCACAATGAACTGCGCAGCGCTTCCCGAAACCCTTATCGAAGCCGAATTGTTCGGCCACGAGGCGGGCGCGTTCACGGGTGCTACCAAAGCGCGGGCGGGAAGGTTTGAAGAAGCCGATCAAGGCACTCTTTTTCTCGATGAACTGGGCACTTTGTCGATGGGTGCGCAAGAACGCCTGCTGCGCGCGGTTGAATATGGCGAGGTAACGCGGATCGGATCATCGAGGCCCGTGCGCGTCGATGTTAGGATTGTGGCGGCGACCAATGACGATCTTCCCGCTTTGGCCAAAAGCGGAGAGTTCCGCGCCGATTTGCTCGACCGGCTGAGCTTTGAAGTGATCACTCTTCCACCGTTGCGCGTACGCGAGGGGGACGTTGCTGTTCTCGCAGAATACTTCGGGCGGCGAATGGGCGCGGAGCTTGATTGGCATGCCTGGCCGGGTTTCGCGCCGCACGTTTCGACCCAGCTTGAGGAATATGCTTGGCCCGGCAATGTGCGCGAGTTGCGCAATGTGGTTGAACGCGCGGTCTATCGTTGGGACGATCCTGAAACGCCGATCTCGCACATCCAGTTTGACCCGTTCGAAAGCCCGTGGAAGCCCAAGGCGCCTCCGCATCGCCGGTCAGAAAATGGGTCGAGCCATGCTCCGAGCACTGCCGGGGAGCAGGTGGCACCATCACCAGCGATCGATTTTGAGCAGGTTGATGATCTGCGAGCCGCAGTCGAAACTCACGAACGCGCGATTGTTGAGCATGCTCTCGGCAAACATCGCTGGAATCAGCGCCAGACTGCCAAAGCCTTGGGCCTGAGCTATGACCAACTGCGCCACGCGATCAAGAAGCATGGGCTGATGGAGGAAAGCGATTAATCACTTCCCTGCCGTTCGGTGCGAATTTTCGAGCGATTTGAATGGGTTCGATGGGGAAGAGAGATGGCGCTATCTTTGCTTGAGACCATTTTGGGTGCGCGCGACCTCTACGAAGATGTGTCGCGATTTGTCCGAGCTAGCAAGAGCGGCAAGAAAGCGATGCGCTCCTATCTACTGTGGACGATCGCTCTGATCTCTACAGGAGCGGTCGCCATGCATGTGCTGCCTCAACTGTTGTTTGGGGAGAGCGCTGCTTACAAGGCCACCATGCAAGCAGAAGCGGTTGCCGATTACAAAGCGGCGCGAGAGCACGCCGAAGAAATGTCGAGCGAATGTGAGCAAAATCCGTTTCACGACGTTTGCCGATAGTCCCAACCCCATGAGCTGTCTGAAATAGGGTGGGCTGTAAGCCGCCTGCGCCGAGCCAGACTTGACTTATTTCTATATTTCGATAAATATCGAATAATGAAAACATCAGAAAAAGAAAATCTAGCCTCAGCGGTCACGGCGCTGAATGCATTAGGTCAAGAAAACCGCCTCGCCACGTTCCGCGCATTGGTCGAAGCCGGGCGGGGAGGAATGGCTGCCGGTGCGATTGCGAAACGGCTTGGCGTAGCGCCTAGCTCGCTCAGCTTTCACCTCACCACTTTGAAGCATGCTGGATTGGTGAACGAAAGGCGCGAGTCTCGCTCAATTATCTACACCGCCAATTACGCTGCAATGAGCCGTCTTATTGCCTTCCTCATGACCAATTGCTGCGCCGCCGATCGCATCGACCCGCAGCTGGTCGATGCCTTTACAGAAACGGAGTCATCATGAAACGCTTCCACCTAAACCTTCGCGTATCCGACCTTGCCAAGTCGACTGAATATTACACGGCATTCTTCGGCGTTGAGCCCACCGTGAATGAACCCGATTACAGGAAATGGATGCTCGATGATCCCTTGATCAACTTTTCGATCGAGCCTGCCATCGATAAAGTCGGAATTGCTCATGTCGGATTGCAGGCGAGTAGTGATGATGAACTCGCCGACATTCGCGAAAGAATTCAAGCGATAGGCGAACCTGCTTTCCATGAAGGCGAAACGCAGTGCTGCTATGCCCACTCATTCAAAAGCTGGACCCGCGATCCCGACGGTATCATCTGGGAAGCCTTCTACACCGATGGTCAGCGGCGTGATTATGGTGAGATGCCTGAGATTCCGGCTTGAAGTGCACAGATAAATGGCCCGCCATAGGACTTCTCTCCTAACCCGTTGTTTACGCTCATAGGGCTACCCATCATCCCTGATTGAACGTCCATGTGGTTGGTTAGGGGCAGGACATGCGCGCAATTGCTGATTTTCTGGACAATCTGACCACCGCCGTCAGAGCAATCTTTGCGCTCTTCATGCTTTGCATGATCGTTTTTGGCTATATCATGAGCCAAGGCGTTTCCCGCATAGCATCGTCCGCTGCGGATGATGCTGCGACCAGCATTGCAGAAAGCAATGAACAACGCAGCCAGCTGAAGGCCAAAAGAGCGCAAGAGCGCGACTTGGCAGAAGATGATTGGGGGTATGATGCCAGCGATCCGGACAATGACTGGGGTGCTGAATAAACGGGTCTGATTAGTCACCAAATCGGCCTGAGCCATCCGCATGACTCCTTAGCCTGATCGAGGGCGCTGCTAACGAAAGCGCTCTAACGCCAGAGCGCTATGTCTGGCCAAAACCAAGCTTTACCTCTTGACGATCCCATCGTCATCGGACGGCGCGGTGCTGCGCGGTTGCGGCTTTCTTTGCCAGCGCGACTTCAGACCATGACCGACACGCGCCGCTGCATCTTGCTCGATCTCTCGCAGACAGGGGCCAAGATCGGCCTAGAGGAACCATTGCGCGGCGGTGCAAGTGCGATCCTTGAATTGCATGGGATCGACCAATTCGGCACAATTGTGCGCCAGAGCAAGGGGGCCAATGGCGGCATCAATGGCCTCGAATTTGAGGCTCCGCTTACCCAATCGGATGTCCTTGCGGTGAGGCAATTTGCAGAAACCTTCGAAGAACGCGAGATGCAAGCGCTGAGATCCGAAGTGCGTGCCTGGGTAATGGGTGCAAAATAGTCGAGCATTCTGCTGCCGATCTTGAAAGCCCCCTTGTCAAAGCCTCTCGACAAGCCTAACTGAATGGCATCCCGACATTGTCGATACAAAGTTTGGACGCTGGCGCCGCAAGGGGCCGGCTCAAATCGCCTTTGTATCATCAGTGTCACCTGATTTTGATAGAAAGACATTCGTGACCGATCTGACGCGGCTTATTGAACTGGTTGAACCCGAGGCTGAGGCTTTGGGGTTTGAGCTGGTGCGCGTCCAAATGATGCAGTCGGAAGCGGGCGAGGGCGGTCAGGCGCTCCAGATCATGGCTGAGGATCCCTCGACAGGACAATTGGTGATCGAGCAATGCGCCGAGCTATCGCGCCGTGTATCGGAATTGATCGATACGCGGGAAGAAGCGGGCGAGGTTCTCGTCGAAGGTGCCTATCACCTCGAAGTGTCATCTCCGGGCATTGATCGTCCTTTGACGCGCAACAAGGACTTCACCGCATGGACTGGCCATGATGCGCGGATCGTCATGCAAAAGGGCTGGACTGGCGACACAAGCGACAAGCGCGTGTTCAAAGGTGAGCTCACGAGTTTTGAAAACGGCGTCGTATCAATCGACGATGCAAAAACCGGCGCGGTGGACTTGCCGCGCGAATTGATCCACAGCGCAAAGCTCGTCCTCACCGACAAGCTGATCGCTGCGACAAAGCCGCTTGACGCAAGCGGCGCCGATACACTTGAAGAAGACACAGAAGAAAAGGCAGACGACTAATGGCCAGTGCCATTTCCGCCAATAAGGCAGAATTGCTTGCAATCGCGAACTCCGTCGCATCGGAAAAGATGATCGACAAAAGCATCGTCATTGAGGCGATGGAAGAAGCGATCCAGAAATCCGCGCGCAACCGTTATGGCGCCGAGAACGACATTCGCGCAAAGCTTGATCCGCAAACGGGCGATCTGACGCTGTGGCGCGTTGTCGAAGTGGTCGAAGAGGTAGAAGACTACTTCAAGCAGGTCGATCTGAAGCAGGCGCAAAAGCTGCAAGACGGCGCTTCGATTGGTGACTTCATCGTCGATCCGCTGCCTCCGGTCGATCTGGGCCGCATTGATGCGCAGTCTGCGAAGCAGGTGATCTTCCAGAAGGTCCGCGATGCTGAGCGCGAGCGCCAGTTCGAGGAATTCAAGGATCGCGCAGGTGAAATCATCACCGGCGTCATCAAGTCTGTTGAATTCGGTCACGTGATCGTCAACCTCGGCCGCGCCGAAGGTGTGATCCGCCGCGACCAGCAGATCCCTCGCGAAGCCGCCCGTGTGGGTGAGCGTGTCCGCGCGCTCATCACGAAGGTAGAACGCAACAATCGCGGTCCGCAGATTTTTCTCAGCCGTGCCGCGCCAGACTTCATGCGCAAACTGTTCGCGCAGGAAGTGCCAGAGATTTATGACGGCATCATCGAGATCAAGGCCGCCGCACGTGATCCGGGCAGCCGCGCCAAGATCGGCGTTATCAGCCACGATAGCTCAATCGATCCGGTTGGTGCCTGTGTGGGTATGAAAGGCAGCCGCGTTCAGGCAGTCGTGCAGGAATTGCAGGGCGAAAAGATCGACATCATCCCGTGGTCTGAAGACACCGCAACGTTCATCGTGAACGCATTGCAGCCTGCCACGGTTGCTCGCGTTGTCCTAGACGAAGACGATGGGCGTATCGAAGTGGTCGTGCCCGACGATCAGCTTAGCCTGGCGATTGGCCGCCGCGGTCAAAACGTGCGGCTTGCAAGCCAACTGACCGGTCAACAGATCGATATCATGACCGAGGAAGAGGCGAGCGAGAAACGTTCGAAGGAGTTCGCTGAGCGCTCCAAGATGTTTGAAGAAGAGCTGGACGTTGATGAAACGCTCTCACAGCTACTCGTGGCAGAAGGTTTTGCCGAGCTCGAAGAGGTTGCATACGTCGAACTCGCCGAACTCGCAGCCATTGAAGGTTTTGACGAAGAACTCGCCGAAGAGCTGCAAAGCCGCGCTGTCGAAGCGATTGAACGTGCCGAAGAAGCGCATCGTGTCGCTCGGCGCGAGCTGGGCGTAGAAGATGCGATTGCGGAGTTGCCCCATCTGACAGAAGCCATGTTGGTGACTTTGGGCAAGGCAGGGCTCAAGACGCTTGATGATGTTGCCGATCTCGCCACCGATGAATTGATCGCGAAGAAGCGCGAAGCACCCAAGCGTCGCAACAACGCCGATGGTCCCCCCATGCGTCGCCCTCAACGCGAGCAGGACAAGGGCGGCGTTCTGGGCGAATACGGTTTGAGCGAAGAGCAGGGCAACGAGATCATCATGGCTGCCCGCGCACACTGGTTCGAAGATGAAGAGGACGCGGCACCTGCTGCGGCCGAAGCACAGGAGGCCGCCGATGCGGACTCCACCCAATGAGCGCGTAAACTCCGCCATCGCTGATCCTTCGGGCACTCGTGCTTCCGCGAGTGAACGCCGCTGCGTGCTGTCGGGCGACACTTTGCCGCGCGAACAGCTGATCCGGCTGGCCATTTCGCCTGATGGACTGGTTCTGCCAGATCCCGCCGGCAAAGCGCCGGGCAGGGGCGCTTGGATCATGCCTGATAAGGCAGCACTTGAAGCTGCCATTGCCGATGGCCATTTCAAGCGTGTGCTGATGCGTGCATTCAAAGGTGGCCCAAAGGATGCAGCGCTTACCATTCCGGATGATCTGCCCAGTTTGATCGAGGCTGCTTTGCGCCGCAGCTTGTCTGACAGGTTGGGCCTGGAATGGCGCGCAGGCACTTTGGTCTTGGGTTCTGCCCGGATTGAAGAGCACGCGCGCACGGGGCGGATTGCGCTGTTGTGCCACGCGAATGACGCAAGCGAAGATGGGCGCAAGCGGCTTGATCAGGCATGGCGCGTTGGCTCTGATGCAGAAGGTTCCGGTCTTCGCGGCATTACCTTACCACTGGACCGGGCAAGCCTGTCTGTGGCATTGGGCCGCGAGAATACCGTCCATCTGGGAATTTCAGGGCGTTCTGGTGACAGACGCGCGGTGGTCAGGATTGGTCAGGCGATTGATCGTCTGACACGGTTTGTGAGCGGTGAACAGGCCGCTTTTGAAGGATTGAACACCAGCGCATCACGCGCTGCGCACGCAGATTAATCGGCGGGCGGAAATGATTATTTTTGAAGGGCTTTTGAGCACATAATGAGCGACGAAAAAGAAAAACGCACACGTAAACCACTGGGCCTTAAACGCGCGGTTGATGCTGGCGAGGTCAAGCAGACCTTTAGCCATGGCCGCACCAATAAGGTGGCCGTGGAAGTGAAGCGCCGCCGCAAGCTCACCAAGCCCGGCGAAACACCTGCCCCTGCACCAGAGGCAGCGCCTCCTCCGCCTCCTCCTCCGCCTCCCCCAGCGAGCGGAGCATCTGGTGCGCCAAAGAAGAAAAAGCCTGCCCCGCCCAGCGAAACGCCGCAAGAACGCGTCGCCCGTCTTCAGCGTGAGGCTGAAGAAGAGCGCCTGAAGCTCGCCGAAGAAGCGCGCAAGCGTGACGAACAGCGTGCCAAGGAAGCCGCTGAGGAAGAGGCTCGCCAGCGCGAAGAGAACAAAAAGGCTGAAGAAGAAGCTGCGAAACAAGCAGCCGAAGAGGCTGAGGCATCCGCTGCTGCCGAAACAGCGTTGGACGATGCCGAAAGCGAACCGGCTGCCAAGAAAGGTGAAAAGGGAACGGTTGCGCGCAAGTTTACACCTGTGGCGCGTCCAGAGCCCAAGAAGCCTGAAAAGAAAAAGAAAGAAGACAAGCGCGCCGCCAAGGATACCGGTGGCGGCGGCAAGGACAAACGGCGCTCTGGCAAACTCACTGTCACCAAAGCGCTCAACGAAGATGAGGGCCGCCGCGCTCGTTCACTCGCCGCGCTGAAGCGCGCTCGCGAAAAAGAACGCCGCGCTCAAGGCGGTCCAGCAGCGCCGCGCGAGAAACAAATCCGCGATGTTGTGGTCCCTGAAGCAATTACCGTTGGCGAACTCGCCAAGCGGATGGGCGAAAAAGGCGCAGACCTCGTCAAAGAGCTGTTCAATCTGGACATGATGGTCACGGTTAACCAGACCATCGATCAGGACACAGCAGAGCTGCTGGTCGAACAGTTTGGCCACAATATCGAGAAAGTCTCAGAAGCTGATGTCGATATCGACACCGAAGAGGATGTCGATCCGGAAGAAACGCTGAAACCGCGTCCACCGGTTGTCACCATCATGGGCCACGTCGATCACGGCAAAACATCGCTGCTTGATGCCTTGCGTAACGCCAATGTTACCAAAGGCGAAGCGGGCGGTATTACTCAGCATATCGGCAGCTATCAGGTGAAAACCAAGGATAAGCAGACGATCACTTTCCTCGATACGCCAGGCCACGCGGCCTTTACAGAAATGCGTGCTCGCGGTGCGGGGGTTACCGATATTGTGGTGCTGGTGGTGGCAGCTGATGACGGCATCATGCCGCAGACGATTGAAGCCATCAATCACACCAAGGCAGCCGGCGTCCCGATGATCGTTGCGATCAACAAGATGGATAAGCCAGAGGCAGATCCGGACAATATCCGCAACCGTCTGCTCGAACATGAGGTGATCGTTGAGAAACTGTCGGGCGATGTGCAGGACGTTGAAATCTCGGCGACTAAGAAGACGGGCCTTGATGAGCTGCTTGAGAAAATCTCGCTTCAGGCCGAATTGCTCGAACTCAAAGCGCGTCCGGATCGCGATGCCGATGCAACCGTGGTCGAAGCGCAGCTTGATAAGGGCCGCGGCCCGGTTGCGACTGTGCTCATCACGCGCGGAACGCTGAAGCGCGGCGATACCTTTGTGGTTGGCACCGAAAGCGGCCGTGTTCGCGCGATCGTCAATGATAGCGGCAAGCAGATCAAAGAGGCTGGCCCATCCATGCCGGTTGAGGTTCTGGGCCTTGGCGGTGTGCCATCGGCTGGCGACCAGTTGACCGTGGTTGAGAACGAACAGCGTGCGCGCGAAGTCGCCGCATACCGTCAGGAAAAAGCGACCGAGAAGCGCACCGCGCTTGCTCCGACCAGCTTTGACACGATGTTCAACAACCTCGCCTCAAACGTGATCGAATGGCCCGTTTTGGTGAAAGCAGACGTGCAGGGATCGGTCGAGGCTATTGTTACCGCGCTTCACAATATCTCAAATGACGAGATCAAGGTCCGCGTTCTGCATGCAGGTGTTGGAGCGATTACCGAGAGCGATGTCACATTGGCAGCAGCTTCCGAAGCGCCGATCATCGGCTTTAACGTGCGCCCCAATGCGAAAGCGCGCGAGCTCGTCAAACGCGATGGCGTGCGGATGATGTATTACGATGTGATCTATCACCTCACCGAAGAAGTCGCGAAGGAAATGGCCGGCGAGCTTGGCCCAGAGCGGATCGAAACCGTTGTTGGCCGCGCCGAAGTCAAACAGGTCTTCAAATCGGGCAAGAAAGACAAGGCAGCAGGTCTGCTGGTCGAAGAAGGCGTCATCCGCAAAGGTCTCTTTGCGCGTCTCACTCGCGAAGATGTCATCGTTTCGGCGACAACAATCGCTTCACTCCGCCGTTTCAAGGACGATGTGGACGAGGTCCGTGCAGGCCTCGAATGCGGCGTGGTGCTTGAGGACACGAACGACATTCAACCGGGCGACCAGCTGGAGGTGTTCGAAGTCGAAGAACGCGAGCGGACGCTGGAGGTTGGGTGAGCGAGGAACGCGACGGACCAGTAGACGCGTTTTGGCGCTATCTATCGTGGGCTGCCAGCTCAATTGGGGGTGTTGTGGCGATTTTCGCGCTAGGCGTAACACTACTAGCATTCATTGAGCCTACTCCGTCAGGCCCGTCGATTGACAGCGAACAAAGCTCACAGATTAAGGCTCTTATCGATCAAATTGATACGATAAAGACCGACCTTTACTCAGAAGGAGATCCAGTCGATCCTGTAGACAGCTCGCGAATACTGATGATCGAGGAACGGCAAGCAGCACTAGACGAAGCTTTATCAGACAAAGCAGAGCGCATCATAGCGCTGGCTGCGATGCGTGATGATAGCGATGATCTGACAGCTCAACAGACTACGCAGATAGAAAATCTTAGGCAGCAAGTGGCAGAGTTGCGTACAATCCTGCTCAGCTTGGCAGCCTCAATCATCGCGATCTTGCTTGGATTTGTTGGCTGGCTTGGACTAAGACGAAGCAGCGCTAAGCAGTGACGAACTGGCGCGACCAAATTCAGGCGGGTGAGGACAGTTCACCCCACTCGAACCTCCTAGGCTCCGAGTTCGTCTCCTTCGACGAGGAGACGGCGACGGCCACCATGCGCTTTTTCGTCAAAGACGAGATGACGACCTGGCGCGGGGGCGTGCAGGGCGGGCTTGTCGCGGGATACCTCGATGATGTGATGGGATATGCTTATGTCGCGGCGACAGATGGTGAGCAGGCCCCGCTTAATCTCGAGATATCGATGCAATTGCTGGGCCTGATACCGCGAGGCGCAACTATCATAGGCAAGGGCCGCGTTGTGCGCGGCGGACGGCGCGTCATCTTTCTTGAGGGCGAATTGCTGAGCGAGGAAGGGCATGTGCTCGCGCGTTCGACTTCCACCGCGATCCCAACCATGCGCCCATCGCCGACTGAAACGGGCATGGGATAGGCAAAAAAAGCGGGCCGTGGTCACCCCACGGCCCGCGTCTTGTTTGTTGCTATTGGTTCGACTGTTTACGCGCCGTCGCCTGAGCGCTCAGTTGCCAGATTCAACTTGCCCGCTTTGGCACCATTGATGTGCAGGTTACGAGAATCTTCGTTCTCTGCGCGGCGATTTTCGCTCCTTTTCTGGGCGTCCGCGTTTGCATCTGTTTGAGCCTGCGCAGCGGCATGGCGCTCTGCCGTGCCGGGTGTTGTGTGGCGTTGAGCCGAGGCGATGGAAGGGGCCGCGAGTGCTGCGGCGACGACAATTGCTGTTAGGGTTTTCATGGATTGCTCCTTTAATGCTACTGAGAACAATACGCATGAAGGGCCCAAAAGGTTTCAAGTTTCGGGCTTCAAATGCTTGTTTTATTTCGTTTCTTTTCTGCTTGAGCGCTTAGAATTTTGCTTCGAGCTTGTTACCTGCAATAGAATTATGTTATCCGTATTCGAAAGAAAGTAATCCAATGGCTCGACGTCAAGATTTCACCGCAGAGCAGCAATCGGTCCGTGTTCTCAAAGTTGGGGAGCGCGTGCGTCACATCCTGTCTGAACTGCTCGCCCGGCAGGAAGTGCACGATGACGTGGTGAGCGCGTCCAACATTGCTGTTACCGAAGTGCGCATGACGCCCGATCTTCGCAATGCGACTGCTTATGTGAAACCCTTGCTGGGCACGGGCGAAGATGATGTCGTCACGGCGCTGCGTCAGAACACCGCTTTTCTCCAGCGCGAAGTTGCCAAAAGGCTGGGCCTTAAGTTCGCGCCCAAGCTCAAATTCCGCAAGGATGAAAGCTT
Organism: Erythrobacter sp. YT30; assembly: GCF_001542875.1. Lineage (GTDB taxonomy): Bacteria > Pseudomonadota > Alphaproteobacteria > Sphingomonadales > Sphingomonadaceae > Erythrobacter. Next base: position 204,798 of record NZ_LMAF01000002.1, on the reverse strand, counting down.
TGCCGAGGCCGATCGGATCGAAGCCTTGCTGCGCGATCCCAAAGTGGCGCGCGATCTGACCGATGAAGGCGAATAGGGTCGAAACAGGTTTCCTAACGGCATGTGATTTGCCATTTTTGCCCGGCGTTCTTTCTTACCGTTGATCCTGCTTGTGAGGGCAGGCCAAATTAAGGTCTGCCAGTGCGAAAAATGAGTGCGAGCGCAAAAAGGCCTCTCACCCCCTGTCCGTCACTCAGCCATGAATCGACCCAAGTATCCGATATGTATAATGAAATCACATTTGCTCGAAGGTGACAGGGTGTCACCTTTGTCACCCTAAGCCGCGTCTTTCGCCAGCCATTGCTTCATCATTGCCGGTGGTGGCGAAGGGTTCATCGTCATCTCATCCAGCGCTGCAAGCGCGCGTTCACGGTCCTCTTCAGTAAAGCTGCCGGTGGTGAGACAGAACTCGATCATGTTGCCATTGGGATCGCTGGTGTAGACCGAATGGCACCAGTTATGGTCAATCTCCAATACGTCGAGCCCGGCCGCATTCCAGCGCTTGCGCCATTCATCGAGCTCTTCCTTGGATGACACATCGAAACTGAAATGATTGGTGCCGCGCGGCATTCCGGCGGCTTTGTTCAAATCGAATTCTTGCGCGTCTGCGCCTTTGACATCGTGCAATTCCCAGAAGGCAATGAATTTGCTGTCGTCGCCGTCCATGCGGTAAAAGAAGTGCTTGCCCCATCCGCCTTCCATGATGGGAGCAATCTCGACCTTCACGAGTTCAAAGCCCATTACGCCTTCATAGAATGCGTGGATTTCGGCCATGTTCTTGGCGGCCAGTGCGAGGTGATGATAGCCCATGATTATGCGTCCTATCCCTTCCGCTTGTCGACCATGCCCATAACATCGGCGCTGGTGCCTTCGGGAGCGGGCACTTCGACCACGCGCTCATCGACGTCGTCATATTCAAGGCGCAGCGCCCGGCTCATCACGCCATGCATCATGTAAGTGCAGGTGATGTAGGTAAGCTCGATAATTTCGACTTCAGTGAGATGCTCTTTCATTGCTTCAAATACAGCATCAGGCACCCGCCCATATTGGAGAACCAGCGCATCGGTATAGGCGAGGACGGCGCGCTGTTTGTGATCGAAGCAATCCGCGACAGACCAATGTGAGATGGCCTGCACCTGCTCTTCAGTAAGGCCAGAAAACCGAGCGGCTTTCATATGCTGAGAGTAGACGAATTGCGAACCGACCAGATATCCCGCGCGCGTCTGGCCTAGCTCGCGCAATGTGTCATCAAGCACGCGCTTGGGAGAACGATAGAAGCCAAACCCTTCCGTGGTGTGTTTAAAGGCATCGGGAACCTGCGCAAAAACGGTCCACCAATTTCCCGGCGTGCCTGTTGCTGTGCCGGGCTCTGCCACGGGGTCACGCTCGCCGAACAGTGTCTTGTAAAGATGCTTTAGATAGTCATCTTCCAGCTCATCACGGGGTACTTCGCGCAATCGGGGCAAGTGGCTCTCCTCTTATAGGAGAAAGCTAGCAGGCCGATTTCAGTCCCGCAATCAACTGGGTACGATGCGCGCGCGCAGTTTGATATCGACCTTGTTGCCGACGATTAGCTGGAAACTTTTCATGCCGTAATTGCGGCGATCAATCTTTGCTGTGGCCGTAAAGCTGATCGGCGCGTTGGCCGGCGCGGTTAGCGGGTTGCGGTCGAAAGTGACATTGAGCTCTTGATCGCGCGTGACGCCCCTCGCGGTAAGACTGCCGGTGATAGTCCCCTTGGTCGCGCTGCTCATGTTAAGTGAGCGGCCGCTGAACCGGATCGATGGGTGCTTCTCCGTCCAGAAGAACTTCTCGCTTTTGAGGCGCTTTAACGTCGTTGTATCAGGAGCGGTAAGCGCGGTCGCATCGAAGGTTACGTCTATCTCGGCCCTCGACGGGTCATTTCCGACAATCGTGGCAGTGCCGCTCATTTTCGGAAATGTCGCGGTTTTGCTGGAGAGACCGAAAAACGGAACCTTGGCGCTCAGCACCGAAGTGTCCTGGTCCAGCCGATATTGGACGGGCGCGCTCGCATTGGCAGCGAGCAGGGCCGCTATCATCGGCAACAGCAGCAGACGCTTGAGCATGGCGGGCATTTCAAGTCTCCTCATGTCTCATACGCTGGAAATGCGCGATAGGTTTCACACGGCGCGATTAAGCGTGTTCAACCACCGCCGGGAAGAGCGTAGTCAACGGGCGCATTCGGACCCAGCGGGATGCCGAGATAGAACCACAACACTATGAGCACTGTGCCCGAGATCAGCAGCCAAACCGAATATGGGATCATCATCGCAGTAAGACTGCCAAGCCCAAAGTCAGATTGCCACCGGCGCGCAAAGACCAAGATCAAGGGAAAATAGACCATCAGCGGCGTGATGATATTGGTGGCGCTGTCTCCCACACGATAGGCTGCTGTCGCGCCTTCAGGGCTGATCCCAAGCAGCATCAGCATCGGGACAAGAATTGGCGCGAGCAGCGCCCACTTGGCCGATGCTGACCCAACAAAGAGGTTCAAAAGGCCGGAAAACAGCACCATCAAACCGAGGACGAGAGGCAATGGAAGCCCGGTGGACTGGATCGCATCGGCCCCGTGGACAGCGCTGATAAGGCCAAGATTGGACCAACTGAACATCGCAACGAAATGCGCTGCGGCAAAAGCAAGGACGAGGTAATAGCCCATATCCTTCATGCTTTCGGACATCATGCCGACAAGATCGCGGTGATCCTTGATCGATCCGCTGGCCTGCCCATAGGCCCAACCAGTGAGGAGAAAGAGCAAGAAGAACCCGCCAACAAGTGATTGGTAAAGCGGCCGAAGCTGCGAGTGAATTGAGCAGTCCGCAGCCGGTATGCCTTCACAGGCTGCCTCGTTAATAAGCGGTGTGCCGGGCGCAAAAACCATAATCAGCCACAATGCAACGACGAACAAAGCGGCAAGCCCGGCCGCGCGCAGTCCTTTGCTGCTCGGTTCATCGCTGCTCGCAGCTGCGTCAGAACTGTCTTCTGATGGCGCAGAAGCGCCGCCAGTCCATGCGCCCAGTCTTGGTTCGATAACCTTATCAGTCACGTACCAAATGATTGGAAGATAGAGGAACGTCATTGCAGAAATGAAATACCAATTGCCCGCAAGGTTGGCCGTCCAGCTGGGGTCAAGCGCAGATGCTCCAACAGCTTCTTCGGTGATGCCAAAAAGGAGGGCGTCGAGTTGGCCGGGTGAAATGTTCGCGGAAAACCCGCCTGAAACCCCAGCAAAGGCAGCAGCAATACCCGCCATCGGATGCCTGCCAGCCGCAGCAAAAAGAATGCCTGCCAACGGGATGAGGACGACATATCCTGCATCAGCGGCGTGGTTTCCGATCATAGCAACAAGCGCGACAACGGGGGTGAGCAGTGCCGTGGGTGCCGATTTGACAGCTTTGGTCATGCCGGCTGCGAAAAAGCCCGAGCGTTCAGCAACGCCTGCTCCGAGCATCACCACAAGCACATAACCAAGTGGGTGGAAGTGGGTGAAAGTCTTGGGCATTTCGACCCAAAGCTTTTGAATGTTGTCAGCAGACAAAAGACTCACCGCGCTGATGACCTGCGCGCCGCCCGTTTCCTCGTCAATGGTGGTGGGATGAAGCGCCGAAACCCCCAAAAGCTCGCAAACGACGGAGATCGCAACGAGCGCGATTATCAAATAGAAGAACAGGAAAACCGGGTCAGGAAGCTTGTTACCGGTGCGTTCCACCCAGCCAAGAATACCCGTCATGCCCTGCGATGTGGTCGCGTCTTGTGCGGCCGTTGCCATATATGTGATCCCCGTCAGTGTTGAATTCGCGAGGGGGCTAGCATTGCGCGAGGCACCTGTCAGGGGGATTAATCAACAGGCCTTCTGGCGCGCCGCGCAAGGCGCGTTTAGGCAGCATGGATGGCCAAGCTCTATTTCTACTATGCCAGCATGAATGCAGGAAAGTCCTCATCGCTACTGCAAGCCGACTTTAACTATCGTGAACGCGGAATGCGCACTATGGTATGGACCGCCGCGATTGATACGCGTTCAGGGGCGATGGTGAAAAGCCGCATTGGTCTTGAGGCGGAGGCGCACACGTACGCCCCCACGACTGATCTCTGGGCGAAAGTGATTGCAGCGCACGACAGTGAGGCGATTGATTGCGTGTTGCTGGATGAGGCGCAATTTTTGAGCAAAGAGCAGGTCTGGCAGCTGGCCCGATTAGCGGATGAGGCAGGTATACCTGTTCTCTGCTATGGCTTGCGCACTGATTTTCAGGGCGAGCTTTTTCCGGGCTCGTCCGTATTGCTCGGGATTGCCGATGCCTTGGTGGAGCTCAAGGCCGTCTGCGACTGCGGACGAAAGGCAACGATGAATCTGCGCGTTGATGGGAGCGGCAAGCCTGTGAACGAGGGTGCGCAAACCGAGATCGGGGGAAACGATCGCTATGTCGCGCTTTGCCGCAAACACTTTTCCGAGGCGTTGCAATGAATGCGCTTTTGACAACTTTGGAAGAGCACCCCGTACGCCTGGAGCCATTCGCTGACGAGCATCTCGAGCCTCTGAGGGAAGCTTGCAAAGCTGATTGCGATGTCTGGGAAATCTATCCAGTGAATTTGGGTGGCGATGGATTTGATGGCGCGATCGCGATGTTTAGGGCATCACCGGAATGGACGAATTTCGCAATCATCGACACGCAAAGCGAGCAATTGGTTGGTATCACAAACTACATCAGGCCAACAATGTTTGGAGTGGTGGAAATCGGTGGGACGTACATCGCTCCCCACGTGCGCGGTGGACCATTCAATCGCACGGTGAAAAAGCTGCTGATCGAGCACGCGTTTCAATCTGGTTTTCACAAGATCGAATTTCGTGTCGACACGCGAAACAGGCGATCGCAGGCCGCCGTCTTGAAATTGGGAGCGAAGCACGAGGGCACCACTCGGCAAGATATGGTGACATGGACCGGATACAGGCGTGATACCGCTGTCTTTGGGCTATTGCAGGACGAATGGACTGGCTGAAATTTAGCCACGCCTTAGGTTGAAGAAAATGCCTCAAGATAGCCCCAAGAAACCTGCCCCTCACGGCTGGCTGATACTCGATAAGCCGCGCGGCCTTGGCTCGACGCAGGCCGTTGCGGCGGCAAAGCGAAACTTACGCGAAAGCGGCTATTCCAAGGCAAAAGTGGGGCATGGCGGCACGCTCGATCCTTTGGCCGAAGGCGTTCTGCCTATCGCGCTGGGCGAGGCTACGAAGCTTGCAGGGCGAATGCTCGATGCGAGCAAGATCTATGATTTTACGATCCAATTTGGCGAAGAGACCGATACACTCGATACTGAGGGTGAGACTATCGGAACTTCGGATGTGCGGCCGACGATTGAAGAGATCAAAAAGGCATTGCCGCAGTTTAGCGGAGCGATTGACCAGGTTCCTCCCGCTTATTCCGCGCTGAAAGTCGATGGGAAGCGCGCTTACGATTTGGCACGGGCAGGCGAGGAGGTGGAACTCAAGAAGCGCTTAGTGATAATCCACTCGCTCGACATCATAGGCGGCCTGAATGAGCTCGATCAAATTACTCTCTCAGCTCACGTTTCCAAAGGCACATATATCCGCAGCCTTGGCCGCGATATCGCTCATGCTCTTGGAACTTGCGGTCATGTCACCTACTTAAGGCGCACAAAGGCGGGGCCATTCCTCGAAAGCCAAGCGATTTCGCTGGACAAACTCAACCAAATCGGTAGAGGCGCGCCCTTATCTGACCTCCTCCTGCCGTTAGAGGCGGGGCTGGACGACATCCCGGCCCTTTCCCTCTCCCAGACAGACGCGCAGGCGGTCCGAAAGGGCCGGGTCTTGTCTGGGATGCCCCAATCACCTGGGCTGTATTGTGCGATGCTGGACAGTGTGCCGGTGGCGTTGATGCAAATTGAGGGTGGGACGGCGAAGGTCGTCAGGGGTTTCAACCTTCCCGATGTCGCTGAGTAAGAGAGTACATACATGTCGGTAGCACCCGAGCGTAAAGCAGAAATCATCAAAGAACACGCCGTCCAAGATGGCGACACTGGTTCGCCAGAAGTGCAAGTTGCGATCCTGACAGAGCGCATTCGCAACCTTACAGAACACTTCAAAGGCAACCACAAAGACAACCATTCGCGCCGCGGCCTTCTCATGATGGTCAACAAGCGCCGCAATCTGCTCGCATACCTCAAGAAGAAGGATGTGGAGCGCTACAACGCCCTGATCCAGAAACTGGGTCTGCGTAAATAAGAGTTTCCAAGGGGCGGCTCCATGGGCCGCCCTTTGTCTATCCGGCTCCCCAGCAATTCGGCTGGGAGCGGACGAATGGGGCGAGAATAGCCCCGCAACGGACCGGGCCGTTTCAACCCGGAAATGTAGGCCCCGCACCGCAATAAGGCCGTGTGGGTTCAAAAGGAAAATCAATGTTCGACACGAAAACCGTATCGCTGGAGTGGGGCGGAAAAACCCTCACTCTGGAAACAGGCCGTATTGCCCGTCAGGCAGACGGCGCCGTATTGGCAACCTATGGCGAAACCGTGGTGCTGTGCGCCGTGACCGCCGCCAAGTCAGTGAAGGAAGGTCAAGACTTCTTCCCGCTGACCGTACACTATCAAGAAAAATTCTCTGCAGCTGGCCGGATCCCCGGCGGCTTCTTCAAGCGCGAAGGGCGCGCGACCGAGAAAGAAACGCTGACCAGTCGTCTGATCGACCGCCCGGTGCGCCCGCTCTTCCCGGAAGGCTTCTACAACGAAATCAACGTTATCGCTCAGGTTCTGTCGTACGATGGCGAGACCGAGCCAGACATCGTTGCGATGATCGCAGCATCGGCTGCGCTCACGATCAGCGGCGTCCCGTTCATGGGCCCGATCGGCGCCGCGCGCGTCGGTTTCACCAACGATGGCGAATATGTCCTGAACCCGAGCATCAATGACGCGCTGGGCGAAGACGGTCGTCTCGACCTCGTCGTCGCTGCGACACAGGACGCGGTGATGATGGTCGAATCCGAAGCGAAAGAGCTGACCGAGGAAGAAATGCTCGGCGCGGTGATGTTCGCGCACGAGGAATCGAAGAAGGTCATCGGCGCGATCATCGATCTGGCCGAACAGGCTGCCAAGGATCCGTGGGAACTCGATCCGGTCGAGGACAAGACCGCCAAGATGGACAAGTTGCGCGCTGCGATCGGTGCTGACCTCGAAGCAGCCTACAAGCTGACCAACAAGTCAGAGCGTCAGGACGCGGTCAACGCGGCTCGTGAGAAGGCTCGTGAAGCCTTTGCCGACCTCGCTGAAAGCGATCCAGCCGAGTATCTCGGCACGCTCAAGCTGGTGAAGAAGCTCGAAAGCGACATCGTTCGGGGCTCGATCCTAAAGGACGGCACCCGCATCGACGGGCGTAAGCTTGATCAGGTTCGCCCGATCGAGGCGATGGTTGGACTGCTTCCGCGCACGCACGGTTCGGCGCTCTTCACCCGCGGTGAGACGCAGGCGATCTGCACCACCACGCTCGGCACGAAGGACGCCGAGCAGATGATCGATGGCCTCGAAGGCCTCAGCTACAACAACTTCATGCTGCACTATAACTTCCCGCCCTATTCGGTCGGCGAAGTGGGCCGTTTCGGCTTTACCGGTCGGCGTGAGATTGGCCACGGCAAGCTCGCTTATCGCGCGCTCCACCCGGTCATGCCGGATGCCGAGGAGTTCCCCTATACGATCCGCGTCCTGTCCGACATCACCGAGTCCAACGGTTCTTCCTCGATGGCGACCGTGTGCGGCGGTGCATTGTCGATGATGGATGCAGGCGTTCCGCTGAAGCGTCCAGTTTCCGGCATCGCCATGGGTCTGATCCTTGAAGGCGAAGACTTTGCGGTTCTCTCCGACATTCTGGGTGACGAGGATCACCTGGGTGACATGGACTTCAAGGTGGCCGGTTCCGAAGAAGGCATTACCAGCCTCCAGATGGACATCAAGGTCGCGGGTATCACCAAGGAGATCATGGAAAAGGCGCTTGAGCAGGCGAAGGCTGGCCGCGCGCACATCTTGGGTGAAATGGCGAAGGCGCTTACCGGCGCTCGTACCGAAGTTTCGAAGCACGCACCGCGTATCGAGACGATGCAGATCGACAAGTCGAAGATCCGCGACGTTATCGGCACAGGCGGCAAGGTGATCCGTGAGATCGTCGCTGAAACTGGCGCTAAGGTCGACATTGACGACGAGGGCACGATCAAGATCAGCTCTTCAAATGCCGATGAAATCGAAGCGGCGAAGAAGTGGATCGAGGGCATCGTCGAGGAAGCCGAAGTCGGCAAGATCTACACCGGCAAGGTCGTCAACATCGTCGACTTTGGCGCATTCGTGAACTTCATGGGCGGCAAGGACGGTCTCGTCCACGTCTCCGAAATGAAGAACGAGCGTGTGGAAAAGCCGACTGATGTTGTCAGCGAAGGTCAGGAAGTGAAGGTCAAGGTCCTCGAGATCGACAATCGCGGCAAGGTCCGCCTATCGATGCGCGTGGTTGACCAGGAAACCGGCGAAGAACTCGAAGACACCCGTCCCCCGCGCGAACCGCGCGGTGATAAAGGCGGCCGTGGTGGACGCGGCGGCGATCGTCGCGGTGGCCGTGGCGGTCGCGGACCTCGTCGTGACGGCGGCGGTGACAAGGGCGGCAATGGAGGCGGTGACGGCCCAGCGTCGATGCCCGACTTCCTTAAGGACTGAGAGCCTTGCCTAACCAAAAAAAAGCCGCTCGGGAGCAATCCCGGGCGGCTTTTTCTTTGCAGGTTTATGATGAGATGGATCGCGATGCGCTAAATTTAGAAATCGTAGATCAGCGTCACCCTGCTCAACGTGTCAGTTTGTACAGCACCAGGAGGCGGATTGCTGTCATATTCAACTGCGTACGACAAACGCGCGGTGACGCGATTGCTGATTTTCGCATTCAGCCCGGTGACGAAGTTAAGGCTGGTATTGCTTGAATCGATAATGACCTGCGCGGACGAACCAGTTTCCGCCACAGCATTCGTATCATGCGTCAGCTTCAATCGGTCGGTGATGGTCCAATCAAAGTCGATCCCGATAAGGCCGGCAATTCGGCTTTCACTGCGGCCATCGGTAAACTCGGTAACCCGATAGGCCGGACCTGCCTTTGTAGACAGCTTAATGTCAGTCTCATCGATGATCTGGTAACCCACACCACCTGAAACGGCATATCGAGCAGAAAAGCCCTGAAAGCGGTCGCGTTCGTATTGCGCCAGACCATAGATGAACAGTCGGTCTGTGACATTGTAGTGAGGCTCATAGGCTGCGAAGAATTGCTCCCGCGCAGTCACTCCATTGTTACGTTGATAGTCGGCCCGTCCGGTCAGACTGTGGGTCCAATCAATGCCCTCTCTTTCAAGTGAGAGAGAAGCAGTGACGCCCGTGTTCGACGCGTTACCGGTGGCGCGAAAGCCGCCTAATTCGCCTTTTCCGCTCCAGTTATCGAACAGGCCAGCATTGCGGATTTCCGCTTCCTTTGCCGCTTCTTCTTCAGCCTTTGCCAGTGCTTCCGCCTCTTCGACGCGGGTTTTGTAGCGAGCCATGATCGCGTTGAGCTCTTCGGAATTACCCGGGAAAGTCTCATCGGCCAGATCGATGATCGTTTGCATTGCTTCAATATCGTCGTTCTCCCGCGCCTTTTCGATCATCGCCCGAACGGGCTCCGGCAATTGCGCGAAGGCATTGCTGGGCATGCAAAGCCCGAAAAGAGCAGTAGAGGTAAGAAAAGCGGCTTTGTGCAAAGTCATTTCAGCTTCCGATAACTCGCGGCGCGTGCAGATAATCGCGTTTCACGAGAGGTACGCCTTTCATGCGCAAAATGTCGTAAAAGGTCGTCGCGTGGAAATAGAAGTTTGGCTGCGAGAAGCTCAGAAGAAACTCGCTGACAGTAAAATGCATCAGCGCTTTCCCGCCAAGGACGAATGCGATTTTCTCGCCTGCAATCTCTTCAAGTGTATCGGGAGAAACCTGATCCAGCGCTTGTTGCGCATCATCAATCATAGCTCGCATCGCGTCCCAGTCTTGAGGCAGGTCGGTGAAATCGGGACTGAATTCGCCGGTCGGCGCAAGATCAAAAGCCAATTTCGAATGAACCCAGCATGAGCGCATATGGTAGGGCAAAGGCCACATATCATCGGCGAGCTTCGCCTCGATCAATTCCGCTGCGGCAATTCCCTTCTCCGTAACGAAGCTTTCTGCCTTGTCGACCTGCGCGCGAACGCCGCCGAGCACTTGGCGAAAACTGGGTATGATGGCCTGATGCAGTGTGATCGGCATGGTTCTAATTCCCTCACTTATGAAAAACCCGGCAACTGAGTATCGGTCGCCGGGTTTTCGAATGTTTGAACGTTTATGAAATTGCGGGTTTTATCGAACCCGCGGACCACCGAATGGAAGAGGTGGAGGGGGCCTGCGCGCACCCCGTGGCAGCTGTGCCTGATAGGCCCGCCCGCAGTGCTCGACGCAATACGGAAAGCCCGGGTTCACCGGTGCTCCGCAGAAATGGAAATCGGGTTCGCCCGGATGCCCCATCGGCCAACGGCAGACCTTATCTGACAAATCCAGAAGGCTGGTCTTGTCGGCGATCTCCGGACTTGGTTTTGCTGGCACGAGACGCCGAGGAGGTGCTGGAGGGATGGGCGCCTGTTGATCGCCGGGACCCTGGCGAAGGAAGCCGCCAGGGCCGACAGAGACAATCTTCGGCAAATCAGAGGAGGGGTTAGGCAGCGGCTGAGACGGCCCATTGTGCTCAACCTTTGCGGGCGCATGGCGGTTATTCGCCGCCGGAGCATTGGGCGCCTTGGCGCTAGCGGCCTTTGCAGCAGGCTTCGCTGCTGGTGCGGCGCTGGCTGCCTTTTTCGCGCTTCCCGATGATTTGGGAGACGCTTTCTTGGTCGCCTTTTTCTTATCACCTGCTTTCACTGGCGAGGGACGCGATTTAAGGCCCAAGCGGTGCGCCTTGCCGATCACGGCATTGCGGCTCACGCCACCAAGTTCTTCGGCGATCTGGCTGGCGGTCGATCCGCCTTCCCACATTTTCTTGAGCGTAGCGATGCGCTCGTCAGTCCAACTCATATACCCTCGTCAATTCCTGCAGACTTTCCGCGCAAAGCGGCATCCACACAATGCAAGCGTCCGTATTCCCGGGCAACTTGCCTCAATTCATCCAAAGCCGTAGGCGAGGCGCCATGGCCGATCAAGCATCATCCAACAGCAATGCCAAACTGGCGAAGTCTGCTGCGCACACAGACGCCGCAGCCGCTGTCACGCCGACTTTCCCTCCGCGCGGTGAGCCGGTCATCACCGGGATCAATCGCACAGGAGTGCTTGCTCTCTATATTAAGGAGGTCCGGCGGTTTCTCAAGGTGCAGACGCAAACGGTATGGGCGCCTGCAGTCACAACGCTGCTGTTTCTTGTGATCTTCAGCGTCGCATTGGGCAGGGAAGGGCGCGAGGTTCTGGGCGTTTCGTTTTCGACTTTCGTCGCGCCGGGCCTGATCGTCATGGGGATGATGCAGAATGCATTTGCGAATTCGTCATTCTCGCTCTTGTCCGGCAAGATCCAGGGAACAATCATTGATCTTCTGATGCCCCCTTTGTCCCCAGGTGAGCTTATGGCCGGGATCGTCATGGCGGCTGTAACGCGAGCGGTGGCGGTGGGCCTTGCGGTTGGCCTTGCCATGGTTTTGTGGCCGGGCGTCGATCTTGGAATTGCGCACCTATGGGCGGTGATCTGGTTTGGGCTAATGGGCTCCATGATGCTCGCGCTGATTGGGCTTGCAACATCTATTTGGGCTGAGAAGTTTGACCACAACGCCGCTATCAGCAACTTCGTGATCGCCCCTCTGTCGCTGCTTTCGGGCACCTTTTACGTGATCGATAACCTCGCGCCAGCTTTTCAGGCTGTAAGCCGCGCGAACCCGTTCTTCTATGTAATCTCAGGGTTTCGATATGGCTTTCTGGGCGAGAGCGATATCGGCGGAGACCAGCAAGTATTGATGGCGGCGATGGGTATTGGTTTTTTGAACGTAGTGGGGGCGTTCGTAGTGTATGCGGTTCTACGATCTGGTTGGAAGCTCAAGAGCTAGAGCGGTACGCCCGTAAAATGACTGATTGCCCGGTGGGCTCCCATAACGTCTGCCACAAGGCCAAGCTCGAAATGCTCGGTGGTCTTGTCGCCATCGCTATCCCTGCCGATCGATACTGGCAATTTGATCGAACCTGATCCGTCACGCACTTCGTTTCGCTCAATAGCTCCGACGCGTTCACGAGGCACAGCCTTGACCGACAATTCACGGCCCAGTCGCAACTTCAAAATGCGTTTGTTGGTAATTGCGTATAGTACCTTTCCACGCTCCCAAAGGGGCAGAAAGGGAAAGGCAAGCATCCCGACGCCAACTGCGATGAACGGCGTGCCAAAGAGCGGAAAAGCGTAGGCAAGAAGGCCCGCACCGGTGTCTTCGCCCGCGCCAGAAACACCAGCAAAGGCCATTGCTGTCCAAAACAACGCGAACGCGGTCCACGGCACGGCGAAAAGATAAATTGCAAAGGCTTTCGGGTCGATCCGGGCCAATTGCATGCCCCGCCAGATCACCTTCTCATCCGCTTCCAGCTCTCTGCTTAGCGCGAGATCCAGGCGATTGCGGGTCGAACCATGTGAAGACGAAGCATGATTACGCATGCTGATCTTTATACCTGGGTGCTGGTTAGCGCTTCGTTAGCGCGCAAGCCGCTGCTCGATGGGCCGGAGACCTTAATGCGTCAGAGAACGCCGCATCCGATACCTTCCATCCTTAAACCGCTCAAATAATTGCGGAACCGTCGGATGATCAACCGGACCTCCATCAGCATCGGACAAAAGATTGCCCTGGCTCACATAAGCGACATAGCTCTCGTCCTCATTCTCAGCGAGGAGGTGATAAAAAGGTTGCTCGCGCGGAGGGCGGATGTCTTCGGGGATGGACTGATACCATTCTTCGGAATTCGCAAAAACCGGATCAATATCAAACACTACGCCGCGGAAATCGAAGACACGGTGCCGCACGACATCGCCGATCCCAAACCGGGTTCGGGTCTGACGGGGCGCCTCAATTGTGCGTCCTGCCTGGCTGGAGAAGAAGTGCGCGCGGTCCATGGATTGCAAAATATGGTCGATTCTTTCGACAAAACAAGCGCGATGATGGCAGGTGTCCAAGATATACCCGCATTTTGGAAGATTTGAGGTCTTGGCAAGGATGCGCTGACACGCTAGGCGGCGCGCTTCCTGATCGGCCTTGCGTGTACAGACGAGTGCGCAAAGCAGGATTGACCTCGGTTAGGAGAGATGCCGGAGTGGTCGAACGGGGCGGTCTCGAAAACCGTTGTGCTCTCACGAGTACCCAGGGTTCGAATCCCTGTCTCTCCGCCGCCCGACACCCAAGCACTTACTCGGTCATTGCTGCCGAAGATACATCGAAGCGGCGAACGTGATTTTTCCTGGTTAATCCGCTAAGGCTAATTTTGCTAAATCGAGAAGCGGCCCCGCTGTGAAGTGGTTTTGCGGAGGCCGACAGGGCGCACCAAATAGAGTGGCAGCCGTTTGGGGGAACATTGCGTGAAAAATGCTCTGGTGCTCTGCGTGAGCGTTTTCATGGGGTTGTTGATTGTCGAAGTAGGTCTTCGTCTGTTTGATCCGCTCGATTTTCAGCCTCATGCAAGCCGTGATCTCGCTAACGTGTCTTTGGTGAATCAACAGCATTACTTTTGCGAAGGCGGTCCTAAACATATTGAGCCGCATCCCGTTACGAATTCTCGAGATACGCCGAACCAATCCTACTTTGAATTTCGCAATGATATTGTCTCGTTCATCAATCTGAATGAGCATGGATTTAGAGGAGCATTTGATGACGCGGATGCTTCCAAGCGCGTTGTCGTTCTAGGCGATTCTTTCATCCGTGGCACCCTCTCGGACGAAACAGAGACTATTCCTGCATTGCTGTCTCAATGGTCGCGGGACACCCATTTCGTGAATTTGGGTACCGGCGGCCATGGTACGCTTCAACACTTGCTGACTTATGAGGAATTCAAGGACGAAGTCCCTCATGACACTGTCCTGCTGTTCGTTTTCAATGGCAACGATCTCACCGACAATATGCGCTTTCAAACCTGGCAGGATGACCCCGTCACACACTCGATAGAGCTTTCGATGACGGACAAACTCAAGCGCCGGGTGGTCCGCACATACACAGGTCAGTTGCTGCGGCGATCAAGCAAGATGCTCTCCGGCAGCGAACAACTTTCCTCTATTCCGAGCGAAGAGGAAAGAGATGTGTTTCTGCAGTCGCTCGCCAGTTTGTCGGCAGCAGTGAAGGGTAAAGGCGCGCGCCTGCTTGTCTTCTCTCTTCCAGAAGCGGGAGAGTTTTTCGAGGACGGCACGCCCTCATTTCGCGAGGATCATGCAGGTTATGGCGACGAAGTTCGCAGCTTGGTTGAGCAGGCCGCAAATGACAATGGTTTCGTCTATCTCGATCTTAAGCCAGTGCTGGTAGAAGCAGCGCAGGCGAGGGGTGTGCCGACGCTTTCTCTATATGGAAGCCCGGATCACCACCTGCTTGAACAGAGCAATTTTATAGTAGCGAATGCGGTCGCCAAGCTCTTGAACAGCGAAAGGGTCGCCGAATTCACCCCTGACGCGAAATTTGTCGACAGGACCAGTTTCGATCCCGCGAATGTTGTTTGTCCCGCGGGCTAATCTGGCGTCCGATACCGTGCTTGGAATTAAGCAAAATGCTTGGCCGTTGGCAGCTCTCTGATGCGCTTTCCTGATGCTGCGTAGATCGCATTGGTCACTGCCGGCGCGAGCGGAGGCAGACCCGGTTCACCCGCACCGCCGAGACGTTCACTGTCGCCGTTGATGAATTCAACAGCGATTTCTGGTGCCTCGTTTATGCGCAGCATCGGATAATCGTGAAAGTTGGACTGCTCAACAGCCCCATCCTTCACTGAAATCTCTCCATAAAGAGCCGCGGTCAGGCCATAGATGATTGAGCTTTCCATCTGCGCTGCGGCACCATCTGGATTCATCGCATAGCCGATATCAGCGCAGCACCACACGTTCGTCACGCGGGGTTTGCCGCTTGTCATTTCGACTTGTGCAACGTGGGCGACGATCGAGTTGAAGGAAGGCGCAATAGCGATGCCTTTACCTCTCCCCTCGGGCATCTCTGCATCCCAATCCGCCATCTCTGCCGCCTTGTTGAGAACCGCGAGATGCCGCGGCGAGTTTTTCAGCAGTTGGCGGCGCAATTCGAGCGGGTCCTTGCCAGCCTCGGCTGCCACTTCATCGAGGAAGCTCTCGATAAACCACGAATTGTGACTGTGATCGACTGAACGCCAGGGGCCAAAGCGCAGATGCATTGGTACGTCCACTTTGCGCACAAGCTGGTTGGGAATGTCGTAATAGGGCACGTGAGCCGCTTCTGGTGGGTCGAACAGATGCGTGTGCACGTTATTCCAGCTTATCAGATTGCCGCCGTCATCAAGTCCGGCCTCAAATCGGCTGGTCGACGATGGTCGATACCAATCCTGCGCCGTGTCCTCTTCGCGCGACCAGATGAGTTTAACCGGATAGCCTGTTTCACGAGCAATGCGCACAGCCATTTCGATGCTGTCCGTTTCTGAACGCCTGCCAAATCCGCCACC
The DNA here is from genome assembly GCF_001542875.1 of Erythrobacter sp. YT30. Taxonomy (GTDB): domain Bacteria; phylum Pseudomonadota; class Alphaproteobacteria; order Sphingomonadales; family Sphingomonadaceae; genus Erythrobacter. The sequence goes on along the minus strand of NZ_LMAF01000002.1, from coordinate 189,036 downwards.
CAGATATGTGTTCTTATAGGTTACTTTCTCCATCGGCAGATCGAGCATATCGGCGACGAACTTGCGCACTTTGGTCGGTACCTGGCTGCCAGCCCAGACCTCGCATTGTCCATCATGCACCCACGCGGTGCAGTTTTGCGGCTCCATGGTTGCGTGAGCAAGGAAGGGAGCCTTGTATTCAGCTTCCAGTCTGGTGGCTGCATCGGCAATCGCGCGCGGAGCATCACCCACGGCAATCTCTTCATCGCCGCCATTTGCGCCCGCTTCATTGAGAGCGGCATCATAGCGGGCGAAAATGGCCGCCTGATCGAGGCTGTCATTCTCAGTTTCGGTATATGTAATGTCGATAGTGTTGAGCGCTTGTTGCGCCTGCCAATATCCATCAGCCACTACTGCGACGAAATCGGTCATATTGAGGATTTGCAGAACGCCAGGCATCGTCTCTGCAGTGCTCGCATTGATCGATTTCACCTTGGCGCCTTGGACGGGCGGTGCCTTGACAGCCGCATAGGACATCGTCTCACCAGGAATTTCGACATCGATGCCGAATACGGCCGTCCCATCGACCTTTCCCGGGATATCCTTGCGCGGGATGGACCTTCCCATGAGATTGAATTCGTCGGTCGACTTGAGACGCGGCTTGACCGGCAGGGGTTGATCGGCGGCTTTCTCTGCAAACTCGCCAAACTTGGCTGAGCGATTGCTGGCCGCATGGCTTAGCACGCCATTTTGAACTGTGATTTCGTCCGCCGAGACACCCCATTCCTCAGCTGCAGCGCCAACGAGCATCTGACGCGCAGCAGCCCCAGCATTGCGCATGCCGCGTTGACCCGTTCCCCTCACTGAAAAGCTGCCGCCGGTGATCTGGCCGATCATCGCGTCAATCAGGGACAGGAATGTACCATCCAAGGTCGGTTCAAGAATTTCGGGTACTTCCAATTCTGGTGCTAGAAACTCGCGCGCGATATCCTTGGAAGAATAGTCGGTTTCAGCCGGCGCCTCGAGGATACGAACGTCTTCCCAATTGGCGTCCAATTCATCGGCCAACATCTGCGCGAGGGTCGAATGCGCACCTTGGCCCATCTCGGCATGCGGGATGACAGCTGTTACGATGTTGTCCTTGTCGATTTTGACAAAGCTATTGATCAGAGTTTCGCCATCACCGCCTGCGACCAGCCTGCGAATTTTTTCATCAGGTTTGCCTGTCCGGATCGATACGCCGACAACCAAAGCGCCGCCCGCAACCAGCCCTGCGCCGATGAAAGCGCGTCTAGACCACTTACCCATTTAAGCCTCCGCGCCTTCGTCTTGAGATATGCCTGCAGCCGACTTGATTGCCGTGCGAATGCGGCCATACATGCCGCAGCGACAGACATTGCCTGCCATCGCGGCATCGATCTGTTCATCCGAAGGCTGCGGATTGCGTTCAAGCAAAGCGATAGCAGACATGATCTGGCCCGACTGGCAGTATCCGCATTGCGGCACTTGCGCTTCGATCCAGGCCTGCTGCACTTTGTGCAAAGTGCCGTCGTCCGATTTGAGCCCTTCGACCGTGGTGATATTTTTGCCCTCAGCAGCGGACAGGGGAGTGGAACAACTGCGAATAGGGCGGCCGTCCAGGTGAACCGTGCAGGCCCCGCATTGTGCAATGCCACAGCCGAATTTGGTGCCATTCAATCCAAGCTGTTCTCGAACGATCCATAGGATCGGAGTGGCAGGATCGGCATCCAGTTCTACTGAGCGTCCGTTGATTGAGAAACTTGTCACGCTTTTTCCCTCTCGCAAGTTCGAATTGAACAGCGTCGTTTGACTAGGTAGCAGATCGCAACGAAATCGAAAATGGGCTTGCAGGTCTGATCAAAAAACTGTGAGTCGATTTTGCGCTGCGGGTGTGGGGAGTAACAGGAATGAAATCGCAAACTATTCTGCTGGCGGGTCTTGCCGCGATAGGCCTCGCGGGATGCAGCTCAGAACCCGAGCCAGAGGTGGAAAAAATCGTCGTGCGTGAGCCAGGCGATCCTCCCGTTCAGTCCAGTGCAGGCTCAAGCGAGGACATGGTCGCTGCCGGAAAAGCCGCCTTCGCGATTTGCGCTGCTTGCCACAATGTCGGGGCTGGCGCAGCATCAGGTGCAGGGCCTCACCTCAACGCAATCATTGGACGGACTGCGGGATCGCTAGATGATTTCGCCTATTCTGATGCGATGGCAGCATCCGGCATTACCTGGGACGAGGTGCAATTGAAGGCCTTTATCGCCGACCCGACGGGAGTGATTCCCGGCACCACTATGGTCTCTGGCGCGGTGGAAGATGCAGAGCAGCGCGCGGCCATTATCGCTTATCTCGCAAGCCTCGAAAGCTGAGCGCAAAGCGATCTGCATCCGATGGACATAAAGCAAGTTTTCGAATTTCTCTCCGAAAAGTTGGGGGCCGGCAAAGGCTGCGTTCTTGTCACCGTTTGCGCGGTCGAGGGATCCTCGATGCGCAATCCGGGAACGCATATGGGCGTTTGCGAGGACGGCAGCTTTGCAGGTTCGCTTTCAGGTGGATGCATTGAGAACGCTGTCATTGCCGAAGCTCAAGCTGCGCTGAAGCAGGGGGATCCGCGATTGGTACGGTTTGGTGCAGGATCGCCCTATATGGATATCAAGCTGCCATGCGGCGGCGGGCTCGACATTCATTTTCAGCCGCTAGAGGGCGCGCAATTTGTCGATGCTTGCCGAAGAGCGATCAATGACCGCAAGCCTTTCTCTGTGCGATTGGGTCTCGGCACTGCTGAGTTCGTCTCTGACTTCCAACGCAGTGAATTTGATCGAACAAGAGAGGCCGGTGTTTTCGGCCATTGGCCCGCGCCGCGATTGCTTATCATTGGGCATGGAGCAGGCGTTCTGGCGCTTGCGCATCTCAGTGAAGCGATGCTGTGCGACGTAAGCGTTCTAACACCGGACGATCAGATTTTTCGGACGCTGAATGCCGCATCGATGGATGTCCAACGCCTTGAAAAGACCAGCGAAACGCAATTGATGACGAGCGATCCGTGGACCGCCATCGTCTTCCTATTTCATGATCACGATTGGGAGACGCTCTTGATGGCGCATGCACTTCAATTGCCGCATTTCTACATTGGCGCGATGGGCGGGCGAAAGGCCCACGCGGTGAGGACCAAGGCGCTTTCAGAGATCGGCGTCAGCGACGAGGCCATCGATACGATCCACGCACCAATTGGTCTGTTTCATTCCTCGCGTGATCCGCAGACGCTGGCGCTCTCCACTCTGAGCCAAGTTATCAGCGTCTATCAGAATACCGATTTCGGCGGATAGTGTGCCCGACGAGTTTCGTCTCGCCATCGCTTTGTTAGCGGCCGGTCAATCGAGGCGGTTCGGTTCAGCGGACAAGCTGGCAGCGCCACTGCTCGGCAAGAAGCTGGGAGTACATGCGGCTGAAACTCTTGCGGATGTGGATGCCGCGCTTCGGCTGGTCGTTGTGCCTAGGTTGGATCATCCGTGCTCGAATGAATGGCGCTCGCTGGGCTTTACACCGCTTGCGAATGCCGATGCGCGTGAAGGAATGGGGTCATCGGTACGGCTTGCCGCGTCGCATGCGCGGAAGGCTGAGGCGGACGCCCTGCTGATCGCTCTGGCTGATATGCCCTTGATCAAAGCACATCATATCAAAGCCTTGATTGATGCGGCAAAGCGCGAAGGGGCCAAGGCGATTTATGCATCGAGTGATGGACGTCGAAAAATGCCGCCGGCCTGCTTTGGGAAGGATCACTTTCAAGCGCTCACCAAGCTGCAAGGCGATGCGGGCGCCCGTGCGATGCTGTCCGATGCAAGGGCAATCAATTGCGAGCCCCAAACGCTGATGGATATTGATGATGCCGACAGTTTGGCTGCTTTGGAGAAGAAACTGAAGGCCGTCTGATCGTTTCGCCGTTTCAAACGACGAGGCAAAAATCAATCGCTATCCGCCGCCTCGTCATTGGTCTCTGCAAGCTCGGCCTCGATGCTCTCAGACAGGTTCTTCATCTCACGCTCCGCCCGGTCAAATCGATCATCAAAGGATCCCTCTGGACCATCGCCGAAAGTGATGCGAGCGACAAATACCACCGCCAGAAACCCGAGGACGAGCGCCGGGCGCATCAATAATCCTTGCGGTATCTGACATTGACATTGGTCCCGACCGCGCCGCCCGCCTGACTCAAGACAGATAGAGCAGGCGTCAGGCTGATTTCCAGCTGTGTGGCGGTAAACCCGCGCGCATCGGTGATGACTTCAACATAGATATCATCGGTGATGTATTGCCCCGCAGCGACCGCTGTTCCGCGCCCGGTGGCTTCATCCGAGCCCAAGATGCGCAGGCGATCAACGCCTGTTGCGGACCGCAAGGTTCCAAGCGGATTAAGCCCGCCGCTGCCCCCACGAAGCGCATTGAGTGACCCCGCAAGCTGTACGGCCTGCAGCGGCGAAAGGTTGGCGACAGAGCTACCGAACAAGATGCGGGACATGATCTCATCCTGCGGCAATCCAGGCGTACTTGAGAAGTTGATTTGCGGCGAATAGGCGCGGCCAGATACGTTCACATTGACCGCGACTTCCTCCACACTCTCGCTCGCGGTGATTGCAATCGTCGGATTGACAGTTTGCCCGCCTGTGAAGCGAATGCGCCCTTGCTGAAGCTCAAAGGAGCGCCCGGCAAAACCAAGCGTCCCGCGAATAAGATCAACCTCGCCCGCCATGCGCGGTTCACCCGATGTCCCGGAAATGCGCAGATCTGCGGACCACTCGCTCTCTAACCCCATGCCGGACACGTAGAGCTTTTCGCCCGCTCTCAAACGGAGATCGAGGCGGATTTCTTCAAGCAGGCTCGCAATCTCAATCTCAGCTTCACTAGGGCGAGATTGGGCATTCGCAGGCGGAGGTTTGAACCGGACGCCGCTCAACTCGGGCACTTCTTCGGCTCCCGGATAACTTAATCGGTATCGGGTTTCAGGAAGCTCAAGAGTGCCGGAAAGCAGTGCCTTTTCACCCTCGCGCTTGGCGAAATTCAACTCGCCCGTAGCGGTGGCGGACAGGGCATCGCTGCGAGCAAGGCGGGCATCGTCCAGCGTGACATCGACATTCATGGGGAAGCCGCGATCAGCAGCGAGGCTTACCGTTCCAGAAGCGGATACCGTGCCGTCACCCGCTCTCGCGTCGAGCTGTTCGATAACCAATTCATCGCCATCAAAGCTGCCGCGAACCGCCATCTGCGAAAGACGCGTGCCATAGGCGAGATTTTCGTAAGTCAGATTTTTACCGCGAATGATGCCAGAAAGGATGGGCTGCGAAACACGGCCTGAAAAATCGGCCGCAATGCCCAGTGCACCAGTCAATTCCTGGTTTTCCTGACCGCTGAGCGAGAACACCGACTCCGCCGGGCCATTATAGCGGACGCCGCCTCCCAGTGGTGCATCAAGCAGACGATCAATCCATGTCCCAGCCGCGGGACCAAGCGGCGCAAGGCTCGCATTCACGCGCCCGATGACGCTGCCGCGCTGGCGGATCACGGCTCGTGCTGCTCCGCCTGATGCCTGCAGTTGACCGATGACATTCACGTCGACTGGCTTGCTCACCGAAGTAGCTGTCGTCCGGGTCAAATCGCTCAATTGCAGGCGCGCATCTGCACGCGGAAAGCTGCCCTCATTCGCTTGGACAAAATCGAGGCTACCAGTTGCCTTTCCATTGATACCAAGGTCGGGCGAGAAGGCGTTGAGAACGCGAAGCTCAATCCCGTCAACGCGGCTTTGGAGCTTGACTGAAGAGCCGAACTCGCCTGCAAGTCGCGCGCTGCCTGACCCAACATTGAGGCGGGTTGGCAACAATTCATATCCATCTTCGCGAGGCAAAATGCGGGCTGGGGAGGCCGTCTCGAATGCCACTTGACGCACATTCCCCTTTATTGCCGCGCTCCATAATTGGGGCTCCAGCTTTGCATTGGCTGCGACGCGGAAGGGCGCGCCATTTTCGCCGGTGGCGACAAGTTTGGCTGTTCCAGTGCCATCGCGATAATCAATGAGCGCGCGCAACGTGTCGATCGAAGTGCCGAAATAGCTAGCATTGGCCAATTGAACGTCGGCAGCGACTTGAGGGCTGTCATAGAGGATGACATTGGCATCGATTATCCCTCGCCCAATGAAAAGCTTCGCGGGACCAGGCAATGTAGTGCCTGTCGATCTCATATTGATCGCTGCCGTCTGGTAGGCGCCTTCACCGCCAAGCCTGACTAATCCGGTAAGGCCGCGCCCGTTTGCGTTAAGTTCGCCTACAAATGGCCCGGCATCGCTCTGACGCATCTCTCCCGTGAACCCGATACCATTCAAGTCGCCTTCGTTGATGGCAAAGACTGTCGGGCCTTGGCTGAGATCGGCGAGCATACTGGCAGTCAGAGGTCCATAATCCGTCGTGCTTTCGAGATCGATTGCGTAGCGATTGTTATCGCCTCGAATGGTTGCCGTGACGTCCGCAAGACCTATGCCCAGACCGGGACTTGCAGCTTTGACCGTAGCGACTGGATTTGTGACGGTCCCGGCCAATTGCAGGCCAAGCGGCCCATAATCGCTCGATACTCCGCTTGCTGTGAGATCAATCTGACCATCAGCGGAATAGCTCCCACGGCCATCGCGCACTTTGAGCAGCGGCGCGGCCAAGCGGAGATTGGAGAAACGCGCGATCCCATCGCTCGAATAGGCAACATCGCTCGAAACGAGCATGTCGCCGCCCAGAAATCCGCGTACGCTTTCATTGGTGAGCCTCGTCGATCGCGCCTGCACTGCGCCTGCGAGCGCATATCGGCCATCATCTGTCGCCTCGAGGTCGACGTCGCTCGTGATGTCAAAAAGGCCAACGCTCTCCAAGCGGTAATCATCCAGACGGCCATTGATCGCGCCGCCATATCGGCCCGCGCCTGCGTCGGCGAGCAGTGTCACGCGGGCATCGATCCGCGGCGATTGGAGCCTCAGATTATCGGACAGGATGCGCGGCCATCTGACCAACACGTCGCCATCGAGCGAGATATCGGAAAGTGCGCCACCGGCGGCTGTATCGAGGCCGGTGATACGGGCAAGATTGGCCGATACAGGGACGATCATATTGGCGGGATCGACCGTGGTCTCTCCGCGCGCTTCAATCCCCTCCATCCCGATATCATTGACGTTCAGCCGCTCAGCGCGGATGTCATAGGCGAGATTGGGTCGGGTGAATTTGCCATCCAAGGTAAGCAAAGCTTGCAATCCGGCCCCGCGCAAATCAGGCGCGATCGTCGATGGTTCAAGCAGTCTGAAATCGGCTTTGAAAGAGTCGAAAGTGTTGTCTGACAGATCGACCAGCCCATTTGTTGAGAGCTCGAATGCATCGCTGAAGAGCTGACCATCGACTTGGGCGGATCGCTCAGCTAGCGCTGCTTCCAAATTGAGCAGGGTTCGCTCGCCCAGGAGCTGTGCTGTTGCATCGGGCGCAAACTTGGCGAGGCGTAAGTCACCTTTTGCCCCGAATGTCCCGTCGCGTGCGGATAGGGTGAGGGCCGTCAGATCTTCCCCGCCAAAGGTGGAATTGAGAGTGCCGTCCCACTTCGCCCAGTCGCCTTCGCCTTTGAGCGTTGCAGAAAGCGGCTCTTGCAATCCTGCGATTGCGGCGATCACCCCGTTGGCAGGCGCATCAACGGTCAGGGCGAGGTCGAGCCGGTTATTTTCTGGCACAGCATCTAGCAGTAGCGTTGCCACATCTCCCGCCTCACTCGCCGCATCCAGCGCCACTTCGGCCCGGCGATCTGCGATATGCGCTTCGCCCGAAAGATTGGCGGTAGTCTCGGTGCCTGTGACATTGGGAGCGACAATCAGCTCGCCTATCTCAAAGCGATCAATATCGATGTCGTAGTCAGGCAGCAGGGGCGCATCGCTCGGCGGAGTTTCATTGAATTCTGGGACCCGCGAGAATGTAGCCGTCTCTGCCGTCAGCGCTTCTATGTCGATATGGCTGGAGATGAATTTGAACGGGTTCCAATCCAGCGACACTTCGGGTGAAGCGAGGAAGACGCCTTGCGGATCGGACAAGGTGAAATCGCGGATGATTAGATCGCCGTAGAGCGAGCCTTCAAGAGAGCCGATCCCGATTTGGAGGCCATTCTCGAATTCGAGTGCCTCAATCTGGTCTTTAACAAAGCCGCGGCCTGACGAAGTGTTGAGCGCAACAAGCGCGATGCCAACAATCACCACGAGCGCAACGATCGCGGCCAGCACACCGATGGCGATCCGCTTTGGCCATGAGCGGCTCACCTTTCCCTCATTTTCGGATTCTTGTGTCACCAGAGCGTCCATCAGAAAGCCTGCCCAATGGAAACATACACGTTAATCCGGCTCTCGCCCTCGCGCCGATTGATTGGAGTTGCAACATCGAGGCGGAGTGGGCCGAAATTGGTATAAAAGCGCCCCCCAATGCCAGCGCCGAAGCGGATATCGGACAATTGCGGCAAGGACTGCGTGTAGACTTGTCCCGCGTCGACAAAAGCGACAACGCCATAGTCGCCGAAGCGATACCGAACTTCCGCGGCAGCCTCGACTACGCTGCGTCCGCCGATGGGAGTGATTAGAAACTCGTCTACTGTCTCCTCGGGGTCTGTTGGATCGAAATTGTCATTGGGAACCAGGACTTTGGGGCCCAATTGCTGGAAGCCAAATCCGCGCACCGATCCTCCCCCGCCGGCATAAAGCCTGCGCGAAGGAGCGATATCCACGCGGTCAGCACCTTGGATCGTACCCACCTTGGCCCGCCCTGCGAGAACGAAATTGTCGCTAATGGGATAATATGCGGTGCTGTCGAAAACAGCGCGGACATAGGGCGTGAAGCCACCATCGACAGAGACTTCAGGCTGGACAAGGGCACCGAGCCTGAAACCCTGTGTCGGATTAAGCAGATCGTCTGAGGTATCGAACCCGATCTGGCCTGTTAGCGCGCCGATGAAATACGTTTCGTCAACTGTGTCGCCTAGTTCCGAGTCAAACGCTTCTTCGACACTTGCAATTGCTTCAATGCCAACTGAGTAAGTGATCAGTTTTTGCCAGATTGGCGTCGAGATATAGGAATATTGCAAACCCACTCGTCCCGTAAGCGCTTCAAACGCATCAAAGTTTGAGCGCAATCCATTGACGCCGATCTCGAAAGTCCGATCTCGCTGACCGGCATTGGCGCGGCGGAAGTTGACGCCGCCACCTTGCTCCCTCGTGCCGGCCACCAGAGATGCTGAAAGCGCACCTTCGGGCGGGAAGAGATTGCGGTGCGTCCAGCTTCCTTCGAGGCGAAAACCCTGTCCGGTGCCAAATCCGAAGCTACCAGCGATAGTGCGCGGCGGGCCTGCGGTTTGATCGACTGCGATGTTGACGTATTCGGTGCCGTCTTCTGCCGGTTCGCCCGTGCGCTCTGGCGTCACGCTGACTGTGCTGAAAAGGCCGGTTGCGACCAATGCTTTTCGAAGGTCATCCAGTTCGCGGCTATCGAACAATTCCCCGCGCTTAAATCGGGCAATCTCGGCGACGTGGTCTGCGCCAAAGGCAGTCTCACCGCGAGCCACGAAGCCGCCGATGCGCGCTCTTGGTCCGATCTCAACCGGCAACGTGTAGTCCCCCGTCGCCGTTGTCGGATCGAGCAGGATATCTCGCTGACCGAGCTCAGCAAATGGATAGCCATTTTCCGGAAGCACTGTCGCAATCAAAGCCTCATTCGCGAGAATGCGCGAGGCGATTATTGGTTCATCGACCTTGAGCGCGACGTTGTCATCGATCAGGCCGGGCGGCACAGTCTCATCAGCATCAATCGTTACCGATGAAAGGGTGAAGCGTTTTCCGGGCTCGACATTTATGAAGGCGGTGGCACTGGGGTTCTCAAGATCGTCGGATCGCTCAATCCGGGTCGTGACTGTGGGTTGATACCAGCCTTCCGACTTTAAAAGCCGCTGGATGAGCAGGCTGTCTTCTGAAAGGCGCGCGCGCAGCATTGCGTAATTTGCTGCTTCCCCGTCACCTTCCTCGAGCGAGGACAGGCGCTCGAATTCCGCTTCAAGATCGAAGTTGGTTGCGGTGTCGGCTGTACCCAAGCCAGCCAACTCTACTTTGTAGTCTATCTCGCTTTCGGGCTCGGAGGTGTCGTCAACAGCCTCCGCCAGTTCCACCTGCTGCACTTCGAATTGGTCAATAGGGGTGAGCGGCCTTGTCAATTCGGCATCGCGGATCGGCGCATCGCTGATTTCTTCGGACGCATCGCCATCAGCAAGTTCGGGAAGCTGAGAGACGACGGCGCTATTCTCATCTGCCGGAGAAGTCTGTTCCTGTTCATAAAACTGTCGTTCAAATTCCGCGATGGATTCAAGCTCACTTTCCAGCTCTTCATCGTCGAGAATGAGATCGGGAATAGCCGTGTTGAATTCTTCATCCGAAATGACAGGCTCAACTTCCGGCAATTGCGCGTCCTCGGGCGGCTCAGGCAAATCGAGCCCGCCTGCCTCCACCGCATCCTGTGCCGGTTGCGGCGGGTTATCTTGGGCAAAAAGCGGGTGAGACATCGACAGAGCAAAGACCAAGGCCGCTGGTCGTGTCATCATCAAGATCGGCGTATCGCGAATGGTTTTTCTGTTCTTAGCTTGGCGCATTTTGCACCGCGTTAGGCCCTTAACGTGCGCGCCAAAAGGGGGTTCCGTTCTTGCGCTATGTCAAGCAAATCGACTGGCCTTGTTTTCCGCACACTTTGCAACGCGTCTCAATTGATGCGAACGCCCACATTCGACCGGATCAAATAGGTCAAGTCGCACGTTTGGATTGACAACAATACTGGGCATTGGCAAATTTGTCCGGACAACTTTAGCAAGAGCAGAGCCATGGCATCCGATCTTCCCCCACCTTACACCGCGCTCACCCGCCATCCCATGATGCCGCGCACCAATCATGATGAGGCGGCGCGGTTCAATTTCCTCACGCATTTCAATCGCTTCCTGTCTGGCGGCATCGGGGCTGGGAATAAGATCGCTTATGACAAGCAGGTGCTGCCGCAATTCCGCGCAGAGCACGGGCGCGATCCGGAGCATCGCTATGAAATTCGCGATGCCATGAACCAGAACGATTGGCACCGCATTTGGTCAGCCTTGAAGCGCAATTCGATGGAGATGCGCCAGCACAATGGCAGGCAGGCAGTGCTGCGCCAGCTTGATGAGCTTGATGCGATGGCCAAGCAGTATAACGAGCACTCAGGCATGCTCGAACTTGATCCATCGGTTGAGCAGCCGCATTACCAGACCGCCGTTGATATTCATTGCCAGCCTGGCGGATACCATAGCGAAGAACGACCCGACGACGTCACCGTCGGCGCGAACTATGATATCGGCCTGTTTGCGACCACTGGCGGCGCTCTTGGAGGATTGAACGATGGCGGCGGCGTTGCTGTTGTGGAGTGGGCGAAGAAAGAGCGGCCCGATTGGCAGCCAAAACGCATTCTCGATATCGGCTGCACGGTCGGCCACAATGCGGTTCCGATCGCGCAGGCGTATCCCGATGCGGAAGTGATCGCGATCGACACGGCCGCTGCGAGCTTGCGCTACGGCGCAGCGCGCGCGGCGGCGATGGGCGTCACCAACATCAAGTTTGTTCAGGCCTCGGGCGAAGATCTGTCTCGCTGGGACGATGGCTCGTTCGATTGGGTGCAGACGACCATGTTCCTGCATGAACTTTCATCCAAGGCGATGCCCAAACTGCTGGCAGAGGCGAACCGCGTGCTCGCACCTGGTGGATTGATCCTGCACATCGAACAACCGCAATATTCCGATGAAATGCCGCTGTTTGAGCAGTTCATGCGTGATTGGGATGCGTTCAACAATAACGAACCGTTCTGGTCAGCGATGCACGGTCAGGACCTGAAGCAGGTCATGGCAGAGGCAGGCTTTCCGCACGACTGCCAGTTTATTGCGGGAGTTCGGGCCGTGGTTGATCCTGAGATATTCCCTCCATCACCCGATGAAGGAGAGGAGGATTTCGGCCGCGCGGCAATCTGGAACGCTTATGGCGCATGGAAACCTGCCGAACAGGCGGTCGCAGCATGAACGAAGACTTCGACTGGGTCGCGGCGTCGGGCCGCAGAGCCAAAGGCAAACGGCCTGAATACTTCGACGATCCGGCGCTCGATCGGCTTTATTCCACCGTATTCGCGTTGGCCGCTGAAGTATCCGCGTTGCGCGAGAGGCAGGATACTGTCGAGCGTTTGCTCGATGCGAAAGGCACGATCAATCGCGAGGATATCGAAACCTATCAACCGGACCGCGCTGCGGGCGAAGAGCGCGGGTTAGCCACACGCGCCTACGTTTCGCGGATCATGCGCGGTTTTCAGCAGCACGTTGAAGCGATGGAGGCGGAAGATCCGCCAATTATGGAGATCGTGGAGAAGCTAGCGCGGGAATAGACTGAATTTACCCAAGCGCGAACGGGTGGGGTCCTGTTTTCGCTTGATGAGGAGGGATCATGGAATTTCTGTACTTGAACGAACTCAGCATTCTACGCTGGGTTCACATCCTTGCGATGGTGTATTGGCTTGGCGGTGAATGGGGCGTCTTTCAGACAAGCTATCACGTGACCAATCCCGCGCTGTCATTGGAAGAGCGCAAGCGGCATATGGAAACCGCTTACCGCATCGATATCCTTGCCCGCACTGGCATTGTCCTGCTGCTGCCCTTGGGTCTTCACATGGGCAAGATATACGGTTTTGTGCCTATGCTCGAAGGATCAGGTGTGTGGTGGATGTGGCTGTTCTTTGCAGTATGGTTGGCGATGACGTGGACAGCCTTCCTGAAGCGCGAAACCGATGTCGGCATTGCCGTCACCAAAGCTGAGGAATGGCTGCGCTATCCCTTGATTGCTGCGCTTCTAATCACCGCATTTATGGCCTTTAACGGAACCGGCCCGATCCAATCGGGCGAGGGCAGCGATTGGTATCCAGCGAAGATGGCCCTTTATGCCTTTGCGCTTTGCATTGGGCTGTTCCTGCGGCTTGTCATGCGGCGTTGGACGGAGCGGTTTCGCATTCTTGCCATGGGGCCTGACGCCGAACAGGAAGCCGCGCTTGCCAAGGAGATCGGCCTCGCCCGAATTTCGGCCTATATCTACTGGGTCACCATCGCGTCTGTCTGCTTCCTCGGTGCGGTGAAGCCCTTCTAATGGAGACTGCCGAATGCCCGCCTACATGATCGTCACCGCCTCCATTCATGACCGCGAGAAGTTTATCTCCGGCTATGGCCCGGCTGCGGCGGAGCTGATCGGAAAATTCGGCGGAGAATATCTGCTGCGTGGTCCCGGCGCGGAATTGCTCGAAGGTGACTTTGGTGAAGGCGCCGGGATGGTGATCTCCAAATGGCCCGACAAGGACGCGGCGAAAGCCTTTTACAACAGCCCGGAATATGCTGAGGTCAAGAAACTGCGTGATGGGCTCGCCGATTGCCAGATCCTGCTGATCGACGGGCCAGATATCATTCCAGTATCTGATTGAGCTCGATCAGAATGCCGTCGGGATCAAAGAAATTGCATCCCATCACGCGAATATCCGGACCGCCATCGCGGCCTGGATAGACTTGCAAACGCGCCTCGGCAGTGAATGCCACGCCCGGCACTGATTTCGCCGCCTCGCAGCGCCCTTCAACGTCGTCAGTGTTGAGAATGATCACGACATCGCCCGGTCCCATCCGCGTGGGATAGTCCTCTGCCGGGATGGCGGGTTCGACCCACTCCATCAGGCCAATCCATCCGACCCATGGGTCATTGGCATTAAGCAGCACAAGCCGCGCCGTTGCGCCCGGCTCGCCTGCTGGCAGAGCAACGCCAGATGTCGTGACGGTGGTGTCGTAATTGATCTCCAGCCCGATGACATCACGATAGAGAGCGAGGCTTTTCTCGATATCGCGCACGATGATGGTCGTCCGCCGCACATCGGTGGGGAGGCGTTCTTGCGGGGCATCAACGCCAGCAGCGACCGGAGCGGAACCCACCGCTGAACGCGGCTCGCTGCTATTGTCGATATCGACAACGCATCCAGTCAAACTGGCGGCGGCCAAAGCTGCGAAAACGTGTCTCATCATTTGCTTTCCCCCACTGCTCCGGTGCCTATTAGCGCCTCGGCCTTTTCTGCATCGTACCCCAGACTTTCCAAAACCGCGCGCGCATCAGCCCCTGGCTGCGGCAGTTTCTGCGGTTCGCCGATCCTTTTGCCGTCCATTTCCAGCGGGATAGTGGGCAGGCGCACTTCGGTGCCATCATCAAGCGTCACATCTTCCAGCCCGCCTTCAGCCAAATGCGGATCATCAAACATGTCTTCGGGCTTGCCAATAGGGGCAAAGGGGAGGCCCGATCCATCCAGTTTCTCGATCACTTCAGCTGCCGTCATGGTGCTGATCAGGTCGCGTATCTGCGGAATGATACGGTCGCGCGCTTTGACGCGCTCGTTGTTCTCGCGAAGGCTCTCGTCGGCCCACAAACCATCAAGCGCGAAAAGCTTGCAGAATTTCTCCCACAAGGCATCGGTGACAACGCCGATAAACACAGGTTCGTCCTTGGTCTCAAACACGTCGTATATCGCCCATGCGGATACACGTGCGGGCATGGGAGCGGCTGGAGTGCCGGTGACGGCAAATTGCGCCATGTGTTGCCCGACGAGGTAGATGGTTGTTTCAAAAAGCGAGGCAGTGACTTTCTGACCTTTCCCTGTGCGATGACGCTGTTCGAGAGCTGCCAAGATGCCGATCACGCCAAACATGCCGCCCGTCACATCAATGACGCTGGCCCCTGCTCGCGTGGGCTTGCCCGGCTGGCCGGTCATATAGGCCAGCCCGCCCATCATCTGCGCGACTTCATCAAGAGCGGTGCGGTTTTCATATGGGCCAGGGAGAAAACCTTTCTCAGAGCAATAGATCAGCCGTTCGTTGCGCGCGGCGCAGCTTTCATAGTCGAGCCCGAGCCGATCCAGCGCGCCGGGGCGAAAGTTTTCGACCAGCACATCGGCCTTGTCGATCAGGTCTTTCGCAACCGAGAGACCCTCTTCGGATTTGAGATTGAGGCAGATCGATTGTTTGCCCCGATTGTACATCGGGAAATAGCCTGCGCCCGATCCCAGCAGTCGGCGCGTTCGGTCCCCTCCGATCGGTTCCACCCGAACGATCTCTGCGCCAAGTCCTGCAAGGATGTGACCAACCGTTGGCCCCATCACCATGTGGGTGAATTCGACAACCTTGATCCCGGCGAGGGGTTGCGGGCCAGAGGCTCCGTCACTCATGCTGCGATCCTCTGCGCGTAATCCTTCATCGGACCAGCATCGGGCGTAAAGCCGTAGAGCGGCTCGCCCGGCAGCGCTTCTTCGACAACGGCGCGCACTTGCAGCAGCTTTTTCAGATCAATTCCCGTAGAATAACCCATCGAATTGAGCATCAGAACGAGGTCTTCGGTAACGAGATTGCCACTGGCCCCCGGCGCAAAAGGACATCCGCCAAGCCCGCCCAGCGAAGCATCAAATGTGGTGATCCCTTCCTCAAGTCCCGCGACCACATTCGCAAGGCCAAGTCCTCGAGTGTTGTGGAGGTGCAGGGTTGTGAGCATTTTGTCGCCCACCGCCGCCTTCACCTTGCGCGTGAGGCGGCGCACCTGCGCAGGGTCGGCATAGCCTGTGGTGTCCGAAAGGCTGAATTCCATCGCGCCTGCCTCGGCTGCTTTTTCCGCAAGGCTGACCACCTGATCTTCGGCCACTGCGCCTTCCATGGTGCAGCCGAACGCGGTGGAAAGACCAACAGCGAAGTGGATGCCGTGGTCTTTCGCGATGGCGGCAGCCTTGGCGATCTCTTCCAGCATGGCCGGGTGATCTTTGCGCACATTCTTGATTGAATGCGTCTCGCTCATCGAAAAGGGGATGCTCATGCCATCGACACCAGCATTGGCAGCGAACTCAGCGCCTTTGGCATTGGGTACGAGGGTGACCACCGTCAGGCCTTCAATCCCCTTCGCAAATACCACCAATTCGGCAGTATCCGCCATTTGCGGCAGCAGTTTGGGTGGCACGAAGCTTCCCACCTCGATCTCCTTCACGCCAGCCGCTGCTTCGGCTGCGATCCAGCGTTTTTTGGCATCGAGCGGCATCACCCTGTCGATTGATTGCAGACCATCGCGCAGGCCGACTTCTGATACGAGTATGTCTGTCATCGGGAGTGCTCCAAATACACCCAAGGCCGCGCGGGTTTATCGGCGTTGAGCCATTCTTGAATGGCGCCAGCTTGGGTGAGTGTGAGATCGATTGCATCGAGGCCGTGGGCAAGCATTTGCTTTGCTTCCGCTTCGATATCGAATGAATGGGTCGCGCCATCGCTAGTGACCGTTTGGGCTTCGAGGTCGATGGTTACTTCGCATGCGGCAAAATGCTCCACCACATCGCGGGGGAGGGCTATGGGAAGGATGAAATTGCGCACGCAATTGCCGCGAAAGATGGGGGCGAAACTCTCCGCAATGATGGCTTTGATGCCGAATTCGGCCAGAGCCCAAACGGCGTGTTCGCGGCTCGATCCGCACCCGAAATTTGCGCTTGCCAGCAACAGCTTGGCATCGCGATACTCGGGCTGATTGAGAACGAAATCGGGGTTCTCAATGCGCGCATCGGCATCAGTGTATCGCCACGGGGCGAACATTCCCTCGGCCAACCCATCGCGGCCCGTGGTGCGCATTTCGCGGCTTGGGATGATCATGTCGGTATCGACATTGTCGCGAATGAGCGGCGCGGCAAGCGCGGTAAAGGGCTGGGGGAAAGCGCTCATGCTGCCGCCTCCCTTGATCGCGCATACTCACGCGGATCGGCAATCGCGCCTGCAATCGCGCTTGCTGCGACCGTTTCGGGAGAGGCGATGTGGGTGCGGATACCGGGACCTTGACGGCCTTCGAAATTGCGGTTGGTGCTGGAAATGGTGCGGCTGCATTCGGGAAAGCCTTCACCACCTGCGTAAAAGCACAAAGAGCACCCGCTCATCCGCCACTCAAACCCGGCTGCTTCGAAGATCTTATCCAGACCTTCTGCCTCCGCCTGCCGTTTCACGCCAAGAGAGCCGGGGACGACCAGTGCCTTCTTGATCGAAGAGGCAATACGGCGTCCTTCAAGGATCGCAGCCGCGCGGCGCAGGTCCGAGATACGGCTGTTGGTGCAGCTTCCAATAAACGCAGCATCGAGAGACGTGCCAGCCAATGCATCGCCCGCAGCAAGACCCATGTAGTCATGCGCACGGGCAGGGCCTTCGGGCACCTTCTGGTCAATCGCGATAGTGTGTTCTGGGCTCGTCCCCCAGCTTACCATCGGAGCAATCGACGCGGCATCTATAATGATCTCACGATCGAAAGACGCGCCGGTATCGCTGTGCAGCGTCTGCCAGTGGGGATCGCTGAAATCCGCAGGTGCGTATGGCCGAGCTGTCAGATACTCAAAAGTCTTTGCGTCAGGAGCAATGATCCCGGTCATCGCACTGAATTCGGTTGCCATATTGCACAGCGTCATGCGCGCTTCCATGTCGAGTGCTTTGACCGCGTCGCCTGCAAATTCGACCACATGGCCAGCACCGCCGCCCGCGCCATGGCGAGCGATTACTGTGAGGATCATATCCTTGGCCGTCACGCCAAAGCCCAGTCCGCCATCAAACCGGACGCGCATCGTCTTGGGCCGTTCGAGCCTCAGCGTGCCTGTCACCATCGCGTGCTCAGCCTCGGATGAGCCAATGCCCCATGCAAGCGCTCCGAAAGCGCCTTGTGTGCAAGTGTGGCTATCTGGCGCGACCAATGTGAGACCCGGTAGTACAATGCCCTGTTCGGGCGAAATCACATGCACGATACCCTGATCGCGGTCGTTCACATCAAACAATGTGATCCCGGCCGCTTTGCACGCGGCGCGTGTTTCGGTGATGAAGCCTTCGCCGCCCTGCATCAACGTCCCATCGCCGCGCCCGATCCGCGTATCGACAATGTGATCCATCACTGCAAAGACGCGCGCCGGATCAAGCACCTTGCGGCCCATTTCGGCCATGCGGTTAAGCGCTGCAGCGCCGGTGCGTTCATGCAGGAACACCCTGTCGATAGCGATCAGTGACGAACCACCCTGCGCTTTCGCGACAGTGTGTGCGTCCCAGATTTTGTCGAACAGTGTCCTCGCCATGATGTCCTATCTAAGCAGTCTCTTTCATCTCGGCATCAACCGCGCGCCAATCCTTGGTGACGAACGTCTCCTGAATTGCTGTGCGCGTTTCAAGCACTCCGTCGCGGATCCAGTGCCAGGTGCGGCACCGGTTCTGTCCGTCATCAGAGATCTGGATTTGCTCGTAAAGATAGAGCGATGGGTCACCAGTGCGCTGCCAATACAGCATCATTGTGCGGTTATATTCATCGAGCGGCACTTCTGCAGCCCACCCTTGGATCAGATCATTGTCCCACCAGATCCGGCCATCACGATACCTCGCGGGAAAATCGCGGACCTCTTTTTTTCCATTGGGCCAGGTGTAGTGATTGGTCTGGTGGTAGGGAATGTCATCCTTCCCCGTCATCCGGCACAGCAAGCGGCTGGCATGCTGATCGATCATTTCATCCTTGGCGTTGAAATAGGTGTAAGTGCCATCCCAGACGCCCTCATGGCGCGCCAGCAACGGCATTCTTTCGGAAAATTCGGCAAAAGTCGTCATGGGATCAGGGGGCCTTTCTGTTTAGCAGAAAATCGTGATAGCGGCGCGCGGCGTGACCAGCGCGGATCCGCGCGATAGCAGCCTCGTCAAGAGTTTGTGGAGCAAGACGCTTGGGATCGAGAGGGATCGCTTTGGCAGCTTTTGCTTCATACCACGGATCGAAAAACGCCTGCGCGCGGGTGATCGCCCAAGCACGCTGAAGATGCGAACCGAAACGATCAGGTGTCAGATCGGGGTAGAGCTCACCCGGATCGCCAATCGGCGTATCTGGCCACACTACGTCGCTGGCATCGAGCGCGTGTGAGGCTGCCTCAATCGCTGCGCCCATGTCTGAAAAATCGTCAGATTGACCGTGACCCGGCACATCAATCGCAATCTCGCCCGGATCTGGGTCGGTGCACTCGGTTGCCGGCGCGTGCAGAATAAGCTTTCCGCCAATAGCCCCTTTCCAATGAATGAGGCCTCCTTCGAGGATTAGCCAGCCTTCATCTGAATCCTCGGCAAGGGAAGCGCAATCATTTGTCCCCGCGTGCTCTTGCAAAAACGCAAGGCTCGCCGACTGATGATCGACTGGCGTTGCGACCTTCTTCGCGCTCCAACCGGCAGGCATGTCGCCAAGCCTGTCAATATGCTCTTGCAAGGGATCGCCATCATAGGCGGTGATTAGACAAGGCGGGACGGCTGCATCAGCAGGAGGGATGTCGCGCGGCGCGCGCAGAACGGCGCCGTAACCGGCGCGATAATCATTGCCTGCATCCAGCATTTCCGAGACGGCCTGATTGACCCGTGCGATGTCCGCATGCGCGACGGACAGCCGAGCTTCCTCTCGCGTGTCGAACCAGGGGAACACCCAGCTCTGTTCCAGCATCCGGTTCCACAGCCAGGTGAGGTGTTCGCCGTAATCGGATGGGCGGAATTCCGGGAGATACTTCTCACCGAAAATTCGCATCTCCTCCTCATTCCAGATCGCATATCCGCCGATGGCGAGGCATTTGAAGCGCTGGGGGTGACGTTTGAGTGCTGTGACAAGGATGATGCCGCCCGAATGGAAGCCATAGGCAGGACATTGATCGACACCCAGCGCATCCAGAAATTCGCACAGCGCATCGGCAAAATCGTTGATGTCGGGGGAGCCGGGAAGCGGGTCGCTTTGTCCGAACCCCGGCGTGTCGGGCGCAATGCATGTGAAATGCGCGCCCCATGCCTGCATCAGTGCTTCATATTCTGCGCTAGAACGCGGGCTCTGGTGCACCATTAGCAGCATCGGCCCTTCACCGCAACGGCGATAATGGACCTTGCGCGGCTCTCGCTCGCCCTGGCCGGGGATTGTCAGAATATGGCGTGTGATACTGGGCACAAATTTGTCCGGACAAATTCTTCTCGACAAGCCTCTACGCGCCTTTATTGTGACTTGTCAAAGTGGAATCGAAGAGGAGTAGCATGGCGGATTTGGTTGGCACGAAAATGGTCGAGGACGGCAAGACTGCGCGCGAATTGTTCGAGGCTGTCATGGCCAATCCGGCACGCAAGAAATTCGGCTTTGGCGAAAAGCTGGCGATTGTAAATGTCGATGTGCAGCAGGCTTACACCCGGACAGATCTGTTCAAGACAGCATATGAAACTGATCCCAAGCAAATCGATTACATCAACCAAATCAGCGCTCTGGCGCGTGCAAAAGGAATGCCGGTTATCTGGAGCCGCGTCGCTTACAAGGCTGATGCCTCCGATGCTGGGGTGTGGGGGACGCGCACCGATACTGAGGACAGCCTCCAGAACATCAAGTACGATAGCGAACGCCACGCCTACGATCCGCGCTGTGAGGTGCACCCAGATGACCTGCAATTCACCAAGCGTATGCCGTCGAGCTTCTTCGAAAGCCCGCTCGCTAGCTATCTGACCTTTCACAAAGTCGATACGGTCGTGGTGACGGGCGGCTCAACCAGCGGTTGTGTGCGTGCAACGGCAGTGGACTCGCTTTCACACGGATATCGCACCATCGTTCCGATTGAGACCTGCGCGGACAAGCACGAAAGCTATCATTTCGCCAATCTCACTGACTTGCAGCTCAAATATGCCGATGTGGAGCCGGTACAGATCGTCATCGATTGGCTGGAGGCCAGTTGATGCAGGAAGGCGCGCCGGACCCCGGCCTCTACGACTACCAAGCGTATCGCGACCGTCCAAAGCTGCAATGGCCTGGCGGTAAAACCTGCGCCGTCTGGGTCGCGCCCAATCTTGAGTATTATGAGATTGATCCGCCTATCGGCCCGCATCGAAAACCGTGGCCCAAAGCGCATCCAGACGTGGTCGGCTATTCCTATCGGGATCATTCCAACCGCGTCAGCCATTGGCGCATGGCTGATGTGATGAGCCGTCATGGCTTTCCGGGTTCGGTCAGCTTGTCAGTGGCGCTGTGCGATCACCACCCCGAAGTTGTAGCCGATGGTGTGGACCGCGGCTGGGAATTCTTTAGCCACGGCATTTACAATACCCGCTATTCCTACGGCATGTCCGAGGAACAGGAGCGAGCGATCATCGAAGATTCGATTGAGACCGTCGAGCGCGCCACTGGTCAACGCATACGCGGCTGGCTCGCCCCCGCTCTAACACACACCCCGCGCACGCTCGATCTGCTGGCGCAGTACGACTTTCATTACACCTGCGATCTTTATCATGATGATCAGGTTCAGGAGGTGAAGGTTGCGCCAAAAACGGGCAACGCGCAATTGGCCTCAATCCCGTACAGCCTCGAAGTGAACGACCACTATGGGTTCAATGTATATGGCATGTCGGGGCGTGAATATGCCGATTGCCTCATCCAGCAATTTGACCGGCTGGCAGAGGAAGGCGAGCGAACGGGTTCGGGCACCGTTATGTGCATTCCCTTGCACGCATACCTGATCGGACAACCTCACCGAATTGGTCCATTCGAAGAAGCCTTGCGCCATATCGCAGCAGACCCACGCTGCTGGAAAGCGCGCGCGGGGGAGATTGTGGATCATTGGAGGGCTGCCCAGTGAGCCTTCCGGAAGATTACACAAGGTACCCGCATCGCCGCGAGGGATATGACCATCAGTTCTACGAATGGTCGAACATGCACGCCCGCGCGCCCGTTAGCTGGCCCGGTCAAAAATCGGTCGCCGTTTGGTTTTGCGTGAGCCTTGAGTGGTTTCCGATTGTGCCTGAAGACAAACTTTTCCGCGCGCCGGGGCATATGGTCACCCCATATCCCGATTATCGCCACTACACGGTGCGTGACTATGGCAATCGAGTGGGCGTGTGGCGGATGCTCGATGCGTTCAAGGCGGCAGGCGTCACAGCAAGCTTTGCGACCAATGCTGCGGTTGCAGAGCGCTATCCGGAACTGGTCGAAGCCGTCCTTGCCGATGGGCACGAGATCATCGCGCATTCTACCGATATGAACGGCACGATCACAAGCGATCTGCCAGAGGACGAAGAGCGTGAACTCATTGCAGACAGCTTATCTCGGATGGAGACGGCAAGCGGTGTCAAACCCCAAGGCTGGCACTCGATTGCCCGTTCGCAAAGTTGGCGCACGGCGGATATTCTTGTCGAACACGGGCTCGTCTACACGTGCGATTGGGTGAATGACGAACTGCCGTATCGCTTCAAAAACGGGCTGATTAACTTGCCGCTCAACACCGAATTATCGGACCGTATGATTGTCGCGACACAGCAGCACTCGGCAGAGGGCTGGGCGCAGATGATGCGCGACAGTTTTAATTGGTTGGCGACAGAAGCCAAGGGCACGAACTACACGCAAGGGGGCGGGCGGATGCTGCCCATTCAGCTGACACCTTACATCATGGGGCTACCCTATCGCATTGGCGCGCTTGAGGAATTGCTGAAAGACTTCGCCAATCGGGAAGAAGCCTGGATCGCGACCGGCGGGCAGATCGTCGCCGAATGGGAGAAACAATAGTGAAGGCCAGGAATCCGCGCACGGGCCAGGAAGACTATGAATTCGCCGCGAGCTCACGCGACGAAATCGCTGCGCAGGCTGCGCGGCTGCGTGATGCACAGCCAGCGTGGGAAGCGCTCGGACCAGACGGACGGGCTACAATCCTGATGCGGTTTGCCGATGCAATGGAGGCTGCCACACAGCAGATCGCCACGACTCTCACAATCGATACGGGCAGGGGTGCGGTATCCTGGATCGAGGTGCAGGGCGCTATTGGCAACATTCGCCGCTGGGCTTCGCGCGGGCCAGATTTGTTCGCATCGCTGGATCGCGGACCGAAAGCGTCCGCAACGCCGGGTGTTGAGATCGTCACAGACTATTCCGCTTTCCCGCTCTTCGGCGCGATTGCGCCTTGGAATTTCCCCGTAATCCTGAGCCACATCGATGCTGTGCCAGCGCTCATGGCGGGCTGTGCCGCACTGGTGAAACCGAGCGAGATCACACCGCGTTTTGTCGAACCCATGCGCGATGTGTTGGCGCAAGTCCCCGAATTGCCGCTCGCCTATGTCATGGGAGGGGCAGATGTGGGCCAAGCGCTGATCGAAGAGGTTGACTATGTGTGCTTCACTGGATCGACCGCCACGGGCCGAAAGGTTGCCGAGGCGGCTGCCCGCAAATTGATCCCCGCCAATCTCGAATTGGGCGGCAAGGATCCCATGATTATCACCGCAAGCGCGGATCCTGAATGGGCGGCAGGCGTCGCGTTGCGAAGCTCGATCGTCGCGACGGGTCAGGCATGCCAATCAATCGAACGCATCTATGTCGATAGCGATATTGCTGAGCCGTTTATCGACGCTCTGGTTGCCGGCGCAGAAAAAGTCGACATCACCCATCCCGATCCGAATGCAGGGCATATCGGCCCGTTCATATTCCCGCCACAGGCCGCAAAGGTGCAAGAGCAGATCGACGATGCCGTAGCCAAGGGCGCCGAGGTTCGATCCGGCGGCACGGTCGAGGACCTTGATGGCGGGCAGTATCTTCGGCCCACCATTCTAACCGGCGTTACCCCCGACATGCTCGTCATGCGGGAGGAAACTTTCGGGCCTGTGCTGCCGGTTACAATCTACGACGAGATCGAGAATGCCATCGCTCAGGCGAATGACACCGAATACGGTCTCTCCGCTGCGATCCTGGCAGGGTCTCTCGAAGAGGCTGCGAGCCTTGCCAGCCGCCTCGATGCAGGGGCAATATCGCTTCAGGATGGCGCGCTTACGAGCATGGTGGGCGATGCTGCCAACCAGTCTCGCGGTACGAGCGGTCTGGGCCCCAGCCGCATGGGAGACACAGGCATGACGCGCTTCTTGCGCGAGCAGGCGCACATCCGCCAAACTGGCCAACCACTGCCGATTGACGCCTATCGCGAAGGGCAGGCTGGATGAGCAATCGCGCAGACCTTCAAGCGGTTATGCCTGCAATGCTGCTTCATGATGGCTGGTGGGATGGCTGGTACCGTGATTTCGATCTGGATGGAAAACTGCTTGATGAACGGCGCGTCAAAACGCACTGCGAATTCCCGGACACAGGCGAATGGCATTATATTCAGCACAATTGGATCAGTTGGGCTGACGGTCGCGAAGCGACGTACGAATTTGGCGGAAGGCTCGATGGGCACCGCCTCATATGGGATACGGATCGCTTTTCCGGATATGGCTGGCAGACCCACGAACACACGATCATGCTTAGATTGGATAGGCTTGATGTTCCCCGGGCATGCTATGTTGAAATGATCGGACTGTTTCCGGGCGCCAATTCGCGCGCACGTACCTGGCAATGGTTCAAGGATGATGAGCCGTGGAAGCGCACGCTTTGCGATGAAAAGAGGATAGACGCACCATGATTGGTTGGAGCCTTTTGCTGGCTTTGCAGGGCGTCGCTGCGGGAGAAGCACCGCCACCCCCGCAATCGACCTGTGACAAGCCCGTCTACATGGTAATTGAGGGCCAAACGCTCGATCGCGCACGCATGGGGCGGTACGCGGCCGCAATTGCTGAAAGCGAAATCTATCAAAAACTTGGCGGGTATTACGTCAACAATCCAAGGCCTTTGGAAGTGTTCGAAGGCGATGTGCCGGCAAACTACGTCAATCTCACCGTTCGGTTTCCCTGTATCGAAAACGCCCGCGCTTTCTGGAACAGCAAGGTCTACCAGGAAACCATCATCGATATCCGCCGCAAACCGACAAGCGCGGGCGATTATACAGTGACGATCTATGCCGAGACGCCCTTGCGCGAAGACCTGACAGGCAAAGTGGGAGATGCTCGCTTTACCCATGATTTTTCAAACCCCAACGTCCCGCAGCTTGAAAATCCTGTGGTTGGACCAGATGCAAAAGGAGACACGCAGTGACCGTCGAACTCCAGCACCCGATGAAACCCGATGCGACGCCAGAAGAGATTGCGCGCGGCAGGTTCACGTCCGGTATTCGAAGCCTGATCCTCAACGATCTCGCCGCCGATATGCGGGCAGCCTATGATCGGCGAGCAGCGCCTGCCTTCAAGAAGGAGCATGACAGGGAGCCGGAAACGAGCCGCGAGGCGCATCAGGCCCTGCGCGGTGATCCGGCTTTCAATATCTATTCCGCCATGCGCGTCCAGGCGCAAAAGATGGTTTGGGCGAGCGTTGCGGACAGTGTTGAGCGCGAAGCTGATCGCCTTTCACACGAGGCAAGAAAAGCGGCAGATGCGCCCGGTTCTTTGACGCTGGAGCCAGGCCTTGATGTTCCGAAGAATGTCCACGCCATCGACGTTCATCTGATGCCGGGCAGCTATACGCGCGGAGCGGATAGTCTTGAAGCAGGTGCGGTCTATGATCGCGGTCTTGCAGTGTTCTCGATGGGCCTGATGGGTGCCAATCTCGATGATATCGGCCTTTCGATGAGCCAATACATCAAGCAGCGATTTCCTGATTTCGCGCCAAGTCGCATTCTCGATACCGGCTGCACGATTGGGCACAATACGCTCCCGTGGAAACAGGCATATCCGGATGCCGAAGTCATCGCGATTGATGCAGCACCGGGCCCGCTCGCCTATGGGTCTGCGCGCGCGAAGATGCAGGGGCAGGAGGTGCATTTCCAGCAGATGTGCGCCGATGATCTTGGCTTTGAAGACGAGAGTTTCGATGTGGTGTGGTCGAGCATGTTTTTGCATGAGCTTTCAAAAAAGCAGCGCGCTAAGGCTTTTGAGGAGGCCTACCGGGTGCTGAAACCCGGCGGTCTCGTCATTCATATGGAGCTGCCACCAAACGAGCAGATGGGCGCTTTCGATGGCTTCTATCTCGATTGGGACAGCTATTATAACAACGAGCCTTATTACAAAGGCTACCGCGATGAAGTCCCCGCCGATCTGTGCAAGAAGGCGGGCTTTGGCGAAGACACCTTCTTCGAATTCGTGGTCCCCTCAATCGGCATTTACGGCGAAGAAGCAGTGGCCGAGGCTGCCAAAGGTGACCGTGCAGAGGGCGTTGGCCAGGAAACCACCGGCCGCCTTGCCGAAGGCGTGATGTGGTACGGCTATGGGGCGTTCAAGAAATGAGGGGCAGGAAATGAGCGGAGAAAAGCTGCGGCCCGAAGACGCGCCTCCCAGCCTCTACGATGATCAGGGCAATGCCCGTTTCTTCGCCGATCCGGCCATGGACCGGTTTGTCGCAGTCGTCATGAATCTTGCACAGGAGGTCTGGGTGCAAGAAGAGCGCCTGCTTGCTTTAGAAGCCGAAAAGACCGGTAAGAGTGCTGATCCAGAGGCAAAGGTCAAAGAATTTATCGACCGCGTCTTTGCTCCGATCCGGGAGGCTTGAGGGTCAGTCCAAAGACCGCCGGGTCTATATGTTAATTGCGGTTACCGTCGCACAAACTCAATCGTCGGATCGAATTCCATCATTTCGCGATTGTTCACCGGCGCGCCTGCAAGCGCGAAGTTGTCAGGATCAATGCTTTGGGTAATTTCGCCCTGAACCTTGGAAGCGTGATGCACTTCAGCGGTGCGAGGGATGCGGTGCTTTTCGTATCCGGCAAGAGCGTCCCCAACATCGTCGCAGCCGACCAGCATTTGTGCGAGGACATAGCCATCCTCAACCGCCATCGCTGCACCCATTCCCAGGAAGGGCAGCATAGCGTGCGCCGCATCGCCAAGGATCGTCACCCGCCCATCTGACCATGTTGCGAGCGGCGCGCGATCATACAGGCCCCACTTGATGATTGATCCCGCCTCATGGATCAGGCCCACGACATCGGGGTGCCAGCCATCAAAGGCTGCTTTCAACTCCTCAAGCGAGGCCGCGGTGGACCAACCCTCGGGCACTTCTTCGCCAGTCTCGACCAGTGCGGCTCCGTTGACGATGCTCCCTTGCGTCATGGTGTAGCGGTTAAATGTTCGCTTGGGGCCGATGAAGATGGCGCTGCGGCCAAGCGCCATGAACGGTGCAGCCTGCTCAATGGGCACGAGAAAGCGATAGGCGACGTGGCCGGTAAAACGCGGCACGTCATCGGGAAGCATTTGTGTGCGTACAGCTGAACGAACGCCGTCTGCGCCGATCAGGACGGGTGCCGAAATGCTCTCACCATTGTCAAAGTGCGCGATGGCTTCGCTGCCGCTCTGCTCATATCGCTTGAGCCTGAAACCAGTGTGAGTGCGACCGCCCATTTGATCGAGCTTTGCCAGCAGGACCTTTTGCAAGTCGGCCCGGTAAATGTGCCGGATTAAGTTAGCCGTGCCATCATCCCCCTTGCCATCGCCCAAATCGAGCGCACCCAGCAGAATGTCACCAGTGCGGTAATGCAGAAACGGCAGATTTCCCGCCGGGCACGCTTCAGCCGCAACGCTGGTTTGAACTCCAAGCGCGCGAAAAACGTGCTGCGCGCCAAGGCCAAGCGTCAGTCCGGCGCCCGTTTCTTCTATCCGATTTGCCGCCTCATAAATGTCGACCTCGATGCCCCGCCGGCGAAGCGCGATGGCGCAGGTGAGTCCGCCGAGACCAGCGCCGACAATTGCGACGCGGTCTATAGTCATCAGCGTTCGAGCTCCACCAGCTCGTACCGGTTCATCATGTACCCATCGATCGAACCGTAGACGAGGACGCTGTCATCATCGGCTGTCACCCACATATCGAAATCAGGATGGCGCGTGCCGCCCATGCCTTCCTCGCTTTCATCAACATAGCGATAATGACGGCATCGGAATGTCCCTGCTTCGACCGTTTTTTCCTCCTCGCCGACATATTCCATCGTCATTTCAAGGTAAGCGATCTGCGGCGGAGTTGCGCCTCGGTGATCGGGTGAGGGGAGGTAGAATTTGAGGCGACGGCGATGCGGGCCTTGGCTCACGTCCATCAGCCGAGTGGTGAAGCCATCGCCCGCAATGGGATGCGTCCCAAAAGCATCAAACTCACCCGCTTCGCGAGTTTCAGAATTGCGACCAATGCTGGGGCCGAAGCTTTCACAAATGATCTGATCGGCCGATTGATCATACCGCATCCAGCCAGAGCCCAGAAATTCATCGCCCAGCGTCAGATGCACCAGCAGATTTTGCGGCTTGCGATCAGGGCCAATATGGCAGGTGATGTTACGCAGGACAGTCGGATCAGGCTCTTCGATTTCGCACTGCGCGGACATGATGACAGAGCCATCGGCATGGTGAGAGAAATTGAACCATTCGCGCCCCCGTTCCTTGCCTTCCATCCCCTCCTTCATGGAGGTGTAGCGGATTTTCCCGCGCACATTTCTATGCTTCATGGGCGCTGCTCCATCAGATCACTCCGGCTTTGCCGAGGCGTTCGATCACATTAGCTTGGCGGCGGCGGAAGTAATCGCGTTCGGGGATGGCGGGCTTGCCATCCTGCACCATGCCTTCTTGCGTAAATGGCTCGGCAGCAGCGGCATAGGCCTCGGCAAACAAAGAGGGTCGCTGCCGCGCGAGATAATTGGTCATCGCCGGTGTGCGGCGGCCTTCGCGCAAGGCACTCAAGTCAATCGCAGCAAACGCTGTGAATGTCTCGCCATCGCCAGACTGCGCGATCACGCGGCCCTTCCAATCGACCACCTGACTGTTCCCCTCAGCGCTCGACAGCGGCATCGCGGTGCCCGAAATCCCCGCAGTGTTGGACGAGACGACATAGGCGAGGTTCTCAAATGCGCGGGCCTGTTTGGCGATATCCTTGTTCGTGGCGATAGGAGATCCGACTTCGCTTGATGAGTGACAGAACACTTCCGCCCCGCGCAAGGCGAGTGCGCGGGCGATTTCGGGATAGAGGATTTCTTCGCTGGCTATCGCGGCAAGATTGCCGATCTCTGTGCGCGCGACCGGGAAAACACCTTCAAGGCCGTACTTGTCGAGATACGCTTCCCACACATCGTGCGGGGAGGGGGCGAACATGGATATCAGCCTGCGATATCGCAGCACCACATCGCCAGACGGTGCGACAATAAAGCAGGTCTGGAAATAGAAATCGGGGAACGCCTCATCGGTCTCGTACGCATTGCCGGCAAGGTGCATGCCCAGTTTTTGGGCAAGGGCGCCCAAAGCCTCGTATTCCGGGCCGTTGGCGGCAAAGCCAACCCTGTCTGCAAAATCCGGGATCGATATGCGCCCAGGGTAAGAAGTGAAAAGATACTCAGGCAGTACGACAAGCTTCACCGGCTTGCCCGAATATTGGGCAACGAAGATGGAACTGGTGCGGATTTGCCCTTCAATCGCGGCAATGTGTTCAAGGATCGCCGCGCGCGCTGCCGCTTTATCAGGCAGCCCTTCGAGCGATCGCGCGGTCAACTGCATCGCCATCGCGGAATATGTTGAGGTGTCGCTCACATTCTCTCCTTTTGCCGAGTGGATCGGCGCGGCTGTCGCCATCGCAGCGCACAGGCCAGAAGCCATGGCTCGTCTGCGATCCAGCTCCGGTGTCATTTACAGCCGCCCACCTAGAGGCCAAGCGAGCCCGGATTCATAAGGTTTTGCGGGTCCAGTTCTGCCTTGGCCGCTTTTAGCAAAGCGTCGGCGCGTGGGTGCAGGCTGTCGCGATATCGATAGGTGCGCCCGATCTGGAAATGCGCCGCATCGTGATTGTAGAAAATGTCAACGATCGCCTTTTTGAGTTTCTGCGTCAGAGCCCAAGCCTCCGCATTGGCTTCGTGTTTGGGAAGCTTTTTGAGATGCCCCGCCTCAATCGTGTCGTTGATCACAGGATTGCTTGCATCGGGCCAATAAAGGCACGGCTCGATCACCATGCCAGCACCGCCGACCGCTGCAATCAACGTTCCGTAGTGAACGCCCAGCCGCTCCATTTCCTCGGCATGATCGGCAAAGAGTTTTTCGAACGCTGCGAAACAGGCGGGCGATTGGCCGTGTGAGACGAGGCCATGAATGGGTGCCCAGCGCTCACCATCAGGGCCGAGGATCGAATTCAACGGACCAAACGGATTGGCGCGGATGATCTTGGGAATGGTGTTTTCAACCTCGCGCCCGCCATAGCGTTTGACGATGTCGCGTGCGATTTCGATGTCGGCATCGGCGGCTGCCTGAATGCGCCCTTCGGCCAGCACATGCATGGAGAAGTTCGCGTCTTTGAGGAAATCGCGACCAGCGGCGACAACCTTCGCGCCTTCCTTCAGAGCTTTCAGAACGCCGCCCTGCTTCTTCATCATGCCGACTAGCTGCTTCGCATCGCTTGTCAGGCTGTCGCGCTTCATGCGGATGGCATTGAGGTAAGGATCAAAGCCAAAGCATTCGGTTGCGATCCCTTGGCGCTCGATGGCGCTGGATGCGGCAAACCAGCTTTTCGCGTCATCGAAGGCGAAGCTGCCATAGGCGTGGCAATCAGCCTCCGGGATCAGTTTGAGTGTCACGGTCGCTTTGATCCCGAGCGCGCCGGTGTCGCCAAGGAACATGCCGGTAAGATCAGGGCCATAGGGCCGCGTGTGCTTCTTGCCTGTATTGATCAAAGTGCCGTCGGCCAGCACCACTTCCAACGCCGTGCAGCTTTGCACCGCGGATCCATAGCGCCCAGTTCCCCAGAAGATACCGTTCTGGCTCATGCCCCCACCAATGCTGGCTTTGAGCCCTGAGAGCGTGCCCCACATCGGGGTGCGCAGGTGATGGTGCGAGAGGCGTTCTTTAAGCGCCGCCCAGGTGCAGCCGGCCTCAACCGTTACAGTCATCGAGACATCATCGACTTCGAGCACGCGGTTCATGCTCGCAAGGTCAAACAGCACCGCACCTGCCTGCTCTTGCGTGTAACCGCCCGTATAGCTCATCCCACCACCGCGCGGCGCGACAGGATGGCCCGCATCGGTCGCGGCTTTCACGGCTGCGGCCAATTGGTGCTTGTCTTTGGGCCGCACGACAGCGGCCAGATCAGCGCCGCGATCATAGATGTCGTGGGCATAGAAGTTGAGGCTCTCTTCATCAGTCAGCACCTCAGCGCCAGTTGCGCGCAGACTATCAGCGAGGATCGAAGGGGAGGTTGCAAGCGTCGCCATCAGGCAGGCTCCATTTCGGGGGTTGGGGGAGATGTTGGTTCGACCGACGGAAAGCTCTCTGGGTAGCGTCCAAGGAAAAGCAGCAGCGCGCCACCAAGAATAAAAAGCGGTGCCGCCACAAACAATATGAGATCATAAGAACCCGTCGCATCTCGAACACCACCATAGATCATCGGCGATGTTGCGGAAAATAGGCCAAATGGAAGGTAGAGCATTCCGTATATCTTGCCGTAATGTCCCATGCCGAAGTATCGTCCCGTAAGATAAGCGATGAGATCACTCTCGGCACCTGCTGCAAAACCGAGCATAAAGCCTGCAATGACAAGAGCAGTAAGCGTGCCGTCCTGCCCGGCTAGCATCACACAGGCGATGGCAGGCAGAGACAAAAGTGGAAAGGCAACATGTCCTGCCCAGAACCGATCGAGCAGCGCGCCTGTAATGATCCGTCCTGCAAAAATGCCAAGCCCAACTGAGCTCATCACAGTTGTGGCGCCATCAATGCCAAAACCATGATCCATTACAATCGGGATCATGTGAATGTGCGCCCCACCATAGGCAGTGGCAATCAACATGATGGAAGCGAATATCAGCCAAAACCGCCGATCTTTAATGGCTGTAGCAAAATCGATCCCTGTTGTGTTCCCACCTTGCTCAGCGACTTCGCGCGGTCGTTCAGCGTCACGAGGCTCACGGAAAAACAACACGGCAAGCGGCAATGAAACCAACAAGGGCAGTCCTGCCATGTAAAGAAACATGTAGCGCCAGCCTTGATCTTGGAGAACAGCGCCCGCGAGCTTTGGCACCACGATTGCCGCAAGTGATGTACCGAGCAACATAATGCCAAGGGCAAGGCCGCGGTTGCGGAAGAACCAGAGGTTAATCGCCCGGCTCCAAGTCACTGGAGTAGATCCGATTCCGACAAGGCCGACCATGAACCACAAGCTGTAATACCCGACTAAAGAACCAGGCATGACGAAGAAGGCCGCAAACGATAA
The DNA here is from genome assembly GCF_001542875.1 of Erythrobacter sp. YT30. Classification (GTDB taxonomy): domain Bacteria; phylum Pseudomonadota; class Alphaproteobacteria; order Sphingomonadales; family Sphingomonadaceae; genus Erythrobacter. Next base: position 156,848 of record NZ_LMAF01000002.1, on the reverse strand, counting down.
GCCAAAAAGAAAAACGCTGATAAGCGTTACCGGGCGAACGCCAAAACGATCAGAAGCCGCGCCATAGAGTGGTGCGAGCAGCGCTGCGGTTATTCCGAAAACCGTAACACCCGCGCTGACTTGAAGGCGTGTCCATCCAAATTCGCTTTGAAGCGGATCGAAGAGCAAGCCAATGATGTTGAACGGCAAAGGGGAGGCTCCGCAAGCGACCCCAAGAAGACAAGTCAACAGGACTTTCCAGCCCTTGGAAAATTCACCTGCTTGGATTCCTTTTACCCCGGCGCTTGAATTCACTGCGTATCTCCTGTTGATCCCGTGTTTGCGTCTGCCGCCGCGGCCAGCAGTATCTTCGCAACGCCTTCAGGATCAGTCACCATCGCATCATGCCCGGTGGCAAGTAACAGTGTGTTCCACTCAGGATCGCTTTGCAACTCGCCATAGAGCCAAGCGAACTGGGTTTGGGCGAGGGCAGGGCTGTTGCAATGGATATAAGTCCGGGCAAGGCCTTGCGGCCCACGGTTTTGAAGCGCGATCGGATCGAGCCACGTTTTCAGCGGGTGCGGGGTGAGGCGCTCCGCTACCCAATCGTGGAGAGGATGATCCTCGGGAATACCCAGCACGCTGGGCGGGAAAACTGCAATTCCAACTCCGTCAGGTGCCATCGCGCTCATCGCTGCAATCGCACCATCGATAGCCTCCTGCGGGCGTGGCTCGCCATAACTCAGCATGGTCTTTCCATCTTGAGGAAGAGCGGCGTCAAGATAGACGATGTGGCCGATACGTGACTTCATGGCGTCAGCTACACCGGTGATCACCATGCCGCCATACGAGTGTCCGCAAAGCACGATGTCCGTCAGTTCGTTGGCAATGATGGTTTCGATTACATCGTTGATATGCGTATCTAGGCCCACTTGCGGTGTCAGTTCATTCGCCCGATCACCAAGGCCGGTGAGCGTAGGGGTGAAGACGCGGTGCCCCGTTGCCTCCAGCATTGGGCGCACCGGATCCCAGCACCACCCGCCATGCCACGCCCCGTGGACTAGCACGATATCGCGCTTGGACGGGGATTTTGCAGAAAGCGCGCTCGCCGCGCTTCCGCTAAGCGCTGTTGCAGCGATGGTTCCCGCCGTGACCGTCATAAAACTTCGCCTGCTCGGTATGCCAAGTCCGACCTCATTCGGCATCATAGAACTCCGTCAGATTCCCATCAGGATCGCGCACAGCGAACAGATTTGTACGCGCACTTTGGCCAGCCAGAGAGGGGATCACCGCACCTGTTGCCGAACGCTCAATCTCGACACCCTCGCTCTCAATAAATGCGCGATATGTCTCATAGTCTTTGACGGGATAGCGCACAGAAATGATACCGAGATTGGGCGGAGAGGCGAATTCTGAGAAATCGCGGCCGTCAAATCCCTCGAATTGCATCAATTCGATCCTGCCGTCTTCGCCCGGCAGGATTGGCTGGACGACAGCAGCGCGGCGCACCAATTGCGTGGCATAGTTTGCGGGCACCGAGAAATTGTTCACCCGCGCCTCTGGATCGGTGAAGGGCGCGTCGAACAGCACGCCAAGGCCCAGTCTGTCGCGATACCACGTAAGGCTGGCTGGTTGATCATTGACCATCCGCATTGTGTTGAATGCCTGGCTTAGCCTGCCGACGGGAAAGCCTGTAAATTCAGGGCTTTTTCGCTGATACATCGCGTAATTCACGCCGTGCGGCCCCTGGATCACAACATTGACGAGATCGGAACCGCCAAAGCTGAATTCGTAGGGCTGGCTTTCCGCCCACCAACCGCGAGTAATCGCCGCATCAAACATCGCCAGCGCATCATTGGTTCGCAGCATGATGGAATAAATGCCGCCAGTGTCCCATGGACGCGCCGCGAGGCGAATGGGACGCTGATTCTCTGCACCGTCAAAGCGAACGAAACGAATACACCCGGCGTCAGATTGCGGAGCGCAGATTTTGCGGAAAGCCCCGCTCACATCCCTGGGAAGCGACCAATACTCAAGCTCAGCGCGCTCAATGTCGCCGCTTGAGACAACCGACCAACCGCCATCCTCGACAAGCCATGCTGAGCTCGCATCGAGATCGGTAACACTGACGACGACTTCGCTCCATGGCCCGACCCCGAATTCGGCGGCGGCTGGGGCATCAGATTGTGCCGAGGCAGGGCTCGCAAAAAGGCTGGCGGCGGCAGCAACCCATGTCACTGCCGCCGCTCGCATTTGTCGCATCAGGCCTGCTGAGTTGGTCAAAGTGTGCTCGGCCAGGTCCCTTGATCAGAAGTCGAACTTTGCCCGCACGATCCATGTGCGCGGTGGGTTCAGATAGCTGAAGTTGGCAAGCGCGCTTTCAACGGCCTCTTCATCAAAGCAATTGCGGCATTCGGCAGTGACAGAGATACCACCTGTATGAGCCAGCGTGATCCCGCCATTGACGATCCAGCGGGCTTCGCTGAAGGACCCGGAAGCAGGGTCAATCGGATCGCCGAGACCAAGCGTGTTGGCCGGGAAGACCGTGCCTGAGGGACCGGTAACCGGCTGATCGAACAGGGTTAGCTCACTTGTGCCGACCTCGCTATCGCTGCGCCAGTTTGCGTTGGCGAACGGACGGAATGTGAAATCGCCAAGATCAATGTCGTAGCTTCCGCCAAACGCGATGGTGAATTCCGGCGTACGTACTGGCTCTGCGAGTGATCCGTCCGGCGAGACAATGCCAACGCCGCATGCGGCCGCGTTGTCTGGGCCTGATACGTTGGGGATCAGACCTGCTGCAAGCTGGCTAAGGCACGCTGCCTGCTGCGCGGCCACGGATTGCACGCCAAATTCGTCAAGCGCGGGTGCGTTTTGATCGATGTTGTATTCATCATCCTGATAGCCGAGCGAGGCAAACAGATTGAGGCCATCAACAGGCACAGTGGTGAGTTCAACCTCGAGACCACGGTTTTCATAATCGGCAAAGTTACGGGTGAGGAAGGCGAGGCTGCCATCATTGCGGATAAACGCCGATGGCGCCTGCAAATCGCTCACATCAAGCCAGAACGCGGTCACGTTGAGCCGGACGAGATTGCCGAACAGGTCCGATTTGAAACCTGCCTCGTATGACCACGCGGTCTCAGGGCCGAATGGCAGCAGTTCACCCGGCGAAGTGCCGCGAGCATTCCAGCCACCCGATTTGAAACCGCGCGTTGCCGAAGCGAACAGCAAAATGTCGTCGAGTTGGTAGTTGATGGCGAAGCGCGGTGTGAACAGATCAACCGATTGTTCACGCGGGATCACGCGTCCATTGGCGGCGACAAGATTTTCAGAATCGATACAAGTCGACGGTCCAAACTGGTTCGCAGCCTGACACAGCCCGCCGCCCAAGCGTGGGCGGTTGTCTCTGATCTCGAAAGTCTTGGTTTCATCCGTGTAACGAATGCCTGCAGTAACGGTCAGCCTGTCGGTCAGATTGACGTCAGCTTGCGCGTATCCCGCCCAAGCCTCAGCTGTGTTGTCGATCACGCGATCAGCCAGCAAAAGTGGGAAACCATCTGGCGGTGGTCCGCCGGGCCCCAAATTGAGCGAGAAGATATCGCCGAAATCGGTCCGGTTATCCTCGTAGAAATAGAAGACGCCGCCAACGATGTCGATCAGGCCATCGGCGATGCTGCCGGTGAACTTGATCTCTTGCGTGAATTGCGTGTGGCTGCCTTCATTGGCGATGGTGAAGCCGCCAAAGGTAAAGCCCGTCACTGGAGGGATCGGGTTCGAAGCGCTGGGCAGGCCGCGGCCGTCAGCAAAATCGAGCGCAAAATCCTGTTTGATATCAACAAAGCCGGTGATGATGTTGACCGCCCAATCATCGCCAATACCGACTTCAAGGTTTGATGAGACGAAGTCCATGGTGGCTTCGTTGCCGAGGCCGAAATTGGCTTTGTCACCTGTCAGCAGCGGTCCGAAAACCGGGCTGATGAGATTGCTGTCTTCGGTGAAACCGGTGGATACAAAGCGGCCATCACAATTGGTTGGGTCTGTCGGGTCGCAATCAAAGTTCAGGACGTTGGCCGAATCCGCGAACGTGCGGATGTACGAACCTTTCCATGTAACACTGTCAGATAGCTCACCGCGTAGGCCAAGGCGAACACCCCAGCCATCGTTCTCGTTGGTTCTATCGTCAGCAAGGTTGTTGATCGCGTAGCCATCATCATCCTGGAAATACCCAGAAACCTTGATCGAAAAACTGTCCGCCAGCGGAATGTCGATCGAGGCGCGGCCCATGATCTGATCGTAGGAACCATATCCGATCTCGGCAAAGCCAGCGACTTCATCGCCCGGATCGTTCATGTAGACGTTCACCGCGCCGCCCGTTGTGTTGCGGCCAAACAGCGTGCCTTGCGGACCGCGAAGGACTTCAACCCGGTTTACGTCAAACAGCGAGAGGTTGTTGGCGTTCTGACGCGAGAGATAGATGTCATCGACATAAGTGCCGATGGGCGGATCGAAGGTGGCGATACTTTCCGTATTGCCGATACCGCGAAGATAATAGGCATTCGCAGTGCCAAGCCCGGTGTTGTTGAGACCAACAAGGTTTGGAACGAATTGCGCAACTTCGAGCGCGTTGGCGATACCGCGCGCTTCCAACGCTTCCTGATTGAATGCAGAAATCGCAATCGGAACGTCTTGCACATTTTCATCGCGCCGCTGTGCGGTAACGATGATGGTTCCAACTCCGGTGGTTTCTTCTGCTTCGCTATCTCCCGTATCTTGCGCAAGAGCCTGCGATGGCAATGCCGCGATGGCGGCGAGAGAAACGGTGGCGGAGAGGGTGAGCTTCTTGAAGCTTGAAAGGTGCATTTAGGGCGGTCCTTTATGTAACGCGTTGGGCGGTCTTTACCGATCGATCCCACGACCTGCACTACGGATTTGTCCGGACAACCTCTTGTCTGTCAAGCCAAGAAGTGCAATTTGTCCGGACAAATTGAAGGAATCTGTCGCAAATTGCGTGATTCCTGCAACAGTTTTGCGAAAGGGGAACTCGTGTCGTTAGCTGATCTGGCCTACCCAACCTTGGTCTATGCGCACCTATTGCTGTTCGTACTGTGGCTTGGGGCCGATGTGGGTGTGTTCGTTTTGGGGCAGCACTTTCGTCGGCGCGAAGACTACACGCTCGAACAGCGCATCGCGTTGCTGAAGCTGCTGGTCGAAATCGATATGGTCCCGCGCAGCGCCTGGGCGCTGATGGTTCCGCTGTCATTGAGTGTCGTTGATTTGGGCGGCTGGTGGAATGTACCGGCGTGGCTGGTGATTACAGCCTGGGTTGTGGGCTTGTTCTGGCTTGCTCTCGTCTGGGATTCGCACAAGCATGATCAGACCCCCCGCGCGGCGCGCAATCGAAAGATCGAAGGCTGGCTGCGCTGGCTGATCGGAGGCTTCTATCTATGGCTCGGCGGGCAAAGCCTTATTGCGGGCGCCCCGCTAGAGCCAAACTGGCTCGCCTGGAAGGCGCTGATGTTCGGATTGATTTTTGTCTCCGCCATCATGATCGACGTGACATTCAAACCTGTGGGCGCGCAATTGACGGCTGTGTTGGAGCAGGGATCGAGCGATGAGACTGAAATCCCGTTGCGACGCACAATGGACAAGACGCGCCTTTGGGTCTGGGCAGTGTATATTCTGCTCCTGATCACGGCGTTTCTGGGCAATGTGAAACCGTTGCTGTGAAAACGCAGTTTTGGTGTCATTCACAGATTTGACGCAAATTTGTCTGGACAAATTCTGATCAGGAGTCAGAAATAGAGACAGGGACGAATGCGCGCCGTGCGGGATCGCGGCGCACAAATAGGAGGGAACCATGAAGATGCTTTTTCGCGGCGCATTGCTCGCTGCAACGGTGATGACGCCGAGTACGGTGTTTGCGCAGGCGACCGACGCTGACGAAGATGCCGAAGCTCGCACAATCGCAGAAGAAAGCTCTGAGATTATCGTTACGGCACGCCGCCGCGAGGAATCGCTTCAAGAGGTTCCAACCAGCGTCGCTGTTGCGACAGCCGAAACGATTGAGCGCTATAACCTCAACAATCTGACCGACATTGCCCAGATCACGCCGGGCCTTATCTTCGATGATAGTTTTGGCCGTGACGGCAACCGCCCGGTTATTCGTGGTCAGGCTAACATCCTGGGCGATAGCGGCGTCGCGTTCTTCATCGATGGCATCTACTACACGGGCAGCCTCGCCGATTATGACATCGACACGATTGAACGCATCGAAGTCGTCAAAGGCCCGCAAAGCGCTCTTTATGGACGCAACACCTATTCTGGTGCGATCAACATCATCTCCAAACTTCCCGGCGATCAATGGGAAGGTCGCATCACTGCCGACCTTGCTGAAGATGACCGTTACGAAGTGACCGCCGGTATCCGCGGTCCAATCGGCAATGGGTTCTCCGTCGGAGTGAACGGTCGCTATTATGACTTTGGCGGCGAGTTCACGAACCAGTTCGATGGCGAGAAGCTGGGCCAGCAAATGTCATGGTCTACTTCCGGCATCCTTGCTTACGATGATGGCGGGCCATTCCGGGCAACTCTGCGCGGCTATTACAACCGCACCGATGACGGCCAGCCGGCCATCTTCGCGCAAGGGACCGAGCAGAACAACTGCCTGTTCGATAATGGCTCGCTGTATGGCGGGGGAGGGCGCTATTTCTGCGGCGTAATCCAGCCAGGCGAACTCAATACCGATTTCTCTCGGCAATTCTCAGACCCTGAAGACGTCGGGCTCGAAGCGGACACCTACAATGTCTCGTTCCGGATGGAATACGACATCAGCGATGAACTCCAACTCATCTCGCTGACTGGCTACAACAATCGCGAAGAGACATTGCTAACAGATGGCGATTACGGGCCGAACAGCTTCCAGACGGCCGTGTTCGCGCGCTTCCCTGCAGGCGCACCGATTGGATTTGGACCGGCAGGACCAATCTTCCCGTTTGGCTTTGTCGGTACCACGGTCGACTTCAGCTTCGCCAATCGCAACGAAACCGAAGATTGGTCGCAAGAATTGCGCCTGCAGTATGAAAGCGACGCTTTCGATTTCATCCTTGGCGGATACTACTTCGATCAGAGCGATGACAACTTCACCATCCGCGAAGTGCCGGCAGACGCCGCTGCGCGCGCAGGCGCGAGCTTTGGTGCTGCCATCGCGGCTGAGAATGCTCTATGCGCGGCAAACCCAATCTGCGGCAGCGTTGCCCCATTCTTTGGCCCGTCGACACCCAATGACCGTAGTGAGAACCTCTCAACTATTGAGAACATTGCGATCTTCGGTGCGATCAACTGGCATATTACGCCAGACATCAATCTTGGGATCGAAGCGCGTTACGCCGAAGAGACCATCGAACAGACACTGTTCGACTTCGACGAGGGTGACATGCGTCCGCCGGGCGAGGATTTCCGCGCGAAGTTCACCAAATTCTCACCTCGCGTGACCTTTGACTGGAAATTTGCTCCCGACAATCTGCTTTACGCGATCTTCGCCCAGGGCCAAAAGCCAGGTGGTTTCAACGGCGTGAATGCGCGAAACGCTGGTGCGGGCACGTTTCAGGAAGAAGAGAACACCGGCTACGAACTCGGCTTTAAGAACACGTTTGCCGATGGCCGCGTGATCTTCAATATCGCCGGTTTCTATACCGACATCGAAGGTTATCAGCTGACGCAGAACATTTCTGATCCGCCAAACCAAGTGAGCGCTGTGGTGAATGCGGGCGATGCCGAGGTTTTCGGGATCGAAGCTGAGCTCATCGGGGAGCTTTCACCGGGCCTTACGCTGACGGCGAACTATGCGCTTGCCGATACCGAATTCACGAGCGGCTTCGATGAAAACCAAGGCGTGCTGAACGATGTCGCTGATGATGGCTTGGTCAATTGCTCGACTGGGGACCAATTCCCGGACGTTTCAGGTTGCCAGAGTCTCTTCGGCTCTATCGAAGGCAAGGCCATACCGCGTGCGCCCAAGCACCGCATTTTTGCCGACGTCAATTACCGCTCTGCGACAGAGATTGGCGGGGGCACGTGGGATGTCTTCATGGGCGCAAACATCACTTACACATCGTCCAGCTTTGCCCAGGTTCACAATTTGGCAGAGACGGGCTCTGCGACTGAGGTTGATGCAAGGCTCGGCCTTGAGAACGATCGGTTCCGCATCCAGCTATACGTCAACAATCTGTTCGATGAGGATGCCGTGCAGCAGATCATCCGCTATGCTGATGCGGACGTGAATTTCCGCCGCAGCTTCATTGCAGGCCTGCGTCCTGGACGTAGATTTGGCGTGGTGTTGTCGGCTGGGTTCTAACTGGCACTGCAGATTAGGAAACGGAAAGGGCGGGGCGTTTTGGCGCTCCGCCTTTTCTTTAGGCCATTCGCGCAAAGACCTGTTGCGCCGCGCGTTCGCCGCTTTCCAGCGCGCCTTCCATCCCGCTGTTTTCAATCGCGAGATGTTCGCCCGCAAAGTGAAGGCGTGTGCCGCTTTCCTGCGCGGCCTCGGCGAGGCTTTTTGCCATGCCTGTGCCGATATGGTGGTAAATGCCGCGCGCGCCTGTCTCACGCTGCCAGCTGAAGCGGCGGATGGCGGTGATCTTTCCCGATGAGGATGGGCGCGCTTTTGCAAGCCTCTCGATGATTTGTAATCTGGCCTCGGCTTCGCCCAGCCGATCCAGCCAATTGGCGCCCATTCCCGTAGTCCACAGCTTGAGCATGGGAGGACCGTCCCCCGACCCATCCGACAATACGAAGACACGTCCGAGCAGCGGATCGTCAGTCCAAAGCGTGTCGGGGAAAGGATCGGACTGCCAGAAAGGCTCACCCGCAGTGAGATACGCAAAACTTGCATGGGTGTAGGGCAATGCCGCGATCATTTGCGCCATCGCCGGTGAGAGTGGGGCTTCGATCGGAACGGTGCTCAAGGCAGAAAACGGGATCGTGCAAATGACCTGGCGCGCGCCGAGTATTCCTGCTCGACCGCCACCCAGATCGAGCACGACGCCGTCCGCTTCCTCGCGGATTGCACGCACCCTTGTAAAGCGGCGGATATCGCTCGAAAGCGAGGCAGCCATCGCTTCAGGAAGACGCTGCGATCCGCCTTCGATGGTTGATATCGGTCCTGCTCCCGCGCGGTAAATCGCGAAGCTGCGCGCCAAGTGGAGCTGCGACATGCTGGCTAAGGAATTGCCGTTGAAATTCGCCTCAATCAGGCGGAGTTCCTCTCGGCTCGCGCCTGCTTTTCGGAGCGCCATTGCAACCGACACATCCGTCGCGGGATCGGAGTTCAGCCAGTCGGTGACCGGGTCTAATCGCGCGAAAGCGCCCGCATGCTTTCGCAGAAGCGCCGCAGGCTCTGTGCCGATATTTGTGTCATCGAGTGGGTTTGAAGGGCGGGCGCTCCAGTCGCCGGCAACGCTTCGCTCGCCATTCACCCAATACAGATTTCCCGGGGATTGTCTGCGACCAGCGCTTGCTCCTCCATCGCTGGAAAGGCCAACGCCAAGCTCGCTCGCTATTCCATGAAGCCTTTTGTATCCAGCACCCACTTGAATACCGCCTGCCTCGGGCTTTCCCGGCATATCATCGAGCGTATAAAGTCGCCCGCCAATCCGCCCTTCGCCTTCCAAAACGACGACGGACAGACCTGCCGCCTCGCATATCCTCGCCGCTAGGAGACCCGCGAGCCCTGCACCGATTATTGCGACGTCGACTTCAGTTTTGCCCCAAGCCTGACGAGGGGCAGCGCCAGCGATAATCGCTGCTGTGGTGCCCGCAATAAAAGAGCGCCGGGTTGTCATCGCGGCGCTCCCTTCGCCCTATTCGCCTTCAGTGGCCGTTTCGGCTTCGCCTGCCTCGGCTGCGGCCTGATCCTGGAGCAGTTTGAACTTCGTCCAGGTGGTTTCATTGCGGCGTGTATCGTCCTTGGGCGGCGCTTGCTCGTAGATCGGATAATTGGCGCGGATTTCATTCTTGAGCACGTCGGGCAGTTCTTCAAACCCGCCGGGCAATTTGCGGCCCATTGCGTTGAATACCATTTGCCCGGGACGCCCACCCATTTCCATCCACGGGGCCCATGGCGAAATGCGCACCCAGCTGATCATCGGGTAGGCTGTCGGGGTAGAGCTATCAAACAGCTCCTCTTTCAGCGCGGCGAAATCGAAAATCTCCATCGCGTGATACTTGTTGCCGACATAATCCTGATAACCACCCGCAAGCGGATTGGTGTAGAACAGCGGCACTTCAAACGGGATGAAGACGTATGGGCCGGCTTCTTTCATGGTTGAAAGCGTGAACGGCGATCCATCGCTGCCCACCGGGAAATTTGGACGACCGTTCACCGGGTCATTGTGGATTTGCATCACATCGACCGTTTCGCCGGTATAGGGGTTCTCCCATGTGTTGAGGACTTCCCCTGTTGCAGGATCCAGCATTAGCATCACTTCGCGGCTGATCAGGCGCCAGCCTTTGCCGCGCTCTGGATCTTCAACTTCAACGCAGCGCCGGATATTCATTCCTTCGCCTTTGAAGAGCAGCTTGTCGCGCACGCCGGGGCTGCGGCCGTAAATATTGCCCGACCAGTGATAAACCGCAGGCTCATCGGCTGACACACCGCATTGCAGCCGCTTTGAAATCTCGAGAGCGTCTTCGGGTTTCGAGGGATCTAGCGTTTGCGCATGGGCCGGCGCGCCCATCATGAACGAGGCTGCGGCCAATCCTGCTGCGGTGAAAAAAGACGTGAAGCGTTTCATATATGCCCTCCGAACAAAGTCCGGAACAAAAATTTGTCCGGACATTTGAGTAATTCGTCCTTGACTTTATATTTGTCCGGACAAATTGTGAACCCTCTTTCAAAACGCCTGTGGGCGAAATTCGGGTGGACATCGAAGAATCGTGTTTTCAGCAGCCAGTCTCTTGTTTGTGCCGGGATCACGGCCTGATCGCTTTGCGAAAGCCAAGGCGGCTGGCGCTGGTCTGACGGTTATTGATCTTGAGGATGCAGTTGCTGCCGAGGATAAGGTGACCTCTCGCGACGCCGCCTTGGGTGCAGTCGCATCGGTGCCTGATGGGTGGGCGATCCGTATCAATGCAGTGACCACAGCCGCGGGCGTGCGCGATCTTGCAGCGCTGAGTGAATGCGATGCACTGCCCGAAACGCTGCTCGTCCCGATGGTCGAATCGTCTGCTGAACTCTTCGTGGTTGTAGGGGCCTTGGGCGATCAATGCCCTGATCTCATCCCGTTGATCGAAACGCCCAAGGGGCTGCGTTATGCGCTGGAAATCGCGGAGCATGATGCGGTTACTGCAGTTATGTTTGGTGGCGGAGATTTCTCGGGCGAATTGGGCGTGGAACTGGCGTGGGAGCCTCTCTTGGGCGCGCGTCACGCCTTCATTCTCGCCTGTGCGGAAGCGAAGAAGCCCGCCATTGATGTACCCTTTATCGGCCTCGAGGATGAGGCAGGCTTGGCCGAAGAATGCGACCGCGCGCGCTCCCTTGGCTTTGCCGCTAAAGCTGCGATCCACCCCCGGCAATTGAGCGCAATTCACACGGCATTCGCACCCAGCGAGGCTGAAGTGGCCGAAGCGCGCGAAGCTCTATCCGCTTACGAAGAGGGCGGAGGGCGCGCGATCCGTTTCAAAGGGCGGATGCTCGAGGCTCCGTTCATCAAGAAATACCGCGCGGTAATTGCGCGCGCACAAGGCCACGAAAAAGGCCAAAAAGAAGGAACTCTAAATGCGTGATGGTGTGATCGAGGTTTCTCCGGGCCGCTTCCGCGAAGTGCAAGGACGCTACTTCGAGGATTTCGAAGTCGGGCATGTCTATGAACATCGCCCCGGACGCACCATCACCGATGCTGACAATGTGTGGTTCACGCTGCTCACGATGAACACGCATCCCGCGCATTTCGATTATGAGCTGTCGAAGGACACCGAATTTGGCAAGCCGCTCGTCGTGAGCCCGTTCACCATCGCCCTGATGACGGGGATGAGTGTTTCGGACACGAGCGGCAAAGCCATCGCCAATCTCGGTTGGGACGAAGTGCGCATGACGAAGCCGCTGTTTGTAGGCGATACGCTTTATTGTGAAAGCGAAGTGCTCGAAAAACGCGAAAGCAAAAGCCGGCCCGAGCAAGGTATCGTCACTTTTAAGACTATCGCCAAGAACCAGCATGGCGACATTGTGAGCCACTACAAGCGCACCGTTTTGGTGTGGCGTCGCGGGTTTGGAAACCTCGACGAATAGGCTGGCTCGACGAGAAGAGAACTTTAACCAAAGGGACACGCATCATGGCAACCGCCGCAGCAATCGAAGATCAGATCCGCACCATCGATCCGGATGAAGAACGCGCGTTTATGGACGCGATTGACAGGTGGCTGGAACGCGAGGTTATCCCTGTTGTCCAGCATCACGATCACGGCGATATTTGGCCCGAAAAACTGGTCGAGCAGATGGCCGAGATGGGCCTGTTTGGCGCGACTATTGGCCAGGAATATGGCGGATTGGGCCTACCTGCGACGACATATGCAAAGATCGTCATGCGCATTTCATCATATTGGATGGCGATCACGGGAATCTTCAATTCGCACCTGATCATGGCGGCTGCAGTTGAACGCTTCGGCACGCCTGAACAGAAAATGCGTTGGCTGCCCAAATTTGCGACCGGCGAAATTCGCGGCGGTCTTGCTTTGACCGAGCCCAATGCGGGCACGGACTTGCAAGCCATTCGGACCGTTGCAAAGAAGAATGCCGATGGTGATTATGTCATTAACGGGACCAAGACCTGGATTTCAAACGCCCTCAACGGTCAATGCTTTGCCATGCTGGTGAAGACCGATCCTGACGCCAATCCGCGCTACAAAGGCATGAGTCTGTTCATCGCCGACAAGCACGATGGGCTGACGACCGGCAAGAAATTCGACAAACTCGGCTACAAGGCGATCGACAGCGCTGAATTGATCATGGAGGACTATGTTGTCCCGGCGGACCAATTGATCGGCGGTGTTGAAGGGCAGGGCTTTTTCCAGGCAACCGGTGGCCTAGAACTCGGCCGGATCAATGTGGCTGCGCGCGGTGTGGGCCTTGCCGAAGGATCGCTGCGGCTTGCCACCGAATATGCGCAGCAGCGCGAGACCATGGGTAAACCCATCGCGCAGCATCAGGCCATCCAGCTGAAGCTCGGCGAAATGGTGACAAAGGCGCGGGCTGCCCGGCTTCTCACGCTTGACGCATCAGAAGCCTATGACAAAGGCGAGCGCTGCGACAAGGAGGCAGGCATTGCCAAATACTACGCTTCCGAAGCTGCCGTTGAGAACAGCCAGGAAGCGATGCGGATTTATGGCGGCTATTCCTATTCGAAGGAATACGACATTGAACGCTATTACCGCGACAGCATGCTGATGTGCATTGGCGAGGGGACAAATGAAATGCAGCGAATGATCATCGCCAAACAGCACCTTAAAGAAAACCAGATCTGAGCACTGATCGGCCCGGAACCGGTATCGCCATGCATCTCCCCCTGAAGGGCTTTCGCATCATCAGCGCCGAACAATATGGCGCTGGTCCTTATGGCACCATGCACCTGGCGCAGATGGGCGCGGAGGTCATCAAGATAGAGCCGCCGCGCAAGAACGGAAAAGGCGGCGGCGACACGGCGCGCGCGGTGGGTCCGCATTTTTTGAGCGAAGGGGAAAGCCTGTATTTCCAGTCGTTCAATCTCAATAAACGTTCGCTGACACTCGATCTGCGCACGGATGAGGGACAGAAGGTCTTCAAAGAATTGGCGGCCACGTCTCATGCCGTTGCGAACAATATGCGCGGCGATCTGCCAGAGAAATTGGGCCTCACTTACGATGCGCTGAAAGAGATCAACCCGACGATCGTGTGCGCGCATTTGTCTGCGTATGGCCGTGACAATGAACGCTCCAAATGGCCGGGTTACGATTATCTGATGCAGGCTGAGGCGGGCTATTGCTCTGTCACGGGAGAGCCGGGCGGCGAGCCGCAACGCATGGGCCTTTCAATGGTCGACTTCATGACCGGCACGATCTTCACGATCGGGTTGCTGTCCGCGCTGATTGATGCGCAGCGCACCGGCAAGGGGCGCGATGTCGATACCGATCTGTTGTCTGCGGCGATCCATCAGACAAGCTACCCAGCGCTCTGGTATATGAATGAGGGCGATGAAACCGGGCGCACACCGCGCAGCGCTCATCCCACAGCCACGCCTAGCCAGATGTTCAAGGCGGCAGACGGCTGGATGTTCGTGATGTGCCAATTGCCCAAATTCTGGGACATTCTGGTCGACCGGATGGCACGCGATGATTTGCGCGATGATCCGCGTTTTGCAACCAATGCTGACAGGCTTTCCAATCGCGAGGTTTTGACCGAATTGCTGGATGCGGAATTCTCGCAAAAGCCGATGGCGCATTGGCAGGATTTGCTGGCAGGTTATGTGCCCGTTGCGCCAGTCTATGAAATGGGCGCGGCACTCGACAATCCGTGGCTGCGTACCATCGGCATGCGCGATACTGTTGAACACCCGACACGCGGACCGATCGATATTCTGGCAAGCCCCATCAAGCTTGATGGCAAACGGGTGCCCAATCGCATCGCGCCTGAACTCGGCGAGGACAGCGATGCCATTCTTGATGAGTTGGGCTATTCCCCCGAAGACATAACCAAACTGCGCGCAAGCGGGATTATCTAAAGCTCTATGGGCAAGCTGTCAGGCATTACCGTTGTCGATCTGACCCAGTTTCTGCCGGGTCCGATGATGACGGTCATGATGGCTGACCAGGGAGCGCGAGTAATCAAGGTTGAACCCGCCGCCGGCGATCCGGCGCGCGAACAGGCCCCTTTTGAAGCAGGCCATTCGGTGTGGTTTGCCAATCTCAATCGCGGCAAGGAAAGCGTCGTACTCGATTTAAAAAGCGAGGAAGGCAAAGCGGCTTTGGCCGATCTGTGTACCAAGGCAGATGTCTTTGTCGAAGGTTTCCGCCCCGGTGTGATGAAGCGGCTTGGCTTTGATTATGACAGCGTCAAAGCGATAAAGCCCGATATCGTCTATTGCTCAATCTCCGCCTTCGGGCAGGAGGGCGCACTCGCCCATCATCCGGCACATGATATGGCTGTGCAGGCCTTGGCAGGCTTCCTTGCCGTCAATGATGGCCCAGACGGGACCCCGGTCGTTCCCGGTGCGCCGAGCGCTGATCTGGCTGCCGGACTGACAGCTTTGTCTGCAACATTGATGGCACTGATCGGACGCGACCGGACAGGCGAGGGCGCGTATATCGATTGTGCCATGTTCGACAGCCTGATCCCATGGTGCGCGCACACCGCAGGCAGTGCAATTGCAGGAGGACCCAGCCCCGTATCAGCGCGTCAAAGATCGCTGGGCGGGGCTGGCTTCTATCAGGTCTACCAAACGTTAGATGGCAAGCATGTCGCTCTGGGAGGGCGGGAGATCAAGTTCGCGCGCAATCTGCTCACCGCATTAGACCGCGAAGACCTCATTCACCATGCAGAACGCGACGCGGGCGAACAGGGCGAACTTATCGGCTTCCTGCGCGATACCTTCGCCACCCGCTCGCGCGATGAATGGGTGCAATGGTTCGCCGATAAAGATGTCGCCTTTTCGCCTGTTCTCAATTTCCGCGAAGCTTTCGATGAACCGCACATCGCCGAACGCGGGCTGATCGTCGAGAGCGAGGACGGCGCGCATCATATCGCTCCGTCGATCCGTTTTGCGGGTGAGGACTGGACCCCCGGCCCCGTACCGGAGCTGGGCGGGAAATGAGCAGCTCAGCTGTCGAGATCGATATGCATCGCGTAAGCGAAGCGGTCTCCGGGGTGATGGCTGACCGAGATTTCGTAGACTTGCGCCTTGGGATCAAGATAGCAACGTACGATCCGCAAAACCGGATCGCCTTGGTCAATCTCGAGAAAACCCGCGACGCGCGCATCCGCAGTGATCGCCTGAATATCCTGCGTGACCCGGCCAATCGTCACGCCCGCAATGCGCTCAATCTGGCTGAACAGAGTACCCGCAGCGAGATCAAGCTCATCCACCGCATCGCCCAGCCGTTCGTGGAAATAGGCATCGGTGACAGCAATCGGCGCGGTGTCGGGCGATTGCCTGCGAACACCGCGAAATCTTCGCCAGATACCCTTGGTGTCTTCGCCAATTTGTTCGGCGATCACTTCCTGAAGCGGGCCTTTGTCGCGCTCTTCGTAAACAACCTCGCTCGTGCGGGCATATTGCAAAAGCTCGCCAATGTTCGAAAGCGGCTGGTGCAAAGCGCCTCCGCGCGCGGCGGCAGGTTGAACGGTGGTGCCCGATCCGCGCTTTCGCTCGATCAGACCTTCGGTCTGAAGCCGCTTCAACGCCTCGCGAACGGTAAATCGGCTGACATCGTATTCGCGGCACAGCGCCGTCTCGGTCGGAAAGGGCTGCCCATCGGCATAGGTGCCAGCAAGGATCGCTTCGCGCAATTCGCCGGCCACTTGCATGTAGCGGGGCGTTTTCACGTTGGAAGGCGCGGCGGCATTGGCCAAGGTTCTCTCCGATTCCCCGAATGTGGGCAGAGGCTTGGTGTATGAGCGAAGCGCTGATCTCGCAACTCTCGGCTCGCTTGTGTCGACCAATTGGTGAGTCGGCAAAGACGCGCGCGCGGCTGCATCTGCTTGATTGGCTCGCGTGTGTAGCAGGCGCAGGGTCGAGCGATGCGGCAAATGTCGCATCGCAAGTGACCGAGCATGCATGGGAGCGTTCAACCTATCTCGGCAATGTGCTCGAAATGGATGACGTCCATCGCACCGCCTTGTTGCATCCTGGGCCCGTGGTTTGGCCGGTTGCGATGAGCGTTGCTGATGCGACCATGGCGCAGCGGCTGGAGGCTGCGGTGCGAGGATACGAGGCGATGATCGCGGTGGGGGCAGCTTTCGATGCCTATCACTACGCGCACTGGCATCCCAGCGCGACTGCGGGCGCTTTTGGCGCGGCTGCGGCGATGGGATCGCTCCTTGATTTTTCGGCCGATCAATACGTCGATGCATTTGGCAATGCCGGATCGGTCGCGGGCGGGCTGTGGCATATGCGGCATGACAAGGGCGTGCTGACCAAGCAATGGCACATCTATCACGCGGCGCGCACCGGGCGCGAGGCGGCGCTTCATGCGAAGGCTGGGGCAAAGGGACCTGCTGGTATTCTCGAAGGGCCGCAGGGGTTGTTCGCAGCTGCGACGAAGGAGCAGGGCGATCTTGCCGGTGGAGACAAGGGATGGCTAATCGACCAAGTCAGCTTCAAGCCCTTTGCAGCCTGTCGCCACGCACACCCTGCCATTGATGCAGCGATGCAATTGCGCGAGGCGGGCGAGCTTTCCGCGCCATTCAAAGTCGAAACATTTGCCGACGCCTTGACCTTTTGCGACCGTCCCAATCCGACGAGCGAATTGGAAGCAAAATTCTCTCTTCAACACGCTGTTGCGGTGGTGGCGGATGGCCGCGAGGCAAAGCCAGAGGATTTCACCCCCGCTGCCATCGCCCGGCTTGCTGATCTGCGCGCGCAAGTGAGTGTTGCGGAAGACCCCGCGATAACAGCGCGTTACCCCGCACATTTCGGAGCGCGCGTGAACGGGCATGAAATTGTCGACACATTGGGCGATCCCGAAAGGCCCGTAAAAGCAAACCACATTATCGAGAAAATGCGCACTCTTGCGGCGTGGGGCGGGCTTGCTTCGACAGAAGGGCCTGAGGCGATTGATGTCGCGCTCAACTCGCAGGACGCCTCGCGAATTGATGCAATGCTGGCGAGGTGGCTGGGATGACCGCGACTGATGCCATCATAGAATTCGCAAGCGCCGATCATGCTCTGCCTAAACAGGTGCGCGCCGATACGGTTCGCTTGCTGGCCGATACGCTTGCAGGCGGCGCGGCGGGCGCACAATCGGCCGAAGCGCGCAAAGTCAGAGCCGCTATCGGAGCGTTCGGTAGCGATCCTGAGGCGCGCCTCCTTTGCGGCGGCGAGGTTCCGGCTGTGTCCGCAGCTTTCTTCAACGGGTTCGCAATCCACTGCCTTGAATGGGATGCGGTTCATGAAGGGGCGGTGGTGCACGCTCTATCCGTCGTGACCGCAGCCGTCATGGCGCAGTCGGATGACAATGGCGGGATGGACCCCGAATACGTTCTGCGCGCGCTTGCCGTTGGTGTCGATATCGCGAGCGGATTGGGCATTGCCGCAACGGGGCCGATGTCGTTTTTCCGCCCCGCGACCGCCGGGGTCATCGGCGCGGCCTTGGCAGCAGCGCGGCTAACCGACATTCCGCCTGAGAAGTACGCCGATGTGATGGGCCTTGCGTACTCGTCCGCGAGCGGCACCATGCAAGCCCATGTCGAAGCGTCCATCGCGCTGCCTCTGCAAATAGCCAATGCTGCGCGCGCGGCGATCACCGCAGTGCGGCTGGTCGAATGCGGTCTGGATGGCCCGCACGACGCGCTGGAAGGGCCGTTTGGATATGCAAAGCTTTTCGAGCCGCTCGACCTTTCTCGCTACACAAGCGACCTCGGCAAAGTGTGGCGCATATCCGAAGTCGCGATCAAACCGTTCCCATCGGGCAGGGCAAGCCATGGCGCTTTGGGTGAGCTTGAACAGCTCTATCGCGAAGGAGTGCGCCTGCCCGACATCGCAAAGGTAGAATTGTTCGCTCCGCCTTTGATTGAGCGGCTGGTTGGGCGGCCCTACAAGGCGGATATGACAGCCGCCTATGCACGGTTGTGTCTCCCCATTCTCGCGCCATTGATGCTGCGCGACGGGATCATTGATCCGGCCCTGTTCGACAGCGATGCGCTCCATGCGGCGGAATTGGTTGAGCTAACGCCCAATGTCTGTGTCACTCTGGACGGCAATCCCGATGGCAACGCGATGGCTCCGCAACGCCTCGTCCTCACTACCAAGGCAGGCGAAACGATTGAGCGCACCATTTCGGCCAATCTCGGCAGCATTGCCAATCCCATGAGCGCTGAACAATCCGCCGCCAAATATGCCTTATGCCGCAAACTTGCAGGCAGCGAGATTGACCAACGAATTTTCGATGATCCCCTTTCCTATTTTGCGAATTCTCTATGACTTATCCAACCTATTTCGAAGCGCTTGATCACAAGCAGATGCTCGCCGATTATCCGGTCGGGCAGGCGTTTGTGGACCGTTATAAAACCATGAGCCGCGATGAATTGTTCGCGATCCAGGATGCGCAGTTCAAACGCCTGATGGTCAAGGGATGGCAGGTGCCGTTCTACCAGCGGTTATGGGGTGCCAAGGGGATTGAAGCGGGCGATATCAAAGGGCTTGAAGACATCACGAAGCTGCCTGTTTACGACAAGTCGGACCTCATGGCCTCGATTGCCGAACACCCGCCCTATGGCGACTTTCACGGTATGGGGCCTGCCGCGACACGCGATCCGGTGGTCTTCCACACGACATCGGGCACAACGGGAAAACCGCAAGTGCTGATGTTTGGGCCAAAGGGGCGCGAAGTCGGCAATCTCTTGGTCGGTCGCATGTATCGCTGGATGGGGCTTGAAAGCGATGACGTCGTGCACTCCGTCTATGGACACGGCATGATCAATGGCGGGCACTACATCCGCGAGGCGGTGACCAAGTTCACCAATTCAATCTTCCTGTCGGCGGGCACGGGGATTGAGACCCGCAGCGTCAACCAAGTGCAATTGATGGCCGATTTCGGCGTGACAGCGATTGTCGGCTTTGTCGATTACGTCCGCAAACTTGCGGGCACAGCCGAAGAGATGGGCCTGTTCGACAAGATCAACATCCGCATGATTATCGGCCATCTCGGCACAGAGGATCGCGCTTCAACAGAGGCCGCCTGGCATGGCGCAAAGGCCTATGACTGGTACGGCGTCGGCGATACCGGCACAATCGCGGGCGAGGGACCGGAACGCGACGGCATGTATGTCTGGGAAGACGCGCAATATCTTGAATTGCTGGGCGTCGATGACGGCGCGCCAGTTGCGAAAGGTGACACGGGCGACATGGTCGTCACCTGCCTTTACAAGGACGATATCGCCCCCTGCATCCGCTTCAACACGCATGACATCACGCACGAATTGGACGGACGCGGCGAGATCGCATTTAAGCGGATCGCGGGCTTCCGTGGCCGATCAGATAATATGGTGAAGCTGCGCGGGATCAACGTCTTCCCGCACGCAATCGGTGCGATTATCGAAAACCGCGCGGACCTAACCGGTGAGTATGTCTGCCACCTGATGCGCGATGCAGGCGGGCGCGACAGCATGCGCGTCACGCTCGAAAGCAATGGCGGGACTGATGAGGCAGCTCTTGCTGAAACGTTGAAGCAAGGGCTGGGCGTCGAAGTCGAAATCGCACTGTGCGAGGCGGGCGGCACAGCGGCAGTGACCGAGATCGACAAGCGGCAAAAACCCTTGCGCTTGATTGACGAGCGGGGTGTGTAAAACGCTCCTATGCTCGATCCGTACAACGCCTTTCTCTACCGTAACGACGACGCCTCCGGCGGAGAGGGGCCGCTTGCGGGCGTTACTATTGGGATCAAAGCCAATATCGCGGTAAATGGGATGCCCTACCACGCTGGAATTGGCGCATGGGAAGATCGCGTTGCGGATGCAGATGCCGAGGTGGTGACCCGGCTGCGCGAAGCGGGCGCGGCGATAACCGGTATCCTCAACATGGAAGAGGGCGCGCTGGGCGCAAAGACGAATAACCCGCATTTCGGGCCGACGCACAATCCTCACAAACACGGCTACTCACCAGGTGGCTCATCTGGCGGCAGCGGCGCAGCGGTCGCGGCAGGTTTGTGCGATGCGGCGCTGGGCACGGATACGATGGGCTCTGTTCGCATCCCGGCGGCGCATTGCGGTGTCTACGGGTTCAAGCCTGCAACAGGCAAAGTGAGCCAGGACGGACTGATCCCCGCCGACCCAAGCCTCGATGCCATAGGTCCGCTGGCGCGCGATCTCGATATGCTCGAGCGAGTGGGGCGGGTGGTGAGCGATTTTGGAGACACCGACATCGAGGGCGCGGGCGCGGTCCTCATCGATCATGGCGTAGAGGTGCAATTGCCCATCGCCGCAACTTTTGAAACGGTTGTGGCGGCGCTCGATCACGCGCCTGCTAAGGTCTCTCTCCGCCATCCCCAATCGCGCATCCGCTTTGCCGGGTTTATCGGCGTATCGAAGTTCATGGCAGCGGATTTGAGCGGAGTATCCGTATCAGAGAACCTCGCTAAATTGCTGACTTACGGACCAAAACGATCAGAGAAAGATTGGGCGCAAGATCAGGCAATCGTCACGCAGGCGCGCGACGAAGTACGCGACATCGTCTCTCGGCATGGCTTTCTCATTATGCCCACCGTGCCCAACACCGCCTTCCCGCATTTCGAGCCTGAACCAGCCGCTCAGGCCGATTTCACATGCCTCGCCAACATCGCCGGAATGCCTGCGATCAGCCTGCCAATGGGCTTTACCGCTGAAGGTCTGCCGATGGACGTGCAGATCGTTGCAAGCACCGGCGCTGAAGCGGGACTGTTCCGCCTTGCTCGTCAACTTGATGCCAAACTTGGCGCCTATCGCGCGCCCAACAAAGGAGCTTAGAACCCATGCGCATTATCGTACCGTTCAATCTGAAGCCCGGCACGGACGTCGCCGAATATGAGGCATGGGCAAAGGACAAGGATATCCCGACCGCCAGCGCGCTACCGTCGGTCAAAAGCTTCACCGTGCACAAGGCAACCGGCCTGTTTGGCGATCCCGATACGCCGCCGCCCTATGCCTATTTCGAAGTGCTCGACATCACCGATTTGGATGCCTTTGTGGCGGATGTCTCGGACCCAGAATTCCAGGCCAAGGCAGCGCCCTTTCAGGATTATGCCGACGCGCCGCAATTCATCCTTACCGAGGATCTGTGATCCATGAGCCAGGAAGCAGGGAAGTATGCGGGCAAGACGATCGTCGTCACCGGATCGGGGAAGGACAAGGGGCTGGGCCAAGGCATCCTCCAAGCCTTCGCCGATGAGGGCGCGAACTGCGTCGTATCCGATCTGACGATTGATGCCGAAGCGGAGGCCGTTGCAGAGGATCTGCGCGCTCGCGGTGCGAGAGTCGCGACAATTGCCTGCGATGTGTCGAAAGCTGCTGATTGTCAGGCACTTGTCGCAAAGACGCTTGAGCATTTCGGATCGCTCGATGTGTTCGTCAACAATGCCGGAATTGGTTTCAAGATGAAGCCGCTGCTTGAGGTTGATACCGCTGATGAGTGGGACCAGGTGATCGCAGTGAACCTGTCTGGCGCATTCTACGGCACGCAGGCAGCGGCCCGCGCGATGGTCGAAAAAGGTGAAGGCGGCCGCATAATCAACATAGCCAGCCAAGCGGCGAAAACCGGCTTTCCGCATCTTCCCGCTTATGTGAGTTCAAAGCACGGTATGGTGGGCCTCACCCGCGCCTCGGCAGTCGAATTGGGCGCGCATGGAATCACAGTCAACGCGGTGTGCCCCAACCACGTGACGACAGGGCTTGGTGCAAAGCAGAACGAATATTTCTCCAAGCTCCTGGGGTTCGAAACGGTCGAGGATTACCTTGCCAACATGAGCGCGAAAAACCCGATGGGCCGCCCCGGCTTGCCAAGCGATACCGCGGCAGCGTGCCTGTGGCTGGCGAGCGATGAGGCATTCTATGTGACTGGCGAAGCGCTGAATGTGAGCGGTGGTGAGGAAATGCACTGATGTATGGCGCGGATGTATCCTCCCCAGCATGGAGAGGGGGACCGGACGCAGTCTGGTGGAGGGGCACTCTGGGCAGGCGTGGTGATTGCGGGCAGTGCCCCTCCACCATCGTGCCGATGGTCCCCCTCCCCGTGACGGGGAGGAACAAATGATCGAAGAACGGATCTACTTGCCCGGTGGCGCGAAGATGGCTTTGAGCGTTGTTGTCAATGTCGAAGAAGGCAGCGAGATGACGATTGCTCGCGGCGATCGCGGGATGGAGCCGGTCGATGAACTGGGCGTTTTCGTCAAATCGAAAATGCGCAATTATTCGAACGAGTCCAACTATCTCTACGGGATCAAGGCGGGCGCGCCGCGCATCGTCAAATTGCTCAAACGTTACGACATCATGGCAAGCTGGACGGTGGCCGCGATGGCGCTCGAAAACCATCCCGAGATTGCCGAGGCGATTGTCGATCTTGGCCACGAACCGGTCAGCCATGGCTGGCGCTGGGTGCATCAGTTCAAAATGGACGAAGAGGCCGAACGCGACTTCATCCGCAAGGCGACGCAAAGCATCGAAAAAACCTGCGGAGTGCGCCCCTATGGCTGGCTAAGCCGCTACCTGCTCACCGACAACACAAGGCGGCTTTTGCAGGAAGAGGGCTATTCCTATCACATGGATGATTATTCCGGCGATGTGCCCTTCTGGGATCGCGATACGACCGGTACGCCTATGTGCATCATGCCCTATCAACTTGATAACAACGATATGAAGATGTGGACCGACCCTGCGCTCACCCCGCATCAATGGCTCGATTATGCGAAAGCGAATTTCGATCAGGTCTATCGCGAGGGCGAAGAGGGCAATCCAAAGATGATGAGCCTCGGCCTGCACCTCAGGATCATCGGGCGGCCGGGGCGCATTTGGGCGCTCGAAGAATTCTTTCGCCATGTCCGCGCGCATGATGATGTATGGGTAACGACGCGCAAGCAAATTGCGGATCACTTTATGAAGGAGAACCCAGCTTGAGTCTTCGGCTTGAAAAAGAGGGTCCCATCGCGCGTCTGCTGATTGACCGAACCGACAAACGCAACGCGTTCGACATGGCGATGTGGGAGGCTTTCCCTGCGCTTCTGGCCGATGCCGTTGAAGACAAGGCGATCCGTGTTCTTGAACTGCGCTCGGCTAAACCAGGGACCGCGTTTTGCGCTGGCGCGGATATCAAGGAGCTGCTCGCCAACAAGGATGATGCAAGTTGGCGCGCTGCAAATCAGGCCGAGATCAATCGTGTGCAATCCGCATTGACCCGCGCCGATATTCCGACAATCGCCTTTGTCGAAGGGGATTGCGTGGGCGGTGGCTGCGGACTTGCCATGGCCTGCGATATGCGTGTTGCGACGCCGGCTGCGCGCTTTGGGATTACGCCTGCGAAGCTTGGCCTTGTCTATCCGCTGCATGACGTGAAGCTGCTTGTCGATCTGGTTGGGCCGGGACAAGCGAAGCGGATGCTTTACACAGGTGAGTTGCTAGATGCTGAAGAAGCGCAGCGCATTGGCCTCATCGAGTTTATCGCTGACGGGAGCGAATTCCTGATCGGGCAATTGCTCGCCGCCTCCACCTATTCGGCCTATCACACCAAGCATTTCATCCGCCGCGTCCTCGATGGGCAGAGCGAGGATGATCGCGATACGCTCGGCATATTCAGCGCGGCATTCACACGCGAAGACTTTGCAGAAGGCACCGCTGCCTTCGTCGAAAAGCGCAAGCCAAAGTTTCGCTAGGAGCAGCACCGATGACGATACCCCACGGCACCATAATGGGCGGGCTTTCGACGGTGCCCGATCTTGAAAAGGCGCTGAAAGGCTATCGCGATTGTCTGGGCCTGGAACTGATTGAACAAGGCGAATTGCCCGCTGATCTCGCCGAAAGCTGGGGCTGCGATGCCAATGCTGGATTGCCTTACGCCGTGCTGCGGCCACAAAGCGGTGCGCATTGCTGGTTCCGTCTGGTTGAGCAGCCCGACCATCCTGATTTCAAGCCGACGCGTACCTATGGCTGGGCAGCGTTTGAATGCACGGTCGAAGATGTGTGGCACTGGCCAAAGGTCGTCGAAGAAGCCGGTTTCAAAATCGTTGGCCCGCCCAAGAAGCTGGAGAATATCGAGCCTGCCTTCATCCCGATGCAAGTGCTGGGGACGGGACAGGAGATGTTCTATCTCAATCAGGTGTTGGGCGATCTTCCCGACACAGACTTGCCCCGTGCAAACTCCGCGGTAGACAAGATCTTCATCGTCGTTCTCGCCACGCCCAGCCGTGAAGACAGCATCGCCTGGTATGTCGAGAGGCTTGGTCTTGGGCGAGGGTCGGATTACACTTTGCCCTACAGCATGATCAACGATGCGTTCGGCTTGCCGCCTGAGACGCAGACGACCATCACCATGGTCAGCCACAGGAAAATGCCGATTGTCGAGGTGGACGATTATCCCGAGGCGGCGACCGAGCGTGCGCGACATGATGGCATGCTTCCGCCCGGAAATGCGATTGTGAGCCTTGCGGTCGAAGACCTTTCAGAGTGCGACGTCGAATGGATCACTCCTCCTGCTTTGAGGACGGGCGCGCTTTATGAGGGAAGGCGCGCAGGAACCACCATCGGCGCTGGCGGCGAATTGGTTGAATTGATCGAGGTCGGCGGATGATGCGCTGCCTTGCTCCCGCGATATTGCTCGCCCTGTCAGTGCTCACTCCGCTGTCTGCTCAAGAGGAACCCACTGCGCGGGAAGTCGTGGCGCGAGGGCTGGATGCGCATGGGGGCGATGTCTTTCTCGATCCAAAAACCTTGCAGCTCACAGGCACGGCGACCTTCTTCGATCCCGCGACTGGCAGGGCTCGCTCCACAGCGGACGATTACCGTATGTGGCGCGAATTTGACCGTGGGCGCAAAGAGGCGCATGGCGCTGATGGAAAGGTGCGCATCATCGCCAGGCAAGGCGATCAGGTGCTCTTCGAAGTCGGATATGACGGGGCAACCACCTGGACGCAGGACGGCATCATGCCAAAGGAAAAGGCCGATGCGTACTGGGCCAGCAACTTTGGTTTTGGGATAATCCGCTCGGCACTCGATGATGGCTTTACACTAAGCTTTGCGCCAGACCGCAATGTCGGCGGCCACCCGGTCTCGCTCATCCGCATCACTGACCCCGGTGGGCAGGAAACGCTGTTCGGTTTCGACAAGCAAAGCGGTTTCATCCGCTATATGGCGTTTGACAGCTCGCGCGGATTTCATGAGCGGATATATGACGATTTCATGGCTCTGCCCGAAAGCGGATGGGTGCAGGCGCGCTCTGTTACGCTGCTCTACGATGGCATTGTCAGCAACACCGTGACATGGCAGCAGGCGAGAATTGGAGAGGCGATTGATCCCGCCATCTTCACACCGCCACAGGAGGAAGACGAGTGACCTTGTTCGCATTTATCTGCCGGGATGTCGCCAACAGTGCGAGCATTCGTGAGCGATTGATCGCCGATCACCTCGCCCATATCGAAAAGGTGATGGACAAGATTGCAGTAGCAGGCCCGCTAAAACACGGCGAAGAAACCGTCGGTTCGCTGCTCGTTATCAAGGCCGAAAACGAAGCCGAAGCGCGCGAAACTTTTGAGGCCGATCCGTATTTTGCCGCTGGCGTCTGGGATGATGTGAAAGTTGAGCATTTCCTTGGCGTTGCTGGCGACTGGGTCGGCGGCGCGGCCTGGAAACACTAATCGTTTGCGTGTTTTCCCGCATCCCAAGTCGCAGATGGATAGGTCTCGCTGGCAAACGCCATTGGTTTGTCCTCAAGCTCGGTTGCAAGGGTATCATTCCAGCGATTGAGGAAACCAAACAGGCCGATTACTCCCATTATCTCCATGATCTGACGCTGCGAGAAATGCTTCTCAAGCGCGCGGAAATGCTCATCGGTCGCGTCATTGGGCTGTGAGCCTGCCGCTAGCGCCAAATTGAGCGCGGCACGCTCCGCATCGCTGAACAAATCGCTGATATGGAAATCCCAAACAGCGGCGATCTTCTCCTCATCGCCGCCCGCCATTTGCACCGCCCCGTGCGCGGTGTGCGCCTGACAATAGCGGCATCCGGCAGCGCCGCTGGTGACCGTCGCGATCATTCGCTTGAGGACGGGATCAAGCTCGCCGGGTTTGTAGATGACCTGAACCAGTCGCTCCATCGCTTCGAGGAGTTCGGGCCAATGCGCCATCGTCAGCACGTCATTGGGAGCAAAGCCCATAATGCCTTGCGCGTATTCCAAAGCTTCGCGCGTTTTGTTGGGGAGATCCTCAACCCGCATCGGTGCAATGCGGGTCATTCGAAGTCCTCGGCCACGACATCGGGCGCCTGATTGTCCATATCGCGCCACAGCTTCCATTCCCCGTCCTGCCATTTGTAGACGAGGAAGGATCGCCCCGCGACGATGGTCGGATCGCTGCCGGGAAAGGCGATGTCCATTCTGTATTTCGCGGTCACAAAGCCGACATTGTCCGGTCCGTAATTGCCACCCAGCACGACTTCTTCATTGTCGAACTGAAACCCGACACTCGCGCCCGCATTGGGGAGGCGCTGGAGGAAGGTGATGATGTTGTCAGCGCCTTCGATTCTCTCCGTCCCGTGCGTCATCAACACGGCATCATCGGTGTAAAGCGAGCGCAGCGTTTCCCAATCCTGCGCTTCGTATGCGCGCCGCCAACGTTCACCGGCTTCGGCCAATTGCGCCTCGCGAGTTTGCTGCATGGCGCTCCATTCGGCCTTCATGCTCTCCGAGGGCTGGCAGGCGGTGAGTGCAAAAGCGGCAGCAGCGCCAAAGAGTGCAGTGATCCTCATGGCAGCAGCACCGTGGAGCCGGTGGTTTTACCAGCCTGAAGATCGCGGTGCGCGTCGGCTGCATCGGCAAGCGCGTAGGTCTGGCCAATGGTCACATTCAATGCCCCTTTGTCGAACATCTCCCACACCCGCGCTGCGCCCGCAGCGCGTTCTTCGGGCTCTTCGTAATAGTGAAACAGCATGGGGCGCGTGTTGAAGAGCGAACCCTTCATCGCGAGCACGCCCACATCGACCTCGCCCACCGGCGCATCGGCATTGCCGAAATTGATGATGAGGCCCCGTTTGCCCGTCGCATCGAGCGAGGTTTCCCACGTCGATCGGCCAATTCCATCAAAAGTCACGCGAACGCCGTCGCCCCCGGTGATCTCGCGGGTTCGTGCGGCGGTGTCTTCTTCCTTGTAGAAGATAACGTGATGCGCGCCCGCTGCCTTTGCGGCTTCGGCTTTGGCTTCAGTTGAAACCGTGCCGATCACTTCTGCGCCGATGTGATTGAGCCATTGGACCAGCAACAGCCCCGTTGCGCCTGCTGCGGCGTGAACCAGAACTGGCCAGCCTTTCTCAACCTTGCCGCAGCGCTCGACGAGGAATTCCGTCGTGCACCCTTTGAGGATCGCAGCAGCAGCGGTCTTGTCATCGATATTGTCGGGCAGGCGAAACAGATGTTCGGCAGCGATATTGCGATGCGTTGCATAAGCGCCGAGCAATGGCCCAAAGGTTGCAACCCTGTCGCCTTCTGCAAAACCTTCAACGCCATCGCCAATTGCGATGATGCGCCCGGCTGCTTCCAATCCCATTCCGCTTGGCAAAGGGGCAGGATAAATGCCGCGCCGGTGATAGGTGTCGATGTAGTTGAGGCCCACCGCGCCGTGCTCAATCGTGACTTCGCCTGCGGCAGGGGCAGGGTGATCTTCGGTGACCCATTCGATCACTTCAGGGCCGCCGGTTTGCCTGAATATGGCTCGTGTTGATTGCATGATTTAGGTGTCCACTCTGCTGCAGCTGGCCTGAACCCAGCGTAGGTTTACTCCGACAAGGCTCGCATCGGGCGATGCCCATGAATAGCTTTCCGCGCGCACCGGATCGTCTTTATGGACGTAAAGGACAAGCGATGGCTTGTTTCGGCTGCCCGCAGCCCATGTCACATTGCGCACGCGGATCGTGACATCAGGAGCGATGCCTTCCCCCGGAACAGTGACGCGGCCGCCTTGATCGAAAATCTCGAGCTTATTGGCAAAGGTCCAATCCGTGCTGCCATCGGGCTTGCCAGCAAATTTGCGCACCGAAACCCAGCAGGACATTGGGCGCGACAGGCGCAGTTCGCTTTCCCCGATTTGCCATCCGCCACCTTCGCGTGGGGTAAGGCCGGGGATCGCTGCTGATGACCATTCGCCCTGCGCTTCGCCAAAGGCATCAACACCGCGCCACTGGCCCGCATCATTGACTTCAAGAGCAACCCATTCTGCTTTTTCGCGGCCCTCTTCCTCGGCGAAATAGACATCTTCATTGTTGGTCCAGATGCCGGGGGGAAGGGCGCTTTGCGCGGTAACCGGCGCGGCAAAGGCAAATGCGATCAAAGCAATGGGTCTGAGCATAAAGAGAGGCATAAACCGCGATTGCCCGGTTGGGAAGAGTTGTCCGGACAAATTGTGAGGAACTGCATCAAGCGATCGGGACGGCGGTTTCGTACTTGATCCGCTCCATCGCAAAGCTTGCTGAAACATCGGACAGAGCAACCTGCTCAATCAGCCTTTTGTAGACCCGATCATAGTCGGCCACATCGCGAACGAGGATTTTGAGCAGGTAATCGATATCGCCTGCCATCCGGTAGAACTCGACCACTTCGGAGATATCGGCGGCGGCTTCTGAAAATCGTTTGAGCCAGTCGGCGCTGTGATCATCGGTTTTGACTGAGGCAAAAACGGTGACTTTCAATCCCACCGCTTCGGGCGAGACAATTGCAACGCGCTTTTCAATGACGCCGGTCTGTTCAAGCTTCTTGACCCGGCGCCAGCAGGCATTGGTTGAAAGGCTGAGTTTCGATGCCAGCGCTTCGAGCGAAATTGATGCATCGTGCTGAAGCGCTTTTAGAATAGCGCGGTCATTTGCATCAAATAATTCTCTTTCAGTTTTCATAAATCAAAAATTATCACAAATTTGGCTTTCAAGAAAGGATTTTTGGCGATGATTTCCCACGCGCTTTCATGGCATTTCTCGCGTGTACTTAGAGAACGGAGAAACCATGCTCGATCAATTGTCCGCTCGCCCGAAACTGGGTTGGGAATGCCTTGAACAGCTGGTCGGCAACACGCCGCTCGTGCGGCTCGATCTGCGTTTTGAAGGGCGCGACCTGACTGTTTTCGCCAAGGCCGAGATGTACAACTACACCGGCAGCATCAAAGATCGCATGGCGCTGATGATCCTGAAGCGCGCGATTGAAGCGGGCGAGCTGCAGCCCGGCCAGCGCATTGTCGAGGCGACCAGTGGCAGCTCAGGCATTGCGCTTGCCGCGATGGCGCGCGCTCTGGGACATCCGATCACCATTTTCATGCCCGATTGGATGAGCATGGAGCGCCGCGCTCTTCTGAGAAGCCACGGCGCAGACGTGGTGCTTGTGTCGCGCGAGGAAGGCGGTTTTCTCGGTGCCATGGCCAAGGCAAAGGCGATGGGCGAGGAGACAGGCGCATTCCTGCCGCAGCAATTTGCCAACGCGGACAACAGCCTTGCTCATTACGAAGGGACTGCGCCTGAACTGCTGGCACAGGTGCGGGGCGAGGGCGCTGGGCTGGGCGCGTTTGTTGCTGGTGTCGGTACAGGTGGCACAGTTATGGGCGCGGGCCGATACCTGAAAGAGCAAGACCCCACCATCGCCGTTCACCCAATTGAACCGGCGCAATCACCGACGCTCACAAATGGCTATAAATGCGGGTCACACCGTATTCAGGGGCTTTCGGATGAGTTCATCCCAGACCTGCTGAAGCTCGACCAATTGGACCCCATCGTCTCAGTCGATGATGGTGATGCGATCCTGATGGCGCAAAAGCTGTGCCGCGAGCTGGGTCTGGGGATCGGCATATCCTCTGGCGCAAATCTGATCGGCGCGATCCGAGCTGGTGCAAGCCGCGATGATGGGCGCGCGATTGGCACGATCTTTTGCGATGGCTTGATGCGCTATCTCTCAACCGATCTGTGCAAGGACGAATGTGCGAAGCCTGATTGCATCACGCCCCGCGTCGAAATCGTCAGCAGCCGGATTATCCGTTAAGCCGCCCAAGGCCCGGTGATCGCGACCGTGCGCGTCGGGCCATAGGCGTTGACAAAGAACCACTTGCCATCGGGTGAGAAACAGCCGCCGGCAAGTTCGGTCTGCATGTTGAGCCGTGCAAACGGGTAAGGCCGTCCATCAGGCGTGATCCCGCGCACGTGGTTATCGACCACATCGGTGTATGCGTCTTCGCAAACGAGCAGGTGCCCATTGGGCGCAACGCACAGATTGTCGCCATAGTTGAATTGCTTGATGTCTTCGCTTTCGAAGAACAGCTCCACCCGATCAGGCCCGTTGCCGCGACCCGGGACGAAGCGGAAAATCTGGCCGAGTTTCTTCTGCCCGCCGCTGGTAGAGCAGAAATAGAGATCATCCTTGCCCATATGGATGCCCTCGCCGCGCGCAATCAGCGCAGCGCCTTTGGCTGCGGCGCGTTGGCGCAAATCATCCTTGGGCGCTTCGACCTCATCAAGATCGACCCAGCTTACGGCGTAGCTTTGGCGAAGAGGCATTGTCGCCGCATCCCAATTGCGGGTGTCTGGCACGCCCTCGATCACCATCGCCTGAAGCTTGCCGCCATCGGCCAGCTTGCCCGGCGTATTGGGCAGAAAGCGATAGAGCACACCGTCGTCCCGGTCCTCTGTCTGGTAGACATAGCCCGTCACCGGATCGACGCAGGCGGCTTCGTGATTGAAGCGCCCCATGGCGCGCAAAGGCACGGGATCAACAAGGCCGGTCGCATTGCCCGGTATTTCGAAAGTCCAGCCGTGATTGACCGCAAGACCATCGCCATATCGTTGCCCGGGCCCGGTCGGTGCCTCCTCGCATGTAAGCCAGCTGCCCCATGGCGTGACGCCGCCTGAACAATTTCGGATCGTTCCGCCAAGCGTTCTGAACTGCCGTTTTACTTCGAGCGTTTCAGCATCAAGCACGATGTTTGTGGTGCCGCCCGGAACAACGGTGCCATTACGTGTGCCAAAGCCTTTTGCAATTGGACCGCCTGCATCGTCAGAAGGAATAAGTTCATGGTTGCGCACGAGCACAATCTCGCCATTCCCAAGATCCAGACAACCCATGCCATCGGCCTTGTCGGGAACCGTGCCGCCATCGCTCATCGTATCACCAAGGCTTGAAAGCAGACGATAGGAAAACCCCTGCGGCAGATCGAGCATGCCTGCGGGATCACGCACAAGCGGTCCGTACTGCGCGAAATTTGCTGCGCTTGCGCCGGCCGATACGCCTCGCGTCATGCATCCGCTGGCGAGCAAAGCTGCAAAGGCAGAGCCGGTGGCGAGAAATTGGCGGCGGTTGGTGTGTGGATAATGCATTAAAACGATTCCCTGATTTCAATGCTGAAGATAGTGATGATTGGCTACGATCAAAAGACAGACACGGCTTTGTTTATTCCGTCCTGAGCGCTTCGATGGGCGATAATCGCGATGCGCGGATCGCGGGGTAGCCTCCGAAAAGGAGGCCAAGAAATGCGGAGAACGCTATCGCGCCCAGGGCGGTGCCAATCCCGACAGGCACGGGGAATTCGGCAAAGGCCGTGAGCGCCGCGCCCGCGCCCCATGCGAGCACCAAGCCGACAGCGCCGCCCAGCACGCAGAGCACGGCGGCCTCAACGAGAAACTGATTGCGGATATCAGCACGCCGCGCTCCGAGGGCCATGCGAAGGCCGATCTCCCGCGTCCGCTCGGTCACGCTGACGAGCATGATGTTCATAATCCCGATCCCGCCAACCAGCAGCGAGATAGAGGCGATAGAGACGAGCACAGCTTGCAGGATGCCGGTGATGAACTGGCTCTGTTCGACGAACTCTTCGGTGGTGCGAACGGTGAACGGGGTCGGCTCGCCTTCTTCTACACGGTATCGGTCGGACAAAACCGCAATGATATCGTCCTTTCCGCGCGATAGAGACGCACCCTCATTGAATGCGACAAAGGCGACTTGCAGATCATCGGGGCCGGGAAGGGCATCACCGGTAAAGCGTTGGCGCATCGTGGTGATCGGCATGATGAGCGTGTCATCGCTGTCATCACCCAATGTCGATCCCTTTTCTTCGAGCAAGCCAATGACTGAGAAAGGCACGCCATTCACGCGCACGGTCTCGCCGACGGGATCAAAACCGCCAAAAAGGTCTTCGGCAACGGTGCGGCCCATCACGACGACGCGAGCGGCGGAGCGGACATCGCTTTCGGTGATGTAGCGGCCCCGGTCTGCCGGATGGGTAGTCACAAGGCCATAGCCCGGCGTTGTGCCGACTGCGCTGGTCGAAGTGCTGCTGCCGGCCACCACCAGATCGACCGGCTGAAGCAATTGCGGGGCGATCGCGCGGATATTGGAAACCTCATTTTCAATCGCGCGAAGATCGCGCTGGGTCAGCCTTCCGCGCTCTCTTACCCGACGCGGAGGCCCGGATTCCTCGCCATCATCAGGGCGCGGCAGGACGATGGCCATGTTTGATCCGAACCGGTTGATCGCATTCGTGATCGTCTCCTCGGCACCGCTTCCCACGGCAACCGCCAGTGTCACGGCGAACACTCCGATCAGCACGCCGAGCATGGTGAGGACTGAGCGCAAGAGATTGGTGCGAAGCGCGGTAAGCGCGATGGCAATATTGACGCCCCATCCGCTCAAAATGCTGCGTTTGCGTGGAGTGATCGCGGCGGGGGCTTCGCTTGCCATTATGCGTCCACCTCACGCGCAACCACGCGGTTTTCGTTCCTATGATCCTCAATCACTTTGCCATCGCGAAATTCAATCCGGCGCTTGGCATGATCGGCAATTTCACTTTCGTGGGTGACGACGATCAGCGTGATCCCGGCAGCGTTCAATTCCTCGAAAACCTGCATGATGTCTTCGCTGGTTTTGGAATCGAGCGCGCCGGTGGGTTCGTCAGCCAGCAGGATGAGCGGCTCCGTCACCAAAGCCCGCGCAATCGCAACGCGTTGCTGTTGACCGCCGGATAGTTTTGCGGGGGTGTTCAGCAGCCTCTCGCCAAGGCCCATTTCGATCAATTTCTGCGTCGCTCGCTCGCGCCGGGTCTTGGTGTCCAGCCCTGCATAGATCAGCGGCACCGCCACATTGTCGATCGAAGAGGTGCGAGCGAGCAGATTGAACTGCTGAAAGACAAAGCCGATTTTTGCATTGCGCAGATCGGCCAATTCATCGCTCGACATTTCGCGCGTGGGAATGCCGTCGATCAAAACTTCGCCCTGGCTCGGCACATCAAGGCAACCGATCATGTTCATAAAGGTCGATTTGCCAGAGCCCGATGCCCCCATAATCGCGACATATTCGCCGCGCTCGATGGAGAGGCTTACATCGTTGACCGCATGGATCGTCTCGCCGCCGAGGGTATATGATTTGACGAGGCCGCGTGTTTCCACCAGCGGCCCATCATCACCCATCGAGGCTGTACGATCCGTCATGCTCAATCGCCATCATTACTGATTTCGCGCGATCTCACGAGCACATTTTGTCCTTCATCGAGGCCGCTTGTCACTTCTACATAATCTTCCCCGCGAAGGCCGATTGTGAGGGCTTGGCGTTGGGGCTGATAGGGGTCTTCACCCGGCACCCAGACATTGACCTGATTGGACGCGTCTTTCTCTTCTTCGGCTTGCGCCTCGGCATCATCCTCAGGCCGATCCTGCTCTTGTGGCAGGAACCGGGTCGCGGCGACTGGCACACGCAGGACATTATCCTTTTTTCCCGTGATTATATCGACATTCGCCGTCATCCCGGTGAGCAATTTGCCATCGATATTGTCGACATCGAGGATGACGAGATAGCTCACTGCGCTCTGTGCCTGCGTTGCCGATTGCCGGATCTGCTGGACTTTCGCGACGAAGGTTTCATCGGGGTAGCTATCGACCGTAAAGCGGACATCCTGTCCCTCGCGCACCTGGCCAATATCAGCTTCATCGACGGCAGCTTCGACCTGCATCCGGCTGGTATCAGCAGCGATGGTGAAGAGATTGGGCGTCTGGAAACTGGCGGCAACCGTGGTGCCCGGTTCGACCAGTTTATCGATCACCACGCCGCCTGTCGGCGCAATGATGCGGGTTCGAGAGAGGTCGAGCTCGGAAGAGCGCAGGCTCGCAAGGCTCTGCGCAATCTGCGCACGCGCGCTTTGGGCTTGGGCTTGCGCCGTACTGAGCGAGGTGTTGGCAGCAGCGAGAAGGTTCTCCGCCTGATCGCGGCCGGCGCTCGAGACAAAGCCTTTTTCGGCCAATTCCTTGCGGCGATTGAACTCGCGTGTTTGCACGGCGACATCGGTGCGCGCGCGGGCGATAGCGGCCTCTGCTTGCGCAAGGCTTGCACGGGCGAGATCAACCTGCGCGCGGGCCTGTGTCACCGCAGCGCGCGGGCGAGTGGGATCGATCTGCGCGAGCAATTGCCCTTTTTCGACCGGTGAATTGAAATCGACATAGACGGCGGTGATCTGGCCGGACACTTCCGCGCCGACATTGATCGTGTTCAACGCGCGCAAAGTGCCGCTGGCGGACACCACACGGGTAACCTCCCCGCGCGACACGTCGTCTTCGACATATTCGTAATCGCGGCCGCCCGAAAAGATAAAGCTCGCAGCAATCAGCAGCAGCGCAATCACGCCAACGCCGGTGATGATCGGGTGGCGTTTTATCCAGCCAAGAATGCCCCGCATTATATCCCCTT
Organism: Erythrobacter sp. YT30; assembly: GCF_001542875.1. Classification (GTDB taxonomy): domain Bacteria; phylum Pseudomonadota; class Alphaproteobacteria; order Sphingomonadales; family Sphingomonadaceae; genus Erythrobacter. The sequence continues at coordinate 121,260 of NZ_LMAF01000002.1, read as the reverse complement.
TGTGCCCCGGTCGCGCTCTGCTCGTTGGCCAGCGATCACTAGTTTGCCGCTAACCCATTGATGTTTGGCCCCACGAATGGCCATCGCATGGCCCCTGCGCAAGCCTTGAATTATCGCAAGAGAGGCGCACATCCCTTTTTATGAATGGCCTTTCTGCGAAGAGCGCAAACGAGACGATGAACGATAGCCGGCTGAAAGTCTGGTACGATGGTGCCTGCCCGCTGTGCCAGCGAGAGATCGCCTTGATGCGCAAGCTCGACCGGGACGATGCGATCAACTTCGTCGATGTCTCGGAAAATGGCGATCCCAATTGCCCGATCGATCAGGCCGAACTGCTCGCTCGCTTTCATGCCGAGGAAGATGGAAAAGTACTGAGCGGCGCGGCTGCCTTTGCAGCCATGTGGCGCGCCATTCCATCGATGCGCTTTCTGGGCCAGATCGCGCGCAACAAGACGGTGCTGAGCGTGCTCGAACGGCTCTATATCGTTTTCTTGCGGGTCCGACCGAGCCTTCAAAAGCTCGTCAGCTAAAACCACTTGCCCTCGCGCGCGCCATGCGCTCAATCTCTCGTCCAACAAGGAGAGGGATTTCATGACCTATTTCGGCGCGATGCAGAACGCGATCTACAATGCTGGGCTTAAAGGCATTCTGCCCGATTACCCGGTGGATTTCGCGACACTGGAAAAGCGCGCGCACGAAGCATTGGGCCCGATGATGACGAATTATGTCGCGGGCGGTTGCGGGGATGAACACACGCAGGACACCAATGCATCTGCCTTTCATCATTGGGGCATGATCCCGCGCATGATGGTCGATTGCGCCGAACGGGACCTCTCGATCGAAATTTTCGGAGACACTTTTCACTCCCCGCTCTTCATGGCTCCGATTGGCCTTAACGGGGAGGCATCGCGCGATCGCCACGGAGATATGGCCGCGGCCAAGGCATCGGCGATGACGGGTGTTCCCTTTTGCGCCTCGACGCTTTCCAATGATCCGCTGGAGGATGTGAAGACCGCATGCGGAGACACGCCCGCCTGGTTTCAGCTTTACACTTCGCGCAACAAGGATGTGGCGACCAGCATGATCCAGCGCGCCGAAAAGGCGGGATACAAGGCGCTGGTGGTGACACTCGACACTTGGGTGACGGGATGGCGCCCGCGCGATCTTAATGCGTCAAACTTCCCGCAGCTGCGTGGCAAGGTTTTGCAGAATTACTTCACCGATCCGGAATTCCTGAAACTGCTTCCCAAACCGCCTGAAGAGGATCCGGAAACCGCAATCATGATCTGGGCGGCGACATTCGGCCAGGTTTTGACATGGGAAGATATTGCCTGGTTCAAATCCGTGACCGATCTGCCGATTGTCCTCAAAGGCATTTGCCATCCCGACGATGCAAAGAAGGCCGTCGATCACGGGGCAGACGCGATTTACTGTTCAAACCATGGCGGCAGGCAAGCCAATGGCGGGATCGCGACGATTGATCTTTTGCCAGATGTCGTGGCGGCCGCAGGCGATCTGCCCGTTCTGTTTGACAGCGGCATCCGATCAGGCACCGATGCGATCAAGGCTATTGCTCTTGGAGCGACTGCTGTGGGGGTAGGGCGGCCTTACACTTACGGTCTTGCTCTTGGCGGAGCGGAGGGTGCGGCGTTCGTCCTTAATTCCATTTTGGCAGAGGCAGATTTGCTGATGGCAGTGAATGGCTATCCGACGCTGGCAGATGTGCGGGCGGCAGGCGCGCAGCGAACTGATCGGTAGAGAACGGGGCGAAAATTGCGGCAGCTAACTCGGCAAAACTGCATGCGGCTGGCTTCCAAAATGGGCCCTTGAATCCCGCCTTAATGTCAAGATACGTAATTTTGCGATTTTTGCGAAAAAACCCCGCTCACGCCATAATCTGTCGCGCGGCTTGCACGTTTCGACCGAAACTGGCGTAAATACGTGTGAATTTCCGGCCTCGCGTAAATTCGATGCTAACTTTTCCACAGTTAAGATGATAGTTAACGCTCATAACGATTCGCGAATCGGGGACGCGACAAAATGGAAATACCAACTATTCGGTCTAACCGGCCAGATTGCATGGGCCGCACAACATGCCTCAACGACGAGAACGCACGTCGTGCACGCTATGGGCGAATACGCCCGATGCCAAAGCGCAAAACCTTCATGAATGCTCTCTCGCGTTGGATTTCCCTCTCATAATCGGACGTTAGCCTGTGCTGCGCGCTGAGCGGTGCCGCAGACATGTTTTAACCGATTGTAATTTTCTTACGCCTGCCGTATTTTCGCGCTCCTTGCCATGAGGAGAGGCGAATCATGTTGGTTGGTGTTCCCAAGGAAATCAAAGCGAGTGAATTTCGCGTCGGCCTGACGCCGGAATCGGTGCGTGAATACATCGCAGCTGGGCACTCGGTGATTGTCGAGACCGGGGCAGGGCTGGGCATCAGCAAAACCGATGATGATTACACCTCAATCGGTGCCGAGATTGTCGACACCGCTGCAGAAGTCTTCGCCCGCGCGGATATGATTGTGAAAGTCAAAGAGCCGCAGCCAACCGAATGGGTGCAGCTTCGCGAAGGGCAAATTCTCTTTACCTATCTCCACCTCGCGCCCGATCCCGATCAGGCGCGCGGGCTTATGGAATCGGGCGTTTCGGCCGTTGCCTATGAAACCGTGACCGCGCCCGATGGTTCGCTTCCGCTGCTTGCGCCGATGAGCGAAGTTGCAGGACGCCTCTCGATTGAGGCAAGCGCGCATTCGAGCCACAAGGTCCATGGCGGGCGCGGCATCCTGATGGGCGGTGTCCCCGGAGTGCTTCCTGCCAAGGTTGTCATTATTGGCGGCGGCGTTGTTGGCACACAGGCGGCGCGCATGGCGGTGGGCCTCGGCGCAAATGTCGAAATCCTCGACCGTTCGCTCCCGCGCATCCGCGAACTTGACGATATGTTTCAGGGACGCGCGACGACGCGCTATTCCAATGCGGGCACGATCGAACACGCGATCACCGAAGCAGACGTGGTCATCGGCGCTGTTCTCATCCCCGGTGCCAGCGCGCCGCGGCTTGTCACTCGCGATATGCTCGGCCTGATGAAACATCGCGCGGTTCTGGTCGACGTGGCGATTGATCAAGGCGGCTGCTTTGAAACTTCCAAGCCCACCACGCATAACGATCCGACTTATCTCGTCGACGACATCATCCACTATTGCGTCGCCAATATGCCGGGCGCGGTTCCGCACACGTCTAGCTATGCCTTGAACAATGCGACACTGCCGTTTGGATTGGCTCTTGCGAACAAAGGCATCAAAGCTTGCGAGGATGATCCGCACCTCGCCCCTGGCCTCAATGTGCATCAGGGGAAGATTGTAAATTCTGCAGTCGCGGAGAGCTTGGGCTTCTGATTGTTGCACGAAATCGAACACTATTTGAGTGCAATTCAGCAGTAAATTCGGCGAAAATTGCTATTTAAATGGTGCCGACAGCGATCCAGCCAGGGCGCCCGATAATGGGATTGGGTAGAAGGGGCGGATCACTCGAGAGTACCCCGTGAAACATATCGATACCCGCCCGCTTGTTCGTCAAGTCAACGTAGATGCTGTCATCGACAGCCACCACGCGCCGCAAACGCTCAGCGACAAAATCGCGTTTGCTTTTGTGAAGCTGCTGCGGTTTTTCGCCGATACCTTCTTCGCCAAACGCTATGGCCACCGCGCTGTCGTATTGGAGACTGTCGCGGCTGTTCCCGGCATGGTTGGCGGATTGTGGCAGCACCTTCGCTCGCTGCGCCGCATGCGCGATGATGAGGGTTGGATCCGCACGCTGCTCGATGAAGCCGAGAATGAGCGGATGCACCTGATGACCTTCATCGAGATCGCCCAACCGAACTGGTTTGAGCGCGCTCTGATCGTCGCTGTGCAGCTCGTCTTTTACAACTTCTACTTCTGGCTTTACCTCTTTGCCCCGCGCACGGCGCACCGCGTGGTCGGCTATTTCGAGGAAGAGGCGGTCATCAGCTACACCGCTTACCTCGCCGAAGTGGATGCCGGACGCCATGAGAACGTGCCTGCACCGCAGATCGCGATTGATTATTGGCAACTGCCCTACAATGCGCGGCTGCGCGACGTGATCATCGCCGTGCGCGCCGATGAGGCAGAGCACCGCGACGTCAATCACGGCTTTGTCGATGCGCTCGATGAGCGGCGCGAGGGTTCGCGCGAGAAGAGGCGGAAACTCGGCGAAGCTTGAATGCGGCCTTGCGCCTCCCGGCCCACGCGCATAGCGATGCGCAAAAGACCGGGAGGAGCAGCCGATGAAAACCAGAGCAGCCGTCGCATTCGAAGCCAAAAAACCGCTCGAAATCGTAGAGCTTGATCTGGAAGGTCCCAAAGCGGGCGAGGTGCTGGTCGAAGTGATGGCAACCGGCATTTGCCATACCGATGCATACACTCTCGATGGCTTTGACAGCGAAGGGATTTTCCCGAGCGTTTTGGGCCATGAAGGCGCCGGGATCGTGCGCGAAGTGGGGCCGGGTGTCACTTCGGTTGCTCCCGATGATCACGTCATCCCGCTCTACACCCCCGAATGCCGCCAGTGCAAAATGTGCCTTTCGGGCAAGACCAATCTTTGCAACGCAATCCGGGAGACGCAGGGCAAAGGCCTAATGCCCGATGGCACGTCGCGCATGAGCTATAAGAGCGAGACGATCTATCACTACATGGGCTGTTCGACATTCTCGAACTTTATTGTCCTGCCCGAAATCGCCGTCGCGAAGATCCGCACCGACGCGCCCTTTGAAAGCGCGTGCTATGTCGGTTGCGGGGTTACCACGGGCGTCGGAGCAGTCACCAACACAGCAAAGGTTCAGCCCGGAGACAATGTCGTCGTCTTCGGCCTCGGCGGGATTGGGCTTAACGTCATACAAGGCGCAAAGATGGCCGGGGCAGACCGGATCGTCGGCGTCGATATCAACCCTGCCAAGCGCGAATGGGGCGAGAGATTCGGAATGACCGATTTCGTCAATCCCAAGGAAACATCAGACGTCGTCGCGCATCTCGTTGAATTGCTTGATGGCGGCGCGGATTACTCCTTCGATTGCACCGGCAACACCGACGTGATGCGCGATGCGCTGGAGTGCTGTCACAAGGGTTGGGGCACGTCGATCATCATTGGCGTCGCCGAAGCGGGCAAGGAAATCGCGACCCGCCCATTCCAACTCGTCACAGGCCGCAATTGGCGCGGCACAGCCTTTGGCGGAGCAAAGGGCCGCACCGATGTGCCCAAAATCGTGGACTGGTATATGAACGGCAAGATCGCAATCGACCCGATGATCACGCACCAGTTATCGCTCGAGGAAATCAACAAGGGCTTTGACTTAATGCATGCAGGCGAAAGCATTCGCAGCGTGGTGGTGTACTGATGAGCACGGGCGCCCCATCCAAGGTCAATCTGGCCGATAAGTTTGCTCAGTTCGATGAGCATTGGGCGCCGCGCATTGCCGGACGTTACAACGACAACGAAATCAGGCTTGCGAAAGCTTCGGGCGATTTCCAGTGGCATGCGCACCCCGACAGCGATGAGTTGTTTCTGGTCATCGAAGGCGAGCTACATATGGAGTTTCGTGAAGGCACCGAGGTTCTCGGCCCCGGCGAAATGATCATCGTGCCGCGCGGTGTCGAACACTTCCCGAGAGTGCCAAAAGGCGAGGTCAAGATGATCATCATCGATCCCAAGGACACCGCCAATACCGGGGATCCTGAAACCGCGTTTAATCCAGTGGAGATCTGATCCCCATGGCCTCTAAGACGCTTGAAACGATCAGCGAGCAGCGCAGCCATGGCGGCGTGCAGGGCGTCTATCGCCACGCGTCAAACGCCACCAATTGCGATATGACTTTCGCCGTTTACGTGCCCGACCGTGCACCGGGCGAAAAGCTGCCAGTGCTCACTTATCTATCGGGCCTTACCTGCACCCATGCCAATGTCATGGAAAAGGGCGAATACCGCAAAGCGTGCGCAGAACATGGCATCATTCTGGTGGCGCCGGACACATCGCCCCGCGGCGATGATGTGCCCGATAGCCCGCCGGAAGAGTATGATTTCGGCAAAGGCGCAGGGTTTTATCTCGACGCAACCGAGCAGCCCTGGGCGACGCATTACCAGATGCGCAGCTATATCGAGGATGAGCTGCCCGCGCTCATCGCTGAGCAATTTTCGATAGATACCGATCGCCAATCTCTGTTCGGCCATTCAATGGGCGGGCATGGCGCGTTGACCATTGCCTTGCGCAACCCGGACCGGTTTCGATCCGTAAGCGCGCTCGCACCAATCACCGCGCCCACGCAAGTTGAGCGCCGGCGCGAAGTGTTTGCGCGTTTTCTGGGTGATGATCTGGCCGCAATGCGCGAATACGATGCGGTGGCTCTGATCGAAGACGGCGCGAGGCTGCCTGAATTGCTAGTCGATCAGGGGACGGATGATGAGTTTCTGAGCTGGCTTGGCCCAGAAAAACTGAAAGCCGCGTGTGAGACGGCGGGCATCCCGCTGACCTTGCGGCTGCAAGAGGGGTATGACCACGCATATTTCTTCGTCTCGACATTCATGGCCGATCATATCGCCTGGCATGCCGAGCGGCTGAAGGCCTAGCCTCCAAGTGACCGGTAGCATGTCAGCCGAAGAGCGGCTTTATGCAGATTTGAAGGCGGCTGGCATTGATTATGCCGTGCACGAACATCCCGCCGTCTTCACGGTCGAGGAAAGCCGCACGATCAAGACCGAGATTGATTGCCTGCACACCAAGAACCTTTTCCTGAAGGATGAAGGCGGTGCTTTCTTCCTGCTCACCGTGCCGGCCGAAGCGCGGATTGATCTAAAGCGCGTTCACCCCTTGCTGGGCTGTCGACGCCTGAGTTTTGGCAAGCCTGACGCGATGGAGCGATTGATCGGGGTGACGCCGGGTTCGGTGACCCCGCTTGCCATGATCAATGCCGAGCCGGGAGCGATTATTCTGGTGCTCGATAACGAACTCGCTGTGGATCAACCGGTCGGCGTCCACCCCTTGCGCAACACCGCCACACTTACCCTGGCTGGCAACGATATTCTGGCGATGGCTAAGGGCTGGGGCCACGAGCCGCGCATCGTAGATTTGCCGAATCTCTAAACCGCCACGACCGTCTGTTCGATCGCGCCAAAGATCGAGTGGTTGTCCTTATCGCGCATTTCTACCCGCACGGTGTCGCCTGCTTTCATGAATGGCGTTGAAGCTTCGCCGTTTGCGATCGTTTCGATCATGCGGATTTCCGCGATGCATGAATAGCCGAGGCCGCCTTCGGACACAGGTTTTCCGGGGCCACCATCGGCGCCCTTGTTGGAGACCGTACCTGAGCCCACGATGGTTCCAGCTGAAAGTGGGCGCGTTTTCGCTGCATGCGCGACCAATTGAGCAAGGCTGAAAGTCGCATCAACGCCCGCTTCCGCGCGCCCGAAAGGCTCACCGTTATAATCGACCATCAATGGCAGATGGACGAGGCTGTCTTTCCACGCATCGCCCAGTTCATCGGGTGTGACGGCCACGGGGGAGAAGGCCGAAGGAGGCTTCGACTGGAAAAAGCCAAAGCCCTTGGCAAGCTCTGGCGGGATAAGCCCGCGCAAGGACACGTCGTTCACCAGCATGATAAGCTTAATGTGGCCCGCCGCATCCTCGGCCGACACACCCATCGGCACATCATCGGTGACGACCGCGATCTCGCCTTCCATGTCGCAGCCCCATTTGGGATCGCCCAGCGGGATATCGCCGCGCGGAGGCAGGAATGCGTCCGAGCCGCCCTGATACATCAGCGGGTCGTGGTAAAAGCTTTCCGGCACTTCAGCATCGCGCGCTTTGCGAACCAGTTCGACGTGATTGATATAGGCAGATCCATCAGCCCATTGATAGGCGCGGGGAAGGGGCGAGTGCGCTTCGCGTTCGTGAAAGCGTTCGCACGGCACGGCCTCGTGCTCGACATCGGTGGAGAGCAGTTCAAGCTTGGGCGCGATATGCTCCCAATCATCAAGCGCGGCCTGCAATGTGGGCGCGATGTATCCGGCAGCGCAGCAGCGCGTGAGGTCTTTTGATACGACGACCAGCTTGCCGTCGCGAGTTCCATCATTGAGCGTGGCGAGTTTCATAAATGTCTTTCTGCGTGGAGTTACTTCGCGTCGATCTGCTGATCGGGATGCGCGCGCTGGAATTCAGGCAAGGCAAGGCAAGCAGCCTCAATCCGCGTGATGCGGGGGTGCAGCGTCAAGTCGTAATGGAAGCGGCGCGCATTGTAGATTTGCGGGATCAGCACAGCTTCGAACATGCCCGGCGCATCGAACAGGAAGTTCTGCGTATCGAGTTGCTTTAACCGCTCTTCGACCGGGTCCAAAGTGCGTTTGAGCCAATGGCGATACCAATGATCGATCACGCGCTGCGAATGGCCAAGCGGGTCTTTCAGATATTTGAGCACGGGCAGGTTGAGCGGCGCGTGAAGCTCTGTCGCGATGGCGTAAACAAGCTCGCGCGCGGTGTATCGCTGCTCCATGTCTTCCGGGAGAAGAGGTTTTTCCGGATAGGCTTCGTCCAGCCATTCCAGAAGCGCCATCGATTGCGCGCGGTCGCGGCCCTTGGCCTCGAGCATGGGAACTGAGCCAAACGGATTGCGGCTGGTGTAGTCGGCGCCTTTTTGCTCAGATTCGAGCAAGTTTACCGGCACATTTTCGAATTCCAGTCCCTTCAGTTCCAGCGCGATCCGCAGACGGTAGGAAGTCGAGCTACGATAATAGCCGTATAATTTCATGAGTTGTTGTCTCTTGAGGTTTCCGAGCCACCCGCTCCCTCCGCCCTTCCACCCGGATTTTCACACCGGAGTATGATCCGGGTGGAAGGGCGGAGGGAGCGGGTGGCTTGGCCCATAAGACTAAAACGCGGCGAGGCCAGTGATGCCGCGGCCCAGGATGAGCGCGTGGACATCCGCGGTGCCTTCATAGGTGTTCACCGTTTCCAGATTCACCGCATGACGGATCACCTGGTATTCCTCGCTAATCCCATTGCCGCCGTGCATGTCGCGCGCTTGCCGGGCGATATCGAGCGCCTTGCCGACATTGTTACGCTTAACGATGGAGATCATGTCGGGGCTGAAGCGGCCCTCATCAATCAAACGCCCGACCCGCAGGCTTGCCTGAAGGCCGAGCGCAATATCGCACATCATGTCGGCAAGTTTGCGTTGGTAGAGCTGGGTGCCCGCCAGCGGCCTTCCGAATTGTTCGCGATCAAGGCCATATTGGCGCGCGGCGTGAAGGCAGAATTCGGCCGCTCCCATTGCGCCCCAGCTAATGCCATAACGTGCGCGGTTGAGACAGCCGAAGGGGCCTTTCAAACCCTGCACATGCGGGAGGAGAGCCGAAGCTGGTACACGCACTTCGTCCATCACGATCATGCCGGTGGTCGATGCGCGCAAAGAAATCTTGCCTTTGATCTTGGGTGCGGAAAGACCCTCCATCCCTTTTTCGAGCACAAAGCCGCGAATGCCGCCGCCATGTTCTTCACTCTTCGCCCACACGACGAAAACGTCCGCAAATGGCGAGTTGGAAATCCAGGTCTTGGATCCGGAAATCACATAGTCATCGCCGTCTTTCTTGGCGTATGTTTTCATGCCGGCAGGGTCACTGCCCGCGTCAGGCTCGGTCAAGCCGAAGCAGCCGATCAACTCGCCTGACGCCAATCCGGGAAGGTATTTGCGCCGCTGTTCGTCCGATCCGTAAGCGTAGATCGGGTGCATCACGAGGCTCGATTGAACGCTCGCCATGGAGCGGTATCCGCTATCCACGCGCTCAATCTCGCGCGCGATCAGGCCGTAAGAGACATAGTTCGCACCCGCCCCGCCAAACTCCTCTGGCACGGTCGCGCCGAGCAGCCCGGCCTGTCCCATCAGAGGGAACAGTTCCGGTGCATCGACTTCCTCGCGGAAGGCATCGATCACGCGCGGTTGCAGTTCACTTTGCGCGAATGCATTGGCCGCATCGCGGATCATGCGCTCATCTTCGGTGAGCTGGCTTTCAAGGTCGAAGGGGTCTTCCCAATTGAACGGAACGATGCCTGCGGAGGGATCGCGGTTGGAAGACTCGGGCGAGGGGCCGTGCACTGGTTTCTCCTGAAACTTTTCGAGGAGCGACTCTTGCAGGTGCGGACGAGAGAGGCAAGTGACAAGCGCGCCTCATTTTCGCGCGCTCACCATTCGGATTAAGCTACCGATTTACTCGGCTGGCTCAAGCGCTCCATCAGCCGGTTGCAGCGCGTCGTTCACGGCATCCAACATGGCATTTGGCGGACATGGTTTTGCAAGCGTTGTCGCGTCGGGGAACCGCTCATTTACTTCCTGCTCGATATCACGGCCCGAGTGAAAGATGATTGGCACATTCTCATTGGTGAGCTTTTCAGCAAGGGGAAAGACGACGCCATCATCCAGTTGCACATCGAGGATGGCGAGATCCGGTTTCTCTTTCTGGAAAGCAAGCATCGCGGAAGAAATTCCGGCATGCGGCCCTTCGACTTCGAATCCAGCTTCAGCGACGGTATCGCACAGGTCAAATCCTGTGATGAATTCGTCTTCAGCTACGAGAATGCGTGTGGCCATCATGTCCTCCCTGCTTTTGTTTGTTAACTGTAACACAGGTTGGACAGTTTGGTTCCTTTAGTTTTAAGTGTTCTGGCCGAACTTCGCTGCAAAGCCCGATTTATCGCCTGATGCCAATAACTTAGCTTGCTCTACCCAGTGGTCGCGCGTGATCCGCCCCTGGAAGCGACCTAGCATGGAGTCGACGCGTTCAATGTCCGAATCGGTCCAGGCCGCGATCTGGGCAAAGCTTGTGATGCCCTGATCTTTCAAGATACCAGCGAGTTTTGGGCCAACGCCTTTGATCGTGGTGAGATCATCGGCAGCGCTGTTGGTTGGCGCAGGAGCGGGTGCAGGAGCTGGCTCTGGCTTGGGTTCGGGGGCAGGTGTCGGCGCGGGCGCGGCTGCGACGGGTGCCGGGCCCGCTTCTGCATCAGCGTTTGCCCCTGCTGCAGCGATTGTGTCCGAATTCGCATCTGCGCTGGTCTTGCCGAAATTGTTGGCGACTGCGGGCGGCGCATCGATCAGCGCCTGATTGCGCGATGCAGGCGCTGCGCCCTTATCCAGCACATCGCCTTTGCGCACGGTCCCGTCGCGGACCACGGTGGTCGATTTGCCAAGACCGAGCAGAATGCCAGCAGCAATCAGCAGCAGCACAATGCCAAGGATCAATAGCGCAATGGAAATGGGTGACATGGCCGGAAAAACTCCCCTGAGATTCGTCAAATTTGTGGCGGATGTAGCAGGGCTTGCAAGCCAAACGCTAGTGCCCGGAGAGGGGTAAAACTGTAAAATCATGCATGAAAAAGCCGGTGCGGGGGCAACTTCCCGCACCGGCTTAATCTGACAGGATATTCAAGGAGGCTGGATCAGCCGCCTTTCATACCGCCAGCAAGAGCGTTGAGTTCAAGAAATTCCTGCCGCCAGAAATTGTTCTGGCGTCCGGCAAGAGCGTCCACATCATCGTGGCCGAACCCATTCATCAAATCATCACCGCGCAGGATTTGGCCAAAAGCGGCAACCGATGCAGCGAAGGCAAAATCCCCGCGCGGAGCCTTTGCCGTGGCGAGAGCATCGCTGCGGATGATCGTATCGATGAGGCGCGATGTATCACGGCCGGGCAATTTATAGCGCAGTTTGACATGGGCTGCTTCCGTCATCCGCGAAGTCGCGGCGGTAGCGGGCGTGTCTTCATAGCGGCGCGGAGCAATCCAGCCTTTGACGCCTGCAGGCACAATTTCGTAGATCGCCGTCACCTGATGGCCCGCGCCGATATCGCCAGCATCCACTGCGTCATTGTCAAAATCCTGCTCGCGAAGCGCGCGGTTTTCATAGCCGACAAGACGATACTGACTGATGATTGCGGGATTGAATTCGACCTGGATCTTCACGTCCTTGGCAATCGTAAACAGCGTCGATGACATCTCATCGCCCAGCACCTTTTTCGCTTCGAGAGCGCTGTCGATATAGGCGTAATTGCCGTTACCGTGATTGGCGATCTGCTCCATCATTGCTTCGTTGTAATTACCTGTACCAAAGCCAAGCGTCGTCAGCGTGATGCCGGTGTCGCGCTTCTTCTCGATCAGTTTGACAAGGCTATCGCGATCCGACACGCCGACATTGAAGTCGCCATCGGTGGCGAGGATGACGCGGTTTACGCCGCCCTTGATGAAGTTGTCTTCAGCGATGTTGTAGGCAAGCTGGAGGCCAGCGCCGCCAGCCGTTGATCCGCCAGCTTTAAGGTTGTTGAGCGCGCGGCGAATCTCGCGCGTGTTGTTTGTGGGTTCAAGCACCAGACCTGCCGCGCCTGCATAGACGACAATCGATACACGATCCCTCGGCCCCAATTCGCCTGCAAGGCCCGACAGTGCTGTTTTGACGAGCGGCAGTTTGTCCTGCGAATTCATCGATCCCGATACATCCATCAGGAAGACAAGGTTTGCAGGTGGGCGTTCCTCACGATCAATATCGTATCCGCGAAGGCCGATCCGCATCAGGTAGGTTTTGCTGTTCCACGGCGTCTTAGCGACGTCCGTCGTCACGCTGAAGGGCACATCTCGGCTTGTCGGTTTGTCATAATCGTAGCGGAAGTAATTGATCATTTCCTCGGTCCGCACCGATGCGGATGGCGGCATCATCCCATCTGAAAGAAACCTCCGCGTGTTGGCATAGGCGCCGGTGTCGACATCGACGCTGAACGTGCTGACGGGTTCTGATGCGACGAGTTTGACGGGCGATACTTCCTCGCCGTCATAGCGTTCACGGCCCGGATCGGTTGGGACGACGACGGGCGGCACATAGATGTCAGCTGATGGCGAAACCCGCATTAAGGGAGCCATGTTTTGCGCTTGCTGTCCTCTCGAGCCAGTCACAACAATTTGCTCGCCAGCCTTTGAAACGGGTGGCGGCGGCGGCGCCGGTGGAGGGGGCGGCGCGGCATCGGGAAGATTGACGGTCGCCACTTGCTCTGAGGATTCAGGTGCCTCAACCTTGGCTGATGAACCTACTCCGGTTGTGGTGCTGCACGCGGCGAGCAATCCGGCATGGGCCATGACGACAACCCCCATAAGCGGGAGATTGAACCGCGCCTTTTTCTCGCTTTGATAGTCCGCTTTCTCTTCCAGTTTCGGCATTGCACACTCCTCCTTGTCCGCAAGAGCGCTCAAAGTCCGCATTGCCGATAGCGGGCGATTACAGATGCTAGTCCCTGCAAGTCCTTGGCCCACTTATCTTCCAGACTTCGCTCTTGCGATCGGTCCCCTGTTTCTGCCCGATGCTGAACCTCACACCTCAAAGGTGAACGGTGCATGAGTTGCGATGTGCAACATCTTGTTTGTCAGAGCTTTGGGGGTGATTGAGCGGGGGCAATACTGCTGGAAAACGCGCTGCGGGGTTTGCTGAAGCGCCAATTGTGTCCAATTTTGGGGCACTTTGAGAACGGGCAGGGCGAGCTGTGATGCACTCACTCTTCTTCGAAAGCGCCGGGGGCGAAACTAGGTTTGGGGCGACTCGGTTGGCTTGGAACCGGGGCGGAACAGAACCTTGTCTTCCTCGCCAAATCCGCGTTTCCAGATGACGAAGCAATAGACCGCAAGAATGGCCGGGATGCCGATCGCCAGCTCCACCCATTCGGGCAAAAAGGTGAAGGCATAGCCCACCACTACGGCTGGCGCGGCAGCATAGACAAGCGCCCAACGCCAGTTTGAAACGGGCTCTTTCAAGAGCCTTTTGAGCACCAAAGCTTTAACAAGGCTGGACGTCGCCAACGCGCAGAACAGGGCAGCGGCAGGCATGGCGGCTTCAAACCCGGCATCCACGTTGTAGCTTTTCGCAATGAGAATGAACGTGACGGTGAGCGCCGCCTGAAGCGCGAGAATGCCCACCGAAATCGCGAGATTGCGCTTCCTCGCAATGTAGACCAGCACGCTTTCAGATACGACAGCCATGGATGCTGCAACTTCTGCGGCCAGCAGGAATGCGAGCGCGGCGGTGCCCGCGACATAGGCGGGGCCCCATAGGCCCATCACGCCTTCTCCCGGAATGCCCAATGCTAGCGCAATTCCGAACTGGATTGCGATGATCCAGAAACCTACCTGGCGCACTTGGCTGGCGATGGCGGCCATGTTGCCGGTCTTCAGGTTCTTGGTGATTACAGGCGATAGGATCGGCTCAAAACTGGTCTTGAGTTTTTGCGGCAGGCTCGCGATTTGCTGGGCGACGTAATAGATGCCGACTGCGGCGGGCGGGGCAAACAGGCCCAGGATGAAGATGTCGAGGAGGCGCGTACCGCGCTCAACAGCATCGGCCCCGACAAGCGGAAACGCGCCCGATGATTGCCTCAGCATCGCCTTGCCATTGGGTCGCCAATTCTTGGGCAGCCCGTAAGTGCGCAGAAACGGCCACAGCGCGGTTAGCAATCCAGCAAAAACCGATACGATATAGGCAAGGCCCAGCCCCGCATCGCGCGTCTCGTCGAAATAGAGGAACACGCCCACCGCGATCGAAATCGCCCATGGCTCCACAATCGCGCGCGCGCGCACGGTGGTCGCAATGTCATAGCGATAGGCTTGGGCAGCAAGGACAATCTCGGTGAGAGCGAAAGCGGGAATGGCGGCGACCATCCACATATCGAGAGGCGAGTTCATGCCGTTGGGGAACATGATATCCGGGACCACCAGCAAAATGGCGACCGCAGCCAGCGAATAGAGAAGGCCCAGCAGCAGCCCATCATAAACGAGGTTGGTCTCGGTTTGCGGGTCATCGTGCCCGCCAGTGCGCAGCCGGTGGGCAAGACCGCGTTTTTCGCCCAGCGAACAGACGAGCCCGATAATCTCGATAAGGATAAAGGCGGAGGCAAAGCGGCCCAGCGCATCTTCGCCGTAATAGCGCGCGGCGATGATCAGGAATGGAATTCGCGCAAGCAGGCGAACCACAAAGCCCGCGGTGTTTTGTCGCCCGCCTTTGGCGAGCGTTGCCATATCAGCATCATTCTCTCCCTTGGGGGAGGGTGCTTGCTGTACCTGGTCGGTCATTCGCCGCTTTCGGCTTTCAATGGGCGGGCAAGCAGGCTCGCAACGGCTTTGCGCGGGTCTTCGCCTTCAAGGATTGCGTTGACAGCTGCGACAATCGGCATGGCGATCTCGCGCTTTTCAGCAAGCCCTGCCAGCACAGGAGCTGTGTGCGCGCCTTCGGCAACTGTCGTGCGATCGGCCATCAGATCGGCCGCCAATTGCCCTTCGCCCAGCGCCTTTCCAAGCGAGAAGTTGCGGCTGGAAGTAGAAGAGCAAGTGAGCACCAGATCACCCAGACCGCAAAGTCCGCCAAGCGTTTCTGCCCGCGCGCCCAAAGCGATGCCAAATCGCTCCATTTCAGCATAGCCGCGCGCGATCAGCGCCGCTCTCGCATTCTGTCCAAGGCCAAGCCCATCGACAAGGCCGCATGCAATCGCCAGGACATTTTTCACCGCCCCGCCAATTTCAGCGCCAGTCACGTCATCGGAATAGTATGGTCGAAGGGCTGGGCGCGCGATGGCGGGTTTCAGACGCTCCCACTGCGCTTCACCGCCGCCGCATGCAAGCGTGACAGCAGTGGGCAATCCCTTGGCAACTTCATGCGCGAACGTGGGGCCGGAAAGGACGGCAATGTCGCTCGAAGGACAGGCCGCGCGCGCAACATCGTTCATCAATCGCCCCGTGCCCGCTTCGATCCCCTTGGAGCACAACACGAGATCTTGTGGCGCTTTGTCCATCTTGGAAAGAACCGATCCCATCGCCTGTGCCGGAGTCACCACAAGTACGGTATCAAGCGGGGCGAGGTCAGCTAGATCGTTGGTCGCCTTGATGGTTTCGCTAAGCGGCGCGCCTGCCAGATAGACCGGGTTTTCATGACGGGCATTGATCGCCTCTGCAACTTCGCTTTCATACGCCCAGATGAGCACATCGCGTCCATCGGAGCTGAGCATTTGCGCAAGAGCCGTCCCCCATGCGCCTGCGCCTACAACGCCGATCATATCCCTCTCGCTCACGCTTTCACTCCTGCGCCGCGCACCTTTTCAGCCTCGCTGTCGAGCGGCCATCTCGGACGCGCCTTTATATCGAGTGGGTCGCCTGCAAAACTAGGATCGGCAGCCAAACGCTCGCATCCTGCCCATGCGATCATCGCAGCGTTATCTGTACAAAGGGCCAGCGGAGGAGCGACAAAGCGCATGTCGTTCTTGGCAGCAAGGCTTTCGAGAGCGCTGCGAACCGCGTTATTGGCAGCAACTCCGCCAGCAACGACGAGAGCCGGGAAGGGCGCGGAGTTCGAAAGCGCCAATTCCAGCCGATCCACAAGGCACTCAATCGCCGCCTGCTGAAAGCTGGCAGCTATGTCGGCGGGCTTATGCTCGCCGCTTTCATGCGCGCGCAGAACAGCGCTCTTGAGGCCTGCAAATGAGAAATGCGGCTCTTTCGATCCCTTGAGCGGGCGGGGCAAAGGGACCGCATTTGGATCGCCATCCAACGCCAGCCGCTCAACCGCTGGGCCGCCAGGATAACCGAGGCCGAGGATCTTGGCTGTCTTGTCAAAAGCCTCACCCAAAGCATCATCGATAGTTGTCGCGAGCCTCTGGTATTCGCCGACCCCCTCAACGTTCAGAATCTGGCAGTGTCCGCCCGATACCAGCAGCAGCAGATAGGGAAATTCCAACTCATCATCAGCAAGGCGAGGGGACAGCGCGTGTCCTTCGAGATGGTTGATTGCGAGCAATGGCTTGTCCGCCGCCATCGCAAGCGCCTTTGCGCTCACAAGGCCGACCATCACTCCGCCAATAAGGCCCGGCCCTGCAGTGGCGGCAATTGCATCGACATCACCCAGCGCCATTCCAGCCTCATCCATCACCGCCTCGAGCATTGGCGCCAGCTTCACCGCATGCGCGCGCGCCGCGATTTCGGGCACGACGCCGCCATAGGGCGCATGTTCTTCATCTTGCGAGGCGATACGTTGGGCAAGGATTGTGCGCCCTTCCGTCACCAAAGCGACCGCTGTTTCATCGCAGCTCGTCTCCACCCCCAGCACGATCCGGGGACGTGCAGCAGCATCGCTGGCAGCTTTTGGGGAGGCGGAATTCATAGCGCTTTCAATGGGCATTTGTTGCAGCTATCGCAATGGGCGCAATGAGTATGTCACCCGCTGAAAAATCATCAGATACAGTCCGGCTAAAGCTGGGAACCCGCAATTCTCCGCTTGCCATGGCGCAAGCGATCGAAACACGCGAGCGGCTTTGCAAGGCGCATGGCTGGCATGAGGATGCAGTTGAACTGGTCCCGGTTACGGCTAGCGGTGACAAAGTTCTGGATAGGCCATTGGCAGAGATTGGCGGGAAAGCGCTTTGGACAAAGGAATTGGATCAATGGCTTGCTGAAGGTCGCATTGATGTCTCTGTGCATTCGGCAAAGGATGTCGAGACAGAGCGGCCCGAGATCTTTGCCTTTGCAGCCTGCCTCCCTCGGGCAGATCGGCGCGATAGCCTTGTCGGAGCAAAAAGCATTGCTGCGATCCCTCAAGGCGCAGTAGTGGGGACAAGCGCTCCGCGCCGCGCGGCCCAACTGCTGAACCTGCGCCCTGATTGCAAAGTCGTGACGTTTCGCGGGAATGTCGCAACGCGCCTGGCGAAGCTGGAGGCAGGCGAAGCGGATGTGACGTTTCTTGCGGCTGCTGGGCTTCAAAGGCTCGATCAAAGCGAGGTCGGTTCGCCTTTGGGAGAAAGCGAGTGGATACCCGCTGCTGCTCAGGGCGTGATCGTGCTCGAAGCGCGCGCCAATGATGCTGAAACGCATGGCCTTTTGGCAGCACTCGATGATCCACAGGCTCGCGCCGAATTGGAAGCTGAGCGGGCGCTGCTCGCCAATCTGGGCGGGACATGCCATTCGCCTGTCGCTGTCTTGTGCGAGGGTGACACCTCTGGGCTAACCATGCGCGCGGCGATCTTCAGCCCGGATGGTGCAGAGCGAATTGAGGGAGAAGCAAAGTTTGCTCCCAGCGATCATGCTCCAATCGCTGCGCTTGCCGATGATTTGCTACAGCGCGCGAGCGATGCCGTGACTGAGCATTTTTGCGGCGGCAACTAATCCCTAACATGCCTCCCGTTCTCGCCATCCGACCAGAGCCGGGATTGACGGCGACTTTGGAATTGGGGCGCAGCATGGGCCTCAATATGCATGGTTTTGCGCTGTCGGAAGTTGTGGCTGTCGATTGGGAAATGCCGCCTCTCGAACGTTTTGATGCGCTTTTGTTGGGTAGCGCGAATGCCATTCGCCATAGTGGGGAAAACCTTAACAAGCTGACCCATCTGCCGGTTCATGCGGTTGGACAAGCGACCGCGCGCGAGGCTGAGGAAGCAGGCTTTACTGTTGCCAGAACAGGGAAAGGCGGCCTTCAGACCGTGCTCGATGCTGTGCCGCCACCAGTCCACTATCTGCGGCTCGTCGGAAGCGAATATGTCGAGCTTTCACCGCCAGAAGGCGTCTCTTTTGAGCCTCTTCAGGTCTACGATGTGCAACCGCGTGAGTTTTCGCAAAACGCTGCAAAATGGCTTGCCGAAGAACCGATTGTCCTTCTCCATTCCGGGGCCATGACGCGCCAATTCGCCAAGGAATGCAATCGTTTGGGGGTGGACCGCAGCCGCATCACTCTTGCTGCCATGGGGCCGCGCATTGCCGAGCCGGCGGGCGAGGGCTGGCGCGCTATCCACGTTTCAGATGCGCCAAACGATACGGCATTGTTGGAAATGGTGCGCGCCGTGTGCATATAAGGGAGTGTCTGGCCAGACCAACTGGTCGAATTGGTCGCTGACATCGGGATAGAATGGCTTCAAAATACGGCTCTCGCCGCAAATCGGGATCTAGCAGGGGGACGCTGATTGCGGCTCTTACAGCGTTCGCAATTGGCGGGCTGCTGGTGGGTTATATTGTCTGGTACAATATGGATGGCCCCACGATCGCTCCTGAACAAACCGCCGCGCCGCTTGCAGATGTAAGCGCGGATATAGAAACGCCTACAGCGGTTATTTCTCCAACACCCACGGGCGATCTTGCTGGCGCAATCGAAGCGGACAACGCCGAAGAAGCGGTGCAGGTTGTTACCCGTGTTGCAGAACAACAAGGCGGGCTTGATCAGCGTCTGGCGGCAGCGGAACAGCGCCTTGCAAGGCTTGATCTGCAAGCAGAAGCTGCATCAGGCAATGCCGCGCGCGCTGAGGCTTTGCTGATTGCTTTCGCAACGCGCCGCGTGATCGAGCGCGGGGCCGAGCTTGGCTATCTGGCGGATCAGTTGCGGCTGCGTTTTGGTGATGAGCGGCCCAATGCGGTGGAGCGGATCATCACCTTTGCCCGCAGCGATCCGCCGATCCGTCTTGATAACCTTATCCTGCGCCTCGATGGTCTTGGGCCGCAGCTAACGCAAAGCGATAGCGGTCTGACTTTCGGGACTCTGTCGCGCGAGGTAAGAAACCTGTTCGTGATCCGCCGCGAAAGCACACCTTCTGCGCTGCCCGAAAGGCGCTTGGAACGCGCGCGTTTTGCGATGGAGCAGGGCCGCTATCAGGCGGCAATTGACGAAATCAAGGCGATGCCGGGCGCCGACAAGGCTCAGGCGTGGATCACGGATGCGGAGCGGTTTCGCGACGTGATGATTGCGCTTGAAAACATCGAAACGGCAGCTGTGCTCGATCAACGGGGTCTGCGCGATAGCTCGGGCGAACTTGTCCAACAGCCAAGCCCGGTTGATGCGTCAGCAGATCAATAAAATCAAGCTCTTAGCAGTTCCGGTAAGTCGCCAGAGACGCCGCGGGCTTCGTCCATAAAGAATGTCTTTAACGGATCCATGCGTTGGACACTCGCCATGCCGAATCTGCGCATAGCAGACGCCGTTTTGCCCGGAACGCCAAACAACCGCGTCAGCCCATCAGTTGCCAGCGCAACCATAAAACTGTCGAGCCCGCGCCAGTTCTCATAACGCTTCAAAAGCTGCGCATCCGCGGGATCAAGCCCGATCCGCGCGCCATCGGCAAGGACTTCGACCAAAGCACCGACATCGCGCAGGCCGAGATTAAGGCCTTGTCCCGCAATCGGGTGAATACCGTGCGCGGCATCACCGATCAGTGCGAGACGTTCGCCCGTGATCTTGGCTGTGTGGTGAAAGCCCAATGGCCAGCTGGACCGCGTGCCCACCGTTTTCACTTCGCCCAGAACATCGCCCATCCGCTCCTGGATCTCTGCAAGAAAAGCGCGATCGCCCAGCTTCATGACCGCCTTGCCGTCCGCTTCTGACACAGTCCACACGAGCGATGACCGGTGGGTGCCATCTGCATCGTCATTCAGGGGAAGTAGAGCAAATGGGCCTGCCGGGTAGAATATCTCCCACGCGACATTGTCATGCGGTTTGGAATGGGTGAGGCCTGCAATAATCGCGCGGTGATGATAATCCCACTTCGCAATCGTGATACCAGCGCCATCGCGCGTGGGTGAGCCGCGGCCTTCCGCTGCGATCATCAACCGACCTTTGAGTTTTCGATCGTCGCTAAGCACAGCAGCCACACCGAATTCGCTCCGCTGGCGTTCGACGATCTCGGCTTTGGCGACCCAGTTTATGAGTGGTTCTTTGTCTGCGGCTTCGAATAGAGCAAGGCGCAATCGGCGATTGGGGAACATCCTTCCCAATGTGCCTTCGCCTTCGCCTGGTATGAAATCGAGCCGCCCGGGACGGTTTTGGTCAGTCACCGCAATGCTGGCGATTGGGCAGGCGAACTCTTCGAGCCCATCCGCAATTCCGATATTGGAGAACAAGTGCCAGCTCGCCGTTGAAATGGCAGTGGCGCGATCATCAAAGCCCTCTGCGGTGAGTTCGGCAGGATCAGCGCGGTCGATCACATGGCTCGAGAGGCCTTTTTTCGCAGCGGCAAGAGCAAGCGCCATCCCCACAAGGCCGCCGCCAAGGATCAGCAGGTCACGGGTTTCATTGTCTGCTTTGCTCATATGTCACCTTGTTTGCGGCAATTGCGAATACCAAGTCTCGGCTCTAGAGGTTTGGCTGTGTTCTACGCAAGAAAGTTCCCCGTCTCCGCCCATCACTTCGCTGCATTGTGCTTTGCGCTTCTTGCAATGTTGGCGCTGGCTGCGCCGCTCGAAGCGCAGGATCGACCAACCGAAATCCCGACAGAACCGCGCTACGGTGATGAGAATATCGGGGCGGCTCTATTTGCAGATGGCCTCCCAAAGCCGGGCGAGGAGTGGATGCTGGCTTTGCGGTTCACCCCTTCAGCAGACGAATGGCACGGATATTGGTCCAATCCGGGTGATGCCGGTCTAGGAATGCAAGTGCAACTCGATCTGCCCGAGGGTTGGCAGATGGGCGATGCGCAGTATCCGGTGCCAAAGCGTCTGCTCATCGGCGATCTGATGAACCACATATATGAGGGAAAGTACGCCGTTTTGGTGCCTGTGATGGTACCCGAAGATGCAAATGTCGAAGGCGTTTCCAATGTCACCGGTTTTGCCGAGTATCTCGCCTGCACGGACGAAGTGTGCGTTCCGCAGGATGCTGTCTTGCAATCTAGGCAAGGCGGCGATTTCGCCAAATGGCGCGCGCAGATCGCCCCGCCTTTGAGCGCAGATACACGATTTGAAGTGGGCGGTAAAAACCTGCGCCTCGCCATCCCTCTACCAGCAAGCGTCGAACTATCCGATCCGCATGTATTTATCGCCAACGAACGGTTCGTCGATTACCCGCCTTTCCAGACGTTCCGCCGTTCTGGCGATGTAGTCACGACTACCATACCGCTCGCGCAATACAGTGGAAATGCTCCGAGCGCGGTGACGGGGATTCTTTCGTTTGGAGGCGATGAAGGCGTCGCGTTCGCTGCCATACTTGGCGAGGTGCCTGTTGGCGGTGAAGTTCTCGCCAACATGAATAGTGCAGCAGGTATAACCCCATCACTCTGGTCGCTCATCCTAGGCGCATTGGTGGGCGGGTTGATCCTCAACATCATGCCCTGCGTGTTTCCGATCCTCAGCCTGAAAGCGCTTTCGCTTGCCCGCGCGGGCGGAAGCGAAGCCGAGGCGCGGATTGAGGGCGTGTCTTACACTGCAGGCGTGATCCTCGCCTGTGTGGCTTTAGGCGCGACCATGCTCGCTTTGCGTGCAGCGGGAGAGCAGGTTGGCTGGGCGTTTCAATTACAAGAGCCAGGGGTTGTCGTTTTGCTACTCGTCGTGGCAGCGGCCATTACAGCGAATTTTGCGGGTATCTTTGAGCTGCCATCTTTCGGCTCAAGCTCAACTCCAAAGAAAGGCGCAGTCGGTGCGTTTGCGACTGGCTTGCTTGCAGCTTTCGCCGCAACTCCGTGCACCGGTCCATTCATGGCGGCTGCGATGGGAGCTGCGTTGCTGCTTCCGGTGCCGGAGGCACTGCTTCTGTTCGCACTCTTGGGGCTAGGACTTGCTCTGCCATTCCTTTTGATCGGTTTCATCCCCGCGCTGCGGCGGATGCTGCCCAAACCCGGCGCTTGGATGGTGACATTCCGCCGAGCAATGGCAATTCCGATGGGCCTCACCGCGCTCGCTTTGATCTGGCTCGTGACGCAAATCGGTGGGCGCTGGTTTGCTGCAATCGCTTTGATCCTTGTTTTGGGGGTAGTCGTTGCATTGTGGGTTGTTGGTCAATTGCAGCGGCGGGGCAAGATGGCGTGGCCCGCATTCGGGCTGGTGGCCGCGCCGTTCGTCGTATTCGCACTTATCGCGCTGCCAGCATCTTACGCAGCGCCCGCGCAGCAATTCGCCGAGTCAATCCTTGGACCCGAAACCTTCTCAGACAAAGCCCTGGCCGAGGCGCGCGCGTCTGGTAGTCCTGTGTTCTTGTGGTTCACCGCCGATTGGTGCGTCACCTGCAAAGTGAACGAAAGCGTAGCGATTGAAAGGGAGACGACCAAGAAGGCATTCGAGGATGCGGGCGTCATACCAATGGTCGGCGATTGGACGGTGCGCGATGAGGAGATTACCATGTTCCTGACCGAACAGGGTGCTGCGGGTGTGCCACTTTATATATGGTATGAACCGGGCGAAGATGCGGAACAATTGCCGCAAGTGCTCACCGCCGACACGCTTGTGGATCGTGCTTCAAGAAGCAGGTAGAATCGAGTCCTCTTCCGAGTTCTCTGTTTCGTATAGTTCGATCGTCTCATCGTCAGCCTCAGCCACAAATGGTCTTCCACCTCTGCAGGCCTCAATGAATGTACCGGGGACTGGGCTGGGGTTCATCTCCACCATGCCTGCACCGGGGATAGTCGCGGTGACTTTGCGCGGGCCCAAAAGCGGTTCAATATTGCGGTCCGTCGGAGCAATGGTGCCGCGCCATTCAAAACGCGATCCCACCTCCGTTGCGCTCACTTGAACACGGCCCAGCGCGCCATTGCCAACGAGTGCAAGCAAGGCTTCAGCTCCTTCATCTGCCGGAGCCATTCGGGTGATCTGAAGCTGCGGATCATTCACCGTGTCGAGACACTCAAGCGCTATCAGCGCCGGCTCTTCGGGAATGCCGTAGATGATCCGGCCCTCGCTTTGGCTGGGCACCCAGATCGCGCCTTCGACATCCGGTGAGGGGAGAGGTTCTGACGCGAAAGTTGGTGCTGCCTCAGGCATGTCACGCTCCATTGCGGCATCGCTTGGAGGTGGCTTACAAGCAGAAAGTACGACAGCAATGGTTAGGATGATCGCTCTCATCGGGCGCGAATAAAGGCTCGCAAATCCTCACTCAATTGGCGGCGATCCTCATCGCGAACATACATCATGTGGCCGGCGTCATAATACGCATAAGTCACTCGGTCTTGTGGAATACCCATGCGATTGAGCGAATATTCCGCGCCAAAAAATGGAGTCGCAAAATCGTACCAGCCTTGCGCATTGAATACCCTAAGTCCGCTGTTTTGGCGCATGGCCTTCCCAATAAAGGGAGCGACGTTCAAGTAGGCATTGCGCTGCCAACCAGAACCGCCAAGCGACCAATCCCAATTCGCACCGGGCTCGCTCCCGATCGAATTGTATTCGCGATCCGTCTCGAAACCCAATCCCTCCCGGGCCCATTGATTGACGGCAGCGGTGTACCCCGCATCAATCCCGTAGAAGCTTGGATCGTTGTCATAAAACTCGCCGGCATTGTCGTAATCGCGACCAGTATACCGCGCATCCAAGCGGCCGATCGTAAGCCCCCGATCTCGCAGCAGCTCTTTGTAGAAACGCTGCGAAGTAACCCTAAGGTTTGCGCGCTCAAGATATTCTTCGGAAAGCCCTGTCAGTTCGGCCATCCGCTCGCGTACCATAGCACGCTCGTCATCGGGCAAATCCTGCCCTTTCAAAAGCGCTGTCGCAAACGGTCCGATTGCAAACTGCCGTGCTTCCTCAGCGATTTCCTCGACCGAGTTTGCCTGTGCTTTGCCATGGAAGAAAGCGGCCGCCGCCATATTTGGAAGAGTGACGACATATGCCAACTCGTTGCCCTGCGTCGGCTCGCGTGCGGCGAAATCGAGGATAGTAGAAATGAGGATCAGTCCGTTGAGCCCCACGTCATTGTATGTCGATCCTTCAAGCTCATCGACGACCATTGCGGTGCGGGTTGTGCCGTAGCTCTCGCCGCCCAAATACTTGGGGCTCGACCAGCGGCCATTATCGTTAATCCATCGCCGGATAACTTCAGCAACGGCGCGTGCATCTTGGCGCAGGCCATAGTACTTCTTCTTGTCAGTCCCTTGGGTCAAATAGCTAAAGCCCGTTCCAGGGGGGTCGATAAACACCAGGTCTGCTACATCAAGTAGGCTGTCAGGATTGTTGACCAACGGATAGGGAGGGGCTCCATCGTCGCGAGCATCTGAAGGGATCGCCACGCGCTTTGGTCCAAATGCACCCATTTGAAGCCAGACGGAGCCTGAACCGGGGCCTCCATTGTATATGAAGAAAACGGGGCGGGAGGAATCGCGGGGAGTTTTCACATACGAGGTTGTGACAATGACGGCCTCTTGAGTGCCGTCCTCGCCTTTGAGGATCGTCTCGCCAATTGTGGCGGTGTATGGCACGCGAACCCCGCCGAAAGTGCCTGCGAGATTGCGAGACTTGATCTGCGGTTTGATCGTGGCCGCACTGGTTTTTGCCTCCTCACCCACATGATCGTCAGCAAGCGCCGGGTTGTGCGCGAGGCATAGGATAAGTGGCGCTGAGAGTGCGCTAAGAATGCGTGAAGTCATGGCGCAGCGATAAAGCAGCCGCAGAGGCGTGGATCAAGAGGAGAGACTATGGCTTCCCGCCCATCCGTTTGTATCGCGTTTTGCCGTATCGGGTCTTGCGCGTGCCTGGCCTGCCTTCCGTGCTTTTGCCCTTGATGGGCGCGGCTTTTTGTTCGTCAGGCAGTCCGAGCTCGTCATTTTCCAGGCGACGGATTTCATCGCGCAGGCGGCCAGCTTCTTCAAACTCAAGATTTGCTGCCGCATCGCGCATCCGTTTTTCAAGTTCTTCGATGTAGGCGCGCAGATTGTGACCGACGAGGTTGTTTACCTCTTCATCACCCGTATCGACGGTGACCCCATCCTGCGCGGCTGAGTGTGCGACGATATCGGCAATATCGCGCTTGATAGTCTTGGGCGTTATGCCGTGCTCTTTGTTGAATGCTTTTTGTTTTTCGCGGCGACGATCGGTTTCAGCCATCGCACGTTCCATGCTTCCAGTGATCCGATCAGCATAGAGGATGACTCTGCCATCGACATTTCGCGCGGCACGTCCAATCGTTTGGACGAGGCTTGTTTCAGAGCGCAGAAAGCCCTCTTTGTCCGCGTCCAAAATGCACACGAGGCCGCACTCAGGAATGTCCAACCCCTCACGAAGCAGGTTGATCCCGATCAGTACGTCATAAACGCCAAGCCGTAAGTCGCGAATGAGTTCGATGCGTTCGAGTGTCTCGACGTCTGAGTGCATGTATCGAACCTTCACGCCAGCCTCGTGCATGAATTCGGTCAAGTCTTCAGCCATGCGTTTGGTGAGGGTCGTCACCAAAGTGCGATAGCCTTTCTTGGCGGTCGCGAGGCATTCTTGGATGCAATCTTGTACCTGATCTTCGACCGGCCGTATTTCGACCGGCGGATCGATAAGGCCAGTCGGGCGAATGACCTGTTCAGCAAACACGCCACCCGTCTGCTCCATTTCCCACCCACCGGGGGTCGCCGAAATCGCGAAGGTTTGCGGTCGCATCGCATCCCATTCGTTGAAGCGAAGTGGCCGGTTATCGATGCAAGAAGGCAGACGAAAACCGTACTCTGCTAAAGTGATCTTACGCCGATGGTCCCCGCGCGCCATTGCGCCGATTTGCGGAACCGTCTGGTGGCTTTCATCGACGAATAGCAGTGCATTTTCGGGGAGGTATTCAAAAAGTGTTGGCGGTGGCTCTCCTGGGAGACGGCCTGTCAAAAAGCGAGAATAATTTTCAATACCCGCGCAGCTTCCCGTCGCCTGGATCATCTCAAGGTCAAACTGCGTGCGCTGTTCCAGTCGCTGGTGTTCAAGCAATTTGCCCTCAGCTTCCAATTCCTTGAGCCGTTCGGCAAGCTCGAACTTGATCGCTTCCATCGCCTGTTTCATCGTGGGGCCGGGCGTCACATAGTGCGAGTTGGCATATACGCGCACCTTATCGAGCTTTGCGCCTGTCTTGCCGGTTAGCGGATCAAATTCTGCAATCTCTTCAATTTCATCTCCAAAGAAACTGATGCGCCATGCCATGTCCTCATAGTGTGAGGGAAAGATCTCAAGATTGTCGCCGCGAACCCGGAAGCATCCTCGCGCAAAGGCAGCATCGTTGCGCTTGTATTGGAGCGCGACGAGTTTGCGGATTAGTTCGCGCTGATCAACGCTCTCGTCTTTCTTGATGTCGAAAATCATCGCGGAATAGGTTTCGACCGAGCCGATGCCGTAGAGACACGAAACCGACGCTACGATCACTACATCATCCCGCTCTAGCAAAGCGCGAGTGGCCGAGTGGCGCATTCGGTCGATCGCCTCATTCACGCTCGATTCTTTCTCGATATATGTGTCTGAGCGAGGCACGTAAGCTTCGGGTTGGTAGTAGTCGTAATAGCTAACGAAATACTCGACGGCGTTGTTGGGAAAGAAACTCTTCATCTCTCCGTAAAGCTGCGCGGCGAGGATCTTGTTAGGCGCAAGGATAAGGGCAGGGCGCTGCAGTTCCTCGATCACCTTGGCCATGGTGAATGTCTTACCTGAGCCGGTTACCCCAAGCAGTGTCTGCGTTTTCTCATCGTCTCGCGCACCTGCAACTAATTCCGCAATCGCTGCCGGTTGGTCTCCAGCGGGTTCATAATCCGACACGAGTTCAAACCGTTTGCCCGGCATTGATTTTTCTGGCCGGTCAGGACGGTGCGGGGTGAATTCCTCCCCAGTTTCAGGTTCATCAAGGCCGCGGCGGATTACTAAGTCTGACATGGGCAAAGATATGGTTTGTAACACGCGACTTGTGAAGCACCGCCGCGCGCCCTAGCGTGTGCAAAACGACAAAACGTGACGGGTCTTGGGTTTACTTGCTTCATTTATGGGAGGAATTTGATGAAATACGGTATCTTGGCGGCGACGGCTGGTTTGGCGTTGGTTGCATGCGGAGGCGGAGCGACAGATGCTGACGCGGATGGCGATGGGACGGTCACGAGCGATGAAGCGGCCGCAGCAATGGAGGCAGCGGGCGATGATCTGAAGCCTGAGCCGGGAAAGTACAAAGCGAGCATGACGTTCGTTAAAGCCGAGATCCCTGGCGCACCACCGCAAATGCAGGAAATGCTAGGCTCGGCCATGAGCCAATCGATGGAGTTTTGCCTGACGCCCGA
This sequence comes from Erythrobacter sp. YT30, assembly GCF_001542875.1. Taxonomy (GTDB): domain Bacteria; phylum Pseudomonadota; class Alphaproteobacteria; order Sphingomonadales; family Sphingomonadaceae; genus Erythrobacter. Next base: position 93,231 of record NZ_LMAF01000002.1, on the reverse strand, counting down.
AGAAGCCAATGAAGGCTTCAAAAAGTCGATGACCGAAGGCCAAGACGGCTGCGAGATTCAAAGCTTTAATATCGATGGCAATGATCTTGATATGGCGATGGTCTGTAAGCCTGAAGGCGGCGGGGAAATGAACATGACGATGGTCGGGAATGTCACGCCCACTCGCTCGGAAATGAAAATGACCATGAAAGGCGACATGGAAGGTCTGGGCGAAGCCGAGATTGAGATGGACATGCTTCAAGAGCGTATCGGCGATTGCGACGCTTGATTTCAATGATCGTCGAAGTGGCGGCGAGCGGAACCTTGCCGCCACTTTGCAAAATCATGCATCAGCGAAAGCTGGAAACCTAGCTAGGGCTTTGGCATGTTTCATTGCTGCTTTCTTTTCTGGAACCCTTGCGCACTTGGATGCATTGACTCGGAGTGGTTCCCTTTTTGGCCCAACAGGTTAAACTCCGGTTCCGCACTCGACTAATGCCAGCGGGGGATCATGGCGGGTAAAGGCTCCGAAAGCGCCAGCAACTTTGACGAAATGAAACAGCCGGACGGCGGAGTTCGTCCTGCCTACGCCGATTATTGTGGCTGGCTTGATGAGCAAGATGCCGCGTGGCTCAAGCGCAAGAGCTCTGAAGCTGATGACAGCTTCCGCCGAACCGGGATCACATTCAACGTCTATGGAGAGGATGAGGCCGAAGAGCGGTTGATCCCGTTCGACATGGTGCCGCGCATCATCACCGCTGCTGAGTGGCGCAAGCTGTCGCGCGGGATAGAGCAGCGAGTAAGGGCGCTTAATTCCTTTCTTTATGATCTGTATCACAGGCAGGAAATCATTCGCGCAGGCCGCGTCCCCGAACGTCTGTTTCGCGGCAACGATGCCTGGCTTCAGAATATGGTTGGTTTCACTCCGCCAGGCGGGATCTATACGCATATCGTCGGGATTGATCTGGTTCGCACCGGGCCTGACGAGTTTTTCGTCCTTGAGGACAATGCGCGCACACCTTCGGGTGTCTCGTATATGCTCGAAAACCGCGAAACGATGATGTCCATGTTTCCTGACCTGTTTAGTCAGGTTCCTGTCGAAACGGTTTCGAATTATCCTCGCCGTCTTGCCCGGTCCCTAGCGGCATCGGCGCCGCCTGGCTGCGCACACGGTAAGGGCGGTAAGCCTCGCGTCGCCGTGTTGACACCAGGCATCTACAATTCTGCTTATTTCGAGCATGCGTTTCTTGCCGATCAAATGGGCGCGGAATTGGTCGAAGGCAGCGACCTGAGAGTGATTGATGGGCTAGTGCAGATGCGCACTACTCGCGGATACGCGCCTGTCGACGTGCTGTATCGCCGCGTGGACGATGACTACCTTGATCCGCTGACTTTTGAGCCCGAAAGCGTGCTCGGCGTACCTGGTATCATGGATGTGTATCGCGCGGGCAAAATTACCATTGCGAATGCACCGGGAACGGGCATCTGCGATGATAAAGCGATTTATTCATTCATGCCGGAAATCGTCGAATTCTACACTGGCGAAAAACCTTTGCTGCCCAACGTTCAAACTTGGCGCTGTGCTGATGATGACAGTCTGGCATACGTGCTCGACAACCTTTCAGATCTGGTCGTGAAGGAGGTGCATGGGTCAGGTGGATACGGAATGCTGATCGGGCCCACTGCTTCCAAAAAAGAAATTCGTACCTTCCGCACAAAGCTTGAGGCCAATCCGCAAAACTACATCGCTCAACCGACGCTATCGCTATCCACCTGCCCGATTTACACCAAGAAGGGTTTGAGCCCGCGCCATGTCGATCTGCGTCCTTTCGTGCTTTTCTCTCCCGATGGGATTGAGATTACGCCCGGCGGACTGACGCGGGTAGCGCTCAAGAAAGGTTCGCTCGTAGTCAACTCATCGCAAGGCGGCGGCACCAAAGACACGTGGGTTCTAAAGGACTGATGAGAACAAAAGCTCAGATTCTAGGGAATACCGCATGCTAGGCCGGACTGCGAACGGACTGTTCTGGATGTTCCGCTACCTTGAGCGGGCGGAAAATACGGCGCGGCTGCTTGAGGCGGGTCTGCGTATGGCGCTGACGCGCGACGTCACTACAGCTCAAGAGGAATGGCGATCGGTTATCGCTACACTGGGACTACAGGCGCAATATGAAGCTGCCAATGACGGCTATGATGGAATATCGACCTGGAATTTCATTTTGCGCGACAAGGCCAATCCCGCTAATGTGCGTGCCATGTTCGGTGCCGTTCGCACCAATGCACGGCTAGCGCGGATCGAGATTTCGGGCGATGTTTGGGAAGCCGTCAACGAAAGTTGGATGAAACTCGACAGAATGCTGTCGAGGCCAGTGGGCCAAGGCGCCGTTGGCGAGGTGGTTGCCACTATAAGGCGCGCCGGAATGCGTGTTCACGGGGCACTTGATGGCTCGATGCTTCGCGATGAAGCTTACCATTTTGCTCGCGCGGGGACTTTCGTCGAACGGGGCGAAAGCACGGCCCGAATTCTCGACATGAAGTATTTTCTCTTGCTCCCTTCATTGTCTTATGTCGGTTCAAGCCTTGATACAGGACAATGGGATCAGGTGCTGCGATCGGTAGCAGGTTCGAGAGTTTACAGCTGGCTCAACGCTGGCCAAATCGATGCGCGCGGCATTGTCGAATTTCTCGTGCTCGATGATCGGTTCCCAAGAAGCCTTGCATTTTGTCGGGGGGCGGTCAGCACCAATCTGGCTGCCTTGGCTCGCATGAATGGCGCTGAGGTCAGTTGCCATGAGTTGATGTTGAATGCAGACAACATCATGAAGGACCTGACGGTCGACGATATCTTTGATCGCGGCCTGCACGAATTCCTCGTCGATTTTATGAACCGCAACGCTGCGATTGGCGATGCCATCGCTGAAGATTACCGGTTCTTGGCTTAAACGGGCGAGAGTCAGATGAAATTATCGATCCGCCATTCCACTCACTACACATTCGATCAGCCAGTCGTCCATGCACTGCAAAGACTGCGGCTTACTCCAAAGGAAACGCAGGGACAGAAGATTCTGAATTGGGATATGCAGTACGAAAACGCTGCTGCTGAGCTCGAATATGATGATCAGCATTTCAACACAGTCACTCTAGTTTCAGTGGAAGCAGGCGCGCGAGAAGTGACCGTCACTTGCAGCGGGACAGTTGAGACAGAAGACAATGCAGGCGTCATCGGCCGGCACTCAGGCCATCTGCCCCTATGGACGTTTCTGGGTCACACCAAACTCACAAAGCCTGGCCCAAAACTGCGCGCATTGATCCGCGAAGTGGAGGGCCCTCAAGAAAACGGTAAGCTCGACTATCTCCACGCTCTTTCCGCTCACATCCGCAATAAAGTAGCGTATCAGCCCGGAACGACTGCCGTTACCACCACCGCAGAGGATGCTGCGGACGCAGAAACTGGTGTATGCCAGGATCACACGCATATCTTCCTCAGTGCTGCGCGTGAAGCGGACATTCCGGCGCGGTACGTGAGTGGCTATCTCATGATGAATGATCGTATTGATCAGGATGCGACCCACGCCTGGGCCGAGGCTCACATTGACGGCCTCGGTTGGGTGGGTTTCGACATTTCTAACGGGATAAGTCCCGATAGGCGCTATGTAAGAGTTGCAACCGGTTGCGATTATCGCGATGCAGCGCCGGTGACGGGGATCAGCTTTGGTTCTGTTGAGCAAATGCTCAGCGTGGACGTCAAAGTTGAACAGCAACAGGAACAAGTCGGGCAGTGACATATTGCGTCGGAATGGTGCTTGAAAAAGGCCTCGTTCTCATGAGCGACACGCGAACAAATTCGGGTGTCGATAACATTTCCACGTTTCGCAAAATGTATTCGTGGCAGGTGCCAGGAGAGCGGATTATCTCGGTGATGACCGCCGGTAATCTGGCGACAACGCAGGCTGTTGTGAGCCAGCTTGAAGAACGTACCAAGGCCCCTGATGAGCGAGACAACACGCTGATCAAAGGACCCACCATGTTTAACGTGGCCACCGAAATCGGGCGGCTATTGCGTTCAACTATTGAGGAGAGGCAGCTTTCCAACGGTGATCGCGGCAAAGGGCGCTTTACCGCGTCAATGATTGTGGCTGGCCAGATCAAGGGCATGCAGCCGCGTCTCTTCATGATTTATCCCGAAGGCAATTTTATCGAGGCCAGTTGGGACACGCCTTTTTTCCAGATTGGCGAAACCAAATACGGCCGCCCGATTATCCTGCGAGGATATGATCAGAATATGAGCTTCGAAGATGCCGTGAAGCTGTTGATGGTGTCGTTCGATTCCACTCTCAAAGCAAACCTTTCTGTCGGCCTCCCACTTGATCTCCTCGTCATCGGTAAGGACACCTTTGCGCCAGTCCACGAACATCGAGTGACAGCAGACGACCCATATTTTGATACGATATCCTCGAGCTGGGGCGATGCATTAAGAGCTGCTTTCGATTCGCTTCCGGACTACAAGTTCGAGTCGAGCTAAGGATTTTGGTCTCAGTTGAATTGCTTGGCCGATTTTACTTAGAATTACCTCCAAAATGGATGTCCAATTTACCTTCAAGTTTGGTTCGAATATTTGAACTAGGTGAGATTGGTTAAGGGAACATCGCTCGGTTTTGGCCTAAACCAAGCGTGAGTTGTCGTCGAATGCTCGCCATTCATTTGGCATGTCACGCAAAGCAAACCTCCACTTCATCGACTCCTGCAGCCGCCATCGCGCTGAATTGGCTCGCGTCGGGTTTTCACTTGGCCACCATTCAGAAGTGTATGGCGATCTCTCCGAGTTATCCATTCATCCTCCGCGCGAAGGTATTATCATTGCTCGAGATACGCCGGAAGAAGGCGGCGTAGCGATGAGCCTGGATCGGCTCAGTCGATTGGGCATCTGGCTGCCACTGATCGCGGTCGATACGCAGCCACGGCCGGGGCGAATTGTCGAAGCGATCAAGGCAGGGGCTCTCGACTACCTTTCCTTGCCATTGGATACGGATCGATTTGGACGGTGCCTTGATCGCATTTCGAAAGAGGCTGAGCTTTTCGGTGTCGCTCGCCGCCGCATGATTGAAGCACGTGATCGGATCGCCAGCCTTTCGGGTCGTGAACGCGAAGTGCTTGATTGGCTTGCCGAAGGAAGCAGCAACAAGGTGATTGCGCGACAACTCGATATCAGTCCGCGCACTGTCGAGATTCATCGCGCAAATATGATGAACAAACTGGGCGCGCGTCACGCAGCAGAGGCCGTTCGTCTAAAACTCGAGGCTAAACTGGAGCCTATGGTCAAGGCCTGATTGTAACGCGTGACGGAATCCTTCTGATTTTCAGACCTTCGGTTTGAAAGAAATAACTCCAGCCCCTGAGGTTTCAGGGCGATTTGGCCCCGGCATAACCCCCCTGTGTTGCCGGGGCCCTTTTTTGCCTATTCTCAGCGAGCCCGCACCGAACTGATTGAGCCACTGGCTATCGACAAAACTTGGCGCCGGTCCCTTCGAGGTGGAAGTGATCGGCGTGAGCTGTGTTGTATTCCGGGCCAAGCACGGTGCCGAACCTTTTGCATGCGCTGCGGTGGACGACACGAAGAAATTCGCGTTCCTCTCGCGTGCCCTCGTCCCAATCCTGCAGCAGGGCTATTCGCCGGCCGTCCGCAAGAATGAAGGCGGAAACATCAATTGCCTCGGCACGGGCATGTGCTGATTTGCGGCTCGTGCCCGCCACATTGCGACACGAATAGCTGCCCATCGTTTCGATACGCGCAAGCGGACTTCCCAAGATTTGCCGTGCTGCCCGATCGACGCCAAATCGAGCCCACCCGGAAAATGCTTTTGCCACTTCGCATTTCACTGGGCCGATGTTGGCAACACCGAACTTTGAGACGTCGCCAGCAAGCGCGTACATTTGAACCGTACCGATCTTGTTGCAGCCCGGTGCAGCGTATGTGTCTGGCAAGGTAGAAAACTGTGTGCCGGTCGCGCTTAATTGGGAAACGCATGCTCCCGCACTAGAGGGCGCACCACTCGATGGGCCTGATGCAGAGCCTAGACCCACGTTCTGTTTCCCGCGAGCGCCAGTGTCCGAGCTGCTGCCACTTGGGATAAAGCCGCAGGCTTGAAGCGCCATCGCCGCTGACGTCAAAACCGTAAGTCGAATGATCTTTCCTGATGACATGATCAAGATTTATCGCTTCGGTCTCGTTAACAATTCGCTAACCATGAATGCACACGACTGCCGCCTCAGCTTTCCTCCGGGGGCAGCTCGTCAATCACCTGCTCCCAAAGCTCGATTTTGATGTCATTGGGGTCGAGTATCCAGGCAAACTTCGCGTACCCTTCATCCGCGGTATCGAGAACATCCACGCCTTTGCTTTTCAATTGATCGACAAAGCCATCCAGATCATGGACTCGCAGATTGATCATAAAGCCGCCTTTGCCGGGCTTGATGTATTGGTCATCGGCAAATTGGCTGATCAAAGAATAGGGATTTTTCTTGGGCTCCTCTGACCAGGCGAGTTGTGGGCCATATGGCCCATCAATGCCCAGCATATCGCGATACCATTCGCGTGTCGCCGCAGTGTCCTTTGCAACGTAGAATACGCCGCCAAGGCCAGTGACGCGCGGTTTGTCCTGCTCACTCATTGTCTTTCCTCCCGCCAATGCCCCCGCTTTATGCAGGACCGGGCGAGAGTAGGGAAGGGTCAGAAGCTTGTCGTAAAGCCGATCACGCTTTCAGGCAGGACATCGAGAAGCGCAATTTCGATCGCTTTGTCGAACCCTGAAATCACCATCGCGCCCACCACCAACAGTGTCGTTCCGAACAACGGCTTTCCGTATTTTGCGAGCACTCCCAATGATTTGCGCCGTTCGCCAAGCGCCTTACGCGAACCATAGGCGAAGGCGAGGATCGATGTCGCAACTCCGAGGCCGAAAATCAGGAAGATGATGAAGCTCGATGCGAGGTTTTCGCCCGTGCTTGCAGCTGCAATTGCTACGCCTAACGTAGGACCGACGCATGGAGCCCAGACAATGCCTAACAGCAGGCCAACTGCAAATTGGCCGTGCCAGCCATCGCCGCTGACATTGGCAAGCTGCCGATTGCCGAAATTTGCAATCGGCGCCGCTGCCGCGCTTAAGGCTGCCTGCGCTTGCGGCAACAGTAGAACAATGCCCGCTGCCGCCAACATCGCGCCCGCTAGCAGACGGACGACCTGTTCATTGATTCCCAGCGAATAACCAAAGGCGATCACGGTGAAACCGAACAGCGTAAAGCTTGTCACCAGTCCTCCGGCGAGCGCGAGAGGACCAAATCGGCTCTTTCCCAGCGCTGATGCGACGAGGATCGGCACGAGCGGCAGAACGCAAGGATTAAGGATCGTCACAAGGCCCGCGACGAAGGACAGGGCGTGGCTGGAAAACATTTCGGCCGTTCAGCAGGGGGCGCTTAGATCGCGCCCAGCACCACACTGCGTAATTTGGTGCGATTGGTCTGCGCAATGGAACGGGCTTTTTCGGTCATCCCATCAAAGACAAGCACGGTGGATTGGCGCGGGATGCGGTGTTCGCGCAGAAATGCCTTTTCATCATCGAAATTCACTTTGACGAACAGCACGTCAGAACTCTGCTTTTCTGTGCGAAGTTCTTCGAGGATGGGTGCTTGTGCTCGGCAGGTCGGGCACCAATCGGCGTAGACATCGACAACGATGGTTTTGCCTTTTTTCTGCGCCATCATGAATTCAGCAGCATCGTATTTTTGCCAGCCTTTGGTGCTGGCCTGCGCGGATAATTGCATTGCGCCGACGACCAGCGCAGCGGTTGCAGCGATCAAAGCGAAAAGGCGAAACATACTTAAACTCCAAATACGATTGGCCGACATCAGACCGGCAGTTGCATCTGGAGTTCGTGAGTGGGATTGATCTGGTTACAGGAGCCGAAAACAGTTTTAGGGTGACAAAGGTTACACCCTGTCACCCTGGACCAGAGTGCAATTATCAAACCTTTTCAGAGGGGTAAGCGATTCTTGGAGAGGGTGACGGACAGGTGATAGAGGCTTAAAAAGAGCGCCATGCGGATAAAATCGCGCGTTTGTGCAGACATTCACACGGTGCGATTCGAGCCAGAAAGGCGCGTCGGACGATTGGAAAGAGCCGCGCAATAATTGGCACTCGCTGGCAAAGTAGGAAAGCGCTGCCTCACATCGTGCGCGAAACCCTTCCTCGCAATCAATACCCCTGCGCCTGCCCATCCTTGCGCATTTCTGTTGCGCCTGTCAGCACGCCGGTCTCCGGATCGCGCGCGATCGCCTGATACCCACCGAACATAATGCCGTTAGTGACGAGCCGGACATTGTGGCCCATGGCGGACAGCGCCTCTCGCGTGGCTGCTGGAATGCCCGCTTCGACATTCAAGGTGCCCAGATCATCCTCAATCGGTCCGGAAAGAGCGTCTGTCGGCTGACGCCCACCATCGTGATTGATGCGCGCTGCATCGCCCGCCTCCTGAAGGTTCATCCCATAATCGGCGATGTTGATAAGGACCTGCACATGGCCTTGTGGCTGCATCCCGCCGCCCATCAGGCCGAGTGTCATATAGGGTTGGCCATCCTTTTTGACGAACGCCGGAATGATCGTCTGAAATGGACGCTTGGCTGGCTCGTATGCGTTGGGGTGATCGGGATCGAGGCTGAAGAGTTCGCCGCGATCCTGAAACATGAAGCCCAGCCCATCCGGCACGAGGCCGCCGCCCATGCCGCGATAATTGGACTGGATCAGGCTCACCATCATGCCGTTGCCATCGACCACGGTCAGGTAAGTTGTGTCGCCGGGGCCTTCCAGCTTGGGTTCGGGGAGAGGGTCTCCAGCAGCAAACACCGGGGTCGCCTTAGCAGGATCAATTAGCGCGAAACGCTCTTTGCCATATTCCTCGCTCAGCAATTCCATCGGGAAGTCGGTGAAATCGGGATCGGCATAGAACCGCGCGACGTCGGCATAGGCGAGGCGTTTTGCCTCGGTGATGTAATGAATGACTTCGGGGCTGCCGCGCTCCCATTGGGAGAGATCGACATTCTTCAGGATGCTGACCATTTGCAGCGCGGCGAATCCTTGCCCATTTGGCGGCAATTCGCAAAGTTCAAACCCTTTGCGATACGACGCGCAGGCAACATCGACCCATTCGCTCTTGTGATTGGCGAAGTCTTCCATTTTGAAAGCGCTTCCTTGGCGTTGAAGGTAATCGACCATTGTCCGCGCCAACACGCCTTCATAAAACGCATCGCGCCCTTCATTGGCGATGATTTTCAATGTGTTGGCAAGATCGCGATTGACGAAGATATCGCCCGCTTCAGGTGCGCCATTGGCAAAGTATGTGGTGCGGGCATTCTCGAATTCGAAATCATAGGTTTCGAGACGGCGTTCATAAGCTGCAAGTCCCCGGCCAAAATACATCGCAATGACAGGGGCGAGCGGATGGCCTTCTTCGGCATAGCGAATGGTCGGCGTCAGGATTGTCTCCATCGGCATCGAGCCAAAGCGGCCGTGCATGGTGAACCATGCATCGACAGTGCCCGGAATGGTGACGGGGAGGGGGCCGACTGGCGGCAGACTGTCCGCACCGTTCAGCTTTTCCTTCAATTGATCCAGCGTCTGTCCTGCAGGCGAACGGCCCGAACCGTTAAGTCCGTAAAGCTCGCCAGTGTCGGGATCGTAAACGATCGCAAACAAATCACCGCCAATGCCATTGCCAGTCGGTTCCATCAGCCCAAGCGCTGCATTGGCAGCTATGGCGGCGTCCACCGCATTGCCGCCCGTTTGCAGGATGTTGAGTGCGATTTGCGTGGCAAGCGGGTGTGCAGTTGCAGCCATGCCATTTTTTGCTTTGACCGGGCTGCGAGACCATGGCGCGCCCACGGGCCTGCCGCCTGCGCCGATTTGTTCAGCGATGGGGCGGGCCTCTGGCCCGGTCTCTGCGTGATCATCAGCGAGGGCAGGGGCTGCCACGGCAAGACTTGCGAGTGCGGTGAAGGCTATCTTGATGGGACGCATATCTCTCTCCGGTATTGCTGCTATCAACCCTGCGTCGCAGGCTCGGTTCCAGTGGCTTTGCTGACCACCACGATGGCTATCGAGGCAGCGATAAAGCCCGGGACAATTTCATAAAGCCCCTGACCGCCGATAAAGTCGGAATTGAGCCCCAGCGCAATCCATGCGGCGACCACTGCGGCGCCTGTTACAAGTCCGGCAACCGCGCCCGCTCCTGTCATTTTGTCCCACGTAAGTGAGAGGATAATCAGCGGTCCGAACGCCGCGCCAAACCCGGCCCATGCGTTGGAAACGAGGCCAAGCACTTGACTGTCTGGATCGGCTGCAATCGCAATCGCCGCCAGCGCGACCAAGGCAACGCAGACCCGGCCAACATTGACAGCCTCTTTCTCCCCGCACTCCTTGCGCAGGAACAAGCGATAAAAATCCTCGGTCAAGGAGCTGGACGAGACCAGCAACTGCGAACTGATCGTGCTCATGATTGCGGCCAGCAATGCCGCAAGGAGAAACCCTGTGATGAGGGGATGAAACAGCAATTCAGAAAGGATGATGAAAATCGTTTCAGGATCTTCCACTGGAATCCCATTGCGTTCAGCGTAGGCGCGTCCTGCAATTCCAATCCCGATCGCTCCGATCAAAGCGACACCCATCCAGGTGAGGCCGATATTGCGCGCGGTCTTCACTTGCTCAACGCTGCGGATCGCCATGAAGCGCACAATGATATGCGGCTGTCCGAAATAACCGAGACCCCAAGTCACTGCGCTTACAAAGCCGAGCAATGTCAGCCCTTCAGTCAAGCTTAAAAAGCCAGGTTGCGATGCAGCGACATTGGCTATCGATCCGCCCGCTTCGCCGCCTGTGCCAAACATCACGACAAGCGGCATGAGCACCAGCGCGACTACCATGATGCACCCTTGCACGAAATCGGTAAGGCTGACCGCGAGAAACCCGCCGATCATGGTATAAGCGAGCACAACGCCCGCCGTGATCCAGATGCCGAGCATGTAATCGCTCATGGCAACATTGGGGAGCAGGCCAGCAAAGGCTGTCTCAAACAGCTTGCCTCCACCTACTAGGCCGGCGGCAGTGTAGACGGTTAAGAATGCGACGATCACGATCGCGGATACGACCCGCAAGGCTACTGCTTTATCAGGGAAGCGATTGGCGAGAAACTCTGGGATGGTGAGCGCATTGCCGCGCGCCTCGGTCTGTTCGCGCAGCTGAGGCGCAACGATGATCCAGTTGACTACTGCACCCACGAACAGGCCGATGCCGATCCACGCCTCAACCAGTCCGCTGGCATAGAGCGCGCCGGGAAGACCCAGCAGTAGCCAGCCCGACATGTCCGAAGCGCCAGCGCTCAGCGCTGCCACGGCTGGCGGAAGGTTCCGCCCTGCCAACAGGTAACCTTCGGATGTTGCGGTCGATTGGCGCCGGGCGAATAGCCCGATGCCGATCATGAGAACGAAATAGAGCGCGAGCGTAATCAGTGTTGCAGTTTGCATCGGCGCAGCGCGTAACAGGCGAGAGCCGCTAAAGCCACTCTAGTCCGTTCCCGGTTACGCTTCCTTCTTGCGCTTCGCCTTCTTGCGCTCATGCGGGCAGAGCAGCGCCTTGCGAAGACGGATCGATTGCGGCGTCACTTCGACCATTTCATCATCGTCGATGTAGGCAATCGATTGCTCCAGTGTCATTCGGCGTGGCGGGGTGAGGCGAATAGCGTCATCCTTGCCGGTGGAGCGGACGTTCGACAGTTGCTTTGCCTTCATCGGATTGACTTCGAGATCTTCTGGCTTGGCGTTCTCGCCGATGACCATGCCTTCATAGACCTTCATCTGAGGCTCGATGAAGAGCTCGCCGCGATCCTCAAGCATGTTGAGGGCATAACCGACTGCCTCGCCATCGCCGTTGGAGATCAGGACACCGTTGATGCGGCCTTCAATCGGGCCTTTGTAAGGGCCGTATTTCTCGAACAGGCGGTTCATGATCCCAGTTCCGCGCGTGTCGGAAAGGAATTCTCCGTGATATCCGATCAGCCCGCGCGATGGGGCTGAGAAAGTGATGCGCGTCTTGCCTTGGCCCGAAGGACGCATTTCGGTGAGGTCAGCTTTGCGGCGCTGCATCTTTTCAACGACGGTACCCGAATGCTCATCATCCACATCGATGACTACGGTTTCATAGGGTTCAAGCTTCTCGCCATTCTCTTCGCGCAATAGCACTTTTGGTCGGCTGATGCCGAGCTCAAATCCTTCGCGGCGCATGGTCTCAATAAGAACACCAAGTTGCAATTCACCGCGACCAGCGACTTCAAACGAGTCCTTGTCCGCGCTCTCGGTGATGCGAATGGCGACATTGGTTTCCGCTTCGCGATTAAGGCGGTCACGGATCATACGGCTGGTGACCTTATCACCCTCGCGCCCGGCAAGCGGACTATCATTGACGGCAAAGCGCATCGCGAGCGTTGGTGGGTCGATCGGCTGCGCAGCGATGGGTTCGGTCACGCTGGGATCGCAGATGGTGTTGGCAACGGTCGCCTTTTCAAGCCCTGCCAACGCGATGATATCGCCAGCCTTCGCGCTTTCGACCGGAACACGCTCCAACCCGTCAAAGCTCATGAGCTTGGTCGCACGTCCCGTTTCTACAACATTTCCATCCATATCAATCGCATGGATTGGATCGTTGATGTTGATTGTTCCGGATTGAACGCGGCCTGTGAGTACACGGCCCATGAAATTGTCGCGATCAAGCAGGGTCGCCAGAAAGCTGAACTTGCCGCTCGTATCGAGGCCTGGCGGTGGCACGTGATCGCAGATCAGCTTGAACAGCGGCTCCAGCGTGCCCTCGCGTGCGGTCTCATCATCGCTTGCATAGCCATCACGGCCCGATGCCCAAAGCGAGGGGAAGTCGAGCTGTTCGTCATTAGCATCGAGCGAAGCAAACAGGTCAAACACTTCGTCCAGCACTTCCTGCGGACGGCCATCAGGGCGGTCAATCTTGTTGACGACGACGATCGGTTTCAGACCCAGTGCAAGCGCTTTGCCGGTCACAAACTTTGTCTGCGGCATCGCGCCTTCTGCGCTGTCGACCAGCAGAATCACGCCATCGACCATGCTCAAGATACGTTCGACCTCCGCGCCGAAATCGGCGTGGCCGGGCGTATCGACGATGTTGATCCGCGTCGTCTCGCCTTCATGTTCCCATTCGACGCTGGTGCATTTGGCAAGGATGGTGATGCCGCGCTCTTTTTCGAGATCACCTGAATCCATCGCGCGTTCTTCGACGCGCTGGTTGTCGCGGAACGTGCCCGACTGGCGAAAGAGCTGGTCGACCAGAGTGGTCTTACCGTGGTCAACGTGCGCGATGATCGCGACATTTCGAAGCGAATTGGACATTTTCAAAGGGCTTTCGCAAGAACGGGGGGCGGGCAAGTTATGGTGCACCGCAATATCTGCGGCGCGCCTAGCCTAGCGAGCGCCCCCTCGCAAGCGCTGCGATGAATTGAAGTAGAGCGCGCTCAATACTGTTACTTGCCGTAACGTAAAGTCCACACTTGCGCTTCTTTCCACCTCTAAAGGTGTGATAGACTTGCCACAATCGGCAGCCTCCCCTCGCAGAACTGCCTGTTTCGTCCTTGTTCCGTTAACAACATCCGCCTATTACTTTCGCCAATCGCGCCGGGACTTGCGCATCTGGGGATGCACTTGGCGTAGATTAATGAGGAGAGGATATCCCATGCGTTCTATTTTCACCGGCTCTGCCGGGTCGTACCGCTACGCGCTGCTGACAGGCGCGGCCGCATTTGCTTTTACAGCCCCTAGCGTCGCATTCGCACAAGATGCTGATGACACCGAGCTCGAGGCGCCTGATGCAGACAACCTGATCATCGTCACCGCGTCCAAGCGCGAACAGACGCTTCAGGAAACCCCGATTTCAGTTTCCGTGACCAGCAATGAAACGCTCGAAAACGCGCAAATTCGCGACGTGCTCGATTTGCAAACTGTCACGCCCTCGCTGCGGGTCAGCCAGCTGCAAACATCGTCGGCGTCGACTTTCATCATTCGCGGTTTCGGTAACGGCGATAACAACTTCGGCGTTGAGCCATCTGTAGGCGTGTTCGTTGACGGCGTGTTCCGTTCTCGGTCTGCTGGCGCCCTTTCCGACCTTCCCAATGTTCAGCGTATTGAGGTCCTGAACGGCCCACAATCAACGCTGTTCGGCAAGAACGCTTCTGCTGGCGTTATCTCCGTCGTCACTCGCGAGCCGCAGTTCGAATTCGGCGGCGCGCTTGAGGCAAGCTACGGTAATTTCAACGCTCTGATCCTGCGCGGTGACATTACCGGCCCGATCACCGATAACATCGCATTCTCTCTCGACGGCAGCTACAACCGCCGCGATGGTTTTGCCGATATCGTCAATCTTGATGAAGAGCAGAACGATCGTAATCGCTGGTCTGCTCGCGGCCAATTGCTGATTGAGCCAACCCCTGATCTGCGTATCCGCGCCATCGGCGATTATTCGCGCATCGACGAGGTTTGCTGCCAGGTTGGCACGCTTGTTTCTGGCCCGACCGTTGCCGGTATCCAGGCTGTCGGCGGCCAGATTGGAACGCCAGATACTTTCTTCGATCGCGATGCTTTCCTGAATGTCGTTCCAGTGAACGAAGTCGACAATTACGGTGGTTCTGTTCAGGTCGATTGGGAAACCGGTCCTATCTCGGTCACATCGATTACGTCGTATCGCGAGCTGAAGAACTTCTTCCTTTCAGACATTGATTACACAAGCGCTGATATCGCGACCGAAACGCGCGATCAGGACGTTGAAACCTTCACTCAGGAACTGCGGATTACTTCGGACTTTGATGGTCCGTTCAACTTCCTGCTTGGCGGGTTCTACTTCGATGAATCCATCACGCAGGAAAGCGGCGTTCAAAACGGCACCCAGATCCGCGATTTCTTCGAAATCCTCGCAGGCGGCAACCCGGTCGACGTTTTGAGCGGCGCGCCGAGCGTCTTCAACGGCGTTGAAGCGGGTCTTGGACTTCCGCAGGAGAGCATCTTCCTGACGCCGCTTTTGACCAGCGAAAATTTCGCGATGGACAACACAGCATGGTCAGTCTTCGGTACGTTTGATTTTGAACCCATCGACGGCCTCGTGCTGACCGCTGGCTTCAACTATACCGATGACAGCAAGGACTTCGCTCTAAGCCAAACGAGTTTCGATCCGCTTGCGAATGTCAATCTGGTCGATGCCTTCATCGTTGGCGGTATTGCACAGGCGCTGGCGATTGCTCCGGGTGATGTGACGCCTGCAATCATTGCAGACTTCTCGTCGAACCCTGCAACAGCGCCGATCTTTGCTGGTATCGCTGCTGCAGCTCAGGATCCTGCCCAGAACGCGCTGCTGCCGCTTGCACCGTTCCAGTTCCAGCCGCCGTTCCTGACAATCCCGAACGCGGTGGAGAACGGTGAAACGAATGACGATGAGTTCACCTATCTGCTGCGTGCAGCGTATCAGGTGTCGAATGAGCTCAACATCTACGCGAGCTACGCAACTGGCTTTAAGGCAAGCTCAATCAACCTTTCGCGAGATTCGCGTCCGGCGGCTACTGACTTCGTTCCCGGGCCTGGTCTCTCGACGATCTTGGCACCGCCATCGAACATCCTGAATGCCGGGCTTGCCGTACCCAACCTGCGCTCAGGTACGCGCTTTGCGGGTCCGGAAGAGGCAGAAGTCTACGAAGTGGGTCTGAAAGGCCAGTGGCCGGGCTGGGGCTTCAACCTCGCCGTGTTTGATCAGACGATTGACGGTTTTCAGAGCTTCTTGTTCACCGGTACCGGATTTGAACTGCGCAATGCGGGTCAACAATCGGTCAGAGGATTTGAGCTCGATACAACCGTCAACCCAGCGGATGGTCTCGTGCTGACCTTTGCCCTCACGCACCTTGATCCGCTGTTTGACAGCTTCCCCGACAGTGTCTTGGGTGATCTCAGCGGTGAACGTCCGGGCGGCATCCCGTCATGGGCGATTGCAACGTCGGCGACTTACACGCACGAGTGGGACAGCGGCACCCAACTGGTGACGCGCGTCGATTACAACCACGAAAGCAACACCGAGATCAACAACGGCCTGCCGACTTTCAATGCGGCGCTTGGCAACACGTTGATCTTCCAGCGTGAGGTGAACCTCGTGAACGCGTCGATGACGCTGAAACTCAACAACGGTCTGGAAGTGGGCATCTGGGGGCGTAACCTTACCGATGATGAGCACATCCTGACAGTGTTCGACGGTGTGGCACAATCTGGCACTGTATCGGGTTATCCGAACGCACCGCGCACCTATGGCGGCCTCGTCCGCTTTAAGTTCTAAGCGGTTCCAACCGACTACCATCAAGGCCCCGCGCAGCGATGCGCGGGGCTTTTCATTTGTATATGAGAATAGCTTAATCGCGGCACTTGTATTGTGCGCGGGCTTATGGTGGCTTGGCACCACTCACTTAGGGGGAGATTCTCATGGAATGGATGATTTTGCCATTTCGGCGGTATTTTGATTTTCAGGGTCGATCGCGGCGTAAAGAATTCTGGATGTTCTTTCTGCTCAATATGATCGTTGGTTTGGTTCTTGCCGGGCCTTTCTACTTTTCATTGATGAGCGCGACTTTCGACGCCGCTGCCAGTGGCGCGAGCGATGAAGCTGCTGCGGCAGCAGCGATGAGCGGAATGGGAACGTTCGGAATGATCGGTATCGGGTTGTATGGCCTATATGCACTCGCAGCACTTATACCCAATATTGCAGTAACCGTTCGCCGCTTGCACGATCGTGACATGTCTGGCTGGTGGTATCCCGGGTTGGTCCTAGCGTCGCTAATCCCATTCCTTGGAATTATTGCGAGTATCGGGCTTTTCGTATTGTTGATCTTGCCAGGAACGGACGGACCAAACCGTTTCGGGCCAGACCCCAAAAACCCATACGACGAAAACGTCTTCGCCTGATTGGGTGGAAAATCATTTGGATTAAGCGGGCGGCGGCCATCTGGCCGCCGCCCTTTTTCATGCCTTCTAAAGCTCGCGCAGGGCCTGCGCGGGCTTTGCTCTTAGCAGCGGCAGTGAGCCTCCGATCGCAAAGGCGAGCACCATGGCAAGGCCCAAGCTGAGCACGGCCAGCACTTGGCCCCAATCGGGCAGCCAGTCGAATTCAAACATCTGGGTAATGACAACCCAGCCAAGTGCGGACCCCAATCCCAACGCAACCAGCGCGAGAAGCGCTGCGATCAGGCCATATTCGGCCAATTGCAACGAGAGGATTTGCCGCCTGCTTGCACCCAGGACGCGCAGGACGACCGTGTCGTAGGTGCGTGCAGCGCGCGCTGCAGCAATCGCGCCCATCAGCACGGCAAGTCCAGCGAGCACCGCTACGGATGCTGCGGCCAGGGTTGCTAGGCCCACTTGCTGCAGCAGAGTGCGCGCTTCGATGAGGATATCGCCCACTTCGATCACCGATGTGGACGGAAGAGTGCGTACCAATTCGCGCAGCAATTCGCCTTGAGCGGTCGCATCGGCAGCTTCTGGCAGGTCAATGGTCGCAGAAAGCTTGTGCGGGGCATCTGCAATCGCTCCGCGTGAGAAAACCATGGTGAAGTTAAAGCCCATGCTTTCCCAATCGATCTCGCGTACATTGGCAATGCGCGCCTCTCGTTCGGTACCCAGCAGCCCGATGGTGAGGTAGTCGCCCACCCCAAGATTGGCGGCATCGGCGAGTTGTTTGTCAATGGAAACCAGCGCTTCGTCCGCTTCGCTTTCATCCCACCACTCGCCTTCAACAAGCGAATTGCCGGGTGGCACTTCATCGGCATAGGTCACGCCGCGCTCCCCGCGCAGAGCCCACGCGCCTTCGGGAAGCTCTTCGAGGTCTGCGACGCGGATCATGTTGTCTTCGGGACCGTAAGCGAGCACCGATGCGCGCAAGGTCGGCACGGCGCGAATGGCGGCATCGGGGAATTTGTCCTCGACAATGCTGGTGAAGCGATCTTCCTCTTCAACGGGTACATCGAGCACGAAATAGTCGGGCGCTTCTTGGGGCACGCGGCTTTGAATGTTGCCGTCAATTGCCGTCTGGATTGCAGCCAAAAGGACAAAGGCAGCAAGGCCAAAGCCAAGAGCTGTCACCAGCGACCCTGTCGGCGCACCGGGGCGATAGATATTTGCCAGCGCGCTTCTGAGGATAGGATTGGAAGGGCGGGGGAGGCGCCTGGCGAGGTATTGGATGCCAAAGCCAAGCGCGGCGAGTGCAGCCAATGCACCACCCGCTCCCAAAAGAAAGCTGCCTGAGAGGATCGGCTGCTTGGTTGTCAGCATGGCGAGCGCGCAGATCGCGCCAATGCCAATAATGGTCGCGATCAAGGCGCGCTTGTCTCGCGCTAGAGGCGCCACGCGGGAGCGCATCAATGCCATGGCGGGGAAAGACCGTGCGCGTAGGAGCGGTGCAGCGGCGAACGCGAACGCAACCAGAATACCATACGCACCTGCAAGCAGGAGCGGAGCTGGCTCAATCACGAAACCGCTCTCAACCGGCAACAGCCCATCCAGAGCAGTGCTGAGAAGGGGTGTAACCAGCACGCCGGTCGCAATACCCAGCGCGCTTCCCAGAAGTGCGGCCGCGCCAATCTGAAGCGCATAAATCCGCACAATATCGCGTGAGGATGCGCCGAACACTTTAAGTGTCGCAATGCTTGCACGGCGTTGATCGAGGTACGATGATACACCGCCCGCAATCCCGATGCCGGCAATTACCAGAGCGGCCAAGCCCACCAGCGTGAGAAAATCGCTCATCTGGCGTACAAAGCGGTCCGCCCCGGGAGAAGCGCGGTCGCGGGTGCGGAAATCGAAACCGGAATTGGGGAAAGCATCTTCCAGCGCTTCGCGCGCCTCATCGGGTTCCTGCGAGGAACTGTCGAAAGCGACCCTGTATTTGCTTTCGTAGAGCGAACCTGGAGATAGCAATCCAGCGTCTCCGGGCACGTTGTCAGCAACAATCACGCTAGGGCCAAGCTGGAAACCCTCTGACAAACGATCAGGTTCGTTCTCAATCACGCCGGCGGCAGTCAACGTTGTTGTGCCGACAGTGAATGTGTCGCCGACACGAATATCCAAGCGGTCAAGCGCTCCCCGCGCTACATAGGCATCGGTGCCGGTCGGAGCACCCACTTTGCGCCCATCGGCGAGTGTCAGCGCGCCATAGAGCGGCCAATTGCCATCAACAGCTTTGAGTTCGACTGGCGCGGCGGCATCATCCACGGTTGCCATTGCTTGCAGCCTAGTACCTCCTGAAACGGTGCCGTATTCGGCCAGCGCTTCCTTTTCGGTATCGTCAAGGTCACGCTGCCACACTTCGACTTCGAGATCGCCGCCAAGGATGACCTGGCCCGAGGATGCCAATTCGCGCTCGATTGAAGCGGTCAGCGTGCCAATCGCCGCCAGCGCGCCAGTGCCCAGGAATATGCAGATCACAAGCAGCCGAAGCCCTTTGAACCGGGCGTTTAAATCCCGCTTGGCGATATGCCAGGCTTTTGCCCAGGAGAGGCTTGTCGTTGTGCTCACTCGGCGGCCACAGTCAAATTGGCCCCGGTCCGCTCATCTGAAACGATGATCCCATCGGCCATGGTGAGAACGCGCTCACACTTTTCGGCGAGGCTGCGATCATGCGTGATGATGAGCAATGTTGCGCCCGTTTCCGCGCGGCGGGCAAACAGCAGATCAACGATTTCCTCGCCCGTGCCGACATCAAGATTGCCCGTCGGTTCGTCGGCAAAGATAAGGCTGGGGCGGGGCGCGATCGCTCTGGCGATGGCCACACGCTGTTGTTCGCCGCCCGAAAGCTGAGTTGGGTAGTGCCCGATACGGTGGCCAAGCCCGACCGCCTTCAATTCCGCCTCAGCGCGCTCGGTCGCATCTGCGCTTCCCGCCAGCTCCATCGGTGTGGCGACGTTTTCGGCGGCTGTCATAGTCGGCAGGAGGTGGAAAGCTTGCAGCACAATCCCGATCCGGCCTCGGCGTGCCTGCGCCAAGCCATCTTCATCAAGGTGTGTGAAGTTCGACCCTGCAACCATAAGATCGCCGCTTGTCGCGCGCTCCAACCCGGAGAGAACGGCCATCAGTGAGCTTTTTCCAGAACCCGAAGGGCCAAGAAGAGCAACGACCTCGCCGTGGGCAATCTCCAGATCGATGCCGCGCAGAATGTCCACGGGCGCTGCAGCGCTGCCCAGCGTCAGCGTGAGATTGCGGGCGACGATCGCTTTGAGGTCGGCCGCAGGGTGAGAGGGGCTTGAAGGATTTGTCACATGAGCCAGATGGGTTAGATAAGAGCCTGAAACAAGGCGCGATCAAGAGGTTTACAGATCACCATGGGTATTTGGCAGAAACGCGTGAGCGCTTTGATTTGTTTCCCGGCGCTTTTCGCGCTTGCTGCCTGCGGCGGCGAAACGGCCGAAGCGCCTGCAGAAATCGCTGAGAATTCCGAGAGTGCTGAGCTGCCCGAAATTCCTGTAATGGGGCCTGAACGCACGATACTGGCCTTTGGTGACAGCCTGTTTGCTGGTTATGGTCTGGAGCCTGGACAGAGCTATCCCGCAAAGCTCGAAAACGCATTGCGGCGCCAGGGGATCAATGCGGTGATGGTCAATGCAGGCATTTCGGGCGACACCAGTTCAGCAGGATTGGAGCGGCTCGAATTCACCCTGGACAGTCAGGACACCAAACCTGACCTGTTTATCCTCGAGCTTGGCGGGAATGATCTGCTGCGCGGCATTTCACCCGAAGAAACGCGCGCGAATTTTGATGCGATGCTGACTGAGCTTAATAGCCGCGACATTCCCGTACTTATCATGGGAATGCGGGCGCCCCCCAACTATGGCCCGGAATATCAGGCTGAATTCGATGCGATTTATGCGGAGATGGCCGAAAAGTACGACACTGCAATCATCCCGTTCTGGCTCAATGATATCTACGAGGACACGAACCTCTTTCAGCGCGATCGCATCCATCCCACTGAAGAGGGGATCGAAGCGCTGGTGGCATCGACGCTTGATGAAGTTGCTGCGGCTATTCCTCAGGAGGAAGATCCTCAGGAGGAAGACGCCGAGGCTGGCTAAACCCGCTCAACAGCGCCGCCAGATACACGCCAGATAGCCGCTTCTTCTTTGATTGCGTCAAACGGGGCCATTTCCGTCCCCGTCATCCAGATTTGCGCTTTGCCCTGACGAAGACGCGCAAACAACTCGGTCCGGCGTACTGGATCGAGGTGAGCGGCGACTTCATCGAGCAGCAAGATGCTGGGCCGTCCCGATGACGCCAAGACGCCATGTGCGAGCGTGATCGCGATCAGCATCGCCTTTTGCTCTCCCGTCGAACACGATGCGGCTGGTTGACCCGAAGATGCCATCACCACTTCCAATTCATCGCGGTGCGGCCCCGTGAGCGCGCGTCCCGCAGCACGATCGCGGGGACGCTCACGGGCGAGAGTGGCAAGCAGCTCTGCCGGGTCTAGCGGGCCGCCAGACCGATAAAGAAGTAGAGGCTTGGCAAAAGGTTCGGGCGGGAGCGCAGACAGTTCGTCGCCCAACATCGCGACAAGTCGCGTCCGTGTTCCAGAAACTTGTGATCCGTGCTGCGCAATCTGTGCTTCAATCGCATCGAGCCAGCGCGCATCCTTGCGATCTTCGAGCAGGCGATTGCGTTCTCTAAGCGCGATTTCCAAGGACGAAACGCTTTTCGCATGGCCGGGCTCAATTGCGAGCGCCATCCGATCCATAAATCGCCGCCGCGCGCCTGCGCTATCGGTGAACAGGCCATCCATTGCTGGGGTCAGCCAGGATACTGCGTGCCATTCTGATAAAGCGCTGGCAGTGGCGTCGGCACCGTTGACGCGGACGAGGCGGCGCGTGGGGCGATCTGGCGTTGTGTACGTGCCGATGCGAGCGGAAACTTGCCCTTGCTCCACCAGACTTGCACCAATCGAAAAGTGGCCGGCAGTCTCTTCCTGAAGCTGCCGCCGGGCAAAGTCGCCGATCGAGGCCCTGCGCAATCCGCGCCCCGGACTAAGCAGCGACAATGCTTCCAAGACGTTGGTTTTTCCGGCGCCATTCTCGCCAATCAACAGATTGAAATGCGCTGTGTCATCGAGCGTGGTGCTCGCATGGTTGCGGAAGTTTTCGAGAGTGATTCTCTGCAAAGCCATGGCGCACACCCCGGTTAGCACGCGGCGAGAATTTGGCCAGCGCGACTACGCTGGAAGATAGCGATCCTAACAGATGGGAAAAAACACCAAACCTTGGCATTTATGAACAAATTGTCAGCTTTGTAACACTATGTAAACGGCAGAATTTCGCCGTTTTTCAAGTTTGGCACGGCTCCTGCAGAGTGTTGGGTGTCCCAAGGCAATCGCCCCAAAGACATCGAACAACTCAAGAAGGAGACCACGAAATGTACGCAGCTAAATCTTCCAACCGTTTTGTCACCGCCGCTCTTTCGGTGGTCATCTCAGCGGCTTTCTTCGCTTACGCCATCATCCCCGCAAGCCCGACCCTGATGGTCTGAGGCCAACACAATCAACCCACTTAGGAGACTTACAATGTTCAACACCAACACCGGATTTAACTTCGCTTCAGCCGCAATGGCCGTGATCGTTTCAGCATCTTTCTTTGCTTACGCGATCGTCCCGGCATCGCCTGCGCTGATTGCCTAACTTTCAATTTTCAGCCCATGTAGGAGACCAAAACCCATGTATTCGTTTTTTGATCTGGCCGGCACGACAGGCGCTCGGATCGCCGCTCTTGCCAGTTCGCTCGCACTTTCTGCGGTGCTGATGGCGACTGCCATTGTCCCCGCAAGCCCTTCCAATCCCCTTATCTCAGGAGTTCTCGCATGAGCAATTTGACCCCCCGCAACTCTGGCGGTCTGCATCTTGATCGGCCAAACGGCAAACTGTTCGGTGTTTGCTCAGGCCTTGCCAAATGGTCCGGTACGGATCCGCTGGTCTGGCGTCTCGGATTTGTTGCAGCGACACTGCTTGGATTTGGTCTCGCAATTCCGATCTACATCGTCATGGCTTTCATCGTCGATTAAATCAGCGGCCCCGGTTTGACGGGACGCGAAACACGATCTGATTGAACCGGGAAGGGGCCAAGTACGGCCCCTTTCTTTTTGCTCGCTTCAGCAAGTCATCACATGGCGCTTATACCGCCATCCAATTTGATCTCAGCGCCCGTCATAAAGCGGCTTTCATCGCTGGCGAGGTATACGACTGCATTGGCGATATCATCGGGCTCGCCCACAGATTTAAGCGGGATCTGCCGCGCGAGCTTATCGAGGAGAACGCCCTTCTCGATATTGTGATGCTCCGCCGTGCCATCGAGGATTGGCGTGTCGACAAAGGTCGGATGAACTGAATTGCAGCGAATTTGCATGTTCATCTTCGCACAATGCAGCGCGATGGATTTGGACAGCATCCACACGCTCGCCTTCGACGCATTGTATGCCGGCATCGTATCGCTTGCGATCAGGCCAGCGATTGAGCTGATGTTGATGATCGATCCCGGCGCATGCTCACGCATCAAGGGAAGGGCCTTCTGGCAGCCGTGGAAGATCGAATTCACGTTGATATCAAAACAGCGGCTCCAGTCTTCGAAGGTGCAAGTCTCGATATTGCCTGCAACGCCGATCCCGGCATTGTTGACCAGCACGTTGAGCCCGCCCATCTGCTCGCGCGCCGCATCCACTGCGGCTTCCCATGCGGCTGGATCTGTGACGTCATGCTGAATGCTAAAGGCAGTGCCATCGCCCATTTCAGCGTTGACTATTGCTGCGGTTTCCGCGGCGCCTTCGCCATTGATATCGGTTGCGAGCACACGCGCGCCCTCTTGTGCGAGCCGAATGCAATGTGCGCGGCCAAGCCCTTGAGCGCCGCCCGTTACAAGTGCGAGTTTGCCTTCGCAGCGTTTGGTCATGACTTCGTTTCTCCCAGATAATTCATGAATAATGCGATGCGCACATCGACCCCGTGGCCTGCAGCGCGCCAATCGTCGACGAAGCGCGGCACATCGGCCAGCGGGATGCGGTGCACGGTGATGTTTTCGTCATGCAGTCCGCCGCCTTCGCTCACTTTGGTCAAGTCAGTCGCACGTAAAAGCGTGAAGCATTCGGACACCATGCCTGGAGAGGAGTAAAACTCGCCCAGCACCTGGATTGATCCAGCGCGGTATCCTGTTTCTTCTTCCAACTCGCGCGTTGCAGCCTCAATTGCGGGTTCGCCTTCGCTGCCAGCTTCATCGCCTACCAGGCCTGCTGGTATCTCAAGGCAGAATTGGGATAGTGGCACGCGGTATTGGCTCACCAGAATGGCATGGCGCGTGCCGTCCTCGTCTTCGTCGATTGCGATTACTGCTGCGGCTCTGATACCGCGTGAACGCCCGACATATTCCCAGCGTCCGCGCGTTTTGGCGGTGATGAATTCACCTTCCCAGCGCGTTTCTTCGGGAAGGTCGGCGTCCCGGTCTTTGATGAATTCGTCGTTCATTGGCGAAAGCCCTAGACTTCGATCAGGCGATCGGGAAGCTCGTTTTCGTCCTTGCCGTCACGCGGGAAATGCTCTGAGAGAACAAAGCCCACATCACGCACGCCTACGGCCATTCCTTGCGCCACACGGCCTGCTTTAATCTCGTCGAGCATTTCCGCCATTGCCTCACCCCAAACCTCGGCTGGGACTTTGACCGCGATCGGCTCGTCGGCGATGATTTCCGCACGATGCTCGCTCATCGAAAGGTAGATGAGCACGCCGGTGCGGCCATGCGTGCGCCGTTCCGCGCCAACCTTGAAATGCTTGATCGCCTGTTCGTGGACGCGTGCAGTCTTTGCAGGGCCGGGGATGAGGGCGAATCTGAGCGGCTTCCACAATTGCACAGCCCACGTGAGCGCAAATGTAATGAGCCCCAGAAGGATCGTCATGCTGGCAAGTTCGCCGGTGGTCCACTCGTGTCCCCAGCCACCGAACAGGCCATCATAGAAATCGAGGAAGGGCTGCGGGAACAGCGCAAATACGCTCATCGCGGTAAACGCCAGGGCTGCGGCCCATACGAGCACAACATCAGTGTAGCCGTCGGATCTGTCGGCCAGCACTGTCAGGATTTCGCCTGAGGTCGATTGCTCTGCCTCGCCCACTGCGTCAGAGACGATTTTGTGTTCAGCTTCGTTCAGGTAGCTCATATCTTACCATCCCCCAGAGGCGCCGCCGCCTCCGAATGAGCCGCCGCCGCCAGAAAACCCGCCGCCAAAGCCGCCTCCGCCGCCCCAGCCGCCACCACTGCGCCCGCCGCCCATGGCGCCGCGAGCAATTGCGCTGCCGACTTCCCAAAGAATGATGTCGCGTGCGGTCCGACCCCAGCCGTCATCGTAATCGTCATCATCACGGCGTTTGCCCCAAGGGCCTTTGCGACGCTTCTTGTATTTGCGTCGATGCCGCCCCCCACGAATGATGGGTAGGATGAAGAAAAAGAACATGAAGCCGAGCCAGATGAGAGCGCCGAAGGGAATGCCTCCGGATCGTTCTCGCGATTGCATGGCTTCGCCTGCCTGCTGTGCGACGCGAGCAGCTTCGTCAGGGGGAAGCTGCAATTGGGTGATGATGGCATTGGCGCCCGCTCCGATGCCGCCGGGGTAATCGTCATTGCGGAAGCGGGGGAGAATTTCATTCTGGATGATAATCGATGACAAAGCGTCGGTTAGCGTGCCTTCTAGGCCATAGCCCACTTCGATGCGGACCCTGCGCTCATTTGGAGCGACGAGAAGGATGGCGCCATCATTTCGTTCAGCATCGCCAAGGCCCCATTCGCGGCCCAACTGATATCCGTAATCTGCAATGTCATACCCCTGCAGATCGGGCACTGTTGCAACAACCAATTGGCGCTGGGACTGCGTTTCCAGTGCCTCAAGCTGCGCGGTTAGCTCCGCTTCCAAACTGGCAGGAATGATATCGGCATCGTCGACCACGCGCCCTGTCAGCGGTGGGAAATCCTGCGCGGCAAGCGGTGAGGCCAACAGCGCCCCCGCTGCCGCGAGAAGTATTAGGAAATGGCGGAGCAAGCGGATCAGTCTGACGTAAGATCAAGCTCGGGTGCGACTTCTGCGCCTTCAGTCACCGACGAGTAGGGCACAAGCGGCTCTGCTCCATGAACGATGTTCGCGCCGATCGTATCGGGGAAGGTGCGGATCGTGGTGTTATATTTGCGCACCGATTCATTGTAGTCGCGAATAGCAACCGCAATACGGTTTTCCGTCCCTTCAAGCTGGCTTTGCAGCGCGAGGTAGTTCTGGTTCGAAGTGATCTGCGGATAGGCCTCGAAGCTTGCAAGCAGACGGCCAAGACCCTGGCTCAACTGTCCTTGGGCCGCGGCCAATTCTTCCATTTTCGAAGCATCGCCCAAATCATCGGCAGACACTTGAATGCTGGTGGCCCTGGCGCGTGCTTCGGTCACTTCTGTCAGGATGGCCCGCTCGTTTTCGGCCGCGCCTTGCGCAACTTCGACGAGGTTGGGGATCAAATTCGCGCGCCTTTGAAATTGCGCCTCAACATCGGCCCATTTCGCCTTGGCATCTTCTTCAGCTGCCGGAACCGAGTTGATCCCACAAGCTGCAAGGCTAAGCGAAACGCACGCGAGCACGAAGCCGCGCGTAATGGATTTGAAATTCATACGTGTCCCTCCAACAAGCCGCGTTTGCCAGATGTTAGGCGCGGAAAACCTGTATTGCCGATATAGCACACCGCGTTCCGCTTTCAAGCTGTGTAGACAATTGTAAACGCTCTTGGCAGTCCCCCTCCCGCCTGTAAAAAGGGTAGCAATTACAGGGAAGCGTTAGGGGATCGACATGCTGACGGAATTCAAGGAATTTATTGCCAAGGGCAACGTGATGGAACTCGCCGTTGCGGTCATAATCGCTGGCGCTTTCGCGGTGATCGTCGCCTCGCTCACCGATGACGTGATAATGCCAATTGTCGGCATGATTTTCGGTGATGTGGACTTCTCAAGCCGATACACTGTCCTTTCCGGCGCTGAGCTGGTGGAACCGGGAATGAGCCTTGAAGCAGCGCGTGAGGCGGGTGCCAATGTGCTTGCATGGGGCGCGTTCGTGACCTCGATCATCAACTTCCTGATCCTCGCCTTCATCATCTTCATGCTCGTTCGCTATGCCAACAAAGTGAAAGAACGCTTTGAAAAACCAGCCGAAGAGGAAACACCGGCAGGCCCAACGGAAATCGAGTTGCTGACCGAAATTCGCGACGCTTTGAAAAAGTAACTGGGCGCAAATCGCGCGTTCAAAACCGCAATTTCACTTCACATTAATCGAGCGGGGCCTATATAGAGACCGCTCGTTTTTGCGGGCTATGGCGATAAATTGCAGCGTGCAATAGGCGCAACGGACCCGGGGGCAGTACCCGGCGTCTCCACCACAAATCTCGGGAAACCGGGGCTTTTGACGGGGACGAACTAGGATCGACGTGGGCTGAAAAGCGGTGTTTTTGCCCGGGCTGAGTAACCCGTAAAACTGTTCAAAACTCATAAGTGCAAACGATAACGAAGCACTCGCAATCGCAGCGTAATCTGACGGGCTAACGCCCTGATCTTACAAAGCTAAAGCGCGGTTGGACCCACCGGGCAACAGAAGCGGATTCCGGGGCTCCGAGGGTAGCTAGCAACAGAAACCCTCACTTTTATTTGTGGAGCATCTGATGCGTTTTTCATCGATATCTGCAGCGTTTGCATTGCTAGCTGTATCAAGCGTATCTCCGCTGTCCGCCAGCCAAGCCGAAACTTACGAATCCTATCTCTCTCGACTGAAAGACATTTGCGAAGTTGAATGCCTTCAGCCGCGCGATTTTCAGCGAAAGGCTCGTAAACAAGGTTCGAAGAACAAGGTCGATATGGCGATCATCATGGATGTGGCTTACGTCACCCGTGAGGGACCGATCTATCAGCTCCACAACTTAGATCGTGAGAACTCCTATTTCGATGATCTTCAACTCTTGGGTTCGGCAGGAATAAACACGTCCAGTCGCAATGGGATTGGCGGTTTGCCGCGAGGGCGCTCTAATCCGGTGCATCCTGATCTTATAATTATCGAGATGGACGAAGCGACGGTGCGCGAGTTGCTCGGATTGCAGCCCGTCGCAGGCAGCGAAACCGAGACGGGCAAAGTGAGAATCGGCTCACGAAAAAGCGACGGCATTATTGTCGAAGGTGAGACCACCAAAGATGGCAAGAAGGTCTCGCAGATAGATTTCCGTTCGCTCATGCGCGGTCGGCGCGTCGTAGTGCGTGGTAAGCCTCGGCTCCAAGCCGTATGGCTGGGCGCACGATTGGATCAACGCCGCAAACAGGTGACGCTCGAACTAAGCGATGCCGATGATCTGGTTCTGCTGCCGCGTTACGATGATGATGGGAAGCCGCTCAAAGAAGATTTGGCTTGGCTGGCTTCAAAGGGTGGAGCAAACGGCGAGTAGAGGTTTAGCCGCCGTGATCTGACGCTCCCGCTTTCAGTTCTGCCAATTCCTGCTTAGCCTTTAGCCCGTCCAAGATCGCCGCGCCCCCCAAGAACACCGCGCCGCTCGCGGCCAGAAACAGCAACTGGCCGCCAATTCCTGGGTATTGCGTGAGATAGGCCGCGCCGCGGTTCATAGCGCCCAAAGCCAACGCGAAAATGATCACGAACGCTTCAAAGCGATTCTTGATCACAAACAGCCGTCCGAATTTGCGCAGCATGGTTTCTCCGTTTACTTTTATCGCAGCAAACGCCGTGCCAAGAACGCAAATATGCGAGCCTTGGTGGTTAACGACAACGCAAGTGTAAACGGCAGCGACGCATGGTTGCAATCGCATTAACCCTAATTACGCAAGCTCGTGGATTTCTAGTGCGTCGAGCAGAGAGTTTCGCGCTGACACGACCGAGTTTGCAAGGGTATCAGAGCCGAGATCGGCGGGATCAATCTGCTCTGGCCAAGTCTCGGAAATCACACTCTCAATTCTGTCCGCCTTTGCCTCATCCAGCAAAAAGCGGGGATCGACAGTCGTTGGGTCGCAGGCCACCCGCAGGCGAAGGCAAGCTGGCCCGCCGCCATTGGCCATGGATTGGCGAACATCAACAGGAATGACCTCTCGGATCGGACCATTGGAGGCCATCATCGCCTCGCAATAAGACCACACGCTTTCGCTTTCGCGACATTCTTCCGGCACAATCAAAGCCATGGAGCCATCGGGCATGGTCAGCAATTGCGCGTTGAAGAGGTAAGTGCGGATGGCTTCCTCAAGTGAGACAGAAGCACTTGGGACTTCGACAACCTCGAGAGCGGGGAACACTTCACGGATCGCTTCATAGGCGCCAGCCTGATCCGCAAACGCCTCAGCATGGGTAAACAGCACGCGCTCATTGACGACGCTGACCACATCATTGTGAAACGCGCCCGCTTCAATCGCAGCGGGGTTCTGTTCCACGAAGACGCATTTTGCTGGGTCAAGGCCGTGCTTGCGCGCGACAAGGCGGCTTGCCTGCTCGTGCTGGCGTGCGGGGAATTTGCCACCGGTTTTGCCATAAACGAAAAGCTCGACACCGGCGCTGCCATGTCCCTCACAAAAGCGCCCATGATTGGCCGCGCCTTCATCGCCAAAGGTGGGCGGGACAGGGCCATGGACAACAAAGTGATCAGTGTTGCCAAACGCTATATCGAGCTGGCGCTTGGTGTCGGGCCATTCCTGCGCGCGGTGGAGCATGGCGACGAGATTCGCGGGTGTGAGATGACACTTTCCATCTATAGTGTCCGGAGCAGGCGAAACTGTCGCGGCGTTCGCAGTCCACATGCTTGAGGCTGACCATGGCGCAGCGCGCAAAGCGGGCGCTTCGGTCCCATCAAGGCTCAGCGTGTCTTCGAGCAGGATATTGGGACGGGGCAGCGGAAGCAAAAAACCCTGAACGCCCAAGCGGCTTAGATTGCCTCGCATCTTCGCCGCGCCCTGAAGCGCAGCGGCGCGGGGGTAGGACGGATCGCCTTTATGGCTCGCACTTGCAATATTGCCGAGGCTCAGGCCTGCATAATTGTGGCTGGGCCCAACGATCCCGTCAAAGTTGATTTCCGTGAGGCTCACCGCGCCACACTCCAGACTGTGTCGCCTTCGCTTACATCAAGGATGTCCGCGGCCTGGCTATCAATCGCGATGCTGCCTTCTTCATCAAGCACACGCGCGCCATAACAGGCTCTAAAGTCGGCGAGCCTGCCGGTGGCAAGGATAGCGCGTTCCCCTTCACCCACATTCATTCCCTTCAGCTTTGCCGAACTGCTGTTCTTGACGCTCGTCACGTCATCCGTGCGCGCGATCATGCTGGGACCACCATCGAAAATGTCCACATAACCTTCGTAATTGAAGCCCTCATTTTCGAGCATCCGCATGGCTGCACGGCCCGATAGATGCGGCACTCCAATCACTTTGCGTGCGCTCTCATCCAGCATCGCGACGTAGACCGGGTACTTGGGCATCAGATCGGCAATGAATTGATTGCCGTTGATCGCATTAAAATAATCCGCCTCGTTGAAACTCATCCCGAAAAAGCGCCCGGCGACATTATCCCAAAACGGGGAATCGCCGCGCTCATCGATGATGCCGCGCAGTTCAGCAAGAATGCGGTCCGCGAACCGAGACCGATGCATAGCGATAAAGAGATAGCGGCTGCGGGCTAGTAGCAATCCCAACCCTCCCGCGCGCTCATTAGGGTGAAGGAAGAGTCCTCCCACTTCGCTTGAGGCTTCCAGGTCAGTCACCAGATTGAGCATCTCGGTACGCACAGTCCGATCAAGCTCAGCGCTGTATTGGGTCAGCGTGTTGAGGCGATAGGAATAGAACGGCCATTGCTGACCGACCTTGGTCATCAATTGGCTTGTACCGCGCACCATTCGCGTTTTGGTGTCCTCCAGCACAAGCACGAATTGCTCATCGATCCATTCGTCATCGGTATTGGCGAAAGCCTCTGCTGCACGTTCCAGCTTGCTGCCCAGTGCTTTGCGGTCGGCTGGCAGATTGGTGAAGCCGCCACCGGTGAGCTTCGCCATTTCATAAAGATGTTCCAGATCAGCCAAGCGGGCCGCGCGCAGACGAAAGCTCATATTGGGTCCCCCTCCAGCGCGCCATTGGCGAGCCTTTCGATCACGCGGGCAGACAGCGCCGCCCTTTCAGCTAGGCTGGGCACAATCAGGAATTCATCAGAAGAATGGATCGCGCCACCGCGCACTCCCATTGTATCAACCACCGGCACTCCGCAAGCCGCGATGTTGTTACCATCGCACACGCCGCCTGTGGATTTCCATTTGATGTCCTGACCCAACTCAGCGCCGCATTGCTTGACAAGATCGAAGAGGCGCTGCGCATGGGCATCGACAGGCTTTGGAGGCCGCGTAACGCCCCCATGGCGCGAAATGCTCACTTGATGCTGCGTCTCTATTTCGATGAGTAAATGACTCAAATCGTGATCAAAGGTCTCCATCGCCTCGGTTGACTTGGGGCGGATGTTAAAGCGCAGGATTGCGTGATCGGGCACAACATTGTTGGGGCCGCCCCCTTCCAGTTTTGCCGGATTCACCGTTATGTCGTCACGCTCCATTGCTTTGAGGCGCAAGATCAAATCGGCCGCGGCAACAATCGCATTGCGCCCGTCTTCCGGGTTGCGCCCGGCATGTGCTGACTTGCCTTTCAACGTGATCGAATAATTGCCTGTACCCCCGCGCGCATGGGCGAGTGTGCCATCGGGAAGCGCGGCGGGTTCATAGGTCAGTGCTGCCATCTTTCCGCGCGCCAGTTCGGCAATCAGTGCTGAACTCGCGAGCGACCCGGTTTCCTCATCTGAATTGATCAGAATATCATAGCCAAGCGAAGAGGCAGACTGCGAATTCTCAAACGCCATCAGTGCGTGGAGGATGACCGCAATGCCGCCTTTCATGTCAGCGACACCAGGGCCGTTTAGCGTCTCATCATCAAGCCAAGTTTGTTCCTGAAAGGGGTGCTCTTTTGGGAACACCGTATCCATATGCCCGGTGAGGATAATCCGCCGATTGGCGCGCGGGCGAACCCGCATGACGAAGTGCTTGCCATTGGGTTTTTCAAATTCGCTGCCATCGCTTGCAATTGCGGTGACAATGGCGGGTTCAACCAGTTCAATCTCGCCGGGCAATTGGCTGAAAGCGTCCGCCAAAGCATCGGCCTGACGAGAAAGCCCCTCCAGATGGCCGCTGCCTGTATTGATCGCGCACCATTGCTGCACTTGTTCCAGCATAGTGCGGGCGTCGAAATCCTGCGAAGTCACTGATGAAGTCATCCCTCCCGTCTAGCGGCGGCACAGCTTTCATCCAACCCATTGCATTACAAAGCGCGCTTCGTCATAGGCGCTTGCATCAGTCCTCCTCCCCGGGCACAGCTTTTGGATCCAAAGAGGACTTTTATGACGACGATGATTTCGCGCGCCGGGCTTTCCATTGATGCAAAGCTGGCCGAATTCCTGGATACCCAAGTCTTGGCTCCGCTTGGCCGCGATGCCGATGTCTTCTGGAATGACTTTGCGAAGCTGGTCGCAGACTTCGCGCCTCGCAATCGGGCGCTCCTTCAAAAGCGCGAGGAATTGCAGGCGACCATCGATCAATGGCACGTTGATCGGGCCGGTAAGCCGCATGACGCTGCTGAATACGAAGCTTTCCTGCGCGACATTGGCTACCTCGTGCCAGAGCCGAGTGACTTTCAGATCGGGACACAAAACGTCGATCCAGAAATTGCGACCATGGCCGGGCCTCAGCTTGTGGTGCCCATCCTCAATGCGCGTTTTCTGCTGAATGCCGCCAATGCACGTTGGGGCAGCCTTTATGATGCGTTTTACGGCACAGATGCGCTCGATGCGCCTCCTGCAAAGCCCGGCGGATATGACAAAGCGCGCGGCGACGCGGTCATCGCGCGCGGGCGTCAATTCCTCGATGAAACGCTGCCTCTGGTGGATCAGAGCTGGGTCGATCTCAAGGACGAGAAGGACGGCATACTCCAGGATGAAAGCCAGTGGGTCGGATTCACCGAAAAGGGTCTTCTTTTCAAAAACAATGGCCTGCATATCGAAGTTGTATTTGATCGCGAACATCCGGTGGGCAAGGATGACAAGGCTGGCATTGCCGATATCATGGTCGAAGCTGCTCTGACTACGATCGCCGATTGCGAAGACTCAGTCGCGGCTGTCGATGCAGAAGACAAGCTGGTCGCTTACTCAAATTGGCTCGGCATTATCCGCGGCGATTTGGAGGAAAGCTTTGAAAAGGGCGGGCGCACGATGACCCGCACACTGAATGGCGACAAGAACTACAAGGAAGGTTCGGGCGCTGAGCATACACTGCCGGGCCGCAGCCTGATGTTTGTCCGCAATGTCGGCCATTTGATGACCAACCCTTCGATCATTCTCGATGATGGCTCCGAAATTCCCGAAGGTATTTTAGATGCGGTGTTCACCTCAGCGATCAGCACTCTCGATGTCGAAGGACACGCGAAGTACGGCAATTCGAAAGCGGGCAGCATCTATATCGTGAAGCCCAAGATGCACGGGCCTGAAGAATGCGCCTTCACCAATGATCTTTTCGATGCGGTCGAAGATCTTCTTTGCCTGAAACGCCACACCATCAAGGTCGGCGTGATGGATGAAGAGCGCCGCACTTCGGCCAACCTTGCCGCCTGTATTGAGGCAGTAAAAGACCGGATCGTCTTCATCAACACCGGTTTCCTCGATCGCACGGGCGACGAGATACACACATCGATGCGCGCTGGACCGATGATGCGCAAAGGTGCGATGAAGACCTCTGCCTGGCTCGGTTCCTACGAAGCCCGTAATGTCGCGATAGGCCTTAAACACGGCCTTTCGGGCGTTGCGCAGATCGGGAAAGGCATGTGGGCTGCGCCCGATCTCATGGGCGATATGATGGAACAGAAAATCGGCCATTTGCGCGCCGGGGCTAACACGGCATGGGTGCCATCGCCGACAGCCGCAATACTCCACGCGCTGCATTATCACGCCGAAAACGTGTTCGACATTCAAAAGAACCTACCCGAACCCGCTGGCCTTGATGCGCTTCTTACCATTCCGCTCGCTGAGAATACCAATTGGCCCGAAGATGAGTTGCGTGATGAACTCGACAACAATTGCCAGGGACTGCTCGGCTACGTCGTGCGCTGGGTTGATGCGGGCGTCGGGTGTTCCAAGGTGCCGGACATCAACGATGTCGGCCTGATGGAGGATCGCGCAACACTTCGCATCTCATCACAGCACATCGCCAATTGGCTTCTGCATGGGATCGTGAGCGAAGACCAAGTGATGGATTCGCTCACTCGCATGGCCGCCAAGGTCGATGCCCAAAATGCTGGCGATCCGGATTACATCCCGCTGATCGGGAACGAGGATGGCCCGGCATTCAGCGCGGCCAAAGATCTGATCTTCAAAGGCGTTGAGCAGCCGAGCGGTTACACTGAACCGCTGCTGCACCAGTGGCGCCTGCGCAAGAAGGCGGGCTGATAGCGCGCCTTACTGTTCAGGTTCGATATCGTCCCAGTCAATGTCGAGATCGCCCAGATCGAACTCGATGTCGAAGTCAGCTTCCTGATCTTCGTCGTAGGCGCGGACAGCTTCCACGCCTTCTTCAGCATGAAGTTTCAACTTGGTGAGATCGGCATCGGCAGCCATGCTCATCATCGCGATTTCCTGTGCAATTTCTTCATCGCTCAAGTGATCGGCAAATGTCGCTTTGGTGGTGAGTTTTGCGACGCATCGATCATCCCCAAGCGGGGTAAGCTGGTAATCCTCAACCGCTTCGACGAGATTGCCAACCCGCGGCTCGATCACGACCTTGGCGGAGTGCTGTTTGTCCTTGATGCATTCGAGGACTTGGAAACGAAACGAAAGATCGTCCATTTCTTCGATTGTCAATTCGTAGGTATCGTCTGCGATCCGGTTTACAGAATTACCAAGTGCGACCTGCGAAAAGCCAGGATCGGACACGTCCACAAGCGGGAATACCGCTGAAGCGGGGCGATTGATCTCTACCGAGAATTCGAATTCAATCGGACCATCAATCATTGGATTTTGCTTGTTAAAACCGAACACCGAAACCTCCTGCTCACATCACGGATGAAGGGCTACGGCGGGGGCGTTGATAAGGTATTAATGGGGCAAAGTTATGAGGTCAGGGCAACTGTCTTGCCAATTCGACAAACTCGGCGACGCTGAGGGTTTCCGCACGGCGCGTTTCATCAATGCCGACTTGGCCCAGAGCATCGAGCGCGCCCGGCACACCTTTCAAACTCTGCCGCAGCATTTTGCGGCGTTGGCCGAAAGCGGCTTCGGTCAGGCGTTCTAGCGTTCTGGCTGAGACGCCTTCTGGTGCTGTCGAAGGAGTCACATGAACAATCGCGCTCATGACCTTGGGGGGAGGGGTAAAGGCACTGCGATGGACCTTCATCGCGAGTTTCGCCGCGGCTCTCCATTGGGCCAGCACGGCGAGGCGGCCATAGGCAGGGGTTTCCGGTTTCGCGACTATGCGCTGGGCAACTTCCTGCTGGAACATAAGCGTGAGTGACTGCCATTGCGGCGGCCATGTTTCGCCCGATAGCCACTTCACGAACAAAGCTGTTCCGACATTATAGGGCAGATTGGAGGCGATATGGAAAGGTTCGCCGTGCATAATGTCAGCATGGTCGAGCGCCATTGCATCGCCCTCGATGACCGTGAGTTGGCCGGGAAATGCCTCGCTCAGTTCCGCCAAAGCAGGCAGGCAGCGCGAATCCATTTCGATCGCCGTCACCTCTGCTCCAGCGCGCAGCAATGCTCGCGTCAGACCACCTGGACCAGGGCCGATTTCAAGCACACTCGCGCCCGATAGATCGCCTAGAATGGCCGCGATCCGGTCTAGCAATTGCTCATCAAGAAGGAAATTCTGACCCAGCTTCTTGCTCGCGGAAAGGCCATGACGCTGGATGACTTCGCGAATAGGGGGAAGGTCAGTCACGCGCTTCGTTCGCTGAACGCGTCCTCGCGCAGTCGCCAGCCATTTTGATCGCCGCGATCATGGCGCCCGCGTCAGCTTTGCCCTTGCCCGCAATGTCAAATGCGGTGCCATGGTCGGGCGACGTGCGGATGATGGGCAGACCGAGCGTTACATTAACGCCCTCGTCAAATTCTAGGGCTTTCAGTGGGATCAGCGCCTGATCATGATACATGCAAAGCGCCGCGTCGTAGGTCTCGCGGGCCAGGGGTACGAAAAGCGCATCGCCGGGCACCGGGCCTTTGACATCGAGGCCCTCTGCTTTGAGCGCTTCGATAGCAGGCGTGATAACGCGCGTTTCCTCATCGCCGAACTGGCCGCTTTCGCCCGCATGAGGGTTAAGTCCGGCAATTGCGAGGCGAGGGTGATCAATCCCGAAGTCGCGTCGCAGCCCCGCTGCCACGATGCGAGCTTTGTGTGTGATCATCTCGCTTGAAAGCAGTGCGGGTACTTCGGCGAGCGCGACGTGAACGGTTAGCGGGACTGTGCGAAGTGTTGGCCCGGCAAGCATCATCACCGCATCGCGATAGGGGAGTTGGCAAGCGTCGGCGAGAAATTCGGTTTGTCCCGGGTAGTCAAAGCCAAGTTTCATCAATTTTGACTTGGCAACAGGGGCCGTGACCAATGCCGATGCGAGGCCAGACAGCGCGTATTTCGTGCCCCACTGAAGCGAAGCGAGAGCAAGTTTCGCTCCTGCCGAAACGGGATTTCCCGGAGTGTACGGCGCATCAAGGCCTGCCATAACGGGCAGTCCTGCATGAAACGCCATTGCGGCTTCAGATGGATCGGCAATCGGCACAATCGTGCAATCTGTAGCCAAGTGCCGCGCCGCTTCACCCAGAACTTCAAATCCGCCGACCACAAAAAAGGGGTGGGAAGGCGAACCTTTCTGGGCTCTCAATTTCTGATAGGCATCGAGGATTATCTCAGGGCCAATCCCCGCTGGATCCCCAAGCGAAACAGCCAGCGGGGCATCAGCCATGATCAGTTGTATTCGATATACGCATCATTGCGCAGATCGCGCAGATAACGCTGAGCGCGCTTGTTTATGCGCTCTT
The DNA here is from genome assembly GCF_001542875.1 of Erythrobacter sp. YT30. Lineage (GTDB taxonomy): Bacteria > Pseudomonadota > Alphaproteobacteria > Sphingomonadales > Sphingomonadaceae > Erythrobacter. The sequence continues at coordinate 55,989 of NZ_LMAF01000002.1, read as the reverse complement.
CCTCAATCTGGTTCATCACTGTTTGGAAGGTCGGACCGCTGTCATTTTGCGGGTCGTCACGGCCGCACAGCATCAGAACGCGCACGCCTTCTTGAGGACTGCCGAATGCTGGTGTCGTCTGGCCGACCTGTAGGCCCAGGATAATGGCACGCAATTGCTCAGGCAAATTACCCGCTCTGATCTGATCATTGGTGACGACGGTCGCGCCGATTTCGTTGCGAGCCGTGTCCGCATCAGCACAACCGCGCAGGCCTTGCACGAATGCGCCGAATTGGTTGATCTTTGCTTCTGCCTGTTCTTGCGTGATGTTGGGTTCAAAGCCGATAGAAATCTGCTTGAGGCTGAGCACTGCATCATCAGGATTGGCCATCAGAACCTGGCGCTTGTTGCGCAGGTAGATGATCGAATAACCGCCGGGGATTTCAATCGGACCGTTGAGTTGGCCCGGCTGCATACGCTGCGCCGCGTTGGAGAGCGCCGCAGGTAGGAGGCCAAGCCGAACCCAGCCCAGATCGCCGCCGACAGCAGCGGTTGAGGCTTCAGAGAATTGGCGTGCATAAGCGACAAAGCTACCGCCTGCCTGCAATTGCTCCATGATCCGGGTCATGTTCTGCAAGACCGCTTCGCGATTTTCGCGCGTCGCGTTCATGTAAATCTCGCCGAGGTGATATTCATCCGTGCCGCGCGATTCTTCGAGACGGGCGAGATATTCCTCAACCTCTTCCTGGCTGACATTGATGAAAGGCGTCACATTACGCCGCAGCAGATTTTCCCACGCGATCTCGCCTTCGATCTGACGCTTGAGCGCATTGGATGACGAGCCGATCGATTCCAGATATTCGCCCATCTTTTCAGGTTCTGAGCCGAAATTCTGGGCTGCGAGCTGGTTGTACGTCTGATCGATTTCAGAGCGCTCAACCTTCATTTCGAGCGCTTCTGCCGCCTGAATCTTGAGCGTTTCGTCGATCAAATTGCGCAGCACCTGAAAACGCAGGCGCTGCAATTCCTGTTCGGACACTTCGTTCTGCGCCGCCGACGTGACGAGCGCCACGCGCTGTTCGATATCTGTGCCGGTGATCACATATCCGTTGACCACTGCTGTTGCGCTGCGCTGGTTTGGGTTTTCCGCACCGTAGATCGTGATGTTTTCCGGAATGCCGAGCGGATTATCGATGCTGGGTGTACCGGCTGTCTGCGCGCTGAGAGGCGCGGGCGAGACGGCCGCCGCAGCAAGTCCAGCCGCCATGCAGCCAGCCACAAGTCGCGAAGAAATCTTCTTAGAAAACACGTTCAAACTCACTGAAAACAATCCCGTTTTATTCCTCAAAGGCGCGGCATGACCCCTCATCACCGGCCAGATTTTGTCTTTGTTGCTGCGCATCTAAAATGCATCGCCTGAACCCGCGCTGAGCGCATTTTGGCGATTAGAATGCTGCGTTTACGTGCGTCTTTTAACCAGTTTCGTCTCGTGTGCCAATTGATCTGCCAATAATCTGTGCAGACCGCGTGCTCCGCAATAGGGCATCAAAATCCTAAATTACGCAGGGCAAAGAACAGCTGGTAGGAATTGCCGCGGGCAGCATCACCAGCGGTGATGAAGTCGCGGCGCCACGTGAGCCCGAATTCTATGCAATCATCCTGATACGCGATCCCCAACCGCGTGCGGATCGGTTCAAACCCGTCTGGCGAAAAGGTGGGGTCTTCTTCGGCCTTTGTGAGGTTGAATACTCCTGAACCAAAGGCTGACCAATTGCGAGCAAAGGCCACGCGGACGGCGGCGCGAACTTCCTCCCGGTCTTGCAAATCCTCAACCGTTTGAATGTCGCGATTGAGCCGCAGATAGCCGACTTCTGCATAAGTGCGCTGGTTTCCGACTGTGGCGTCAATTTCATTGCGGCGGATTGTGAAATTGTCTTTATCTAGCCGGAAACGGTGGGTTAACTTCACAAAATCGCGAAACCGAACCTGCGTTCGTCCAACAAAATCTGAAACCCTTTCAGATAGGCCGGTGCCATCGGGAAAGATGTCTCTCGCGGCATCCACGCGGTAGGATTGTCCGATATTGGTATCGACCCGCCAGCCGGGCTTTTGAAGCTGCCAATCCACGCCCCAGGTTATGCGCGTGCCATCTTCGACCCGGTCATATCCTGGAAAGCGATTGAGCGAGAACAGATTGGAATCCTCCAGATCAATCGCTCGCGCATCCTCATTGGGAACGGCGAGATTGCGGATAGAGGGGCTGGCAACGACTTGGACGCGCGGTGTCAACACCTGTGTTCCGCCAAAGGCCTCGCCAACGAAAGGCCATTCGATATCAATCGCTGCCAGGCCTATGGCGCGTCCGGTCCAACCTTCATTGCCGCGGTAAACCTCTGTGATTGTCGAGAGCGTGTCGCTGGTGTGGTAGACATCGCCGCGCACCAGAGCGCTTAACGTCACGACCTGGCCAAGATTGGTGAGCCGTCGCAGATCCCATTTCGCCCCGGCAAAGGCGCGCTGCGTGTCCTGCCCGTCGGTGCGCAGCAGGCTGAGTGTATTTGCCTGAAATTCAAGCGTGCCGCCAAGAAGCGGGTCATCAATCCGGTGGCGATAATCAATCGCAGGAATGGCAACCGGGATCTGCCCCTGATCGGCATTGATCCTTAGCGTCTGCGTCGCCCAACCAGCGATGGATAGATAGGAATCGTCGTCGATGCGCTCGGTGTTGATCGTCGAGCGCAGTCGATCATCGCGGCTTATATCATAACGGCGAAGGAATGTTCGGTCACTTGCGAGACGGACCGAGGCGGTCGTGCTCCATTCGGGGCTGAACTGGAACCGGCCATTGGCAAACAGATATCCACGCGCATCGCTTTGCGTATCGGGAACGCCGGTGAAGTCCGTGACGCGGCTGCTTTCGGTTAGGAATCCGGTAACCTGATATGCGCCTTTGTCCGTCAGATGGCGCCACTGCGCAGACACCATCGGTGACACTTCCGAAAAGACATAACCGCGCACGGTCAGGTCCTTGTTGTTCGCGAGCCGCCAATAGTATTCACCCGACAATTCGACGCCGTTCACATTGGTTACGCGAACATCGGGCACCAGAAATCCCGAAACGGCTTGCCCGTCGGTCCTGATGGAAAGACCCGGAAGCGGAAGGATGCGCGCGCCGAACAATTCGAGCATGGCACCACGAAAACGGACTTTGCTGTCGGTAGGATCATAGGTCACTCGGTCAGCGGTAATCCGCCAACTGGGATCCTTGTCGCATCCTTCTTCATCGCTGACAGCGCATGCTGTATACGCTGCATCGGTCAGAATGATTGTCTCATCCTCGCCGCGCTCGCCTGAACGTGCCGCCAATCGTCCGCCTGCACGTAAGGCGAGCAGCAATTCCGACATCGCGCCCGCCTCAAACTGGTCGGTCAACTCAATCGTTTCGGTGAAAAGCTGGTTTCCGCGATCATCGACTAGGCGGATCGAACCGCGCGCAAGTATCTGGCCTGTCTGGCGATTCCATTCGACTTCATCGGCGCGAACCGAGCGATCATCATTGCGTAAAACGACATTTCCGCGCGCCGTTACGACATCATTTTCGCTATCGTAGGAAAGCTGGTCGGCTTCAAAAGCAATGGCGCGGGCCGGGTCTGTCGCTTCTAGGATCGGGAGCGGGGTTTCAGTCGGTGCGTTTTCTTGTGCTGCCGCCTCTTCCTGAGCGTGAACGGGCGCGGTGATCGCAGCAGATAGCGCAGCACAAACGGCTATGGCGCTGCCCGCTTTCACGCATCGCACAGCGTGACCCCGTGCAGCGACCTTGAAACCTCCCGACATGGCTTGCCTATTGCACCGCTCGTGCGTAATCGCAATCGCCATTGCGAGAGCTTCCCATCATGCAGCGATAACTTGCGTGTTTGGCTAATAATTCAAGATCGATTGGCACTTATCGCTGCCTGATCGAAAGCAGGAGTATTCATGCATATCACCTTCACCCAGTCCGCACCGGAAAAGGTTCGCCTTCACGTGCGTATCGTCAATTCAGGCGCGGATCTGTCAGATCTGGATCCTGCCTTGATCGATGGCGCGAAAGCCGCCCGTTTTAAAGGCAGTCCGGGGCAGGTGTTTGAAGGTTTCGAAATGAATGAGGGAGTCCTGCAACGTACGGCTCTTTCGGGGGCAGGCGAAGTGGATGCTGACAAGCGCCGCTTGAATGTGGAGCGTGCAGGCGCTGCCTTGACTGCAAAGTACCTGACATCCGGCGAAAAAGAGTTGGTTCTTGATCTGAGCCATGCAGACCTTTCAGGCGAAGAGGCTGCTGCCGCTCTCTTGGGACTGCGGCTGCGCGCATTCCGTCATGATATGTATCGGACCAAGCTTGCCAAGGACAAACGCGCCACGCTCGAGAAAGTCCATGTGATTGGCGTGCCTGCAGAAACTGAAGCAATGTGGGCTGATAACGAAGCAATTGCGAAAGGCGTTGAGTTAAGCAAGCGACTTACCAGTGAGCCTGCGAATATCCTTTATCCTGAGACATTTGTCGAAGTGTGTGAAACTGCTTTCGAGGGGACGGGTGCCGAAATCACTGTCCTTGATGTTGAGCAGATGGAAGAGCTTGGCATGGGCGCGCTGCTCGGCGTTGGGCAGGGGTCCGTCCGGCCTTCGCGCATTCTTGCGATCAACTGGAAGGGCGGCAATCCGGGTGACAAGCCGACAGCAATTGTGGGTAAGGGCGTGACTTTCGATACAGGCGGTATCTCGCTTAAGCCGCCCGCTGGCATGGAAGACATGAAGTGGGATATGGGCGGCGCTGGTGCGGTTGCGGGCGGTATGCTTGCGATTGTTGGGCGAAAGGCGAAAGCCAATGTTGTCGCAGTGATGGGGCTTGTCGAGAACATGCCTGATGGCAACGCGCAACGCCCAGGCGATGTGGTCACGTCCATGAGCGGGCAAACCGTCGAAGTCATAAACACCGATGCCGAAGGGCGGCTGGTCTTGTGCGACGCGCTGCATTGGACTCAGGAAACCTTTGACCCTGCGCGCATTGTCGATCTGGCGACGCTGACTGGGGCAATGATTATCGCGCTCGGTCATGAACATGGCGGGCTGTTCGCAAACGATGATGAACTGGCTGATCAACTGCTCGAAGCAGGCGCTGCGACAGGTGACAAGCTGTGGCGGCTTCCATTGGCCCCTGCCTATGACAAGCTGATCGATTCGCCGATCGCCGACATCAAGAACGTAGGCCCGCGCGGTGCCGGCTCGATTACGGCCGCGCAGTTCCTTCAGCGCTTTATCCGCAAAGGCACGCCATGGGCGCATCTTGATATCGCGGGCATGGTCTGGGCGGATAAACCCGGCCACAGCTGGGACAAGGGCGCGACCGGATTTGGCGCGCGTCTGCTTGATCGGTTTGTTGCACGGTTCGAAAGCTAAGAAAGGGCGCTCACTATCCCCAAGATGCGCAAGAAATCGGACTTGCCCAGCAAGATCTGTGAGACTTGCGGGCTGCCTTTTACATGGCGCAAGAAATGGGCGCGCGATTGGGAAAACGTGCGATACTGTTCGGAGCGGTGTAAGAGAAACAAGAGTAAGGATGCTTAGTGCGCCGACGGAGCTATCACGAAAGAGATGAAACTCGATTTCTGGCAACTCTCACGCGATCCCGCTGACAAAGTCACCGCCTTGATTGCAGGGCGTGTGCTAGGCCAAGATGAGCGCCTTCTGGTCGTGAGTTCCGATGCCGAGCAGCGCGACATTATCGCCCGCAGTCTTTGGAGCGCTGGGCCGACAAGCTTTCTTGCCAATGGCGAAGCGGGAAGCGCTGGGGCTGAACGTCAGCCTATTCTGCTATCTGATACGCCGGAGCCCGCGAATGGGGCTACTCATGTGATCTTTGCCGATGGCAAATTCCGCGACACGACTGGATTTGAACGCGCGTTTCTCTTGTTTGACGATGCCACATTGCAAGCGGCCCGACAGACATGGAAAGCGCTCGAGGATCGCGATGGGCTTGAACGCTCGTTCTTCCGTCAGGATGGCGGTAAGTGGGTGAAGGTCGCCTGAGGAGCGACACCAAAATCGCCGCTTGCCCTCGGCAATCGAATGCGTGATGATCACGCGCGAGATTGGGAGGAACGTTTTGATGCGCGCACTTATAATAGCTGGACTTGCCGCGGTAACCCTTGGTGTTGGCGCATGCAGTTCGGAAAAGTCGGGCACCTTCACCGATGGCGATGGCAATACCGGCGAATACACCGTGGACAGCGAATCCGGCGAAACAGCAGTAACTGTCGAAACGGGTGAAGGCACTGCCACAATGCGTTCCGGCACAGATGTACCGGTTGATCTTCCTGGCGGTTTCACCATCTACCCTGGCGCGAAAGTCGCGTCGAATACCATCGTCAGCCACGGTGAGGGGGAGGGATCGATGGTGATACTCGAAACCGACGCAACGCCAGCCGAGCTTGCCGAATTCTATGGCGCACAAGCGAAAGATGCAGGCGTTGAGATCCAAATGGACATGACCACGGGCGACACGAAAATGCTGGCTGGCGAAACCGCGGAAGGTCTGGTTTTTTCATTGAACGCAACCCGGCAAGGCGATCTGACGACAGCTCAGGTCATGGTCGGCGACCAAATGGGTCGCTAGGCCCCACAAGCAAGCGCCGCAGCGCGTCCCCTCTTGCGATGAGGCTCGCAGGCGGCTAAGCGCGCGCCGCAATCACAACTTTCTGCCGTTCGTGCGCGCTTCGGTGCTCAATCGGCTTTTCATCTCAAGGAATTCACTATGGCGGTCACCCGCACCTTTTCGATCATCAAACCTGATGCCACCAAGCGCAACCTAACTGGCGCTGTCACCAAGATGCTGGAAGAAGCTGGTCTGCGTGTCGTTGCATCAAAGCGCATCCACATGAGCCGCGAACAGGCCGAGGGCTTTTACGCGGTGCACAAAGAGCGCCCTTTCTTTGGCGAACTGGTTGAATTCATGATGAGCGAGCCGGTTGTTGTGCAGGTTCTCGAAGGCGAAGACGCCGTAAAGCGCAACCGCGATGTGATGGGTGCAACCAATCCAGCCGAAGCTGAGGAAGGCACCATCCGCAAGGAACACGCTCTGTCGATCGGCGAAAACACCGTCCACGGATCGGACAGCGAAGAGAACGCAGCGATTGAAATCGCGTTCTTTTTCAACGACGACGAAATCGTCGGGTAAGTGGATTTGCCGCGCGGCTCCTAAGCGGCGCCGCGCGCCTCCATCAATTGTGCGTCGAACCGGCTAAGCTGTTCGGCGTGACCATGATGCGCGCTGCTTTCGCTCGATTGCATTGCTGCGCGCATGGCGGAGCGCGCCTCGGCAGAAAGCTCCATTCCGAGCTCTCGATAAGCGCGCGCAATCTCCCGTTCCCAATCAGCTGTCAGATCATCGAATGCGAGCCGGGCAATTGGACCGTTCCAGTTGTTAAGCGCTGCCTCACGTCGCTCATTCCGTAAAGCAATCTTGCGCTCGTAAAGCGCGGTGATCGCATCGAGATTACACTCATCTGATTGTATCGCCATTTGATTGGCAACGAGAGATACCGCGCTCTTAAGCACTGCCTCCTTGTCACGTTCTGCCACAACAACACGCGCATCGGGGAACAGTTTGAGCAGGCACGCCAAGTCTTCAGAGAATTGCGGTGCTTTCATTACGCGCGGGCGGTGCGCGCATTTCCTGTGCGCAGCATCGGTGCGCAAAACTCTTTCAAGCTCGCGATAGACTGGTTCCGGATCGCGTGCCTCGCTGAAGGCTGAGTAGCTTGGAATATGCCATTGCGATTCGTAAATGGAATGATTGAGCGCGCCTGCCAGCCACGCCAATTCCTCTTCCACTTCGCCGCTTGCCATGGGGTGGATCGATTGCAGCCAGGGATTAAGCGTCTCAAGCATGAAGAGATCAGCCCTGCTTTTGATCTGCCTCAGATCTGGAGTGCGGGGAACCGGATGCCAAGCGTCGCAATACCGCGTATGCGAATGCGCGGGATCGGCGGCCAGCAGCTTGTGAATACGGGTCGTTCCCGATCGCATATGGCCGATAATCAGTATCGGCGGCGCAATCTGAGTGTGCGCAAGATCGGGTTCGCGCTGCCAGAAATCACCGAACGACAGCCTCTGCGCGACCACTCGCGTAAGCTGGCCAAACGCCATTGCGCGGCCCAGGGGATTGAGTTTCGCCTCCGAATTGATCGCTTCGCAAAGCTTGCTGAGGCGGAGGCGAAAATCTTCGATTTCGCTTTCGCTTCGTTGCGCGGTCTCAGCATCGATTGCGCGCTCCGCGGTCTTGATCCCGGCGGATTTGGCCGCGGCGAGCCACACGGCTTCAGGCTCTACCGTGGCCTCGGGAAGCCAGCCTCGATCCCACGCCTTGCCCAGAAACCGGTTTGCACGGTCTGCGAACTTTCCGCGTGCCAGCAGATGATCTCTCGCGATCATTTTGCCCATGGACTCAGTCCCTCCTCATCCAAGAGGGTATTGAATCAGAACATGTCTGCCGCATCAAGCAGTTTTGTAAGCCGTTTTGGAGCGACCGAGCGCCAGCTGCGAGTGAGCCATTCTTCAACATGGCCCCAGTCTAGTCCGCTGCGGTTTAAGATAATGCCAACCCAGCCGCTTGCGCCATAAAAGGCCGGCTTGAAGTAGATGTCAGGCTGATTTTCGACGAGATTCAGCAATTCATCCATTCCGCTCGTTCTGACGAGAAGCGCAATGTGATCGCTGCCGTGATGCCGATCTGCGAAATAGGCGAAGAATTTGCCCGATTTATCGCCGCCCACTCTGAACCCGGGCGAGCCGTGGCTTTCGCGCTCGTGGGTTTCTGCCAGAGCAAGTGCCAGATTGCGGACTTTTTCTAGCAGGAAATCGGGATCATTCCCGCGTGATAGGTAATCGTTGACCGCGCGCGGAAATAGCTGGTGCTCAGCAATTCGCACCCGCATCGCAAGCGTGTCTGGCGTATCATCGGGCGCAATCGCGACCTTGACCTGCGCGATGACTTCGCCTGCGTCTAGCTCCGGCGTGACAACGTGGACGCTGGCCCCGCCATGGCCATCGCCCGCCTCAATCGCGCGCTGGTGCGTGTCGAGGCCCTTGTATTTCGGCAGAAGCGAGGGGTGGATGTTGAGGATGCGCCCCTGCCAACGCTCTACGAACCCATCCGACAGAATGCGCATGTAGCCAGCGAGGATGATCGCTTCAGCGCCCGCCTCCCTGGCCGCCTGCTCCATCGCGGCGTCTTGTTCTTCGCGCGAATGGCCCTTGTGTGAGTGGGCGAAGGTTTCAATTCCCTCGAGCGCCGCCAATTCAAGCCCCTTGGCATCGGACTTATTGCTGGCCACCAGCACAATTTCGAATGCCGAACTGTGCTGGCGACTGGCATAAAGGAGCGCTGCCATATTGGTCCCGGTGCCCGAAATGAACACCGCTACAGGCACGCGTTTCGCACCCTGATTAGCCATGGTGAACGGCTTCAAAAGCCTCGCGCGCTGACCATGTGCCACGTGATCCGCGAACGGTGCAGCCCGTCTTGCCCTGTGTGATCGAGCCGATGGCAAACACAGTTTCGCCTGCCTTTTCCAGCCGCTCCGTTACGGTGGCCGCATCATCGGCGGAAACCGAAATCACCATGCCAACGCCGCAATTGAATGTGCGCGCCATTTCCTCCGGCTCGATACCGCCTTGCCCTTGCAGAAATGCCATAAGGCGCGGCTGATCCCAGCTATCGGCATCCACTACGGCATGCGCGCCACCAGGAAGAATGCGCGGGATGTTTTCAAGCAGCCCGCCGCCCGTGATATGCGCAAGCCCATGTACGAGACCATCGCGGATAAGGGGCAAGAGGCTCGCGACGTAGATACGCGTGGGTTCGATCAACGCATCGATCAGCAAACGCTCTGGATCGAACAGTGCAGGGCGGTCCATTTTCCATCCAAAATCCTCAGCCAAGCGGCGCACCAGCGAATATCCGTTGGAATGCACGCCTGATGAGGCGAGGCCAAAGAGCACATCGCCGGGAGCCACCTTGTCTCCTGTCAATTGTTCTCCGCGCTCTACCGCGCCGACGCAAAATCCAGCTAGGTCATAATCGCCCGCCGCATACATGCCCGGCATTTCAGCCGTTTCTCCGCCTATCAGAGCGCATCCTGCCTGCTTGCAGCCATCGGCAATGCTGGCGACAACCCGCTCTGCAATCCCGTTTTCCAGCTTTCCGGTGGCGAAATAGTCTAGAAAAAACAGCGGCTCTGCGCCCTGGACGATCAGATCGTTTACACACATCGCGACGAGATCAATGCCGACCGTATCGTGCCGGTCATAATCAATCGCAAGCTTCAGCTTGGTGCCAACACCATCATTCGCGGCGACCAGTAGCGGGTCTTTGTACCCTGCCGCTTTCGGATCGAAAAACCCACCAAATCCGCCAAGCTCGCTCGTCGCTCCGGGGCGGGCGGTGGCTTTTACCAAGGGCCCGATTGCTTTCACCAAAGCGTTGCCAGAGGCGATCGAAACGCCTGCATCTTCGTAGGTATAACCAGTTTTTGAACCGCTCATGCGCAAGGCTTTACTCTTTCGCGCTTGGAATTCCACTTCGCATTGGGCAATAGAGCCACCGTTTCCCCAATGGCGACGTTTTTTTCCTTTTTTGCACCCGATGCACCCGCAGCGAAATCAGTATTTCGTGCGCCGCGTGTGAGCGCGCGTTGGATAGTCGCGACGCTTATCGCGCTTGGCCTTTTGGGCGGAGCCTACGCCATCGTGCTTGCTCAGGTGGGAGGGGAGCGGGGAATTGCACCCACTGCATCCAGTTCGGACATCGAAGTTCGCAATATCAAGGTGGATGAGCGCGGCGACGATGCCGAAGACGCTCGCTCCAAAGCGTGGCGCGATGCGCAAAGGCAGGCTTGGAAGCGCGTCAACGGTCCTCCGATCTCCGATGGACAATTGAGCTCCATGGTCTCGGCCATCGTTATCCAGCGCGAACGCGTAGGGCCAAAGCGGTATATCGCGACACTCGGCGTGATCTTTGATCGGCAAAGAGCTGGACGGTATCTGGGCCGGGGATCGCAAGCGCGTGCGTCTGCGCCGATGCTGCTGATCCCCGTTACTGCAAGCGCTGGGACTTACACAGCGTTTGAGCAGCGCAATCCCTGGCAACAGGCGTGGGCTGACTTCAACCCCGGCACCAGCCGCATCGATTACGTCCGTCCAAGCGGTGCGGGGAGCGATTCGCTTGTGCTGAATTTCGGCCAGACTGGCAGGCGCAGCCGGGCATGGTGGCGCAACACTCTCGATCAGTATTCTGCTGCGGATGTGCTGACGGCGATAGCACGGCTTGAGCACCAATATCCTGGCGGACCGATTTCAGGCACTTTCGTTGCACGCTACGGCCCCAACAATACTGTGTTGGAAAGCTTTCGACTGGAGTCAGAAGGGCCCGACGCTCTCCCTGATATGCTGGGCGAGGCAGTCGAACGTATGGACGGCATTTTCGAAGAAGCTCTAACAGCGGGCAAGCTGAGGCCGGATCCGACCTTGAGCTTTGGTGGGAGCGGTCAGGTGGATCCTGCCATCGCGCGTCTGGTCGAAATCGGCCGTGCGATCCGCGCCCGCGATGCCGCCGCACGCCGCGCTGCAGAAGGTGGCGAGGATACGCAAGGTAGTGAAGGGGGAGAAGGCACTCAGCCAGCCGGCCCGCCCGCCGCCGCGCCGAGCAGCTTCACCGTCCAATTCGCAACTCCTGATGCTGGAAGTTTTGACACAGCGATCTCGTCCGTTCGCGCAGCACCCGGTGTAGGCGGTTTGAGCGTCACGAGCACAGCGATCGGCGGCACTTCGGTAATGAGTGTTCGCTTTACTGGCAGCATCGATCAATTGGCAGCAGCGCTCCGCGCACGCGGTTTCAACGTGGTGCAAGGCGCAAACGCGCTCGCGATCAGCCGCTAGGGTGCTGGAAAGCCCCGATAATGGCCAAGGCTGCTCCTGACATTTCTCAAATTGCTCTCCCCTTGGAGATCGCCGCCAATGGCGCGGAACGGCGTATTGTCATCGGCAATGCAAACCAGGCTGTGATCGAAGCGTTGAGCGAGCCTTCACGATGGCCGTTCCACACCGCCGTGCTGACAGGGCCACCACGCTCGGGCAAATCCCTTCTTGGCCGATGGATGGCAGGGCAAGGCGTCACCGTGATCGAAGCCGCTGAAAAGCAGGATGAAACAGAGCTGTTCCATCGGTGGAATGCGAGCCAAGAGGGCGGATCCAAGGCGGGAGAGCCTTTACTGCTGATTGCTGACACTATGCCGTGGGAGATCAAATTGCCCGATCTAAAATCTCGGCTGGGCGGATCGATGCAACTTGAACTGGGCGAACCCGATGACGCCATGGCGGCAGATTTGATCGAGGCACTTGCAAGCCAGCGCGCGCTTACTCTCGCGCCGGGGGCAGCGGATTATCTGGTTCCACGGGCCAATCGCAGCATTGCAGAGCTGGAGCGATTGGTTGCGACAATCGATCGCATCAGCCTTGAACGCGCCGTGCCTGCCACCATGTCGGTGTGGAGGGCTGCACTAGAAGCCCTGCAAGGGCCAGAGCAGAAACGTCTGATTTAGCCCCTGAAAGAACATCGATATTTGCATTTCGATGCAATTGATGGGAGGAAAAGAGCATGTTTGACCGGCTCAAGAGTTATCTGGACTCTGTGCACGCTCGCGATCCTGCACCGCGTTCGCGCTGGGAAATCCTTTTATACCCAGGTGTTTGGGCTCTTGGACTGCACCGGATCGCGCATTGGCTGTTCGAGGCCAAACTCTATTTCCTCGCCCGCATGGTGAACCACACGTCACGGTTTTTGACCGCGATTGATATCCACCCGGGCGCGACCATCGGCAAAAACTTCTTTATTGACCATGGCTTTACCGTGATTGGAGAAACGGCTGAGATCGGTGATAATGTGACGATTTATCAATGTGTTACCTTGGGCGGAACCAACCCCACCAATGGTGAGGGCGGTAAACGTCACCCGACGCTAGAGGATAACGTGATCGTCGGATCAGGCGCGCAGATCATTGGACCCATCAAAGTCGGGGAACGCGCACGTATTGGTGCAAGCGCTGTCGTTACAGATGACGTGCCAGCGGGTGCCACCATGGTCGGCCTCAAAGCGCGATCAACGCTCGTCCCGGCTGAGGAATGGATCAAGGATTTCATTCCCTACGGTACGCCGAATTGCGAGGATGCCGAGGGCAACAAAGTCGATTGTATCGAAAAACTTGAAGGCGAACTCGCGGCTATGAAGGCTGAAATTGCGGCTTTGAAACAGGCGCAAGTCGCACCGACCGATCCGATTGTTGCATCCAAGAAAAGCGGGACGGCTGATTGATGGGGCCTAATCCGGGCGCATCGGGTCAAGTTGTTGCATTTCCTGCTGGCCGTTCAGGCCAAGTCGGATTTGAACGCGCCGAATTGCAACGCATCCTCGATCTCTATGGCCGCATGGTGGCAGCTGGCGAATGGCGCGATTATGCGATGGATTTCACCAAGCAGGCAGCCATTTTTGCTGCCTTTCGCCGGACATCCGAAAAGCCGCAAGCACAGCTCGAAAAACGTCCCGCCCTCCGCAATAAGCAAGGCATGTGGACGCTATTTGGTGAACACGGACAGGTGCTGAAACGAGGGCATGATCTTTCCAATGTGCTCGCACCCGTCGAGCGGCGCCTCTTGAAAGCGGTCGATCTGGATTAGGCCGGGTTAGCTTTGGATCAGCTCAATACGCCGCGATTTGGCTTGCGCGTTCGATCCGTTCTTTGTGCGCTAGGATACCGATCAGGCCGCCGCCGACGATCACATCAAAGCCCGCGCAAAGCGGAGGATACCAGTCTGCAACGCCCGTATGTGGGCCAACAAATGCATCATACAGGCTATGCAGGAAAATGGCTACGCCGATTGCGGGCAGCCAGCGGCGCATTGCCAAGAGCGCGCCGCCAAAGAACACGCCTGCGACCATAACTTCAAAGACTACATCGGTAAGGTCGCCTGAAACGAGGTGGGCGCCGATATAGATCGAAAGCATCGCGCACAGCACTATTACGCCCTGCGCTGCGATGATTCTGGATGACAGCCGTGCACAGATGGCAAGGAAGCTTGCTCCCAAAACCACTCCGATAAAGGCTGCCAACCAGTAATCCATCGTTAGGATGGTTAAGCGAAATTAACCACGAGCGCTAGACGGTCCTGTACCAGTTACTTCCTGCATGGCTTTTAGGATCGCGCCCGATTGTTCGCTGCCCGATTGTGGGGCGACGAGGTTGGTGAACGAGCTGATCTTGTCCCAGTTATCAGCAAAGCCTTCGACGGTGCGTTCGCCATCTGGCAACCACACTGCATCATTCATCACGACCCATGACGAGTGGAAACCGCCAGCACCGGCGCCAACGATTGCGTTGGTCGGGCTATCTTCGCTGACGAGGAAAAGCGCTGCCGGGACCACGTTTTCAGGGGCAAACAGTTTGAAAGCTTCTTCGGGGAAGAGATCTTCGGTCATACGTGTGCCGGCAACTGGCGACAGCGAATTGACGCGGATGTTGTACTTAGCGCCTTCGAGCTGAAGCGTCTTCGTTAGGCCAGCAAGGCCCAGTTTGGCAGCGCCGTAGTTAGCCTGACCGAAATTGCCGAAAAGACCCGTCGATGATGCTGTCATCAGGACACGGCCATAGCTTTGCTCACGGAAGGTTTCCCAGCACGCCTTTGTGACAAATGCAGAACCGGTAAGGTGCACTTTGAGAACGAATTCGAAGTCTTCCGGGCTCATCTTCGCGAAAGTCTTGTCACGAAGGACGCCCGCGTTGTTGATGAGGATGTGAACGCCGCCCCATTTTTGTTTGGCATCGGCGACCATTTTTTCCATTTGATCGTATTCGGTGACAGAGCCGCCGTTGGCCATTGCTTCGCCGCCAGCTGCTTCGATTTCGGCAACCACTTCGGCGGCTGCATCGGATGTGCCCGTGCCATCGCGCGAGCCGCCCAGATCATTGACGACGACTTTCGCGCCGCGTTTTGCGAGTTCAAGCGCATAAGCTTTGCCCAGACCGCCGCCTGCGCCGGTGACAATCGCGACCTTATCTTTGAAATCGATGCTCATGAGACAATCCTCTTCGTATTCTGAGTGGGGGTGCGCGCTTTACGCGAGCGTAAACGTAAACTGTGGGCGCTGCGTGGCACTTTTACATGAGCGATGCAACCGCGCGATTGCGCAATTCGCAATGCCGTAGGGTTAGTTGCCGCTGTGAAGCTTGAGAGCAGCAGGAATCAATTGATCCAGCGAATCGATCACTGCATCCGCGCCCAATTCTGACGGAGGCTTGTCACAATATCCATACGCCGCTGCGATGATCGGCACATTGGCTGCTTTGGCGGCTGCGACATCATAGGTGGAATCGCCGACAAACAGCATCGTTCCACCGCCACATCGTCTGTTGGCTTCAATCACGGGTTCGGGGTGAGGTTTTGACAGGAACCTGCCGTCCGCATTTTTGCCCATGCTGTCCCCGCCGATCACCGTTTCGAAGGGCTCGAGAAAATCGAGCTGGGAAAGGATGGAGCGTGCAAACTTTTCAAACTTGTTGGTGACGACTGCGACTTTGATCCCTTGAGCAGAGAGCTCAGCCACCACTTCGCGTGCGTGGCGATATGGCTTGGAGTGAACTGCGTTGTTCTCTGCGTAATAACGCAACATGCCTTTATAGAGTGCGCGAAAATCATCGCCTTCCAGCCCGCCAGGGATACCGCCTTGGGCCTGGACCGCCTGAGCAAGCATCGCTTTCGCGCCGCCGCCAATTAGATCTTTGGACGTGTCCACCGGAACTGGCCGATATGCGCCAAGGCTGAGCGCATGGTTCACCGCTTCACCCAAATCGCGGAACGTATCTAGCAGTGTGCCATCGAGATCAAAGCCGACACAATTGTATGGAAAATCAGTCATCGAAAATATGCGTGGGCTAACAGACTTAAGATCGCAAGCATTTGCTGCGGCGCGCTCGCTTCGATAGAACCGGCGCTAACAAATTGACGGACGGATTTGCCTTAATGACCGATTTTGCTGCCATCATTCTCGCCGCTGGCAAAGGCACGCGCATGAAAAGCGATCTGCACAAAGTGCTGCACCCCATAGCGGGTAAGCCGATGCTGCATCATCTGCTCGATAGCTTTGCTGCTTTGGATCCGCAGCGCACGGTTGTTGTGGTGGGTGATCGGCGCGAACAGATTGATGCCGCGCTGGAAGAGCGGGATGTGGTGACGGCCCTGCAAGATCCGCAACACGGCACCGCGCATGCGGCACTGCAGGCGAAGGAGGCCCTCCGGGGGTTTTCGGGCAACATCCTTGTGACATTTGGCGATGTGCCGATGGTAACAGGGGAGACGGTGCAGCAGCTCGTCGATGCGCTTTCCGGCGGTGCAAAGGTGGCGGTGCTCGGTTTCCGCCCCGAAGATCCGCTAGCCTACGGCCGCATTATTGCAGATGATAATGGGCTCGTTCGCAAGATGGTCGAATTCAAGGATGCAAGCGATGAAGAGCGCGGGGTAAACCTCTGCAATTCCGGACTGCTGGTTGCGCATTCGGACGATATGTGGCCGCTCCTCGATGCGGTTGATAACAACAATGCGCAAGGCGAGTATTATCTTCCCGATGTCGCAACCGGCGCGATTGCGCGCGGCGACAAAGTTGTTGTGGTCGAATGCGAACCGGACGAGGTGGCTGGCATTAACAGCCGATCAGAACTCGCTGCGGTTGAACGGCGTTGGCAGGCGGCGCGGCGAGAAAAGGCAATGGCGGATGGCGCTAGCCTGCGCGCGCCGGAAACGGTGTTCTTTAGCCATGACACCGTGCTGGGACGTGACGTCACCGTCGAACCGCACGTAGTGTTTGGTCCCGGTGTGACCGTTGCTGATGGTACCCATATCAAGGCCTATAGCCATATTGAAGGAGCGACCCTTGCTGCCGGCGTTCAGGTCGGCCCGTTTGCGAGGCTACGCCCCGGCGCTGTCATGGAAGAAGGCAGCTTTGTCGGCAATTTCGTCGAGATGAAAAAGGCGACTTTGGGCCCGGGAGCAAAGGCAAGCCATCTCTCCTACATTGGAGATGCGAAAGTTGGCGCGAATGCCAATATCGGTGCGGGTACTATCACGTGCAATTACGACGGCTATTTCAAATACCAAACGGTTATCGGCGAGCGTGCATTTATCGGTTCGAACTCGGCCCTTATAGCCCCTGTAAACATCGGAGCGGATTCCATCGTTGCTGCCGGATCGACAGTTAGCCGCGATGTGGGCGATGGTGAACTGCGCATGGTGCGCGCAGAGCAGCTTGTAAAACAGGGCTGGGCCGATCGCTTTCACGACACCATGAAGCGCAAGAAGGCTGCGCAGGCGAAAGAGACTAAGAAGGACGCGTGAGCGATCCTGACGATCTCACCTGCTGGCTTTGCGGGCGACCGTTTGAAACGCTAATCCAGTGGCATCACACCGTTCCGAAGTCGAAGAGGGGAGGCGAGACAGTTCCAGTCCACCCCATCTGCCACAAGGCAATTCATACGAACTACACCAATGCTGAGCTTGCCCGGATTGGCGATGATCCAGAGCTTGTCCGCGCGCATCCAGCGATTGCGAAGTTCGTGAAGTGGGTCGCCAGTAAGCCGCCCGATTTCCATGCGCCAACGCGGCGATAGCCAGAATTCCGGGAACCAATCCGTCGCGTAGCTGCTCATAAATAGAATAGCAGGAGTGCGCGCAATGGGTGTGAAGACATGGATCGGTTTGGGATTGGGCGCAATCGCGCTGGGCGTTGCTGCTGTCGCCTATGCGCAATATCGGGATATTGAAGTGCTTGACCACACAGTCGTAAAATCGGAAGATGAGTTCGAACTGCGTGAATACGAACCCATGATCGTTGCTGAAGTCACGCATTCCGGATCGCGACAGGAGGCCAGCTCGCGCAGCTTTCGAAGGCTTGCTGCGTATATCTTCGCTCAGGATCGGCCCGAGGGCGGGGAGAAAATCGAAATGACATCTCCCGTTTTGCAGGATCGCGTCGATCAGAACGAGAAAATCGCGATGACATCGCCTGTTCTCCAGAATGAAACCGAGGTAGACACATGGCGCATGCGCTTCGTCATGCCATCCAAATTCACGATGGAGACCCTGCCAACGCCGCCCGAGGATATAACTCTAAGTAGTGTTCCCGCTCGGCGCGTTGCGGCGGTGCAATTCAGTGGCAATGGAAGTGCCAATGATCTGGCAGATATGGAAAAGCTGCTTTCCGATTGGATCTCGAGCCAGAACCTGACGCCCAAAGGCGATTTCGAATACGCTTTTTACGATGCGCCCATGGTGCCTGGGCCGCTTCGCCGCAATGAAGTGCTTATCGAAGTTGCTGAGGACGCGGCTGACTGATTGGACCTACCAGGAAGGCCAATATAGGGGGTAGCCAGCCGCGCTGTGCCTCAGGCGCGCTCGAGGGTGTTAGCGCGATCTGTTGTTTCGATGTTGGCAACGCCGCATTCGCGTTCCCATTGTTCGAACTCACTACGGCTCAAGAGATACCGGTCACGCGCTTCGTGAAAGCTGATGGCGCGATCGTGAACTGCACGCACGACGTCTGCTTTACGCGTTTTTGACCAGTGGACCTTGTGGCTTTTTGGCAGGCCATAGCTTTTGATGACTTCAGCCATCGACATGTGATTGGGGTACGTCATTTCATATTCTCCTTCGTTGGCCCCCGTGCCGTGAACGATTTCGTGGGAACGCATTTAACCAGAGCCTGCCAAACATGGTTAATTTCGCTTTAATGACGCCCCCCGTGCTTTGCCTGCGATGAAGTGAGGGTAAACTGTCGAATAATTTTACATCTGAACGAAAAAGGCCCCGGCGCGCGTAACGCCGAGGCCCGATTTTTCGTTGTTATCTTAGGAAGTTAACCGCCCTCACGCGCATCCATAAGACGCCGCATCAAGTATACATATTGCAATGCCTGAAGCTTTGCGCGCTGCTCATTATCAACCCCGCCAGAGTGTCCTCCGGTCATATCTTCAAAGTAAAAATAGGGCTGGCCAAGTTCCTTAAGACGCGCGGCCCCTTTGCGGGCGTGAGCGGGGTGTGTGCGGTCGTCAGCGGTGGATGCCCAGAGGAACGGCGTGGGGTAGTCAACGCCTTCCACAATCTTCTGATATGGCGAATATCCTTCAATCCATGCACGCTGTTCCGGGATGCGCGGATCACCGTATTCACCAATCCACGATGCGCCTCTGCCGATCAGGTGGTAGCGCAGCATATCGAACAGCGGGATCTGCACAATGGCAGCGCCAAACAGATCAGGACGCTGGGTAAATGCGGTGCCGACCAACAGTCCGCCTTGAGACCCCCCTTGAATGCCTAGGTGTTCTGGAGAGGTGAATCCTCGCTCAACCAGATCCTCACCCACAGCGATAAAGTCATCCCAAGTGCGCTGCTTGTTCTCACGGATGGCTGTTTGGTGCCATTCAGGACCGAATTCACCGCCACCACGTAGGTTTGCGAGGACATAGGCACCGCCCCGCTCCAGCCAAAGCTTGCCCGTTGTGCCAAGATAGCCGGGGAGGCGCGGTATCTGGAAACCGCCGTACCCGCTCATAAGGACGGCGGTGTCGCCAGTCATCTCCATGCCGGCAGGCTTGACGATGAAATAAGGGATCTTGGTCCCATCCTTGCTCACCGCTTCGTGCTGTTCGACATCCATACCCGCCGCGTCAAAATAGGATGGCGATGTCTTCAGCACCGCCGGAGCATCGCTCCCATCGGTGTAATAAAGCGTGGTGGGGTTGAGGAAATCCGTCACCGTGAACATGATCTGCTCGCTCTCAGTGGAGCTTGCTGCAATCCCTACGGTTGCGTTGCTTGGCAGGTCCACTTCCTCACTTACCCACGCGCCGTCTTCGAAGTTGAATTTCAAGACCTTGCCGACGACATTGTCGAGCATTCCCACATACAAGGCGCCCGCTGTGATCGCGCCGCCGCGTTTCGTCTGCCGCTCGCCCGGTGCCCAGACGAGTGTTTTTGCCGCTGCATTGGGGTCCTTTTTCCATTCGGCGAGATCAGCCGCGATTAGGCTGTCGGCAGGGAATGTCTGATCGCCCACGGTCCAATCGACATCAGTCGTGAACAGCATGTGATCATCGACAATGCCGTAAAGCGAAGCCTTCAATGGCATGTCGAGCTTCACCCACTCAAAGTTTTCAGGATTGAGCCAGTAATTCTCACGCTCATGGAAACTGGTGCCGCGAAAGGCTGTGGTCGCGTGAATTTCTCCCGTTGCATCGCGCACCAGCGTTGCACTGGCCCATACATCGCTTGGTTCGCCGCGATAGATCTCCTTGGCCTCGGAAAGATCGGTACCACGCTTCCAGGCGCGCGTGGTGAAAGGGTATTCGCTGTCCGTCAGCGTGCCTTCACCGAAATCACGGCTTACGAATAGCGTGTCTTCATCGACCCATTGGATGCCGCCCTGGCTTTTTTCAGGCAGTTCAAATCCGCCTTCGACGAATTCGCCGGTGCTCGTATCAAACTCACGCATGATGGTCGCGTCTTCACCGCCATCGCTCAATGCGATCATGCATTTATTTAGAGCAGGCGGCAGACAGGTTGAACCCTTGTAAACCCATTCCTTGCCGTCCTTTTCGGCAAGCGCGTCGACATCGAGCAGGATTTCCCATTCAGGATCATCAGTCTGGTAGCTTTCAAGCGTCGTGCGTCGCAGCAAGCCCTTGGGATTTTCTTTGTCCTGCCAGAAATTATAGAGGCCATCGGGGCGAAAGCTGACATAGGGAATGCGATCTTCGCTGTCGTAGATCGCGAGCGCTTCAGCTTTCAGTTCTTCAAAGCGCGGATCCGCTTCGAGCACGCCGAGCGTGCGCTCGTTTTCCGATTCAACCCAGGCGAGCGCTTCATCGCTGCGCGCTTCTTCTAGCCAGATAAACGGGTCTTGTTCAGGCCCAGGAACGCCATCATCCGCGGCTGCTTCCAATTCGGTTTTGTCAGAGTGATTGTCGGCGGCGCTAGCGGCGCTCGTTGCGGTAATGCTCATGGCGGCTGCCAGAGCGATTTTGGACGTGAAGTTCAAGTGGTCTCTCCCCGGAGGATGGAATAGTTGCGTTTTGCCGGGGAAGGGGGCGTTTGTGAAGGCGCTTTTGTGGCGGACGGGAGTGAGTTTTTCTCAAGGTTCAACGCCAGGAAATAACGCAAAGTATTCTCTGTGTGGATCGGGCTGCTCAATCGCATAAAACGCTCCGCCATAGGCCGCAACGATAAGCGCACCGGCGATGGGGCCGATGGCAAGAGCATAGCCGTGCCAGCGGCGCGCGCCTCGAAAGTGAAGAGCTGAAATCAGATGGGTCACGAGCGCGATCACTGCAAACATGTAGTAGGGCGCAAACCCAAATCGCAGAGGGTCAAGGACGAGCGTTCCTGCCGCCCAGTAGAAATTCGTATCAAGGGCGGTGCCGGTGACAATACCTAGCCGGGTGGATAAGGCAGCGCTGGTGTGCATGACGATGAAAAACGCCAGATAACAAGCGCTGAGAAACTGCGCGCGGTGCCAGAAATCCTTGCGTTTACGTCGTCTGATCTGTCCGAGCAGCTTGAACCCGACCGCTACTTGCGCTGCCAGCGCTACTACAAGGGCGATCTCGACCGCAGGAATGCGATACACCGCGCGGCCCCATCGCAGCACTTGGTCCTGCGCGTCGATCCCGGCGATTGCGGCAAGGTGTGCCGAGAAATGAACGGCCAGGAAAACTCCGATCAGGATAGCGATCCTTTTGTGCGCTTGCTTCGCCGCGAGGGACATGGCAGTTCTCCTTAATCGGATATATATTATCCGGATAAAGAATGTCCGATTAAGGAGTCAAGCGTGCAGATCGCGAAAGGCGTAGAATGGACCACTCACATCTGCACAGTGATTGCCCTGCTACCGCCGGGTAGGGGCCTTGCTGTGGATGTACTTGCTGACTTTTTCGAGGTTCCTTCGGCCTACCTGTCAAAGCAGATGCAATTGCTCCGCCGGGCAGGAGTGGTGGAATCGGTGCGAGGGAAGAGCGGGGGATACCGCCTAGCAAAGACACCTGATGATATCACCCTGCTCGACATCGTGCTGGCGATTGAAGGACCTAAGCCGGCTTTCCGCTGTACTGAAATTCGCCAAAACGGCCCGTGTGGTTTGAAGCGGACAGACTGCAAACGCCCATGCGAGATAGCTGCCGCTTTTGCAGAAGCGGAACGTGTCTATCGCGATGCACTCAAAGTGAAGACCCTAGCCTCCATCATGCAAGAAGCGGCTGTGAATGCGAAACCCGAACACTTGAACGACATTGGCAATTGGGTGCAACAACAATTGCCGTAGCGTGTGAAAACCCGATGGTTGGCCAGGGGCGTTATGAGCTACCTACCATTTTCGCCGACTTGATCATCACGGATGAGCGCCTTCACGCTAAACCAGATAATGGGCACGAGCGCAGAGGATACCAATCCATCAACCGCATAATGCCAAGCCAGATGCACTGAGCCGACCAGCGTGACGGCATGGTAGGCCAGCGCTGCCAAAAACACGATCCCAAAACCGCGCCGCTCCCAAGCGAGGATCACAATCAGCATCGTCATCGCGCAGTGAATGGACGGCATTGCGCTGATGCCAGTGCCGATCATTTCATCGCCAGTGCTGGATAGCAGAAAATCCTGTATCCTAAGCGCCTTCAGATCGTAGGTGTTCAAACGCTCCATAAGCGGCGCGAACTGCGGATCGCCGAAGAAATGCTCGTAATAAACCGGGCCTGCACTCGACCACACAACTGCGAGTAGATTGCCGAGCAGGATCCACACAAGCAGATAAGTGAAGGTGGCGCGCAATTGAAAAACGCGATCCGCGGAAAACGCAGCAAGCACATAGACCAGCAGAATGACGAGGAACCAGGACGAATAGGCGACATCGATGAATTCGGTGCCCGTCTGCCCGATAAGGGTATGCGTAATGGTCCATGGATCAGTGCCAAAGATCGCCCTGTCCCATTCGGCAAACATAGGGTCCGCCCAAAAATCCTCGATCCGCGGGATGCCGACTTTGATGGCCCGATATGAACGGTTGACCAGAGCATAGCAGCCAAACAGGACTGCTGCCGTCATAAAGCGCCTGCGATCGCGCATGAATGCTTCCGCGATGTACCCAAACGGGCTGGGTGCTTTGCGCTGGATGGCTTCGAAGACCTTGAACAAAAACCAAAGCGTAAATGGTATCATGAGGAACGCGAATATCTCGATGATCCAGCTCGTCGTGATGTATGACGATATTGGGCGCCGTCCGATGTTCAGAGCAGCGATAAAATGGATGAGTGCAGCGCACACGATCAAGCTTAACCCGAAACTGGGCATCGCGATCGCGCTACGCTGGCTTGGCTGGCTAAGAGTTGTTGTCGTCACGACAGAGTCCAAGGCTTTCACTCAGAAAGCCTTAACCATAATCGCGTTAGTATTTCCCTAATTCGGAAAGAGTGAGAACAAGCGCCTTTGTGACGCGATGTCCCATGCGTGGCGAGAGCGCTTAACCCTCAACATGCTCCGCAAGCACAGTCAGGCCATTCTCGCCGACTTCGGCAAAGCCGCCCTTTACAGCAATCGTTTCGGGCGCAGCGCCCTCGGATTTGAAAACCTGCACGTCGCCGTCACGGATCGTGCTCATGAAGGGCGCATGGCCTTCGAGCACGCCGAATTCGCCGTCACTGCCGGGCACGACGACCATGTGGACGTCTTCTGAGCGGACCAGCTTAGCGGGCGTTACGAGTTCGAAGTGGAGAGCCATCTTCAGTTTCCTTGCATAGCCGCATCGAATTGCGCGGCGGCTTTTTCAAATTTGTCGCGGCAGCCTGGATTGCAAAAACCAACCACCTTGCCGCGATAGATCGTCAGGCTGTCTGCTGACACCGGATCACCCGACCAGGGGCAGTGCGTGTTGACGCAGTCTGCCAGGTCGAGCGTATCCGTCATTGTCTTTTAGGCGTCCTCAGCCAGTTTTGCAGCTTTCTCAACCACCATGTCGATGCCGCCGACCATGTAGAAGGCTTGCTCGGGCAGGTGATCGTATTCGCCGTCGACAACCGCTTTGAACGACTTAACAGTGTCTTCGAGCTGGACGAAGAGACCAGGGATGCCGGTGAAGACCTCGGCCACGTGGAAGGGCTGCGACAGAAACTTCTGGATCTTGCGTGCACGGGCAACGGTGAGCTTATCTTCTTCAGAAAGCTCGTCCATGCCGAGAATTGCGATGATGTCTTGCAGCGACTTGTACTTCTGCAGCGTTTCCTGAACGCGGCGAGCGGTGTCGTAGTGGTCTTGACCAACAACCGAGGGCTCAAGCACGCGTGACGTCGAATCGAGCGGGTCAACAGCAGGGTAGATGCCCAGCTCTGAAATCGCGCGGCTCAGTGTGGTCGTTGCGTCCAAGTGAGCGAATGAGGTCGCAGGCGCAGGGTCGGTCAAGTCATCGGCAGGCACGTAAATGGCCTGCACCGAAGTGATCGAGCCCTTGTTGGTCGAGGTGATGCGCTCTTGCAGGTTGCCCATGTCGGTTGAAAGGGTGGGCTGATAACCCACAGCTGACGGAATACGGCCGAGTAGCGCGGAGACTTCCGAACCTGCTTGGGTGAAGCGGAAGATGTTGTCGACGAAGAACAGAACGTCTTGGCCTTCCTGGTCGCGGAAGTATTCCGCCATCGTAAGACCAGATAGAGCTACGCGCGCGCGGGCTCCCGGAGGCTCGTTCATCTGGCCGAAGACGAGGGCCACTTTCGAGCCTTCCGAAACGGCATTGCCGTCTTCGTCCTTAGCGATAACGCCAGCGTCGAGGAATTCGTGGTAGAGATCGTTCCCTTCACGGGTCCGCTCACCAACGCCTGCAAACACGGACACGCCGCCATGACCTTTCGCGATGTTGTTGATAAGTTCCTGAATAAGAACAGTTTTACCAACGCCAGCACCGCCGAACAGGCCAATCTTACCGCCCTTTGCGTAAGGCGCGAGAAGATCGATCACTTTGATGCCGGTCACAAGAATGCTTGCCTCGGTAGACTGGTCCACAAAGGCAGGCGCATCGGCGTGAATTGGAGCGGTGAGGTCTGCGCCAACAGGGCCGCGCTCATCAATCGCTTCGCCAACCACGTTCATGATCCGGCCGAGAGTTTTCGGGCCTACGGGCACACTGATCTGCTTGCCGGTGTTGATCACTTCCGCGCCGCGAACGAGGCCTTCGGTTGAGTCCATCGCGATGGTGCGAACGGTGTTTTCACCAAGATGCTGCGCAACTTCAAGAACGAGCGTCTTGCCATCGTTCTTGGTTTCGAGCGCGGTCAAAATTGCGGGCAGCTCGCCTTCGAACTGCACGTCGACGACAGCGCCGATGACCTGGCTGATGGTGCCATTGGTTGTTTGGTTGAGAACAGGTGCGGTGGCCATTTTCTTTGTCCTTAGCCTTGATTACAGCGCTTCTGCGCCAGCAATAATTTCGATAAGTTCGGTGGTGATCGCGGCCTGACGGCTGCGGTTGTATTGGATCGTCAGCTTGTTGATGAGATCGCCTGCGTTGCGCGTGGCGTTGTCCATCGCTGTCATCGAAGCGCCTTGCTCTGATGCTTCACGCTCCAGCAGCGCTCCGAAGATTTGCGTCTTCACATAGCGTGGCAGCAATTCTTCGAGGATTTCCTCTTCGCCCGGCTCGTATTCGACAACCGCGTCGCTTTCTTCGGCCACGTCAGCAGAAGGGACGGGGATCAGCTGGTTGATAGTCGGATCCTGAGCGAGTGCGGATTTGAATGTCGGGAAAACAAGGTGCGCGACATCGAACGCGCCGTTTTCAAACATCTCAATGAGTTCAGCGGCAATCGCATCGGCTTCGTCAAAGCCGGGGGTTTTGACATTCGACGTATCGTATCCGCCGGTGATCTCATCCGCGTAATCGCGCTTCAGCGGTGCGCGGCCTTTTTTACCGACTAGGTAAAATTCGACCGATTTTCCTTCAGCGAGAAGTTCCTGCGCCTTGGCTTTTGCGGCCTTGACGAGGTTGGAGTTCAAACCGCCGCACAGGCCCTTGTCGGTATTGACGACAACCAGCAAATTGCGCTTGTCCGATCCGGTTCCAGCAAGCAGCTTTGGCGCGCTGTCGCCTGAAACCTTGCCCGCGAGCGAGGCCATGACAGCTGCCAGACGCTCCTGATATGGACGCGCGGCTTCAGCGGCAGCCTGCGCACGGCGCAATTTGGCCGCGGCAACCATCTGCTTTGCCTTGGTGATCTTCTGGGTCGATTTGACCGACCCGATCCGATCCTTGAGTTCCTTGAGTGAGGGCACCCAATTTTCTCCAATTCGTCATCCCAGCGAAAGCTGGGATCTGGTTCTGCCAGGTCCGACCCGGCGGTTAGCGATCCCAGCTTTCGCTGGGATGACGGCTAGTTCAGGCGAACTGCTTAGCGAAGGCTTCCAGGCCAGCAACAACGCTTGCCTTGGTGTCGTCTTCGAACTTGCCGCTGTCACGGATCGCCGCGAGCACGTCGCCATGTTCAGCGCGGAAGAAGGCAAGCATTTGCTCTTCATATTCGTTCACGCGGTCCACTGCGATGTCATCGATAAAGCCGTTGGTGCCGGCAAAGATCGACACGGTCTGCTCTTCAAACGGCATGGGTGAGAACTGCTTTTGCTTCAGCAGCTCTGTGAGGCGAGCACCGCGATTGAGCAGTTTCTGCGTTGCGGCATCGAGGTCCGATCCGAACTGAGCAAACGCTGCCATTTCGCGATATTGTGCAAGGTCGAGCTTCATCGAGCCCGATACCTTCTTCATCGCCTTGGTCTGGGCGGCACCGCCCACACGGCTAACCGAGAGACCAACGTTAATCGCGGGACGGATGCCCTGATAGAAGAGATCGGTTTCAAGGAAAATCTGACCATCAGTGATCGAAATCACGTTGGTTGGAATATAGGCCGAAACGTCACCAGCCTGCGTTTCAATGATCGGCAGAGCGGTCAAAGAACCAGAGCCATTGTCGGGGTTCATCTTCGCAGCACGCTCAAGCAGGCGTGAGTGGAGATAAAACACGTCACCCGGATACGCTTCACGGCCCGGAGGACGACGAAGCAGCAGCGACATCTGACGATAAGCTACAGCCTGCTTGGAAAGATCGTCATACACGATGACGGCGTGCATGCCGTTGTCGCGGAAGAACTCACCCATTGCGCAGCCAGTGTAAGGCGCGAGGTACTGAAGCGGTGCAGGCTCAGATGCGGTTGCAGCGACAACAATGGAATATTCCATCGCGCCGTTTTCTTCGAGCTGCTTTACGATCTGGGCAACAGTTGAACGCTTTTGGCCGACCGCAACATAGACGCAGTAAAGTTTTTTGCCTTCGTCATCGCCATCATTGACCGTTTTCTGGTTGATGAAGGTGTCGATGGCGACAGCGGTCTTACCGGTCTGGCGGTCACCAATGATGAGTTCGCGCTGACCACGGCCAACGGGAACCAGCGCGTCAACGGCTTTAAGGCCGGTTTGCACAGGCTCGGAAACCGATTCGCGCGGGATGATGCCGGGAGCTTTCACTTCAACACGCTGGCGAGTTGCACCTTCGATCGGGCCCTTGCCGTCGATCGGGTTGCCAAGCGCATCAACCACGCGGCCAAGCAGACCCTTGCCAACTGGAACGTCCACAATGGTTTCGGTCCGTTTGACGGTGTCGCCTTCTTTAATCTCAGCATCAGAGCCGAAGATCACGACGCCGACATTGTCGCTTTCAAGGTTCAGCGCCATGCCTTTTACGCCATTGGCAAACTCGACCATTTCACCAGCCTGCACTTTATCGAGGCCGTGAATACGGGCGATGCCGTCACCCACAGAAAGCACGGTGCCAACTTCGCTGACTTGTGCTTCGGTGCCGAAATTGGCAATCTGGTCTTTGATGACCTTGGAGATTTCTGCTGCGCGGATTTCCATGTTCAGTAGTCCTTTAAGCCTTCATGGCCAAAACGAATGATCAGGCTTTCATAGCCTGCGAAAGAGAATTGAGGCGGGTGCGGATCGAGGCGTCAATGCGCTCTGATCCGATGGTAACAACGAGCCCGCCCAACAGGTCGGGATCAACGTGTGATGTCAGCATAACAGTGCGACCCTGGCGGGCCGTCAGCTTGTCTTTGAGCGTGCTGAGCTGCTTGTCAGACAAAGGGTGCGCGCTGGTGACAGTCGCGGTCACTTCGCCGCGCTGATTGGCGGCAATTGTCTTGAACGCCTTGATCATGCTCGATAGCGCGCCGAGGCGGCGATTGCCGGCAAGCACGCCGAGGAAATTGGTGGTGAGTTCTGAAAGGCCAAGATGCGAAGCGAGGGCAGCAATCGCGCTGCCTTGTTCATCGCGTGACAATTGCGGGTTGGTTGTGACCGTTTCGAGTTCGGCGGATTCGGAAAGGGCTGCATCCAGCGTATCGAGATCACTCTCGACAGCGGTGACGGTGCCATTCTCACTCGCCAAATCGAAGAGGGCTGAGGCGTAACGCCCTGGCAGGCTTGCCTGAATACCGGCGGAATTATCCACTCGCTGTGTGTCCTTTGCGGGAACGCTTGAGAAAATACGGTACCTTGATTGAGCAGGTTATCCGGACAAGCAGAAACGAGCCCTGTTCAAAGCTGGCGCGCGCCTAGCAAGACAATGCATATTACGCAAGCGCAGCAAACTGTCTTGAAGAGGGGCACGCGCGTTTGAATCGCGGCAATTCTTGAATTGCGCGGAAAACTGCATCAGAACGTAGCGTAATGGCAAAAGCCAAGGGGAGAGGAAAACCATGAAAACCACAGCAATGGCGCCCGAATGCGGCGTGGAAATTGAAGGGGTTTCGCTTCGTTCGTGCTCGGATTCGGAGATGGATGCGATCAAGCATGCAATTTACGAACACGGCGTTGCGGTTTTTCGAAATCAGGAATTTTCGCCCGAAGATCACATTAAATTCGGCCGTCGCTGGGGCGGGATCGATGTGAACAATTATTTCCCGCTGCAGGAAGATTTCAACGAAATCGCGGTGGTGAAGAAAGAGCCTGACGAGCAGACCAATATCGGCGGGGCATGGCATACCGATCATTCCTATGACCAGATCCCGGCGATGGGCTCAATCCTGGTGGCGCGCGAACTCCCGCCCAGTGGCGGCGATACGATGTGGGCGCATATGGGTGCAGCTTACGATGCGCTCTCGGATGATCTGAAAGCGCGGATTGAAGGGTTGGAAGCGTTCCACACCGCCGATCACGTCTACAAGGCGGATGGCCTTTATGCGCAAACCGATATGGGCAAGAACCTTCGCGGGCAGGATCTGAAGACGGGCGCTGTCCATCCGGTGGTGATCCGCCACCCGCACACGGGGCGCAAGCTGCTGTATGTGAACAACGCCTTCACCATCAATTTCGTCGGCCAGACACGCGAGGAAAGCCTGCCGCTCTTGAACGAGCTATGTGATGCAGCGCTTACCGACACGAACCAGTGTCGCCTCAAATGGGAGCCGGGCACGATTGCCATCTGGGACAACCGAACAAGCTGGCACAATGCTATGAACGATTATCAGGGCCATCGACGCGAAATGCACCGGATCACGCTATCAGGCGAGGCGCTGGCGGCTTGATCGCAGCGCAATTAGAGGGCCCGCGTCAGCCAGGCGGCAACCACAAGACCCATAGCTGCAAAGCCGATAGCAACGTGCGACCAGCGCTTTGCGAAAATCATCGCCGCGACGACAGTCATCGGCAAAAGCTCGGTTGCGAGATACGGTAGGATGTCCCAAAAATCCTCTGACCGTCGAAAGCCCACAATGATCCAATTGATCCCAAGCGGTGCTACAATCAGGAAATAGAGACCCCACAGGTATCGCCGGTTTTCCTGATAATACTTCGCTAGATCTATTCCGCCTTCGGGTACGTGGTCAGGTAGGGATGCTGCAGCGAGTAGATTGAGCAGCACCAGAACCCACATGATCGGCAGAAAAGCAGCCAACGTTACTTCGCCTCGATCGTCGCTGCTGGCGAGCATCCACCAGAATGACATGATTGTCATCAGCACAAGAAGCGCAAACAGAGGCTGAGCCCAGTGCCACTTGACGTTGCCGGCCCGCAGCAATTTGTTGAGATGCTCAAGCTCAAAAGCCACGGCAACTCCCAGCACTATTGAAACGAAAACGAGTGCCTGTTCCATCGCTATCCTTTGCTAAGGGTGCTGCTTGAAGAAGGCTTGTCGCCGCTTCAATTGCTATCGCAGTTATAGATTAGCCGTTCATTGGGCTGATCGGGCAGCATGGATAGAACGCCCTCCTGCATATCGGACAGGCGCTGCGATGCGTTGGGCGCGCCGCATGATGGCGGTTGATAGCTCATCCGCGCATCGCGTGCTTTTTGCCAATCAACCTTGGGCAGCAGATAGCGCTCGTTTCGAAATTCGCCCTTGGCCAAATCAATTGTGGCCACACGCACCATGTAATCTTCTTGCGGCACAAACACCCGCGACCATACGCCGTCGCGCATTTGATATTGCGTTTCTTCATGGCAGCCATCGGCTTTCCACTCGAATTCGACATAGCGAGGAGGGGCAGTGGTCACTCGGCTGCGATCGGTATCAAGAGTGCAGCTGAACATGCCCGGTTGCAGGCCGCTGATCCCTTCGTCCCCGCCAAGCAAGCTGCTGGCATCAGCATTGTCGGCCAGTCGATCATCAACATCTTCGAGACTTGGGCGCGTAATCCAGACATAGGCCGCGCTGATTGCAGCAAGGCCGGCAATGCCTCCAAAGATCACAGCTCGGTTTTTGCCGCCTTCTGCCTGCGACGCCTGATATGCAAGCGCCCCGCCGCCTGCTGCCACCACCAGCAGAATTGCGGCAAGGGCCATCATGTTTTCGCGCTCTTCCTGAATTTGCCGCTCTATCCGCTCGCGCTCTTGCTGTTCGGCCTGCTCACGCGCGCGCTGCTCTTCTTCGGCGACCTTCTGCTCAGCTTCAGTTCGAGCGGCTTCTTCCGCCTCGATCTCGGCCATGGTGCGGCATGCGATATCGCTCGTTTTTGGCCTGACATCATTGCTGCGCAGAAACGCGATTGTTTCAGAGTTTGCCACAGCGAAAAGAAACTCGCCCTCGCTGGCGATCGAATTGGCCCCGAACGTGTTGACGCCGACAATCCGACCACATTCATCAAGCAGCGGCCCGCCGGAATTGCCGCGTCCTATAGGAGCGCTGTGGAGGACATGGTCCACCCCGCGCACCGCGCGCTGCTGGGAGACTTTACCGCGAGAGACGGTGGGTTCGTAACCGCGCCCGACAACATCATCGACAACGCCCGGAAAACCCACGGCCACCACATCGGCATTTTCGGACGTAAAATTGGAAACGAAAGTCAGCGGCGGCAAACGCAAGCTGTCGGGCACTTCAATGAGCGCCAGATCGCGGCTGCGGCTGTAATTTACGAGCTTGGCGACAACAGGTTCATCACCCCTTGGCGGAATGACCCCCACGAACACATTGCGATACTGCGCGGCCTCTCTGATCACGTGCGCATTTGTCACGAATTTATCAGCCGCAACGGCAAAGCCGGTCCCGTGGCTACGAAAGCGGACGCTCCCATCCCGGCCGACAGAAAAGATCACGACCCTGACGACACCGCGCGATGCTGCATCGATATCCGCCTCGCTTGCGCTTGCGCCCGTTGGTGAAAGCAACATTGCCGCGATGACAAGCAACCAAAGCCGGTGAAACATTCTGCCCCCTGAACACTTGACCCCGATCCAGCGCTAACGCGCCAGAGGCTCAAAGATGCCTAATTTGTAAACAAACTCAAGAGCTATTGTTTGCCGGTAACAGAGTTGATCACTCTTCAGCTTCCGCGACAGCGGGATTGCCGCTGGCGGGCTTTGGTTCGCAGGAATAGACCAGCCGTTCGTTCTCGCGCTCTGGCAGTTGCGCGATCACAGCGGACTGGCGCTCTCCAAGCAAGCGCGCTGCATCGGTCACGCCGCATGCAGGTGGAGAATAGCTGCGGCGCGCTTCGCGGGCGGCTTCCATGTCGGCGCGGCCCAAGAGGTAGCGATCGGTGCGGAAAGTGCGGCTTTCAGGATCATAGGAATTCACTGAAACGGCGGCTTCATCATTGGGCACAAACACGCGTGACCATGTGCCGCCGTCCATTCCGTATTGCGTTCGGCCATTGACGCATCCGGTCGCCGACCAATCGAACTCTATGTCATCCGTGCGGGCACCAGTGACCCGGCTGCGTTCAGGGACGAGAGTGCAAATGAGCGTTCCATCGCCTGCTGCGGAGAGATCCGGAGTTGTTGCGCCGTCTTCTCCGTCTCCGTTTTCCTTCAGGATCGCAGCCACACGGTCTTCAATATCGGCAGAGCTGGGCCGCGCCAGCCAGACGAGGATGCAGGCGATGAATGCAGCGCCGGCAGCACCAGCGGCCATGATTGCGAATTTGCGGCGGCTTTCATCCTTGCGCAATTGTGCCGCCGTGTATGCGGCTATCAGTCCTGCGATAAGCAGCAGCATCGTGGTGACAATCGCGTTTTCGCGCTCTTCCATCATTTGCATTTGCGCTTTGATCCAGGCCTGCTGGCGCGCCTCCCGCAATTCCTCTTCACGCGCATCGATGCGGGCCTGCGCGTCGGCACGCTCAGCTTCAAACCGTGCAAGCTCAGCTGCGTTCAATTCGTCAATCGACCGGCATGGGGAGGCATTGGTGCGCGGATCGATATTGTTGTCACGAAGGAAGGGCAGGAGCTCTCGCAACGACACGGCGAAGTAGAATTCGGCATCTGACCCATCCGAATCTGCACCAAACGAATTGACGCCCAGAACGCGGCCACATCCATCGAGCAATGGACCACCCGAATTGCCGCGCGCGATGGGCGCGGTGTGAAGGATCGTATCGAATTGGCGCGAGGGGCGTTCGCCTGAGAGAAAGCCCCGGCTTTTCACAGGTGGTTGCGGCCGGAATATATCGTCGATTTCGAGGCCTTGAGCGAGATCCACATTCATCGGATATCCGACAGCGGAAACCTCGCCCATATTGCCCGCGACCCCGCCAGCGAACGTGACGGGAGGCAGTTTCAGACTTCCTTCTGCGATTTCGATAAGCGCCAGATCATTGCGCGGGCTGACCGCGACGATCCTGCCAAATGCACCCGGTTCGCCATTGCGCGCCTGTTCGCTGGGCACGATCCCAATGCGCAACGTGTCATCGAGCACTGCATCGCGCACGACGTGCGCGTTGGTGACAATCATGTTGGGCGTTACGGCAAACCCGCTGCCATGGCTGCTGGGCCTTACGTTTCCCTCCTCATCGCGCACCAGCACAACGCGCACAACGCCGCGCGCCGCTGCATCGATATCGGCCGCATCGGCAAGTGCGGGTGCAGGAAGCAGCGCTGCAAAAAAGAGCGCAAACAAGGCGGCCAAGCGATAAAACATGCAAATGGCATGGCGCAGGGCGATCTTGCTCGCAAGTCCCATGATCGCGCGATGCGCATATCATTGAGCGCAAGGTTCGGGATGCGCTCGGCAGATGACTTCGATAAACAGCAGGGCATGGAAAAGATGAAAGCTCTTACCGACGATGAACGCTGGCAAATCGCACTTGCAAAGGATCGCCGATTTGACGGCGCGTTTGTCACTGGCGTGCATTCGACGGGCATCTATTGCCGCCCAAGCTGCCCGGCTCGCGCGCCGATGCGCAAGAATGTGCGTTTCTATGCCGATTGGCAGGCTGCAGAGGCTGCCGGGTTGAGAGCCTGCAAACGCTGCTCTCCCAAAACACAATCAGCCGAAGAAGCCTGCGTGCTCGCTGCGATCGCAGCGATCCGTACAGAAGGCGCGAAAACACTGGATGAGCTTGCGGATTTAACGGGCTATTCCCCCACGCATTTCCAACGCCTGTTCAAACGCACTGTAGGCCTGTCTCCATCGGCTTTCGCACGAGCTTTGCGGGAGGAGCGAGTGCGTGATGCGTTGTCGCGCGGCGATGGGGTGGCGCATGCGCTGTACGAGGCGGGCTATTCCGCGCCGTCGAGGTTTTATGCGGACGTAGAAGGAAAGCTGGGCATGGCGGCAAAGGACATCAAAGAGGGCGCAGCAGGCGCTCGCATTCACTGGGACGTGATCGATACCTCGCTTGGCACAATGCTGGTCGCCGCGACCGAGAAAGGCGTTTGCTGCCTATCCTTCAACGAAGGCGAAAAGGAGTTGGCTGCGCGCTTTCCCAAAGCGGAGCTGGTTAAGGCGAGCCCTGAATTTCGCGCTCTGTTCGAAGAGGTCACCGCCATCGTCGAAGACCCCACATTGGACAGCGCGCATATCCCTCTCGATGTCAAAGGGACTGCATTCCAGCAACGCTGTTGGGAGGCCTTGCGCAAAATTCCGCCCGGCGAAACGCGCAGCTATGGCGAACAGGCAGCCATGCTCGGCAATCCCAAAGCTAGCAGGGCCGTTGGAAGCGCCAACGGGGCAAACAACATCGCAGTCCTTATCCCGTGCCACCGGGTTGTCCCGGCAAGCGGCGGCGTGGGCGGATACGCCTATGGCCCAGAAATAAAGGCCGAACTGCTAAAGCGCGAGGGCGCTGACGATCAATCTGACGAACCGGAGCTTTTCTGAAATGACGAAAGACGAATTTGCAGCGCTTCATTCAAGCGCTGACCCGCTGATCCTGTACAATATCTGGGATGCTGGCAGCGCAGCGGCGGTCGCGCGGTCCGGAGCAAAGGCAATCGCGACGGGCAGCCAATCGGTTGCCGGGGCGCAAGGATATTCCGATGGTCAGGAGCTTCCATTTGAAGCGCTTTTGACAACCGTCCGCCAGATCAAGGCAGTGATTAATCTACCGCTAACGGTCGACTTCGAAGCGGGCTTTGCCGAGGATGTGGGCGAACTATCAGAAAACGCCCGCGCGATTGTCGATGCTGGCGCTGTGGGCTGCAACTTTGAAGATCAGCTGATCGGGAGCGGCGGCTTGCGCATCACATCCGATCAAGCCGAACGCATTGCTGCGGTCGGGGAAGCGGGCCTGTTCGTAAACGCGCGAACCGACACCTTCTTGGAAGCTTTGCGAGCGGGCGAGGATCCAAACCAGCAGGCGCTCGTCGATGAGGCGATTGATCGCGCGGCGGCATATGCAGAGGCAGGCGCGGGGAGCTTTTTCATTCCGGGGCTCAGCAATCCTGACATGATTGCGCGTGTCTGCCAGTCGGTTTTGCTTCCGGTGAATGTCATGCGTCTCCCGGGCATGGTGAGCAACACGGAATTAGCCAGATTGGGCGTTGCCCGCATCAGCTATGGGCCAGGCCCGTGGAATGACGCGATGGCTCGTGTCGAAGAGCAGGCCAGGGCAGCGCTTTCTGGTTGAGATGGAATGAGTATCTCTTGACTTGGGAACAAAAATGAACTGGTGCGTTCATTAAGTCGGTGCGCATGGTGCGCGCTGGCAATGAAAGACGCATCCGGCATGACCGACTACCCTCTCGACACCGCAACCCAGCTTGAAACCCTTTCCGAAAGTCGCCTTCGGTCAGGTGGCGGTGCGGCCTACTGGAACTTCACCTCTGCTTTTGGCGGTTGGGCACTGGCGTTGGGCTATAGCGCCGTGCAGCAGGCGAACCCGCAATCAGCCATGCTTGCAAGCGCAACAGCAACATTCCTGAAACCGCTTCCCAAAGAAGAGATGGACGTTGAGGTGCGCACCTTGAGAGAGGGCAGGCGCACCAATTTCGTCCGTTCTGAATTCAGCGATCCTGCAGCGCCCGATGCGCTGGTTTTCACAGCGGACTTTGTCTTCAGCGATATCAAGGACAAAGCGCTCGATTACACCGATCCCATGCCGAGGGTCCTCGCAATTGATGATGCGGAGCGGTTGCCAGATACGCCCGGGCCAAAATTCCTCACCCGGTATGAACAGCGCGTCGCATTGGGCAAACCCTTCAGCGCGCAGGAAAAGCCGCAATCCGCGTTCTGGGTGCGCGATGCCGCCGATCGGCCTTGGGATGCGAAAGCCTTGCTTGCGCTGTCCGATACCCCGATGCCGCGCACTTTCTTCCTTGATACAACCCCGCGATTTGGCGCGACTGTTCAGTACGATTTGCACATCATGTGCAGCAGCGAAGACTTGGCCAAATGCGGCTGCGATTTCCTGCTGGTCGAGGCGACAAGTGATCGCGTTTTTTCCGGCCGATTTTCCCAGCGTACGCGCATCTGGTCGCGCGAGGGACAGCTGCTCGCAATTTCCAACCAGTTGGCGTTTTACTGAGCGGACCGAAAGCTAGGCCGCAGCCCGCTTCGCTTCCTTAAAGCTCACTAATTTTCGTCGATCCTCATCCCACAGCGTCAAAAGCAGCGGTTTGAACGTCTGCTTGAATGTGTAGCGATTGACGTTCGCGAGATCGGGATGCGCTTTCAGCACTTCAGGCAGACGGTAAAACGGGATGCGGCTGGCGAGGTGATGGACGTGATGTATGCCGATATTGGCGGTGAACCATCGCAGAATAATGGGCAGGTCCAAATGCGTGCTGCCAAGCAAGGCTGCTTCGTGAAAGGTCCAGTTGTCGCTGTAATCCCAGTGCGCGCTTTCAAATTGGTGCTGAATGTAAAATAGCCACACGCCAACAGATGCGGCAAACATCAGCACGGGCAGAAACACGATTGCGGTCGTCGCGATGCCGAAAGTGTAGATGAGGCCGAACAGGATGAGAGCTGTGACCGCATTGGTCGCCATGCTGCTGACCCAATAGACTGATCCGGCCTTCATCAGGCCAATTGGCAGTCGGTGCCGAAGCAGGAACAGATAGGCAGGGCCCAGACCCAGCAGAACGGCAGGATGGCGATACAGGCGATATCCCAGCCGCCCGACCCATGATCGCTCTTCAAATTCGCGAATGGTCAGCGTGTCGACATCGCCAAAGCCGCGCAGGTCAAGGTTTCCAGTGCCGGCATGATGCAGAGCGTGCGAGCGTTTCCACGGGTCGTAGGGCGTCAGGGTAAACACACCTATGGCTCTACCCAGCCAATCATTGCCCGCGCGGCTGGGCAAGAATGCGCCATGGCCGCAATCATGCTGGATAATGAACATGCGCAAAAGCAGGAGACCGGCGACTGGCGTCAAAAGGACTGCCGCGTAATACCCAGCTTCGATTGCATAGAGCATGGCTGCAAACACAGCCGCGAAGGGGATTATGGTGATGGCGACTTCCCACAAGCTGCGCGTCATCCGAGGATCGCGAAATGCGCTGAGTTCACGGGTCAGCTTTTTTGGATCGAGCTTCGAAGGTTTGTCCGAACTCACAGTTTTATCGGTAGGGATATCAAGCACTCAATTCTCGGATGTTGGGCACTAACAAACATTAGGGCGCGTGTGGGCATGAGGCAAATGCGAAGGCGGATTTCTTGATCCAAGATCGACGAAACAGGCTCCGCGTACTGCCGAAATGCTACGCGTTCTTGACGGTCAGGCCGCCATCGACCGGAATGACCGCTCCTGTGATGTAGCTTGCAGCGGGAAGGACGAGTGCCAGAGTGATATGCGCGACTTCTTCAGGAATGCCATATCGACCCAGTGGTACGCGGCGTTTTGCATAGATCTGCTTGTGTTCATCCGGGATGCCATCGGTGATGCCGGTGTGAATTGGGCCCGGACAGATGCAATTCACCGTGATCCCATCGCGTCCAAGATCGACAGCAAGCCCGCGCGTCAGCCCAATCACGCCGTGTTTTGCCGCAACATAGGGTGAATTCGTCGGGGTCGCGCCGAGCCCTTCGGTCGATGCGATGTTCACGATCCGGGGGTGTTTGCTTTTGCGAAGAAACGGCATGCTCGCACGAATGATGCGCTGGTGCGAGGTCAGCATTCCCTCGATGCTGGCGCTCCATGCGTCGGGATAGCTTTCGTCCTCGATCTTTGATGGAATACAGAACCCGGCATTGTTGATGATAATGTCGAGCCCGCCCAGATCGCTCACGATTTGGGGAATACGCGCCGCGATCATTTCGGGGTTGAGCACATCCAATGCCCATCCCTGCGCCGATCCCGAAGCGTCTGATTGGACAATTTCCTGAACCACGGCATCGCATTTGTCCTGATCAAGATCAGTGACGGCGACACTCGCGCCTTCGCGAGCGAAAAGATGCGCGGTTGCGCGGCCCATCCCACTTGCCGCGCCCGTGATCAGAACACGCGATCCGGCAATGGAGCGGCTGAGTTCGCGATAGTCTTCCATCGAGGCTTCAATCGAGTTTGGGAGGAAAGCCCGGCTCTGCTTTGGCCATCGCGCGCTGATAGGCATCGCGCGCGCCAATGCGTTGCAGGTACGCTTTCAAGTGGGGCATGTGATCGATGCTCATATCGTTAAAGGCGCGCGCAGTTGTGAGCGAGAAGCCGAGCATGACGTCGGCTGTCGTCAGCGCTGATCCGCCAAAGTAATCCGCTTCGCCCAGTGCCGTTTCGATATGCGCCCATGCGTTGGTAATCCGCTTTGCGAGCGGAGGCGGCATTTCTGCGCCAACGGCGCCCACTGCGATGCTCATCATCCCGTTCGTCATCAGCGTCGCATTGGCGAAGTGATACCAGTAGAGGTGCCGGGCAAAATCGGGATGGTCAGGGGAGGGGACCAGATCGGTGTCAGGCGCATACTTGCCCACGATGTAATCCATGATCGCGCCGCTTTCACCAAGAACCAGATCACTGTCGGTAATCACTGGAGCAATCTCCATTGGGTGCAGCGCTTTCAATTCAGGCGGGGCCAGCCGCGTTTCGGGATCGCGATTGTAGAGTTTGAGATCGTATTCGAGGCCCAGTTCTTCCATCAGCCAGACGATCCGTTCGGATTGCGAAATGCGAAGATGGTGGATGGTGATCATGGGCTTTGTCCTCTGCTATTGTCCTTTGGCAAACCCCATCGCGCGGCGCGGCTGCCAAGTCGAGACAATTCATGCCAGAATTTCGAAGCATCGCTTGAATTGCGAGCCATTCGCATTAATTGACTGCGCATGGCTCAGGTATTCTGCGATCTCACCGTGCTGAATAGTCAGCGCATCTCACCCAGCATGCATCAGGTGACGATTGGCGGACCCGATCTTGATCATTTTCCGAGCGGCCAGGCCGGCGGATACTTCAAGCTGATCCTTGAGCCGGGCAGTGAAGGCAAGAAAGCGCTGATGCGGACCTACACGATCCGCCGCCAGCGCGAGCGTGAACTGGATGTGTTGTTTGCGCTTCACGGCGGAAATGCGGCTGGCCCTGCGACATCGTGGGCGCTGGATGCAAAACATGGTGACCCGATGACCATTCGTGGACCGGGCGCGCCGAAGCCTCTGCCCCCTGGTTTCGACTTCTATCTGATCGCAGGAGACATGGCGGCGCTACCAGCGATCAGCGCCAACCTAGAGCAGATGGATCGCCGAGCAAAAGGCGTTGCCGTGCTTGAGATTCAACATGAAGACGATGCGGTCGCGATTGATGCCCCTGAAGGCATTGAGCTGCGCTATCTCATCAATCCGCTACCCGGCACCCGGCCGACGCTGCTTTCCGATGCTTTACGGCAAGTCGAGCGACCGGCCGGCACTCTTGCCGCATGGGCTGCATGTGAGTTTTCAGGAATGCGCCAACTGCGCGGATTTCTGCGCGATGAGTTGGCTCTGACCCCGCGCGAGCTCTACATTTCGAGTTACTGGAAGCACGGCCTCAGCGAAACCGAACACAAGGTTGTGAAGCGTGAAGATGCTGACGCGCAAGGTGCTCCGATCCAATAGCCAGATACAAAAAGAGAGAGCCCACCGCTCTCCCTTCAAGATGCCAAATTTTTTGTGGTGAGGTTCTTTGCCGCCTCACCCAATACGCTGTCGGCTTATTGTGCTGCCGAGTTCTCGCTTTGCAGATCGCGCAAAGCAGCAGCGGCTGCATCAAGTGCAGTGATGGCCTGGCCCAGCCGATCCGCTTCGGGCTCTGGCGCGGGAGCGGCCGGTTCAGGCTCTGCCATCGCTACGGTCTCTAGCGGGGCAGGCGCGCTTGCTGGCGGCGCATCGGCAGTGGTGTAAGTTGGAATACCATCGACGATTTTAGGCGCTGATGCAGATGGCGCTGCCGGAGCAGGTTCAGCCACAGGTGCGGGTGCAGGCCGCGAGAACGCGACGTTCGATTCCGGCACCAGGCACGAATTGATCGCACGGTTGGTCACCAGTTTGGAAAGCATCTCCATTTCTTCATAATCCGCACGGCCTGCGAGTTTGATGAAGGAATTCACATCCTCGCATTGTTCGCGGCTTGGCTGCACGTTGGAATGGTAATTGCTCATCTGGGTCTCATAGCGATCAAACGCCATTTCGCCCTGACGCTCACCATAGCGACCGACCATGTCGGCCATGACACGTTCGCCATGATAGGTCAGCTCGTCACCGCGGGCATCAAGCAAGCGACCATAGCTACGCAAGGTAGCCGGCGAATTGGCACGGCATTTAAGCGCGTTCACCATCAGCATGATGCGCAAATCATGGATGCGCGCCGATTGCATCGCAGTCTCATCAAAGCATGGAAAGGATGCAGATTGGGCTTGAGCAG
This sequence comes from Erythrobacter sp. YT30, assembly GCF_001542875.1. Classification (GTDB taxonomy): domain Bacteria; phylum Pseudomonadota; class Alphaproteobacteria; order Sphingomonadales; family Sphingomonadaceae; genus Erythrobacter. The sequence continues at coordinate 15,318 of NZ_LMAF01000002.1, read as the reverse complement.
CAGATGGCATTGCGGTGGCGCAAAGAGCCGCCGCAGCGAGGCCAAAACCTGCTCGGTTGTGTAAGGAAGGCACGATATTACTCCTACAATTTAGGTGGGTAGAGTAGGAGCGCTCCGCAAAAACAATTACCACAAAAGCCTCCGTGCGGAAACAAGCGGTTACTTCATCACATTCTTAAGAAATTCCCGGAAACCCGTAGCTTTGCCTGAACCGCAGATTTACGGCTTGTCAGGCGACAGTCAGGCATGCGCGCCGGGCCGTTCTCGGGGCGCTATGAGCCGCGCCGAGTCGTTTCCGTAACGTTAGCTGCCGGCGGGATACTTTTGGTAGGCTAGGGCCAGCCTATTCAGCCGCTTCACGCGCCTCAGAACCGCGTGCCCAGCCATCTTGCGCGGGCTCCAGACTATCGAGAAACGCATCAGCAGTGTCGAGATAGTCGCGCTTCTTTTCGTCGTCCATCCGATCCCAAGTCGAATAGATGCGCCCGATGCGATGATTGCTGGACAGACGATCGCGATGGCGATCCATGAAATGCCAGTAGAGCGGATTGAAAGGGCAAGCCCCTTCGCCTGTTTTCTTGGATACCGAGTAGCTGCATTCCTTGCAGTAATTGGACATCTTGTTGATGTAATTGCCGCTCGCTGCATAGGGCTTTGTCGCAAGGTTGCCGCCATCGGCATAAAGGATCATTGCAGAGACGTTGGGCAATTCCACCCATTCATAGGCATCGGCGTAAACTGCCAGATACCAATCCTGAACATCGCGCGGATTGATGCCTGCAAGCAGACAGAAATTTCCAAGCACCATCAGGCGCTGAATGTGGTGTGCGTGTGCGTTGTTGTGTGTGGATCGGATGGAATCGGCGAGGCACCGCATATCGGTCACACCTGTCCAGAAAAACTCTGGCAGAGCGCGCTGCGCGTTCAGTTTGTTGTCGCTTTCCAGCCCAGGCATGAAATGCCAGTAAAACCCGCGCACATATTCCCGCCAGCCGATGATCTGGCGGATGAACCCTTCGACCGAGTTGATGGGGGCTTTGCCATCGTCATACGCTTTTTCTGCGCGCTTACACAGGTCGAGCGGATCCAGCAGGCCGCAATTGATGCTGGTTGAAAGCATGGAGTGGTAAAGGTCATCCGACCCGTGCACCATCGCATCCTGATAGGGCCCGAATTTCTCGATCCGCTCGGCAAAAAAAGCATCCGCGGCTTTCTCCGCCTCATCGCGGGTTACCGGCCATTCAAAGCTATCGAGATTGCCGAAGTGATCGCCAAATTCCGCCTCGACCAGTCCCATGACTTCGCGCGTCACATCGTCAGGCTCGAATTTCGGGACGGGCGGCGGATCCATGTTCTTGTCAGGGCTCTCACGGTTCTCGCTGTCGTAATTCCAGTCACCGCCAGCAGGCTTGCCATCTTCGCGCATCAGGAGGCCGGTTTCCTTGCGCATTTCGCGATAGAAATGCTCCATGGTCAGATGCTTGCGCCCATCCGCCCAATCGCGGAATTTTTGGTGCGAGCATAAAAAGCGATCATCGGGCAGGATTTCGACCGGACAGGGGAACTTGTCCGCCCATTCCTCCAACGCCTGCTGCACGCGCCACTCGCTTGCCTCGGTCACGTGAATTTCGCGGGGGGAATGCCGTTCGACAGCGCGCGCCACTTCGCCGGTAAAACTGCCTGCGTTGTCCTTGTCTTTAAGCTTGACGTAGTCGACGCTCCAACCCGCATCTTCGAGTTCGGCTGCGAAGTGACGCATGGCGGAAAAAATCAGGACTATCTTTTGCTTGTGGTGTTTGACGTAAGTCGCCTCATCCCAAACCTCCATCATCAGGATGACAGTGTCGTCTTTGGTGCGGCCTCTTAAGGAGGAGAGCGTACGAGTAAGCTGATCGCCAAGGATCGGAACGAGGATGGGATTGTCTGACATGCCTTCCCAACTCAGAGCCCGCCAAATTGTGCCGGACTAAAGCCTCATCACACGAAAGAATAAGGATCGATATCTATCCCGATCCGGATGCCGGGGGGGAATTGGACCCCGCTCACCCAGTGATTGAGCATGTCCTGAAGATCTGCGCTGCGCTTTGCATTCACAAGGAAGCGATAACGATAGCGTCCTCTCAACAAAGCAAGAGGGGCAGGGGCAGGGCCTAGGATGTAGAGATCATCGCGGTGGGGGCGTGTGTCGCCCAACCGCACTGCTGCCTCGCGTGCTTCTTTCTCGTCTTCTGAAGACAGGATTATCGCGGCCCACCGTCCGAATGGCGGCGCGCCGGCATCGCGCCTCGCATCGGTCTCAGCCTCGTAAAAGGCATCGCGGTCGCCATTGGCGAGTGCCGCTATCACAGGCGCGTCTGGGTGACGCGTCTGGATCAGAACCTCGCCCGGTTTTGCTCCGCGTCCAGCGCGGCCCGCGACTTGTGCGACCTGCTGATAAGTACGCTCTGCTGCGCGCAAATCGCCTCCTTCAAGTCCGAGATCGGCATCGACAACGCCAACAAGGGTCAATTCCGGAAAGTGAAAGCCCTTCGTCACAAGCTGCGTGCCGACGATGACATCAATCGCCTTGGCTTCAGCCTGCGCGATAAATTCGGCCGCCTTTTCGGGATTGCCCAAAGTGTCAGATGTGGCGACGGCAACGCGCGCTTCGGGGAAGAGCGCGGCGACTTCATCGGCGATCCGTTCTACGCCAGGACCGCATGCGACGAGGCAATCAGGTTCGCCGCATTCGTCACACTCGGACGGCACCTTCGTTTCATACCCGCAATGATGGCAGGCGAGGCGCGCAGACAGGCGATGTTCGACCAGCCATGCGCTGCAATGCGGGCATTGGAAACGGTGGCCACAATTACGGCACAGCGTCAGCGGTGCATAGCCGCGGCGATTGAGGAACAGCAATGATTGTTCGCCCCGCTCCAGCCGTTCTGTGAGGCCATCGATCAGGGGTTTGGCAAGCCATTGGCCATTACCCGGCTTTTCGACCGTCAGATCGACAAGCTGAATGTCGGGCAGTTGCGCGCCGCCAAAACGGCTGGGAAGGTCAAGCTTTTCGTAAATTCCGGTGCTCGCCATGTGCAAGCTTTCTAGCGCAGGCGTGGCGCTGGCGAGAACAACCGGGATTTCCTCAAACCGTGCGCGCATGACCGAGACATCGCGGGCATTGTACCGCACGCCGTCATCCTGCTTGAAGCTTACCTCATGCGCTTCGTCGACCACGATCAGGCCGAGGTCGGCATAGGGCAGAAAGAGCGCGGAGCGCGCCCCGACGATGACTTGCGCTCCGCCATCATCAGCGCCTTTGGCAATGGCCCGCCAAGCGCGGCGGCGCTCGGTTGATTTCAGCGACGAATGCCACAGCACTGGCGGCGTTCCAAAGCGCTGTTCAAACCGGACGAGGAAGTTTTCAGTGAGCGCGATTTCCGGGAGCAGGACAAGCACTTGCCGCCCGGCACGAATGGCTTGGGCAACGGGTTCAAAATAAGTTTCGGTCTTGCCTGACCCGGTGACGCCGTCGAGCAGAAATGGGGCATATTCGCGCGCCTTCACTGCATCCACCAGCCGATCTGCAACGCGGCGTTGATCCTGTGACAATTCGGGTTGGTGAAAATCGGGATCAGCGGGCGGGTAGGGGCGGTCAATCGCGACGCTGACAGGCTCGATCAGGCCCGCACCTGCCATGCCGCGCAGCACCCCTTCGCTAACCTCGGCAATAGCGGCGAGTTCGCGCATTGTGCCTTGCTCGCCTGAGAGGCGCTCCAAAGCTTGTTTGCGCTGCGCAGTTAGCCGCCCGGACACTTCATTCCCCGTGAGCCGATATTCGGTTGTCGTCGTGGGCCCGCCTAATGCTCCCCCGCTCGACAAAACCATTCGCGCCACGCTTGCCAGATTTGCGCAGTAATAGTGTGCGGTCCATTCGATCAGCCTGCGCAGGGGTTTGGCGATCGGCGGCACATCCACAACCTCGCGGATAGCGCGCAGCTTTTCGGCCGGCACTTCTGTGCCAGGCAATCGCCCTTCGTCCCAGACAATTCCTGTGACCGTGCGCGGTCCCAATGGCGCGATGACAACGCTTCCTACCGGGATAGCTTCGCGATCGCCTAGCTTGTAATCGAGCACGCCAAGTGCTGCATTAAGGACGAGGAGGCGGACGCGTTTCATGGGCACTCCCATTATGGGAGGGGGTGTGTGCAGTCTGCAAGGTGAGGGGAGCCAACAATGAACGAGATAAATGAGAAAAGCCCGCTCAATCGAGTGACCGGGCGACGCGGTTTCATGAGAGCAGGAATGCTTGGCGCGGCGGCTTTGGCAATGCCCGCCTGCTCAACCGTCCCCGGTTTCAGCCTCGTCGATGCAGTGCGACGCATTCTGTTGCTTTCGAGCGAAAATGCCTTTGCGAGGCTCACTGCTGATGGCGGTTTCTGGGACAGTCAGGTGGGCCAGCTGGGTGTCGATCAATTGCTGGGTCTTTCAGGCAATTCGCTCACGAGCCTGCTCACATCGGCCGTATTCAAAAGACAGGTCGAAGAGGCTTTTGCTGATCTTGCCGAAGAAGGCGCGGAAAAGGCCGCTCCATTGGTAATCGACGCCGTCCGCACGGTAGGAATCGCGAACGCTTCGGCGATAATCAGCGGCGGCCCTCAGGCTGCCACGGACTTCCTGCGCGGCGAACTTGGTAACAGCCTTATCGAAGCGATGGTGCCTGAGTTGGGAGACGCCATCCGGATCGCACAGGACCCAATTATCGGTCAGGTGATCAACTCCCTCTCTGGGGTCGATGCTGGCGGTATCGCTTCCCAGCTCTCCAACACTGTGAACGATGCAATCTGGCGCGAAATCGGTGTTGAAGAGGCTGCCATCAGAGCCAATCCCCGCGCAACAGGTGATCCTCTTTTGATTGGTGTCTTTGGCCTCGGCAACCAGCTGTGAGCTTTGGTGGCGCGATTGGATCCACGCTCAGAATCGCCTCGTCAGATAGATCTGCGGGACGTGATTAATTCTATCGGCGCCGACAGGGCGTGGCGTGTAAATCATCATATACGCGCCGCCGATCGAGACGCCATCGCCCATGTCACGCGTGATAAGCCCGCGCACTCTGATTTGATCTCGCGCGCTCATTGAATTGCGGTTGCGCCGCTGCGCCAAATAGAGAAACTCACCATCGACGCTGGCGCTCCAATCCCTCCCAATTGGCTCGGTGTATCGCACTCTTTGGCGCAGGCGCAGTTCCATCCGATCAGCACCATCGAAGAATCGCCCTTCAATCCGCGTCCGCGCTGAAAAACGCCCGAGAGAGATGTTCATTTGTTGGAACGGGCGAAGTTCTGTTTGCCCGCCTTCGGCCTCGAACACTCCAAAGCCTCCGCCCAATGCGACCGCATCGCTGATTTTTGGAGTGATAGTGAGACGAAGTGTCTGTTGCTCATCTCCGCGGGCCTCTTCGCGAAAGCGCAGGGACCCGTCGAGCGCCCAAGGTGTCCCGCCTCCGGTCTCCCCTTCCGCCGTGGCGTAGACCCACAATTGCACGTCTTCTTCCTGAGCAGTGGCAGCGCCAGCTTGACCAAAGACCAAGAGCGCCAAGGATGCGCTCAGTATGCGATGGAGGCGGGCTTGCATGGCTGTCAGCTAGGAAGGCGGTTGGCGAATTACCACTCAAGCTGCCACTTGCTTTACCCCACGCATCAATCCTGCGTGCTGGCCACGTGCCCGCCGCTATGCCAACGGTTGCAGGAACGATTCGACCGATACTTGGAAGAGGCCCGACATGAAATTCTTCGTCGACACCGCTGAAATTGAAGACATCAAGGAACTGGCTGCAACAGGCCTGCTTGATGGCGTCACCACTAATCCCTCACTTATCGCCAAATCCGGGCGCGATTTTATGGAGGTGACGAAAGAGATATGCGGGATCGTTGATGGTCCCGTCTCCGCCGAAGTGGTCGCTCTCGATCACGAATCCATGATGAAAGAGGCTGAGATCCTTCGCAAGATCGCGGACAATGTCTGCATCAAGGTGCCACTGACAGTCGATGGATTGAAAACCTGCAAGGCGCTTACCGAAGATGGCACAATGGTGAATGTGACGCTGTGTTTCTCGGCCAATCAGGCGCTTCTCGCGGCCAAGGCAGGGGCGACCTTCATCTCGCCTTTCGTGGGCCGACACGATGACAATGGGTTTGATGGGATGGACCTTATCGAAGACATCCGGCTCATCTACGACAATTACGGTTTTGAAACCGAGATCCTTGTCGCCAGCGTCCGCCACGTCACCCACGTGCTAGAATCGGCAAAGATCGGCGCTGACGTCATGACCGCGCCGCCCAAGGTGATCCATGGGCTTTTCAAGCATGTCCTCACAGATAAGGGGATTGAAGGCTTCCTCGCGGACTGGGAAAAGACGGGGCAAAGCATTACCTGACCCAAGCATATGGCCGAAGAATCCCCCCTAGACATTTTCAAGCAAGCGCTGACGGGTGCCAGCCGTGCGATTTCGCGCGATCCCGAAGTCGAAGTCGCATGGAGCGCAGATGTGCCCGGTGCCTCGGGGAATCGCTTCCGCGTGCCTTTGCCGGGGCGTGATTTGCCCGCTGAACAAGTGCAGGAAGCGCGCGGGTTTGCTGACAGCTTCTCGCTCAAATTGCGCCACCATGATGCAGGTCTTCACGCTGTAAATGCTCCGCCTGAACCGGTCGCGCGCGCTTGTTATGATGCGGTGGAAATGGTCCGGTATGAGGCGCTTGGCACCAACAATTTTGCCGGCATGGCAGACAATCTCGATGCGGCGCAATCCGTTAGGCTGACGAGTGACCCGATCGTGCGCGCGCAAAAGGCTGATGAAGTGCCTTTGCAGGGCGCGCTCGCACTGATGCTCCGCGAAAAGCTAACCGGCCAGCCGATCCCGGATGCTGCAAAAGCGGGCGTTTCGATGGTGCGCGACTGGATCGAAGATACAGTTGGCGAGGGGTTGGATAGCCTCGTCGATAGTGTCGGCGATCAGCAGACTTTCCAGGATCTCGCGCTTGATATGCTGCGCGAACTTGATCTTACGCGGCCAACCGATGCGCCCGATGAAGCCGACAATGATGACGGCGAAGATGAAGAAGGCGCTGACGAGGATCAATCCGGTGATGAGCAGCAGGAAGGCGATGCCGATCCGCAATCCGCCGAAGTCGCAGGCGACATGGCCGAAGGCGATGGCGAGGGCGATGCCGACAGCGAAATGTCGGCAGAAGAAGAGATGCAGGATGGTGAGCCGGGCGAAGAAGGCGATGCCTCCAACGCTCCTGTCCGCCCCAATCGACCGCAGGCCGACATCCCGGAAGGATTGGAATATCAGTCCTTTACTGAGCGTTTCGACGAAGAAATTGAAGCACCTGAACTGTGCGACTCCGAAGAGTTGGACCGTCTGCGTGCCTATCTCGATAGCCAGCTAACGGGATTACAGGGCGTGGTGACGCGGCTTGCCAATCGCTTGCAGCGCCGCTTGATGGCGCAGCAAAATCGCAGCTGGGATTTCGACCAAGAAGAGGGCGTTCTGGATGCCGCGCGGCTTTCCCGCGTGATCGTTTCGCCCGGCACAGCCTTAAGCTACAAGGTTGAGCGCGATGTCGAGTTCAAGGACACAATCGTCACACTCTTGATCGACAATTCCGGCTCAATGCGCGGCCGCCCAATTTCGATTGCGGCGATCAGCGCCGACATCCTTGCGCGCACTCTAGAGCGCTGCGGGGTAAAGACCGAGATCCTCGGCTTCACCACCCGCGCTTGGAAAGGCGGCCAATCGCGCGAGGCATGGCTTGCTGATGGCAAGCCGCAAAATCCCGGTCGCCTCAACGATTTGCGCCATATCATCTACAAGCAAGCCGACGAGCCATGGCGCCGCGCGCGCCGCAATCTCGGCCTGATGATGCGGGAGGGATTGCTCAAGGAAAATATCGATGGCGAGGCGCTCCTCTGGGCGCATTCTCGCCTCGTCCACCGTCCCGAAGAACGCCGCATTCTGATGGTTATCTCGGACGGCGCGCCGGTTGATGACAGCACATTGTCGGTAAACTCGGCAGGCTATCTTGAAGCGCACCTGCGCGGCGTGATCGAATGGATCGAAAACCGCTCGCCTGTGCAATTGGTCGCCATCGGCATTGGCCACGATGTGACCCGATACTATCGACGCGCGGTAACGATCATGGATGTGGAACAATTGGGCGGCACGATTATGGAGCAGCTTGCGGAATTGTTTGAGGATGAGAAGGGCATAAGGCGTTGATTCCCAGAGTATCTGGTTTTTCGATTGCTGAACTTGAGTTGCGCGAGCCTGACAGCGGATGGGGACTCTTCGAAATCGGACAAGTCAACTGGAGCACCGAGAGTGGCCGCCTTGACGTAGTGATGAGCGACAACTTGGGAGAGCTTTGTTTATCTTTCGTCGAGCCCATATCATTTCGGTCTCAGGACGAAGGGGACATGATCGATTATTGGGCCGTGAGACAGGACGAGGACATCGATGTGGCACCTCTCTACTCAATCGAAAAAAGCGCTTACCTTGCTGGTCTGTCCGGTAATGCGGTGAGTTCTTTCAACGGAAAACTGTCGCACTGGTTGGTTGCAGGGAACAACCAGTGCGTTGAAGTCATCACTTACGCGGAAAACTGCCCCACAGTAGTTGAGACTGAGAGATACTAAAGAAAATGAACGTAACCGAAGCCGTCACCAGCCGCCGCTCTGTTCGGCAATTCCTCGACAAACCTGTCGATCTCGAAACCATCCAGCGCGTGATGGACAAAGCACGCTGGGCCGCGTCGGGGTGCAATTATCAGCCTTGGGAAGCCTCGATCCTTACAGGCGAACCTTTGAAAGAGCTTCAGGCGAAAATCACGTCCACGCCTCCGCAAGAGCTCGAATATGATTGGAACGCGCCGCTGGCTGAGGACGAATACAAGTCCCGCCTTCATGGAATTTCGAAAGGCATGTTCGAAGCACTCGGCATTGCGCGCGATGATGGCGCGGCGCGTATCGCGGCGATGGGGCGCAACGCGACCAGCTTTGATGCACCGGCTGTCATGTTCGTCTATTTCCCAAGGATGATGAAAGAGCCGCAATGGTCTGACACCGGCATGTGGCTGCAAACCGTTGCGCTGCTGCTGCGCGAGGAAGGTCTCGACAGCTGTTTCCAGGAATTCATGGCGTATTACGCGAATGTGATCCGCGATCACCTTGGGCTCGATCATGATCGCTACATGCTCTTTTGCGGGATGGCGATTGGCTATCGCGACGAAGCTGCACCCGTGAATGCGTTTGAGCGTGAGCGTGTGCCGCTTGAAAATCAGGTGCAGTTTCTGGGTTGGGATTGACCTTCCGCCCCAGCGTGTCAAAGCGCACCTGCTATGACTGACGCGCCGCTCAAGCTGTTCAACTCGCTCACCCGAGAGCTCGAAACCTTCACCCCCGTCCACCCCGGTGAAGCGCGCGTCTACACTTGCGGCCCAACGGTCTACAATTACCCCCATATCGGGAATATGCGCGCCTATGTGTTCGCCGATGTGCTGGGGCGTATGCTCAGCCATCAGGGGCTGAAGCTTACCCACATCATCAACATCACCGATGTCGGGCATCTCACCGATGATGCGGATGAAGGTGAGGACAAGATGGAAAAGATGGCTGCGGAAAAAGCGCAGTCAATCTGGGACATCGCGAAGCATTACACCGAGGCGTACTGGGCCGATGTAAAAGCGCTCAACATTCGCGAGCCTGCGAAATGGTCGGTCGCGACCGACTACATCGATGAGATGATCGAGTTTGCCAAAGGGATCGCGGACAAGCACTGCTATGAATGCGAGACCGGTCTCTACTTCGATACAACTACGGTTGAAGACTACGGCCGCCTCGCGCGTGCTGTCACCGAAGAGGGTGAAGGCAGAATCGACACCGTCGAAGGCAAGCGTAATGCCGCTGACTTCGCAATCTGGCGCAAGACTCCGCCGGGTGAGAAACGTCAGATGGAATGGGATTCGCCGTGGGGCAAAGGCGCTCCTGGCTGGCACCTTGAATGCTCGGTTATGGGCGAGAAGCTTTTGGGCTTTCCCTTCGACATTCACACAGGCGGGATCGACCACCGCGAAATCCATCACCCCAATGAAATCGCTCAGAACCAGGCGTTTTGTGGCTGCGGGGGTTTGAGCGAGGCGCGCAATTCCGGTGCCAACATCTGGATGCACAACAACTTTCTGGTTGAGCGTTCCGGCAAAATGTCCAAATCCTCAGGCGAGTTTCTGCGGCTGCAATTGCTGATCGACAAGGGCTTCCACCCGCTCGCCTATCGGATGATGTGTCTTCAGGCGCATTACCGATCAGAGCTGGAATTCAGCTGGGAAGTGCTCGAAGCGGCTCTTACGCGGTTGAAGCGCATGGTCATGCAGGCAGAGCGCCTCAAGGATGCAGAAGCGCAACCGCAAGCTGAGCATCCCAAATTCGCGGGCGCCCTTGCAAAGTTCGATGAAGCGATGAGCGATGACCTCAACACCGCAATCGCGCTCACCGCAATGGAAGATGCGCTCGCGACCAAGAAGGTCGATGCCGGGATCAAGCGAGCCGTGATCGAATATATGGATAGCGTTCTGGGCTTCGGATTGTTCGATCTGACACGCGAGGCTTTGCGCATCCGGCCCAAATCAGCGTCAATCACCGAAGATGAAATCGAGGACGCACTCGCCCGTCGCAAGGCCGCTCGTGCCGAGAAGGATTTCGCAGCATCCGATGCGATCCGCGATGAACTTGCGAGCAAGGGCGTTGACGTGATGGACGGCGATCCATTGGGCTGGGACTGGAAGCTGTCTTGACCAATACCGTCAAGAAGATGCGATTTATCGCTCCATCCGATGCCGGAACCAACATCTGGCTTGAGCCGTGGTGCTGGGAGTATGAGATGCCGGCGGGAAGAGAACTTGTGGTCACATACGAGCCGCCGCCCGACCGCGAAGACTGTACGTCTGTGTCTACCTATTCCGACGGCATAGTCCTTTGGTGCGAAGGCGATAACTGCAAAGTCTGGCGAGAAGGAACAGAAATCACGTTATGACAACCCTCGCAATTTCCGGACTGATCCGCCCGCTGCTTGAACCGCAACTTCCCGACGATCTCGACGTGCGCTGGTTCATGACCCATGATGAAGCGCTGGAGGCGGTAAAGGGGGCGGAGATCGGTTGGTTCGATTCCAACAATCCGCAGGACATGGTCAAGACGTTGAACGCTGCGACTGATCTCAAATGGCTGAATTCAATCTATGCCGGGCTCGATTTTCTGCCGATGGATGTGCTGATTGACCGCGGAATTACCGTTACAAACGGTGCTGGTATCAACGCGATCACGATCGCCGAATATGTCGTGATGGGAATGCTCAACATCGCGAAAGGGTATCGCGACGTCGTCCGAGCGCAGGAACGTCGCGAATGGCTGCTTGATAGCCCGGGCAAACGCGAACTGGCAGGTTCGAAGGCATTGCTGCTTGGTTATGGCGCGATAGGAAAGCTGATCCAGCCGCGCCTTGAGGCATTCGATGTCGAAGTGAGCGTGGTGCGCCGAAGCGGAGGCGAAGGTGTGCTGACACCTGATGAATGGCGCGCCAAGCTTGGCGAATTTGACTGGGTGATTTTGGCCGTTCCAGCAACCCCAGAAACCGAAGGGATGATCGGTGCAGATGAACTTGCCGCGATGAAATCTGATGCGGTGCTGGTAAATATCGCGCGTGGCACGGTGGTTGACCAAGCTGCATTAATCGAAGCGCTCGAAGCGAAGTCCATCGGCGGTGCTTTTTTGGATGTCACCACGCCCGAGCCGCTGCCGTCCGATGATCCGCTCTGGGCGCTCGACAACGCGCACATCACCATGCACCTGTCAGGTCGCGCGCAGGACAAGATGTTCATCCGATCTGCTGACCGTTTCCTCGATAATCTTGAGAAATATCGCCGCGGAGAGGCTGTGGCGCCAATATTTGATCCCTCTCGCGGATATTAGTGGCCCGTAACGCATTGGCAGAATGACACGAACACGAAAGCGTTGACGGCCAGCCGTTTGTTCAGGCGAGCGGATTACAGGAGAACACCCCCGATGAGCGACACTCAAAAAGCATCTGACCTTTTTGTCGAATGCCTAGAAGCGGAGGGTGTTGAATACATCTTTGGCGTGCCTGGCGAGGAGAACCTAGACCTTCTCGAAAGCCTGTCCCATTCAAAGCAGATCAAATTGGTGCTTACCCGCCACGAACAGGGTGCGGCATTTATGGCGGCGACGTATGGACGCCATACCGGGAAGACCGGCGTGTGCATGGCGACGCTTGGCCCGGGGGCGACCAACCTGGTGACGGGTGCAGCCTATGCGCAATTGGGCGGGATGCCGATCCTCATGATTACAGGTCAAAAACCGATCAAGCATTCCAAGCAAGGCCGCTTTCAGATTTTGGATGTCGTCGACATGATGGGTCCAATCACCAAGTTTACACACCAGCTTCATTCCGGTGACAATATCCCCAGCCGCGTGCGCGAGGCTTTCCGTCTTGCAGAAGAAGAAAAGCCCGGCGCAACGCATCTTGAACTGCCAGAGGACATAGCGGCGGAACAAACCGATGCACGCCCGATCAAACGCAGTGTTGCCCGGCGACCATCGGCGGAAGTCAAGGCGGTCAAATTCGCGGTGAAAGCGCTGGAAGAGGCGAAATCGCCGGTGCTCGTCATTGGGGCTGGCGCAAACCGCACCATGGCGAGCCGGATGCTGTGCGAGCTGATTGAGAAAACCGGTATTCCGTTCGTCACGACCCAGATGGGCAAGGGCGTGATCGATGAACGTCACCCTCTCTTTCTTGGATGCGCAGCCTTGTCATCGGGCGATTTCTGCCACCGCGCGATTGAGGATGCGGATTGCATTATCAATGTCGGCCATGACGTGATCGAAAAGCCGCCATTCTTTATGCGCGATGCCTTTGATGATCCCAAAAATGGCGGCACCAAAGTCATCCATGTCTCGAACAAGACAGCCGAGGTTGACCCTGTCTACTTCCCGCAAATCGAAGTTATCGGCGACATCGCCAACGCCATCTGGCAGATTAAGGAGGGCGTAACGCCGCAGGATCATTGGAGCTTTGATCGCCTGCTTTGCTATCGCCGCGCTGAGGTTTCGCACACACAGCCAATTGCCGAGGATGAGCGTTTCCCGATCTTCCCGCCGCATCTGGTCAGCGAAGTCCGCCGCGCCATGCCCGAAGATGGCATCATCTGCCTCGACAACGGCATCTACAAGATCTGGTTTGCGAGAAACTACACCGCATACCTTCCGAACACGGTTCTACTCGACAACGCGCTTGCAAGCATGGGCGCTGGCCTTCCTTCAGCCATGATGAGCGCGATGCAGTATCCGGATCGCAAGGTGATGGCGATTTGCGGCGATGGTGGGTTCATGATGAACTCTCAGGAGATGGAGACTGCGGTACGCCTCGGCCTCAACCTGACCGTTCTGATCCTGCGCGATGACGCTTACGGGATGATCCGCTGGAAGCAGGCGAATATGGGCTTTGCAGATTATGGTCTCACATATGGCAATCCCGATTTTGTTGAATATGCAAAAAGCTATGGTGCGCACGGCCACCGCGTGACTTCTGCCGCGCATCTCACCGACGTGCTCGCCCAAACGCTCGATACGCCGGGCGTGCATGTGATTGATTGCCCGGTCGATTATTCCGAAAACGACCGCATTCTCAATCATGAAATAAAGGAACTCAGCGCCGAGTTGTAAGGTTAGAGAGGCAAAGGAGGCGATCTTGCCAACACTAAAAGACACATACCCGCTCTATCTCAACAACAAGCCCGCTCAGCCGAACACCGATCTAGCGGTGACGGAGAAATATACGGGCGAGGTCGCATTCCGCACTGCGCTGGCATCGCCTGAAATCATTGACGAAGCGATTGCAGGTGCCGTCCATGCTGCAGAGCCAATGGCGCGCCTCGCAAGCTATGAGAAACAAGATGTGCTGATGCACTGTGTCAGCCGTTTCAAGGAACGCTTTGACGAGCTTGCCTATGCTTTGTGCGTCGAGGCGGGGAAGCCGATTTCGGATTCCGAAGGCGAAGTCACTCGTCTGATCGACACTTTCCGGATCGCCGGCGAAGAGGCCGTCCGTAATTACGGTGAGGTCATGCCACTCGATATCTCGGAGCGCGCAAGGGGCTATTCCTCGATGTGGAAGCGTGTGCCTATCGGGCCGTGCAGCTTCATTGCGCCCTTTAACTTCCCGCTGAATCTTGCCGCGCACAAGATAGCGCCCGCCATCGCAATTGGCTGTCCTTTTGTAATGAAGCCCGCTTCCAAGACGCCTCTGGGAGCACTTATCATGGGGGAGGTTCTGGCCGAATGCGATGTGCTGCCGGAAGGCGCGTTCTCGATCCTTCCTGCAAGCCGTGATGGGGCGGACCTCTTCACCGAGGATGAGCGTTTGAAGCTTTTGAGTTTCACTGGCTCCCCGGCTGTCGGTTGGGCCTTGAAAGCAAGAGCGGGCAAGAAACCCGTGGTCTTGGAACTGGGCGGAAACGCTGCTGTGGTAGTCGATCACGATGCCGATCTTGAAGACGCGCTTGAGCGAATTGTGTTCGGAGCGTTCTATCAGTCGGGTCAGTCCTGCATCGGCGTGCAGCGCGTTTTGATCCACGCAGATGTGTATGATCGTTTCAAAGATATGCTGGTCGAAAAGACCAAGAGCCTCGTCGCAGGCGATCCCAAAGACCGCAACACATTTATCGGCCCGATGATTTCGGAAGGCGAAGCAACGCGCCTGAAAGGCTGGATTGATGAGGCTGTCGAAGGCGGTGCAACCCTGCTGACAGGCGGCGGCCTGTCTCGCGGCAATATGCTGGAAGCGACTCTGCTGGAAAACGTCCACCGCGATGCGAAAGCGATGAACGAAGAGGCTTTCGGTCCGCTAGCGATTCTCATGAAATTCGACAATTTTGACGATGCTCTCGATGAAGTGAACCGCTCAGAATTCGGGCTTCAAGCGGGTATCTTCACGCGCGATTTGTTCAAGATGTACGACGCATGGGACAGGCTTCACGTCGGCGGTGTCGTCATCAACGATGTGCCGAGCTACCGTGTGGACAATATGCCTTATGGCGGCGTTAAAGAGTCTGGTCTTGGACGCGAAGGCATCCGGTTTGCCATGGAAGATATGAGCGAAATCCGGAACCTCGTGGTGCGGCGCAATTGAGAAAGTGCCTCGGCCGCCCGCTCCCTCCGCCCTTCCACCCGGATCATCTTTCCGGAGTACAATCCGAGTGGAAGGGCGGA
>NZ_LMAF01000001.1 GCF_001542875.1 Erythrobacter sp. YT30 | reverse complement strand
GGCTATGCCCAGGCTCAGGCGGATGCCTGAGCCCCCCGGAAAAAGCTTACACTTCCTCGAGCAGCAGCAGCACCGCCGTCACAATCAGCCGTTCTTCAGCGCCGAAACGATGGTCGACTTCATTCACCGTCGCCTCTGCCACCAATTGGCCGGGGATTGTGAATTCGTGATCGGGTAGGTTTGCGATAAAATCTTCCCCCACCTCAACAGCGCGTGCACCTTCGAATTCAAGCACGACTTCATGCCGGGTGCCCGAAAACGTAATGGATGCCCAAGCCGTCTCTTCGTGACTGCGAATATCGGCTTCGCCCTTCGACAATACGATCAGCGCTTCACGAACCCGATCGGCCAGCGTGCGGCGCGGGCGATATCGTGTCGCGCGCTTGGCATCGAGCGAGGGGCTGGTCGCTGACTTCGTTTCGATATCAGCGGGGAGAGTGAGCGGGCTTTCAGCAAGGCGAGATTGATCAAGCAGCATGGGAAAGCTCCTTCGTATTGTGTTTTGCTTTGTGATTGGGACTGTCAGTGAAAACCGGATCGGGGATGGAAAATCTAAGGTCGGACACGTCGTCGCCTGCATTGCGACCTGCGGCACGAGCGGCTTTTCTGGCAGCGACCTCGTATTCGGCCATCCACCCTCTGGTTCGCGCTTCGGTTGCGCGGCGGGGCGTGCGGCCCATGCGCAAATCCAGCACAAAGCGCGGATCATGGGCGGCAAGCCGCCCGAACTTGGTGGCGGGCATATCGTATTGTTTGAGGAAAGCCTCAACGGCGCGGAGTAGCATGGTGATCCCTCTTGTCTGTCTCACCTCGATTGCCGGGGCGGGTTGGGCGAATCGCTCGGTGTTCACTAAATGTTCCATGTCATTTCCTACTTGTCTAGGAAAATTCCTTCATGTAGGAATGTTCACATGATTAAAGACTCGCAATCACCCGATTCCGTCCGCGCCCGACTGCTTGAATTGTCGCAGGAACGCGGCGCAAGTCTCGCCAGCTTGTCGGAGCTATTGGGGAGAAATCCTTCATATCTCCAACAGTTTATCACCAAGGGCAGCCCGAGAAAGCTGGCGGAGACCGATCGCAGGACGCTCGCGCAATTCTTCGGAGTGGATGAGCGGGTGCTGGGCGCTCCTGAACCCAGCGAATCATCCTTAACGAAGGATAAATCCTACAATGGGACAGTTTCAGCGAGTTCTTTGATCAAAAGAAACTGGGTGGATGTTCCGCGACTCGACATTGGAGCTTCTGCTGGGCCGGGCGCCTTGCCTGGACCGGAAGATGCCTTCGATACTTTTCGTTTCTCACGTCAATGGCTCAACGAACACGGCCTTGAAGGCGCGCAGCTTTCGGCGATTACGGTAGAAGGCGATTCCATGGAGCCTCTGCTGAACGATGGCGATGATATCCTGGTCGACCTCAATCAAAAATCTCTGCGTGATGGCATCTATGTCGTACGCCTCGGCGAAACGCTGATGGTGAAACGCGTTGCGAACGCTGGAGGAGGGCAGTTGTCGCTGCTGAGCCAGAATCTTGCCTACCCCCCGGTGCAGGTGGCGGTTGAGGAGATCGAGATTATCGGGAAAGTCGTCTGGAAAGGTGGGCGGGTTTAGCGCAGCTTCAGTTTGAAGCCCGTATGTGTCGGGCGAAATCCCAGCCTCTCATAAAAGCGATGCGCGGCCGGTCTATTTGTGTCGCTTGTTAGCTGGACAAGGCCGCATCTTCGTTCCTTGCATCGCTCAATCGCCCAGCGCATCATCTCGCCCCCAATGCCTTGGCCCTGATAATCGGGGTCTACTCGGACTGACTCAATCTGGCCGCGCCATGCGCCCTGTCGCGATACGCCAGGGATAAAGCTCAGCTGGAAGCTTGCGACTGGAACGCCCTCAAATTCCGCCACAAGCAGAAGATGATTGGGATCCTTCTGGATTGCCAGAAAGGCCTCGTTTTGATCCGCTTCATCCTGCGGCATTGCCGGATCGCGACGTTTTGAAACCGGATCTGTATCAATAAGACCGACGATAAAGTCCAAATCGTCAGCATCGGCCTCGCGTATCGAGAGTTTCGTCATGGCCTTGCGCTTATCACGAGCCAAGTGAATTGGCTTGTCTGTTGAATTGAACTGCATCTCGCTCCAAATACGCGAAATGACAAACCCCAATCCTCCGATGCGCGCGGCCATCATCCCGGTGACGCCGTTGCAGCAGAACTGCTCGCTTATCTGGTGCACCAAGACGATGAAGGGCGCACTTACTGATCCGGGCGGCGATCTTGATCGTTTGAAAGAGGGCGTGGCCAAGGCAGGTGTGACGCTCGAAAAAATCCTCATCACCCACGGCCATCTCGATCATTGCGGGCAGGCAGGGATGCTGGCGGATGAATTGGGGCTTCTCATTGAAGGTCCGCACAAAGACGATCTGTTCTGGATTGAGCAATTGGACGATGATGGCGCTCGCTGGGGCATGGAGGCCAAGACATTCACGCCCACACGCTGGCTGGAGCACGGCGACACCGTGACAGTGGGCGAGTTGACGCTCGATGTGATTCACTGTCCCGGCCACACGCCGGGCCATGTCGTCTTCTTCCACGGACCCAGTAAGTTCGCCATTGTCGGCGATGTACTGTTTCAGGGGTCAATTGGGCGGACGGACTTTCCCAAGGGCAATCACCAAGACTTGATCGACAGCATCACAAAACGCCTCTGGCCGCTGGGCGAAGACATAACCTTCATTCCCGGTCACGGGCCGACAAGCACCTTTGGCCAGGAGCGCAAAACGAACGCATTCGTTTCAGATTACGCGCTGTCTTGATCGACATCGTCCCGGCTTAAGGGAGCGGTCATCACATCACGCCAGCGCCAATCAGAGCTGCAACCACGCCAAGCCCAAGCAGTATAAGCAAGGTTGAGACGGTTCCGATCATGCGACCGAGTTGCATAGAGCCGCCATCCATACCGAACGCATGCGCCACGCGCGCGATCATGTAAAAGCCGGCCACGTAAGCAAGCCATGGCTGCCCCTTGCCGGACAGTTCGATCGCAGCAATCAGGACAAGCACAAAAGGCGTGTTCTCTACAAAGTTCGCTTGCGCACGCATCCGCCGCGTCAGTGGTTCATGTCCATCATCGCCGACGCTGATACCTGCTGCCTGTCGAACGGCTCCAATCCGGATCGAAAGCCAAATGTTGAGCACAGCTGCAGCGGCGGCCGCGGTCAATGTCACGGGTAGAATAATCATGTATGAGACCCCACTTATTGTCTGGTTCCCTCGCTAACGGGCCAGACACACGCTTGCAACGCGCGAATTTTGCGCTATAGCGCGCGCCTTCCCGCCCGTTTGGCAAGGATACGTCTCCGTGCAAGTTTGCTTGCGCGCACAACACCTTTGTCCTAGGGGCAGCAGCAGATTTCGGGGCGAAAGCCCTACACAAACACACGTATTTATTTGAGGAAATGGTGCCGCCATGGCTGTCCCAAAGAGAAAAGTATCCCCGCATCGCCGTGGCAATCGCCGCGCGCACGATTCGCTTAAAGTCGAAGCGTTCCACGAATGCCCGAACTGTGGTGAGCTGAAGCGTCCGCACAATTTGTGCCCAGCTTGCGGCTATTACAATGGCCGTCAGGTCATCGAAGTCGGCGTTTAAGAGCCGTCGAACACTTAGAGAATAGGAAGAAGTTGCCATGAGCCTGCCGCGTATCGCTGTTGATGCGATGGGCGGTGATGAAGGCGTGCGTGTAATGGTCGAAGGCGCTGCACTGGCTCGCCGGGATCACGACAGCTTCAATTTCCTATTGGTGGGTGATCAGGCGCGGATAGAAAAAGCGCTGGCCGATCATCCCAATATGCGCGGCGCCTCCGAAATCCTCCATTGCGAAGATGTCGTCGAAGGCGATGAATTGCCAAGCCGTGCAATCCGCCGCGCCAAATCGACCAGCATGGGTCTTGCCGTCAACGCCGTGAAGGAAGGCGAAGCAGGCGCAGCCGTCAGTGCGGGCAATACCGGCGCATTGATGGCGATGAGCAAGATTGCCTTGCGCACCATGCCCGGCATTGATCGCCCAGCGCTTGCTGCCTTGATGCCGACGCTCAAATCACACGATGTCGTAATGCTGGACCTTGGCGCCAACACCGAAGCGGATGCGCGCAATCTGGTGCAGTTCGCGGTAATGGGCGCAGCCTATTCGAGGATTGTGAACGGTTTTGATAAACCCAAGGTTCGTCTCCTCAATATCGGCACCGAAGAGATCAAAGGCACCGATGCCCTGCGAGATGCGGCCGCTCGTCTTCAGCAGGCGGCTGACAAGGGTGACGGCGGGCTAGCGCTGCAATTCGATGGCTTCGTGGAATCTGATAAGATCAACCGCGGCGAAGTGGATGTGGTCGTCACCGACGGCTTCTCGGGAAATATCGCGCTGAAAGCTATCGAAGGGTCCGCTCGATTCGTAACCGACCTGTTGCGCCAGGCCTTTACCAGTTCGCTGCGTTCCAAATTCGGTTTTCTGGTGTCCAAACCGGCCACCGAATTGCTGCGTCACCACCTTGATCCGAACAATCACAATGGCGCGGTGTTCCTTGGCCTTAATGGCGTCGTCGTGAAAAGCCATGGAAGTGCAACGGCAAAGGGTGTGGCGCATGCAGTGGCAGTGGCAGCGCGCCTGCTTGAAAACAAACTGACCGAGCGCATTGCGCAGGACTTGGCCGAATTGGGCGAAGACGCGCTGCGCACCAACGGAAATGGCAAAACACCAACGGCGAACGCTGCTGGAACGCCCGAGAGTGGGGAAGCCGCGTGACCTTTGCTGGGCCAGGTGCTCGGCTGGTCGGGACAGGTTCAGCTTTGCCTGAGCGGGTTGTGACCAATGCCGAATTGGCGGCCAAGATCGACACATCTGATGAGTGGATCATTGAGCGGACCGGCATTCGCCAGCGCCATATCGCCGGTGATGAGGAAACCACTTCCAGTCTCGCGACCAAGGCTGCGCGAACTGCCCTTGATGATGCAGGCTTGGAAGCCTCTGACATCGGCCTGATCGTCCTTGCGACCGCCACACCTGACAACACATTTCCGGCCACCGCGACAAAGGTGCAGGATGCGCTCGGCTGCAATGGCTGTGTGGCATTTGATGTTGCAGCGGTGTGTTCCGGCTTTCTCTATGCCTTGGCGACTGCCGATTCGCTTTTGCGCACGGGAATGGCAAAGCGAGCCCTTGTAATTGGGGCAGAAACTTTCAGTCGCATCCTAGATTGGGACGACCGCACCACCTGCGTTTTATTTGGCGATGGGGCCGGTGCCGTCGTGCTCGAGGCTCCTGATACGAGCGCGGCGACACCACAAGATAGCAGCGCTTCCGGCATCCTCGCGAGCAAGCTCCACGCGGATGGTGCTCAGCACGATTTGCTCTATGTCGATGGTGGTCCGTCAACCACGCAAACGGTCGGGCACCTACGAATGAGGGGCCGTGAAGTGTTCCGCCACGCTGTCGTCAATCTCTCACAGGTTCTCCACGAAGTGATTGAAGAAGCTGGTGTTTCGGTGAGCGATATTGACTGGGTCGTGCCTCATCAAGCCAATGCGCGGATCCTGGATGCAACGGCTAAAAAGCTTGGCATTCCAGCAGAAAAGGTCGTGGTAACCGTGCAGGATCACGCCAACACTTCGGCAGCGTCGGTGCCATTGGCGCTCGATACAGCGCGCCGAGATGGACGCATAAAGCCTGGCGATCTCATCATGCTCGAAGCCATGGGCGGTGGTTTTACCTGGGGCGCTAGCTTGATGCGCGTTTAAGCTGAGGCGTCATCGCCACAAGCTCCGAATTTAATTTTTTGCAACGAAGCCTGCTTCCATTGCGAATTCAGCACTTAACGAGTATGGTACCCGCAAGCTTCGAATGGGTCGCACCGACGAAGGGAGAAGGCGATTTATGCGTTCAATGGGCACACTTACGCGCGCCGATTTGGCAGAGACAATCAATCGGAAAATGGGCTTTAGCCGGGCTGAATCGCTCGATATGGTTGAGGCTATTCTGGGCAAGATGTGCGATGCGCTCGCCGATGGAGAGAATGTAAAAATCTCCGGGTTCGGCAGCTTCATTCTGCGCGACAAGAATGAGCGTGTGGGCCGCAATCCCAAAACTGGCATCGAAGTTCCAATCACGCCTCGCCGTGTCATGACATTCCGCGCAAGCCAATTGCTGAAAGAGCGGATCACAGCTGGCACATAGCATAACAGTGTGGTCTACTTCGCCCCTATCCGCTGGGGAAGACTGATATCATGGCAGATTTTGACGACGGGAAAGATGATGGGGCCTTGCGCACCATCGGCGAAGTCAGCGAAGCGCTTGGCATCAAAACTCATGTCTTGCGATATTGGGAGCAGCAGTTTTCGCTGCTCAAACCTCTAAAGCGTAGCGGCGGACGGCGATACTATCGCCCATCAGACGTCGAGCTGGTCGAAACGATCAACCGCCTCGTCAACGAAGAAGGGTACACGTTGAAAGGCGCGGAATCTGTCCTGCGCTCCAGCGGCAAATCAGAATTTGATCGGCGCGAGGATGATCGCCGCGCAAGCGATCGTCGATCCGCTGTTGAGCTGCGACGCGCGAGCGATGACGACGGATCGAAACGCAGCAAAGCCGAGATGGTCGCACAGCTAAAGGGCATTCGCGATCGGCTGGACAGCGCGCTCAATTCCTAAGTGAACTGGGCGCGTTATTCCGCCGCCATCAACTCCGCCTCGCCAAGGTCGACACTGACGAGGCGCGAGACACCTTTTTCAACCATGGTTACGCCAAACAGCCGGTGCATCCGGCTCATCGTCACCGCATTGTGCGTAACGATTAGATAGCGCGTATTTGTAGTGCGAACCATGGAATCGAGCAGGTCACAGAAGCGTTCGACGTTGGCATCATCAAGCGGCGCATCGACCTCATCGAGGACGCAAATTGGTGCGGGATTCGTAAGGAACAGCGCAAAGATAAGCGCGGTTGCTGTCAACGCCTGTTCGCCTCCTGACAGCAGCGAGAGGGATTGCAGGCGTTTGCCCGGCGGCTGGGCATAAATCTCGAGGCCCGCTTCCAAAGGATCATCGCTATCGACCAGCGCGAGATGCGCTTGCCCTCCTTGGAAAAGCCGGGTGAACAGCACACGGAAATGGCCGTCCACTTCCTGAAATGCCGCGCGTAAACGTTCGCGGCCTTCGCGGTTGAGATTGCCGATGGAGCCGCGCAAACGGTTCACTGCTTCGGCAAGTTCAGCCTGCTCGGTGGCGTTGGTGCCATGCTCTTCCTCAATCCTTGCAAGTTCTTCGGCTGCGACCAGATTGACCGGACCAATCCGTTCGCGGCTGGCATTAAGGCGCTCAAGCTCGGTCGATTCATCCGATGCGTCTTTAATTTCCGCTTCGTCAAAATCGTAGTTTTCGGCGAGCATTGGGGGAGGGCAGCCGAAGCGTTCGCCCGAAATGCGGGCCATTTCGCTGCGTCGCGCTTCCTGGCTTTCAGCGCGCGCTGCGAGCGTTGCACGGCCTTCGCGTGCCTGGATCAGTGTTTCATTGGCTGCAGATAGAGATTTGTCAGCATCGTTTGCGGCTGATTGACGCGCTTCCATCGCCGCTTGCGCTTCGGCCAATTCGCGCGTCAGTTTCTCGCGCACCGCATCGCCTTGTTCGATCTCGTCAATCAGCGATTGCGGTTTGGCAGCGACAATGCTGCGCTCTTCCTCGATTTCTTCAAGCCGTCGCCCGGCCTCAGCCACGCGCATGGCAGCTTCGCCAGAGCGTTTTTCCCAGTTGGACTGCTCGGTCTTTTGCGCTGCCAACCGCTCGCGCGCGACGGCCAGGGCCTGATCGTGTGAAGCAAGCTCTGCCATCGCAGACTGCACCGCCATACGCGCGGCGTCATTCTTTGCCTGGGCCGCTTCGAGAGTTGCGCGGCCTGTGTCCGGGGCAGGGAGTGAAGCGCGCTTTTGCTGTGCTTCGGCTTGTTCTTGCTCGGCTAGGGTGAGTTGCGCGGCAAGCTCTTCGGCCGATTGTTCAAGTTCAGTAAGGCGCGCCGCATTGCGTTCACGCGCAGCCTCTGCCCGGTCGAAATCGCGCAATGCCTGGCGCTCGGCTTCAATCGCACCCGCAATGGCGCGTTCCTGCGCCACCAAATCGGACTGAAGGGATTGTAATTCTTCGTGGCTCGCAGCTTCGGCCTGCTCTGCCTCCTCAGCGGCAGATTGGAGATCGGGAAGGATACTTTCCAATTCAGCCAAACGGTTCGCAGCCTCAAGTTTTGCAGCCTCGGCCGATCCTTCGCCACGTGCGATGAAACCATCCCAACGGCGCAGCTGACCCGATGTTGTGACTAGCCACTCACCCGGCGCTAGAGCGCGGCCATCATCGCTCTCTGCGCAATGGACGAGAGCGAGGCGCGCGCGCAATTCCTCAGGGCAATGCGTTACGTGATCGAGCAGGCTATCAGCGACGGGAGACGGCGCATCAGATCCCGTCCAAAACCGACCATCGCTCATCTCCTCCGGCGTGCCCAGAGGTGACTTGCCATCGCGGCCCAGCACTGCAGCGAGCGCGCGCTCATATCCCTTTGCGACGCGGACTTTATCGAGTGCGGAAGCCAGACCCTTGCGCGATTGCGCCGCCTTCTCCCGCGCATCGCGATCACGGGCGAGGGCATTGTGCTCGCGCTCAATTCCGGCAAGCTCTGCCTTGGCGCTAGCAAGCTTCGTCGCCGCTTCATCGCGAGCTTGCTGTAAATCGACCTTTCGCGTCTGTGCTTTTTCCAAAGCTGACCGAAGCTCTGCGAGTTCGCTCGATGCCTCATTCGCCGCGTCGCTCGCAGCGATCATTGCAGCTTCGCTCTCTTCATCGCTTTCCAGCGATGCGCGGGCTTCGGCAATACGCGCTTCGTCTGCTTTCAATCGCTCTAGTCGGCGTTCAGCCTGCTCGATTGCCGCTTCGGCGACACGCCATTCAGCCTCGACGCCAGCATGATCAGCGGTTGCCTTGGCAAGAGCCAGCTCTGCCGCCCGGCTTGAGCGTTCAGCATCTTCCGATTTCGCAGCCAGCGAGGGGCGTAGCTTCTCGTTTTCCTCGACCGCGCGTGCGGATGCATCGGCATCCTGGCTGAGCTTCTTAAGCGCATCGGCCGCATCCGCCGTCAACCGATCAGCTGCTTCTCGGTCTTCCTCAAGCCGCTTTTTCTGCCTTTCAAGATCTGAAAGTCGGGTTTGCGCCGCTTCCAGTTTTTCTGTGAGCGCCGCCATCCTGTGCCCATGCGCGCTCGCATCATCGCGGCGGTCAGTCAGAGTTTCGCGCGCTTCTGAAAGTTCCACGGCCAGCCGAGTCTGCTCAGCCTGTGCCGCGTCCACCGCCTTTTGCGCTTCAGCGACACGTGCATCTGCATCTTGCGCTGCATCGCGTGCTTCTTTCGCGGCATGCGCTGCCTCGCGCCAACGGGCGAACAGCAGGCGGGCTTCTGCGGCCTGAATTTGGGTGGTTAGGACCTTGTACCGCTCGGCCTGCTTTGCCTGACGGCGAAGCGAATTCATCTGGCTATCAAGACCCGCCATAAGGTCTTCAAGCCGGGCAAGATTTGCCTCGGTTGAGCGCAGCTTGCTCTCGGCATCCTTGCGCCGCACGTGCAGGCCCGAAATCCCGGCGGCTTCTTCGAGCATCTGGCGGCGTTCGGCGGGTTTTGCCGCGATCACTTGAGCGATTTTGCCTTGCGAAACGAGCGCTGGCGAATGCGCACCTGTCGCAGCGTCGGCAAATGTGAGCGCGACATCTTTTGCCCGGACATCTTGCCCGTTGACGCGGTAAGCGCTGCCTGCACCGCGCTCGATCCGGCGGGTTACGACTAGTTCTTCGCCTTCATCATCTGCGGCGTGCAAGACAACTTCGGCAAAGGCGCGTTCGGGCCGGGTTGATGTGCCTGCGAAGATCACATCTTCCATTCCGCCAGAGCGCATCGACTTGGCCGAGGTTTCACCCATGACCCATCGGATCGCTTCCAGCAGGTTCGATTTGCCGCAGCCGTTTGGCCCGACAACGCCTGTCAATCCGGGTTCAATGCGCAATTCAGCCGGCTCGACAAAGCTCTTAAATCCAGAGAGCTTGAGGCGGCTTATTTGCATGAGTGTGCCGTATTCCCCGCGCTTTACCGAGCGCCCGCGCGCTGGAGGATGGGTTCAAGTTCGCCCCAACTCGTGACATCCAGCGTTCGACCATTGAGAATGAACGTTGGTGTCGCATTGATATTCAATTCGTCGGCTTGTGTGCTCGAATTGTCAGCAATCGTTTCGACTTTTGCCTTGTCAGCAAGGCAGGTGCGCGCTTGATCAGAAGATAGCCCGCGTGCAGCGAAGAAATCGATCAGGCCAGCAGCCTCCGCGATGGTGACAAAGCGCTGTTCCAATGGCTGCGCACTGGCAGCTTCATACGCTGCATTGTTCTGCTGCACATTGGCAAACGTATCATTCAAAACCGTCCATGCCTGATCAGAAAGTGGCTGGACGTTTTCCTTGGCACCGCAGCGAACGAGGGTCGCAATAGTAAGGTCGATTGGATCGCGCACCAGATTGCGCTGTTCGAAGCTGACGACACCCGAGGCGATGTAATCGCTGATCAGCTTGTCTTTTGCCTGAGCTGAGAACGCTGCGCATCCGCCGCAAGTGTGAGAGGCGTATTCTACCAGCTTCAAAGGCGCATCGGGATTGCCAACGATGTACCCGTCAGATTCGCTCACCGTGACCGTCTCTGCCCATGACGAGCCATCGGGAGCGGGAATTGATGCGATTGCATCGCCTTCAATCGAGCCTTCTTCTTCAGCGCCATTGCACGCAGCCAAAACCAGGGCCAGCGGCGCGGCGAAACTCACAGTGCGCCACAGCGAACGGGTTGAAGTATCTGTCGATGCCATCGGTGAGAATCCTTATTTGATGAACTGAAAATAGCCGAGCTATGGGTGTTGCCCAAGGGTATTTACCCACGTGCTTGTGCACAAATGTGTCAGTTTGGAGTCAATTTGCCTCGTTTGAGGGCGCAATTTGGCCCGAAAGCACCGGATAAAGCGCGCCCCAAGAGTGGACGCCCTGGAGAAGCTGTCCGTTGAAGGCAAAGCTGGGAGTACCCGTGACGGCAAAGTCTGCTCGGTCAGCGTTGCTGTTTGCGACCAGTTTTTGCGCTGCCGCATCGTCAGAAAGGCATTGGTTTATTTGAGTGCGAGTAAGTCCGCGCGCTTCCATCAGATCATCAAAGCCCATGGCGCTCGCTAACCCGATCCGCGCGTTGCGATCACCGCGCGCCCAGATTTGTTGCTGCGATTGCGGTGCGTTCGTGAGCTTTGTGAGCCATTCGTTCTGCTTCGCCAAGAAAGCGCGATGGCGGTTCTTGAACCCGTCAGCATCGCCGCAGCCGACCAAAAGCGAAATGGTAAGATCGGGCGCATTGCGGATGACGGTCCGGATTTCGGCGCTCATATGGCCAGGTGCCAGCAGCGCCAGATCAATTGCGCCATCAGCCTCACGCGAAAAGCTCGCGCAATGGCTGCATGTGTAGCTGATGAATTCAATGAGAGCTGCGTCTGCATCAGGATTGCCGAGCAGATACCCGCGCTCTGTACGTTGCACTTCGGCATGCCAGCTGCGTCCGTCTCGCGCGGTAAAGGAACTGCGCGGATCGGACAGCTGATTGCCTTTGCCGCTTCCTGTATCTTGAGCAGAAAGGTTCGCTGCCAACGGAAGAGCCAATGCGGCCATTGCCGTCATCGCGCCCAGCAATGCAGTTTTCATCGATAGTCCTTCTTTTCCCCATCGCCCAGACTGCGCGCCAGCGATTCCAGCACGGTGCGCAGTTCCGGATCGCCAATATCGCGCAAGCTTTCCCCGAGCTCCATCGGGATCGGCTTCAATGATGGCGGCGGTTTTGCGGGCTTTTCAGCAGAAACGGGCTTAACCTGCCCTTGACGGATTTTGACCCGCGCCACCGCCTTATAGCCGAAGAAGCGATTGACCCGCTCCATAATCTCTTCGGTCACTTGCTGGATGAGCGGAGCATGGGCCGGGGCGACTACGAGTTGAAGGATGCCCTCGGCGCGCTCTCCGGGCGGAAATCGGATCGCCTCGGGACTGCAAACGCGGGCATGATGAGGGCCAACAATTTCGGGCCAGCGGGTGACAACAGAGCTCTGGACAAAGCCGAAGCGGCGAAATGCGGTTCGGCCGATTTCGGGCGTCAAATCACCAATAGCCTTGGCAGAGCCGCCGCGCGGGCGCGAGTATTGCTTTGCCGCTTTGCCCTTCGGCTTTTTGCCCGTTGATGGTTTTGGAGTATCGCTTCCCATTGTGCTGGCGCTCATGCCATAGGGCGGGCGTGACTGCCAGCATCTCCGACTTCCTGCTCCACTGGTACGCGAAACATTCGCGCGATCTTCCGTGGCGCACGCCTCCAGGTGAAAATAGGCCGGATGATCCGGCCTATCCCTATCGCGTGTGGCTTTCTGAAGTGATGCTGCAACAGACGACGGTCGCAGCGGTGAAGCCGTATTTTGCCAAGTTCACCGAAATCTGGCCGACGGTTCAGGACTTGGCAGCGGCGAGCGAGGATGAGGTGATGGCCGCATGGGCAGGGCTCGGCTATTATTCGCGGGCTCGCAATCTGGTGAAATGCGCGAAGGAAGTGGCAGCGAGAGGTGGGTTCCCTGAAACTGAAGAGAAACTGCGCGATCTGCCCGGTCTGGGAGCCTATACGGCCGCATCTGTCGCTGCGATAGCGTTTGGCGAGCGCGCAGTGGTTGTCGATGCCAATGTCGAGCGCGTGGTTGCGCGCGTGTTTGCGATTGAAGAACCACTTCCGGGAGCGCGCAAGGCGATCCGCGAAAAGGCAGAAACGATCACTCCGGATGAAAACGCAGGTGATTTCGCCCAGGCGATGATGGATTTGGGCGCGAATATCTGCACCAGCAAAGCGCCGCGATGCCTGCTTTGTCCGCTTTCCGACCAATGCGCAGCGCGCAAGGCTGGCGATCCGCAAAGGCTTCCCGTCAAACCGCCCAAGAAGGCAAAGCCTGAGCGTCGCGGCACGGCCTATTGGATAGAGCGTAACGAAAGTGAGCGCGAGGTGTGGCTTGTCACGCGGCCTGGCAAAGGCATGCTTGGCGGAATGCGCGCGCTGCCCGATGATGGCTGGAGCGCGCGGTCGGATGGTTCTGGCGATCCGCCAATTGCGACAAATTGGGAGGAGCTTGGTGCGGTACGGCACACTTTCACCCATGCGCATCTGACGCTCTCGGTGCGCCGGACTTTAGTTGACAAGACACCTCCTGGCGAAGGCATCTGGTGGCCAGTCAACAAGATGGAGGATTCCGGCCTTCCAACTCTCTTCGCCAAGGCGGCGCGGCTCGCTCTTGTCTAGAAAGTGCCGCCGGTAATCGCCATTCTCAGCACGATCAGAACAAACACCAGAATACAGAAATTACGGCCGCTATTGCTCGATGAAAGCGCTCCAAACCCAATGCCAATCGCGGTTACCGGGAGCAGCAACCAAAGCAGCAATCCCACACCGGGAAGCAGCATGGGAATACCGAGGACAAGGCATACAAGGCCGATGAGCCATGAGATCAGATTGAACATGCGTATTATATAAGTAATACACCTAGTGCGTTCAAGTCCTACGATTGCATTTTGCAACCCTTTCATTGACGCTTCATGTGAATCGCCCCATGCGTTCGCAAACACAAAACCGCAGGAGAACCCCCTGAGATGGCATTTCGCAGCTTTGACCCTTCAAACACTGGCGCCGATCTTTCGCGCAGAGCTCTCTTTCGTGCGGGTGGATTGCTTACCGCGGGCGCTGCCATCTCCGCGCTACCTTTCGGGCGCAGCCTGCTTGCCCATGATGTAAGCGAGGCATGGCCCAATGTCGCGGCGATGGCGAACAAGTATGTCAGCGAGAAAAAGCTCGCGAATATGTTCCTCACTTTCGGATGGAATCAGGAAGATCACGCGCACACGGTGGGTGGCGGCACGCTGAGCCTCAATGGCTCGCAAGAAGTCGATGAAGACACGCTTTATCGCATCTATTCCATGACGAAGCCTGTCACCGGCATGGCGATCATGATGCTGATTGATGAAGGCAAGCTGAGCCTCGATATGCCGCTTTACGAGGTGCTGCCAGCGTTCAAGGATACGCCCGTTCTAGCCGATCCCGAAGGGCCGCTCGATAATGTCGAGCCGGTGGCAACACCGATTACGATGCGCCAGCTTCTCACTCACACAGCCGGACTTGGCTACACTATCACGAGCAAAGGCCCGCTGCTTGATGCCTATGTCGAAAACGGCATTGTTGGCGGCCGCGTCAGCCGTTTCCCGATCCCCGGCGTTCCGAACCCGACACCTGCTCCCGGCCTTGAAGTGTGGGCAGATCGACTTGCCACGATCCCCCTGATGTACCAACCCGCGACCAAGTGGAGCTATTCGTGCAGTATCGATCTGCTGGGCCGCGTGATCGAAGTCGCATCGGGCATGGATTTTGAGACCTTTCTCAAAACCCGCATGTTCGAACCGCTGGGCATGGAAAGCACTTACATGACCGTTCCAGAGAGCGAAAAGGGCCGTTTTACAGACAATTACGGCATTCTCGCCGGCAATTTGCTGCCACTCGATCCTGCTGCAAACTCGATCTATCTCGACGAGCCGAAAGTGCCATCGGGCGGCGGGGGCCTTGTATCGAGCCCAAAGGATTATGACCGGTTCCTGCGCATGCTGCTGGGTTACGGAAAGCTCGGCAATGAGCGTATCATGAGCGAAGAGGCAGTGCGCGTTGGCGTTTCAAACCTGATCCCTGAGACGGTGAGCACAGCAGGCACCTGGATTGAGAATGAAGGGCATGGCGCGGGCGGTCGCTCTGTTGATGGCACGTTTGGATGGGGCGGTGCGGCTGGCACGCTGGGTGCGGTCGATTACAAGCTTGGCCTGCGCACCGCTCTGTGGACGCAATATATGCCGCCTGAAACCTATCCCGTGCGAGATGAATTCATCGCGGCAATGCAGGCAGATCTTGAAGCGATGCGCGCTGCGAAAGCGGCATAATGGCGGGCGTCGGGGTGACGAACGGGGCAGACACGCCGCCGATTGCATTCGCCGGATCGCCCATAGATCGCGCGGACAACATCCGCGTTGACGACAACGCGCTCGGCAATTTGATGAATTGGCGAGCGCGGGTGATGAATCTCGACGGCCTTCTGCCCGAATTTGACGATCAGGGCCATTTGTTATGGCACACGCTTGCCGACGTTGATCCCGAAACGGAGCTCGTCTTCCTGGGGATGATGGAGGAAAAAGCACATTTCGCACCCGTCCCTGCGCAAGGATCGGCTGCGCCAGCTATGCCGCGCGCTTGGCAGGTGATGCAGATGCTTCAGCCTGAAGACCTCGCCATTTACGGTGGAGCAAAGGCACTGATCGATTGGCACGCGCGCCATCAATTCTGCGCCCAATGCGGATCAAAAACGAAGCTTACCAAAGGTGGTTGGCAGCGTTCTTGCGACAATTGCGGCGCGCAGCATTTTCCGCGCACCGATCCTGTCACGATTATGCTGGTCGAACACGAAGATAGGCTCTTGCTTGGTCGCCAACCGCGTTTCCCCCCGCGCATGTATTCAGCGCTTGCAGGGTTTGTGGAGCCGGGTGAGACAATCGAAGAAGCCGTTCAGCGTGAGATTTGGGAAGAGGCGGGCGTGCGCGCTCACACCGTTGAATACATTGCTAGCCAGCCATGGCCATTCCCAAGCCAGCTGATGATTGGCTGCACGTCCAAGACCGATGATCCGGCGCTGACCATTGACGAAACGGAACTTGACGATGCACGCTGGTTCACGCGCGAGGAACTTGAGGATGCGCGTGCAGCGGGCGAACAGGGCAATGATGACCTGATCTTTCCGCGACCTTTTGCGGTCGCGCACACGCTCATCACATGGTGGCTCGATAAATAAG
Source organism: Erythrobacter sp. YT30 (assembly GCF_001542875.1). Classification (GTDB taxonomy): domain Bacteria; phylum Pseudomonadota; class Alphaproteobacteria; order Sphingomonadales; family Sphingomonadaceae; genus Erythrobacter. The sequence goes on along the minus strand of NZ_LMAF01000001.1, from coordinate 938,745 downwards.
GACACGCTAAATGGCCGATACACTCACGATCGATATCTATTCCGACGTCGTGTGTCCGTGGTGCGTGATCGGTCACGGCCAATTGCGAAAAGCTCTCGCGGAGCTGGACGGCGAGATTGAAGCTGAAATCCGCTGGCGTCCGTTTGAATTGAACCCTGACATGCCTGCCCAGGGCGAGGATCAAGAAGCGCATTTGCAGCGCAAGTATCGCCGCTCCGCTGAAGAAGGCGCGGCGATACGCGGGCAGATGAAGGAAATTGCCGACGCGGCTGGAGTGTCGCTCTCCTATGAAGGCGAGGGTGAGGCTCCGCCCGCGATGATGTGGAACACACGCGATTGCCATAAGCTGTTGGCGTTGGCGCTTGAACAGCTTGGCCCGGCCGCGCAGACCGATTTGAAGCTCGCTTTCTTCAAGGCGCATTTCAATCACCGCCGCGCCCTTTCGGATCGCGATCTGCTGCTCGACATCGCTGCTGAAATTGGTCTTCACCGCGAAGCGGCCAAAGCCGCATTGGACGATCCCGATCTCGAAGCGCGTGTGATCGCTGAAGAGCGTCAGGCGTGGGATCTCAACATCACAGGGGTTCCGGCCATGATCGTGAATGACAAATTCATGATCCCCGGAGCCCAGGCTCCTGAGACTTACGTGAATGCTCTTAGACGTGTCGCAGCCAAAACACGCGAGCAATCGCAGGAACACGCGGCCTCCTGATCCGTTCACAGCCCCATGAAAAGCATACTTGTCGTCATTTTCGTGAGCCTGTTCTCACTTGCCTTCGCTTTTTACGCAGGGGTGCACAGCGTTGAGATTTTCGGGGTCAACGCATTTCTTATCTGCGCCGTCATCGCATTGCTGGTGAACTGGATCGCCTTTGTCCCCTCAGCGATTGCGCAGTCGGACAAGTATTACGACAGCTTCGGCGCTATCACCTATCTCAGCACAACGGGATTTGCGGTCTGGGCCGTGCTCGAGGCGCGCGGCGAAATCGATACGAGGGCGATCGTCCTCGCGGCAATGGTGGCGCTTTGGTGCATCAGACTTGGCACATTCCTATATATTCGGATCAAGGCCAAAGGCGGGACCGATTCCCGCTTTGAAAAGATCAAGAAAAAGCCAACACGTTTCCTCGCTGCCTGGACATTGCAGGCGCTTTGGGTGGTGCTCACGGCCTCTGCCGCGCTGATTGCGATCACGACGACTGACCCCAAGCCGATTGGCGTGTTCTTCTGGATTGGCCTTGTGATTTGGGTAGCCGGGATCACCATCGAAGCGGTCGCCGATGCGCAAAAGAGCAAGTTCAAATCCGACCCAGATAACAAAGGTGACTTCATCGATGTCGGTCTGTGGAAGTGGTCTCGCCACCCGAACTATTTTGGTGAGATCACGCTTTGGACGGGTGTTTTGATTATCGCCATTCCGGTGCTTCAAGGCCTATCATGGCTGGCAGTTATCTCTCCGCTTTTCGTGACACTGCTGCTGACCAAGATCAGCGGAATCAATTTGCAGGAAGAGCAAGCGCAAGAGCGCTGGGGTGATGATCCTGAATACCAGAAGTATCGCGAAAACACGCCCGTACTGGTCCCGATGCCGCCGAAGAGCTAATCTCCTCCCTTCTCGGACGTGAGGAGGGATGAGATGTCAGAATTTGCACCGCGCACAGCCGTTATCACTGGCGGGGCGAGCGGTATTGGCCTCGCACTGGCAAAGCGGCTCGCTCGCCAAGGAACTGAGGTTATCGTCGCCGACCTTCCCGGCGATCGTTTGGATAGGGCAGGGGCATCTAAAGGCATTCAAGCGCACGCTTGCGATGTGCCGGATCTCTCCCAAGTCGAAGCCTTGGCCGATGCTGCCTTCGACACGTTCGAAACGGTTGACCTCGTCATCAACAATGCCGGCCAAGGCGGTGTTCGCGGCAAGTTGTGGGAAGTGGACCCCGAAAAGGCGCGCGCGCATTTCGATGTCAATTTCTGGGGCGTGTGGAATGGCTGCAAAGCTTTCGCCCCGCGTCTCATCGAGCAGGATAATGAAAGCGCGATCTACAATACGGGAAGCGAAAACAGCTTCTTTTGCGCGGTACCACAAACTGCCGCCTACATTGCGGCAAAGCATGCCGTGCTGGGTATGACCGAAAGCCTGCGCGGCGATCTCCCGCCTCATGTCCATGCGGGCCTCATCATTCCAGGCTGGGTCTTCACCCCTCTCGGTCCCGAACAATTCATGAAATTCGGCATGGATGTGGACGAGTATGTAAACCGCATCCTGCCCCAAATCATCGCGCGCCGCCGTTTCGTCGTCAGTCACGGCTATAACGAGGTTCGCATCGCTGAACGCATGGACGAGCTGCACGAAAGCTACACAAGGTATGCGGTACCAGCGGAGACAGATGCCAAGCACGATGTGCAATTGGTGATGGAAGCTCTGCGCAAGCATCAAGCGTGACAGCCGCTCACATTTTTGCGCACTTGGAGCAGGCGCGATCCTCGTGTAAGTCCCTCCGCGCAATCAGGTATTGCGCTGCGCCCGGGATCGGAGGCAGGACTGACCATCGCAAGACACGCAAGGAGTCTTCACCTATGACCAATCGCTCTTTCACCCGTCTGATTATCGCCACCCCCATGATCGCAGTGCTTGCCGCATGCGGCGGCGGAGCAGGCGGCGATGGTGACGGTACAGCCGCTGGCGATGCGCCGCCCGAGATTGAGCAGCGTCAGGAAAATTTCGAGAAAGTCGGTGATGCGTTCAAGGCCATTCGCGAAGAGCTTGAAGGTGACAATCCCGATCTCGCATTTATAAAGACGCAGGCGGAAGATATCGGTGCGCGGATTGAAACCGCAACGGGCTTGTTCCCCGCAGGTACCAGCGTTGATGACGGCTATGATACCGAAGCTCTACCAACGATCTGGGAAAAGCCGGACGAGTTTGAACAAGCAGCTCAGACTGCAATCGAAGCCGCCGCAGAAATGGCAAGCCTCGCGGAAAGCGGGGATGCAGCCGCGGTTGCTGCAGCTGTCGGAACTGTGGGCAATGGCTGCAAAGGCTGTCACGAAAAATTCCGCGTAAAGAAGGACTAAGCGCCAAGACACTGCCGCATTGATGGGCACCAGCACGCATCAGGTTAGCATTTGGGATTGGCCAGTTCGGCTATGCCATTGGAGCTTTGCCGTGCTTGTGCCCGCCATGTGGTGGACGGCAGAAAACTCGGAATGGGGATGGCATCTGCGGCTGGGGCACGTGCTCCTCGCGTTGGTCCTGTTTCGCATCATCTGGGGCTTTGTGGGCTCGCGCACGGCGCGCTTTTCCCAATTCGTGAAAGGACCAAGCGCGCTCATCGATTATCTGCGCGGGCGCTGGGATTCAAAGCGCCAGATCGGCCACTCACCACTTGGCGCTCTGTCGGTTCTGGCGCTCCTCGGTCTCATGTTCGCCCAGGTCATAATGGGCCTGTTTGCGGGCGACCCCTATGACGGCGCAACCGGCCCATTGAATGGGTTTGTCAGCATCGGCACCGCCGACTTTCTCACAGACACACATGAATGGTTTTGGTGGGTGGTCGTGGGGATGATCGCGCTGCATCTTTGCGCCATCGGCTATTATGGCTTTGCGCGGATGGACGACCTCATCTCGCCCATGGTGAGCGGTGAAAAAATGGTGCCGAGCGAGATTGAAGGGATCGGCAAGGCACCGGGTCTGCGAGCATTTGGAGCGCTGGCTGCGGCGATTGGGATTGCTGTGTGGGTTTGGTTGGGCCTGCCGCCGTTTGGGTGACAGCAGCCAAGGCCATTTCTCTGTGGCACAGAATGGCGCGGGGAGAATTGGGCCGGACAGCGCCGGCCCAGTCTTTTTAGATCAGTGATTTGCGGAAAATGACTTTGTCATCACCGGCTTCATAATAATCCCTGATGCGTGCTTCGCGATCATAGCCAAGCATGTCGTAAAAGCCGCGCGTCCTTTCGAACTTGGGCGTGCCTGACGTTTCGACCAGCAGCAGCCGAGCTCCAGACTGGGCTAAGTCGGCCTCGACATAGCGCATCAATTGCGTCCCGATGCCCTTGCCGTGAACGTCCATGTCGATGGCGATCAACAGCAGCTTCCACGTCCCGTCCGTAAGCTGTTCGGGCACGTAGTAGGCAACGCCTTCAACGACGCCATCGTCGTAGACAATCCAGCGGTTCTGGGCTGTTTCACCCTCGAAATATGGCGCAGTCATTTCGCCAAGCATCTCGGAAGGGAACATCTCGTTCGTTTCGACCAATTGGCCCACCCGACCAAGGTCTTCGCGCACCATGGCGCGGATAAAATTATGCTTCATTGTGAAATCTTTCGGATAATTTTCGAGTACAACAAACCCTCCCGAAAACTCAGGCTTTCAGAGGGTGTGACAAATGCTGGCGCGAGGTCCGCCCAGCAGATCAGAGGGTCGTAGTCAAAAAATCTCCATCAACCGCCACAATGGCGGCGCCGATCTCTATGCAACGGAAAGTCAGGAAATTCAATTTAGGCACTTTCACTGCCTGTTCGCCATTCAGCGCCTAGACCAACCCAAGCTTCTCCAGCTTCGCTGCAAGCTTTCCCGGCAGTGCGTCGCCAATATCCTCTCCCGGTTTCAGATCGCGCGGGGGATCGCCCTTTAGATAGCGCCAGCCCTGATGCGCGCGTTTGGGGCGGGGGGAGACGCGGATGAGTTCTGGCTCAAGTTCAATCAGCCAACGCCCGCTGTCCGTTTGGGAGAAGCCTTTGATAACCGAACGCGCCACGATTGAATGCTGGTGTATCCAGTAGAGCGATCCGCCAATGCATTCCTCCCACTTCGTTGGGCGATATTTTGTGGTGAGATACGGACTGCGGCGTCCGGCATACCAGCTCTCGATGTCGGAATAGCTCTGCGCACCGAACGCGATTTTTGTAAGGTGGAGGGGCATGGGTGAAAGGTAGGAAGGCGCTGCGCTTCACTCAACCCATCGGCACCAATCCACTCACAACTGCTAGGCCGAGAAAGGCGAAAAAGCCCATGCTGTCGGTAATCATCGTGACGAAGACAGAGGAGGCGAGTGCGGGGTCTTGCCCGATCCGCTCGAACACCACGGGTACCAAAACGCCAGCAAGGCCTGCGACCACAATGTTGATGACCATTGCCGCGGCGATCACCACGCCCATCATGGGGGTGTAGATCACGCCTGCGGCAATCCCGATCAGCACCGCAACCGTTGCGCCATTGAGCAAGGCGACACGAAGTTCGCGCCAAACGATGCGCCAAGTGTTTGAGCGGGTCAGCTGATTGGTCGCGATTGCGCGCACGGCGACGGCCATGGTCTGCGTCCCCGCATTTCCGCCGATACTGGCGACGATGGGCATCAAGACGGCGAGTGCGACCAATGCCTCAATCGCTGCACCAAAAAATGCGATGATCGCGGAAGCCACCACCGCCGTGCCCAGATTTGCGATCAGCCAGCGCACGCGGCTGGAATAGGCTTCCTTGATAGGTTCGTTGATATCGCCATCGCCAGCGCCCGACAGAAGCAGTGCGTCTTCGCCAGCTTCTTCGGAGATGATGTGAACGATATCGTCCACCGTCATTTGACCGACCAGACGCCCGCTTTCATCGACTACAGCGGCAGAGATGAGCGCGTATTTCTGGAACATCAGCGCGACCTCTTCCTGATCCATCGTAACAGGGATCAAGGTCTGATCGCGCTTCATCACATCAGTGAGTTTCACCGAGCGCGGAGTGGTAAGGATCCAGTTGAGCGCGCACGTGCCCACCGGATGATGCGCGGCATCGATTACGAATACTTCGAAGAAATCGTGCGTCAGATCGCCTTCTTCGCGCAGATAATCGATGAGATCGCCGACAGTCAGATGCTCTGGCACCGCCATCACGTGGCGGTTCATCAATCGTCCGGCGGTCTCTTCGGGATAGGAGAGCGCACTGGTGACGGCGGCCTGCGTTTCCGGCTCCAGCTCAGCGATGATGGCCTGCTGATCGACCTCGTCCAGATCTTCCAGCAGCTGGACAGCGTCATCTGTTTCAAGCTGCTCGGTGATGGTCGCCACATCTTCTGGGGCGAGCGCTTCCATCATCAATTCGCGCACGTGATCGTTCAACTCGGCGATCACGTCGGATGACATTAAGTCTGTAATCGCAGCGGCGAGATCAGCGCGCTCATCCTTCTCAAGCAGTTCGAGAAGGTCGGCAATGTCAGCGGGGTGCAGTGGCTCAACAAGGTCGTAAACCGCGCCTTTGTCGCCAGCTTCCATCGCCTCGCGAACTGAGGCCACATATTCAGGTTTTAGCCGGTTTTCCTCGTCATGGCGCTCATCATCGACACGGTCATCGGGACGGACATCTGCCTCGACGTCTTCTGGCGGTTTTTCCGCTGTCAGCGTTTCGTCATCCAGATGCGTCGGTTCGGCCATAGGGGCGGGTTTAGAGTCGCAAGTGTGAAAAGCAAGGTGCGACAAAATTGGAGATTTGTTGGCGGGTGACAGGGCCACCCAAACCCGTTAGGTCCGCGCGCAAACTTTGAAGGAGAATTACCCAATGGCCGATACGCTCACTTTCACGCTCGACACCGGAGATGGCGAGGGCAAAGATGTTGTGATCAAGCTGCGCCCCGATCTTGCCCCAGGCCACGTGGAGCGCATCACCGAGCTTGCAAGCGAAGGCTTTTATGACGGCGTCGTGTTTCACCGCGTGATCCCCGGCTTCATGGCGCAAGGCGGTGATCCCACGGGCACTGGTATGGGCGGCAGTGATAAGCCCGATCTGAAAGCGGAGTTCAATTCCGAACCGCACGTGGAAGGCACTTGCTCAATGGCACGCAGCCAAATGCCCGATAGTGCAAACAGCCAGTTTTTTATCTGCTTTGAAGATGCCGAATTCCTCGACGGGCAGTACACCGTATGGGGCCAGGTTCAGAGCGGCATGGAACACGTCCACGCCCTGCCAAAAGGTGAGCCACCAGCATCGCCAGGCAAGATTGTGAAGGCCAGCGTGGGCTAATGCCGCAAAAGCGCCGTCGTTCTCCTCAGGAAAAGAAAGCCCTGTCCTATGCCAAAGACAGGCGCAATCTTTCTGGGATGAACGACAAGGCGTCGCGTAAGTGCATTCCACGCAGCCGTGCGCGCGGACACAGGGTCAACAGGCGTCAAGCAGCGTCCAAGCTGAGCCGATACGTAACATTTGACGAGGATGCAGCAGCGCTTGAAGAGAATGCCATGCTGCACGATCTTGATCGTTTAGGCCGCTGGAAAAAATGGCCGGACCAGACCCTTGCAGAGAAGGTTGAGCAACAGAACGCTCGGCGCAGGTGGCGAAAAGGCCGGAAAGTGTGGTCAAAGAAGGCCGCAGAAGAAGCGGAAAAGCGCGGCCTCAATTCATTTGGGCGCAGTTGGGGTGGATCGGAGGAAGCTTCTTCGCTTTTAACCATCGAAGGTGGAAAGCTGATAAAGGTCAGGCTCGATTGAAGGGGCCAATGCTTTGCTTCAGCCCAAGACTTCAAGCGCTCTTCTCTCTGTAGCTGACGCGATGCGGAATGCGGAAGATCCTTGGTGGATCATCGGCAGTGCTGCCGTCGCGCTTCACCGCGGCGACCCAGGCTCAATTGCCGATATCGACGTGATGACGTCAAAGCGCGATCTGGAAGCGCTCTACAAGTCTTTGCCCCTCACCAATACGCCCGAAGCGGGGAAGGCGATGTTCCGCTCAGAACTGTTCGGTCGGTGGTCGGAACCTGAGCTCGACGTAGAATTCATGGCAGGCCTCAAGCTTCGCGTGGGGGATGAATGGCAGCCCATTGAGCCAAAGACCCGCATGGCAATTCCGCTCGACAAACACACTCTCTATGCCCCCGAAAAGGCTGAGCTCGTCAACATCCTCTTGCGCTTCGGCCGCGAGAAAGATCGCCAACGCGCTGCTAGTCTTGGAGAGGTGTGAAAGTGCGCTGCATCCTTGCATGCCTGCTAATGGTTTTGTTGCCTGGTTGCGCAACATACCCAGATATCTCGCAATCGCGCTCTCCATGTCGCTTGGAGCCCGGCGGGTGGTGCGACTTCGTGCGCGAGGCAGCTGTGGATGCTTATCCTTATGCTATCGCGGCAACGCAGGCCTATTCGGGCGATGATAATCTTTACACCAATATCGGATCGCGCCTGAAGCGGATTGAGCGCCTGCCGATCTCGCATGACTACGAGAAGAAAGGCTTTGGCTATCAGCTGTTCGAGCAGTTTCAAAACCCGACTGACAAAGCTCCAAAGGCCCGCATCCTTGCCTTTCGAGGCACCGATTTCGATGGCCTGACGGACATATTCTACGGCACGCTTCGCAATGATCAGATCGAGATTGCGGTGCGCACTTTCGAAGCGGAAGCGGCGCGGTTCACAGACGATGTCCCCTGGATCGTGGTAGGCCATTCGATGGGCGGAGCGCTCGCCACTGAAGTTTCGATCAAACACCCGCAAGTGCGCGCTTACATGTTCAACACGTCTCCCTTTTATGGCGGCGAGGACATGACCAACGATATGCAGCGCACCGTGTTTAATGAGCGCGGAGAATTGCTGCGCCGCTTTGCGCGCTTTGATGCATCGCCTGCGGCAGACCTTTTCACCTTGAACTGCAGCCCGCAAAATGGGCGCCTTTCCAAGCACAAGCTCAGGCCGTTGGCTGATTGCCTGATCTGGATCGCGGCCTACGACGATGACGAGGCGGGACGCTTGGTCGCAGCCAATCAGATCGCCAAACCGATGGTGGAATGTGGGCCTGACGACAAACAGCATCCCGGCACGCAGCATCGGCAGTTGGTGCCATGTGTGCACAACGCTCGAACATCAAGCCGGTGAGGCCGCAGCGCGATGAGAACAATTGAACCGCGCGCCGCTTGCCGCTAAACGCGCGTCCATCATGAAACCGCAAACCCCTCCCAAGACCTACAGGGTCAAGTCTTTCGGCTGCCAGATGAACGTCTATGATGGCGAGCGTATGGGTGAGCTCTTGGCCGAAAAAGGCATCACCCCTGCGCCCGACGGTGAGGAGGCGGATCTGGTGGTGCTCAACACTTGCCATATCCGCGAAAAGGCAGCCGAAAAGGTGTATTCGGATATTGGGCGTCTGAAAAAGGACGATGGCTCCAAACCGATGATCGCGGTCGCCGGATGCGTTGCGCAGGCCGAGGGTGAAGAGATCATGGCACGCGCGCCAGCGGTGTCCATGGTTGTGGGCCCGCAGGCCTATCACCGGTTGCCCGATATGTTGGACAAAGCGGTGAAGGGCGAACGCGCAACAGACACTGACATGCCCGCCATTGCGAAGTTTGGAGCGCTTCCGCAGCGAACGCGGCGATCACCCACAGCATTTCTGACTGTGCAGGAAGGTTGCGACAAGTTTTGCACCTATTGCGTGGTCCCTTACACCCGCGGCGCTGAAATATCACGTCCGTTTAATGACTTACTGGACGAGGCTCGTAAGCTGATTGAAGCAGGCGCTCGCGAAATCACTCTGCTGGGTCAGAACGTGAATGCCTGGTCTGGCGAGGATGACAAAGGCAAGGCGGTAGGACTTGCCGGTCTGATCCGCGCTCTTGCGCCGCTCGATGGATTGGAGCGCATTCGCTACACCACATCGCATCCAAACGACATGGAAGACGACCTGATCGCGGCGCATGGCGAAGTCGAAAAGCTGATGCCTTATCTCCACTTGCCCGTGCAGTCCGGCAATGACCGAGTGCTGAAAGCCATGAACCGGGCGCACACGGCGGAGAGCTATTTGAAGCTGCTCGAACGCTTCCGCGTAGCTCGCCCCGATATTGCGCTCTCAGGCGATTTTATAGTGGGTTTTCCTGGCGAGAGTGAAGCGGAATTCGAGGACACTCTGAGCCTGATTGACGAAGTGCGCTATAGCCAAGCCTTCAGCTTTAAATACTCGCCGCGTCCGGGCACACCAGCTGCGGCGATGGACAATCAAATCCCGCGCGAAGTGATGGACGACCGTCTCCAACGCCTTCAAGCTCGCCTCAACCGGGACCAGCGAGCCTTTAACGATGCTCTGGTGGGCAAGACTTGCGACATTCTTGTCGAGCGCAAGGGAAAGCTACCCGGCCAATGGCTCGGCAAATCGCCATGGCTTACGAGCGTGTGGTTTGAGGGCGACGCGGAAATCGGCGATCTGGTTGAGGTCGATCTTGTCGATGCGGGCCCGAACTCTATGCGCGGCTCACTCCTCGCCTGATCTTTCGATCTTGGTCGTTTGCGCAGCGGTTCGTGCGATGACCCGACGCGGGCTAGAGAAGAGCGATGCGTTGTAAAGCTCATCAAGCAGGGCAAGATCATAGACGGTCAATGCCTCGGGCGGATTGTCCGACTGGAAAAGCGTTAGGATTGTCGCCGCAGCGACAGGTTCGCCCGGCTCTGGCACGGAGGTCGCGAGCAGAGTTCGCATCGTGATGTAGTCAGCGAGTTGAGCAAGAGATAGGCCTTGAGCGGCCTCAAGTTCGATCATCACCGCCGCGCCCGTGATCTCGTTCACGTTGATGGGGTCTGAGGTGGAGAAGGGCCGTAGCTCGGAAATCTGGTCCAAGGCGCCGAACACGCGCGCATTCCCCTTGCTGAACAGCAGGGGCTGCCCCCAGGCATCGCGCAAAACCACGCGGTTGTAGGCGCGCACGGGCCCCTCTTCGGTGAGCACCCAGTGCCGCTGATAAAGCGGCAAATGCGCAAGCTGGGGCGATCCCTCATCGAGCCAGCTCTCCGGCGGTCCTGCCTGCGCAGCCATGAAGGCAGCGCGAATGGTGGGTGTGCACTTGGCTTCATCGTCCGCGCCCAGCCCAACGCGCTCGGCATTTTCGCGAATGCGCGCCTCGATTGCCCGTGCGTCTTCGGCTGCAATTCCAATGACTTGCGGACAGATAGGGAAACGGAAGCTAGCAATGGCGCGTTTACGCCGCGGCTCGCGCACGATCTTCCGCGTAAACTCGCGTAGTTCTTCGCGCCGATCGCCTTCGCTTTTTTGCGGCTGGACGATGATCTGGGGCTTATTGCCCTGCGCTCTGGATTGCGTGGGAGGATCGACCTCAGCTGGCTCAGCTTGGTTCGCTGGCCCCACCATAGCACTCAAAGCGAAGGCGATTGCGGCAATCATGGTCCAATGACTCCTCTCAATCTGGAACGCCTGCATAACATGTCCGGTTCCAATATGACCGAGCTATGACTTTCCACCGCAAGGAACACACCCTAGATTGCTTTGACGCGTTTCCCCCTTACGCTCCCGAATCAGCCCTCAACCGCATTTGCAAAGGAATCTATGGGCCGCAGACCAACTCGTTCGATTGATCCGGCAGTTCTGCCCGATCCCATTAACGCCCCAAAGGATGCAGCGGTGCACCCGAACGATGTGACCCGATCCAGAACCGAGGTCAGTTTCGAAAACCAATCCCTCCTCGGCGCCTTGTTCGGGGAATTCGACGCCAATCTGGTGCAGGTCGAGAATCGCTTGGGCGTGATGATCCATGCGCGCGGTGATCAAATCGTGATTGAGGGACCTCAAGATGCTGTCGCGCGTGCTCGCGAGACGCTCACCACGATGTACGATCGGCTGGCCCTTGGGCAGGATCTCGATGCAGGTGCGATCGAGTCGCTGATCGCGATGTCGAACGAGCCAACCTTGGAAGGCATTATTTCGGGCGATAAGGAAGAACCGCCCATCATGATCCGCACCCGGCGCAAGACGATTGTGCCGCGCTCGGCCATGCAGATCGCCTACATGCGCAGCCTTGTGCGCGATGATATCATCTTTGCACTCGGTCCGGCGGGAACGGGCAAGACATACCTTGCGGTCGCACAAGCTGTCAGCCAGTTGATGACCGGCAGCGTGCAGCGCCTGATCCTTTCGCGCCCTGCCGTTGAAGCGGGTGAAAAGCTCGGTTTTCTGCCCGGCGATATGAAAGACAAAGTCGATCCCTATCTGCGCCCGCTTTACGATGCGCTTTACGATTGCATGCCGCCGGAACAGGTAGAGCGACGGATTGAGAGCGGCGAAATTGAGATCGCGCCGATCGCCTTTATGCGCGGACGGACTTTGGCCGATGCCTTCGTCATCCTCGATGAGGCGCAGAACACTACGCGCGAACAGATGAAGATGTTTCTCACTCGCTTTGGTCAGAACAGTCGGATGGTCGTGTGCGGAGACCCGCGTCAGGTCGATATTCCTGGCGGAGACCGGATGAGCGGTCTTGCCGATGCGGTGGAGAAACTGGAAGGCGTCGACGGCTTTAGTACGATCCGCTTTACCGCAGCCGACGTGGTGCGACACCCGATCGTCGGACGGATTGTTGAAGCCTATGAAGGCGGTTCATAGGCCTCTATGCAGCTGGACATTGCGTTTGAGGGTAGTTGGACCGAAAGCTCTGACACCGCCCAGCTTGCTGAATTCGCGTATGACGCAACGGCCCACGCCGCACCCGAATTGGGCAATGCCCGCTTGTGCGTGAGCCTCCTGTTCGCAGGAGATGAGGAGGTGCGCGCCCTCAATCGTGAATGGCGCAAGCGCGACAAGCCGACAAATGTGCTCAGTTTTCCGATGCTCTCGCGCGCGGAATTGCTTGAAATCGATGCCGAAGGCCCACCGGTAATGCTCGGCGATATCGCATTGGCTCACGAAACATGCGCCCGCGAAGCTGCTGACAAGGGCATTCCGCTAGAGAACCATGCAGCCCATCTCATCGTTCACGGTCTGCTGCATCTGGCGGGCTATGATCACGTCCATTCCGACAAAGAAGCAGAAGCCATGGAAGCTTTGGAGATAACTGCTCTTGCAAAAATGGGCATTCCAGACCCATATGGGGATCGACACTGAACTGGAGCACACAGGGCCGGGGCCCGAAACACACAATGCCCGATTCCCAATCCACTGCAGGAGAAGCGGAGAGTAGCAGCGGACTTCTGTCCGCTTTCCGCAAGATTTTAAAGCTCGACGAAGGCGATCGTTCGCTGCGCGCTCAGCTTGAAGAAGCCATTGACGAGCACGAGGGCGAAAACGGCGATACCGAGCCTGACGACAGCAGCGCGGGGGGCAATGGCGATCTTCTCCCGGTTGAGCGCCAGATGCTGCGCAACCTTCTGCATTTCTCCGAACACGATGCGGACGACGTTGCCGTGCCGCGCGGCGAAATCATCGCGGTGGATGCAGCGCTTAGCTGGGATGAGCTCGTTGCCGCGTTTTCAGAGCACGGCCATTCGCGCATGCCGGTCTATCGTGAGACTCTGGATGACGTGATTGGCATGATCCACATCAAGGACGTCTTCACCTACCTGACCGGCGACAAAAAACCGCCCAAGGATTGGACAATCCTGATGCGCCAACCGCTCTACGTCCCGCAATCACGCGGCGCATTGGACGTTCTTGCCGATATGCGGGCCCGCCGGGTGCATCTTGCCATCGTGCTTGATGAGTTTTCTGGAACAGACGGCATCATCACCATCGAAGACCTTGTCGAAGAAATTGTCGGCGAGATTGAGGATGAACATGACGAAACACCAGAGGCATTGATAGTGCCCATTGGCGAGGGGATGTGGGATTGTGATGCCCGCGCTGAATTGGACGACGTCGCCGAAATGGTGGACCCGCGACTCGCTGAAGTATCTGAATCTGTTGATACTTTAGGCGGCCTCGCTTTTGTGCTTGCCGAACAGGTGCCCCAAGTTGGGCGGATCCTGGAACATCCTTCGGGCTGGAGGATTGAAGTGACTGCGGGCGATGAAACGCACGTAAAGCGCTTGCGCCTTCATGCGCCTGAAGATGAGAATGACTTGCAGTAATTGCACAAAGAATCGTTTCTCACACTTTTTTCTTCGATTTTTTGCATCCTTTCGTCTCGACAGCCGTAGCTCCTTGCAAGAAGGAGTTGTTCAATGCCGTCACGTCGTCTTCCACCCCTGCGCGCACTCGAAGCGTTCATGCGCACGGTCCGTTTAGGGTCGGCTCGCGCAGCTGCTGAGGAGATTGGTCTGTCGCCGTCTGCATTGTCGCGCCGGATCACAAATCTTGAAGAGTTTGTGGGCAAGAAGCTGTTCACTCGTGCCCGCCAGTCCATGCAGCTTACCGATGAAGGTCAGGCTTTCTACGAAGCGGTGAACCCGCATATGGAAGCGCTTGCCCGCGCGGTGGAAAGCCAATCCGACAATATATCGCTTCTGCGCCTGCGCCTTGGTGTGCTGCCCCTGTTCGGCAGCCAGCGCCTGTTCCCGCGGCTTGGTGAATTGCGCAAACGTCACCCGCTGCTGCACATCGATATCGACACCGGGCCGCATTTGGAGGACCGCGTGGGTGATACCTTGGACGCAGCGATCATCTTGTCGCGTGGTCCGGCATCCGGGTTGCACGCTGTGCGCCTTGATCACAACCTGGTCCACGCGATCTGTTCGAAGGACGTTGCGCGCAATATCGGCGACGTCGTCAATGCCGAAAGCCTCGCCAAGCAGACTTTCCTTATTCACAATGAGCTGCCTGAGAGCTTTGTCGCATGGAAGGCGGCGCACCAGCTTGAGGAAATGGATCCGGCAGCGATTGACCATTACGACTCAGGCCAGCTCATGCTGGAAGCCGCTGCACAAGGGCTGGGCATTGCGATCATGCACGATGATCACATGCGGCGGGCGGCTGATAGCCGACTGACTGAACTTTCGAAAAAAGATGTCGAAAGCCCGTACAGTTACTGGTTTGTTTGCAAGCCGACGGCGCTCGAAACGCGGCCCGTGCGGCTGTTCCACGATTGGTTGGTGAGAGCGGGGCTCTAAACGCCCACTTATGCCTGCGTATCGTCGGGCACTTTAGCGGGTGAGGGCGCTTCGTACCGGATGGGCGCTACGTCATGCGCAAAATCGCGCAGAGGCCCGCCAATTGTTTCGCACAAGGCGTCTTCAATGCGGCGACGCGCTTCTTGGCTGATGGCTTTTCGTCCGCGGAAGTCTTCGGGGCTGAAAGGTTCAAGGAACTTGATCCGCAGCTCAAAAGTACCCTTTCGCGCAAGAACGCGCTTCGAATTGTTCAGACCGCCTTCGTCACCAATCCATCCGATCCATTCGGCTATTTCGCCGTAATCGAGCAGAACAGGCTGCACCAATACACCGGGCGGAGGTGGCTCAAGTACACTGAGCATGCTTGTCTTGAACGGAAGAAGAGAGCGGCCATCGGTTGTTGTGCCCTCTGGAAAAACGGTGACAGACCAATTGTCAGACAGCGCCTCTTTCAAAGCGTTGATCTGTTCAGCCACACCCATCCGATGTTCGCGTTTCACAAAAACGGTGCGATTGAGCGATGCAAGCCAACCAACAAGCGGTGACTGTTCGAGTTCTGCCTTCGCCACGAAAGCCGTACCGCAAGCACCGGCGAGTGACAGGATATCGATCCACGACACGTGGTTTGCGACATAGAAAACGTCGCGTTTTAGGTGTGTGCCTTCGGTTTTAACTTTCGCTCCCGAAATTCGCGCCGCATAGCGCAGGAACAACATCGGAAACGGTGAGCCGTAGGCAAAGATGCGATAGGCATAATGCAGCGGCACGAAGATGATCATCAAAAGAGCAAGCGCGAGTGCGCGAAAGAAAAGACGGACTTTTCCCCCCAAGGAGAGGGGCGTGGTCTCGCCACGCGCTGCTGCCACGCGCAATTCCCATTCGCGGGTTTCGGCATCGGCTGCCTGTTTCAGAGTGTCTGGATTACGTGCCAATATTGCAGCCGCTTAATCGTCGCGCGACAGGCGCACACCGTAAAGCTCCATCCGGTGATCAACGAGGCGGTAGCCCAGCTTCTCCGCAATCTGGCGCTGGAGTGCTTCAACTTCGGGATCAACAAATTCAACAACCTTGCCAGTTTCAACATCGATCAAATGATCGTGATGCGCCTCCGGCACAGGTTCATAGCGAGAGCGGCCATCGCCGAAATCGTGGCGGTCAAGAATCCCGGCCTCTTCGAACAGGCGGACGGTTCGATAGACTGTTGCGATGGAGATCTTCGGATCGATTGCCGATGCTCTGCTGTGCAGCAATTCCACGTCGGGATGATCGTCGCTGTCAGACAGAACCTTGGCAATCACGCGGCGCTGTTCGGTGATGCGCAGACCTTTTTCCGCGCAGAGTTGTTCGAGGTCGATTTTCTGGCTCAAGTCACAGCTCCATCTCTCATGCCAAGGCTTGGTGCTTAACCGTCCTTAGACAGGCTAAGCCAACTGCTCAAGCCAAGGCGATGACGCGGATGTGCGTGAATGGATGCATGTGCCCATACCGTTCGAGGGACCGGCCATTGCAGGCAGGCCCCTCAAACGAACAAAGCTTAACCTTTGCGGCGACCGCGACCGCTGCCTGGCTTGCGCCCAAGTCCGATCTTCTTGGCAAGATCGCGGCGCTTTTCGGCATAGTTCGGAGCAACCATTGGATAATCAGCAGGCAGATTCCAGCGTGCTCGATATTCCTCGGGGCTCATGTCGTAATTGGTGCGAAGATAACGCTTAAGCATTTTCAGCTTTTTGCCGTCTTCAAGGCACACCAGGTAGTCAGGCTTGACCGATGCGCGGATCGAAACGGCCGGTTCTGGCGGCGCCTCTTCTTCCTCATCAGGCCCACCCAAATGCGAAAGCGCGCCATAAACGCTGGTAATCAGCTCGGGCACATCTTCGACGGTGACTTCGTTGTTGCTAACATGAGCTGCGACGATATCGCTGGTAAGCGTTATCAACGTCTCTTTCTCGATTTCCAAATCTTGCATGAGTTCCCCATTTATTATTTGTCCGGATATTTCCGGTAGGGCGTGTCATGAACGAGCGAAGTTTTGAATGCAATATGATTTCAGCTGATACCGGATCGATTTCAGGTGAAAAAATGGTGACTACACTTATGAAATAGAGCGGCTGAAAGTAATTGCATCTATTCGTGTACCATTAGACATGCGGTAATACTGGGAGCGTTCACCGATCGGTTCGAACCCGGCGCTTCGATAAAGGTGTTCAGCCGGATTACCCCGTCGCATTTCGAGAAAAACGCGGGCCACACCTCTGGATTTCGCGCTTTCGAACAATGCCTTGATCAAGGTGTCGCCGAGGCCGCTGCGGCGGGCATTTGGCACAACTGCAATAAGCAGCAACTCCTCTTCATCAGCTGCATGGCGCGAAAGGACGAAGCCCGCCGCTTCGATTTCTTCTTCGTCACTCTCAATCCGATTGCCACTCGCATCGACCAAGATCGCATGGGTGCTGGGCATCGTAAGCGCGTCGGCAATCTGGCGCCTGTTCCATGCTTCGCCGTAGGTTGGATCGAACGCCGCTTCCATTACGGGCATGATCCGATCGACAAGGGCAGTGCGCGTAATCATAAAGCGACCTTTTGCGGCACAGCATCAGGCGCGCGGCCATAAATGGGCGACAGATCGTGGGTGAGGTTCGCTTCCTCCAGCGATTGGGTGTGCTGCGCGTTTGGAAGCCATTCCAGCGCGATTTTTTTGTCGCTGAACAATGCAGCGCATTCCTTGGCGCGGTTGCCGACAATCACGACATGCGTACCCATCTGCCTAACTGCATCGGGTGTAAGCGATTGTGCATCACCTACGATGCCGTCATCACTGCCGAAATTCTGCACAAACCATTCGCCATGCCCGCCATTCATGCACACTGTAACGCCCTCCGTGTGCTCCGCTTGGGCCATCGCCGCTAAGAGGGATAAGGTTGGATACCCCAACACCTCGGCTCCCCATGCAAAACCGAGCGCACGTGCGGTGGCGATGCCGATCCTCACTCCTGTAAAGCTTCCCGGACCAAGCGAGACAAGTATCCGATCCGCCCGGCCTTTGTCGGGCAATGCTGCGATCATCGGCACCAGCGCCTCGGCATGGCCGCGGCCAAGCACGCGGTGATCGTGCGCTATGCACGCGCTCCCATCAAAGAGCGCTACCGAGCAGGCTTCTGTCGCTGTTTCAATCGCGAGGATACGCATGATTGATGCCCGATGCCCGAGAGCGACGGACGCCGCAAGCGCGGATCATCAATCGCAACAGCTTCAGGTCAGACTATGGTGTTGAATTTTTCGAAGTCCGGGCGCGGGGAGCGATCAAAAATGCTCTCCGGATCGCCATAGCCAATTGAACAGATAAAGTTCACGCGGTGGCGGGGTTCATCGCCAAAGAATGCTTCGTTCACCGCGTCTTCGTCGAAACCTGACATCGGCCCGCAATCAAGTCCAAGCGCGCGAGCGGCGAGGATTAGGTAAGCACCTTGCAGAGACGAATTGCGAAATGCGCCTTCCTTGCGGCCGTCTTCATCGCCCTCGAACCAGCTTTTCGCATCGGCATGAGGAAACAGCCATGGAAGCTCTTCGTGAAAATCGATGTCGTAGCCTATGACGGCGGTTACTGGCGCAGCTTTGATCTTGTCCTTGTTTCCATCCGAGGCGCAATCGGCGAGTTTTGCCTTTTGTTCGTCCGATTTCACCCAGACGATGCGCACCGGCTGCATGTTAGCGGATGTGGGCGCCATCTTGGTAAGATCCCAGATTGCGCGGCATTGTTCATCTGAAACGGGCTTATCCAGCCAATCATTATAGGTGCGCGCCTCGTTGAAAATTTGATCGAGCGCAGTGTCGGAGAGGATGTGATCGTGAAATTGAGTTGTCATGTGAGTCCTGAAATCAAAGTGAGTTAGGCGGCTCTCACTTCAACAACTTCAGGCACGTAATGTTTCAATAAACCTTCGATCCCGTGTTTGAGGGTGGCTGTGCTCGAAGGGCAACCCGAACATGCGCCCTGCAATGTCAGGTAGACGACACCGTCCTTGAAGCCGCGATAGGCAATGTCGCCGCCATCTCCTGCGACCGCAGGGCGAACGCGCGTTTCGAGCAGTTCCTGAATTGCTGCCACGGTCTCGGCATCCTCTGGACTGTCTTCGACAGCCATTTCTTCTTCTGCCGGAACGTTGATGCCGTCCGCGCTTCCGCCTGCGAACAGCGGAGCTTCAGACACGAAATGATCGAGCAGGATTGAAATGACCTGTGGTTTCAACGCGCTCCAATCGCTGCCTGGAGCGGCGGTGACGGTCACAAAGTCCCAACCGTAAAAAACGTTCACGACTTCGCCCGTATCGAAAATCGCTTGCGCCAAAGGACTCG
Source organism: Erythrobacter sp. YT30 (assembly GCF_001542875.1). GTDB lineage: Bacteria > Pseudomonadota > Alphaproteobacteria > Sphingomonadales > Sphingomonadaceae > Erythrobacter. Next base: position 919,610 of record NZ_LMAF01000001.1, on the reverse strand, counting down.
CTTCAGCCGCTTCTGGAGAGGGAAACTCGCGTGTTCCTGTCGACATGACCGTGCGGCCCGGCAAGAATTTGAGCGAAGAGGGGTTTGGCGTTGTTTCGGTTTCGATAAACATGGCTTGAAAGATAGTGGGCATGACACGGCGCGGCAATGGTTTCGGCGCATGAAATCGCACATGTTGCCGCATTCACTATCCCTTCAGACCTTGCGCCCCTATATGCACAGCATGAATGTTTTGAACCGGGCCGTTTTCGCTCTTTCTCTATTGGCTGCGCCGTTTGCGTTGTCATTTCCGCTTGCCGCTCAGGACGTCGCACCTGCGCGGCCGCCTGCATCGGAGGTGCCCGAACCGCAGGCGCTGCAAACTGGCGATGAAGTGCCATGGCTTTATCGCGGGAGTGATGTGCCGGTCGATGACAAATGGCTGTTTGGTGAAATGGATAATGGCCTGCGCTACGCCGTGCGGCGCAATGGCGTACCCCCGCGTCAGGTATCGATCAGGGTGCGTGTCGATGCAGGTTCCTTGCACGAGCGTGACGATGAGCAAGGCTTTGCGCACTTGCTTGAACACTTGTTGTTCCGCGAGAGTAAGTATCTGGGCCAGGCCGAAGCGATTGCCGCATGGCAGCGGCTGGGCGCGACATTTGGCAGCGATGCCAACGCCGAAACCAGCCCGACGCACACAGCATACAAGCTCGACATTCCCGACATTGATCCCGCGAAACTATCGGAGAGTTTCAAGCTGCTGTCAGGCATGATCCGCGAGCCAGTGCTGAGCGAAGTCAATGTCGCGGCGGAACTGCCCATTGTTCTGGCAGAAAAGCGCGAGCGGGGCGGGGCATCTCAGCGCGTGGCAGATTTGACCCGGCGCACGTTCTTCGCCGGACAAAGGCTTGCGACGCGCAACCCGATCGGAACTGTCGAAACGCTCAACGCTGCGACCGGTGCAAAGATGCAGGCATTCTATGATCGCTGGTATCGCCCGGAAAACACTGTGATCGTGGTCGCGGGCGATGCTCCTGCTGAAATTCTCGCTGGCCTCGTCGAACAATGGTTCGGCGATTGGGAAGGCACGGGCGAAGCAGGCGTTGCGCCTGATTTTGGTGATCCCGTTGCGCCAGCGGCAAACGACAATGACGATCTGGCTCAGCCGATTGGCGAGCTCGCCGTTGCAGTAGAAGCTGATCTTCCGCGCAATCTGACCTATGCCATCATGCGGCCATGGCGTCAGGTGGAAGACACGATCGTCTACAATGAAGGTCTGCTGTTGGATGCGATTGCGCAGGCGATCATTAATCGCCGGCTGGAAACCCGTGCAAGGGCTGGCGGCTCTTACCTTTATGCGCAGGTTTCCCAAGATGATGTATCGCGTTCAACCGATGCGACCTTTGTCGCTTTCGCCCCGCTTTCTGGTGACTGGGAAAATGCGTTGATCGACGTGCGCTCGGTCATTCAGGATGCAATAGCGAGCCCGCCCACGCAGGAAGAGATCGATCGCGAAGCTGCAGAATTCGATGTGATTTTCGCCAATCAGGTCGAACAGGAAAGCGTGCAGTCGGGATCAGAACTAGCCGATAATATCGTCAACGCGGTTGATATCCGCGAAACAGTCGCTTCGCCCCAAACGGTGCTGGACGTGTTTAGAGGGATGAGTGGCCGTCTCAACCCAGAAGAAGTGCACGAACGCACAATCAAGCTGTTCGAAGGCGATGTCTTGCGCTCTGTCTATGTCACGCCGGTAGCGGACGAAGCGGATCGCACGGCCTTGCGTTTCGCATTGGGACGCGAGATTGAGGCGGACGCAACCGCGCGCCTTGCAGCACAGACGATATCCTTCGATGAACTGCCCCAGGTTGGCGAACCGGGCGAAATTGTTTCGGCAGAGCCGCTTGGCATTCTGGAAGTCGAGCAGGTCAATTTCGACAATGGCGTGCGCGCACTTTTGTGGTCGAATAACGCAGAGCCGGGCCGAGTGACGGTAAAAGTCCGCTTTGGCGCTGGCTATCGTGCATTTGATGAAAGCAATGCCGTCTACGCCCCGCTTGGAGAAATGGCGCTGGTTGGATCGGGCCTTGGCGAATTGGGCCAGAACGAGCTCGACCGGCTGGCAACGGGCCGCAAACTTGGCTTTGATTTCCGGATCGATGATGCGGTGTTTACGTTCACCGCGCAGACACGATCTGATGATGTGGCCGATCAGCTTTATCTGTTCGCGGCCAAACTTGGCATGCCGCGTTGGGACGCAGATCCCGTGGTTCGGGCAAAGGCGGCTGGAGAGCTTGCTTACAATTCTTATTCAACCAGCCCCAGCGGCATCCTCAATCGCGATCTCGAATACTTCGCGACCGGTGGAGACCCGCGCTTTGCAACGCCTGATCCCGATGCACTGCGAGACGTCACCCCAGAGCGTTTCCGAGAAGTGTGGGAGCCGCTGCTCAAACAAGGCCCGATCGAAGTTCTGATTTTTGGCGAGTTTGATCGCGATGCGATTGTTCAAAAACTCAGCGAGACATTCGGCGCGCTGCCTGCGCGCGAGCCGATTAGCGAACAAGTTGCTGCCCGCGTTCCCAATTTTGCCGAAGACACCGGCGCTCCGCGAGTGCTGAACCATCGCGGCGATGGCAATCAGGCGGCTGCTGTCATTGCCTGGCCATCGGGTGGCGGGATGGAGAGAATTCGCGAATCGCGTCAGCTCGAAATCTTGACGCAATTGTTCAACAATCGCTTGCTCGAAGCCTTGCGGGAGAGACTGGGTGCTAGTTACAGCCCGCAGGTCTTTTCAAGCTGGCCGACGGATATCAATGGCGGCGGGCGGATTACGGCTCTTGCGCAATTGCAGCCCGATCTGGTGCCGATCTTCTTTGCAGAGGCGGATCGGATTGCGCGCGATCTAGCGGCCAATCCGCCGACTGAGGATGAGCTTGCGCGCGTGACCGAACCTTTGGCGCAGCTTGTGCGGCGCGCATCGACGGGCAATCAGTTCTGGCTCTATAATCTGGAAGGCTCGAGCACCGATCCGCAGCGTGTGCCGCTGCTTCGCACACTATTGTCGGATTATTCTCAGACCAGTCCGCAGATCATGCAATTCCTTGCCAATCGGTACTTTGTGGAGCGCACTCCGCTGAAGCTTGCGGTGATCCCCGAAGGCCAGGAATTGGCCGAAGGTCCTCCGCCTGTGCTGGACGCTCCCGTGCAACCTGCAGCAGCGATGGTTTCGGGACGCTGATCGGCTTTTGCGATCACAGCGCGCATGAAATAATATTGTCGAAGATCGCTTTGACGCTTTACATATAGAACACGACCCGTGTAGCCGCGCCGCCGCACGAACGAAAACAGAAGAAAAATAGAAAGCACAAGCCATGACAACAACATGGACACCAGAGAGCTGGAAAGCCCACGAAGCGCGGCACTTGCCCGCTTATGAAGACGCCAACGAATTGGCTCAGGCCGAAGAGGTTCTGGCTGCATATCCACCGCTTGTCTTTGCGGGAGAGGCGCGCGCGCTTAAGGCAGACCTTGCAGAAGTTGCCAATGGCAAGGCGTTCTTGCTGCAGGGCGGTGACTGCGCTGAGAGCTTTGCCGAATTCCATCCCAACAACATTCGCGACACGTTCCGCGTGCTGCTGCAGATGGCGGTTGTGCTCACCTTTGCGAGCAAGCGCCCCGTTGTAAAAGTTGGTCGGATGGCGGGCCAATTCGCAAAGCCGCGTTCTGCGCCGACAGAGACCAAGGGCGAAATAACGCTGCCGAGCTATTTCGGTGACAATATCAACGGGATTGAGTTCACTCCGGAACAGCGCCGCAACGATCCCATGCGGATGGTGCGCGCCTATTCTCAGGCTGCATCAACGCTCAATCTGCTGCGCGCATTCGCGGGTGGCGGGTATGCGAATTTGCGGCAGGTGCATCAGTGGACGCTCGATTTCATGGGCCGCACGCCTTGGACTGACAAATTCGCTGAAACCGCGGATCGTATCGGCGAAGCGCTGGACTTCATGGAAGCGTGCGGTGTGGATCCGGGCACGGTGCCGCAGTTGCAGGGAACAAGCTTTTACACCAGTCATGAAAGCCTGCTGCTGCCTTACGAGCAAGCGCTCACACGGCAGGATTCGCTGACGGGTGATTGGTACGCGACGTCTGCACACATGCTCTGGATTGGCGACAGAACCCGGTTTGACGGCAGCGCGCATATCGAATTTGCGCGTGGCATTGGTAATCCGCTGGGCATGAAATGTGGCCCATCGCTTGAGCCAGATGCGCTTATTCGGCTTCTTGATCAGCTCAATCCCGGGCGCGAAGCTGGCCGCATCACTCTCATCAGCCGTTTTGGCCATGACAAGGTTGAAGATGGGCTTCCAAAGCTGGTTCAGGCTGTGAAACGCGAAGGACATCCTGTTGTGTGGAGCTGTGATCCGATGCACGGCAACGTCATCAAATCGGACAGCGGCTATAAAACGCGTCCGTTTGACCGCATTCTAACCGAGGTGAAGGGCTTCTTCGCAGTGCATCGCGACGAAGGAACTCACCCTGGCGGCATCCATATCGAGATGACTGGACAGGACGTGACCGAATGCGTTGGCGGTGCAGTAGCCATCACCGACGATGCGCTGGGGGACCGCTATCACACCCATTGCGACCCGCGGCTCAACGCGGAACAATCGCTCGAATTGGCTTTCCTGATCGCTGAAACCTTGAACAACGAGGTTGGCGAAAAGATGGGCATAGCGGAAGCCGACGCTGCGTGATCGCCAATTGCTGACGGCGGCTTAACAGGTGCCGTTCACGCGGCCCCTCGGTTCGTATAGGTATTTACCCGAGGGTACACCGGGGCAACGTAACAAGGGTTTGCCCTTATCCGGGCCCGGATGGAGTACCTTGCTGCCTCCAATTCCGGCTCTGCGGCGCTGTTCGCAGCAGCGATAGCGCTCGGCTTGATTGCAACGGTCGCATGTGTGTCGGTGCTCAGAGCCCGCCGCGAAACTCAGATCATTGCCCGAATTGCTCGCGAACGCGCCCGCCGGATGAGCGACCTTTTGCGCACAATCGGCATGGCAGAGAAGATGGCAGGGCTGGGCATATGGCAATACGATCCTTCCACCGGAGCGCAGCAGTGGTCGCTCGGAATGCGGCGGATGTTCGGGGTTCAGCACGATGAACCGTTTGTCGAAGGCGATGCTGAAACGCTTCTCTATGCAAACGATGTCGATCTCATCGGCAACGTTACAAAGCGCGCGAGCGTGCAGGGGCCGTTCGCGATGTCCTTTGAGATTAATGGCGCCAGTAGCGATCCGCGAACCGTCAGCGTTGAGGCATGCAATTTGCGCGGGGATAGCGGAGAGGTAAGCCGCGTGGTTGCTGTCTTGCGCGATGTAACCGACGAAAAAGAACGCGAGCGCGAGCTTGAATTCTCACGGCAAATTGCGGTGCAGGAGGCACGGCGCGCCCGCGATCTGGCCGACACCGATCCTTTGACGGGACTTGCCAATCGGCGCCGGGTCATGGCCGAACTCGATCGTTTGATCATGAACGCGCGCCACAGCGAAGGGAGTCTTGTTCTGGTGCTGTTCGACATTGATCACTTCAAACTGGTGAATGACACGCACGGCCATCCGCAAGGCGACAAGGTCATCAAGAATGTGGCCCGCATTGCTTTGCAGCAAGCGCGAGAAGGTGATCTGGTAGGACGTGTTGGCGGTGAGGAATTCGTTTGGATCGTTCCCGGCGCCAATCAAGAATTCGCTCGAAAGATGACTGAAAGGCTGCGCGATGCGATTGCGCGAGGTAGTTCGGTTGGCGAAGTGCCCTCAGTGACGATCAGCATTGGTTATGCTGATTGGCAAGCAGGCGACACATCGCTCACGCTTTTCGCGCGAGCGGATACTGCCTTGTATGACGCGAAGAAAACGGGCCGTAACAAGGTTTGCATGGCGGCTTGAAGCCCGGTGAAGCGACGCGAAGTCGCGACCTAAGCCCTTTCAATTGCTCGCAAGTTCCGGCATGGCTGCTGCCAACGTACGGTTATGCGTTTCCATCGGGAGCAGCCGCGCGCAACAGGAGGAGCCTGTGGGCCTTCAAAGGCCGCAAGATGCAGATGGGGCGGATCAGGCGGCGGTTCTGAAAGATCGCTTCGCCGCAACGCGCGCTTTAACCGAGGCACTGGTTGAGCCATTGAGCGATGCCGATGCGTGTCTGCAATCAATGGAAGACGCTTCTCCTGCCAAATGGCATCTCGCGCACACGACATGGTTCTGGGAGACTTTCCTCCTGCGTGAATATGCGCAAGGGTATGACCTGTTTAGTGAGCATTACCCGTTCCTCTTCAATTCCTATTACGAGGCTGAAGGCGCACGCATAGCGCGAGACAAGCGTGGCATGTTGTCACGTCCGTCGCTCAGCGAAATCCTCGAATGGCGCGGCGCCGTCGATGAGGCCATGGTACCATTGTTGGAAGACCCTGAGCGCGCACAGCTTATCGAACTCGGTATCGCACATGAGCAGCAGCATATCGAATTGCTGCTGACTGATATCAAACATGGCTTTTTCCAGAACCCAACCGGGCCCGCAATTTGGGACGGCGCGCCGGAACCAGCCATGTCGGCGGGAAAAGGCGGTGTGGGCTGGTATGAGCATCCGGGTGGGATCGCGCTGATTGGCACTGATGGCGAAGGTTTTGCCTTCGACAATGAAGGGCCGCGCCACCGGGTTTTGCTCGAACCGTTTGCTTTGTCGCGGCGATTGGTGACCAATGATCAATGGACGCAGTTCATCGCTGATGGCGGGTATGACACCGCTTCGCTGTGGCTGTCCGATGGCTGGGCTTGGGTGAAAGAAAATGACATCACCGCACCGCTCTATTGGCGTGGTGATGCCTACTTCACCCATCAAGGATGGCAGGAGCGCGATCCGGACGCGCCGGTCACGCACATCTCTCATTTCGAAGCGGATGCTTTCGCGACCTGGGCGGGAATGCGGCTGCCGACCGAATTCGAATGGGAAGCCATTGCGCGGGGGCAGGAAGAAGGACCTGCAGCGCATAACCCTTCCGGCGGCAATCAATTGGACGGAGCTTATGCTCCCATGCCCGGCGGTGGAGAAAGCCTGTTTGGCGATTGCTGGCAATTCACCCGCTCAGCTTATCTGCCTTATCCCGGCTTCAAGCCCGCATCGGGCGCCGTTGGCGAATACAATGGCAAATTCATGAGCGGGCAGTGCGTCCTGAAGGGCGCCAGCTGTGCGACCGTTCGTGGGCATTCGCGAGCATCCTACCGCAACTTCTTCTACCCGCATCAGCGCTGGCAATTCACCGGGCTGCGGCTCGCAAAGGACATTTAGGGCAATGGCAACATCAGATGGGTTGATGCTGGTGGATCGCGATAATGCAGGCGTCGCCAACGCGTTTCGTGCCGACGTCTTGAAAGGGCTGTCGCAAACGCAAAAGGCAATCCCTGCGCGCTGGCTTTATGATGATGCGGGATCGCAGCTGTTCGAGGATATCACGCAGCTTCCAGAATACTACCCGACCCGTGCTGAAACAGAGATTTTGACGCAGCACGGCGATGAGTTCGCCGATCTGATTGGCCGAAACCGCGCCGTGGTTGAATTTGGCTCAGGCTCCTCTGTTAAGACGCCGCTTTTGCTGAAGGCGATTGATCCTGCCGCTTACGTTCCGCTCGATATATCGGGCGATTTTCTGCGCGCTGCGGCGAAAGACCTGTCTGCCAAGTTTCCCCGCCTTCCGGTGCATCCTGTCGAAGCTGATTTTATGCGGCAGGTCGAGCTCCCAAAAGCGGTCGCCGACTTGCCAAAGCTCGGCTTTTTCCCTGGCTCCACCATAGGCAATATGGTGGCGCGCACGGCTGTGGATCTGCTGCGATCCATGCGTGAAACACTGGGGACGGGCGCGCAGCTTCTGATCGGGATGGACCTGATCAAGGATGAAGATATGCTGGTCGCGGCATATGACGATGCGGCTGGTGTGACAGCCGATTTCAACACCAATCTCATCGCCCGCATCAACCGCGAATTGGATGGCGATATCCCGGCGGACAAGCTTCGCCATGAGGCGCGCTGGAATGATGATTTTGCGCGCATCGAGATGCACCTGGTCGCGTTATCAGACATCGCTTTCGCCGTATCGGGTGAGAGGTTTGCGATGCGCAAAGGCGAGACGATCCACACCGAAAACAGCCACAAATTCAATCGCCGAACTGGCAATATGCTGCTGCTTGCTGGGGGATGGGAGCCGCAGAAGCGCTGGCTCGATAGCAAGAAGCGCTTTTCACTGATCCTTGCCGAGGCGCGGCCCAATCGCAGCGCGCCTTGACGCAAGCCCTAAGCGTCTTAGGTGAGCGGACATGAGCGAAATCATCGTCATCGGCGCCGGAATGGCAGGCCTTACTTGCGCGGGCGAGTTGGCGCGGGCGGGGCATTCAGTAACAATCCTTGATAAAGGACGCGGCCCGGGTGGACGCATGGCTGCACGGCGAGCAGAAATTGCTGGCGAAACAGTGAGTTTTGATCATGGCGCGCAATACTTCACCGCGCGTGATCCTGCTTTCCAGAGGCGAATAGCCGAGTGGCAAGAACAAGGCGTCGTCGAACGTTGGACTGCAGCTGAGAAAGCGGACGGCGATGCTGCATGGGTTGGGGTTCCCGGAATGAACGGCCCTATCCGCGCCATGGCACAAGATCTCGATGTCCGCTGGGGCGTGCGCGCTGAGGCCTTGACGCGAACAACAGGATGGTTCGTGGATGCGGGCACGGACAGTTTTGAGGCAGATATTCTGCTTGTATGCGTCCCAGCTGAGCAGGCGAGCGAGCTGCTAGAGCCTTGCTCGCCAGATTTTGGGGCGATTGCTGGCTCCGTTACTTCAGAGCCGTGCTGGGCTGTGATGGCTGCTTTTGCGCAGAAAATCGGGCTGGACGCTGACACGGTGCGGATGCCCGATGCGCCGATCAGCTGGGCCGCGCGCAATTCGGCTAAACCTCATCGCACGGGCAGCGAAACATGGGTGCTGCATGCGAGCCCCCAGAAATCGCGCGAGATCATCGATATGCCCCAGGAGGAAGCGGCATCGCATTTGGTCGAGGTTTTCTTCGATCAAATGGGCATCGAACGCAGTGTACCCATCCACAGCGCCGCGCATCGCTGGCTGTATGCCATGCCAGCATCTCTTAACGGAGAATCCGCACATTACGATGCCGAGGCCAAGATCGGCATTGCAGGCGACTATCTTCACTCACCTCGCGTTGAAGGGGCGTTTCTTTCCGGCCAAGCGCTCGCGTCAAAGGTGCTGCGAACCCCATAAGGGTTAGTGGACGCCTTCATGGCCCTGCTCCATTCTCTCTTGCAAAACCAGACATGGGAGCAGGCAGAATGCAGGAACTCTTCGACCTCACAGGCAAGACAGCCGTTGTCACCGGGGCAGGCCGCGGGATTGGCGAAGGGATTGCAACCTTGCTGGCAGAGGCGGGCGCGAATGTAGTGTGCGCGGCGCGATCTGCAGATCAGATCGAGCATACGGCAAAAACCATCAACGACGCGAAGAACCAGTCGCGCGCGATCACCCAGCCTACTGATGTTTCGAGCCGGGATGCTATGATGGCGCTCGCACAGCGCGCAATCGATGAATTTGGACGGCTCGATATCTGGGTCAACAATGCGGGGGGATCGCTGGTTTCCGCTCCGCTCGCCGAACTGGACACTGCCGAATGGGACAAGACGCTGGCGGTCAATCTTTCCTCGGTCTTCTATAGCGTGCAGGCCGCAGTTCCGCATTTGGGAGAGGGGAGCGCGATGGTAAACATCTCGTCATTGGCCGGGCTCGAGCCTTTCCCGGGTAGTGCGCACTATTCCGCCGCGAAGGCAGGTGTGAACATGATGACGAAGACGCTTTCAATGGAGCTGGGGCCAAAGACGCGGGTGAATGCGATCATGCCTGGATTTGTGCCGACCGATACCGTGAAAAAAGCGCTCAATATGTCGGATGAGGATTTCGGCCCGTTGCTTGAACAATTGCAATTGCCCGCAGGAAGGCTCGGCACGCCGAGAGATATTGCCGGGCTGGTGCTGTATCTCGTCGCCCCCGCATCCGAATGGATCACGGGACAGTGCATCGCAATGTCGGGCAAACCCTAAATTCCCTTGATCTCACGCGATGGAGCGGCTGTAGGCACACCCATCATGAGCGAACCTGCCTACCACTCGATACACCAAGCCGCCTGCGAACGCGGGGAGCTTAGCTATGTCGATCCGGCAACTGGGTATGTGGTCTTCACAAGGCTGGCCCACGAGAAACGCGGGGTTTGCTGCGGTTCAAAGTGCAGGCATTGCCCGTTCGAGCACGTCAATGTGAAGTGATTGGCTGGGGTGGCAGGGATCGAACCTGCGAATGCCGGTACCAAAAACCGGTGCCTTACCACTTGGCTACACCCCAGCAGGAGACGCGCGATATAACGCGCCATTTTCAGATGTGAAGGGAAAACCTCACCAAAGCTGGTGAGGTTCCCAGATCAATCCAGTTTCTTGCCTTCGAAATCGGCAGCAGAGTGGCGTGTCCGTAATTGTGCATCTTCATCGCCCCATGTCTTGTTGACGATCCGCCCGCGCTTCACAGCCGGACGTGAAGCGATTTCGTGAACCCAGCGCGCGACGTTTGTGTATTCATCGATCGAGAGGAATGTCTTCGCCTCGTTGTAGATTTGGCCGAAAACGAACGGGGCCAGCCACGGGAAATTGGCAATATCGGCGATGGTGTACTCATCGCCGGCGAGGTATCGGCTTTTCGCTAGACGCTGGTCTGCGACGTCGAATATCCGCTTGGTTTCCATGGCGTAGCGGTTGATCGGATATTCGTATTTTTCGGGCGCATAGGCATAAAAGTGGCCGAACCCGCCACCGATGAAAGGCCCGCTTGCGACTTGCCAGAATGTCCAGGACAGCACCTCGGCACGTGCGGGGGGATCGGTGGGCAGGAATTCTCCGAATTTCTCCGCCAAATGCACCAGAATTGCACCTGATTCGAAGATTCGAAATGGTTTGTCGCCTGAATTGTCGATCAGCGCGGGGATCTTGGAATTGGGATTGATGCCGACAAATCCGCTGGTGAATTGCTCACCTTCGCCGATGTTCACGGTGAAAGCGTCGTATTCCGCGCCCGAATGACCTTTTTCGAGGAGTTCTTCGAGCATGATCGTCGCCTTCACGCCATTGGGGGTGGCGAGCGAGTGCAGTTGAAAGGGGTTGTCCCCTTTGGGCAATTCCTTTTCCTCACGCGCGCCAGCGGTAGGGCGATTGATCGAGGCAAAGCGGCCGCCGCTTACTGTGTCTGCGCTCCAGACTTCTGGCGGGGTGTAGGTTGGATCGGCCATGATGGTGTGCTCCTTAATCTAAGGGGAATTGTCCTGATGCCCTTCGTGAAAAGCCAAGTGGAGGCTTGGCATCATTCGCGCAAGCGCATTGCGGCAAACAATCGCATCTGAGCGCGAAAGCTGACCTTTCTTGGATGCCAACCTTCCATCGCTAGGCACTTTAACCAATTGCGGCTAAAGGGCGGAAATATGAGCGAGAACACGCATCCTTTCTACGATCTGCATCGCCATGGCCTTGTCCGTGTGGCGACGTCGACGCCGTGCGTGCGTCCGGCGGATGTGGCGTTCAACACCTCTAGCGTCATTGCGGAGGCGCAAAAGGCGCATGATCAGCATGTCGATCTGCTAGTCTATCCAGAGCTGACGCTGTCGGCCTATGCGATTGATGATCTCCATTTGCAGGACGCTTTGATCGGCAGAGTCGAGCGCGCCGTCGCTGAAGTTGTTGAGGCGAGCGAGGCATTGACGCCCGTTCTGGTGCTGGGAGCGCCGCTGCGCCGCAATGGGAAGCTGTATAATTGCGCGCTGGTGATTGCGCGCGGCGAGCTGCTGGGTGTTATCCCCAAAAGCTATCTGCCCAATTACCGCGAATTTTACGAGAAACGCTATTTCTCGCATGGGCGCGGCATTAAAGATGCTTGGATCGCTGTCGGCGATCTCGAAGTTCCCTTCGGCACCGATCTAGTCTTCGCCGCGCACAATCTGCCCGGCTTCACCATTGGCGTGGAGATTTGTGAGGATTTCTGGGCGCCCATTCCTCCCGGTACCATGGCTGCACTCGCCGGCGCGAATATCCTGTGCAACCTGTCCGCATCGCCCATCACAATCGGCCGCGCGGATGACCGTCACCTCCACTGCCGCTCGATGAGCGCGCGCTCAATTTGCGCATACGTCTATTCGGCCAGCGGGCACGGTGAAAGCACCACCGAGCTTGCATGGGATGGGCAAGGCGTCATCTATGAAATGGGCGGATTGCTGGCGGAAAGCGAGCGCTTCGATCTTGAGCCTGAATTGTGCGTTGTCGACGTCGATACCGATAGGATCGCGGCGGAGCGCATGCGCAATCAAACATGGAGCGATGCTGCAGAAGCTGCTGGTAGGCCCGAAGATACCTTTAGGCAGATACCGTTCGAACACGCAGCGAAGACTGCCGACATTGGCCTCATCCGCCCTGTACGCCGCTTTCCGTTCGTACCCAACAACGCGAAAACGTTGGACGAAGACTGCTACGAAGCCTTCAACATCCAGGTCGATGCACTCATGCGCCGGATTGAGGCTACCAAGGCCAAGAGCCTCGTCATCGGCATATCAGGCGGGCTCGATAGCACGCACGCTCTGATCGTTGCGGCGAAGGCTTGCGATCGGCTGGGACTGCCACGCACCACCATTCGCGGCTACACGATGCCGGGCTTTGCAACCTCGGACGCCACGAAATCGAACGCGTGGAAGCTTATGGACGCGTTCGGAATCACGGCTGAAGAAATCGACATTAAGCCCGCTGCCAACCAGCTTCTCACAGACATGGGCCATCCGTTTGCGCAGGGTGAGCCGGTTTATGATGTGACGTTTGAGAATGTGCAGGCCGGGCTTCGCACAGATTACCTATTCCGCCTTGCTGGCCAGCATGCAGGGTTTGTCGTGGGCACTGGCGATTTGAGTGAACTGGCGCTCGGCTGGTGTACCTATGGCGTGGGCGATCATATGAGCCACTATGGCGTCAATGCAGGCGTTCCCAAGACGCTGATCCGGTATCTCATTCGTTGGACCGTTGAAACCGAGCAATTCCTGCCTGAATGCAGCAAGGTGCTCATGGCCGTCTATGACACTGTAATTTCGCCCGAACTCGTGCCTGCGGACAAGGACGGGGCAATTCAGGATACGGAGGCGCATATTGGCCCGTATGAATTGAACGATTTCTTCCTGCACCACACGATCCGATATGGTCAGAAGCCTTCGAAAATAGCGTTTCTAGCATGGCACGCGTGGCGGGATGCGTCGGCGGGCGCTTGGCCGTCGGGCTTTCCGGAGGAGCGCCGACACCAATACAATCTCGAAGAGATTGCCGGGTGGCTTGAAAAATTCCTGAAGCGCTTTTTCGGATTTTCTCAGTTCAAGCGCAGCGCGCTTCCAAATGGGCCAAAAGTGTCCTCTCACGGCGCATTGTCACCGCGCGGCGATTGGCGGGCGCCATCGGATAGCGTTGCTGATGTATGGGTAGAGGAACTGCGGTCTAGCCTTCCACCCGGCGCAGAAAAGTAAGCAGCGATTAAGCCGGGCGACGAAGCCACTTGATCGCTTCGTCCTTGCTCTCGAAGGTTTCCAGATCGAGACCCTCATTGAGACGCGCATACTGCATTTTAACAAGCATGCTGTCGTAGACGACCGCACTACGGATTGTGCCCAGCTTGATGGCTTCGACCACCACGGTCCGGATTGCATTCGACACGTCTTTGTTCTGTGCGACAAAGCCTCTGAGATCAGCAAGCGAGCGCATCTTTATGCCGTTTTCGAAGAATGGCTTTCCCGCTGCAAGCAATTCGCGCTGAAATTCGGTCATGGTTTCCATCGACCAGAAGCCACTCATCGAAAAGTGGATTTCACCTGAATCGTCGATGCGGGTGACGGAATAGTGAGGCTCAAGTGTCGGGGCAGCGGTCGTTGACATTGCGATCACCTAAAATAGCTGAGTAAACAAACGTTTAGAATGGGGTTGAGCGTGAGGTAGGCGTCTCAATCCGCGTGTAACCAGGCCCGGGCAGCTGATTCAGTTTCAAAAAACTCGACATCCATGTCTTTCGTAATCCGGCGATATTGCAGGGTCACGAGTGGCGCAGCATTGACGACGGCGAAGCGTTTCAAACCGTTCTTGGCTGCAAGCAGAAGACTATCGCGGATCGCTTCGGCGGTTTCGCGGTTTTGTGGGACGAAATCTGTAAAGTTTCCGATTGAAACGAAAGGTTTCTTTGCCTTTATGAACGGGCCTGCCGCGCGCGAAAGATCATTAAGAAATCCGAGCATTTCTTCGTGAGGCCAAAAGCCGCCAATGCTGAAATACAGCTCATCGCGCAAATCATCGCGCTTGATCGTCTGGCTTGGGGCAAGCGTGCTCATCGAACGAGTCGTAGCAGCGCTTGGTAAACATCAGGTCAATTCGACGTCTTAATGGGCAAGGTTACCGTGGGGCGCGAAGAGGATTGGCTCATCGCCAGCCTTCCACGGATCAAACTTGGGCATGATGGCGGCGAACAAGTCTGACTTGAGATGCGCGTCGAGCCACCGCTGGAGGTGCGGGAGATCCTGAGTATCGAACCATGCCCTGTCGGTGTTTGCGAATTGGCGGATGAACGGAAACAGCGCAATATCAGCAAGGGTAGGGCGATCCCCGCAAAGCTGTTTGCTTTCCGCGAGCCGCTCATCGAGCTTTTGCAGGATCGCAAGGCCTTGGCTGCGGTGATGAAGGCCGAATGCGCTTTCATCACCGCCATTCTCGTCCGGATAGCGGACCGGATATTTGTAACGATCAAGGTGATGCTTGAACGGGCCATCGGCCTCATCGATCAAGGCCTGATCATCGCCGGAAAGCCAGTTTTCTGGATCGTTGCGCGCCAGCGCCCAACGCATCACCGCAATGCTTTCATCGATTACGGTTCCATCGGGCAAAACCAGGACTGGTACAGTCGCTTTGGGTGATGCCTCCGCTAATCCAGGCGGCTTGTTGGACAGCTTGACCTCGCGCAGCTCCACCGGAATGTCAGCGATGCACAGGGCCATGC
Organism: Erythrobacter sp. YT30; assembly: GCF_001542875.1. Lineage (GTDB taxonomy): Bacteria > Pseudomonadota > Alphaproteobacteria > Sphingomonadales > Sphingomonadaceae > Erythrobacter. Next base: position 904,470 of record NZ_LMAF01000001.1, on the reverse strand, counting down.
GCGCACGCATCGCGTAGGGGCAGCGCCGAAAGGAATAGAGAATGGGAGAAGCGCTCACGCGTCTGCCTCCTGCTCCTCACCATCGCTTATCAAGCCGCCGGGAAAGTTTGCTTCCCACCCGCCACCGGGCAGTTGCACACCGCTTTCCATCTTGGGCTCGACGGTCGCGCCGACATGCGCTTCGCCACGTTTTTTGGCGAGCTGCTGCTGCCTTTGCCGCTCCGCATAGCGGGCGCGCTGCGTGTCGTCACGCGCGTCAATGCAATGCGGGCAGCTGATGCCTGGGGCATAGTCGGGGGACGCCATCTCTTCTTGAGAAAGCGGCATCCGGCAGGCGAAACACTGGCCGTAAGACCCCAGCTCGAGCCCGTGTTTTACCGAGACGCGCTGGTCAAAAACGAAGCATTCACCGTCCCATTTGCTCTCTTCTTGGGGGACGGTTTCGAGATACCGCAAAATGCCGCCCTTCAGGTGGAAGACGTCTTCGATGCCCTCTTGGCGCAGGAAACTAGTCGATTTCTCGCAGCGTATCCCGCCCGTGCAGAACATCGCGACTTTCTTTTTGCCTTCGAGTAATTCTTCGCGGTTTTCGCGAAACCATGCCGGGAAGTCACGGAAGCTCGGTGTCTTGGGATCAATCGCGCCCTCGAACGTGCCGATTGCGACCTCGTAATCATTACGCGTGTCGATCACGACCGTATCGGGATCCGAGATTAGCGCGTTCCAATCATGTGGATCGACATAGCGGCCAACGCTTGCGCGCGGGTCCACACCAGGTTCGCCCATAGTCACAATCTCCCGCTTAAGCCGCACTTTCATGCGGTTAAACGGCATTTCCTCAGCGGTGGAGAATTTGACGTCAGTGTCAGCGCAATCTTGCAGAGCGCGGATGTGATCGAGCACTTTGGCAACGCCTTCTGGCGAACCTGCAATGGTGCCGTTTATCCCCTCATGCGCGAGCAGGATCGTGCCTTTGGTGCCCGCTTCTTCGCAAACAGCCTTAAGCGGACCTTTGAGCGCTTCGTGATCGTCGAAGGGCGTGAAACGATAGAGGGCGGCGACTGTGATGCACTCCGTCATTTCTCAAACCCGCATTACCCAGCCATGCTTGTCTTCGAGATGGCCATTCTGGATACCCACCAGCTTTTCGCGCATTTTCATGGCCATTTGGCCGATGCCGCCTGTGCCAATTGTGAATTCGCCATCGGGTGAGGCCACCGTTCCCACTGGCGTCACCACGGCTGCTGTGCCGCAAGCAAGTGTTTCGAGCAGTTCGCCGCTTTCTGCCTCTTCGCGCCATTGGTCGATTGAATAGGGCTCTTCGCGGACCTCAAGTCCCTCTTCCTGCAGCATTTCGATCAGGCTGTGGCGGGTGATGCCGGGCAGGATTGTGCCGGTCAAAGGCGGAGTGAAAACTGAGCCATCCTTGCGCACGAAAAACAGGTTCATGCCGCCCAGTTCCTCAATCCACTTGTTCTCGATGGCATCGAGGAAGACGACCTGATCGCAGCCATTCTCAATCGCTTGGGCTTGAGGGACGAGAGAGGCCGCGTAATTGCCACCTGTCTTCGCCGCGCCAGTGCCTCCTGGGGCTGCGCGGACATATCCTTGCGCGACCCAGATTTTGACCGGGTTTATGCCTCCTTTAAAGTAGTTCCCTGTCGAAACGGTGATGACGACAAACTTGTATTGTTTTGCCGGACGCACGCCCAAGAATGCTTCTGATGCAAACATAAATGGCCGAATGTAGAGTGATCCGCCATCGACTGGCGGCATCCACGCGGCATCGGTTTCCACTGCGAGTTTGACCGCATCGAGGAACAGTTCCTCCGGTATTTCGGGCATGGCCATGCGCTGCGCACTCGAATTGAAACGGCGCGCATTTTCTTCCGGGCGAAACAGGGCAAGGCCGCCCTCTGCGTGGGGAAAAGCCTTCATCCCTTCAAAGATTTCCTGCGCATAATGCAGGACGCTCGCCGCCGGATCGAGCGCAATAGGTTCGCGCGGCCCAATTTGCGCTGAATGCCAGCCGCCTTTTGCCTCGTCATAATCGACGGTCACCATGTGATCGGTGAAGACAGTGCCGAAACCGGGATCGGCAATGGCGGCTTTGCGAGCCTCATTGGGCGTCGGGGCAGGGTTGGGGATGCGAGTGAATTCCATGGGAGTGCGGTTAATATGGGAGGAGGCCCGATACAACCAAAACAAGGGGCAAAACAAAAAGGGCGTTTCCGCCTTTCGGTCAGGAAACGCCCTTTCATGGTCAGCGGCGGTAAGCGCCGCTCACGAAGCCTTACTCGGTAGGATGAATTACCGAATATGCCTCGCGCGGAAACTTGCCGACCTCTCTACTGAACCATGAGACATCGGATCACCTCCTTTCGCGCTAGTAAGCCAAGACCCGTGCGTTTCACCGGCGGGCCGAGAGCCGCGTTCGCCGCTGGCCTCGAGCACATATTTGAGTCGTCGGGGCGCTGATGACAAGACTTGAAAAAAACTTTTCCCAAGTCATACTCGCTCGCTCCCACACAAGATCAGAATGAGGTGCCGCGGGGTTTTCCGGGCTTTTTTGTCGTGCGCAGTGGGTGTGGGCGCATTTGTGGACAGGTTGTGGAAACACCTGTGGATATTAACGGATAGAATCGGAGAAGGATCGTGCTGACGCTCACCGTTCCTAATCCCCCAAACCCACGTGTCGTTATCGACAATCCTCAATCACGCGGCTGATTTCCACCCAGACGGGCACGTACAGTGTCCGCATCCCTTCAACGCCAATCGATACGCGGCCCTTGGTGATCGCCATCGCATCGAGCACCGGATCGCCAGCTGGGATCAGCGCCATCAGCATGGGCCGTCCATCGGGTGATATCTGCGCATCGAGCGTGCGCTCAGTCGTTTCCGTTTGAATAGTCATTACGCGAGGTCCTGAACTGGCTCCCCCGCGGACCAATCGTATCTGGCGTGAAGGCTTGGCACATTCCACGCCAAACACAGCGGCTTTCCCGATTTCACCAAACGTCGCAAAACTGAGCTGCGGCGCATCGCGATAGCTCCATGCCCCCGCCGTTTGCGGTGCATCGAGGTAATTATCATATGCCGGCTCATTGACGACCGGCACAGGCGTTGGAGTAGGAGTGGGCGCGGGTGCTGGCGTTGCAATGGGCGTTGGTGCAGGTGAGGCTGGCTGAGCGGGCTCATCGACCGAGGGGACGCAAGCGCAGGCTGAAAGGCTCATTGCGAGCGCTGTGATGCATTTCAAATGGATCGCTTCCATGCATTCCCAATGCAAGCTATCGGTTGAGCCGTCCATGACCAATTCGCCGCCATCCTCAAAAAAAGCCAGCAAGCCTAAGAAGATGCGCGCTGACCAACTCTTGGTTGAGCGGGGTTTGGCTGAAAGTCGCACACGGGCCCAGGCTCTGATCATGGCGGGGGTGGTTTTCCTGGGGGAGCAGAAGCTCTCAAAGCCAGGACAGCAAGTGTTCGAAGACGCGGAGATCGATGTTCGCGGTCGCGATCATCCTTGGGTGAGCCGGGGCGGGATTAAACTTGCGCACGCTTTGGAGCATTTTGACCTCGATCCTACTGGCGCGATTGCGATGGATATCGGGAGCTCGACCGGTGGCTTTACCGATGTTTTGCTGTCCAATGGCGCAGAGCATGTCTTCGCCGTCGATAGCGGCACCAATCAGCTCGCCTGGAAACTGCGTGAGGACCCTCGTGTGACTGTGCTTGAACAGACGAGTGCACGGATACTCACTGACGCCCACATCACAAAAGACTGCAATTGGGTGGTGTGCGATGCGAGCTTTATTGCGCTTTCGAAAGTGCTTGAACGGCCGCTAGAGATGGCGGCGCGCGAATGTCAGTTGGTCGCGCTTATCAAGCCGCAATTCGAAGTTGCCCGCGAGGAAGTGGGCAAGGGCGGCGTGGTGCGCGATACCGCTCTGCATGAGCGGGTTTGTAGCGAAGTTCGCGAATGGTTGCAGGGGCTTGGCTGGGATATCAAAGGAGTTGTCCAAAGCCCGATTACAGGTCCACAAGGCAACATTGAGTTCCTGATTGCGGCTGAAAGAAATTAGGCTAGCTCAAGCGAGCCAATTTTCTCATCCAGATCAATCGGGATTTGGGCCAATACCTCAACGCCGCTCGCTTTTTCGTACCCCTTCTCGCCATGCTCGGCGACCAGCTCTGCCTGTCGTGTATCGCGTTCGCGCAAGAGCTCGGCAATCTCGTCACGGTAAAGTGCCACCATCGCAGTCACGAAGCGATTAACGAGGTTATCTTGTTTGGTGTGATCGACGTTGAAATCGGGCAAATGCTCGATCATCACATCAGCGGGGTAGAGAAATTCATTGGTCACAAATCGGTTGACCGCGAACCAGCTGCGCGGAATGCCGTTTGTGTCGATCGATAGGCCGATCAGATGGGTGACGTGGGCTTTCGCATCTTCGCCCTGCGGCGGCCACACTTTGGGCTCCAGACCCTTGGGCAATTGATCGCGGTGCATGAACAGATGGAAGTGGCCGTGCTCATCTTCATCGCGGCTTCCAGCGGCATGGACGTGATAATACCAGCGGCTCTTGCAATTCTTATCGCGTGCATCGCCTTTGGGATAATGCGTCCAGAATGTAGCGCCTTTTTCTGGCACAACGCGCAGCATGAGCGGTTTTTGCTCCGCAGCCATCTGCGTGATGGTTTCGATAACAGTGTGAGCAGCTTGGATCGGTGTCATACCGGACGACCTTAGCAACTGAGTTGGCTAGGTACAGCCGGGAATTTGCCTGGTTGTGATCGAATTCAAGGCGTTATTGCAGCGATCATGCAGATAACTCCCAGATACAAAACGGCCGACGGCATCGAGGATGCCATCGGCCAAATTGTGTCAGGCCATTGAGGCCCGGCAGAAACGCCGATTACTCGGCAGCTTCGCAGCCTTCTGCTTCGCAAGCAGCTTCGCAGCCTTCTGCACCGCATGCAGCTTCGCAGCCTTCCGCGCCGCAAGCAGCTTCGCAACCTTCTGCGCCGCAAGCGCCGCACTCAGCGCCGGCACATGCGTCAGCGTTTGCTTCGGTGTCTGCACCGGTGTCAGCAGCTTCTTCAGCAGGAGCTGAGCAAGCAGCGGTGGCGAGTGCGAGACCGCCGGTGACGGCGAGCATCGATGCAAAGTTGGTCTTTTTCATTATGTTCATTCCCCGAAAAAGAGTTCTCCACGAACCCATAGGATGAAAGTGAGGCACGCAAATTCGTCCAGTCCTGCCAAGGCGCACCCCGAATCACGGCAAGAATGTGGCGACGCTATCACAATCATTCGGGAACGCACATGCCTTTTGTAAATTCGTCCAAAAGCTGGCGGAAAACTGGGTTTTGCGCGACAAGTTTGGGCCGGATGATTGGCGCATTGGGGCTGCTCGTGTACGCGGAGGCGCTGTGTCAATCAGGCGAATCGCTTGGGGCTTTGTCCCTATGTGGCGAACGCTGAGTGACACCGCCGCTGATGTGTCCAACACAGCTGGCGGGATTGAAATGGTCGGGGCAATCAAGAGGTCCGAATGAACATTCTTGCATCCAAGGCGCAATTGCGAGCGAGCCTGCTGCGCTGGTTGCTTTTTCTTGTGCCTTTGATTGTTCTTTTAGGATTCGTCGCCGGACAATTGGGCAGTCCGCAAACGCCTTGGTTCCAAAGCCTTACGAAACCGGCGATCTTCCCGCCTTCTGCCGCTTTTGGGATCGTCTGGGGCATTTTATATGTCGTAATCGGATTTGCGGTCGCGCTTGTCGCGAGCGCTTGGGGCGCGCACGGAAGGGGCATCGCGATCATAGCATTCGCGCTCCATTTCATCGGTAATCTTGCATGGACCCCGGTTTTCTTCGGAATGCAAAATATGACCGGTGGGCTTTATGTGCTCGTTTACGTAGTCGTGAGCCTGTTGTTCGTGATAGCGCTCTTTTGGCGCGTCCGGCGTATCGCAGCTCTGTTGTTGCTGCCTTATCTCGCATGGGTGTGTTTCGCGACCGCGCTCAATTGGCAATTCATCGTCGAGAATCCCGATGGAGGCGAAGGAACTGGGAGCGGCGCGGCAGTTGGGATCGAGCTTTAGGATATTTGCCAACCGGCCCGTGCAGATCCGCTTGCGAAAACCCAAAAACATCCCCAAATAGCGCTCCATGCAAAGCCAAAACCCGATCATCGCCGATTTCGTCAAACTCGCAAACTCCGCCGCCGGAACCATGGCAGGGATGACACGCGAAGCGCGTGAGAATGCGCGCGAACGAGTGCGTGAGGCGATGGGCGGCATGGATTTCGTCAGTCGTGAAGAATTCGATACGGTGAAAGCCATGGCGCAAAAAGCGCGCGAACAGGCTGACGCTTTGGAAACCAAAGTCGCTGAGCTTGAGGCTAAGCTTTCCAAATAAGCCTGCCGGGCCAGGGGCGTGATCCTCTCCGCTCCTGCCATCCTTGTATCATCACGCGCGCATGGCGAGACCGCATGCATTGCGCGTTTTTTGACCAGCGAATACGGGCTTGTTGCAGGCTATGTCGCGGGAGGCAGAGGGCGGCAATTGCGTCCCGTCATGATCCCCGGCAATCGCGTCGCATTGGAATTGCGCGCTCGTTCAGCCAGCCAATTGCCATTTGCAAAATGTGAGCTTGAAGAAAGCTGCGGCCCTTGGCTGAGCGAGCCCTTGCCAGCTGCTGCGATAACGTGGGCCTGTGCAATCACGGCAAGCGCCTTGCCCGAGCGTGAGCCATTCCCGGCGCTCTATGATACACTGTATGCGCTGCTGACCGCGATTTGCCATGCGCCCTCGGCGCGCGGATGGCTTGCTGCAATGGTCGCTTATGAGAGCATGCTACTGCTCGAAATGGGATATGGCGGGGCCAAGCCTCACATGGAAGGCGATCTCGAGACGCAATTCGAGGCATTCCGCCAATTGCATAAGCCGATCCGCGACTACCTGCTTGCCGAGCGCTCTCGCGATGTTATGGCCGCGCGCACCGCTCTTGGAGAGCGGCTAGCCCGGATGATCAAGTAACGCTCGGTGAAGTAGGCACACACATGAAAATTGCAGTTCTGGCAGGCGATGGGATCGGCCCTGAGGTGACACGCGAAGCAGTGCGGGTTTTGGAGAACCTGGAACTGCCTGGCCTCACCTTGTTCGAAGGCGATGTGGGCGGCGCGGCCTATCACCGGCACGGCCATCCGCTGCCAGCCGAAACGCTCACCATGGCGCGTGAAGCGGATGCGGTGCTGTTTGGTGCGGTGGGTGATCCCTCTTGCGACGGGCTGGAGCGGCATTTGCGCCCCGAACAGGCGGTGCTGGGCCTGCGCAAAGAGCTGGAACTGTTTGCAAACTTGCGCCCGGCAAAGGTGTTTTTAGGGCTCGAGCATCTGTCGCCCTTAAAACACGACGTGGCAAGCGCGCTCGACCTGCTGATCGTTCGCGAGCTGACGGGTGATGTGTATTTCGGCGACAAGGGTATTCGTGAAAGCGATGATGGAGCGCGCGAAGGGTGGGACATGATGTCCTATTCGGAAAGCGAAGTGCGCCGGATTGCAGAAGTGGCTTTCAAAGCGGCGCAAGGGTCAGGCGGGAAGCTCACCTCGGTTGACAAAGCGAACGTCTTGGAAACCAGTCAGGTGTGGCGCGACACGGTTATGGGCGAAGCCGCGCGCTATCCGGATGTGACGCTTGATCACATGTATGTCGATAACGCCGCGATGCAGATCATTTCAAACCCTGCGCAATTCTCTGTCATGGTCACGGGCAATCTGTTTGGCGATATTCTGTCCGATCTGGCGAGCGCTGCGGTGGGGTCCATCGGGCTCTTACCGAGTGCCTCGATGGGTGCACGAGAGACAGCGCATGGCACTTATGGCCTTTACGAGCCCATCCATGGAAGCGCGCCTGACATAGCAGGGCAAGGCAAAGCAAATCCGATGGCGACGATCCTTTCAGTCGCAATGATGCTGCGCCATTCCTTTGGCAAGAACGATGAGGCCGCGCGCATCGAAACCGCAGTTGAAAAGGCGCTCGCTGACAGGATCCACGGCGGTGATCTTGGCGGTACGCACGGCACTTCTGCAATTGGCGATGCGGTGCTGGAGCGATTGTAGGGCAGGGCAATGCCGCTCACTCTCGCCATCGTTCTCCCAACGCTCAACGAGCGCGGCAATCTTGCGCCGCTTGTTGAGCGTATCGAGAGCACGCTGGGCTATGAGGGGTGGGAAGTCCTGATCGTCGATGACGATAGCAAGGATGGAACTGCCGATGAGGCGCGCGCGCTGGCCGGCTCTGACCGCCGCGTCCGCGTGATTCAGCGAATCGGTCGGCGCGGACTTGCAAGCGCAGCGATCGAAGGTTTCTGCGCAACGGCGGCAGAATATGTCGCGGTGATGGACGCCGATCACCAGCACGATCCCGCGCTGCTCCCGAAAATGCTGGAGTGCTTGAAAGGGGGAGAAACAGATATCGCGGTCGCCAGCCGTTTTGCCGACGGAGCGAGTACACTGGATTGGGCTGAGCCAGAGCGCGAGCGATTATCGAGCCTAGCCAATTCAGTCGCCCGCCGGATTACGGGAGTTGAATTGACCGACCCGATGAGCGGCTACTTTATGCTTCCCACGGCTACCGCGCGCAGTTTGGTGCCAAGACTTTCAGGCATCGGTTTTAAAATCCTGCTCGATCTGCTCGCAACTTCGCAAACGCCCATGCGCGTTCAGGAATTTCCGCTGAACTTTGCTGCTCGCCGCGAAGGGACGAGCAAGCTTGATCGTGCGGTGCTCTTCGATTTCCTCGCCGGGCTATATGACAAACTGCTGGGCAGAGTTATCCCAACTCGATTTGCCTTGTTTGGGACGGTGGGAGCACTTGGCGTGCTTGTGCACTTTGCCGTTTTGACAAGTCTGCTGTTCGTTTTTGATGAAGCGTTCGCGCTCTCATTTACGCTTGCTCAGGCCGCTGCAGTCCTCACCGCGATGAGCTTCAATTTCTGGCTCAACAACTGGCTGACCTATCGCGACAAGCGGCTCAAGGGCTGGGGCGATGTGCTGCGCGGCTGGGCAGGCTTTTGCGCAACCTGCGCAGTGGGCGGGTTCGCCAATGTGGCGGTTGCGACTTTCCTTGAGGGAAGCGGCGCGTATTGGGCGCTTGCAGCGCTCGCCGGGATACTAATCGGCTCGGTCTGGAATTATGCGTTGTCGAGCCGGTTTGTCTGGGGACGGTTTGGGTAGCGTCCCTTCGGCATCACATCCACCCTGAAATCCAGGTCCAATCAGCAAAGCTCATTGGCCCGTCCAGAGGTGCGGCGGACAGAACCTTGTAAAACACAGCGAACATCGCGGTTGATGCGGCCAGAATGCCATAGCTCCACTTCGCCCAGCCATTATTGCGAAGCTCGCTCAAGCACAGGGCGAGGGTGGCCAGCAGAAATACGCTGGGCATCATGTAATGGTAGTAGAATTGCACAGGTTTGGGCGCGATCAACCACAGACCGAGGCTCACGCCGAACCCGATGGCAGCGCCCAGTTTGGCCCAATCGCCGCGAACAATCCCCGTGCCTGCGGCCCAAATAAGCGCGGGCAGCCCCAGCAGCATCGTCAGAGGATTGCCAATCAGCAGGATCCCGCGCTGCGCGCCATCTGCATATTCGTAGAGATACCAGATGCCGCGCGTGTTAAGCACCCATTGATCCCAAGTGCTCTGGTAATTGTGAGGGGCAAGCACTTGCTGTTGCAGTGCGAGGATCTCCTGATGAAATCCGATCAATCCGGCCTCCGCAAGGGGAGAAGGGCGCAGATACTCGCCCAGCCAGTACCCAGGCGCAAAAGTGAGCGCGTAGATCGTGAGCGGTACTAACCCGAGCCAAACGAACGCCTCGGCCAGAGAAATGCCGGGCACAGGAATGCCTCGCGTACTGGCGACTAGGCGGCGGCGACCTGCAGAGAGGCGCGCCGCAAAGAATGTGAGGCCCGGCACCATTGCGAGCGGCACCGCGTTCCACTTTGATCCCAGAGCGCAACCGATGGCAATTCCTGTCACAGCCAAGCGCCATCGCCCTGTTTCAGGTTCGCGGCAAGCTGCGGCGAATTGCCAGGCGGCGATGCTCAGGAATGCCGCCATAAAGATATCGAGCATCGCAATGCGCGCATGGACGAAAAGGTGAAAACCGGTTGCCAGAAGTATGCCGAACGCAATTACCGCAAAGCGATCATGGCTTGCCTGCCATAATGCGCGCATGCTGGCAGCGATCGTGAGCGTACCGAAGAAAAGCGACATGATCCGCCAGCCCAGCGGATTGTCGCCGAAGAGATAGATACCCAACGCAATGAATTGCTTGCCCAGCAGGGGGTGCTCTGGGTTGAGGTATCGGCCGCCTTCTCCCAACCCCATTGAAATCAATTCACGCGCGGCGGGCAAATAATGCACTTCGTCAAAGTAGGGCGCGCTGGGAATGCTGAGCCGGAAACTGGCGAGCGCCGCAAACAGAGCTGGGATCACCAAACACCATACCCAGGGATCGCTGGGCCGGGGCGGCGGCCCCACTTCTTCGGGTGCAAAAGTCTCTGGAGGTGCGACCGGCGACATCGGACGCGCGTGTTAAGCGCGCGCCCGAACGAGAGCAAGCCGGTTTAGGTGGTGGCTGCCTTTGCGGACGCGCCTTCGCTTTGGTTTTCAAGCCAGAACAATCGCGCGCACATGGCTAGCAATCCGATGCTGGCAGTTGTGCCGATCAGAAGCGCCCAGGGCACGAGGTTCATCCCCTGCGCCCGTGCGCGCGGAGCGATGAAGAAAAACGCGATCACCACGCACATCACCAGATCCCACCAGACTTGAATGCCTGTAAGGTTGCTTGCGTGATTGGTGAAGAACATCACCACGCCTTCTTGCGCGATCTGCACCAGAGTATAACCGGAAAACACCGCACAAAGCAGCGCTGCGACCAAAGCATTGCCCTTTTGAGGTTTGGCAATCAGGATGTAGATGCCCGCCAAGGTGCTGGCGCTGATAATGGCGAAGAAGAGGATTTGCAGAGTGTCCATGATAGAATCTCCTATTTTTGTAGCGAGTGCTACATACTCTGTTATTCCATTGTAGGGCTCGCTACAAGAGCAAAATGACGATGCCTGCTGCAAAGCCCAAAATGTCAAAGGAAACGCTGCTTCCACTGCTCGCCAGTCATGTCCTCACCAATGGGCTGGGCGGCGCGAGCTTGCGTCCGCTTGCCAAGGCTGCTGGCACGTCAGACCGGATGCTGATCTATCATTTCGGCAACAAGGAAACGCTGATTACCGAATTGCTCGATCATATCGCTGGTATCTATTCAGCAGCGCTCGATGCGGCGATAGGGGCGGAGCGGCCCAAAACGCGCCGCGAGTGTTTTGAGCGCGTTATGGCGCAGGGAAGCCATCCCATGATGCAGCCATTCATGGTCCTTTGGTGGGAGATTGTTGCAGGCTCTGCGCGCGGACTGCCTGGTTATCGCGATGCAGCTGAAGCGATGATTGCCAAGCAACTCCTTTGGCTCGAAGGGCAAATGCCCGCTGATGATCCTGACCCTGCTGGCGGCGCGCGTTATTTGCTGACGCTAATGGAAGGCACACTAATGCTGAATGCTGTGGGGCATGAAGTCACCGCCCGCGATGGCATCCCGGCGAGCGGTCTTTAAGAAACACGCGGCTTGTAACCCTACGCGCTCCCCACTAATCGGCTTGGCGATGAAGAAGACCACAGGCATGGACCGCGCGGCAACGCGCAAATGGCGCCCGCAAACCCAAGCGGTGCGTGGCGGCACATGGCGCAGCGAACATGGCGAGACGAGTGAGGCTTTGTTCCTCACCTCTGGTTACACCTATGAAGATGCGCAAACGGTGGCAGATCGGTTCGCGGGCGAAGCCGATGGGATGACCTATTCGCGACTCCAGAACCCAACGGTTGCGATGCTCGAAGAGCGCATCGCGCTGATGGAAGGAGCAGAGGCGTGCCGTGCACAAGCAAGCGGGATGGCAGCGATGACAGCTTCGTTGTTGTGTCAGCTTTCCGCAGGCGATCATTGCGTTGCGGCGAGAGCGGCTTTCGGCTCATGCCGCTGGCTGGTCGATAATCTGCTCCCGCGTTTCGGGATTGAGACGACCGTAATCGACAGCGCCGACAATGCGGCATGGGAAGCGGCGATCCGGCCAAACACGAAGGTGTTCTTCTTCGAGACGCCCGCAAACCCCACGCTCGATATCGTCGATCTTCAGTTCGTGTGCGATCTGGCAAAGGCGCATGGCATCACCATGGTGGTCGACAACGCGTTTGCTTCACCTGCGCTGCAAAAGCCGATGCAATTCGGTGCTGACGTAGTCGCATACTCTGCAACCAAGCTGATGGACGGACAGGGCAGAGTGCTCGCCGGTGCCATCTGCGGGAGCGAGGAGTGGATTAACGAGGTTCTTCTACCCTTTCAGCGCAACACCGGCCCCAACATTGCCCCGTTTAACGCGTGGGTGGTGCACAAGGGCCTTGAAACGCTGGACTTGCGCGCTCGCCGCCAAAGCGAAAACGCCGTGGCTTTGGGTGAATTCTTGGAACCGCGCATCGAAAAGGCAGGCGGGCGAATGCTGCATCCCGGCCTTCCAAGCCATCCGCGCCACGATCTTGCGATAAAGCAGATGGAGGCAACTGGCCCGATCTTCGCGTTCGACGTGGGCACGCAGGATACTGCTTTCGCCATTCTCGACGCGCTCGAACTGGTCGATATCTCCAACAATATAGGCGATGCGAGAAGCCTGATGTGCCACCCCGCATCGACCACGCACGCCAGCATGAGCGAGGAAGCACGCGCAGAAATGGGCGTTACCGAAGGACTGCTGCGGATCAATGTTGGCCTAGAAGACGTGGCCGACGTGATTGAGGATATGGATCAGGCGCTTGCACGCGCTGGCATTCGGTAGACCTCGCCCAAGATTCTCCACCAAATCGCGCCGCTTTGAAAATCACTGCGGAACAATTTTCGTGTGATGCGTTGAAATAAATGAGAATTACCGAAGAGTTTGGCGCATCACGAAGTTCTCAGGGGCGTTTCCACAACGGGAACTCAAGTGTCGCCTTCCCAATTTGGTTGGCAGGATAAAGGCATCTAGCCACCGCTCCTTGGGGCGCGGCCGCCCTCGACCTTTTATTGGCTTCGTCATGTCGCGAACCCTTCGGCGCAAGATATGAGGAAAAAGCCGAATGAAGATTAGTGATCGCAAGGAATTTGCAAACAAACCGCAACCTCTCACCTGCTCTCCCGAAACCGTGGTTTTCGATGCAGTGAAAGAAATGGCCGAAAAGAATTTCGGTTCGATCATCGTTGTGAACGAGGATGAAAACGTCGTCGGGATGATGACCGAGCGGGACATCTTTCGCCGTTTGATCGCAGAGGAGCTCGAACCCAAGAAAACCACTGTTGATCAGATAATGACCACCTCGGTCAAAACCGCGAAAGCCAACGACGAATTGCTCGATTGGCTGAGGATGATGTCAAACGAGCGCTTCAGGCGTCTCCCGATTGTTGATGACAACGGAAAACTCGTCGCGGTCATGTCGCAGGGCGACTTTGTTTCATATACCTGGCCCGACCTTTTCGAACACGCTCAGGAACTTGCGCGGGCAAGTCTGCCAGAGAGGGTAAACCCGACTTTCATCCTTGTGAGCATGTTTATCTACACCGCAGCAATCGTGTTTGCAGTGGCCAGCCTCACCTGACGATCGAGGGTGAAAGTGTTGTTGGGCCATTTGGCGGCTCCAACTCTGTCTCAAAGTTTCAACAACGGCAAAGCGGCATCTAAAACATCGCCTGCTTGTGCAATGCAGCATTTATCCCTAGGCGCTTGGCCACTCTCTCCCGGCGCATTGGGATCAGACTGCGCCAAAGACTCAGGACACTTTCGCCCATGGCCCAGACCCGCTCTTTCGCGGCTACGTTCAAACGCGATTGGCTTGCGCAGCCGCGTGCTGATATTCTTGCAGGCATCGTCGTAGCGCTCGCCCTGATCCCAGAGGCAATTGGCTTTGCGCTTATTGCGGGGGTGGACCCCAGCGTTGGCCTTTATGCGAGCGTCGCGATTGCCATGGTAATCGCGCTCACCGGCGGGCGGCCCGGAATGATCTCGGCAGCGACTGCCGCTGTCGCGGTTGTGGTGATCCCGCTGGTGGACGAATACGGTGTCGATTATCTGTTTGCCGCAACCATTCTGATGGGCATTTTTCAAGGCATCGCGGCTGTTCTGCGGCTCGATCTCTTAATGCAGTTTGTATCGCGCAGCGTGATCACAGGCTTTGTAAACGCGCTCGCAATCCTGATATTCATGGCGCAGATCCCGCAGTTGAACCCCTACAATGATGGCGTGGGAGTGCAGACCTACATCATGGTCGCTGTTGGCCTTGCTATCATTTATGGCTTTCCCCGTATCACCAAAGTCGTGCCGAGCCCGCTTGTTGCTATCGTCCTTCTGACAGCGGCGGCGGTGTTTTGGGGCCTACCAGTCAACAATGTCGCAGGCGAAGGTAATCTGCCCGATGGCTTGCCAACTTTCGCGCTGCCAGACGTCCCGCTGACTTGGGAAACGCTGCAAATCATTGCACCCTATTCGCTTGCGATGGCGGCGGTCGGCCTCCTTGAAAGTCTGCTCACCGCGCAGATTGTCGATGACATGACCCACACCGATAGTGACAAGCGGCGCGAAAGCGCTGGCCAGGGCGTTGCCAACATCGTGGCAGCGTTCTTTGGCGGAATGGGCGGCTGCGCGATGATCGGGCAATCGGTCATCAATATTGCATCAGGCGGGCGAGGGCGCCTCTCGACTTTTACCGCTGGTGCGTTTTTACTGTTCCTGCTGACGGTGCTGGGTTCTTATGTGGGCCAGGTGCCCATGCCCGCTCTTGTCGCGGTGATGATCATGGTGAGCATTGGGACTTTCAGCTGGAATTCGATCCCGAACCTGCGCATCCACCCGCCATCAAGCTCGCTTGTGATGATCGCGACCGTCGTGGTCGTCGTATGGACGCACAATCTTGCATTGGGCGTGGTCGTCGGTGTGTTCATGTCGGGCATTTTCTTCGCCAATAAAGTCCGCTCGCTCTTCACCGTAGAGCGCGTGCGCCGTCCGCATTCTGCGGTTTATCACGTACGTGGTGAGCTGTTCTTTGCAAGCTCGGACAAGTTCCAGCGCATGCTTGGCCCTGAGAGCGCACAGGAGGACCCGGCCGACGATGTCATCATCGATGTGGCGCAAGCGCATTTCTGGGATATCTCGGCTATCGGAGCGCTTGAAAAAGCGGTCGAACGGATGCGCCGTAATGGCCGCCATGTTCGAGTAGTCGGCATGAACCGGGCTAGCGCTGATCTGGTTGATCGGTTTGCGCTGGAAGATCGCACGGGATTGGAGCAGGGGCTCGCGCCGCATTGATGTGACGGCTCTTGCCAATCCGGTTTCACCATGCAACTCACCTATCAAAAGGGAGAGAATGTCATGGCCAACCGTGTTGAGCTGATTTTCGATTTTGTCAGTCCCAATGCCTATTTCATTTGGTGGCCGCTTCGTGATCTGATGAGGCGCACGGGCGCAGAGCTTGACGTAACGCCCGTGTTTCTTGGCGGGATGCACAAGCTAACAGGCAACGCACCCCCGATGATCAGAAACAAGGATGTGAAGGGCAAAGTCGAATACGATATGCTCGAGATCCGGCGCTTTATCGAAACGCATCAATTGACCAGGTACAAGATGCATCCGCAATTCCCCTTCAATTCAATCACGCTGCAGCGCATGCTTTATGCGGCCGATCAGGATGGGCGCGGGGTGCAGTTTGTCGAAGGGATGCTGCCTGCAATCTGGGAAGAAAACATCGATCTAGGCGACCCTGAAGCTTTAGGTGCTGCCGTCACCAAAGCGGGCTTTGATGCAAAAGACCTGTTCGCGCGCTCACAAACGGACGAAGTGAAACAGGGTCTTGCCGCAAACACCGATCATGCTGTCGAGCGCGGTGCTTTTGGCATTCCCACCATGTTCGTGGGGCCAAAAGGCGGCGATACAGAAATGTTTTTCGGCAAGGAGCGCCTCGCCCAGATTGAGGATGAATTGGCGAAGGGGTGAGGGGAGTGACATTTGATGAGCGGATTTCCCGCGAAGGCGGATGACGTCAGCGCTGAATGGCTGGAGCGGCGTCTTGAAGGTTCACCATTTGCAGAGAAAGGGCCAATCCTGGCCCAGTCATGGGAGCCGATAGGCACGGGTCAGGTCGGCGACAGCGTACGCTTCCACCTTGAGCACGCGGACGGCAAAAGAAGTACGCTTGCTGCCAAGTTTCCTGCAGCAGACCCCAAAAGCCGCGCAACCGCCGCCATGCTTGGCCTGTATGCAAAGGAAGTGCGTTTTTACACTGACATTGCCCCGCATCTGGCCGTTCGGACGCCGCAGATTGCGCATGCCGAGATGAATGCAGAAGGCACCGAATTCATCCTTCTGTTCGAAGATCTTGGCCCGGCGCGTGTTGGGGATCAGTTGGCTGGCTGCGACATCGAAGAAGCGCGCGCCGCAATCCGCCAGGCGGCGGCCATTCACGGGCCAAGCTGGGAAAACGAGGCCATCATCGGTGCAGACTGGCTCCACACACCACAGGCCGTCACGCAGCAGGTCAACGCGCTTTACCCCCAAGCACACGCAGTATTTCGCGAGCGCTATTCCGGCACGTTGGAGCGCGAATACATGGCGCTGTGCGAAGCGGTCGCAGCCCTTCCTGAACTGAGCGCGGTTCGCCTGTCTCCACCGCAATGCATCGTTCACGGAGACTTTCGCCTCGACAACATGCTGTTCGATATCAAGGACGCAGCAGAGCCCATTGCTATTCTTGATTGGCAGACAATCGTGGCGGGCCGCGCGATGACCGATATCGGGTATCTGATGGGCACTGGATTCGGCGACGAGCTTCGCCGCAGGCATGAGGATGAATTGTTGGCGCTCTATTGCAGCGAAATGGCCCAATATGGTGTCACCCTGTCACGCGATCACATATGGCGCGACTATCGCGTTGGCGCGCTCCATGGTTTGACGACAGCGGTGTTCAGCGCTGCCTTTGTTGAGCGCACAGAACGCGGAGATGCCAATTTCCTGTCCATGGCGCGCGGTGCTTGTGCACTTGCGCTTCAGCACAATTCTCTGGGCGCCTTAAAGGAGAGTGTTTGAAATGGTCTTGTCCCGCGGTGATGATTTTCCCATTCACCAGACGCCCGAACCCATCGCATTTGCCGGTACGGATCGCAATTTTTACGATCGGTATTTCTTCAACGGCTATGCGCCCGATGGCAGCAATTTCTTCGCGCTCGCATTTGGCGTCTACCCGCATCTGGACCTGGCAGATGCGCATTTCAGCTTTATCCGCGATGGCAAGCAATACGCGCTCCACGCATCAACGCATCTCAATATGGAGCGCATTGCGCTGCGGGCCGGCCCCATTGCGATCGAAGTGATCGAGCCTTTGCAGCGCTTGAAAGTCACGATCGACGAATGCGAAGGGATCGAAGGCGAGTTCACGTTCGATGGCCGCGCATTTCCTATCGCTGAGCCGCGCTTTACTCACCGCATCGGCCCGCGCGCGTTTATGGATTATTCGCGCATGACTCAGAACGGGCATTATGCTGGCTGGATTGCGCTTGATGGGGCGCGACAGGAGATGATCCCCGGCACGCTGGGCACGCGCGACCGAAGCTGGGGTGTGCGCCCCATCGGCGCGCGCGATCCGCAGCCCATGCCCGACAATCCGATACCGCAGTTTTTCTGGCAATGGATGCCGCTCAATGTGGAAGGTGGCTCGATCTTCTTCCACATCAACGCCGATAACGATGGCGCGCCTTGGAACACGCGCGCAGTCTGGGCAGCTGATGGTGCGGGCGAGGGAGCGCTCGTAGAAGGCGAGGGCAAGCTTGCATGCGACCTAATCGAAGGATCGCGTTGGCCAGCCTCTGCCACTCTTGATCTCAATGTGAAGGGCGCGCCTTCCAGCCTGCGCCTCAGCGTGCGCGATCGTTTCCAAATGAAAGGCATCGGATACACTCACCCCAGCTGGGGACACGGCGTCTACCAGGGAGCCCTCAAGACAGAGCGCGAGGAATTCGACCTCGCCGCAGTTGATCCCGCCCAAATGGAAAACCGCCACGTCCAGATGATCTGCGCGGTCGAAGGCGATGCAATAGGCACAGGCATTTTCGAACAGCTAATCCTCGGCCCCTATGAACCTCTAGGGTTACATGGCATTTGAAAGGGAGAAAAAACAGCGCGTCAAAGACGGACCCTGTTTTCGACCGCTACCCTGCACTGCCTGCGCAACTGGACCAATCTCATTTCCGCACGACGATGCGATTTCGCTTCGCTAATGCATTGATTGTTGGAGCTTGTTTTTCTTGGCCCGCCAGACGCGGGCCTCTACATCGAACACGAAATGAAAATTATGCGGGATACAGCCGGGATTAAGCGCGTTGGTGTACTTGTCGCTGGTGCAATAATGCTTACTCTGAGAGGTGTATGAAAGAGCTGTTTCAACACGCTGCCATTACCGAGGGCGTCACCGTACGCGTTGCGGTGAATTTCCTGCCGGAGCAATCGCATCCGGAAGCGGGGAAATGGTTTTGGGTGTATCATATACGGATTGAAAACGGCTCTCACGAACCGCTGCAATTGCGCACGCGGCATTGGCGGATCACTGATGCGCGCGGCATGGTGAACCATGTTGATGGCGAAGGCGTGGTTGGCGAACAGCCGCTGCTTTCCCCCGGCGAAAGCCACGACTACGTTTCGGGTTGCCCGCTTACAACACCGCACGGCTCAATGGAAGGGTTCTACACCTTCTCGCGCAATGATGGCACGCCGGTTGAGGTGCGTATCCCGTTCTTCCCGCTTGCCGCTCCTGAAACGGCGGACGGGCGCTCGTAAGCTACGGCTCAGTTAGTTTTATCACTGTTCAGAACGAAGGCGTTGGTTGATGCGCCTGTGAATTCCATCGAAAGATTGGGCTTGAGGTCCAACTGTCCCAGCAACCGGGTTGGGGCGCGAAACTGACTTGGTTGACCGCAGCGATTGGTCTGTGTGTCAGAAAGCCTTCCGAATTGTGCCGGATCCCGCAGACAAAAGACCTGGTTTGTCCCGCCCCAAACACGCTTTCTATCCGTTGCGAAGGCATAGATCTTCGATCCCATAGGTGTGCCATCTGAATTGGCGAGATCGAGTGTCCGGCATTCGCCGCGCGCGATTTCGAACCATGCGTGAGCATAGGTTCTCGAAGGCCCCTCGATCCCGAGACCAGTATAGAGAACTGGAGCAGGCGTCTTATTACATAAGGTGGCCGAGTATGCCGGCAGAGAAGCTTGCTGAGGCGCTGGCGAAAAATCGGGCGCACCAGTAAAGGCAAATGTGGTCCGCTGCGATGAGGGAATGTCGCGCACTTCATATGTCGCGGTATCAAAAAGATCAGGATCATCAGTGACACAACCGCGATCCACATTAGCCATTCTCAGCGGCGCATTCGCATCGGGCGACAGGACACACATCGCCACCGCGCCGCGTCCCCACCATGCTCCGTTGGCCGTGGCGAAAAGGTAAACATCGCCGCCATACGCCTCTCCGGTCGCGTAGTTGGGAATGGTCGTTGTCTGGCAGCGGCCTTTGCCGATTTTCTTCCAGCCTTTGGCGGACCAGCCGGTCTCACCCATCGCCGATCCATCGTCCCAGAACCCAAATCCTGCATAAATGAACTCTTCGTCGGTCTCATTGCAGAGGCGCAGCTTGGTCGAGCGTTCGGAAGGCGCAACATATGGGGCGGGGTCGTAGCTATCGCTCGAACCATTGTTGTAGCCACCCGAACGCGACTCAGATGCGATTGCTGGCATTTTTCGCGAGGTGCTGCGCGCGACGGTATTGGTGCGGCTGTATCCCCATTCGCCCTTTGCGCCTGCTGTCAGGATCACCGCCACGCTTTGCAACTGCCCCTGATAGCTGAACGATGCGCCTGCGCCGCCTCCTTTCAGAGCAGTGAAGGTTCTGCTTGAGCTGAGTTCATCCCCGGCAATATTGCTGACTGTTGCTGGACCTTTGCCGAGCCCAAGAACAATCGCTTTGCCGCCGCCAAAGCTGAAATAAGTCAGTCCGCGTGTTTGGTAGAACACCGGAGCATTTTGCCCGGCCACGTCAAAGGCAAAGCCCGTTTCGACATCACCGCCAATGCCGACGCCAAGGCTTGCCGAAACGCCGATGGTCACGTGACCATACCCTGCGTTCTTGGCGACGGCTCGCACTTGGCTGAGACATTCGCTTTGCGAGATTGCGCCGTAGAAACTGTCTCTGCTGCCCGCTGCCTTGATCAATTGTCCAGGGGTAAGACATCGGCTCCAGGCTGCGGCTACCTGCGCCAGCGCGCCGCTGTTTGCCTTGATCGCATTGCCTGCGTCCCTCATGACGCTCGAGCGAGACTTTGAGCATTTCCCGCCGAGAAAGGTGGTGGGCTCCAATCCCTTTTTGCACGCGCCGATCTTGTAATATCGTGCATCGGCGATGGTACAGGATCGTTGGTTGAGATTACCGCAATTTGCGGCCTTGGCTGCGGAAGCAGGGGCTTCGATTAGCAGGCTTCCTAGTGGGGCGAAGCTTAGGCTCACCAGCGCGAAAGTCAGCGCGCAAAAGAGCCTTCGCTGCCCATTCCAAAAGAGTTGTGCCACCTGACTTGCCCCTCTTCCCCAATGAATGCCTAATACCACTATTCGCCCTGAACCAGAAACGGGCGCTGAACGCGGCGTTCTCGCTCTGGCAATGTTGGGGCCGCACCGGGGGAGGGTCTTCAATTGTTGCGGTGCCCTTGGTGAGCGGTTAGGCGCAGAACCACCATGAAGCGCACCCATCTCCCGCTGAACGCCCTGCGTGTCTATGATGCCGCCGCCCGGCATTTGTCCTTCACCCGCGCAGCTGATGAGCTTGCAGTAACGCCTGCGGCCGTCGGCCAGCAAATCCGCGCGCTGGAAGATCATCTGGGCGTGGTCCTTTTCCGCCGCACATCGAAAGGATTGGAGCTGACGCCTGAGGGGGAGGCGGGCCTTGATCCTTTACGCGAAGGGTTTTTGCGGTTCGAAGAAAGCGTGCAGGCCATGCAGGCAGGTCAAGCCTCGGACCGGTACACCATCGCTGCCCCGCGTGAATTTTACGCCGAATGGCTGAGCCCGCGTCTCGCTGTCTTTCAAGCGGACACGCCGGGCGTGCTCTATTCCTTTGTCGCCGATGAAAATGCCGACTTTACCGAGGCCAATCTCGACCTTGCGATCCGGCTGGTCGATGGGCCAGGCGATCTTGAAGGCGTGCAATTGGCGCCTGCTGAACGCGTGACTGTCGTCGCTCCAAAAGCGCGCGATGCGTGGATTGACTGGCCCGGCGCCTCGCTTCCTGAAGGTGTCAAACCGTGCATCAAGGCTGGATCTGCGGGGCAAGCGCTTTCATCTGCGTTGGCAGGGATGGGCAAGACGGTGCTGCCTCTACCACTGGTAGAAAAGGCACTGGAAAGCGGCGCTCTTACAGCGCTTGAAGGGCCGGAGGAAAGCCGCCGCGCCTATTGGCTAGTCGCACCCACGCCGCAATGGCGCAGCAAGAAGGTGAAAGCACTGGTCGCATTTTTGACTGATGGCTGACATCGAAGTTCTGACAACACTCCGCTTTAAAATGCGCCCTTTGCAGCACGGGGATGAGGCGGCGCTTTTTCCGACGCTCGGTGATGAAGCGCAATGCCGGTATCTCTCGCACCCTCCGTTCGAAAGCGAGCAGCAATTGTGGGACTGGCTCGCCGACCCGGAATGGCCAGGGCTCAGCTGGATCGCGATCGATGAAGCGGGAGAGGTCGCGGGGCGATTTGTCGCTGTTCCCGGCCCTGCCGATGGGGTGTTAGAGATCGGCTATATCGTGTGC
Organism: Erythrobacter sp. YT30; assembly: GCF_001542875.1. Classification (GTDB taxonomy): domain Bacteria; phylum Pseudomonadota; class Alphaproteobacteria; order Sphingomonadales; family Sphingomonadaceae; genus Erythrobacter. The sequence continues at coordinate 882,505 of NZ_LMAF01000001.1, read as the reverse complement.
AAGGACCGCCAGGGTGAGGGCATCGCACGCGAGTGCATGGAGGCCTTGATCGCGCATCTGTGGTCAACAGGCGCGCGAAAACTGACTGCTGAGATTGACACCCGCAACACCGCCTCGCTCCGGCTGATCGAGAAGCTGGGATTTACGTGCGATGCTCATATCAAGCACCATGAGGAAACGCATATCGGCGTGTGCGACATGTATTTCTATGGCAAGTTGCGGCCTTCGGAAGCCTAGCCGTCTAGAAGCCTTTCGCTTCTTTTTCCTCCGCCTCTCGTTTCTCCCGCTCAACCTTCAGCCGCAATGCCTCGATCTTGCGGTCGATGCTGTCGCGCACCGCCTGAATTACCTTGGGATCGTTGGCCTCGCGCCGCCGCTCCTCTTCGATCTCGCGCCGGATCCGCTCATACACCGGATGCCCCGGAGCGATATGCGCCTGCGGTGAGTAGCGATCGGCGAGGCGGTTGCGCAGGAAGAACATCACCAGCGCCTCGTTGTGAAAACGCTCGGTCCCCACCAGCTCGCCATCGCGGTAGACCTTGCGCTCCGATCCCTCGATGGCGCGCGCCAAGGCTGTATCTTCCAGCCGCTCCACCCCCATCTGCACGGCCCGGTCCCACGCCCGCTTGAACCCTTCCGCCCCCGGTTTTTGCTTGAGGTTGTACAAAGCCTCCATGGATCGCCCAATCTTGCGCGCCGCACTGGTGACGATGCCTGTTGCCGCGAGATGCGCGATAAAGGTGCGCTGGAGATCAGGCGTAATCGAGTTCGAGCGCGGACGCGCATGCATATAGGGCTCAAAGGCAAGCAGCGGATCATCGTCCTCCAGAGGATCGCGCACGAATGCGACACGGCTGGTGGCTTGCTTGGGGAGTTTGCGAGTGGGGACGGGGAGATTGCTACTCATCCACAAGCTTGGAGCAGGTTTTTGGCGAGTAGGAAAATGAATATACTTCATCGGCTTGCGGGAGGGGAGTTCACCGCATCACCCCCGTCGCAATTACTCGAACAGCCGCGCATTTGCCTCTTGCGGAGCGAGCATTTGATGATCGGGTTCGGTGAGCATCCAGACGCGCCCGGCGTCAAGTTGGCGATAGGGGGCAGTAGGTCAGCAGGTTCTTGTCTACCAGCGAAGGATTCCTGACCGGTTCGCCTTGAGCACTAAGCCTGCCCGATCTGAGACCTCCATTTTTGTGTAGAGTCGTCTGACATAAGTCTTTACGCTTTCAGGTGACAGGTCGAGGATCACCGCTATCGAGCTTACCGATTTACCTTGGGCAATCCATTTTAATACGTCGCCTTCTCGCTTCGATAGCTTCGGCAAGGTTTGAGTTTGCTTTAGTAAGATAGATATTCTCTGAAACGCGCATTGCGCAATGGCTCGCACAGTGCCAACCGTCATTGGCTTAATGTCTTCGATGGGCTTGCCAAAATCGAATGAAGCGTAGGTTTCCCTTCCATCAGGACCATAAAGCGGAATCCCACAACCGTGGATCAGTCCAAAGTCTTTCATGGCTACGAAGTATTCTTCGTGCGCGGCTGAATTCTTTTGCAATTTCATTGCGTCAGACCATTTTAGCATCGAACCATGCGCGATGGTTCTCGCAGGAATGGGATCTTTTGCCCTAAAATCCGCATTTTCATACAATTCGACCCAGTCGTCCGAATAACCATCGCTGCAAACCGCAACGCTCACGGCGTTTGGCAGTCTTGATCGTGGGGTTAAATGGGCGCTTTGCCTAATAACTCCTAAGTCACGGCATTTCGCAAACGCCAGTCTGTAAATCTCGCCGGGATCATCCAGCCTTTCAATTTCTTCCAGTGCTCTCTGCAAGGCATTGCCCCGATATGCGATCATCTCTCTAGAATTCGCATTAGTCTTAACACACTGTCGAGGTCGGAAGGGATTAAATTCTCCAAAGGGGTGATTGGAGAGGAGACGATCATGTGTGTTCAAGAGTTACATAATTCTCTGTTTACAAGTGTTAATATTTATCTTCAAATTTTGTCACTGAATTGGGGGACAAAGTAATTCTACGTAGACTGGTTAGGTGACAATACTAATGCGTTTCTGAAGTTATGTCCGTTATGGGATCATGGTTAATCCATTTTGGGGCGCAAAATGAAAAAGGGTAATGAAAGAAGTATCGAATTTGACCTTATGCAGGCCGAATACCTCATTCGTAAGATGAGAACTGCTGTGAGAATTTCAGAACACAGCCAGGATTTGGGGGATCCTGATTCAGATGAAATTTCGATAAAAGAAAGAGATGGTTATAATATTGAGAGAAAGTCTTCCACTTTCAATAAATCTGTGAATGGTGCGAGGATTTCTGATCCAGATTTTTTTTCAAACTGGCTTAAAGCTCGTGAAAAGAGAGCTGAATTCTTCGAACCCGGAATATTCGCTGATCCTGCATGGGATATCTTGCTTTATCTGTTTTCAGCTAACGCAGATCACCGGGTCCCGATAATTAAGGAGGTGGTGAGTGCCGCAAACGTTCCGGCCACAACGGCCTATCGATGGATAACGATTCTCATCGAGAAAGGTCTGGCTGAGAAACGAAGCGATCCGATAGATCGGCGGAGAGGATTCATCGTTATCACCCCGAAAGGGATCGACAACATGAAGGCTTATCTGCAACGCTGGGCGTAAGGGTCCCCTCAGTTCCCCTTGACCCCCCACCAAAACCTCTCTAACGGGCACCCCACTTGAGGAGTGGCCTCGCCTTTGCGGCAGGATCACCCCTCGAAACATAGAGCTAAACAATGGCGGCCTAAGTTACCTCCGTGGTAAACGGTCGGCAGAGTAATCCGGCGGTTTCGTCTGGGTGGAGTGTTTTCAGCTCGCGCTTATTGGCGAGGCGGCCGCATTAGAGTGCGGCGTTTTGGTCTTGCCGCTTTTCGGCCTTTGCCGGGATGACGGTTTAAGCGCGGACTTTGATCCATTCCATCTTCATGAAAGTGCCAGTGCGGTTCGGGGCTTGTTTGCTCTCTTACCGCGCATTTGAATACGAGATTTCGGTTTTTGCCGAATGCGCAAGGGAATTGGCAAGCGCCGCGCTCCCTTCAGCAAAAGTGGGAACCGGTTTTGCGCTCGGAAGGGGCGCGCAACGAACGAAGTGAGATAATATGCCAACGATCAACCAGCTGGTCCGCAAGGGCCGCACTCCGCAGAAGGCCAAATCCAAGGTCCCTGCAATGGAGCAGAACCCGCAGAAGCGCGGTGTTTGCACGCGCGTCTACACAACGACGCCGAAGAAGCCGAACTCGGCGCTGCGCAAGGTTGCCAAGGTGCGCCTGACGAACCAGCGCGAAGTCATCTCCTACATCCCTGGCGAAGGGCACAACCTGCAAGAGCACTCGGTTGTCCTGATCCGCGGCGGCCGTGTGCGCGACCTTCCCGGCGTGCGCTATCACGTGCTGCGCGGCGTGCTCGACACGCAAGGGGTGAAGGACCGCAAGCAGAGCCGGTCTAAGTATGGGGCGAAACGGCCTAAATAATTGAGACGCGGCGGCGGTCCTCTCCCCCGTGCTTCCATCCATAGGGATAATTTCCGGGTGGAAGGGCGGGGGAGAGGGCCGGTGCCGCAAGACGCTCGCGGATGCGAGCGGCTCTCCGAAGGAGTAAGAAAACATGTCACGTCGTCGTCAGCCGCCTAAGCGGGAAATCTTGCCTGATCCCAAGTTTGGAGATCAGGTGCTGTCGAAATTCATGAACAACCTGATGCTGGACGGTAAGAAGGCCGTTGCTGAAGGAATTGTGTACTCAGCGCTCGATACAGTCGAGACCAAGGCGAAAGCCGATCCGGTGCAGCTGTTTCACGATGCATTGAACAATGTGAAGCCGCAGGTTGAAGTGCGCAGCCGCCGTGTGGGTGGTGCTACGTATCAGGTGCCGGTTGAGGTTCGCCCTGACCGCGCTCAGGCGCTTGCCATTCGCTGGTTGATCTCGGCCGCGCGTGGTCGTCCTGAAACTACGATGAGCGCGCGTCTCTCGGGTGAACTGATGGATGCAGCAAACAATCGCGGCAACGCTGTGAAGAAGCGCGAGGACACGCACCGGATGGCCGATGCGAACCGCGCGTTCTCGCACTATCGTTGGTAAAGAATGTGGACGGGCGGAAATGTTGGACTTCCGCCTGTCACATTTGCAACTATATGGGGCGCGTGACCGTTTGAGGTTGGCCCCCGAACTCTCTCTTTAAGGAATAGGCATATGGCCCGCGAATATCCGCTGGAGCGCTATCGCAATATCGGCATCATGGCGCACATCGATGCTGGCAAGACTACGACGACCGAGCGTATCCTGTATTACACCGGAAAGTCCTACAAGATCGGCGAAGTGCACGATGGCGCTGCGACGATGGACTGGATGGAGCAGGAACAAGAGCGTGGAATTACAATCACTTCCGCCGCTACCACGACGTTCTGGACCGCTGAGGATCCAACAAAGGATCCAATGAGCGACCCCGAAGCTCTGCGCGAAGGTCAGGAAAAGCACCGCATCAACATCATCGACACGCCAGGCCACGTCGACTTCACAATCGAAGTCGAGCGTTCCTTGCGAGTATTGGACGGTGCAGTCGCAGTATTCGATGGCGTTGCCGGAGTAGAGCCGCAATCGGAAACTGTTTGGCGTCAAGCAGACAAGTACGGCGTACCTCGCATGTGCTTCGTAAATAAATTGGACCGTACCGGCGCGGACTTTTATTACTGTGTGCAGTCGATCATTGATCGTCTCGGCGCGACACCTCTTGTTCTTTATCTCCCCGTAGGTGCGGAAAGTGACTTGCAGGGTGTGGTCGATCTGGTTGGCAACCGTGCGATCATCTGGGAATCGGAAGGTCTCGGCGCGAGCTACAAGCACGTCGAAATCCCTGCCGACCTCGCTGACAAGGCCGCTGAGTATCGTGAGAAGCTGATCGAGCTTGCTGTGGAGCAAGACGATGACGTGATGGAAGCATATCTTGAAGGCAATGAGCCTGATGTTGCGACACTCAAAAAACTGATCCGCAAGGGCACCATGGAGCGCGCATTCGTTCCTGTCCTTTGTGGTTCTGCTTTCAAGAACAAAGGCGTTCAGCCGCTGCTTGATGCCGTGGTTGACTATATGCCATCACCGCTGGACGTGCCCGCGATTAAGGGTGTGCTTCCTGATAGCGACCAAGAAGAAACGCGCCCGTCTTCTGATGACGAGCCGTTCTCCGCGCTTGCGTTCAAGATCATGAACGATCCGTTCGTGGGTTCGCTTACCTTTACCCGCATCTATTCAGGCCAGCTGACCAAGGGCAGCGTCCTGAACTCGGTCAAGGCTAAGAAGGAGAAGATCGGCCGCATGCTGCTGATGCACTCCAACAACCGTGAAGATATCGATGAGGCGTTTGCCGGCGATATCGTTGCGATTGCAGGTCTTAAAGAGACGACCACGGGTGACACGCTTTGTGATCCATCAAAGCCCATCATTCTTGAGCGGATGGAATTCCCCGATCCCGTGATCGAGCTTTCCGTTGAGCCCAAGACCAAGGCTGACCAGGAGAAAATGGGTGTTGCGCTCAATCGTCTGGCAGCTGAAGATCCAAGCTTCCGTGTGACGACTGACCACGAAAGCGGTCAGACGATCATCAAGGGCATGGGCGAACTTCACCTCGACATTCTTGTCGATCGTATGAAGCGCGAGTTCAAAGTCGAAGCGAATGTCGGTGCACCGCAAGTGGCGTATCGTGAATCGCTCGGTCGCGAAGTCGAGCTTACCTACACCCACAAGAAACAGTCGGGTGGTTCGGGTCAGTTCGGTGAAGCCAAGGTTGTCGTCACTCCGGGTGAACGCGGCCAGGGCATCATCTTCGAAGACGAGATCAAGGGCGGTAACATTCCGCGCGAATACATCCCGTCGGTTGAAAAGGGCATGCGCGAGCAAGCCGAGAGCGGCTTCCTCGTTGGCTTCCCAATCATCGATTTCACCATTCGCCTGGTTGACGGCAAGTATCACGATGTCGACTCCAGCACGGTCGCATTCGAAATCACCGGTCGCGGCGCGATGCGTGAAGCGGCACAAAAGGCAGGGATCAAGCTGCTTGAACCAGTGATGAAGGTTGAAGTCGTGACGCCTGAGGATTATCTGGGCGATGTAATCGGTGACTTGAACAGTCGCCGCGGACAAATCCAAGGCACAGACAGTCGCGGCAACGCGCAGGCAGTCGAAGCATTCGTACCGCTTGCAAACATGTTCGGCTATGTGAATGAGCTTCGTTCGTTCACGCAAGGTCGGGCGCAATACACCATGCAGTTCTCTCACTATGAGGAAGTGCCGGCGAATGTTGCTGCAGAAGTTAAGGAGAAGCTTGCTTAACACACCAAGCAAGGCTAGGGGCGGCGCCTGATTCAGCGGGCCCGCCCTTTCTCCCGCAAGGATTGAAATTCTAACAGAGGTTATTTGAGAAATGGCGAAGGAAAAATTTGAGCGTAATAAGCCGCACTGCAACATCGGCACCATTGGTCACGTTGACCATGGTAAGACGACGCTGACGGCCGCTATCACCAAGGTTATGGGCGCATCTGTCGATTTCGCTGACATCGACAAAGCACCTGAAGAGCGCGAGCGTGGTATCACGATTTCGACCGCTCACGTTGAGTACGAAACCGACAACCGTCACTACGCACACGTCGACTGCCCCGGCCACGCTGACTATGTGAAGAACATGATCACTGGTGCGGCGCAAATGGACGGCGCAATCCTGGTTGTGAACGCTGCTGACGGCCCAATGCCGCAGACGCGCGAGCACATCCTGCTTGCTCGTCAGGTCGGCGTTCCCGCTCTGGTTGTTTACATGAACAAAGTTGATCAGGTTGACGATGAAGAGATCCTCGAGCTGGTTGAACTCGAAGTCCGTGAACTGCTTTCCAGCTACGACTTTGACGGCGACAACATTCCGATCATCAAGGGTTCGGCTCTTGCTGCTCTCGAAGGTCGCGATCCTGAAATCGGCGAAAACTCGATCAAGGAACTAATGGCAGCTGTCGACGAGCACATCCCGCAGCCCGATCGTCCGGTTGACCAGGACTTCCTGATGCCGATTGAAGACGTGTTCTCGATCTCGGGTCGTGGTACCGTTGTTACCGGCCGCGTTGAAACCGGCGTTGTGAATGTTGGCGACGAAGTTGAAATCGTCGGCATCAAGGACACAACCAAAACGACTGTTACCGGCGTTGAAATGTTCCGTAAGCTGCTCGACAGCGGCGAAGCAGGCGACAACATCGGTGCTCTCATCCGCGGTGTTGGCCGTGAAGATGTTGAGCGTGGTCAGGTTCTTGCGAAGCCCGGTTCGGTTACGCCGCACACCGAGTTCAGTGCAGAAGTTTACGTTCTGTCGAAAGACGAAGGTGGCCGTCACACGCCGTTCTTCGCCAACTACCGTCCTCAGTTCTACTTCCGTACGACTGACGTGACCGGCGAAGTGATCCTTCCAGAAGGCACCGAAATGGTGATGCCTGGCGATAACGTAACCATCAACGTCAAGCTGATCGCTCCGATCGCTATGGACGAAGGTCTGCGTTTCGCTATCCGCGAAGGTGGCCGTACGGTTGGTTCGGGCGTTGTTGCCAAGATCACCAACTAAAATCGGACCCATCAGGGTATGAAATTGGCGGCTCGGCTCACTTGAAGGTGAGCCGGGCCGCTTTTTATGCAAGCCCAGTTTTTGCAGCTATGGTGGCAGTAGAACTGGCAGCTTGAGAATTGCGCCAAAAATGCGGGCGATAGGGGGTTGCCAGTTGCCCGCCTCAGACGTATACGCGCGCCTCAAGGCGAGGATTCGTTCTCGCGACCGCAATTTTGTAAGGCCGCCCGTGGATGGAAACGGAAACGGGGCCGGCCTTTTGTTTTTGAGGTGGGGCAACCCATCTTAGGCTCTTTCGCATCGGTGTAGGTAATGGAAGCTCAGAATATTCGTATTCGCCTTAAGGCGTTTGACCACCGCGTTCTTGACCAGGCAACTGGAGAGATCGCAGAAACAGCGCGCCGGACCGGCGCTCTTATTCGCGGCCCCATTCCGATGCCGACGCGTATTGAAAAATTCACCGTGAACCGCGGCCCGCACATCGACAAGAAGTCGCGCGAGCAGTTCGAGGTACGTACGTATAAGCGGCTGCTCGATATTGTGCAGCCCAACGCTCAAACTGTCGACGCGCTTATGAAGCTCGATTTGGCTGCTGGCGTAAACGTAGAGATCAAACTGGCTTAAGCTGGTTTGGGATTCGGAATTGATCCGGGTCCCGCAGACATAGAGATACCGCCGGCCTTTTGGCCGGGCTGCGTCTCCCGTCTCGCTTGAACGACCATCTGGTCGCAAGAGCATCAGCCCGGACGGGGCTCGTAGCATAAATCATTGGGTTGGCACGCACCTCGGGGATGGTCCTCCTGGTGCCTCTGTAAGGAGTAAAGACGATGCGCACTGGCGTGATCGCGAAAAAGGTAGGGATGACCCGCCTCTTCCAGGAGGACGGTCGGCACGTGCCGGTTACCGTTCTGGCTTTGGAGGATTGCCAGGTCGTCTCGCACCGCACTCAGGACACGGATGGCTATTTCGCCGTTCAGCTTGGTGCAGGCGAAGCGAAGCAAAAGAACGTAGCAAAGCCGCAGCGTGAGCATTTTGGCAAGGCCGGTGTAGGCCTCAAAAAGCGCGTGGCGGAATTTCGTGTTGAAGGCGAAGACGGCCTTGTTCCCGTCGGGTCGCTTATCAGCGCTGACCACTTCGTTGCTGGTCAAAAGGTCGACATCACCGGCCACACGCAAGGTAAAGGCTTTGCGGGCGCGATGAAGCGCTGGGGCTTTGGTGGTCTTCGTGCGACGCACGGTGTGTCTATCTCTCACCGTTCGCACGGTTCGACGGGTAACCGTCAGGATCCGGGTCGCGTGTTCAAGGGCAAAAAGATGGCTGGTCACATGGGTGATCGTCAGCGCACCCAGATGAACCTCGAAGTGGTTCGCACTGATGCGGATCGCGGCTTGCTGTTCATCAAGGGCTCTGTTCCTGGTGCGAAGAATGGCTGGTTGCTTGTTCGCGATGCGATCAAACTGCCGGCTCCTGAAGATGCACCGTTCCCCGGCGCTGTTGTTGAAGCTGGCAAGCCTGCCAATGACGAGCCTGCTGCTGAGGCCCCGGTTGAAGAAACCGCAGTGGACACAGCGGCAGAAACGCCAGCTCCTGAAGCGCCCGCCGCAGACACACCTGCTCCCGAAGCCGAAGCTCCTGCAGCCGACGCTCCGGCAGCGGATGAGAAGAAGGAAGACTAAGCCATGAAGGTGAAGGTCCAGAAAATCGACGGGAAGGCGTCAGGCGACATCGAATTGAACGATGCCGTGTTTGGTGTGGAGCCGCGCGCTGACATCCTGCACCGCGTCGTTACGTGGCAGCTTGAAAACCGTCGCGGAACCGCGCGGCCGACGCGTGAGCGTTCTGACGTTGCTCGCACGGGTAAGAAGTTTGGTGCCCAAAAGGGTTCAGGCGGCGCTCGTCATGGTGCCCGTTCCGCTCCGATCTTTATCGGCGGCGGTAAGGCGCATGGTGCCCGCAAGCGTGATTTCGAGCAGTCGCTCAATAAGAAGATTCGTGCACTTGGGCTCAAGATGGCTCTTTCGAGCAAGGCAAAAGACGGCCTCGTGGTCGTTGACAGCCTCACGCTGAAAGATGCCAAGACGAAGGCGCTCAAGGGTCACTTCGACAAAGCTGGTTTTGTTGGCAAAGTCCTCGTGATCGACGGCGAAAGCGTCGACGATGGTTTCAGCCGCGCTGCTGGCAATCTCAAAGGTGTGAATGTCATGCCCGCTGCTGGCGCCAATGTTTATGACATCCTCAATCACGACACGCTCGTTCTTACCAAAGACGCGGTCGAAAAGCTGGAGGCGCGCTTCAATGGCTAAGAAATCCGAAGTCGCTGCAAAGCATTACGATGTAATTCTCTCTCCGCACATCACCGAGAAATCGACGATGGCGTCTGAGAACAACGCTGTAGTGTTTAGAGTCGCGAATGATGCGACGAAGCCGCAAATAAAGGAAGCCGTGGAGGCGATCTACGCTGACCAGAAGGCCAAAGTCGTCTCGGTCAATACGATTGTCACCAAGGGGAAGACGAAACGCTGGCGGGGCAAACCCTACAAGCGCTCGGACTTCAAGAAAGCGATTGTGAAGCTCGAAGAGGGCACCATGATCGACATCACTGAGCAGGTGAGCTGATGGCACTCAAGAATTACAAACCGACAAGCCCTGCGCGGCGCGGCCTTATTCTGGTCGACAAGTCGGGTCTCCATAAAGGTGGCCCGGTCAAGTCGCTCACCGAAGGCAAGCGCAAGACGGGTGGCCGCAACAACAAGGGCCACGTGACATCGCGCGGCATTGCTGGCGGTCACAAGCAGAAATATCGCTTCATCGACTTTAAGCGTCGCAAGTGGGATGTGCCTGCAACCGTTGAGCGGATTGAATACGATCCGAACCGCACCGCTTTCATCGCGCTTCTTAAATACGAAGATGGAGAGCTTGCTTACATAATTTGCCCGCAGCGATTGGCTGTAGGTGACACTGTTGTTGCTGGCGAAAAGACCGATACGAAGCCTGGCAATGCCATGCTTTTGGGGCAAATGCCGGTTGGCACGATCTGTCACAATGTCGAGATGAAGCCGGGTAAGGGCGGTCAGATCGCTCGCAGCGCCGGCGCTTATGTCCAGCTCGTCGGTCGTGACCGCGGCATGGTCATCGTGCGTCTCAACTCGGGCGAACAGCGGTACCTGCGTGCCGATTGCATGGGTACGGTTGGCGCGGTGTCAAACCCCGACAACCAGAACCAGAATTTCGGTAAAGCTGGCCGCACTCGCTGGAAGGGCCGTCGTCCGCTTACTCGCGGTGTTGCAAAGAACCCTGTCGATCACCCCCACGGTGGTGGTGAAGGCCGGACCTCAGGTGGTCGTCACCCAGTGACGCCATGGGGCAAGCCGACCAAGGGCGCGCGCACTCGTAAGAACAAGCAGACGGACAAGATGATCATCCGTTCGCGTCACGCGAAGAAGAAGAGGTAAGACACGATGGCACGTTCCGTCTGGAAAGGTCCGTTTGTCGAGCTCAGCCTTCTCAAGAAGGCCGAAGAGGCACAGGACGCAAACAACACGAAGCCGATCAAGACCTGGTCGCGTCGTTCGACAATTCTGCCGCAATTCGTTGGACTTACGTTCAACGTCTACAACGGTCAGAAATTCATCCCGGTTTCGGTTTCCGAAGAAATGGTTGGCCACAAGCTTGGTGAATTCGCGCCTACGCGCAACTTCCCTGGTCACGCGGCTGACAAGAAGGGCAAACGCTAATGGGCAAGGCAAAATCACCTCGCCGCGTGGCTGACAATGAAGCTCTCGCCGTTGGTACGCAGATCCGTGGCAGCGCGCAGAAGCTCAACCTTGTTGCGGAACTGATCCGCGGCAAGAAAGCCGAAGAAGCGCTGAACATCCTGTCGTTTTCAAAGAAGGCGATGGCAAAAGATGCGAGCAAGGTTCTCGCGTCTGCTATCGCTAACGCCGAGAATAACCACGATCTCGATGTCGATGCGCTCGTCGTTGCAGAAGCATCGGTTGGCAAGTCGATCACGATGAAGCGTTTCCACACACGTGGCCGCGGCAAATCGACGCGCATTCTGAAGCCATTCAGCAAGCTGCGCATCGTCGTTCGCGAAGAAGAAGAGGCATAAACCATGGGCCAGAAGAGTAATCCGATTGGTCTGCGTCTTCAGATCAACCGTACGTGGGACAGCCGCTGGTACGCCGAAGGGCGTGACTATGCAGGTCTGCTCGCAGAAGACATCAAGATCCGCAAGTACATCACGAAAAACCTGCCTCAGGCAGCGATTTCAAAAGTTGTGATTGAGCGTCCGGCGAAGCTTTGCCGCATCTCAATCTATGCGGCTCGTCCGGGTGTTATCATCGGCAAGAAGGGTGCAGACATTGAAAAGCTGCGAGCCAAGCTGTCGACCATGACGTCGAGCGAAGTGAAGCTGAACATCGTCGAAATCCGTAAGCCTGAAGTCGATGCGAAGCTTGTCGCACAAGGCATTGCGGATCAACTTATTCGCCGTGTGGCTTTCCGCCGCGCGATGAAACGCGCGATGCAATCCGCCATGCGTCTGGGTGCTGAAGGCATCAAGATCGTATGCGGTGGCCGTCTTGGCGGTGCTGAAATCGCTCGTGTTGAGCAGTATCGTGAAGGCCGTGTGCCGCTGCACACGCTGCGCGCAAACATCGACTATGCCGAAGCCGAAGCGCTCACCGCTTATGGCATCATCGGCATCAAGGTGTGGGTCTTCAAAGGTGAGATCCTGGGCCATGATCCGACGGCACAAGATCGCCTCATGATGGAATCGCAAACTTCGGGCGTTCGCCCCGCTCGCTGAGGGGCTCGCTAAGAGAGACAGACAATGCTGCAACCGAAGAAAACCAAATATCGCAAGGCCTTCAAGGGCAAGATCAAAGGCGATGCCAAAGGCGGCACCACGCTGAACTTTGGCTCCTATGGTCTCAAAGCGCTTGAGCCTGAGCGTATCACCGCTCGTCAGATCGAGGCGGCTCGTCGTGCCATTACGCGTGCGATGAAACGTCAGGGTCGTCTGTGGATCCGCGTGTTCCCCGACGTGCCTGTGTCGAAGAAGCCTGCCGAAGTCCGTCAGGGTAAAGGCAAAGGCTCCGTTGAATACTGGGCTGCTCGCGTGAAGCCAGGCCGTATCCTGTTCGAACTCGACGGCGTTGATGGCCAATTGGCCGCGCTCGCATTTGAGCGCGCCGCCATGAAGCTGCCGATCAAGACCAAAGTTGTTGCCCGTTTGGGTGACACATCGCACCTCGGAGGAGGCAAGTAATGGCTGATATCGCCGATCTTCGCACCAAGACAGATGATCAGCTTTCGATCCAGCTCACTGAGCTGAAGCGTGAGCAGTACAATCTGCGTTTCCAGGCTGCGACCAACCAATTGGACAACCCGTCTGAAATGCGCCGCGTCCGCCGGACGATTGCGCAGATCAAGACGCTTCAGAATGAGCGCGCTGCTTCGGCAGCGAAAGCTTGAGGGAGTAGACAATGCCGAAACGTATCCTGATCGGGACTGTCACTTCCGACAAGACCGACAAAACCGTGACCGTACTGGTCGAGCGCAAGGTGAAGCACCCGCTTTACGGGAAGATCATCCGTCGCTCGAAAAAGTATCACGCTCACGACGAGAAGAACGAATACGCCATGGGTGATGTCGTTCGTATCGAAGAGACAAAGCCAATCTCCAAAACCAAGACATGGGCTGTGAAAGACCGCGTCGTGGCTGGCGGAGTGCAGGCAATCGAGGCTGATCTGGAAGTGGCAGAAGTCACTCCAGGCGGCGCAGAGTAAGACGTAACTAGGAACTGCTGAGCCCCGGCCAGAAATCGGGTGTCCCAGCAAGCCAAGAGAAGGAACCGGATCCATGATCCAGATGCAATCCAATCTCGACGTCGCGGACAATAGCGGCGCAAAGCGCGTCCAGTGCATTAAGGTGCTGGGCGGGTCTAAGCGTCGTTTCGCTTCCGTTGGCGACGTGATCGTGGTCTCTGTGAAAGAGGCTCAACCGCGCGCTAAAGTCAAAAAGGGTGACGTTCACCGCGCTGTGATCGTCCGCACCAAGAAGGACGTTCGTCGTCCCGATGGCAGCGTGATCCGTTTTGACAGCAACGCAGCGGTTCTCGTGAACAAGAGCGAAGAGCCCATTGGCACTCGTATCTTTGGCCCTGTCGTGCGCGAACTGCGCGGACGCGGCTTCATGAAAATCATTTCGCTTGCTCCGGAGGTGCTCTGATCATGGGTGCTGCAAAGATCAAAAAAGGTGACAGCGTTGTCGTGCTGTCCGGCAAGGACAAGGGCCGCACCGGCACCGTCCAGCAGGTTATGCCCAAGGATGGCAAAGTGATTGTCGAAGGCATCAATATCGCGACCCGTCACCGCAAGCCAAGCCAGCAAAACCCGCAGAGCGGCATCGACCGTTATCCGGCGCCGATGCACCTGTCGAAAGTTGCGCTCGCCGATCCCAAGGATGGCAAGCCTACGCGCGTCCGGTTCGAAGAAAAAGACGGCAAGAAAGTGCGCGTCGCTGTAAAGAGTGGGGAGACGATCGATGGCTGATTATACGCCCCGTCTTAAGTCCAAGTACGAGGACGAAATCGTCAAGGCGATGACCGAAAAGTTCGGTTACACCAATCGCCTACAAGTCCCACGGCTTGAAAAAGTCACGCTCAACATGGGCGTTGGCGAAGCGAGCCAGGACAAGAAGAAAGTAGCCACGGCTGCTGAAGAAATGGCGCTGATCGCTGGTCAAAAGCCGGTCATCACCAAGGCGAAGAAATCGATCGCTCAGTTCAAGCTGCGCGAAGGCATGCCTATCGGTTGCAAGGTCACCTTGCGCCGTGATCGCATGTACGAATTCATGGATCGCTTGGTGACCGTTGCGATGCCGCGCATCCGTGACTTTCGTGGTCTCAACGCCAAGTCCTTTGACGGACGCGGCAATTACGCGATGGGTTTGAAAGAGCAGATCGTGTTCCCAGAGATCTCGTACGACAAGATCGAAAAAGTGCGTGGGATGGACATTATCGTCACCACCACCGCCCAAACCGATGAAGAGGCGCGCGAGCTTCTCCGTCTGTTCGGCTTCCCATTCCAGGGAATGAACGAAGAGAAGGAGGCGGCGTAATTACGCCCCCGCGCAATTCTTATGATGAACGAAACAACTCAAGAGAAGAGAGCTTAAGTCCATGGCGAAACTGAGTTCGATTAACAAAAACGAGCGCCGCAAGAAGCTCGTGAAACAGTACGCAGCGAAGTATGAGAAGCTGAAAGCGATTGCGAATGACCAATCGCTTGATGAGAGCGAGCGCCTGATGGCTCGTCTCAAAATGGCTGAACTGCCGCGCAATGCAAACCCGACCCGCGTGCGCAATCGTTGCGCCACCACCGGCCGCCCGCGCGGCTATTACCGCAAGTTCGGCATCAACCGTATCGAACTGCGCGATCTCGGCAACAAGGGCCTGATCCCAGGCCTGACCAAGTCGAGCTGGTGAGGAATTAAGATATGGCTATGACCGATCCTCTGGGTGATATGCTCACCCGCATCCGCAACGGCCAGCAGGCGAAGAAGGATAGCGTCCTTTCGCCCGCGTCGAAACTGCGTGCGAACGTTCTCGAAGTGCTTCAGCGCGAGGGCTACATCCGTGGCTACAGCGAAGACGCATCGGGCAAGCACCCAGCTCTGCGGATTGAGCTCAAATATTTCGAAGGCGAGCCTGCGATCAAGCATGTGAGCCGCGTTTCCAAGCCTGGCCGCCGCGTCTATTCGGGTTCGAAAGAACTGCCGACTGTGCGTAACGGCCTTGGCATCACCATCGTCTCGACCCCGCGTGGTGTCCTTTCGGACAACGAAGCGCGTGAGAATAACGTCGGCGGTGAAGTGCTCGCGGAGGTGTTCTGATGAGCCGCATTGGTAAGAAAGCGGTTGCGATCCCAAGCGGCGTTACCGCTACGATCGATAACGGCACGCTGAGCGTGAAGGGGCCCAAGGGCACTCTTTCCATGGGCCTGTCTGATCTTATCGACTACAAAGTCGAAGGCGATGAAATCCAGGTCAACCCGGCCAACGACACCAAGCAAGCGCGCTCCTTCTGGGGCATGCAGCGCACACTTGTGTCGAACCTGGTTGAAGGTGTGACCGAGGGCTTTTCAAAGACGCTTGAGATATCAGGTGTTGGTTATCGTGCCAAGGCACAGGGAAAGACTTTGAAGCTGGAACTGGGTTTCAGCCACGATGTCGATCTCACTGTGCCAGAAGGTCTCGAAGTGAAAACGCCGGATCAGACAACGGTCGAAATCAGCGGCATCGATAAGCAGGCCGTTGGCCAATTCGCTGCCGAAATCCGCGAGTTCCGCAAGCCTGAGCCTTACAAGGGCAAGGGTATTAAGTATCGCGGTGAGTATATCTTCCGCAAGGAAGGGAAGAAGAAGTAAGATGGCAAAGCTTTCCCTTTTTGAACGTCGCCGCCGCCGTGTCCGCACGGCTCTGCGTGCGCGCGCTGGCGATAAGCCACGTCTGTCGGTGCACCGCACTGGCCGGCATATCTATGCGCAGATCATCAACGATGCCGAAGGCAAGACGGTCGCAGCGGCGTCCACTCTTGGTGAAAAGTCATCGGGTGCAAATGTCGATGCCGCTGCCAAGGTTGGCAAAGACATCGCTGCTGCTGCGAAGAAGGCTGGCGTCACCACTGTCGTGTTTGATCGCGGCGGGTTCCTGTTTCATGGCCGCGTAAAGGCGCTGGCCGATGCCGCTCGCGAAGGCGGGCTGGAGTTCTAAGAATGGCAGACGAAAAAAAGACCGAAGAACAGCCGGCAGAAGCCAAGGTTGAAGAAGCGCTGACGCCGCAAGAGGGCGACACGATCGAGGTTCAGAAGGCCAAGGCCGACGCTGAAACTCCTGCTGTTGCGCAGACCCCTTCCGAAGCTGCTGACAATCAGTCCGCTGCTCAAGGTGCCGAAGGTCAGCCGCGTGAGCGTGGCGGACGTGGGCGCGGCGGCAATGATCGCGGTGGACGTGGTCGTGGTCGCGGAGGCCGTGACGGTGGCCGTGGTCGCCGTGAGGAAGAAGATGATGGCATCATCGAGAAGCTCGTCCACATCAACCGCGTCTCCAAGACGGTTAAGGGTGGTAAGCGCTTTGGCTTTGCAGCTCTCGTCGTTGTCGGCGATGGTCAGGGCCGCGTTGGCTTTGGCCACGGTAAAGCACGCGAAGTGCCTGAAGCGATCACGAAGGCAACTGCCGCTGCTCGTAAGAAGATGATCCGCGTCCCGCTCAAGGAAGGCCGCACGCTGCACCATGATGGCAATGGCCGTTTTGGCGCTGGCAAGGTCACCGTTCGCACCGCGCCTCCGGGAACCGGCATCATCGCTGGTGGTCCGATGCGTGCGGTATTCGAGAGCCTTGGTGTTGCAGACGTGGTGACCAAGTCGGTCGGCACATCCAACCCTTACAACATGATCCGCGCCACTTTCGAGGCGTTGACTGATCAGACTTCACCGAAGTCTGTGGCTCAGCGTCGCGGCAAGAAAGTTGCCGACCTTCTGGGTCGCGGCGGCGCCAACAAGGCAGAGGCAGAAGCCGACGCCGCAGCAGTTGTGGAGTAATCGACAATGGCTACCATCAAGATCAAGCAGATCGGTTCGCCGATCCGTCGTCCAGAAAGCCAGCGCAAGATCCTGATCGGTCTTGGGCTGAACAAGATGCACAAGATCGTCGAGCGGAAGGATACCCCTGAAGTTCGCGGCGCGATCGCCAAGATCCCGCATCTGGTTGAGGTTGTGGACTAAATATTGGAGGCCTCGCAAATGCGGGGCCTCAATCTTTCAGCGCGAAGAAAAGCGAAAGCGAGTGCAATTATGAAACTTACAGACATCCGTGACAATGCAGGCGCCCGTAAAGGCCGCATGCGTGTGGGCCGTGGTATCGGCTCTGGCAAAGGCAAAACTGCAGCGCGCGGTCAGAAGGGCCAAAAGAGCCGTTCTGGTGTGGCCATCAAAGGCTTTGAAGGCGGCCAGATGCCGCTTCACATGCGTCTGCCAAAGCGTGGCTTTAACAACCCGTTTGGCAAGGATTTTGCCGAGGTAAACATCGGCATGGTCCAGAAATGGATCGACGCGAAGAAGCTCGATGGCAAAAAAGACATCACCGAAGAAGCGCTGCGCGAATGCGGATTGGTTCGCGGCGGTAAGGACGGTGTCCGTCTGCTCGGCAAAGGCGAGATCAAAGCTAAGGCTAAATTCGTTGTTGCTGGCGCTACCAAAGGCGCAATTGCGGCGGTCGAAAAGGCTGGCGGCAGCGTCGAAGTGACCGCGCCTATCAATGCCGAAGTCAAAGCTGCGAAAGCCGCCAAGAGCGAATAATCGGATAAAAGGGCATACGAGGGGTTCGACAAAGGGCCTCTCGCTCCCTACTTAGTGTGTCTGCGCTGCGTTCGGCCTGCGAGCTGACCCAGCAGACAACCAGGATCGATAGAGCATTATGGCTTCACGCGCCGATAACATCGCAAGCAATATGAACTTGGGCAATTTTGCTCAAGCGACAGAATTGCGCCAGCGCATCTGGTTCACCATTGGTGCGCTCATTGTCTTCCGGTTTTTGAGCTTTATTCCGTTGCCCGGTGTTAACCCAGCTGCGTTGCAGAATCTCGCCGATCTTGGCCGAGGCGGAATTCTTGACATCTTCAACACGTTTTCGGGTGGTTCGCTTGAGCGGATGAGCCTGATTGCGCTGGGCGTTATGCCGTATATCACCGCGTCGATTGTGGTTCAGATGGCATCGGCGCTTCACCCAACGCTGGCAGCTCTCAAGAAAGAGGGCGCGACGGGTCGGCAAAAGCTCAACCAGTATACGCGCTATGGCACCGTGTTCCTGTGCGCGATTCAGGGTTATTTCCTCGCCTCGGGGCTTGAAAGCTTCGGCGCTGCCAATGGCATTTCCGCCGTTGTGAACCCAGGATACATGTTTCGCGTCGGCGCTGTGATCAGCCTTGTTGGCGGCACCATGTTCCTCCTCTGGCTGGGTGAGCAGATCACCTCACGCGGGATCGGCAATGGCGTTTCGCTCATAATTATGGCGGGTATCGTTGCGCAATTCCCGACCTTTGCGACCAACCTGTTCGAGGGCGGCCGCACCGGTTCGATCTCACCAACAATCATCATCGCTTTCATCGTGATGGTCGTGGTGCTGATCCTCCTCATCAGCTTTGTCGAGCGCGCACAGCGCCGCCTGTTGATCCAGTATCCCAAGCGCGCAACGCAGCGCGGTATGATGCAGGCAGACAGTTCGCACCTCCCGCTTAAGCTCAACACTGCAGGTGTTATTCCGCCGATTTTTGCAAGCTCGCTGCTGCTTTTGCCGCTGACGATTTCGCAATTCGCCGGCAACTCGGTTGATACTGACAGCACCTTTGGCGGTGTCATCGTGACGCTCAACCAATATCTTGCACACGGACAGCCGATCTACATGGCGCTCTATGGCATCGGAATCATCTTCTTCTGCTTCTTCTACACCGCAGTTGTGTTCAACCCCGAAGAGACAGCGGATAACCTCAAAAAGAATGGCGGTTTCATCCCCGGCATTCGTCCCGGCAAGCGCACGGCGGATTATCTCGAATATGTGCTGACCCGCATCACAGTGGTTGGCGCGATTTACCTGACCGCTGTCTGTGTGATCCCCGAATACATGATCGCTCAAACCGGCATTCCGCTGTTCCTTGGCGGTACGAGCTTGTTGATCGTCGTGAACGTGACGGTCGATACGCTCAGCCAGGTTCAGTCGCACCTGCTCGCGCACCAATACGGCGATCTAATCAAAAAGGCTAAATTGAAAGGTCGCATGCGGTAACGCACAAGGGCTTTTCGAAGTTACAGGAATGCGCGTGAGAGAGGCGCGCAGGAACAGGGGATGCGTTGGTGAACATCATTCTTCTTGGCCCTCCCGGGGCTGGCAAGGGTACGCAGAGCGCCGGGCTGGTTGAACGCCACGGGATGAAGCAGCTTTCCACCGGCGACATGCTGCGGGCCGCTGTCAAAGCTGAGACGCCTGTCGGGCTGGAAGCCAAAGCCGTGATGGATCGCGGCGAACTTGTGTCGGACGAGATTGTCTCTTCGCTGATTGATGAGAACCTTGCTGCAATGCCTGCAGATCAGGGCGCGATATTCGACGGATATCCGCGCACTGCTGCGCAGGCAGGTGATCTTGACCGGATCCTTGCCAAGAATGGTCGTTCGCTCGATCACGTTATTGAACTTGACGTGGATGAAGACGCTCTGGTCGAGCGTATTTGTGGTCGTTTCTCGTGTGCCAACTGCGGCGCGCTTTATCACGACACAGCGAACCCGCCTTCGAAAGAGGGCGTATGCGACACTTGTGGTTCTACCGAATTCAAGCGTCGTCCCGACGATAACGAGGAAACCGTGCGCAAACGCATGGGTGTCTATCGCGATGAGACCGCGCCCATCCTTCCAGGTTACGAGGCGCGCGGGATCGTCACCCGTGTCGATGGCATGGCTGGTATTGATGAGGTCGCTGACGCGATTGACGCTATTCTTACGTAAGCTCGGACGGGCGTCAGCTTTTCAGGCTTTACCCTGATTGATCGGTTTGCTTAGGGTCTCCTGACGGGAGAACGCTTTGCCATGCTGAACAACCTTACTCGTATCATCGCCCTTGGTGGTGCCTTGGCTGCTGCGCCAGTGCAAGCGGAAGTCACGCGAACGACTGACAATGGTTTCACCACGCGCGATGAGGCGGTTGTCGAAGCGACACCCAAGGCCGTTTGGCTCTCTCTGATTTCTCCAGCGGATTGGTGGAATTCAGATCACACCTGGTCAGGCGATGCCGGCAATCTGACGCTAATGCCGCAAGCGGGCGGATGCTTCTGCGAGAAAATCCCGGAGGTTGACGAACCCGACCGCTTCACGCTCGAAGGGAGCGTTGAGCATATGCAGGTGATCCAGGCCTATCCAGAAAGCGCGCTCAGAATGCGTGGGGCTCTGGGGCCGCTTCAAAGCGAGCCGGTCACGGGCATTCTCACCATTGCGATCAGCGAAGTCGATGAAGGCACGCGGATCGTGTGGGAGTATAATGTCGGCGGCGAAATGCGATACGAAGTGGCCGAGATTGCCAAGGCGGTGGATGGAGTGATGAGCCAGCAATTGTCAGGTCTTGTCGATAAGCTCGGCCGCGTCTCGGGACCGCAAACCGATCTTGCCCCTCAAGAAGAAGTGGGCGATGCAGAAGCAGCCGAGGATGAAACGCCAAGCGACGAGGAAGAAGAGACTAAGCCCTCTGTAGAAGATGCCTTCGGCGATTTGTCACAAGAGGCTGAGCTCGAATAATCAACGCACCAGCGCTCGGCTAAATCCTATTGCACTTGCGCACGCAGGTTCAACGTAAAGGCCGGATCGCCGCTACCCGTGTCGCCAAACATGAAACCTGTGGGGCGAATGCGGATAAAGCGAACGCTCGGATCGGTTCCGTCTCCGCTATCAACGGGCTGATACGAAAAGTTCACGCCGTCCTGTGAGAATTCAAAGCAATCCGTAGTGCTCGCAAACGAGACGAAGGTGCAGGTCATGCCAGTGGGCGGCGCGCCATCGGTGAAAACGATTGGTCCCGAGCCTGGCCCCGCAAAATCGCTCAACACCAGCGCCAGTTCGGCAGGCAGTTCCTCGGTCACAAGCACACTGCCAAGATTGGGCGGGGCATTGCCAGAATTGGTTACGGTGATGAGATAGGTGACGATCGCATCGGGAATACCAAATGCACCTCCAAGCCCGTCATCAGTGGCCGTGCGTGCTTTTACCACGTCCAGAGATGCTGCCAGATTGGCATGGAAACTTTGGGAGAATGCAATGATGGACGCGCTTTCTGCATCGGCAACCGCCACGCCGCGTTCGTTATCCTGATTCCGGTCTTCATCAACCCTCAGCGAAATGGTATTCGAGTTGATCGTGCAGTAACGCAGCCAACCGCCATCATCGTTGTTTCGAGAGATCTTTTTCGCAATCACAATTGGATTGCTGGCACCTGTCAGGCCGTGCGAATTCGTAAAGCAACCATTGTCCCAGCCGCGTATGTTGGCGGGGGTGTTGCGAGTGCTCCAATTGATTGTCGTCCCGCCCGTATCGGGAAAACTGCTGTTCAAGCCCGCTGGAAAAGCGATCCAGCCGATTTGTTCAGCTGATGGGAAGGGGCCGCTATTGGCCTGGCTGCGATCAATCGCGAGCTGAAATCCGGTCGCGCTCAGGTTTTGTGCAATCGAGGAGATATGCGGCCGGGAGCTTTGGCTTGCGACATTGCGGGTCTCGCTGTTTGCGGTTTGCAGATGATGCACAACCATGGGCGTGCCTGAAATTGGCTGAGAAAAGGTGATATTGGCCCAGCTACGCGTTCCACCTGTAAAGCCTGTGCCGAACTGCACATTGGAAAGCGTTACTCGGCCTGCTTCGATCACAGTGCCATCGGGCAGCACATGGCGGCCCGGCTCCACTGCAATATACTGGATCGCCATCGATATATGGCGCCCGTCCCAATTGTCGGGCTCGAGCGCCAGTTCGTCAAAGCCGGTTGTCGTGACGTTCGTGATTCTGATGGTGGAAGAATTGTTGCCACTTTGTGAGGGCAGCGCGACAACGATGGGTGGCTGGTCGAATGGCTGCTGGAAGTTGACCCGTGTGGGGAGACGCGACCCGGAAATCGTGTCGTTCGAATTGAACGTACCCGCCTCGATGCGACCGGCGGTGGCTGCAGTGGTATTCAGCACCGCGAAAAGCCCCGCAACAGCAATGATCGCAAGGCAGTGTCGCTTTATGCGAAAGAGAGCTTGATAGGGACTTCTCTCCATAGAGCCGTAATTAAAGTCGTATGGTTAACGAATTATAGGATTCTTGCGGCGTGCAATGTAAGAAGATGTGTCGCAAATCGGCATGTGGAGAAGTGGGAATTGGCTTTGCCGCAAATTTCCTCTATTCATGCCCCTTGAAAGACGAGCGTTTCGGACCATTTTGATGGCTCGAACCAGAGCGCTCGCCTCGCCTGTTGACGCGCGCTGCGAATCCTCGTAAGCGCGCGCTTCATTCGACACTTTCGAATCTCGTCCGGCAGCCGCTGCCCTCGCAGTGCGCAAACCGGACTTTTGTCGTTTAAGGCAAGATCGAATTTGGCGAGTTGTTTGAGCGTCGAGATAGGGCCGTGATCAAATTCGCAAAGCCCTGTGGAGCATGGAGAAGAACTAAGTGGCTCGTATTGCCGGGGTAAACATCCCCACAAACAAGCGCGTTATTATTGCGCTGACATATATTCACGGGATTGGCCGCACAACGGCTGTCCAGATCGCTGACAAGCTTGGCATTCCGCACACCGCACGCGTGCAAGATCTGACTGATGAGGAAGTTCTGCGCATTCGTGAGACGATTGATGCCGATCACATGGTGGAAGGCGACCTTCGCCGTGAAACCGCGATGAACATTAAGCGTCTGATGGACCTGCGTTCATATCGCGGCCTGCGTCACCGTAACCAGCTGCCCGTTCGCGGTCAGCGTACGCACACCAATGCCCGCACCCGCAAGGGCAAGGCCAAGCCGATCGCTGGGAAGAAGAAGTAAGCTCTGGATTTTTCAGATACGCTTTTTCCTTCTCCCTTTCGAATAAGGAACCGAAACAATGGCACGCGAACCCGGCAAAGTAAGACGCCGCGACCGTAAAAACATCACAAGCGGCGTTGCGCACATCAACGCCAGCTTCAACAACACCATGATCACCATCACCGATGCACAGGGCAATGCGATCAGCTGGTCCTCTGCTGGCATGATGGGCTTTAAGGGTAGCCGTAAGTCTACCCCTTATGCAGCCCAGGTTGCCGCCGATGATGCGGGCAAGAAAGCCGCAGAACACGGTGTGCGCACTCTCGAAGTGGAAGTGAAAGGACCAGGCTCGGGCCGTGAAAGCGCGCTTCGTGGTCTGGCCGCTGTGGGCTTCAACATCACATCCATCCGCGATGTGACGCCGATCCCGCACAACGGCGTGCGCCCGTCCAAGCGTCGCCGCGTCTGATCCGTCTCAAGTGCGGGGAGCCTCGCCGCTTCCCACACTCCCTCCGGCGGGTTTGGCAAGCAGTATCGCCCAACAGTTTGCTTGCCGCTCGCACCAAAATTTGAACCGCTTACGATAAGCGAATTAGGGGAAATCCATGTCCGTCAATACGAAGAACTGGCAGGAACTGAAGAAACCCAACGCTCTTGAAATCAAGGAAGGCTCCGACAAGCAACGCAAAGTGACTTTTGTCGCTGAACCGCTTGAGCGCGGCTTTGGCCTCACACTTGGCAACGCTTTGCGCCGTGTGCTGCTTTCCTCGCTTCAGGGCGCCGCGATCACATCGATCAAGATTGAAAACGTACTGCACGAATTCTCGTCGCTTGCCGGCGTACGTGAAGACGTGACCGACATCGTTCTCAACGTGAAGCAAATCGCGCTGAAGATGGAAGGCGAAGGCCCCAAGCGACTGCAGCTTTCGATGACTGGCCCTGCTGAAGTGAAAGCAGGTGATATCGCTGTAACCGGCGACATCGAAGTGATGAACAAAGACCTCGTCCTGTGCCACCTTGACGAAGGTGCGACGCTCAACATGGAGCTGACCGCTGACGTTGGTAAGGGGTACGCGCCTGCCGTGCAGAACCGCCCCGCGGATGCGCCGATTGGCCTGATCCCTGTGGATTCGCTCTACTCGCCTGTTCGTCAGGTGAGCTACAAGGTCGAAAACGCACGTGTTGGCCAGGAGCTTGACTATGACAAGCTGAGCCTGACTGTCGAAACCGATGGCACGGTAACGCCTGACGATGCGGTCGCTTATGCCGCGCGCATTTTGCAGGACCAGCTGACATTGTTCGTCCACTTCGAAGATGGCATCCCGCAGCCTCAGTCCGCAATGATCGGTCAGGCCGCTCAGCCGCAGGAAGACGATGCAAACCAGCTCAACCGTTACCTCCTCAAAAAGGTCGACGAGTTGGAACTGTCGGTTCGCAGTGCAAACTGCCTCAAAAACGACAACATCATCTACATCGGCGATTTGGTTCAGAAAACCGAAGCCGAAATGCTGCGCACGCCAAACTTTGGCCGCAAGTCCTTGAACGAGATCAAGGAAGTGCTCTCAAGTATGGGTCTGCGTCTCGGCATGGACATCCCCGGATGGCCGCCTGAGAACATTGAAGAAATGGCGAAGAAGTTGGAACAGGAACTTCTTGGTTAAACAGGTTCCGGCGGCGCACCTGAAGCGCCGCCAGCACTGGGCTACCTCACACGGGCCCTTTTCGAACGAAGGAAAACAAAATGCGTCACGGAATTTCACAGCGCAAACTCTCGCGCAAGTCGGGCCACCGCAAGGCTCTCTTCCGCAATATGGCGGCTGCTCTTATCAAGCACGAGCAGATCATCACCACACAGGCCAAGGCGAAAGAACTTCGTCCTTATGTCGAAAAGCTGGTGACACTTGCCAAGCGTGGTGGCCTTTCGAACCGTCGTCTGGCGATGACGCGTCTGCAGGACGAAACGCAGCTCAAGAAGCTATTTGATGTTCTGGCCGAGCGCTATTCTGATCGCGACGGCGGCTACACCCGCGTGATCAAGGCCGGATATCGCGACAGCGATGCGGCTCCGATCGCCGTGATCGAATTTGTCGACCGCGATGAAGAAGCGCGCGGCCAGGATTCCGGTCCGGACATGAGCGAAGTTGACGAGTACGCTGAAGCCGAAGCGTAAACTTCTCCGAAGAAACACAGAAAGGGCCGGCGCAGCAATGCGCTGGCCCTTTTCTTTTGGGCGGTGCTCTCTAGGGTCTGTGTTCATGAAGACACTCACGCTTACCGCCGCTTCCGCCGCACTCGTCCTGTCGTCCGCTTGTGCCGAGGCACAGAGCCAGCAGGATCGCCTTGATGCGAGATATGATCGTGCGCTGGCTGCCGGTTACAAGGCGCTCTTCCTGTGCAGCGCGATTGCTCATGCTGAAGCAGCGGGCACCACTCGAACCCCTGAAAGCGTGCACGAATGGGAATTGACCGGCATTTATCCCGCGCTCGATCCAATTGTCCGCGACCTTGAATATGAGATTGTGCGTCGTCCAACGGGACAAATCGCACATGTGCAGGTCGACTGGGCGGAAGATATGCCTGATCGCGTGGCAGCCTATTATGGTGATGATACCGGCTGTTCGGTCCTGCCCATCGGCGCACCTGAGAACACCAGCGAGCCCACCGAGGGCCAGCCGTTAACGCAGCTGAGAACCCGCGAATCGGCGGTCAATTACCCGACGGCTGACGGAGCGGCGGCCGACCTAGCTGCCATTGAAGCCGATGCGTTTTCTGGCAGCACTTATGGCGATGGGGCGCGCACGACAGCGATCTACATCCTGAAGGATGGGCAGCGAGTATCGGAGGGTTATGCTCCCGGCTTCAGCGAAAACACTCCCCAGCGCACTTGGTCTGTTGCGAAGAGCATTGCTGCCACTTTCGTGGGTGCTGCTGTGCAAAGCGGGGAATACAGCGTCGATGATCCGATCGCGATCAATTACTGGCGACGAGGCGGTCAAACCGATACTCGCAATGCCATAACCATTGATCTCGCGCTTCGCATGGCGTCAGGTCGCTATTCCGATACTCCTGGCAATCGCACTGATCCGCTCTACTGGGGCGGGACCACAGTTGATGAGCGCGCCACAAATTGGCCGATGATCGCCAAGCCCGGCACTCAGTATCGCTATGCCAATAACGACACTCTGACGGCGGTGAAGGCGATTGACGGATATCTGCAATACTACCCAGCGCCTGAGCTTTTCGAAAAGATCGGAATGACCGACACAGTCGCGGAAACAGATATTCGAGGGAACTATGTCCTCTCTAGCCAAGTTTGGACGACTGCGCGTGATCTTGCGACGCTCGGCCAGCTATACCTCAATGATGGGGTGCTACCTGATGGGGAACGCCTGCTGCCTGAGGGGTGGGGCGAATATGTATCCCGTATGAGCGGACCTCAGCCCGAAACCGGGAATTACGGTTATGGCGCAGGTTGGTGGACCTTCAAGCATCCCGATCGCGATGTTCATGAAGGCATTCCTGACGATGCTTTTCTCGCTCGCGGCAATCGTGGGCAATATCTCGTCATAGTTCCATCTCGCAACGTGGTGATTGTCCGGCGAGGGGAGGACATGGTGGGCACGCGCTTTGATATCGCGGCATTTACAAGAGACGTGCTTTCAGCGCTTGAAGAATGACATCCAAGGGTTTCGTTCAGCAAGCCCATCCGGAACAGTGTGTCCAACTGCGAACGTTCATGTAAAATACGATTTATCTGAACGTCCGCTGCAAATCTCGCTCAGAATCACATCAGGTTTGTTCATCTAAAAGGCTCTCACAGTGAACGGATATTCTTCCGCCACTGAGAAACCCGAGGATCAAACCTATGACGAAATTTAAGAAAACTCTCGCCAAGGGCACACTCGGGACTGTCGCGGCTGGCGCGATGGCTCTCGGAAGTGCCACTCCTGCCATGGCTGATGACCGCCGCGGCGGCATCGATGCAGGGGACGTAATCGCCGGTGCAGTGATTGTGGGTGGGATTGCCGCGCTTGCCGGTGCATTTGATGGCGACCGTGATCGCCGAGGCCATTGGCGTGATGGCCGCTGGGATCGCGGCGATCGCCACTGGCGCGGAGGCCGCCATTTCAGAGGCAACCGCTTTAACGGCCGCCGCGCAGTCGAACGCTGTGTCCGCGTAGCCGAGCGACAAGCCCGCAGGTTCGGTGGATATCGCTTTGCCGATGTGACCGAGATCCGCGATGTCGATCGCCGCCGCGATGGCTTCCGCGTAAAGGGCCGTATGCAAGTCGAAGGCTTTAGAGGTCGCGGCTATGGCTATGGAAATCGCGGATTTGATCGCGGCCGGTTCACCTGCTGGTTCGATGGTCGCGGCCGACCTTATGTTGAATTCCGAGGTATTCGCGGCCTCCGCTAAACAAACACCAACTCCTCTAGGGTGGGGTCAAGGAAGCGCTCCGGGTCTGACAAGGCTCGGGGCGTTTCACATTTCGTGAGCGATTTATCCGGACAAACCTTCGCGCGACAGGTTCTATTCAGGAAACGCTAAGCCTTTGTGCCCCATGCCACTTGCCACAACAAGGCGCGTGGTGGCCGCCTGCATTCGATTAACGAGAAGGGGGCACACATGGCTCACACTTTGCGTATCGGGGCAATGGCCGGACTTTTGGCATCAGCCGCGATGACAATCACTCCCGCACACGCTGCGGAACTTCCCAGCAATCTTAGTAGCGCAAAGCACAACACGCTCTTTACCGAGTTTGAAATCCCGCGTCCGGGAGACAGCCTTAGCGAAGTCAATGAATGGCGCCGCTGGGGCCGTTGGCGTGGCCGCGGATGGCGGCGCGGCTGGCGCAGGCATCGCGGCGTGCGCGCTGGCGACGTTCTGGCAGGTGTCGCGATAATCGGCGGAATTGCCGCCATTGCAAGCGCTGCAAACAACAACAATCGCCGTGACCGCTATGATCGTCGGCGGGATCGTGATCGCGATTGGCAACAGGATCAGGAACTGCGCGAACTGCGCGAGCAAAACCGCGAACAACAGCGCGAGCTTGAATATCTGCGTTCGCGCGGGGTTGAGGTTGAGCGATATCGCGGACGCGGTGCAGAGGAACGCTTTCCAGAAGAGCAACGCAGAGCAGTTGCACCAATCGGTATCGATGGCGCGATCGACACCTGCACCGACGTCGCAGCCCGTGATGGCGCAGTTAGGGATGTTGACGGCGTAGAGCGCACTGGCAGCGGTTGGTCCGTTCGCGGCACTATAGAAGGCGGTGAAGCTTTTGATTGCCGCATCTCGAACGATGGCCGGATCGAAGCGCTCAATTACGGCAGTGGCTTTCGCGGCGCGCAAGAAAGCGATCGTTTCGATGGCTATGCGAACCGCGCCGAAGGGCAGTTAAGCGATGATAGCTACGCCAATGCGCGGCTCGCCCTCGCAGAGCGCGCGGACGTGCGTGAGCCTCTTGACGCTCGTTTTGCTGACAGTTCTACAACTCGCAGCACAGCTTGGCCAGCCTATCCAGGCGGTCTGGTTCCCGGGGAGACCATCCCCGAAACCATCGATGGCGATCTCTGAAAAGGGGTAGGGGCATATCGCGCTTCGCACTGACGCTGCGCGAATAGAAATTCAGCCTTTTCCGCTGCATGTGTCCTCTGCAGCGGAAGTGCCTGGCGGCGGATCAGTTTGCTTTTCAAGCAGGTTGGTCCGCCGTTCGCTTTTATTGGCAAGGACGGGCTAGCTGGCCTCTTCAGGAGGTTCGCTGCGACCATAACTTGGAAGCGCCAATTCAAACCGTATGGCAGCCGCGCGAAGGCAGAAACCTGCAACAAACGCGGCGCCCCAGATCGCCGCATCTACGATACCGATCGCCTCGGCAAACATCATGCCCAGAACGGTGATGGCTGAACTCAATGCTGCGGCTGTCACATACAATTCGGGCTGCATGATAATCGATGGCCGCCCGGCAACGACATCGCGGATAACTCCGCCCACACACCCCGTGATAATCCCCATTAGCGCCGCCGGCACGGGCGGGATGCCATACGCAATGGCCTTTGCGCTGCCGAGCACGGCATAGGCTGCAAGCCCGATGGCATCGGCGTAGTCGAGCAATTTGCCATCCCACACCTTCACCGGCGTAAACCAGGCGATTAAGGCCATGGCTAGGCAGACGACCGCCACCCAAGGGTCCGTCATCCAGAATACCGGCGCATCGATCAAAAGATCGCGCACCGTTCCGCCGCCAACGCCCGTGACAAGCGCGAAGAATGCCATGGTCACAAAGGTCTGCCGCTCATGCGCAGCAACAAGCGCGCCTGAAAGCGCAAAGATCGCAATTCCGGCAATATCGAGCCAGTCGAGGATCGGAGTGAGGACAGCTTCGTTCATTGTGGCCTGGATCTCACGCGGGATTTCCGGCGGCGAAACATCAACACGCAGCCGATAAGGGCGCCCGTCAACGAAAGCGCTGCAAACAGGATCAGGATCGGGTGACTGGTCGCCTCACGCTCAGACAAGTCCATGATGTGCAGGCCCCAGGCCAGGTCGAACCATCGCCACCACTGGGTGCGAACAGCTTCAATCTCGCCAGTGTCACGGCCGATATACACATGGGTTCCGTCCTCCAGGGCAACTTGCCAAACCGGCATGGGACGGCGGAAATCAAAGGGCACTTCATTTGCGGCGAAGAATGTGACTGAGCGGACCTGATCGCCGCTATCTATCCGTTTCGCTGCCAATGCGCGGGCGCTGTTAGCGTCTAGCGGGGCGAGGGGCTCTCCGCTCGCGACATCGACGCGGCGCGTCACACCGTCGAGCGTCGTCAGGATCGCGACAGCGCGCCCATCCTGCATGGTCACTCGCATCTCTTTCAACTGCGCATCTTCTGTGGCGAGTGGGCTGTCTGCAATGACCAGCGGGGCCTGTGATACCGGCAAACGCAAATGCTCGCCGCGCAC
This sequence comes from Erythrobacter sp. YT30, assembly GCF_001542875.1. Lineage (GTDB taxonomy): Bacteria > Pseudomonadota > Alphaproteobacteria > Sphingomonadales > Sphingomonadaceae > Erythrobacter. The sequence goes on along the minus strand of NZ_LMAF01000001.1, from coordinate 852,339 downwards.
TTCTTCAATCGGCTTGATCGTCATGAACAGCCCGCTGGCGAGCCACATGACGATCGGAACACCCACCAGCCAGCCGAGCCAGATGTGGTATTTGGCGAGGGTCCTCATGACGCTGCCGCGCGCGCTTGGGATTGTTCAGTCATGGCCGCCCTCTGGCCTGAAGCGCCTATCCGTGCAAGATTTTCCCGATTTCACCTGCTGCCTGGATGCAATCGAGGTCGGACATGCGCGGGCCTATCACTTGCATACCGCAGGGAAGTTCCGCCCCTTCATACGTGCTGCTGCCAATCGGGAGCACCGTTGAAGGCAGACTGGGGAAAGTTGCTATTCCTGCCCAGGCAAGTCCCGCACCCGCCGGCAAATCCTGCCCGTTAATATGGAGGGTTGATTTGAACACCGCCTCTTCCACGTGCGGAATGGCAAGAACGGGGGCGGGCGGGGCGAGGACGAAATCATAGGTTTCAAAAAGGCGCGCCCATTCAAACTCTTTCGCAGCTTGCGCATCGAGCAGGTCGAACCAATCGGTTGCGCTCGCGCGTTTGCCATCGGGCGAAGGCGCACCGCGCGCCATCGCCGTATTGAGCATGCGCATGTAGTGCGCCTGTTGCTCTGCAAGATCGGGGATCAGATAGCTGGTGCGATCGATGGATATGCCTGCTGCAATCAACGCTTCGATTGCTGCCTCTGTGGGATCAGCAACACTCGCGTCAACCGGGCTGTCTGGATACTCTGTGATTGCAAGAAGTCGGCATTTCGAAAGCGGCTTCCCCGTTCTGGTGATTGGATACTGCGCGCCGATCTGAGTGAGGACTGCCAGATCCTCAGCATTTCGTGCCAAAGGCCCGGCAATCGACAAAGCGCCATCATGCGCTGCCACAAAACCCTTCTGCTTCGCCAGAAAAGGGTGGTCATGGCCTTGTTTGGATACAAGTCCCCACGTCGTCTTGTGCCCCCAGACGCCGCAAAAATGCGCAGGCACTCGCACCGATCCGCCAATGTCCGTGCCGAATTCCGCCGGTACCATCCCGCTCGCGACAGCTGCAGCGCTCCCACCTGATGAGCCTCCGGGTGAGCGCGTGTTGTCGTGCGGATTGGTGGTCCGGCCATAGACCGCGTTGAAGCTCTGCCAGTCGGAAAGGTCTACGGGCACATTCGTCTTGCCAAGGATGATCGCACCCGCCGCTTTCAAGCGCCGGACAAGATCGGCATCGCGCGGAGCGATGTAATCTGTCAGGCGTTTGTGTCCCCAACATGATTGCAGGCCAGCAACGTCAAAGCTTTCCTTGACGGTCATCGGCACGCCAAACAGCGGCTGATCATCGTCGCTGCCAGTGGGAGGCCCGGCTGCGTCCAGAGCCGCCGCCGCATCATGCGCTCGCTCAAAATCCGGCACGGCAAGCGCGTTGATCGGCCCGTCAAGCTTTTCAATCCGCGTAATCGCGGCATCCACCGCATCCGAAGCGCTGAGCTTGCCAGCCTTGATCGCGGCAGCGGTCTCAAGCGCGCCCGGCTTATCTGTCAATTGCGGATGGGCCATAGTGAAAAATGCTCTCCTCGCGCGCAGCCTATCGCGGCTCGCAAAGGGAGGCAATTCGCATGACGCTCACATATGGATCGGCTTGCCTTGGACTGCCATTGCCGCTTCCTTGAAGGCTTCGGCATGAGTTGGGTGCGCGTGGCAGGTGTAGGCGATGTCTTCTGATGTGGCGCCAAATTCCATCGCTTGCGCTGCCTGCGCGATCATGGTGCCAGCCAGTGTGTTGATCATCCACACGCCGAGCACGCGATCGGTTTCCGCATCGGCGATCACTTTTACAAAGCCATCGGTATCGCGGTTTGCCTTGGCGCGGCTGTTTGCCATCATCGGGAACTTGCCGACCTTGATCGCCTTCTTGTCGCCGCCAGCCGCCTCAATGGCTTGTTCTTGCGTGAGGCCAACTCCTGCGATTTCAGGTGCGGTGTAGACGACATTGGGGATCACATCGTGGTTCACGATGCCGGTGTGGCCTGCGATGTTCTCAGCGACCGCAATGCCTTCATCCTCGGCTTTGTGCGCCAGCATTGGGCCGGGGACGACATCGCCAATGGCCCAGACATTGGGTGTCTTCGTGCGGAAATCATGCTCGATTTCGATCTGACCGCGATTGTTGACTTGGAGGCCAGCCTTGTCGAGCGCCAGTCCATCGGTGTTGGGACGCCGCCCAATACTAACCAGGACGTGGCTTGCCTCGAGTGTTTGTTCATCGCCGCCTTCGGCTTTCTCGATAGTCAGCGTGACTTTCTTGCCCTTGACGCTTGCACCGGTAACCTTGTGGCCGAGCATCCATTCAAGACCCTGTTTTTTGAAGATCTTGTTGGCTTCCTTGCGCACTTCCTCATCCATGCCGGGGAGGATTTGCGGGAGAAATTCGACGACGGTGACTTTCGCACCGAGACGCCGCCACACGCTGCCAAGTTCGAGCCCGATGACACCGCCGCCGATGACGACCAGGTGCTCGGGCACTTCTTCCAGCTCGAGCGCGCCGGTGGAATCGACGATGCGCTTGGCCGCGTTGTCGACCTCGACGCCGGGCAGGGGAGTTACGCTGGAGCCGGTAGCGATCACGATGTCCTTTGCCGTATGGGTTGCATCGCCCACCTTTACGGTGTGTGCGTCCTCAAACGCTGCGTGGCCTTTGAGCCAGGTGACCTTGTTCTTCTTGAACAGGAATTCGATCCCACCGGTGAGTTCGCCCACCGCCTTGGTCTTTTCTTCCATCATTCGGCCAAGGTCGAGCTTGGGCTTGGCAGTAATGCCCCAGGTGGCGAAGTGGCCGCCTTCGGCCTCTTCGAAAAGCTCAGAGCCGTGGAGGAGCGCTTTTGACGGGATGCACCCAACATTGAGACAGGTGCCTCCCAACGTCTCACGGCTTTCCACGCATGCGGTCTTCAAACCCAGTTGCGCGGCGCGGATTGCGGCGACATAGCCGCCAGGTCCAGCACCGATGACAAGGACGTCATAGTCATATTCAGCCATTAGCACTCTCCGCCGGGGCATTTTCAGTCTCGCCCGTTTGGCCTCCTACACACGTTTTCAGGACTTCTTCGATGCGTGCTTGGTCGATCTGCAATTCGCCATCGGACATGTCTTTCGCAAAATCATCGGCGCTGCATTCGCATGCGGATGTGACATTTTCACTCGCGATGCCGATGTTCTCGGCCACCCCTTCGCATTGTGCGATGTATTGGGTGCGCAATTCTTCAGCGAAGGCGTTACCGGCAAGCTCGGTCGCGGCATCGCAAGCGGCAAGGCTTGTGAGCGCGGTAAGGGCAAGAGCAATTCTTTTCATTGGGGTTGGCTCCTAAAGGTCAATCAGCATCCGGGTCGGATCTTCGATTGCTTCCTTGATGATTTTCAATGCCGTAACCGCTTCGCGCCCGTCAATCAGACGGTGGTCGTAGGACAGCGCGATATACATCATCGGGCGGATCACGACTTCGCCATTAACGGCAACGGGGCGCTCTTCGATGCGGTGAAGGCCCAGCACGGCAGATTGCGGCGGGTTGATAATCGGTGTCGACATCAGGCTGCCGAACACGCCGCCATTCGAGATAGTGAATGTGCCCCCTTGCATATCGGCCATGGTGAGCGTGCCTTCCTTGGCGCGGCTCCCGAAGTCGGCGATGTCTTTCTCGATTTGCGCAAAGCCCTTATTCTGGCAATCACGGATGACTGGAACCACGAGGCCGTTGGGAGCCGATACGGCAACCGAGATATCGACATAGTCGTGATAGACGATCTCATCGCCTTCGATATAGGCGTTGACGCTCGGCACGTCCTTCAGCGCGAGACAGGCTGCTTTTGCGAAAAAGCCCATGAAGCCCAGACGGATATCGTGCTTCTTCGCGAACAGATCTTTGTACTTCGTGCGCGCTTCGATGACCGCGCTCATGTCGCAATCGTTGAAGGTCGTGAGAAGCGCCGCTTCTTCCTGAGCGCCTTTCAGACGTTTGGCGATGGTCTGGCGCATACGCGTCATCTTCACGCGCTCTTCACGGCGTTCACCAGTTGCGCTTGCGGCTGGTGCTGGCGCGGGTGAGGCTGCAGGAGCTGGCGCGGGCGCTGCAGTCTTGTTCTTGGCCGCTTCGAGAACGTCTTCCTTGGTGATCCGACCGCCTTTTCCGGTGCCTTTGATCGTTGAAGGGTCGACCCCGTGTTCAAGAACCGCGCGGCGAACGGCCGGCGACAGCGTCAGCGAAGCATCGGATGCAGGCGCTTCTGCGGCAGCGGCAGGTGCAGGTGTATCGGATTTCGCCGCTGCAGGCTTGGCAGGAGCACTTTCGCCCTCTTCGATTACCGCGATGATCGCGCCCACTTCGACGGTGTCGCCCACTTCAGCGCGATGCTCTGACAGGACGCCTGCAACGGGTGAGGGTACATCGACCGCGACCTTGTCAGTCTCGAGCGAAGCAATCGGCTCATCCACGGCAACCGCCTCGCCCGGCTGTTTCAGCCATTCACCAATGGAGCCTTCGGTCACGGATTCGCCGAGTGCTGGAACTGTAATTTCAGTGGCCATGTATTTGATCCTTAAGCCTTATCTGAAGATTATTTGGAAAGGCCAAGAGCATCGGCGACAAGCGCTTCCTGCTGCTGGGCGTGTCTTTTGGCGAGGCCTGTCGCAGGCGATGCAGCCGCGTCGCGTCCCGCATAGCTTGGGCGCATTCCTTTGTGCCCGGCCATGGTGAGCGATTGCTCAATCTGGTTATCGACGAAGAACCAAGCGCCATTGTTCTTCGGCTCTTCTTGACACCACACGACCTCTTTAAGGTTCTTCATGCGCTTCAACCGCACCGAAAGCGGATCACCGGGGAAGGGATAGAGCTGCTCAATCCGCACGATCGAAACGTCTTTGAGCCCTTCTGCCTCGCGCTTCTCATACAGATCGTAATAGACTTTACCCGAGCACAGGACGAGGCGCTTCACCTTGTCATCGGCAATTTCGGTCAGGTCCGATTTGATCCGCATGAAGTGATGCTTGCCCTGGAATTCCTCGCTCGTGCTCTTGGCGAGCGGATGGCGCAGCAAGGATTTGGGCGTCATTATCACCAAAGGCTTGCGGAATGGCCGCAGCATCTGACGGCGCAGCACGTGGAAATAGTTCGCCGGCGTTGTGATGTTGCAGACTTGGATATTGTCCGCTGCACACAATTGCAGGAAGCGTTCGAGCCGGGCGGAGGAATGCTCTGGGCCTTGCCCCTCATATCCGTGTGGCAACAGCATGACGAGGCCGTTGGCCCGCAGCCATTTTGCTTCACCAGCCGCGATATACTGGTCAATCATAATCTGCGCGCCGTTTGCAAAGTCACCAAATTGCGCTTCCCAAAGGACCAGAGATTTGGGATCTGCCATCGCAAATCCGTACTCGAAACCAAGCACCCCATATTCGGACAGAGTGCTGTCGTAGACCTCAAACTTGCCGTGAGGCAGCGTGGTCAAGGGAATGTATTTGTCCTCAGTCTTTTGATCGACCCAGACGGCATGGCGCTGTGAGAACGTGCCGCGACCCGAATCCTGCCCGGACAGGCGCACGCCATACCCTTCCATGACGAGACTGCCGAATGCGAGCGCTTCAGCGGTGGCCCAATCAAAGCCTTCGCCGCTCGCGAACATTTCGCCCTTCGCTTTAAGAACACGGCCCAATGTCCTGTGAATATTCACATTTTCGGGAACTTCTGTGAGGACGCGGCCAAGAGAATCGAACATCTTGGGTTCAATCGCGGTTTCGACGTTGCGCCGTGCGGTCTCGTCATCAGCAGGCTTGTTCAGGCCCGCCCAACGTCCGCCAAACCAGTCCGCTTCATTGGCGGAGTAGCTTTTCGCCGCTTCGAATTCCTCTTCGAGATGGGCGATGAATTCTGAGGTGAAAGCCTCGCGGTGGCCTTCATCGATCACGCCTTCTTCGATCAGGCGTTGTTCGTAGACGCGGCTGACTTTGGGGTGCTTGCCGATGACATCATACATGATCGGCTGCGTGAACTTTGGCTCATCGCCTTCATTGTGGCCAAACCGGCGATAGCACCACATGTCGATCACTACGTCACGGCCAAATTTTTGGCGGTATTCCACAGCAAGCTTGCAAGCGAATGTCACCGCTTCGGGATCATCGCCATTTACGTGCAGGATCGGCGCCATCACGCCCTTCGCTACATCGCTGGGGTAGGGTGAGGACCGCGCGAACTTGGGCGAAGTCGTAAAGCCGATCTGGTTGTTGATGATGAAGTGAATGCAGCCGCCGGTATCGTATCCGGGCACGCCGGAGAGCGAGAGGCTTTCCCACACGACGCCCTGGCCAGCGAATGCGGCATCGCCATGGATCAGGACTGGCAGAACCTGCTGCTTGTTTTCAAGATCATCGCGGATCGCCTGCTGCGCTCTCGATTTGCCGAGCACGACGGGGTTCACCGTTTCGAGGTGCGATGGATTGGGGGTCAGCGACATGTGCACGCTGATCCCGTCAAATTCGCGGTCCGTGCTTGTGCCGAGGTGATATTTCACATCGCCCGATCCGCCGACATCTTCAGGATTGGCGGTGCCGCCGGAAAATTCGTGGAAGATCACTTTGTAGGGCTTTGCCATCACGTTCGCGAGGACGTTCAAACGCCCACGGTGCGCCATGCCGTAGATAATCTCGCGCACGCCATCAGAGCCGCCATGCTTGATAACCGCCTCAAGCGCCGGGATCATCGATTCCCCGCCATCGAGGCCGAAACGCTTCGTGCCGACATATTTGCGGCCGAGGAATTCCTCGTACTGCTCCCCGCGAAGGACAGCGGCGAGGATCGCTTTCTTGCCCTCAGGCGTAAACTGGATCGTATCGCCGGGGCTTTCGAACTTGTCTTGGAGGAAGCGGCGTTCCTCCGTGTCGGCGATGTGCATGTATTCGAGGCCGACTTTGCCGCAATAGACCTCTTTCAAACGTGCGTGCAGTTTTCCGATGGTGGTCCATTCAAGGCCAAGCACATCGCTGACATAGACCTCTTCGGCTTCCATCCCGGCGAGCCCATGAAATTCGAGGCTGAGATCGGCTGGAATTTCCCGCTTCGATGATAGATCCAGCGGATCGATGTCGGCTGCCAAATGCCCGCGCACACGGTAAAGTCGAACCAGCGTCATCGCCTTGTTCGAAATGTCCGCCGCGTGCTGCAATGCGTCTTGATCAAGCGGTTTGCCCGCCTTCTTTGCAGCCTTTTCGACAAGCACACGCATTTGCGTCGGATCCATCGCGCTCGCGAGATCCTCTTCGCTGCCCGATACCTGATCAAGCCATTTGGGATTGCCCCAGGACGGGCCCGGCTGCGGGCCTTCCTGATCGGTCATTTCGGGGACAAAGCGGGTGTTCTGCTTGTTCATCATCTTTCTCCGGGGAGGAGCGGAAAATACCCCGCCGATATGCGGGTATCCTCCTCAACTTATGCCATTTCCTTCAGCATCGCATCGAGCGTGGTGCCCAGTTCGGATGGAGAGGGCGATACGCGAATGCCCGCATCTTCCATCGCTGCAATCTTGTCTTCCGCGCCGCCTTTGCCGCCTGAAACAATAGCGCCGGCATGGCCCATGCGGCGTCCCGGAGGCGCGGTGCGGCCTGCGATAAAGCCGACAGTGGGCTTTGAGCGGCCCTTGGCGGCTTCGGCTTTCAAAAACGCAGCGGCTTCTTCTTCAGCCGATCCACCAATCTCGCCGATCATGATCATCGACTTGGTTTCGGGGTCATCTAGGAAGAGGTCGAGCACGTCGATAAAGTTGGTGCCGTTCACCGGGTCACCGCCAATGCCGACCGCCGTGGTCTGGCCGAGGCCAACCATCGTGGTCTGGTGCACAGCTTCATAGGTGAGGGTGCCCGAACGTGAGACCACGCCAACGCTGCCCTTCTTGAAGATTGAGCCCGGCATAATGCCGATCTTGCACTCGTCGGGCGTCAACACGCCGGGGCAGTTAGGCCCGATGAGGCGCGATTTGGAGCCCGTGAGAGCAGCCTTGGCGCGCACCATGTCGAGCACAGGGATGCCTTCAGTGATGCAGATGATGAGTTCGATTTCAGCATCAATCGCTTCGCAAATCGCATCCGCTGCAAATGGCGGGGGCACATAGATGCAAGAGGCAGTCGCGCCGGTCGCTTCCTTGGCTTCGCGCACAGTGTTGAACTGCGGCACACCGATATGCTCGGTCCCGCCTTTGCCCGGTGTCACACCCGCGACCATCTGCGTGCCGTAGTCGAGCGCCTGCTGCGTGTGGAAAGTGCCGGTGTTTCCGGTCATCCCCTGGGTGATGACCTTGGTGTCTTTGTTAATGAGGATGGACATTTTTGATCCTTATTGCGCGATTGAACTAGACTTTGGTTCTACTGCTAGCGTCATAATGCCGAGCAACTTTCGTGGGTTTTCTCTATCCGCACGATTTGATAAAAAGATAGTGTTTTCAATATTTTGAAACTGGAAACGGTGGAGGGTGTTCTTACCGCTTTCCTCATACTGGCTCGCTGAAATTCCAGTGTATGCGGCGATTTCGGTGGCGGCGATATTACTGTCACCCCGAAATTCTGCGAGACAGCTCCCGGAACGGTCCCCCGCCTCGTTTTTTGTGCCATGCTTTGAGTGAAAAGCAATTAGGCTAAAGCCATTCTTGTACCAACCGGCAGTGTCGATTTTCCAGTTTTCGGCGATGTAATCGCTTGGGGGCTTATGCTCCCACCCTTTGCTTTCCAAGAACTGGCGAGCAGTTGAAAAATCACTGACTACAGCTTCGCAGAGGTTCAGCGCCTCCAACGCCGAGAGTTCGGATGAAACCTCATCAATCGGCGTCATGGCTTGCGAAAGTGTCAGAACTCCCGCCAGATGCATGGCTAAGTTAAGCAAGCGAGCTATCCAGACCCTTGCATGCCACAAGCAATTCCTCGACCGCATCGGTCGAGACCTTGAGGTTGGCTTTCTCTTCGTCGGAAAGTTCGATTTCGACCACGTCCTCTGTGCCGCCAGCGCCAATCACTGTCGGGACGCCGACATAAAGCCCGTCCAGGCCGTATTTGCCTTCAACATAGCTGGCGCATGGCAAGATGCGTTTTTGGTCGCCGAGGTAAGCTTCGGCCATCGCAATCGCCGAAGTCGCCGGAGCATAATAGGCTGAGCCATTGCCGAGCAGGCCGACGATCTCGCCGCCGCCTTTGCGGGTGCGGTCGACGATTTCGTCGAGGCGCTCCGCAGGTACGCCTTTGATCTTCGCGTAATCGTCTACCGGGATGCCGTTGACCGTGGTGTAGCTTTTCACCGGAACCATAGTGTCTCCGTGGCCGCCGAGGACGAATGCGTTCACATCGCGCACTGAGCAATCGAATTCCCATGCAAGGAAAGTCGCAAAGCGCGCGCTGTCGAGCACGCCAGCCATGCCGACCACCTTGTTGTGGGGAAGGCCAGAAAACTCGCGCAGTGCCCAGACCATGGCGTCCAGCGGATTGGTGATGCAGATAACAAATGCGTCAGGGCAGTTGTTCTTGATGCCCTCGCCGACCGCTTTCATGACCTTGAGGTTGATGCCGAGCAGGTCATCGCGGCTCATGCCAGGTTTGCGCGGCACGCCGGCGGTGACGATCACAACATCGGCGCCCGCAATATCAGCGTAATCATTGGAACCGGTAATCTTGGCGTCAAAACCCTCAACCGGGCCGCATTGGGAGAGATCCAAAGCCTTGCCCTGTGGCATCCCCTCAGCAATGTCGAAAAGAACGATGTCGCCCATTTCTTTTTTCGCCGCGAGGTGAGCGAGCGTGCCGCCAATCATACCAGAACCGATTAGCGCGATTTTCTTGCGGGCCATACTTGGACAATCCTTCCCAGATCCCTCGGGACGGCAAACTGTGGCTCATGCTTTGTGTATCGCCCGCGAAGGGCTCAACGTGATGATTTGCCATCCGTCCCATGCGGCACGCCATCATCAAAGCGAGCATGAGTTAGGCGGGTGGCAGCGCGAATGCAACGGTGAAAAGTCCGTATTTTACGGGTTTTTCTGCATATAGTTCGCAATTGCAATAAGGCGTATCGCCATAGGGGTGCGAGGCCATTTGCCCGGCTTCTAAACTTCCATGACTGTCAGTGAAATTGATCGATGGGGGCTCTATTCGCCGCCGGCCGCTCTGCGCTTCTCGCCATCACGTTCCTGCGCAAGCAGCATTGCAGCTAGGTAATCGGGTACGGCGCGGCTGAAATAGTATCCTTGCCCCAGCGTGCAGCCCGCTTCCTTCACGGCCTTCACCTGCTCAATCGTCTCAAGTCCCTCGGCGACGATCTCCATGTCCAGCGTGTTGCCCATCTCGGCAACGGCGCGGATGATCGCATCGCTTTTCTTGCCGACATGCGGGCCGGAAACGAAGCTGCGATCCACCTTAATCTTGGAGAGCGGGAAGCGGTTGATATGAGCGAGCGAAGAATAGCCCGTGCCAAAATCATCAAGCGCGAACTGCACACCGATGCCCGACATTTCCTGAATGAAATTGGCGGTTGCGTGATTGTCTTCGATAAAGAGGCTTTCGGTCACTTCGAGGATCATGCGCGAGGGATCGAGACCCGCCTCCTTCAAGGCATTGCGCATGCCTAATGCGGCACCGGGCGCACGGATTTGGAGCGGTGAGAGGTTCACAGCGATCGTTATGTCTTCAGGCCAGGTCGCAGCCGTTCGTGCGGCCTGAGCGGTAATCCAGTTGCCGAGCGTCACAATAACGCCGGTTTCTTCAGCAACCGGGATAAATTCATCGGGGCGCAATTCACCCTTTTCTGGGTGGAACCAGCGCACCAACGCTTCGAAACATCTGATCTGCCCGGTCTCAAGATCGACGATTGGTTGATAGAAGATCGACAGCTCATCGCGCTGCAATGCAAGTCGCAATTCGTCTTCAATTTCGCGCCGACGCACAAGGTCGCGGGTCATGCTCTTGTCAAAGAAGCAGGTCTGCGCGCGTCCGCCCACTTTCGCGTGATACAGTGCCAGATCAGCGCACTGCATCAGCGTATCGGCATCCTTGCCGTCATCGGGTAGGAGTGCAACGCCAAGCGATGCGCGCACTTCCAGCCTATCGCCTTCGATCCGCATCGGGCGCATGATCTCGGCGTGAATCTCGCTAGCGAGTTGCTCAGCGTGTTTGCGATCTTCGATGGGACAAAAGGCGACAAATTCGTCACCGCCAAAGCGTGAAACAGTGGTGCTGGACGGGCACACATCACGCAATCGGCGGGCAACCTCGGTGAGCACGCGGTCTCCGACCGGGTGGCCGAGCAGGTCATTGACTTCCTTGAAGCGATCAAGGTCAATCCAGATGAGCGCGAGCCTGCTCTCTTCACTGATCGACATCATCGTCTCGACCATGGAGTGATTAAGCCCAGCGCGGTTCGAAAGGCCCGTCACCACATCGGTGCGGGCAAGAACCTGCATCTTGTCAGCCAATTGGGCGCTTGTTTCAGCGGAAGCGATGGAATCCCGCAGGACTTTGAAGATGTTGATCGCAATCGAGAGCATGCCCGCGATGAGGCCGAAAATAGTCGCGCCCAACGCGATGAAAGCGGGCTGTCCGGTTAGGAAACTCGCCATTGCCACCGGCAAGACGGCTAGGCAAAGTTGTCCAACCGCAATGGTAAGACGCCCGGCATTGCGTGCGCAGACCCCAACGCCATAGCAGAGTGCGTTGGCAACAAGCAGGACGACAACCTCAGTCTCAGCTGCGATCCAAATGCTGTAGGCAGCGGTTGATCCCAGCGCCAATGCATAGCTGAAAGCGCCGATTTCGTAGACCAGTTCCAGCATCGATGTGCTGTTGCCCACCTTGTCCGGGGATAAGCCAAATGCGGCGACAATCCGGGCAAAAGCGATGAAGGCGAGGATGAAACAGGCGACCGTGAGTTCGGGGATCCCCGAAACCCAGGCTGCGACGGCGGCTGCCCCAACCGTCGTAAACGCGCCAACGGCGAGGCTGAGCGGCTGGGTATAGAGCGTACGCACTAGCAAACGCCGCACCCGCGCAGACACTTTGTCAGTGCGCGTTCGCCGCGTTTGCAACGTCCGAAGTTTTCTGAGTGGCCCGATCGCTCCCATACGCACACGAGTTAAAGCAAAACCGTCAAGCCGAGGTTAACGCAATCCTTACCGAGATTTTTGGCAGGAAATTGAGATCGTTAACGCGCTTTTTCAGGTGCGAGGACGCAAATTTCAGCGTCCGAATTGGCAGCAATGCCCGGTTCTGCCTGATGGTGCAGCGTTTGATCAGCGAGACGGCGGTCCAATGTCTGGGTTATGCCGATCCACCAATCATAGGCTGCTCGGTCACCTTCGAAGAAAGCTTGCTTTGCCCGCATCCGCGCAGCGCGTGCTGCGCCAAGGCCGTACTCGGCAAAGTGGCGAAGCGCTGCTTCCAGGATATCTTGTGATGGGGGAACGAATGCGCCCTGACGCAGCCTTGTCCTGCCATTATCATTCGCTGCCGTGCCCAAAGAAACGCGCGAAAGCATGCGCTCGACCTTTGGGCAGAACGTCCCGCGCCGATTGCTTTTGGCCGGGGCGAAATGGATGGTCATAACAGGCGCTGTCCGCGTTGGCTTCGCGTCTCTCTCAGGCCGAAATGGCTCTTTAGGGGAGAGGAGAGGCTGAGAGCTCAGGTGCTTGAAAAAGTCGAGCCTCTGAATAGGCCGGGCACAGCTAAGGATTTGTTGGGAGGTAGGGTTAGGAAAACGTTAAAGTGCGCCCCATTCCTCTCGGCAGCGCGCGTTAATGCGGCATTGCGAAAAGTTAACGGATTGGGATGCCGCGGTCCGCGGCGCTTGCCGGCTTTACTGATCTTCAGCTGTGGAGCTTTTTCCGGGAATCTTCTTCCACTGACCTGCATTGGAAAAGCCTGGCTTTACATTGCCCGATCCTTCGAGACTGGGGTCTGCGTAGCGTGGAGCAGGGGCAGCTTGCGGTGGTGCGATGGCCGAACCCGGTGGCGGTGCGGATGTGCTGGTCACCTCACCAGTTGCGGAACTGTTAGTGTAAACCGATGGAGCTCGCTTCATGCGCCCGCTCACTGAAGGCTCAACACCGGCATAGCTCCCCGTGAACGCCGATTTCTCGCCCGCACGGCCTCGATTGCGGTAAAACCGGTGCGCGCCGATCGTGCCCACATGGTCAAGCGATCCGGCCCAATAGGGGTTAACCCAAAGCGTGTGATAATGCGTTGCGTGGCCGATGGGTGCATAGACGCTGCCTGACAAAGCTTCGGAGGCGAGCCGTCGCGCTTTTTCCCAGCTTCCCCCGCGGGCGCGGCGGGCAAGGCTGCCATCACAAGTAAAGCTGAACTGGCATCCAGTGCTGCGCTGCGATCCTTCGTACACTACGCCGCAAACGCTGCCGGGCCAGCTTGGATGGGCAACGCGGTTCAGCACGACTTGAGCGACCGCGCGTTGGCCCGCAGTGCTCTCGCTTGCCGCTTCATACCAGATCGCCTGCGCCATGCAGTCGAGCGCGCGCATATGGCCTTGGCCTGCGACGGATGAAAAGAATGGCCGTGCAGGCGGACCGGCATCAATCGCTGCGCCAAGCTGCCGTTCGCCTTCTGCGCCTGTGTCAAACGCATCGGTTGTCGGCAGCGCGATCAGTGCATCCTCGGGCGGATCGCCAAGATAGTAGAAAGCCGAACCCGGAAAGCTTTGTCCGGGTCGCTCAAACGGTAAGGCCGCATTGACGATTGCCCGCGTTGCGAAATCATCGCCCGTGCGTGTGGCATCGCCGGGCAGAGCGCCGAAATCTCCAGGTGCTGCCATGGCTGGCACGGCGATAGCGGCTGCAAGCAGCAATGCGCGCTTTTTGAACGGTATGCCTTCGAAGTGCTGCTTGAAAGTGGCCGAGCGGGATTCAGGCGTGGGCTCTTCAACCACCGATCTTGCGGGAACAGTATCAACCCGCGGCACCTGGCTTATGGGCGCGGTGTGGCCAAGAGGCATATTGGCGCGTTCAAAGATGTGAGCCTGTGTCATGCGGTAGAGCGGGTGCAGTCGGTTTCCGTTGCGGTGTTCAAAAGCGGTGCGATCCAAAAATCGCGCCATAGCGCGTAGCGTGAGTAAGTTCGCTGCGCGAGTTAAGATATGCAACGCGTCGCCATGGGACACAAGTTCGGCCCATTCCTTAACGCGAGGGCCATTCGGTAGCGCACGCAAGGTGTTGCTTGCGAGCGGCTCAACCACCGCGTAACGCTCTCGCCCAAGTGATGGGATATCCAGCAAAGCACGGCGGAATTGGCGCGGCACGGACGGCGCTGGCAGCGCTACTCGCGCTAGGTCTTTGTGCGTGCGGTGCCCCTGAAAACACCGATCGCGTGGGGCGCGCGGGCCAATCTGGACCTCGCATAGTGAGCCTCAATCCGTGCCTCGACGCGATCCTCGTCGAAGTCGCTGATCCTTCGCAAATTCTGGCCTTGTCGCATTACAGCCGCGACCCTGTATCCTCCTCGATTGATCGCGAAGTGGCGGATCAATTCGCGATCACTGGTGGGACAGCGGAAGAGATTGTCGCGCTTCAACCCGATCTCGTGCTCGCGAGCACCTTTATCGCGCCATCGACCAAGTCCGCGTTGGAGCGCTTGGGCGTTACCGTTGAGACGTTTGGCAGCCCCACCAGCCTTGATGAAAGCCTCGCGCAGATTGGGCGGTTGGCGAAATTGGCCGAGCGCACCAGCGAGGGTAAGGCGTTGGAAACGCGCATAATGCGCGACCTCCCGACATTCAGCGCGATGCCTGTACCTGAAGAATCGCAAGTAAGCGCGATGCTATGGCAACCGGGCCAAATCGTTGCGGGCGAAGCTTCGCTCGTCTGGGAGCATCTTGGCCGGTTCGGGCTGGCAAATCACGGAGCAAAGATGGGCCTGGGCCAGGCCGATCATATCGCATTGGAAGCGATTGTGGCCGATCCGCCCGACCTGCTTCTGGTTGCTGGCAATTCAAACGGGCAGACACATCCATTGCTTTCCGAATTAGAGCAGACCCGCGTCGCCCGGTTTGAGCCACAGCTTTTTTACTGCGGCGGCCCCAGCATACCTAAAGCGTGGGAGCGGCTGGAAGCGATACGCCTCGACTTCGTGCTGAACCCGCCCGGCAGTGTGACCCATGATGGCCATCGCCATGCGCACTAACCTTGTCCTCGCCGCACTGCTGGCAGTTCTTGTGCCGCTTTCGTTGCTGGCAGGGCGCGTCTGGATTGACCCGTTTCATGTGTCCGAGGCGGGCACGAACGCTGCTTTGATCCTAATGGAGCTGCGCCTTCCGCGCGCTATTTTGGCTGTAACGATCGGCGCAGGGTTGGGCGCTGCAGGCGCTGCGATGCAGGGGTTTCTGCGCAACCCGTTGGCTGATCCTGGCCTATTCGGCATCGCGCCGATGGCTGCTCTTGGAGCTGTCACCTGGCTCTGGTTTGGCGCGGCATTTCCGCTGGCATTCGCCGCATTTGGCTTGCCGCTTGTCGCTCTCGTCGGTGCAGCTTTGGGCATGACATTGCTTGCAGCGATTGCCGGGCGCACCGCATCGGGTGTTGGCGGCGGGATTGCCCTGTTCACGCTGGCCGGCCTGATGATCGCGAGCCTTGCAGGAGCGTTGACCGCGCTCGCCATCACATTGTCACCCAATGCCTTTGCGATGAGCCAGATCGTGCTGTGGCTCAATGGGGCACTGACAGATCGATCATGGAACGAGGTTTGGCTGGCTGGCCCGCTGACACTGGCGGGCATTGCGGTGCTGGCCTTCGCATCTCGTGCACTCGACGCGCTTACTCTTGGTGATGATGCCGCGCGATCTATGGGTGTTGATCCCTCGCGGCTTCTTCTGCTTTTGGTGATCGGTGTAGGCTTGACCGTTGGCGCGGGCGTTGCAGTGGCGGGGATAATCGGGTTCGTTGGCCTTATCGTGCCGCATCTTGTCCGCCCGCTTACGGACCGCATGCCATCCAACCTGATCTTGCCAAGCGCCTTGGCTGGCGGAGCGCTCGTCCTGGTCGCTGATTGCGCGGTTCGCATTCTGCCTCTGGTGACCGAGCTGCGCCTTGGCATTGCCTTGTCTCTGATCGGCGCGCCTTTCTTCCTGTGGCTGCTCATCCGCATGCGAAGGGGGCAGTTATGAGCGCGCTTACGACTGAAAACCTCTCGCTTTCGCGCGGCGGCAAACGGGTGCTGTCGGACATTACCACCACTTTCCAGCCTGGCCAGATCACCGCCATTGTAGGCCCAAACGGAGCGGGTAAATCGAGCCTGCTGATGGCTTGCGCAGGATTGCTTCATGCCGAAGCGGGGAGGGTTCAGCTCGCTGGAGAACCCATCTCATCCTATCCGCACAAGGAGCGTGCAAAGGCGCTCGGCTACCTTCCGCAATCGGGCGAGATTGCTTGGGATGTGACGGTAGAGGCGCTGGTGGCCCTTGGGAGAATGCCGCACGGCGATGCGCGATCGGACCAAGGCAAACAGGCGATCAATACGGCGATCACAGCGCTCGACTGCGACACTCTGCGTCATCGCCGCGCGCATCAACTATCCGGCGGAGAGCAGGGTCGAGTTCTGCTCGCGCGTGTGCTCGCGGGAGAACCGCAATTCATTCTGGCCGATGAGCCGCTAGCAGCGCTCGATCTTTCCCATCAGATGAACCTTGTCGCCCATTTCAAGGCCTGCGCCGCGCGCGGGATGGGCGTTATCATGGTGCTGCACGATCTGGCGCTCGCAATGAACCATGCCGACCGGGTGCTGGTGCTGGATGAAGGGCGTGTTGCATCTGACGGGGCACCTCAAACCGCTCTCTCAGCGCAAGTCATTGCCGATGTGTGGAATGTAGAGGCGCAATGGACAGGCGAGCAATACGCAAAAGCGCTCATCATCAGCAATTGAGTGGGGCGGAGCGAGGTATCCGTCCGCGGGCAGCAAAGCGCAAAGGTGAAAACACCAAAATACGCCCAGCCACGCGCGAACGGTCTCTAAAACGACCAAGCAAAACGGCTAAGGTGCGACCCGAAAGGCGTCAGCAAAGACTCGCAAAGAGAGTTATGAAACTACGGATTTCCGCGCGTTTCGCGACTTCAGGTTTTCTATAGGCCTTCCACCGGGCGGCTAAAAAAAGCCTCATCTTTCAGGCCACAATCTCAAGCGGACGCTGGGTAAGGGTTGTTAAATCGTGTAAACGGGAAGAAAGACGACAGTGGCGCAAAGCGATGCAAAGGGCTCAAGATTTGCGTCTGGGGCACCATCCAAAGCTCGCGTCGTTGATGCCATATGTCCGAGACGCCCAACCTTTTTGATGAGGCATTGCAAAGCGACAATGAGCGAGATGCCCTTACCGAACGCTGGTTTGCGCTGACCCGCCAAACCCTCCCCTCACTTGCAAAGGAACGCGATTGGCCAGTCGATCTCGATCACTGCTTCATGCGCATCTTGCTCGACAACGCGTTTGGCGGCGCCTGGCGTGAATTTGTCGATCCGCCAGCCTATCGAAACGCGCCGCTAGATATCTTGAAGCGCGCCATGGAAATCGGTGAAGAGATTGCAGCCTGTGAGGCCGATATCTGGGAGCTCAATCGGAGGTCGCTAAAATGGCGCGGGAAGATCTGATGGCTACTCGCAATCATCCATTGCGCGGATCGCTGTAGTCACCATCCAAGAAGATCTGCGTTCGGCGCTCGCTGCGATGGACCAGGCCTTTGGCAAGTTGGTTTTGTGCAGTGTGATAGGCGAGTTCTTCCGCCATCGCCTCATAATCGCCTGCCTTGATCGCCGCATTTAGCCGCGGGCTTTCCTCTTCCGACACTGTGCCAACGCCAACGTTGAATACCAAATCAACAAGCGCGTCGAATTCGTGTTGATTGACCTTAAGGTCGCCGACGAGATCGCGGACGCCTCTTTCAGCTTTCGCAAGGTCGTCCTCAAGCAGTTGCATAGCGCGTTGGTGCGTGATCGTATCGCCAACTTTCAGATTGTCTGCGGGCAGTACCAAATGCCCTACGCCTACGGTCGGAAATCCGGCCACGTCGCGATACACGTCATAGCGCACACCTTCCTCCTCGATCATGGCTTCAAGCATGCTGTCGCTCACATTCCATACGCCCGCATTGTGGCGCTCAAATGGATCGATGAAACCGGTCTCGCCATCGCCATTCAGCGAGACAGAAAAGATGCCGCCTGCATGGATGGGATCAGCGGACATCGCGAAATTGGCCGCGCTGGAAAGACCCACAGCGCTGACACCAAGTGCTACCGCTGTTCGCTTCCGTCTTGCCTTTCGTGGTCCTGATCGTCGGGCGGCGTGCTTAATTTGTGAAGCGTCAGAAGGTTCGCGGTGCCTTGCTCGCCTCTTCCGAAATCGATCAAGAAATCGCCGTCGTGCAGCCTTGCGGAAGGTTGGCAGGTCCGGCGCGCTAAGAGGGTTGGATGTGGGTCCCGACGAAGTGCGTCTCGTCGAACGGCCCCCGCTGCTCGCGCCTTTACGAACAGAGAATTGAGGAACGCTTTTGCGATGTGAAAAAGTGAGAGGGTTGTGGGTGGGAAATGCGGTGTTGATCATGGCTCCTTCGGGAAAGGTTGCGCGTTTTCATCGCTGAGCTTTGCTCGCCATGGCGAAAGAGCGCGGAAACGCGAGTGTTCGATGGTATTTTACCTACAAGCTCAAAGCCTGATCGCTCCTCGCTTCGTCGCAGCTCAGAAACGTAACGGAGATGAGCAGGATAGACTGCTTGTAATCAATGCTTGCGAACGCCCCCGAGCCGATCGCAAAGATCGCTTGCCATTTGCTCTCAGCCGAAACCTTCTCACTTCCTGCCCGTTGACCTTTCGCGGATAGCGGCCATCTCGATTGGGAAAACGACACGGCAGCTTACCACGCGCCTTGACCAATTCGAACATTTCAGGAACATCCTCTCCGTATGAGTCTAACAAAAATTTCTGTTCGCGGTGCGCGAGAGCACAATCTCAAGGGCGTCGATATTGATCTGCCAAGAGATAGCCTGATCGTGGTGACGGGCCTTTCGGGCTCGGGCAAATCGAGCCTCGCGTTTGATACGATCTATGCCGAGGGGCAGCGGCGCTATGTTGAGAGCCTTTCGGCCTATGCGCGCCAGTTCCTCGAGATGATGCAGAAGCCCGATGTCGAGCATATTGATGGGCTGTCCCCGGCGATCTCGATCGAGCAGAAGACCACCTCGCGCAATCCGCGCTCGACCGTTGCGACGGTTACCGAGATTTACGACTACATGCGCTTGCTGTGGGCGAGGGTGGGGGTTCCCTATTCGCCTGCCACCGGAGAGCCGATCACCGCGCAATCGGTATCCCAAATGGTCGACCGGGTGATGGATTTGCCCGAGGGTACCCGGGCGTATTTGCTCGCTCCCGTCGTGCGCGGACGCAAGGGCGAGTATCGCAAGGAGCTTGCCGAGTGGCAGAAGGCGGGCTTTACCCGGGTGCGGGTTGACGGCGAGCTCTACGGGATCGAAGACGCGCCTGCGCTCGACAAGAAGTTCAAGCACGATATCGAAGTGGTTGTGGACCGGCTCGCGGTAAAGCCGGGGCTGGAGACGCGGCTGGCGGATTCGTTTGAGACAGCGCTGAAGCTGGCAGATGGCTTGGCCTATGTAGACTTGGCCGATGGTGTCGTGCCGGGGCGTGAGGATGAAGCGGATGCGGGCGGTGCGATGAAGGGGGCAGGGATCCCGGCCAACCGCATCGTCTTTTCCGAAAAGTTTGCCTGTCCGGTCAGCGGCTTCACCATTGAGGAAATCGAGCCGCGGCTATTCTCGTTCAACTCGCCCCAAGGGGCATGCCCGACATGCGACGGGATTGGCGAGAAGCAGCTGTTTGACGAGCAGTTGGTGGTGCCCAACGAAGCGCTCACCTTGAAGCAGGGGGCGATCGCGCCGTGGGCCAAGTCCAACCCGCCATCGCCCTATTACATGCAGGTGCTCACATCGCTCGCGAAAGCGTATGACTTCTCCATCACGACCCCGTGGAAGGATCTCGAACCCGATCAGCGCATGATCATCCTTCACGGCACGGGCGGGATGCCGGTGCAGCTGACCTTCAAGGATGGGCGCAAGAGCTACACCGTCAACAAGCCATTCGAAGGCGTCATCGGCAATCTTAACCGCCGCATGATGCAGACCGAGAGCGCGTGGATGCAGGAGGAGCTGGGCAAGTTCCAGACATCGCAGCCGTGCGAGGCGTGCGGGGGCAAGCGGCTCAATGAAAAAGCGCTCGCGGTGAAGGTTGCGGGCACGGACATTGCCGAGCCCGTCACCATGAGCGTTTCGGATGCGAAGGAATGGTTCCTCGCGCTCGATGACAAGCTCACCGATCAGCAGTCGCAGATTGCCAAGGCTATCCTCAAAGAGATCAATGAGCGGCTGGGCTTTCTTGACAATGTCGGGCTCGATTACCTCAATCTTGATCGCACCAGCGGCACCTTGTCAGGCGGGGAGAGCCAGCGCATCCGGCTTGCCTCGCAGATCGGGAGCGGGTTGTCTGGCGTGCTCTATGTCCTCGACGAGCCCTCGATCGGCCTCCACCAGCGCGACAATGATCGGCTGCTCGAAACATTGAAACGCCTGCGCGATCTCGGCAACACCGTGATCGTTGTCGAGCATGACGAGGACGCCATCCGCACCGCTGACCATATCGTTGACCTTGGCCCCGGCGCGGGTGTGCGCGGGGGTGAGGTCGTGGCGCAGGGCACGCTCAAGCAGATCATGAAGTCCCGCAAAAGCCTCACCGCCGATTACCTCACCGGGCGGCGCGAGATTGCGGTCCCGCACACCAGGCGCAAGGGCAATGGCCACAAGCTCACGGTCAAGGGGGCAAAGGCGAACAACCTCAAAGACGTCACCGCGAGCCTCCCGCTCGGCACATTCACCTGCATCACCGGCGTCTCGGGTTCGGGCAAATCCTCCTTCACCATCGACACGCTCCACGCAGGCGCCGCCCGCGTCCTTAACGGAGCGCGCGTCATCGCGGGCAAGCACGACGCCATCGAAGGCCTCGAATATTGCGACAAGGTCATCGAGATCGACCAGTCCCCCATCGGCCGCACCCCGCGCTCCAACCCCGCGACCTATACCGGCGCCTTCACCAATATCCGCGACTGGTTCGCCGGCCTCCCCGAAGCGCAAGCGCGCGGGTACAAGCCCGGGCGCTTCTCCTTCAACGTCAAGGGCGGGCGGTGCGAGCAATGCACCGGCGATGGCCTCATCAAGATCGAAATGCACTTCCTCCCCGATGTCTATGTGACGTGCGAGGAATGCGGCGGCAAACGCTACAACCGCGAAACGCTCGAGGTGAAATTCAAGGGCCACTCGATCGCCGACGTGCTCGACATGACGATTGAGGATGCGGAGGAATTCTTCAAAGCCGTGCCGCCGATCCGCGACAAGATGCGGATGCTGAACGAGGTGGGGCTGGGCTATGTCAAAGTCGGCCAGCAAGCGACCACTTTGTCAGGCGGCGAAGCGCAACGCGTAAAGCTCGCCAAGGAGCTTTCCAAACGATCAACCGGGCAGACGCTCTATATCCTCGATGAGCCGACCACGGGCCTGCATTTCGAGGATGTGCGCAAACTCCTCGAAGTGCTGCACCGTCTGGTGGAGCAGGGGAACAGCGTTGTGGTGATCGAGCACAATCTCGACGTGATCAAGACCGCCGACTGGATCGTGGACCTGGGCCCCGAGGGCGGCGTGCGCGGCGGCGAGGTTGTGGCCGAAGGGACGCCGGAAGACGTTGCTCAAGAGCCGCGGTCGTTTACCGGGCAGTATCTGAAGCCGATGCTAGAACGGCAGAAGGAAGCGGCTGAGTGAAGCGATAACCTTCGCGCATAAAATTCGCTGAGAGCGAATAATTGTTGACAATGCGCGAATCATATGCGATACGGTCTTCAGCATCGAGGCGTAAAGCAACATGCCACTTAACTCGGGGCTTGTGAGAGCAAGCCTGCGGGGCCTTCGGGCCCCAACTCTGATCGGCAGAAGTAGGAGCACCTTTCTCGGGAGCCACCGCACAGCCGATGAGCGCGTCCGGCGTGGTCGGACGCGAAGGGTTAGGGGGGAAGTTCTGTCTCTAGTTGGCCTTCTTGGCGCGTGGCACCAATGCAATTCCGCGGCGGTGATCAAGAAGGATATTCTTATGAATACTAATACGCATACCTCTGATGCTGAGGCAGAACTGGCAGGGACAAAGGAGGATGGTCGTGAGGCTGCCTTTCTGAACCCCAAGACGTTGAAGCGCAGCTTCAAGTTTTTGATCTTCGGATTTAAGGCTTGGCGCTTGGCCGCGAAACTCTGGGAATGGTTCGTGTAACCCCCTAATATCTTTCTAATTTGGAAAGGAGACAGGTATGTTCGACCGAGCACTGAAGCTGGTGCGGCAGTATCATCGGCTGAACCAAGTCCAAATGGCTCATAGGTTGGAGATTTCTCCATCCTATTTAAGCGAGATAGAAAAAGGTAAGAAGACGCCGAGTTTTGATCTCTTAGAAAAATATGCGGCGATTATTGGGATCCCTGTATCTTCGTTAGTCTTTATGGCTGAAGAGCTCCAGGGCGATCAGCCAAGAGTGAAGTCTGCCGTGGTCGATAAGGCGCTGAAGATATTGGAGTGGATTGCGGATAGTGAGCAAGACGAAAAACAAGACGATCGTTCCTATTCCGCTTGAGCGGAGCCATCTATTCCGCGTACGCTCAATTCATCTTCTGGCGAAGAAGCTTGGATTCACTGTCGATGGTCTGGAGCGATTAGCTAATGACGCAAAGTACCGGATATTTAATCTAAAGGAATCCGGGCGGTTGGTGGAAGAGCCACCGCCTGTCTTGCAGGCACTTCATCGAAGGATTCATCGCTATCTCGCGAAAATTGAAGTGCCAGAGTATCTACATTCTGCAGTAAAAGGTCGTTCGTATATCACAAACGCTAAGGCGCATGTTGGCGTCGGTCCAATGGTCAAGATTGATGTAAAGAAATTCTTTCCATCCGTTCCTCAACACCGGGTGATGCAATTTTTTCGCGACACGATGCTTTGTGCCGCTGACGTCGCCGGACTATTGGCAAATCTCTTGTGTCGCAATGGACGACTTCCAACTGGAAGTTCCGCGAGTCCAATCATCTCATACTATTCCTTCAAAGCCATGTTCGACGAGATCGAGGGACTTTGTGTGGCAAATCAACTCACAATGACATGCTATGTGGATGATATAACAATTTCTGGCGCTGGTGCTAATCGTGCGCTGCTACATGACGTTCGGCAAATCATCACTCGGAATGGCTTGGCCTCACACAAGGCGAAGTTCTTTGATCAATCGCGACCGAAAGAAGTTACCGGCGTGATTGTGAAAGGCAACGGGATTGATCTGCCCCACTCGCGCTGGAAGGCAATTAAAGAAAGCATTCGCGAGGTCAAAAAGGCTGGGTCAGATGAAGAGCGTTTGGCACTGTATCCTGCTCTTATCTCAAGGCTACATGAGGCGTCGCAGATTGATCCCTCTTGTCGTCCGATAGCATTACACCACAATCAAAAATGGCGAGAACTGCGAAGGGCAGTTGTAGCGCATAGCTGAGATACTTTCTTAACGCCTAATTCCGCGTGACTGATGCGGCTCTTGTAGGTGGCAAGTTCTACCATGCTCCCAATCCCTTAACCTCTCTCCGCTATACTTCAGCGCATGACCCACGCACCACGCCGCTTCACCCTCTTGCTCGCTCTCATTCCTGCGCTGGCACTTGCCGCCTGCAACGCGCCTAATCCCGACGACTATGGCGGCGGTGCCAAAGGGGAGGCTATTGCCAAGTGCATTACCAAGACCGAGCGCGCCGATAGCTCTGTCACCCGCGAGCAGGCGGGGGAGCTTTGCACTTGCGTGACGGACAAGACCTACGCCGCGCTCACCGGTGGGGGCATGCAAAAGGCATCCATGGAGCGGGCCTTTATCGGCTGCGCGAAGAAGGCGGGTGTTGAGATCACCGATTGATCTGGGCGGCTGTTGCTATCAGCCCCGCCCACCCCGCTGCGACTAAGCGCCGCTGCGCGCCGCAAGTGGCCTTTGGCCGTCTTCGCTACGCTACGACTCCTCGCTCACCTCCCGCAAGCGGGAGGGGCCGGGGGGAGGGAAAGGCGCTTCCCGACCTTTGCAACAGCCTTCGTCCCAAGTTTTCCTACCCCGGCCAAACCCCATAAACTCTGCGCCGCTCACCCCCATGGGTGGGCGGGCGATAGCGCCTGGCGGCGAAGAAAGGCTCCCATCCCCTGTCCGTCACCTTGGCAAAAAGGATCGTAAGGCACTCAATAAAAAGGATAATTGGATAAACGCTCAGGGTGACAGGGTGTCACCTTTGTCACCCTGTCTCCGCCGCTCCAGCCTGTTTACGAAGGCAGGATCACGGTGGAGGCGTAGGATTTGAGGAGTTCGGTCATATTGCCCATTTGCGGGCCCACGCGCGATTTGGCGATGTATCCGGCCACTCCGAAATCATACGCCCGCTCGCGGTCCTCATCGGCCTCGGACGTGGTGAAGACGAAGACGACATTTTTGCGCAAGGTCGGGTCGGCGCGGATCTCCTCGAGGAACTCAAACCCGTTCATGCGCGGCATGTTGAGATCGAGGAGGATGACAAGCGGTCTTTCGCAAGGCTGCTCGCTCTTGCCGGTCAGCGTCTCGATCCCCTCCTGGCCGTCCTCTGCCGCGACGACCTGGATATGCGGGGCGGCTTTGCGCAAGGCGCGCGAGACAAGCTCTGCATAGATATCGTCATCATCGATGATGAGGATCTTGGGTTCGATGTCAGACACGCAGATCAGTCCTTGTGAAACGCGGCCAGGACACTCTGAAACAGGTGCCTCTTTCCGCAATGGTGGGAACGAGCGCCAACTGGCCGCCATGACCCGTGGTCAATCGCTGGGCGACCGCCAGGCCAAGGCCCGATCCGCCGCGCTCATTGGCCTTGAGCGTCTGGAACAGGCGAAACACCCGCTCGCGGGCGTTTTCAGGAATGCCGGGGCCATCATCGGCGATGTCGATGACGCACTGGCTATCGGTGAGGTGGCCTTTGACGGTGATGGTGCCGGTGTCCTTGTCGTGGTGCTTGATCGCGTTGGCGATAAGGTTGCGAAGGACGGTGGTGAGGGGGGTGCGAGCGGCCTCGAACTGAGTGTCGCAGGCGTCGATCTTGACGTCGAAGCCGTCGGGGATGTTTTCGATGGCGATGATGTCGGAGAGGATTTCGCTTAGGGAAGTGGGCTCCATCTCCACCGAACGGCGACCGGCGCGGGCATAGGTGAGGAGATCATCGATGAGCTTTTCCACCGCGTGGACGCGCTTATCCATGCGGTCGATATTTTTAAGGACGCCGTCGAGCTGGCCTTCCTCGAAATCCTCGCGGATGAATTCGATGAGGTTGGAAATGCCGCGAATGGGGGAGCGCAGATCGTGGGAGGCGACATAGGTGAATTCTTCGAGCTGGGCGTTGACCTCACGCATGCGCCGCTCGGATCGCTGGCGATCGGTCACGTCCTGGATAGCGGCGCAAACCATGAGGCCCTGCTCGGTTTCAAACGGGGTGAGACCGATCTCGAGCGGGAACTCGATACCGTCTTTGCGAAGGCCAGTGAGATCGCGCCCCTGGCCCATAACGCGCGCATCGGGTGCATCGGCGAACCGGGTGCGCTGAACGACGTGGCCGGCGCGATAGCGTTGGGGCAGGAGGACTTCGAGCTTTTCGCCGAGGAGCTCGCTTTTCGAATAGCCGAACATGGCCATGGCATGCTCGTTGACAGCGGTGATGGTACCGTGATCATTGATGATGATTTTGCCGTAGGGAGACTTTTCGAAAATGGTCCGGAAGGCACTAGTCTCGCTGGAGAATTCGGGCGAGACATCGCTCAGGTCAGGCGTGAAGGTGTTGATGTCCTGTTTCATGGAACAGCAACGCGTTGGGGAGTGGCGGGTCCTTGCATGACGCCGCTTTTTGCACGCGATGTGCAAGATTTGATGGATCAGTCCCCCCGGGACTGCACCTAATGCGCAGTCCCATCATTCGCGGCGATTTATGGGGACTGCTTTTCTAGGGTCCTTTCAAAAACCCTCACCATCGCCGCGCGCTGTCCGCTGGCGCGAAGATCTCCGCGGGCGGCGTAAAGCGACGTGAGTAGAGCCAGATCAAGGTTTGTCAGCATTTCGGGCGCTTCTTCCTGAGGAACGTCGAACAAGCTTCGAATACTGTTTCGCGATGGGGATGCGTCCGATCCTCCATCGGGTCTTGCAAGCGCTGTCAGGACGCCGAAATCGGCGATCTGTGTGGGAGAGAGACCGATGACTGCATCTTTCTCAATCAACACCACCGCATGGCCAATCCTTTGCCGAACGGACTGCAGGATGCGCGATTTTACGTTGGTACGGCCCGCCTTGAAGGGGTCTTCGGTCAGCAAAGCGTAAACACCGCCGCCTTGGTTCGAGAGATCGTTGCTTACTCCAGCGCTAGGTTTGCTGCGATCAGTGTTGCCATCCATTCCGATGGGGGAGACGACGCGCCACTCATAAACGGGGCCGGGGCTCTGTGAGAGCTCACGGCGAGCATAGGGCAACATCTGACCAAAAGCTCCTTTGCGCTTGGCTCGCAACTCATTGATTGTGTTGGGCCCGTCTTCCACGATGACCAGATGGACATTAGGGTTGCATTTGTTTCCTGCGACCTTGGCTTTGGCTGCCTCGGCGACGTCGCGCATGCGGGTCTCTATGTATTGCGCGACGTTATCTGTGAATCCGAAAACAGAAGGGCAAATGGGGTCTTCAAACTTTGCATATTGGCCTGCTGGCTCCTCACCGACATTGGCCCGAATGTATTTGAGGATGGCTTTGCGCTGATTCTTCGCGCCCTCAACGATGATTTCTTTCTCTACTTCGCGCGCTTGGGTCGTCTGTTCGCCATGGCGCTCATTACTGTCTTGAGCGCATGCCGGAGCGATCAATGCCGCCGCCATTGCAATCTGAGAAAGCAGGTGAGGAAGTTTGTTTGAATTTGTCATCGGTGAAGCACCTTCCATCTAAAGTGGCTTTGCTTTCCCCCGCCCTTGCTGAACCCAGATACGTGAACACCACAAGATATCCCGCAGTGTTCAGTAACATTTAAAAAGTGTCTTCAGAATGCTGAACCAGAGATGACTGGCAACCAGAGGCACTGGGGAAACAATGCTTTTTCAGAACAGAAGATCAGCCGTCCGCTTGAACTAGGCTGGTTTGAGCAAATCCCTCAGATCGGCGCGTGATTTGTGCACGGCGACGTAATTGCAGAAACTAAACTCCTCCATTGTCCAGCTATATGGGCGAAAATCGACGTGGCGCGGAAAGACTTTGCCGATCCAATAGTCTGGTAGGAGTTCGTAATAGTCCCGGACGATGAATTTGGAGCCAGTGTTGAATGCGCCAAACTCAAACTGGAGCGCCGCAACGCCGCCTTTTGTGAAGAGGTTTGCGCCGCCCTGGATAACCTTAAATTCATGACCTTCGATGTCGATTTTGAGGAAATCGACAGCGTCAATTCCGGCCTCATCGCAGTAGGCGTCAAGAGTGCTGATATTGGCGGTGAACTTCACCGATTCATATTCGGGGTGACGTTTGGAATAGGAAGTGAGCTGGTTGTTTTCAGGGTAGTAGTACATATCGAGCTTGCCCGGCACGTCTGAAAGACCGTAGGTCATCAGCTTCACTCGACCTGAGGCTATGTCGCTTTCGAGATTGGTGCTCAGCTCTTTTGCAGTTTCTGGGGCGACCTCGAAAGCGTAGACCTTGGCCTCGGGAAAGGCGGCCAGCGCTGCTTTGGTATATTCGCCTACATTTGCGCCAACATCGAAGACGGTCTTGAGATTGGCAGGTTCGAGGCGCTTCAAGACTTCGGCTTCGCCATTTTCGCTGAATTCAGAGCCGCGATTGTTGACAGCATCGTCTATGAACGTCGCTGCCTTGTGTAGTGCGCGCACGGGCAGCGCTGTCCGGTTCACCGCAATGGTTTTGAACACCTGACGCTTTGCCTTGCCTAAGATACCCATTTCGCCTGTGGAACCTCGCTATTACACTTGCTGCGACATGCTGCCCGAACGTCTCAGCCCCATAGCCAGAGCTGCGAAACCTATGATGGTGGAGAAGTGCATCGTCTCAAAGCCGATCACTTCAAACTGCAGTTTCATGGAGAAGAAAACGACCAGCGCGCTCGCCATTACCAGAGGGATAGCAGGATTCAGCATGGCGCGCAGAAACAATCGGACTATCGCGTATATCCAAACCGCCGCAAAAACGGTCATGCCCACCCAGCCCGTGTGCACGCGTATCTCCATGAACGTGTTGTGGAAGTTGAAGCCCATGCGCGTTGAAATGCCCATCATGCGCCACAAGTGCTCTGCATCTAGATTGCCGTGAAGCCAGAACGCGTTGTAGCCAAGACCAAGAAGAGGTGCGTCTCGCATGATTGTGCGGCCATGCTCCCACAATGCGACCCGGCCGGTCAGCCCGCGATCTTTGCCGCTTGCATCAAGAAACATATCGAACAGCGGTGGCAGCCAGAAATCCATCGTCGCAATCGCGCCCAACACCACAACGATGGTGGCGATTAGAATCCCCGAACGCGCCTGGATCTCCAGTTTGCGCGATGCGATAAAAAGGACGAGGCAGACTACAGCGACAGCAGTTGAAACAAGCGCCGAAGTTGCCTTGGCAAGATACAGGTTGAGCGCCAAAAGCGGGATCAATCCGGCGCATAAAGCCGCGATAAACCAGCGCCGCTCGGTTGCGAAAAGGGCGCAAGCTGCAATGGTTGAAATCATTGCGAGGCCCGAAAAGTCGCCGAACTGGTTCTTTGATCCGGCGAGTCCTGCAAAGGCATCGCCGGCCCCTTCGCCCCAAGTGACCATTCTCCCGAATGCGATGCTCATGATGCTGTACGTGGCAAAGGCTACGAACATGCCGATGATGAAGGAACGTGGCTTCGCTATACCCCCCATCATGATCCCAGCAACCACGGTCAGCGCGTAGACTACGCCGTAATAGAACGTAGTCGCAGGAACGGCAGACCAGGTAGCCGAAAGACATACGAACACAGGAAGCATGAGGAGCGGCCAGCATGCGGCCACCATTGGGTACAGCCGTTCCCACCGCAGGACTACGAATGCCCCGGCTGAGCCAATGATCAAAAGCGGGGTCAGCGATCCGATCTGTAGATTAAAGAGCATCGCAGCGACAACAATTGCGACCAATACGGTGTCGATGAGAGCCATACGGCGATCAATCGCGAAGTCCGCTTTTTGAGAGGACTTAAGCGGCGTAATCGGTCTCCGGCGCGCTGATTGCGGACGCGTATATGGATAGCGCGTGGCGATCGGTCAGGCTCCTGTGTTGGCGCTCGGCCCGGCAAGTTAGTAAGCAAGTATCGAGACTAATTAACGGTCTCTCATGCTTGCAATTCAATTGCCAGCACTTTTGCAAGGGATGTTTCGCTTGAACAGAGCTATCTGCGGTTCGAATTCAGCGCAGATGCTATCGCACAATATCGAGCTTCACCCGGGCATGGCCTGACGAAATCATGCCGATTTTTTGCGCTGCTGCACGTGACAGATCAATCGCTCGGCCACGCACAAATGGTCCGCGATCATTGATCCGCACCACAACTGAACGGCCTGTCCGCGTGTTGGTAACGCGAACTTTGGTGCCAAATGGGAGAGTTTTGTGCGCCGCCGTCATCGCGCGCATGTTGAAACGCTCGCCATTTGCAGTGAGACGTCCATGAAAGCGGCGGCCGTAATAGGAGGCGGTTCCAATGCCGAGGCTGCGGATGGCTGTGCCGCCCAATTCTTCCTCCAATTCTCGCTTCGGATCGAAAGTGGTGAGGTCGACTGCGCCTGGAGGAATCTGCAAATCCGGCACCGCTTCAGGCAAGTACGGCCTGAAACTATCGTTGAACGAGGGAGGGGCCGCCGAATCTACATCGGTTGACTGCGCATCGCGCGATTGTGCGTTGGCATGAACCGATGCGAACAGAAGACTTGATGCTAGCGCTAGCGCCGCGTTCGTGAAGCCGACTAGGCGTGCAGGCGCGCGATGGCGCACTGCCATGGTGCTATTATCCTCTCCCATCGCGCCGAGATATATGCAGAGGGATTGAGACGATGCAATCGAGAGGCCACTGATCGAGCCCAGTTTACGCGCGGCCTGCGGCAAAAGTGCCATATTGTCTTGGGCCTGCCCTCGGAGTGTTAGGCAGCTAATCAGGTTGGCGAAGTTCAAACGCCGACTTGTTTCGATCCAAAAGCAAATGGGGCCAGCATTGCTGCTGACCCCACTCTCACCAGCGCGTGGACGCTTCGGTCTCGTGTCTCTGCCAGCAAGCTGGTTTCGACCCGTTCCATAAAGCGCACTTGGCGCCCGATATTGTCGCCTGTCGCGTTTCACCCGGAGGTTCAACTGCCGTCAGGTTCCGTCACCGGCGCTCGCACCGGCATCCGATTTGTTCAGACCGTTCGGTTTCATGTGCGCCCAGCCTAAACCGTTCGCATATGTCCGTTATGGTCCTTCCAAACCGAGATCAAATTGCTTTTGTGTCTACTCTTTCAAACGGTTGCATACCGGTTTGACCCGAATGCCCCCTCAATCGCGGACAAGCCATCTGATCTTTACGATGATGAGCTTCGCACTTTCTTCAAACGATCTGACTTGCATCCAGCCGAAGCTTTTTGCATGCCATCTCTCAGACAGCGCGTGGACAGCTACCACCGTATTCTAGTGACTTAAAACCTCAATTCAATCAAGGCCTTGCGGCCAATTGTCTTGATGCTCTCCGTCTCAAGAACAATTAGAACTTGAGCCCGAATTCCGATTTCGGCAAGCCTTGCAACCCCGACTTATCCACTTTTACCCAGATCACTTGTGGACGGCGGTGGAGAACTCAACGGTTCATCGCATTATGAGTATTTTTGTGCTGATGACAGCGCTGGCGGGCGTATAGGATTTTTGAAAACCGAGACTTGGGAGGGACAAAATCTCCGCGACTCGGCTCTGTCAGACTTACTCAAGCTAACGGCCCGCCCCACAAAGCGTTCCCGGAAACCTTACTGACGGTCTCTTTGGGCGAGCAACTTCAGGCGTAGTGTGTTCAAGTTGATGAAACCTTCGGCATCGTGCTGGTCGTATGCGCCGGCATCATCTTCGAAAGTCACGTGCGCCTCTGAATACAAAGAGTGTTCGGATTTTCGGCCGACAACAGCAGCTACACCCTTGTAGAGCTTCAGGCGCACGGTGCCGCTTACTTTAGTCTGTGAATGGTCAATCGCTGCCTGAAGCATTTCGCGTTCAGGCGCGAACCAGAAACCATTGTAGATCAGCTCTGCATATTTGGGCATCAGCTCATCTTTGAGATGGGCGGCGCCGCGATCCAATGTGATCTGTTCAATGCCCCGATGCGCGCGGGCGTAAATTTCACCGCCCGGCGTCTCGTACATCCCACGCGATTTCATGCCGACAAAGCGGTTTTCGACGAGATCAAGCCGTCCGATGCTGTGCTTGCGCCCCAGATCATTGAGCGCGGTGAGCAATTGGGCTGGTGACATGGCGTTCCCGTTCAAGGCAAACCCGTCGCCGCGTTCAAACCCGATCTCGATGTATTCGGGCGTATCGGGCGCATCCTCGGGATGGTCGGTGCGCGAATAGACGTAGTCTGGGGTTTCCTCCCACGGATCTTCAAGCACCTTGCCTTCGGAGGAGGTGTGCAGCAGGTTCGCATCGGTTGAGAATGGCGCTTCGCCGCGCTTGTCTTGGGGGACCGCAATCTGGTGCGCTTCTGCCCAGGCGATCAGCGCTGTGCGGCTCGTTAGGTCCCACTCGCGCCATGGTGCGATAACCTCAATGTTGGGATCGAGTGCGTAAGCGGAAAGCTCGAAACGCACTTGATCGTTGCCTTTACCCGTCGCGCCATGCGCAATTGCATCGGCGCCCGTTTCATGCGCGATCTCAACCAGCCGCTTCGAAATCAGGGGGCGAGCAATCGATGTGCCGAGCAGGTAGTCGCCTTCATACCGCGCATTGGCGCGCATCATCGGGAAGACATAGTCGCGCACGAATTCCTCGCGCAGATCCTCTATAAAGATGTGCTTGTTAGGAATTCCCATAGCGCGCGCTTTATCGCGCGCAGGCTCGATTTCTTCGCCTTGGCCAAGGTCCGCCGTGAATGTCACCACCTCAAGTCCGCGTTCAACACTCAGCCATTTGGCAATGACCGATGTGTCGAGCCCCCCGGAATAGGCGAGGACTACCTTTTTGATGTCAGACATGATGCAAACCTTGAACGGTGGGGGAGATGTTGCGGCGCGGCTAGCAGCGTGATCGTCGGGTGGCAATGCCATTGGCGAACACACAGTTTGGCCAGTCGCCAAGCGGTTAGGTCGGCACTATTTCTTTTACCAAA
Source organism: Erythrobacter sp. YT30 (assembly GCF_001542875.1). Classification (GTDB taxonomy): domain Bacteria; phylum Pseudomonadota; class Alphaproteobacteria; order Sphingomonadales; family Sphingomonadaceae; genus Erythrobacter. The sequence goes on along the minus strand of NZ_LMAF01000001.1, from coordinate 819,850 downwards.
GGGAGAAACGCATGGACCTTGGGCTCGAAGGCAAAAAAGTGGTGATCAGCGCAGCGACACGCGGGGTGGGGCTCGTAACCGCGCGGACGTTTCTTGAAGAGGGAGCCGAGGTCGCAATCTGCGGCAGACGGCCGGGCAAAGGCGGCAAGTTCACACCCGGCTTTCAAGGCGAAGGCCATCCACTGGCGCAAAAGGGCGTCGCTGAAGCTATTGAGTATCTGAGCGAATTCGGGACAGCGCACGGCGATGTGGTCGATTGCGCGGATAGTGATGCGGTTTCAGCATGGGTTGAGAAGGCAGCGAACCAGATGGGCGGGATCGATGTGGTCGTGTCCAATGCCAGCGCGCTTGGCGGCAGGCCAAACACCCGCGAAAGCTGGGAATTGAGCTTCAATGTCGATCTGATGAGCAGCGTTGCCTCGTTCGAAGCTGCGTTGCCGTGGTTTCGCAAAGCGGGCGGGGGCGCATTCGTGCAGACCGGTAGCGCCGCCGCGATTGAGGATCATCCGTTTGGCGAAAATCTTAGCTATGCCGCAATGAAAGCAGCGCTCATCAACACGGTCCACCAGCTGGCGCACCGCCATATGGCTGAGGGCATTCGCTGCAACACTGTGTGCCCCGGCCCGACCTTTATCGAAGATGGCAGCTGGGATTTGCTCGAGGATTACATGCCCGATTACTACGATCACAACAAAGGCCGCCACCCCGCGGGCCGATTTGGCAAGCCGGAGGAAATTGCGAATGCCATCGTGTTCCTGGCAAGCGAGAAGGCGAGCTGGATTATGGGCGAAAACCTAACCGTCGATGGCGGATACACGACCCATGTGAAGTACTAATCGGAAGCATTTCGCGTGCCTTCGCCAAGAAGAACAAAGCTAACGATTTCAACAGCAATGCTCTGCTATCCCTTGCACGGATGCTGACTGCCACCCATTTTTGCGCAGCGGCACTGGGAGGAATTGAATGCTGGCAATGTGGTCCAAAGCGCGTGAACTTGCCGAAATGGCACCGCCAGAGCGCAATCGTTGGGTCGATTTTCTGCGCGCTGTTTCAATCCTCGCCGTGGTGTTTGGTCACTGGCTTATGGCGGGCCTTTATGTCGATGAAACAGGCGGATTGCAGCGCGGCGATCTATTGAGCGTTTCAACTTGGGCACATTGGCTGACTTGGGCTTTCCAAGTGATGCCGGTGTTCTTCCTTGTCGGGGGATACTCCAATGGCGTCAGCTGGGACGCGACATCACGCAAGGCTGGGCCTAGGCAAAAGGGGCTCTATCGCGACTGGCTTGCGAGCAGGGTTCAGCGCCTAATCACACCAACATTCCCGGTTTTGCTGCTATGGGCCGTTTTGGCAGTGGTGATGACGCAAGTCGGGCTTGATCGCGCGCAAATCCGGATGGCGACGGAAGCCGCTTTGATCCCGGTATGGTTCCTTGCGGTGTACCTGCTTGTGACGGCGTGCACACCGCTCGCCAAGAAGGCGTGGGACCGGTTCGGCTGGCTGAGCTTCCTGATTTACATTCCCATTGCCATGGCGACCGACTGGCTGAGATTCTCAGCAGGCGTCCCTTACATTAATTTCACCAACTTCCTGTGGGTCTTCCTCGCCATCCATCAATTGGGTTTTGCCTGGAGAGAAGGGCGCTTTGACAATCGTCTTTTCGCGCTGGCGACGTTTGGAGTGGGGCTGGGGATCCTGATTTCGATCACCGTCTATGGCTTCTATCCCGTTTCGATGGTGTCCGCTCCCGGAGGATTTTCCAACTCACTTCCGCCGACGCTGGCACTGTTTGCTCTTGGTGTGACGCAGGTTGGTCTTGTCCTCGCCCTGGAGCCACTGGGTCGCAAAATGCTGGATAATCTCGGCATTTGGACAGCGACCGTGCTGATGAACGGCATGATTATGACCGTCTACCTATGGCATCTCACGGCGTTTGTGCTGGTGATGACGATTGCTTGGGTCGGCTTTGGCGGAGTAGGGCTCGACAGTGTGCCGGGAACGGGAGAGTGGTGGGCCACGCGGCCTCTTTGGCTCGGTATCTACCTTGTCGCGCTGCTGCCCATGATTGCAATTTTCGCCAGGCATGAGCGGACATTCACTGCGATAAGAGGCGGTCGCACCGTTCCCAAAATCCGAACTGTGCTGGGCGTTTTGATGATCTGCATTGGACTTGCCGCGACGGCTGGACTGACGATTGCAAGCCCCGAGGGTGTAACGGGTGTGCGGCTCTGGGTGATCGCTCTGCCTCTGGTGGGGGCGGCCTTTCTTGGCTTTGGTCCCATCTACAGGCCGAGTAACAAGCAGGCTGCGACTGACTAGGCGCTTTGGCGGTCAGGCAAACACGCAATTAACCCTCCACTGATAGGGGTCGACTGTCGTCAACCACCAGGGGCATGGGCCATGAGTTTTGGACGAAAGGCAACAGCAGGCGCTAGCCGCGTCTCTGATCGCGCGGTCAATGCGCGGCAAGTTATGGGGCGTACCTCGAAAAAGCCTAAGAAAAATAGGCGCTTCGGTAGCTGGTTGTTCTTCATCGCAGCAATTGTAATCGGGGGAGGCGGCTTGTGGGCAGATCACTCAATAAAGTACCTCTACAATGAAGGTATTCCTGTTGTCGGTGAAGTCATTGACAGCCGAAAAGTGACGCCATCGGGCAGCTCGCGTCGCTACACGATGCTCACTTTGCGGGCGCAGCATCCACAATTCGGCCCGATAGAGATGGAACTCAGGAAACCGAGCGATCCAGCTCCACTACCCAGCGGTGCCGCGGCGACGGATAGGCGGATCAAACTCCTGCTCCATCCAGATGATCCAGAAACCGGGCGGATCGCCAGTGTGAACGGGCCAACAAGCCCTGTTTGGATCACGACAATCATGGCGATTGTTTTCGCAGGGGTCGCCTTTCTCAACCTCTTCAGCGAACGCCGGATTATTGGATCGAGGAAAACGCGCTTGCGCCGCGACTAGGCGTGGTACTTCTCCAGCAGCCGCTTTTCCTCAGCCTCGATATAGCCGCGCGTGATGGGCAGAGCATGGCGGTTGCGCGCGAATTGGATCTGGTAATTGCACATACTGCCATATTCAAAAACCGTGGCTGCGCCGGCGAGGTAGAACGTCCACATGCGGAAGAACCGCTCATCATACATAGCGATCATTTTGTCCTTGTTCGCCATGCAGTTCGCATACCAGCAGCGCAGCGTCTTTCCGTAATGCAGGCGCAGGGTCTCGACATCAGTCGCGATCAGACGAAATCTCTCCGATGAAGCCACTGTCTCGGAAAGCGCGGGAATGTAGCCCCCGGGGAAGATGTATTTGCGGGTAAAAGCATCGGTGGAGCCGGGCGATCCCATGCGGCCGATCGTGTGGAGCAGCATGGTTCCATCATCGGTGAGCAGGTTTCCGCAGGCTTCAAAAAAGGCATCGAATTGCGGTTGCCCGACATGTTCGAACATGCCGACAGACACGATCCGGTCAAACTTGCGACCGGCAGCAGCGAAATCGCGGTAGTCGACCAATTCAATGCTGACCCGATCTGCAAGACCTGTATCGCGCACTTTTTGACGAGCGAGGTCGGCTTGCTCCTCTGACAGAGTGATACCAGTCACCGTCACATCATAGTTTTTGGCAAGAAAGATCGACATGCCGCCCCAGCCGCAGCCGATATCGAGCACGGTGTTGCCGGGCTTAATGGCAAGTTTGGCCGCGATGTGAGCGAGTTTCGCCGTCTGCGCTTCTTCCAAGGTTTCAACACCATCAGGCCAATAGGCGCAGCTATACTGCCAGTGTTCGGGATCGAGCATCAGCGCGTAAAAACCATTCCCGATGTCATAGTGATGCGCGACGTTTTTCTTCGAGGAAATGCGGTTGTTGACGCGCTCTGCGGCAAAGCTTGCCTTGTTGAGAATGCGACGAGTGAAGCTGGGCGGGCCAAGATCGCCTCCCTTGTCCCAGGCGTTGTTGGCGCGCAGGAGAGTGACAAGGTCCATGACATCGCCGCTTTCGATGACGAGTCGACCATCCATAAACGCCTCTGCGGCCCCGAGGCGAGGGTCCATGATGATATCTCGCGGAACCCTTCCATCGGTGAATCGGAGGACGACTTCAGGAAACCCTTCCGCAGATTCCCCGAACGTCTCCGCGCTGCCATCTGCGAATACAACGCCCAATCGGCCCTGTTTCACGCCTGAAGATAAAAAACGCCTGAGAAGGCCCTTACTCATTTCAAACTCCAGCCAAATTCAAAGGCGTGTTCTAATCATTTCCGCGATGGGTTACAGTGCGAAGGGACAAAGGGAGGGGATAAAATGGCCGAAGCAAAGACGAAGCCCACCGACGTTGCAGTCGAAGAGTTTATCGCTGGTGTCGAGCCCGCTGCAAAACAGGACGATGCGCGCGTTCTATTGGAAATGTTCGGGCGAGTGACAGATGAGCCTCCTGTCATGTGGGGGCCATCCATGATTGGCTTTGGCCAGTATCACTACAAGTATGACAGCGGGCGCGAAGGCGATCATATGCGAACCGGCTTCAGTCCGCGAAAGGCCAAACATTCGCTCTACCTTATGGGTCGCTACTGCGACGAGGTAACGGGTAAGAAAACCGATGCGTTGTTAGAGAAAATGGGCAAGCACACGACGGGCGCTAGCTGCGTCTATGTGAACAAGCTCGCTGACATTGACCTTGAGGTGCTCGAAGAAATCATTGCTGTTTGCTGGGATGCGATGAACCGGAAGTATCCAACCTAATCGCGTTTCTATTGTGCGCGAGCCGTCCTAAGTTGCATTGGCTATTCACAATGCGTGCGGTTCATTCCCATGCTGTGTAAGCTTGTCGCTCTCAGATGCCTGCATACCACTGGTAGTCGTATTCATCTTCCCAAAAACCGCCTTTGCCTTTGCCAATGGGGGCAAGGTCGGCGACCGCTTCGATAGCCGTCAGGTATTTGGCGTGCTTGTATCCCAGCTGACGCTCAATCCGCATCCGCAATGGTGCGCCATTCTTCTCGGGCAAAGGCGCGCCGTTCAATTCGTGCGCGATGATGGTTTGCGGATGATAAGCATCAACCAGATCGACGCTTTCATAATACTGCTCTCCATAAAGGATATCGGCGCACCAGAAGACGATGAAGTTTGCTTCGGGTTTGATCTTCGCCGTGTCCAGCAAAGCTCCGAGCTGGGGTCCGCTCCATTCGGCAATCGCGCTCCATCCTTCGACGCAATCATGGCGCGTGATCTGTGTACGCTGGGGGAGGGCTTTCAACTCTTCGATCGAGAGGCGCAATGGTGTCTCAACTAGTCCGCAAACGGACAGGCGCCAGTCTGGGAAACCCTTCGCCAACTGGTCTCGGTAAATGTCGTTGTCGACGGTGACCGAGCCGTTTCCTTTTACATCAGGCGAGCGGTCTTCTGGTGCGTATTCAGGAGCCAGACCCTGCCGAGATGCAAGAGTGCGATGGGCGGCGCGGTGCCAGTCCTCTGCTGCATCAAACACCGCGCCAGCGGCATCGGTGTTGCCCAATTCCGAGCATGCCCCTGTTCCCAGCGCGGCAAGCCCTGCGAGCAATCCCCTGCGCGGAATATCAGGCATCGAAATACCCCTTCTTCTTGGTTTCGACCCGTCCGCCCGTGATCATGTCGCGCACCAGTTTCCATGCGCCTCCGGCAAACACCATGACGATGTGCGCCACGAAGAATGCAGCGATTGCCCATGCAGCGATAAAGTGGATAGAGCGGGCCGATTGCCGCCCCCCCAAGATTTCGATCAACCACGGTGCGGCAGGCTCAAAGCCCGGACTGATTGCCAGCCCCGTGAAAATCATGATTGGCAAGAGGACCCCAAGCACCACCCCGTAGGCTATCTTCTGCAAGCTGTTATATTTGGCCCCGTCCAATGTCTCATGTTCGCGCGGGTTGGAGCGCAATATATGCCACCAGTGACGGGGAGACCAATCGTGCGTACAAGTCACAATGTCTCGCACATAATGCCGGTTCACGAGCATTGCGATCCACATGAAGAGTAAGGCGATGCCAAACACCCAAGCACCGATATTGTGCCAGTCACGTGAGGCTGCGAGGTTATAGGTCGAGGGTAGCGTGATCCATCCGGGAAAGCGGACGACGTGCAGCCACGCATCTGCCGGATCATACCCGAAATTGCCCCAGTAGAGGTGACGGTGCGCGTTTGATATGCCGAGGCCGGACATAAACAGCACGGCAAGAGCCGCCGCATTTATCCAATGCCACAGCCTAGTGGAAAGGGCATGCCGCTTCATGGCATTTGCCGTGCCAGTTCGCGCGCGAGATAGATTACATCGCGATCTTGGTGCATCGCATGCTGGCCGCTATCGATGAACAGGGTCTGCCCGCTCTTTAGAGCGCCGGTGGCCAGAAACAGGGCTGCGTCAATGATCTCGTCGGCACCAGTCTTGCGTTCAAGCAGATTCAGTTTGTGCGAGACATTTGTCTCATCTTCGCTTTGATCGTGGCTTGCCAGAATGGCACCGGGGGCGATGCCGTAGACGCGATCTTTCTCCCCTGCTGCTCCCATTGTCAGCATTTTGATTGTCGAGGCCAGCGCGTGTTTGGACATGGTGTAGCTGAAGAAATCGGGGTTGGGATTGGCGAGTTTCATATCGGTGATCTGGATCACGCAGCGCAGGTCTTTGCTTTTCGCTAAGCGCAGATAGGACTGCGCGATGCGCGCTGGTGATAGTGCGTTTACCTGCATCGCCTGTCTGTTCGTTGTTGGATTGAGATTGGTTGCATCATCGTAATCAAAAACCGAGGCGGAGTTGATCACACATCGCCAATCCGGCAGATTTAGTGCAAGCTTTTCAACCATTTGCGCGGCCGCATCATCATCGCTCAAATCGCACTGAACCGTCTCAGCCGATGGCAATTCGCGCGCCAAGGCATCAGCGGGCGCTGCCGATGTGTTGTAGTGGATGACAACGTGCCATCCCGCCTTTGCAAATCCGCGCACCAGCTCTGCGCCTATGCGAGTGGCGCCTCCTGTCACAAGAATTGCGGGGCGGGACATGCGAAATGGCCTAACACCCTGCAATGCCTCGTTCAATCCAACAAAAAAGGCGCCGCCAATTCGGGGGTTGGCGGCGCCTTAAAGCTGGAAGCGGGTAAGTGGTGTTTAGCGGCAGCGTGCCCCGCCGCGGTCAATCTCACGGCCAAGCACCGCGCCGAGCGCGCCGCCAAGCAATGTGCCAACGGTCCGGTCGCCGCGTGTATCGATTGCCCGGCCTACGAGTGCTCCGCCTGCAGCGCCGATGATCAGACCGGTCGTGCCGTTGTCACGCTTACAATAGTAGCGACCGTCGCGTCCGCGCCAGACCCGGTCACCCCGGCGAATCCGGCGAGGCTCGTAATAACGGCCATACCGGTCGTAGCGATCGCGCTTATAGCGGCGACGATCGCGGTAATAATCGTCGTCATCATCCCAATCATCATCATCAAAAGCGACGGTCTGAATGATCGGCGAGCTCCAGGCGATGCTCTCGCTCCAGGAGGGTGTGGCGTTTTCGGTAACGATGTCTGCCGCTTGCGCAGGAGCGCTGATGGCGGCGAGTGATCCGGCGGCGGCGAGCAATGCGATGGGCTTCATGTTGAATTCCTTTCCCCGCCCGTGATTGGGCTGACCTCTATTTCGTTCAGAAAAGCATAACTCAAAATGAACGAGCTGTTGGAAAGCCCCGCGACACGCGATTTTGTTCACGAATTGCGACGAAGCGAGTGCCAGTGCGGCATGAGGCGTTGTGACGCGGTGTCTGAATGGCCGTCCCACAGAATCAGAATACGAGTCGCACTCTTTTCAGCGACAGGCAGGGCGAGTTGCGGCTAAGCGCTTCGCCTATCCCGACTCATTGGCCAAGGAACCTGTGATGACGATGACGTGCGATTTGATTGATGTCTTTTGCGATGGACCGTTGAGCGGCAACCCGCTCGCCGTGGTGCATGGAGGAGATGGTCTGTCATCAGAGCAGATGCTGGCGCTCACACAATGGCTCGGCTTTTCTGAAACGACATTCCTGCTGCCACCACAAGACGATCGCGCCGACTATCGCGTACGCATATTCTATCCCGGCGGCGAACTGCCATTCGCGGGCCATCCGACGCTGGGCTCCGCTTTTGCATGGGTCGCTTCAGGAGGCGTCGCCGCAAATAAAGGCACTGTCATTCAGGAATGCGGCATCGGCCTTGTCGAAGTGCGAGTTGATGGCGGCAATCTCGCTTTCAAGGCGCCCGACCTGCTGAAGCACGAGCCCTTAAGCGATGAAGAACGCGCGAACGCGATACGCCTTACCGGCATTGACGAATCTGCCCTCGTTGAAGCGGTGCATGTGGTGAATGGCCCTCAATGGCAGCTTCTTCGCCTGCGCTCTGCTGACGATGTCCTTCGTGCCGAAGCTGCGCCGAAAGCCCCTTTGGGCACCGATATTGGTCTTGCAGGGCCGCATGCAGATGGCGGGCCTCGCGACTGGGAATTGCGCGCCTTTTTTGCCGACACTTATGAGCGGTTCGTTGAAGACCCCGTCACAGGCAGCTTTAACGCAGGCGTTGCAGTGCACCTGTTCGAAAAAGGTTTGGCTGAGGGGGCCTACACCGCCGGACAGGGACAGAAAGTGGGGGCGAACGGTCTCGTGAACTGCGAGCGCGATGAAAGCGGGGCTGTGTGGATCGGCGGTGCTTGCCGGATGATCACCAAGGGCGGTGCGCTCAGCGCGTTTGACCACACCACTTATGTCAACAGGGCCTAGCCAAGTTTGGCTCGCGCGCGCTCTTGGAGGCCGGGATTGAGGCGATCCAATTCCGCGAGTTCTGCCAGTTCCTCCCGCGATGCCAGCCCTTTGATAAGAGCATTGAACACACGCAAGACGCTCCAATCCGTGTGCCCGGTTTCGACGCGCTCTAAGCCATCTCCCGCCTGACTCTCACCGATTTCGAGAACGCGGAAGTACCAGCCAGAGCGCGCCGTTTTCACGATTGCGGCAGTCATCCCTTTCACGCCAAAGCGGTGATCGACTTTCCAGCAGGGTTGGCGCGGTTGATTGATTTCAATAAGCGCGGTGCCGAGGCGGAACCGGTCGCCGATATGGACATCGCTTTCCGCAATGCCGCTGACGGCGAGATTTGATCCGAATGCGCCCGGTTCATCGAGCAAGGCAATGGCTGCCTCATCTTGCAGGTGGTCTCGCCAAAAGGCATGGTGATCGAGCGGGTAAAGATGCACCGCCTTTTCGGGCCCGCCATGAACACGGCGGTCGGCCTGCTCATCGGGGGCAAAACCTTCCTCAAGAATTTGAACGATGCCCTCGCGGGGGCTCTTTGCAATCGCGCTCGTCTCCGCTCCGTTGAAAGGGCGGGCTGTTCCGGTGCAGATCGCCTCGACGATTGGTTTCATGGGCGCTGCACCGTCACGGCGATCCAGTCGCGCTGTGTTCCATCTGAACCTTTGCCAGCGAAAATCTCCTCGTCTCTCAAAGCAAAGCCCGCATCTTTGTAGGTGTCCCGCACCCAATCAGCATCGGGGAAGTTGTGCAACCGGCCAAGCAGGTCGCGTCCTTCGCCTGAACCGAGTTTGAAGCTCGCATAATGCCACCCTTCCGGTTTCAAAGCCCTGAAGATTGACGCCAGCACATCGGGAAGCTCCCCGCGCGGGCAATGGAGCAAGCAGGCATGCGCCCACACAGCATCATATTGTGCATCGGCATCGAGCTCATCAAAGCGCATCAACCGCACTTTGATATCATGGCGTTCTTGTGCCTTTGCGACCATGGCGGGAATGCCGTCGGTCGCGTCCAGATCAAATCCGCGCTCCACGATGCGGGCAGCATCGCGTCCTGCCCCGCATCCCAATTCGAGAACGCGCGCGCCCTCATTCAGCCGATCGAGAAATCCGTCGAGATGGCGGGAATGGTTGATTGCCGAGCTCAACGAGAAATGCGGCGCCTGGCTCTGGTAGAAATCATAGGTGGCAGGATCGATCATGCTTGCCCGATCGCCTATTCCTTCAAGTGCTTGGCGAAGAAATCGAGCGTCGCAGGCCAGATCACCTTTTGCGCTTCGCCATTGGCGGGATTACCCGTTTCGCGCGATCCATCGCCTGACAGGAAATGGCCCGCATCGGTAAAAACGAGACTTACCGTTTCAAGGCCCGCTTCGGCTCGGCGTTCGGCGATGATTTGCGCCATTTCGCCCGAATTCCAGACGAGATCAGCGTCCCCGCCTGCAACCAGTACGGGTTCATCAATCGCCTCGACGGCGATCTTTGCTGCAACTGCCCGATCGGGATTGGCATTTCGGCCCAGGTCGTGGGGAAGCCGCATCCGCACCCGGCCGTTTGGTCCTGTTGGGTTGGCGAACTCTTCGGCAAGGCCGCCGTATGGCACGAAGCTAAGCGATTCTCCTTGCCAGCTAAACGAACTGCTTTCGCCGTTTACTGTCCCCGGACCCCATCCTTCCCACACGACATCGCTGGGGACGATCGCGGCGATTGCTGCAAATCCTTCGATTTTTGAACCGGCGAGAAGCGCCATTTCTGCGCCTTTGCTCACGCCATAAATGCCGATGCTGTCGCCGCGCACGTCATCGCGTTTGATCAACCAGTCCTTCGCGATTTTGAGCTTATCGACCGGGATGTCCGCGAATGCGCGCGGAAGCTCGGGAAATTGCGGTTCATTATCTCCCCAAGCAGGTGAATAATAAGGCAGGCCAAGCACCGCATAACCTTGAGCGCTGAATTTTCTGGCGAAAGTCCGCGCAGTCCGGTCGCCGCCTTCACTTCCGCCCAAGACGATGATGCTGGGGAAGGGGCCTTCGCCTTCAGGTTTGACAAGGAAAGCAGCTGGGAGACTGTCCCCCACCGCGATTTCCGGCATGGACTCTTCAGCGGCGGCTTCGGTTGCTGGCGCTTGTGCCAATGCGGGCGCGGCCATGGGCAGCGCGATGGCGAGAGTGAATGCGGTGGATAGAGTGCGAAACATCAATACTGTCTCCTTACCTGATCCCACGCTGGTGGAGATACGCGGTAAAGCAATCAGCGGATGATTTCACCCTTCAATGTGCGCGGCCGCCTCGCGGTCTCTTTGCGCGCGGCTTTTCTTTTCAGCCGCCGTTTTTAGCTGCCCGCAAGCTGCATCAATATCACGCCCGCGCGGCGTTCGTACGGGCGCGCTGATGCCGCCTTCGAAAACGATATCGCTGAAGGCTTTGATGCGTTCTGGTGTGGAGCATTCGTACTCGGCACCCGGCCATGGGTTGAACGGGATGAGGTTCACTTTTGCGGGAAGATCAAATTGCTTGAGCAGACGCACCAATTCGCGCGCATCCTCGTCGCTGTCGTTCTTGTCCTTCAGCATCACATATTCAAACGTGATGCGCCGCGCGTTGGAGGCGCCGGGATAATCGGCACACGCCTGAAGCAGTTCCTCGATGCCGTACTTGCGATTGAGCGGCACGATTTCATCGCGCACCGGCTTTGTTACCGCGTGAAGCGAGACCGCGAGATTGACGCCGATTTCCTCGCCGCAGCGCTCCATCATCGGGACAACGCCGCTGGTTGAGAGCGTAATCCGTCGCTTGGAGAGGCCGAGACCCTCTCCATCCATGACGAGATGCAGCGCATCGCGCACGTGATCGAAATTGTAGAGCGGCTCGCCCATGCCCATCATTACGATATTGGTGAGCAGGCGGCCATCGGCGGTGTAATGCGCGGCGGTTTCCTCATCGCCGAAATCCATCGCGCCCTTGGGCCATTCCCCCAGAGCATCGCGCGCTAGCATTACCTGCCCGACGATCTCTCCAGGCGTGAGATTGCGCACGAGACGCATTGTCCCCGTGGCGCAGAAAGTGCAGTTCAGCGTGCAGCCGACCTGGCTAGAGACGCACAAAGTCCCCCGCGTCTCGTCGGGAATGAAGACCATCTCGAAATCATGGCCATCATCGGTTTTCAAAAGCCATTTGCGCGTACCGTCCGAGGAATGCTGCGCTTCGACCACGTTGGGCCGTCCGATCACGAAACGCTCGGCAAGCCAGGGGCGCATGGTCTTTGCAATATCGGTCATCGCGTCAAAATCGGTGACGCCGCGATGATAGAGCCAGTGAAACACCTGCTTAGAGCGCAATTTCGCCTGCCGCGCATCAAGGCCTGCTACTTCAAACAATTCGCGAATGCGCGGCCGGGGCAGGCCAATCAAATCCACGCGCCCATCCTCGCGCGGCGTAATATCGCGCGCGACGGGGACGGGATCCACCTGGCCGGGGATCGACATGAGAGTTGTGTCTGTCATGATCTGGCGGCGCATATAGTGTGGCAGCTGGCGTTTGACCAGATTAGCGGTTTGCGCACCCAACGACGCTTGCATCCATCGCGGTTGCGACGCCTGCCAGGTTATACCGATCGGTAAAGCGATTGGCATTCGCGCTCAGCACTGAAACGCTCATCAAAGAGGCTGATCGCAAGGCAGCCGTGATCGCCGCATCCATCCGCGCATCCTTTGCCCAGGCATCGCGGCCTTTGGTGGCAAGCGCAAACGTCTCCCCACCAATTCTGAGCCTTGCGTCCGATCCCGCACGGGCAGGGCGAGACAGGCGGATATGGAGCTGATTGCGCACGTCGCGTTTTGGCCAAGTGCCAAGGCTCGCATAGGTGCCAACCTTCCGCGAATTGCGCGGCTTTGCGATGGCATAACAACGCGCCGCACCATCATCACGAAACGCAGCCCATCCCGAGTATACGCCGAGCGAATCCTTCGCCGAAAGCGGAGCGGCGAGAAGTGCAAGGGCAGAGAGGGCGACTAACCTAGTCATAATCAATCGCCATCACTTCCCATTCTTTTAGCCCGCCGGGAAGCCTTACCGTGCGCAAATCCCCGACGCTTGCGCCTTTCAGCGCTTTGGCGAGGGGGGAATTCCAGCCGATCCGTCCTTCGCTCGCGTTCTGCTCGTCATCGCCGACGAGTTGAACCGTCTGGCGCGCATCGTCTTCATCGGCGAGTTCGACCTTTGCACCGAAGAACACTCGCGCCTTGTCTGGTTGGTTGGCAGGATCGACCACGCGGCAGATTTTCATGCGCTTGGCGAGATAGCCCAGTTCCCGGTCAATCTCGCGCATGCGCTTGCGGCCATAGAGATAATCGCCATTCTCGCTGCGATCTCCATTGCCCGCTGCCCAGCTGACGATTTCGACAATCTCAGGGCGCTCTTTGCCGAGCAGATGGTCATATCGCGCCTTGAGCGCTGCCATGCCTTCAGGCGTGATTGGCGGACCCGGTTTGCTCGCCATGATCGCCTCGCATCAGGGCAGGAATGTCTCAACCCGGCGCGGCAGGCCTGCCTGCTCGGGATACATATGGCTGTAACTCACCGCATTGCCGATAACGCGCATGATGTAATAACGGGTTTCAAAATTGGCGGGGATCTTCTCGACCCAGGTTACCCAGTCAATCTCACCTTTGCGCGGATCGCCATTGAGACGTAGCCATTGGTTCACGCGACCGGGCCCGGCATTATACGCACCCACTGCGAGCGGGTAGGCACCGCCGTAATAGTCCATCATGCGAGAGAAATACGCATCGCCCAACCGGATGTTGTAGGACGGATCATTGAACAGGCCTGCTGACATGTATTGAATGCCAAGCTTGCCCGATTGCTCGCGCGCCGTCCCCGGCATCAATTGCATAACGCCGCGCGCGCCTGCATGGCTCTCGCGAGTGCGGTCAAATTCGCTTTCCTGACGGCTGATCGCATGGACCATCGTCCAGTCATTGACGCGCGGCGTGGGGTAGGTGGGAAAGCCAACGCGTTCGAGGCCGACAAGCCCATTTGCGCCCGCTTCCATTCCGAGGACGACTGCCATTTCCGGCATACCAAGTTCGCTTGCCAATTGGTGCGCCATCAGCAATTCTTCAGGCGTTTCAGATTCTGAGCCGATGGCCTGGAAAAAGCGCCGCTCCGTACGCCAGTCGCGGCGATTGGCAGCGATGGCGCGGATGGCTTGCGCAAGGGGGCTCTGGTTGAACTCAGCGCGAACCACGGGATCAATCTGCAACGCTGGCACTTGCGCGAATTGGGGCATGTCCCGCCCAAGTGCGCCAATGGCCAGCTGGCCATAATAATAATGCGGATAGGCAGCGGCCATTTCGAAGTATTGCGTTGCCTGATCCTGCATGCCCGCCTGACGCGCGGCGCGGCCAGCCCAATAAAACCCTTTCGAACGAGTCAAAGGCGTGCGCGCGCCCTTGCCATAGCGTTCGAACATAGGCGCTGCTGTGCGCCCATCTCCCTGACGCCAAAGCGCGTTGGTGCCGCCTTTCCACATCAGATCGGTGTATTCATCGCGCAGCCGGAATGACCCTTTCGAGATATCAGTTCCGGGAGCGAAGACATCGTCAATCTTGCTCGCAATGCGAACGGTGTCGGCAACGTTTGCTGCCTTGGCAGCAGTCAGCATCAGGCCAACCATTGCTTCGGGATCTTGTGCAGGCTCATCGAAAATTGTTCGGTTCGCCAATGTCTGGATCAGCCCACCGGTTTGACCTTTTGCCCGCTGATAGCTTGCCAGATTGTAGACAAAACCTGCATCGCGATAAGCGCCGGGAGGGATCGGTGCGCCGACTTCTGTGGGGGTCGATCCTGTTACAAGAGCAAGCCGGGCCTGCGCTAGAGGCCGCTCGCTTGCGGGCACATTCATGATATGCCGCAAGGCTGCTTCGCCATCTTTCTGCCACAGCAGCGCGTCCATGCGCGCGGTGTGATCCTCCGGTGTGAATTGCGCGCCGAACAGGCTCAGTAAATACGCCTCGCTCGAACCGTTCATGCTGCCGCCGCGCCATGCATTGCGTGCTACTTCAGCCGCTTCTGGTCTTCCGGCCCCTGCCAAGGCGATGGCATATCGCGCGCGCGCTGCATTGGTGAGCGGAGGGAAGCGATCAAAGAATTGCAGGATTTGAGCAGCTGACGGCGCTTCTTCATCAAGCCGCGCCTCTGCACGGCGCTGGATAATCTCGGTGCGGGGAAAATCGGGATAGCGCAACGCGAAGGTTGCATATTCCCCAAAACTTGCGCCGGGATCGCGCGAATGCAGGCGCTCCCATTGCGTGATTCCCGCGGCAATTTCTGTCGGCTGCACGGCCACCATCGGTTGACCATTGCCAGAGTTTGCAAATTGTGCGGTGCAAGGCGCCGCAAACACAGCCGCCCCCGCAGCAAACAGAACAGCGAATGTCTTCGGGTGAGAACGCAATTTTGTGGCCATGCTGGACATAGTGCCGAAAGGCTCCTTATCAGGCGCTGAACGGCGCATCAGGTGAATTGTGTAACGGCTTTCATCTGACGCGGATAATGAACAATAGATGATTGAAATAGAAAGAGTACAAGCAATGTTCAGCGGCTCCATCCCTGCTCTGGTGACTCCGTTTCGCGATGGCGAATTCGACGAAGCCGCTTTTCGCAAACTGGTGGACTGGCAGATCAGTGAAGGAAGCGCTGCATTGGTGCCATGCGGCACAACCGGAGAGGCTTCAACCCTCTCCAATGCAGAACACCACAGAGTTATCGAAGTCTGCATCGAACAGGCGGCAGGCCGTGTGCCCGTGATTGCCGGTTGCGGCAGCAACGATACGCGCAATGCGGCGCTGCATATGAACTTTGCCAAGAAAGCAGGCGCGGCGGCAGGATTGTGCGTTGCGCCCTATTACAACCGGCCAAGCCAGGCGGGGCTGATTGCGCATTTCAGTTATCTTGCGGAAAACTACGATCTGCCGATTGTGCTTTACAATGTGCCGGGGCGGACCGTTACCGACATCGCGGCGGGCACAACGATTGAGCTTGCCAACCGCTTCCCCGATCGGATTGTCGCGATCAAAGATGCAAGCGAGGATCTATCCCGCGTCGCAGATCATCGCCGCGGGATTGGCCATGAATTCTGCCAGCTTTCGGGCAATGATGAACTGGCGCTTCCCTTCAACGCTGCGGGCGGGAAGGGCTGCATTTCGGTGACAGCCAATGTCGCGCCCGCTTTGTGCGCGCAGTTTCAGGCGGCATGTGCGGATAACGATCTCGTTGAGGCGCGGCGGCTGAATGATCTTCTCTATCCGCTGCACTACGCGATGTTCTCCGACAGCTCTCCGGGTCCAGTGAAGTATGCCCTTTCGCGAGTGTTCGAAGGCACAACGGATGAAGTGCGCTTGCCTCTTGTCCGGTGCAGCGATGAGGCGCGCGAAAAGGTTGATGCGGCGCTGACCCATGCAGGGCTGGTCTAGGGCTTAGACAACTTCGTCTTCGTCCAGCAGCGCTTCGGCAAAACCCTCAGGCGCGCTTGCGTAGATAGCATCGGTCAGATCTTCGATCCGTTCGCCGACGCGCTCGGGATGGGCGACGCTGGCAATATGGAACAGCGCATCGCCCTGATGGACTACGGGAAGGGTCGCATGGCCGATAATCACGCCGTCAATCGGGCTGACGATTTCCTCAGGCTCTTCGCCCATCAGCCCGGCGACCACGGCGAGCAGATCGCCTTTGCGGACCGCATCTCCTGAATTCAAGACAGTGTGCATGACGCCCCCGCGCGCGGACCGGACCCATTGCGTCCTGTTGGATCGCGCGGGCACGGTGACTTCGGGCAAGTCTTCGGATGCCTCGATCATGCCGAGATGATTGAGAACCCGCATCACGCCTGCAAAGCCTGTCTCGATTGAAAGCCTATCAAACCGCAGCGCCTCGCCGGTTTCCATCAGGAGCATGTCGACGCGGTGCTTTTTCGCGACGGCTCGCAGTGATCCATCGCGCAGCGGGCTTTCGATGATGACGGGCGCGCCGAACACCATCGCCAGTTCGATCAATTCTGTGTTGCCAGCCGCAATCCGGATTTGGGGCAGGTTGTAGCGGTGCACCGCTGCGCTGTGGATGTCGATGCCCAGCGATGCGCGCTCTACGATTTGGCTGAAGAACACGCTCGCCAATTGCCCGGCGAGCGAACCGTTGGCGCTGCCCGGAAAGCTGCGGTTGAGATCGCGCCGATCGGGCAAGTAGCGCGAACGATTGAGAAAGCCGAAAATATTCGCAACCGGCACCAGCATGAGCGTGCCAGCAACGCTCTCAGCCGAAAGCTGATTGATAAGCCGCTGGACTATCGCGGTGCCGATAATCTCATCGCCGTGGATCGCAGCGCTCACAAACACTGTGGGCCCGGGCTTTGCCCCATGAACGACCCGCACGGCCAATTGCGAGCTATAACCTGTCGCCATCGTGGAGATGGGAAGCGCGACGTCGGCTTCATTGCCCGGCGCAATGCGCGTGCCCCCAAGTTCAAAATCGTCCATCTGTGGCAATCGGCAAGCGTCCTAATCGGCGGGCCTAGTCGGCGGGATTGTGCTTTTGGACAAAGGCCACCGCTTTTTCCAGCATTTGCTGGCGCGTCTCCGAAAGCGAGAGCCAGTGATCCTCGCCCTTTAGCTTAACGAGCTCGAAAGTCTTCCCAGCGTCTTTGAGCTTGTCAGCCATCATGCTTGAATGTTTGTATTCAACGACCGTGTCGTTCGCGCCGTGGATTAACATGATCGGTGCGTCGGCTTGACTTGCGAAACGCAGGGGTGAAACCTCCTTCCACTGTTCGCGTGGTCCAAGGCGTTCTTCACGCGCCGTTTGGAGCGTTCGTGCCGACGAGCCACGAATGATGCCATATTTCTCGCCGATATCGCTCACACCGTTAACAGAGACAGCACAGCGATAAATGCCTTGCTGGAGAGTTACTCCGGCGAGCGCCGCATATCCGCCGTAAGACGCGCCAACTATACAGGCTCGATCTTTGTTTACGATCCCCGCCTCTGCAAGGGCGGCAAGGCCGTCCGATTTATCGGTCTGCATCTTTTTCCCCCATTCGCCGAAGCCAGCCATGAAGAATTCAACAGTGTCATTGGTGGATCCGCGAAAATTTGGCTGCAAAACCGCGTAGCCGCGTGATGCAAATGCCTGGGCCCACCAGTCAAACTCGGCGACATCATGGCTATGTGGCCCGCCATGCGGGAGCACGACGACCGGCAGGTCCTTCGCTTCTTTGTGTGGCGGGAGGGTCAATATGCCCTCCATTTCTAGGCCATCACCGGCCTTGTACCTAAAGGTGGAAATCGGCCCGACTTCTTGCGGGCCAATTTTCATTCGCTCATAGGCGATTGCCTTTGCGCTCATTTTTTCGAGATTGACAGCATAGAACGTTCCGCTGTCCCTGTTGCCACTGGTGCGGACAATCACGTTTCCAAGATCACTCGTCCAGTCAACCATTCTGACCCGGAAGCCGCTAAATGCATTGCGAATTTCCTGAACGATCTCCTGATGCACCGGATTGTCGAAGGATACTCGTTCGGATTCTCCTCCTTCGAGATAACCGATTAACCGGCCTGACCGGGGATCGAAGTAAGCACGATCAATATCAAGATCATCAAGGATTGGCTCGCGTGAACCACCTTCCAACGGCACTTCAGACCAAAAAACATCATCCGAAGTTCTCTCGCTCAGAATGATGCCACTGCCATCCGCGTTGAACCCAACAATTTCGATGGCACCTGCCGGATTATTGCCACTCGCGATTTCGCCGTTCGCGTTGCTAAGCAATTGCCAATTGCCAGTGTTCACCTCCACATCAAGAATTGCGGAAACTGAGCCATCAGAATCGATCAGCCAGTCACGGTAAACTCCTGCGCGTGTTACCCTGCCCACTTTTGAAGTAGCCATCGTTTCCAAATTTACTCGATAAAGACCGATGCTTCCGCCTCGCAACTCGTACTGGGTTCGAGAACCTGTTTTTCGCACCATCTCGAATGCGGCGTAAAAACCGTGAGGCGCCCCATCGACCACCCTAACACCGTATTCTCCGATAACTGTGTTGATCAGTTTGGGCACATTGGCGAAGACGACTTTACCGTCATCATCTTCCGATACCGATATTACTCTCGCGACAAAAAACTCACCTTTGTTGCTGGTCCAGTTGATGCCGAGTTTTTCAGTCTGGCTCGACGTCATCAGAATACGATCTTCGGAGACCCATTCGATGCTTCGCACTTTCAAGTCGTCAACGGCAATCGATGTCAGAATCGTTTTTTGTTCTTCGATTGCCATAAGCACACGCTCGCCACGGATCGTGGTAAGTAGCGCAATTCGATTTCCCGAAGGCGAAATCACCGCGCGTTCAACATCGGGCAGTTTGCCGTATTCCGACAGCGGCAACGGCTCGATCGCCGGTGCCGTCTCAGACTTCGCAAATACATCAGTAACTGGCGTGAGATATGACAAAGAAATCGCGGCAAGTGCCGCGCAAATCGTAGAACGCATTTTAAGATTGCCCCAAGAAAAGTGACCCCTGCCGCAAATAGAAAGCAATTCGCGTTCAACTTCAAGCATTAAGCAGCAGCGGTTAAGAAATCTGCGACGCCTGTTTGCGAACACTTGCAAAATCCCTATGTGCTGGCTCACTATGGCTCGGCCCAAACCAAAGACTTTCGACAAGCAGAAAACTGTCGCTGAAAATCGCCGTGCGCGGTTCGATTATCATATCGAGGACAAGTTCGAGGCTGGCATCGCTTTGCAAGGCACCGAGGTGAAGGCTCTGCGTGCAGGCGAAGCGACAATCGCCGAAAGCTATGCCGAAGTGAAAGATGGCGAAGTGTGGCTCATCAATTCCAACATTCCGGAATACAGCCACGGCAACCGGCTGAACCACGAACCGCGCCGTCCACGTAAACTGCTTTTGAATGCTCGCGAGATTGGCAAACTGTTCGGCGCGGTTGAACGCAAGGGCATGACGCTTGTGCCGCTGTCGATTTACTTCAATGCGACGGGCCGCGCGAAAGTTGAACTCGCTCTCGCGAAAGGCAAACAGGCCCATGACAAGCGCGCCACCACCAAAGAGCGCGACTGGAAACGCGATAAAGCGCGCCTGATGCGAGAGAAGGGGTGAGTTTTTCCGGGAATCTTGCATTCCCTCGATTCACCCACTGGTCATAGAGCCTCGGCTACCCATATGCCCTCTATGGAAAGTCTGCGGAGATAATGGGAAAAACGCGCGCATCGGATTGGTTTCGGGCATTCAACTCGAAAACCTTTGGAGCGGATACGATCCGCCGTCTGATGCCATCGCGTGAGCAATTGGCGAATAACAAATACCTGGCCCCCATCGCGCACCGTTTTCTATCACCTGAGTTGTGGCGCTTTACCCGGCGCTCGGTCCCACGCGGGGTCGCCTTGGGGCTGTTCTCGGCGTTCATCATCCCTGTCGGCCAGATTTTCCTGTCGGCATTTCTTGCGCTTCCCTTGCGCGCCAATGTGCCTGTGTCGGCGCTGGTCACTTTCATCACCAACCCCTTCACGTTTCCATTCTGGGTGGTCGTTGCCAACCGGGTGGGGGCGCTCTTTATCGAATTTGAAGCTGTCGATGCCGACGAATTGAGCGGCGGAGCGTGGACTTGGCTGGTCGACTTTTTCGAGATGGCGGGCACCACCGTGTTGGGATTTGTCGTGCTGGCGATTGCCACGTCTGCCTTGGGTTATCTCATCTCGGGCGCTGTCTGGCGCGTGATAGTTGCACGCAAGCGGGCAAAACGTCTTGCTGCAATGCGAACCCGTCTCGACCATACGCCCGGCAGCAACTAAGTGTGCCTGCCGATTTGAGAGCAGGCACGCGTGAGCACAGATTCGTCCAAAATCATTCCGGCAAGTGAGACTGAAGCTGCGCCATTCGGCGCGTCCAAATCATCGCTTAATCGCGCGGTCTTGGGCGGACTTGGTCTTGCTGTCGTTATCAGCGCCGTCGTTATCTATGTCGCGACGTCGCAAGCGGTTTTGGCGCTGGTCTTTGCAGTCGGGCTCGCCGCGATTGTAGGCATCATCCTGGCGGTTGAGAATATGCGGGTGCTGCCCGTCGCCGCTGAAGAAGCATCGCCTGACTGGTCTGTCACCATTGCCGCGATTGAAGCGCTTGGCGATGACGCTGGCGAGGCAGTGGCCATTACAGACCGCGCCAATCGCCTCGTCTGCGCGAACACCGCTTTTTCCGATGCATTCGGGCTCAAAAGCGCGCCGCCAGCGTTGCCACTGGAGCGCGAGGCGTTCGAAGCGATGACGCGCGTCGCGCGCGAGGCGTGGCGCGATGGCATGGCGAACATTGAGGAATTTGAAAACCGCGAAGATCAATCCGCGTGGCGCGCCATTGCAAGGCGTGCAGGGCGCGGGGACGATCATCTTATCTGGCGGTTCAAACGGCTCTCGACTTCAAGCGAGCAGGCCTTGGCTGAACTCGATCTGGGCGGGGCATTCGGGCAGATGCTGAGCCGTGCCGGAATTGAAACCGCGATCACGACCGCTAGCGGTGTGATCCGCTCTGTCAGCAGCGGCTTTGCCGAAAGGGCCGCAGGCGATCAAAGCGCGACACTGGCGGGGCAGGACTTCGTCTCCTTCCTCCGCTCAGATGAGCGCGAGCGGCTGTTCTTCGCGCGCGAAGGGCGTGGCGGCACGCCGCAAACGCTGATCGACGTTCCCTTGATTGATCCTGAAACACAGCCTCAGCTGGAAAGTGGTGTGGGGCCTGACGAAACCACTACCTTGATGCTGGTCGTGGATAGCGGTGTCGGGATCGGAAGCGGCTGGGATGGCTCAGCGCAAGCGGGTGTCGCACAGCTCGATGCTTTGCTGGCGCAATTGCCTTTGGGCCTTGCCATGACGGATCGCGATGGGCGGTTTCTGTTTGGAAACCAGGCATTCCTGCGCGCAATCGATCGCGAAGGGCGCGGGCTGCCCGCATTCCCGACCGATCTGGTCGTGCGCGAGGATAAGGGCGCTTTGTCCGATGCGGTACGCCGCCACGGTCGCGGCCCTGCAACGAGCGGCGATATGGCCGTGCGCCTCACATCGCGGCCCGAAGAGCCCGTTTCACTGGGTCTTGCCGGTGTGCGCGGGCTTGGCGAGGCGGCAGTGCTGGTCAGCCTTGCCGATTCGGCAGAGGAGAACCAGCTCAAACGTCAGGTCGCACAGGCGACAAAGATGCAGGCGGTGGGCCAGCTCGCAGGCGGCGTCGCGCACGATTTCAACAATGTCCTCACTGCCATCATCGGCACGTGTGACTTAATGCTGCTGCGCCATACGCCGGGCGACAGCGATTATGACGACATCCAGCAAATCCGCGCCAACTCCAACCGCGCCGCTTCGCTGACGCGGCAATTGCTCGCCTTTTCGCGTCAACAGACCTTGCGGCCGGAAATCCTTCAATTGCCCGACGTGGTGAGCGAAGTGAGCCCGCTGATCAAACGTCTGCTCGGTGAGCAGATCACCTATTACGTGCAGCACGATCGCAATCTTGGTGCTGTCCGCGCTGACCCGCAGCAGCTTGAGCAGGTGATAATGAACCTTGCGGTTAATGCGCGCGACGCGATCCAGGAAAAGACGCGCGGGGGAGGGCGCATCTCGCTTTTCACGCGCAGCCTTCAAGCAAAGGAAGTTATCAAGCTCGGATCAGAAGTGCTGCCCGCTGCTGATTACACCGTGCTGATCGTTCAGGACACGGGCGGCGGCATCCCGGCTCACGTCCTGCCCAAGCTGTTCGAGCCGTTCTTCACCACCAAAGAACAGGGTAAGGGAACCGGCCTCGGCCTTTCCACCGCTTATGGTATCGTCAAACAGTCGGGCGGCTTTATCTTTGCCGACAACGTGACCGATCAGTCCGGGCAGCCTGTAGGGGCTCGTTTCACAGTCTATTTTCCGGTCCACCGCGGCGAAGCTCCCAAGCGCAAGGAGCCGAAAGCCCCGGCACCTTCTTCCGATTGGTCGGTCGGCGGATCAATTCTCTTGGTTGAAGACGAAGATATGGTCCGCGCCGTGGCCGAACGCGCTCTCACCCGAGCAGGCTATGAAGTCACAGCATGCGAGGGCGGCGAAGAAGGCCTAGCAGCGATTGGCGAGGGCAAGGCGTTTGATCTTGTCGTTAGCGATGTTGTCATGCCCGGAATGGACGGCCCCGCCATGGTCCGCGCCATTCGCGAGCGGCTACCCGATATGCCGATCCTCTTCATGTCCGGTTATGCCGAAGAGCAATTGCGCAAGGACATCGACATCCCCGACATGCACTTTATCGCCAAGCCTTTCAGCGTTGCTGCGATAGGCGACAAGGTGGGCGCCGTGCTCCAATCGGCCAAGGAAAACGCTGAGTAACTTGCCCATTCACCTTGGATAAACCGAGCGATTGCATCATGATGCTGCATCTTGGGGAGGGCATCATGAACAATCTAAAGCGTATTGCAGGTCTGGGACTTGTTTCAGCGGCAGCCTTGGCAGCGAGTTCCGGCACGGCGCAATCGGTGCCCGATCATGACGCGACAGAGCAGGGCGACGTTTCGGTTACAATCTACAACAGCAATCTCGCGCTGGTGCAGGATGTCCGCCAACTCGATATCGCGCAGGGGCAAAGCCGGATCGAATTTCCTGACGTTTCGGCTCGCATCAGGCCTGAAACGCTTAGCTTTTACGCGCCCGACACCACCATCGTAGAGCAGAATTTCGATTATGATCTGCTGACGCCCACCAAGATGATGGAAAAGGCGATTGGCCAGACGGTCTCCTTACTGCGCACCAATCCCGCCACTGGCGCTGAAACGCGCGAGCGGGCCAAGGTTCTTTCCACCGCAGGCGGCGTGGTGATCCAGATTGGCAACCGGATCGAAGTGTTGCGCGATGATGGTTTGCCCGTGCGCGTTATTTTTGACCGCGTACCGCCAAACCTGCGCGCACGCCCCACGCTTTCGGTCAATCTAGATTCCACGCGCCCCGGCCGCCGCCCCGTTTCGCTGCGCTATCTCTCCAGCGGGCTCGGTTGGAAGGCAGATTATGTCGCCCTGTATAATGAGGGTGACAATTCGATCGACATGCAGGGCTGGGTGACGCTTACCAACAATTCGGGCACCACTTTTCACCGCGCGGATACCCTGCTGGTTGCGGGCAATCCCAGCGGCTCTGGCGGTCGCGGTTTCGGCAATCGCGGCATGACCCGTGCGGGCACCGAAAGCGCGGATCGTGAGCGGCTCGGCGATTTCTACCTTTATCCGATCAGCGGTCGCACCACGATTGCCAACGCGCAGACCAAGCAGGTGAGCTTCCTTGATGTACAGGGTGTTCCAGCGCGCAAAGTCTATTCCATTGCCGTCGGCTGGCAGCAAAACGACAGCACTCCGCGCAATGTCGCCAGTGCAATCAGCTTTTCCTCCTCGCGCGATCAGGGTCTGGGCGATGCCTTGCCCGCTGGCACGGTGCGCTTCTACCAACGCGACAGCCAGGGCACGCCGCAATTCATCGGCGAAAACTCCATCGGACATACACCCATGGGTAGCGAATTGACGCTGACAACGGGCGATGCTTTCGACATCACAGTGCAGGCCGAGGTCGAGAAACGCGAAACCATCACCGAACGTCAATGGCGCGAGAGCGAGCGCTTTCAGGTCTTTGATGCTGACGATAATCTGGTGTCGCGCGGATCGGTCGAGCGGCAGGAACGCACCTATTATTATCGCACGACCATGCGCTACACTTTGACCAATGCAAAAGACGAACCGATTGAGGTTGATCTCATGCAGACCGGCCTTGACCGGTATTGGTGGGCCTATGACTATCGCGTCGTCAGCGAGGATGTTCCGGGCGAACAGATCAACTACAGTCGACGCAAATACGTGATCCCCGTCCCCGCAGAGGGTAAACGCGTGGTTCGCGTCGTATACGAGACCCGCTGGTAAGCCGCCCGCAGGAGGCTGAGCCATGCGTTGGTTTCTCACTTTAGCAGCGATAGCAGGGCTGGGCGCGCCCGTCCTTGCGCAAGATTTGGCGCCGCCGCGCGCCATTGTCGAAGCGTCCGCGCCAAGCGATCTCTCGGTCACGATTTACAGAGATCCAGATCGCGATCCTGAAGAGGAGATAGAGCGCGATTATCCGCAAGGCTTTGCAATGGTCAGCGAAACGCGGAGAGTCACTCTGCCTGCCGGCGAATCGACTATCCGCTTCATTGGCGTTGCAGAAGGGATGGTGGGCGTATCAGCCATCGTCACCGGGCTTCCCGGCGGCACGATTGAGAAAAACCGCAATGCCGAATTGCTCTCTCCCGCCGCATTGGTGAATGGGGCGCTGGGCAACCGGGTCACCATCACCCGGACCAATCCCGCGACCGGAACGTCCGCACCCGAACAGGCGATAGTCCGCACGCGGGCAGATGGCGGACTTGTCCTGCAATCTTCCGCCGGTTTTGAAGCGGTGCGCTGCGCGGGTCTTCCTGAAAAGCTCACCTTTGACCGAGTGCCAGCAGGGCTTTCAGCGCTGCCCATCTACTCGGTCGACACCCGCTCTGACGCGGGCGGCACTTATGAAGTGACGCTTACCTATCTTTCATGGGGTTTCGATTGGCAGGCCAATTATGTTGCCACCATGGGAGAGAAGGCTTCGGGCGATGATTTCACCATGCAATGGCTCAGCTGGCTGACGCTGGTGAACGACAATGGGCAGAGCTTCGACAATGCCAAGCTACAGATCATCGCGGGCAGGCTCAATGTCGATAGTGATTATGAAAGTCTGGCCGATCTACCTGTGGCGCGTCCCTTGCGTCTGACTTGCTACCCTATCGGCAGCACGGCGAGGGGATCACCGGTGCCTGATTATTCCGACGGCCCGCCGCCAGCGCCTGTTGCCGAAGCGGCTTACTATGGCACCGACGCCGATACGATCGTCGTGACAGGATCGCGCCTAAGACGCGAAGCGCTGCAGTCAGCGGCCCCGGTTTCTGTCGTGACGGCGTCTGAGGAAAATCTCGGCGATCTCAAGCTGTTTCGTGTGCCGAGCAGAGTGGATGTTTCGGCCAAGGGGATGAAGCAGGTCGCGTTTCTCAATCAGGAAGCCGTAAAGGGACGCTTCCTCTACACGTTCGAATGCCAGCGCTACAATTGGATCGAGGATCTGGGCGATCCGCAAAATGCCAATCTTCTGCTTGTGACCAAGAACGAGAAGAAGAAAGGTCTAGGCCTCGCCCTCCCGCAAGGCGCGATGACCCTTTTCGAGCCGACCTCGCGCGGGATGCAATTGGCGGCAACGACCAATCTGCGCGATTTTGGCCGGGGGCAGGAAGTTGAGCTTGAACTTGGATCGAGTGCGCAAGTCTTTGCGCAATGCGCCCGGCTTAAAGAAGATGACTTCGACAACGAATCGCCCAAATGGACGAAAATGGTCACGCGATTAACAAACGCTAATCCGCACGCTGTCACCATGCGCTTGGAGCTTGCCTATTCGGGTGAATACGATGTGCAGTTCCCGCGTCACAAGGTTCGCGTCAAGAACGGCTACGACACCGTAGAAGTGCGTATTCCCGCCAATTCAGAGCGTGAATTCACGTGGAAGCTGCGCAGCGCCTTGGCGGATTGATCCGCTCTAAAACGCTGAAGTAGGAAAAATTCTGTTCCACTCTTGTTCTTTCGGAACAAACGCGGTACATGCTGTTCCCAACAGGAGGCGTCGATAACTTTTTCGGCGGCACTGGTGAAGCAAAGGAGGCCGTGCAATGTCTGCGAAACTCAAGCTGGTTGAAAAGGAAAAAGACGTGGACCGTCAAAAAGCGCTCGACGCAGCGCTCGCGCAGATTGATCGGGCATTCGGCAAGGGTTCGGCGATGAAGCTGGGCTCGAAAGAGGCGATGGAGGTTGAAGCGATTTCAACCGGTTCGCTCGGCCTTGATATTGCTCTTGGAATTGGTGGCCTTCCCAAAGGCCGTGTGATCGAAGTGTATGGGCCTGAAAGTTCGGGCAAAACGACTTTGGCGCTGCATTGCATTGCCGAGGCGCAAAAGGCTGGCGGGACCGCTGCCTTTGTCGATGCCGAGCACGCTCTTGATCCCGTTTACGCAAAGAAACTGGGCGTTGATATCGATGAGCTGATCGTCTCGCAGCCCGATACGGGTGAACAGGCACTGGAGATTACCGATACGCTGGTGCGCTCCAATGCGATTGATGTGCTGGTGGTCGATTCGGTCGCGGCGCTCGTACCCCGCGCAGAAATTGAAGGCGAGATGGGCGATAGCCATGTCGGCCTCCAGGCGCGTCTTATGTCGCAATCCCTGCGCAAGCTGACAGGGTCGATCAACCGCTCGAAATGCATGGTGATCTTCATCAACCAGCTGCGCATGAAAATCGGCGTCATGTACGGCAACCCCGAGACGACGACCGGCGGCAACGCCCTGAAGTTCTACGCATCGGTGCGCCTCGACATTCGCCGGACAGGCCAGATCAAGGACCGCGACGAAGTGATCGGTAACTCAACCCGCGTCAAAGTGGTGAAGAACAAGGTCGCGCCGCCGTTCAAGCAGGTCGAATTCGACATCATGTATGGTGAAGGTATCTCGAAGCTGGGCGAAATCCTTGATCTTGGCGTCAAGGCAGATCTCGTGGAGAAATCGGGCAGCTGGTATTCCTATGACAGCGTCAGGATCGGCCAGGGCCGCGAAAACTCCAAGACATACTTGAAAGAGAACCCCGAAGTTTGCGCCAAATTGGAAGCCGCCATTCGCGGCCGCACCGATGAGGTCGCCGAGGAGATGATGACGGGCCCGGACGCGGAGCCTGACAGCTGACCCTCAAGCGGACGGCTGCCTTGAAGGCAGTGTAGAGCGAAGGCTCATCAGTCCGGAAAAATGGAATACCGGCGCATGCTTCCCCGTGCATGTGCCGGTTTTTCGTGTGGCTCGTTAAGGGCGTGTTGCTGCAATGGCTTGTCGCCTTGCTTCGCATTGCCTAACTGCACCTCCATGTCTTCAAGCACGCTTACATCGACCAACGATATTCGCCGCTCCTTTCTCGAGTTTTTCGGCGCCGCCGATCATGCGGTGGTGCCAAGTGCGCCATTGGTGCCGCACAACGATCCGACCTTGATGTTCGTGAATGCGGGGATGGTGCCTTTCAAGAACGTGTTCACAGGCTTCGAAACCCCTCCAGCACTGCGCGCGACCTCGTCGCAGAAGTGCGTAAGGGCTGGGGGCAAGCACAACGATCTCGACAATGTCGGCTATACAGCGCGGCATCACACGTTCTTTGAAATGCTCGGCAATTTCTCATTTGGCGATTATTTCAAGGAACAGGCGATCGAGAATGCCTGGACGCTTTTGACGCGTGAATGGGGACTTTCCCCCGATCGGCTCACAGCAACCGTCTATCACACTGACGATGAAGCGTTTGACTTGTGGCGCACAATTTCGGGCCTTCCCGAAGAACGCATCATTCGCATCAGCACCAACGATAATTTCTGGTCGATGGGTGACACCGGGCCTTGCGGACCTTGCTCCGAGATTTTCTACGATCACGGCGATCATATTGCCGGTGGCCCTCCCGGAAGTCCGGATGAAGACGGAGATCGGTTCGTCGAGATCTGGAATCTCGTCTTCATGCAATTCGATCAGGGTGCGGATGGGACACGCCGCGATTTGCCCAAACCTTCGATTGACACAGGGATGGGCCTCGAACGGATCGCAGCTGTTATGCAGGGCGTGCATGACAATTACGACACAGACACGTTCAAGACGCTGATTGCGGCTTCTCAATCCATCACGGGAGAGGCCGGTTCCAAGGAACAAACAGCCAGCCACCGGATTATCGCAGATCACTTGCGCTCGTGTAGTTTCCTGATGGCCGACGGTGTGTTGCCGTCGAATGAAGGGCGCGGCTATGTCCTTCGCCGCATCATGCGCCGCGCGATGCGACATGCCCATTTGCTGGGCGCCGATGCTCCTTTGATGCACCGTCTTGTCGGCCAGTTGGTCACCGAAATGGGGCAGGCATTCCCTGAACTCGCCCGAGGTCAGGCACTGATCGAAGAAGTGCTCCTGCGCGAAGAAACCCAGTTCCGCAAAACGCTCGATAAGGGCCTCAAGCTCCTTGATGAAGCCACAGGCTCTCTCGAAGAAGGCGCGGAACTCGACGGGGAAACTGCGTTCAAGCTCTACGATACCTATGGCTTCCCATACGATCTCACCGAAGACGCACTGCGCGCGCGCGGGATTGGCGTTGACAAGGGCGGGTTCGATGCCGCCATGGAGCGCCAGAAAGAGGCCGCGCGCGCTGCCTGGAAAGGTTCGGGCGAAGCTGCATCGGGCGAGGTGTGGTTCGACATCGCAGAACGCGAAGGCGCGAGCGAGTTTACCGGCTATTCCGCGGACAAAGGAAGCGGCCGGGTTGTCGCAATCGTCAAGGATGGTGCCGAAACCGAGCGCGCAGCAAAAGGCGACGAGGTGGTCATCATCACCAACCAAACGCCCTTCTATGGCGAAAGCGGCGGTCAGATTGGCGATACAGGCGTCATTACCTCCCCATCGGGATTGAGCGCGAAGGTGACCGATACGTCCAAACCCTTGGGCAGACTGCACGCGCATCACGCCGCGATTGAAGCTGGTGAGGTGGCCGTGGGCGACACCGTTGATCTCGAGATCGATGCCGAGCGGCGCGAGCGCGTCCGATCAAACCACTCTGCAACACACCTCGTTCATGCAGCGTTGCGCAACCGGCTTGGCGGGCATGTGACGCAAAAGGGCTCGCTTGTGGCCGAAGACCGACTGCGCTTCGATTTCTCTCAGCCCAAGGCGCTTTCAGCTGAAGACATTGCCGCAATCGAAGCTGAGGTAAACGCGGAAATCCGTGCGAACGAGCCTGTCTCAACCCGCTTGATGAGCCCCGATGATGCCGTTGAAGCTGGCGCGCTGGCTCTGTTTGGCGAGAAATATGGCGATGAAGTGCGCGTCCTCGCGATGGGCCGCGAGGGCGGTGAAGGCCGGAACTACTCGGTCGAATTGTGCGGCGGCACTCATGTGAAAGCGACCGGCGATATCGGCGTGTTCCGCATCATATCGGAAAGCGCCGTTTCCTCTGGCGTGCGGCGGATCGAAGCGTTGACAGGCGATGCTGCCCGGCAATGGCTGGTGACACGAGAGGAAGCGCTCAAGTCTGCCGCAAGTGCAATTCGCGCGACACCCGAGGAAGTGCCTGAGCGGATTTCCGCGCTTTTGGATGAACGCAAACGGCTCGAGAAAGAGTTGGCCGAGGCGAAGAAGGCCTTGGCCCTCGGAGGCGGAGGAGCGAGCGCGGGCGGTGCAACTTCGCAAGACGAAGAGGTTGCCGGGATCAAGTTCAGCGGACAGGCGATTGACGGCCTCAACCCCAAGGAACTGCGTCCGCTACTCGATGAAGCCAAGCAACGCCTGGGCTCAGGTGTCGCGGCAATCGTGGCCGTCAATGATGGCAAGGCAAGCATAGCTGCCGCAGTTACCGAGGATCTCACGGAGAAATTCAGCGCGGTCGATCTGGTGCGGGCTGGAGTGGAGGCGCTCGGCGGAAAAGGCGGCGGTGGCCGTCCAGACATGGCCCAAGGCGGCGGCCCTGATGGGTCAAAAGCCGATGCAGCGATCGATGCGGTGAAAGCGATGCTGGCCTGAAGCGTTACGCTGCTATGGCACTGAAATTCAATCTTTTGTAACCAGAGCGTTCTATCTTCGCAAGCCGGAGTGCTGATCTCCGCTAAGAGGATGGATGTTTATGACCACCCATGTTTGCCAGAGGATTACCGCGCCTTTGGTGGCACTTTGCTTTGAGATTGCAGCTCCGCTTTCGGCGCAAGATGCAATCCCGATGCAATCTGCGCCATCTGTCAGCACCGCAGCCGATGAGGAGCCGACTTCGTCCGAGCCCAATCCCGAATATTGGCTATACGCGCGTGTGTTCGGCGGCAAAAGAGAGCTTTGGGCGGGCTATCTGGCGATGACGCCTTATGGCAGGGCGAGCGTTCACACCGATGTCCAGGAAATGGATGCGAATTGTCCTGTGCGAAACAATCGATTTGCACCCAAGCGGAACACCGTTGAACTGAGAATCCGACCGGGCAGGCGAGAGGGCGAAGCGCTCTACGGAGTTGAGGTGAGCTGGACTCGCCCAGCTGAACCATGCTCGGACCGCGGGACGCGTGCGGCCGGTTTCGATATTGAGGTCGAGCTAGTCGACAAAGAAACGCGCGTTATCGAAGGCGAAGGAGGCTTGCGTCTTGAGCTTACACGCAATCCTTGATCGGTTTCCCCGCATTGCTTTGATCAGCCTTGTCAGTGTTTCTGTCTTGCTCGCGCCGTCGGATGGGTTGGCGCAGGATGGCACTCCGCGTGAAAGGGACAAGCCGCGCGAGATGCCCAATATTCACTACTTCACTGAAACGCCGAGGCGCGACACTGCGCTGCAGAACTTTCATTTCTTCGTGAAGGTCATGGGTAAGGACCGCCAGTTGTGGTCGGGCGACTTATGGCTCGCAGAGTATGATGGAGCGAGAATTGAAATCGATTTGCAGGATATCAATCCAAAGTGCAGTTACGAAGAGCGCCGCAAGGTTTCGCGCAACAGCGGCCTGGTGCTTACGCTCAGGTCCTGGGATGGCGTCGATGGATACGGATTCTGGCTGAGAAGCTATTGGACGCACCGTCTGCCGCAATGCGATGAGTTGCGAAATGAGATTTCGTGGATCAGTATTCCCGTCGAGCTAGATGAGGGCGAGACCGAGACTTTCACGGGCAATTCAGGGCTTTCGGTGGAACTGACGCGCCAGCCCTGGATCGAATAACTAGCTCGAAACGCTCGACGTCCGCAGTTTCGGCTTTTCCGAAAGCCCGCCGTCAATCTCCAGTCTTTCGCGGTATTCGTCGCGCTTTTCGTGGATCGAGGCGATGACCGGGCCCATGGCGACGCCGATATCGACGAGCACAGCTTCGGACAATTGCAGCGAACTCTCCAGCGTTTCTGGCACGGCGTGGCTGGCGCCGGCGCGGTACAGGCTGGCCGCGTGTTCTCCATCACGGGCGCGCGCCACGATTAGTAGGTTGGGATATTCTTTGCGCAGTTTGGTGACGATGCGTTGAGCCAAAACCGGTTCGTCCATGGTGAGGACCACAGCGGGTGCCTGCTCCACGCCCAGTCGCGTCAAGGCATCGCCGCGCGCCGCATCTCCAAACGTCGCGCGATAGCCATCGCGTTTGACACGCGCGATCATGTCTGGGTTTGAATCGAGCAAGACATAGGGCTGTTCGTGTGCCGTCATCATATCGGCGACCAGCCGCCCCACGCGGCCTGACCCGATGATGATTGTGCGAGCGATGTCTTCATCGTCGTCTGGCAATTCAGGCGTGCTTTCAATGCGGCGTGCAATGAAGCGGCCAAGCATTGCGAGAAGCGGCGTAATGGTGAGACCAATGGCCGTCACGACCTGCCAGAATTGTGCGGTTTCTGTGTCGACGACGAGAGCACTTGTCGCTGCGGCGAGAACGATCAAGGTTGTTTCCGAAGGGCTCGCCATAAGCACGCCGGTTTCCGCAGCAGTGCTGCGCCGCGCGCCCATGAGGCGAAGAAGCACGCCCGTCACAATGGCTTTGAAAACCAGCACGCCCACCACGGCAAGCATGATGGGGCCAAGGTCTGCCCAGATCTCGAGCAGATCAATGCTCATCCCGATGGTGATAAGGAACACGCCGAGCGCGAGGCCTTTGAACGGCTCGATAATGCTTTCGACTTCGCCGTGATATTCCGTCTCTGCAATCAGAAGGCCTGCGATGAGCGCACCCACAATCGGCGAAAGCCCGGTCGCGGAAGTCGCAAGGCTCGCGCCGATCACCACAAGCATGGTTGCTGCGAGAAACAGCTCAGGGCTTTTCGTGCGCGCAGCTTGAGAGAAGAGGCTTGGAAGGGCGAAGCGGCCCAGAACCAGCAGGATCAGGACGACGAAACCGCCTTGTATCAGCGTGTCCGTCAACCCCGATACACCTTCGGCAGAGGCGTTGGGAGCGAGTGCGCCGAGGATAAAGACGATCGGGACGATCATGATATCTTCGAACAAAAGCATTGAAAGCGCTGCGCGGCCCACCGGGCTCTTCGTGCCCGATATGGGGAGCACGATGGCAGTCGAAGAGAACGCGAGCGCAAAGCCCAGCGCGAGCGCTGCGGTCCCGTTCATGCCGCTCACATAATACAGGAACGCCGCCCCGCAGGACCCGATAATGAGCAGTTCCAATGAGCCGAGCCCGAAGACGTATTTGCGCAATTGCCAAAGCCGGTTGAACGACAGCTCAAGCCCGATTGCGAATAGCAGCAATATTATCCCGAAATCAGCGAACGGCGTCAGTCCTTCAGGGTCTGAAATCGTGACGTATTGCAGCCAGGGTATCTCGCCCACCAGCTTGCCGAGGCCAAACGGCCCCACCAGAACTCCAATAACGATAAACCCGATAATGGGCGTCACGCGAAAGCGTGCAAACACCGGGATCACAATGCCTGCCGCGCCGAGGATGACCAGCGCGTCCTGCATCATGGGTGTTACGGTGAGTTCGCCTGCCATAATGAGGGTTTAGCCAGCGCCGCCGCCCCTGTCATCGTCTGTGTCATCGTCTTCATCGCGGGGAAGGCCAAGGGGATCGGAGATATTGCCGACCCTTTTGTCCCACTCGATGCGGTAGAGATCGAAGCGCCTGTCCGCGAGGTTCTGCACGGTCCCCTCAGCTCTGGCCCATTGCAAGTCAGCAAGGTTCACATCGCTGATGGTGAGCGTTTCGACATTTTCGCTTGCCTCTGCGGCAATCCCGTCGCGCGCAAACGGGAAGTCGCAGGGGGTCAGGATGCAGCTTTGCGCGTACTGGATATCCATATTGGCGACATTGGGCAGATTGCCGACATTGCCGCTCATCACGACATAGCACTGGTTTTCAATCGCGCGTGCTGCCGAGCAATAGCGAACCCGCATGTAGCCTTGGCGGCTGTCGGTGCAGAAGGGCACGAAAATGATGCGCGCACCTTCGTCGACCAGCCTTCGGGCAAGCTCGGGAAATTCGCTGTCATAACAGATGAGCACCCCGATAGGCCCGCAATCGGTGGGGATCGCATCGATGCTGTCGCCGCCTTTGATGTTCCACCAATAGGCCTCGTTCGGGGTGGGGTGGATCTTCTCCTGCGCGTAAATCGACCCATCGCGCAGGCACACATAAGCGACGTTGTGAATGTCGCCATCGGGCATTCGCGTAGGGTGCGATCCACCGATGATGTTGATATTGTACGAGAGCGCCATTTCGGAAAGGCGCTTGCGAATGCGGGGCGTGTATCGACTGAGCGCTTCGATCGATTCCTGCGAGGACAATTCCTCATCCTCCGCCGACAGCAGCATCAGCGTGAACATTTCCGGAAACACGATGAAGTCCGCTTCGTAATCCGCTGCAACATCGACGAAATATTCAACCTGGCGCATGAACTCGTCAAAGTCGGAAACTGCGCGCGCCTGCAATTGGCAGGTCGCAATTCGAACGCTTTCGACATCGCGCGGTAAGCGGTGCTTTCGAGGAGCGTCGGCATCAACGTAGGGGTTTCGCCAGACCATGCGAACGGCATTGCCGCGGCTTGCTTTGTCTTCGGGCAGGTATTTGTGAAGGATGCCGGAAGGCTCAAACCCGTTGGCAAGCTGGAAGCGGAGAACCGGATCGTGGACTTTGCCCTCAAGGATCAGATCGAGATATTCCTGCGGATCATCAGCGCGATTGGTCTTGCGCCGTTTAGCCCGCGCGTATCCCGGCATGCGCCCCCCAAATACAATACCGGTCAGATCAAGCCTCTCTGCCAGAGCGCGGCGTTCTTCATAAAGTCGCCGGCCAAGCCGCGTTCCGCGCACTTTGGGATCAACGCAAAGCTCATAGCCGTAAAGCCAGTCGCCTGTCGGATCGTGGCGCGAGCCAAAGCCATTGCCCGTAACCTCGTCCCAGGTGTGGTCCGATAGAGCGACGTCTTCATCAAGCCGCATCGACGCGCAATATCCCACCAGCTTGCCATCGAGTTTCGCGACAAAACAGCCATCGGGGTAATTGTTTATCTGTCCGCGAATCTCGCCCTGCGTGTAAGCGGGCAGGTCTGCGTAGGCGCGGCGCACGAGGTCGCCGATAGCGCGCACATCGCCAAGCTTTGCCTGTCGAACTTCCAAACGCGCTTTGGGCAGCTTGGTTTTGGCGGGTTTATCGCTCATGCGGGAGGCATCCTGAGATACAATAGAGAAGGGCGGTACGCTCATCGAAGCGCCCGCCCTTTCTCTACGCTGCTTTGTCGCAGCGGTTCCTGTGTTTGACGGTTGGGGAGTGGCGCTAGGCGATCAGGCCCAGCTCTCCATTTCCTTTTCAAGATTGGTCACAATCGCTTCAAAGAATTGCTCTGTCGTCAGCCAGTTCTGGCCCGGGCCGATAAGGAGAGCCAAATCCTTGGTCATCGCGCCGTTTTCGACGGTTTCGATACAGACGCGCTCAAGCGTTTCAGCAAAGCGCACCACGTCCGGGGTGTCGTCGAACTTGCCGCGATACATGAGGCCGCGCGTCCAGGCGAAGATCGATGCAATCGGGTTGGTCGATGTCGCTTTGCCCTGCTGGTGCTGGCGATAGTGGCGCGTCACCGTGCCGTGGGCTGCTTCCGCTTCGACGGTTTTGCCATCGGGTGTCATCAGAACTGATGTCATGAGGCCAAGCGAGCCGAAGCCTTGCGCGACGGTGTCTGACTGAACATCGCCGTCATAGTTCTTACACGCCCACACAAACTTGCCCGACCATTTGAGCGCAGATGCGACCATGTCATCAATCAGGCGGTGCTCGTAATGGATGCCAGCTTCCTTGAAGCGCTCTTCGAATTCGGCTTCGTACACTTCCTGAAATAGGTCTTTGAAACGGCCATCATACTTTTTCATGATGGTGTTCTTGGTCGACAGGTAAACCGGCCACTTGCGATCAAGGCCGTAATTCATTGACGCGCGAGCGAAGGCGCGGATCGAATGGTCAAGATTGTACATCGCCATGGCGACGCCCGAGCTTTGGAATTCGAACACGTCGAGGTCGATTTTCTCGCCATCTTCGCCTTCGAATACGAGGCGCAGCTTGCCCGCGCCGGGGATCAGGGTGTCGGTAGCGCGATATTGGTCACCAAAGGCGTGACGGCCAACCACAATCGGGTCGGTCCAGCCAGGAACGAGGCGCGGCACGTTGTCAATCACGATGGGTTCACGGAAAACAACGCCGCCCAAGATATTGCGGATCGTGCCGTTGGGCGAACGCCACATCTTTTTAAGGTCAAACTCTTCAACGCGCGCTTCATCGGGAGTGATGGTCGCGCATTTTACGCCGACGCCGTGTTCCTTGATGGCGTTGGCGGCATCGACCGTTATTTGGTCGTCCGTCTCATCGCGTTTTTCGATGGAGAGGTCGTAATATTTCAGATCAACATCGAGATAGGGCAGGATCAGCCTTTCGCGAATCCACTGCCAGATGATTTTCGTCATCTCGTCGCCGTCGAGTTCGACAACTGGGTTTTTGACCTGAATTTTCTGCATGGCTTAGCTGCTCATCCCACAAGAGTGATTGTGCACAACAGTATGTCTGATGTGATCCCTGCGGAGCCTCTAGCAGAGGTGGGCAAAGGTTCAAGGTGGGGTGGCGGTTGATCGCTTTTTTCAGGCTGGGCGGGCCAATCCTGGGCGCTTAGCTTAGAAGGGAAGAAGCTCTTCAATCAGCGCTGGCGGTGTCTCAAGCGTGATGCTTTCCTTGCGAGCTATAAAGGGACGCTCGTGCACATGCTTTTCTTCGGCCACGCAATCGAGCATGAATTGCGCCAGATCAGCACGCCGTGTGCGAAGCTTGCCCGCGGGCAGATCATCGAGTGACACCTCAAAATCCCCGGTGCGCTCTCGGCTGAGGAGCCATCCAGGGCGCATCGCTGTCCATTCAATATCCTCACAAACGCGCAAGACCCGTTCCATCTCTGCCATTTGGCGAAAAATACGATCAAGCGGCGCGGTTGCTGCCTTGAACCACAACGGCACCGTGGCATCGGGATCGGCAAACGCTGCCGAGATGGTCACAAAACGTTTCACGCCCGTTTTTCGCATGGCGGAGATGATGTTGACTGCGCCTTCGGTGTAGAGCGGCGGCGGATTGATCAGCGTTTGAGGATCGCGGGGAAGGCCGACAGCAGAGACAACAGCATCAACGCCGTCCATGACTTCGGCCAGATCGCCTTCGATTAAATCTGCCTCTCGCGTTTCGAGGCGCTCATGGCTGGGGAATTTCTCGGAAAAACTGGGTTCTGCTGCGCGCACGCTCCAACCACGGTCCAGAGCCTGATCCATGGCATGGCCGCCGGTATCGCCGCTTGCGCCAAAAAGTAGAATTGAATGCGTCATGCACACATTACGCATGGGAACCGGTTAAGGTTCAAAACAGTGCGAGATTTCTGTGAGCGTACGGAGGACGATGGTGGGCGTAGGAAGAGTTGAACTTCCGACCCCTGCAATGTCAATACAGTGCTCTACCACTGAGCTATACGCCCGCACCATCGTGTGGCCTTGGCAGCGCCAAAGCGAAGCGGCGAATTAGCGAAGCATTTCGGAGTGCGCAAGCCTGTAAGTGGATGGCACCGTAATTGGTCCTTTGACGCCTAGACTTTGGCTTGTTGCTGCTCTTCAAAAACGCGTTCCACCTCAAGTACGAGGTCGCGCAGATGGAAAGGTTTCGACAAAACCTTCGCATGCGGCTGCTCGCGGCTTGCGCGGAGCGAAACGGCAGCAAAGCCTGTGATGAACATCACTTTGGTTTTCGGGCTCACCTCCGCACATCGCTGCGCCAATTCGATCCCGTCCATTTCAGGCATGACAATGTCTGAGAGCAGAAGATCGAACGATTCGCTTTCCAAAAGCGGTACGGCTTCTGTCCCGCGATCCACCGCTTTCACGTCGTATCCTGCATTGGAAAGCGCACGCACGAGATAGGTGCGCATGGCTTCGTCATCTTCAGCCAACAGGATGCGGGGAGCGTGAATTTCGGTCATGCGATGCCCATACCAGCACGGGCTTAAGAAATCTTTCCTGAATCGATGAGTGTCGCAGATTGAGATAGTGGCACACCGCAAAGTGAATATTGCGGCGGATCTTGAGGAATGACCCTTTGACTTGGACTTGGAAACGGGGCAGCACGCACATTATGAGATCCCCTCGCAATCCCGCGAAAATCGGCAGTTTTGAGCCCGTCAATCAATCCGACCTCGTGAAGATTGAGCGAGGCGAAGTGGGCATCGCCAAGGACGCGTCATCGCTCGGCCCCGCGTTCACCTACATCGCGCCGCCTAGCATGCCTTTACCCGTTTTGATTGCGGTGCCGCATGCCGGACGTCTTTATCCGCCATCGGTTCTGAAACAGATGCGCGATGCGGAGCTGGGCCAGCTGCGACTCGAAGATCGTTATGTTGATGCGATCGGGGTCGAAATGGCCAAGGCAACCGGCGCAGGCCTGCTTGTGGCCCACGCACCGCGCGCGATGCTCGATCTGAACCGGGCCCACGATGATGTCGATTGGGACATGATCGTTGGCCAAAAGCGATCCGATCAAACCAAAAAAGGGCATTCCGCCGGGGTTAATCGAAGAGCGAGAAGCGGACTTGGCCTTGTGCCGCGCCGCTTGCCGGGGTTTGGCGAAATCTGGCGGTCGAGACTTGATCGCGATGAGTTGGATCGGCGGATTGACAGCATTCACCGGCCGTATCACGATTTTCTGGCGAGCGAATTGGAGCGTATTCGAGATATCTGGGGGGCAGCTCTCCTCATTGATTTGCATTCGATGCCGCCGCTTCGCCGACAAGTGGGTCAAAGCAGCGCGCCGCGCATCGTTTTAGGGGACCGTTTCGGTGCAGCTTGCGATGCTTCTATCATCGCCAGGGCCATGCGCTTCCTCGACAATTTCGGCTGTTCGTCGGCGCACAATCGGCCTTATTCGGGTGGATACGTGCTCGATCGCCACGCTTCACCGCCGCGCGGCCTGCATGCGGTGCAGGTCGAAGTATGCCGTTCCTCTTATCTGGATGACCGGCTGAGCGAACCAAGCGCAGAAGTGAAACCCATGGCCGCTATGCTGGCCGGGTTGGTGCGGGAATTGGGCGCTGAAGCTGCAAGGCTGGGCGGTGAAGGGGAAATCGCGCAGGCGGCCGAGTAATCCAGATTCACATCATTTGCGAAAAACGCGCTTCAGGCATTTGAACTTCAAAGAAAAAACCACCTCGCGCACACTGGCACGAGGTGGTCAGAGTTCAGGGAGGGCTGCTCTTTGGAGAACAGCTCTTGAGCGGCAAATGAGGGGGGTGCGCCGCTCACTTGTAAAGATGGGAATTGCGCCAGGCGCGTTCAAGAGCCGAGCGTCGCACATGCTTTGATTGCTTAAGGATGCTGCGGGGTCTGCACTTGCAAACCCCGCAAGATGTCAATCCGCTCAGTTGACCTGTTGCGGTGCGGGCGCAGGCTCTGGAACCTTGCCCATGCGCGATTGCTTTTCGAAAACAGAGCGCATCAGGTTCATTGAGAACAGGTGTGCGTGGATCAGCATGATCATGCCGTTTTTGTTAAGAGCCTCGAGCGTGTCTTTGTCGAGTTCGCGCAGCTTGTTCTCGTCAACCATCTTGAAGCCGCGATAGACAAACGGCTTTTCAGGGTTGTCCGAACGCGTGATGGCGATCTCGCCGTCCATGAGGATGTCGAGTTTTTTGAGCTCTTCAAGAAACGCCTTGGTACGCTGGCCCGATTCTTCGAACTTACGGCAGAATTCGAGCACACCCTTGGTGTATTCGGTTGCCTCACCACCTTCGAAGAGGAGGTTGCCTTCGTCTTGCTTCTTGATGACGTCCGCGCTTGGGTCAAAGCACAGCGACATATCATCGCTGTCTTGCTGAAGTTTGGCGAGGATGAAGGGGTAACGGCGCACATATGCTGGGACATAAACCTCTGACACCAGCTTGCCATCATCACCGATAAAGACGTTGACGCCTTCATTGAGGCCCATCAGCGCGATTGGCAGCGGATCATCACCTGCGGTGAACACGATCGGATAGTTGCGCTGTGCATCGACGAATTCGTCAACCGTCAGCGGAATTGCGTGCGTTGAAGCGAGGAAATCAGCATTGCTGAATGAGCCTACTCTCCAGTCGGCATGATCGCGGCTGTTGAGTGGAAGCAAATCTTTGTAAAACAGCGGAAGTTGTGGCTGCGGCGCGCTGGCCATGAGGTGTCTCCGATAAAGAGGTGAAAACTGGTTTCGGTGTGTTGCGGAAAGCCAAAATGCCCTCCCACAGGCCGAATGCATGGCGCTTTAGGCTTTCCTTTGGCTTGGTGCAAGCGCGGCTGCGGCTAGTTGTGGGTGAGAGGCACCAGTTTGCCAGGATTGAGGATGTTGAGAGGATCAAGCGCCTGTTTGACCTGGCGCATCATTGACAAGGAAGTCGGATCGCCAAGGCGGCCAAGCTCATCCACTTTCATTTGCCCGATGCCGTGTTCAGCGCTGATGGAGCCGCCCCAATCAGTGACGAGATCGTGAACGCGCGCGCTGACTTTCTTGCCTTCCGTTTCTTCCCACTCCCCGCGAACGGCTCCTGGCGGCGCGAGAATGTGAAAATGCACGTTGCCATCGCCCAGATGACCGAAAGCGACGCCGCGCGTGCCGGGGAATTCTCCTTCGATGGAGGGGATCGCGGACAGGATGAATTCGGGCATTTTCTCGACCGGTACAGATATATCGTGCTGCATCGCGGGGCCCAGCGCGCGCTCTGCAGCTGAGATTGAGTCTCGCAAATGCCAGAACGTGTCCGCTTGTTTCTCGCTAGATGCGATGACGGCATCTGCCAGCAATCCGCGCTCCAACGCTTCGCCTAGCGCGATCTCCAATCGCCCGCGCAGTGCCGCATCATCACCCGTGGTCGCGACGCATTCGACAAGCGCATTCCATTCATGCCGTTCGCTGAGAGGCGAGCGGCTATCGGGCAAATGCGCCAGCACACTGTCGAGGCAATGGGCGGGGACGACTTCAAAGCCTTCCAGCGTGTCGCCGAGTGCACTCTCAACATGACGCAGCAGCGCGCGTGCCTCTTTGATGCCCGGCAGACCGATCCACGCTGTTGCTCGCGCGGTGGGGGCGGGAAGCAGGCGCAGTGTCGCGGCAGTCACAATGCCCAATGTGCCTTCCGATCCGATCAGTAATTGTTTGAGATCAAAGCCGCGATTGTCCTTTTTTAGGGGTGTGAGGCCATTGAATATCTGACCATCGGCAAGGACACCCTCAAGTCCCAGGACCTGCGCGCGCATCGTGCCGTGGCGCAGCACCTGTGTGCCGCCCGCATTGGTCGATATGAGCCCCCCAATCGTTGCTGAGCCGCGCCCTCCCAAAGTCAGCGGGAAACGCAATCCGTTCTCCTCGGCCGCTTCTTGAAAGGTTTGCAGTATGACACCCGCATCGCAAACGGCCTGTCCTGATGTCGCGTCGATCGAACGGATCTGGTTCATACGCCGCAAGGACAGGAGCAATGATTTGCCGCTTGTATCCGGGGTCGCGCCGCCCACCATGCCGCTATTGCCGCCCTGGGCCACGACAGGAATACGGTAACGCGCGCACAGGGCGACGAGATCGGCGACTTCCCGTGTGGAGGCAGGCGAGGCGAGGCCCAATGCCGAGCCGGTGTAGCGTCCGCGCCAATCGGTGAGCCAAGGTTCAAGTGCATCTGCCTCGGCGGTGAAGCCTTTAGGCCCCAAAAGATCTGAAACCTGCTGCAAAAACGCCGCATCATCGCGCCCGGTATCCGGACGGTCGGCCGCATCGCTATTCACAATTGTGCTCGTTGCCATAATTGTTGCGCCTATGCCACAATCGAACGCGTTTTGACCAGACGCTTGCAACGTCTGACCGTACAGTTAAGCCGTCGTTCAACCCTTTTCTCTAGGGACAGCAAGTCGCCCACGGGCCTGACAACGATATCGGGAGCTTAGGAGGGTCCCCCCTTTACCATGCCGAGCCTGCTTACTCTTGCTGCGCCTGCGGTGCTGCTCATGCCAGCGCTTGGGGTGAGTGGTGCGTCGGTTAATGAGACAGGGACCGGTACACAAAGCGCGCGAGAGGCCGCTTCCACTTTGAACGCGACCTATCCCGCAACAGAGCAAACCGGCAGCCCGCTTCGCGAATTGCGCGTACATCGCACTTGGCGACAGGCGCAAACCCGGATTGAACAACGGGTCATCATTCGCATATCTCCGCAGCGTGCCAGCAACAGCGACAGCCTGTTGAACCGATTGCCCCGTCAGTCGCTCAATGCGCGCTATGTCGAGAAGAAGACGGACAAATGTCTCGCGGTGGAGGGTATTGCGGGGGTTCAGACCGGCAGCGGCAATCGTCTTTTGCTGTTCCTGCGCGACAAAAAGATCATCACGATCAACCTCGAAAAGGCGTGCCGCGCGCGCGATTTCTACTCCGGTTTTTACATCGAGAAGAACAAGGATGGTAAGCTGTGCGTGAAGCGTGATCGCTTGCATTCGCGCAATGGTGTGAAATGCGAAGTTGAGCGCATGCGGCAATTGGTCGCGGTGACCGAGTAATCGAGCGCAACCCGTTCGCTGTGCGCCATGTTGCAATGCAGCGCGAATCCTTGACTTTTACGCCATTTTGCGACTAGACGCGCCGCAATTGGAGACGCTTTGCGTTTTCGATCTTACAGCTTTGCCAAATGCATCGCTGCTTCATCCCGATCACCGGCCATTGCTGGACAGGTGATCGCCTTTTCAAAGATTGATGTTGCTGCATGAAATTTGCCGATCTCGGCCTGTCCCCTGAATTGCTGAAAGCCGTCGAGGATGCGGGCTATGAAGAGCCGACCGCGATCCAGGCTGAGGCTATCCCCGCCATCCTGATGATGAAGGATATGATCGGGATCGCGCAGACGGGTACGGGCAAAACGGCGAGCTTTGTGCTCCCGATGATTGATGTGATGGCGGCCGGGCGCAGGCGCGCATTGATGCCGCGCTCGCTTATTCTGGAGCCGACGCGCGAATTGGCCGCGCAGGTTGCCGAGAATTTTGAAAAGTACGGCAAAAACCATGATCTAAAAATGGCACTGCTAATCGGCGGTGTGCAGATGGGCGATCAATTGAAAGCGCTGGATGAAGGTGTCGACGTCCTGATCGCGACGCCAGGCCGATTGATGGACCTGTTTGAGCGGGGCAAGATCTTGCTTTCCGGCTGCGAGCTGTTGGTCATCGATGAGGCGGACCGGATGCTCGATATGGGCTTTATTCCCGATATCGAATTCATCTGCTCCAAACTGCCCGAAACGCGGCAAACCATGCTTTTCTCGGCCACCATGCCGCCGCCGATTGAGAAGCTGGCAAAGCAATTCCTTTCCAGTCCGAAGCGGATCGAAACAGCGCGCGCGGCGACGACCAACAAGGACATCACCGCGTTCAAAGTGCCGGTGCATTCCCGCAAAAAGCGCGAGACGCTGCGCTGGCTACTTGCTCATGACCAAGTTGAAACGGCAATCATCTTTGCAAACCGCAAAACGACAGTTCGCGAGCTTAACAAGAGCCTCCAGCGTCACGGCTTTGCGAGTGGTGAGATCCATGGCGACATGGATCAGAACTCGCGCCTTAAGGAGCTTGATCGATTTAAGGCCGGTGATGTGAACATTCTGGTTGCGTCCGATGTTGCAGCGCGCGGGCTCGACATCAAAGGCGTCAGCCACGTCTTCAATTTCGACACACCCTGGCACCCGGATGATTATGTTCACCGCATTGGCCGCACCGGCAGGGCAGGGGCGAAGGGCCGCGCATTTACCTTCGTCACCGATGAAGATGCCGAGGCCATTGCCAATGTCGAGAAGCTAACCGGCGCCAAAGTGAAAGTGTTCGGCAAGGACGATGTTCGTGTTGAACTTGCTGAACCGGGCGATGAGGCAGAGCCGCAGGAAGGCGCGAAAGATACCTCTCGCGAAGAAAAGCCCAAAAAGCAGTCCAAAAAGCAAAGCCGCGAACGCAGCCCTCGCAGCGAAAAACCAGAGCGTAAAGCCCGCTCCCGCCGCGATCGCGAAGA
This sequence comes from Erythrobacter sp. YT30, assembly GCF_001542875.1. Lineage (GTDB taxonomy): Bacteria > Pseudomonadota > Alphaproteobacteria > Sphingomonadales > Sphingomonadaceae > Erythrobacter. Next base: position 775,870 of record NZ_LMAF01000001.1, on the reverse strand, counting down.
AGACAACGAGCCCGTCCCGGCAGGCGAATGGAATGGCCCGCGCCCGGGCTTCCTCGACGTAGGTTTTGGTTGAACGCTAACCCGGCCCTACCTGAAAGTTTCGCATAAAGAGGGTCGGCGGCTTCTCGATGCAACCCACTGATCATTCCCCGACCTTTCCGAGCAAAACCGCTGCGGAACGCCGCGCGGATTTCGCCATCCATGCGGTCAGCCTCGTCGGTTTTGCGACTGCGTGCGGCTTCTTGATGATGCGCGGTACAGAGCGGGGTGATCCCCTCTTGCTCATCGCCATCCTCGTCTACGCATTTGGTGCAATTTTCTCGATCAGCATTTCCTTCGCCTACCACCTTCTGCCTCGTCATCAATGGCGCGGATCATTGCGAAAGTGGGATCATGCCGCGATTTACGTGGTGATAGCAGGCACATTCACCCCGCTGCTTGTGAGGGCAGGGACCGACTATGCCTATTCGGTGCTGGTGCTGATCTGGATTTGCGCGATTGCGGGTTTTGCAGTCAAATTGAACACGTCAAATCTGGATTCGCGCTGGTCGCTGATGTCCTATCTTGGCCTTGGCGGTTTCGCGCTTATCGCCTTGCCAAGCTTTTGGAGCGAGCTCCCGCTGTTTTCGACCATCGCGATTGTCTTGGGCGGAACATTCTACACCATCGGCACGCAATTCTACCGGCGCAAGGAAATGGTGTTCCGCTATCCGATCTGGCACACATTCGGGACGCTTGGTGGAACGGCGTTTCTTGTCGCGATTTGGGTGGCGGTTTCAGCCTAGTAACCTTCCGGTGTTCGGTCGGTAGCAAATCAGCCTGCAAGCAATCGAACCAGTTCAGACTGACGATGAATTCCGAGTTTCTCGAATATCACGGTTAAATGGCTGCGAACTGTGCTTTCTGAAATTGACAAACGTCGTGCCGTTGCGGCCCTGCCATCTCCTTTGATGATCTCCATAGCAACGGCCTCTTCTGCTGGAGTTAGCCCGAATTCCACAGCAAGTCCTTTCAGCCTCAAATCGATCCGCTTGTTAGGTATAGACAATTGTAGAAGCGCAATTGGCTTTTCGAAGTTCAGCAAGTCCCTTTTGCGATTGTCGCCCGGCCTGACCGGGATGACATCAACCCACAACGACTCCCCACTTTCCGTTGAAATGCAACATGAGCCACCTGAATACTTCGGCGGCCGGGTTTCATCGATCAGTCGACAGAGTGGGTCATTTCTAGATATTTTCCGGACGCCTGAGGCAGATGTTGATACTAAGCCAATGCGATGAAGCATCTCAGCGACTTCGCCGTCTTCGCCAAGAAGTGTGTAATCTTCGTCGACGGTGATAAAGCCTGCATGCCCAAAGTCTCTGGACATGTTTGCCTTGGCGCTTCCTAATCTAAAGCGCTGCTGGATCTGGCTCGCTCTGACTACATGCTCGCAAAGCTGTGCGAACTTTGTGCGATCATCGGAAGTAAATCCTGATTCTTGGGGTCTATAGAGTCCAATCTGAGCGAGCCGGGAGCCTCCAAACGAGACATTTGCAAACAGCGCTCCGATCCCCAGATCGTGTTCAGTCCACCATTCTTTGAATTCGGTGCTCTTTGTGAAGTTTTCCCTCGCGCGCGGATCGTCAATTCCTACAACTTTGCCCAAAGCGGCGGTTGCAGGTGTCTCAATGGAGCTTTGCTTTGCAGTATGTTGCTGAATTTCGGCATATGTTTGAAGGTCTTCAGGGTCCATCAAAGGCATAATTCCGGCCACTAGACGACCACCGTTCAGCACCATGAGTGCCGACTGGCTCGCCGACATTGCTTCCGCAATCGAGACAAGAGCCTGGTCCCAGAGATCAGGTTCCACTGCGGCATCGTAAATTGCCGATACCGCCCGCGTGAATGTGGCAAATTCGGTCATTTCGTTCCCACTGCTCGATTGAGGCCTGTGGAGGACACTCTTTTGAAAGATACCAGAACTGGGCCTCGGCTGCATCTTTCAGCTTAAGTTTCTGACTCTGGACGGCATCAGACGTTCGTCCGATGTGACGAATCCCGAATCGCCATAGCCTTCAAATCAGCTTCCCGGCTTGGGGGGGTGATTGGAACCAAGTATGGAGATTTGTAATGAATACGAACTTGAAGCTCTTCCTTTCGGCACTGACGCTCGCCTTTGTTTCAACTCCGGTTGTAGCCGAACAAGTTACTGTCAGTGTTGAACATGCCGACCTCAACCTATCGAATGAAAAGGGCATCGAAACTCTAAAAGGCCGCCTCAATGGCGCAATCAATAGAGTGTGTGGCCCGGTTGGATTCAGATCTGTGACCCAGATTTACCGGGCGCGAAAATGCAGGCGGACATTGCGGCGTCAGGCACGAATGCTGTTGAGCGAAATCAGGGGAGGAAATGTAGCAATCGCGTCGAATTTCGAAATTGAGTACCGCGGTTGATTCATTCCCATTACCCTCATTCCAAAATGAGGCGGCGATTGAACGCAATCGTCGCCTCTTGGGCGCAAGCTAGTCAACAACCTTCACAAAGCTATCGATCACCCGTTTCGTGCCGTGGTTTTCAAATTCGATCTCCAGCTTGTTGCCTTCCTGATCGATGACGCAGCCTGTGCCGAATTTCGCGTGCTCAACCATCGCGCCGATGCGGATGTCGGGGCGGGGTGGGGCGGCAAAGCTCGCCGCGGATCGGCCGGGTTCTTTTACGCGCACCTGTTTTGTTTCGTAGCCGGACGAGATCGCGCGCTGCCATCCCGGTCCGCGCTTTTCGGCTTTTCCCGGACGCTGCGCGGCGACGTGGGCGAAGGGATCTTCGTTTTCAGACCAATTTGCCCGCCATAGCGATGCACCGCCCGTCATCGTCGTTTCCTGCTCGATATGATCCTCGGGCAATTCCTCGATAAAACGGCTGGGGATCGAGCTTACCCATTGGCCGTAAATGCGGCGGTTTGCCGCGTGATAGATATGGCAGCGCCTGCGGGCACGGGTGATTGCGACATAGGCGAGGCGGCGTTCTTCTTCGAGGCTCGCCAAACCGCCTTCATCGATGGCGCGCTGGGAGGGGAAGACGCCTTCTTCCCAGCCAACGCAGAATACGTGATCGAATTCGAGGCCTTTTGCCGCGTGGATCGTCATTATGGTGACGGTCTCTTCCTCGTCACCGCGATCATTGTCCATGACGAGGCTGACATGCTCGAGGAAATCGCCGAGCGTCTCGTATTCTTCCATCGCGCGGGCGAGTTCGGAGAGGTTTTCCGCCCGGCCTGCGCTTTCAGGAGAGCGATCATTAGCGAGCATGTCGTTGTACCCGCTCTCATCAAGCACAAGCCGCAGAAGGTCCGCAGGGGTCATTTCCTCAGAAGCCTGACGCCAGCTCAAAAACTGTCGCATCAGCCCGCCGATGGTGTTGGCGGCGCGCTTGGGCAATTCGTCACTGTCGGCCAATTCCAAGGACGCTGCCGCGAGCGGCAGGCCTACCCTGCGCGCGTGCTGGTGCATCTTTTCAAGCGTCTTGGAGCCCAGCCCGCGTTTGGGCTGGTTGTAAATGCGCTCAAAAGCGAGATCATCCTGCGGTTGCGCGATCACACGTAAATAGGCGAGTGCATCGCGAATTTCGGCGCGCTCATAGAAGCGAAAGCCGCCGATAATGCGGTAGTTGATACCGATCTGGATAAAGCGGTCTTCAAATTCGCGCGTTTGATATTGCGCGCGCACAAGGATGGCGACCTGATCGAGCGGGGCGCCTTCGCCTTCCAGCCGTTCGATCTCTTCGCCCACGCGGCGGGCTTCTTCTGGAGCATCCCACACGCCAACCACCCGCACCTTGTCGCCGCCGTTTACTTCGGTCCACAGCGTCTTGTCATGACGATCCGAGTTGGCCTGGATCAATCCTGAGGCAGCACCAAGAATATGCGGGGTGGAGCGATAATTCTGCTCCAGCCGCACGACATGCGCGCCGGGAAAATCCTTTTCGAAACGGAGGATATTGGCGACTTCCGCCCCGCGCCAGGAATAGATTGACTGGTCGTCATCGCCGACCACGCAGATATTCGTGCGAGTTTGGGCCAGCAGCCGTAACCACAGATACTGGACCGCGTTCGTGTCCTGATATTCGTCGACCAGAATGTATTTGAAGCGCTGCTGGTATTCGGCGAGCACATCGGTGTGCTTTCGGAAAATGTTCAGCACATGCAGCATCAAATCGCCAAAATCGCAGGCATTGAGGGCCTTCAACCGGTCCTGATAGAGGCCATACATCGCCTGGCCGCGACCATTGGCGTAGGATTCGTTTTCGACCGCATCGAGATCAGCCGGATTGAGGCCGCGGTTTTTCCAGCGATCAATCAGCCCCGCCAATTGCCGCGCTGGCCAGCGTTTTTCATCGAGATCATTGTCCGCGATCAATTGTTTGAGCAGCCGCAGCTGATCGTCGGTATCGATGATGGTGTAGTTCGATTCCAACCCAACCAGCTCTGCATGCCGGCGCAGCATCTTTGCGCAGATCGAATGAAACGTGCCGAGCCACGGCATGCCTTCGCCCGGTGCGCCCAAATGGCTCGCGACACGCTCCCGCATTTCGCGCGCGGCCTTATTGGTGAAGGTCACACACAGGATTTCACTGGGCCAGGCGCGCCGCGTCGCCACCAGATGCGCAAGGCGCGCTGTTAGGGCTGCTGTCTTGCCAGTGCCAGCGCCCGCCAGCATCAACACCGGGCCTTCGGTTGTCAGCACGGCTTCGCGCTGCGGCGGATTGAGCCGCGCCGCGTAAGGCGGGACCTGATCATCATGGGAGTGCGGGGCGGGGGCATTGGTCATGTATCAATCGAACAAGTAGGGAACGCATCCGTCGCCCGCAAGCGCGCAATTGCCCGTTATCGACCGGATGGCGTTGCAATCACCGTCAAGCGCGCCGCCCGATTTGGAACGATTGGGAGCGGGAGCGGATAAGTGCCCCGTACCCAAACCCGAACGAACGGAGCAACAATTGAAAAACCTGATCCCAACGGTAATCACCACCGCCTCACTCGCAGTGCTGGGTGTCTCAGCACCAGCGCTCTCACAAAATGATACGATGACAATGAACGACGGATCGACCAAGGCCGAGACCCCGGTGGTCGTCGAGCGCAACGCCAAAGGCAAAGCGACCAAGGTCCGCATCGGTGGCGAGATTATTGATGTCTGTATGAACGATCGCCAGGATCAATGCATCAATCCGCGCGCAGCAAAGCTGGGTTGGGGCGATCGTCCGCTTGAAACCTACAAGAGCGACTCGAACGACAAGCGGTAAACTTCTGCTTTGAATTCAAACAAAAAGGGGCGGCCAGCCGGCTGCCCCTTTCTTGCATTCAGCGCGCCATCCCATTTCTGACACCCCTTTCGGCAACCCGTGCCCGCCATGCGCTTGGCAAAGCCGCAAAACCTGTTCGGCATGGGTTTGAAGAGGCACAAGGATAGGCGTCTGGACGTCGTGGGGACAAAGGCAGTCAGACAAACCCGCGTTCGTCAATGCTTGGGACCGAGAACATGGAAGAAACCCTTCGGAGAACCCAATGCCTACCCATTCACTCACCCGTACCCAGTCAATGTACCTCGTCAGTGGCAGTTTCGCCGCCCTGACCATGGCCAATCCGACCCTGGTCGCGGCCATGGTTCAGGATGAAGCCACTGTCGCGCAGGGCGATGCGATGACCGATACCTCTGCCGCGATGACTGATGAGCAGCAGGCCATCTTCGACACGTGGCCCGCTGACCAGCAAAGCGCCTTTATGACATGGCCCGCCGAAACGCAGGGTTACTATTGGACGCTGCCGCCTGAACGTCAGGAACTCTTCTGGCGGCTTACCGATGACAACAAGGTCTCACTCAGCGCCATGAGCGAAGAGGATCGCGCCAGTGCCTGGCAGATGATCGAAGCGCGTGCAGCCGCAGTAGAAGGCGGGGAAGCACCACCGCCATCAGAGCCGCAGGCACAAGCACAGCCCGAGACCGAAATGGAAACCGAAATGCCATCCCAAAGGTGATGACGCCCAAGGGTCGCTATACCTCGCCCACGTATGGGTGGTCATTGGGGTGAGGTTGCCGGGTCGCAAGGTTTCTAGGCGAGGCGCAAAAGCGTCAGCTTTGCCTTGCCGACCCGGCGCTCTTTTTCGATCGATAGGCCTTTGACGGCCACATCCTCATTGGCGGCGGTTTCAAGCGCGATCCACGTCGCCTCTCCAATCCATCCCAATCTTAAAAGACGATCAAGCGCCACCGCGCCTGCGCCTGTGTGATAAGGCGGATCGGCAAGTATCAGATCGTATTCCTCTTTTGCAGGGCCTAGCCGCGTAACTGAACTTGCATCGATGCGGGATCTTGTCCGCGCATCAAGTGTTTGAATGTTGGCTTTGATCGCGTCAAGAGCCGCGCGATCGTGTTCAATAAACAGACAATGCGCCGCGCCGCGCGATAGGGCCTCAAGCCCAAGCGCACCTGATCCGGCAAACAGATCAGCTACCCGCAAGTCTTCGAATGAACCGAGCCGGCTTGTGAGCATGGAAAAGAGCGTCTCACGCGTCCGGTCTGCCGTGGGACGCGTGGCATCCTCTGGAGGTGCCACCAGTTTCCGGCCCCGCCAATCGCCTGCAATGATCCTCATGCGCGCTTCTTGAGCGAGCTTTGAAACCGCGACAGATCACCTTTGCGGATCATTGCGGCACGTCCACGCGGCAAATCGCCCAATTCAAACGGGCCATAGGCGGTTCGGATGAGGCGGTTCACCTTAAGCCCCAAATATTCGAGCACTTTGCGCACTTCGCGGTTCTTGCCCTCGGTGATGGTCATCTCGATCCACTGGTTCTTGCCCGAACCTCCGCCTCGCTCCAGATTTGCGTCGATTGAGCCATAGCGCACGCCATCGATGGTCACCCCTTCAATCAAATCCTCAAGCTGTTCCTGCGAGACATCGCCGAAAGCGCGGGCACGATAGGTGCGCGGAATGCCGGTCGCAGGAAGCTCCATCTGGCGTTTCAGACCGCCATCATTGGTGAGGAGCAACAGGCCTTCGGTGTTCAAATCGAGCCTGCCGACAGGCATCAACCGCGGTGTGCCTTTGGGCAGGGCATTGGTGAGCGCGGAATAGATCGTAGCGCGGCCAGCTGGATCGCGCTCTGCTGTGATGAGTCCCGTAGGCTTGTGAAACGCAAACAGCATTGTGGCGTCGGCTTTGCCAACGGGCTTTCCATCGACTGTCACGCCTTTCAAATCCTTGAGGATTGTTGCGGGTGTTTCGAGCACTTTGCCATCAATCGCGACGCGCCCATCGCCAATCATTCGCTCCACTTCGCGGCGGCTTGCGACACCAGCGCGTGCGAGCAATTTGGCTATACGCTCGCCTTCAGGGCGGTCAGCGGATCGGGTTGGGTTGGTTGGCATATCGCCGACGCGCCTAGGCGCTCAGCCGTGCTCCCGCAAGGCATCTGCGAGAACCGAATGAAACCGCGTTATGCCAGCTTCCAGCGTGCCAAGCGTGATATGCTCAATCGCGCCCGACGATAGGCCTTGCTGACCAAGTTCTGCCGCTCGGAAGTCTTCCGATGCAAAGACCCCGCCATCTAGCAAAGCCCAGCTACGTTCCCAGTGATCGCGCGCTTTATCCGTGGGAGGCGCTTCTGGGATGAGCATGAAGTCCTCGACCAGTGTCAAATCGGCTGCCTGCGGCATGAGGACCATGATGTTCACATAGTCAGGGCTGGGCACAATCACTGTCGCGGGCACGAGTTGATAGGCGAATGTGGCAAGCTTTCGCAGCACCGCCATATCGCCAAGATCAAGCCCATCCATTTCTTCGAGCCGCCCGACAAGGCTGCGCTGGTGCGGCCCCACCTGATCGCCCGAGGTCACGCCATCTTTGAAGAAGGGCCCGATGGTGTCGGCATGAAGCCGCGTCACGTGATAGCTTTCCAGAAACGCATCCATGATGAGCTTCCAATTGCCTTTCACCGTGTGCGTCTTGCGCCGGAAAAGGTAAGCATCGGTCATTCCGAAGGCGGCGAAGTCCTCTCCCAGCGTTTCGGCGTGCGAGAAATCAGGTTCAGGATCAGCCGACGGGGCGAACCAGATGACACCGCCTGCCTCGCAGCTCGGCAATTCAGTTAGGGCGTGCTCGCTCTTGTCGAGGCCGGGGAAAGTCTCTGGCCGGGGCAGGGCGAGCAGCTTTCCATCGAGTTTATAGGTCCAGGCATGATACGGACAGACCAGCCGCTTGGCGCATTGAACCTCTTCTCCTTCAACAAGCCGCGTACCGCGATGCTGGCACACATTGAGGAACACATGCGCCTGGCCATCCGCATCACGCGTAATGAGTAAGGGCCGCCCTGTGCCATCGTGCGGAACTGCCATTCCGGGATCGGGAAGCAGAGCCGAAGGGCACAAAACTTGCGGCATCCGATCAAAAAGTGCCGCCTCCTCGCGCGCAAAGTGATCGGGGCAGGTATAAAGCGAGGCGGGCAGATGTCCGACGCTATCAGCCGTCCGCGCCTCGCCAGACCGGATCGCCTCAGCCAAAGCCAATTGTCCCGGTGTCGCGCGAAGGCCCTGGGGCTGTTTGGTCGCTTGTGTTGTGGACGCATTCATATGGGCGTTCCTATTCCTCTCTTGCCCCGCTAGTGTGGCAGAAACCGCATGCGATCTAAAGACGGGATCGAAAGGGATCACAAGTTGACCGAAGCAGTTGCCAAAAAGAAGCCCGGAATGGGCGAAGTTCTGCGTGCCATGGGGCAGCGCAAAACGGCCTTTATGGCGCTGTTCGGCTTTGCCAGTGGTTTGCCGTTCGCATTGTTTTTGGGAACGCTGTACGCTTGGCTTTCCGAAGCCGAGGTTGACCTTGAAACGATGGGCGTTTTTTCGCTCATCGGGCTAGCCTACGCTTTCCAGTTCATCTGGTCGCCTCTGGTAGATAAAATCAACATCCCGGCCTTGCGAGCATTGGGCAAGCGCAAGCAATGGATCGTCCCGATGCAGGTGATCCTTGGCATCATTCTGGTGACGCTGAGCTTGCTTGAACCCAAGACGCAGCTCGGCTGGTTTTCGCTGCTCGCAGGGATCGGCGCCTTGGCGAGCGCGACCCAGGACATTGCGATCAACGCTTGGCGTATCGATGTGGCGGACGAAAAGGCGACGCTCGATATCCTCTCGACGATTTACCAGATGGGCTTTCGCCTTGCCTCGCTATTTGGAGGGGCGCTCGGTCTGATAATCGCAGCGCGCATCGGTTGGCCAGAGACATATCTGCTGTTCGGCGCTTCGATCCTCTTGGTAGGATTTGCTGGCCTGTTTGCCCCCGATGGCGAAGGCGGCAAAGCGAGCGCAATCGGTCCGGGTGAAGACGAGATTGAAGAGCTCTATGCCGTGGGCGAAGTGCGGCGGGATGTGCGCAACAAGCATCTTGTCTGGGTGCTTGCCTTATGGGGATGGGCGCTGCTCATCCTGGGCATCTTCATGGTTCGTGCGCTCGGCGGATTTGTTCCCATGTTCCTGCCTGTCATGGAGTTTGGCAGCGGTGCCTATTTCGATTTCAACTGGCTGCTTGGCATGTTCCCACTCAATGAGAGCGGTCGGCCTGATCCGACCGATTTTACCAAATGGTTTGGCCCCTTCATCATCCTTGCGACCATCATCCTGCCGAGCATTATCGCGGCTCTCTTGCATCAAAAGCGGGTGCTCAATGAAGATGTGATCGAGGTGGGCGAGGTGAGTGCATCAAAGGGCGGCGCTCTTGACCATCTTTACCGCGCTTTGCTGGTGCCTCTGATTGAGTTTGTGGGGCGGATTGGCTGGCCGCTCATCCTTATCCTCGCGCTAGTGCTGACTTACCGCATCTGCGACGCGATCTGGGGCACGTTTGCTTATCCCTTCTATCTTGGCGAATTGCAGTACACCAATGACGAGGTTGCCTTTGCATCCAAGTTCTTTGGCGTCGGAGCAATCATCGCCGGGCTCGCACTGGGCGGATATATGCTGACCGTACTTGGGCGAATGCTGACATTGACTCTAGGTGCCTTGCTCGCCGCGCTCACCAACCTTCTATACGCAGATATGGCCGTGGGCGGCGCGAACATGCAGTGGGCGAGTGATCTTGTCGGGTTCTCCTGGCTGATCAGCACGATTGCTCCATTCGGATCCGATGCTTTGCCGCGTCTAACTTTCACCATCATGTTTGAGAACTTGGCGATTGGCATTGCGGGCGCTGCGTTCGTTGCGTGGCTCTCTTCCATTGTTTCGAAGAAATATGCGGCCGTGCAATACGCGCTGCTGTCCTCGCTCACCTTGCTGGTAGGCACGCTTGGTCGCGGCGCTTTGGGGGATATGATCGAGAACCAAGGCTATTTCGACGTTTTCGTGCTCACGACCTTTATAGGCTTTATTGCAGTCTTCCTGTGCCTTGCAGAATGGTATCGCCAATCGCGGGCAGGAGCCAAAGCCGGCGTTGTAGCGCCCGAAGCTTCCGCGCAGCCTGCCGAATAGTATCAGATGACCAAGCGCACCCTTTGGAGCGCGGCGAAACCCTATGTTGAAAAGGAAGTGCTGGCGGCTTTTGCAGTCGGCGTCTCTTCGGGCTTTCCCTATGCGATGATTGGCGCGACGCTGACGACGCGGCTGGCGCAGGACGGGATCGACATAAAGACCGTGGCTGCCTTCAGCCTCGCGTTTCTCGTCTACAATCTGAAAGTCTTTTGGGCCTGGGTGATTGACGGTGTGCGTTTGCCTTTCATCAGCGCGCTCGGGCAGCGGGTGTCTTGGATGCTGCTCGCGGGCGCTTTTGTTATCGCGGCGGTCGTCAATCTAGCGCTTGTGAACCCTGCCTCCAGCCTCACTGCCACAATCATAGCTGCTGTTCTTGTTGGCGTCGCTGGGGCGACATTCGACATTGTGATCGATGCCTACCGTATCGAAGTCTTGACGCCCGATCAGCTTGGTACGGGATCAGGCATGAACCAATATGGCTGGCGCGTAGGCTCGGCTGGCGCGGGAGCGATCGCGCTGGTTGTGGCTGCGCGACATGGTTGGGAGGCGGCCTATATTGCCTGTGCAGGGCTGGCTCTTCCCGCAATGCTGACCGCTCTTTTCATGGGCGAACCGGCGCGCCGCCAAGCACAAATTGCGCGTAAGAGGCTGGGCGATGTGTGGCGCTCAATCGCCGGGCCTTTCGAAGAGTTCTTCGCAAGACATGGGGCGTGGCTCGTCCTCGCCTTCATCCTGATACACAAGATTGGCGATACGCTTGCAAACCTGACTTTCCGCCTTCTGTTTGAGCATCTTCAATACACCAATGACGAGATAGCCTTGTACGATGTGGGCGTCGGCTTTTGGGCCTATATCATCGGCATATTCGTGGGCGGTATCATCTATGCGCAGGCAGGATTGAAGCGCTCGGTTCTGCTTGCGCTGGTGCTGATGGCGGTGTCGAATTTGAGCTTTGCAATTCTGGCCGGTGCCGGGCATTCCAATCTCGGCCTCGCTGCTGCGATAGGGTTTGAGAACCTCGCCAGTGGATATGGCGGCGTTGTTGTCGTCGCCTACTTCTCCGCGCTGTGCGATTTGCGCTTTACCGCCGCGCAATATGCACTGATTTCAGCAGGAGCGAGCATTGTCGGACGGCTGCTCACTGGCACGACAGCTGGCGCGCTGATTGAAGGCCTTGGCTATGTGCAATTCTATGTGCTGACGACTGTGCTGGCACTGCCGGGTATAGTGCTGTTTGCATGGATGATGCGGTCGGGACTGGTTGATGATGCACTGGGAAGTGCAGGGCGCGAAGGGGCCTAATCGGGTATCTCATCATTCAGTTTGAGCGCCTCACCAGCCAGATAGAGCGAACCTGCAATGAGCACCGGGAAATCATCCGATGGCAGGCTGAGCAGCGCTTCTTCCAGATTGTCAGCCGTCACCGCATCCGGTCCGAAAGCCGAGGCCGGGTGCGCATCGTGGCCGGGTACTGGAACAATCCGAAGGGACCGCACCCGGTCTCCGAGCGGATCGAGCAAAGCGCGTGGGTTCTTGTTGTCGAGCATCCCAAGGATGAGGTGCACCGGACCATCAAAATGCTTCGAAATAGCTTCGCCTGCGCTTGGATTGTGGCCCCCGTCGAGCCAGACCTGTGAAGCGGTCAGGGCAGTCAACGGTCCCGTTCTGAGATGCTGCATCCTCGCGGGCCAATTTGCGCGCATTAGGCCGAGTTCGGCAGCTTTGAATGAAACCGCTAACTTCGACTGGGCGCGGAGCATGGCAATAGCGAGACCGGCGTTCAGATACTGATGCTCGCCTGACAAGGAGGGTTTTGGAAAATCAAGCTCTCGCTCGCGCTCGCAGTACATAAACTCGCCGCTATTCCCCCCTTGTTCCAGCACATTCCACCAATCGAATAGTTCGGCGCCCTGCGATTGAGCGACAGACTCAATGGCAGCCTTTGCCTCGCGAGGATTAAGGCGCCCGCCATAAGTCACCAGCGGCGCACCCCGTTTTGCGATCCCCGCTTTTTCAAACGCAATGCGTGCTATAGGCTCCTCTGGCACGCCTTCCTCCGGCGCCAATAAAAACCTCTCATGGTCCAACCCCAAAGCCGCGATCCCGCAGGCCGCAAGAACTTCCGGTTCCAGCACATTGGTAGCATCGAGCCTCCCGCCAAGGCCCACTTCAACGACGCAAGCATCCGCTGGCACGCGCGCGAACTCGGTGAAGGCGGCAGCGATCGTGACTTCAAAGAAGCTTGGTCCCAAATCCTCGCATGTGTCCAAGACCTCTTTGAGCAGTTCAGCCAGCCGCGCATCCTCGATCAGCTTTCCCGCAACCCGGATCCGCTCATTATAGCGCACCAGATGAGGGGACGTGGTGACATGCACCTTGTACCCCTCAGCCTCCAGCATCGCGCGCAGAAAAGCACAGGTGGATCCTTTCCCATTTGTGCCAGCGACATGAAACACCGGCGGTAGCTTGCGGTGCGGATTACCGAGCCGCTCCATCATCGCGCGCATCGTCTCAAGGCCAAATCGGCCTTGCGGAACGCTCAACTTTGCGAGCCTGTCGAGTTGTGATTGAACGCGCGGATCGTCCGAGCGGCCGAAATCGGGCATTGGCCTCAGGCAGCCTTACTGCCGGTTTTCGGCGGCTGCATGTAGTCGAGCACGCTTGCAAGCGTCGCCTTCAGATCGCGGCGATGCACCACCATGTCGACCATGCCGTGCTTGTGCAAATATTCGGCGCGCTGAAAGCCTTCGGGCAGCTGCTCGCGGATCGTGTCCTGGATCACGCGCTGGCCAGCAAAACCAATCAGCGCGCCGGGTTCAGCAATCTGCACATCGCCCAGCATCGCATAGCTGGCCGTAACGCCGCCCGTGGTTGGGTCTGTAAGCACGACTATGTAAGGCAGACCTGCCGCCTTTAGACGCCGCGTCATCACAGTCGCGCGCGGCATTTGCATAAGGCTCAAAATGCCTTCCTGCATACGAGCGCCGCCCGCCGCCGTTACCACCACGAAAGCCGCCTTGCGTCGAAGCGCGCGCTCAGCCCCTGCACAAAACGCCATGCCGACAGCCATGCCCATCGATCCGCCCATAAAGCCGAAATCCTGCACACCTACGACGGCAGGCTTGCCATCAATCTCGCCTGATCCAACCACGAATGCATCATCATGCGGGTTCTTGGCGCGAGCAGCTTTGAGGCGATCGGTGTAGCGCTTGGAATCCTTGAATTTCAGAGGATCTTCGGTGACTTGTGGCAGCGGGAGCAGGTCGAAACCCTCATCAAGCAGCAGCTTCAACCGAGCATCTGCGCCAATCCGTCCATGATGCTCACACCGGGGGCAGACTGAGAGGTTCTCTTCGTACTCGGCGACAAACAGCATTTCCTGGCAATTGGAGCATTTGATCCAGAGATCTTTCTCTGTGCTCTTTTTCTCGTCGGTAAACCCGAGCGAATTGCGAACGCGGTTGAACCAGCTCATTGTTTCAAGTCTCTCATTGCAGCGACCAGCCTCTCGGTCAGCTCTTGTAGCTTGGCCGGGGCCTCATCGCCAAATTCGCCGACAAGATCCACGAGCGCAGAGCCGACGACAACGCCATCGGCCACTTTTGCGATTTCAGCTGCCTGCTCGGGCGTGCGCACACCAAAGCCGACGGCGACCGGCAGATCGGTCGCGGCTTTGAGTTTCGCGACCGCCTCCTCGATAGAGCTTTGCGCGGCCTGTTGCAGACCCGTAATCCCGGCGACCGACACGTAATAAAGAAACCCGCCCGATCCCTCGAGCACTTGCGGAAGGCGTGCAGCATCAGTGGTGGGCGTTGCAAGCCGAATAGGCGCAATACCAGCATCGCGCAGCGCCGGGCCAAGCTCGCCATCTTCTTCGGGCGGAATATCGACGCAGATGACGCCGTCCACGCCTGCCTTTACGCATTCGGATGCAAACCATTCAGGCCCGCGCCGGATCATAGGATTGGCGTATCCCATCAGGATGAGTGGGGTGTCAGGATGCCGTGCGCGGAAGTCTTTTGTGACTTGAAAGACGTCAGCAGTGGTGGTGCCTTTGCCCAATGATCGCAAATTCGCAGACTGGATCGCAGGTCCATCCGCCATCGGATCGGTAAACGGCATGCCAAGCTCAATCACATCCGCACCGCCCGCAACAAGAGCGTCGAGATTGGCCGCGGTGTCGCCGTCGCCAGCAGTTATGAAAGCGACGAAAGCGGGGTGGGGTTGAGAGAAGGCAGTTTGGAGGCGGGTCATGTCTTAGGCCGAAAATACATGAGTAGTAAGATCGCGAAAGTTGAAGCAAAGGAAGTGAAGCTTATCCAAAACTTATAGCCTTTATCAGCTGGGTGAGTAGGGCAATCTGCGAGGCACCAGATCGGCGCGTGTGGCGAACTCGAAGCTCTCTCTGAAGCATATGTCGCCCTAAAATAGGCATAATCGTAGCTGTAGCTGACAGCGAACCCAATTCCGACGAACAAAAGAACGATGGCCAAGACTGCTCGCCGGTCTCGCTTCACATCTGCACCCCAAGCTTTTCAGCCACGGTGAAGATGTCCTTATCGCCGCGTCCGCACAGGTTCATGCAGATGATCTCGTCCTCGCGCATTTGCGGGGCGCGTTTGGCGACGGCAGCCAGTGCATGGGAGGGTTCGAGGGCGGGGATAATACCCTCGGTCCGGCATAGCAGTTGAAAGCCTTCCAACGCCTCGTCATCGGTAACGGCGGTGTATTCAACGCGGCCTGTGTCTTTGAGCCAGGCATGCTCGGGGCCAATGCCGGGATAATCGAGGCCAGCGCTGATTGAATGGCCTTCAGTGATTTGGCCATCTTCGTCTTGAAGCAAGTAGGTCTTGTTGCCGTGAAGCACTCCAGGTGAGCCGCCGAGGAGGCTTGCCGCGTGTTCGTCACCATCAAGGCCGTGCCCTGCTGCTTCGACGCCGAGCATTTTTACATCGGGATCGTCCAGGAAAGGGTGGAACAGGCCCAGTGCGTTCGATCCGCCGCCAATGCACGCAATCAGCAGATCGGGCAGGCGGCCAGTGCGAGCGAGTAATTGGGCGCGCGCTTCGGTGCCGATCACGCTTTGGAAATCGCGCACCAATTCAGGGTAGGGGTGCGGGCCTGCCGCCGTGCCGATGATGTAAAACGTGTCATGCACATTCGCGACCCAATCGCGTAGCCCTTCGTTCATCGCGTCTTTGAGCGTTGCACCGCCGCTGGTGACGGGCACGACTTCCGCGCCGAGCAGCTTCATGCGGAACACGTTGGGAGATTGCCGCGCGACGTCCTCTGCGCCCATATAGATGACGCAAGGCAGGCCAAAGCGTGCGCACACGGTCGCCGTGGCAACGCCGTGCTGGCCTGCGCCTGTTTCAGCAATGATGCGGGTCTTGCCCATACGTTTCGCGAGCAGGATCTGACCGATGCAATTGTTTATCTTATGCGCGCCGGTGTGATTGAGCTCATCACGCTTGAACCAGACCTGCGCACCCATTCCCGGCTCAGCTTCTTTGCGCAGGTGCTCGGTTAGCCTCTCAGCAAAATAGAGCGGGGAGGGGCGACCGACATAGTGTTCGAGCAGGTCGTCAAATTCGGCCTGAAACGCTGGATCTTTCTGTGCAGCGCGATATTCACGCTCCAGATCAAGGATCAGCGGCATCAGCGTTTCTGCGACGTAACGTCCGCCAAATTCACCGAAATGACCGCGATCATCGGGCTGGGTGCGGAAGGAGTTGGGTTGTGTGTTCATGCTGACTTTGCCGCCTGACAGAAGGCTTTGATCTTGTCCACGTCCTTGACGCCGGGGCTGGTTTCGACACCTGATGATGTGTCGACAAGATCGGCACCTGTTAGCCTGATCGCCTCCGCCACGTTCTCTGGCGTCAACCCACCAGCAAGCCCCCATGGCACTTTGTGATCGTGCTCTTTCAAAAGCTCCCAGCGGAATGCGACACCATTGCCGCCAGGCAGTGCTTCGGTGCCATCTGAAGGTCTTGGTGCAGGCGCATCAAAGAGTAGGCGATCAACCTTGCCCTCAAACCGAGCGGATTTGGCAAGCGTATCAGCATTTCTGACACCAAGCGCCTTCCACACTTCCACTCCGCCTTTTTGCCGGACAAGATCCACCCATTCGGGCGTCTCGCGGCCGTGGAATTGGACGATATCGGGCCTTATCGCGTCAATAGCGCGGCCCGTCTCCTCAATCTGCGCGTTGACGAGCAGAAGCACGGTTTTCACTCTTCCGTCCACCATTGTGCTAAGCCGCGCCGCCGTTTCGATATCAACGTGGCGAGGGCTCTTCTCAAAATGCACCAGCCCAATATGCGTCGCACCTGCTTCAATAGCGGTATTGATGGAGAGCGGGTCCTTCAGCCCGCAGATTTTGATCTGAATTGTCATAGGTTTTCTAGGGTTAAAGCGTTGCTTCAATCGCGCGCGCTGCTACTTCTGGATCATCCGCGCGGCTGATGGGGCGGCCTATTACCAGAACGCTTGCGCCATTGTCGCGCGCTGATCTTGGGGTGACGACGCGTTTTTGATCGCCGGTGCCGCTCCCATTGGGACGCAGGCCAGGGACGACGAAGAAGCCGTCCTTCCATTGTGCATGGACTTTGCCGACTTCCTGGCCCGAGCATACGATACCGTCAAGACCCGCTTTTTGTGCCAATTCAGCGAGCCGCATCACCTGTGTTTCAGCACTGCCGTAAACGCCGGTGTCAGTGAGATCATTGGAATCGAGGCTCGTTAGAGTGGTGACGGCCACGACTTTGCACCCTTCTGCAGCGGCAGCCTTGGCATCTTCCATCATCGCGCGCCCGCCGCTTGCATGGATGGTGACAATCGCGGGTTCATAGACATGGATGGCCTGCATGGCTGCAGCGACCGTGTTGGGAATGTCGTGAAATTTCAGATCGAGGAAGATCGGCAGGCCCATATGCGCAATCTCATGGACGCCGTGGCCGCCATGCGCGCAGAAGAATTCAAGCCCCAGCTTAACGCCGCCAATGTGTGCTTTTACCTTTTCAAGTAGCGCCTTGGCCGGTTCGACCTGCGGGATATCGAGCGCGAGATAGACGGGGTTGGTCATCGGGTGCTTCCTTCTTCGGGTGATAATCCACCCGTTTCCCCCAGTTTTTCAGCAGGTTTATCCGCAGGTTCATCCACAGGCGGGGTCGAATTCAGCTCAGGATCGGGCCTGCGCGACAAAGCGTTGGATTTCATTGAGTTTTCGAGACTGCGAATGCGGCGATTAAGGCTCCATTTGACCCCGCGATGGTAGATCCAGAATGGAATGACACCGAGCAGCCAAAACGCGAGCGCTATAACGCCAACAGGCCAGTCGAAGCCAACCGGATCGGCCGACGGCCAGATTTTCACGCGCTGCGGCTCACCGTAATTGATGAGCACAAAAACGGCGACAAACACCGTCACCAAGATCCAAATTAGTGTGCGGAGGATTTGCACGTTAAACGTCCCCTACCTCTTTTCCCGAAGCCACGAACCTAGGCGATTTATCGCCCAAGTCTAGCGAGACCTAGCCGAACACGCGGGCAAAGATCGTGTCGACATGCTTGAAATGGTAGGCAAGATCGAACTTTTCTTCGAGTTCCTCCTCGCTCAGTGCGGCAGTCACCTCTGCATCCGCTTTGAGGAGATCGAGAAGCGACAATGCGCCCGAACTTTCCCAGACCTTCATCGCGTTTCTCTGTACAATGGCATAGGCATCTTCGCGGCTGACGCCGGCTTGCGTGAGAGCAAGCAGGACGCGCTGCGAATGGACGAGCCCGCCCATGCTGTCGAGATTGGCCTGCATCCGTTCTGGGTAGACCAGCAATTTCTCCACGACACCCGTCAGGCGGGCGAGCGAGAAATCAAGCGCAATGGTCGCGTCAGGCCCGATATAGCGCTCCACCGATGAGTGCGAGATATCGCGTTCATGCCAAAGCGCCACATTCTCAAGCGCGGGCATCGCGTAAGCGCGGATGATGCGCGCTTGCCCTGTCAGATTTTCGGTCAGCACAGGATTGCGCTTGTGCGGCATGGCGGAGGAGCCTTTTTGACCCTTGGAGAAGAATTCCTCCGCTTCCAGCACTTCTGTGCGCTGCAAATGGCGAATTTCGACTGCGAGCCGCTCAATAGAGCCTGCGATGACAGCAAGCGTCGCAAAATACATGGCATGACGATCACGCGGGATGACCTGAGTGCTTATGGGTTCGGGGGTGAGGCCCAGCTGTTCGGCCACATACTCTTCAACTGAAGGGTCAATATTGGCAAAGGTCCCAACCGCGCCGGATACGGCACAAGTCGCGATTTCCTTGCGCGCGGCGATCAGCCGCTCACGGCACCGATCAAACTCGGCATAAGCCTGCGCGAGCTTCAGCCCGAACGTCACCGGTTCGGCGTGGATGCCATGGCTGCGGCCGATTGTGGGTGTAAACTTGTGCTCTTCAGCCCGCGTCTTTAGCGCTGCCAGTAGCGCGTCGAGATCAGCGAGCAGGATATCGGATGCGCGCGCCAGTTGTACGGAAAGCGTCGTGTCGAGCACGTCGGAAGACGTCATGCCCTGGTGCATAAAGCGCGCTTCATCCCCAACCTGCTCTGCCACCCATGTAAGAAATGCGATCACGTCATGCTTGGTAACGGCTTCGATCGCATCGATTGCGTCTACATCTATGGCCGGATCCGTTGCCCACCAATCCCACAGAGCCTTGGCAGCGCTTTCAGGGACGACGCCGAGCTCAGCGAGCTTCTGCGTCGCGTGCGCTTCTATTTCGAACCAGATGCGGAATTTCGCCTCCGGCTCCCAAAGGGCGGACATTTCGGGGCGAGCATAACGCGGGACCATGAATAAGCTTTCTTATCGGGTTAAACCAAACAGCGATGGGGCGCGGCTATGTCGGGTGAGAACAATTGGCAAGGGTGTAGGTCTTTTGGACCGTCGTTGTCCCCACCAGCTTAACCAGGCCCGACGCCGCAACAGCTGTCCAAGCCTTTACGATTTGTATCGACCAAAAGAGTATTGTGCGACACTCGGCAAAACCGTTTGACACGCATCATGGTCGATTTAAGGTCATTGCGGGCAGGTTCACCGGGTATAGTGTTATTTTTGGGGCAGATTTATGAGATTTCGTAAGTGGCGCCGGGCCATTTCTTCGGTGACCATTTCATCGGCTGCTTTGGCATGGAGCAGCATCGCGCTTGCGGGTGAAGAACCGCTTTATGAGCCTGCGCCCGATTGGATTGATCTGGTCGATTTGGGTGAGGTTGAACGCGACGCGGCCAATTCGATGCTCGTCAACGATACCCAACTGCGGATCATTGAAGGGCAGCTGTGGGAATACCGCGATTACGTTTACAAGATTGCGAGCCTTGCAGACCTTTCGAGCGTTGGAACGCTTAAAGCGACCTGGCTGCCTGATAAGGGTGACCTGATCGTCCACGAGGTCTCAATTCTGCGCGATGGCGAAGTCATCGATGTCATTGCCCAAGGCGAAGAGATGGAAGTCCTGCGCCGGGAGCGCATGCTTGAGCAGCGTATTCTAGACGGTTCTTTGACTGCGACAATGGCAGTTCCCGGTCTGCAAGTCGGCGATGAATTGCGGCTGCGTTATTCGGTGACACTCAGGGATCAGGCGCTCGGCGACGAAGTTCAGAGCCAATACTATTTGTGGCGGGAGGAAAAGGGCGGCGGATACGGATCCGATAGCGAGGCAGACTTCGCCCGCGTTCGCGCCTCATGGCCCGATGATTTGGGTGTTCGCTATCAGGCTGGCCCCAATTACGATCTTCCGGCAGTCGAAAATGCCGATGGCTTCAACCGGATCGAGGTCATGATGCCGCTGCCCGAAGCGGACGATGTGCCGGGCGATGCGCCGCTGCGCTATCGGCAGGCGACAATGCTGCAATTGGGCACGTTTGACAGCTGGTCTGAAGTGTCGAGCGTCATGGCACCGTATTACGAGACCGATGGCGCGCTTGAAGGGCTCGATGATCTGATCGCCCGTATTGAAGAAATACGCACATCGCATTCCGGCGAATTGGAGCGGGCAGTCGCCGCGCTGGAGTTGGTGCAGGAGGACGTCCGCTATCTGCTCAATGGCCTCGATGGCGGAAACTACCTCCCGCAAAGTGTCAGCGAGACGTGGGACAAGAAATACGGCGATTGCAAAGCAAAAACCGTGATCCTGCTCGCCATCCTTGACGAATTGGGAGTCGAGGCTGAGGCGGTGCTGGTTTCGTCGAGCGGCGGCAACCTGGTTCCTGTATCGCTGCCATTGCCGGGCGCTTTCGATCACGTCCTTGTGCGCGCGAAAATCGACGGCAATCTCTACTATCTCGACGGCACGTCGCTTGGCGCGAATCTTACAACGGTCGGCAATGTGCCGAACTTCGAATACGCTCTGCCGATCCGTGCAAGCGGCGGCGATATTGAGCCGATCAAACAGCTTCTTCCCAGAGCTCCCGATGCCATCACCGAAGTGAACGTTGACGCGACTGCGGGCATTGATCTGCCCATGCTCGTGTCGATGACCGCAAAGCTCTTCGGTCCTTCAGCAGCCCAGTTCAACGCGGCTGCTGAAAAGCTGACAGAAGACCGCAAGCGCCAGATGGCGCGCGGGATGAACAACAGCCTTGCGATGATCGATTTCGACATCATCCCGGGCGATGATGACAGCGTTTCGACCATGGTCATCACCGGAATCGCAACGCC
This sequence comes from Erythrobacter sp. YT30, assembly GCF_001542875.1. Lineage (GTDB taxonomy): Bacteria > Pseudomonadota > Alphaproteobacteria > Sphingomonadales > Sphingomonadaceae > Erythrobacter. The sequence continues at coordinate 754,662 of NZ_LMAF01000001.1, read as the reverse complement.
GGAGTTTCGATTTGAAGGACTGCGGGGCGAACTTGGCCTTGGCATGTTTGCAGGATCAATGGGCTTTTCGCCTAATCGATCTCGGCGTGAATGGCGGGACATTCCGGTGAGCAACAGGAGTGGGGCGAGCACTCAGTTCACCGTCAATATGACTCTGCCCGATGGTGCCAAGGGATTTGAGTTGCGCGATGCTGAACCCGTCGACGTTGAAATTGCGGGCCGCCACTACACACGCATGATTTCGCTTGATGGCGGCACTATCTCAGTCAGTGAAACGCTAACCGCAAACGGTGGAGAAACGCCTCCCGAAGCCTTCCGAGAAGAACGTCGCAAAGCCGCAGCCTTGGCAAGGCAAAAGCCAAAGCTGATCGCGCCGACGGATCTGCCGCGTGTTTGGAGATTTGCAACGCAAACGGACCGAAGCACGCTTGCACCAATAGAGGATGCTCTTGAACAGCTGATCATCAAAGATCCTGAGGAAGTGACCCCGTATCTCACGCGCGCCGCTTTCCGGTACAACACCTATGATTTCAGCGGCTCGCTTGAAGACATGGACAAGGTGGTGGAACTCGAGCCTACTGCCGAATATTTTGGTCAACGATCAACCGTGCATACGATGCTCGGCAATCACGATGCGTCACTCGCTGATCTTGAAGAAGCCTATTTGCTTGATCCACGGCCTGCACGAGCGATCAGTCTGGCATCAATGCTTGCCGTTCAGGGTAAATTTGCCGAAGCGCGCGACATCCTTGAGTATGAAGATGGCGATGAGAATGTGCGAGAAGAACTCGCCGTGTCTCTGGCCGAGCTGGACGCATTGGAAGGCCAGCGGGAAGCTGGCTTGATGCGGATCACGAATCTGCTCGCCGACAAACCCAACGATTCCTACCTTTTGAACGAGCAATGTTGGTTCATGGGCGTCTGGCAGGTCAATGTCGGTGACGGTATCTCGGTGTGCAAGAAAGCGGTCGAGAACAGCGACAACACATCAAACGCCATTGATAGCCGCGCGATGATCTTCCTGCGCAATGGCATGCTCGATGAAGCGAAAACCGATATCGCTGCAGCGCTTGACCTCAATCCCAATCAGACGGCATCGATTCTGCTCCGCGGCCTTATTCGCCTAGAGGAGGGCGATAAAGGCGGGCAGGAAGATATCGATAACGCCTTGGCCCGTGATCCAAGCCTGCGTCCAACGTACCGGCAATGGGGTTTTGAGATTTAGCGTTTTGAGCGTTTCGCCTGTTGAGGGGTGTAACCCAGACTGATTTCCTGCGAACTAAGGTGCAGGAGGAAATTGGCTATGACCAGCGCTGTTGCAGACGCGCAATCAGATGGCGCGCGTCCTTTGCAGGAGGAGCGCTTCTCACCGTTCATTCGCGTGACGCTAAGGCGTTGGACCAAATGGTATGCGGGTGGGACGGAGCTGTTCTGGCCCTTCACCGATATCACGATAAGGTTCTTCGTCGCGCTGTGGTTTTTGCGCTCGGGTCTCGTCAAAGCGGCTGATTGGGAAACGGCGGTCTATCTCGCGGCCAATGAATACCCGGTCAGTTGGATGAGCGCGCACAATGCGGCGGCGACGGGTCTTGCGATTGAGCTGATTGCGCCTTTGCTTCTGATCGCTGGGCTGTTCACCAGACCTGCTGCTTTGGCGATGGCAGCGCTCACAATCATTTCGCAAGCGGTCTACATTCCAACAACGACCAACCTGATCGTTTCGGCTATTCTCATCTGGTACGTGATCCACGGACCTGCTGCGTTCTCGATCGATCGCGCTTTGGCTTCAGGGTTCAAGAACAGCGCGCTTCCTTTGGCCCGGCCAGTGGTGGCGGCAGGCGAATGGCTGCGCGACAACGCGGCGCCGGCTTTGCTGGCGATTATCCGCATATGGCTTGGGGTCACCTTGCTTGCCTATGCGGACGTGATCGAGCCGCCGATCAGTGTTCAAACCTGGCTTCCGATGACGGTTTTCTGGGGTTTTCCCGATTGGTTGGCTTTGATCACCGCTGTTCTGTTTATCGCAGGGATTGGGGCAGGAATTGTATCCTATCTCCTGTTCTTCCTGATCGGCTTTTTCATGATCGCCGGCGCGCATCCCAACATAACCTTTTTCCCCTTTCTGCTGCTCGCCATTTACGAAGCGAAAGGGGCCGGCTTCTTGTCAGTAGATAGAGCGATCTGGGGCTGGCTTGAACGCAATATCCTGTTTGATCGCGACTATGCCGACATTCCCGATAGCTGGCCGCACATCGTAGTTGTGGGCGCTGGTTTTGGAGGTCTTGCAGCCGTCAATCGGCTCAAGCGCTTGCCCGTGCGGATCACTTTGATCGACAAACGCAATTATCACCTGTTCCAACCGCTGCTTTATCAAATCGCCACCGCAACGCTGAACCCTTCCGATATTGCAACTCCCATTCGCAGCCTGTTCCGCTCTGATGGCAATGTCCGCGTGTTAAAAGGCGAGGTGGCAGGTGTCGATAAAGAGGAAAAGACGATCACTCTGGCGCACGGTGAGACGTTGGTTTTCGACAAACTGGTCATCGCAACGGGCGCGACGCACAGCTATTTTGGCAAGGATGAGTGGGGCAAATTTGCGCCTGGTCTCAAGACTGTCGAAGATGGCGTGGCTGTGCGCGGAACAATCCTTAATGCCTTCGAAGAGGCGGAAGCTAGCGATGATCCAGAGCGGATAAAACGCCTATTGACCTTCGTGATCGTCGGGGCAGGGCCCACCGGTGTTGAGCTGGCCGGCGCGATAGCGGAATTGGCGAAAATCAACGTTGCGCGCGAGTTCCGCACGGTCGATCCCGCCACGGCGCGCGTCGTTTTGGTGCAATCGGGCGACCGCATTCTGCCAGCTTTTCCCAAAGATTTGTCAGCAAAAGCAGCCGCCTCGCTTGAGGCTTTGGGAGTTGAAATCAGACTTGGCAGCCGGGTAACCGAAATCGCTGAACGCCATGTGCGCATTGGCGATGACGCTCGGATTGAAACCGAGACAGTGCTTTGGGCTGCTGGCGTTGCAGCATCTCCCGCTGCGCGTTGGCTTGGCGTGGAAAGCGATCGGTCTGGCCGCATCGCAGTTGATGACCACTTGCGAGTTCAATCAGGCGAGGGCTCATTGCAGGATATCTTTGCTATCGGTGACACGGCGGGAAGCACGGCATGGGACGGCAAACCCGTTCCAGGCCTTGCTCCAGCGGCGAAACAGGCAGGCACCCATGTCGCAAACGTTGTTGAGCGCGAATTGCTCGGAAAATCCAAGCCCAAGCCCTTCGTCTACAAGCACCAGGGCAGTCTAGCTACAATCGGGCGCAAGTCCGCTGTTGCCGACTTTGGCCGCTTCCACTTGTCGGGCGCGAAGGCCTGGTGGTTGTGGGGCCTCGTGCATGTCAGTTTTCTTTCCGGCGCACGAAACCGTGTGACGGTTGTCATCAATTGGCTTTGGAGCTTTTTCGCGCAGCACTCCGGCGTACGACTGATTACAGAGCGAAACTAGATAAGACCTTTCGCGCGAAGGCTGACATGCCCCTCACGCCCGATAATCACGTGATCATGCAACGTAACGCCCAGCAGGCGACCCGCTTCTGCGATCTGGTTTGTGATCTGGATGTCCGCGCGACTTGGCTCTGGATTACCGCTGGGGTGATTGTGAACCAGAATTAGCGCCGCCGCGCCAACATCCATCGCCCGGCGGATGACTTCGCGAGGATGGACCGAGGCTTCATCGATTGATCCTTCAGCTGCGTGATGATCATCAATCAGGCGGTTCTTTGTATCGAGATAAAGAACGCGTACCCGCTCGACTTTCAAATGCGCCATATCAATGGCGAGATAGTCGATCAGCGCCTGCCAACTTGACAGCACCGGCTTTTCGCTCACCTCACTGCGGGCCATTCTTCGAGCGGCGAGATTAACGGCTTTTAAGGCCGCTGCAGTTGTTTCGCCCACACCTTTCACCCGCTGAAGGGCATGTGGATCGGCGTTGAGGACGTCTGAAAGCGTGCCAAATTGCTTCAAAAGCTCTTTTGCGACAGGCTTCGTGTCGCCCTGCCGAACGCCTGCGAACAGCAAATATTCTAGCACTTCATAATCGGCGAGCGCTTCTGCGCCGCCTTTCAAAAGGCGCGCGCGCAGGCGAGATCGGTGGCCATGGCCCGCCATTTTGCTGGACTCAGACTTCGCCGCGGTCGTGTTGCCGAACGCGTTATCGAAATCAAAAGTGCCCTCCCGCTCCGCCAAAGCGTCCCTTTCTTCGCGAAGTTAACTGTGCTTCATTGCCTTTCGCACTGGATATGCGCAAGGGTCCCGCGCGATGGACGCCGACGAACTGCATGATGAGCCTCGCCGCAATAGCGTGCGCTTTTGGTGGCTCAGTCGCGTTGCTATCGCACTGCTCGCATTCATCGCAATTGCAGGTACTGTCTTCTGGTTCAGCCGCGAAAGAATCGCTGGCAATCTGATCGATGATGCATTGGCGGGAAGCGGGCTTGAAGCACGATACGACATCATCTCAATCGGCCCTCAGCAGCAGATAATCGAGAATTTTGTGATCGGCGATCCGGCAAGGCCTGACCTCACGATTGAGCGGATTGTTGCGGAAGTCGACTATGGTTTCGGAGCCCCGCAAATCGGCCGGATCACAGCTTTCAACCCGCGCTTTTACGGCACTTTGCGTGATGGCACGCTTAGTTTCGGCGCGCTAGATCCCGCGATTTATGGTGAAGGGGAAGGTGGGCTTCCCGAACTCGATATCGCGATCGTCGATGCGCGCGGCCTTATTGAAAGTGATTTCGGCAAGATCGGGCTGAAACTTGCTGGCGAAGGGATGCTCAATGATGGCTTCGCAGCAAAGCTCGCCGCCACGGCGCCCGGATTTGGGACCGAAACCTGCAAAACAGGCACCGCGACGCTTTATGGCGATCTGACAACCAATGCGGGCCTGCCAGAATTTTCAGGCCCTTTGCGACTTCGCGATCTCGATTGTGAAGGCGTGACATTGGCCAACGCGGATATCTCAGCTGACCTCACAACAATTGATGATTTCTCAAAGCTAGAAGGTGCATTCGCCCTGGCAGGGGCCGATCTGGCGCTTGCGGGCATGCAAGGCCAGAAATTGAGCGGCACAGCGCGCCTAGTTATTGACGAGGCCAAAGCCAGCCTAGCGCATGATTTGGAGATAAACGCATTCGAAACTCCCTATGGCGGGCTAGAAAAGATCGCAGCTGACGGCTCTTTGCGGAGCATTTTTGAAAGCGGGGATACCGAATGGAGCGCGGATGTCACAGGGCAGAACTTCACTCCCGGTGATACCGCGACGGCATTGGTTGCCGAAGCGAAGGCCGGACTCACTGGGACGCTGCTCGAACCGCTTCTCACCAAGTTTACGCGAAACCTTGATGCTGAGGCACAAGGTGCCTCGCTCGCTGCGACGGTCACGATGCGCCAGAATGAAAGCGGGCTCGCGGTGATCATCCCGGAGGGCCGCGTATCGAGCCCTTCGGGCGAGCCTTTGTTAGCTCTCTCCCGTGTCAGTTGGTCCCCTTCCGGATCCACGCGAGCAGGTGTTCTGACGGGCAATTTCATAACGGGCGGCGCAGGTCTGCCGCAGATTAACGTTCGGATGGAACAGCGCGGGCGCGGCGCACTGACTGCACGAATGACGATGGCCCCCTACAGCGAGGGCGGCAATCGACTTGCAATTCCGCGCCTAGAGATGCGCCAGAGCCGCAGTGGCGATCTCGATTTCAAAGGCGTCATTCGCGCAAGCGGAGACATACCGGGCGGCAACGTGTCTGATCTAACGCTGCCAGTTGCGGGAACATGGGCGCGCAGCGGTGCGCTCGCATTGGGACAAGAATGCACCACTGCGCGTTTCGAAGCGCTCGCATTGTATGACCTTGCCTTGCAAGCTCAGCAGATCGAATTGTGTCCCGAGCCGGGGGAAACCGCCATGATTGCTTACTCGGACACTCTTAGCGTTGGGATTGCCGCTGAGAATCTCGAATTGCTTGGCAATCTTGGCGAAAGCCCAATCAGGATGGCCGCGGCGACCGGCGCGCTGCGTTTTCCTGAACCTTTTGAATTAAGCGATGTCTCTGTGCGGATTGGCGAGGCGGAAAGCGGTCTTGATCTCGCTGCGGTGAGCTTGGTGGGCGATTTCAAAGGCGAGGATGGCGAACTTGCCAAGGGCGTATTCTCGGGCGGTTCTGCCATGATCGATGCCGTCCCGCTCGACTTTGGGCAGATTGCAGGGAACTGGCGCTATCAAGATGAAACGCTCAAGCTTGATGAGGCATCACTGACCGTCACCGATCGCTCGCCCGGTTTGCCGCGCTTCAATCCGCTTGAAGCGAACGGCGCACGATTGACGATGGCGGGCAGCGATATCCGCGCCGACGCGCAGTTGCGCCACCCTGGATCGGGACAATTGGTGACGGCGGTCGATCTCACTCATGATCTCGAGAGCGGAGCAGGGCAGGCTTTGCTCGATGTTCCGGGAGTGACTTTCGGCACCGGATTGAAAATGGAAGAACTCTCGAGCCTCGCGCAAGGCGTGGTCGCGCTTGCGGACGGAACCATCACGGGTGGGGGTGTCGTCAATTGGACTGCAGAAGACGTTTCCAGCACCGGCGTTTTTGCAACGCAAGACTTCGACTTTGCAGCCGCTTTTGGCCCCGTTGAAGGTGTTTCTGGTGAGGTCCGTTTTACCGATCTGCTTAACCTCACCACTGCGCCCGATCAGGAACTCTTTATCGCGTCGATCAATCCCGGGATCGAGGTCTTCAGAGGCAAGGTCGTCTACTCAATGACCAACGGCAAATTGATTTCGGTGAAAGACGCGCGCTGGCCATTCATGGGCGGAGAATTGGTGCTGCGCCCGACTGACATCGTTTATGGTGGAACAGGTGACCAAAGCTACGTCTTCGAGATTATCGCACTCGATGCGGCCAAGTTCGTAACACAGGTCGAATTGACCAACATCGGCGCTACGGGGATTTTTGACGGCACCATTCCGGTCATTTTCGATGAAAACGGCGATGGCAGGATTGAACAAGGGGAACTGCGATCGCGTCCGCCGGGCGGCAATGTCTCTTACGTCGGAGAGCTTCTTTACGAAGACCTCGGCGCAATGGGCAATTATGCCTTCCAATCGCTGCGCAGCCTCGACTACACTCAGATGGCTATTGGCCTGAACGGCGATCTTGCAGGCGAAATCATCACCAACATGACATTCGAAGGCGTCAGGCAAGGCGAGGGTGCGAGCCGCAATTTCATCACGAAAAGGCTCGCCAAGTTGCCGATCCGTTTCGATATCAACGTGCGCTCTCAGAATTTCTATCAATTGGCGACGATGGTGCGATCATTCTGGGATCCATCCCTGCTTGGCGATCCAGTCAGTCGTGGAACACTTCCCGGATCGAACGGACGACTGCGATTGGAAATTCCTGATAACAATGATGATCCAGCAAATCCGCCCACTGACCCGCCCGAAGTAAGGCGACCGGATGAACCCGCCGTTCAAGCTGGCGAAAGCGAGGAAGACTTATGACACTGCGTAAATTGACCCGCACTCCCGGTTTCGCCAAAAGTTCTTATCTGAAGCGAAATATAAAGGGTGACGGGGCGATGAGACAGAAAACCGGATGGGCGATGCTTGTTGCCTTGGGGCTTTCGGGCGGACTTACAGGGTGCATCAATATCGATGCGCCGGACGAACCGATCGTGATCGAGCTCAACATCAACATTCGGCAGGAAGTGATCTATCGGCTTGCAGAGGATGCTGCTGAAACTATTGAGGAAAATGCGGACATCTTTTGACGTCTGCCATTTCGAAGGCGTGAGATTATGATGAGCAAACTTCGAACGACGACATTGGCACTCGCTGCCGGTGCAGCGGCTATCACTGCTTTTGCTGTGCCTGCCAACGCTCAGCGCGATCCTGCCTATGCAGCGGCACGGTCTTCGGGCCAAATCGGCGAGCAGGTGGATGGTTATCTTGGAATTGTCGGTTCGCCGACGCCCGCGCTGCAGCGACTGGTTGATGATATCAATATCAAGCGGCGCGCGGTCTATGCTCGCAAGGCGCAGGAAAACAGCGCCACGCTTGAAGAATACGCTCTTACAGCCGGTTGTCAGGCGATCATGCGCACCGTGCCGGGCGAGAAGTATCAGGCACCTGATCGCACGTGGAAGACGCGCACCAGCGCTCCGCCAGAGCGCGATCCTAGATGCCCGTAAAATCTGGGACCGTTGGACTCAGACAGCGGGCAGCGTTTGCCGATAGCTGACCTGCGAAAGCGCGCTCACTTGCATTCTTATCAACACAGGCCGCGATAAATGCTGCGCTGCAACGCGGCGCGCCATTGACTTGGGATACACCCGATTCTAAGGGGTGCGCGCCTCTTGCGGGGCCCTTTGTTGCGCTTGTGCTATCTCGTTTATAGGAAGGCATTGATGAGCGACGAGAAACCCGCACGAGAACCCATCGCTGAAGATGCGCGAATTGATGCGCTCGAGGCGCGGTTGAAAGCCGCACGCGAGCGCGAAAATGAACGCAATCAGCCAAGAGTAAAAGGCTCTGATGCGAATTACCGCAGCGGAAGCCGAGTTTTGGCTGATCTGATCGGTGGGATTCTTGGGGGAGTGGTTGTCGGATATGCCATCGGCTATCTGACAAACACCAATCCATGGGGCCTGTTAGTGGGGCTGTTCCTCGGGATAGTGGTTGCTTTCAGAAACATTATTCTCAGCGCAGATGCGCGCTCTGAGAGTGACGCGAACGAACCGGAATGAGGCGCTAAGCGCGTTTCCGGCCTCGCCAATCTCTCGATCAAGGGCACGCGTTTTTCGCATGTAGTATTGAGGACTGATCAGCCGTGGCAGGCGAAGAAGGCAAAGTCGATCCGATGAAGCAGTTCGAGATCGAGCCCATGTTTGGCTCGGACTCGTGGGACGTCGCTGGCATGAACATCGCGTTCACCAATTCGACGCTGTGGATGGCGATCACCACGATTTTGCTCGTGGTCTTCGTTGCTGGCGGGATGAAACGCGAACTGGTGCCGGGACGCTGGCAAATGGCAGTGGAGTTTTTCACAGGCTTCATTGACGACATGCTCGATGCGAACATCGGCAAGGAAGGGCGCAAATATGTGCCTTATGTCTTCACGCTGTTCATGTTCATTCTGTTTGGTAACCTGCTCGGACTGTTGCCGCTCGGTCTCGTGGGTGTTCACCCATTCACCTTCACCAGTCACTTCACCGTCACCGGTGTATTCGCAGTGATCAGCTTCTCGATCGTCCTGATCGTCGGTTTCTGGAAACACGGTATCAAATTCTTCACGCTGTTCGTGCCGCACGGCACGCCGCTGCCAATGATCCCCGTGATTTTCCCGATTGAGCTTATCTCATTCCTCGTCCGCCCATTCAGCCTCGCTCTGCGTCTGTTCGTTGCGATGATGGCGGGACACGTCCTGCTCAAGGTTCTAGCAAGCTTCGTGATCGACAGCACGAACGCAGGGGCAGGGTTTGGCGTCCTCGTCGGGATCCCAAGCTTTACGCTGATGATTGGCATCAGCGCTCTCGAAATTCTCGTGGCCGGTATCCAGGCCTATGTGTTCGCTCTTTTGACGTCGCTCTACATCAACGACGCCGAACACCTTCACTAAAGTTTTGGCACTTATTTTTCCCAACGATTTTAATTAGATTTCCAAAGGAGTTTTCAAATGGAAGTAGAAGCTGCAAAGCTCGTAGGCGCTGGTCTTGCCGCAATCGGAGCCGGTATGGCTGCCATCGGCGTTGGTAACGTTTTTGGCTCGTTCCTCGAAAGCGCGCTGCGCAATCCTGGTGCGGCTGACGGCCAGCAGGGTCGTTTGTTCATCGGCTTCGCGGCTGCTGAACTTCTCGGCCTGCTCGCATTCGTCGTCGCGATGATCCTGATCTTCGTCGCCTAATTAAAGAAGTGGCCGCTTCTCGCGTGAGCCTGATTAAAGGTCCACGCGGGCGCGGCCATCTGAGCGCGGCACAGCGCTCTTAACCGGCACCCGTGCGGAGCTTATCGCAATGCCTCAGATAGCCCAGCTGCTTGAAACCTACTCCAGCCAGATTTTCTGGCTTCTGGTTTTCTTCGGCATCACCTTTTTCGTCGTCGGCCGGGGCATGGTGCCCAAGGTCCTCGATACCGTGTCTTTGCGTGACAAGCAGATCGCCGACGATCTCGCTGCTGCGCAATCGGCACGTGATGCAGCAGGTGAGCAAGAAGAGGCATGGCGAGTTCGCGAGAATGAGAACCGTGCAGCCGCGCAAGCTCTGATTGCGGACGCTAAGGCGAAAGCTGCGGCCAACACAGAGAAAGCCTTGGCCAAAGCGCAGGAAGGGCTGGATGCGCAATTGGCCGAAGCGGAAGGGCGCATCGAAGAGGCGCGCAATTCGGCCATGGGCGAAATCGAAGGCGTAGCAGCGGAAGCTGTTCAAGATATCCTTCTTAAAGTCGCCGGGACGAAGGTTACCAAGCCAACCGCGAACAAAGCGGTGAAGGAGGCTCTCAATGGATAGCACTCTCGTTATTCTGACAGCCGCGGGCACCGTTGCCGAGCCGGCATCATTCGGCCTCAAGGCATACCAGTGGGTCTCGCTCGCAATGGGCGTCCTCTTCGCGATCTTTATCTGGAAGAAAGTTCCAAGCATGATCACGCGCGGTCTTGATGACAAGATTGAGGCGATCAAGCAGCAACTTGATGAAGCCAAGAACCTTCGTGCCGAAGCAGAAGCTCTGCGTGACGAATACGCGGCCAAAATTGCCGGCGCTGAAAAAGACGCCGAAAGCATGATGGAAAACGCCAAGCGTGAAGCTGAGGCCATCGTCTCCAAGGCGGAAACCGAAAGCGCAGCCATGGTTGCACGGCGTGAGCGTATGGCAGCGGACAAGATTGCAGCTGCTGAGCGTGACGCAGTGGCAGAAGTTCGCGAGCGCGCGGTTGAGGCTGCGGCGTCTGCTTCAAAGAAGCTGATCGCTGACAAGCATGGCAAGGAAGCAGACAGCGCTCTTGCCGATGAAGTGATCGCATCGCTTTAGTCTGATCTGGGCCTTACGCGCCCGGCTCAAACACCACTTTCCCCACCAACTCGCGTGACGCCATCGCGTCGAAGCCTTCTCGCCAGCGCGACAAGGGCAAGACACGGTCTATGGCTGGTGTGATGCGCTTTTCCTGAGCAAGCTGCGCTATAGAGGCGTTGATCGCTTTGCCCCTTTCGGGAAAGCGGCGCGCATATTCGCCTGCGCGCAGTCCATGAATCGAAAAGCCTTTGATGAGCGGAATATTGGTCGCCACATCGGCAATGCGCCCGCTCGTAAAGCCTACCACGACAAGTTTGCCTCCGAATGCAACGCAGCGCGTGCTCTCATCAAAAACGTCGCCACCAACCGGATCAAACACGATGTCACAAAGCGCGCCGTTGGTGATGTCGGCGACGGACTCCCGAAAGCGTCCTTCAGCAAGGATGGTGGCATCGGGAGCAAAGAGCGCGTCAATCCGCTCGCGTTTGGCCTCAATACCCGTCGCGGCAATAACGCGTGCGCCCATCGCCTTGGCAAGGTCAACCGCTGCTAGCCCCACGCCGCCCGATGCTCCATGCACCAACACCCATTGCCCTTCTTTCAGGCCACAAAGTTCGATCAGCCCAGTGTAGGCGGTTGAATAGGCCGCGCCCATGGCGGCTGCTTGAGCGTAGGAGAGCGCATCAGGAACAGGGGAAAGGCTGCGGGACGGCAGGCTGGCAATTTCGGCAAAGGCGCCGGTTTTGTTGCCACCCATTACCCGGTCGCCAATCTTGAAGGCGCTATCAGGGTCGGCTTCGATCACTTCGCCAGCCGCTTCAAGCCCGCTGATGAATGGCACCTCTGGTTTGAACTGGTAATCTCCGCGCGTCATCAACAAATCGGGATAGTTGAGCGAAGCCGCGTGAATGCGCACGAGCACTTCGCCCGGCGCGCGCTCTGGAATTGATGTTTCGACAAGCGCGAGGCCCGAGAGATCCTCGGAGAGGTTTTCGACACGCAGGGCCTGCATCAGAGACTTAGAAATTGTCCTTGGCCGCCCGCAATGCTGCAAAAGTTTCATGCGGCGCACCTCCGCCCCATTTCGCAATAATGGCCGGATCATCCGCACGTAGGAAAGGATTTGTAGCAAGCTCGCGGCTCAGCACTGTTGGCACGGTCGGTTCGCCTTTCGCGCGCTTAGCATCGATCTCTGCGGCGTAGTCCTGAAGCGCTTGGTTCTCGGGGTCTGCGTGAAGCGCAAATTTCGCATTGGCCTGTGTGTATTCGTGCGCGCAATAGAGGGTGGTTGCCGTCGGCATGCGGCGAATGCGATCAAGACTGTTCCAGAATTGCTCAGGCTCACCTTCAAACATGCGTCCGCAGCCGAGCGCGAAAACGGCATCGCCTACAAATGCGATGCCCTCTTCGACGATATGAAAGGCAACATGGCCGTCGGTATGGCCTGACACGTCAATCACGTCAGCGCGATGCTCACCCAGGTTCACGACATCCCCGTGCTCGATGACACGGTCGATCTTTGAAAGCTTCTCGACCTCCTTGGGAGCAAGCACGCGTGCGCCGGTTGCTTCAACGATTGCTTTGTTCCCGCCCGCGTGATCGGGATGCCAATGGGTGTTCCAGATATGCGTTATCTTCCACCCCTTCGCCTCAGCCTGGCGCAAGTATTCTTTGGCATCAGGCGTATCGATCGCTGCTGTTTCGTCAGTCACGGAATTGTGCAGCAAAAAGCCGTAATTGTCGCTGAGGCAGGGGAATTGGTGAACCTGAAGCATTATCCATTCCTTCCGCGAGGAAAGCGTTGAGTTGATTGCGGGACCGTAACCCAGTCGTGCTTGTTGCCTTCTTCAAAGACCGACCGGACCGGGTAGGGCGGTGACCAATCCTGTATCGCGCCGACAGCAATCCCGATTCCATCCGGGTGAAGTGCAGTTTTGAGATACATGGTAGACCCGCAAATCGGGCAGAACCCGGTGGTCACTTCATTGCCGCTGTCCGCTAGACGGGTGAAATCGGTCGCCTTACCGGTAATCTCCACAGCATCGGCGCTGAAGTAAACCATCATCCCATACGGACTGCCGCTGCGTCGTTGGCACGCTTTGCAATGGCACATCACTCCAGCACCAAAGCCCGATATCTGAGCAGTGAGCTTTCCACATTGGCACTGCGCTTCCATGAGGCAAGTGTACGGCAACAGTGAACATTAGAAAAGGCCCGCCTGCATTGCTGCAAGCGGGCCTTCTCTTTTCTTAGTCACGGCGGTCATAGAGCGACCGCGCGTCTGCAGCTAGGCTGCAAGTTTAGCGAGGAGGTTCACCCTGATGGGCGAACCCAAGCAATCAGTCGTCGCTCTTCTTGAGAGCTTCGCCAAGGATGTCGCCGAGCGATGCACCTGAATCGGATGAACCGAACTGTGCCACTGCTTCTTTCTCTTCGGCGATCTGACGCGCCTTGATCGAGAAGTTCGGCTTTTTCGAGCGGTCGAACCCGGTGACCATCGCATCGACTTTGCTGCCGACCTGGAAACGGTCAGGACGCTGCTCATCGCGGTCACGGCCAAGATCGCTGCGCTTGATGAAGCCGGTTGCACCATCATCGCCAACCTGCACTTCAAGGCCGCCATCGCGAACTTCGAGAACGGTGACAGTGACAGTCTGACCTTTACGCAGTGCGCTCGTGTCAGCACCTTCGGCAGATGGAGCACCTTTCTCAAGTTGCTTCATGCCGAGGCTGATGCGTTCTTTTTCGACATCGACATCAAGCACGACCGCCTTGACTTCTTCACCCTTGCGGTGGAGCGCCAGCGCGTCTTCGCCCGAAATGCCCCATGCGATATCCGACATGTGGACCATGCCATCGACATCGCCGTCGAGGCCGATGAACAGGCCGAATTCGGTCGCGTTCTTGACTTCGCCGGTGACTTCCGCGCCCACAGGGTATTTCTCTGCGAATTCGTCCCAAGGATTGCGCTGAGCCTGCTTGAGGCCGAGCGAAATGCGGCGCTTCTCGCTGTCGACTTCGAGGACGATAACTTCGACTTCCTGGCTGGTTGAGACGATCTTGCCAGGGTGGACGTTCTTCTTCGTCCAGCTCATTTCGGAGACGTGGACGAGACCTTCGATGCCAGCTTCCAGCTCAACAAATGCACCGTATTCGGTGATGTTGGTGACCTGACCAGAGAGTTTCGCGCCGACCGGGTATTTCGCAGCCACGCCATCCCATGGATCGCTTTCGAGCTGCTTCATGCCGAGGCTGATGCGCTGTGTTTCTGAGTTGATGCGGACGATCTGAACCGTCACGGTGTCGCCAATGGCGATGACTTCGCTTGGGTGGTTGACGCGCTTATAGCTCATGTCGGTCACGTGGAGCAGGCCATCGATGCCGCCCAGATCAACGAATGCGCCGTAATCGGTGATGTTCTTGACAACACCGTCGATCACCTGACCTTCGGCCAGCTTGTCGATCAGTTCGCTGCGCTGTTCGGCGCGGGTTTCTTCGAGAACCGCGCGGCGAGAGACAACGATGTTGCCGCGGCGACGGTCCATCTTGAGGATTTGGAAGGGCTGCGGCACTTCCATAAGCGGAGTAACATCGCGCACAGGGCGGATGTCGACCTGGCTGCCGGGCAGGAACGCGACAGCGCCGTCGAGGTCGACAGTGAAGCCGCCTTTGACGCGGCCAAAGATGCGGCCTTCGACCCTCTTGCCTTCGCCAAATTCGTTTTCGAGCTTGTCCCAGGCAGCTTCGCGGCGTGCGCGATCGCGGCTGAGCATCGCTTCGCCATCGGCGTTTTCGACGCGGTCGACATAGACTTCGACTTCGCCGCCTACGGTGAGGCCGTGATCGTCTTCACCGCGGCTGAATTCTTTAAGGGAGATACGACCTTCAGATTTGAGGCCTACATCGATCACAGCCATGCCGTTTTCGATTGCTGTCACGGTGCCTTTTACGACGCGGCCTTCAAAGCCTTCGTCGCCGGCGCCGCCGAGTTGTTCGTTAAGAAGCGCTTCGAAATCGTCGCGCGTGGGGTTAGGTGCAGTTGCCATAGGTCTGGGCAAATCCTGTATTCGTTTTGCTACCGGCCACCGGTTTTCCGGGGTCTTAAACCGCCGCCTGGCGCACCATTGCGCTGGCCTTGCGGGCAAGAGGCCGACGTCTCCATGAAGCCGAATGCTGTCATGAAGGTTCTTCCAACCAGATCGATTGCGAGAACGGGCGCGCGCCTAGTAGAAATCGCCCAGAAACGCAAGCGAAAGCGGTCCACTCGGTATCCGCGCACGGTCAATCCTGCTGAGCGCGGTCAGTGTGTCGCAATTAATCAACGTCGGATTAACCCCCTTCTGTCAAAGCCGCTTGGATTTCTATCAAGGTTTGAGGGGGCTCAAGTGATGAGAATTGCTTCGAAATTCAGGAATGCCACACTGGCTGGCTCGGCCTGTTTCACGCTCGCCGGTTGCTCGGCAGGGGCTGAGGGCGATACCTTTGCAATGCCGATAGCAGAGGCACGATCAAAGCTGTCCAACGTGCAGTCGTCCTATGAAACAGGATCGCAAACCCGCACAATGCGTGCGTCCGGTGTGTCTCCTAAGGGTATTCCGGTGAAGCTTCCCAAAACGGGTGCGTTTTCGTCATCCTGTCACCTGGTCCTTGAGGAAGTGGATGCCAATTCCACCCGAATAACGCCCGATTGCGGTGATACAGGCGCAACGACAACCGATGTCGCAGCCGAGTTCTTCGAGTACGAGATTGCCGCGCACGTCCGCAAAATTCTGACCGGCGAAGAGATCGATACGGATGCTCTTGGCAAGAAGATGGCAATTCTGGCGATGAAGAACGCTTCCGCGATGATCAAAGAGGGCGGGCAGGCCGATCAGCAATGGGTCGAGGAGCAACAAGAAGCAGCCGTCCAGCGTGCGCGCAACACTCAGGATGGCTGGGGCGATGATACATCCAGCAATGATTGGTGAGGTTTGTGCGGTCTAGCTCTTTAGGGCTTCTTCGACGGCTTCTCGCACCATTACGAACGCAGCATCGCGATCAAAATTGGTCGTATCGATGGTGAGGGCGTCAGGCGCCGGCTTTAAGGGGGCATCGCTGCGACCCATGTCGCGTGCATCGCGGCGAGCGATATTGGCTTCGATATCACCAAGCTCAGCCTCAATGCCGCGTCCCTTGATCTCCAGCCAGCGACGCCGTGCGCGTTCTTCAACGCTGGCCGTAATGAAGAGTTTCACATCGGCATCAGGCGCAATCACGGTGCCAATATCGCGTCCATCCAGAACCGCGCCTCCCGGTTGCGTGGCAAAGGCGCGCTGCCGCTCAAACAGGGCTTTGCGAACTTCGGGATGTATCGAAACGCGGCTTGCGAGCCCGCCGGTTGCTTCATTCCGCAAGACAGGATCATTCAAAAGATCATCGGCGAATTCGCACGCGGCAAGTGCGTCATCAGGGTTATCGGGATCGCCGCCATTGAGCTCGACCTGTCGCCCTACCGCGCGGTAGAGCAATCCGGTATCGAGATGCGGAATGCCGAAATGGTCTGCCAGCCGTTTTGCAATGGTGCCTTTGCCCGATGCGGTCGGGCCATCAACGGCAATGATCACGAAAAAATATCCTTCGCCTTGTCGGCAGAAATGCGCGGTTCGCGCGCTCGCCATTTGAGGTGGAGTAGGGCCAGGCCAAGTGTCGCAAGCCCAAGATTGATGCCAAGCATTACCCAATCAAATTCGCCTTCGCGCCAGAACAGCACCGATCCCACGGCGAATCCATAAAGCAGGATGGCAGCGACAATGCGGCGATTGCGAGCGCGGGCGGTCATGGCTTTTCTTGCATCTCCTCATGGGTCGATCTGCGGGCGGCTTTCACAAGACCGATTATCGCGATCGCAGCCCAGAACCCTTCAAGAACAAGGCTTGGCCAATTGGTGTGGACCAAAAGCGATATTGTGAGAAGCCCGGCGCCCGTCAGATTGGTTCCGTGGAGAATGTAGGGATTGGGATCGTCTTTCAGAGTCAAATAAGCGTAGGCACCAATAATGCAGGCGGTGCCGAAAAAGCCGATCAAGCTATAGATGTCGAGTGGAGTGTTCACGCGGCGGCATCCTGCAAAAGCTGCTCAAAGTCTGGAAAGCTCGTCGCAATTGGCGCTGTGTCATCCAGCATTACGCCATCGCGGCTGACCAGCCCCGCCACGGCCATGCTCATGGCGATGCGGTGATCGAGCCTTGTCTCAACGCTCGCGCCTTCGGGGGTGCCACGAAGCAGCTCGCCGCCAGTGCCATGAATAGTGAGGCCGTCCTCTTGTTCTTCAAGCCGTGCGCCCGCCAGTTTCAGCGCATTGGCCATCGTTGTGATCCGGTCGCTTTCCTTGACGCGCAGTTCTTCAAGGCCGGATGTGCGCGTGGTGCCCTGGGCAAGGGCGCCTGCTACGAAAAGGACGGGGAATTCATCGACCATGCTTGGCACAATGGCCGGGTCGACATCTATACCGGAGAGGGAGGAATGCCGGACATGCAAATCAGCGACAGGTTCGCCGCCCACTTCGCGGCGGTCCAGTTCTTCTATTGATCCGCCCATCTGGCGCAGGACCTCGATGATCCCAGCCCGAGTGGGATTGAGGCCCACATTCTCAATTACGAGATCGCTTCCTGGCACCAGCAAAGCTGCGACAATAAAGAACGCCGCCGATGATGGATCGCCCGGCACTACAACATCGCAAGACGAAAGATCAGATTCGCCATGCACCGCTATCATGCGCTCGCCATTCTCCTCGCCGATTTCAAGTTCGACGCCAAAACCTTTGAGCATTCGTTCGGTATGATCGCGGGTAGGCACAGGCTCAATTACGCGCGTAATGCCTGGGGTGTTAAGGCCTGCGAGAAGTACAGCGCTTTTCACCTGGGCGCTTGCCACCGGAAGCCGGTAGGTGATTGGCACCGGTGGATTTGCCCCGCGCAGCATGAGCGGCAGCGTGCCGCCATCGGACGCCTCAAAATGCGCGCCCATTTGGCTGAGCGGAGCGATAACCCTGTTCATGGGGCGGCCGGAAAGACTTGCGTCCCCTGTAAAGGTTGCAGTCATCGCGTGGGTTGCAAGCAGGCCCATCAACAGGCGGGTCGAAGTTCCCGAGTTGCCCATATCAAGAGCGGCCTTGGGTTCGAGAAGGCTTCCAAGGCCTGCGCCCAGCACCTCCCATGCGCCATCATCTTTGCGCTCTATTAACGCGCCGAGCTGCCGCATTGCCGCAGCAGTCGCGAGCACGTCTTCCCCTTCGAGAAGCCCTTCGATCCGGCTTTTGCCCACGGCAAGGCTGGCAAACATCAATGCGCGGTGGCTGATCGATTTGTCGCCCGGAACGCGCAAGCGGCCGCGCAAAGGAGCGGACGAGGAGAAGATTTTGTCTGGAGCTTTGGTCGCCATTTCGCGCGCGTCTTTGACAGCGCTGTGTCGCTATGGCAAGGCGCCGCGACTTCGGGCGGAGCAACTTGATTCCCGGTTCTTGGACGTCGCTTCTTGAACCAATGCGCTACTCGCCCCATCAATACATTGCCAGTGCAGCCCATCATGATTTGGGCGCAATAGACTTTAAGGATTTTCGAATGGCGAAGCCGGAATGGGGAACCAAGCGTTCCTGCCCCAAATGCGGGACACGTTTCTACGATCTTGGCAAGGATGACCCTGTCACCTGCATCGAATGCGGTGAAACCTGGGATCCAGAGCCCGTGCTCAAATCCAAACAGCCAATCCCGTTTGATGAAGACGACAAGAAGAAAAAAGACGGCGAGGCTGATAGCGATCTCGGCGGAGATGATGATCTCGACGATATCGGCGATATCGATGAAAGCGAGAACACACCTGACAGCGACGTCGATCTTGGCGGCGACGATGACCTTGGTGTTTCCAAGGGCAAAGGTGATGACGACGGAGAGGACGACAGCTGACGCTGAAGACTGGTCGCTGTCACAGTCTATTGCGACAAAGACTTAGCGACCTTTCGTTCAGGCGCAGTCCGGGATCCTTTACCTTCCGAGAAATTTCTTGCTTTTTGTGGGGAGCAGCCATAGTGGCGCTGCTCCTTGCGAGAGCAGGGATGCAGGTTTATGTTAGGCCTGCAAATGATGATATGGGGCCTTAGCTCAGCTGGGAGAGCGCAACACTGGCAGTGTTGAGGTCAGCGGTTCGATCCCGCTAGGCTCCACCATCATTTTGAATTGAAGTAAGCAAGCCGAAGCAATTGCTTCGCACGCTGGCCGACGAGGTTTCGTCCGCCGGCGTTTTTCGTGTTTTTTTCGGGCTGTTGTTCGGAAGAGGAGTTTGAAGACGATGTTTGACAATTTGTCTGACCGCTTGGGCGGCGTCTTTGATCGCCTCAAAGGTCGCGGCGCGCTTAAAGAGCAGGACGTGCGCGATGCGATGCGCGAAGTGCGCGTTGCTCTGCTTGAAGCCGACGTTGCGCTGCCTGTTGCACGCCGGTTCATCGACAGTGTCACGGAAAAGGCAGTCGGTCAGGAAGTCCTCAAATCGGTCAAACCCGGCCAACAGGTCATAAAGATTGTCCATGATGAACTCATCGCCACACTTGGCGGTGAAGACAGCGATGGCGGCTCTGAGGGACTAAATCTTGAGGTCAAGCCGCCGGTCGTGATCATGATGGTGGGCCTCCAAGGCTCGGGTAAAACCACCACCACGGCCAAACTCGGAAAAATGCTGCGCGAAAAGCACGGCAAGAAAGCGATGATGGCATCGCTCGACGTCAATCGTCCGGCGGCGCAGGAACAGCTTGCCGTGCTGGGCGAGCAGGTTGATGTCGCGACGCTTCCGATTGTCGCAGGCCAGCAGCCAGTTGATATCGCCCGCCGCGCGATGGAGTCCGCAAAACTCCAGAATTTCGATGTGCTCCTGCTTGACACCGCAGGCCGTTTGCACGTCGATGAGGCACTGATGGCGGAGATGAAGGCCGTTTCCGGCGTATCGGCGCCAACCGAAGTGCTCTTGGTCGTGGACTCGCTGACAGGTCAGGACGCGGTCAACGTGGCCCAAAGCTTCACCAATGAGGTGCCGCTGACAGGCGTTGTACTTACCCGGATGGACGGCGATGCGCGCGGCGGTGCTGCGCTCTCGATGCGCGCTGTCACAGGCAAGCCGATCAAGTTCGCAGGCACAGGCGAAAAGCTCGACCAGATCGAAGCCTTCCGCCCCTCCAGCGTTGCAGATCGTATCCTTGGCATGGGCGATGTCGTCAGCCTTGTCGAAAAGGCCGCGGCAACGATCAAGGAAGAGGAAGCCGAAGAGCTTGCTCGCAATTTTGAGAAGGGCAAGTTCGATCTCAACGATCTGCGCATGCAGCTTAAGCAGATGCGCAATATGGGTGGGCTCGGCGCGCTTGCTGGCATGATGCCGGGCATGAAGAAAGCGAAAGCGGCGATGGCTGCTTCGAACATGGATGACAAAGTGCTCGTCCACATGGATGCGATCATTTCATCCATGACAGCCAAGGAACGCGCCAATCCCGGCCTTATGAATGCCAAGCGCAAAAAGCGTGTGGCAGCAGGCAGCGGCACCGATGTGCAAACGGTCAACAAGGTGCTCAAAATGCATCAGGAAATGGCCCGCGCGATGAAACAGATTAAGAAGATGGGTGGCCTCAAGGGGCTTGCCGCAATGTTCGGCGGAGGGTCTGGCGGAATGCCGGGAATGGGCGGCCCCGGTGGCGGAATGCCACCTGGCGGACTTCCAGGCCTCGGCGGCCCCGGCGCCGGCGCCGACGGATTGCCACCGGGCCTTCCCGGTTTGGGCGGAAAACCCAAGAAATAATTTGTACGTAATTTCAGATATTTGAATGTGAAAGGTAGACTATTATGGCAATTGCATTGAGGCTCTCGCGCGGTGGCGCGAAAAAGCGTCCTTATTACCGCATCGTGGCGGCTGACAGCCGTTCCCCGCGTGATGGTAAGTATCTCGAGCAGATCGGAACCTACAACCCGCTGCTCGCCAAGGACGATGAAAAGCGCGTCACGCTGAACGAAGACCGCGCACGTTACTGGCTCGGCGTTGGTGCCCAGCCTTCTGACCGCGTTCTGCGTTTCCTTGATGCAGCAGGCATCAAAGAGCGTCCCGCTCGCAACAACCCCAATAAGGGCAAGCCGGGTGAGAAGGCTGTTGAGCGCGCCGAAGAGAAAGCTGAGAAGCTGAAGGAAGCCGAAGAAGCAGCCAAGGCCGCTGAAGAAGAGGCTAAGAACGAAGAAGCAGCCACCGAAGAAGCAGCCACCGAAGAAGCGGCAGCCGAAGAGGCTCCAGCCGAGGAAGCCGCAGCAGAAGAGGCATCTGCAGAAGAAGCTGCTGCTGAAGAAGCACCGGCGGAAGAGGCACCAGCCGAAGACGCTCCCGCTGAAGATAGCGGCGAAGAGAAGGCCGAGGGTTAAGCGCCCAATGCCATTTGCCGCTCGTACTGAGCTTTTCGATACAGTGCTCTTCTGTTTGGCCCCAACGAGCCATCAGAAGTGCAAACCTTCGGCAGGCTCAGGGCGAGCGGCTTTCTGAGTATGAGCAACGCCAGACCCATCGAACTTGCCGCCATAACCGGCGCGCATGGGGTAAATGGCGAAGTGCGCCTCAAATTGTTCGGAGAGGGCGTGGAAGCGCTCTCCCAGCACAAGGTCTTTTTGGCGCGTGATGATGGCCGCGAACTAAGGCTCAGCAAAATCCGCTCTGACAACAAAGGGGGCGGTGTCGCCCGCTTTGCAGGCATATCCAATCGCAACCAGGCCGAAAAATTGCGCGGTACCGTGTTGACTGTGTCGCGCGATGCTTTGCCAGATCTGGGTGAGGGCGAATACTATCACGCCGATTTGGTGGGCCTTCTGGTCGAAACAGATGTGGGCGAGGCCGTGGGCACGGTGGCTGCCGTCCAGAATTACGGCGCGACTGACATTATCGAAATCACCCGAGAACCGGTACCAGCCAAGGGACAAAAGACCTTCATGGTCCCGATCACCGAAGCTGCAGTCATCGGATGGGATGAGACAAGACTTGTGATTTCAGCCGCTTTCGCGGAAGACTGAACGCATGGTTTCTGGACTCATCGGACTGCTTGTTTTGGTTGGCTTTGTCGC
The DNA here is from genome assembly GCF_001542875.1 of Erythrobacter sp. YT30. Taxonomy (GTDB): domain Bacteria; phylum Pseudomonadota; class Alphaproteobacteria; order Sphingomonadales; family Sphingomonadaceae; genus Erythrobacter. The sequence continues at coordinate 732,496 of NZ_LMAF01000001.1, read as the reverse complement.
CGGAATTGCACTTTTGCTCGCCTTCGTCATTGATCTGCTTTTTTCCAATAGAAGCACCATTGGAAAGTCGCTTGTTGCAGCTGTGATCGCTGGCGCCATCCCGATGCTTCCTGCATATTGGACGGTGGTGGCGCTTTCTGGACCGACCGATCCGACGGTTGCACTTTTTCCTCTCATTGTCGGCGCTCTTATTCTTGCGCTGGTGATCGGGTTCCCTTTCGCCTTCTTTCTGATCAGGCGTCGAAGTCGCGGTCGGGTGTCCAAGATCGATCCGGAAGTATTTGAATGACCACTCTCCCCGTCGCCATCTGCCAGGCCGCTCCGATCCCGCTCGATTTCACCGGCGGTATCGAAAAAGCGACGCGTCTCGCTCGTGAGGCTATTGAAGGCGGTGCAAAGCTAGTTGCTTTTGGCGAGACGTTTCTGGGCGGCTATCCGCTGTGGCTGGATGAGGCTCCGGGTGCTGCCTTGTGGGATCATCCGGGGACCAAGGCGCTCCACCAGATCATGCTCGATCAAGCAATTGTGCCGGGTGACGAGCGACTGCTCCCTTTGCAGGAACTGTGCGATGAAAGCGGGGCGTGCATCTCTATCGGCGCGCATGAGCGAGTGCGCCGGAGCCTTTACAACAACCAATTGCTGCTGCGCCCCGGCGAGCCGCCGCTAGACCATCGCAAGCTGGTGCCGACCCATGGCGAGCGTTTAGTCTGGATGCGCGGCGATGGATCGACACTTGGCGTGCACGAGGCAGAATGGGGCAGAGCGGGCAACCTCATCTGCTGGGAACACTGGATGCCGCTCGCCCGCGCTGCGATGCACAATCTGGGTGAGAGCGTGCACATCGCCGCTTGGCCCACAGTGCGCGAAGAATATGCGCTGGCCTCGCGGCACTATGCGATGGAGGGGCGGTGTTTTGTGCTGGCCGCAGGGTTGGTGCAGTCGAAAGAGGACCTGTTCGAAGGCTTAATGCGCGTCGGCGGTTCGCCAGAAGCCAGAGAACTCTTTGAAGCCATCGAGAATTCAGTGCTCAATCGCGGCGGCTCAATCATCGTGGCACCCGATGCGCGGGTGCTAGCACAGGCAGGCGAAGACGAAGAAATCCTCCACGCTGAGCTGGATTTGTCAGAGATCGGGCAGGGGCTAGCAAGCCTCGATACCGACGGGCATTACTCGCGGCCTGATGTGTTTGAGCTCAATGTGGATACGGAGCCCAAAAATGGGGTTGTTTGGTCGAAAGGCTAACGCACCGCCGTTTGACGAGGGAGCAAAGCCTTTCGTCCTTTGGCTCGCCCGCGAGGAGTTCGGGTACAAGCACGCGACCCTCTCATCTGCCGTCGATCAGGATCTCACTGTCACAGGAGACGACGGCGATGACTTCGTGCTTCAAATCGTGGACCGCTACGGCGAATGGGTGCGAGAATGGCCGTGGGAGCGCTTTATCTGTTTCAACGAAGGCGTGTCGATGCTCGCACCTTATGCTGCCTTGTGGAACTTCCTTCGTTTGCCATGGAGCGATACTGCATTTCCGCAAAAGCCCGAACTTGAGCGGCTTGAACTCGGGCACATCGCCAAAGTTCTCGAACGTGGCGAATGGATAGATCCATGACCTTCGCCGCCACCATCCTCACGCTCTATCCGGAGATGTTTCCCGGACCGCTGGGCACTTCGCTGGCGGGCAAGGCGCTCGAACGCGACGATTGGTCCTGCGCGACCGTCAACCCGCGTGACTTCACGACCGACAAGCACCGCACCGTTGACGACACACCCGCTGGCGGTGGAGCAGGGATGGTGCTCAAGGCGGATGTGATCGCGGCGGCGCTTGATAGCGTCGCGGATAGCCGTCCGATCATCGCAATGACCCCGCGCGGCAAACCTATCACGCAAGCCCGGATCCGCGAGATTGCTTCAGGTCCCGGAGTCACCATCATCTGCGGCCGTTTCGAGGGTTTTGACGAGCGCCTCTTCGAAGCGCGACCTCAGATCGAACAAGTCTCTCTCGCCGACATCGTTCTTTCCGGTGGCGAAACGGCGGCCATTGCCATACTTGATGCTTGCATTCGGCTGCTTCCCGGCGTAATGGGCGCGGCTTCTAGTGGGGCTGAGGAATCTTTCGAAGAAGGATTGCTCGAATATCCGCACTACACCCGACCTCAGGAATGGGAAGGGCGCACGATCCCTGAAGTGCTGCGATCGGGGGATCATGCGAAGATTGCGGCTTGGCGTCATGCCAGATCGGAAGAGATTACTCGGTTACGCAGGCCGGACCTTTGGGAGCGCTATATCAGCGCTCGGGACCAGTCTGCCTCTGGCGCGCGGCGACAAGACAAGGAAACGGACCAGTGAACCTGATCCAGCAAATCGAAGCCGAAGAAATCGGCAAGGTTGAAAAAGAAATCCCAGACTTCCGCGCAGGCGACACCGTTCGCGTGGGCGTTAAAGTTATCGAGGGCACGCGCGAGCGTATCCAGAACTTTGAAGGCGTTGTGATTGCGCGTTCCAACCGCAGCATCAACTCGAACTTCACCGTTCGTAAGATGAGCTTTGGCGAAGGTGTGGAGCGTGTGTTCCCGCTGTATTCGCCAATTGTCGACAGCATCACCGTGGTGCGCCGCGGCGTCGTGCGTCGTGCGAAGCTCTACTATCTGCGTGGCCGCACCGGTAAGCGTGCGCGTATCGCGGAACGCCGTGAGAATGCGCCCAAGGCGTAATTTCTCTCGCACATGAGATTTAGAAAGGGCGGTCCGGCTGGGCCGCCCTTTTTCGTTTGAGCCGAATGACGGGCTTTGCAATTTGTTTGAGGTTTCTCCATGTCCATTGAAGAACAATCAAAGGGGCCTTCTTTGACATGCGCTTACCCATTTTCGCCGCTGCAGCCGCACTGCTTTCCACCTCTGCCCTCGCGGACGATCATATGACCACCGAAACCGAGCTGACGTTTGAGCGGGTTTTCGCCTCGCCAAGCCTTAACGGGCCAGCGCCACGTCAGGCCAAATTCTCGCCCGACGGCAAATTTCTAACGCTCCTGCGCAATCGCGAGGATGACCGCGAGCGCTACGATCTGTGGGGTTTTGAAATCGCCACGCAGGAATGGCGGATGCTGGTGGATTCAGAGAAGCTCGGCACTGGGCGCGAGCTGTCTGAAGATGAAAAGATGCAGCGCGAGCGCGCTCGGGTCGGCAACCTTAAAGGCATCATCAGCTACCAGTGGGCAAGCGATGGCTCGGGCGTTCTGGTACCGCTCGATGGCGATCTCTACCTTGCAAAGCTCGATGGGACAGTAACTCGCCTCACCGATACCGAGGAAAGCGAGCTGAACCCGAAATTGTCGAGCAAGGGGAACTACGTCTCCTTTGTGAGAGATCGGCAATTGTGGGTTGGTGAGGTCGGATCCGAAGCGGCCCCGATCACGCCCAAAGAGGATGGCCCGATCCGCTGGGGCGAGGCGGAATTTGTTGCACAGGAAGAGATGAGCCGCATGGATGGCTACTGGTGGGGTCCCGATGACAGCCGACTTGTCGTCCAGCGCACTGACGAAAGCCCGGTCGGCATTGTAACTCGCGCAGCGATTGGCGCGACGGGTACCAAGGTTTTCGATCAGCGCTATCCGGTCGCGGGATCGGACAATGCGATTGTCGAGCTGTTTGTGATGGATCCTGATGGCGGGAACCGGGTGAAGATTGATCTGGGTGAAGACACCGATATCTACGTCGCGCGCGTCGACTGGGCACCTGATGGCTCGCTCTATGTCCAGCGGCAGAACCGCGAACAGACGGTGCTCGATATGCTCAAGGTCGATCCGGCGACAGGGGCGAGCGAGATTTGGTTCACCGAAAAAGCGGCTCGCGAGGACTATTGGATCAACCTTTCCGACAATTACCGTTTTTTGAAGGATGGCAGCTTGCTGTGGTGGTCGGAGCGTAGCGGGACTGGCCAATTCTACCGATTTGATGGCGAATATTGGACACTTCTGACGAGCGGCGCTGAACCCACAACCGAGCTTGTTGGCGTCAATGAAGAAGAAGGCGTATTTTTCTATCAGGCGACAACCAATGTTCTCACCCAGCAGATTTATCGCGCGCTTTTGCGAACTTCAGCGCCTGCAACTCAGCTCACAGATGGAGACTTCACGAATTCTGCCAGCATGGACAAGACCGGCAGTGCACTGCTTGTCTCAAGGTCTGGCACAAGCCAACCGACGCAAAGCTATCTCGCATCGAGTGATGGCGAGAGGCTGACGTGGGTTGAGGAAAACGCGCTCGATCAAGACCACCCTTACACGCCCTATCTCGCCGGCCATGTTACGCCAGAATACGGCACTATTCCTGCAGAGGACGGGACGCAGCTTCACTGGATGATGATGAAGCCAGAGATGGAAGAGGGCAAGACATACCCTGTCTTCTACTATCACTACTCGGGCCCAGGTCCGCAGATCGTCGATAAAGGTTGGGGTGGGGCACTGGCCCAGGCTGTCGTCGATAAAGGATATATCTACTTCGCGCTCGATAATCGCGGGACTGCCAATCGCGGGGTCGACTTTGAGCAGCCGATTTATCGCGCCATGGGCGGTGTAGAAGTGCGCGATCAGAAGACGGGCGCTGAGTATCTTAAAACGCTTGATTTCGTCGATCCCGACAAGATCGCGCTCTATGGCTGGTCCTATGGCGGATATATGACGCTCAAACAGTTGCAGGCCGATCCGGGGCTCTACGCAGCGGGCATTTCGGGCGCGCCTGTTACGCGCTGGGGCCTTTACGACACGCATTATACAGAGCGCTTTATGGGCGATCCGCGCGAAGTGCCCGAGGCCTATGAAAAGGCCAGCGCCATTCCTGATGCTACCAAGATCAGCGACCCCTTGTTGCTGATCCACGGCATGGCGGATGATAACGTAGTGTTTGAGAATTCATCCGAACTGATCAGCGTTCTGCAGGAAGGCAATGTGCCATTCGAAATGATGCTTTATCCCGGATATACGCACCGGGTGGCAGGCGAGAATATCTCCCCGCATCTGTGGAACACGATTTTCCGTTTCTTGGAGAGCCACGGCGTTACGCCGCCAGAGTGATCAGTCGGAAAGCCACTCCAAGGCCTTAGTCGCAACCTCTTCGGGCGCTTCGACCTGCGGGTAGTGTCCTACCGTCTCGATAAGGTGGTGCCGCGCGTTCGGAACCACTTCGCGCCATTTGTCATAAGCATGGCGGCCTGAAACTGGATCGAGCGCTCCGTTGATTAGGCCAATGCGATCCTGCGCGGCGATGATTGCTGATTCCCAACGCTCTTTATGCCTGCGCCGATCCGCTATGTAGTGAAGCAGCTTATGCGTGATCCGGTTTCCGCCCTTGTGGCTGATGAATTCCCAGAACTTGTCAAGATCGGTTTCGCTCGGTTGTGTGTCAGGGCCAAACACTTCGGAAAAGCTCTTGCCGAATGCCTTCCGGCTCATGAGGAGTCCGACGATAAAGCCAAATGGGGACACACCGAGCTTCTGAATCGGGCGAGGGCGGTGCTGATCGGGGAAAATGCCGCCGTTCAGGAACACCATTTGACCAAGCGCCGATGCGCCTGATCCATCCAACTGGCGCGCAAGCATTTCCTGTCCCACTGAAACGCCGTAATCGTGGACGAGAGCATCGTAGTCGCCTACGCCAATATGGCTGAGCAAAGCCTCTTGGATATCGGTTTGCAGGTGGATCGAATAGCCAGCGCGAGGTTTATCCGACAGGCCAAATCCAAGCATATCGCAGGCGATCAGACGGTGTTTTTCACCCAAGACTTCCCAGACAGCCGCCCAATCCCATGAGCAAGTTGGAAAACCATGGACCAGCAACACCGGAAGCGCCGTTTCATCGCCGCCCGTCCAGTAGGCAATCTGGTGTCCCCTAAAGTCAAAATACTTGGCGCTTTCCCGCCAGCTTTGTGTATTTGCGACCACGTCTTTCCCCTTGCAAAGCGACCGTAATCCCGTCAGCAAGCGGCGCAACATCAAACGCGGAGTATGTGAATTGGGTTATCGGGTGGCAGTCGTTGGCGCGACCGGCAATGTCGGGCGCGAAATGATGCAGGTTCTGGCAGAGCGTGAGTTTCCCTGTGACGAAGTCGCAGCAGTGGCGAGCGGCCGTTCGCAAGGGACCGAAGTGGAGTTCGGCGACACCGGCAAGATGCTCAAATGCAAGAACATTGAGCATTTCGACTGGTCGGGCTGGGATATCGCTCTGTTTTCAGCAGGCAGCGGCCCGGCCAAGGAATACGCCCCCAAAGCGGCCGCCGCTGGGTGCGTCGTCATCGACAATTCCTCGCTCTACCGGATGGAGCCTGACGTGCCGCTGATCGTGCCGGAGGTGAACCCGAATGCGATTGACGATTACACAAAGCGCAACATCATCGCGAACCCCAATTGCTCGACCGCGCAGTTGGTCGTGGCGCTCGCGCCTTTGCACAAGGCGGCGACGATCAAGCGGGTGGTGGTCTCAACCTACCAATCGGTTTCCGGCGCTGGCAAAGCTGGGATGGACGAACTGTTCGAGCAATCGCGCGCGATCTTTGTCGGCGATCCGGTTGAGCCTGCGACCTTTACCAAGCAGATCGCCTTTAACGTGATCCCACATATCGATGTTTTCCTGGACGATGGATCGACCAAGGAAGAGTGGAAAATGATGGTCGAGACCAAAAAGATCCTCGATCCCAAGATCAAACTCAACGCGAGCTGCGTGCGTGTGCCGGTGTTTGTCGGCCATTCCGAAGCGGTGAATATCGAATTTGAAAAAGAGATGTCGGCTGAGCAGGCGCAAGAGATCCTTCGCGAAGCCCCCGGCATCATGCTCGTCGATAAGCGTGAGGATGAGGGGTATGTGACGCCCGTCGAAAGCGCCGGCGATGGCGCGACTTACATCAGCCGCGTGCGCGATGATCCGACGGTAGAGAATGGCATCACGCTGTGGTGTGTCTCTGATAACTTGCGCAAAGGCGCAGCGCTCAACGCAGTCCAGATCGCTGAACTGCTTGGACGGCGCCATCTCAAGAAAGGGTGAGAGCAATGCGCGCACTTGTAATCGGGCTTGCGGCTCTTGGCCTCGCATCGTGCGGCGGAAACGACGTGCCGAGCCCGTCCGAACGCGAAGCGCGCGGGCTCACCGCTTCCAATCCGGTGGTTGAAGATGCGGTTCTGCTGAACAGCAAAGGCATGAAAGCCGGCGCCGAAGGGTTCTTTTTCGGTGCGGGAAGAAATGAAGCGGTTGGTTCGACAACAAAGCTATTGAACGAACCTGTGCGCGCCGCGACGAATGAAGAATGCGGTGCGGGCCCGATTGAAAGCGCAGACTTTGCTGGCGGTCTCAGCCTCAATTTCTCCGATGGAGTATTAGTGGGTTGGCTCTGGCGTCAGCCGCAAGATGGCGATGCGGACCCAGCCGTCCCGATTTCGCTCCAGGGCGATGTGCAGCTTGGGACACCGCGCGCGGAGCTTGAAGCAGCCGATGGATACCTCGCCATCCCACAAAGCACTTTGGGAGAAGAATTCTCATTGGGCGATGCGCTAGGCGGGTTTGTTGAGAATGACGCGGTTTCGATGCTCTATGCCGGGACGCAGTGCTTCTTCAGATAAGGGGATGGGTGGGTGACACTTAAGGCCGACTTGTTTTTCAGCTTTCGTTCGCCCTATTCCTATCTTGCGATTGGCCGATATCGCGCGATGGCTGAGGAGTACGATCTCGATATCAATCTGCGTGTCGTCTGGCCGATTGCTATCCGCGATCCCGACATCCTGTTCACTGGCAACCCTGCTGCACCGCGATACATCCTGATGGACTCTTTTCGCACAGCCCAGCACCTCGGCATCCCCTTTCGTTGGCCAAGGCCCGATCCGGTGGTGCAGGATCTCACCAGTCGCGAAATTGCAGCGGAGCAGCCGCTCATCCGACGAGTTTGTCGCTTGGGTCAGGCGGCCAGCAGGCGGGGCAAGGGATTGGCATTTGCCGATGAGGTTTCGCGCGTTATTTTTTCGGGCGAAGTTGATGATTGGGACAAAGGCGATCACCTCGCCAATGCGGCCATGCGTGCAGGGCTCGACCTTGCTGAACTGGATACCGAAGCTCAAAATGACGCAACTGCGCTCGATGCGGAAATCGAAGAGAACCAAATCGCGCTAGAGGCCGCCGGTCATTGGGGCGTGCCGACCCTTGTTTTCGAAGGCGAACCTTTCTTCGGTCAGGACAGGGTGGAAATGGCTCTTTGGCGCATGGAGCAAAAGGGATTGAAGAAGCGGTGAGTTTTAGCGGGGGATGCCAATGCGGGGCCGTGCGATACACCATCGCGGCTGATCGTCTTGCTGCGTACACCTGCCATTGCCGCGAATGCCAAAAACAATCGGCGAGCGCATTCGGCATTTCTGTGCCTGTGTTCAAAAATGTACTCACTCTCGAGGGCGAGACTGCAAGCTGGGGCCGGCCAACCGACAGCGGCAGCTACACGCATTGCCATTTCTGCGTAACATGCGGGACGAGGCTCTATCATGCTGGAGAAAACCGACCCGCCATGGTGACTATTAAAGGCGGATCATTGGATAATCCCGACGATGTGGAGCCGGTCGCCCATATCTGGGTATCGCGCCGCCGACCGTGGCTGACGCTTCCTGACAACATTCCGCAATGGCAGACACAGCCTCAAACGCAGGAGGAATGGATGGAATTGTTGGGCGGGACGCAATGAGCCAGTCTTATTTCAAAAGCTTCGATGGCGTCGAACTGGCTTATCACCGAACTGGGGAGGGCAGGCCGGTCATCCTCCTTCACGGGCTATTCTCTTCTGCCAAAATGAATTGGATCAAGTGGGGGCATGATCTTTTGCTGGCGGAGGCTGGATTTGAGGCAATCATGCTCGATTTCCGCGTCCACGGCGAAAGCCCTTCGCCGCAGGATCCTGCTGCCTATCCATCGGATGTGCTTGTACGCGATGCGGCGGCTCTCGTGGCGCATTTGGGGCTGACGCATGGCGAGTACGACCTCGTGGGCTTTTCGCTTGGGGCCCGCACGGCGATCCACGCGGTTGCAAAAGGGATGCTAGCACCGCGCAAGCTGATCGCCTGCGGTATGGGTATCGAAGGGCTGTCCGAATGGGAGCGGCGTGCGGCGCACTTTATCCGCGTGATTGATGAATTCGACACGATCAAGCCCGGCGATCCGGCTTATGTCGCGCGAACATTTTTGAAAAGCCAGGGAGTGGACAGGGTCGCAGCGAGGCTGCTGCTTAAAGCGTTGGAGCCGTTTGACATTGCCGATCTTGCGAAGATCACCATGCCCGCACAGGTTATTTGCGGAGTGGATGATGGCGACAATGGATCGGGTGAAGAGCTGGCGCGTTTCCTTCCCAATGCCAGTTTTGCCGAAGTGCCGGGAAATCACTTAAACAGTGTCACCTTCCCCGATTTGGGAACGGCAATCGCGACCTTTCTCAGCCAACCATGATCGTTTCCAAGCGCACGGCGATGATCTGGTGGGTGGGCGGCCTCATCGCTTTTGCCATCGTGATCGCATTGTCGGTTCCGCTCATCACGGATTCTGTGCCAGGTGGAATTTCAGACCATCAAAATGCGCCCGATGCGGCCGCTGTTGACGGTATCCAAAACGCCTGGCGCGCAGACGGTCTTGCAGGCCTCGCTACGATTTCAATGATCGGAGATCTGATTTTTATCGGGATTTACGGTATTGGATGTGTTCTCGCAGGAATGCACTACCGGGCGCATGGAGCAGGTGTGCTGCGCGTGCTGGGCTGGATAGCGATGGGCTCTGGCATCGTGTTTCTCGTGAGCGATTACGGCGAAACGGTGTGCCAGCTTATCCAGATGGTGCGCTTTGCTGGCGACAACGATCTTGCCGCCATTGCATCGGGGTTGAGACCTATAAAGGTGGCAGCTTGGATCGTATCGTTTCTGGCCGTATTAGGAGCACTCCTCGCTGAAAGATCTTATTCGGGCAAAGCTCCTGGCTGATCTTGCGGACCGTAAGGGAGAGAATGAGATGCGAGCGGCGTTTTTCATCGGAGTGAGCCTGTTTATTGCAGCAGGGCTTTCAGCGTGCGCCAATGTTGAGGCGGCCGTTGAGGAGCCCAGCACTAGCGAAGAACCCGCAAAGGTCCTGTTTGTCGCCAACAAACGCGGCAATACCCTCACAAAAATCGATCTCGCGTCAGGTGAGACTATTCTCGATTTGCCAAGCTGCACCAACCCACACGAACTTGCCACATCGCCTGATGGGGCGCACGTCGCGCTTGGATGTTATGGCGGCACAACGGTCGACATCTTCAAGACGGATGACCTGGCAAAAGTTAAAAGCATTGATCTGGGTGAGAACGCGCGTCCTCACGGGATCGTGTGGCATGCCGATGGCGATATCTTCGCAACCGCTGAAGGGCGCCGCTCCATTTTCTGGATTGGCAATCCCTTGGGTGATGAAGAATTGCAGGAATTCGGCACCAACAAGGACGGGAGCCACATGGTCGCGGTCGCGCCTGATACACGTTGGGCGTGGACCACGGATCTCTCCTCAAAGACCGTCACTCGAATTGACTTGCGCGGTAGTGAAGATCCGCTTTCGGTGACCGTCGGAGAAGAGCCGGAAGGGATCGCACTGTCGCCTGATGGCAAGAGCTTGTGGGTGTCAGCGCGCGGATCAGATCAGGCGTTTGAGCTTGATCCTGTCACGATGGAAGTGCGCAATACACTCGATACGGGCCGTTTCCCATTGCGTTTGGCGATCCGACCGCAAGGCGATGTTGCTGTGACCTCGGATCTGCGCGACGGCAGTTTGAGCGTCATTGATCTGGCAAACGCCAAATTGGTCCGCACTATCGCTGTATCTTCACCCGACGAAGCGGACGACAGATTTCAGGTCACGATCCTGTGGTCATCTGATGGAGAGCGCATCTACGTGGCAGAGACCGCAAGCAACACGGTTGCCGAAGTCGATTTCGAGACCGGTGAAGTCCTGCGCCGACTTGCAACGGGCGAGGGCGGTGATGGGCTTGCCATCCTCCCATGAATGAAGTGCGTCCGCTCCCGATTGTCGGTTGGCGAGAGCTGGTCGACCTTCCTGACCTCGGTCTTTCGGGCATTCCTGCCAAGATCGACAGCGGCGCGCGCACATCTTCGCTTCACGGCCGCGTAACCGAGCAATTTGAGCGCGATGGTGTGCCCTTCGTCCGATTCGCCGTTGATTGGGATGATATCAGCCATGAATGCGAGGCTGTGCGCGTCGATGTGCGCGGTATCACCAGTTCCAACGGCAAAACGCAAAGGCGCTATGTCATCAAATCGCCGTTAAAAATCGGAAGTCAGACTTTTCGCGCTGAAATCAGTCTTGCGGATCGTTCCGATATGAAGTTTCCCATGCTGATAGGAAGATCGGCCTTGAGGCGGCGTTTTGTCGTCGACAGCGGGCACTCCTGGCTCCAGACCGACGGTATGCAAATCGCAAAAGGCCACAACCCATGAAAATCGCAATGCTCGCGCGCAATCCAAATCTTTATTCGCACAAGCGGCTTGTCGAAGCTGCCGAGGAGCGGGGGCACACCCTAGATATTCTCAACACAACGCGCTGCACCGTCCATATCGCCAGCCATAGACCCGAAGTGTATTACAATGGCGAAGCTTGCGAGGGGTATGACGCGGTGATCCCTCGGATCGGCGCTTCAATTACGAACTATGGCCTTTCCATCCTGCGACAATTTGAGATGCGCGGGTGCTGGCCTTTGAATGAAAGCGTCGCCATCGGGCGCAGCCGAGACAAGCTGCGCAGTATGCAAATCCTCGCCAAGCATGGCCTGGGTCTGCCGCTGACAGCCTATGCAAACGATCCCAAGCAGGCTGAGGAAATCATCAAGGCGGTGAATGGTCCACCGGTGGTCATAAAGCTTCTCGAAGGTACACAGGGCATCGGTGTCGTTCTGGCCGAGACAATGTCGAGCGCGAAATCTGTAATCGAGGCCTTTCGCGGGGCGAACGTGAACATTCTAGTACAGGAATTTATCAAGGAAGCTGGCGGCACCGACATCCGGGCTCTGGTGGTGGGCGGCAAAGTGGTAGCAGCCATGAAGCGTACTGGTGCTGCCGATGATTTCCGCTCAAACCTGCACCGCGGAGGCAGCGCAGAAGTGATCAAGATCACGCCAGAGGAACGCTCTACTGCGGTGCGCGCGGCCAAGCGGATGGGGCTAAACGTGTGCGGCGTCGATATGCTCCGCAGCAATCATGGGCCTGTCATTATGGAAGTGAACTCTTCGCCAGGGCTGGAGGGCATTGAGACAGCGACGGGCAAGGATGTCGCAGGCCAGATCATCAGTTTCATCGAATCCAACGCAAAGGCAGGCGCTACCAAGACGAAGGGCAGGGGATGATTGCCTCGCCTTTGTGGATGTGGTGGAAGGCCGATCATGAAACACCTTTTTATCGGCTTAGCCGCCGCACTTTTCGCACTTGGCAATAGCGCCCCCTTTTCCGCGCAAACGTCTCCCCAAGTGGTCATCCGGTTCGACGATGCGACCATTGCGCGATTGCTGCTTGCAGTTCAGGCAACGTGGCGCACTGAAGCCGGTCCCGAAGGGCGGTCACTTTACCGGGCGAGCGCGGATGGCGGGATCAACTTCACGCTTCTTCCCCAGGCGTGCAGCGCAGAACAGGGCTGTGCCGCGTTGATGGTGCTGGCGAATTTCACGGGGGTTACTGCCGACGATGTTGCTGCGCTCGACAACTTTCTTCATCGCTTCAATGATGCAAATCCCATCGCCAAAGTGTACCGCGCGGGCGAAAACAGCGTTGTGCTTCAGGCCTATGTCAATTCGGCGCAAGGGATCAGCTTTGCCAATGCGCAGACTCAATTGCTTGTTTTTGGGCAAAATCTGACAGTGCTTCGCGAAGATCTGACGGCGCTGACAACCGCGCCCTCTCGCTAGGCGGCTCTCAAATGCTGCGCGAATTCCTGTGCCGTCTGTTCCAGTGAAGTTGCGTTCTTAAGCAATTGCGCGGCCGCATCATCAAGCTTGCTTGAAAGCTCTTTTGCCGCACTTGCTGTGTCGGCAAGTGATTGGCTTTGCTTTGCCATCTCGTCGACTTCGCTCGCAGCGTTGCGTGCAAAATCCTCCATCGTGTCGGCAGATCGGCGCTGCGTTTCGACATCTTCGCGGATCGATTGGGCGGCCTTGTTCAGTTCGCTAATCGCTTGGTCGATATCGGTGAACGATGTTTCCGCATCGACAGCCCCAATACGGATACTTTTGAGGAAATCGTCAATCTCTGTGGCTGCTTCGCCTGCCTGCCCGGCTAGCGCCTTTACCTCTTGCGCAACAACGGTGAAACCGCGCCCTGCTGGGCCCGCGCTGGCCGCTTCAATCGCGGCGTTCAGCGACAGCAGGTTGGTGCGTTCCGCAATCCGCACGATGGCCCGCGTTGCCTCCTCAATCGTATCGGTGTGCTGAGCGAGTGATCCAACTGTCTCTCCGCCACGAACCGACCTTTGCGTTGCATGGAGTGCCAGTTCGCGCTGTCGCCGAACGCCGTCGGCAATTTTTGCGATTGATTGCGACAATTCTCCAATGCCGCGTGCCACTTTGTTCGTCGTCTGCGTCGCGGCAGAGGCTGTGTGCGCGACTTGTCCCGCCTGATCGCCTGTCTCCTTCGCAACCTGATCCAGCGATTTCGTCATTCCTCCAAGAAGCTGCGCTGTGTCGGCGACTGATTTGGTGACTGAGCGGATTGAGGATTCAAAGCTTTCGGCGACCAATCGATATTCAAGAGCGCGCTTGCGCTTGGTTTCATCCTCTGCGTGCTTGCGCGCTTCTTTTTCTTCTTCAAGCGCGTTGAACGCGACTTGCAGACTGGCAGCCTGCTCCTCCATCATCCGTGCCTGCTCCTCGCTCAAATGGTGCGATTTCTCCGCGCGCCTTAGAATCTTGCCGAGAGCGACGCTCATATAGCACAGCGTCACGCACATAATCACGACCGCAACTGCATGAAAAAGCACTCTAAAAATGCTTCCATTGCCGGAAAAGACCGCTGCAGGCATCGCGAAGTTCAACGCCAAATGGTGTGTTGCGATAAGGACTGCCGAGAGAATTAGAGGCCGAATATCGCACAAGGCGGCGAGCGTTGCCATTCCGACAAGAAAGTACAGGTGTCCATCAACCTGCCATCCCAAATCCTGCATTCCGGTGACGGCGATTGCGGGCTGAATGAAAATCAGCGCTCCGACCATCATTCTAGCGAAATAGTCGGTCCGCGCGGTTATCGCATGGATGGTGGGAATTATGTTCGAGGCTATGCTGATCCCGATCATCACGATGGAAACTTCCAGCCCGCCAATGGCCATTAGCGCGAGGATTGGTGGGAAGAGCCAGCATCCTGCTACAATGATACGGATTGTCCGGCGTCTTAGTGCCTTGATGTCTCCGAAGATTTTCATGTGGCGGCACCCGCTGTCTGGCAGCCGGGCGCATCAGCGTTGAGCAACAGCAGGTGATCAGACCAGAAAAGGGTCACATCGCTTTCTTCGGGCGAACGAATGATCAAACGATCGCCCCATGTGGAGCGTCCCAAAATCCGAGTCTGCGGCGCAGAATAAAGCTGACGTAGCCTTTCTTCGCCTTGTATGGTCAGGGGAAGAACCAGAACAGGGCGGTCCGCTTTGGGAGAATACATGACCACGACCAGCGCTGTTACGCCAAAGCATAATGCGACCAAAGTTGGTGCCAATGCCACGGCGCGTCCCTTGGCTGCGGAAAGGAATGCAAAAACCATCCCGGCGACATGGCACCGGTTTGGTTAGCGTCATCACTCAGGCAGTATGGGGGAAAATACAGTGCCTTGGATAAGGACGATCCTCCGCAAGCCTTCAGCCTCGATCAGCGGAAAGGCGGTTCGTTAAAGGCCCGCAATTTGCGACTGTGGAGGCCATCACCTTCGGCTCGAAGCCGGGCGCACGCTTCCAATCCGATTTGCAGGTGGGCGGCAATAGCCTCTTCATAGAACTTGTTTGCCTGCCCAGGCAGCTTGATTTCGCCGTGCAGCGGTTTGTCGGAGACGCACAGCAGAGTGCCATAAGGAACGCGGAACCTGTAGCCTTGTGCCGCGATCGTCGCGCTTTCCATTTCAATTGCGATGGCGCGGCTGTGCGAGAAGCGTTTTGCGCTGCTGGCATACAGCAACTCCCAATTGCGATCATCGGTGGTGACGACAGTGCCTGTGCGCATACGCTGTTTCAAATCTGCACCTTGCGTTCCCGAAACCTCCTCGGCCGCTCCTGCCAATGCCAATTGCACCTCGGCAATGGGTGGGATCGGAATTTCCGGTGGCAGTACGTTATCGAGCACATGATCATCGCGCAGATAAGCGTGAGCGAGCACGAAATCGCCAATTTTCTGGCTTGAGCGCACGCCGCCGCAGTGGCCGATCATCATCCACGCATGGGGCCGCAGAACGGCAAGGTGATCACAAATCGTCTTGGCATTGGACGGACCGACACCAATGTTGACGAGAGTAATGCCCTGGCCGTCTTCCCGGATAAGGTGATAGGCGGGCATCTGGTGGCGACGCCATGCGGTATCGCTCAATTGTTCCTGCGCATTGTCGGCAGGCAAAGTGATGTGCAGCCCGCCTGCACCTGTCAATCCGACATATCCATCGCTGCCGATCCGTTTTGCACCCCAGTTCACAAATTCATCGACATAGCGGTGGTAGTTCGTAAACAGGATGAAGTCCTGAAAGTCCTCCACCTTTGTGCCGGTGTAATGGGCAAGGCGGGCGAGCGAATAATCAGTGCGCAGCCCATCGAAGAGCGACAACGGCATATCCTGGTCTTCATCAAACTCGATTCCGTCGGCCAATTCGTCTCCGATAAGCGCCAGGTCTGTCGAGGGGAAAAACGCTGCAATTTCCTGCGGCGCAATGCCCACCATCGCGGCGCCCGCTTCGCCATCAAGCACATAGGGAAAGGGAATTTCCTGCCGCGATCGATCCACGCTCACTTCGATATCGTAAGCGTCGGTTATCAGTTCGAGCTGCTCTTCGAGGTAAGCCGCGAACAGATCCGGCCGCGTGATGGTAGTGGTGTATGTGCCCGGTATCTCCAGACGGCCAAAAGCGCGGCTTCGATCCAGCGTTTCAGGGTCGCTATCGGCTGCTGCCAGTCCGGCATATTTCAGAGTGATCTGGGGGTAGGCATAGGCCCCATTGTTGCGCTTTTCAGGATCAGGAACCTTACCATCGCGACCATAGGCGATCACGTCAGCACGGAGGGAAGCAATCGCATCATCGTAGTGCTCTTGCAGCTGCTCGATTATATTTTTTGTAGAAATCATGGCGGCAGCTAGCGCCAAATCATACGGTTCGCAAACCCCGGAATTGAATGCGGACCAATAATTCTTTGGTCAGTTCCGCCCGTCTTCAGGACCGTTGCCACATCCGCCTGAGATTGAACTGCACCGCCTGCAACCGAGTGTAATTCTCGTGGCTCATCGAATTGCCTTCAAGCGCTGCGATTTCGCCAAGTTCATACAGCAATTCGCGCTGGAAACCGTCTGGCACCTGGCTCTGGATGAACGTGATGGCGACTAGGCGTTCACCCTTTGTCACTTCTTCGACTTCGTGAAGAGTGTGCGAGGGATAGACGATGGCTGATCCGACGGGACCTTTCACGCGGACTTCCTCCGTGCCCAATTGAGTTCGAAGGGCACCGCCATCGTAGCTATCGGGGTCATTGAGGAAGAGCGTGCACGACAGGTCTGATCGGATCGAGACATTGCCGATCCCCATAGTCGCCGCGTCAGGATGCAGCCCGTATTTCATGCCGGGTGTGTACCGGCAGATAAGCGGCGGCGCGAACTGGGTTGGAATGGCGAAATTCATGAAATCTTCGCACGCAAACAAGGCCTGCGCCATGATGTTGACCGCCTCTTGCTGGAGGTTTTGATCATGCATTTGCAGGTTGGATTTCGCCTTTGAGTGGGGGTTTGAGATTTTCCCGTCCACAAAAGTGGCTCTTGCGGCGATATCCTTCAGCTTGGCGACTTGGTCGTTTGACAGGACGTTTTCGATTAAGCGGAACATGGTATCGCTTCTAAGCCCGGTCGAGCGCGCTCGCAATCACTGGATGATCCTTTGCAGCCTTCTCAAGCCAGGCGAGCGCGGCGATGATATCGTCTCTACGTTCGCGCGCCGCACCTGCCAGCACCTCTTCGCGCAGCTCGGGCGAATATCCTTGCTCGGGTGCCTTGGAATAGCGGTGCATGATCGGGCCTTTCACCCACGTCTGCGCCTGCTGCTGCGAGAGTGAAATTTCGAGATGCGCTGCGGTTGCGGCGAGTGCCTCTGCAGGTGATGCGAGAAAAGCGTCAAAATCCTGCCAGGCGACGTTTTCGTTTGATGCGGCGCAAAGTGCCGTCATTTCGCAAGCCCACGCCATCGCCGCACGGCGAGCCTCATCGAGCTCCCACAGATTGATGGGCGGACCCTCCAATCGGGTGTTGAGTCGCTGAATTCGCGTGCCGGACAGCACCGCGAGTTCCTGACGAGATGCCTCGCCTGCCAAGATTGTCTGGAGATAGCGTTCTGGAGACAAAGTCAGACAGACCGCTTTGCGCGTGTCTTCGATAAGATCGCCTGCAATGTCGCTCACAAAACTGGTCGCCTTGATCAGTGCGCGCTGATTGGGCTCAAATGTGCGCGAAAGCCACTTTCGTGCAAGCGGCAATCGCTTTGCAACTCGTCCTGTCGGCCACGGCGAATGCGGCTGGCCTTCGACCATGCGCAGCTCTGCAAACTGGCGGAGCAATTGCGGTTCGCGCAACGCCAGCGTTCCCGGCGCTTCGCCGAGCAGACGCGCCAGCAGGGTGGAGCCAACATGGCCGATGTGAAAGATAAATCGCGCATCATCGCGCGCGGGCGTTCCAGCATCTTCGGTTTGCGGCGCGATCGTCGACCAATCCGCCCATTGCATCGCGCGCTGCGGTTTGCCGGGTTGCGGTTCAATCAGACGCTGATCAAGGAAGCTTGCTGCTCGCAGGTCATCTTCGCTCACCCGCATCAACAGCAGGCGATCGTGCGCGATGTCCATCTGATGAACAAAAAGGCTGGGATCCGAGGCAAAAGTCATCGGGTCCCAGCCTTTCGTTTTTGATCAAAGATACGATGCGTGCGTGTTACGCGTCGTCTTCGGTTTTGTGGTCGGTTGCTTCAACCAGAGCTTCGGTTTCGGAGGTGCCTTCAGGTGTGGCAACGCCTTCATCCAGAAGCTCGGCGGGGATTTCGCCCGGCTCAAGGTTGGGATCGATGCGGTTGGCTTCGGCCGCTTCTTCGATCTCTCGCTGTTCTTCTTCGAACATCTGCGCAAGTACGTCGACGCCTTGGCTTTGCAGCTCAGCTTCGTCATCCGAACGCGCGACGTTCGCTTTGACAGTCACGTGAACTTCTGGGTGAAGAGCGACGGTCACATCGTGCATGCCAATCGTCTTGATCGGCGCGCCCATGATGACCTGCTTCTTGTTCACTTCGTGGCCCTGGGCTTCGAGCCCTGCAACCATGTCGCGCACGTTTACAGAACCATAAAGCTGGCCGGTGTTTGACGAAGCGCGGATGAGGACAACCTCAGCGCCAGCAACCTTTTCACCAAGCTTTTCAGCATCGGTCCGCTTTTCAGCGTTCTCTTTTTCGAGACGTTCACGATTGGCTTCGAACACGGCCTTGTTGGCTTCGTTTGCGCGCAGGGCTTTCTTCTGCGGGAGAAGGAAGTTGCGGGCATAGCCATCCTTGACGGTGACGACATCGCCAATGGTGCCGAGCTTTTCGATGCGTTCGAGGAGAATGATATCCATGTTCTTTCTCCCTTACTTCACGATGTAGGGCAGCAGGCCAATATGACGTGCGCGCTTGATAGCTTTAGCAAGTTCACGCTGTTTCTTCGCAGAAACGGCAGTGATGCGCGAAGGCACGATCTTGCCACGCTCGGACATGAAGCCCTGAAGCAGGCGCACGTCCTTATAATCGATTTTTGGGGCGTCATTGCCGGAAAACGGGCAAGACTTGCGGCGGCGGAAAAACGGGCGTGCCATCAGTCGCGCTCCTCACGGTCAGAGCGACGCTTACGGTCGCGTTCATTCTTGCGCATCATCACGCTGGGGCCATCTTCGTGTTCGTCGACGCGGATGGTCATATAGCGGATGACGTCTTCGTTGATGCGGGTCTGACGCTCAAGCTCGGCAACAACGCTGCCGGGGCCGTCAATGTTCAGCATCACGAAGTGCGCTTTGCGGTTGCGTTCAATTTTGTAGGCAAGCGATTTGAGGCCCCATGTCTCCGTCTTGGTGACTTTGCCTTCATTCGCTTCGACGATTTCGGTCGCCGTGGCCGCCAATGCGTCAACCTGGGCTTGTGACAAGTCCTGGCGCGCAAGGAAGATATGCTCGTAAAGAGCCATCTTAGCTTCCTTTCATTTCCATGCCGATCGCTGGCTTATCCGCGCGGATCGCGGGGCCCCTCCGGCTTTCTTTTGCCCGCCATGTAAACAGCGGATGCGCGCACATAGCGGGATTGCGGCAAAAGACAAGTGGGAATGCGCTTGAAGCTCCCTTGCCAAAGCTGGGTGAGCGGGCGATTGATCGGGCAAACGAGGGGACAATGAATGCCATCAGGTCTGGTCGCACTTTTGGACGACGTATCGGTGATCGCGCGCGCAGCAGCAGCGTCTGCCGACGATATCACGCTCGCGGCATCTAAGGCAGGCTCCAAAACAGCGGGCGTTGTGATTGATGATGCGGCGGTTACGCCAAGCTATGTGACAGGTCTGACGCCGGCGCGCGAACTTCCCATCATTTGGGCAATCACCAAGGGCAGCTTGTTCAACAAGCTTGTGATTTTGCTGCCCGGCGCCATCCTGCTTTCAGAATTTCTTCCGTGGCTGATCATTTGGATACTGATGTTGGGCGGCGCTTTCCTATGCTATGAGGGCGCGGAAAAGGTGATGGAGAAGCTCGGCGGGGCAAAGCACGGCAAAACCGTTGAAGACGAAATCACTGATCCGGTTAAGTTTGAAAAACAGCGGATTGCTGGCGCGGTCCGGACCGATCTGATCCTTTCAGCAGAGATAATGGCGATCACGCTGAACGAACTTGATTTGCCGACATGGTGGGAGAGGGGCCTCGCGCTGGCGCTGGTCGCGGTTGTTGTAACGGTCGTGGTGTATGGTGCAGTAGCGCTCATCGTGAAAATGGACGATGTGGGCCTTCATCTCAGCCAACAAGAAAACGGAGCCAGTCAGTCGCTCGGACATGCTCTGGTGAACTCTGTCCCCTATTTGCTCACGACATTGTCAGTGGTCGGAACGGTTGCGATGCTTTGGGTTGGAGGCGGCATCATCGTTCACGGAACCCATGAGGTTGGCTTTGATTTGCTCTACGACATTGCTCACGGGGCCGAATATTGGGTGAAAGGCGTGACGGGTGCACTTTCCGGTGTGGCAGGCTGGTTCACATATGCCTTTATCTCGGGCGTGATCGGCCTTGGACTTGGCGTGATTATCGCAATCGTCCTGCACAAAGTGCTGGGTGTGGGAGCTTACGAAGCGCATTAAGGCGGCATCCATGACAAAGCCAACTCTCTACACCTGCGCACGTTCGCGCGGGCTTCGCGCAACCTGGGCCGCTGAAGAGGCGGGCGTTGATGTTGATCTGAAAGTCCTCCCGTTTCCGCCTCGCTATCTTGCGCCTGAATACCTGGAAATAAACCCGCTTGGCACAGTACCTTTGCTGGTCGATGGCGATGCGCAGATGACTGAAAGCTGCGCCATTGCGCACTATCTAGCGACACGTTCCGGCGCGAGTGAATTGGCGATATCGCCGGGTGAGCCCGACTACGCTGCCTATCTCGATTTCACCTATCATGCCGATGCAACGATCACATTCCCGCAAACGGTCTACATGCGCTTCGCCATCTTCGAGAAGGAAAAGGGATGGACCGAGGCAGGTGTCGCTTATGCGAAATGGTTTGAAAAGCGGCTGGTCAAGGTCGAACAGCGCCTCTCAGCGCGCGAATATCTGTGCGCGGATCGATTTACCGTGGCGGATATTTGCGTGGGATACGCGCTGATCCTTGCGCAGAATGTTGGGTTGGATGACCGTGTGCCCGATAGCCTGAAGGATTATCGGGCGTGGCTGACTGAACGCGAGGCATACAAGCGGGCCTTTGCTCGCGAGGAAGAAGGGCGGAAGGCGCTTGAGGGCTAAAAGGTTTCAGACGCTTTGACCGGAAAGTCCGGAATTTAATGCGCATCTAACAATGTCCTGATCGCCATCCTACTTCTCATGTATGACGCCTTATCTTCTGCTCTTGGCTTGTCTGCTTATTGCCGGGCTTTTCTGGTATCGGCGCCGGTCAAGGCTGCTTAAGCGAGAGCATCTCCTCGCAACACCGCTCTCTCAAGAACAGCGTGCAATGGTTGAAAAACTGGTGCCGATCACTCGCCGGCTGCCCGAACCCCTCCGCCTCAAGCTTGAGGGCAAGATTCATCTATTCCTCGATCAGATCACCTTCCATGGGCAAAGCGATCTTGAGGTTAGCGAGGCGATGAAACTCTCCATCGCCGCTCAGGCCTGCCTTTTGGTGGTGAATAGTCCAGCCTGGTACGAAACGCTCAGGACTGTGCTCGTCTATCCATCAGCTTTCTACGCGCGTCGAAACACGCATGATGGATACGTCGTCCAGGAGGAAGACTTCACCATGCTCGGCGAGAGCTGGGCGCGCGGACCGGTCGTCTTGTCATGGGATCATGCACTCCAAGGCGGGCTTGATGATGCAGATGGACACAATGTCGTTATTCACGAATTCGCGCATCAGCTCGACAGTCTTACGGGATATGTAAACGGCATTCCTATCCTCCGCAAAGGACAAGCCTATGCGGGCTGGGAAAAGGCCATGCTCGATGCTTACAACGACCATGTGCGCAGGGTCGAAAGCGGGCTCGAAACACTGATTGATCCCTATGGCGCAACTAATCACGAAGAATTCTTTGCTGAAGCGATTGTGACCTTTTTCGAAAAGCCTCGAGCGCTTCACCGCGAGGAACCGGCACTCTATGTGCAGCTATCGCAATTGCTCGCGCTCAATCCAGTGGAGTGGCACTGAACGCTGCTTTCGGTCATGCCGCGTGGATCAGACCGAGCTTTAGCGCCCGGATAACCGCGCTCAGGCGATCGTGTACCTCCAACTTATCGTAAATCCGCTTGCGATATGTCTTCACGGTATCGGGCGAGAGGCCCAGAATAACCCCGATATCGAAAGAAGATTTGCCTCGCGCCATCCATGTCAGGACCTCGCTTTCCCGGTCTGACAGGTCTTTTGCATCGTGCTCTTCATCAACAAGGTGGCACAGGCGTTGATGCGACATCTGAGCAAGCGCTCTCACCAACGCTATCTTCTCCTGGTCAATCTCTTCAAGCGGTTTGCCGAAATCAAACGAGGCGTAGGCCTGCCTTCCGCGCGGGCCAAAGAGTGTAAGGCCAAAGCCATGTTCAAGCCCCGCTTCTTTCATCGCTTTCAGATATTCGTCCTGCTCAGGAGTGTTGGGCTCAGCCTCCATGGCTTCGACCCAGGTCATAAATTCACCGTTCGCATAGGTGCGGCTGGGGATCGGATCATGCGCTCTGAAGTCTGCCTCTTCATAAAGCTTGAGCCATTCGGGCGAGAACCCGTGCGCATACACAACCGTTCGGATTGAATTGGGCTCATCGAAAATCGGCGAGAAATGATAGCTCATTCGCTTCACGCCGTTTTCGATGCAGACATCGCGGGTGAATTCCAGCACCGACGTAAGGTCATTCAAAGCATCAATCGATGGTAAAAGCCCCTGCATCCCGACAGAATATCACATGTCCCCCCGGTGGGCGACTGCATCATTTTGAGGAATTCCCTAGCTAGGCCCAGCGCTCCGAGTAGCGCAGCCGTTCGGGTCGCATTCGGATAGGCTTTTTTGCAGCCTCGAAATCCGAACAAAGTCCCGGTGATGTGCCGGATTTTCGGATGTCATCACCGGGCATCTGCTCTTTAGGGAATCGTGATATGCGTTCGCTTGGGGAATTTGTGACGCGTTTGATACCTCGGACCGAGGGGACGGCGAGCGTTGCCGAGGAGGCTTCGCACGCCGATGTTCTTAGTGACGCCAATGTCCAGAGGGTGTTGGAAACACTGTCTCATCGACAAACGCACCGGCTCAACACCAACATCCGCCAGCTGCCCTCATATGCCAGTCTTTCGCAAGCAGATGCTCTCAGAAGCCTTCGCGCGCTTGAAAAGGCAGGTTTAGTGAAGGTTGATTACGATCTGCACGACGCTTTTCTCTCAACGATCCACGTGATCGAAGCCTAAGACAATTGATCGTTAGCAATTTGCGTTTCAAATCTTAGGCTGCCTGATCGTC
Source organism: Erythrobacter sp. YT30 (assembly GCF_001542875.1). Classification (GTDB taxonomy): domain Bacteria; phylum Pseudomonadota; class Alphaproteobacteria; order Sphingomonadales; family Sphingomonadaceae; genus Erythrobacter. Next base: position 709,052 of record NZ_LMAF01000001.1, on the reverse strand, counting down.
GCTTACCGGCCGAGCGCTTAGCTCGCGCCTGAGAAGCTTTCCAAGCGGATCGCGCGGCAACTCGTTCACGAACTCGATGTAACGTGGGCGCTTGTAGCCCGCGATTGTGCCTTTGAAGCGGGCGGTTATTTCCTCGCGGGTCAGCTCGGCACCCGGAGCAAGAACGACGAACGCCTTTACCGCTTCGCCCCACTTTGGATCAGGGACGCCAGCGCAGCCTGCATCAGCGACTTCGGGCATTTCTGCGAAGACTGCATCGACTTCGGCCGGATAGACGTTTTCTCCGCCTGTTTTGATCAATTCCTTGGCGCGGCCGAGCAGGTATCCGAGACCCTTTTCATCCATCGTGCCCAAATCGCCGGTGCGCAGCCAGCCATGCGCTAATGCCGCCTCGCTCGCCTCTTCATTGCGCCAATAGCCAAGCATGACCGAGGGGCCGCGCAAGCAAATTTCGCCCTCTTCACCGGGGGGCAGTTGATTGCCGTCTTGATCCAGGATCGTCATTTCGACATGCGGCATGGGCCAGCCGATTGATCGCGGATTTTCTAGCATGTCTGGATAGTCGATAAAGGTCGCAAAGCCGCACACTTCGGTCTGTCCATATCCGCCGACCACCCGGCAATCCCAAGCCTTTTCAAAGCCCTCATAGATTTGCGGTTTGCCCATACCGGCGCCGCCAGTGTAATTCGTAAGCGGCATCACGCCATCACGGATCGCATCCATCTGAAACCATGGGAAGCTGATCTGCGGAAAGGCGCTGGTGGTGGTGCAGGCCTCGCGGTGGACCAGGTCAAGCACCGCAGCGCTGTCCATATCGCGCCCGGCGAAAACGCTGCATCCTCCGCAGGCGAGGATGGCTGCAATCTGCTGCATGCCCACGACATGAAAAAGTGGATTGATCGAAAGCAGTCGTTCGTCCCGCGTGAACCCCCGCCGCACTGCAAATCCCATCGCTGATGAGGCGACCGCGCTACCGGCCTGCAGGCAACCCTTGGGCTTCCCGGTCGTGCCGCTGGTGTACATCATGTAGAGCGCACGCTCGGGTTCGAGATCAGGCAGAATCAGCCGCTGTTGGGGAACGCTCACAATGGGTTCAAATTGACCATCTCTCGCGTGCGTTTCGTCAACTTGCATTACTTTTCCGGGCTCAGATTCAGCCAGCAAATCAACAAAGCGAGGGTTCACAAAGGTTGTCGAGGGTTCGGCATTGCCGATAATCCACGCGATTTCTCCGGGAGCCAGCCGCCAATTGAGCAGCACCGCAATCGCCCCAATCCGCCCGCAGGCGAGAAGGGTGGTGAGATAGGGCGCGCCATCTGTGAGGAGGATCGCGACACGATCGCCCGGAATGATCCCTTGTGCTAGCAGCCAGTGCGCCAGATTCTCAACTCGCTGGTTTAGCTCGGCATATGTCAGCCGCTGATCGCCATCGATGCAGGCCTCGCGCTCAGAGTATTGGGCAGCATTGACGCGCAGCAATGTGTCGAGTGAGAAATCGCGCGGATGTGAACGGGGTCGCAGCAGCATTCGGGTCTCCTTCGTCAAAGGAGTTATCGGTGTCGGCGGCCACTCGCCATGCGCGTTTTTGAGGGCCGCTGCGTCTCAGCCCTCGTTAAGCGCTGTTCCGCATTTTCCGCACACCTTGTTGGGCCATGGAATGACGAACATGCCGCGAAAAAAGAGGTTCTTGCCGCAGACCGGGCAGTTGTAACTGAGCATCCTGCGATTGGCGGCAATCAGGCCAATAATCGCGGCGGCAAACGCGATGGTAGAATGGCCAAAAAAGCGATCTATGACCAGCACGAACATGACTGCCACCAAAAGCGAACCTGCCATCCATCTCGCATGGCGAACGGCCGCTTGGTAAACTGTCACGAAAGCCGCTCGTAAACGGATCTGGCGAAGCTCGACAAGGTATCGTCGCGCGCGCCCATGATGACGATCCGATCGCCGGGCTTGGCAAGTTCAACCAAGCGATTGCCGCAATCATCGCGCGAGGGAATGTGTTCAGCCGAACCGCCCGCATCCTCAATCAGTTTGATGATCCGCTCGGTCCCCTCGCTTCGGTCAACCGTGCCGCCAAAATAGACAGGGTCACACATGATTGTGATATCTTCTTCGCCTGAAAGATCAGCGAAGACTTGCGCGAGTTCATCGCCCATCTGTTTTAGCGGACCATATCCGTGCGGTTGGAAGAAGGCGATCACCCGGCCTTCGGTCGATTTCAACGTTCGCAGAGTTGCGGCGCATTTTTCGGGATTGTGGCCGAAATCGTCAATAACGGTGATGTCGCTTTTGCTGGTGCCAACAACATCAAATCTCCGCGCCAGTCCGGCAAAGTTTCTCAGCGCGCCTACAGCCGCTTCAACCTCCACTCCGGCTGCGCTGACTGCTGCAATTGCTGCCAAAGCGTTTGCGAGATTATGCTCCCCTGGCATGGGGAGATTGAGCGCGAACACTTCTCGCTTGCGCGTGTCGACGATCGCCGCGCCAATGCCGAGCGGTGTGTGCGCAATCGATCCCGGCTCAACTGTTATATCGGCATCGGCTGAATTGACACCAAAGCTCACATATTGATTGGCGCGCCGAGCAAGGTCGCGAGCTTCCTTGTTGTCGAAATTGATCGCAGCGCACCCCGACGCTGCGACATAATCGCCAAACAGCACACGCAATTCTTCGATCGATTTGTGATCGAGGCTGACATTCAAAAGCACGCCGATCGTCGGGCGATAAAGCGCGATGGAACCATCGCTTTCGTCTACTTCACTGACGAACAAAGCCGGATTGCCGATACGCGCGCTCGCGAAAGGGTTGTCTTCGCTCACGAAGTTTTTCATCACCGCGCCGTTCATCACGGTGGGATCATGACCCGTGTCGGACAATATCCAGGCGATCATCCCTGTGACCGTTGATTTGCCCGAGGTGCCGCCAATCGCAATCGAGTAGCCCGCCTGATTGAAGAAGGTGGAAAGCAATTCTGCCCGGGTCATCCGCGAAAGCTGCTTCTCTTTTGCGCGCGCCGCATCTGGCACCGTGTCTTCGACCGCGGCAGAGGCGATAAGGATCTGATCAGCCGAGGTGATCCCGCTCCCATCTTGCGGAAAGAGGCTGTATCCATTTGCCTCAAGCCATTCGAACTTTGAAGGTGTGCGCCCCTGATCCCGGCTGCGATCAGATCCTGCCACTTCATGCCCGCTGCCATGCGCGATTTGTGCAAGGGGAAGCATTCCCGATCCGCCAATGCCGCAAAAGAACAGCGGACGGCCCGCAATATCAGGGGTTTCCGGGGGAGAATGAAGCGCTGACGTCATGCGGGCACGGTTATTGGCTTGCGTCTTGGCTGACAAGCGACATAGGCTTCGTTCATGACAAATATTGCAGTTTGTGCCCCGGCAAGACCGATAAGACGCGATCATGCGGAGGCCTTGGAAGCGCTCGTGGCAGCCGAATTCCCCCAGCATACGGTCAGCTTTCACGAACAATGCTTCCAATCAGAGGGGCATTTTGCAGGCAATGATCTGACCAGGCTAACCGCGCTGCTGGAATGCGCGAATGACAGCGCGTTCGATGCGGTTTGGTTTGCGCGCGGAGGCTATGGCTCCAATCGCATCGCTGAGGCGGCGATTGTGCGCATGAACGAGGCGGCCAAGGCCAAGACTTACGTCGGATTTTCGGATTGCGGCTATATGCTGGCCGCGCTTTATCGGGCTGGCATTGGGCAGAGCGTTCATGGTTCGATGCCGATCAGCGCTGGTTCTGAACGGGGCCGGCGGGCTGTCCGCCGCGTGCTAAACTGGTTTGGCGGGGATACCTCAGGCCTTGAACCCAGCCTTGACGGGACGACGCCAGCTGCTGCGTTTAACCTCTACACGTTGGCGATGCTCGCAAACACGTCGCTCATGCCCGATCTGGAAGGCCACGTCGTGATGGTAGAAGAAGTGAGCGAGCAATTATACGCGGTTGACCGGTTGTTTTTTCACCTGACCGGTAGCCTTTCAAAGCGAATTGCGGGCCTACGCTTGGGCGAAGTGACCGACATTCCAGAGAACGATGTTGATTTCGGCCAAAGCGTCGATGAGATAGCCAAATTCTGGTGCGAAAGGGCTGGCATCCCATATCTGGGCCGCGCGAAGATCGGGCACACATCGGATAATCACGTTGTCCCATTCGGGCTTGCGGGGCCAGCAAGCTGACCGTAAGCGGCGGGCCACAAGAGGAGACAATGATGCGCGCTTTCGTATTTCCCGGACAAGGCAGTCAAAAGGTCGGCATTGGGGCAGAATTGGCCGACGCGAGCAAGGCGGCCCGTGATGTCTTTGCCGAGGTGGATGACGCGCTCAGCCAAAAACTGTTCGATATCATGCGCGAAGGCCCAGAGGATCAGCTAACCCTCACAGAAAACGCGCAGCCAGCGATCATGGCCAACGCTATCGCCACCCTGCGCGTTCTTGAGACGGATTTTGGAGTGGCACTAGCCGATAGCGCTGGTGCAGTCGCTGGGCACTCGCTCGGTGAATACACCGCCTTGTGCGCTGCAGGTGCGTTTGATCTGGCGACCACGGCGCGACTCCTGAAACTGCGCGGGCAAGCCATGCAGGCCGCTGTACCAGTGGGAAAGGGTGCAATGGCGGCTCTCCTCGGCGCAGATATCGACAAAGCGACAGCTTTGGCAGAAGCGGCAGCTGAAGACGAAGTCTGTGAAATCGCCAATGACAACGATCCTAGCCAAGTCGTCCTCTCAGGCCACAAAGGCGCGATTGAGCGAGCTGTAGGCCTTGCCAAGGAACACGGGATCAAACGCGGCGTTCTTTTGCCTGTTTCGGCTCCGTTTCATTGCTCGCTTATGCAGCCAGCAGCTGACCGCATGGCCGAAGCCCTCGCAGGAACGCCTCCATCTGACTTCGCTGTCCCCCTGTTCGCTAACGTCACCGCGTCAAAAGTGACCGACCCTCATGAAGAGCGCCAACTGTTGGTCGAGCAGGTGACAGGCCGTGTACGCTGGCGCGAGAGCGTGGTTGCAATGCGTGCCGATGGCATCGAAAGCTTCGTTGAACTGGGTGGCAAGGTGCTCGGCCCGATGATCGGCCGGATTGACAAAGAGGCGGCCACTTCGAGCCTTATAAATATGGATCAATTAGAAGATTTTGCGAGGGAGATCGCCTGATGTTTTCGCTTCAAGGAATGAATGCACTGGTTACTGGTGCATCGGGCGGGATTGGCTCTGCCATCGCGATCGCACTTGCGGGGCAGGGCGCACGGCTCGCTCTGTCAGGTTCGAACGGCGACAAGCTTCGCAGTTTTAGAGAACAATTGATGAGCGAAGTAGGCTCTCCCGATCATGGCGATCACGTGGAGATTACTTGCGACCTGTCCGACACTGTTCAGGTTGAAGAGTTGATCCCTGCAACCCTCGATACGCTCGGCGGGATCGACATACTCGTCAACAATGCCGGGATCACGCGCGATAACCTTGCGATGCGAATGAAGGATGAGGAGTGGGATCAGGTAATCGCGCTCAATCTGGAGGCCGCATTTCGCCTGATGCGCGCAAGCGCAAGGCCAATGATGAAGGCGCGCTTCGGCAGGGTCATCAACATCACATCCGTCGTCGGAACCACGGGCAATCCCGGCCAGATGAACTACGCGGCTGCAAAAGCTGGCCTCACAGGCATGACGAAAAGCTTTGCTCAGGAAGTCGCCTCACGCGGGATCACCGCAAACTGCCTCGCGCCTGGGTTTATCCGGACGGCCATGACAGCCGCATTGGATGAAAAACAGCAGGCCGCCATCAATGCGCGAATTCCTGCAGGGAAAATGGGCGAAGGCGCAGATATCGGGGCTGCTGCCGTCTACCTAGCCAGCCGCGAAGCCGGATACGTTACCGGCCAGACTCTGCATGTGAATGGCGGCATGGCCATGATCGGGTGAATTTGGTCCGATATTGGCATTCTAAAGGCCTTATCCCCAACCAATATTCGCTCTCCGCCTCACAAGCTTGCCCGTATTGCGCACACCGCTAAGGTTTTTGTAGATCAATTCTTGGTGGGGCGGCGATTCCGTGTGCCTTCTCACTCGAAACACAAGTGATAGGCTGAATAGCGATGAAAGCTACCATCGAACGCGCGACGCTTTTGCGGTGTTTGTCCCATGTTCAATCCGTGGTTGAGCGGCGCAACACCATCCCGATCCTTTCCAATGTTTTGATCGAAGCGTCAGATAGTGGCGAAGTCAAAGTCATGGCGACAGACCTTGATTTGCAGGTGGTCGAAACAATGACGGCATCGGGCGTGGAAAGCGCTGGCGCGATCACGGTGTCTGCACACTTGCTCTTCGATATCGCTCGCAAGCTTCCCGATGGCAGTCAGGTGAGCCTCGAGACGGCCGAAAACCGCATGGAGATCAAAGCCGGCCGTTCACGTTTCAAGCTGCCAACCCTGCCGCGCGATGATTTCCCAGTGATCGTCGAAGGCGATTTGCCCACCTCATTCGAGCTTCCGGCCAAGACCCTGGCCGAAATGATTGATCGCACTCGGTTTGCAATCTCAACCGAGGAAACCCGTTATTACCTCAATGGGATTTTCTTGCATGTTACCGATGAGGATGAGCCCGTTCTAAAAGCCGCCGCCACCGATGGTCACCGTCTTGCGCGCTTTACCCTTGCTCGCCCCGAAGGTGCGGCCGGAATGCCCGATGTTATCGTCCCGCGCAAAGCCGTGGCGGAACTTCGCAAGCTGCTAGATGAAGCGATGGATGCCGCGGTGCAGGTGGATCTGTCAGCCAGCAAAATCCGCTTCACTCTCGGCGGAGAGGGCGGTGTTGTTCTGACTTCCAAGCTTATCGATGGCACCTTCCCTGACTACAGTCGGGTCATTCCGACAGGCAATGACAAGCTCTTGAAAGTTGATCCCAAGCTTCTGTTTGCAGGCGTTGATCGCGTTGCAACGATCGCGACTGAAAAAACTCGTGCGGTAAAGATGGGTCTGGATACTGATAAAGTCACTCTGTCTGTCACATCCCCTGATAACGGGACCGCGACGGAAGAATTGGCATCTGAATACAAGTCCGACGGTTTCGAAATCGGCTTCAACGCCAATTATTTGAAAGATATCCTCGATCAGATCGACAGCGACGAGGTCGAATTGCACCTTGCGGATGCTGGAGCTCCGACGTTGATCCGCAAGAATGAAAGCTCACCGGCGCTTTACGTGCTGATGCCAATGCGAGTGTGATTTAGAGCGGCGTCGCAAACATGCCGCCGCAAGCTCGCATTTTCGGGACTGTAATTTCGACTTACACGCGCATCGTCGAGATCACGTGTGAGGAAGCCGGCATAGCGCACGAAACCATCGCGACTGCGGCGCAAAGCCATCAGAATCGGCATCCTTTCGGCAAAGTGCCGGTCGTCGAGATTGATGAGCTTGAACTGATCGAAAGCGTCGCGATCACGCAGTATATCGACAACGCGCATAACAAGAGCGCGCTACAGCCTTCCGATCCTGCAGCGCGCGCGATTTGCGACAAATGGGTCGCCATCGCCAATAACTATCTGTTTCCACTGTTCGAGCGCGGATTGGTGATGCCGTGGATCATGCACCGAGTGGCGGGCTATCCCCTGGATCCGGAAAAGATCAACTCGGCTCTTCCTCAAATCAGCCGCGCGCTCGGTTTTTGCGAAGCGGAATTGCAGCGTGATGGCGCTTGGAAAGTGCATGATTTCTCGCTTGCTGATGTATTTCTCTATCCTGTTTTGCGCGGTCTTGAGCTTACTCCGCAAGGCGAGGTCGGTATCAGCCAATGTGATGCAATCTCATCATGGATGAGAGTTTGCGAAAAGCGCCATTCGATCGAAGCAACACGCTGGGAAACCGAAAGCTGATCGGCTAAGCTCTGTCCAAATTGGAGGAAGAAACTATGCCGCTGACACAGGTCCAGGTTCGCAAGGACGAACTTTCAAACACTGCATTGGTCGAAGCTGATTTGGGATCCCTGGGCCAGGGGACAGTGAGGCTCGAAATTGAGAGCTTCTCGGTCACCGCCAACAATATCACCTATGCGGTTGTAGGCGACGGGTTTGGCTACTGGAACTTCTTCCCTCCCAAGACGCAGGAAGATGGTTTTGGGATTGTTCCGATGTGGGGGCACGCCAAAGTGATCGATAGTAATTGCGAAGATATCTCGGTGGGTGAGCGGGTGTATGGCTATCTCCCGATGGCGAGCCATCTGGATGTGATTCCTGGAAAAATCAGCGCATCAGGCTTTGTCGATACAACCGATTACCGGCAACCGATGAGCCCGATCTATAATCAATACTCCCGGCTTGCAGCTGATCCTGAACATGATCCTGCTCGCGAAGCCGAAAGGATGATATTTGGCCCGCTGTTTAAGACGGGCTTCCTCATCGAATATTTCATGCGGAATGAAGATTGGTTTGAGGCCAATCAGGTCATCCTGACGAGTGCGTCATCAAAGACTGCCATGGGCTTGGCCAGCGTTGCGAAGCAGAATTCGCCAAAGATAAAGCGAATTGGATTGACTTCCTCTGGCAACGTTGAGTTCGTCGAGCAGACAGGTCTTTACGATAGTGTCGTCTCCTACGACGAAGTCGGCCACATGACGATAGCCGACAGCGTCATCGTTGATTTTGCGGGCAACGCGCAATTGCTGGAAAAACTGCATGAGCATTTCGAAGCGACGCTCAAGTATTCTTGCCTCGTCGGTGCAACTCATATCGAGGGGCGCAGCACATTCGGGGGATCAGACAGCCTTCCCGGGCCAAAGCCTGTTCTGTTTTTCGCGCCCGATCACGCAATGGCGTTTTTCAAGGAACACGGTGCGGAAGAAGGCGGGAAGTTGGTTGCCGCAAGCTGGCACGGGTTCCTTAATGCGGCATCAGGAAGCGTGACGATCGATAAGCGGCAAGGTTTGGATGCGGCGCGAGACGTCTATCTCGAAATGCTCAGCGGCTCTGTCGATCCATCGCAAGGCATCGTTATCGAGCCGTAATTGGCAAACTCAAAAGAAAAGCCCCCGAAGCGATCGCGCTCCGGGGGCTTTTCCATTCGTTCAAGAAGAGTCTTAGGGGCTGGTAGGCTGATCGTCGTCGTCAGTCGCCGCGAGAACGGCAAGGGCAACGATACCTGCGATTAGGCCTGCAATGATGACGGTTTCACCGCCGCCACCGAGCTCTTCGCCGTCGGCAACTGGTGCCACGACGGGTAGGCTCTGCGCCGCAAGAGGGGCTCCAGCGAGAGCAACGGCTCCCAAGCCAAGTGCAAGTTTACGCATTTCTTTCTCCTTTGATCGCGCGCTAGCTTTAAGCCCGCGTCATTTCAATCTGCTTCCCTGTTAAAACTTCGAACACGCCAAGTCTGCTGTAGTTCCATTACACTCGGAGGGCCGCTTTTGCAGGGCAGATGCTCGAAGAAAATTCGGCATTGTGTAATAGACTTTGGTGTATTGAGCTTGCAAACCAATTGACGCTTGAACGTGCATCTCGTTCGCTGGATAGAGCTTATGCCGCATTACAAAACAGAGGGCGTCTCAACTATGAGCCCATTTCTTTCTCATGCTGCCCTGTCTGCTGCCATAGCGATTGGGCTAGGCACAACTGCTTTGGGCCAGAATACTGACAATGCGTCGGGCAATAAGGGAACATGGCACTTGGTGCCAGAGACCACTTTATCGGCAATGCTCGATTGCATCGAACAGTCCGACACCAGCCTCATCTCCGCGCACCGAGGCGGTCCTTCGCCAGGGCTTCCGGAAAACAGTGTCGAGACAATGGACGCGCTCCTCACGGCCATTCCTGCAGTGATGGAGATTGACGTCGCGCAGAGCCCCGATGGGGTCCATTACCTTATGCACGATCGCACGCTCGATCGTACGACCACCGGCACGGGTAATGTAACCGATGCGCCGTGGTCAGAGGTTCAGAAGCTATTTCTGGTCGATGAGGCTGGCTGGGTCACACCGTACCGCGTGCCGACACTCAATCAGGCGCTTTCTTGGGCAATCGGGCGCACCGTGCTGCAGATCGATTTCAAGCGGACTGCGGATTACGAAGAAGTGATCGAATTGATCCGGGCACAGGATATGGCCGAAAGTGTAATTCTTATCGCCTACTCAGTCGAAGCTGCTCAAAAGCTGTACGCCCTTGCACCCGAGATGCTCATATCATTCTCCTTGTCCGCGCCAGGTGACCTGGATGAGGTTGTTGCTGCAGGAATTCCAGCAGATCGCATCGTCGCGTTCACAGGTACCCGAACGGCGAAACCCGACCTATATCAGGCGCTCGACGAGGCTGATGTCGAAGTTATATTTGGGACGCTTGGTCGTTCGCCCAATTCGATCGACAATATAATTGATCGCTTCGGGATAGATGAACGGTATGCCGAGTTGTCCGAAGGTGGTGTCGATGTCATCGCGACGGATCGTCCACGCGAAGCTGCGGCTGCGCTTAGCGCTGCCGATAGATTGCCCAAAGAAGGTCGATGCGGTGTGAGAAGGGCTAGCAATAAGTAGACCTTAGGCGGCGTACGCTTCTAACCGACTCTTTTCCTCATCCGTTTCAGGCGCATCCAGAAATTCGCGGATCGCTGCAACGCTCTCGTCTGCATGGGTCAGCAGAAAAAGATGACCGCCGCCCTCGAACATCTGGATCCGAGCATTGGGAATCATCGCTTTCAGGATCTGTCCGTTAATCGGGCGCACAATCTGATCATCTTCGCCCATCATTATCAGCGTTTCTTTCTTTAGAAACGGCAAAGCAGGCAGGCTGGTCCATCCCAGCATACACAAAAGCTGATACATGTAACCGCGTGGAGAGGGTGGCTTGAGGCGGCCGATATGGCTGTCCTTTTGATGCGCCGCTCCGTCAGCATCAACGCCGCCGTATAGTGTTGCGAAATGCTCGTTCATGAACTCAGGGTCAATGTAGCGGCGTGGATTGGCCATCTTGGTAAAAGCAGCGGGATTGCCCGGCACCATGGCCATACCTGGTGTCGTTGCGATCAATGTAAGACGTCGCGTCCGCGCCGGATGCTGGAGTGCGAAATGCTGAGCCATCGCACCTCCCCAAGAAACGCCCATCACATCGACATCGCCAAGACCAAAGCGTCCGAGCAATTCGGCCGCGGTCCAACTCATGGTGAAGGGGTTGTAAGGGATCACTGGGTCGGGCGATTCGCCCACGCCTGGCATGTCAAACATAATGAAACCGCGTTCTGGCATGGCTTCAGCAAGAGGGGCGACGGCCTCGATATTTGCGCCAATTCCGTTGAAGAACAAAATCGGCAAATGCTCGCTGGGTTCATTTAGCCGCCACGTAGCAGTCCGTAGCGTCCGTCCGGCCACCTCTTCCATTGTCACGGAGGCATTTTTCATCAAATCTGACACGAATTCCCGTCCTTATTCAACAAGCGCCTACTGTCGAGCTCCCCATTGACATGGGTGGAGGGCAGCCTCGTAGATCCCTTACGGGGGTGCCCTCCATAAGCTCAAAAAGCGCTATTTCAGGAGCGTCCCTATCAGACTTCTTCCACCACGTAGAGTCCCGGTGCTGCTTCGAGTGGGGGATGTGCCTTGCTTCCCACACCATCGGGGGCGGCTTTCTTCTTGCCGGATCTTTTCTGAATCCATTCCATCCACAACGGCCACCAGCTTCCCTGAACCTCTTCGGTGCCTTGCAGCCACTCATCAGCCGTTGCTGGAAGTTTACCAGCCTTCTTCTGAATAAAATACTTGGCCTTGGGATTGGTCGGAGGGTTAAGGATGGCCTGCATGTGCCCCGATTGACTGAGCACATAGGTCACGTTCTTGGAGCCAAAGAGTTGGGTCGAGCGATAGGTCGCTTTCCAAGGTGTAATGTGATCGGTGACCCCGCCAAGAATGAACAGATCAGCCTTAACCTTGGTAAGATCGATCGTGTGATCAGCCATTTCGACCGTTCCCGGAGTGGAAAATGCCAACGTTTGGAACAGGGTCAGGAAATCGCCCATCAAGCTAGCGGATAGGTTCGTTGCATCCGCATTCCAGAACAATACGTCAAAAGCGGGCGGATCCATGCCCAGGAGGTAGTTGTTGATGACATAGTTCCAGATGAGGTCATTGGGGCGCAACCAGGCAAATCCGCGAGCGAGATCATCGGCCTTGATGACGCCTTTTTTGGCAGCGCGCTGTTTGGCAAGTTCAATCCCGTGCTCGCTGACAAGTGATGCCGCTTCGACGTCGGTGGGCTCTGGGTGCAAAACGCACACCATCAGTGTGAGCGTGCCGAGAATGTCGTTGCCGGTCGCGGCCAGTTTGGAAGCTAGGACGGACGCTGTTTGGCCGCCCGAGCAGCCAGCCGACACATTGACTTTTTTAGAGCCGGTTATTTCGGAAACGACTTCCAGTGCTTCCTCGCATGAAGCGATGTAGTCCGCCATGTCCCAGTGGCCCTGATCCTTCGATGGATTTCGCCATGAGATCACAAAGGTCTGGATGCCGTTGTCGACCTGCCACTTCACAACCGATTTTTCGGGCGACAAATCGTTGATGTACATTTTGTTGATCTGAGGCGGGATCGTAAGCTGAGGTGTCTCGTAAACCTCGTCCGTGGTGGGCGCATAGTGCACCAGTTCATACATTTCGGTGCGGTGGACCACATTGCCCTTCGAAGTCGCGATATTCTCGCCAAGTTTGAAGGGGCGCTTGTCAACCTGACTGACCATTCCTTTGTTATGGACGATATCGTTGTAGGCATTTTGCAAGCCCTTGATCAGCGAGAGACCACCTGAATTGATGATCTGCTTTTGCGCAATGGGATTGCCTGCGAGAGTGTTTGTGGGCGCCAGGCTGTCTATGATAATGTTTGAGATGAAATTGGCTCGATTGCGCTCAAGCTCATCAAGCTCAAGCTCTTCAATCCAGTTCCGCATGCCCTTTTGAACCGCGAGGTAATACTGGGCGCCAGCCCGAAAGAATGGATTGTATTGCCAGGCCGGGTCCATGAACCTTTTGTCTTTGGGATGCGGGGCCAGATCGCTTTTGCCGGTCATGATTTTCACCATGTCCTCGGTCATCGTCTTCGCGTGGCGCATTATACGGGCCGGATCAGATGCAGTCTCGCGCAGCAACAGCGCGACAGCGCTCACAAAATCCTCGCGCGCTACTCCGACCAAGGGCCCAAGGGCACTGGTTGATTGTGCTGCCTCGTTTTCGAGCGTTACTTTGGATTCTGCCATATTATCCCCTCTGCCATGTCTGGCTTATCGTTGAATTGGGTGTCCGGCGCATTGCCGATTTGTTTCACTACCTTCTTTCTACGCAGGGCACCTGTATGCGGTTCCTTCTGCCGTCCGACTTGAACGAATTCAAGCCGCCTTTTGTTGCTGAGGAATTGCGGGCGAAATCGAAGGGGCATTACGCTTTATTCACCCTTAGACCGTATGCGTCACGCGGGGTTTGGACGTATCGCGTTTTCGGAGTGGGCTTTTCAACATGGCGGGTTTGCTTTCGCGCATCACCAAGGGTGCTGAGAAAAAGCCGGCCGCCGACGGTGAACCTGCGGAACTTGATCCTATCCGCGCAGACGATCAAGCGCGCCGCGTCGCTTTGCTCGACAGTCTTGAAAACTCCGGGCTTGGTTGGTTCTGGGCCAGCGATGCCGAGGGTCGTTTGACCTATCTCACGCCCAAGGCGCTCGAAATGCTCGAACTGGAGGAAACCGATGTCGTCGGACGGCAGGTTTCCGAACTTTTCGAGGAGGATACCGAGATTGAGCGAGACGAAGCGCAAAGGCCTTTGCGGTTCATGCTGGCGGCTCGCAATTCGATCAATGCAAGTGCTGTCAAACTTACCGCAGGCGACAAGTCGGCATGGTGGGAAATCTCGGGCAAGCCACATTTCTGCGGCGACGGCACTTTCGAAGGTTATCGAGGCAGTATCAAGGATATCAGCCGCACCCATCAAGACCGCGTCGATGCCGAACGTCTGTCTCAATTCGATTCCCTGACGGGTCTTTCCAATCGCCACCGCATGGCGCGCAACCTGACATCGACATTAAAGGCCTTCACCCACGCGAAGCGCAGCTGCGCATTGATGATGCTTGATCTGGATAGGTTCAAGCAGGTGAACGATACGCTCGGCCATCCTGCAGGCGATGAGCTCTTGAAGCAGGTTGCAGCCCGCATTCAGCGCATAATTGGTGATGAGGGCGAAATAGGTCGCTTGGGCGGGGATGAATTCCAGATCATCCTACCCGATTACGATGATCGTGGGGAATTGGGCGAACTTGGTCAGCGCCTTATTCAGATGGTTTCGCAGCCCTATTCGATCGGTGGAAGCCGCGCGGTGATCGGATCATCGGTTGGCATCGCTGTTGCGCCGTACGATGGCGTGGAAACGGACGAACTGATCAAGGCTGCCGATCTTGCTCTTTATGCCGCAAAAGGCGGTGGCCGAGGGCAGCACCGGTTTTATTCAAGCGATCTTCAGGACAAAGCCAGCCACCGCCACCAGATCGAGGCGGATTTGCGAGATGCGGCCGCCAAAAATGAATTGCTGATGTACTATCAGCCGATTGTGGATGCCAAAACGCACGAGGTTGTCTGCATGGAAGCGCTCATGCGCTGGGATCACAGCGAACGCGGAATGATTTCTCCTGCAGAATTCATCCCTGTTGCAGAGGATGTCGGATTAATCCGCGAGCTTGGCGAATGGGCGCTCAACGAGGTCTGTCAGCAAGTCGCCAAATGGCCGAACAAGGTTAAAGCCGCTATCAACGTTTCCGCAGTTCAATTCGCCTCCGATGACTTTGTGGAAGTCGTGCGGACTGCTCTTAAACGAAGCGGCGTCAATCCTCAGCAGATCGAGCTTGAAATTACGGAAAGCGTGTTTGTTGGCGACATCGAGCGCACTCTTTTGATGTTCAAGAACCTCAAAGAGCTTGGGATCCGATTGGCATTGGACGATTTTGGCACTGGCTATTCCTCGCTCAGCTATCTGCGCGACGCACCATTCGATAAAATCAAGATAGATCAGGGTTTTGTTCGGGGTTGCTCAAGCGGTGACAACAATAACCTTGCCATCATTGCCGCCGTTGTGAGCCTTGCCAGTGTCCTCAGAATGGAGACAGTGGCCGAGGGCGTTGAGACCAAGGACGAGCTTGCAGCGGTGACAGGGCAGGGCGCGACCCATTTACAAGGCATTTTGTTTTCTCGTGCTGTTCCGATTGAAGAAGTGACCGAGCGATTTGAGAAAGGCGATCTTGTCTATGTACCGCGTGGTCCTGAAAAATTTCGCGCTGATCGGCGCACTGAATTCAGAAAGATTGGTCTGATTCACGGGGATCACCGCTACACGGTGATACTGCGTAACCTGTCAAAGACAGGCGCCAAGGTCGAGGGGCTGCTTGATGTGCCGCTCGAAACCAAAGTCGTGCTTGATCTTGGCGGGGGACAATTGGCTGTCGCGACGGTAAAACGATCTGAAGGGTACAGCCAGGGGGTCGAATTCGAAACACCGCTGATCAGCGACGGGGCTGATGGATTGTGCACGCGCCACCGTGTCTCGCCCTATCAGATGGAATTGGCCGGACGGCCCCTGCAGGCGTTGAACGATGACTCGTATGCAGGATACATGCACGCCCAATCCAAGGAGCCCAAGGCGTTTATGGAAGTTCAGCTTTCCGGCCGAGGTTAATGGCTATTTTCTGCGGGAAACGGCCATATCCTACCCCTTTTTCAACCATTCCGATTAACCGTTTTTCAAAAGGGGTGGAGGCATGGTTTTGATATGACCATGCGCTCGGCCGCTCCTGACAACCAACCACCCGATAAGTCGCCTGTTCCAGGTGACGAACGGTCGGTTTCGCGCGATCCTCAGGTCGATGAACAGGTAGGGAATGAGCGGAAAGCAGCGAAAGGCGAAGACCGCAAAACTGGCGCGCGCAATTCTCAAGATCGTCGAAGCCCGATCCGCGATTTGAATGCCAGCCTCGATCTGAAAGTGGATCCCGACAGCAAAGACTTCCCCGACCACCAGTATTACCTGCCCCGCAAATCGCGCAGGTTGGCTTTGGTGCTTGCGCTAGCGTATGCGATGGCGGCGCTGGTCGCGGTGGATGTGCCGCTCGGATGGCCTGTCGCCGCCGCGGCTCTGTCGCTTTTCATCTTTGGCTTTGGGAAGCGGCTCGCTTATTGCGAACGAAACGCCGATCGAACGCAGGCATCGCGATATGGCCTGCTGTTTGTGGGGGTCATTATCCCGATGCTTTGTACGGGATATGTGTTTGCAAGCTGGGTTCAAAGCGGCCTCGCGTGGCAATGGGCAATTGCCACACTGGTTTGTATTAATGCAGCCTGCGCAGCCATTCTCAGCATGCGCGTCATGTCCCTGTTTGCGGCGAAAATCGCCATGTGGGGTGCTTTTGCGCTCCTCGATTTCAGCTTGGTCAGCATAGCGGCAATCGTTGGGGCGACCTTTGCGCTTGTCCTTATTGCGCGGTTTGAATGGCATTCGGCGGAAAAACGCCGGATTGCCAATGATGCGCGCGATAGGGTCGCAGCGCGCGCTGAAGACATTTTGCGCAGCTTTGAGGAAACAGGCCATGGCTGGTTCTGGGAAACTGACCGCAGAGGGCAGATCAGCTACATCTCTCCGTCTGCCGCCAGCGTGGTTGGCTACTCGCCCGATCAATTGCGAGGGCGTTCGCTCAGCAGCATTGTTGAAGCTGCGCCTGGCGCAGTCGCACCTGAGCGCAGTCTTGGATTTCATCTATCCGCTCGATCCGCCTTTAAGGATATCGAATTGCGCGCGGCAGGGAGCGACCGCCTTTGGTCACTCACGGGCAGGCCTGTCTATGACGGCTTTTCGAACTTCTGCGGGTTCAGGGGCCATGGCACCGATCTCACGGAAAAACGCAGCAACGAGCAGCAAGTCACGAGACTTGCTCATTACGATTCTCTGACAGGGCTCGTAAACCGAGCCCAAATGCGCGATCTACTCGATCAAATCCTTGCAGCGCCCGCAGAACGCGGCGGCGCCTGCACTCTGCTCATGCTCGATCTTGATCGCTTCAAGCAGGTCAACGATACGCTCGGTCACCCAGCAGGTGATGCACTGCTCAAACAGGTTGCTCAGAGGCTCGAACGTGTGCTCGATGGTATTGGGCGATGCGGAAGATTGGGTGGCGATGAATTTCAGGTCATCATCCCGGGGAGTCAGGATCGGGACAAGCTGGGCTTCGTGGCAAACGAGATCATCAGCACTTTATCGCAACCATACTCCGTCGAAGGCCAAGGCGTGATCATCGGTGCGTCCGTTGGCATCGCGAGAGCACCAATGGATGGCGAAACCAGCGAAGAGCTGATCCGAAATGTCGATCTGGCGCTGTATGCGGCGAAAGACGCGGGGCGCGGCAAGTTCCATTTTTATAACAAGAGCCTGCATTCCGCAGCCGAAGAACGCGCCGAACTCGAGCAGGATCTGCGCGAGGCAATCGGACGCGGAGAGCTGGAGCTGTATTATCAGCCTGTCGTTTTCACCGCGACTGAAGAAATCACGGGCTTCGAAGCGTTAATGCGATGGAACCATCCGCGCCGCGGTTCGCTCTCGCCAGAAAAGTTCATTGCGGTGGCTGAAGATGCCGGACTGATCGACAAACTTGGCCAATGGGCGCTGCGAAAAGCCTGTGAGGATTTGGCATCCTGGCCTGAAAGTATTCGTTGCGCCGTCAACGTATCGCCCTTGCAATTCTCACAGAAGGAATTGCCGAGCATTGTCGCCAACGCGCTGGCACATAGCGGCATAACGCCATCACGGCTTGAGCTTGAGATCACCGAAAGCGTGTTCTTGAACGATACGGCTGGAACAGATGCGATGTTCAAGGCGCTCAAGAGGGTGGGCGTGCGTCTGGCGCTGGATGATTTCGGGACTGGGTATTCCTCGCTTGGCTACCTCAAGAAAGCGCCATTCGACAAGATCAAGATCGATCGCAGCTTTGTGCAGGGCGCCACCAAACCGGGCAGCCGCAATGGTGCCATTATCGCTTCGATCACATCTCTTGCAGAAGCGCTCAAGATGGACACCACCGCAGAAGGAGTGGAGACGCTGGATGAGCTCGAGCTTATCCGCGTGCTTGGCTGCAGCCATGTCCAAGGTTTCATTTATCATAAGCCCGTCTCGGCGGTGGATGCGGGCAGGCTGGTAGAAGGCAGCAAAATCGTCGCAGCTGAAGGCCCTCAATCATCTCGAGGTAAACGACAGGTGCTCCTCAAGCGCGTTTTCATAAGCCACAACGGCAATCGGATGCCAGCCACCTTGCGCAACATTTCCTCAGGCGGAGCGATGGTCGATGGTCTCTGGAACCTGCCTGAAGGCGCGACCGTCCAGATTGAATTCAGCGCTCAAGTCAGCGCGCGTGCAAACATTCGCTGGTCGATAGAGGATCGTGCCGGTGTGGAATTCACGCTCCCTCTCAGCCGCCGGCAGGATGGCACATTTGAGGTGCTGGCAGGGACACGGATGAGCGCATCGGGCTGAGAACGTCAAAATAGCGCTGCACTCTGCAATTCCGTTGTGTCCGGCCAAATTCTTAGCAGAAAAGTAACCAAACGGATTTACATCTTGGCATTGTTAAAGCGCCCGTTGGGGCCAGTTCACACGAGAAGGACCTTTGCCAGTGCCCTTTAAGGGTTTCTTGTCATCAAAATCAGGCAGTTCGTCGGTGCGGGGACGCAGCGGCGGCTCGAGCTATGCCGGTGATGCGGCAAATGCACTGTCTGATGGTGAAAAGCTGGCAATGCTTGATGACCTGGAACAATCGGGCCTTGGCTGGTTCTGGGCCAGTGACGAGGCGGGAAATCTCACCTATTTGAGTGCCGCCATTGCCGAGCGCGTCGATCTGCCTCTGGGCGATCTTATCGGCCAGCCGCTGTCGAGCATTTTCGAATCCGCTTCACGCGAAGGACGAACCAAGTCGCTTGCATTGATGCTGGGTGCGCACAAAGCGTTTTCAGGCTTTGCTTTGCGTGCTGTAAAGAAACCGGACGGTGCAGTGCTTCGTTTGTCGGGCCAGCCTGTATTCAGTAAATCCGGCGACTTTCGCGGCTTTCGCGGCACCGGAGCGGACATTACCGAGGAATTCTACCGCGAACAGGAAACCGCGCGGCTCGCCAAATTCGACTCCCTGACAGGCCTCGCCAATCGCCATCACATGGCGCACCGGATTGAGACGACGCTGACAGCTTTCAAATCAGCCAAGCGCAATTGCGCGATCCTGATGCTCGATCTTGATCGTTTCAAGCAAGTAAATGACACTTTGGGTCATGCGGCAGGCGATGAGCTGCTGAAGCAGGTTGCGACGCGTCTTGGCCGCGCGATCGAGCGTGAATGTGAGATCGGACGGCTCGGCGGCGATGAATTTCAAGTGATGATTCCCGATTGCGATGATCGCGGTGAACTTGGCGATATCGCGATGAAGATCATCGATATGCTGCGCCAACCCTATTCGCTTGATGAAGGTCGCTGCGTAATCGGTGCATCTGTCGGCATAGCGATCGCTCCGCATGATGGTGTGACTATGGATGAGATCGTGCGCTCAGCCGACCTTGCTCTTTATGCGGCAAAAAATGGTGGGCGAGGGCAGTATCGCTTTTTCTCGGGCGATCTTGAAAATGAGGCCATTTTCCGTCGCCGTCTTGAAGAAGACCTTGGGGAAGCAGTTCGCGACAACCAGCTCTTCCTCGAATACCAACCCATCGTTGATACCAAGACACAGCAAGTTCGCTGCCTTGAAGCGCAAGTCGGTTGGAACCATGCCCAGCGCGGCGCTATTGTAAGCGAAGAATTTGCGCAGATTCTTGATGGTTCAAGCCAGACCAGCGAAGTCGGGCTTTGGTCGATCAAGGAGGCCTGCCGCAATGCTGCCGAGTGGCCCGAGAGCGTCCGTGTATCGGTGAATGTCGCGCCGGCTCTACTCAATTCGCAAGACTTCGTCGAAAGAGTTTCCGATGCGCTGACAGATGCTGAGCTATCACCGGCACGTCTCGAATTGGAAATCACCGAAGCGGTCTTTTTCGGTGACACCAATGCCGTTGACCGTATCCTCGCCTCATTGTTCAAGCTTGGCGTCCGTTTGACGCTCGATGAGTTTGGCTCGGGCTATTCATCGCTTGCCTATCTGCGCCGCGCACCATTTGATTCGATCAAAATCGACGAAGGATTGATTGCAGAGGCAGACCGCAACACGGAAAGGCGCGGTGACGGTGATGATGCAAGCGGTCTTGGCCTGATCCGTGCAATTGTCGCGCTCGCAGGCGCGATGGAAATGAATACGATTGCAAATGGCATTGAGACTGAGGCTTTAAACAAGGCGCTCGTCGAGTGCGGCGTCAAATATGTCCAAGGCCCCATCTACTCCGATCCCGTCAGCGGCACGACAGTCGCTGAGGAATTGACGGGCGATGCCTGGAAGATTGCGCCAAGCGGGGACAGGACCAAACGCGCGCGCCGCCGTACCGTCTTCCGTAAGATCCAGGTGATCCACGATGATCACTCTTATGAGGTCACCTTGCGCAATCTGTCGCGCTCAGGCGCATTGATCCAGGGTTTGGTGGATGTACCCAAGGGTACGCAGTTCGTGGTCGATCTGGGCGGTGGCCAGTTGGCCGTTGCGACAGTCATTCGTACCAATGATGATACACAGGGTCTCGAATTTGAGCAGAACCTCATCGATGATGGTTCGGGCGGCCTTGTAACGCGCAACCGCGTATCTCCTTATGCGCTGGCATCCGCAGGAGCGCCTTTGGCAGCCCTATCGCAAGGCAATTATGCGGGAATGGAAGGCGGATTGCTGGGTCAAACAGGCAGTGTCCCTCAGTTCGGCTACGCCACCGCGATGAAACCCGAAGCCGCCTGATTGCGTACCTAGTCTGCGTTAAAAACGCAGGTTCTCAGCTTTGCAACACATTGCTTCTGGATTTGCGCGTTTTCGCGAATGACATCGCCGTTTCCTAAAGCTATCTGCGCGTAACAATGACTGACCTTTCCAAGATCCGCAATTTCTCGATTATCGCTCATATCGATCACGGCAAGTCCACGCTTGCTGATCGGTTGATTCAATTCACTGGCGGCCTCACCGAGCGTGAGATGTCGGAGCAAGTCCTCGATAACATGGACATTGAGAAAGAGCGCGGCATCACCATCAAGGCACAGACCGTCCGTCTCAATTATAAAGCCAAGGACGGCGAGACCTATCAGCTCAATCTGATGGACACACCCGGTCACGTCGATTTCGCTTACGAGGTCTCTCGCTCACTCGCCGCCTGCGAAGGCGCGCTGCTGGTTGTTGACGCTGCACAAGGTGTCGAGGCGCAAACGCTTGCCAATGTCTACCAGTCGATCGAGCATGACCACGAAATCGTCCCCGTCATAAACAAGGTCGATCTTCCCGCTGCTGAGCCCGAACGCGTCCAGCAGGAAATCGAAGATGTGATTGGCCTTGATGCATCCGAAGCCGTAATGGCGTCTGCCAAAACCGGCATTGGCATTGAAGACGTGCTCGAAGCTGTCGTCGCCAAGATCCCTCCGCCCAATGGTGAGCGGGACAAACCCCTCAAAGCCAGCCTCGTAGATTCTTGGTACGATCCCTATCTCGGCGTCGTTATTCTTGTCCGCGTGATCGAAGGCGCGCTCACTAAAGGGCTCAACATCAAGTTCATGCAGGGCGGCACGCAGCACCTTGTTGACCGCGTCGGCTGCTTCACCCCCAAACGCACTGACCTTGAAGAGCTTGGCCCCGGCGAAATCGGATTTATCACCGCGCAGATCAAAGAGGTTGAACAGGCCCGCGTCGGTGACACGATCACGACAGTGAAGGGCGGGGCAACCGAAGCGCTCCCCGGATACAAGGAAGTCCAGCCCGTCGTTTTCTGCGGCCTCTTCCCCGTCGACGCTGCTGACTTTGAGAAACTGCGCGAAAGCATTGGCAAACTGCGCCTTAACGATGCCAGCTTCAGCTTTGAAATGGAAAGCTCTGCCGCATTGGGCTTTGGTTTCCGGGCTGGCTTTCTGGGCCTTCTCCACCTTGAGATCATACAGGAACGCCTCTCACGCGAATACGATCTCGATCTCATCACCACCGCGCCAAGCGTCGTTTACCGCGTGCATCTCTCCAAATCGAAGACCGAAGACGCGCAGGTTATCGACATCCACAACCCGGCTGATTGGCCCGATGTAAACCGCATCGAAATGATCGAGGAGCCGTGGATAAAGGCGGTGATCTACACCCCGGATGAGTATCTGGGCGCGATCCTCAAACTGTGCCAGGATCGCCGCGGCATCCAGACCGATCTCACCTATGTCGGCGGGCGCGCGCAGGTGACGTACGAGTTGCCATTGAACGAGGTCGTGTTCGACTTCTACGACCGCCTCAAGTCCATCTCGCGTGGCTATGCCTCGTTTGACTATGAACAGATAGGCAGTCGCGAAGGCGATCTTGTTAAGATGAATATCTTGGTTAACGCAGAGCCCGTTGATGCGCTGTCGCTGATCGTGCATCGGGGGGTCGCCGAAGAGCGTGGTCGGGGCATGTGTGAGCGCCTTAAGGACTTGATTCCACGGCACTTGTTCAAGATTCCCGTTCAGGCCGCGATAGGCGGCAAGATCATCGCCCGCGAGACGATCGCAGCCATGCGCAAGGACGTTACGGCCAAATGCTATGGCGGCGACATTAGCCGTAAGAAGAAGCTGCTCGAAAAGCAGAAAAAGGGCAAAGCGAAGATGCGCGAATACGGAAACGTGAGTATTCCGCAGGAGGCGTTTATTGCCGCGCTGCGAATGGGGGAAGAATGAAGGTCCGCGGTTGGTCCAGCCCATCGCGCTCGGGATCGTTGATCAGTACCAATCTCAAGAAACGAGCAAATATGCGCTGGTCACATCAAGGCTATTCCGGATTTTCGGGAGCAAGATCGACCAATCTGCGGCACTCATCAAGATAGTCTTGGACGTCCGGGAATGCTGCGATCTGCTCTGCTCTTTCGGCGTCGTCGAGGTAGCTGACCTTCCGCGAGAGAAGCGGCACGATTGTCGCGTGATTGCTCTTATCGACATCTAAGGGTGGCACTTCGCCGGTGTCGTAGTGCAAACGAGTGCGAACGATCCCCGGCAAGCCGCCCGCGCGCTCAGGGGCTATCGCTCCTTCACACCGGAAATCATCGGAATTTGGGACATAGTGCAAAGCTGTCCAATCAGCATCAGTCACTCTAGCAACCATGAAGGGCCAAGGCTGAGCTGATCGCGATGAAGGCTTCAACCAGTATAAACCTGGTTTGGCTTCGAAAAGAGCCGAAATGTGGCTCTCACCTGGTTCCAGATTGATCAGACCGTGTGGCCCAGCAAAGCGACGTCTTTCCTCGTCGTTGAGCGGTAAGCCTGGGACATCGGCTTTGTCTATGATTGCACGGCAACGGTCGAGCACATACGCGACCTCTCCATCATCTCGCGCATCGATTGCATCATTGCTCCAAACTTCGATGATTGGACGTGACAGCGCGATGAGGATTGTTTGCGAGTCGGAGACAAATGTTTCGGTAGCCGACACTTCATCGGTGGCGTCATCGATCTCGATCGAAGCGGTCACGATGGAAGGCAAACCCCATTTTCGGACAGGCGCACGAGAGCCTTCGCACGAATATCGGTCTTTGTCCCGATCGAAAGCCACGCTTGTCCATTGGCTATCTTCGATACGGGCGATGGCTAGCCTTTCGACTTTCAGGAATGGGGCGGTGTCAAACACGAAAATCCCGGGCTCGCTACCGAATATGGCGGTGTAGGTTGGGACGTATCTTCGTAATCCAGACGTCAATCTAATATCCTGCTCAGACAGTCTGGGCACGAGACGGTCTTCAGAATGGTCAGCCTGCTCAGTTTCCTCGTGCCGTTCTAGGGTGTGGCTTTGTGCCAAGCTGCTAACAGATGCTGACAAGAGTGCGCAGGCCCCTGCGGTTGCTCTGATTTGGCGCCAACAGGTCATTGTTCAGCTTTGTATGCTTGCCAGCGTTCGTTCAGCTCTCGCTCCGCTTCTTCAAGGGGAAGGCCTTCGCGCCTTGCCAGTATCACCGCAGCAAAATGATCTTCGGATTTCATTTTATCGCCTAGGTACTTGGGCGCTAGGCGTTCGTAGATGCCCCAAGCATGGTAAAATTGGTTGCGAGGGAGATCTTTGGCTTCCTCACCAGAGACAAGGCGAAATCGTCCGTCGAGCTTCGTGACCGTTCCTTTGTAATATCGATCGGCTGCGATGCCCAACCGGAACGGATCAAGCGGCAACCCGGTGCCTTCTGCTGTTTGCTTGTATCTGATGCCATATTGGCGTTTGGATTGATCCTCGAAATTCAAGACCCGAAAATAGGGGTATCCGGCTTCGAGCGTCTGCTGCGCCATCCGCAGGTTCGCGTGATCGAATGCCGTTTGGCGCTTGGTCGACGTGCTGACATTGACGTATATGCGGTACGTCTTGTCATCGAGCTGTTCAGTCTTGCTGCCGCGGAATAATCCAACAGGCAGTCCGCCCATGTCATAGGGCGTAGCGCATGCAGACAAAACTATTGCGGCCATGCCAGCGACAATCATCATTCGCGCAGTTTTCATTGTTCGATCCCTTCATGAAATTGCTCACGATTTGTTGGAGGCGCTCATGATCGTTCGATGCTGAGTGACGAGCAGAAACGCCGATTCCTTGATGATGCGGGTGCGTTCCGCAGGTTGGGCATTCAAAGCCAATTCGAGCGCGGCGTAACCCATTTCGATGCCAAGGCGCACTTGTGTGCCGAGCGGCGCATCTGGATCGGTCGATGCTCCGGGAAGGCCCATTGAGATGAGCAGGGGAACAAGCTCTGCCGAGGACTTGTCGAGAATGCTTGCGGTGGTCGGCGACGCCCGAAGCGCACGGGTGATCCATAAGCCGCCCGGCTGCTCCAAAGTCACTTCGAGCTGTCCGGTTAAGAGGAGCCGATAGCTCTCTTCCAGATCGCCAGCATTAAACTCGTTGAACGCCCACTGCGCCATGCGTTCATTTTGCTTGCCAAGAAGGCGCTCAGCCAATGCAGCGAGCACTGCATGCTTATTGGGCCAATACCGATACAGCGCCGGTGGTGTGACGCCAGCGTGGCGACAAATCGCGTTGGTGGAAAGGTCTTCGAATCCCGTCTCTTCAAGAAGCGCTGCGGCGGCATCCAGTATGCGGCTGGCCGTTTGCTGTGCCCGCGTCTGCGCCGGTTTGCGCAACGCATCGAGCGGCGTTGTTTCTGATTTGCGATGGGCGTTCATGCCACCCCCTCAACGAGCGAATCGATAGTGATCACTATCTTATGAATGAAGCTTCGTTGAAGGCAAGACCTTATGCGCGGATCTGCATTTCTGTGCGCAATCGCGCGCGCTAGGCGGGGTCGTTCTTCTCCACCAACAATCGCGGCTTTCGCTCTACCGCACGCCGCATGTCTTCATCGGCGCGCATTGCGTCTAGGTCTCGGTCGCGCAGGGTTTCGAAGCGCTCCCATGCGGCTCGGGTTTCTTCTGAGAGCATGTCCCATTCGCGCTGACGCTTGATTTCGGCTTCGCGGCGCAGGCTTTCGATCTTGCGATCAATGCTTGCGCGCACTTCGGCGGCGGAGGTCTGCCTTTGGCCGGCGCGCTCACTGGCAGCGCGTTCTTCCTCCCATTTCTTGCGCCATTTCCGCTTGAGGCGGGTTTTCTCGCGCGCCCATCCGGCCTTGCTCATGGGGATGCCGGCCTGGCCTTCGGGAAACCGCTGGGGCGCCCTGTTCTTGAGCAGGAACATGAGCAGGCGATCATTGTATGCTCGGCGCGTGCCGATCAATTCGCCTGCGTGATAGACCGGTACTTCGACGCCGTTCACCGCGCGCTCCATCGCGATATCCTCGATCCGCTGGATGCCGCAATCAAGCGCTGCCTCCCAGGCTTTGCGAAAGCTCTCCGCTTCGGGGTGGCGGCGCAATTTGTAGATGTGGTGCTCGCCCACGCCAAGACGGCGGCAGGCGGCGCGCACGCTGCCGGTTTCGGCTAAAGCTTCGATAAAGGCGCGCTGGCGATCAGCGCTCCACCCGCCGCGGCGCATGCGTTGGCGCGGGACGGGGGTGAAATCGGGGATGGTGCCGGTAAGCGCGGGGAGCTTTGCGGCGTTTTTGGGTGTGGCCTGGCTCATGCACGGGCTAGATCACAAACCCGCCGAGTAGGAAAATGGTTGGGGCGAGGGGCTTAGCCTGCCATCGCCTCGCTCACCGTGTTGAACGTGTTGCCAAGATTGAGGCCCAGCGCCTGAAACGCGAGGATGGCGGCGATCGAAATGAGCGCCGCGATAAGGCCGTATTCAATCGCGGTGGCGCCGCTTTCATCGCGGAAGATCTGACGCAGCATTGTGGGTTCCCTGTCCATGGAGGCCCAGGTGATGGGGCGCTAAGCGTTTGTGCTATGTGGAGAAACAGGGTTAATCGCCGCTTGGTTTTGCGGCGGTTGGTGGGGCGTGCGGCTTTTGGGAAAACAGCTCCCTTTCACTTGGCGTTCACGTGGGGGCCGGTTATACGGCGGGCCATGATCGTATTCTCGCGTAAATCCGCCACCCGCCTTGTCGCCCGTTCAGCCGTTCTGGGCGCGGCCATCGCCACTCTTGCTGCTTGCGGAGGGTCTTCGGCGAATGAAGATGTCGCCTATGTCGCGCGCGATGTGGAATCGCTTTACGGTGAGGCGCAGCGACGCTTGGACAGCGGGAACACTCTGGTGGCAGCGGCGCTGTTTGACGAGGTGGAGCGCCAGCATCCCTATTCACCGTGGGCCCGGCGCGCGCAGTTGATGAGCGCATTCAGCTATTACATTGCGAGGGATTACAACAAGTCGATCCAGAATGCGCAGCGCTTCTTGTCGATCCACCCGGGCAACAAGGATGCGCCCTATGCGTATTACCTGATCGCGCTGTCGTATTACGAGCAGATCTCGGATGTGAACCGCGACCAGAAGATTACCGAGCAGGCGAGGACGGCCTTGCGCGAGGTGAACCGACGCTTTCCTCAGTCCGAATACGCGGCTGATGCGCGCTTGAAACTGGACCTTGTGGCCGATCACCTAGCGGGCAAGGAAATGGAGATAGGGCGGCACTACCAGCGTTCAGGCCAGTGGCTCGCTGCCGCGATCCGTTTCCGCAATGTGGTCGATGATTTTGATACGACGAGCCACACGCCCGAGGCGCTTTATCGTCTTGCCGAAAGCAATCTGGCGCTTGGCATTCCTGAAGAGGCGGTGAAGTACGCAGCTGTTCTGGGTGCGAATTATCCGGGCAGCGAGTGGTACGAAAAGGCTTATGAGCTGGTCGAAGATCACGCGAGCGGTGTCACCGCGAGCTAAGCCCGCACTACTCCGCCAACCTTTCCCGCAATTCCGCGACGCGTTTTGCGTTGGCTCCTGCGTCTGAGTATCCCACTCGCGATGCCGAGCGCACATGCACCGCCTCATTGGCCTTGCGCAGCTCCAGATCATCGACAAAGCCGAATGTCGCTGAGGTAAATTCGGCGGCGATGTAGTCTTCGCCTTGCGTGGTGACGCGGCCGCCCATCGCTTCGACTATGCCGGGAAGGGCGTCCCAGGCATCGATCGGCAAGACATCAACTTGCTTGTCGCTCACGGTCCCCGGCTCGCTGGAGACGCAATTGGGCGAATCCGGACACGGCGCGAGCGTTCCATTCACCATGCCAGGGGCAGTGCCGCTCTTCGATTTTTGCCCGAGATAGGCAAAGCCTCCAAGGCCGATAAGCGCCAAAACGAAGACTATTATCAGAATTGTTTTCAGCACTTTTGTCGCAGCCTCCGAAGTTGGATGGCGTCATAGTCGTAAAGTGTGCGGCCGTGCAATCGGCTATGCGTTCGGCAGTCTTTGACCGTGGATCAGCGCTTCAAAGATCCGCGTTCGATATCAACCGCTGAGGGGATGCTTACGCTCCCTTTTTCCCGGCAGAGCCGTTCCCAATTGGCTTTGGCACCATCTTCCTCGCTCAAGACGCAGCTATGTCCCAATCGTCCGTCAGGCGTGGGGATGCCTTCTGGCTTTACAAATGCGGTCGAAAGCGCGCCGCCCATCCCAGCAGGCCAACGTGCAATGGGCTTTAACAAGGTGAATTTACGACTGTGGAAAGCCTCGCCTTCGAACTTCAGATGTCCTGATGCGACCAGATTTGAAAGGCCAAACTTGTTGGGAAGAACCTCGTATTCACCTACGGGCTCTGCCGCTATCACAGTGCTTTCGTCAATGATGGCGAGACCGCCCGGGTGGAAGTGTATGGCATCCTCCCAGATGACCGGGTCAAACCCCTCTAACGGTTCGGGCTTTTCCTTGCGGCTAAAGCGCGAAAACTTAATCGAAGGAAGGGACAGCGTGCCAATCGGGTTTTCCCGTTTAATCACGTCTGGCTCGCGACCAAAAAGTGCCACCATCGCTTGCTGGGGGACGCCAGCATCGATTTCTCGCTGGTCCGCAAAATCGGGAATGCAGTCGCGATTGGCAATGCGGACCTTGTTCTTTTGTAAGCCGATGATGCCCACTGCGGATGTCGAATGCGGGGTGCGGCTGTCGCGGCGATGGACGCTTTTGAAAGACGCGGCGATGACACGTTCCACCCGATCGGTCGCGCCTTTAAAGCGCCATATGACAGAATCATAGCTCGTGAACACGAGGTAGAGCGGCTCTTTGCCAGCCTCAATTGTCATATCGACGATGCTGGTTTCGATATCCGGGCTTCCGACAAATACGTTTGAGATGGTTTGCCCGCCATAGGGGGCGTAAGCGATAAATCTGGCACCTGCGGACGGCGGCCTAAAAAAGCACCCAGCTTCGCGGCGCTTACGCACTTCTTCAGCAAGGCGCCGTTCCTCCTGAATAGCGAGCGCTTCCTCGCGTGACAGCGTGCCGTTTCCATCGCTGTCAAAATAGTCGAAAGCAGCCTCCGCCAAACCCTTCAATTCTGCCGGTGTAATCCGCCCATCACCGTTTGGATCAAGCGCCAGCAGATCCGCACCACCAGTGCTGCGCCGGCGACCATAGGATGGAGTTGTGTAAGTCAGCGCCTCTTCGAGTGTAGCCGTGCCATCGTTATCCTGATCGTACTGGTCAATGAACCGATCGGCGACGCGAGCAGCGACTTCTTTCTCTCCGGGAGTGAACTTGAGAATTTCGGCCCGGTCCACTTTCAGATCGCCGTTAAAATCCATCCGAAGAAATTGCTGTGCAAGCCGGGCGCGTTCGTTCGCCTTTGCCACCGCTTCTTGTTGCTCAACATCGGCCTTTGTCAAACCGTCGCCGTCCTTATCCATCGATCTCAAAGGACGCAGAGCGTTGGCAATGTATTCCTCGAGGTGCACATTATTGCGCATTTGATCGAGCAAGACTTCGCTTACAGGCGTGGTGAAACCATCTTGAGCGAGCGTGGCACTGCTCATCGCCGTGCACCCAAGGGTTGCGGCAACGCACAAACTGGAAAATCGAATTTGGTGCGGTGTTTCCATATCAGACTTAACTACCCCCGCGCGCTCGCAAATCGGTTCAAAGATGTGTTTGCCCAGCGGTTTAGCCGGTTCGAGTTAAAGCATCTTGAAACCGGGAAGCGCGTCCGAAAATGGCTGTGCCTAAAGGGCGGCTTGATGCGTGACCTTGCCAATCGCTTGGGCTAGGTAGGGCCGCAATGCTTACCCGGCTTTCGATCCGCAATATCGTCCTTATTGAAGCGCTTGATCTCGATTTTGCGCGCGGGCTGGGCGTGCTTACGGGCGAGACGGGGGCGGGGAAATCGATCCTGCTTGATGCGCTGGGGCTGGTGCTTGGAGACAGGGCGGAAACATCGCTGGTGCGTAGCGGTGAGGAAAAGGCTAGCGTCACCGCCAGTTTCGAATTTGAGACCATGCCCACGCTGATCGCAGAAACCTTCGATGAGGCGGAGATTGAGTGCGAGCCGGGCGAACCGCTAATGATCCGGCGTCAGGTGAAGGCTGATGGCGGCTCAAAGGCGTTTATCAACGATCAGCCGACAAGCGCGCGCACTTTGCGCGATATAGCGCCGGCCTTGGTGGAACTGCACGGCCAGCACGATGATCGCGGTCTGGTAAACCCGCGCGGGCACCGGATCCTGCTGGATCGCTATGCCGGAACCGATCTCGATGCTTTGGCAAACAGCTGGCAGGCCTGGGCCAAGGCGGATGCGCAGCTTGCAGAAGCGCGGCGCGAAGTGGAGCAGGCGCAAGCGGATGAGGAGCTGCTGCGCGCTCATCTGGCCGAACTCGAAACGCTCGCTCCTGTGGTGGGCGAGGAAGCGGAATTGGCTGGAACGCGCTCCGATATGCAAAAGGGAGAGAAGCTTTCAGGCGACTTGGAGGAATTGCGCCATCTGTGGGAAGGCTCCGAAGCGCCATTGGCGACGTTACGCGTGGCTGCGCGAAAGCTTGATCGGATCGCCGAAGAGCACGAATTGCTGGCCGAAGCGCTCGCTGCACTGGACCGCGCAGTCATCGAAGCGGGCGAGGCGGAAGAGAAGTTGGAAGCTGCAGCGCAGGCCCTCCATTTTGATCCAGCGGCTCTCGATGCTGCTGAAACGCGCCTGTTCGAACTGCGTGCGCAGGCTCGAAAGCACCGCTGCGAGGTCGATGCGCTGCCTGATCTGATGCAGGAAATGCGCGGGAAACTCGATGCGATTGAGAGCGGCGGCGCGCATCTGAAGACCCTGGAAGCAGCATCCGGCAAAGCGCGCGAAGCCTATGTCGCAGCGTGCGAAAAGGTCCATAAGCAGCGCGTCAAGGCAGCTAAGACGCTCGACAAGGCGGTCGCGGCAGAGCTTGCGCCGCTCAAGCTCGATGCGGCTCGGTTCCAGACAGCGATTGAGCCTTTGCCAGAGGACAAATGGGGTTCGGCAGGGGCAGACGCGGTTGAATTCCTGATCGCGACCAATCCGGGCGCGGACTTTGCGCCGCTTGCAAAGATCGCATCGGGTGGCGAACTCTCGCGCTTTATCCTCGCGCTCAAAGTGGCGCTTGCAGAAAAAGGCGGGGCCGCGACGATCATCTTCGACGAGATTGACCGGGGCGTTGGCGGTGCGGTCGCCTCCGCCATTGGAGAGCGGCTTGCGCGGTTGGCACAAGAAGAATGGCAGCTGCTCGCCGTCACTCACAGCCCCCAAGTCGCCGCGCGCGGCTCACAACACTACCTCATTGCCAAATCGTCGAGCGGTACTGTCACCAAGACCGGCGTTGTTGAGCTTGACCAGTCCGGAAGGCAGGAAGAAATCGCACGCATGCTGTCGGGCGCGGAAATCACTTCCGAAGCCCGCGCGCAGGCGGACAGGCTGTTGGAGGACGTGTGATGGAAGTGATTGCTGCTATGTTTGCCTCGCTTGTGGCGATGGCGGTGCTTGCCGGCATTGGGCTGATGACGATTGTGGCGCTTGCGGCCATGTTGGTGCTCGGATTGCTGACCGAGATGAGCTTCAGGCGTGTCTTCTTCGTATCATTCGGCATCGGGCTGATCGCGCCGTTGCTGCTTGCCTTTGGCATTGGGGGAGCGATTGCAGACGGCTCGTTTGAACGCGATTTGCGCACCGAACTGGGCGATGTGGTTCAATTGCCCGATGATATCGGCAAAAACTGGCCTGAAAAACTCGCCGAACTCCAGGAAATCTCGCGCGAACGCGATGCTGGCAACTTGTCTGAGGAAGAAGCGAGACAGCGCGTCGAAGCGATCTTCAGCGAATTCGAGGACCTGCAGATCAGGATCGACGTGGATGGCGATGGTCAGGTGATCGGCGAGACCGACACGGGCGTCCCGCTGGAATTGCCCGAGCCGGTTGAAGCTCAAAGTGACGGAGAGAGATGAGCGGCACGAACCTCACAGAAGCTGAAGCCGCCAATGAACTCATGCGCCTTGCGCGCGAGATCGCGCGGCATGACAGGCTTTACCACGCCGAAGATTCGCCCGAAATCACCGATCCTGAATATGACGCCCTGATCCGTCGCAATCGAGAGCTCGAAGAGGCGTTTCCGCATCTGATCCGTGAGGACAGCCCTTCGCGCAAGATCGGCCATCAGATCGCCGCATCGCCGCTCTCGAAAGTCACGCACGAGGTTCGCATGATGAGCCTCGACAACGCCTTCAACCCCGAAGAAGTCGCCGAGTGGGCCGCGCGCCTCAAGCGCTTCCTCTCGCTTGCCGAAGATGCGCCGATGGCATTTACGGCGGAGGACAAGATTGATGGGTTGTCGTGCTCGCTGCGCTATGAGGCAGGAAGGCTGGTACGCGCGGCAACACGCGGCGATGGCCAGGTGGGTGAGGATGTGACGGCCAACGTTGCCCATATCGCTGACATCCCGCAAGAATTGCCAGCAGGCGTGCCCGAAGTCTTCGAAGTGCGCGGCGAGGTCTATATGGAGCGCGCAGCTTTTGCTGAGCTTAATCGCAAGGCTGAAGAAGAGGACACCAAACGCTTTGCCAATCCGCGCAACGCAGCCGCCGGATCGCTGCGGCAAAAGGATGCGAGCGTCACCGCCAAACGGCCTTTGCGGTTTTGGTCGCATGGCTGGGGCGCAGCCTCGGATGTACCAGGCGAAACACAAACCGAGGTGGTTGAGACCTTGCGCAAATGGGGCTTTCCCATCTCGCCTTTGTTCACGCGGGTCGAAAGCGTCGATGCCCTGATCGCGCATTACGAGACCATCGCGGCGGCGCGGCCCGATCTCGACTACGAGATTGACGGCGTCGTTTACAAAACGGACCGGCTCGATTGGCAGAGCCGACTTGGATCGGTCGGCAAGGCCCCGCGCTGGGCGATTGCCCACAAATTCCCGGCAGAGCGCGCCGAAACAACGCTCGAAGCCATCGATATTCAGGTCGGGCGCACGGGCAAACTGACGCCGGTGGGCAGGCTTGCTCCGGTGCTGGTGGGCGGGGTTACGGTCACCAATGTCACGTTGCACAACCGCGATGAGATCGAACGGCTGGGTGTTCGTCCCGGAGATCGTGTGGTCATCCAGCGCGCGGGCGATGTGATCCCGCAAGTCGTTGAGAATTTGACTCGCGACAAGGAACGCGATCCCTTCCACTTCCCCGATGCCTGCCCCGAATGCGGCAGCGAAGCCGTGGCGGAAGAGGGGGAGGTCGACGTTCGCTGCACGGGAGGCCTGATCTGCCCCGCACAAAGGACGCAGCGGCTCGAGCATTTCGTCAGCCGAAAAGCGCTTGATATCGAAGGGTTTGGCTCCAAAACCATAGCGCAGTTTTTTGAACTGGGCTGGCTCGAAAGCCCCGCTGATATCTACCGCCTGAAAGACCGCCGCGCCGATATCCTCGCGCTTGAGGGGTGGCAGGATAAGTCTGTAGATAACCTGTTGGCGGCTGTGGAAGAAAAGCGCGAGCCCGATGCGGCAAGGCTGCTGTTCGGCCTCGGCATCAGACACGTCGGTGAAGTGACCGCGCGCGATCTCCTAAAGCATGTACACGAATTGCCCGCGCTTCGCGATCTGGCTGAAAAAGCGCATGGAGGCGATGAAGATGCGTCCTCCGAACTCACCAGTATCGACGGCATCGGGCCAAGCGTGGTGACGGCTCTGGGCGATTTCTTCCACGAACCGCACAATGTCGCAGTGTGGGAAGACCTGCTGAGCCACGTTACCCCACCGCGATACGAAGTCGAAGTGCTCGACAGTCCAGTGGCGGGCAAAACGGTGG
The DNA here is from genome assembly GCF_001542875.1 of Erythrobacter sp. YT30. Classification (GTDB taxonomy): domain Bacteria; phylum Pseudomonadota; class Alphaproteobacteria; order Sphingomonadales; family Sphingomonadaceae; genus Erythrobacter. Next base: position 675,304 of record NZ_LMAF01000001.1, on the reverse strand, counting down.
TCTTCACAGGAAAGCTTGAAACTATGAGCCGCGATGAAGCCAAAGCGCAGGCTGAAAGGCTTGGTGCAAAGGCCGCTGGATCGGTTAGCGCCAAAACCGATTTGCTGGTTGCGGGGCCGGGTGCAGGCTCCAAGCTGAAGAAGGCGCAGGAGCTTGGTATCGACGTGACCGATGAGGCGGGATGGGCTAGTATTGTCGCGGGGGCCGGTTGAGGAGATGAGCAATGCGGCCAGTCATATGGGGAGTTGTTATCGGCGTGGCGATCGGCGCAGCGCTGGAGATGCCAGCGATCGGTGTAGCCGTTGGGCTTGTGCTCGGCGTCGCCTACGAGGCAATTCAGAGGCGTAAACGTGCGGATGAGTGAATGAGCTTCCTGTTTGAGCTACACCCTCAGTCCCAACGCATCGCAAACCTTTTGCGCCAACGTGGCGAGAAAATCGCGGTCGCGGACGGCGCTACGGGTGGCCTGATCGCTGCAAGCTTGTTGACGATACCCGGTGCGCTTGATTTCTTCGTCGGGGGCGGGGTGGTTTATTCATTCCGCGCAAGAGACGTGCTGTTTGCGCTCCCCAAGGATGCGTACAAAGGCATGCGCGGGGCGAGTGAGGATTATGCTCTGCTCCAAGCGCGCGCGATGAGGGACAATTTCGGCGCGGATTGGGGACTTGCCGAAAGCGGATCGGTGGGCGGTTCCTCCCATCCCACAGGCGCGGCGGCCGGAACAAGCGTCGCAGCTCTTGTCGGGCCTTTGGGTGAGTTTACGCAAACGCTTGAAACCGGCAGCGATGATCGCATCGCCAATATGGAAAGCTTTACGCGCAACGCGCTCGATCTGCTTGAAACCACGCTTTCACAATAATTCTCAAAAAGATTTCGTGAGCCTGTCGAATCCCGGCGTTCCCATCCGTCTCCCTTGCGAAGCTTCGCCAAAGGGGAGAAGCTCGCGAATGGAGGTTACGGATGAAGTACACACTGATGATCCATGAAAATGAAGCCATCTACCAAGGCGATGATGGCGGAAAATTGATGGAGGAAGTTGTCGGCAAACACATGGCCTTGATTGAGGATATGGTCGCTGCGGGCGTTTATGAGGGCGGCAACCGCCTTCAGGGCGCAGACAGCGCGACGACGATCAAATACCAATCGGGCAAGGGCACCTTGCATGATGGCCCCTTCATCGAAACGCACGAAGAATTGGGCGGATATTACGTCATTGACGTTGGCGATCTTGACGCGGCGATTGAATGGGCGCGCAAGATCCCGGTTCCTGGCGATGGAGCGATTGAAATCCGCCCCAACTTCGAAATGTGACATGAGCGCAGCTGGTCTTGATGACAAGGCGGCAGCGCTCAGCGCCGCGCGGCCACGGGTGATTGCTGCCCTGGCCGCGCATTTGCGCGATATTGACCGCGCAGAAGATGCCTTTGCCGATGCGTGCGCGGCCTTTCTTGAAAGCGAGGCAGAGCCGCGATCGCTCGAGGCGTGGTTGATCACCGTTGGCAAACGCAAGGCCATTGATGCTGTGCGCCGACGCGACGCCGAAACCCGCGCTGTTGAGGCCGAAGCGAGGATCCAGCCAAAGGAGGACGATATGGGCGAGGTTATCGCATTTCCCGATCCGATCCCCGATGAGCCGCTGCGATTGATCTTCGTTTGCTGCCATCCCGCGATTGCCTTGGAAGCGCGCACTGCGCTCGCGCTCAAGGTCCTTTGCGGGCTGCCTGTCGCCGAAATCGCGCGCGTCTTCGTTACCAGCGAGCAGGCCATGTTCCAGCGCATTACCCGCGCAAAAGCGAAGATACGCGATGCGGGGATAGGGTTCGCAATCCCTGAGCGAAAGCACTGGGGAGAGCGGCTAGAGGCCGTCCTACTGACCTTGGAGCTGGCCTACACTGTTGCCTATCAGGATGCGGCGCAAGCGCGCGACACCGAGCTGGCTGGTGAGGTGGAACGGCTGGCCTTGATGCTGGCTGAGTTGTGCCCGGACGAGCCCGAAGCGCTAGGCCTTGCCGCGCTGGTGTTGCTCGCCCGTTCGCGTGAGAATGCGCGGGTTGATGGCGGTGGCGCGATGGTGCCTTTGTCAGAGCAGGACGCGCAGCTGTGGGACGGCAAGCGGATCGATCGCGCTCGCGCTTTACTCGAAGAGGCCGCTGTGATGGTAGCCACCGGGCCCTATCAGGTGATGGCGTCTATCCAGCTGACCCATGCGCGGCGCGCTTTTGAGGGGGGAGTAGACTGGGAGGCTGTCGTTAAGCTCTACGATGCGCTGGCAATCATGCGTCCCAGCGCCATGGTAGCGCTCAACCGAGCGGTTGCAATCGGGCAGCGCGATGGGGCGGCGGCGGGACTAACCGAGTGGGAGAAATTGCCTGTCGATCAGCTTGCACGATCGCGCCCCTATCATGCGGCCGAGGCAGAGCTGCGCGCGCGGCTTGGGGAGACTGACAAAGCGGCGAGGGCTTACAAGCGAGCGCTGGAATTGGACCCCGCGCCCGCTGAGAAGCTGTTTCTGGAAGCCCGTCTGGCGGCTCTTGCGAAAAGGTAGAAAGCCGCGCTGCCTCAATCGTTCGGCATAAGATAGACCTCGCGCACGGCGGCCGTTTGGGGCTGCTCTAACGCAAACATAACTGCTGCGGCGACATCTTCGGGCTGGATCTTCGTAGGCTTGGGCTCATCAAAAAACGCGGTGTCCACCATACCGGGCGCAATAACTGTCGCGCGGCCGCCCCATTCGCGCATTTCTTCGGCGAGGTTTTCGCCAAAGCCGTGCACGAAGTGCTTGGTTGCGGAATAGACCGAGCCTTTGAACGTGTCGCGGCCCGCCTTTGATCCGGTGACGACGAATTGCCCCTTGGTCTTTTTGAGATGCGGGATCGCTTCGTGCGCGGCATATAGAACGGCCAAGATATTGACGTGGATCATATCGTGCCATTCATCCGGATCGCCGCCTTCAACGCCGGGTTTCTGAGCGCCCGTTCCCGCATTGGCAAACACCGCATCGACACCGCCAAAATGATCAGCGGTTTTCTGGAGCGCGGCCTTGATTTCCTCGCGCTTGGTCACATCGCACGGCGCGGCAAGGGCGGCATCGCCGATATCTTTCGCCAACGCCTCCAGCTTGTCAGCCGATCGCGCGCACAATGCTACATTCCAACCGGCGCTCGCGGCAGCTTTTGCGGTTGCAGCGCCGATACCCGACGATGCGCCGGTGATGAGAAGTGTCTTGGCCATGGGAGGTGTCCTTTGAGAAAATGTGCGTGTTCCTTCTCAAAGGATTGAAAGCGGTCACGGTTCCACTTTGCGAACCGCATTGGGTTTCGGCACCCATTTCATCACTCCGCCCGAAAACGGGGTTAACCAGCCGGTGCGAATGCCAGCGTTGGCCAGCCTGTCGCTGGTCCACTGATTGCAAGTGGTGATAAGGGTGTAGCGTTGAGGTGACGCGTAATAGCGCCCGCGATCATAGGTGCTTGTTTCGAATGTGCGTGCTTCGCCAGCGGCAAGTGGCGGCAGATCGTCTTCGAGAGCGTTTACCAGCCGCGCATACTGCTCGCGCGATATGGTGAGTTTTCGGCGATTTTGATGCGCGCCCGGATTGGTGAGATTGATTACGCGGATCATGCCTTCGCCGCCCGTTGTCGCCACGCGCAGGGCGGTGGAAAGCCTCATATCGTAGAATGTCGGCGTGTTGATGAAGACGTCGCGCTCGCCAAAGCCGATTGCGATATGGGTGGTGACATCCCCGCTTGCCGTCTTTGAGACGCTCGGCAGGATCTCGCGCCAATCCCTGGTCGAATTGACAACCGGGACCACGATTTCGGTGTGTACGCCATTGGTTGCTATCATGATTTCAACAGGGTCGGCGGGCGCGTCCAAAAGCGGATCGCCGCGCGGTATCGACGAGCCGATCCATCCCGCAAGCCCAGCGATGGCGATGATCGCTAATATGGCGGCGAAGGTCCGGCGGACGGCCTTCCACCAGAACGATGATTTAGGCAATTTGCGCTCGCCGTCTCATCCAGAGGATTGCCCAATCCCCGCGCTGCAATCGCGCCCGAGGGCGAAATCCTGCGCGGGCGTAAGCGCGGCGCACTTGGCGTTCTTGCTCGCCTGCCAGCAGTCCTGCCAGAACTAGGCTGCCCTTGGGCGCCACAGCCGCTGCAAAATCGGGCGCCAGATCGACCAATGGCCCAGCAAGAATGTTGGCGATCAAGAGATCATACGGTCCGCGCAGGGACAGCAGCGGATCGTGCATGCCATCGGCGATCACCATGGTGAGAGCGCCCGAACCAGCTCCCACCGCGATGCTATTCATCGCCGCGTTGTCCAGCACAACATCGGCGCACACCGGATCAATATCCGATGCCGTAGCCCGTGCTCGCGGCCATAATTGCATCGCGGCAAAGGCAAGAAGCCCGGTGCCGGTCCCGATATCGGCAATGCGCCGGGCAACGAGCCCTGAGCGTTTGACGACTTCGAGCATTTCAAGACACCCGGCGGTCGTCTCATGCTGACCAGTTCCAAAGGCCTGAGCTGCTGGAATGGTAAAGTTGATGGCATTGGGATCGGGCTCGAAATCAGGCGTGTGGACGTAGAATTTGCCTGCGCGAATGGGCTGCACACCTTGCTGGCTCAGTGCCAGCCAATCCTGCTCCTTGAGCTTCTGCGCTTTGATATCGGGGACTTTCCCAGCGAAAAGCGAAGCCATCGCCTTCTTTTGCGCGGCAGTCGGTTTGCGCGGGTAATACCCTTCGAGCACCCACTCTTCCGGCCTGTCCTCAGCAATCTCGCGGCCCGTGATGACGAGTTCTGGATCCCAATCCTCAATCTCGTCATGCGCGAGGAGGGCGGCCTGAACCTTTATTTTGGGCGCATGGGCAGACAGCAAATATGTTGCGCTCATTCGTCCGCCATCTCCTTTGCGAGGCGAGCGTCAAGATCGCGGTGCTTTTGCGCGGCGTACTCGGCGCAGCTAACACCGCCTTCAAAGCTGCCCGTGGCGGCGCGTTTGACCATCTGGCTGTGCGAGGGATGGGGGGTGAGCAGAATGTCGCATTCGAGTTTGCCGAGCCGATCAATGCCTGCCCGATATGCGGCAAGGTATTCGGGATGATCTGAGAATTTATAGCCATCCCGGCTGACCGGAGACATGCTGTCGGCATATACGATCGTCTTGCAATCGTCGTCCCCGTCTTTTTCGGCGCAGCTTTCCCATTGCCAGATTGTCGCGCCAGGGGTGTGGCCAGGTGCAGAAAACGATCTGACCAGCAACGATCCGGTTCCCATCGCATCTCCGTCCTTATGAACGAAATCAACACGGGCTGGGGCAAAGGGGGCATGCATCCCGTGCTGCGGATCAGTTGGGTCGCTTGCTCCACTCTCCATCACCTTTGCGCCGGCTTTGAGGGAGACTAACGATCCGCCGGTCAATTCCTGCAAATAAGCCATACCGCCAACGTGATCGAAATGTTCGTGACTGTATCCGAGAAGCAGGACGTCACCGATATCGAAGTTCAGCATTTCAATGTTGCGCTTGACAACTCGGGCGCCAGCCTCAGTTCCGCTATCGAGCAGGACATGACCTTCATCATCGGTGATAAGGATCGACGCTATACCGCAAGTTCCGACATAGTATGTGTTGCCATGCACTTTAAATGGTGGCGCTGGCTTGTCCCATTCATCCCAAGGTTCGCATTTCTCTGCCCATTTCTGTGGAGAATTGGCAGTGCTTTGTGACGCATCGGCCTGCGCAACAGCCGAGAATCCAGACAGCACTCCAAGAGCGAGAATCTGCGCAATCTTATCGTACTTATCGTACAAAACTGGCTCCATTCGCATCAATCACAGCGCCCGTCATGCTGGAAGGGGCATCGCAGGCGCAAAAGCTCGCAATAGCGGCAATCTCTTCGGGTTCAGCCACCCGGCCAAGCGGAATATCGGCAAGCAAATCCGCGCCGCCACGACTTTCGAGATAATCGCCTGCCATCGCCGTATCGGTAAAGCCCGGTGTGATCGCAAAGCTCAAAATGCCCTCGCTCGCATAGGCGCGCGCTATTGTTTTGTGCATCGCTACCATCCCGCCTTTGGCTGCGGCATAGTGCCAGTGATCGGGCGAATCCCCGCGATAGGCGGCGCGGCTTGCCACGTGCACTAGCCGTCCGCGAACGCCGTCCGCATCGCGCTCGCGCTTCTGCCAATGTTTGACGGCAAATCGCGACAATTGCGCGGCTGCCGTCAAGTTGATTCGCAGCGTGTCCTCCCACGCATCCAGCCATTCTATGTCTGAATTCGCCATTGGGTTTGCAGCGAAAAGCCCAGCATTGTTGATGACAGCTGTGATTTCGCCATCGCCCAGCGCCAACGCCTCTTCCCACAGGGATTGCGCGGCAAATGTGTCATTGAAATCGGCAGCCAGTTCATCCGCACCATCGCCGCGCGTGCTGTGGCCGACCACTTGAAGGCCTCGCGTTTCCAGCGCTTCCCTTATCGCAGCGCCGATCCCGCGACTTGATCCGGTGACTAAAATGGCGCTCATGGCAGTCCTCTATCCCCAATTTTGCAAGCTGTTATCTCAATCTTTGCAAGAGAGCCATGGCCTCTCCGCTTGCCTCTATCGCACGGTCCGCTAAGTGAGAGAGCAACAAAAGGTACATATTCGAAGGTTTTTGGGATCAATATGAGTAACAGACCGCTTTCGCCTCACTTGCAGATTTGGCGCTGGGGACCGCATATGCTGGTGTCTATCCTCCACCGGGCAACCGGTGATGGCATGGCACTTGTCGGCCTTGCGCTGCTGGTTTGGTGGCTGGGCGCGATTGCTGCGGGTCAGGCTCAGTACGATCTCTTCTATGGCCTGATGACGACGCCGATCGGATATATCGTGATGGTGGGCCTCACCTGGGCGTTTTTCACGCATTTGATGAGCGGCCTTCGCCACTTCGTGCTCGATATTGGCGCAGGTTATGAGCTTAACACGAACAAGATGTGGTCAATCGCATCGCCGCTGATCGCCATTGCCCTGACCGTCGCGGTCTGGGCGTATGTGCTTCTGCGCTAAGGGATTTGGGGACTATGGGTAACGGAACCTCTATCGGCCGCGTGCGCGGCTTGGGATCGGCGCATGAAGGCGCGCATCACTGGTTGATCCAGCGCTTTACTGCGATTGGCAATCTCGTGCTGATGAGCTGGCTTGCGGTCAGCTTTCTTGCGATGGGCGATCTGAATTACGATGCCGTGTCAGCCTGGCTTCGAAAGCCGATTTCGGCCGTGCCGATGATGCTGCTTGTGATCAGCCTATTCTGGCACGCGCGGCTTGGCCTTCAGGTTCTCATCGAAGATTATGTTCAAAATTCAGGCACCAAATTTGGGCTGCTTTCAGCTCTCAATCTGGCAGCCTTTGGCGGCGGCGCATTTGCTTTGTTCAGCGTCGCGAGCCTCGCATTCGGAGTTCAAGCATAATGGCGACAGCAGCCGCAAACGATGCAACTGGCCCTGATCTGAAGGGTTCGTACAAGATCATCGATCATACCTATGACGTCGTCGTGGTGGGCGCAGGCGGATCAGGCCTCCGCGCGACGATGGGCGCGGCCGAAGCGGGCCTTCGCACCGCGAACATATCCAAGGTTTTCCCCACGCGTAGTCATACAGTCGCAGCGCAAGGCGGGATTGCGGCATCACTTGGTAACAACACGCCTGATCACTGGACCTGGCACATGTATGACACCGTAAAGGGGTCAGACTGGCTGGGCGATCAGGACGCGATTGAATATCTTGCACGCGAAGCTCCGCAGGCGGTTTACGAGCTGGAGCATGCTGGCGTTCCATTCTCGCGCAATGAAGATGGCACGATCTATCAGCGTCCCTTTGGCGGGCACATGCAGAACATGGGAGCAGGACCGCCAGTGCAGCGCACCTGCGCGGCGGCTGACCGAACGGGGCACGCAATGCTCCACGCGCTCTATCAGCAGAGCCTTAAATACGATGCGGATTTCTTCATCGAATATTTCGCGCTCGATCTGATTATGGCCGATGTTGATGGCGTCCGTCAGTGCGTCGGCGTGATGGCGATGTGCCTTGATGATGGCACCATCCACCGCTTCCGCGCGCAATCTGTGGTGCTGGCAACGGGCGGTTATGGCCGGTGCTATTACACCGCGACATCCGCGCACACCTGTACGGGCGATGGCGGCGGTATGGTGCTGCGCGCTGGTCTGCCTTTGCAGGATATGGAGTTTGTCCAGTTCCACCCCACCGGCATTTATGGTGCAGGCGTCCTCATCACCGAAGGCGCACGGGGCGAGGGCGGATACCTCACCAATTCCGAAGGCGAGCGCTTTATGGAGCGCTATGCCCCTAGCGCAAAGGACCTCGCATCGCGCGATGTTGTCAGTCGCTCAATGGCACTCGAAATGCGCGAAGGGCGCGGCGTGGGTGAGGATGGCGATCATATTCACCTTCACCTCGACCACATCGATCCCAAAGTCCTCGCAGAGCGTCTGCCGGGTATCACCGAAAGCGGCAAGATTTTCGCAGGCGTTGATCTGACGCGTGAAGCTCTGCCAGTGACCCCAACGGTCCATTACAATATGGGCGGCATTCAGTGTAATTATCACGGGCAGGTTGTGACTATCGGCCCCGATGGCGATCCTGATGCGGTTGTACCCGGTCTTTATGCTGTGGGTGAAGCAGCCTGTGTGTCGGTCCATGGCGCAAACCGTCTGGGCTCTAACTCACTGATTGACCTTGTCGTGTTTGGCCGCGCAACCGGCCTCCACCTCAAGGAAAAAACCGTAGCAGGCGCAAGCCAGCCCGAGTTGCCGGGCGATAGCGCAGACTTCGCTTTGAGCCGCCTCGATCACTTCCGCTACGCCGAAGGTGGATCGCCAACGGCTGAAATCCGCTCGGACATGCAAAAAGCGATGCAGAAACACTGCGCCGTGTTCCGCGATCAAAAGCTGATGGATGAAGGCGTCCAAAAGCTCGCCGAACAGAACAAGCGGATGGAAGACATCCACGTCACCGACAAGTCGCTGATCTGGAACAGCGATCTGATCGAGACGCTGGAACTCGACAACCTGATGGCGCAGGCGAATGTCACCATGGCATCAGCCGCCAACCGCAAGGAAAGCCGAGGCGCCCACGCGCACGAGGACTATCCCGATCGCGACGACAAGAACTGGATGAAGCACACCGTCGCTTGGTTCGATGGCTGGGGCGGACGCGGTTCCAACACGCGCATCGATTACCGTCCAGTGCACGAATACACGCTGACCGAAGACGCGGAATACATCGAGCCGAAAGCGCGGGTTTACTGATCTTACACACCCGGTCTTACGGGCAGGATCTTCGCTTAACCAATACGTAGTCTAGACCAGCTAGATTTTGGGCATGGCTACGTTTGCAGGCATTGCGTTACTATTAGCAGCAGCGACACCTGGTGTCGTTGAACTGCAAGCGCAGTCAGTGGTTCAGGAAGAGCCGATGAGTGAGTTGTCTCGCTCGATAAATTTCTTTGGAAACGAAGATAGCGTTGAAGAGCTGCGCCGTGTGAGCCTCGCTCACGAAAAGGCGTGTCGCGATATGGGCGCGTCGAACTGCGAAGTGGTGCGATTTACTGCGGTCCGCGGCTCCAATTCATACGATAATCCGCACGGTCATCTCGAAGTCAGATTGGCGAAGAATTCTGCCAGTCGCTTTGTTGACAAATTGATCGCCGAACGCGGCGATTTGAGCTTTGCCAAAGAGCCAAACAGGGTGCGCGGCAGCAACGGCAGACGGTCGCCTGCCGAGTTACTTGTTGCCCGCGAAAAGAATGCGGGGGCAATTTCAGCCCTTAAAGGAGTCGCCGAAAGCTCAGACAATTATGCCGCGCGCAGGGCGATAAACGAGATAAGCAGACTTGAACGGGAACTCGAATTAATCGAGCTCGAAATGACAGCCGCCGAAAAGAGCGCTGCCTTCGACACACTTTCCGTTTCGTATCGCGCCGAAGGCATGCCGCGCGGGACATTTGCCCGGGCAATTCGCGAGCTTGATGACCTTCTGGCAATGTTCGTACTGTTCTCGCTCGGCGCAATTGGACTGGCGATCTTGCTTTGCCTTTACTTCGGCGTGACCGGTTTCCTGCTCCTTAAGATGCGGCAATTCGCGATCCGGCTAGGACTCTTGCACAGCGAGGGCGATGAAGAGGCAAAGAGGCCCAGCGGCATCAAATCGACCACTGAATAATCTGAATCTGTTGGACTTTCCGCGTTTGGATTTGGAAGCTAGCTTAGCGATATGTCCGCACCAGACCCCAAAGCTATCGACTGGCGCCTCAAAGACGCCGCTCGCAAGGACTTTTCCAAGCGGGCCAATCTTGCGTTTTTGATTAAGTCCCTTGGCATTGGCATTATTGCTTTGCTCATCCCGATCATTCTCCCGCTGGTTGGTGGGTATGACGGGCATTATTCGATCAGCTATTTCTACTACGTTCCTGCGGCACGTAATTGGTTTATCGGGCTTTTGTGGTCGGTCGGGGTGTTCCTCATCCTTTACCAAGGGCTTTCCAGATGGGAGAACACGTTCCTGACAATTGCAGGTGTGTGCCTCATTTGCGTTGCGATGATCCCGACATCTGAGGATCAATATTCGGAAAGTGTCTTTTCGCTCCACGCCCTGTTTGCCGTGGCGTTTTTCGCCTGCCTTTTCGTGGTTGCGATCGTGTTCTCGAAATCACGGCTCGATTACATCTTGTGGCCGCCGCTGCGCGCGCGGTTCGCCATGGCCTATAATATGACGGGCTGCGCGATGATCATCTTGCCGCTCCTCGCATGGGCAGTGCACCTGTTTGATGACCGCCCGCGAGACCATTCGATCTTCTGGATTGAGGCGGCGGCAATCCTCGCTTTTTCGCTCTTCTGGTTTGTGAAGACTTGGGAATACAAGCGTCTCCTGGGCCTTAGCGTGGGCGCCATCATCGGGCTTGTGAAAGGCTGAGGAATAACTTGCGCTTTTGCGGCATTCGCTTCAGCCTGCAGCGATGATCAAAGGTGCATCCCTGGGCTTTGCGATAGCGGCTCTTCTTGCAAGCCCCGCCATCTCGCAATCCTTTTCAAAGGACGGGGAAGGGGGGCAAAACCCCAATCAGCCGCCAGCGCACACCACGCGGATCCCCGATCTCTCGATGGGAAACACGCGCGCTCAGAAGCAGAAGAGCTTTGAGCAGGCCCCCCAATTGCAGCGCGGATTTGATGCAAAGGATCTGCTTGAACAAAGGCGCCGATTGGATGCTGCAATGTCGGCCATCCGGCCGCAGCGGCCCGGCGTGGTGGATGCTTATGTGGTGACGGTCGCGCTCGACAGCGATCCGGTGTTTGCCCGCGAGGCGCGAGAGGCGGGACGGGTGCTTGCGCGCCGCTATGATGCAGACGGGCGCACGTTGACGCTGGCAGGCCCGGACGGCGTGCGTGACGATCTGCCGCGCGGGTCGATCGATACACTGCTCGTCACTCTCGCCGCGATCGCTGAAAAGATGGACCGGGAAGAAGACGTGCTGGTGATGTACACGACCAGCCACGGGCTGAAGCTGGGGCTGGCCTATCATTACGGCGATCAGGGGTTTGGCGTTCTAAGCCCGGCCAAGCTTTCGCAGGCTCTTAAAGACCTCGGCATAGAGCGGCGCATCCTCATCCTTTCGGCGTGCTATTCCGGTGTCTTCGTACCCGCACTTGCAAGCGATAACTCCGCGATCCTGACCGCTGCTGCAGACAATCGCACCTCGTTTGGCTGCCGTGCGGAGAATGACTGGACGTTTTACGGGGATGCGATGATCAATCATGCGCTGCGAAAGCCTCAACCTTTGCAAGCAGCGGCCAACGAAGCGGCGCGGACGGTTGCGGAGTGGGAAATAGGCCAGCGCCTGCTTGCATCGCTGCCGCAGACGCGCATTGGGCGAGATGTTGAACAATGGCTGCCTGCGCTTGAAGCTCGCATGCCGCAAACAGCAAGCGCACCCGTGGGACGGCCTGCAGTAGGGGAATAACTACTGAGTGCGCGGCTCCAACCGGCGCACGTCGATAATTGTTACCGGCTCTGCAAGCATCTGCCCTTGCATCACGCCTTCGCCCTTTTCGGGATCGGTTGGGCTTGCATGAATGGCGGCGACCACATCCATCCCATCTGTGACATAGCCGAACACGGCATATCCGTTCTGCCAAACGGGATCATCGGATTGGGGATTAGCATCAAGTCCGGTCTGATCGCCGAGCATGATCGAAAAATCGCCGTTTGCCGTCCCGGGTTCTCCCATCGCCATCGATAGCGCGCCCACTGTATGCGATAGGCCGGTTTCGGTTGTGGGTTCATGCTGAATGCCCGGCAAAATGCGTTTTGGATCCCACTGCGTACCGCCCTGGATCAGGCCGTTGGGCTGATCTCCCCAATTGATGTGCATCGCGCGGTAAAAGACCGTGCCGTCAAAGCGATCTTCATCGGCATAGCGCAAGAAGTTCGCAGCGGTGATCGGCGCGCGCTCTGTTTCGAGCGCGACGGTAATGTCGCCCATGCTGGTTTCGAGGATGACTTTGGTCGTCTCATACGTGCCGTCGGGTTCAGGCGCATTAGCGACAGGGGGAGGGGGCGGGTTTTCCTGCCTAATCTCGAACTTCATGATGAGCGTGTTCTGACACCCATCACGATCTTTCTCGAAGCAATTGTTAAAGTTATCGTCCGAGGCGAGATAGAGATAGCGGCGGCCATTGTGCTCGCGGACCGCGAGGCCTTCGAAATTGTCGAGGGTGAGCGGTGCGTCGAAGATGGCGAGAGTGGTCGTTTCTTCGCCATTCACAGAGACGATTGCGGCGCGGTTGCCGTAGCCAGACAAATAGCTTCGAAAGAGGATGTAGCATGTTCCATTTTCTGCGCATGACGCATCAACGGGCGCACCGCCATGCTCTGCTAAAAGTGATGGAACTGTGAGTGTGTTGGGAAGCGACCAGCTACTTCCCGCAAAGATGCATTGCGCCTGGTCTCCATCGGTCCATTCACCGCAGGCAAGAAGGCCGTGTATCGAATAGGTTAGCGTTTCGAGGCCGCCATTGGGCTCGGCATCTTCCAATAAATCAGTTGCTTTCGTGTCGTGGACCGAGGCGGCGCCGTCCAGCGTTTCATATCGCCAAATGCGGTGATCACGCTCAAACGCGACCAACCAGCCGCCATCGGGATCTCGGGTGATCGCTTCGGCATCAGCGAGCTCTTTCTTCTTGAGCTCCTTGCCGTCCAGATCGCGCAGCGTTCCCATGTCCATCGAGGTAAGGTCAACCAGCTGAGCGCCCGCTTCATCAGGCACAATCCGCATCCAGCGGCCATCATCGCTCACCGTCCAAAGCGCGCCGTCATGCCATTCGAGGGAGGATATGCCCCCAATTGTGTGTTCGCCCGGTCTGATCTTGACCCCGCCTTTGTAGATCAGTTCGCCAACCTCTTTGATCTCCGGATCCTCGGCATTGAGATCAACGGCCAGCGTCTCAGGCCAGATGTCTTCCTGCGCAAATGCATGCTGGGAAGCACCCAATGCGAGACCCGTAAGTGTGAAAACGGCCAACTGGGCGAAGGAGCGGTTCATCCATGTCATTCGTGCTTTGATATAGGTCGTTCGTCGAAGAGCAAGCCGTTCAGCATGTTGTTCATCCTAGCGAAATGTTTACAGACGTAGTCGTTGTGACTACAGGCGTAATCGGTCAGGTGGAGGGTGTCTGTGTCGTCAACCAATTCCAATTCCGGCAATTCCCCAGAACGCATCAGCGAGGCGGAGCTTGCCGTTATGGAAGTGCTGTGGGCCAATGGCACCACCAGCGCTTCTGACGTGTGCGATGCCGTGTGCGAACAGCGCGGGTGGAGCCTTCCTACAGTCAAGACATTGCTATCCCGGCTCGTCCAGAAACAGGCGATTGCCGCAAAACCCGATGGCCGCCGTTATCTCTACACCGCGATGATTGCGCGAGAGGATTATGTCGGCGGCGAATCCAAACGTCTGGTCGATCGCTTGTTCGGCGGCAAGGCCGCTTCCCTTGTCGCACATCTGGCCGAGACCGAAGCGCTAACCGAGGATGATCTGAAAGAGATTGAAGCCCTTTTGAAGGAGCTGAAGCAATGACGGACTGGTTTGTTGATACGCTTATCTGGACTGGTGTTCTTATCGCTCTGGTCCTCATCCTTCGTCGTCCGGTTGCGCGGGCATTTGGTCCGCAAATGGCCTATGCCTTGTGGGCGCTTCCCATGTTGCGCCTGCTCTTGCCGCCCATTCAATTGCCAGCATCTTTTGCGCCCCAGGAAGCTGCCGACCCCGGCCTTTCTGCAAACGATCAAAGCGCTGCCCTGTTAGCGTTAGACAATGAAGCTCGATCCTCCGCTCCAGTTGCGACAACAGATGGATTTGCGGGATCGACAGCGGCAGCGTCTGAACAGGCATCACTGATTACCCCGATCGCAAATATAGACAGTTCCATGCTTGTCTCGATTGTGTTCGCAGTGTGGCTGATCGGCGCTGCCGCTTTCCTTTATTCCCGGTTTTCGGCCTATTTCAGGCTGCGTGCAGATCTGCTCAAAGGCGCGCGCGAAGTGGGCCGCGAGGGAGCCATCCGCTTTATCGAAACACCGGGAACGGACGGACCGCTCGCCTTTGGTGTTCGCAACAAGGTTATCGCGCTACCGCAAGGTTTCATGGCACAGCCTGATCGCAAAGCGCGCGATCTCGCGCTTGCGCATGAACTGGCGCACCATCGCGGGCACGATCTTGCGATCAATATGGCGGTCCAGCCGCTGTTCGCGATGCACTGGTTCAATCCGCTCGGGCGGTATGGCTGGCTTGCTATGAGGCGCGATCAGGAAGCGGCCTGCGATGCCCGTGTCATTGCAGCTGAACCACTCGAAACGCGCGCACAATATGCGACCGTCATCGCCAGCTTTGCCGCTGGCCCGAATGTCGCGCTTGCAGCGCCCATGGCGTGCCCTGTGTTGGGCGATAAATCGATAATCCACCGGCTAAGGAGCCTGAATATGAACGATACCTCCAAAACCCGCCGCATTGCCGGACGTTGCATGCTCGGGGCAGCCGCGCTCGCTTTGCCGCTTACCGCTTCGATCAGCTATGCTGAAAGCCAGACAGAGGCTCCGCCCGCACCCCCGGCGGCACCTGCTCCAGCCCCTGCGCCTGTGCCGCCTTCGGTGGATATCCCTGCGCCGCCTGCACCACCTGCACCGCCCGTTCCGGATGCTGCGCCCGTGCCTCCAGCACCTCCGGCAGCGGCTGCGACAATTGTCACTGTCGATCCAGACACGGGCAAGAAGCGCAAGATCAAGGTCGATAAGACCAAGGAAGTGTCGGTTATTGTCAAATCTGACGAGAAGGGCGTCGAGAAACGCGAGTACAAAAAGAAGACCTGGACCGACAAGAAATCCAAGAAGCTGAGCATGGAAGAGCGTGAAGAGATGCTTGCTGAGCTTCGCAAGGAATTGGCTGAGGCTAACCGCGAGCTTGAGGAGCTTCCGCAAAGGCTTGAAATGGAAATGGCCGAGATCGGAGAAGTAAGGGGTGGACCAACGCGCACCCTTGTCAAAATGGAATGCGATGCGACAACCGATGATGTCGCGACAACCACCACCGATGAAAACGGCGTCACCGTAACGAAGATCTGCCAGAAGCGGGTCATGGTGCACGCGCTGACGGGTCTTAAAGAAGCGCGCAAAGCCATTTCCATGAACGAAGAAATCGATGCAAAGACCCGCAAGGACATCGTCAAGGAACTCGATCAGCAGATCAAGGAATGGGAGAAGTCCACCAGCTGATCTGCCTTAACTGAACCCGGCGCGCCCCATTTCTGCGAACCCCCCAAGGGTATCAATTGCGCGCCGACTGGAGGGAGCGTTGGACAGCACGATGTCCTCGCTCCCTTCTTTTTGAAGGGGTTCACATTCAATTCAGTTCATCGCTCTCAAAGCACGTTTCGTCTCAGTTATAGGAGGACGAGATGGTACGAAAAGAGCGAAGTCCGGGTGTGAAACTGCTGCTGGCAGGATTGGTGGGGCTCGCGCTCATCATCCCATTGGCGATGGTCTATATGCTGGTGAGCGACCGCCAGCATCAGGCCCGGATTGCGCAGAATTCGATCGAAGCAGGCTGGGCAGGATCGCAGACGATTGCTGGCCCGATGCTGGTGGTGCCGTACACCACCACCACGCAGTCCACAGAGGAAGTAAACGGCAAAACGGTAACGCGCAGCTACCAGACCCGCCGGAACCTTTTCATCGCCGCGCAAAGCCAGAGCATTTCGACCAATGTTGATCCTGAAAAGCGATCACGCGGGGCGATTTACGAAACAATCGTCTATGATGCCCAGATGGCGGGAGAGGCGCAGTTTGCGCTGCCGGGCGATCTCGATAAGCTCGGCATTGAGCCTGATGAGCTGCTTCTCGATGAAGCGTTTATCCAGCTTTCGGTGAGCGATCCAAAGGGCCTGCAAACTGATGCCAGATTGTCTGTGGATGGTGAAGCCATCGAACTCAACCCCGGACTTGGCCCCGATAGTACGGGCAGCGGAGTTCATGCATTCTTCGATTGGACCGGGGCAGAGCCGATTGCGCTCGATTTCGGCTATTCGCTGCGCGGCTCGACCAATCTGAGCTTTGTCCCGCGCGGGCAGGCGACCGAATGGAGCGTTACCTCCTCATGGCCGCATCCCAGCTTTTCCGGCGGATTTCTGCCCGGTGATGAGGACAAGGAAGTGAGCGCGGATGGGTTCAAAGCCAAATGGTCGATTTCCAACTTGGCTCTCGGTCAGTCTTTGGTCACCATCGGCCAGCCAGATATGCCGAGCGGTGAGACGTATTACGATGACGGTTTTGGCGGGCGGATGCCGGCTCCGGGTTCCGACAGCATTGCGGCGATTGGCTTTATGGAACCGGTGGATCTCTACAAACAGGTGGAGCGTGCGCTCAAATACGGGTTCCTGTTCATCGGCTTTACTTTCCTTGCTTTCCTGATGTTTGATGTGGTTGCTGGCGCTCGCGTTGCATCGGCTGAGTATCTGCTGACGGGGGCGGGGTTGATCCTGTTCTTCGTGATGTTGCTCGCCTTTGCTGAATTGATCGGTTTCGCGGCTGCCTACACCGTATCAAGCGGCGCGATCATTGGCCTGCTGACGACATACAGCGCAGCGGTGTTGAAAAGCTGGAAGCGTGCCGGGCTAATCGGCGGGATGCTGTTGGGTCTTTATGCAGTCCTCTACGTGCTGCTCAACCTTGAAGCATGGTCGCTTGTGATCGGTTCGGTGATGCTGTTCGCAGCTCTAGCAGGGGTCATGTACGCAACCCGCAACATCGACTGGACGCAGGTGCGCGTGACGAAACAGGATGAGGAGGTTGAGGCCTGATCGGCTCTCACTTCACACGCAAACAAGGGGCCGGGGGATGGATCGCCATCTCCCGGCTTTTTCTTATTCCTCGGTTTCGGCTTCCTGGATTTTGGGGCGCGCCGGATAATCGCAACCGCGCGATTGGCCGAGACCTTTTAGGTATCCGCGCCGCACCATTCCCGCGATCACGGCTGCGCGCATCTTGCGCTCATCGCCGGCGGCACCTGATATTTCGCGCACCACGCCGCGAAACGGGATGATGGAGCCGACGACGCTTTTTGCCGCGCCCTTCATGTCGAGGCCCGTATCGGCAGCGCCGGCAATGTCGTAATCCTCGCCCAGAACGGTGTCGAGTTTGGCCACTTCTGCGACGATCGAATTGCAGGTTGCAAATCCTTCGGACGCATAGGGATCTTTTGCAGCTTCTACCAAGGCTTCGGGGATTTCGTCTGATGACAGGCCAATATCCTCTAGCGGGGTTTCCGCCACATCTTTCACATCGTCGCCATCGACATCCTGTGATGCCGCAGGTGAAGCAAGGCCGATGGAACTCGCGACAAGCGCCAGAACAACAGCTTTAGTTGAAGTCGAAATATGCATCGCACGCTGTAACATCGGCGCTCCTTAGTCCGCGCTGCAACGCCTCGCGGCGCTGCTGGCTGGTTCCGTGGGTGAATCCTTCAGGGTTGATGCGCTGGCCTGCATTGCGTTGCAGCGTGTCATCGCCAATCGCGCTGGCTGCTGCCATGCCTTCCTGCATGTCTCCCGGTTCGATCTTGTCTCTGTTCAATCCTGCCCAGACGCCCGCATAGCAATCGGCCTGCAATTCCATGCGTACTTGCAGCTGGTTCGCCGCGCGCGGATTTTGCCGCTGTGCGCTGCGCACCTGATCGGCCAGTCCTCGCATGTTTTGAATATGGTGTCCGTATTCGTGAGCGATGACATAAAGACGCGCAAAATCTCCGCGCGTTCCCGACATCTGCGCCAGTTGATCGTAGAATGAGGTGTCAATGTAAATGCCGAGATCGGCCGGGCAGTAGAACGGGCCAGAGGCGGACGTCGCACCCCCGCATCCTTGCGTCATGACCCTGCCATCGCGGAACAGATCGAGTGTCGGCTGTTCAAACCGAACATTGGAGCGCGCGAAGATCGGCTCCCACGTCCCATTGAGGCTGGTGAGCGCCGCGCATGCTTCCGTGGCGTATGGCCCCATATTGCAGACCTGTTCTTCGGTCATATCGTTGCTGGAGCCCGCTGGCGCAGTCTGCTGCTGCACGCCTTCGACCATGCCGATTGTCTGCATCGGATCAACGCCAAAAACCAATGCTGCGATAATGGCAATGACAATCGTGCCGCATCCAACACCGCCCGCACGCCGAACGCCTCTTCCGCCGCTGCTCGATCGCACCTTGATCTTGGAGGTATCAAACGGATTCAATCGCATGCAGCGTTCCCCTCTTCTTTGCAGCCCGCGCGCGACGAATACACTGGACACGCGCGCAGGTTCCAAGCAATTGACGCAAATCCATGGAACACATGAGAAAGGTTGGCAATGCCGGAAACTGGGCTGCTTGAAGGCAAACGGGCTTTGATAACGGGTTCGACGTCGGGGATTGGCCTCGCCATGGCCAAGGCTTTGCAAGCCGAAGGTGCCTCTGTGATCCTCAACGGTTTGGGCGATGCCGATGAAATCGCAGCGCTTCAGAAAGAGTTGGGCGCGGATTACAATGGCGCGAACCTGCTCGATCCTGCAGCCATCGAAGCGATGATGGAGGAGATCGGCCCCCTCGACATTCTAATTAACAATGCAGGCATGCAGCATGTCAGCCCGGTTGAGGATTTCCCGACCGAGAAATGGGATGCTGTGATTGCGCTAAACCTGTCGGCCGTATTCCACACCACGCGCTGCGCCGTTCCAGCGATGAAAGAGAAGGGGTGGGGCCGCATAATCAACACAGCCTCTGCCCACTCGATCACGGCTTCTCCCTTCAAGAGCGCTTACAACGCTTCCAAACATGCCGTGGCTGGATTTACCAAAACCATTGCGCTTGAGCTTGCACAGTCAGGCGTAACCGCGAATTGCATTTCGCCTGGATATGTCTGGACACCGCTGATCGAAGGGCAAATCCCCGACACGATGAAAGCGCGCGGGCTAAGCCGGGAAGAAGTCATCAACGATGTCCTGCTGGCCAAACAGCCGACCAAGAAGTTCGTCCAGCCTCATGAAGTGGGCGCGCTTGCCGTGTTCCTGTGCCGCGAGGAAGCGGGTAACGTGACAGGCGCGAACTGGAGCATTGATGGGGGCTGGACCGCCGAATGAACCGGGCGTTCTGGGTACTTTGTGCAAGCGCGCTTCTATCTGCGTGCGGGAGCAAACCGCTCGCCTCTGCCTCCGTGGCGGAGCGCGAGCTGATTGCGAGCGCGATGATGCGCGATATCGAAGTGCTCGCGAGCGATGAATTCGGCGGGCGCAAGCCGGGTACCTTGGGCGAAGAACGCACCGTCGCCTACATCACACAGCGCATGGGCGAGGTGGGTCTTGTATCCGGCACCAATGATCCAGGCAGCGAATGGCGCGCGCCGGTTTCCCTTATCAGCACAAAACCCTTTACCAGCGTAGTTGGCCTACGCGTCGGGCGGCGCTCCATTGTCTTTGAGGAAGAGGCAGCCGTCGCATTTACCTCGCCTCGCCGCGCTTTGGTTGAACGGGGTGAAACCGTGTTTGTCGGCAGGCTGGGCGCCGAAGTGCCTGATGATGTTGTCGCTGGCAAAGTCGTCTTGATGTTGGGCGAACCGGGCGAAAGCCCGCGCCGCCGAACCGAGCTGTTCGCCAAAGGGCCAGCGGCCATCATCACCGTGGTCCAGAACGAAGCTGAAATTGCAGGGCTGAGAACAGCTTTCGGCACCGAACGCATCCTGCTCGCCAGCGAAGAACCCCTTGATCTGAGCGCTTTTGCGACAGAGGAAGCCGTTATCAGGGCGCTTGGGCAGCTAAGCTGGGATCGCCTTGTCGAGGCTGCTGGCAGAGACGATTTCGAGCCGCAAACGATGAAAGCGCTCGCAACGGTCGAGGCAACTTCGGACCGGCGCGAGTTCACCAGCTACAACGTCATCGGCAAACTCGGAGGCGCCGTGCCAGACAGCGGCGCTGTGATGATGATGGCGCATTGGGATCATTTGGGCGAATGCGGCCCGCCAGATGCAGCGGATCGCATCTGCAATGGTGCGGTTGATAATGCTAGCGGGGTGGCCGCCATGCTCGAAGTGTCTCGCCGCCTTGCCAATCGCGGCCCTCACGATCGAGATGTCTACGTCGTCGCTACCAGCGCGGAAGAAGCGGGCCTGTTGGGCGCCAAGGCATTTATCGAGCAGCCGCCTTTTCCTCTCGAAACAATCAAGGCCGTTTTCAATTTCGACACAGTTGCCATCGCCCCAGAAGGAAGTCCGGTGGGCTTTATCGGGGAAGGGCGCACTGCGCTCGATAGCACTATCAAGACTGTTCTGGCTGAGGCCAATCGTGAGCTCGGTGATAGCGAATTCGCCAACTCATTCGTTCAACGTCAGGATGGCTGGGCTTTCCTGAGTGAAGGCGTGCCAGCCGTGTTCCTCTCGACCGCATTCGGATCGCGCGAAGTGATCGCGCCCTTTCTCGACAGCGACTATCACGCGGCCTCGGATGACGTCGACACAATCGAATTGGGCGGGGCGATTGACGATGTTTTGCTGCACGAAGAACTCGTGCGCCGTTTCGCCGACACTGAAACTTATCAACCCTAGGCTGACCTAGAGCGTTGCAGGACGGGGCTGTGCCTCGTAAGCGGACGTGCACGATTCGTCTCTCGCATTCTTTGCTTAGAAAGCCCCGTGCACATGGAAATCCCTCTCGGCCTTACCTTTGATGATGTTCTGCTCCGCCCGGCAGAAAGCAATGTGCTGCCTTCAATGGCGGACACACGGACAAAGCTGACGCGGGAGATCGCTCTCAACATTCCGGTGCTTTCATCCGCGATGGACACCGTGACTGAAGCTGACATGGCGATTGCCATGGCGCAGTTGGGCGGGATTGGCGTGCTTCATCGCAATCTCGAAGTGCCCGATCAATGCGCGGCGGTGCGGGCGGTGAAACGCTATGAAAGCGGGATGGTCGTCAATCCCATCACGATCAGTCCCGATGCGCAGCTGGGCGAAGCACAGGCGATCATGGACCAGAACCGTATCAGCGGCATCCCGGTCGTCGATAACAATGGCAAACTGGTCGGCATCCTTACAAATCGCGATGTTCGATTTACCGAGAACCCATTGCAGCCTGTGCGTGAGTTAATGACGACAGAGAACCTCGCCACGGTCCCGCTTGGCACAAGTCAGGAAGACGCGCGCCGGCTGCTCCACCAACGCCGGATTGAAAAGCTGCTGGTGGTTGATGACGATTACAAATGCATCGGCCTCATAACGGTCAAAGACATCGAAAAGGCGGTGACTTACCCGAACGCGACCAAGGATGAAGCCGGGCGCTTGCGGGTGGCCGCTGCGACCACGGTGGGCGATAACGGATTTGCTCGGACCGAAGCCTTGATCGAGGCGGAAGTTGACGTGGTCGTGATCGACACCGCGCATGGCCATAACAAGGACGTAGCAAAGGCCGTGGAGCGCGCGAAAAAGCTCTCCAATTCAGTGCAGGTGATTGCGGGCAATGTCGCGACCGCCGAGGCGACCCGCGCGCTGATTGATGCAGGCGCAGATGCGATCAAGGTGGGCATTGGCCCAGGCTCAATCTGTACGACGCGCGTTGTCGCTGGCGTTGGTGTACCGCAACTCACTGCCGTCATGGAAAGCGCTGAAGAAGCTGCAAAATCGGGTGTGCCCGTCATTGCAGATGGCGGCCTTCGCACATCGGGCGATGCGGCAAAGGCTCTGGCCGCTGGCGCATCCTCTGTCATGGTCGGTTCGATGCTTGCAGGCACCACAGAAAGTCCTGGCGAAGTGTTCCTGTATCAGGGGCGTTCTTACAAGGCCTATCGCGGCATGGGCAGCGTTGGCGCGATGGCGCGCGGAAGCGCTGATCGGTACTTCCAGCAGGACGTGTCGGCATTGAAACTCGTGCCCGAAGGAATCGAGGGTCAAGTGCCGTTCAAAGGGCCTGCTGCTGACGTAATCCACCAGCTTGTTGGCGGGGTGAAAGCCGCAATGGGCTATACCGGATCATCGACAATCGCCGATCTGCAGCAGCGCGCAAAGTTCGTCCGCATCACCAATGCCGGCCTTTCGGAAAGCCACGTTCACGATGTCGCGATCACGCGCGAGGCTCCGAATTATCCCACGCGATAGTATCCCACGCGATAGGAGGCTGTCATGGTCGAAATCATCCCATTCATCGTAGTCATGCTCGGCTGGCTGCCTGACAGCCCAGGCGAATTCAGCATCGAACGTCCGGAAATCGTTTTTGAAAGCCGAGAGGCTTGCGAAGTAGTTGGTGCCAAAATGGCCGCGCGCATGACGCAGATGGCTGAAACTCAGAGCGGAGCACAATACGAGCACCGATGCTTCGCAGTGCCGAGCAAGGAAGAATTCGAAGCAATGTTCAAGCAAATGGAAGAAAGCCGTAAGTGACACCCGCTGCGCGCGTTCAGGCTGCGATTGAGCTGCTCGATCAGATCATTGAAGCGGCAAAATCAAAGGGCGCGCCTGCTGATCGCTTGATTGCCGACTATTTCCGAGCGCGCCGTTACGCCGGGTCCAAGGATCGCCGGGCCGTGCGCGAGCTTGTTTACCAGGCTATCCGTCTGTGCGGCCCGGTGCCCGAAACGGGTCGTGCTGCGATGCTGTCGCTGGCGGAAACGGACGAAGCGCTTCCAGCTCTATTCGATGGATCATCCTATGGCCCCGCAGCCATTGATGAGAATGAACAAGCAGCCAAGACAGGCCTCGCTCCGCAATGGCTCACCGAAGCGCTCGCAAAGTCGGATATGAAGGGCGAAGCGGCTCAGGCGCTGCTTGATCGCGCTCCGCTTGATGTTCGCGTCAATGCATTCAAGGCAGACCGCGCGCAGATCGAACTGCCGGAAAAAGGCGAACCGATCGCCGCGCCGCAAGCTTTGCGTTTTCCATTCGGCACACAGGTCGAGCAGTGGGAAGCATATCGTTCTGGTGCAATCGAGATACAGGATCACGCAAGCCAGCTCGTATGCGAGGCTGTGCCCGCTGAAGCTGGAGATACTGTTCTCGACCTTTGCGCAGGAGCTGGAGGTAAGACCTTGGGCCTTGCAGCGCGGTTCGGCAATGCGATCAGCCTTATTGCAGCAGACACCGATAAACGCCGCCTCGGCAACCTGGCGCCGCGCGCAAAGAAGGCGGGTGCGGGCATTGACCACACAATTTTACTCAATCCGGGCAAAGAGATGGAAGCGCTCGGTCCTTGGTTGGGCAAAGTGGATCACGTGCTTGTCGATGCGCCTTGCTCAGGCTCTGGCACGTGGCGACGTAACCCGGAAAGCCGCTGGCGATTAGACCCTAAAGAGCTGGAACGCCTCACCAATCTACAGCGCCACGTGCTTGATATCGCTCGCCAATGTGTACGGCCAGGCGGAACAATTACATACGTCACGTGTTCTGTTCTTGATGCCGAGGGTGCAGAGCAGGTCACCGCCTTCCTCAGTGCGCATCCCGCCTGGAAAAGCGAGCCTGCAAACCTGCCAATTGGAGAAAACCGTGGAGAAGGGGCAAGGCTTGATCCGTTTCACCACGATACAGACGGGTTTTTTATCGCCATTTTGCAAAGCCCGTGATAGCCATTCGTGTTATGGATGATGTGTCGCCATCCAGACTTGCTGACCTTAAGGAGCTTTTTATGCGTTTCGCGCCCGCTGCAGCCGCTTTGTCTCTCTTTCTCGCTACAACTGCGAGTGTGACAGTTGCGCAAAGCGGGGAGCCCGATCCGCGCGCCGTCTCCTTGGTCGCACAGGGGCAAGCTGCGCTGAAAGCAGGCGATACGCAGGCCGCAATCGATGCTTACGAAGCGGCACTGGCGGTCGATCCTGGTTACACTGGCATTTTCCTCGAATTGGCGGAAGCTGCGCGGCAAGATGGGCTTCAGGGTAAAGCGATCCGGTATTATCGCGAAGCTTTGGAGCGGGAACCCGGTAATTTCGCCGCGATTTCAGGCGAGGGTGAAGCTCTGGTTGAAAAGGGCGCCGTTGAAAAAGCGAAGCGCAATCTTGCCCAGTTGCAAAGCCTTTGCGGTGACAGCTGCCCTGAAACGGTCGCCCTCCAAAGCACCATCGCAAAGGGTCCACCTGCGCGCCTCGCCGCTGAAACGAGCGAAGAGCAAACCGCAGCGAACTGATCATCGCTTCGGTGCGGATCAGATCAGTGGGCTGAATTCAGCCACCAGTTTCGCATAAACCTCGCGTTTGAACGGCACGATCAGTTCGGGCAGTTTGTGCGGCTCCACCCAGCGATATTCGCCAAACTCTGCAGGATTGTGAGCGTTGAGGTTGATATCTTCATCAGACCCCAAGAATCGGCCCAGGTACCACCATTGCTCCTGTCCGCGATACTTGCCCTTCCACACTTTACCGAGCAGGTCCGGCGGCAGATCATAACGCATCACTTCGCGTGAGGGCGCTATGATATCGACCATTTCGGACGTAACGCCGGTTTCTTCCTCCAGCTCTCGCAAGGCAGCGGTTTCTGGGTCTTCGCCCGGATCAATGCCGCCTTGTGGCATCTGCCATTTGCCATGCGCGCGCTTTTCAAGCCGCTGGCCGACAAAGACGAGGCTTTGCTGGTTAACCAACATGAAGCCTGCACAAGGGCGATAGGGAAGCGAATTGGGATCGATGCTCATGAACTGGTGCCCAGCATAAACTGCATCGCTCCGATCATGCGCTCGAGATCACCTTGTGCACTCGGCACAGCGCCGCGGATGTTGGTGAAGGAATGGGTGACACCCTTCATCTCCAGAAACACGAAATTCGCGCCGCTATCTGCAAGCGCCTTTGCATAGTCGCGCCCGGAATCGCGGATCGGATCAAGGCTGGCCGTGACCAGCACCGTGGGAGGAGCTGACGTGTGATCGCCAAGGATTGGAAAGCCGCGCGCATCTTTGCGGTCGGCTTTGTAAGCTACATCGAAGAACTCGACCGCCGCTTTGGTGAGGATGAAACCGTCGGCGAAGTCTTCAAGGCTGACGGAGCCTTCTGCCGGACTTGCGAGCGGGAAAATGGGCACTTGCAGCACGACCGGAACATCGGCCGGATTGTTCGCAAGCAGTTGGCTGACCGCAATGGTCGCCGTGCCGCCTGCGCTGTCGCCAATGGTGATGATCCCGGTTGCCTTGCGCCCCAGAGCGCCTGGTGAAGAAGCAATCCACCGCGTTGCCGCTTCGCAATCATTGATGGCTGCGGGGAAGGGTGCTTCGGGTGCGCGCCGGTAATCGACCGCGATCAGTGGCATGTCCATCAGAGCAGCGATTTCAGTGCACAGCGCATGGTGGGTTTCCAAATCACCGATGACAAATCCGCCGCCATGAAAGAACGTGATGATCGGCGAAGGTTCCCGGCTCTCGCGAGGATCGTAGAGGCGAAGCGGGATATCGCCTTCTGGTCCGGGGCAGGTGAGATCCTTGATCACCGCCAGTTCGCGCGCAGGCCTGTCGCTCATGGCATGAAGCGCCTGGTACGTCATCCGCGCTTCTTCGAGCGTCATATCGGCGATCTTCGGCCCGTTTGCCGCTGCCAGCGCATCGAGAAAAGCCTGCATGTCAGGCCGGATAAAAGGCGTGTCGGTCACTTACGCATTCTCCAATGTTTTGACGGGCCTATGCACCATCGGTAGGGCCCCGCAAATAACAAACGCAAATGAGAAGCGCCGATGGACAACCTCACGCACAGCCTTGTCGGCGCCTTGATGGGCCAGATGGGCCTCAAGAAAAAGACCGGGCTTGGCATGCCAGCGCTAATTATTGGCGCAAATATTCCCGATGTGGATGCTGCGTGCTTTTTCTGGCTGGAGGGGACAGAGCATCTGGGCTTTCGCCGCGGGATCACCCATGGCCCGCCAGCGATGGTGCTGTTGCCGCTGGTGCTGGCAGCGGGGTTGTGGTGGTTTGACCGCTGGCAGGCCGGACGTGGGAAACGGCCTGATGACCGGCTGCCGGTGAGCTTTAAATGGCTCTATATACTGAGTTTCCTTGCCTGCTTAAGTCACCCTATTTTCGATTGGTTCAACGTCTACGGCATCCGTTTCTGGGAGCCATTCGCGCCTAACTGGGCCTATGGCGACACGCTATTTATCATCGATGTGTGGCTGTGGGCGCTGTTTGGGCTCACAACATGGTGGTCGCTTCGGGCAGAAGGGCGCGGATCGAATTGGAAGCGGCCGGCTTGGATCGGAGCATTGGTCGGCGTCGTTTACATCGGCACCAACTTTGCCATTACCACCGTACGCGAGGTGGAAGATAGCGATGTCGCATTCCCTGGAAGGATTGTGATTGCTAGTCCTTCGCCTGTGTTCTCTTGGAAACGCGAGATGATAATCGGCGAGGCTGGCCGCTATACAATCAGCAGCCCAGTTCTCCCGCTGATATCAGCGCAGGAGCATGACGAGCACCATCAGAGCCGCACGGTACAAACAGTTGGCGAATGCCAGTTGGAGCCGGTCATCGCCGGGGCCACGGGCAATTCGCAGGCAGAAGCATTTCTTCGGTGGTCGCGGACACCTTTTGTTGAGCTAGCTGAGAATGGGGGCGTCATCCTATACGATGCCCGCTTTTACGATCCTCGCGCTCGCGACCGCTTCAGCATCGCACTACCCGATGTGCAATGCGTTCCGATCGAGGGGGAACTTCCCGAAGACTAGCGCGCTTCATCACACATGAGTGAAACCCAAATCGTCTGGCTGCGACGCGATCTGCGCATGGCCGACAATCCAGCCCTGTATCACGCCGCGCAAAAAGGCCCGGTGGTGCCTGTTTATGTGCTCGATGATGACGCGCCCGATCATCACAAAATGGGTGGCGCATCGCGGTGGTGGCTGCACCATTCGCTTGAGAGTCTTTCCAAAAGTTTCGGCCAACGCAATGCGAAGCTGATCCTGCGCCGCGGTGATGCGGTGGAGGAACTGACTAAAGTCGCCAACGCCACCGGCGCCAACACCGTCCACGCCAACCGCCATTACGAACCCTGGTGGCGAAAGGTGCAGGGCGCGCTCGCAGATGAACTTGAACTCGAGCTCTATGATGGCGTTTATCTCTTCCCGGCTGGTCACGTTACGACTGGCTCAGGCGATCCGTATAAAATCTACACGCCGTTCTATAAAGCGATGCGCGAGGAATTTCCGCCTCGCGACGTGTTGGGCGAGCCTGAAACGCTATCATCGCCCGAAAATTGGCCCGCCAGCAATGATCTCGCTGATTGGAACCTGCTTCCCACCAAACCGGATTGGTCTGGTGGGATTGCCGAATTCTGGGACGTGGGCGAAGACGCCGCGCATCGACGGCTCGAAGACTGGAAAGACGACGTGGGCGCTTACGAAGACAAGCGCAATTTCCCCGGTGTCGATAAAACCTCGCGCCTGTCTCCGCATCTGCATTTTGGCGAAATCTCGCCCGTCCAAATCTGGCATGAGCTGAAGCACAAACGCTCTGATGGCTGGCAAAGCTATGAAAGCGAACTGGTCTGGCGCGATTATGCAGCGAACGTGATCTGCCAATTCCCCGCCTACGCGAGCGAGAATTATCGCGGGGACTACGATGATCTCAAATGGCGTGATCCGTCAACCGACGAAGACGCCGCTGCAGATCTGGAAAAGTGGCAGAAAGGCGAAACGGGCTATCCGATTGTCGATGCAGGCATGCGCCAGCTTTGGAAGACCGGATGGATGCACAACCGGGTGCGCATGATCACCGCGAGCTTTCTCATCAAGCATCTGCTGATCGATTGGCGTGAGGGCGAGAAATGGTTCTGGGATTGCCTTGTCGATGCCGATTACGGATCGAACGCGGTCAATTGGCAATGGAATGCGGGGACGGGCGTCGATTCCAACATGTTCAGCCGCATCATGGCTCCGCTCACCCAGTCAGAGAAATTCGATAGCGCGGGTTACATCCGGGAATACGTGCCAGAACTTGCCGACCTCGATGAGCCTTACATCCACGATCCCGAAGAGCACGGCTGCCTGCCCGATGATTATCCGCCCAAGATGATCGCGCACAAGGAAGGCCGTGAGCGCGCGCTTGATGCGTATAAGCGGATGAAGGATGGCTAACGGGCTTTACCCCAAGCCTTGCTCCACTCTAGAGACAGGTCCCGAGATTAACGGACGGAGAGGTTTGGGATGAATTGGGCACGTATTGGCCTTTTTGCGGGATCTGCATTGGCACTGGCTGCGTGCGCGCCGACTTATCAGGGGGCGGACAGCGCTGCGACCGAGACGCCGCTGGCAGCGGTTGAGTTTAATGAGCCTCCCGCGCGGGACCCATCCGAACTCCAGGTGCTTTTCTGGGATGATGCCACCCGTTCCGCCCGCTTTCGCGATATGGAGAGCTGGTTTGCCGGCCATGAAATACCGGCTGCCACAACACCGCGCACGCTCCCTGAAGGAGAGCCATTAAGCGCGGATGTGCAGGCCGAAATCAGGAAGCTGATGGCGGACACCAATGCCGCTGGCGTCATGGTGCTTCAGGATGGCGAGGTGCGCTTTGAGGAATACGGGCTGGGTTTACGGAAAGAGGATCGCTGGACGAGCTTTTCCGTGGCAAAAAGCTTCACCTCAACCCTGCTCGGCGCAGCGATTGCTGATGGCTTTATCGGCGGACTTGAAGATCCCGTGACGCAGTACATTCCCGAACTCGCGGGATCATCATACGATGGCGTCACCGTCGGCCAGCTCGTGACAATGACAAGCGGCGTTGCCTGGAATGAAGACTACACCGACCCTGAAAGCGATGTTGCGCAGCTCAATACATATGTCGTCGAATACGGGCCGGACGCCATAGTTGAGCAAATGAAGCGGCTGGGCCGCGCCAATGAGCCGGGTGAGAAGTTCTCTTACTCAACAGGAGAGACCAATCTGATCGGGCTGCTGATCGAGAATGCCATTGGCCTCACCATGGCTGAATATGCTCAGACCAAGATTGTTGAACCTGCGGGTTTTGAAGGTGGCATGTTCTGGATGACCGATCCGCGCGGCGGCAATATCGGCGGCTGCTGCCTGTCGCTTCGGCTCGCAGATTATGCTCGCATGGGTCAATTCGCGCTTGAGGGCGGCGATGGTGTTGTGCCCAATGGATGGTTTGCCGATGCGGGCGCTCCCAAAGTCGAGTTCGGCGGTGGCTTCGGCTATGGCTATCAGTGGTGGACCTATCCCAGCGCGAATTACGGCGCTCAGGGAATTTTCGGGCAGGCGATCACCGTCATTCCGAGCACGAACACGGTGATCGCGATTGTAAGCAATTGGCCAACGGCAACCTCCGGCGATTACCGCTTGCAGGCAGGATCAATCGTTGCCAAGCTGGCGGTTCCGGCGAACTAGAGCACGCCGGCCCGTGCCGCTTAGATGGCTTTTCTGGGAGCGTTCAGATTGCTGTAGCGCTGCAGAATGTTGTCGTGCACGATTGGGCTCAAAAGCTCGGTAAACGCGCACCCAACGATGCAGTTATCCCACCACACAACCTCAGCCTGAAGCGATTCGAGGCCCGGCAGCGTCAGCCAGCACATCTGGCCTTCGTGCATGCGGTTGATCGAAGCAGCGGAAAAACCCGAGATCGACAGATCATGCACAACGCTTTGAAACGCGCGGCCGCCAGAGGCCCGCAGCGTGGCAGGAATCGTCAGCTTGGTACGCGGTGAACAGCGATCTTCTTGCGCTGCGAGTGCGTAGGTGTCTTTTTCAGTCGGCATGGCCCGATACTCTTGTCCAATTGGCTTTTGGTCTCTTCGCCCTTGGTCGAAATACCTAATCGGCCAAGTGCACCTTCCAACTCGTCACCGTGAATGGTTACTATCGGGTAAATTTTTGGAGCGGATTCCGGGGAATTGCGATCAACCGTCCACGCGTTCGCGATGACCCGTTTCGAAACCTTCGATGGCAAGGGCTGCGATTCGCTCTGCCACCACCTCTGGCGCCTTCACTGATTGCGGATCTTCGCCGGGATAAGCGCGCTCTCGCATCTGCGTGCGCGTGGCGCCGGGATCGATGATAGCGACTTTCAGCCGGGAGAGTTTTTCGACTTCCGCCGCATAGCTCTCCAGCAGGTTGTCGAATGCAGCCTTGGTTGAACCATAGGCTGACCAGAATGGGCGAGGCGATGCGCCCACGGAACTGGTGAGGCCGATTATCTTGCCGTTTTCAGCGCGGCGCATCAGCGGATCGAACGCTGCAAGTATCGCCTGAGTGGAAACCAGATTGGTCATCACGGCCTGTGTGAATTGCTTGGGATCGATCTGCGATACAGGTGTAAGCTCTGGCAGATAGGCGGCTGATAGTACGAGAATATCAAGCGTCTCCCAGCGTCCACCGATCGCGCTTGCAAGGCGGCTGACGGCATCGGGTTCGGTCAGATCAACTGGCGCGATCGTCGATGTGCCGCCCGCTTCGTGGATTGCATCTTCGATGACTTCCAGCGCTTTCACCTTGCGCGCCACCAGGATGACATGCGCGCCCTTTTCAGCAAGAGCTTTGGCCGTCGCCGCGCCAATTCCGCGGCTCGCACCGGTTACCAGGGCCGTTTGGCCCGACAGGGGTTTGTTTTCAGACATTACGCCGCTTTTGTATCGTCAAAAGGGAGCTCATCACCGCCTTGCTCTTTCAAGCGCAGATCGGTGAGAGATGTGGGATAATCGCCCGTGAAACAGGCATCGCAGAATTGTGGGCAGGCTTTGTCGCGTCCTTTAGCTCCGACAGCGCGATACAGCCCGTCGATCGAGATAAAGGCAAGGCTGTCAGCTTTGATGTATTCGCGCATCGGCCCAATCTGCATGCGCGCAGCGAGCAGTTTGTTGCGTTCAGGCGTGTCGACACCGTAGAAACAGGAATGCGCAGTGGGCGGGCTCGCAACACGGAAATGCACTTCCTTCGCGCCAGCTTCTCGCATCATTTCAACGATTTTGAGGCTGGTGGTGCCGCGCACAATCGAGTCGTCGATTAGAACAATGCGCTTGCCTTCCACCAGGGAGCGGTTGGCGTTGTGCTTGCGTTTGACGCCTGCGTGGCGCGCGCTGTCCGATGGCTGGATGAAAGTGCGCCCGACATAGTGCGAACGGATAATGCCCAGCTCAAATGGAAGACCTGATGCCTGCGCGTATCCAATCGCTGCCGGCACGCCGCTGTCGGGAACTGGCACGATGAGATCAGCCTCGCAGGGCGATTCTTTGGCAAGTTCGGCGCCAATGGCCTTGCGCGCTTCGTAAACGCTGTGTCCCGCAAAAAAGCTGTCAGGCCGGCTGAAATACACGTGCTCAAAAATGCACGGGCGCGCTGGGCTTTTGCCGAAGGGGTGGACGCTTTTGACTTCGCCATCGGTGCTGACCTGCAGCAATTCCCCTGGCTCAACCTCGCGGATGAATTCCGCGCCAACCACATCGAATGCAACGGTTTCCGAAGCAAAAACAACCGCATCGCCCATTTTGCCCATGACGAGGGGACGAATGCCCAGCGGATCGCGGCAGGCGATCATGCCTTCGGGTGTCATCACGATCAGCGCATACGCGCCCTCTACAAGGCGAAGCGCATCGACCAGCCGATCCGCAATCGTTGGATAGCGTGATGTTGCAACAAG
This sequence comes from Erythrobacter sp. YT30, assembly GCF_001542875.1. GTDB lineage: Bacteria > Pseudomonadota > Alphaproteobacteria > Sphingomonadales > Sphingomonadaceae > Erythrobacter. The sequence continues at coordinate 643,141 of NZ_LMAF01000001.1, read as the reverse complement.
GTGGATTATGACTTCGGTATCGGAGGTCGACTGGAAGATCGAACCTTTGCCCACCAGGTCTTTTCGCAGCATCTGCGCGTTCGAGATATTGCCATTGTGCGCCACGGCAAACCCCCCGCTCGCAAGCTCTGCATAGAGCGGTTGCACATTACGCAGGCCGCTACCCCCGGTGGTGGAATAACGCACATGGCCTGCCGCCATCGTACCGGGCAGTTCGGCGATTGCTTCGGCTGAAGAGAAGTTTTCCGCCACATGGCCAAGGCCGCGGCGTGAGAAGAATTCCTTCCCATCAAAACTGGTGATCCCAACCGCTTCCTGTCCGCGATGCTGAAGAGCGTGGAGGCCAAGTGCGGTTGCTGCAGAAGCGTCGGCTGCGTTGATCGCGCCAAAAACGCCGCATTCCTCGCGCAGCTTATCGCCGTCGAGGTCAAGCCAAGGGTGGGTCATATTGCCCGCGACGTCATTATCGATGTTAGGCATCACCAGGTGTCCGCTGCGCTGCTCCGGTGGGATGCGGCGTCAATGGCGATGTTACGGGATAATTACAAGGGAGACTCTCCCCATATAACCGAGTTTTTCCTTAGCGATTTTGCTGGGGTTCCATTTACGCACAGCAGCGCGCCGTTTGGCGATTGCGGGCAGGGGATGCTCCGCCTACAGCGGCCATTCATTTTGTCCATGTCACGCAACGCCTAGTCTATGCTCACTCCCTTCGAACTAATGATCGCCAAACGGTATTTATGGCCGGGCAAGGGCGAAGCGTTCATTGCGCTCGTCGCTGGAATATCCGTGGGCGTCGTGATGCTTTCGGTTGCGCTTCTTGTTGTTGTGATGAGCGTGATGAATGGCTTTCGCTCGGAAATGATTGATCGATTTGCAGGCGTGAATGGCCATGCCGTCGTGCAGGCGTTTGGTGGACGGCTCGACAATTGGGAAGGCGTGCTGGAAGAGGTTCGCTCAACCGATGGCGTGGTGAAAGCTTCCCCGCTGATCGAACAGCCCTTGCTCGCAAGCTTCAATGGCCGCGTGAACCAGATCTTTGTGCGCGGGCACACGGCTGAGGATATCAACGAGCTTGAATCCAATGTGATGCTAGGCACGATGGTGAGCCTTGAGCCGGGTGAGCAGCGTGTCGCTATTGGCACAAGGCTCGCCGCCAATCTGGGCGTCCGGGTGGGCGATACCATCACGATCATCAATCCGCAGGGGCGTTCAACGCCGTTCGGTACGTCGATCAGGCAAGTGCCTTACGAAGTGGGCGCCATTTTCGAGATTGGTCTTTATGATTTCGACGAAACTTTCGTCATCATGCCGATGGAAGATGCTCAAACCTTGCTCTTAATGGAAGGTCAGATTGGCCTGATTGAAGTGACGGTGACAGATCCGGACAATGCGGTTGAGATCTTGGAGCCTTTGCAGGCATCGCTAACGGGGCGCGCGCAGGTGGTGGATTGGAAAACCATCAACTCGACCATCTTCGAAGCGCTTGAAGTAGACCGCACTGTTTCCTTTTTCGTGCTGAGTTTCATGGTTCTGGTGGCGAGTTTTAATATCTTGTCGAGCTTGGTCATGCTGGTCCGCGCGAAAACGCGCGACATCGCGATCATGCGCACAATGGGGGCAACCCGGCGTTCTTTGCTCAAGATTTTTGTGACGACCGGTACTTCAATTGGAACTATCGGGACAATTGCAGGGCTGATCCTCGGTTTTGTTATTCTCTATTTCCGCAACGCAATCGCGGAATTTGTCGCATTCGTAAGCGGACAGCAGATCTGGGATCCAAAGGTACGCTTTCTGACCGAACTGCCGTCGCGGGTCGATCCTTGGGAGATCCTCGGCATCGTCGCGCTTTCGATGATCCTGAGTTTCCTTGCGACACTCTATCCCGCATTAAAAGCGGCCAACACCGATCCGGTGCAGGTGCTTCGCTATGAGTGATGCTGCACCTATCGCCAGCCTTCGCGGGCTTAAACGCACATTCGAGCAGGGCGGCCAGCGGATCGAAGTGCTGCGCGGCGTCGATCTCGACATCATGCCGGGTGAGATTGTCGCACTGCTTGGCCCGTCTGGTTCGGGCAAATCGACCATGTTGCAGGCTGTGGGCCTGCTAGAGGGCGGCTTTGAAGGGAGCATATGTATCGCGGGCGAGGCGGCCGAAATGATGCCGCCAGATCAGCGAACGCGGCTGCGGCGTGAGCATTTGGGTTTTGTCTATCAGTTCCATCACCTGTTGCCCGATTTCGATGCGAGCGAGAACGTTGTGATGCCGCAAATGATAGCTGGATCGACGCGCGATGCCGCGCAAGAACGCGCGCACAAACTGCTAACCAGTCTTGGCCTCGGCCACCGCCTGACGCACCGGCCAAGCCAGCTTTCAGGCGGAGAGCAGCAACGCGTCGCCGTCGCGCGAGCGCTTGCCAATCAGCCAACACTGGTTCTCGCCGATGAGCCTACGGGCAATTTGGACGAGCATACGTCTGATACCGTTCTAGGCCAATTCCTCGAACTGGTGCGCGGAGAAGGCAGCGCTGCACTGGTCGCAACGCACAACGAACGTCTCGCCGCGCGGATGGATCGCGTGGTGCGCCTGCATGAGGGTGTGCTCGAATAATCGCGCTGAACAATTGGGAGCCAATTCCGTATCCGGCGTGTTATGATCCACAAAGGAGAAAACCGATGGCCGATCATCCCAGCACATTTCAAGGCACCCCAAACGAAAGCGGAGAACATGCGTGGGAAGACCGTGCGGCGCTGCATCACAAGGATGATGGCGATGGTGTGCTCGACGGCGCGAAGGCTCTGCGCAGAGGCACGTTTGCAGAAATGATCCGCCATCTGATGCTTCTTCCTGAAAACGAGCGCGAGAAGTACGTGATAGAAAAGTCCGGCGACCGCGAATATTCGGCAATCGAAGCAACCGAGCTTGCGGCCCGCGATGATTTTCCTTCCGGAGAATAATCAGGGCGCTGCTCTTGTTTGATTGACGCTGATAGCCCGACATCACCACCCCGACGATTTGCATTGGGATCAGAAGCCGGTTCCGCTAATCTCACGCGCATCCATTGGGGGGGACGAAAAATGCACGCTCTGATCTATCCACTCGCTTTGTTGCAGGCATCACCCGACGCCGCAGAAGCCGGTGCTCAAGCAACTCCGCCACCCGCCTGTGAAAGCGAAGCGCATAGCGGTTTTGATCTGTGGGTTGGTGAATGGGATGTCTTTCCCAATGGCGGCGATGCGCAAGTGGGGAATAGCCGCGTTGAGCGCCTTTCGAGCGGTTGCACCATCCGTGAAAAATGGATGCCTTTCAAAGGCGGCGGCGGGATCAGCCAGTCCTGGGTCCATCACCGCACTGGCCGGTGGGAGCAGACTTGGGTCGGCAGCGATGGCAAACGCGTCGATTTCGAAGGCGGCGTTGTCGGCAATGATATGGTGCTGACCGGTTATTGGGACGATATTGGCGGACCGGGCGTCGATGCTTTGGTCCGCATGACATACTCAAAGCAGGAAGATGGGAGCGTCCGTCAACACGGAGAAGCCTCGACGGATCATGGGCTTTCGTGGCAGACGGCATTTGATTTTATCTACCGCCCCAAGAAGGAAGCGTCTGAATGACCACTATTGCCGATTTCAAAGTGACCACCAATCGCGGCGAAGAACTCGATCTTGCCACCAAAAAAGGCAAGGTTCTGCTGGTCGTCAACACGGCGTCCAAATGCGGCTTCACCCCGCAATATGATGGGCTCGAAAAGCTGTATCAGGACTTCAAGGATGAGGATTTCGAAGTGCTGGGCTTTCCCTGCAATCAGTTCGGCGCGCAGGAGCCGGGCAGCGCGGATGAGATCGCGGAATTCTGCAAAGTGAATTTCGGCGTCACCTTCCCTTTGATGGAGAAGGTGGACGTCAACGGCCCCAATGCATCGCCTCTGTTTGACTGGATGAAGTCAGAGCAAAAAGGGCTGATGGGCTCCAAAAGCATCAAATGGAACTTCACGAAGTTCCTCATCAATCGCGAAGGCGAGGTCGTGAAGCGTTATGGATCGAACGACACGCCTGCGCGGATTGCGAAAGATATCAAGAAGCTGCTTTGAACCGGCGATAGTGGACGCCTATTCGGGCTGCGCGACCAACAGCGCGATAAGGCCGATGAAGCCCCCGTACCTAAAGGCAGCGATGCCAGCGCCTTCCAGTCCATCAAAGCCCGGATCACGCCAGAACTCAAACCAGCCCTCTCCGATTACGATCCAGCCTGAAAACAGGCCGAATACAGCAACCAAGCACCCAGCAATCGCTATCGATTTGGCATTTGCAAACTCGCTCGCCTGCGATTGTCTCGCGCGCCACATCTGTACCGCGCCCATTCCACAAAGGAGAGCGGAGACGCTCTTGAAGATCACAATGAAGACTGCACCAGCATAGTTGACGATTGGGCTGTTTGTGGCTCGCCAATCCTCAGCGCCGCCGCTGAACCGGGCCATCGAACTGACCGCTTCGACCGATCCGACAGTGCCTGCCCAGTCGATGATGTTGCCCATCGCGCCGAACGCTCCCCATGCACCCACTGCAAGGATTAGTGCGATTTTGACCAGGCGGAGAATTTGCCCACTCGCTGAGATGCTTTCCAAGATTGTGCCCCTCTTTTCAGTTCGTTTACTCCAGAGGCCTCCAATGCCATCGCAAAGGCTTGGTAACCTCACGCACCAGCAGGCCTTTTGCTTCCAGGTCCAGCTGCACGGTCTTCGCCCACCATCCGCTGGTTTTGCCGCCTGGGAACAGGTCATCGCTCAAATGTGGCTTCACCGCCTCGCGCGTTTCAGCTTGCGTCAGGCCCGGAGATGATTTTGGCAAAGCCGCGTCGAATGCTGCGCGCATATCATTGTATTTGGCAGCGTTTACGCAGGAGCTTTTGCCCGGCGTATTCACATTCTCGACCGTCACCATGTCTGTCATAATGTCCTCCCGCACCACGCTATAGATTGCCCCCAGCTTTTCCCCAAGTGGCGAGCGCGCCCGGTTGAATGTGGAGCGCGCATGCGTAACTTCCAATAATGCCTTTCGCTCCCTTCATACCATTGCGCGTTCTGTCGTCTTATTCGATGCTCGAAAGCATGGCGGATCCAAAGGCGATCGCCAAGCTGGCAAGGGAACGCGGCTTTCCCGCCATCGCGATCTGCGATCGGAATGGGCTTTATGGCGCGGTGATGTTCGCCAATGCCTGCAAGGCTGAGGGCGTGCAGCCGATTATCGGCACACTGCTGGGCGTCGCGCGCGATGGTTCGGATGGCAAACTGGTCGATTACATCCCGCTCTATGCGCAGGATGAGGCGGGGTATGATAATCTGTGCCACCTCGTATCGAAAGCGCATCTTGAACGGCCGCTCGAATTCGAACCGCACGTGGTGTGGGATGATCTTGCAGGGCACACGGATGGCCTGATCGCGCTGACGGGAGCGGGCGAGGGCGCCCTGACCCGGCTATTCGCTGAAGGGCAGGACGATGCTGCGCTTTCGGTAGCCGATCGGCTGCAATCGCTGTTTCCCGACCGGCTTTACATTGAGCTTGCGCGTCACGGCGATCCGGCTTGTGCTGCTGCCGAAGAAGCCCTGATCAATCTCGCCTATGACCGCGACATCCCTCTTGTCGCCAGCAATCCTGCAAACTTTGCCGAACCCCACATGCACAAGGCGCACGATGCGATGTTGTGCATCGCGGGTTCGACCTATGTCGATAACGAGGACCGAGCGCGCACAAATGAGCAAGGGTTTGTGAAATCCGCGCACATGATGCGCGATCTGTTTATCGACTTACCCGAAGCGATCCAGAACACGCTCGTTATCGCGCAGAGGTGTGCATACGCGCCGCCCTATCGCGACCCGATCCTTCCCAGCCTTGCAGGGGACCTGGAAGGCGAAGCGCGGATGCTCGAAGAGCAATCGCGCAGCGGTTTGGAAGAACGGCTATCGCTCTATGAAGACTTGAGCGAAGAGGATCGCAAAACCTATTTTGATCGCCTCGATTACGAGATCGGCATCATCGTCAAAATGGGTTTTCCCGGTTATTTCCTGATCGTTGCTGACTTTATCAAATGGGCCAAGGATAATGGCATTCCGGTGGGGCCAGGGCGTGGTTCCGGAGCGGGTTCGATTGTCGCATGGGCGCTGACAATCACCGATTTGGACCCCATCCAACTGGGCTTGCTGTTTGAGCGCTTCCTCAATCCTGAGCGCGTTTCCATGCCGGATTTCGATATTGATTTCTGCGAAACGCGCCGGGGTGAAGTGATCCGGTATGTTCAGCAGAAATACGGGCAGGATCACGTCGCCCAGATCATCACATTCGGTAAGCTGAAAGCGCGCGCCGTTTTGCGCGATTGCGGTCGGATTTTGCAGATGAGCTATGGCCAGGTCGACAGGCTTTGCAAAATGGTGCCCAACCACCCCAGCGACCCATGGACGCTGCCGCGTGCTCTTAACGGAGCGGCGGATTTCAAGGCGGAATACAACAACGACAATGAGGTAAAACGGCTCGTTGATCTTGCCATGCAGTTGGAGGGCCTGCCGCGCAATTCTTCGACTCACGCTGCGGGTGTTGTGATCGGCGATAGGCCGCTTGCCAAGCTGGTGCCGCTTTACCGCGATCCGCGATCGGATATGCCGGTGACGCAATTCGATATGAAACATGTCGAAAGCTCTGGCCTCGTCAAATTCGACTTTCTGGGGCTCAAAACGCTCTCGGTCCTGCGCAAGGCGGTGGACCTTCTGGAAGAGCGCGGGATTACGATTGATCTCGGCACACTCCCGCTTGATGACACTGCGGTTTACGATCTTATGCAGGCGGGTAACACGGTTGGCGTGTTCCAGCTGGAATCGGAAGGAATGCGGCGCACGCTGAAGGCCGTGAAACCATCCAATTTCGGCGATGTTATCGCGCTCGTTTCGCTCTATCGCCCCGGTCCAATGGACAACATTCCGCTATTTGGTCAGCGCAAAGCGGGCGAAGTAGAGATCGAATACCCGCACCCCAAACTCGAAGGCATCCTGGCTGAGACTTACGGCATCTTCGTCTACCAGGAACAGGTGATGCAGGCCGCGCAAATCCTTGCCGGATATTCGCTCGGTGATGCGGACTTGCTGCGCCGCGCGATGGGCAAGAAAGTCCAGGCGGAAATGGACATCCAGCGTGGGCGCTTTGTCGAGGGGTGCAAGGAAGTCTCGGGCATTGAGAAGAAGCAGGCCAACGAGCTGTTCGACTTGATCGACAAATTTGCAGGATATGGCTTCAACAAGTCGCATGCCGCTGCCTATGCATTGCTCGCCTATCAGACAGGGTGGATGAAAGCGCATTATCCGGAGGAGTTTTACGCCGCTTCGATGTGCTTTGACTTGCACCAATCAGAAAAACTGAGCGTGTTCGTCGATGATGCACGGCGATATCCAGTAGAAGAGGGGATCGAGGTCTTGCCCCCGTGCATCAATCACTCCCAAGCCAAGTTTTCGGTTGAGCAGACTGACAACGGTTATGGTGTGCGCTACGCTCTCGCCGGCATTCGCAATGTTGGCGAAAAAGCGATGGACGCGATTACGAAAGAGCGGGATGCGTCAGGACCGTTTGAGAGCCTGAAAGACCTGTTCGAGCGCGTCCCCCAAGGATCGATGAACCGCCGCCAGTTGGAGGGCCTTATTTGTGGCGGAGCGCTCGATTGCCTTCATCCCAATCGCGCGGAATTGTTCGAGAATGCTGACATGCTTCTCGCCGTCGCAGATGCCGCTGCTCGAGAGCGGGATAGCGGGCAGGGCGGCTTGTTTGGCGGCGAGGATGCGCCTGAAGACACTCTGCGTCTCAAGGAAATCGAGCAATGGTCTCGCACTGAGCAGATGTCGAAAGAGCGCGAGAATTTCGGCTTCTATTTTTCCGCGCACCCGGTGCAGCAGTATCGCGATGTCGCCTCCGCGCAAGGCGCGCGGTCTTATCAGGCGGTGATGGATGCAGGCGCGCCTCCTGGCGGCAAGGGCTCCGCCATGATCGCCGCCATGGTTGAAGGCATGTCCAAATTGCGCACCAAACGCGGCGCCGAATATGTTCGGGCCGATTTCTCTGACAGCTCAGGCCAGTTTTCGGCCGCGTGTTTTGAAGAGGCTCTGGTGCCGCAATTTGAACAATGGGCCGCCGAAGGCACTTGCCTGCTCCTGAGCGCCGAACTCGACGCGCCCAATCCCGGCGAACCGCCCCGCCTCACCATCCGCGGCGCGCGGCCCTTGGACGGAGTGCAGGGCAGCATTCCAATGATCTTGAAAGCCGATGTGCTGAGTGTATCGGCCATTGCGGACCTGAAGCTGGAACTCGCCACCAGCGAAACCGCCATGGGCGAGGTGCTCTTGCGGCTCGTTTTGGGCGCAGACGAGGACGCTTACCTTAAGCTCGTTGGACGATATGCGCTCGACGGCAATCTTGCCGACAGACTGCAAGAGGTGGAAGGGTTGGCCAATGTCTCGCTCGAACCCTTGAGGGATCGCGTTAAGCTGAAACGAGTGGCCTAGCGGCTCTTCTGGAGGGACGGCGTAAGGCGGGGTCCCTCCTGAAAAGCCTTCGCAACTCTACATGCCTGCGCCCGGGCCATAAGTGATTTCGACACGGCGGTTCTGGGGTTCGCGAACTCCATCGCCTGTCGGCACGCGTGTGTTGCTTTCTCCGAACGCTTCGGCGGCAATTCTCGCATCGGGAATGCCGCGTCCGGTTATGTACGCGCGCACGGCCGCATTTCGGCGCTCAGCAAGGCCAATGTTGTATGTCGCACTGCCTGATGTGTCAGCATGGCCTGCCAGCATGACCCGCGCAGTTCCGCAATTGGCATATGCGCTGATCGCTCCGTCAAGCACGGTGGCAGCATCAGCTTTGATCGTCGATTCATCCCAGTCGAAGAAAACGATGAAAGGGCCAGTGTTGCAAGGCGGCGGTGCCGGTGGCGGCGCTACCGGTGCGGGCGGCGGCGGTGGCGGCGGGGCGGGAGGAGCGGGCGGCGGCGGTGCCGGTGCTGGCTCTTGTTTCTGCCCGAAATTGTAAAGCACACTCGCAAGCACCGAATGCGCTTGATAGTCGACTTCGAGGGGGGCACCGGTCGTCGTGGTCAGTTCGAAATCGTTGACTACGAAATAGCGATATTTGATGCCCAGATCGACGTTGTCGGTTACTGCCAAACGAAGCCCGGCAAGACCCTGAAAAGCGAAATCTGCCGCATCGCTCTCAGAGAGTGTCCCGACGCCTGCCACTTCGACAGGGAGGTCTACCAGCGCGACACCCACACCTCCGCCGAAGAAGACTTGAACGCCATCATCGTTGCCGAACTCGATGAGACCATTGAGCATGCTGCTGTAGATTGTGAGGTCCCGTTCGTTTTCCACGACCGTGCCGGGAACGACTGCGACGCCGGGAACGAGCGCGGGATTGACCACTGTTAATCCATCATAGCCGTTCCGCTTATACCCGGCTTCTGCTTCGAGGCGGAAAGCGCCGAAATCATAGCCAAACACGATATCGGCATCGAGACCTGTGTTGGTATCTGCAAATGCCGCATTGGTCTGCGGGTCGGCATTTACGAGGTCGATGTCGACCTGATCTTCAAAGCTAATTCCACCTTCAACGCCAATGTAAGCTTGTCCCTCTCGCGCTTGAACCGGGGCGGTGAGAAGTGCGGCTGTGCCAGCCAGAAAGATAGCAGCATATTTCATTGCAACATCCTTGATCAGTCGAACACTCGTGCTGTGTCGAGCGCTATAGGATGACTGCATGGCAAGCAGGTTACAGCCGCCCGAACTCATCTGTGATCGGGCCGGACTGACAAGAACGGGTTAGGCGGCCTCTCCAGGTCTGGCATCGCCGCTGGATGCCGCATTGCCTTTGGGTGTTCGCTGAAAGACTTGGCTATACCTTGCCGCGATGAAAAGCACGGTCGGCAGTAGCATCGTGTTCCAAAGATCCTTCCAGTGATTTTCAACTACAATCGCATTGCCCAGCCTGATGCTGTCATGCACGTCCCATACTTCGCCCGCGATCGCGGCGATCAGCACCACAAACCAGGGTTTCCAGCTCGACGCGCGCCAGCGCATCAGCACGCAGGCCAGCATAAAGACCAGCAGCGCAACGTAGATGTGCAGTGCATCCTTCTCCAGCCCGACGGTCTGCATGATCAGCAACTTGGTTTGATGAAAAACGCTCATAATCAGCGGCGCTCTATCCTCGCTTGGAAGTAATTGCCAAGCCAGTAATCCATCGGCATGAATGGCAGCAGAACTAAAACGAGAGAGGTTTGAAATTCATGCTCGGAGCAATGCAACACTGGACCATGCGCGTGACGCATGTGATCGATCATGCCGCACGCGAGGCAGGTGGGCGCGAGATTGTGACGCGCTGGGCTGATGGCAGCGAAACGCGCACGACATGGACCGGGATCAGAAGCGATGCTCTGAAGATGGCGCAAGCGTTGGAAGCGCTTGGCCTGAAACCGGGCGACAAGGTGGCGAGCCTTGCGATGAACCATTCGCGCCACCTCGTCAGCTGGTATGGCGTCGCTGGCATGGGCGGGGTGCTTCACACGGTAAATCCGCGCCTGTTCGCTGATCAGCTCGAATACATCGTCAATCACGCCGAAGATAAAGTGATGCTATACGATGCCGCGTTCCAGCCGATCATCGACCAGATGAAAGACCGGTGGACCACAGTGGAGCACTACATCTGTTATGATTCAGCTGAGAACACGCAAAGCTTCGAGGATTGGATCGGCGGACAATCTGGCGACTATGAATGGGTTGAGGGTACGGAGACCGATCCGTGCATGATCTGCTACACCTCAGGCACGACGGGTAACCCCAAGGGCGTGCAGTACGAGCATCGCTCCACCGTGCTTCACGCACTCGCCGGACTTCAGCCTGCCGCTTTCAACTTCTCAAGCTCCTCCGTAATGCTTCCCGTGGTCCCGATGTTCCACGCAGCAAGCTGGGGTCTACCCTATGCGGGGGCGATGGCAGGGATCAAATTCGTGTTCTCGGCCGTCAATGATCCGGCCGTCCTGCACGAGCTGATGATCCGCGAAGGCGTGACTGATAGCGCCGGCGTACCCACAGTCTGGCTCGCGCACTTCCAGTATTGCGACAAGGAAGGCATTGATCTCCCGCCCTTGAAAGCGGCCACCATTGGCGGATCAGCCTGCCCGCGCTTTATGATCGAGCGGCTGATGAAGAACGGAACCCGTGTCCAGCATGCCTGGGGGATGACCGAGACTTCGCCCATCGGCACAGTAGGCGGGCCGACCTGGGATTGGGATCAGCTTTCTTTTGAGGAAAAGGTCGACAAGACGGCAATGCAGGGTCGCCCTGTCTTTGGGGTGGAACTGCGCATTGTCGATCTAGATGACATGGCCACCGAATTGCCGCGCGATGGGAAGACGTCAGGCGCGCTGCAAATTCGGGGGCCTTGGATTATCAAGCGATACTTCAAAGCCGAAGAAGATGCCGCCAGTCCCGAAGGCTGGTTCGACACCGGCGATGTCGGCATCATTCATCCCGATGGCACATTGCAGCTGACCGACAGGACCAAGGACGTGATCAAGTCCGGGGGCGAGTGGATCAGCTCGGTCGAATTGGAGAACGCCGCTGTCGGCCACCCCGCCGTGGCAGAGGCTGCATGCATAGGAATGGCGCACCCCAAATGGGATGAGCGCCCGGTCCTGTTTGTGGTCAAAAACGAAGGCGCGGATTGTTCAGCAGATGACATTGTCGAGCACTTAAAGCCCATCGTTGCCAAATGGTGGCTGCCGGACGCAGTCGAATTCGTGGAGGATATCCCGCACACGGCTACCGGCAAGATTTCGAAGAAAGACCTGCGTGACAGGTTTGCGGACTATAAGCTGGAGGCGTAAACCGGTTGGATAAGGGAACCACCATCCTCGTCTACATACTGGCCGGCATTGGCTGTGCATTGGGTTGGCGCCTTCTACTGCCGCGCTTCGTGTTTCGTTTCAAAATCAGGGCCTTGGGGGTTGTTTTGACCTATGTGTTCATGGTCGGTGCTTTCGCGGCGACCTATGCTTATCTCGACCATGCCAACGCGTTCGCACTAAGAGACACTTCAAGTCCCGAAGTGGCCGGATTGATCTTCTTCCTATCGCCTGTAGGATTGCCGCTGGCGATAGGAATACCAGTCGTTTTGTTCTTCGATCTGATACTCGCGGTGGTGCACAAACTCGGCCGATACTTTACCCGGAATTCTGGAGCCAAACTTCATGACTGACCCAAACGTCGAGCACGACCGGGTATATATAGACCCATCGCCCGCCAATTTCACCGCGTTCAAAGACTTGCCCCGCGATGAGCCGATCCATATGCTTAATCTGCTGCGGTACCGTGTGCTTGCCGAATACCCGGAAGGCCACGAACATCACGGTAATGGCTGGACGGGACGGCGTGCCTATGAAGAATACGGCGCAACATCCGGCCCGATCTTCAAACGTGTTGGCGGTGAGATCATCTGGCGCGGCGCATTTCAGACCATGGTAACCGGCCCTGAGCCTGACGATAAAATCTGGCATGATGGCTTTGTCGCGCAATATCCCAATGCGGGCGCGTTTTTCGAGATGATCAAGGACGCCGATTATCAACTCGCGGTGGTGAACCGGACTGCTGCGCTAGTGGATAGTCGCCTTATGCGTTTTAAGCCAGGTGAGGTTGGCGGGGGCTTTGGGTGACCTTCCTCGTTTTGCCAGACGTGTTCGTTCGACGAGTGCGCGACCTCGAGACAAGGGAGCCGGACTTAAGTGCACGCGTAAAGTTTTTTGCTACTGCTGATGGTGGACGCAAAACGCCAGTCCCAAATGGGTTCGGATGCCCGTGCATGCTTTCACGATCTGCAGACAACGCAAACGATGCGCGCCTGCTGGTCAAGAAGGACTGGATTGAATTAGGGGAAGAAGCAGTCGCGAGTTTCTTTTTTGTTTATGGCGATGCCGCAGCCCGCCCTTTTCGAAAGGCCGAAAAGTTCTTCCTGTGGGATGGCAAGATCATCGGTGAGGCTATCGTCATTTGAAATGTCATCTCGGACTTGATCCGGGATCCAGCTGTCTTTCTTCGATGAAGTAGGTAGCGGGATCCCCGCTTTCGCGGGGATGACGTTGGTTTTCATTCATCAAGCACCCGAAGCTGCCAAAACACAATCCTATCCCTGGAGCCCATACCCTGCTACTCCATCCCCGCTGACGTCGAAATTTGCGACGGATTTCGGATTATGACGATCGCCGCTTGCCTCATTTGGCCCCGGCGTAAACCAAACGACGACTTCCTTTCATCGGACGATTTTTGCAAGACCGCACGGCATGTCGCCGCGCGAGAAACCTCATGCGTTCTTGAAAGGAACCCCAAATGAGCAAGACCGGAACAGTAAAATTCTTCAACGCCGACAAAGGCTATGGTTTTATCCAGCCCGATGATGGCGGGAATGACAGCTTTGTTCACATCACCGCAGTGCAGGCCGGAGGCATGCAAACGCTCGATAAAGAACAACGCCTCAATTACGAGATCGAAACCGGCCGCAACGGCAAGGATTCGGCGGTAAACCTGTCGGCTGCTGACTTAGTCTGACTCATAGCGCCCACCATTCCGAGCTAAGCGCCGGGATGGTGGGCTTCTTAAAACAGACGCATCTGTCCACCGACTTCCGGTGGGCGAAAGCGCGAGCAGTCCAATTCGAATCGCATTGCGTTCTTGCCAAGACCAATGCCAGCGCGTTTGCAGGCTAGCGCAAAGCGGGATCGGAAAAGGTCAGCCCACACGCCCGTAGGTTTCATTCGGGTGAAGAAATCAGGATCATTGTCCCTTCCATTGCGGATCGAGCGGACAATACTCATCACCTTGCCCGCGCGATCGGGGTAATGCACGTCCAGCCATTCGCGAAACAGCGAGGAGACTTCGTGGGGAAGACGCAGCGGGATCCAACCTGCACTCGCAACACCTAGCTCGCCAACTCGAGCGATGATGCCTTCCATGAATTCGTCGGTAATCGCAGGAATGATCGGCGAGACTGAGCAGTGGACCGGCACTCCCAGCTCCACCAATTTGGCAAGGGCTGCAACACGTTTTGCAGGCGCAGAGCAGCGAGGCTCTAGCTTGCTCGACAGTGCCGGGTCCAAAGTCGTGACCGATATCGCGACCGCGAGCAGCTTTTCTCGCGCCATCTCCTCAAGCAAATCGGCATCGCGCAGGATGCGGTCGGACTTGGTGGTAATGGTTACCGGGTGGCGCGCTTCAAGACACACTTCGAGAATGCTGCGCGTAATCCGGTAACGTTTCTCGATAGGCTGATACGGATCGGTGTTGGTGCCAAGCGCGATTGGCTTTGGCTGATAGCGCGGCTTGGCAAGCGTTTCGCGCAGCAAATCGGCCGCATTGGGTTTGGCGAAAAGCTGCGTCTCGAAATCGAGGCCTGGCGACAAATCATGATAGGCGTGGGTAGGGCGCGCAAAGCAATAAACGCAGCCATGCTCGCACCCTCGATAAGCGTTGATCGAACGATCAAACGGGACATCGGGCGATTGGTTGAAGGAGAGGATCGTCTTTGGACGCTCTTCAGTCACATGCGTGCGCAGCTTGACCGGAGGGCCATCGAGCGCCTCGACATGATCGCGCCAGTCGCCGTCTATCTCTCGCTGGTTGAGATTGAATCGCGATGATGGAGCGCCGGACGCAGCGCCTCTGCCATGCTCAAAATCCGGATGCTCTCGCGTTCTCATGATGAGAACATATATAGAACAAAATTCAAATGTCAGCCCCATCCTAAAACCCCCAAAAAGGTGGGAATGACAGGACGAGATTATCGCTCCTTAAGCCGCGGCATCAGCTCCACAAAATTGCACGGTCGGTTCCGGCTATCGAGCTGTTCGGCGAGAATGCCGTCCCAGCCGTCTTTTACCGCTCCGTTCGATCCGGGAAGGGCAAAGATGTAAGTGCCGCGCGCGACCACGGCGCAGGCGCGCGATTGCACTGTGCTGGTGCCAATGGTTTGGAAACTGAGCCAGCGGAACAGCTCGCCAAAGCCTGGAATGTCGCGGGCGCCTTCGATGCGGGTGAGCGCTTCGGGTGTCACATCGCGGCCCGTAAGGCCCGTTCCGCCAGTGGAGACAATTGCGTCGATTTGCGGATCATCAATCCACGTGTCGAATTGCTCGGCGAGATGGACAGCGTCGTCTTTAACGATGGTGCGCGCGGCAAGCGTATGTCCCGCATCGGTAACGCGCTTGGAAAGGATATCACCCGAAGTGTCGTTTTCTGCGGTGCGTGTGTCGGAGACTGTCAGAACGGCGATCTGGATGGGTGTGAACGTCCGGTCCGTATCGATCGCCATTATGAAATGCCCCTATTGCGCCAACATCGCTGCCCTGTTCGTAGCCATTTGAGGGAAAACTGGCCAGCGCCCTTCGGCCAAAGCCCGACGCGATGGGGAATCAAGACCTGCAGCACGCTCATACATCCAGTAATTGCGCATCACGATGGCGACATAGCCGCGCGTTTCCCAATAGGGGATCGATTCCATCCAGAGCAACGGATCGCCTTGATCACGGATTTCGTAATTCCAGCGGCTCACCGGGGTTAGGCCTGCATTGTAGGCTGCCATGATTTTCGGAAGCAGGCCTTGCGTCGCGCCGCTATCGCGGAGCATTTCAAGGTGCTGTTGGCCATAGGCGAGGTTGACCGATGGATCATTGAGATCGGCATAGCTCGCGCCAAGATTGAGGCGGCGATTGTGATCGCGCGCGGTGCCCGGCATGATTTGCATCAGTCCGCGCGCATTGGCCGGGCTTACAGCGGAAGCGCGGAAATTCGATTCTTGCAAAGCGTGCGCAAACGCCAGGGCCGGGTCAACCCGCCACCCGGTCGCGGGCTTCCACCGCGCGACGGGAAAGCGCAGGGCGGCATCGCTGCGAGTGCCATAGGGGGCGTTGTACGCCATGAAGAGCTGGGTTGACGGCATGCCCAATTGACGCGCCAGCTTGGCAAGCGAGCCATAGTCTTGCTGACTGCCAATGCGCGCCTCGTGGCGAAGCACTTCGTCAGCCAATGCCGGGCGGCCGATTTCAACCAGCGCCACGGCAACTTTGACATTGCTGCGGTTGGCAAGGGCGCGCCATTCATCCTGCGTCAGTGGAGCGGGTTCGCCAGCGGCCGCCTGCTCAATGCCCAATTGATCGGCCGCGAGCATGCCATAAAGCGTCTCTTGATAGCTGCCAGCACTGCTCAGATGTTCCTGAGCACGGCCCGGCTCGCGGCACCGGATCAGCGCGCGATGCGCCCAGTAATGCGCGGCTGCCGTCAGTTCGACATTGCTGGACATGGCAGCAGCCCGCGAAAATGCTTCTGAAGCAATCCCGCAGTCACCCAATCGCCAGCTGGCAAGTCCCGCCGTCCAGTATCCTTCAGCCACCCACGGACCAGACCCGTCAGCAACAGTGTCTGCAAGCAGAAGAGCGTTTTGATCGTCATTCTCGATGTAATAGCTCCAGGCAACACGCTGGCGCCATTCGGCGCGCGCTTTGGAGCTCAGAAACGGGTCGGCTTCCATCAAAAGCGCGTGTGCGCCAGCAGGATCATCATTTTTGATACGATCACGAATGGCGGTTTTGGTGCTTGCCGAAATTGTGCCGTCATTCACCGGGCGGGGCCGGGTGCGTTTTGAGATGTAAGGCTGGCTCGCAAAGCTGCGGGCTTGCGGCAAATAGGGAAGGCTGGTGAGGCCACGCTTTGCACCCATCCGGCCAAGCTGTGCCGCCTGCGGCAATTCGACGCCAGATGAAAACCAGTTCGCGATCTGATCCGCGCTTACCTTCGGGCTTTTGGCGTGTGTGAAGTATTCTGCCCAAGCGACCTGATGCAGGATGCTGGGCTGCTGATTGTTCAGCAGCTCTTCGACACGCTGCCATTCCTGCGCATCTATGCTGGCGAAGACATCGCGATAAAAAGCCCGCTGTTCTGCTGACAGGGCGCTGAAATTGCTTGTTACTTCTGCGGAGGCCTGCGGTTGCTGGTAATGCGCAACCATGCTGCTCGATTGAGCTGTGGCGATGGAGGAAAATGAAAAGCTGGCGGTAATTCCCGCGGCAATCCCAAGGCCGCGCATCACAGAACTCATAACACTTCCGCTGACCATTCAATCCATCTCCGCCAGAACCGTGCCTTCAATCTCGGCATGGCCGTTAGGCTGTCCAGCCCATCGGTTAACAGTGCTGGCTTTGATGAACCGGTTAGGTTGATTTCACGTAAAGACTGAGGGTCTTTCGTCGATATGCCCCCGATAAGCGGCAAGATGTTCGTTCCCATCACGAGAACCGCTTTGGGCTGGGCGAGCGCTATGTGGTGAAGGGTGACCACATCCATACCGCCTGCTGCAATGGCAGGTGTATCAGCCATGGGCGTGTGGCGGGGTAAGGCGGAGGCGAAATAAATCTGGCCTTCTTCAAAGCCCATCGCGCGGAGCATCGCATCCAGCAGTTCGCCTTGAGGTCCTGATAGCAGTCGATCACGGTCGCCCTGCTCAGGATCGGTGACCAGCACCATCAGTTGAGCGTTTGGCCCGCCTCTTGGCGGCACCCGGCCGCGTGGCCCAATCGCGTCCAATCCCGGCGCTTCCATCCAGAATTCGCGAAAAGCCTCCAAAGTTTCAGGCGGCGAGGAACCAAGCAGATCAACTCGTTCAACCTTTGGCGATTGAGGCACAGATTGCGCAGGCGCGGGCTTTGCCGGCACAGAATGCGCTTCGGGTTCTGCATCAAGCGCTGGCCGCGCGTCCTCTTCAACAAGCCACGCCGTAGCGTCATCGGTGAAGTCCTGATCCACCCCCGCATCGCGCCACCAAGAAAAAGCGCTCGCCAATTCATCTTTATAAGGGGTGGGTGACGTATCCATAACGTGTAGCG
Source organism: Erythrobacter sp. YT30 (assembly GCF_001542875.1). Taxonomy (GTDB): domain Bacteria; phylum Pseudomonadota; class Alphaproteobacteria; order Sphingomonadales; family Sphingomonadaceae; genus Erythrobacter. Next base: position 625,191 of record NZ_LMAF01000001.1, on the reverse strand, counting down.
AAGTCTTGACTGCGCGTTTCGCAGTAAGCAAGTGATAATGCGAAAGCAGCAGAAATCTGCCGTTTTGATGATCAACTGGGACGATTGAATACCATGACCGAACGCGAATCCATGCCATGTGATGTTGTGATTGTTGGCGGCGGGCCATCCGGCCTTTCGTGCGCAATCCGATTGAAGCAGCTCAATGAAGAGCTGGAAGTGGTGGTGCTTGAAAAAGGATCAGAGATTGGCGCGCATATCCTGTCAGGCGCGGTGGTCGATCCCAAGGCTTTGGATGAGTTGATCCCCGAATGGCGTGAAAAAGACTGCCCGATGGCGGAAACGCCCGTCACCGATAACTGGCACTGGGTGCTTTCAAAGAATGGCAAGACATCGATCCCGCACCTTTTCATGCCGCCGCTGATGAGCAATCACGGCTGCTACACCGGATCTCTCGGCAATATGACGCGCTGGCTGGGTGAGCAGGCTGAAGAGCTGGGCGTGATGGTCTTTCCCGGCTTTCCCGCATCCGAAGTGATGTTTGATGACAATGGCGCGGTGCGCGGTGTCATCACGCAGGACATGGGCATCGCTGAAGATGGCAGCAAAAAGCCTGACTACCAACCCGGCATGGAGATAGAGGCCAAGTACACCCTGTTTGCTGAAGGCGCACGTGGCTCACTCACCAAGCAAATGAAAGCCAAGTACGATCTTGAGGCCAATTGCGAGCCGCAGGTCTATGGTCTTGGCATCAAAGAGCTGTGGGATATCGACCCCAAGAAGCATAAGCCCGGCCGCGTGATTCACACACAAGGCTGGCCGCTGAGCGAAAGCGGCACTTGGGGCGGCGGTTTCTTCTATCACCAGGCGAACAATCAGGTTGCCATCGGCTTTGTCACGGCGCTTGACTACAAGAACCCCTGGGTTTCGCCCTATCAGGAATTCCAGCGTTGGAAGCAGCACCCCGAAATCCGCGAATACCTCGAAGGCGGCACCCGCGTTGCCTATGGCGCACGTGCCATCAATGAGGGCGGCTGGCAGTCTGTGCCGAAACTCGCATTCCCGGGCGGCGCTCTGATCGGGTGTGCGGCAGGATTTGTAAACGTACCGCGCATCAAAGGCAGCCACACCGCGATGAAGAGCGGCATGCTGTGTGCCGAGGCTATCGCAGCCGAGATCGAAAACCACGAGAGCCAGCCTGAATTGCAAGGCTATGAACCGTCTGTCCGTTCGAGCTGGATCGCGGATGAGCTGAAACTGGTCAAAAACGCAGAGCCCGCGGTTGCCAAGTACGGCGAGGATATCGGCGCGGCGCTTGCTGGCATCGATATGTGGATGCGCACGCTCAAGATCGGTCTGCCGATCACCATGAAGCACCATGCCGATTACAAGGCGACAGGCCGCGCGGACCTTTATCCGAAAATCGACTATCCCAAGCCCGACGGCGAAATCAGCTTCGATCGCCTGACCAATGTCGCCTATTCCTTCACCAATCACGCCGAAGACCAGCCGGTCCACTTGCAGGTGGAGGACTGGGATCTGCAGAAGGAAAGCGAGTTCGAGGTCTACGGCGGCCCATCATCGCGCTATTGCCCGGCGGGCGTCTATGAGTGGATCGAAGAAGAGGGCAAAGAGCCCAAATTCCAGATAAACTCGCAAAACTGCGTCCACTGCAAGACTTGCGACATCAAAGACCCGAACCAGAACATCAACTGGGTGACGCCGGAAGGCGGTGGCGGGCCTAACTATCCGAATATGTAGGCAATAGTCTCGACGATCAGTGCTTGTAGGTTTGCTCAAAGCTATATTCTCGCGCATCGGAACGGTGCTCGCGATCTTCGCGAGCGCTGGTTCGATTACTCTAGTCTCCGTAAAGCGCACTCCTGATGAAGTCGCTCAGGCACTTCTTGATGTGATTGATGGCCGCATGACAAAACTGGAATGGGGCGGCTTCATCACTCAGCCCTTTGATGATCCGGAGCTGGAAATCATCCGTGAGAAGGCTTGCCAAGTCGATTGGCCGCTGAATGAGCAAGGGCAAGAAACGCTCCGTGGCCTGAGTGATGAGGCCAAATCACTTTCTACAGCTGAAGAGTAGTTTTGCTAAACGAAACCGCCTACGCCAAGATCAATCTCGCGTTGCATGTCCGCTCTCGTCGGCACGATGGCTATCATGAGCTGGAAACGCTTTTTGCATTCGTTGACGCAGGCGATGTGCTTATCGCGCGTGTTGCGGATCAGGACCGGGTCACGACCACCGGCGAGTTCGCATCTGGGATCGAGAAGCCGTTCGACAATCTGGTCGCCAAGGCGCTCGCCGTTCTCCCTCGCTCGCAAGGGCTCGACATCACGCTTGAAAAGAACCTCCCCGTCGCTGCAGGGCTCGGAGGCGGTTCCGCTGATGCGGGGGCGGTGTTCAGGCTGGTCGAGCAATCCCATGGCCTCCCCGATGATTGGCAGAAGCGCGCGGCAAAACTCGGCGCGGATGTTCCTTCCTGCGTGCGCTCGGAAATGGTCATCGGTCGGGGGACAGGCACAGAGCTTGAACCAGTTGAAAACGATTTGGCTGGAACGCCGGTCCTGCTTGTCAATCCGCGCGTGCCGCTTTCTACCGGCCCTGTATTCAAGGCATGGGATCAAACCGATCGCGGTGCGTTGCCCACCGGCACAGCGCGCCAAATCGCTGAAAATGGCCGCAATGACCTTGAACCGCCCGCATTCACCCTATGCCCTGCCATACCAGAGGTTCTTGCGGTGCTGGGCGAAACAAAAGTGTGGCTCACTCGTATGTCAGGTTCGGGGGCTACGTGTTTCGCCCTATTTGACAGCATCGAAGACCGTGACGCCGCCGCCTCTCACATTGAGACAGAGCATCCGCAATGGTGGAAATTGGCGGGTAAACTGCGCTAGGGGCCGCACATGATTGACGGACAACCATTCAAACAGATCGGCGAAATGAAGACTGGCGGGCTTGTATGCGTTAGTGATCATGCGTCGAATTTTGTGCCTGACGATATTCCGTTGGGTATACCTTCAAGCCTTCTTGAAACGCATGTCGCGCTGGATATCGGCGTTGGCGGAATTGCTGCCAGATTGGCTCGCCGGCATGGAATTCCAGCTCATATTGCGCAAGTCAGCAGACTTGTGGTCGATCTTCACCGTGAAGAAGATCATCCGGCCGTTGTTCCAACCGAAAGCGACGGGCATCTCATTCCAGGGAATATCGGAGCCGACGTTGAAGCGCGGCTCGAGCGGTTCTATCGGCCTTATCATGATGCGCTGGCGAAATGGCTCGATGCAGCAAAGCCTGAGCTGATTATCTCGCTTCATAGCTTTACGCCCGAGATGGCAACCAGCGATGAAGAGCGGCCATGGGAGGTGAGCCTTCTGTACAACGAGGATGATCGCGCCGCGCTCCATGCTATTCGGTTGTTTGGCGAACAGGGGCTGACGGTCGGCGACAACGAACCGTATTCAGGCAAAGAACTGAACGCGACAATGAATCGCCATGCCGAAGCGCACGGGCGATATTATTGCGCCATTGAGATCAGACAGGACTTGATCGCCACTCGTGCAGATCAGGCGCGCTGGGCGACAATGCTGGCCGATGTATGCGGAAGGGTTGCGCTCGCGCTCGACTAAAGGCACTGCCGTTTCGCAAATTCGAAGCAGCAGGAAACAAAATGTCGTTCGACAAGTCCAAATTGCCAAGTCGTCACGTCTCGGTCGGTCCTGAGCGCGCGCCGCATCGCTCCTATTACTACGCGATGGGGATGACGGAAGAGGATATTACAAAGCCGTTCGTCGCGGTGGCGAGTGCTGGCAATGACAGCGCACCTTGCAACACCACGCTCGATCCGCAGGCCGATATCTGCCGCGAGGGTGTGATCGCTGGCGGTGGCACGCCGCGTCGGTTCAACACGATCACGGTAACCGACGGCATCGCGATGGGCCATCAAGGCATGAAGAGCTCGTTAATTAGCCGCGAGGTGATAGCGGACAGTGTCGAGCTTTCGGTGCGCGGGCATTGCTACGATGCGTTGGTAGGCTTTGCGGGATGCGACAAGAGCTTGCCCGGCATGATGATGGCCATGCTGCGGCTCAACGTGCCGAGTATCTTCGTTTATGGCGGGTCGATCCTTCCCGGCGTCTACAAGGGTGAGGATGTCACTGTTGTCGACGTGTTCGAGGCGGTCGGACAGCACGCTGCGGGAAACTGTCCTTTGCAGGAATTGATCGAGCTTGAGAAAGTCGCCTGTCCTGGACACGGTGCATGCGGCGGGCAGTTTACGGCCAACACCATGGCATGTGTTGGTGAGGCTATCGGATTGTCTCTTCCAAACAGCAATATGTCGCCTGCTCCTTACAAATCGCGTGAAGAAATTGCGCGCGCTGCAGGCAAGCAGGTCATGGAGCTTTTGAAGATCAATCTGCGTCCGCGGGATATCTGCACCAAAACCGCGTTCGAGAACGCAGCGCGCGTGGTCGCCGCAACCGGCGGTTCGACCAATGCAGCGCTTCACCTGCCTGCCATGGCGAGCGAATGCGGCATTGATTTCGACCTGTTCGACGTCGCCGAAATCTTCAAATCGACGCCCTACATCGCTGATCTTAAGCCGGGCGGCAAATACGTCGCTAAGGACATGCACGAGGCTGGCGGTGTCTACATGGGAATGAAGACGCTGCTGGATGGCGGTTTCCTCGATCCATCGCCGATGACAGTGACGGGCAAGACACTCGGCGAAAACATCGAGGAAATCACCTGGAACCCCGATCAGAAGGTCTTTTATGACGTGAAAGCGCCGATCACGCCCACGGGCGGCGTGGTGGGGCTTAAAGGCTCGCTCGCTCCCGATGGCGCGATTGTGAAGGTTGCGGGTATGGAGCGGCTGCAATTCACCGGCACAGCGCGCGTTTTCGAATGCGAAGAGGATGCTTTCGCAGCGGTTGAGAAGCGCGATATCGCTGAAGGCAGCGTCATCATAATCCGCTACGAAGGACCAAAGGGTGGCCCCGGCATGCGCGAAATGCTCGCGACGACGGCTGCGCTCTACGGGCAGGGTATGGGTGAGAAAGTTGCGCTTATCACTGACGGCCGGTTCTCTGGCGCAACACGCGGTTTTTGCATCGGCCATGTGGGTCCAGAGGCTGCCGATGGAGGCCCGATTGCTCTCGTTGAAGATGGCGACACGATCAGCATCGATGCAGAGGCTGGCACTATCGATCTTGAAGTCGATGCGGCCACGCTGGTCGATCGGAAAGTAAAATGGCAGCCGCGCACCAATGACTATCAGTCGGGAGCCTTGTGGCGGTATTCGCAGAATGTCGGAAAAGCGCGTTTCGGCGCGCTCACTCATCCCGGCGCCAAGAAGGAAACGCATGTCTTCGCCGACATTTAGAGTTGCGCTTTGTCTGAGCGTTGCAGCGTTCACCGGATGCAGCGCGCTCGAACAAAGCTCGGAGGCTGAAGGTGAGCGCGTCTCATGCGCTATCGGCGAAGGCGTCGAGATGTCAGAGGTTTGCTCAATCGAAAAGGTTGCTAGCGGAGGTGCCGATATCTTCCTTATTCACCATCCTGATGGCGGTTTTCGCCGGATAGCTTTTGATCTCAAAACGCAGGAACTGGGCGTTGCCGATGGTGCGGACAGCCTTCGCATCAGCGATCAAAGCACGGACGATATTACCGATTTCATGATTGGTTCTGATCGCTATCGCGTGCCCAGCCAGCTTATCCGGCAATCCGATCCGGCGCCATGAGGGCGGTAAGGTGAGCGAACGACAAGTCCTTTCCGCAAGCCAGATGCGCGATGCAGAGCAAGCGCTCTTCGATGCAGGGATGAGCGTATCTGACTTGATGGAGATCGCGGCAGGCGGCGCTGCGGAATGGGTGCGGCGGATTGCTGGTGGACGCTCTGTGACGGTTCTTTGCGGTCCGGGCAACAATGGCGGCGATGGTTATGTGATCGCGCGTCGGCTGCGAGATGCTGGTAATGCAGTCCAGATTGTCGCGCCGATGGAGCCCAAGACGGATGCCGCGAAGACAGCCCGTAAACTCTGGGACACGGCGGTTGAAACGTCGGGCGGAGAAGTCCGCGGTGAGGTCTTGGTTGATTGCCTTTTCGGCACCGGACTTGCGCGCCCGCTAGAACCTGAACACGCTTTGCTACTGCGTGATCTGGCGGGGCGTCACACTATTCGAATCGCGATCGACTTACCATCGGGAGTGGATAGCGACAGCGGCGCGCTCCTCAACGATCGGCTGCCGACCTACACTGCCACAATCTCGTTGGGTGCCTGGAAATTCGCGCACTGGTCGCTACCGGCTCGCGCGCAGATGGGCACGAAGCGGCTTGTTCCTATTGGTATTGAGGCGGTCGAAGGGGCGGCTCAGCTTATCGCCAAGCCGAAGCTCCATGCTCCCAAGGCCGATGCGCACAAGTACACAAGGGGCCTTCTTGCCGTGGTTGGCGGAGAGATGCCGGGAGCAGGGCTTCTCGCTTCAGAAGCGGCGCAGCGCAGCGGCGCTGGCTATGTAAAGCTCCTCACCGAGGTTGAAAGTGTCGATGGCGAGCCCGCTCTTGTGATCGAAAGAGGGCCCCTGAGCGAAACTCTGGCAGATGACCGTATCAAGGCGGTGCTAGTGGGCCCTGGCCTTGGTCGCAGTGAGAAAGCCTCTCAGCGACTTAACGCTGTCATGTCCCAGCAAAAGCCGGTCGTGCTGGATGGCGATGCGCTCGTTCTTCTTCGTCCAGAAATGCTTTCACAAGACTGCGTGGTGCTCGCCACGCCCCATGATGGCGAGCTTGACGCGCTGTGCCGATCATTTTCAGTGATTGCTGAGGTTCGCAAGGAACGTGCGGTGGCATTGGCGAAAGTCAGCGGGATGATCGTTTGCGCAAAAGGGCCTGATACGATTATCGCCTCTCCACAAGGCGATATTGCCATCACACCGCCTTCCACCAGCTGGCTATCTGTTGCAGGCAGCGGCGATGTGCTTTCTGGCATCGCCGCGAGCCGGATGGCGGGCGGCGCCGATCCCTTTGCAGCAGCTTGCGAAGCAGTTTGGCTGCACGGCGAAGCGGCGCGCCGCTGCGGGGCATTCTTCACCGCATCCGATCTCGCTCATGCCGTGAGCGATGCTGCCAGTGTCTGCCTGTGAGCGAATACGAAACCATTGTCCGCATCGCTGCCAAAGGCGATGGAGTGACCGAAAGCGGCCGCCATGCAGCCGGCACCTTGCCGGGCGATGTAATCGATGCGAGCGGAGTGATAATCGATCGAGGACCTCGCCACCAAGAGCCTCCATGCCAGCATTTCGGAACTTGTGGCGGATGTCAGCTGCAACATGCTGATAACGCGGCCCTTGCGGCGTTTGTACGCGATAGAGTGGTGAATGCGGCATTGGGGCAGGGGCTCGAAATCGATGAGGAACTACCCGTTCACCTCTCTCCTCCCAAAGCGCGCCGCAGGACGACACTCCACGCGATCCGAACACAAAAAAGTGCCATCATCGGCTTTCGTGAAAGCGGATCGCATAAAATCGTCGATTGCCGCGAATGCCCGGTTTTGCATCCAAGTCTCGCTGATCTGATTGATCCGGTCCGATCGTTGATCGCTCGATATGGACCAAAAGGCGCTGTCGATGTGCAAATGACCGTTTGCGACACCGGTGTTGATGTTGGCTTCACCCATTTCCCGCTGGAAGGGCTCGAAGCGATTGAAGCCATGTCAGATTTTGCGCGCGAACGTGGATTGGCGCGCGTGACGATTGATCAGGGCTATGGCCCGGAAACACAATGGGAGCCTGAGCCAGTAACGGTCACTCTTGGCGGCATTCCTGTGCCGTTTCCTTCAGGCTCATTCCTTCAGGCGACGGAGGATGCGGAGGACCGCATGATCGCCGATGCACAAGAGTTTCTGGGCGATGCAAAGAAGGTCGCGGATCTTTTTTCGGGGCTAGGTACCTTTGCGCTGAACGTTCGGGAGGGGCGCAAGTTCCTCGCTGCCGAGGCTGATCGCTCCGCACACCTTGCGCTAAAATCAGTGGCGGCACGAGCGCGCGGCAACGTCTATCCGATCCACCGCGACTTGTTTCGCAATCCCCTTCAGTCGGCCGAGCTCAACAATTTCGACGCGGTCCTTCTCGATCCGCCCAGGGCGGGCGCAAGATCGCAGGTACAGGAGATGGCGGCAAGCGATTGCGAGAAGGTGGTTTATGTCAGCTGCAACCCTTCAAGCTGGGCGCGTGACGGGTCTGTTATGGCTGAGGCCGGCTTTAGATTGTCAAAGCTGCGCCCTGTGGGCCAGTTCCGCTGGTCGACCCACGTTGAGCTTGTAAGCCTGTTTGAGCGGAATTAGCTGCGCAGCGCGGCAAGCACTTGGCGCAACAGCCAGTCCTGATGAGGCGGCGCTACGTAGGCGTGGCCAGCGCCATCGCATTTCGTGATCTGATGATGAGCAAATCTTGGATCGCCCGCGTCCCAGCTATCCTCAAACGCTTGGGCCGTCCGATCTGCACCTGCAAGCAGGATGCGCACCGCACCTTCAAACTCCGCCAATCCATCGCGCATCTCCCCTCCCAGTGTCGAGGAAGGCGGTGTGTTTCCGACTGATTTCACAAGGCCGCGCGCAAGCTTCTTAAGATCAACGCCCCCGCGCAGCAATCGCCCGATCTCGGAAGGATTTTTGAGCTTTTCTGAATATCGCGCACGGATGGCGGAGGGAGGCGGCATCGCATCGTCATTGTCGCCAGCATCCTCATCCAGGATCCAAGGATTGGAGAGTATGAGCCCATCAAACCCTTGGCCGGACATCAGCATTAGGGCAGAGGCTGCATCGCAATTGCCAAAGGCGAATACGCGTTCAACCTGCGGAGCGATTGCCCTGAATGCATGGCTGGCTGCTTTGATATCGCCTTCGCTTGAGCGGAATCCGCGGTTCTCGCCTTCGCTGTCGCCTACACCCCTGCGATCGAAGCGGAAAACGGGAAAGCCTGCCTTTGCGACTTTGGCAGCGAGCTTTGCCTGTCCTGAAAATGCGCCCGATCTGATTTCATTGCCTCCGCTCACGATGAGCAGGCCCGTGGTGCCGGGGGCAGTGTCGAGGCTGCCAGCGCATTTGAGGCTCCCACAACCAAAATCGAGCGCGAGCCGTGTCATGCGTCCTCGCTACTGGAGCTTGGGATGGAATTCGCGATGAGGCTCGCAATCTGTTGTGCCTGCTTCAAGTCCTCTCCCGGCTCGGCGCGTAGCCACAGCCCGGAACCGCCAGCTTCTTCCTGAGAAATCACGGTCAACAGATCGCCGCCCGGAAAATCCGCACTCTGCAGATCACGGAATAGCTCAGAGCTAACATCCCAGCCGACTAACTGAAGGCCTTCGATCCGGCCTTTGTCCATCATTTGGTCGCTCGCTTCGGCTTTCCCAGCTTCTCGGTCTGCGATGCCTTGTGCGCGTATCATTGTGCGGATCAGCTTGTCCCCTGATTGCGGCGCGTAAAGCCATCCCTTAAGGCCGCTGGGCACAAGCAAGGCACCGCTACGGACCGCAAGCACATGGGTTGCGTCCAGATGCCTGGCGGCCTCTGACATGGCTACGCGCCAAGTCGCAAGGCTCTGTTCCGAACTTGGAAGAAGGCTCTCGTTCCAGCCCGGCAGATCAGGCAGATGAGATGTAATCCCGGCATCTGCGAGATGGCGCATAATCAGCACCAGCTGCCTTCGCATGAGATTTTGCTCAGCAAAAAGAGGAGGAATGATTAGTAGGCTCGCTGCATCGCCTTCCCCGATGGTTACGAGCAACTCTTCCGAAACAGCGCCGTCAGCGAGTGGACAGGGCCAGGTCGCAATCACCGTATCGGCTCAGGCCTCGACCCGTTTCGTATGCGCAAATTCGAGAAGCCCGCCATAAGTCTCCAGCATTTCGCCATCGACATCGTCGTCTTCAATGATGAAGCCCAGTCTGTCTTCCATTTCCGTGAGGAGGCCAGCAACCGCCATAGAATCAAGTTCTGGCAAGTGTCCAAAGAGCCCCGTCTCAGGCGTGAATTCATTTACCGTTGCGGCTTCAAGGCCCAACACATCTGCGATGATCGATTTGAGTGCCGTATCCGTTTCGGAGAGGTTTTCCTCTTGCGTCGAAACATCGTGCTCTTCGGTCTGAGCGGGCTGAGTGCACATGGGCTGATGATCCCCTCTCGCGGCGTTGATTGTTCGTCTAGCACAATATTGCGCTTTGAACGCTGCTCAAAAATGTGGCGCGCCTTTAACCAGCGGTCGGGCGCGGCGCAAGTTTTGGGACATCTGCGTCCCTCAACCGGCCAAATGCGAGTATCGCGAGATCGATCCATGCGGCAGGGCGCTTCCTGTTGAGACAGTCGATCCGATAGCGCGGGCGCGTTTCTCCCATCCAATCGGCCTTATAGCTTTGGTGTCCCGTGCCAAAATCTATCGTCGAAACTCCATCATTGTCGATAACATGCTCAAACAGCGCGGCTGAAAGTACTGTCCCGGCTGACAAATTTTGATGTTCTTCGAGATGGGCTAGCTTGTGAATGTAAGCGCAGCCATTATCGACTGTCCAAAACTGGGCGGCAATTGGCTGGCCTTCGTGAAAAGCCAATCCGAGCCGCAATCGACCCTCTCGTGCCTCCGCCTGAGCGAAGGCGCGGAGCATGTCTGGGTGGTCCTCTTCGGGCTTCCAGCTTGATGCGTAAATTTGCTCATATTGATCCCACAGCTCGGCATCAAAGCTCTTTATGATGCGCGTGGTGACCTGCCTGCCCTTGCGTTTGAGAGTGGTGCGTAAGGGTCCAGGGCGCTCAGCCCAGTATTCGGAAAAGGTCTTGCTGTGCAGATTGATCACATGATTGACGTCGCATTGTGAGACTTCAACACGCCATCCTGCGCCGGCAAAAGCCAGGGCGAGCATTTCGGCAGTCCCGTCCTCTTGAGGCACAGGCTCAAGCGTGATCCTGTGAGCGCGGGTTTTTAGTTCCGTAGCAATCTGACCAATCAGAGCGCCTGTAGCCTCTTCGCTCGTCGCAATTGGCCTCCAGGTGAAGTTGTACCAATTTCGCAAGGAAGCGATACGACCGCTTTTTTGCGTGAGCGCCAGCATGGCAAACGCGTCACCACCCTCCGCACAGGCGTAGAGCGGTTGTAGGCCTGTCTGTTCGAGCAATTCATACCATTGGACCCGGTCAAATGGAGCACTGGCAACGCTTTCCAAAGAGCCAAGCGCATCAAACTTGGCTTGCACATCCTTGACGCTATCGTGATAGCTGGCTTTGATCACAACGCGCTCAATCCTTTGCCAAGCATCAATGTCAAACCATTCAGAAATTAAGTCGACCGTTCCTCGCCCGCTCGATCACCTTGCCGAACTGGCGAGGGAGCGAGGGGATGAGACGCGGCCTGCTTTGGTCCTACGCGACAAGGTGCTTACCCACGAAGCGTTAAGGCTGCGTGTGGCCCAGCTTGCCGCATGGCTCCAGCACAAAGTGCCCGAATGCGGAAGCCGGATCGCCAGTTGGGCAGCAAAGGGAGAGCTCACAGCGCTCCTTCCCCTCGCAGCGGCGCGGGCGGGGTTGGTGCATGTTCCGATCAATCCGCTCCTCAAACGCGCGCAGGCCGGTCATATTCTGCGCGATAGCGGGGCGGTTCTACTGATGGCGACGTCGGCACGATTGAAATCGCTTGAAGATGGCGATGTGCCTTCGGGATGTGCGGCAATCGAGGAGCAGGCAGCGCTCGAAGAGGCAAGCGCATCGGAAGCAACGATTGAGGCCTCATATGCTGATCCGGACGATCTGGTGGCGATCCTATATACCAGCGGTTCCACCGGACGACCAAAGGGCGTCATGCTCAGTCATGCTAACCTGTGGTTAGGCGCCGTGAGCGTTGCGCATTACCTCAAGCTTACCGAGGATGATGTGACATTGGGTGTGTTGCCGTTTTCGTTCGACTACGGGCAGAACCAATTGCTTTCGACCTGGTATGCAGGCGGGAGCGTCGCTCCGCTCGATTTTCTGTTTGCACGCGATGTGGTCAAGGCATGCGCAAAGCACGGCGTCACGACACTTGCCGCCGTCCCGCCACTGTGGGTGCAATTGACCGAGATCGAGTGGCCGTCAGAGGCAACCGCGCAGATGCGCCGTATGACGAATAGCGGTGGGGCATTGACGCGCGAATTGGTGAGTGATCTGACAACGATCTTTCCGGATGCCGATTTGTATCCGATGTACGGACTGACAGAGGCATTCCGATCGACCTATCTCGAGCCAGAGCTTGTCGAAAAACATCCAACATCAATGGGTAAGGCCATTCCTTTTGCCGAGATTCTGGTGATTGATGATAACGGCAATATCGCAGAGCATGGCGAGGAAGGCGAGCTTGTCCATTGCGGCCCCCTGGTCGCTCAGGGGTATTGGCAGGATCCTGAGCGCACCGCGAAACGCTTTCGGCCAGCGCCTGAAACCTCGCGCTATGGTGGCACAGCGGTTTGGTCTGGTGACAGGGTAGTGCGCGATGAGAATGACCTGCTTCACTTTATCGGTCGCCGCGATGCGATGATCAAAAGTGCGGGCAATCGCATCAGCCCGCAGGAAATCGAAGAAGTCGCTATTGCGAGTGACCTTGTGCAGGAAGCTGTGGCGCTGGGTTTGCCGGATGCGGCGCTTGGCCATGCTGTGCATCTGGTGTTGCGGGGGCAAGCCGACGAGGCAGAGCGCGAAGCCTTTCGCAAGTCACTTGGACAGGAGTTGCCCAATTTCATGCATCCAAAGGTGATACATTGGCGCGAATCTCTGCCGCTCAATCCAAACGGAAAAATCGACCGGACAGCCTTGCTACGCGAATTGAGCGAGGGGTTGACGTCATGAAGCCGGTTGGGGCCATCCCAAAAGGATATGACGCGATCGATGGCGAATTGGCAATCGGCGGGCGCAAAGCGAGTGATCTGGTCGCTGAGGCGGGGCGAACGCCCTCGTTCGTCTATTCGCGCGATTTGCTGAGCGGACGTATCGCACACCTGCGAAATCACATCCCTGACAGGATCGGGATCAATTACGCGATTAAGGCCAACCCATTGGCAGAAGTTGTCGAGCATTTAGAGCCGCTAGTGGATGGGTTCGACATTGCCTCTGCGGGAGAATTGCGGCTCACTCAAAGCCTGGGGATTGATCCTGCCCGGGTCAGTTTTGCGGGTCCGGGCAAGCGGGATGAGGAACTGGAAGCCGCGATTGCCGCAGGCGCGACGCTGAATTGCGAATCCGAAGGTGAGGCAAACCGCACGCTCGCCATTGGGCAGCGTCTGGGCAAAACGCCTCGCATGGCTCTGCGCGTCAATCCTGATTTTGAGCTCAAGGGATCGGGCATGAAAATGGGCGGGGGAGCCAAGCCGTTTGGGATCGACGCCGAACATGTTCCGGCATTGGCCCGTCAGATTGTCGAGGAAGGAGCGGAATGGCGCGGCCTGCATATCTTTACCGGCAGTCAGGCGCTGAGCGAAGAGGCGATCATTGATGCGCAGACAAATGTTCTGAAGTTAGCGGCACAAATTTCTGATGATATTGGGGAAAGGCTTACCAAGCTGAATATGGGAGGCGGGTTCGGCATACCTTACTTCCCGGGTGATGAACCGCTCGAATTGAAAGTCATTGGTGAAGCGCTGGCAGAACAAGTCGCGGACCTTCCCGATGCGTTAAAGGACACAGAGCTGTGTCTCGAACTGGGCCGCTATATCGCTGGCGAGGCAGGGGTCTACCTATGCCGCGTGGTCGATCGGAAGGTCAGCCACGGCGTCACCTATCTGGTGACCGATGGCGGGCTTCACCACCAGTTGGCCGCATCGGGCAATTTTGGCACCGTCGTACGTCGCAACTACCCGGTAGCCATCGCCTCCCACTTTTCCGCAGAGCCTGCTGAAGTGGTTAACATTGTTGGATGTCTTTGCACGCCGCTTGATCGGTTAGCTGACAAAGCGCATGTTCCAGCCGCCGATGTGGGCGATTTGGTGGCAGTGTTTTGCGCGGGCGCATACGGCGCAAGTGCCAGTCCTGCGGCGTTTTTGGGTCATGGACCCGCCGCAGAAATGCTAGTGTGACGGCTGAACGCGTTAAGTCGTGTTAAGCTTGCTTGTTGCGCTGTCCCATTCCGGGATAAGCACGCATTAGGGCCATATCACTAACTGGATGTTCACCAATTTCGGCCATTAAACCAAGCGAGATTTGGTGGGTTGGGTGCAGCGGGTCGCTCCTGCATGAAACATTCAAGTCACTGGCGGCATGCTAAGGATACGTATCGATGCTCATAAACCAAACAATTCAGCGTCTTATGGGCGCTGCTTTTGTCAGTCTGTCACTGGCTGCTTGCGTCCCGACAGGTCCTGAATTGCCGCCGGCGACCTACACGACCGATGCAATTGAGCCGAGTGAAGAGTATCGGATCGGTGCTCTCGATGAAATCACGATCCACGTTTGGCGCAATCCTGAGCTGAGTGCCGAGAATGTCCGCGTCCGTCCTGATGGCCGTCTCACCATTCCGCTGGTTCGCGATATTCCGGCAGTGGGAAAGACTGCGACAGAGCTTCAAACTTACATCGCGGAACAGCTTGCGGAGTATATTGAGCAACCGATTGTCTCTGTCATCGTAAACACACCGGAAGGCACTTACGATCAGAGAGTGAAAGTGGTGGGTTCAACTGAACAGCCCGCATCTCTGCCCTATCAAGCAAACATGACCGTGCTCGACGCAATGATTGCTGTGGGTGGTCTCAGCGAATTTGCAGCGGGCAACCGTGCAAAGCTCATCCGCCTGAACCGTGAAACGGGCAGCCAGGAAGAATACCGCCTGCGCCTTTCTGACTTGCTCAAACGCGGTGACAGCACGGCAAATGTGCTGCTGAAGCCGGGCGACACGATCATCATCCCCGAGAGCCGCTTCTAAGGGCGCGTAAGGCTGATGGGCGAGATCATCGAAGAACTGCGCGCAGCACTCCATTCTATCTGGCAGCGCCGCTGGCTAGCGCTGGCGGTCGCGTGGGGCGTGTGCCTGCTTGGGTGGCTGGTGATTGCGCTGATACCAAATTCCTATGAGGCGAAAGCCAGCATTTACGTCGATGTCGATGACGTCCTGTCCGAACAGATGGGCATATCGAACGATGGCCAGGAAGAAATTCAACGCGTCCGCCAAACCCTGGTGAGCGCCGTAAACCTGCGCAAAGTCATCTCCTCGACCGAGCTTGGCAAGGAAATCACATCCGACAAGGAAATGCAGGCCGCGATTGAGGATCTGCGCCCCGATGTTGAAGTGCGTAGCGAGCAGGACAGCCTGTTTTCGATCGTCGCGACTATTGGCGAAGGCAATTTGAGCGATGCTGAAAACGCGTTGGTGGCGCGCAATGTGGTGCAGAAACTGCTCGACATTTTCCGCGAAGAGCACATCGTCGGCAACCGCGCCGGGATCAGCCAAGGCGTCGCTGAACTCAACGAGCAATTGGAAGAACGCAAGGTTGAGCTCGAAGCTGCTGAAGAACGTCGTTTGGCATTCGAAGCGCAGTATCCCGAATTGGTAGGCGGCTCAGAAACGCTCTCTACCAAAATCCAGCAAGCCCGCACCGAATTGCGCGAAATCGAAGCTGACCTTGCGGCCGCTCAAAGCGCTTTGGGAGCGATCAACGGCCAGATTAGCACTACACCCCGCACAATCGTCGGTGGGCCCAATGCAAGCGGCCCTGAGGCGGCTTTGGCGCAGGCGCAAACCCAATTGGCAACTCTACGAGCACGCGGACTGAAAGACAGCCACCCGGACATCGCGGCTGCTACGAGACAAATAGAACTGCTTCAGCGTCAAGTGGCCGCGTCTGACGGAAACGCGGGTGGAACTACCAATCCTGCGTACAGCTCTCTGATTGCTATTCGCGCCGATAGGCAGGCCGCTGTGGAATCCGCGCAAGCACGCCGTGCCGCCGTACAGTCGCAGATCGCATCCCTGATGGCGAGCCAGGCGTCAGAGCCTGCTGTCGCTGCAGAGGCCAATCGGATCAGCCGCGATTACGAAGTGCTGCGCAAAAACTACGAAGATCTGCTGCAAGATCGCGAAGACCTTCGCACGCGCGGCGATGTGGAAGATCAAACGAGCCAGTTTCGCTTCACGGTGACTGACCCGCCGGTCGTTCCGCAAAAGCCAATTGCGCCCAATCGGCCTCTCTTACTGCTCGGTATCCTGTTCATCGGCGCAGCTGCTGGAGCAGGGGCAGCCTGGGGCATGGGGCAACTGCGATCTGGCTTTGCGACACCGCAAAAGCTGGAGCGCGCGCTGGATTTGCCAGTCATTGGCTCAATCTCGCTGAACCGTTCGACCATCGACCAGGCCCTTGAAAAGCGGCGGCTCAAGCAATTTGCAGGAGCATGCGCGGGGCTTGTCGGTGTTTTTCTGATCCTGCTCGTGATCGAAATGATCTCGGTTGCATCGGTGGCTTGAGGATCAGGGCATGAGCGAACACAGCAAAATCGAGAAATCGGGCAACAAAAAGCCATCCTTGCTTGAGCGAGCGAACACGCAATTCGGCTTTGATAAGGTGGATGCGGTAAAGGTGCCTAGCGATCTGCCGGACGGTAAGCGTCCGGTGGCGACAGCTGCCCCCGCTTCTTCGGACCGGGCGGATTCACAAAAGGCGTTAGAGCCTGTTGCTGAGACTGAGTATGCCGTCGCGCTTTCTGGCTCTCAGTGTGTCGTCGATCGCGCGTGGTTGCGCAGCGAAGGGCTGATCGTCCCGGAAGACCCCGTCACAGAACTCCTTGAAGAGTTTCGCATCGTGAAGCGCGAGATCATTGCAGATGCGCGCGCAGGGCAAGACAAACGATCACGTCGCATCCTCATTTCCTCTCCGCATCCGGGCGAGGGCAAGACGTATTGCGCAGTCAATCTCGCGATTGCGTTGGCGGCGGAACGTGATGTTGAAGTTGTGCTGGTGGATGCCGATATGATGCATCCATCCATTATTGATCGCCTGGGCATCACCGAGGAAGAAAGCGATGGGCTGGGCCTGATGGATGCCATTGCCGATCCATCAATCAAAGTCGAAACCCTCGTACGCAAAACTGATATTGAGGGTTTGTTTGTGCTGCCGGCAGGCACGGGCAGCGCAGGCGATTCAGAATTGCTTTCCAGCTCGCGCACCGCCGAAGCTTTCGACCGGCTGACTGCCGGCGCTCCCAACCGCTTTGTCATTTTCGACACGCCGCCAGCCTTGGCCGCATCGACGGCAGCGGAACTTGCTGCGCATGTGGGACAAACCGTTTTGATCGTGCGTGCTGGCGAAACGGGGCGTGCCGCGTTGGAAGACGCACGGCAATTGCTGTCTGCATGCCACGATATCAAGCTGCTTCTGAACGCGGCGCAATTCAGCCCTTCTGGTCGCCGTTTTGGCGATTACGGCGAGAAGGAAGGCTGACGATGCAGATCGTGCTGGACACAAAGGCTTTGCGCCTCGCTTTGCTCCGCCGTGTGGGAATCGCGCTTGGCGCAATTGGCTTTGCTATGGGGTTGTCAGGACCCGCTTACGCTCAGTCTCAGGGCCAGGCGCAACAAGACCAGCGACGCGGCGTGACGGTGCAGCCTTACATCGAAGTGAGCCAGGTGCTTACCGCTGAGCTTTCGCCCGGCGATGATGTTCTGACATTCACCCAGATCGCGGCTGGCGTTGATCTAAACGCGCAGGGACGAAACAGCGGCGGCTCTCTTTCGGTCCGCTACGAACGCAATATCAGCTATGGCGATGATCAGGTTGATACGGATCGGATCACAGGCATTGCGCGCGGGTATGTCGCGCTTGATCCCTCGGTTCAGTTCGATGTGGGCGCGCTTGCCAGTACGACGCGACTTGATGGCGGCGGCGGCTTTTCCGTAAATCCGCTGGCCCGCGAAGATGATGCGACCAGCCAGATCTACAGCATCTTTGCTGGACCGAGCCTCAATCGCCAGTTTGGCATTATCGATGTCTCGGGCGCAACGCGGGTCGGATATAACCGCTTTGAAAGCGACAGTGCGGTTTTCGATGCCGATGGCAATCCCATCGACCTTTTCGAAGACAGCACCACGATCAACAGCCAGATCAGCGGTTCCACTCGCCCGGGCGAATTTTTGCCCGTCGGTGTCGGCATTGCCGTTGGCGCGTTTCAGGAAGACATCTCCAACCTTGATCAGCGCGTGCGCGATGTCTTTGCACGCGCGAATGTCACCGTTCCGGTAACACCCAGCCTGGCGATAACGGGCGGCATTGGATACGAGGATGTCGAAGTATCCAGCCGAGATGCATTGCGCGATGTGAATGGCGATCCGGTCGTCGATAACACGGGTCGGTTCGTCACAGATGAGAATAGCCCGAGGATCATTGCATTCGACGTTGATGGTTTGCTCTGGGATGTTGGCGTGTTGTGGCGGCCCAGTTCGCGAACATCGCTCGCTGCAAGCGTCGGTCAGCGATACGATTCGACCACCTATTACGGCAACTTCACTTACTCGCCCGATGCTCGCAGTTCATTGAGTGTGAACGTCTATGACGGTGTAAGCGGTTTTGGCGGCGGGTTGAACAATGGCCTTGCCAACCTTTCGAACGATTTCAGCGCTATTCGCAATCCGGTTACCGGCAATTTCGGCGGTTTGGTGACGGGTGCAGGCGGCCCAGGTACGGTTGGAGCAATCGGTTCGATCCGCTCAGCAGCATTCAGAGGTCGCGGCGTCAATGCCAGTTATCAGCGCCAGATTGGCCGCTGGAATGCGGGCCTTGCCTTGGGATATGACAACCGCGAATTCATCGGCGCGCCGGGAACGGTTCTGGAGTCGCTGGATGGTGTCACTGACGAAAGCTATTATGCGCTCGCATCAGTCAATCGCCTGCTCGGCAGTACGGCCCAGTTGACGGCTAACGCCTATTTCAATCGTTTTGAAAGCGGCACAAACAGCGGTGACGTCAATGCGGCGGGCGCTTCTGTTGGTTACACGAGGTTTCTCACCACAAAGCTTTCCGCACGCGGCGCGCTTGCTTTAGACTATATCGACAGCGAGTTTTCGCCTGACGATTTCCTCTTTGCATCCGCGCTTCTCGGTTTGCGCTACGACTTTTAGAGCTAAGGGACACAAGCAGCCATGTATGATCAATATTATGGATTCAGTGGTCGTCCGTTTCAGCTGACGCCCGATCCCCAATTCTATTTCGAAAGCGCCACGCACAAAAAGGCGATGTCCTACCTTGGCTATGGCTTGAACCAGGCCGAGGGTTTCATTGTCATTACAGGCGAAGTTGGCGCGGGTAAGTCGACGCTTGTTGCGCATTTGATGGAGCGGATTGATCGCAATTCTCTGAACGTCGCGCAGGTCGTCACTAGCGCGTTGGATGGCGAAGAAATCATTCACGTGGTCGCGCAGGCCTTCGGTCTGGAAGTGGCGGGCCACGACAAAGCGGGCGCTCTGGGCGCTCTTGAACGAATGCTTCAGGACGAGGCGCGCGCAGGACGTCGCTGTTTGCTAATCGTGGATGAGTGCCAGAACCTCAATCTGGAAGCGCTGGAAGAGCTGCGGATGCTCTCCAACTTTCAACTTGGCGCGCACCCGCTGATGCAAAGTTTGCTGTTGGGCCAGCCTGAATTTCGAAGGACACTCGCGCACCACCCCTGCCTTGATCAATTGCGCCAACGCATCATCGCATCGCATCACCTCGAAGCGCTCGATGAAGACGAACTCGAAAGCTATGTGACACACCGGATGAAGCGGGTTGGATGGGCCGGTCGTCCGGCTTTGGACGAAGGATTGCTTCCAGCGCTGTTCACGGCAACCGACGGTATTCCGCGGCGCGTAAACATGGTGATGAACCGCTTGCTACTGCTCGGAGCGATTGAGACCGAAGACAGGCTGACCGCCAGCATGCTCGAAGGTGTGCTGGAGGAAATGTCAGGCGATGTCGAAGGCGGGCTTGAGCCGCCCGAGCCTGCGATAGAACTCACTGGTGAAATGTCTCTTCCCAAAACGGCGGAGGACGTTCCGGTGTCTGCGGGCGATGTTCCAGCAGCGGAAGTTGCTGCTCTGCTGGCTGAACGTGATGCCCGCACGGCGAAGCTGGAACAGGCTGTTGCGGCGCTGCAAGCCAAATCCGGCGCCACTGCGTCAACCGATCCTGATCTTACTGCAGCAATCGAGCGAATTGAAAAGCGTCTCGACGAACAAGAGCGCAGCTTGCGGCATGTTCTCACAATGCTCATTGAATGGCTCGAAGACGATAGCGAGCGTGAGGCTGCCTGACCATGCACGGCACATCATCGGTGGATCATTCTGCAGGCGAGGGCATCGAGCCTATCGTCAACGGTATGTCTGTCGATGTTGAAGACTGGTTTCAGGTCGGCGCATTCGAAAATGTAATCTCCCGCGACGACTGGGACAGCATTTCGTGCCGCGTAGAAAGCAATGTTGATCGTATCCTTGATCTGTTTGACGAAGCCGGGATCAAATCCACGTTCTTCACGCTCGGTTGGATGGCAGAGCGGCACCCGGTCATGATCCGTCGGATTGCTGACAGGGGCCACGAACTTGCCAGCCACGGCTATGATCACGCGCGCGTATTCAATCTTGATAGAAAACGATTTAGCGAGGACATCCTGAAAGCTCGCCAACTGATCGAGGATGCGAGCGGCCGGCGGGTTACAGGTTACCGAGCGCCAAGTTTCTCGATAGACAAACGTAATCCTTGGGCATTCGAAGTGTTGGCAGAGCAGGGATATGCCTATTCCTCCAGCGTCGCACCCATAGTCCACGATCACTATGGCTGGTCCGAAGCGCCGCGCTTTGCTTTCAATCCAGTCCCGGGCTCGCAGTTGGTCGAAGTACCTGTGACCACTGCAATGCTTGGCAATCGCCGGGTGGCAGCGGGTGGCGGAGGCTTTTTCCGTGTCCTGCCATATGCCTTCTCGCGCTGGGCAATCCGGCAAGTGAACAGCGTTGAGGCGCGTCCGGCCATGTTCTATTTCCACCCGTGGGAAGTGGACCCGGACCAACCGCGCGTTGCCAATGCACCTCTCCGCTCAAAACTTCGTCATTACACAAATCTGAAGGCGATGGCGGGCAAACTAAGCCGACTGGCGGATGAGTTCCGCTGGGGCCGATGCGATGACGTTGCGCGCCGCGAAGCGCTTAGAGCGCAGCCTTTCGATGTGACCGCTCCGATGAAGGAGCTTGCTGCGTGAATGCGCCTCTCAAAGCCTCTTCGAACATACAACTCCAGGTAACGCCGGTCGATCTCAATGACGCAAAGACCGCGCGCCGGATCGAGGATTTCGTCAAAGAGCAAGGCGCAAGCCTATTCCACCGTCCGCAGTGGTTGCGCGCTGTTGAGGCCGGTACCGGTCAGCGCGCTGCAGGGTTTTTGGCAGAGACAAACGGCGTGATTGTCGGTTGGCTGCCGATCACCG
This sequence comes from Erythrobacter sp. YT30, assembly GCF_001542875.1. Lineage (GTDB taxonomy): Bacteria > Pseudomonadota > Alphaproteobacteria > Sphingomonadales > Sphingomonadaceae > Erythrobacter. Next base: position 603,753 of record NZ_LMAF01000001.1, on the reverse strand, counting down.
AAGCTAAGTCCGCGCTGTTTGGAAAAGCCTTCATCTCCAGCGGTTTTGGTGTTGGTGGTGGAATTTGCGCAACTGATCATCGCGCCATCAACATCCTTGCGCACACGGCAGAAACATTCGCCGAAGCAAACAGCTTCACGACCATAGAGCTTCGCGGAGGGACAATACCCGCCACGTGGCAAAGCTGGGATGACAAACATTGCGGTTTCGAGCGGCCATTGGCAGCGGACGACGAAGCAGAGCTGCTCGCCATTCCGCGAAAAGCACGCGCAGAGGTTCGCAAGGGCCTCAAGAATGATCTCGAGATCCGCATCGGCACGGGACGGGATGACCTTGCGGCACACTTTGCGATGTTTAGCGAAAGCGTGCGCAATCTCGGAACGCCGGTTTTTCCCAGATCGCTTTTCGCAGCAATGATAGAGGCATTCCCCGATACGAGCGACATTCTGACCGTCGTGAAAGATGGCAAGCCTATCGCGAGCGTCCTTTCGTTCTATCACGATGTGGCGGTCATGCCATTCTGGGGCGGGGGCACCATGGCCGCCCGTGATGCGCGCGCGAATGAGAGGATGTATTATGAGCTAATGCGCCACGGGCGCTCACGCGGGATGGAACGGTTCGACTTTGGCCGCTCGAAAACAGGCAGTGGTCCCTACAATTTCAAGAAGAATTGGGGTTTTGAGCCTGCTCCTTTGACCTATAGCGCGTGGCACGCTCCTGGACATGCGCCGCGCAATATCGACCCCACCGATGCTGCCTACAGCGGCAAAATCGGGCTTTGGAAAAAGCTTCCATTGCCAATCGCCAACACGATAGGACCGTGGATCGCACGGGGCCTCGCATAGGGGCGCAAGGAAAATGGGCGATATCCTCTTTCTCGCGCATCGAGTGCCATTTCCCCCAAATCGGGGGGACAAGATCCGTGCGCACCATCTGCTGAAACGACTGGCCCAATTGGGCCGCGTGCATGTGGGATGCTTTGCCGACAGCGAACAAGATCGCGGCGCGATTGGAGAGCTTGATGCTGTTGCGGCATCGCACTGTGCCGTGGATCGCAAAAAACCATTGCAGCTTGCTGGCTTGGAAGCGTTGATGACCGGAAAGCCCATCAGTCTTACCGCCTTTCACAGTGCGCGTTTGCAAAGCTGGGTCAATCACACACTACGAGACCAGCCAATCAGTACCGTGGTCATTTTCTCCGGGCAAATGGGTCAATACGTCCCGGATGATTTTGAGGGCAGGGTCATTGTCGATCTTTGCGATGTCGATAGCGCGAAATTCGAAAACTACGCAGAAGCCGGAGAGCGCGTTTGGCTCAACGGGCGCGAAGGTCGCCTTCTGGCACGCGAGGAAGAGCGGCTCGCCGTGCGTGCAGATGCGACAATCCTGATTAGCGATGCCGAAGCGGCATTATTCGCCTCGCGCCTTTTGGATGCAGCGAAAACGCATATCCAGGTGATCGGCAACGGGATTGATGCTGCTTTCTTCGATCCGAAAAAGGTCGCGCCGCTGGAAGAATTAGCAAACGCTCCCGGCCCTCATTTCGTCTTTACTGGCCAGATGGATTATCGCCCCAACGAGCAAGCCGTCCTTTGGGCGATCAATAATTTCTGGCCCGCGCTGCGAGCCTCTCAGCCCGATGCGCAATTGCACATCGTGGGTCGCAATCCAACGCCCACCCTGATGCAGCATGCCCGGACCGACGGAGTGCGTATTTGGAGCGAAGTACCGGATGTGCGTCCTTTCTTGGCCGGCGCCGACTGTGTCCTTGCGCCGCTCCTGATCGCACGAGGAGTGCAAAACAAGGTGCTCGAAGCGATGGCCATGGAAAAGCCTGTGCTTCTATCACCTCAAGCGGCGACGGGAATTGGTGCGGTGAACGGCGAAAATTGGCTGGTCTGTGAACCTGACGCGTCGGCAATGGTCGCCTTGTTCAAGGAGCATTGGGCGGATGGACAAAAGCTCCAGAAGATGGGCAAGTCGGCACGCGCATTCGTGATGGAAAACCACGACTGGAAAGCCGCTCTTGCACCGCTTGATGATCTTGTTGCTCCTGGCGGAGCCGTGCGCGATGCCGCCTGATCAAAAAACATCTCAGATGCAGCGGGGCGGCCTGCTTGATGCCTTGCCGGAGGCTTGGCGTATGCCGATCCTCAGCATCACGGCCGCGGTGGTAGTGCTGATCCTTGTGACCGCTCGCGAATGGGGCGAGATGTTGCACCAATGGTGGAACATCGACACCTATTCCCACATCCTCTTAGTGCCGCTGATCATCGCGTGGCTGGTTGCTCTCAAGATCGATGATCTCGCCACGATTTCGCCCCGAAGCTTTGCGCCCGGGTTGGGACTGCTTTTGCTGGCTCTTGGCCTTTGGCTTGGCGGGCGAGCGACAGGTATCAACTTACTCGCGCATGCAGGGGCTGTTGGCGCAATCCAGGCGACGGTCCTCACAATTCTAGGTCTGCGCGCTGCGGTACTGCTTTTTCTTCCGCTTTGCTTCGCGGCATTCCTTGTCCCGTTTGGCGATGAGATCATCGGCCCCTTGCAAATGATCACAGCGGAAATCTCGATCTGGCTGACAGAGCTTTCTGGCATCGATGCGAGCATTGATGGGATTTACATTGACACCCCCGTCGGCCTTTTTGTGGTGGCGGAAGCATGCTCAGGTGTTCGCTTCCTAATAGCAATGGTGACACTAGCGGTGCTCGTCTGCTTCACCCGATTTGAAAGTTGGTCAAAGCGAGCGCTCTTCCTCGCAGCATCCGCAATCGTCCCGATCCTCGCCAATGGAGTGCGCGCTTGGGGGACGATCTACATCGCTCAAATCTATGGCATCGAATTTGCCGAAGGGTTTGACCATGTCGTCTATGGCTGGTTCTTCTTCGCCTTCGTGGTTGTCGTTCTCCTCGCCGCAGCATGGCGCTTTTTTGAGCGGGAACCCGACGATTACGGATGGACCGCAGAAGAGATCGCGCATTCTCTACCGGTACGGCGATTCGAAAGTGTGGAGTTTGGCGCGGGTGTCGCGCTTGTTGCAGTGATCTCAAGTGCCGTACTTGCAAGCGTCATGGCCGCAGTTCTCGCCAGCTCCACAATCGGATAAGGCCCGATTTGATGTGCGGGATTGCCGGCATATTTCACACCGACAAAGTCGGCGCGGTTGATCCGAACCGGATTGAGGGCATGGCCAATGCACTCGCGCATCGCGGCCCTGATGGGGCGGGTGTTTGGACGGCGCCCGGTATCGGACTTGGCCACCGCCGGCTGTCAGTGATCGATATCGAAGGCTCGCCGCAGCCCATGCACTCTTTCGATGGTCGATATGTGATCGTCTATAATGGCGAAATCTACAATTTCCGCGCTCTTCGCTCCGAGCTGGAAGAGGGCGGGGCACGATTCCGCACATCCGGCGATACTGAGGTGATCCTCGCTGCCTATGCGCGTTGGGGGGCAGATTGCTTATCCCGGCTGGATGGCATGTTCGCATTCGCGCTCTATGACACGCAGGATCGAACCCTGTTCCTTGCCCGCGATCGGTTTGGGGTGAAGCCGCTGTTTCTGGCGCCGCTTGCTGATGGCAGCCTCGCCTTCGCGTCTGAATTGAAAGGTCTGCTCACTCTTCCTGACTTGCCGCGCAAGCTAAGTCCACAAGCGCTCGATGCCTATCTCACATGGGGCTACGTGCCGGACAGTCATTCGATCCTCGAAGGCGTGCGCAAACTGCCTGCTGGGCACTTCATGCTGCTTGAACAGGGTAAGGGAATGGTTGAGCCGCGCCGTTGGTGGGACATTAGCTTTGAGGATCGAGCATCTGGCAGTGAAGCTGATTTAACAGCGGAGCTTAATCACTTGATGGCTGAGGGCGTCCAATCGCGCATGGTTTCAGATGTGCCCCTAGGCGCTTTTCTATCAGGCGGTGTCGACAGCTCCAGTGTGGTTGCGCTGATGAGCGAGCAGACTAGCCAGCCAGTGACGACTTGCTCGATCGGTTTTGATGATCAAGACCTCGATGAAACAAGCTACGCGAACCAGATTGCCGATCAATTCGCGACGGATCACAAATCGCAAATTGTGGATCCCGATGATTTCGCTGGCATTGATGCGCTTTCAGAAATGTTCGATGAGCCGTTTGCCGATGCGTCAGCCCTGCCGACTTGGCGCGTGTGCGAACTTGCGCGCCGCCATGTGACAGTGGCTCTTTCGGGCGATGGCGCGGACGAGGCATTTGCCGGATATCGCCGCCAGGTTTTCCATCATCATGAGGAAAGCATTCGGTCAAGAATTCCCACAGCGATTAGAAAACCGCTGTTCGGCGGGCTGGGGCGCATCTGGCCCAAAGCCGATTGGGCTCCGCGTCCGTTGCGAGCGAAGGCAACCTTGCTGGCGCTATCTGAAAGCGGCGAGGAGGGGTATGCGAGCGCGCTTTCCGTGACGACAGCGGATACGCGCTCTCGCCTGTATTCGAAGGCTCTCAAATCCGAGCTAAGCGGTTTCAGAGGCGAGGAAGAGTTGATTGACCTTATGCGTCATGCGCCGGGGCGCAGCGGTCTCGATCGGGCTCAATACGCCGATCTGAAGTTCTGGCTTCCCAGCGATATCCTTACCAAGATCGACCGCACTAGCATGTCCGTCAGCCTTGAAGCGCGCGAACCATTGCTGGATCACCGCTTGGTTGAATTTGCGGCAAAGCTGCCAGATGATATGCGAGTGCGCGGCAAGACCGGGAAGTATCTCCTCAAACGCAGCATGGAAGACCGCCTCCCACGCGACATACTGTATCGGCCAAAGCGGGGATTTGTGACGCCCATCGCAGCCTGGTTTCGTGGGCCTCTTTCAAACAAAGCGCGCGAGATCGTTTCCCGTTCGGCCATGGCTGAGGCCGGCTGGTTTAACCAAGGTCATCTCGAAAGCCTCGCCGATGCTCACATTGCAGGGCGCGCCGATAACTCGCGGATCCTGTGGCAATTGTTGATGCTCGACAGGTCAACAAAGCGGCTTGAGCTGACCGGCTAACGAAGCGAAATTTTTCAAAAACCGGAAATGATCGATCCAATCTGGGACGTTCGTTAACACAATGGTACGATTTAAAGTTTGCAAAATCTATCCGGTCTCGACTAGCTTCACTCCGAAATGAACCAATAAGGTCTAAGGTCGTTGTGACCACACGAGCCCGAAAATCGGGCCGGGTCGGAGAAAAGAAATGGATAGCGGGGCGAACAGCGCGATACCTTTGTTGGGCGAGGACGACCTTTTCGCCGAAAGCGTGTTGCACGCATCTGTCCCCCCAGAACTCCTAAATCTTCCCCAGCTAGATGTTCTTTATGACGACGTTCGCGCGACCTTGTGGACGTTTATGAGGCCTGAAAATCGTCCCAGCTTTACGCGTGCCATGCTTGATGATTTCGAAGCGTGGCAGCGATTGATTGGCGCGAATTTTGGCGAAGACAAGATTCCTCTGCGGTATCTGGTGCTCGGCAGCCGTGCCGATGACGTCTTCTGTTACGGTGGCGATCTCAAGCTGTTCCAGCAATTGATCAGAGAGCGTGATCGCGCTGGCTTGGTTGAATATGGCCATCGTTGCTGTGCGATCCTCGATCGCAATATCCGCACGCTCGACATTCCGATGCTCACCATTGGATTGGTGCAGGGTGCAGCATTGGGCGGCGGGTTTGAGGCGTTGTTGTCGTTCGACACAATTATCGCTGAAAAGCAGTCCACCTTCGGTCTCCCCGAGATCATGTTCGGTCTTTATCCGGGCATGGGCGCGCACGCTTTGCTCTCTCGCAAATTGGGAAGCGCGCTGGCTGATCGAATTATCACCTCCAATGAAACCTACACTGCAGAGGACATGTACGATCTCGGTATCGTCCACGTTCTGGCAGAACCGGGTGAGGGCGTCCGCGCGGTCCAGGACTACATCCGCAAAACCGAACGTCGCCATTCGGGGATGGTAGGCGCCAGACGTGCGACGAAGCATGTTTGGAACCTTGATGTGTCAGAGCTTTATCGGATCACTGAGTTGTGGGCCGACACCGCACTGCAATTGAGCGAGCAGGATCTCAAAATCATGAGCCGCCTTGTCGCCGCACAAGGCCGCGTGGCTGAGCGGATTGCCGCTGCTTAATCAAAAATCTTCAAAGGGTTAGCCCTCATCAGCGCCATGGCCTAGCGCCATGTATTCATCGCTTTGCATCTCGTTCAGCCGGCTCGCCGTGCGTGCAAATTCGAATGCGCCATCACCTTCCGGATATAGATCGTCCGGATCGGCAGCTGCCGTCACAAACAGCTTCACCCGCATTTCGTAAAGCGCATCAATCAGCTTCGTAAACCGGATCGCTTCGTTTCGATTTTCCGGGCTCATCACCGGAATGCCCACGAGAATAACGGTGTGAAATGCGCGTGCAATCGCAAGGTAATCAGAGGCGCCGCGGTTTTCTCCGCACAACCGCTTAAAGCTGAAAACGCCGACGCCTTTTAACGCCTTGGGCACATGCAGTGTTCGCCCCCCGCCAAGTTCAAGCTTGCCGGTAGGCACGTGATCGGCATCCTCGGGCGCGAAATCGGTGAGGCGGAAGAAGGCCTCGCGAACCTGCGCGGTGGCCGCTTCACCCAGCGGGGTGTGCCATGTTGACAATCCGCCGATGCGATCCAGCCTGTAATCGGTCGGCCCATTAAGCTCGATGACATCCATTTCCCGCTCCACCAGAGCGATAAAGGGCAGAAAAAGCGAGCGGTTGAGGCCGTCTTTGTAGAGGTCGCGGGGAGGCCGGTTGGACGTTGTGACAATGACCGTACCGTTTTCCATCATCGCGGTGAAAAACCTGCCCATAATGGCAGCATCGGCGGTGTTGGTGACCACCATCTCATCAAACGCAAGGCAGCGCGTCTTTTCAGCCAATTCGAGCGCGACCGAGATCAGCGGATCTTGGCGCTGATCCTTGCGGGCTTGTGCCACCAAATCATCAACTTCGAGCATGAATGCGTGGAAGTGGACGCGGCGCTTATTCTCGATACCGAGTGTATCGACGAAGAGGTCCATCAGCATTGATTTTCCGCGTCCCACGCCGCCCCACATGTACACACCGCGTGGTTCTTTGCCGGACGCGCCGTTGCCCGTAAGGCGCTCAAACCAGCTGCGCTTAGGTGCAACGCTGACCAATTCATCCTGCAATTGCTGTAGGCGGATCGCGGCTGACTTTTGCGTCGGATCTTCGCGAAGCTCGCCGCTCGATATCTGCTGTTCGTACCGCGCAAGCACGCCTGTCATACGCGCGCTTTCATCTTGCGCACAATGCCCGAATAACTAGCGACGACTTTACCGCCCTGAACCGCTTGCCCGCGCACAAACAGCATCCGGCCTGTTTCACGAATGATTTCGCTGACCGCGTCGAGGGGAAGGGCAGGATCGCCCGCATCTACAAACTGTGTTGAAAGCTCGACTGTCACTGATGGCCCGGCATCGCCAGTCCCGCACATATGCATGGTCGCAAACAGGGCGATGTCGATTAGCCCCAGCGTAACCGCGCCGTGCACATTGTCTCCCAGATTGGTGTGGTGAAGCTCCGGAAACATGCGCAGACGGCAGAAATCGCCTTCTTTGCGAACCCGCATTTCGCCCAGCACCGCAGTATTATAGCGCTGCCTGTCTATCAGGTTCCAGTTGCGCCATCCTTCTTCCCCATCGGCATTTGCTGGATCGATGGGATCAAAATCAAACGGGACGTTCAAGGAGATTGTGCTGTCTGCCATGCGCCGCCCATAGCCATTGTCTGGCCCTTTGGGAAAGCGCGGAAACGAGTTAGATCGCGCGTTCGGCCATCATCTTCTTTGTTTCGGCGATCGCTTTGGCTGGCGACAACCCTTTCGGGCACACATTCGCGCAATTCATGATCGTGTGGCAGCGGTAGAGGCGGAAGGGATCTTCCAGCTCATTCAGGCGCTCACCGGTCATCTCATCGCGGCTGTCGGCAAGCCAGCGATAGGCCTGCAACAGGATCGCTGGACCCAGGAACTTATCCGAATTCCACCAATAGGACGGGCAGCTTGTCGAACAGCAAGCGCACAAAATGCACTCGTAAAGGCCGTCCAGCTTCTCGCGCTGTTCGGGCGTTTGCAGCCGTTCTTTACCTGAAGGCGTGGGGCTGACAGTTTGTAGCCAAGGACGAATGCTCGCGTATTGCGCGTAGAAGTGTGTGAAATCAGGCACCAGATCCTTGATCACATCCATATGCGGCAAGGGTGTGATGCGGATTTCGCCTTTCAGATCTTCAATCGCGGTCGTGCAGGCAAGGCCATTCTTGCCGTTCAAATTCATCGAGCACGAGCCACAAATCCCTTCGCGGCAGGACCGGCGGAACGTTAGCGTCGGATCAATCTCGTTCTTGATCTTGAACAGTGCATCCAGAACCATCGGGCCGCATTCATCAAGGTCAATCTCGAACGTGTCATAGCGCGGGTTCTTGCCGGAATCGGGATCGTAGCGGTACACTTTGAATTTCTTCACCCGGCTCGCACCCTCGGCCTTGTGGGTGTTTCCGTTCTTGTTGATGACGGAGTTTTTAGGAAGGGTGAAGGTCGCCATAATTCTCGAAATCCCATGTGTCTTGACCTCCTATCTAGCCGATAGGCCTAGCGAGGCAAGATGCGAGTGTTGCGACCTTTTTGATAGGGGTTGAAGGGAAGACAAGTGCATCGCTGTTGATCTGGCGCCTCCATCCACAAAATGGCAGTGAAGGGGACAAAGGTGCCACACTGTCACCCAAGGGTTCCGCAAATAAGCCTCTCATAATATTGCCGAAAAAGCGATATGGGCAGGGTGACACTTCTCCAAACTAAAATCGCCTTTTCAGGAACCGATGCAAAATCGCTGCGCTGTAGAGGATATGCAAAAAGTAGGAAATTGGCCGCGAACGGCAGCTGTTTTTGGAAGCTCGGGCGGTATCGGGCGTGCGCTGTGCGCAAAACTCGCTGAAAATGGGACGCAGCGCATCTATGCAGGATCGCGAGCCGGGGTGACGCCGGAGGGCGATCCGTACCGCACCTTTGCTTTTGATTTGTCAAACGAGGACAGCATCGAAGCGAGCGCTCAAATGATGCGCGATGACCCGCCAGAATGGGTGATCGTGGCCAGCGGCGTTCTCACATTGCCCGATGGCACCGGGCCAGAGCGGACTTACAAACGTCTTGATCCCGTAGTTATGGCTGAAGTCTTGGCGATCAATACGATTGGCCCGGCGATCGTCGCCAAACATATCCTGCCCCTGATGCCGCGCGATGAACGCTTTATGTTCGCTGCCCTGAGCGCGCGAGTGGGCTCAATTTCGGATAATGGCCTTGGCGGTTGGCATTCCTATCGCGCGTCCAAGGCGGCGCTCAACATGCTGCTGAAGAACGTCGCGATCGAAATGGGCCGGACGCACAAGGAAGGCGTCGTTGTGGGATTGCACCCCGGAACAGTGGACAGTGAGCTATCTGCACCATTCCAGAAAGGCCTGCCCGATGGTCAGCTCACCGAACCTGATGCAGCGGCAGATAATCTGCTGGGCGTCCTTAAACGGCTTGGCCCCGACGACAGCGGCAAAGTCTTTGATTTTGCGGGAATTGAAGTGCCAGCCTAGGCTGCAATTGAGCGCGCTTCGGTTGTCTCCACGCGCTTGATAACGCCGCGCCGCAGCATCGAATAGGCGAGGATCGTTTCCAGAAGTTCGGGGTATTCAAGGCCAGCAATCCGGGCAGATGTGCCGATTACGCGCGGTTGCCAGATATTGCACTGCAAGTTGACTTCGATGAACGAAATTTCGCCTGTTTCGGTGTTGAGCCGGAACTCGAAACGTCCGTAATCAAAGGGCGAAAATTCGGCAATCAAGGGCGCTGTCATCTGGTGAACCTGCGCAATGATCTCCGGGTCAGTTTCCTGCTCAAGCTGGGCATTGCTATCCGTTAGCCCGCGCTTTTCCTCGTAGTACCGCACCGCTTTTGGATCATAGTTGAACCGCATCAACGGAAGCAGCTGCTCTTTCGGTCCGGCAATGACGGGCAGTTCAAGATCAATCCCCTCAAGGAAAGGTTCAATGATTGCATCGTGCCCTTCTGCATGAAGCGTTTCGACGTGCTCCCAAAGCTCAGACACCGATTGAACGTGGCGTACGCCCCACGATCCTGACGACGCGTTGGGTTTGACGATCAGGTTTTCCGTCGGGAAGCCTTGCGGCAGTTTCAAATCCTGAAAGCGGCGGATAAGAGCCCAGTCGGCCGTTTTGATCCCGGCAGTCCGCGCCATCAGTTTCGACAAATGCTTGTCATCTGAAACGCCGCGCAGGATCGGGCTTGCGCCGAGATAGGGGAGCGACAGGCGCTCACACAAAAGCGGCATCAGCATTTCTGAATTGAGGAAACCTGCCCGGTTCAACAGTGAGAAAACGAAATCGACATCAGGTTTGTCGAACAGGATATTGGGCCTGTTGCCGACCGTCAGATCAAAGCCAATCTCGCGCAAGGTATCGCGCACATGGCAATGATAGACCGCATGGTCCCCATCCTGCGCGTCGGGCGTTCCGTCTGACAAAGCGTGCTTTGCCACGAACAAGAGCTTAATCCGGGCCTTGTCTGAGGCCGTGAGCCGCGCTGCTTTGATCGGCAAGGGTAGCAATGATGTCATGGAGTTCCGTGTTGTTTATTCGTTGGGGATCAAAACGCGACCATCGTGGATTGTTCCCTGCAGGCCTTCGTGGCATTAACCTTTTTGCTACTAGGCGCTGAAACCGCCCGCGCACAAGCCCAATGGCGCAAACCCTTGCTTACGCACGATAACAGGATTGTTAATGACCGAATTTTCTGCGCCGGAGCTTTCGCTTTCCACCACGACATTGATGAGCTGGGGCGGGGATGACCGGATTACGCTAGACGAAAGGAGCGGGCTTAACTCCTATGGATGTTCGCCAAAACCAACCGCAACGCTCGGCTATTCCTCCTCAACCGCAAGTTTCATTGGGGCTGGCGCATTTGCGCACGTCACATCACTGCATCACCAATTGCGCGAGGCAGTGCGCGAAGGTGATCCTTATTCCGTCTACGAACGCTATCTGACGGCGACTGCCGCGCGCCTGCAATCGTGCTACGATCTGCCGGAGAGCGCGGATATTGTGTTTGGCCCGTCGGGAACGGACCTTGAATACATTGCGCTTGCTTGCTCGCTTCAGGTGAGTTCGAAGGTTTGCAACATCGTCGTTGAAGTGGACGAGGTGGGCAGTGGCTGCCAGCATTCGCAGGCTGGCCGATACTTTGCGCCGCGCACCGCTTTGGGTTTGGATGTGACTAAGGGCGATGCTTTGCCTGGATTTGAGCCGGGATCGATCCGCGTTGAAACGGTGCCGATGCGCAGCGCTTCGGGTGCAGTGATCTGCGAAGAGGCGCATGCCGATCTTCTCGATGTCGCCATCCGGAACGCGCTTGCGAGTGGTGAGCGGCCTCTGCTGCACGTCGTCCATCGATCAAAGACGGGACTGGTCCTGCCATCCTGGCCGGTTCTGGAGCGTCTGGCAAAAACTCATAGCGATGATCTCGATATTGTTGTTGATGCCTGCCAGGGGCGAATTTCACCTGCGATGATTGCGCGATATCTTGATTGCAATGCAAGCCTGCTATTGACGGGTTCCAAGTTCATTGGCGGCCCTCCATTCAGCGGATTTGCGATCTTGTCACCCAGCGTGTCAACTCGAATGCGCGCTGCTGATGATTTGCCTCGCGGGCTTGCCGCTTTCTTCAGCCGGGCAGAACTTTCGCACAGATGGCCAGCGGCGATGGCGCTCGATCCAGTCGCCAATTTCGGCTTGCTCCTGCGGATGGAAGCTGGGCTGTTCGAATTGGAACGGTTGCTGGCGCTTGATAACGATCGGGTTGGCGCGGTGATCGGCGCATTGACGCGCGTGATGGAACATTTGCCCGACGATTTGCCGTTCCAGCTGCACAGCTGTGCGACTTCGGGAAGCCTTCCTGTCGAAACAGGTCATCCGCTGGACAGCCAATCGCTTTTTGTGATCGCGTTCAAGGATGAATTGCTCGCCGATTGCCCAATCGATTTTGACGATGCGCGCATGATTTATCGCATGCTTTACAGCGACTTGTCCGATCGTTTTTCGGACCCGCAGGACCAGATTACGGCAGCCGATATCTGCCATCTTGGTCAACCGGTCAGATGCCTGCGCCATGGGGAGGGCTGGCGGCCGACCTTGCGCATTTCATTGAGCGCGGGGCAGATTGCGGACCTTTCAGGCCTTTCTCCAGAGAGGCTTGAAACCCGCTTCCGAAGCGATATCGCGAGGATAGGTGCCAAAATCAGGCTCGCGGTTGACCTATTGAAAGCCAATCGCGCACCGGAAAATTTTGCTGCTATAAAGGCGCTGGTGGAGCAGGGCGGATAATCAATACCACGCCCGCTCTGATGGGACGGGGGAGCGGCTCATGAGCTTTATCGATTGGTATGACAGGCACATAATGCCGCGGCTCATACGCTGCGCATGCGGAACTGGGCACGTGATGAAGCGGCGCAGCCTTGTCGTCCCGTTGGCCAAAGGCGATGTATTTGAGCTTGGCTGCGGCGGCGGGATCAACCAGCCATTCTACAATGCCGATGCCATCACCTCATATGCGGGGATTGATCCACACGAGGGTCTGCTCGAAAACGCAAGAGAGGCCGCGCAGGCGAAGGGTTGGCCCGCCGATATCAGGCAGGGCTTTGGCGAAGACATTCCATTTCCTGACCGCTTCTTTGACAGCGTCGTGTGCACTTTTACGCTCTGCTCAGTTGAAGATCCCGACAGGGTATTGAGCGAGATGCGCCGGATCTTGCGTCCTGGTGGAACAGCGATTTTCCTGGAGCACGGCCGCGCGCCTGATCATGGCGTTGCCAAATGGCAGGACCGGATCGAACCTGTCTGGAAGAAAATCGCCGGAGGATGTCATCTGACACGGCCCATTGGATCGGAATTTCGAAAAGCAGGCTTTGAAGTCGAACCTATGGGGCAGGGTTACCTGCCCAAAACGCCCAAATTCGCAGGCTGGAATGAATGGGGTCTCGCGCGGAAACCGGGGATTTAGCTTTACGCCAATCCCCGGCTTTCGGTTGTATCAGTCGCTTATTCGCCGAAGGTGCGCTGCCACCAGCCACGCTTTTTCGAGCCGGTTTTGGCAGAGCCTTCTTCCTCTGAACCGTTCGCATCGTTTGCGGCTTCTGGCTCTGATTTGGCAGGCTTGGCCCCACCTGCATCAGCCCCGCCTGTCTCAGACTTGGCCGCGTCTGTTTCCTCGACTTTCTTCTTACGAGGCGCACGTTTGCGTTTTGGTTTTTCTTCAGCGGCAGGCGCTTCTTCTGCAGGAGATTCGGCTTCGGCCATTGGCTCTGCTTCAACCTTCTTCTTGCGCGGTGCGCGCTTGCGTTTCGGCTTTTCAGCAGGAGCTTCATCAGCCTCGGCGTCTTTCTGAGCCGCCATGGCTTCTGCGGTTTCCGGCGCGTCGTCAGGGCCAGCAACGACGGTCATATCTTCCTTGACCTGCTCGGCGATCTCCTCGGCGCCAGATTCTTCGCTGTTGCTGTCGTCATCACTGGTTTTGCGACGACGGCCACGGCCACCTCTGCGGCGGCGTTTCTTTGGCTTTTCATCGCCATCATCGGCTTCCGGCTGATCGCCTGATGCGTCGGAAGAATCAGCTTCATCGCTGTCTTCGGACGTATCATCGGATGAAGTATCACCGCCGTCGTCCTGGCGTTTCTTGTTGCGGCCACGGCCACCGCGGCGCCGGCGACGTTTCTTCTTCTTGGGCGCCTCATCGTCTTCTTCGCCGAAGTCTTCTTCGGTGATGTCCTCGTCTTCGTCCTCATCGATGATGGGTTCGAATTTCGGAGCCGACGTTGGGCGAGGGCCGCTGCTCGATACAGCCATTTTCGCGCCTTCATCCTCACCCTCGGGCGCGATTTCGACGCTGACGCCGTAGCGCTGTTCGATCTCGACCAGTTCATGACGCTTTTCATTGAGCAGATAGATCGCAGCCTCAGTGCTCGCGGCAAGCCGGATGACAGTGCCTTTGCCCTTGGCCGCTTCGTCTTCGATCAGGCGCAGCGCGGAAAGACCGGCTGACGATGCAGTCCGGACAAGTCCGGTGCCATCGCAGTGTGGGCATTCGCGCGTGGTCGCTTCCAGAACGCCTGTGCGAAGGCGCTGACGGCTCATTTCCATCAGGCCAAAGCCCGAAATGCGGCCCACTTGGATGCGCGCTCGGTCGTTCTTCAGCGCTTCCTTCATCGCCTTTTCGACTTTGCGCACGTTGGAATTGTATTCCATGTCGATGAAGTCGATGACGACGAGGCCCGCCATATCGCGCAAGCGCAATTGGCGAGCGATTTCGCGCGCTGCTTCCAAGTTGGTATGAAGCGCGGTTTGCTCAATGCCGTGCTCTTTTGTGGAGCGGCCCGAGTTGATGTCGATCGAAACGAGCGCTTCGGTCGGATTGATAATCAGATAACCGCCCGATTTCAGTTGCACCATCGGATCATACATGGCGCGAAGCTGATCTTCCGCACCATACCTTTGGAACAGCGGCACAGGATCGGAATACGCTTTCACCCGCCGAGCATGGCTGGGCATCAACAGTTTCATAAACTGCTTGGCGGCTTTGTAGCCTTCTTCGCCTTCCACCACGACTTCTTCAATCTCGCGATTATAGATGTCGCGGATCGCGCGTTTGATCAGATCGCTGTCCGAATGCACCAGGCTGGGAGCAGTCGATGACAGCGTCTTTTCGCGAATTTCGTCCCACAGCCGCGCAAGGTAATCGAAGTCACGCTTGATTTCGGTCTTGGTCCGGCTGAGGCCAGCGGTGCGCACGATGAGACCCATCGTCTTGGGCAATTTGAGATCGGCGACAACCTGCTTCAAACGCTTGCGATCGCTGGTGGAGCTGATCTTGCGGCTGATACCGCCACCGTGGCTGCTGTTCGGCATAAGCACGGTGTAACGGCCTGCAAGGCTCAGATAGGTGGTGAGAGCAGCGCCTTTATTGCCGCGCTCTTCCTTGACGACCTGCACCAGAACAACCTGACGGCGTTGAATGACATCTTGAATTTTATAGCGGCGACGCAGCGCCATGCGCTTGGCGCGGACTTCGTCGACTTCCTTGGCTCTGGAGCGGCCCTTGCCATTTGCACCATTGCCTTTGCTGCGTCCCTGACGGCGGCGGCCGCGACCACGGCGGCCACGGCGCGGTTTATCTCCGTTTTCATCGCCATCCTCCGAAGCCTCTTCTTCATCGGCATCGTCATCATCGTCATCCGTATCGTCATCATCCGATGCGCCATCTTCGATCGTGGCGACTTTGTCTTTTTCGGACGTATCGATTTCCTCAAGACCATCTTCTGCAAGGTCTTCGGCAAGAGCTTCAGCGCTTTCATCCTCGGCGTCGTATTCTTCGCCGGGCGCAACGCCTTCTTCCTCTTCCTGATCGCGAAGCCGAGCTTCTTCTTCGGCCGCTTCCGCTTCTTCAGCGAGCAGAGCCTGCCTGTCATCCGCCGGGATTTGATAATAATCGGGATGGATTTCGCTAAAAGCGAGGAAGCCATGCCGATTTCCGCCAAAATCGACGAATGCCGCCTGCAGCGACGGTTCGACCCGAGTGACTTTGGCTAGGTAGATGTTTCCTTTGATCTGCTTGTGTTCAGCAGATTCGAAATCGAATTCCTCAATCCGGTTGCCTTTGAGAACCGCCACCCGGGTTTCTTCCGAGTGGCGCGCATCGATTAGCATGCGCGTTGCCATTAATTTGTCTCCAAACCCATCGGTACAGCGCGTTCAAGCGGCTGCGTATGGGTCGTAATTGTTGTGAGAAAGCGCGCCGATCGGGCGCGCCAATTGCAGTATTCGCGCTGTGCCCTGGGTAAGGGATTGGCGCGATAATCGTGTCTGCGAGTGGCGGGGTGCGGATAGCGTCCGCGTGTCTGCTCGCAAAACCGCCAGCGCGAGAAGCGCTGTTGGTATCGTTTTGCGAGAGGAAGCGTCTCGTCACTGCATCAACCTGTTATATGGCATGCACCAGGTCGTGTGCCCGTGCAGCCTTGAATGGAGAAGAGCGGGGTAGAGGCATCGAACTGCCTTGGCCTCTCTTCTGATTTGATCTGCTAGCACCGTGGGTTACACCTCGCAACTGTATTGCGCATGACTTGCCCATCGGATTAAGCGGTTAACCACGATGAGCATACGCACGCTCCTGTTATTAATTGCTGGACTGCCCGCGCTGATTGTTGGCGCGGCGGTCGCATTGGGCATCAGCATCCCCGTTCCGGTGCTGGGGCGCGATTATGTCGTACGCTGGGAATTGATGCCCACTGGCGGACAGGTGGAGCTTCCAGAAATCGCCGGGCCTGAAGATCGAACGCGTCCCTTGATCGTCATTGATGCAGGCCATGGTGGGCGCGATCCGGGCGCGGTGGGCGAAGATGAGGATGGGCGCGTATTTCTTGAAAAAGAGATTACATTGGCCATCGCCATGGCTCTTCGCGAAGAATTGCTTGAGCGCGGCGGTATCAGGGTGGCTTTGACGCGGGATGGTGATGATACATTGGTTTTGGCCAATCGTCCCGAAATCGCACGTCAACTGGAAGCTGACCTGTTCCTCTCAATACACGCCGATTCCGGAGGCGAGATTGAAACGGTATCAGGCGCGAGCATTTACACCCTCTCCAACGAAGCTTCTTCAGAAGCGGCCGCCCGCTTTGCCGCGCGCGAAAACGATGCGGACCGATTGAACGGCATTTCGGTGGAGGGGCAAAGCGATACAGTGAGTTCAATCCTCGTCGAGTTATCGCAAGCGCAAACGCAGGAAGACGCCACCGAATTTGCACGCCTGATTGATCGAGAGGGCAGGGGCAAGATCACGCTTCACCCGCAATCCCGCCGCTCCGCCGCCCTGGCTGTGCTGCGAAGTCCCGACGTGCCGTCTGTTCTATTTGAAAGCGGATTTGTGACGAACAGCGATGACCGCGCCCGTTTGACGACAGAGGCCGGACGCCAGGCTTTCGCGAGCGCGCTTGCCGATGCCATTCAGGTCTATTTCGCGCGGAGATCCGACACCAGCGACGAGTGATATGTGGCGACATTGCACTAAAGCGCGGCCCACTCAGCCATCGCGCTTATACTGGCTAGCGCGCGTTCATAATCCCATGCTATCGGCACCTCCATATGACTGAGAACGAGAATACCAACCTCTCAACACTGGCCTATATCCGCTATCGCTTGAACCGCGATTTAGGGCGGGCCGGCGGTTGGATTGCGAACAAGTGGAAGTCGAGCTGGCTGTTCAAGATTGGCGCCGGTTTGCTCGTTTGCCTTGTTGCGCTGTGGGTCGCCGCATGGATTTGGCTGGCGAGTGACCTGCCAGAGGCGGAATCGCTGCTTGAATACGAAACGCCGCTGCCGACAGTGGTGCGCGGCATGGATGGCGAAATCATCCACTCCTATGCACGCGAGCGACGCGTTCAGCTTCAATATGCCGATTTCCCAGAGAGGTTGAAGCAGGCCTATCTCGCGGCGGAAGACAAGACATTCTACGATCACGGCGGCGTTGATTTTACCGGCACGGCGAATGCGGTGTTCGATTATGCCACCAAATATGGCTCGGGTGAGCGAGCAGTAGGCGGCTCCACCATCACGCAGCAGGTCGCCAAGGTTCTGCTTTTGGGCGATGAGTATTCGGTGACGCGCAAGCTTAAGGAGATGATCCTTGCAAGCCGTATCGAGGATGCGCTGAGCAAGCAGGAAATCCTTGAGCTTTATCTCAATGAAATTCCACTCGGACGGCGATCTTTCGGAGTGCAGGCTGCTGCGCGCGCGTATTTCGACAAAGATGTGGGGGATCTGGAATTACATGAAATGGCGTTTCTTGCCGTGCTTCCCAAGGCGCCGGAGCGTTATGGGCGCAGCGGACAGGAAGAAGCCGCGCTCAATCGCCGCGCATTCGTGCTCGATCAAATGGCCGATAACGGCTTCATTACCTCCGTTGAAGCCGCCAGCGCAAAAGCGCAACCACTGGGCCTCGTCCGCCAGCGCACCCAGCGCAGCGCCGATGCTGGATATTTCCTCGAGGAAGTGCGCCGCGAGCTGATCGAACGGTTCGGCGAAACCTCAGAAGAAAGCGGCAACAGCGTTTATGGCGGCGGGCTGTGGGTGCGCACATCGCTCGACACCGAATTGCAGGATGCTGCGCGCGATGCCTTGCGCAGCGGTTTGCTCCGCTATCACGGTTCGCGCGGATGGACGGGGCCAATCGCGACCATTGACGTGTCTGAAGGAAATTGGGCGAGCCAACTGGCAAGCTCATACATCTCGATCAATTACGAAGACTGGCGTGTCGGTGTCGTCACCAACCGCTCGGGTAATTCGGCGACAATCGGGTTTTCCGATGGTGAAGAAGCGCCTTTGTCGCGGCTTCCCGGATCGTTGAAAGCAGGAGACGTCATCACGGTTTCGCCTGAAGGCAATGGCTACCGGGTTCGCACGGTTCCGGGCGCGCAGGGCGGGCTTGTGGTGCAAGACGCGCAATATGGCCGTGTGCTTGCGATACAGGGTGGGTTCGATCACCGCCTTTCCGACTTCAACCGCGCAACGCAAGCGATGCGGCAGCCCGGTTCAACCATTAAACCGTTCGTCTATGCGACCGGACTTGATAACGGTATGACCCCATCGACCCAGATCGATAACAGCCGGTTTTGCTACTATCAGGGGCGATCGAAAGGGCAGAAATGCATTCGTGGTGGCCGCGCGGGGCAGTTTCCGATGCGCTATGGCCTAGAGCAGTCTCAAAACATCATGACGGTTCAGATCGGCATGCAGGCCGGAATGGAGAATGTCGTCAACACGATTGAGACGCTTGGCATAAGCGATGATCCCGATCCTTATGCTGCAACGGCGCTTGGCTCTGAGGAAACCACCGTTTCCAAAATTGTCGCAGCCTACGCAGCGCTCGCCAATCACGGGCGGCTTAACGATCCGACGGTGATCGATTATGTGCAGGATCGCCGCGGCAAAGTGATTTGGCGCGCCGATGATCGCCAGTGTCGCGGCTGCAATATGGCGGAATGGGACGGCGAACCGATGCCGCGCTTTGGCCTGAAGGGGCGACAAGCGATGGATCCGCGCACTGCCTTCCAGACAATGTACATGCTTGAAGGTGTCGTGACGCGCGGCACGGCAACGGTGCTCAATTCGCTCGATCTGCCGCTGTTTGGCAAAACGGGCACCACGTCAGGGCCCAAGGACGTGTGGTTTATCGGCGGCACGCAGCAAATGATCGCGGGCGCCTATCTTGGCTTTGATACACCCCGCAACCTCGGCGGATATGCCTATGGTGGCACGATTGTTGCCCCGATTATCAAGGATATGATCCAGAAATCGCGCGACAAATGGTCCGATCTGCCGCCTGTCGCGCCGCCTGGTATCCGGATGGTCCGCGTTGATCGCCGCACGGGCAAACGTGTTTTCGACGGCTGGCCAACCGGCGAGGACAGGGCCGCAATCATCTGGGAAGCATTCAAGCCCGATACCGAACCGGACCGCGCGACGCGAGCTGACGAAATCGCAGCAAAACGCGATGAAATCCTCGCCTTGATCCGGGCTGGCCGCAATGAGGCGGCATCAGGTGCCGAGCAGGAAAGCAACGAACCAGACAACTTCGTCGAGGATCAGGGCGGAATCTACTAGAACGCATTTATTAGCCCGCCCGGAACGCTCCGCAATCAGCAAGGTTGATTGGGTATGAGAAAGCTATTTCGAAACATGCTGCTCGCTCTCGCAGCGATTTGCGCCTCCCATGTTCCCGCAGCCGCCCAACTCGCAGTCGGCGACGACGCGCCCGATTTTACCACCAAAGCAGCGATGGCGGGCACCGAATTCGGCTATAGCTTGGCCATGGCTTTGCGGCAGGGGCCGGTCGTGCTCTATTTCTATCCTAAAGCATTCACATCGGGCTGTACGCTGGAAGCGAATGCCTTTGCCGAAGCGATGCCCCAATTCAAAGCAGCAGGCGCGAGCGTCATCGGCATGTCGAATGACAATATCGAGACGCTAAAACGCTTCAGCCGCGAAGAATGCCGCGATGCTTTCCCGGTCGCGGTGGCTGAGGGAAAGACGATGATCGCCTATGATGTCGGTAAAGGCGATAGCAGCTATGCGAGCCGCACATCTTACGTGATTGCGCCCGATGGCCGGATCGCTTTCGTCCATTCGAACAGCGATTATCGCGGCCATGTCAAAAAGACGCTCGAAGCGGTGCGCAAGCTCGCGAAGTAGACGCGGTGCGCTTTACAATCACGCGCGCGCCGCTAAGCGATGCGCTCTGACGTTTTAACGAAGGTATTGGGACATGCGGGCCGAAGCTCAGGCTCATATCGACAGGATCGAAGCAGCGCTTGATCTGGTGCGGCAATCGCTCGATTGGGAGCGGGCTTTGCGCCGCCTTGATGAGCTGAATGCGCGAGTGCAGGACCCAACCCTGTGGGACAATCCCAAGGAAGCGCAGGCCGTCAGCCGAGAGCAGAAACAGCTCGAAAGCGCGGTCGACACGGTGAACACGATCAGCTCCGAAATGGCGGATGCTGTCGAATTTATCGAAATGGGAGAAGCTGAGGCCGAGGAGAGCGTCGTCAATGACGGTCTCAAAAGTCTCGAAAAGCTGGCCAATCGCGCCGATGCGGATAAAGTGCAGGCTCTGCTATCGGGCGAGGCGGATGGCAACGACACCTATCTCGAAATCCATGCAGGTGCTGGCGGGACCGAATCCCAAGATTGGGCCGAAATGCTGTTCCGCATGTATGGCCGCTGGGCCGAAAGGCGCGGGTTCAAAGTCGAAACGGTCGAATACCAGGCAGGCGATCAGGCGGGCATCAAGTCGGCGACACTGCTGCTAAAAGGCGAAAATGCGTACGGCTATGGAAAAACGGAAAGCGGCGTCCACCGCCTTGTCCGCATCAGCCCTTATGACAGTGCTGCCAAGCGCCACACCAGCTTTTCGAGCGTCTGGGTTTATCCCGTGATCGATGATGACATCGATATCGAGATCAACCCGGCGGACCTCAAAATCGACACATACCGCGCATCAGGCGCAGGCGGTCAGCACGTCAACACGACCGATTCCGCCGTCCGCATTACGCACCAGCCCACTGGGATCGTGGTCGCGAGCCAGAACGATCGTTCGCAGCACAAAAACCGCGCTACGGCAATGAATATGCTGAAAGCGCGGCTGTTCGAGCGCGAAATGGCAGAGCGCGAAGCCGCCGCATCCGGCGAATATCAGGAAAAGAGCGAGATTGGTTGGGGTCACCAGATCCGGTCTTACGTCCTGCAACCCTATCAGATGGTCAAAGACCTTCGTACCGGCGTTACCTCAAGTTCGCCTGACAAGGTTCTGGATGGAGAGATTGATCTTTTCATCTCCGCAGCGCTCGCCCAGCGGGTGACGGGCGAAGCTGTCGAGGTGGAGGATGTTGAATGATGCGGGCAGGAGTGCTCCTTGCGCTCCTCGCGCTGCTGGGTGCTTGCGATCAGGCAGCTGACGCACCGCAGCGCCCCCGAACCGCACTTGAATTTCCGCTGCCTGACAGGCCTGTTGCGAAAATTGTATCCAACCAGTTTTCAAACGAAGACGCGCGTGATGAGCGCGGCGAAGCGCAAAAGGTAATGGATCTTGCCAATATCCGTGACGGGATGACGGTTGCCGATATCGGTGCGGGCGAGGGGTATTACACCGTGCGTCTAGCTGAAAGAGTGGGCGAGGCGGGCCGCGTTTTGGCGCAGGATATCGATGAAGAAGCGCTTGGCCGTCTTGCGCGCAGGGTCGAACGTGAGCGATTGGAGAATATCTCGATCAAGCCCGGCGCGGTTGATGATCCGCGCCTTCCTTCAGACAGTTTCGACCGGATTTTTCTTGTCCATATGTATCACGAAGTTGGCGAGCCCTACGCGTTTTTGTGGCGCATGTGGCCAGCGTTGACGCAGACGGGCCAGATCATTGTGGTCGAAGCGGATCGGCCGACCAATCGTCACGGCATGCCTCCGCCCCAACTTTTTTGCGAGTTTGAAGCGGTGGGATACAGCCTCATCGAATTCATCGAAAAACCTGACATCAAAGGGTATTTCGCGCGTTTTCAACGTGGCGAGGAGCGCGTGGAACCCGGCGCTATCAAAGTCTGCAGCAGCAACTGATTTCGGGCATCATCAACACAATCGCCAGCGTGCATCCTCGCGCGCTCTTTTCCTCGCCAATATGGGCTGCTAGGCGCTCTTTCGAACGTAAAACAACAGGTGGGCAATACCAGCGGGCATGACAGAATTTCCAACCAGCTTTGACCGTGATGATCTCTTAAAATGCGCAAGGGGCGAATTGTTTGGCCCCGGCAATGCGCAATTGCCCGAACCGCCCATGCTGATGATGGACCGGATCACCGATATCTCGGGCGATGGCGGCGAGCATGGCAAGGGCCACGTCGTGGCTGAATTCGATATCAAGCCTGATCTCTGGTTCTTCGATTGCCATTTTCCGGGCAATCCAATTATGCCAGGCTGTCTTGGCCTAGATGGGCTGTGGCAGCTAACCGGGTTCAATCTGGGCTGGCGCGGCTGGCAGGGCCGCGGCTATGCGCTCGGTGTCGGGGAGGTGAAGCTGACCGGCATGGTGCGGCCTGACCGCAAGATGCTGAAATACTTCGTTGATTTCACCAAGGCAGTTCAAACACGGCGTTTGACTATGGGCGTCGCCGATGGCCGTGTCGAAGCCGATGGTGAAGTCATCTATCAAGTCAAAGACATGAAAGTAGCGCTTTCCGAAGCGTAAGGGGGATCATGCGTCGCGTCGTTATAACAGGGCTGGGGATCGTATCCTCAATCGGGAACAATGCAGCAGAGGTGCTTGCCTCGCTGAAAGCGGGCAAATCGGGCATCACATTCAATGAAGACATGGCCGAACACGGTTTCCGCTCGCAGATTGCGGGCGCGGTCGACCTCGACATCAAAGAACACGTCGATAAGCGCACTCTGCGTTTCATGGGGCCGGGTGCTGCCTATGCCCATATCGCGATGGGGCAGGCGGTTGCTGATGCGGGGCTTGAAGAAAAGGACGTTATCAACCCGATGACAGGTGTGATTGCCGGGTCCGGCGGTCCTTCAACATCCGCCATGCTGGCGGCGCATCAGACCGTGCTCAAAACAGGTGCGACCAAGCGGATTGGCCCGTTTGCTGTGCCCAAGACGATGTCGTCCACTGTCAGCGCCAACCTCGCGACGGCCTATCAGATCAAGGGCATGAACTTCTCGATCACGTCGGCCTGTTCCACCTCGCTTCATTGTATCGGCATGGCCGCGCAACAAATCGCGCTTGGTCAGCAGGACGTGATGTTCGGCGGTGGCGGGGAAGAGCTTGATTGGACGCTTTCATGCCTGTTTGACGCCATGGGCGCGATGTCGAGCAAGTATAACGACACACCCGAACGTGCCTCGCGAGCATTCGATGCTGACCGTGATGGTTTTGTCATTGGTGGTGGTGGAGCGATTGTGGTGCTCGAAGCGCTCGAACACGCGCAAGCGCGCGACGCGAAAATCTATGCCGAAGTCACCGGTTTCTGTGCCACATCGGATGGCGCCGATATGGTGGCACCTTCTGGCGAGGGAGGGGAGCGCGCCATGCGCGGCGCTGTCAAAACGCTTAGCGAAGATCGCACAGTCAGCTACATCAACGCCCATGGTACCTCGACCCCTGTGGGTGACGTCGGCGAAATCGAGGCAGTACGCCGGGTCTTTGGCGAGGGCAGCACTCCTCCGGTCAGCTCAACCAAATCGATGACTGGCCACAGCCAGGGCGCAACCGGCGCGCAGGAAGCGGTCTATTGCCTGCTCGCGCTCGAACATGATTTCATCATTCCCTCGATCAACGTCGAAACGCTCGATCCGGCGCTGAAGCCTGAAGAGATCGCAACGCAGCTCGTCGAAAATGCCGGGCTTGATACGGTGATGACCAATAGCTTTGGATTTGGCGGCACCAATGGTTCGATGTTGATGTCGAAATTTCACGGATAACGGCCAAGGATAGGGTGACATAGACATGGGCGCACTCACTGGAAAACGCGGCCTCGTAATGGGCGTTGCCAATGAACGTTCAATCGCGTGGGGTATTGCAAAGGCGTGCGCTGAGGCAGGCGCTGAACTCGCCTTTACCTATCAGGGCGAAGCCTTTGGCAAGCGATTGGAGCCATTGGCTGAAAGCGTCGGCTCTGATTTTATGGTGGATGTGGACGTAACCGATGATGCATCACTTGATGCAGCTTTCGATGCCTTGCAAAAGCGGTGGGGTAGGCTCGATTTCGTCATTCACGCGATCGCCTATTCCGATAAGTCGGAACTCACGGGGCGAATTCTCGACACATCGCGGCAGAACTTCAAAAACTCGATGGATATTTCCGCCTACAGCCTGATCGAAGTGGCACGGCGCGCGCATCCCATGATGGTTGAGAATGGCGGAACGATCATCACGCTCAGCTATATGGGCTCAAACCGCGTGACCCCCAATTACAACGTGATGGGCGTTGCGAAAGCCGCCTTGGAAGCTGCTGTTCGATATCTGGCGGACGATCTTGGCCCCGAGGGTATTCGCGTTAACGCGATCAGCCCTGGCCCGATGAAAACGCTTGCCGGCTCTGCCATTGGCGGCGCGCGAAAGGTTTACAAGCACACCGAAGCCAACACTCCTCTGCGCGCCAATGCGACCTTGGAAGCGGTCGGCGGGACAGCGGTATACCTTTGCAGCGAAGCAGGCGCGTGCACCACGGGCGAGATCATCCGCGTCGATGGCGGTTTCCACGTCCTTGGCATGCCGCAGCACGAAAACCTGTAGGCGGTTCGGCAGGAAGCGTTTTGGCCCGGCTTCCTCCTTTATCTGAAGACGAGATTGCACGGCGGCTGCCCGTCTGGGCCATCCTATCCGAAGCTTTCCAAGACACGGAATTGGAAGATTCCGACTATGATCGGATGGCGCGCGAACTCGCGCAATCGGGATACTATGCGGATGAAGTGGAACACATCTACAGACGCGAGGTTGCACCTGCTTTTTGCGTCAACATGCTGAGCGCGGCAGGCGAATGGCGCGGATGGCCCGATGATTTCATCAAAAAACGCGTTTTGCAGAAGCGTAACTCGTTCCTGTCGAACTTGGTGTGCCGCCTGCTAATTTCAGGTCACATACAGGATGAGTGGAACAAATTGCATATACGGTTGGTGAGGAGACCGGAGGACGTGAGCGAATGACTGGTTCATCTGTCGAGATAGCGCGCACCGATCTGAGCGAGCCCGATGTGATCGCGCTGCTTGAGCTGCATCACGCTGAAATGGAGCAATTCTCGCCGCCTGGCACCTGTCATGTGCTCGATTTGAGCGGTTTGAAATCCCCCCATATCGAGGTTTATGCGGCGCGAAATGCCGGTCGTCTGTGTGCCATCGGCGCGCTGAAGCACCATGGTGACTTTGCCGAGATTAAGTCCATGCGCGCTCATCCTGATGCGCGCGGGACAGGCACGGGTAAAGCGATGCTCGAGCATTTGATTGGGAGGGCGCGCGCACTCGGCTTTGCCAGCATCAAGCTCGAAACGGGCTCCACACAAGTGTTCGAAGCGGCGCTTTCGCTCTATAAATCATACGGATTTGAACCTTGCGGATCGTTCGCGGGGTACACGCCGGGCGAGTTTAACAAGCTCTTTTCGCTGGATCTCGCATGATGGAACAAAAACCACCTTCGCCGGGCTTATTATTCCGCGAAGTCCCAAGTCTCGCGCTGATCTGGTCGAGCCCGGTTCGCCCCGTGCGATTGCCGTCAAAGCACTCCGCTTTGGAAGCCGCATCCGACTTGCCGCCCGTGCTCGTCTTCCCAGGCATTCTTTCGAATGATTACGCAACCTCGCTGATGCGCCGCACTCTCACCGCGTCGGGCTTTCCTGCGTATGGGTCACGAATGGGGGTGGTGACCGGCGTCACACCCCGCCTGTTTGCCAAGGCGGAACGGCGCCTTGACGCGGTTTGGAAGAAGCACGGCCAAAAGGTCTGTGTGATAGGGATCAGCCTAGGCGGGCTATTCGCACGAGTTTTGACGCAGCGACATCCGGAAAAGGTTGAGCTTGTAATGACGCTCGGCACACCGTTTTCCGGCAATCGCCGGGCCAACAATGCCTGGCGCGTCTACGAGGCGATCAACGATCACACGGTCGATAATCCGCCTTTGCCCGACAATCCGAGCGCCAAACCACCGGTGAAGACCATCGCGATATGGTCAAGGCGTGACGGGATCGTAGCGCCAGCCTGTTCACGCGGGACCGAAGACGAAAGCGATATCGCAATTGAAGTACCAGAAACGCATTTTCAGTTTTCGGCGAGCAGACCCTCGATCGCACATGTGCTTCAATTGCTGCACGATCATGCGGCAGATGGCGAAGATTAGCTGATGAGGGCCGTCAGAACCTGATCAGGCGGTCTGTGCCCATCGGCCCAGAACCGGATATTCGCGATGACTTTCTCGCCAGATGCTTCGCGTCCTTCAACGGTGGCGCTGCCGATATGGGGGAATGTCATGACATTGGGGTGCGCGATCAGCCGGGGATCGATGTTCGGTTCATCGGGATAGACATCGAGACCAGCGCCTATCAGATGGCCGTTTTCAAGCGCTGCGATCAGCGCCTCCTGCTCGATCAACTCGCCGCGCGCTGTGTTGATGATGCTTGATCCCGGCTTCATCAAGGCAATCCGCCGCTCATCGATCAGGCCCGCCGTCTCGTCGGTGAGGGGGCAGTGAAGCGTCAGAATGTCAGCTTCCGCCATCAGCGCATCGACATCGGAAACGTAACGCGCGCCCAGCATGCTCTCGACCGCCGAGGGGAGCTGTTTGCGGTTGGTGTAGGCCACCTCAAGCCCGAAGGCGCGCGCGCGGTGTGCCACGGCCTGCCCGATGCGGCCCATGCCAACAATGCCGAGCACTTTGCCGCCCAGCTTGCGCCCCAAAAGGCCAGACGGTGCCCATCCGGTCCATTCGCCACGTCGCACCAATCCCGTTCCCTCGCGGATTCGGCGCGGCACGCCGATAATTGCAGCCATGGTTATGTCAGCGGTGTCGTCAGTGAAGACGCCAGATGTATTCGTTACAATGATCTTGCGTTTCGCGGCTGCTGCCAGGTCAATATGCTCCGTTCCCGCGCCGAAATTCGCAATGAGCCGCAATTCATCACCTGCGGCCGCGATCATTTCAGCGTCAATCCGGTCCGTCACAGTCGGCACCAGCACGTCGCAGCTCTGCATCGCTTCGATCAATGCATCGCGGCTCATCGGTTTATCTTCAACGTTGAGCGTACTTTCGAAAAGCTCGGCCATGCGCGCCTCGACACTCGGCATAAGCTGGCGGGTAACGACCACTTTGGGGCGTCCTGCGGCGAAGTGGGGCGAAGCTGTCGAATTGGCCATGGGCGACGGGCTAAGGCGAGTTGGCCGCTCTGGTCAAGACGCGTGCGAATTCATCATACAAGCTATCCCAATTGGGTTGATGGAATCAGATGTCCAACGCTATTGATAAGACCATGATTGCTCCTCGGTTTGCCTCGCTTTTTGTCTCCGCTCTTGTCGCGCTTGGATTGTCCTTGCCCGCACTTGCGCAAGACAATGATGCGACCGAATGGCGCAGCCTCAGATATGAAGAAGTCCGCATGCGCGTTGGGCCCAGTCAGGATTACCCGATTGACTGGATTTACAAGCGCAAAGGATTGCCAGTGAAAGTCATCCGCAAGCGCGAAGCGTGGAGCCTTGTGGTCGATCACGAGGGCACTCAAGGTTGGGTTGCCGACAGTCAGCTCAGCAAAGCGCGCGGCGGCATGGTGAAGGGCGAGGGCGTCACCGAATTGCGCGCGGAACCAAACGCAAATGCCCAGATCCGTTGGCGGGCCGAACCCGGCGTTGTCGGCAAGCTTGGTGCCTGCCAGGCCGACTGGTGCGAGATGGAAGTCGATGGCCGCACAGGCTGGGTGCAGCGCGGACGTTTATGGGGCGTTGAATAGGGGCGGGGGACCAAATCCGCGCCGCCCCATATCGAGACTAGGCTAGCTCGACAGCAATCGCGGTTGCTTCGCCGCCGCCGATACAAAGGCTCGCAACGCCTTTGCTTTTGCCCTGCTGTTTCAGCGCATTGATCAGCGTCACCAGAATTCGTGTGCCCGATGCGCCGATGGGGTGACCCAGCGCGGTCGCGCCGCCGTTAACATTGATCTTTTCGTGCGGGATGCCGATGTCGCGCATTGCGAACATGGCAACGCAGGCAAATGCCTCATTCACTTCCCAAAGATCGACGTCTTCGATGCTCCAGCCAGCGTTATCGAGAACCTTCTGGATCGCCCCGACCGGTGCGACGGTGAAGTCTTTCGGCTCGCGTGCATGGGCGGCCATACCGACAATCTTGGCGACGGGCGTTTGGCCATTGGCGCTCGCAACACTTTCGCGGGTGAGCACAACGGCTGCCGCGCCGTCAGAGATAGAGCTGGATGTCGCTGCCGTAATGGTGCCGTCCTTGGCGAATGCTGCACGCAGTTGCGGGATTTTGTCTGGGCGGCCTTTACCAGGCTGCTCATCAGTTTCGACCGTCACATCGCCTTTGCGGGTCTTGAAGGTTACGGGCACCACTTCATCCGCGAATGCTCCGCTCTCAATCGCAGCATTGGCGCGCGACAGGCTTTCTATCGCATAGTTATCCTGCTCTTCGCGGGTAAGCTGGTATTCGTTGGCCGTGTCCTGAGCGAACGTGCCCATCGCGCGGCCTTCCTCATAGGCATCTTCAAGCCCATCTAGGAACATATGATCGTAAGTGGTGTCGTGGCCCAGACGCGCGCCTGAGCGATGCTTTTTGAGGAGATAGGGCGCATTGGTCATGCTCTCCATCCCGCCTGCGACCACATAATCAACGGTGCCGCTGGCGAGCGCTTCTGCACCCATAATGACTGTCTGCATGCCGCTGCCGCACACTTTGTTGACGGTTGTGGCCTGCACCGATTTGGGAAGGCCTGCTTTCACCATCGCTTGACGGGCAGGGGCCTGGCCAAGGCCTGCGGGGAGAACACAGCCCATATAGGCTCGGTCAAAATCCTCTCCGGCAACGCCTGAACGTTCAACCGCAGCTTTCACGGCCGTTGCGCCCAGATCGGTCGCCGAAACATCAGCCAAAGCGCCTTGCATCCCGCCCATCGGCGTACGCGCATATGAGAGGATGACGATCGGATCTGAAGAGGAGAATTGGGCCATCGGGGAAATCCTTTGTATGAGTCGCACAATGCGGGGTCTTTCGCCGCCTGATGCCAAACCCATGGCCGTTTGCGCAAGATGAATTGCTTGCCACTTTCGTCGTATTGGGCAAGGAAGATGGCAAAACACAACCTAATCGCGCCATTCCATCGGGGAGAGACCACATGGCAGACAATCACAACGCAAAGCTTGATGCCTTGCTCAAGCATCAGCGCGACGCTTTCACCGCCTCACGCCCTGAAAGCATGAGCGTGCGCAAAGATCGCATCAAACGCGCGATGGCCTTGGTGAAAGAAAATGGCGACGCTTTCTGCAAAGCGATGGCGGCCGATTTCGGCAATCGCTCCATGCACCAGAGCATGCTGACCGATGTCGCGGCCACAGTGGGTGCCGGTAAGCATGCGCTCAAAAACATGGACAAGTGGGCCAAGTCAGAGCGGCGGCCAGTGCAATTTCCGCTCGGGCTTCTCGGTGCGAAGGCTGAAGTTCGTTACGAACCCAAGGGTGTGATTGGCATTCTCAGCCCGTGGAACTTCCCGCTCCAGCTCGCCTTTGGCCCCTTGATGCAAGTGCTTGCCGCCGGCAATCGCGCGATGATCAAGCCAAGCGAATTCACCGAGCGGACGTCGGAATTGATGGCTGAACTTACGTCAGAATTCTTTGCCGAGGACGAAGTCGCAGTCGTGACTGGTGGCCCAGAAGTGGCGGCGGCGTTTTCGGAGCTGCCTTTCGATCACCTGGTCTTCACAGGCTCAACGCCTACGGGACGGCTGGTGATGCAGGCCGCTGCCAAAAACCTGGTGCCCGTCACCCTGGAGCTCGGCGGAAAGTCACCTGTCATCATGGGCCGCAGCGCCAATTTTGAGAAAGCGGGCGAACGGATCGCCTTGGGCAAGATGATGAATGCGGGCCAGATCTGCCTCGCGCCTGACTATATGTATGTGCCTGAGGATAAGCAGGACGAGGCGGTCGCTGGCGTTTCCAACGGTGTCTCGGCGATGTACCCGACACTGCTCGAAAACGATGATTACGCATCGATCGTGTCTGATCGCCATTTCGAACGGCTTCAGGGTCTCGTCGAAGATGCGCGCGACAAGGGCGCTGAGGTGATTGAAGTCAATCCGGGTGGTGAGGATTTCAGCTCTGCCAACCAGCGCAAGATGCCGCTCAACATCCTCAAGAACGTCACCGATGAGATGAAAGTGATGCAGGAGGAGATCTTTGGCCCTGTCCTGCCGGTGATGACATACAATTCGGTCGATCAGGCGGTTGACTATGTAAACGAGCATGATCGCCCGCTCGGCCTCTATTACTTCGGTGAGGACAAATCCGAGCAAGAGCGTGTTCTTACTCGCACAATCTCGGGCGGTGTGACGACAAACGATGTGATCTTTCATGTGTCGATGGAAGACCTGCCGTTTGGCGGCGTCGGACCGTCCGGGATGGGCAGCTATCACGCGATCGAAGGCTTCAAGGAATTCAGCCACGCACGCGCCGTCTATCACCAGCCAAAGATCGATATTGCAGGTCTGGGCGGGTTCAAGCCACCTTATGGCAAAGCGACAGAGAAAGCAGCGGCTGGCATCATGAAATAAGCAAGCCTTAGTGACAGGATTGGCGCGCAGTCCTCTCTGTTCGCTTTCTTGCAACACATATACGCCGATTTACCGGTAAATCCGGGGCGACACGTGCTTGCGAAATCCCGAAGAGGCGCGTAACGGGAGCGCGGGATAAATCATCTTGGACAGCGCCGTGTTGGATCTTAGCCAGTATCTGCCGATACTGTTTTTCATTGTCATCGCTCTCGCGATATCATGCCTCTTCGTCTTCCTCCCCATGGGAGTGTCGCGGTTGACGGGTGCGCACAATCCGGATGCGGAAAAATTGTCGGAATATGAATGCGGTTTCCCCGCATTCGAAGACGCACGCAGCCAATTCGATGTGCGCTTTTATCTGGTCGCCATCAGCTTTATCATTTTCGATCTTGAGGCTGCGTTTCTTTTCCCATGGGCGGTAAGCCTCGGAGAAACCGGCTGGATCGGCTGGGCCGGAATGATGACATTCCTTTTCATCCTCGCCGTTGGCCTCGCTTATGAATGGAAGAAGGGAGCTCTGGACTGGGAATGAGCACCGTAGTTACCCCCCCTAACGCACTTCCCGATGTACCGACCGCAAAACCAGGCGAAATCAAAACACCGGATGCGGACTATTTCAACGCGCTTCAGACTGAAGTGAATGACAAGGGTTTTCTTGTCACGTCTACTGAAGATCTGTTCAATTGGGCCCGCACCGGCTCGCTGTGGTGGATGACATTCGGCCTCGCATGCTGCGCGGTTGAGATGATCCACGTGAATATGCCGCGCTATGACATGGAACGCTTTGGTGTGACCCCGCGTGCTTCCCCACGCCAATCAGACGTGATGATTGTCGCAGGCACGCTTTGCAACAAGATGGCACCCGCTTTGCGCAAGGTATATGATCAGATGTCTGATCCTAAATATGTGATCAGCATGGGTTCGTGTGCCAACGGCGGTGGATATTACCACTATTCCTACAGCGTCGTGCGCGGATGTGACCGGATTGTGCCGGTTGATATCTACGTGCCCGGATGTCCCCCAACGGCAGAAGCGTTGCTCTATGGCGTGATGCAATTGCAGCGCAAAATCCGCCGCACCGGGACGATTGAGCGGTAATCATGGCTGTTGTTCACTCCGCCCCAAAATTCGCCTCGAACGAAGGTGTTCTCGACACGCTTTGCGAGAGCCTCAGCGTGTGGCTTGATGGCGCGCGCGAGGAGCATGGCGAAATCATCCTGACGGCCAAGCGCGATGAAATCGCCAATGTTCTCAAGATTTTGCGCGACGATCACGGTTACCAGCAGTTGATGGAAATTGCTGGCGCAGACTATCCTGACAGGTCTGAGCGGTTCGAAGTCGTCTACATGCTTTTGTCGCTGACCAAGAACCATCGGATCATGGTGAAATGCTCGACTGACGAGAACACGCCGGTGCCGACCGTCACGACCCTGTGGCCAAATGCAGGTTGGCTGGAGCGTGAGGTGTTCGATCTTTACGGCGTAACATTCGCGGGCAATCCTGATCTGCGCCGCATCCTTACCGATTACGGCTTTGAAGGGCATCCATTCCGCAAGGATTTCCCGATGACGGGCTACACCGAATTGCGGTATTCCGAGGATGAAAAACGTGTCGTTTACGAGCCGGTTGAACTGGCGCAGGACATGCGGACATTTGATTTTCTCTCGCCGTGGGAAGGCTCTGATTACGTGCTTCCAGGCGATGAAAAAGCGGATGGCCCGCCGCAGGTGGACAAACCCAAGGTCACCGAAAAGCCTGCCGATACCGGCGCTGGCCCGAAGGCTGAGGAAAACGCAGCCGAAGGCACCGATGCCGTGCCGCCAGACATGATCGAAGTTGATATTGAGGAGGACGAATAATGGGCGTCCAAATCGAAGAATCGCCAACCACCGAAGGCGATGTCATCCAGAATTATACGATCAATTTCGGGCCTCAGCACCCCGCCGCGCACGGCGTTTTGCGCATGGTGATGGAGCTTGATGGCGAAGTGATCGAACGCGTCGATCCGCATGTCGGCCTGCTCCACCGTGGCACCGAAAAACTGATCGAAACAAAGACTTACTTGCAGGCTCTGCCATATTTTGATCGCCTGGACTATTGTTCTCCGTTGGCGCAGGAATACTCCTATGTGCTCGCGATTGAGAAGCTGCTGAACATTGAAGTGCCAGAGCGCGCGCAATACCTGCGCGTTCTGTTCGCTGAGCTGACACGCATCTGCAATCACATGCTGAATATCGGCGCGCATGTCATGGATGTTGGCGCGATGACGCCAAACCTTTGGGTGTTCGAAATCCGTGAGGATTGCCTCAATTTCTTCGAACGCGCATCTGGTGCGCGCATGCACTCTGCCTGGTACCGCCCCGGCGGCGTCCACCAGGATGTGCCGGAAAAGCTGCTGGTTGATATCGGTAACTGGATCGATACGCGTCTGCCCGAGCTTTTCGGCGATGCCATGAGTCTTGTGACCGACAACCGCATTTTTAAACAGCGCAATGTCGATATCGCTGTGGTGAGCCGCGATGATGCCGTTGCTTGGGGCTTTTCAGGACCTATGATCCGCGCCGCCGGTATTCCATGGGATCTGCGCAAGTCGCAGCCTTATGACGTCTATGATCGGATGGAGTTCGATATCCCTGTCGGCACCAATTCCGATTGCTATGACCGTTTCATGGTGCGCGTGAACGAAGTTTGCGAGAGCGCCAAGATCATCAAGCAGTGCCTGCGCGATATGCCATCCGGTCCTGTGGCCAGCACAGACGGCAAAGTTTCCCCGCCCAAGCGCGGCGAGATGAAGCAATCGATGGAAAGCCTGATCCACCACTTCAAGCTTTACACCGAAGGCTTCCACGTGCCCGAGGGCGAAGTTTATGTCGCTACCGAAAGCCCCAAAGGCGAATTCGGGGTGTACCTGGTGAGCGATGGCACGAACAAACCATACCGCTGCAAAATCCGCCCAACCGCATTCAGCCACCTTCAAGCGATGGATATGATGAGCAAAGGCCACATGTTGCCTGATGCGACTGCTATCCTCGGTGCGATTGACGTGGTTTTCGGAGAGTGTGACCGGTGAATCGCAAGCCCATCATCCATCTCGGCATGGCCATGTGCGCCATTGCGATTGCTTCACATGTGGCGGGCATTATGGACCTTGGCAGTCTTGTCTGGGGTTTTGTTGCCGTCCTCATTATGCTTAGCGCCGCTCTCACTTTGACTTTGGCGGCAGAAAAAAGGGATCAGTCCAATGGCTGACCGGACACCCGCACCTGACACGCCTGAACTCCGCGCTCGTTGGGGCGATTTTGAGTGGACGCCTGAGAACAAGAAAAAGGCGGATTACCACATCGCCAAATATCCTGACGGCCGGGCGAAGTCGGCGACTATGCCGCTGCTTGATCTTGCACAGCGTCAGGTGGGCGAGGAA
This sequence comes from Erythrobacter sp. YT30, assembly GCF_001542875.1. Taxonomy (GTDB): domain Bacteria; phylum Pseudomonadota; class Alphaproteobacteria; order Sphingomonadales; family Sphingomonadaceae; genus Erythrobacter. Next base: position 569,389 of record NZ_LMAF01000001.1, on the reverse strand, counting down.
ACGGACACGCAAGGGTGGCTGCCGCTTCCCGTCATTGAATATGTTGCGAAATACATCGACGTGCCGGTGATCCGCGTTCTCGAAGTCGCGACTTTCTATTTCATGTACAACATGAAGCCTGTCGGCAAATACCACGTTCAGGTCTGCGGCACGACGCCGTGCATGCTGCGCGGCTCTGACGAGATCATCAGTGCTTGCAAAAAGCGCGGAATGGAATTTGGCAAAGTCTCTGAAGACGGCCTTTGGACTCTCACCGAAGTTGAATGCATGGGCAACTGTGCCACCGCGCCAATGGTCCAGATCAATGACGACAATTACGAAGACCTGACGCCGGAACGTCTAGACACCGTGCTCGACGCGCTGGCAAAGGGTGAACAGCCCAAGACCGGCACGCAAGAGCCGGGCAGGCACACGTCGGAGCCCAAGGATGGGGCGACGACGCTCAAGGAAATGGTTGACGCCAATCACGATTACCGGAGTGACTGGTGATGAATGGCGGAATTCTCGCACTGATGATGGGAGGCTTTATTGCCTTCGGCGTCGGCGCGTATCTTGCGGCGACAGGTGAGCGCCCCACCGGCATTGCCGCGATGGGCATGGGATTGCTGTTCCAGGTGCTGACTTTGCGCCAACTGAGAATTGCGAAAGCCCAGTCAAAAGCAAGGGATCAAAACGATGCTCGCGGATAAGGACCGCATCTTTACCAATGTCTATGGTTTTCAGGACTGGGGCCTGAAAGCAGCGCAGGCGCGCGGCGATTGGGATGACACCAAGGCGCTGATCCAGCGCGGCGAAGAAGCCATTATCGAAGAAATCAAGGCATCGGGCCTTCGCGGGCGGGGCGGGGCAGGTTTCCCAACCGGCCTCAAATGGTCCTTCATGCCGAAATCGTCGGCTGACGGTCGGCCAAGCTTCCTCGTTATCAATGCCGACGAATCCGAGCCCGGCTCGTGCAAGGACCGCGAAATCATTCGCCACGATCCGCACAAACTGGTCGAAGGCGCGCTGGTCGCTGGCTTCGCCATGCGCGCTCGCGCGGCCTACATCTACATTCGCGGCGAGTATATCCGCGAGGCTGAAACGCTGCAGGCGGCTATCGACGAAGCCTATGATGCTGGCCTGATCGGTAAGAATGCGAGCGGATCAGGCTACGATTTCGACGTGTTTATGCACCGCGGCGCGGGTGCTTATATCTGCGGTGAAGAAACCGCGATGATTGAAAGCCTCGAAGGCAAAAAGGGCCAACCGCGTCTCAAGCCGCCATTCCCGGCAGGTGCTGGCCTTTATGGCTGCCCAACGACGGTGAACAACGTTGAAAGTATCGCGGTTGTCCCGACGATCCTCAGGCGCGGCGCTTCGTGGTTCTCCAGCTTTGGACGTGAGAACAATCACGGCACTAAGCTTTTCCAGATCAGCGGCCATGTCGAACAACCCTGCGTTGTCGAAGAGGCGATGAGCATTCCCTTCCGCGAGCTGATTGAGAAGCATTGCGGAGGAATTACAGGGGGTTGGGACAACCTTTTGGCCGTTATTCCTGGTGGTTCCTCGGTGCCTCTGGTGCCAGCCGAGCAGATCATGGATGCCCCGATGGACTTTGACGGGCTGAAAGAGCTTGGCTCAGGCCTCGGTACGGCGGCTGTGATAGTCATGGACAAGTCGACCGATATCGTTCGAGCGATTTCGCGCCTCTCCTACTTCTACAAGCACGAAAGCTGCGGTCAGTGCACGCCATGCCGTGAGGGTACCGGGTGGATGTGGCGCATGATGGAGCGTTTGCGCACCGGTGATGCGGCGATTGAAGAAATCGACATGCTGCACGAAGTCACCAAGCAGGTCGAAGGACACACAATCTGCGCGCTTGGCGATGCTGCGGCTTGGCCGATCCAGGGCCTTATCCGCCATTTCCGCCCCGAACTTGAAAAGCGCATTCACGAGCACAACGCGCAATTCGCGGAGGCTGCTGAGTGATGCACATCGCCGAACTCAATATCGGTCGTTTTAAATACCCGACCGACGACCCGCGCATGGCCGGTTTCATGGACAACCTTGATTTGGTGAATGGCATTGCCGAGCGCAGTCCAGGATTCGTCTGGCGGCTCAAAGACGATAGCAACAACGCGACCAATTTCCGCATTGGCGATGACATGGCAGTCAATCTGTCCGTCTGGGAAGACGCTGCGTCGCTGGAGCACTTTGTGTTCAACACGCTCCATGAGAAGTTCTATCGGGGCAAAGACAAATGGTTCGAGGACGCCAATGAAGCGCACCTCGTCTTTTGGTACGTGCCTGAAGGGCACGAGCCGACGCTCGAAGAGGCATGGGATCGCCTTCAGGATTACCAGCAAAACGGCGCCACCGAGCGCGCGTTTGGTTGGGAGAAAATCATGGATGCCAAGCGCATGAGCGCGGTCCGATGTGCGGTAGGAAGTTAGATGCCTAAAGTCACCGTAGACGGCGAAGAAATCGAAGTCCCGGCGGGGGCGACTGTCCTTCAGGCTTGCGAGCTTGCTGGTAAAGAAATCCCGCGTTTTTGTTACCACGAACGCCTAAGTATCGCTGGTAACTGCCGGATGTGCCTTGTCGAAGTGAAGCCGGGGCCGCCAAAGCCTCAGGCAAGCTGTGCGCTTCCTGCTAGCGATGGTCAGGAAATCCGCACCGATACGCCGATGGTCAAAAAGGCACGCGAAGGGGTGATGGAGTTTCTCCTTATCAACCACCCATTGGATTGCCCGATTTGCGATCAGGGCGGCGAGTGCGATCTGCAAGACCAGTCGATGACCTATGGCAAAGGCGTCTCGCGGACCAAGGAACACCGCCGTGCGGTTACAGAGAAGTACATGGGGCCTCTCATCAAGACGGTGATGACGCGCTGCATTCACTGCACGCGCTGCGTGCGCTTCTCTGAAGAAATTGCCGGCGTTGATGAAATCGGCGCGCTGTATCGCGGCGAAGACATGCAGATCACGACCTATCTCGAACAGGCCGCTGCACACGAGCTTTCTGCCAATGTGATTGATCTGTGCCCAGTCGGCGCTTTGACGTCACGGCCCTACGCTTTCGAAGCGCGTCCGTGGGAATTGAAGCGGACGCTCAGCATTGATGTGTCCGATGCGGTTGGCGCCAATATCTCCCTTCATTCGAAGGGCCGCGAAGTCATGCGCGCGCTTCCACGCATCAATGACGATGTGAATGATGAGTGGCTATCAGACAAAGGCCGCTATCAGGTCGATGGCCTCACAAAGCGCCGCCTGGACAAGGTTTTCGTCCGTCGCGACGGTAAGTTGATGCCTGCGGACTGGAACGAGGCGTTCGAGACGATCAAATCGGCGCTCGGCTCCGACACATCGAGCATCGCGGCTGTCGCTGGCGATATGGTCGATTGCGAGACGATGTTTGCCGCGAAAACCCTCCTGAAAGCGAGCGGTTCAAGCCTGCTCGAAGCGCGTCAGACGGGCATGACCTACGACGTGTCGAACACCGCAGCAGTGAATTTCAATTCGACCTTTGCCGGAATTGAAACCGCTGATTGCATTTTGATTGTCGGCTCGCACATCCGCTGGGAAGCGGCGCTGGTGAATGCTCGCCTGCGCAAGGCTGTGAAACAAGGTGCAAAAGTCTTTGTGGTCGGCCCGGAATGGGAGACGACCTATCCAACGACATTCCTTGGCGAAGATCTGAAAGTCCTGAACCGCGTGCCCAAGGAATTGGGCGATGCGATGAAGGCGGCGGAGCGTCCTGCGGTTATCCTCGGCGGCGCGGCATTGGCCAAAGGTGCACTGGGCGTGGCCTTGAAGCTGGTCGACAAGTTCGGCCTCGTGAAAGACGGTTGGAACGGCTTCAACGTCCTTCACATGAGCGCAGCGCGCATGGGATCGCTGATGCTCGATTTCATTGTGCCGGGCGGCATGGCGGAGATTGCGAGCGCGAAGCCGAAAGTGCTTCTGAGCCTCGGCGCGGATGAAATGGACCACGCGCCATTCGCCGACAGCTTGAAAGTTTATATCGGCCACCATGGCGATAAAGGCGCGCACGCTGCAGACGTGATCCTGCCTGCGGCCTCCTACGCCGAGAAGGACGGGACCTACGTCAACACCGAAGGCCGCGTGCAATTCGCGGAAAAAGCGGTGTTTGCGCCCGGAGATGCCCGCGAGGATTGGACAATCCTGCGCGCACTTGCCGATGTGTTGGGCGTGAATGTGGGCTTTGACAGTTTTGGCGAATTGCAAACCGCGATGATCCGCGAAGTGCCTGCTTTGGGCGAAGAGGGTCTGGCGGATTACGGCGCGCTTCCAAAAGCCGACAGATCTGCGAAGGCAGAAGGCGCAATCACGTCCTATCCTATTGCGGACTTTTACCTCACCAATCCGATCGCCCGTGCGAGTTCGGTAATGCAGCAATGCTCGGCTGAATTGCTCCACGCCGATGAGATCAAGGAGGCTGCGGAGTGAGCTATGTCCGAGCTACTGTCTGCCCTAGCGAGCATAGACTGGCACGAAGTCCGAAAGAAGTTGCCAGGCTGGGCTTGGTTTGGCTGCTCTGTTGTGGTGCTGCTGATTATAGTGGCGGTGACATTCTTGATAATTCACGAGATCTGATGTGACCGATTTCTTCCAATCATTTGGCCTGCCTTATGAGGCCGCATGGACTGTCGCGACAATTGCGGGCATCCTCCTCATCGCTCTGCCGCTGATGCTTGCGGTGGCGATGGTCATTTACGTTGACCGAAAGGTTCTTGGCGCGGTTATGCTTCGGCGTGGTCCCAATGTGGTGGGGCCGTTTGGCCTGCTCCAATCCTTTGCAGATGGCCTGAAGGTCTTTTTGCAAGAAACCATCATTCCGAGCGCGGCCAACAAGGGCATTTTCCTCCTTGCGCCGATCATCACATTCACCGTCGCGCTCGCCGCATGGGCGGTGATCCCGTTTGATGCGGGAGTGGTGCTCGCCGATATCAATGTCGGCCTGCTCTACATCCTCGCGATCAGCTCTCTTGGCGTTTACGGCGTCGTGATGAGCGGGTGGGCATCGAACTCCAAATACCCGTTTTTCTCCGCGATGCGGGCCGCCGCGCAAATGATCTCTTACGAGGTCTCCATCGGCTTTATCCTCGTCTGCGTCGTCCTTTGGGCAGGCACGTTCAATATGAGCGGTATTGTCGAGGCTCAACGCGGGCACGGGCTGGGCATCGTCAACGGATTCTTCTTCAACCCGCTGATGTTCCCGATGTTTGTGGTGTTCTTCATCTCGGCTTTGGCAGAGACCGCGCGCGCGCCGTTCGATTTGACTGAGGCGGAATCGGAGCTGGTTGCGGGCTACCAGACCGAATACTCCTCGATGAGCTTCGCGCTGTTCTGGCTAGGCGAATACGCAAACATTCTCTTGATGTGCTCGCTGTGCACTCTGCTGTTTGTCGGCGGGTGGCTGCCGCCTGTTGAATGGGCGCCGCTTTACTATGTGCCGGGGATCGTATGGTTCCTGCTCAAAACCTTCGGCTTCTTCCTCGTCTTCAGCTGGATTTGGGCGACCGTGCCGCGCTATCGCTATGACCAGCTGATGCGGCTTGGCTGGAAGGTCTTCCTTCCGATGAGCCTGCTGTTTGTCGCAGCGATTAGCGGCTATCTGATGGCGACGGGGCATTTCGGATGATTATTGCACCAATCCTCGCCTCGTACTCGCTAGTTCTGAGTTGCAATGGAATGGAATCCTCTGGCTTGCTCCAGCAAGAGCGAGACGTCTCGTTTACGATCTCTGTGAGTGACAAAGGCTTTGTGGGAGCGGGCGGCCCCTTCGAGGGTGCGATTGAACAGAGCAATCGTATTCAGAATGATGGTAGCAGGCTTCTTCTTGCAAATTATCGCGGTCTCCCCGCCTCCCAACTGCAACTGATTTTCAAATCCGATTCATTGGAAGTTACATGGATGGTGGTTGATTATCGTAGCCGGGAAGGAGAAGGCATTATTGAAGCCCAAGGCGATGCGACTTGTTCGACGCAGGAAATAGAAAAGGTCGATCTGGCATGACAACCGCAACACAGCTTCTCAAATCGTTCACCCTCTACGAATTTGTTAAAGCGCACGCGCTGACCTTGAAGTACTTCTTCAAGCCCAAAGTGACGATCAACTATCCATTTGAAAAATCACCGCTCAGCCCGCGTTTTCGCGGGGAGCATGCGCTGCGTCGTTATCCCAATGGCGAAGAGCGCTGCATTGCGTGCAAACTGTGCGAGGCCGTCTGCCCGGCGCAGGCGATCACCATCGAATCCGAACCGCGCGAGGACGGCAGCCGCCGCACCACTCGTTATGACATCGACATGACGAAGTGCATCTATTGCGGTTTCTGCCAAGAGGCGTGCCCGGTGGATGCCATCGTTGAGGGTCCAAACTTCGAATACGCCACCGAAACGCGGGAAGAATTGCTTTACGACAAGGCAAAACTGCTCGCAAACGGTGACAAATGGGAACGGGCCATCGCGGCCAATCTTGAAGCGGACGCTCCCTACCGCTAGGGGCCTCTCGCGAAACACAACAGGGACAAGCGATTCCGGCCAACCAGCGTTCGCTAAAGGGTCGGTTTCGAGGGATTACAAAGGGATCAGATTGCCGCTCAAGATCACTGCTTTTGCAGGGTCATCCGCGGATAACTCACCATGATACAGGCACTCGCCTTCTACCTTTTTGCAGCCATCGTTGTCGCAAGCGCGGTGATGGTCATCCTTTCCCGCAACCCGGTGCACTCTGTGCTGTGGTTGATCCTCGCGTTTTTCAACGCGGCGGGCCTGATGGTGATCGTCGGCGCTGAGTTTATCGCGATGCTGCTGGTGATCGTTTATGTCGGCGCGGTCGCGGTGTTGTTCCTGTTCGTGGTGATGATGCTCGACATCGATTTTGCCGCAATGCGCGCGGGGCTTGTGAAGAATTTCCCGCTGGGCATCGCGATGGCGCTTATTCTGCTCGCTGAACTCGGCCTTGCGCTGGGTGTCTATGGCGCGGGTGGGCTGGAATTGGGCGATGCGGCGGCCAATGATGCAGCGCAGAACCTTGGCGAAAGCAATATCGAGGCCATCGGGCGCCTGCTTTACGGACGCTATATCCTGCTGTTTGAGATTGCCGGGATCATCCTGCTGGTCGCGATGATTGGTGCGATTGTCTTGACTCACCGCGCGCCGAAACCGGGCGCACGCGGACGTCAGGATATTGGCAAGCAGATCAGCCGTCGCCCGGACGAGGCTACAGTCATGAAGCGGCCGACCATCGGCGAGGGGGTTGAGCTGTGACCCTTCGACAAGCTCAGGATGAGCGGATCAGCGGAGTGCTTCGCACATGATTGGCATCGAACACTATCTTGTCGTGGGCGCGATCCTTTTCGTGCTTGGCGTGCTGGGTATCTTCATCAATCGCAAGAACGTGATCGTGATCCTGATGTCGGTTGAGCTCATTCTGTTGAGCGTGAACATCAACCTCGTCGCTTTCAGTGCATTTATGAACGACCTGACAGGGCAGATCTTCGCGATGATGGTGCTGACTGTGGCGGCTGCAGAGGCTGCGATCGGGCTTGCCATCTTGGTCATCTATTATCGCGGCCGCGGCACCATCGCGGTCGATGATGTGAACCAGATGAAGGGATAAGCGCGCATGTCTCCTATCCTCATCATCGTATTTGCGCCGCTGATTGCAGCGATAATCGCAGGGTTCGGCAATCGTGCGCTTGGAAATACGGGCGCCAAAGTAGTCACGACGGGCGCTTTGTTCCTGTCCGCGATCCTTAGCTGGCCAATATTCATCGCGTTCCTGACAGGGGATGCGATTGCCGAAGTCGTCCCAGTGCTGAAATGGGTGCAATCGGGCGAGATGACATTTGATTGGGAGCTGCGCGTTGATGCTCTCACCGCTGTCATGCTGGTGGTGATCAACACCGTTTCCGCACTCGTGCACCTTTATTCCTGGGGGTACATGGAGGAAGACCCGGATCAGCCGCGCTTCTTCGCTTATCTCTCGCTCTTCACCTTCGCGATGTTGATGCTGGTGACGGCGGACAACCTCGTCCAGATGTTCTTTGGCTGGGAAGGCGTGGGCCTCGCCTCCTATCTCCTCATCGGTTTCTGGTTCAAGAAGCCCAGCGCGGGCGCAGCGGCGATCAAGGCTTTCGTCGTCAACCGTGTGGGCGATCTCGGCTTTATGCTCGGTATCTTCGGCACGTATCTGGTGTTCAAGACCACTTCGATCCCGGAAATCCTTGATGCTGCGCCAGCGATGAGCGGGGCGACCATCGGTTTCCTCGGTATGCGGCTTCAGACGATGGATGTGTTGTGCATTCTCCTCTTCATCGGAGCGATGGGCAAATCCGCGCAGCTTGGTCTCCACACATGGCTGCCTGATGCGATGGAGGGGCCAACACCTGTGTCCGCGCTCATCCACGCCGCGACCATGGTTACCGCTGGCGTGTTCATGCTGTGCCGCCTCTCGCCCATGTTTGAGACAGCGCCAACCGCGCTGATGGTTGTGACAGTGACTGGCGGGGCTACCTGCTTCTTTGCCGCGACCATCGGGACAACGCAGTGGGATATCAAGCGCGTGATCGCGTATTCGACCTGCTCGCAGCTCGGCTATATGTTCTTTGCAGCAGGTGTCGGTGCATATGGCGTCGCGATGTTCCACCTGTTCACACACGCGTTCTTCAAGGCACTGCTTTTCCTTGGCGCAGGTTCAGTGATCCACGCGATGCATCACGAGCAGGACATGCGGTATTATGGCGGCCTTAGGAAGCACATCCCCATAACCTTCTGGGCGATGATGGCGGGCACGCTCGCGATTACAGGGCTGGGCGTTTATCACCTCGGAGTTGGCTTTGCTGGTTTCTGGTCGAAAGATGCCATTCTTGAAGTCGCCTTTGCGCGCGGCACAGGGCTTTCGGTCACTGCATTCTGGCTCGGCGTGACTGCGGCGCTGCTTACAAGCTTCTACAGCTGGCGCCTGATGTTCCTCACCTTCTGGGGCAAGCCACGCTGGATTGAGAGCGAGCATATTCAGCATTCGGTTCACAAAACTCCCGAAGAGGCTGGCGAAGACACGACAGGCGGTTATCACCCACACGAAAGTCCGCTTACGATGCTTGTTCCGCTCGGATTGCTGACGGTTGGAGCTGTGCTCGCCGGGCAAGTCTTTGCGCCGAGCTTCCTCGATGATGCTGCCTTCTGGGATGGATCAGTTTTCTACAATGCGAACCTCATCGCTGCGATGCATGCAGTGCCATACTGGGTGAAGTATTCGGCGCTGATCGTGATGATCCTTGGTTTTGCAGGCGCCTACCTTGCCTACATCGCAAAGCCAGACATCCCTGCAAAGTTCGTTGGCACCTTTGGCTGGCTTCACAATTTCGTGTTCCGCAAATGGTACTTCGACGAGCTTTACGATCGCATCTTTGTAAAGCCTGCTTTCTGGTTTGGCCGCCAGTTCTGGAAGCTGGGCGATATCGGTACGATTGATCGCTTTGGCCCCAATGGTATTGCTGCCGTGGTCCAGCGCGGATCGGTCGCCGCGAAGTCGATCCAATCGGGCTATCTCTACACATACGCGCTGATCATGCTTCTGGGCCTGATCGCCGCTGTCACTTACGTGCTGCTCTAGGGGCGAATTAAGAGCAATGGACTTTCCCATCCTCACTGTGATGATGCTTGTGCCGCTGGCAGGCGCGATTGCGTGCCTGTTTGCGGGCGAGGGCTCTCGCCTGATTGCTTTGCTGTCGACACTAGCCACGTTCGCTCTCGGCGTGTTGCTGTGGATTAATTTCGACAATGACGGTGCGCAATGGCAATTTACGGAGCGATATGAACTCGTTGCCGGGTTCAATTACGCGCTCGGCATAGACGGCATAGCGCTGATGCTGATCATGCTCAGCGTTTTCCTGATGCCGATCTGTATCCTTGCAAGCTGGGAAGCGATCCAGAAACGCGTTGGCGAATACATGGCGGCGTTCCTGTTCATGGAAGTGCTGATGATCGGCACTTTTGCAGCCCAGGATATCTTCCTGTTCTACATCATGTTCGAGGCAGGCCTAATCCCGATGTATCTGATTATCGGGGTGTGGGGTGGCGATAACCGCATCTACGCGAGCTACAAATTCTTTCTCTATACGTTGCTCGGCTCGGTGCTCATGCTTGTCGCTATGTTCTGGATGGTGGCAACCGCTGGCACATCGGACATCCCAACGCTGATGCAGTACAATTTCCCCGTAGGCGCTCAGACGTGGCTGTGGCTGGCATTCTTTGCGAGCTTTGCGGTGAAGGTACCGATGTGGCCATTCCACACCTGGCTACCCGATGCTCACGTTCAGGCACCCACGGCGGGTTCAGTAATCCTTGCCGGCGTTTTGCTGAAGCTTGGCGGATACGGCTTTATCCGTTTCAGCCTACCCATGTTCCCGGTCGCAAGCGCTGAGTTTGCTTGGCTCGTTTTCGCGCTGTCGATGGTGGCGGTGGTCTACACCTCGCTCGTCGCTCTGGTGCAGGCGGACATGAAGAAACTGATCGCCTATTCTAGCGTCGCTCACATGGCGATTGTGACGGTCGGCCTGTTCGCCTTCAACGTGCAGGGTCTTGAAGGTGCAATCATTATCATGCTGAGCCACGGTCTTGTCTCGGGCGCGCTCTTCCTATGCGTTGGCGTGATCTACGATCGTCTCCATACACGTGAGATTGATCGGTATGGCGGGCTCTCAATCAACATGCCGTATTACGCGGTGTTCTTCCTACTGTTCACCATGGCAAGCATCGGCCTTCCGGGCACGAGCGGTTTTGTCGGCGAATTCCTGTCGCTGGCAGGTATCTACCAAGTCTCGACCTGGGTTGCGCTGGTTTGCACGACGGGAATTATCCTTGGCGCGGCCTATATGCTCTATCTCTATCGCCGCGTCGCCTTTGGCGCACAGAAGAACGAAGACGCTGCTGCGATGGGTGACATTACGGCGCGCGAATGGGCGATGATGGCGCCAATTGCTGCCGTGGTGATGTGGATGGGTGTTTACCCCGAAAGCTTCCTTGCTCCCATGCGCGAAGACATCAAAGCGCTGGACGCACGCCTCGTCCTTGCCGCTCCTGAAAGCGATAGCCAACTGGTGGTGGGAGCGCCCAAGGAGAGCGCAGCGAACGCGGTGGCCGCTCCCGAAGGCTATGAAGGGGAGGGCGCACACTGATGCTCGACCTTGCAAACTCTTTCGACCTGATCATTCCGGAGCTTATTCTTACGGGGGCCGGACTGCTGCTCCTGCTCGTGGCCGCATGGGGAGGCGATCAGCTATCGCGCCCCATCGCGATCCTTGCAGCAACGGCATTGTTCGGTGCGGGAATTGCGCTCGTCCCTGATTTGCATTTCGGGACGGACGGGCCGCAGACACTCGCCTTTAACGGCCTGCTGCGCGTGGATAGCTTTGCGCTTTTCGCCAAGGCTATGATCTATCTCGCAGCGATCGGCGCGCTTATCATTGCACCGGCATTCTTCGCCAGCCCCGCTGCCGGTGAAGAGCGCGGAATGCGGGCCGAATACCCAATCCTGATCATCTTCGCCTCGGTCGGCATGAGCATCATGGTGTCCGCCAGCGATTTCATGGCGCTCTATCTCGGCCTCGAATTGAATTCACTCGCAGCGTACGTGCTCGCAGCAATCCTCCGCAAGGATGACCGCTCAGCAGAAGCAGGGCTCAAATACTTTGTGCTGGGTGCGCTCGCATCGGGCATCCTTCTTTACGGCATGAGCCTGCTTTACGGTTTCACAGGGGGCACTGATTTCGCGACCGTTCGTGCTGGGCTCGAAGGTGACTTGGCATACGGCCCGCTCTTCGGTCTCATTTTCGTGATGGCTGGCCTCGCGTTCAAAATCGCAGCTGTTCCCTTCCATATGTGGACACCCGACGTTTACGAGGGCGCGCCGACTCCGGTCACCGCGTTCTTTGCCACCGCACCGAAGGTCGCTGCGGTCGCGCTGACGGCGCGCGTGGTATTCGATGTGTTTGGCGGTCAGGTTCTCGCCTGGCAGCAGATCGTGATGTTTGCAGCGCTCGCTTCCATCGTATTCGGCGCGCTTGGCGCTATTGGGCAGGAAAATCTCAAGCGGCTGCTCGCCTATTCTTCGATCAATAATGTCGGATTTATTCTCCTGGGCCTTGCAGTAGCAGATCAGGCGGGTGCAAGCGCGATGCTCATTTACCTCTTCATCTATGTCGCGATGAGCCTTGGCAGCTTTACCGCGCTGTTGATGCTGCGCGGTGATGATGGCGACTTGTTCGAAACATTCGGCGACATCAAAGGCCTTGCAGTGACCCAGCCAGCGCTGGCCTGGTGCCTGCTTCTCTTCATGTTCAGCCTTGCCGGTATCCCGCCGCTGCTCGGCTTTTACAGCAAGTTCGTGGTGTTTCAGGCAACGGTTGAGGCAGGCTTGGTGGTCTTTGCCGCAATTGCCATCGCTGCGAGCGTCATCGGCGCATTCTACTACATCAAATTCGTCAAAGTGATGTTCTTTGATGAGCCGGCCGAGCTTGTGACGGGCAAGAGCGGCATGGCGCATTGGGTTCTGCTCGCGCTGACCGCGCTTATCATCTCGCCGCTTGGCTACTTGCTCACCCCATCGCTCACAGACCTCGCCGATAAAGCGGCGCGCTCGCTGTTCTTCACGATTTGAGCCATTCGCCGTGCATTGAGGTGGTTGAGGAGACCGGCTCAACCAATGCCGATCTCTTGGAGCGGCTAAATGCGGGCGAAATCATCCCTGATGGCTACTGGCTGCGCGCTGAAAGACAAACCGGAGGGCGAGGGCGACTTGGTCGCAAGTGGGAAAGCCCAAAGGGCAATCTGTTTTGCAGCACTGTCGTTAATCTGCGCGAAGGCGATCCCTCTCCATCGACGCTTTCGTTGGTCACCGGCCTCGCGGTTTTCGATGCGATCAGACCTTGCCTGATGAACGACACCCCCATGCTGCTCAAATGGCCTAATGATGTCATGGTCTTTGGAGACAAGATCGCAGGGATACTGCTTGAACGGGCTGCACACAGTGTGATTGTGGGGATCGGTATCAATGTCAGCTACGCGCCTGAATTGCCCGATCGCAAAACGATCTCAATCGCCTATGCCAACGGCAAATTCGCCAATGGACCGGATTCGGTCCTCGATGGGCTCGCCCAAAAGTTTGCTCAGCGTTTGAGCGATTGGCGCGAGAAGCCCCTTAGCGAAACACTTCTCGAATGGACGGTTCGCAGCCACCGCTTCGATGACAGGCTGCGCATCACTGGGTCCGATGGCGAACAGATCCATGCATGGTATCGCGGTATCGACGAACACGGCGCTTTGCGGATACAACCCTTGGGCGCGCGCGAGACGACCGTACACGCAGGCGATGTCACGCTGAAATGGCATGATGAGGAGTAAAGCCCATGCTGCTGGCTGCTGACGTAGGAAACACCAACGTGGTCTTCGCACTTTTCGAAGGACACGAAGTAAAGGCCCGCTGGCGCATCGCGACCGATCCGCGGCGGACGGGTGATGAATACGCAGTTTGGCTCCTGCAATTGCTCTCAATCGAAGGCGTCGCGCGCGAAGATATTACACAGATCATCTTCGCTTCGGTTGTTCCCAGGGCAGATCATAACCTGACAGTGCTCTCTCAGAAATACTTTGGCATCACCCCGCTAAAGGCGGGCGAGGGCAAAGCGGCATGGCAATTCGAAATTGACGTCGATCAACCGAGTTCGCTGGGCGCGGACCGCGCGCTCAATATCCTCGCTGCCCACAACAAATATGGCGGCGACATCATCGCGATTGATTTCGGCACGGCGACCAAATTCGAAGCGATCGATTTCAACGGTGCCTATAAGGGCGGCTCCATTGCTCCGGGGATCAACCTCTCGCTCGATGCTCTGGTGGGTAAAACTGCCAAACTTCCTCGCATCGCGATCCGCACGCCGGAAAGCAAAAGTGTGATTGGCCGCAACACCGAAGATCAGATGCTTATTGGCGTATTCTGGGGGTATGTCGCCATGATGGAGGGCATCGTCGAGCGCATGAAATCGGAAATTGGACGCCCGGCAAAGGTTGTAGCCACGGGAGGGCTCGCCATATTGTTTGATGAAGCGACCGACATCTTCGATCACGTTGATGCCGATCTCACCATTCAAGGGCTGGCCATTCTTGCAGAGCAGGCAAACTCTTAGAATCAAGCGCCTAAATCCAAACCAAAAATCCGAGCGTACTTTCTCACGTGAAAAAGAATTACAGTCCCGAAAACGAATTGCTGTTTCTCGCCCTTGGCGGATCCGGCGAAATCGGCATGAACGTCAACCTCTACGGCTGCGATGGCAAGTGGTTGATGGTCGACCTGGGCATGACTTTTTCGGGCGGCGAATATCCGGGTGTCGATCTTGTCTTTGCCGATCTGGAATTCATCGAGGAGCGCACCAAAGATCTTCTCGGTATTGTCCTCACCCACGCGCACGAAGATCACATCGGAGCAGTTCCATACTTTGCCGGCGAATTGGGTGTACCGCTTTACGCAACGCCATTCACCGCTGATCTGGTAGCCCGCAAACTCGAAGAAGCCGGTCTTTCCGGACAGGTTGAGCTCAACATCATCCCTGATGATCACGGTGAGATTGCGCTTGGGCCATTCACCGTAACCTATATTCCGCTTGCACACTCGATTGCCGAGGGGAACGCGCTGCTGATTGATACGCCCTATGGCCGGGTCTTCCACACTGGCGATTGGAAGCTCGATGAAGAGCCGATCATCGGTGAGCCAACCACCGAAGAGGAATTGACCGAGCTTGGCGACGAAGGCGTACTGGCGCTCGTGTGCGACAGCACCAACGTCTTCAATCCCAACCCGTCGGGCTCTGAAGGGGCTGTACATCGCGGCCTGATGGAAGAGGTAGCCCAACACGAGGGCAAACGCGTCGTGGTGACCACCTTTGCAAGTAACGTCGCGCGGCTTCAGACCTTGGGCGAAGTTGCGCGCGAAACCGGACGGCAAGTGTGCATTGCCGGGCGCTCGCTCGACCGAATTCTCGAAGTCAGCCAAGACAATGGCTATCTCACCGATTTTCCCGATCCGATTGATTTTGACACCGCCATGCGCCTGCCGCGCGGCGAAGTCTTGATCCTGGCAACGGGCGGTCAGGGGGAGCCACGTGCAGCGCTCGCGCGGATGGCAGAGGACAATCACCCGATTGAGCTTACGCGCGGAGATGTGGTGCTGTTTTCCTCGCGGCAGATCCCCGGCAATGAGATTTCGATTGGCAAGATGCAGAATGAACTTGCCAGGCGCGGCATCACTATGGTGACGGACCGGCAAAGCTATATCCACGTCTCAGGCCATCCCGGGCGCCCGGAACTCGAAGCGCTTTATGGCTGGCTGCGTCCCGATGTCCTTGTTCCTGTCCACGGCGAAATGCGGCACATGCAAGAGCAGGCGCGGGTGGGGAAAGCCAATGGCATTGAGCACAATGTGGTCCAGTCCAATGGCGATGTCGTGAAGCTTGCTCCCGGTAAGCCTTCTGTCATAGCGCAGGTCCGCAATGGTCGCCTGGTACTCGACGGTGACATTATTGCGCCTGCTGATGGTGATGCGGTCACAATGCGCCGCCGGATTGCGCATGAAGGGGTGATGACAGTCGTGCTCGTTCGTGGATCAACCCCGGTGATAGATTGTCTTGGCCTCCCGCTTGATGAGGATATGCCCGATTTCATCGCAGAAGCTCAAAGCGACATTCTGGCAGCCTTGCGCAAGCTAAAGGGCAAGGATGCACAAGATCCGGTCGCAGTGCACGAAGCAGCGCGCTTGGCGGCGCGAAGGGCGGCGCGGCGGTGGTCGGGCAAAAACCCACAAGTCCGCGTGCTTATGCCCGGCCTCGCGCAGGCTTGATACGCGATGCAGTGGACATCAATTCTCGCGATCTATTTCCTTATCTGGGTGATGAGCGCCTTTGTGATGCTGCCATTCGGTGTGCGCACAGCTGACGAGACAGGCGAAGCCAAAGTGCCCGGTCAGGCGGATAGCGCGCCGGTCAATTTTCGGCCCGGAAAGATCGTAATTCGCGCAACAGCAATCGCGACGATCCTGACGACGATATTTGTGCTCAATTTCGAATATGGCTGGGTAACGGCGGACGACCTGAATTTCTTTCCAGAGCCGCCTGTAAACCTCTCAAAACCTGACTGATATCAGGTCCGAAGCCGCTCAATTCCCTGCGCCAGCGCCACATAGAGCTTGCCCATATCCGATCCCAGCACGGTGACGCCTAAGGCGTTGCCATCTCGGGTTGAAAGCATGGACCGCAGCATAGCCTCGAAATCGTGGATGTAGCGGTTCACATTTGCATGGAAATCATCGTCTGACTGGTACAATTCCGCGATTTCCTTTGCCTGAGGGTTGTCGATCAAACGAACAGCGCGGCGTGTGAAGATACCGCGATCACCTTTCAGGTAAGAATTCCACTCGGTGTCGGAGACTTCGCTGGATAGGGCCGACGCAATATCGATGGAGCTCGAATTGAGGCTATCGGTGATAAGCGCCATGCGCCGCGAGAAATCGTTGTTCACTTGCTCTTCGGCAAGTTCGCGTGCGCGGCGGATGCGTTGTTCCAGATTGCCGGTAAGCTCGTTCACTTTGGCCAATTGATCACGCAATTGCGCAGTCGCATCTCGGCCTGCGCCCGATGCGAGCGCAGCGGCGGCCTCCATCTGCGCAATCGCGGCGTTGCTTTCTGCCTGAAGCGATTCCGACAGTTTGCCCGCCGCTTTTGAACTGATCTCTTCGGCAAGCGCCTCGATCTTCTCTTTCGTTTCGGTCTCCAATGTGCCGAAGGTGGATCGTGTTGCAGTTTCGAGCGACAAGATGGCTTCACGCAGCCGCTCTTGCGTGGTGCCGGCGAACTCTTCGCTTTCATCTGCCACTTGGGCGAGCCCACCGCGCAGCCCTTGCAATTTGGCAAGTGCCTCATCTGCATGTTCAGAAAGGCGGTTCTGCAGTGCATCAATCGAAGCGTCAGCCTTCTCGATCTCACCGTGCGTGTTGGTGAGATAGGAGCTTAGCTCCTCACCATGTTCTGAGGTCGAAAGCATGATGCCTTTGACCTCGCCCGCGCGTTTTTCGACATCCGACAGTTCGCTAGAAGCGTTCTTGATCGCTTCTGGCAGTTCCTCACGGGTATGATGGACGCCGAGTTCGATGTTTTCGAGCAGTTTGAGCGCCGATTTGTTGAGTTCGTTGAGCGCCTCAGCCGTTTGGCCGAGCGACAATCGTTTTTCGGACAATTGCTTACCAAGATCACCAAGACCTTCTGCAAGGCTGCGACGCGTCACATCGGTCTGCGAGGCGATCTGTTTGATGAGCGAGCCCATTTCGCCAAACTGATCGCTCAGCGCCGCGCTTTGCTCAGAGAATTTCTGCGTCTCTTCAGCCTGCGCTTCGCGCTGTTTCATCATCGCCGTATCAAGATCGGCAAGTCGCGCTGCCATCATCTCGCTGCCACGGGTTTCGCGCTGCTCAAACTGATCCTGACGGCTTTTCATTTCCGCCATAAAGCGAATGTCGCGCTGCGTGAGGAGATCGTCGAATGCGATGGCCTCCTGCTTGAGGCTGTCGAGGCGTGTTTTTGCCGCTTCGATGGCGTTGCGATCCAGCTCATCGACCTGGTCAAACAATTCCGTCATTGAAGTCTGCAGGTTTTCAATCGCCTCTTCCTGACGTTCGCCTGCAAGCTTCTCAGCATCGCGCAATTTGGTGAGAAGTGTATCAGTTTCGCCCTGAAGGCCGGCAAATCGGCCACTAAGCGACGCGTAGGCCTGCGCCTCGGTCTGATCGACTTCGCTGCGGTATTCAGCCGCCTTGTTCTGCAAAAGATCGAAGCGCTCACTGACCGTTTGTTCGAGGCGCGACATCTCGCTGTCAAATTCGCCCAAAGTCTCGTTCACTCTTGAGCTGAGGTCGGCAATTTTGCTGTCGGTCGATGCGCCTGATTCCTCGAGCTTCTTGAATTCGCCGACCAGAGCTTCGGCCTGCTCTTTGGCGGTGCGGCCTGCATTGCCGATCTGGTTGGACACATCGCGTGCAGACGTCGCAATAACTGGCAAATCGTCGCGCAATTGGGACATGTTGATCAGCGCGGTATCGCTGGCTTTCCCAATAGATTGAACCTGTTTGTCGTTCTTCTTGATAAGATCTTGTAAGGTCGCAGCGTGTTCTGAAATGCGCTCACTTGCGACCCGGCCCAGTGATTCCAGATCGCGCGATTGCGAAGCGAGGAATTCCCGCGCCAGGCTCAATTCGCGATTCACCACCGTGAGCCGGTTTTCGAGCTGGGCGCTTTCCTGGCTCAACAAGGATGCAGTGATCGCAAATCGATCGGCTTCCCGGCGCGAATTGCGCATTGCAAGCAGCCATATCACGCACACCAGCAATACGGGCACTGACCAGTCGATAATCCAGTTGACCCATTGCGCAGGTGCGACACTGGCAGCGTTGAGCAGGTCCGATTGCATCGCCCAGCCATAAAGCCCGGTCCATCCAATGATGGTCAAAATCGCAAGGCTGGGCAAAACCCACCCAAATCCCGCTCGTGGAGGTTCGATCTCTTCAAGGAATTCAAGTTCCTGATCCATTTCGGTCAGATCAAGAACATCACCATCGTCATCGACTTCATCACTGGATGACAATTCCAGCTCATCGGCGGTGTCGTGCTCCCCTGTCTCGTTAGCTGAATCAGTTGAAGCGTTATGCTTTGTGCTGCGGCCCACGGCCCGAATGTGAGAACCTTCTGACATGCCTTTTTGATACCACATCACGTTTGTGGATAAACCCTCCATTAACCCTTATTCTTATAGTGTGGCTTTCATGGCGTTTGAGAACGGAGCCTTGGATGCGACTTTGGCAGCAGCGGCGGGAGATGATCCCGCTCTGATGCATGAATTGCGTCTCGCATTCGTGGAAAGCGCTGAAAAACAATTGGATTTGCTGAAGCGATCACGTTGCGATGGAAATTGGCACGTTGCAGCGATGCGCTTGAAAGGCCTTGCGGCGAGCTTTCATTCTGACGAATTGCTGGATGCGGCTGAAAACGCTCTCACTAGCGCGCCCG
Source organism: Erythrobacter sp. YT30 (assembly GCF_001542875.1). Taxonomy (GTDB): domain Bacteria; phylum Pseudomonadota; class Alphaproteobacteria; order Sphingomonadales; family Sphingomonadaceae; genus Erythrobacter. The sequence goes on along the minus strand of NZ_LMAF01000001.1, from coordinate 550,279 downwards.
GTGAGCCGACCGCAATTCGCGATATTGAATCGGTTCTTCAACAGTTTTCATCGCCATCCGCTGGATAAATCGGTTCTCTTTGTCCCGAATTGAACGACTAGCCAGAAGAGATGCCGCTTCCGAGGCGCTCACCCCTTACCGAATTGCTGCTGCCTCAGGCAGGTAAATAGGCTAACACTGGCTTAACTATACCCCTTTAATGACGAGGGAATGGGCAAGACCATCATGGATCGCGCTGCGACATCCACTGCGACGGCGAATGCTGGAAAGCATGTCGAAACGATGCTGCGCGCTGAATTGGCGCGCGGGGATCGTGCGCTGAGCGGGGTTGCGCCGGTTCTGTCGCACATGTTGGCAAGTTCAGGGCACGCGCTGGTGAATGAGGACGTGATTGCGCGGCTCAGAGGTATGTTGACCGATTGCGGGCGCCAATTGTTTGCTGCCGCCAATGCCGCAGCATCATCCGCAGGCCCAGAAGCCGAGCAGGCAGCGATTGATAACCTTGCCGAGGAACTGGCCGGAAACGGTCCTGTCCTCAGCCACTATTATGCGCTCGCAATGGAGGGTCATCTTGCCCATCGATTGGAGCATCGATCATCGCTAGATCCGGTTCTCAGCCCGCTTCTCCAGGAATTGATTGCGAGCGATCAGGACGATACCGCGGATATTGCGATGAGCGCCATGGCAGCGCAATCGCGCTTTATCCAGTCTCAGCGTCGCATGGCATTGCCGGTTACAGAATTGCCGGCGAGGCTATTCCACATGGTGCTGGAAAGCTGGCAAACGTGGGCTGGGGCAAAAGGCATTGTCGATCAGGGCGGCGTGCAGAGCTCCACGATCAAGTTTCGCACCGAATATGACGAGGCATCGACGCGCCTTGGATTGCTCACTCGATTGACGGGAACCATGCGCAAGGGCGCTATCGCTGCATTGGAGCTTGATCATGCAGGGCTGGCGCTGTTTGCGACCGCTCTTGCAACACTGACGCGGCAACCGCGCGATCTCGCAATTCTCGCGTGTCACGAACGCCAGGCCGCTCGTCTGGCTTTGGGGTTGAGAGCGGCGGGTCTCGATCAACAGACGATTGAGCGGCAATTCCTGCTGCTTGAGCCGGTGGAACGTTTGCCGCGGCAAATGGGGGAGATTGCACCAGAACAGGCAGCCGCTCTTTTGGGCCAATCAGCAGCATGGAAAGGGGGCTGAAGCGCGCAATGGACCAGCGCAGTTCCCTTCTTGCCGCTCGCGGCCTGACCGATGATCGTGATCGTCTCCTCACTGCAGATGAAGCTTTGGCTGACCTGCATGAGAGGTGCGGAGGCTCTTTGCCGGGCACCCTCGCGATCCCCGAATTGCTCGATCTGGTGCAGCAGGGTCGAAGTATGGGACTGCGCATTGCGCGAGAATTTTCGTGCTTCGATGGCGAAGAAGAAGTCAGCGGGTTTGCCCGCGTGCGCCCTCTTGATGAAGAAGATGGCGGTGGATGCGAGTTGCTGATCGACAATTGGCAGAGAAGCAGCGAACCTCAGTTCAGCTCGCGGGAACTGGGCGAAAGGATTGACGCCATTGACCGCGCATCTGCTGAAGTAACAGCGCGCTTGGACAGCAGGCAGTATCTCCAATTGCTGAACGCGAATGCCGAAGACACCCAAGATCTGGCGGAGAAAGTCCGCAATGAGCCCGGACAGCTGTGGACGTATTATCTTTCCTTGAGAGGGGTGGCGCATCAGCAGCCTCTCCATTGGCGTTTGCTTGATGGGGCTGTCTGTACATTTGAGGGTTCGGAGCGAACATGGCGCGCGCGGTTGATCCCGATTGGGCCGGGTACGGCTTCTCCGCGAGGATTTGAGCTGCTCCTGGTGGCTGATGAGCCATTAATCCCGACAGAAGATGACGACCGCGACACGCTGCTCGCCGAAGCCCAAACGCGCATGATTGGCCGCACCTTGGCGCCCGTCCTGCGTCAACCCGTTTCAAGCATCATCGCCAACGCGGAATCAATCCGCGCCAAGCTCGCAGGACCCTTGCGAGCCGAATACAGCGAATACGCTGGCAATATCGCGGCTGCAGGTCAGCACCTTTCGGGAATGCTTGATGATCTTGCCGACCTTGAAGTGGTCGAAGCGGCTAATTTCAGCACACTTGAAGAGCGCGTTGACCTCGGCGATGCAGCCCGCAGAGCTGCGGGCATTCTTGGTGTGCGCGCACAGGCAAAAGCCATCAAGCTCGACTTGCCTCCCGAGGATGAACGCTGTCCGGCAACAGCCGAATTCCGCCGTGTTCTTCAGATCCTGATCAATTTGATTGGCAATGCGATCGCCTATTCGCCTGAGCAGAGCACCGTCACCATTGGTGTGGGGGAAGGGGCGGAACCTGGCACGGTCGCCTTGATCGTTGAGGATCAGGGTCCGGGCATCAGCACCGAACAGGCTGAGCGAATCTTCGATAAATTTGAAAGACTTGGCCGCAGCAGTGATGGCGGCTCAGGCCTTGGCCTCTATATCTCGCAGAGGCTCGCCAATGCGATGAAGGGCAAACTCGACCTCGCCGATCCGAGCGAGGCGGGCGGAAACGGCGCGCGCTTCCGCCTCACATTACCTCGATACGAATGACGGTTTTTGTGAATGTGGCGGCGCTGAAGAGCGCCGCCCAATCGCGTTACCTGCTGGCAACCGGCACGTAATCGCGCTGCGTTGGCCCTGTGTAGAGCTGGCGCGGACGACCGATAACCTGGCCTGGATCTGAAATCATCTCGTTCCACTGCGCAACCCAGCCCACGGTGCGGGCAAGAGCGAAGAGCGCAGTGAACATCGTGGTTGGGAAGCCGACCGAAGACAGGATGATACCGGAATAGAAATCGACGTTCGGGAAGAGCTTCTTCTCCTTGAAGTAATCGTCATTCAGCGCGATTTCTTCGAGTTGTAGGGCCACTTCGAATACCGGATCGGTGGTTTTGAGCGCTTCAAACACTTCGCGAAGCGTCTTCTGCATCACCGTCGCGCGCGGATCGTAGTTTTTGTACACGCGGTGACCAAAGCCCATCAGGCGGAACGGATCGTTCTTGTCCTTCGCGCGCTCGATGTAGTGAGGGATACGATCAGGCGTACCGATCTCTTTCAGCATGTTGAGCGCAGCTTCATTCGCGCCGCCATGGGCAGGGCCCCAGAGGCAGGCGATACCAGCAGCGATGCACGCAAACGGGTTCGCACCCGAAGAGCCGGCGAGACGAACCGTCGATGTCGAAGCGTTCTGCTCGTGATCAGCATGTAGGATGAAGATGCGGTCCATCGCCTTTTCGATGGCCGGGTGGATTTCATATTCTTCTGCCGGAACGCCAAAGGTCATGCGCAGGAAATTGCCCGTGTAGCTCAAGTCATTCTTTGGCTGCATGAAGGGCTGACCAACCGCATATTTGTAGGCCATAGCAGCAATGGTCGGCATTTTTGCGATCAGGCGGTGCGATGAAATCTTGCGGTGTTCAGGATCCGAAATGTCGGTGCTGTCGTGATAGAAAGCAGACAAAGCGCCCACAACACCGCACATAATCGCCATGGGGTGAGCATCGCGGCGAAAACCCTGATAGAATTGGCGCAGTTGATCGTGCAGCATGGTGTGCCGCGTGATGGTATATGTGAAATCGTCAAGCTCGTCCGCGCTCGGCAACTCACCGTTCAGCAAGAGATAGCTGACTTCCATAAAGCTGGAATGCTCAGCAAGCTGCCCGATGGGATAGCCACGGTGCAACAAAATGCCTTCATTGCCGTCAATGTATGTCAGCGCGCTTTCGCAGCTGGCTGTCGATTTGTAGCCTGGATCGAAAGTGAAAGCGCCGGTTGCGCCGTACAGCTTGCGAATGTCGACCACATCGGGCCCAGTGCTGCCTTCGAGTACGGGAAATTCGTGGGACTGTCCGCCCAGTTCGAGTTTCGCCATTTTGTCTGCCACACCGTGTCTCCTGTCCAATATTTTGCCGCCCGGAGGCGCCGCTCAAGACGCCTCAGCGTCAAGCCGTGCCAGCGATTCATCCCGTCCCAAGAGGACCAGAACGTCGAAAATTCCAGGCGAAGTTGTCGTTCCGGTCAAAGCAGCGCGCATGGGTTGCGCAAGCTTGCCGAGACCCAATTCCAATTCATCCGCCAAGGCCTTCGTACTGGCTTCGAGAGCTTCGATTGTCCAGTCATTTTCGCTGCGCAATCTTGCGTAAACTTGGCTGAGACGTGCACGCGCCTCATCATCGAGCATCTTGGCGGCTTTTTCAGTCATGGAAAGGGGGGCTGCGGCAAACAAAAACCCTGCACCATCAGCAATTTCATCGAGGTTCTTCGCACGCATTTTGAGCGCAGGCATGGCACGCTCCAAGAGGGCGGTATCCGACGAATTGCCTATGCGATCAGCGACAAGTTGCGCGAGCCTCGCGTCATCTGCCTCACGGATGTAGTGCCCGTTCAGGTTTTCGAGCTTTTTGATGTCAAAACGCGAAGGGCTCTTACCGACGCCCGCCAGGGTAAAGAGCTTGATTGCCTCTTCGCGCGTGATTTCCTCTTTGTCTCCGTGGCCCCAACCGAGCCGCAGCAGGTAATTGAACAAGGCCTCGGGCAAGATCCCGAATTCGTCGCGATAGGCATCCACGCCCAGCGCTCCGTGCCTTTTCGAAAGCTTCGCCCCATCCGACCCATGGATCAGCGGTATGTGGGCATAGGTCGGCTCGGGCCAGCCACCCTCAATCGCGTCCATTGCCCGGTAGATGGGGAGCTGACGAAACGCATTGTTCAAATGGTCATCGCCGCGAATGACGTGAGTTACACCCATGTCGTGGTCATCAACGACCACTGCGAGCATGTATGTCGGCGTCCCATCAGCGCGCAGAATGATGTAATCGTCAATCTCGGCATTCTTTACAGACACCGAGCCCTGAACTTCGTCCGCAATAGTCGCTTCGCCTTCGATTGGCGTCTTGATCCTTACTGTGAAAGGCGCGCCATTGGGTGCCTCAGCCGGATCGCGATCGCGCCAACGCCCATCATACCGCATTGGCTGCTTGTTCGCGCGCTGCTCTGCTCGCATTTGTTCGAGCTCTTCCGGCGTTGCAAAACACTTGTACGCATGGCCAGCTTCGAGCAGTTTATAAGCGACTTCAGCGTGCCTGTCGGCGCGCTTTGACTGGAAAACCGGCTCTTCGTCATAGTCGAGGCCGAGCCAATCTAGCCCATCAAGGATCGCGTCAATCGCTTCCTGAGTGGAGCGTTTGGCATCTGTGTCCTCAATCCGCAGCAGAGCCTTGCCGCCGTGATGGCGGGCATAAAGCCAGTTGAAAAGCGCCGTCCTCGCCCCGCCGATGTGTAGAAACCCGGTGGGGGAGGGCGCGAACCGAGTGACGATGCCGCTTGCCATAGCTGCGTATTTCCTATTCAGTTGCACGTATCAAAAACTGGCCGAACCCGAGGAGGGGCTTGGGGCCAATGGCCAATACGCCGATTGTTCCTATGGGAGATGATGTTGGCAGCAGCGGTGCTGTTGACAAATCGATCCCGAACGCAGCCGCATACGAAGCTGCCCAAAATGCTCCGCGCCCTTGGCAAAGGGGCGCGGCCTTGTCCAGTATTGCCGGTCTCACCTTTGATCGGATCGAGCAGTTTCTGGCCAATGCCGGCTTTGATCGAGCGCCCTGGATCGCAGTATGCTTTGCCTGCGGCATTTTCGCCTGGTTTGGCCTTTCAAGCCCATGGCAATGGACGAGCGCTATTGGGCTTGGCATTTTGCTCTGTCTGGCGGCCATGGCGGCCTGGCGCGGCGATGACACGCGTGAACACTGCCGAACAGCTGCGATTACGATTGGGTTGGTGTTCGCGGCCGGGATTGTGGTCATCTGGGCGCGCTCTGAAATGGTTGGGGCCGAGCCGATTGAACGACCGGCGGTGGAGCGAGTGCAAGGCTATGTCCTGGAGCGGCAAGATCAGCCTGCCGATGATCGCATCCGGCTCACCATGGCAGTGCGTGATGCTGCAACCGGTGAAAGCCGCAAGATCCGCGTGAATGTGCCGTTTGAAGAGGTTTCTCGGATTGACGGGCAAGAAGGCGAGGAGGCCTTGGGTTAGGGCGCGATATTGCGCATGCGTGTTCGCCTGATGCCTCCGGCAAGCCCCATGCTTCCCGGAGCCTACGATTTCGCCCGTGCGGCCTGGTTCAAAGGACTTACTGCGACAGGGAGCCTTATCGGCGAGATCGAAGTTATCGAGCCTGCGCCTGCGAACAGCGGCCTGTCAGTGCTTCAACGCAGCCTTGCCGGTCACGTGCGCGCCAATGTCGATGGAGGCGCGGGGACTATCGCAGCTGCCTTCGCCAGCGGAGATCGCGGCGCGATATCGCAAGCAGACGAAGAGGCCTTGCGCGATGCGGGCCTAACCCACCTTCTCGCAATCAGCGGCCTCCATGTGAGCGCGGTTATTGCTGGCGCATATCTTGTGGTGCTCAAATTGCTGGCGCTTTTCCCGGCACTCGCCTTGAGAGTTCGCCTGCCCGTTCTGGCGGCCGCCGCCGGGGCTTTTGCGGGCATCAGCTACACTCTGCTCACCGGCGCGCAGGTGCCCACAGTACGCGCTTGCGTCGCGGCAATGCTGGTGCTCGGCGCTTTGGCGCTAGGAAGAGATGCCTTGTCGCTGCGAATGGTGGCAGCTGCTGCAATAGTGGTGATGCTGCTCTGGCCCGAGAGCGTGATTGGGCCCAGCTTTCAGATGAGCTTTTCAGCGGTTCTCGCAATCGTGGCGCTTCATTCATCAAGGCCGGTTAAAGCGTTTTTGGCCCCGCGTGAGGAGAAATGGTGGCATCGCCTTGGCAGGAACACCGCCATGCTATTTCTAACCGGCCTCGTCATTGAAATTGCGCTGATGCCGATTGTGATGTTCCACTTTCACCGGGCAGGGCTTTATGGCGCGCTTGCCAATGTGATCGCGATCCCGCTTGTGACTTTCATCGCGATGCCGCTGATTGCGCTTGGACTTGCTCTGGACCTTTTCGGTCTTGTCGCGCCGGTTTGGTGGCTGGTAGAGCTGTCGCTTGAGGGCTTGCTTGGTCTTGCGCATTTCACATCGGCACAGCCGGGTGCGGTCAAACTGATGCCGCAGATGAGCGGTCTTACCATTGCTCTGTTCGTCGCCGGCGGGTTGTGGCTCGCTTTATGGTCTGGCCGCGCAAGGCTGCTTGCGCTTGCCCCGATTGGTCTTGCTACTTTTCTGCTGATTGCGACACCCATTCCCGACGTTCTTATTGGGCGAGAAGGGCGGCATGTGGGGATCACTGTCACTCAGCCGGATGGATCGCGCAGTCTGCTATCCTTGAGAGACAGCAGATCGTCCTACTCGCGCGACAATCTGCTCGAACTGGCGAGCGTGACGAGTGATCCGATCCCGTTGAGTGAATGGCCAGGAGCCCAGTGCTCGACCGAGTTCTGCCTCATTGATATCAAGCGCGGGGACAGGGATTGGACGCTTCTACTTGCTCGCAATCGAAATCTCATTGAGGAGCGCGCGCTCGCGGCAGCCTGCGACCGGGCTGATATTGTGGTGGCGGATCGTTTCCTCCCGCGCTCCTGCCAGCCAAGATGGCTCAGAGCGGATCGGCGTTTTCTCTCCAAGAGTGGCGGGTTAGCGCTCGATCTGGAGGCCGAGACAATCGCCAGCGTCGCATCGCGGCAAGGCGATCACGGATGGTGGAAGGGCTGGGATTAAACCGGGCGCCTAAACGAAAACGGGGCGGAAATGACCACCATGGTCAAAACCGCCCCGCATCTGTTGGCCAAAGATGAAAGGGGCAATAGCGATCGAGGAAAATCCTCGAGGACCCTGCAGCCCGGTCAGTGATAGCGCCTGAGGAGCCCTGCAAGTTTGCCCTGAACCTGCACTTCACCAGCAGGATAGACCTGCGGATCATAGGCGGAGTTTGCTGGGTCTAACCGGACATTGCCGTGATCTTTGTGAAGGTATTTGAGCGTCGCTTCCTCTCCGTGGACCAGTGCCACAACGATCTCACCGTCTCGCGCCGTGTCCGTGCGGCGGATAAGCGCGAAATCACCATCGAAAATGCCCGCTTCGACCATGGAATCGCCAGAAACCTCGAGTGCGTAATGCTCTCCAGGCCCGAGCAGAGCTGCGGGGACGGGCAGGGCGCTTTGCCCTTCAAGTGCTTCAATCGGTGCGCCAGCTGCGATCCGGCCGTGCAGCGGAATGCTGATAACGTCGTCATTCGCTGGTTCTGCCTGCGTCTTGGGCACTGCAGCCGCGCGCGCCGCCTCCAAATCAACGACGCTGCCGCTATTGGCTGCTCGCGGTGCAGGCGTTGCATCTTCTGGCTGCTTGATCACTTCCAGAGCGCGCGCCCTGTTGGGCAGGCGGCGGATGAAGCCGCGTTCTTCCAGAGCGGAAATCAGGCGGTGGACACCCGATTTACTCTTGAGATCGAGCGCCTCTTTCATCTCTTCGAAACTTGGTGAAATGCCGGTCTCTTCAAGCCGCTCCTGAATGAAGCGGATCAATTCGTGCTGTTTTGCCGTTAGCATCGGCCAAACTCCCTTTAGCGCACCGGGTCTATCGCGATCACGGGGTGCCGCGCGGTGCCAAAACTGTCGCATTCAAAGAGGCACAACGCCGCCAAAGGCGAGTGCGGTTGGAATGCTGTTCATCCACCGAAACAGTGAACGAATGCGGAACAAGTAGGCAACTTTGAAAATGAAGTCAACAGCGTGGGAGGGATGAAAGCTGTGCGATTCAGCCGTTTCGGAGGTTATACACAGGCACCACATCACCAATCGCTGCTTCTGCGCTGTCAGATGGCCGGTTAATCAGGCAATTCGCCTGAGCAAGCGCGAGCAGAGCGCTGGAATCCTGTGAGGATGCAGGAGCAACCTCATTGTCGCTTGAGATACCCCGCAAAAACTCCTGGCGAGGGCCAGTTGCGGGCAAGGTTGCGCTGGCAATTCTGGATTCCGTTTTAGGCAGAGGATCGCGATCGCCCATCGCCGCACGGATCAAGGGCAGCGCGAACAGGAACGCAGTGACGAAGCTTGAGACGGGATTGCCGGGAAGGCCTAAAATGATTTGCGTTCCCCAATCGCGATCTCGCGTTGCGACCATCAGGGGCTTTCCGGGTTTGATCGCGACTTTCCAGAAATCGATCTCAGCGCCCCAATCGCGCAAGGCTTGTTGCACAAGATCATGATCCCCAACCGACGCGCCGCCTGTCGTGATGAGAATCTCGACATCGTTTGCGCGGGCTAAAGCCTTGGCCAAAGCCTCCAAATCATCGGCAACAGGCCCTAGTCTGTGCGGCGTGCATCCCAAGGGGCGCACCATGGCTTCGATCATTGCGCCGTTGCTTGCCGGGATTTGATCGGGCCCGCACGCGGCAGGATCGCTTGCCAGCTCATCTCCGCTGTCGAGAATGGCGATATTTGGCGCTTTGTGGACGGGAAGTGTCCCATGGCCAGCCGAGATCGCGAGTGCCAATGGCGCCGGTCCCAGTCTCGTGCCCGCACTCAGGACCGTGTCGCCTTCCGCAAAGTCAAATCCGCGTTTGCGCACATGCCGGTCTGGTGGTGGCAGCTCTTCACCTTCGGCCGAGGCGATGGTTTCGCCGGAAATTGCCGCGTTCTCCTGGATCAGCACTCTGTCGGAACCCTGAGGCATATGCGCTCCGGTGGAAATCCGAGTGCATTGCCCATGCTCGAGGTATCCATCAAAGGGCTCGCCAGCGCGGCTTTCGCCCACACGCTGCCATGGTCCTTCACCGCAAATCGCATACCCATCCATCGCGGATAGATCTGCCGGAGGCTGTGTCCGGCGCGCCTTTGCATCTTCTGCTAGGTAGAAACCGAGCGCTGCCTCCGTGTCCAGCCATTCAATCGGACCGGGCTTGACCAATGTCAGCAACCGTTCTTGCGCTTCCTCAAGGTTGAGCATGGTGCTCACACGGTATCCGCGTGCCAGGTGCCGCTTTTCCCGCCGCGCTTTTCGATGAGGCGAACCTCGCTAATCACCATGCCTTTATCGATGGCCTTTGCCATGTCGTAAATGGTGAGAAGTGCAGTGGAGACTGCAACCATGGCCTCCATTTCCACACCGGTTTTGCCTGTAACCGACGCGGTAGCGGTTGCGCGGATGGCGCTGTCTTCGAAAGCAAATTCAATCGAAACGGCCTCAAGACCAAGCGGATGACACAGTGGGATAAGATCGCCTGTTCGCTTGGCAGCCATGATCCCCGCAATGCGCGCCGTGCCGAGCACATCGCCCTTGGGAGCATCGCCCGCCTTGATGGCTTCAATCGCCGCTGCTGACATAGTAATAAGGCCCGATGCGATTGCGACGCGCTCAGTTGCAGCTTTACCGCCGACATCGACCATGTGCGCTGCGCCGTCTTCTCCCAGATGCGTGAGCTCGCTCATGCCGGGGCATGCACTCCGAGCAGATCGCGAGTTGCACCAGCCACATCATCAGCGCGCATCAGGCTTTCGCCGACAAGGAATGTGCGTACGCCTGCCTTGCTCAGACGCTGCAAATCAGCGTTAGTGTTGATCCCGCTTTCGCCCACCACCAGCGCATCATCCGGCATCAGTTTGACCAGACGCTCGGTGGTTTCAAGCGAGGTAGTGAAGGTCTTCAAATCGCGATTATTTACACCGATCAGCCGCGATTGAAGCGATGCAAGGGCGCGCTCAACCTCGGTTTCGTCATGCACTTCAACCAGAACGTCCATTTTGTGCTCGCGCGCAGCCGCTTCGATTTCCTGCATCTGGCCATCGTCAAGAGCAGCAACGATGATCAGAACGGCATCAGCGCCCATGGCTCGCGCTTCGAGGCACTGCCACGGATCGACCATAAAGTCCTTGCGCAAGACGGGCAGATCGCAAGCCGCGCGCGCTTCTATCAAATAGTCTTCATGCCCTTGAAAATAGGGCGCGTCTGTCAGCACCGAAAGGCAGGTGGCTCCACCAGCCGCATAATCGCGCGCATGGTCTGCGGGGCGAAAGTCTGCTCGGATCAAACCTTTGGAAGGTGATGCTTTCTTGATTTCTGCAATCAGGCCAAATCCCGAAGTGCTAGCGCTGCGTAACGCGCTCTCAAACCCGCGAGGAGCGCCTTGGGCAGCAGCAGCGCTTTCGAGATCGCTTTTGGTGCGCGATGCCTTGCGGCTTGCAACTTCGTCGTGTTTCGCGGCGCAGATTTCTTCGAGCTTATTCATCACGCCCACCCTTATAGGGCGCGCTTGCAAGGTTCAACGCGCCATTGCAATCCAGTTTTCGAGCAATTGGGCCGCGCGCCCTGAGTCCAGCGCTTCGGCTGCCATGGCAGCGAGGTCGGGCCAGACCTCGCCCTTGCCTGCAACCATCAAGGCCCCCGCAGCGTTGAAAAGCACCGCGTCGCGATAGGGATCGGGCGCGCCTTGGAGGAGCGCTTTCAATGCGGCTGCGTTGTGAGCCGCATCTCCTCCGCGAATGGCTTCAATGGGGGCTTGGGATAGGTTCGCGACAAATGGGTGCAAGCGACGCATCTCAAAGGAATTGCCCTTGACCCATGCAGCTTCGCTTCCACCGGCTAGGCTCAATTCATCGAGGCCTTCATCGCCCGATACAATGAGTGATCGGCCGGTGCCCAGCTTTGCCATGGCGCCTGCGTAAATCGGGACATAGGCGGGGCGCGCTATGCCAATTAGCTGCGAAGTCACGCCCGCAGGATTGGAAAGCGGACCCATCAGATTGAAGATGGTTCGCTTGCCGATCTTGAGCCGAATTGGCTGAATGCGGCCCATCGCGGGATGGTGGTTCTTTGCAAAGAGGAAGCAGATACCGATTTCCGCCAGCGTCTTCTCAGCGGTCTTGCCCGCCGCATCCATATCGAGGCCCAGTGCTTCCAAAGTGTCGGCCGCGCCCGCTTTGGAAGATGCAGCGCGATTGCCGTGCTTGGCAACAGGCACACCGCATGCTGCGACAACCAGGCTTACCGCGGTCGAAACATTCAGCGTATGATGGCCATCGCCGCCCGTGCCACACACATCAATGGCATTATCCGGAGCTTCAATCGGGATCAGCCGCGCTCGCAATGCCCGCGCCGCACCGGCGATTTCGTTTGAGGTCTCACCGCGATCCGATAGCGCAATGAGGAATTTCTCGATCTCATCCTCGCTTGGTGCCCCGTCCAGCAGCGCGCCAAATGCGGTTTCCGCTTCGGTTTCCGTGAGCGGTTTGGTGATATCGGGAAGTGCGCTCATGCTGGTTCACTTTCAGGCAGGCGCGCATCGACACCGCACATTTTCAGGAAATTGGCGAGCAGGGCGTGGCCGTGCTCGGTTGCGATGCTTTCGGGGTGAAATTGCACGCCGTGAATGGGAAGCTCTTCATGCCGAAAACCCATAATGCTGGCGTGATCGCCGCCGGGCGTTTCCGCATGGGCGTTCGCGATCAGGCTATCGGGAAAGTCCACCACTTCGAGGCTGTGATAACGCGTGGCCGTGAAAGGCGAGGGGATATCGGCAAACACTCCGGTCCCATCATGGGTCACGGGCGAGGTTTTGCCGTGCATCAACCCGCCGCGCACGACTTTGCCGCCGAAATGCTGACCGATAGCCTGGTGGCCAAGGCAGACGCCCAGAAGCGGGGCCTTCGCCTCTGCGCAGGCAGCCACCAAATCAAGGCTGATCCCGGCTTCGTTGGGTGTGCAGGGGCCGGGAGAGATCAAATAACCTTTCGCTCCGCGCGCCATCGCTTCTGCTGCGGTGAGTGCGTCATTGCGAACAACTTCAACTTCTGCGCCCAATTCCATCAGGTAGTGGACGAGGTTGAAAGTGAAGCTGTCGTAATTGTCGATCACGAGAATGTCGGGAGAAGTTGTCATGCACTGCCTCCCGCAAAATGATCGGTCGCGCGCAGCAATCCATCGACGATGCCGGGTTCGCTTGCTGCATGGCCCGCATCATCAACGATCCACAAATCGCCTTTGGGCCATGCTTTCTTGAGCGCCCATGCAGCACCGGGCGGGGTGCAGATATCATGACGGCCCTGCACGATGATCCCCGGAATATCGGCAATCGCGCCCGCATCGTTCAGCAATTGGCTTTCCTCGAGGAAGAAATCCTCAAGGAAGTACCGGGCACAGATCCGTGCAAACGGCACCGCTTTTGATGGATCGGCAAAGTCTTCAAGCAGCGATGGGTTGGGCAGCAAGGTCGCAACATGGCCTTCCCACAGGGACCATTCCTTGGCCGCAGCAAGCTTTGTCGCCTCATCATCGCTGGTCAGGCGGGCGTAGTACGCCTTCACTAGATCGCCGCGTTCCTCTTCTGGGATGAGGCCGGTGAACTGGTCCCATTGTTCAGCCATGATCTCGCTCGCGCCATAGCTGTAGAGCCAGGTCTTTTCGCGTTTCCGGGCGAGGAACACACCGCGCAGGATTAATTCGGCCACGCGTTCCGGATGCTTCTGTGCATAGGCGAGAGCCAGCGTTGAACCCCAGCTCCCACCGAACACCTGCCATTTCTCGAAACCGCAATGCATACGAAGCCGTTCCATGTCGGCGACGGTGCGCCAGGTATCGTTGTGCTCGATCTCGGCAAAGGGAAGTGATTTGCCGCAGCCCCGTTGGTCAAACAGCACCACGTCATAACGCGCAGGATCCCATTGACGACGGTGTGATGGCGCCATCCCGCCGCCGGGGCCGCCGTGGAGGAAGACAGCAGGCTTCGCGCCTGGTGTGCCAACGCGCTCGATATAAAGCGAGTGCCCTTCACCGACATCGAGCATGCCGGTCTCATACGGTTCGATCTCGGGATAGAGTGCGCGGCGTTCCTCAGTCATTTCTTCATCACCACCAAGAGAGGACCAGCGCGCTTGCGATCGAGCCTGCCTGTCGCAGGATCCCAAAGAGCCGATACATTGGAATCGAGCAGCAAAGCGTTGGGCGTTCCCAGTCGATCCTTAAAGAAGCGCGCAATTTTGCCGAAGCTTACAGGACCTTCAGAGATAACAAAATGAGCGCTGCCATCCGCGCCAAGGCCAACGCCATTGCGAACGGCTTGAGATGGGCCGTCAGGTTGGATTTCAGGGTGAAGCTGCCCCTCGATTACGAGCATTGGGCCGGATTGCATGCCAAATTTTGGCCGGTCAGAGACATTGCGCAGGAAGCTATCGGCCGTGCGCATCCGCCATTGGCCATCGGTGCCGTAGAACACACCATTGGGCTTCAAAAAGAAGTTTGCATTGCCTTCTTCGCGATTGAGCAGTTTCAAGCGCTCGCCATTCTCGACAAAATACCCAATCGCACGCAGATCATCGCCATAAGCGCCGCCATTCATGGCGAAGGCGACCTTTGTTCTGTCAGCGGTCGCCGCATAGGCAGAGAGCGATCCGTAGGGTTGGCCGCCATTCGGCGATAGGGCCGTGGTGATCCGATGCTTGGCCGGATCGGCGACACAGTGTGTGAACTCTGCGCCCTCAAATTCGGCTTTTTTACAGGCTGAGGCGACGGCTTCAGGCGCTTCGCTTGTTTCGGACCTGTTCGCGTCGTTCGCGGCGACGATTTCAGCTTCGCTCTCCGGCTCGCTACCATCGAGAGAGGTGCGCACGACCGGCTCACCTTTAGGCTTTGCTTCGCAGGCTGTCAGCGCCAAAAATGCAATGCCTGTTATCAAAATCCATGCTGAGCGGATCATTGGCCAAATCCTACATTGTTGGAAACGCGCACTGCCTCGCGCGCTGCTGCAATCAAAGCGCCCGCTTTCGCGCGGCATTCGGCAAGTTCGTAATCGGGATCGCTGTCGGCGACGATGCCTGCGCCAGCCTGAACGTGCATTACGTCATCCTTGATGACAGCCGTGCGCAGGACGATGCACGAATCCACTGAACCATCCGGAGCGAAGTACCCCACTCCGCCCGCATAAGCTCCGCGCGTTTCCGGTTCCAGTTCCGCAATGATCTCGCACGCACGGATTTTCGGAGCGCCTGAGACAGTGCCAGCAGGAAATCCGGCGAACAGCGCGTCGAGCGCATCGCGCCCTTTCGCAAGCTGACCCACCACATTGCTGACGATGTGCATGACATGGCTGTAGCGTTCGATGGTGAAGCTGCCCGTGACTTTGACGCTTCCGCGCTCTGCCACGCGGCCCGTGTCATTACGCCCCAGATCAAGCAGCATCAGGTGCTCAGCCAGCTCCTTGGGATCGGCGAGCAGGCTTTCTTCATTGGCAGCGTCTTCCTGCGGAGTGCTGCCGCGCGGCCGTGTCCCTGCAATCGGGCGGATGGTCACTTCGTTATCGCGCACCCGAACCAGGATTTCAGGGCTGGAGCCGACAATCGCAAATCCGGGCAGATCAAGGAAATATAGGAATGGTGAAGGGTTCACCCGCCGCAAAGCGCGGTAAAGCGCCAGCGGAGGCAGTTCGAACGGGCAGGTGAAGCGCTGGGCGAGCACCACTTGAAAGATATCGCCTGCAAGGATGTAGTCCTTGGCGCGCTTTACCATCGCCTTGTAGTCATCCTCGGCCATAACAGGCGCGAGATCAGGCTCTTCATCGATGGTGGGCACGTTTTCCTGCGAGCGATCTCGCGGTTGGGCAAGCGCTGCAAGTGTCGCATCAATCCGCTCGCCAGCCCGCTCAATGGCGCTGTCGGGATCATTTTGCTGTGTCTCATCCGCCCAGATCGGCGCGATGCAGAAGAGTTCATCGCTCAACCCGTCGAACACCAGTAGGACGGTAGGTCGCACGAATAGCATGTCTGGCAGGTCAAGTTCGCTCGGCTCGGCACGCGGAAGAGTTTCAACCAGACCAATCGTCTCATACCCAAAATACCCGACAAGGCAGGCAAGCGCCTTGGGCAGGGCATCCGGGACGTCGATGCGGCAGGAGGTTGCGAGATCACGCAGTTCATCGAGCGCATTTCGGCCGGTGTCAGGGGGGCATGGCTGAAATGCTCCGCGATCTGTGCGCCAGTGCCGGTTAATCTCGGCCTGTGTTCCTTGCGCTCTAAAAACGAGATCCGGGTTTAGGCCGATCAGGCTGTATCGCCCGCGCACCTCGCCGCCCTCGACAGATTCGAGAAGAAAATCCCCGCGTCCGGGTTCGATAAGGCGCAATGCAGCGCTGACAGGCGTATCGCAATCGGCAATGACACGGCGCCACACGAGCGCAGGCCTGCCTTTGCCCAACGCCGCGCGCGCCATTTCCGCATTGTCAGGAGCCGCGTATCCCATCGCCTCTTCGTTCGTTCAGATCAGAAAGGCGCGCTTCAGTTCTCGCCCGTCAATTGCCTCTTAACCGCATCGATTGCCGTTTCATTGCGTTCAACGCCGATTTCAGCGCGGATCGCCGTCTGCAATTGCGTGGTGTATTCCGAACCCAAGGCCTGCGCGAATTGCTGCTGAGTTTGGGCGAGCAGCGGATCGTCATCCTCTGGAAGCGTGGTCACAATCTCATCGAGATCGACCACAAACCAGCCTGCATCGCGCGCACCTTCAAACAGTTTGGTTGAACCCTCGGCCATGCTGAACATCAAGATCAGCGGTGGCGGGATGTTCTGACCTTGCTGAGAAAGCAATTCCGCGCGTGCCAAATCGATCCTGTCGACTGGCGGCAGGCGATTGCTCTCTGCTGACATAGCTTCGCCCAAAGGCGTGTCGGAGCGCACTTGTTCAAGGATACGGTCAGCTGCAGCGCGCGCTTCCTTGCTGCCTTCAGCAAATCTCCACGCCCGCGCTACTTCATCGCGGATATCGGCGATTGGCGGTGCGGCGCTTTCGGTGATTTCCTGCACTTCGTAGACGATGAACTGCACACCTGGGATCAGCTGATCGAGCGCAGGCTCGCTTTCGTCCATCTGGAATGCGCTGTCGAGCAGAGGCCGCAAGGCTGGGCTGACACCGGGGCCGGGCTGGCCGAAGATGCGCCCGTCGGCAAGGATTGGCGGTGTCGTCTGAAGCTCCAAGTCGTATGCCTCGGCAACCTCAGTCAGAGACGTGCCGCTATCGACTTCCTCTTCGATGTTTGCCGACATATCGGCGAGCGCTGCGGCGGACTTCTCCGTGCGGAGCTGCTCGGCGATTTCGCCGCGCGCTTGTTCAAGCGAACGGGCAGGGATTGTTTCGACGTTATCAACCCGCGCGACATACCAACCCAGCGTGCTCTGCGCAGGTTCGGCCATGCCGCCACGCGGCGCTTCGAAGATCTTCTCAGCCGCAGCAAAGCTCGTGGCAGAAGCCATTTCCTCACGATTGCGCAACTCGCCAGAGGATACGTTGAAACCCGCCTCGCGGGCCGCCGTTTCGAGCGATACTCCGCCGCGGATCCGTTCAACGATGGCATTGGCAGCTTCTTGCGTCGGAACGACGAATGAACTCACCGCGCGGCGTTCGCTTGCTTCGAATTGCGCCTTGTTCGCTTCGTAACGAGCCGCGATTTCGGCGTCGCTCGGAGCGGCCGTTTCTCCGATGGAATCCGCACCAAAGGAGGCATAGCGCAGCACGCGCCGCTCAGGACGGATAAAGCGCGTGCGGTTGTCGCTGTAGAACGCGCTCAGTTGTTCTTGCGTCGGATCGCCTTCAGGCATGAACAGTTCGCTGGGGATAAGCCCAATCTGTCCGCGCCGCCTTTCACGTACGAGAGCAGCATATTGCTTGGCAGCTTTCTTTGGCAGGATGGGAGAGGCGAGGGCAGGCACCAGTAATTGCTGGGCGAGCAGACCATCAGACAGGTCACGCCGCAGGATCGCATCGGTCAAACCTTCGCGTTGAAGCGCGGCCTGATACGTCTCGTTATCGAATTCACCGGTTAAATTCAGGAAAGCGGGAATCTGCAAAATCTCGCTGTTCACAAGGTTTTCCCCGGCGCGAAGGCCGTATTTCTCCGCAAATCCACCCACGGCATAGCGATCGATCAGCTGTTTCAGCACTTCATCGAAGCCGCCTTGATCGACGAAAACCGGCATCGTCAAAGTAGGATCTTGCTGGCGCACCTGATTGAGCGCTGAATTGGCCGTGCTTGCAAGCTCGCTTGTCGAAATCGCATCATCGCCTACCAGTGCAGCGCGCTCTCCCCCTGAGATTCCGCCAAATGTGCTGCCAGTAATGTCACTCGCGGCAAAGGCCAGCGCGACGAGCAACAGAAAGGCGATAAAGATCGGCAGCCCGATTTTGGACTGAAAGAAATTGCGGAAAAAAGAAATCATGGTGTCAGTCTGGTCTCGTCCGGTGGGCGTGGATGCATCTGGCCACCGAGGAACGGCGGCGCTATCAGTAGTGCGCCTTATCCGCCCTGCGACCTGTCGGCAACAGGTGGGAACAGGTTTTGACGCGATCAATTCGCTCGGCTAGCGGACAGGGCAAGTCATCCCTAGATGACAGGCAGATTCGAATACATTCATTGATTGGCAGGTTACTTGAATGACCCAGCGTCCCTACATCGTTGGCAATTGGAAAATGCACGGCACCCGCGCAATGCTTGCAGAGGCACGCGCGATCGACCGGGCAGCGCAGCGGCACATGCGTGTCGAGGTGGCGATTGCGCCCCCTTTCACTCTCATCCACCCGATCCACCGCGAGGCTGAATTGATCGCTGTGGGCGCTCAGAACTGCCACGAAGCCGATGGCGGAGCGCATACTGGCGAGATTTCGGCAGGTATGCTGGCTGATGCCGGGGCCAAGTTTGTGATCCTGGGCCACAGTGAACGGCGTCAGGGCCAGAAAGAAAGCAACGCTCTTGTCCGGGCAAAGGCGGATGCAGCGATCGAAGCTGGCCTGCGCGTGATTATGTGCTGCGGCGAAGACGAAGCCACCCGCGATGCGGGCGGAGCAGTTGATTTCGTCAAGAAGCAACTCACCGCATCGCTTCCCAAATCGGTGGAAGACCTTGAAGATACAGCCGAACGGCTGACTGTTGCTTATGAACCTATTTGGGCGATTGGCACCGGGAAAACGGCAAGCCTTGCCGACATTGCCGAAATGCACGCAGCGATCCGCGCTTTGCTCGTCGAATTGTATGGCGAGGAGAAGGGCAGCGACATCCGCATTCTCTACGGCGGTTCAGTAAAGCCTGAAAACGCTCGCGATATCCTTGGCACGGCCGAAGTTGGCGGCGCGCTGGTCGGCGGGGCAAGCCTTACCGCTGACAGTTTTATGGGCATCGCCCTTGCGGCAGGTGAGACGGTCGATAGCTGACCTCAAACATCGCTAAATCTTGCTTGGCAGCGCCGAGCTCACTATGTGCGCTGTTGAAACACATAATTGGAACACTCCGTAAATGTCCGTCTTTATCTTCCTCACTGTCGTTCAGGCTCTCGTTGCAGCCGCGCTTGTTGGCGTTGTGTTGATGCAGCGCAGCGAGGGCGGCGGCCTTGGCATTGGCGGCAATCCCAATGGCGCACTCGGCGCTCGCGGTGCGGCTGACTTTCTGACGCGCTCGACAAAATGGCTCGCAGTCGCTTTTGTCGCGCTTTCGATTGCCCTTGCCGCTGTCGCCGTGAAAGAGACGAGCAGCAGCACGGTTGAGACCACTCTTGATCGCGGGGCGGCCAGTTCTGCTCCTTCCACGGATGATCTTCTGGGCGGCGCATCCACGGATGAGAACGCTGATCCGCTCGCCGAAGGTGATGATGCTCCGGCTGAGGATGCACCCGAAGCCGATCCTCTCGCCGAATAGTCAGTCAATAATCATGATGCCTGTGGATGGCGGGGAATGCCCCTGCTTAATTCGCTTGCCTCGACTCCTTTTGGACGCTTAAGGCTTGGCTCCCATGGCGCGGTACATTTTCATAACCGGCGGCGTGGTCTCCTCGCTCGGCAAAGGCTTGATGGCAGCTTCTCTCGCGGCGCTTTTGCAGGCGCGCGGGTACAAGGTGCGCATCCGGAAATTCGACCCTTATCTGAATGTCGATCCGGGTACGATGAGCCCGTATCAACACGGCGAAGTCTATGTCACTGATGACGGCGCAGAGACGGATCTCGACCTTGGCCATTACGAGCGCTTTACAGGCGTTTCCGCTCGGCAAAGCGACAACATCACGAGCGGCCGGGTCTACCGCGATATCATCGCAAAAGAGCGCCGCGGCGATTACCTTGGCGCAACGGTGCAAGTCATCCCGCATGTTACCGACGCGATCAAAGCGTTTGCGCTCGATGATCAGGACGATCACGATTTCATTCTGTGCGAGATTGGTGGGACGGTGGGCGACATCGAATCCCTCCCATTCATGGAAGCGATCCGGCAGCTGCGAAACGAGCTGGAGCCGCTCCAAACGCTGAGCGTCCACGTGACGCTGGTGCCGTACATCGCTGCTGCTGGAGAGCTCAAAACCAAACCAACCCAGCACTCTGTTCGGGAACTTGCCAGCCTCGGAATCAAACCTGATGTGCTGCTGTGCCGTGCGGAGCATCCCATTCCCGATGGCGAGCGGCAGAAAATCGCCAATTTCTGCAATGTGCGCAAGGAATCGGTGATCCCGGCGCTTGATGCGCCGTCAATCTATTCTGTGCCTCTGCAATACCACAAAGAAGGCCTTGATGCGGAAGTTTTGCGCGGGTTTGGCATCACCGATGCGCCTGAGCCCGATCTGTCCGCATGGCTCGATGTGACGGACCGCTATTTCAATCCCGAAGGCGAAGTCACTATCGGCGTCGTCGGCAAATATGTCGGGCTTCAGGACGCGTATAAAAGCCTCAACGAAGCGCTCGTCCATGGCGGCCTTGCCAACCGGGTTAAGGTCAAAATCAAATGGATTGATGCCGAAGTCTTCGAAGGGGAAGACGAAAGCGAGATCATCGCGGCGCTTGAACCGATGCACGGCATTCTGGTGCCCGGTGGTTTTGGTGAGCGCGGATCTGAAGGAAAGATCGCGAGCGTCCGATTTGCCCGCAAGCGCAAGGTTCCCTTCTTTGGCATTTGTCTGGGCATGCAGATGGCCTGCATCGAGAGTGCGCGCGCAGCGGGCTTTAAAGCTGCCTCTTCCACCGAATTTGGCGAAACCAAAGAGCCGGTGGTCGGCATTATCTCTGAATGGATGAGCGAGGAAGGCCTGCAGCAGCGCCAGGAAGGCGGCGATTTGGGCGGCACAATGCGCCTTGGCGCGTATGAAGCGAAACTGGCAGGAAACAGCCACACTTCGCAAATCTATGGCGGTGCCGAAGTGATTTCAGAACGCCACCGCCACCGTTACGAGGTGAACAGCGCCTATATTGATCCCCTCGAAAAACAGGGGCTCGTATTTTCGGGGATGTCGCCTGACGGCTTGCTGCCCGAAATCGTTGAGCGGCCTGATCATCCCTGGTTTGTTGGCGTGCAATTCCACCCTGAGCTCAAATCGAAACCTTTTGATCCGCACCCGCTATTTGCAGGCTTCATCACAGCAGCGCTTGAACAGTCTCGCTTGATGTAAGGTGGGGTTCGCCTGAACGGGTTGCCATAAATGCAATCTGGTGTCGCTTCTTTACAAGATACCAGTACTAATCGCGCGCAAAGTTTCTTAAGCGAAAAGCCCAGAGCCACTTGATTACCCCTTGTTAGGGGCGCAGGCTTACCAAAAGGACACCGGTTTCAGGCATGCCGTAGCTGAGTTTTCGGCCTTGGCTTTGCCAACACAAGCTCCAACCGTCTTTGACCATCTTCTGCGACCCGGATGGTCACTGACGCAAAGAGGCGGCTTAAGGTCGCGGGGGCGGATTTCAACGATCCGCCCCTAATCAGATTATTCAATCCGAACGCGATTTTTCGTTTATTTTGAGACGCTTTGGTTCGATCCCGAACTGTTACGACCGCTTATGCGGCGTCTGCGTCTTTCTCTTCAGTCGGAACGGCAGTCAGCGTAGCTGCGCCATTCACAGAGATTTTCTTCGGCTTCATCGCCTCGGGCACCTCACGCACGAGATCGATCACCAGAAGGCCATCGGCAAGGTCGGCGTTTTCCACGCGGACGTAATCCGCAAGCTCAAACCGACGCTCAAAACCGCGATTCGCGATACCGACATGGAGCAATTCAGATCCATCTTCGGCTTCTTCGCGCTTCTTGCCCTGGACGGTCAGCAGGTTTTGCTGCGCAGTGATATCGATATCCTGCGGGCGGAAACCGGCGACGGCCAAAGTTATGCGGTAATTGTCTTCGCCTTGGCGAGCGATGTTGAAAGGAGGATAGTTATCGCCGGAATTGGTGCGAGCCTGGCTTTCGAGGAGATCGAACAGGCGATCAAATCCAACAGTGCTGCGGCGATAGGGGGTAAAATCTAGACGTGACATAGTGTGCAAATCCTCTTGTTTGAGCAATTTGAGTTTTCAATCAGCAAGCCTGCCTCATGCAGCGCCTGCCATTTGCCGGATTTCACATCCCGTAACTGGCGAAGTGTTCCGACACGATCTAGTTAGGGAACGCAAAATGACTTTCAAGGATTGTAAAACTGAGTTTGAAAAGCTCGGTTTGAAAGATGGGGATCTCACGCGATGGCTGCACCGAATATCGATATCTACACCAAGTTTGCCTGCCCGTTTTGCGTGCGGGCAAAACAGTTGTTGAGCGCCAAAGGGGCCTCTTTCAACGAGTACGATATTACGGCCGGTGGCGAAAAGCGTGATGAGATGCTGGCCCGCGCGCCTGATGCACGCACTGTCCCCCAAATCTTCATCGGCGATCGCCATGTTGGCGGATCGGATGATCTTGCAGCGCTTGAACATGCAGGCGAGCTAGACGCTCTGCTGGCAGGGTAGGCCAATTGCCGAAGATTGCTGTTCTCCAAATGACTTCGGGAGTTGATCCTGAAGCCAACTTTGCGATGATTGAGGACGCCGCCGCCCAAGCGGGCGCAGCCGGCGCAGAAATGCTGTTCACACCGGAAATGTCGCTGCTGCTCGACAAAAACCGCAAACGCGCGCGGAATTGGATCGAAAGCGATAAGCCTGAACGCATGCGTGAATGGCTGATGCGATTGGCCCAAGATAGCGGGACAGATCTCGTTATTGGATCAATGCCAGTCACGGCAGCCAGTGGGAAATGGGCGAACCGGGCGTTCTATTTCGACACGATGGGGCGTGAGCGCGCCACCTACGACAAGATTCATATGTTCGATGTGGAATTGTCTACCGGCGAGACGTGGCGAGAGAGCAACGCGTATCAACCTGGCGAAGAGGTGGTTACAATTGATGAAACCCCGCTGGGGCGGCTTGGTCTCACAATTTGCTACGATATCCGCTTTCCGGCTTTGTTCGAGGCTCTTGGGCGCCGAGGCTGCGATGCCATTTCCATCCCCGCAGCTTTTACCAAGCCCACAGGCGAAGCGCATTGGCATATCATGCTGCGCGCAAGAGCGATCGAGGCGAGCGCATTCGTAATCGCCGCCGCGCAGGTTGGCAGCCATGAGGATGGCCGCGAAACCTACGGTCATAGCCTCGTCGTTGATCCATGGGGTGAAGTGCTGCTCGATATGGGCGGGGATGGGCCCGGATTGGCCTTCTGCGACATCGATCTTGGCCGCATTGAAGAAGTCCGCCGGCAGCTGCCGAGCCTTGCCAATAAGCGCGATATCCCCAAATAGGTGGGTGATATGATTGTCTACGATCTTCAATGTGAACACAGCCACCGCTTCGAAGGGTGGTTTGGGTCTTCTTCCGACTTTGAGGCCCAGCTTGAGCGCGGCCTCGTTTCGTGTCCCGAATGCGGCAGCGATACCGTAATAAAAGCACCCATGGCGCCTGCCGTGCCTGCAAAAGGCAACAGCCGAGATGTCACAGCACCCTCAAACCCGGCGCCCGCTGGGCAAGCCATCGCACATCCCGAGCCGGTTCAGGTGGTTTCCAACGAGCCGATCCCGGCGGAAATGGAAAAGGCGCTGAAGGCGCTTGCGAAAGCGCAGGAAAAAGCGCTTAAAAACAGCACTTGGGTGGGCGACAAATTCGCCGAAAAGTCGCGCGAAATGCACTATGGCGAAAGCGAGCAAACGCCTATCCACGGCAAAGCCAGCCTTGAAGAGGCAAAATCGCTGATCGATGAGGGCGTGGCGGTTGCTCCCCTGCCATTCCCGGTCGCACCGCCAGACGAACTTAATTGATTGAATAATCCGTCCTGCTATTGGGGCTGACTGTGTCCCCGTAGCTCAGGTGGATAGAGCGTCGGATTCCTAATCCGAAGGCCACAGGTTCGAATCCTGTCGGGGACACCAAGCGCGAGGCGGTGGATCAATGCCGTCGGGACACCAGCAACAAAAAAAGGCGCTCGGCATATCCGTAGCGATCCCCGGGGGTAGGATCGGTCGGAAAAGCCGGAGCGCCTCTTTGTTTTCACTGCTCTTCTGTCGGATTTAATGTCAGGACCGCGAGAGCTGGTGATACGAAGGAAGACAATCGGAAAAACCGGGAATGACCAAAACCTTGAAGAAGATCATTCGGTTGCACCTTAGCGCCTTCGAGATTTGTTCTAAGCGACTATGCCTAACAAAAGGTTAAGATCGGTAAATCCTTATGCAGGAACGCTTAAGCGCAGGCCCGCAGGTGGCTGGTACCGCGGCCAGCGCTCAACTGAGAAAACCAGCTTTGTGCGCCGTTTCGATCACGCCTTGTGACAAAGCTTCTGGCTGGTCCTCCTGACAGAAATGGCCGCAAGTCGAAAGCATGGCATGCGGCATATCCTTTGCGCCTGCGATCCGTTCGATAAGGGGCTTTGATAGGCCTCCTGTGACGGGATCATCTTCGCCGAACAGGGTTAGGAACGGCTTGTCGAAGGCAGAAAGGCCTTCCCATGCGGCCTTGTTCTGTTCGATGCCGTCCATTCCATCTTCAACCGGCACAAGCTGCGGGAAAGCGCGCGCGCCGGCTTTGCTCGGTTCATCGGTGAAGGGGGCATCATACGCTGCGACCTCGGCAGCGGTCCGCTCTGTCGCGGTGGCTCTTTGCAGCAATTCGCCGATCTTGAACTCAGGCGAGCTCTTCGCGAACTCGCGCCACGCGATGAATGCTGGTGAAGGTGTGCCACCGGTTGGAAGGAAGGTGTTGCTCGCGACAACGAAGGCAAACCGATCGGGCGCTTCGCCCACCAGCCTCAAGCCAAGCAGACCGCCCCAATCCTGACAGAACAATCCGGCCACATCCGGCACAATCGCATCACGCCATTGGCCAAGCCAGCTGATATGCCGATCATAGCTGTAAAAGCCGATATCATCAGGCTTGTCGCTTTTGCCAAAGCCGATGAGGTCGGGCGCAAGGCAACGAAAGCCTGCGTCCACCAAGATCGGGATCATCTTACGGTAGAGAAAGCTCCAGCTGGGCTCGCCATGGAAGAGAAGCAGCGGGGGCGCGTCCTTTGGCCCTTCATCGACATAATGCATGCGGCCCGAATACCCATCGGCAAGATCGATATCGCACCAGTTCTCGGCAAATGGGTAGTCTGGAATATCATTGAACCGCGAAAGGTCCGCTTTAAGAATTTGCATTGTCGTTTCTCCCGTCTCCGCAATCGAGGGGGGGAGAAACGAGAATGCTGAGCCTTCGATCAGGCTGCTTCGCCAACTTTCTCCCCAAGCGGCACGGTCTCTTTGAACGTGTGCGTGATGTAGGGGAAGGGGATTTCGATCTCAGCCTTGTCGAGAGCGCGCTTGATCGCCCGGATCACTTCATCGCGATTGAGCACAGCATCTGCTCCTGAGGAGGCCGCCCACCAGCGCACGTCGAAATCGACAGAGCTTGCGCCAAAACCGTCAGCCAGGACCTGAATAGGCTTTTCCTGGTTCACAAGCTCGCAGCTTTCGACAGCGGCCTGGATCACGCGAGCCGCATGATCGATATCCGTGTCATAGGACACTCCCACGGCCACATTGAAACGGCGCAGCGGTTCGTCGGTCCAGATGTCGACCGAGTTTTTGAAAATCGATGCATTGGGAATGATCGTCAGTTCACCCGAAAATGCACGGACATGCGTTTCACGCAGAGTGATGTGCTCAACCTTGCCGATCGTATCATCGACTTCGATGGTGTCCCCGATCCGCATCTTGTCCCGCAGCATGATGAGCACGCCTGCAAAGAAGTTCTCGAAGATATCCTGAAACGCAAATCCGATTGCGACCGTGCCCACGCCAAGTCCCGCGATCAGGCTGCCTGCGGACATACCCGGGAATACAACAACCGCAGCAATCATCACGCCCGTCAGCCAGACGCCAAGCCGAACCATGGTGTTCATCAAGGTGCTGAGCGATGGGCGAAGATCGGTCTGGTTAATCAGCCGCGAAGTCAGATTGCTGGCAAATTTGGAAATGACCCAGGTGATCAGAAGCACGACCGCCGCAATGCCAATCGATGGCAGCGACTGCACGGCACCTTCGGCCATGGATTGAACTTGGTTCTCGAGCACTTGAATCATAAAAATTTTTATTCCTTTTGTTTTGTTACTCAATGAGAGGAGCGCCCAAATGTTCCGAAAATTGTGCGATGCAGCATGCTCATTGGGCGCGGTTTCGTCGCGCAGATTCAACAATATGAGGGTGACTACGCATTTTTTGGCGACGAACGCTTCTTTACCCTTGCAGTCCAACCGCAAACGTGATTCTGTTGTTTCGACGGGAAGGGTAGAATTCAGCACATGCGACAGCCACCGCTGGAACAGTTGAAGCAAGGCGCCGCTCTGGTGCTTTTGCTGGCGCTTGCCGGCTTTGCGATTGCTGGACCGACCGGTCTTCTCGCCTGGAATGAGAATTCGCAAACTCTGCAGCAGCGCGAGGCGCAAATTGCAGCACTCGAAGAGAAGCGCGATGCTCTTAGAAATCGCGTCGACCTGCTCGATCCCCGTGCGGCTGATCCCGACTTGGCGAGCGAACTTGTCAGGCGTGATCTGGGCGTCATGCACGAAGATGAAGTGGTGATCACTCTGCCAGAGTGACGGCGCAGTCAGCCCACAAAACCTCTATCCAACCCATATGGTTACAGGCGCTCTTGCCTGTGCCAATTTCCGTTGCGTCATTCATCTCATCGCGATTATAGACCGCCCTCGAGATTGAGGCGCGATCTCCTCCCCAAATGCGCGCCAAACGAAAGGGATCTTCCTTGGCCAAAAAGCCTTCCAAATCGACATCGCCCGATCAAGCTGCGCCTGCAATCGCTCCATCTGATGATCCGGGTTTCGTGCTGCATTCGCTGCAGAACGAGTTTGAAGAGAACAAACGATTTGCCGCAAGCGAAGAGCAGATGCTCACATTCTATGAGCAGATGCTGCTGATCCGCCGGTTTGAGGAAAAGGCTGGTCAGCTTTACGGCCTCGGCCTGATTGGCGGCTTTTGCCACCTTTACATCGGGCAAGAAGCGGTCGCGATTGGGCTTCAATCGGCTTTGGATGGCGATAAGGACAGCGTTATCACGGGATACCGCGATCACGGGCATATGCTTGCCTATGGCATTGATCCCAATGTCATCATGGCTGAGCTGACAGGCCGCGAAGCTGGAATTTCGAAAGGCAAAGGCGGCTCGATGCATATGTTCTCGACAGAGGACAAATTCTACGGCGGCCACGGCATTGTCGGCGCACAGGTCGCGCTGGGGGGCGGGCTCGCGCTTGCGCATCAATACAACGAAGATGGCGGGCTGTGTCTAGCATACTTCGGCGATGGCGCCGCGAACCAAGGCCAGGTTTACGAGACATTCAACATGGCTGCGCTGTGGAACCTGCCGATCGTATTCGTGGTCGAAGACAACCAATACGCCATGGGCACATCGACGAAACGTTCATCGGCTGAAACACGCTTCTACCGCCGCGGTACCTCCTTCCGCATTCCGGGTATGGAAGTAAACGGCATGGACGTACTCGAAGTGCGGGCCGCCGCTGAAGTCGCTTTCAAGCATGTGCGCGAGGGCAAGGGCCCTGTCCTCATGGAGCTCAACACGTATCGCTATCGCGGGCACTCCATGTCGGATCCTGCAAAATACCGTACTCGCGATGAAGTGCAGGAACAGCGCGATCATCACGATCCGATCGAGCGGCTCAAAAAAGAGCTGATGGACGCAGGTAAGGACGAAGCGGACTTGAAAGCCATCGACAAGGCGATCCGTGCACGTGTGGCTGAAGCGGCAGACTTTGCCGAAAGCTCGCCTGAACCGGAGCCGTCCGAACTCTACACCGATGTTCTCGTGGAGGAGTACTGATCCATGGGTATCGAACTGAAAATGCCGGCGCTTTCTCCGACAATGGAAGAGGGCACACTTGCCAAATGGCTGAAGTCTGAAGGCGATTCTATCGAGCCTGGCGATATCATCGCCGAGATTGAGACCGACAAGGCCACGATGGAATTTGAAGCCATCGACGAAGGCATTCTGGGCAAGATCATGGTTGAAGAGGGCACGGAGAATGTGGCTGTCGGCACTGTCATCGCAATGCTCGAAGGGGAAGGGCAGGAGGAAGCATCGCCTTCGCCGTCTCCGTCGCCTTCGGCGTCAGAACCTGCGCCTGTGCCATCTCCAAGCCCATCGCCTGCACCATCAGCGGAAAAACCAGCGGCTCAACCTGCGGCAGACCGGACCATTCCCGACGGTACATCGTTCACGTCCACCCCGGTGCGCGAAGCCCTGCGCGACGCCATGGCCGAAGAGATGCGCGCCGATCGCCGAGTGTTCGTCATGGGTGAGGAAGTTGCCGAGTATCAAGGCGCTTACAAAGTGACGCAGGGCCTACTCGACGAGTTCGGTCCCAAACGCGTGATCGATACGCCGATCACCGAATATGGCTTTGCCGGGATTGGTACGGGTGCCGCCATGGGCGGTTTGCGGCCGATCGTCGAATTCATGACGTTCAACTTTGCCATGCAAGCCATCGATCACATCATCAATTCGGCTGCAAAGACGAACTACATGTCGGGCGGTCAGATGCGCTGCCCTGTGGTGTTCCGCGGACCCAACGGCGCGGCGAGCCGTGTGGCGGCGCAGCATTCGCAGAATTATGGCCCGTGGTATGCAAGCGTGCCGGGTCTGGTCGTGATTGCCCCATACGACAGCGCCGATGCCAAAGGTCTATTGAAAGCCGCAATCCGATCTGAAGATCCCGTGGTCTTCCTTGAGAATGAGCTTGTCTATGGCCGCAGCTTCGATGTGCCTGACATTGACGATTACGTGCTTCCAATCGGCAAGGCTCGCACCATGCGTGAAGGCAGCGATGTTACCATCGTGAGCTACTCGATTGGCGTGGGCATGGCATTGGAAGCAGCGGAGACGCTTGCGGGTGAGGGCATTGATGCTGAAGTCATCGATCTGCGTACCCTGCGTCCGCTCGACAAACAGGCGGTGCTCACCAGTCTTGCCAAGACAAACCGATTGGTCGTGGCCGAAGAAGGGTGGCCAACGTGCTCGATCGCCAGCGAGATCATTGCTCTGTGTATGGAGGAAGGTTTCGACGATCTCGACGCGCCGGTCCTGCGTGTGTGCAACGAAGATGTGCCGCTGCCTTATGCAGCCAATCTGGAGAAGCTCGCTCTGATCGATGCCGAGCGCATTGTGAGCGCAGCGAAGAAAGTGTGCTACGCCTAAGCGCAGAGAAAGCCATAGCAAAAGGGCGCGAACAGGTTTCTGTCCGCGCCCTTTTTTTGTGCCGAAATGCCTAGATCAGGTTGCCGAGAACGTCGAGCAATCAGCAACAGGCTCAGGCGGGTTGGAGTTGTAAAGCCCGGTAAGATCGCGGTTGTCACGCACGTTGAATGCGGCGGTGTAATTGATCTCGCGACCGTCAAGAAAATCGAATGGTGTCAAAGACTCGTAGGTGTACGAAATCTCGACGAACATGACGGCAGTGCCGCGCGCAGCGGTCAATTCCGATCCGGTCTCGCCCATGCCGGGGAAAGTATCGTCGGTCGAACCGTCGCCTTCAACGCCGTAGGATGAGGTGAAGTTTTTCGCACCGCGGCAGCGCTGCCACGCGATAAACTGGTTGCTTTCGTCCTCATCGGCATTGTCGGGATCGGGATCGTATTCCTGAAGGCTGGAGAGGATGATGCGTCCCCTGCCCATCAGATCAAATCGGCCGCCCAGTTTTTCAGCGCCGATGAACACGTCATTGATGTCGTCTTCAAACACCTGCCGAGCCTGGAGCACATTCTGCTCACCAACACGCGATGCACTGTCAGCGACCTGCATCGCGACCTGACTGATCTTCATGTGCGTGACGACATAGTTTGCTGTCTCCGTTCCCAGCATGCCAATGCCAAGAACAATAGGCAGCGAGATTGCAAATTCGACCATCGCAAGGCCGGATTGATCCTTGCGCAACTCATTTGCACAGCCCGCACCTGCAGGCAGGCGATGACGCAGTTTTTTCAGCATTGCTGTCATGGACAATTCTCTACAAAGTCGCGTTGCTTTTGTTCGTCGTAAGGCTGGTTCCGCAGCACCGTCGAAGCGGTGAGCGTCACGTCTTCAGGCAGCCCGATCAGGCCTGCCATCGGGAAGAGGCGAGGGTAGGTGACCGTGGCCGTGTAAAGCACAGCGTCGCGTGCGCCGCCGATACCTTCTTCACCGCGGTTTGGATCCCACTGGCCGTTGTCGTTTGCATCAATGAAGGGCTCTCCGTTGTTGCATTCGCCATCGTTGTTGCTGTCGGTGTATTCTTCTGGTTCACCGATGTCTTCAAAGTCGAAGTGCGAAAGCTTGCCGAGCTGCACCGTCGCGCTTGCCGGGACAACCGATTGCACCTGGCTGATCACGCTCGCATCAATGGTGGATTCGCGGCTGCCCGCCGATTCCAAAGTCAGATCGCGACCGGCCTTTTGCATCGCGCCGTTCACCAATGAAGAGGTGTATTGCGTGTGCGCCATGTCAAAGATGCCCATGATGAGGACGCAGAGGATGGGAGCAACAAGACCGAATTCGGTCAGAGTTGCCCCACGCTCATCGCGCAGCATCTTGAACAATGCTTTTGCCATGCTGCTGCCCACCACAATCATGAAGTGAGCCTCAGCGCTGCGATCTTCTGTGCGATTTCCTGGAATGCGTTGTTCAGTGCCGTCGCATTCGAGGCCGAATAGGCACGCCCCGGTGAAGCACAGTCGATCAGGTTTTGCGTCAGCGTCGTGCCGAAAGCGACAACCCAAACCGAGATGTTTTCATTCTTCGCCGCCGTACAAGCCGCCTGGAAGCGGGCTGCGTGGCGAGATGAGGCCCGGCCGCTATTGCCGTTGCCGGTCACACGGCGATCCCACCATTCGATACCGTAGGTGCCGTACACTTCGACGTTTGGCGCAAGCACACCATCGGTCATGAAGACGATGTGGCGGGCAATGGCATCGCCATTGGGCGCGGTTTCGTTGTCGGGTGCAAAGATACCCTGCGGCGAGATGAAGCGAGCGCCCCAGATCATGCCGATATCATGGTATGTGTTGCTGCGACCGCGAAGGCTGTTGACGTAGCTTTCCAGATCGCCGCGACTGATATCAGTCAGGCGGAATGCGGCAGCTGGACAGCTGTAACCCGGGCGGTTTTCCTCGCCGGTCTGATACAGCCAATTCGTGGTGTTGTTGCTGCCATTCTCCCGCTTCCATACGGCGTTATTGAGAACTGGCTTCCACTTCAGAGCATCTGTCGTCGGAATGAGATTGATATCGAGGTCATACGCTCCAGCAGGAACCGGAGAGAATGTCTCATTGCTCACCGTTTGCGATTCCTCGACACAGCCATCCCAGGTGAGCGTCCTCATCGCACCTTTGTCGCCGACAGGCATGTCGATCTGGTTGTCATCGTAAAGAGTAGCAAGATTGACCTGCGACCAGCTTGGTTTTTCAGTCAGGTTCGCATCACCATCACGATTGTTATCTGGCGGAGCGGCCAGGTCGACCGGACGATAAACATAGCGATCAAATTCAACGACTGTTGTGAAAGTCGGATCGCCATTACGCTTTTCGATCAGATCCCAAAGCGCGGCGCCTTTGCCTTCGTAAACGTTGTATCCGATCTCACACCGGCGCTTTTTGCCACCGCCATTCTTTTTGAATTTGTAGTAGCCTTCGTAAATCAGAATGTTTTCGTTGTCGTCGTCATAGCGCGTCGTGCGCGTGTTGCCATCGATCCACTGGTTTACGTAACCAAAGGGCCCTAGTTCATCGATGTACTCTAGCTTCTTCGCCGGCTTGCGCTTCTTGCAGTTGTTGTTGCCGATGTTCTTGATTGTTTCGATAACATCCTTGCGTTCAAAGTCGCCTTTGCTTTCTTGTTCCACACGGATGAATTCAGCGGCATGGAATTCCCAATCACCGCTATCTTCATCTTCCACCTCTTCGACGGTGAATTCGGCGACGCGTGACTGGAAGGTGTGCGTATCAGCCATGAACTGACGCGGAATTGACCCGCCGACATTCACGTTTGATGCATAGGGAACCACGCCATATCGCACCTGAGCGCTGTCTGACGTTGCGCCGTCGACTGTGTCGTAAAAGCCCAAAACCGAGGTGCGCAGTGCTTTGATCTTCGCGTTGCTCTGCTCGGTGTTGTTGCACGAACCGCCATTGGGGTTGTCAGGATTGCAGTTCATCGAACCGGTCACGTCGAGCACGAACATGATGTCCGTGTTCGAAATGTTGATTTCAGCCGTGCAGCTCACAGAAACGTCGAAATCGTTGTAACCGAAAACACCCATGAGGCTGGTCGGAAGATCAGCCGAAGCAGTGCCCGTCACCTTGCCATCGTTGTCCGCGGTGTAGGTGCGCGTCAGGCCCGTCACACCAAACGTTCCATCAGGATAGTTCTGGTCGAAGAAATTCTCACCAACTGCCTTGTGCTCGTCAGTGAAGGTGTCGTTCTCCATCGCGCGCCGCGTCGCAAGGGCGCCCGCATCGCAGGCGGCCTGCATCCGCGAAGCCGTCATGTAGTAGCGCGAGGAATCAACCGCGCCGCCAACCATGCCGATAAGCGGGATCAGTGAGGCCGCTGATATAACAATTGTGTTCGCTGACGTGTCATTGAGCAATGACCGCAAAAACGTGCTGCGCTGTGTTGGTTGCGTGCCCATAGGGAACGATTCCTTCTGCATTGGCCCAAACCCGAGCCGGGACGGAAAAATACTTATATCCGTTTGGCATAACGCTACCGGGTAACTGGATTGCGAACGGCAATGGTTAAGAAAGCGTAAATCCTCCGCAAAGCCGAAGACGCCGCCTCTCAAGCTCGCGAGTAATGCACAAAGCTTGACAAACCCTTGCCAGGCTGAGCACCGCGCAAGGCCGCATGACCGATCAGATTTCAGAAACTCTGCCTGACGAAGCGTTGCTCGCCTTGGCGCACACCAAGGCGGAATTGCGCGACGCGTTAAGGATGTTTTTCGAACTCGATCAGCGACTTTCCCGGCTAGTGAGCGCGACTACTGAACCAATGTTGGGCCAGATGCGCCTTGCCTGGTGGCGCGAAATGCTGGGAAAGGAAATGGAGCAATGGCCGCAAGGCGATCAGGTTCTAGACGGTGTGCGTCGTTTTTGGGGGGAGAGGGCTTCGCTATTGCTGCCGCTGTTGGATGCGTGGGAACACTTGCTGGCCGAACCTCCCTTGGGCGCATCTGACGCTCTTTCCTTCGTTGAGGGACGGCGCGATGCGCTTCTCGCAGTTTTTAAGGTCGAACCCGAAAACGCTCATTTCAATGCATTTTCTGACGCGGCCTGGCACTGGGCGCTGGCTGACCTTGCTTCCAAGGTCTCCGAAGAGGAAGAGCGCACGCTGTTGGTCGGGCTTTCGAATGAAAGCGGGCGGAAAGGCGCGCGGCTCACGGCTGATGCGCGCGGGCTTGCGGTCTTGGGCGCTCTTGGTCGTAGGGCGCTGAAGCGGGGAGGTCGGCCATTGATGGAGGGGCGCGGCGCTTCTCTCGTTGCGATGCGGGCCGCAATAACAAGACTGTAATTCGTCGCGATCCAGCCGGAGCGCTAGTTTCCCTGTTGGTATTTGAGGGGAATGCGCCATTCGTCAGGCTGTCTTGGGATTATTTGCAGGCCTGGTCCTTGCCGGAGTGGGTACTTTCTGGTGGCAGGGCCGCGCGCAGGTCGAACAGAATGCGCCGCCTCCGCCGGAACCTGAGGAAGCGGCACCTCTGCCCGAAGAACTGCCAGAAGGCGATCCAGGAGATATGATTGGGCCTGCTCCACCGGAAGCGAGCGAATTGACCCGCGAAGAGCGCCGCTTCTTCCGCTATGATCGCAACCGCGATCGCGAAATCACCCGAAACGAGATGCTCTCGACACGCTCCGATGCGTTTCGAAAGCTGGATGTCGATGGCAATAATCTGCTGACATTTGAGGAATGGGTGGTCACCACCTCAGACCGATTTGCGGAAGCTGATACCAATGGAAACGGCAAGCTGACACCCGCCGAGTTCGCAACCACCGCGCCCAAGCGAAAGCCGAAAAAGCCTTCCTGCAAATGCTAGGCTGGCACTGCCTCGCGTGATTGCGCGATCCATTCGGCCAAATCTGCTTTTGCCCTGTCTGTATAGGCTTGTTTGCGCTGCTTTTTCTTCACTTCATGCAGAGGTGGGAAAAGACCGAAATTGACATTCATGGGTTGGAATGTCTCTGCCTCGGCATCGCCTGTGATATGGCTGAGCAATGCACCCATGGCAGTCGTGGGGGGAAGGGAGCGCCATTCGCGGCCCGCAAGTTCTTCCGCTGCCATCATGCCCGCAACAAGCCCAATGGCTGCGCTTTCGA
Organism: Erythrobacter sp. YT30; assembly: GCF_001542875.1. Lineage (GTDB taxonomy): Bacteria > Pseudomonadota > Alphaproteobacteria > Sphingomonadales > Sphingomonadaceae > Erythrobacter. The sequence goes on along the minus strand of NZ_LMAF01000001.1, from coordinate 515,633 downwards.
CATAGCCCTCGCATCCGGTCACCTGACCCGCAAAGCGGATATGCGGCGCGGCCTGCAATCGCAGTTGGCGATCAAGGACTTGGGGCGAGTTTAGGAATGTGTTGCGATGGAGTCCGCCAAGCCGGGCAAACTCGGCATTTTCTAAGCCCGGAATTGTGCGGAACAGCTCGATCTGAGCGCCATATTTGAGCTTCGTCTGGAAGCCGACCATGTTCCACAGCGTGCCATGCTTATTATCCTGGCGCAGCTGCACCACGGCATAGGGCCAGCGCCCCTGAGGATGCTCTTCGGTTGTGTCGTACGGATTGTCGAGGCCAACGCCCTTCATCGGACCATAGCGCAGCGTTTCCACTCCGCGTGACGCCATGACTTCAATGGGCATGCAACCATCGAAATAGGGCGTGTCTTTCTCCCACTCCTTGAATTCGGTCTTCTCGCCATCGATAAGGCCTTGATGAAAAGCGAGATATTGCTCCTTTGTCATCGGGCAATTGATGTAATCGCCGTCTTCGTTTGAAGCTTCGGTTGTCTTGTTCCAGCGTGACTGGATCCAGCATTTGGACATGTCAATGCTGTCGCGGTGAACGATGGGGGCGATGGCATCGAAGAAAGCCAAGCGCTCCTCGCCCGTCGCGCTGACAATGCTCTGGGCAAGGCTGGCCGCGGTGAGTGGGCCGGTCGCGACAATGGTAAGCCCTTCGGTCGGCAGGGCATCGACGCGCTCGCGCACGATTTCGATGTTGGGATGGCTTTCAAGCGCCTTTTGCACCTCGGCGGAGAACACGTCCCGGTCTACTGCCATTGCGCTACCAGCGGGTACGCGGGCGATTTCGCCAGCGCGCATCACAATGCTGTCGAGCGCGCGCATTTCGTGGTGGAGGAGGCCCACCGCATTGCTCTCATCATTGTCCGAGCGGAATGAGTTGGAGCACACGAGCTCTGCCAAGCCATAGGTCTGGTGTGCGGGTGTCATTTCTCCACTCCCGCGCATTTCGGACAGGCGCACGCGAACGCCGCGCTGCGCCAATTGCCATGCAGCCTCGGACCCGGCGAGCCCGCCACCGATTATGTGAACATCATGTGCCATAGGGCGAGCTATCTAGGGCGGCAGGCCTGCGCCTGCAATCACTGGTTATTCCGGTGTAGGTTCGTCCGGTGTGTCGTCGGGAGCAGCGGCGCCATCAGCAGCCTCGGCAGTTCCTTCGCCTTGCGCGCCTTCACCTTTTGGTTCAGCAGCTTCCTCATCCTCAGGCTCTTCGATCTTCACCGCGCTCACGATCTGCTCGTCCTTGCCGACTGTGAACAAGCGCACACCAGCGGTCGCTCGGCCCATCACGCGCAGGCTCTCAAGCCCGATGCGGATAAGCTTTGCCTGATCGGTGACGAGCATCAATTGCTCACCCGATTCCACAGGGAAGCTAGCGACAACCGGGCCGTTGCGGGCGATGTTGTCGATATTGGTGATCCCCATACCGCCACGTCCAGCGCGGCGGTATTCGTAGGCGCTGGAAACCTTGCCATAGCCATTGGCGCATACGGTGAGAATGAATTGCTCCTCTTCGGCCATGCGAGCGTGGTCTTCGGAAAGGGCAGGCGCATCATCGTCCGCTTTCCATGGCGCAACCCGCAAGTAAGCATCGCGTTCATCGGGTGTGGCAGAGCCGCCTGCAAGGATAGAAAGCGAGACAACTTCGTCGCCTTTCTCCTTGAATTTCATACCCCTTACACCGGTTGAGGTGCGCGAGGTGAATTCGCGGACGTCTTCGCCGTTAAAGCGGATGGCTTTGCCCATCTTGGTAGCGAGCAACACATCGTCGCCTTCGCCAAGCAGCGCGACGCCGATGAGCTTGTCCTTGCTGTCCTCGTCGAACTTCATGGCGAATTTGCCGTTGGACGGGATATTGGTGAACGCGTCCATCGAGTTGCGCCTGACATTGCCCTGCGCCGTTGCAAACACGACGGAGAGATCGCCCCATTCGGCTTCGTCCTCAGGCAGAGGCAGCACGGTGCGGATTGTTTCGCCATCATCAAGCGATGGCAGCATATTCACAATCGGCCGCCCACGTGTTGCCGGGCCACCTTCTGGCAGTTTCCAGACCTTGAGACGGTAAACCTTGCCAGCCGTAGAGAAGAACAGCACCGGCGTGTGCGTCGATGTGACGAACATTTCGGAGATTGCGTCTTCATCTTTGGTGGACATGCCCGCGCGGCCTTTTCCGCCGCGATGCTGCGCGCGGAAGGTCGAAAGCGGGGTGCGCTTGATGTAGCCATCGAGCGTAACCGTCACGACCATCTCGTCGCGCTCAATCAGGTCCTCATCTTCAAGACCATCCCAGGCAGGCGCGATTTCAGAAACGCGGGGCGTTGCGTAAGTGGCTTTGATCTCTTCAAGCTCTTCGCGCATCACGGCATAGAGCTTCACCCGGTCAGCAAGGATCGAGAGCAATTCCTCAATCTTGGCTGCAAGCTCTTTCAATTCATCGCCAATTTCGTCGCGGCCGAGCGCGGTCAGGCGGTGCAGACGCAGTTCGAGGATGGCTTTCACCTGGCGCTCTGAAAGCTTGTAAGTGCCGCCCGCTTCATCGGCGGAAGGCTCAATCGCTTCAACCAGCCGGATGTATTGCGCGATATCGCCAATCGGCCATTCTTTGGCGAGCAAGGTTGCGCGCGCTTCTGCGGGGTTGGCGGCTCCCCGGATCATAGCCACGACTTCATCGAGGTTCGAGACCGCCACGACGAGGCCGAGCAACAAGTGGGCCCGCTCACGCGCTTTGTTCAGTTCAAACTTCGTTCGGCGAGTGATGACTTCTTCACGGAACTGGATGAAGCTTTGAATGATGTCGCGAAGGGTGAGCGTTTCAGGTCGCCCGCCGCGAATGGCCAGCATGTTGGCCGGGAAGCTCGATTGTGCGGGCGTGTAGCGCCACATCTGGTTGAGCACGACTTCGGGAGAGGCATCACGCTTCAGATCGACGACGACGCGAACGCCCTCGCGAGAGCTCTCATCGCGAATATCGGAAATGCCCTCAATCCGCTTGTCTTTCGCGGCTTCGGCAATCTTCTCGACCAGACCTGATTTGCCGACCTGGAAAGGAATGGAGGTGAGAACGATCGACTGACGATCGCCGCGCTTTTCCTCGATCTCATGTCGGCATCGCATCAGGATTGATCCGCGGCCTGTTGTGTAGGCCGCCTTCGCACCGCTCGCACCAAGGATCAGAGGAGCAGTAGGAAAATCAGGCCCCGGAATATATTCGATCAATTCCTCAGAAGAGATCGCCGGGTTATCCATGAATGCAAAGCACCCATCGATCACTTCGCCAAGGTTATGCGGCGGCACGTTGGTCGCCATGCCGACAGCAATACCGCCAGCGCCGTTGACCAGCAGATTGGGGAAGCGTGCCGGGAGAACTGTCGGCTCTTGCAGTGAGCCGTCATAGTTATCCGCAAAATCAACCGTATCCTTATCGAGATCATCAAGCAGGCTGTTCGCAACCCGCGCCAGACGCGCTTCGGTATAACGCATGGAGGCCGGCGGATCGGGGTCCATCGAGCCGAAGTTCCCCTGGCCATCGACCAGAGGCACTCGCAAAGACCAATCCTGCGTCATCCGCGCCAGAGCATCGTAAATCGCGCTGTCGCCGTGCGGGTGATAGTTGCCCATCACATCGCCGACGATCTTCGCACTTTTGCGATAAGGACGCCCGGCGACAAAGCCGCCTTCCTGGCTGGCGTAAAGAATGCGCCGGTGCACCGGCTTTAACCCATCGCGCACATCGGGAAGAGCGCGGCTCACGATCACGCTCATCGCGTAATCGAGGTAGCTCGTTTTCATTTCATCGACGATGTCGACGCGTTCAAAATCTCCCGGCATTGCGGGGATGGGTGGATCGATTGTGTCGCTGTCGCTCAAAAGGAATCTACTCTAGTCAAAGGACAAATTTCGTGAGCTTCTTTCTTAGTCCTTCGAGGCCGATTTTACCACCAAAGCGGGGTGTTTTTGGGCGGCGTTTTCCACATTTGCCCTGCGCCAAGTTTTACAAGGTGTAACAAGCTTCATCGCCCACCATTCAAAGGCCGTTCAGCCCGGTTTACCTAGGAAGAATTGCAAATATCGAAATGCGCGTCCAAAGACGATAGCAGCACATTGAAAGCCCCGCCGCGAAACGAGCGGGCATAACTAACCATTTAAGGAGGACACCCCGAATGACCATCTCGACTGTGCGCAAGCCGTTTTCAGGTCTGGCACTGGCAATTGCCCTTGCTTCAGGCTCGGCAATTGTTGCGACCGCGCTGATGCCCGCAGAGGCGCATGCGCAGCGCAAGAAGGACAAAAAGAAGAAAGACAGCAAGCCTGAGTATACGAAGGAATTCGTTGAAGCTTACGGCCCCGTTGACGAAGCTCTCAAGGCTGAAGGCGCTGATCCTGTTGCTCTCAAGCCGCAGATCATGGCTCTCGTTCCGCTCGCTGCAACTCCTGATGACAAGAATGCGCTTGGCGGCATGATGTTCAACGCTGCTGTTGGTGCGCAAGATCAGGCAATGCAATTGCAGGGCATGGAATTGATGCTCGAAAGCGGAAAAGTTGAAGCTGAGCGTCTGGGACGTTTCAACTTCATCGCTTATCAGCTCGCCAACGCGCAGAATGATTTCACAAAAGCGCGCACTTACCTGCAGCGCGCGATTGATCTGAACTACACATCTGAAAGCGTGACCGCCGCTGATCTTCAGATCCTGCAGGCTGAAAACTTCTTCTCGGCCGATCAGCATACCGAAGGTCTTGCTTTCCTTGATGACGCGATCAAGGCACGCAAAAGCTCAGGCGCCGAAGTTCCTGACCGTTGGTATCGCCGCGGCATTCAGATCGCTTACAACAACGAGATCAAGCCGCAGGTTTACGACTTTGTGCTCGGCTGGATCGAAGATTATCCGAGCCCAGAAAACTGGAAGGACGCGGTCAACCTCACGCGCAACCTCAATCAGTTTGAGAACCCAGAATTGCTCGACATCTTCCGTTTGAGCCGGAAGGTTGGTGCGCTGACGGATGCGCCCGATTACGACTATTACGTCGAAGCGGCTGATGCTCGCCGTCTGCCCAAAGAGGTGAAGGACGTGATCGAAGCTGGCTTTGCGGCTGGCGATGTCTCGCGTGACAATTCCTACCTCAGCGAGTCGCTCGAAGTCGCCAATGGACGCATCGCGAGCGACCGGGCTGATCTGCCTGCTCTCGAATCCGATGCACGCAGTGCCAGTGCGCAATTGCGGACCGTGACCGCGGCTGCAAGCGCGTTCCTGAGCTATGGCGAATATGGCAAGGCGATTGAGTTCTACACCAAAGCGCTCGGCATGCCGGGTGTTGAAACGGGTGAAGCTCTGACACGGCTTGGCATTGCGCAGGCTGGTGCCGGTGATTTCGCCGCTGCCCGCGAGACCTTCGCAAAGGTTGATGGGAAGCGCGCACCGATTGCAAAGCTCTGGATGGCCTACACCGAAGCACAAAGCCCTGCCGCCGCCGCAGAAGCGCCAAGCGAGGCAGCAACGGATGAAATGACAGGCGGCTGAACTCATATCCGCTGAGAAAAAGGAAAGGCGCTGCGGGTATAGGCTCGCAGCGCCTTTTTCATTGAGCGATCCGTCGTTCGCTTAGCGGAGGCGTCTGACGTAGATCTGGTTGCCCGCGCGACGGTCGAGTGAGAAATTGTCCAGCGTTTCAAACAGTTCGCTCAGTGACTTGAAGCCATAATTGCGCACGTCGAAGCTGGAACGGTTGCCCGCGATCTGGCCAACTTGCTGGAGCCGGGCATAGCCTTTCTCATCGCGTTTCGCTTCGGAATAGGCACCCGTGATCAATTCCATCAGATCATCGTCAACCGCACCCTTGGGCGATGATTTTGCATCTTTCGGCTTCGTGCCGCGATCCTCGGCGTAATTGCTGATGAGCTTCTTGATATCGATAAAGCGCGTGCACACCGCCTGATACGCCTGCGGTGTCTTCTTCTCGCCGAAGCCATAGACCAGCAGCCCATCCTGCCTCAGCCGCGTCACAAGCGGGGTAAAATCGCTGTCCGATGTCATCAAGCCGAAGCCATCGACCTTGCCCTGATAGAGGAGATCCATCGCATCAATTGTCATCGCCATATCTGTGGCGTTCTTGCCCTTTGATACGTCGAATTGTTGCTGGGGGCGGATGCCGAACTTGTTAGTGATCGTATCCCAGCGCGACAGGTTGTTCTTTGCGAAATTGCCATAGGCGCGCCGGATATTGACTTGCCCCAGCTCCGCCATGACGGTGAGCACAGGGTCAATCCCGTCGGGCGTCGTGTTGTCTGCATCGATGAGCAGGGCGATATTTTTAAGGTGGGTTTCTGACATGGCCCGTCACATGGGAGCAAAGGCGGGAGAGGGCAAGCTGCTAATCCTCCGGAAGGAACTCGCCGGTTTCCTCGTCGAGTGAGTAAAGCACGCCTTCCTTGATCGAGAAATGCGCCCCTCGCAGCTTGATTGTGCCAGCATCTTCCTTGGCCTTGATCCACGGGAAAGTGCGAAGGTTTGCAAGGCTTTGCCGGATCGCGGCAAATTCCATAGCCAGTTCAGCTTTGCGCCCCTCTGTCCCATGCTTTCGCGCAACGGGTTCGCGGGCATCGTCGAGCAGCTTGATCCATCCGGCGACAAACCCTCCATCGCCCGGCTCATGATCGGCAAGGCTTTGATCGAGAGCCGCCTTGCACCCGCCGCACCGACCGTGCCCCATGACAAGGATCTGCGCGACTTCCAAAACCTGCACCGCGTATTCGACGGCTGCTGACACCCCGTGTTTGCCCGGCGTCGTCTCATAAGGCGGGACGAGCGCCGCGACATTGCGCACGACGAATATCTCGCCCGGATCGACATCGAAGATCTGAGCGGGATCAACGCGGCTGTCCGAGCATCCGATCACCAGCAGTTTGGGATGCTGACCTTCAGCGATCGATTCATCGAATCGCTCTTTCTGGCGCGGATAGGTTTCCTCGCGAAACCGACGATAACCTTTCAGCAATTCCGCAAATTCTGGCATTCGATTGATCCCTCCCGCATTTCGCTAAGCATAGGCTGGGGCAGGGGGGCAAGACCGGTAATGCGCTTCTCGCACTGAAACTTGCCGATTTTGCGAGTTTGACAGCGCTTGCGACCTGCGCGCGCACTGCCTAAATGGTCGCCATGAACGATCTCGCAAACACGCCCAAACCCGGCAATGAAACTGGCGAAGAACGGCCCAAGCGTCAGCGCAAGCCGGATTGGATCCGTGTTCGCGCTCCGGTGAGCGAGGGATATAACGAGACGCGCCGGTTAATGCGCGAGCTCAATCTCAACACGGTGTGCGAAGAAGCAGCATGCCCCAATATCGGTGAATGCTGGACGCAAAAGCATGCGACCGTGATGATCCTGGGCGATGTCTGCACGCGTGCCTGCGCGTTCTGCAATGTGAAAACCGGAATGCCGCGCGCGGTTGATCCGATGGAGCCTGAGAATACGGCGATTGCAGCCGCCAAAATGGGCCTCAAACACATCGTCATCACCAGCGTTGACCGCGATGATCTGCCCGATGGCGGTGCCTCTCAATTTGTCAAAGTGATCGAAGCGCTGCGCCGCAACACGCCCGACACGACGATCGAAATTCTCACTCCCGATTTCCGCGGCAAGATGCGCCCCGCTGTCGAAGCGATCTGCGAGGCAGGACCCGACGTCTACAATCACAACCTTGAAACAGTACCCCGGCTTTACCCCACCATCCGCCCCGGCGCGCGTTATTACGCGTCGCTGCGTCTGCTGGAGGAAGTGAAGTCACACAATCCTCTGATTTTCACCAAATCAGGAATAATGCTTGGCCTTGGGGAAGAGCGTTTGGAAGTTCATCAGGTAATGGACGATATGCGCAGCGCCGAAGTCGATTTCATCACCTTGGGCCAATATCTCCAACCGACGCCGAAACATGCAAAGGTTGAAGAGTTCGTGACGCCTAAGGCCTTTGACGCTTTTGGTTCGATTGCCCGCGCCAAAGGGTTCCTGCAGGTCGCGTCCAGCCCGCTCACCCGTTCAAGCTATCACGCTGGTGATGATTTTGCCGTGATGCGCGCCGCTCGCGAAGAAAAGCTGCGCAAAAAGGACCGGCTGAGCGTCTGATGCCATCAATCCACGAAACTCGCGCTCTACCTTACAGCGCTGAACAGATGTTCGATCTGGTCGCCGATGTGGGGCGTTACGGGCAGTTTCTGCCCTGGGTTGTGGCAACGCGGGTTCGGTCGAATTCCGAAACCGAAATGGTTGCGGACATGGTTGTCGGCTTTAAAGGCATCCGTGAGAGCTTTTCCTCGCGCGTTTCCAAAACCCGACCCAACGAAATTGCGGTTCATTATGTCGATGGGCCTTTGAGCGATCTCGACAATGTGTGGAAGTTTCGCGAGCTTGGCCCCAACGATTGCGAAATCGATTTCTGCGTCGACTTCACGTTCAAAAGCCGGATTTTTGAACGTCTAGCGGGCCAGTATATCGACCGCGCTTTCCGCAAAATGGTCGCGGCATTCGAACAGCGCGCGTTTGAGCTTTACGGCAACAACAATTCGAGCGCGCAAATCGTCGCCTGATGCCGAATGCGGGCACGGCCATCTGGGCCATCGCCGCCGTCAAAATGCTTCAGTTCACCTTCGGGTTCGCCATCCTGATTGCGAAAGGCGCGTGCGAACACGACCGTCCCCACTGGCTTTAGCTGGGTCCCGCCACCGGGACCGGCCACTCCGCTGATTGCAACGGCTACATCGGCCTTGGATCGCTCCAAAGCACCTGTTGCCATGGCCCAGACGCACGCGATGGAAACTGCGCCGAATGTTTCGATAATGTCCTGACTGACACCGAGCGATTCCATCTTGGCTTCGTTCGAATAAGTCACGAAACCGCGATCAAGCACGGCGGATGATCCCGCGATTTCAGTGATTGCGCCAGCGACGAGGCCGCCCGTGCAGCTTTCCGCGGTGGCGACCATCCGGCCTGCCTCACGGTTTTCAGCAACGACGCGAGCAGCCAGTTCTGCAATATCAGCGGGCAGGATAGAATTGGACATTGTGCGTTTCAGTTGCTGCAAATCTGTGGGTCTTTGACGCCCGACATTTCCAGAATGAAGGTTACGAGCATGGAGGTGTTTTCAACCGGCAGAGGGGCCAGCAAGCCCAAACCGCGCTCAATATCACCACAGGTATCCGTTTTGATTTCGGAAGCGATCATCTGCTGGATAATTCCGTCAAAGAACGGGCGCACTTGTTCTTCTGGCATTTGATCAATGAGACCGACAATGTCGGCTTCGTTGCCATTGCCTTCCTCGCCCTCTTTCTCTGCTCTCTTGGCCATAAATTGTTTGCCGAGCTTGTAAGCGCCGGGCCAGGCGGCATCCTGTTTTGCGCGAAAGCGATCAGCGAACGCGTCGCCATCTGATTTCATAAAGCCGTCCGCTTGATACTGCGCATCACACGTTTGCATCGCGGCATCGAACGCAAGCGGAACGACATAGGTCACCATGTCGGTCACATCTGCGGGTGCCACACAGCTTTGTTGGGCTTGTGCTGCTTGCGCGGTGCCCAGTGCTGCGAGCGCAAGAGCTGGAGCGATGAGGGTTCGTTTCATGTTCGTGTCTCCTTAAGGCTCAGCCGCGTTGAAGCGATACAATCGCTTGCGCTGCGATACCTTCGCCGCGGCCGGTAAAGCCGAGCTTTTCAGTGGTGGTTGCTTTTATACTGATAGCGTCTTCTTGAAGGCCCGTAATCCGAGCTACCTCGGCGCGCATGGCAGGCCGGTGAGGGCCGATCTTGGGCGCTTCGCAGATAATGGTGAGGTCGATATTTCCGATTACGTACCCGGCCTCTCGCGCGAGTTTCACTGCGTGTTCAAGGAATTGGGCAGAACGCGCGCCTTTCCATTGCGGATCGCTTGGCGGGAAATGCGTGCCGATATCGCCATCGCCAATTCCGCCCAACACGGCATCGGTGATCGAGTGGAGCGCCACGTCGGCATCGGAATGTCCAGCCAGCCCGTGTGTGTGATCGAGCTTGATCCCGCACAGCCACAACTCTTCACCCTCGGCGAGCTTGTGCACGTCGTAGCCCTGGCCAACGCGGAAGGCGGGAAGGGCGGGGAGAGTGGTTTGATCCATCAAATCTTCTGCAAAAGTGATCTTCTTCAGTCGCTCATCACCCTGGACAAGCGCAACTGAACCATTGCTTGCCATCAACACCTGCGCATCATCGCCAGCATTGGGCGCTCCCTGCCAATCGCGGTGCGCGGCGAGAATTTCGGCAAATCGGAAGGCTTGTGGGGTCTGAACACGGCGCAATGCCTCTCGCTCAGCCTTGCCTGCCATTGTGTCATTATCGCTTGCAACAGCGAGACTATCGACCACGGGCAAGGTTGGAATGGCTCCGGGATGGTTCTCCAGTGCCTCGACCAATCGCCTTACGACTTCGATAGGCAGATCAGGCCGAGCGGCATCGTGAATGAGAACCCGCTCTGGTGATGAAGAGGCCAACGCTTCAAGTCCGCCAAGCACCGATCCCTGTCTGGTGATATCGCCCTGAGTATACGTGATGTTGGGAAGACCGGCTAAGGCATGTTCAGCAAAACTCTGTGCGTCTTCAGCGACAACGACAACCAGAGGGCTGGCCCCAGCTTCGAGCAAGGTTTCAACCGAGTGCCTGATCAATGGCTTGCCGCGAAATTCGCGGAATTGCTTGGGGGTTTCGCCTCCAACCCGCAACCCTTTGCCGGCGGCCACGACAATTGCAGCGAATGAAGGGAGGGGCGTGTCAGCAGGCATGTGGGTAGCGCGCTTAGGGTCTGGACGGGATTTGCGCAATCCACTAAGGCGCTGCTTAATATTTAGGCAATTCCTCTCATGACCACTATTCCTACACCGCCGGCGCTAAAGCCGATCCAGGTTGGCCCTGTGACCATCAACGATCCCGTCATCCTCGCCCCGATGACAGGCGTTACTGACATGCCTTTCCGCACGCTCGTTCGCCGGTTCGGATCTGGTCTTAACGTCACAGAAATGATCGCCAGCGAAGCCGCGATCCGCGAAACGCGCCAATCTGTTCAGAAGGCAGAGTGGGACAAAACCGAAGAGCCCGTCTCCATGCAACTCGTCGGCTGCGACCCGGAAAGCATGGCCGAGGCAGCCAAGCTGCAAGAGGGCAATGGCGCGGCGATCATCGACATCAACTTCGGCTGCCCGGTGCGCAAGGTGGTTGGCCAGTTTGCAGGCTCGGCTCTGATGCGCGAAGTGCCGCTTGCAACCAAGCTTATCGAGGCGACAGTCAATGCCGTGAATGTGCCGGTCACTGTCAAAATGCGCATGGGCTGGGACCACCAAAGCCTAAACGCGCCCGAAATGGCCCGTATTGCCGAAGATCTTGGCGTCAAGATGATTACCGTCCACGGCCGCACGCGAAACCAGATGTATAAAGGCAGCGCGGATTGGAGCTTTGTCCGCAAGGTCAAAGAGGCAGTATCGATCCCGGTGATTGTGAATGGCGATATCTGCACGATTGACGACGCAGCAGAAGCGCTTGAGCAATCCGGCGCAGACGGCCTGATGATCGGACGCGGCGCCTACGGTAAACCCTGGCTGCTTGGTCAGGTAATGCATTGGTGGCGCACGGGTGAGAGCATCGCGACACCGAGTTTCGATGCGCAATACGCGACGCTGATAGAGCATTACGAACGCATGCTCGACCATTACGGCCGCAATGTCGGGACCAAGATCGCGCGCAAGCATTTGGGCTGGTACACCAAGGGAATGCATGGTTCGGCGGAATTTCGCAACAAAGCCAATTTCATCGATGATCCCGATGTGGTTCTGGGCGAAATCGCGCGCTTTTATGAGCCTTTCCTCAAGCGCCGGGCGGCGTGATGGGCGCAGCAGGATCGGGTGCAGTGGAGGACGAAACGTCCTCGAAAGCCGAAATTGCGGCGAGTAATCCGGATCCGGGCGATCAAATTGCCGGGCTGATATTCGCGGTTATTCTAGTCGACGCCGAAGGGCGCATTGCTGAGGCCAACCAATCCGCAGAAAACATGCTCGGCAAAAGCGAACGGCGTTTGATTGGCGAGCCGATAGTGAAAGTACTCGGTATTTCTGATGCCCGGGTTCTTAATCGCCTCGAAGACACCGAAGCGGCACTTGTCGCGCGCGATTTAGCAATCGTCGTTTATGGGAAAGAGGTCAGCGTAAATCTCACTGTATCACCGCTTCCAAACCACAAGGGTTGGCGCGTCGTGGCAATGTCCGAATTGGGACATGAGGATACGGCGTATGAGGACAACACTGACACGTCCATTGCTGCTCCCTCCATCCTTGCGCATGAGATCAAAAACCCTCTTGCGGCAATCAGAGGAGCTGGGCAGCTGGTTGCTCGCAAACTTGCGCACAAAGACAAACCCCTCGCCCGGATGATCACGGATGAAGTGGATCGGATTGCTCGCCTCATTGACCGGATGCAGCAATTGGGTAGTTCGCAATCAGACCCGCCGGCACCCTGCAACCTCCACGAAGCGGTGCGCTCTGCTCTTGCCATTACGAAGGCATCGGGAAGTGTCCCTGTCGAAATCTCGGAAGAGTTCGATCCATCATTGCCGCCCGTATTCGCGAACCGCGATGCATTGGAGCAGGTGCTTATCAATCTGATTTCGAACGCGCGTGATGCTGCCATTGCCAATCACCACGATGGCGATCCCGCGCGTGTGATTGTGCAAACAAGATTTGTAAGTGGGCTTGCTTTTAGTGCGATGCGATTAGGCAGGGCTGTGCGGCTGCCGATAGAAATTACGGTAAGCGACAACGGCGCCGGAATTGATCCTTCAATGCGTGATCACGTATTTGAGCCATTCGTTTCGTCAAAACAATCGGGGCAGGGGCTGGGACTTGCTCTCGTGCGCAAACTGGTGCGCGATATGAATGGGAGCATAAGCCATGAACGCGACGCGCGTGCAGGTCTAACCCATTTCCGGCTTCACCTGCCGCAAGCACCGCGCAAAGGGTAAAGCGCAATGATTGATCCTAAGGCAAAACCTTCAAGCGTGCTTCTTGTCGAGGACGATAACGCGATTGCGACTGTAATCATCGCGGCACTTGAGGATGAAGGGTTTGGTATCCAGCATTGCACGCGCATTTCAGAGCGTGATGCAGCTTTGTCATCAGTGCGCTTTGACGTGATGCTTACCGATGTGATGCTGGACGACGGGGATGGGCTTGCAAGCCTTGATACCGTTCACCGGGCTGCGCCTGATATGCCAGTGATAGTGCTATCGGCGCAAAACACTCTCGATACCGCGGTGCGTGCGAGTGAGCGCGAGGCGTACGAGTATTTCCCCAAGCCTTTCGATCTCGATCAGCTGGTGCAGACGGTTTGTCAGGCAGTCGGAAAACGCGGCGCAGCTCCCACTGTTCCGACAGAGCTTGGCGCGGAGGGAGACGGCTTGCCCCTCGTCGGGCGCAGTCAGGCGATGCAGACTGTCTACCGCATGATCACGCGGGTTTTGCGCAATGATCTCACCGTCCTCATCACTGGGGAAAGCGGTACGGGAAAAGAGCTGGTCGCAGAAGCGATTCATCAATTGGGCGACAGGCGCACTGGACCCTTCGTCGCGGTAAATACGGCTGCGATCCCTGCTGATCTCGTCGAGAGCGAGCTCTTCGGGCATGAGAAAGGCGCTTTTACCGGCGCCATCGCGCAGGCGATAGGAAAGTTTGAGCAGGCCAATGGTGGAACTCTGTTCCTCGACGAAATTGGCGATATGCCCGCTGATGCTCAAACGCGGCTTCTGCGTGCTCTGCAATCGGGCCGGATCAGGCGAGTGGGCGGACGTCAGGAGATCGCGGTTGATGTGCGCATCATTGCAGCCACCAATCGCGATCTAGCGCCAATGATAGCGTCCGGCGATTTTCGCGAAGACCTTTTCTACCGGCTCAATGTCGTCCCGATTGAGTTACCTCCGCTTCGCGACCGGCGCGAGGACATCCCGGAGCTCGCCCAACATTTCTTGCAAAAAGCGGCTGAAGAAGGATTGCCGAGAAGACTGCTCTCAGCAGAGGCGTTGCAGCAATTGGAAAACCGCAATTGGCGCGGAAACGTTCGCGAGCTTCGCAATGTCATCTTTCGGCTTGCCCTGATGGCGCGCGAGGAAACGATCGACGTTGCAAGTGTTGACGAAATCATCGGCGATGAAGCAGCGATTGGAGCTGGGGTAGCTCAAAAAGGCGAGAACGGTTTTGCGAGCGTGCTGGCGGATTGGCTTGAGAGTGAAACACCATCGCACGGGACGGTTTATCACAGCGCCTTGGCAGCATTTGAAAGACCACTGATCGAGTACGCGCTGGGCCAGACAAGCGGCAATCAGCTTCGTGCCGCTCAGTTGCTTGGCATCAATCGAAATACGTTGCGCAAACGCATCGTTGAACTTGATATTGTGCCTGATCGCTTCGCAAGACCGCTTTAGCGTGGTTTTTTGGCCTCAATTGCGTTTTCCACTTGCATGAAAGACACACCGGCGTTGTAACTGCGCCACGATGGATGCCGCGCCTGTGAACGCTGACAGTCTACCTATTCGCCGAACACCGCGTTGGTGGCGGCGTTTCGTCATTGCTTCGCGCAAGGCCAATTTCTTTGTCTGGCTTGAGATCGCATCCTTGATCGCATTGGTGGTGGCTGTCACCGCGACGTATCTCACATATTCGCGTGAACCTGATGCAGGGGAGTTGCTGCCAACACTGCAGGCCTCCTTGCTTTTAATCGCCACTCTTGTTCCGGCGATGGCAATCTTGGTCTTTGCCGGAAGACGGCTCGCAATGAGGCGGGCCGCAGGCAGCACGGCGCGCTTGCATGTGCGGCTAGTGTTCTTCTTTTCCATAGTTGCTGCGGTGCCGACTTTGCTTGTCGCCGGTTTTGCTGCGTTCCTGTTCCAGTCGGGTGTGGATTTCTGGTTCTCGGATGATTCCCGCGGATTGATGGAAAACGCAAACGAGCTTGCGCAAAGCTATTACGATGCGAACCAAGCTGATGTGCAAGATGAAACGATCGCTATGGCCAGCGATTTGCGGTTCTTCTTTTTCGAGCGCGGAGGACAATTGTCTGACGACAATTTCCCGGATTTCTACGCCTATCAGGCACAGCCACGGGAAATCACGGAAAGCGCAATTCTACAGAGGCTTCCCGACGGTAGCCTACGCACTGCAGCGATCATGAACCTGATGGATGACAATCGTTGGCTCGAGTTTAGCCAGAAAGCTCTGCCCAAGCTGGATGAAGGCCAATTCGTTGCTGTCGAGGGCAGTCCTGAAAGGATAGCTGCTCTCGCGCCGATTGATGCTGAGAGCGGCATATATCTTTATAATGCGCGCACGACCGAGGCGAGCCTGTTCAATTCCTGGGAACGGGCGCAAGCAATTTCATCATCTTATGAGTCGCTCACGGCTGACGCGCGAACTCTGCAGTTGCGGTTCAATATTGCGCTTTTCGCGGTCAGTCTGTTGCTTGTCGGATTAGCGGTTTGGTTTGCGCTTCGCTTTGCTGATCGACAAGTCGAGCCGCTTACTGATCTTGTCGGAGCGGCACGGAAAGTGGGGCAGGGTAATTTCGCTCTACGGGTTGAGGGGCGAACGGGAGCTGATGAAATTGGCCTGCTCAATCGCGCATTCAATCGGATGACAGCGCAGCTTGAAAAACAGACTGACGCGCTAGTCAGCGCTAATCGTCAGATCGATGATCGCCGCGCTTTCATGGAGGCTGTGCTCGAATCCGTTTCTGCCGGCGTGATCTCGGTTGATGGGGAAAGCCGTGTCATGCTGATGAATTCATCGGCGCAATCGCTGCTTTCAGATGAGAGCCTTTGCGAAGCGCAGCCCGATGAATTGGTCGGTCGACCTCTCAGCGAGCTTTCGCCTGAAATCTGCCAGATGCTCAACGAGGGCAAAGAGCGGCAAATCGTCAGCCACGCCCGCGGGAATGAGCTTTTGACTTTGGCTGTAAAAGCAGCACCAAGTTCAAGCGGTTATGTGATTACCTTTGAAGACATCACCCGCCAGCTTCTCGATCAAAGGCAGGCTGCGTGGTCTGACGTCGCCAGGCGTATCGCGCACGAAATCAAGAACCCGCTCACACCGATCCAGCTCGCCACCGAAAGGCTCAAACGCCGCTACCGCAAGCAGATCGAGCAGGACGAAGAGCTGTTTGATGAGCTCACCAGCACAATTGTTCGGCAAGTGGGTGACTTGCGCAAGATGGTCGATGAATTCTCATCCTTCGCGCGACTACCCAAGCCGGTTTTCCGACCAGAAGATCCCGTCGATCTCGTGAGACAAGCGGTGTTCCTACAGGAAGTCGCGCATTCAGACATCTCATTCGAAGTGGCCGTCAATCTAGCTGATCGCTCGAACATTCGCTGTGACCGACATCAGCTTGGCCAGGCGATGACAAATGTTCTGAAAAATGCGGTCGAGGCCGTGGAAGCCAAACGGCTTGAAGCAGGTGAGGGATTTGAGGGCACAATCAGCGTGGCCATCGCCAATTCCGGCGAAACGGATAGCGAGTTTTTGACCGTGTCGGTCTCAGACAACGGGATCGGCCTGCCCACGGATCGTGACCGGATTACCGAACCTTATGTCACGACTCGCGAGAAAGGCACCGGGCTTGGCCTCGCGATTGTGAACAAGATCGTCGACGAACATGGCGGCGATATGAGCTTTGCCACCGGCACGAGTGGCGGAACCATCGTGACACTGCGCTTTGCGCGCGACCCCGAACTTGCGCAGGCAGAGGCAGTCCTTTGAACAATAGTGAAACACGGAGCCATTGATGGCACTTGATATTCTGATTGTAGATGATGAACGTGACATTCGCGAGCTCGTCTCCGGCGTGCTCGGAGATGAAGGCTATGAATGCCGGACCGCTGCAGAAAGCAATGGCGCATTGGCTGCAATTGACGAGCGTCGGCCAAGTCTGGTCCTGCTAGATGTGTGGCTGCACGGCAGCGAGATGGATGGGCTGGAATTGCTCGATGCTATCAAGGTGCGCGAGCCCGATCTGCCAGTCATCATCTTTTCTGGTCACGGCAATATAGACACGGCTGTTTCCGCGATTGGACGCGGTGCGATGGATTTCATCGAAAAGCCATTTGAGGCGGAACACCTGCTGCTTCTCGTCGAACGCGCGACAGAAACTGAACGATTGCGTCGTGAAAACTCACGCCTCCGCGAAGGCGTGATTGATGGTGCTGAATTTACTGGGAATTCCTCAGCTATTAACGCTGTGCGCGCGACTCTGAAACGCGTTGCGAACACAGGCAGCCGGGTGATGATTTCAGGGCCCGCGGGCGCAGGAAAGGAAGTTGCTGCGAGGCTGCTCCATGCGTGGAGTGCGCGAGCTGACAAGGCTTTTGTTACGGTCAATTCGGCACGCATTACGCCTGAACGCTTCGAGCATGAGCTATTCGGCGAGGAAGCTGACGGCAAGCAGGTGCGTCCCGGTCTTTTGGAAATGGCTGACGGCGGTACGCTATATCTTGATGAAGTAGCTGACATGCCGCTTTCCACGCAGGCGCGCATCCTGCGTGTGCTGACTGAACAGAGTTTTGTGAGGGTAGGGGGCACCCGCCAGATCGGCGTGGATGTACGCGTCGTCTCCTCCACATCGCGTGATCTCACGCACGAAATGGAAGAAAAACGCTTTCGCGAAGATCTCTTCTATCGTCTAAATGTCGTTCCGGTCGCCATTCCCAGCCTCAGCCAACGACGCGATGACATTCCGTCGCTGGCTGAGCACTTCTTTACCCGGTATTCGACCAATCAGGGCATCTCACCGCCGGAAATTTCTGAAGAAGCCATGGCCGCGCTTCAGGCCTACGACTGGCCCGGCAATGTGCGCCAGCTGCGCAATGTCGTGGAGCGGACCATTATCATGACTCCTCGTGAACGTTTGACAGTGGTCGAAACCGATATGCTTCCAGCGGAAATAACCGGGGGACGCCTCGCGGCATCCGGGCAAGGCCTTTCAGCGATGATGGGCGTGCCTTTGCGCGAGGCGCGCGAGAGTTTTGAGCGCGAATACCTAACCATCCAGATCCGGCGGTTCTCTGGCAATATCTCAAAAACCGCGACTTTTATCGGAATGGAGCGCTCTGCCTTGCATCGCAAATTGAAGTTGCTGGGTATGGCGGACAGGCGCGAAAGCGCTCGCAAAGAGTAATTTGCCCGCTAATAAGCTGTAAAAACGCGCCAATCATGCTCGAATTCAATTCAAGGATTGCCCCGAGCAATTGTAAACGCCATTATAAGAGAGGGAGCTAGAAGCACTTGGACGCTTCAATCACCTGATTTGCGGACCGTAACGGCGGCCGCCAATAATATAGGAGCACAAATCATGTCGAGTGGGCGAACTCTCTCTCCGCGCCCGAGACCAGCAAGCGAGATTGCCGATCCGAGCCGGAACACAAGCGGTTCAGGACGCGGCAAAGTTGCTGGAAACTTGCAGGACGCTTTTTTGAACCTGCTGCGCAAGAACAAGATTCCAGTGACGATGTTCCTCGTCAAAGGTGTAAAGTTGCAGGGGATTGTCACTTGGTTTGACAATTTCTCTATCTTGCTGCGCCGCGATGGCCAATCGCAGCTTGTTTACAAGCACGCGATATCGACGATTATGCCGGGTAGCCCGGTCGATGCCGAACAATTCGAAAATCGAGGCGGAAATTCAAAACAGCGCCTGCTGCAGGATGTATTCCTGAGCCGGGTGAGCGAATCTGACGTGCAAGTCACGATGTTCCTTGTGAACGGAGTGATGTTGCAGGGCCGCATTGCTGCTTACGACCTTTTCTGCATGCTGCTTGAACGCGATGGCGCTGTGCAATTGGCGTACAAACACGCTGTGTCGACCATTCAGCCAGCAAGCCCTGTTGATCTCACCGATGACGAAAATCCTGAGATTGGCGAGTTGGACGAAGGCTAAAGCCGCTTTTGAGTTTCGATGATGACCTGATGGATGAGGTGACCCGCGGTGCGCGGGCCCTTGTCCTGTGCCCGGATATCCGAAGCGTTTCGTATGACCTCACTGCAAACGAGCGGCTTGAGGAGGCCAAGGGGCTTGCGCTTGCGATCGGCGTGGTGATTGCTCATTCGGAAATCTTCACTATTCGCCAAATGCAGCCCAACACGCTCTTTGGATCGGGTCAGGTTGAGCGCATCAAGACGGATTGCGAACTGCACGACGCCGAACTGGTAATTGTGGACGGCGCATTGACACCAATCCAGCAGCGCAATCTAGAAGAAAAGTTCAAGCGCAAAGTCATTGATCGAACAGGATTAATTCTAGAGATTTTCGGCGAGCGTGCAGCCACAGCTGAAGGCCGGCTGCAGGTTGAGCTAGCACATCTCGATTATCAGCAAAGCCGGCTTGTGCGCAGCTGGACACACTTGGAACGTCAGCGCGGTGGCTTTGGCTTCCTAGGTGGTCCAGGTGAAACCCAAATTGAGGCTGACCGGCGAATGATCCGTCAGCGGATGGGCCGTTTGCGGCGTGAATTGGAACAGGTGCGAAAGACGCGCGCACTCCACAGGGAGCGACGGGGAAGGGCGCCCTGGCCGGTGATAGCGCTGGTCGGTTATACCAATGCTGGCAAATCTACGCTTTTCAATCGTTTGACCGGCTCTAACGTCATGGCCGAGGACATGTTGTTCGCCACGCTCGACCCAACGATGCGCGCGATCAGCTTGCTAGGCGTGGAAAAGGCAATCCTTTCAGACACGGTTGGTTTTATCTCCGACCTGCCGACACAATTGGTCGCCGCATTCCGCGCGACACTGGAAGAAGTCACTGGCGCAGACATCATTTGCCACGTGCGCGACATGGCCGGAGAGGCCCATGCGGCTCAAAAAAAACAGGTGCTGGAAGTCTTGAGTGATCTCGATGTCGTCGACAGCGAGACGGGGCAAAGCGACATCCCTATTCTGGAAGTCTGGAACAAGGCCGATTTGCTTGATAAAGATCGCCTCGCCGAATTGCAGGATGCAGCCGATAGCACCGACGCTGTTTTGATTTCCGCATCCACAGGCGCAGGAATAGATGCTTTTGCTGACCGGGTCGCTGAGATGCTCACGGCAGCAGCGCGAGAGATTACTGTTACCATCCCCGTGAGCGATGGCAGGAGGATTGCTTGGCTACATGCACACGGTGATGTGCGCAGCGAGCGCGATGCAGGGGAAGGGGAGAAAGGGCCGGAACGTGAGTTGACCGTGCGGCTCAACCCAAAAGAATTGGGGCAGTTTGAGGCGCTCTAAGAGGTTTTTGGGCCCTTCTCGGCAACCTTTACAGCCTGCCAAAGCTCTTCCTGCTCATCCAGATCTAAGTCAGCAAAACGGCCATTGCCAAGTTCTTCCATATGCCGAAATCGGCGTTCGAACTTTGAATTTGCGGCGCGCAGGGCTTCCTCTGCCTCAATCCCATGCGCACGGATGAAATTGACGACAGCAAACAGCAAATCGCCAGCCTCTTCCGTTTTGTCGGATTGTGAGGTCGCAGCCTTAAGCTCTTCTACCTCTTCGCTGATCTTTGCCTCCGAGCCGGTCGGGTCAGGCCAATCAAATCCGGTTCGGGCCGCGCGTTTTTGCAACTTTTGCGCGCGCATCAGCGCAGGCAAAGCAATGGCCACACCGTCCAACGCACTTTCCAATCCTTTTTGCGTGCGTTCAGCCGCTTTAAGAGCTTCCCACCTGGTTTGCTCCATCGTCCCGGTTTCAGAACCAAAGATATGTGGGTGACGCGCTTCCATCTTCTCTGAAATGCTTGTCGCAACATCATCAAAGGTAAAGGCAGACTGTTCCTCCGCCATGCGCGCGTGGAAGACAACTTGGAGCAGGAGATCGCCGAGTTCGTCTTTCAACTCATTCAGGTCGTCGCGCTCAATGGCATCAGCGACCTCATATGCTTCTTCAATTGTGTATGGCGCGATCGTCTCGAAAGTCTGCGCGGTGTCCCATTCGCATCCCGTCTGCGGATCGCGTAGGCGGGCCATTATGGCCAGTAAGCGGTCGATAGGTCGCTGGCTTTTGGAGAGGGTCACAACAGCAGGTTCCTCAGAAGGGATAGCAGATCAGTAAGGTTGATAATATATATTATGTTAAGTTATTGGATCCGGTGAGTAAGCGTTATAGCCCTAACCCAAGCAGTCTTACGATTAGAAAGCCGCCCGTAAATATGCATGCCCAGATCAAAATCATCTGAAGGGTCTTTCCCCAGCTTAAACGGAAGGACGCGAAAGCGCTGCCGGCTAACAAAAGCCAGCCAAGCATTGCGATGATCGATACGATTGCCAGATCATTCACGCGTCCATCTCCAGTCCATCATATCCGACGATCACATGATCGGGAGTTTCGGCCTCCAATGTGCCGTAATCCATACTTTTGTCCAAGTGACTGAGTACAAGTCGCTTTGCTTTGCAGCGTGCTGCCAAGTCCATGGCCAGTTCAAGATTGGCGTGCGTAGGATGCGGTTTTCGGCGCAGACAATCGCTCACGAGAATGTCGACGCTATCGAAGCAATCGAGCATGTCTTCGGTGATGGCACTGTAGTCTGTCGCATAGGCGATTGATTTGCCATCAGCTTCGAACCGGAAGCCGGTGGTTTCTCCGGGACCATGCGGCATCTGGCAATGCTCAACGCCAAATCCAGCAACGATCTTCAATCGATCCAGGGTATCGAGTGACGCAATAGTTGGATAACCATCCTGACCGGCAAAGACATAACCGAAGCGCTGGCGAAGTCTTCTTGCAGTTTCGGTCGCCGCATAGCCCGGAATTGGTCCGCCGCGTCCGTATCTCAGCACGCGCAGATCATCGATGCCATGGCAGTGATCTGCGTGATCGTGAGTCCAAAATACGCAGTCTATCCTATTGATTTTGTTTGCAAGAAGCTGCGCTCGGCAATCGGATGATGTATCGACTAGCACGCGTGAGCCCTCATCGCTTTCAACGAGGATGGAGACACGCGTGCGTCGATTACGCGGCTCGTTCGGGTCGCAATCGCCCCAATCGCCTGTGCCGTCTTCGCCTCCGACCCTGGGTACGCCTGTTGACGTGCCCGAGCCCAGCATAATGAACTTCACAGCGCCGCCTTGCTGAACAGATTGGTAAAATTGCGTGTGGTCACGTCGGCGATCTGCTCCGGAGTTGTCTCGCGCAGACCGGCAACAAATCGCGCCGTGTCAGCTACAAATGCTGGTTCGCATGGGCGCCCGCGATGCGGCACCGGGGCGAGAAATGGGCTGTCTGTTTCGACCAGCAATCTCTCCTCAGGAACACTCTTCGCAACCTCTTGCAGTTCCTTGGCATTCTTGAATGTTACAATGCCAGAAAGAGAGATGGTTAGCCCAAGATCGAGCACTTTGCGCCCAAAGTCAGTCGAAGCCGTGAAGCAGTGAATGAGAGCAGGGAAGGCCCCCTTCCCCATTTCTTCTTCAAGGATCTGGAATGTGTCGTCTTCCGCATCGCGCGTGTGAATGATGAGCGGCAGGCCCGTTTCGCGCGCCACACCTATGTGCATCCGGAAGAGGTTCGCCTGAGTCTTGCGATCGGAATTGTCGTAGTAATAATCAAGACCCGTCTCGCCGATTGCGATGACACGCTTGTTCTCGGTCGCCTCGAGCAGGACACTGCGCCCCAGATCAGCATGACCGTCCGCCTCGTGGGGGTGGATGCCTACGCTGGCATACACATCCGGCTCGCGGTTTGCTGTGGCGACGACCTGATCCCATTCGGCCTGCTTGGTAGAGATATTGAGGAATGCCCCAACCCCGGCATCGCGAGCACGCGACAACACGCCGCTCTGATCCTCGACCAAACCCTTATACTCAAGGTGGCAGTGGCTATCGACAAGCATCAAGCGTCCTCGTTCGCCGGCAATTCGAGGCGCGGGAAAAGCGGTGTGGGTTTGTCGAGACGGAAATTGCTTTCGGCGAGCGGCGAATACCAATGGCTACGAATACCATCATATGTGCGCAATTTGGGGTTAATTCCCATAGCTTCAAGCAGCTTGTCAGCGCTGGCAGGGATAACAGGAGAAATCGCGACACCTAGCTGCGCAATGCAAATATAGAGCGTCGCAAGGACTGTCTGCATACGCTCGGGATCGGTTTTGCGCAGCGCCCAAGGCGCTTCGGCATCTATATAGGAATTGCAGGCAAACACGGCCTTTAGCCACGCTTCGACACCCTGTTGCAGAGCAAGGTTCTCGAAATGCTGCGGAATTTCTCGGGTGATCGCCTGGTCAACAGCCTCGAATAGCGAGTTATCGCTATCTGTATGTCCAAAAATCTGAGGCAGCGATCCATCCAGGTTCTTGGCAATAAAGCCAAGCGTTCGTTGAGCCAGATTACCAAACGCGTTGCCCAATTCGCCGTTTGCGCGCTCAACAATCGCTTCGGGCGAATAGCTGCCATCTTTGCCGAAAGCGACTTCGCGCATGAGGAAGTACCGCAAAGCGTCCACGCCGAATTGATCGGCCAAATCCTGGGGATCGACCACATTGCCAGCGCTTTTGCTCATCTTCTCCCCACCGCGAGCGAGAAGGAAACCGTGGCCGAACACCTTCTTGGGCAGCGGCAAATCAGCGCTCATCAGAAATGCCGGCCAATAGATCGTATGAAAGCGGACGATATCCTTGCCGATCAGATGAAGATCAGCGGGCCAAAACTTGGCGTAATTCTCGGTCTCGTCAGGAAATCCTAGACCCGTGAGGTAATTCGTCAGCGCATCAACCCAAACGTACATCACGTGGTTGTCGCTGCCAGGGACCTTCACGCCCCAGTCAAAGCTTGTGCGGCTGACGGAGAGATCTTTGAGCCCCTGTTCGACGAAAGCGATCATCTCATTGCGGCGACTGGCGGGCTCCAGAAACCCGTCGCTTCGCAGCAAATCCAAAAGTGGCTTTTCGTATTTGGAAAGTCGGAAGAACCAGCTTTCTTCAACTGTCCATTCGACCGGCGTTTGCTGCGGGGAGAGCTTCTCCCCGCCCTCGCCTTCGATGAGTTCACTCTCATCATAATACGCTTCGTCGCGGACCGAATACCACCCTTCATAGCGGTCCAAATAAAGATCCCCCGCTGCCGCCATCCGTTCCCAGATTGATTGGCTTGCGCGGTGATGATCTTCTTCGACCGTACGGATAAAGCGATCATGGCTGATATTGAGCGCGGCGCACATTTCCTGGAAATAGCCCGCCATCTCATCCGCTAAATCGCGCGGAGTGCGGCCCTGCTCTTCTGCTTTGCGTGCCATTTTGAGGCCATGTTCGTCAGTGCCGGTTTGGAAGCGTACGTCGCGACCTTGCAAGCGCTGGAAGCGAGCAATCACGTCCGCTGCAATCGCCTCGTAAGCATGGCCAATGTGCGGGCGGCCATTTGGATAACTGATCGCTGTTGTGATGTAATAAGGGGTATTTTGGGTGTCAGCCATGGGCGTGCTCGCTAGCTGGGGCGGCCGCGCTAAGCAAGGTGCCGATTTCCATTGTCAAAAGGCCGGTATCGTAATTGTAGCTGGGTGCTTCGGCGGCGAGTTTGACGAGTGCTGTGTGCGTTTCGATGAGCTTGGCGCGGTGAGAAGCTGATTGTGTGCTGCGAGCCTTGTGGGCGGTGATCGCTTGAGCAAGCTCCAAAGTCGCTGAAATCCTGTCCCTATCAGCGCGCGGGCAGATGGCTCTCGAAAGATCTGCTCGGACTGTCAGCATAGGATCGCCTTTGGTGATAAGCCCGTCAATCAGCATCGCGAGCTTGCCCAGATCCTGTTCCACAAATCGCAAGGCTGCGCCGTAAGAACCTTCGGCAGCGGCAATTGCGGCGTCGATCGAACCAGTGTCCCCTGCCCCACTTTCTTCCAGCATACCCCGCAAATTGCTTTCGCTGATGATCGGGAAGCGCACTATGCGGCAACGCGATCTGATGGTGGGAAGCAAGCGTGATGGGCGATGGGTGACTAGCAGGAAGAAGGTGCCTTGCGGGGGTTCCTCTAGGCTTTTGAGCAGAGCATTCGAGGCGTTGCGCTCCATATCATCGGCCGGATTGATGATGATGGCGCGTCGCGTGCCCAAAGTAGGCCTTGTCGTAAGCCGGCGCTGCATTTGGCGGACCTGATCCACCCTGATGGAGCGCGCGCGTTCAAACGGTTTGCCGTCGGCTTGGGCTCGCGCTTCTTTATCATTCTTCGCGCCATAAGTGAGCACGACGATATCCGGGTGATCACCTACAGGTTGAGGGATGCCGGACTCCGCGACCAACTCGCGCGCCGCTGCCAGCGCAAAGTCCATTTTGCCAAGGCCGCTTTTCCCGGCGAGGATCCATCCATGATGCATCCGCGCTCCCGATAGCGCTTGCCGCCATTCGCGCCATGCAGCCGAATGATTGGGCCAATCGGTCATTTTGGTGCTCTTTCAAGCAGCGGCGCGAGCGCGTCCATCACCGCTGCATGGACGGTTTCAGGATCGCTGCCAGCGTCAATGATGGCAAACCCTTGCGGATCTGCCCTCGCCTGATCAAGAAATGCCTGAGCGACCGCCGCATGGTATCTAGCGCTCCGCCCGCCAATGGCATCGCTCGTATTACCGTCGCGCTCGGCGAGGCGTTTGTCGGCTTCGGTCGCGTCAAGGGTCAAAAGGATCGTCAGATCGGGCCGCAGCCCGCCGCTGCCAAAGGCATGCAGGGCCTGAATGGCGTCATCGCCAAGGCCCCCTGCTCCGCCTTGATAGGCTCTACTGGAATCGACAAAGCGATCCGAAATGACCCACGAGCCTGCACGTGTCAGGGGCTCAATACGCCGCGCGACGTGATCGGCACGAGCAGCGGCGAATAGCAGAGCCTCTGCTTGTGCGCCCCACCCCTCCCCCGGTGGATTGAGCAACAATTCTCTGATTGCTTCAGCTCCGGGTGTTCCCCCCGGCTCTCGGGTAAGATCGCTCGCTATTCCGCGCTCTTTCAAAGCAGCAACCAGCAATTTAGCCTGAGTGGATTTTCCCGCTCCTTCACCTCCTTCAAAGGCGATGAAGCGACCCTTGGGCGTGTCACCGCTCATGAAAACCAGCCCAAGATACCATTATAGATACGGGCGAAAAATCCGGCCTTCTGCACATCAGATCCGGCAAGCAGCGGCACGCGGGCGATATCCATTCCGGGCACGGATATTTCCATCATCGCGACCTTCTGCCCCTCGCTGATAGGCGCGCGAAGAGGACCATCGTAAATGATCCTGACTTCGGGCTGCGGCCGAGCGGCTTTGCCAGACTGTGCAGGTATGTTCACAAACACAGGCCGATCTGTGACGAGATTGAGGCTTGAATGCGATCCATTTTGAACTCGCGCCTCAGCAACGATTTCACCGATCCCAAAAACACGCTGGCAATCGAATGCGGCAAAACCCCATTCCATGTATTTTCGCGCCATTTGCGCCCTAGATCCATTGCTTCGCGCTCCTGCAATCACAAGCACCAGTCTTTGGCCATTGCGCTTGGCTGTGCCCAAAAACCCAAAGCCCGCCTCATTGGTGAATCCAGTCTTGATACCGTCAGCCCCTTCAATGCGTCCGATCAGAGGGTCATAATTCGACTGAGTGATGCCGTTATATGTAAATCCGGGTTTGCCCATATACGCGCCAAATTTTGCAGGATGCCTCGTTACCAGCGCGCGTGCGAGCTTCACCAGATCACTTGCTGTGGTGAAAGTCGCTCCGCCATCGGGCCAACCATTGGGCGTTCCAAAGTGACTGTCGGTCATCTCCAACTCGTGGGCCTTGGCTGTCATCGCTTCGGTCCATGCCTCAACCGATCCCGAGTGCTCAGTTGCCAGAATGATTGAGGCATCATTGGCAGAGACATTGGCGATGGCTGTCAGCATGTCGGCAAGTCGTAGCCGATCGCCGCCTTCGACAAACATTGTGGAACCCTTCCCGCTCCATTCCTTGGCAATTTCGGGGGATACGGTCATGATTTGTGCTGGATCAAGCCTTCCCTCTTCGATCAATTCGAAGGCGAGAAACATCGTCATCACTTTGGTGATTGATGCTGGCACAAACCGTGTTTTCGCATTGCGTTCGTGGAGAACTTGGCCACTCGAAATATCGACCAGCATAGCGATCGGTGCACCTTCGGCAGGCGGAATGCCGTCGGCTATCGCATCGCGCGCATAAGCAGGCAGGGCGAGGCTGGCAGCGATTGCCACGATCCACAGCTTTAGCATAGTCCGAAACCCAAACACTTTTGGGCCATAGCGGCGCGCTTGCCGCTTTGCGAGAGCACTTGCGGTCTTAGTTCACGATTGCATCAGCCAAAAGACCGACGCTCATCGCGTAATAGTTGGAGCAATTATATTCGAGGATGACGCGATAATTGCCTGTCAGCAGCCATGCAGGCTTACCAGGTCCATCAGGCTGAAACAGCGAAACCAGTGTATTATCCGGCAGATAACGCAGCGGGGCCACACCCAATTCTCGCCATTCAGCGACCGTTTTCCATTGGCTGTGGCGCTCGTGAACGCGGGGGCAGACGGCAGCTTTCAACTTGGTCTTGTAAGCATCAACGTTAAAGCCATTAGGCACGCTGGCGCGCACTCCCCATGGCTGACCGGTGCGCCAACCAGCATCGCGGAAATAGTTGGCAATTGAAGCGAACGTGTCCGCGCGATTGTTAAAAATGTTGGCGCGCCCGTCACCGTCGCCATCTGCGGCAAGCCGCAAATATACAGAAGGCAAGAATTGAGGATTGCCAAACGCACCCGCATAACTGCCGATCAACTGATCGCGAGAATACCCCTTTTCCGCGACCTTCATCAACGCGACCCATTCGCCCGCGAACAATTCGCGGCGGCGCCCTTCCCATGCAAGTGTTGCAAGACTGCGGGATAGGTCGAAATTGCCACGGATTCGCCCATAGCTCGTCTCATGGCCGAAGATTGCGACGATGATTTCTGCCGGAACGCCGTAATCGGCTTCGACTCGGCTTAAGGTGCTGCGATTGTTACGATAAACGCTCTGGCCACCTGCTATGCGAGTCGAGTTCACGTGAGTGCGGATATAGGGCGCTAGATCAGGATACCCACGCCGGGTCGGTGTTCCCGGTTGCCCTTGATCCAGGCGGATGACACGGGCGTTGGGCGTTAAACCTGACGTCATGCGAGCCAGCGTGTTCTCGCTCACCCCTTCTGCCCGAGCGCGCGCTTTGAGCAGCTGCATGTAGGCGTCAAATTCAATACCATCGCGCGCCTGAACTTGAGCATTGGCGGGCTGTGGCGTCGTGAATTGCGCGATTCCAAGAACCGCGGCGAAAAGAAATGCGAACGAAAAACGGGATTTGGTGAGCATTCAGGCACTCTTTCCGAAGCGATATGTATGGCAGCTTAGCGAAGCGACTATCGCGACGCCGATATCACGCCGCAATCGCATATTGTGCCATAAAGTCATAGTCATCCCGGCAGGCATCAACGGTTTTCTGGTATTCGCCATCCAGCTTCGGCAAACCGCCTCTAGGCGGGCCGAATCCAGTTGAAGCGTTGACCTTATCGTACCAATGCGCGGCCCATACGCCGTCTTCCGGATGCGGGCCCTTTTCCCACTGCAGCATAGCTGAATCCCAAGCAATGCCGAGAGAGCCGCACAGCTTCTCAAGTACGCCCGCTGGATTAGCGAGGATGGCATCGGAATCGATCACGGGCGGCGCCTTGCCAGTCCGCTCGGCCTCAGATTCGAAGTATTCACGCACTTGCGCAAAGCCCAGCATTTCAGGGGCCCGAAGCTCATTCTTTGCCTTGTAGCTTGCGACGACGCGTTCCGGCGCGCGAATAAGAAAGGCATGCGTGTGATCAGGCATCTGCTCAATGCCGACATCGCCTATCATGTGGTGCGGCATATGCTTTTGATACCAGATAGGCTTGCTGCCGGGTGCGCTGCCAGATTGTGTCGCGAGCACACTCTTCCAATCGCAATCCATGCTCTCAGTAGTCTCGGCAGCCAGCGGGTGCGGCTCACCGCTCGCTTTCAGGAATGCGCCGTAGAATGGTTCATCACTCACCGCGCAATCCGTCCTCGCGCCGAAGCTGCGCATCATCGCGGTCGAGATATTTCGCGGACCGGACCACATCGCAATTCTCACGGTCACGCGGCAACATCCCGGTCCATCAACTCGCGATAAAGACCCTGAAGCCGCTCCACCATCGGTCCGCGCTCTGACGTGAGTTTGCGCCCGTCCACTTCGGTCACTGGAACGACCCCCGCAAAAGTACCCGTCACAAACGCTTCATCCGCACCATAGACATCTGTGAGAGAGAAGTTCTTTTCGAAGACTGGGATCCCGGCTTCGCGGCAGACCTGAATGACATTGGATCGGGTTATTCCTCCAAGGCAATAATCGCCGCTTGAAGTCCAGACTTCTCTCTTCCTGGCAATAAAGAAGTGCGTCGAATTGCAAGTAGCGACAAAGCCATGCGGGTCCAGCATCAGCGCCTCATCCGCCCCCGCCTGCGTCGCCTGAATACATGCGGTGATGCAATTCAATTTGGAGTGCGAATTGAGTTTCTGATCCTGCACCGCTGGATCACCTCTGCGAACATGGACGGTAAACAACCGGATGCCGGTCTCGATCGTGGAAGGCAGGGGCGCCTTGTATTCGGGCACAATCACGATTGTCGCGGGGCTGATCACAACGCGAGGATCCTGATATGGGGTTGATCGAATTCCGCGCGTTACCATCAACCTGATGTGCACGCCTTCCGCATTGCGCATGTCGTTGCCATCAATCGTCGCATCGATGCGCCCAACCAATTCTTCCCGAGTGAGGCCAATATCCATCGCGATGGCTTTGGCCCCTTCATAAAGGCGGTCCATATGCGCATTAAGAAATGCGATATGCCCGCGATGGAGGCGTAATCCCTCCCAGACGCCATCCCCAAGCATGAAGCCGCTGTCGAATACAGAAACAGTTGCCTCCGCGCGCGGTACCAATGTCCCGTTCACACTGATCAAAATGCTTTCATTGCGGGCGTCTGGTGCGAAATCGTGTGTGCCTTTTGCCATTTTTTGAGCCTAACGCCTCATCCGATAGTGACAAGCGCTGCGCACACGGCTAGCGAGCCGATTGACTGCGGACAGTTGGCAGAGTGGTTGAATGCACCGGTCTTGAAAACCGGCAAGGGTGCAAGCCCTTCCAGGGTTCGAATCCCTGACTGTCCGCCACTTTTTCAAGGACCAACATGGGCAAGAAGGTCATTCTGATGGGGCTGCATCCCGATGTGGTCGACTGGGACAAATGGCCAGATCTCTCACCGGAAAAGCTGATCGAAGGCACGAAGGCGACGAAGAAAGCGCTTGAGGCCGAAGGGTTTGACCTCACTATCGGCTTTATCAAGACAGGCGATGAGGGCGCGGCTGAGGCCAAAGAAATGCTCATCGAAAGCAGCTACGATGTTGTCTTGATCGGCGCTGGTGTTCGCAAGGATGATGATCAGTTCATTCTCTTCGAGAAACTTTTGAACCTCATCCATGAGCATGCGCCCAGCGCACGAATCGCTTTCAATTCGACCCCAAGTGACACCATTGAGGCGGTCAAACGCTGGATCTAGTAATGCAGCGCCCGGCCATACGCATCGAGCACACTTTCATGCATCATTTCAGATAGCGTGGGGTGCGGGAAAACCGTCTGCATCAGTTCTTCTTCGGTTGTCTCAAGTGTCTTTCCGACAGTGTATCCCTGGATGAGCTCGGTGACTTCAGCGCCAACCATGTGCGCGCCCAGTAATTCGCCAGTCGCTGCATCAAAGACGGTTTTGATAAAGCCTTCCGCCTCTCCCAGGGCGATTGCCTTACCGTTCCCGATGAACGGGAAATTGCCCACTTTCACTTCGTAACCCGCCTCTTTTGCAGCCGCTTCCGTCATCCCGACGCTAGCGACTTGCGGATGACAGTACGTACAGCCAGGTATCGCGTTTCGATCCAGCGGATGCGGGTGGACATCATTGTTGCCGAGTTCTTGAGCGATGGCTTCTGCACAGGTTACGCCCTCATGGCTCGCTTTATGCGCAAGCCACGGTCCGGGGGTGCAATCGCCAATGGCCCACAGGCCTTTGGTCTTCGTTCGGCCATAGGGATCGATCTGGATGAAGCCGCGATCCATCTCGGCAAGCGTATCGATACCGATGTTCTCGGTGTTCGGCTGAATGCCAATGGCAGTGATGACATGGCTGAATTCAGTCGTTTCGACCTTGCCTTTGGCATCCTTGATCGTGGCTTTGACGCCCGACCTGCCCACGTCGAGGCCTTCGACACCAGCGCCAGTCATGATTGTAATGCCCTGCTTCTTCAGGCTTTTTTCAAGGAAGGTCGAGACGTCTACATCCTCGACAGGGACAATCCGATCGAGCATCTCTACGACTGTAACGTCAACGCCCATATCGTTGTAAAAGCTCGCAAACTCGATCCCGATAGCGCCCGAACCAATCACAAGAAGCTTGCTCGGCATTTCAGGCGGGACCATTGCATGGCGATAGGTCCACACGCGCTTTCCATCGGCAGGCGCAAACGGTAGATCGCGTGCGCGCGCACCCGTTGCGACAACAACGTGTTTGGCGGAAAGCTTTTCCGTACCTTTGTCCGAAGTCACCTCAAGAGAGGTCGCGCCCGTCAGCTTGCCCTCACCCATATGTACGGTGATTTTGTTCTTCTTCATCAGGTGCCCGACACCCTGATTCAGCTGTTTGGCAACCCCGCGGGAGCGCTTTACGATCGCATCAAGATCCGCCTCAATGCTGCCCGCTACTTTCAATCCATAATTGGCCGCGTGATCCATGTAATGCTTGATCTCAGCCGAACGCAGCATGGCCTTTGTCGGAATACAGCCCCAGTTGAGGCAGATACCGCCCAAGTTCTCGCGCTCTACGATTGCCGTTTTAAGGCCCAGTTGCGCGCAGCGGATCGCTGCAACATATCCACCAGGCCCAGAGCCGAGCACGACTACATCATATTGATTATCTGACATTTTCTAAATCCTTGGGGAGGGAAATCAAAGACATTCGGCGCTGCGTTTCAGCCTGCCAAATGTTCGACAAAATACTTGTGCACCCAGCCATATCGGCACGGGCCGCGATAGGCACCTTTGTAAGCTGAAGGCGTTCCGGTCCCGCAATCCACCAGATCATCGCCCGGTTTTTGATAGACGACGCCGTACCAATCCTCGTGCGCATCACACAGCGAAAGCCTTGTGCCGTTAAGCAGTCGATCGCGCTCTTTGGAGGCCGTACCAGGCGCAATGCGGACGCTTAGAAAACCATCTCCACCCCTCGTAAGGCCGTGGACTTGGCCAACGCTCGCACACGCATCATAGTTCGGCCCGTCATGGCCGACCATGATTAGGCGCTCTCCCGTCTCGATGTCCGCAGTAGCCGTCGCGGTCACAGGCAAAACGAGCAGGCTGACTACGGCAAGGAAGGAGGCAAACGCGCGCGTCAAACGACCAGCCCCATCGGGTTTTCGCAAAGTTGCTTGATCGCCTCCATCAATTGCGCACCGTCTGCGCCATCAATTGCGCGGTGATCGAAGCTGCCCGATGCGTGGAGGACTGTCGCTGGTTTAATCTCGCCATCCACAACGTAGGGCTGCTGCTGCCCTGCCCCAACCGCGAGGATCATGCCCTGCGGTGGATTGATGACTGCATCGAATTGCTTGATCCCAAACATACCGAGGTTCGAGAGGCTGGCTGTACCGCCCTGATATTCGTGAGGCAGAAGTTTCCCATCGCGCGCTTTACCCGCAAGCGTCTTCATTTCGGATGAGATGGTGGAGAGACTCTTCGTGTCAGCCTCGGTAATTACAGGCGTTATCAGGCCCGAAGGTGCTGCGACTGCTACTGATATATCGGCGCGCTTATACCGCCGCATCGTATCGCTGTGGAAGCTCACATTACATTGCGGAACACGGATCAGCGCCTTTGCGAGCGCCTTGATCAGCAAATCGTTGACCGACAGTTTGACGCCATCGGGTTCAAGCGATGTGTTGAG
Organism: Erythrobacter sp. YT30; assembly: GCF_001542875.1. GTDB lineage: Bacteria > Pseudomonadota > Alphaproteobacteria > Sphingomonadales > Sphingomonadaceae > Erythrobacter. Next base: position 482,549 of record NZ_LMAF01000001.1, on the reverse strand, counting down.
CTGTTTGCGAAGTTCAAGCAGCGGATCGAGCCGGATATCTATGGTGAGATAATAATGCGGTACGGTCTGCTTGCTCTCTGTCAGGCGGCGCGCGATGACCTTGCGAACGCCTGATACCTTTTCTTCTTCGAATGGAGCACCGTGATCCGGTGTTTGCACTGCAGGTGTTGGCGCTGGCGCACTGGCGGCGGGCGCGGGTGCAGGCGCACTGGCAGGATCAAAGCTTTCGACATCGGCCTTCACAATGCGACCATTGGGGCCTGAGCCCGTGACCGCGGACAAATCGATCCCTTTTTGTGAGGCAATCCGCTTAGCCAAAGGCGATGCGATAATGCGGCCGTCGCCGCTACCGCCAGATGATTGAGTCTGTGCGGGCGTTGGAGCTGGTGCAGGCGTTGGCGAGGAAGAGCCTCCACCCGACGAGATAGCGCTCTCCACGTCGCCCTTGGTGATTTTGCCTTTGGGGCCGGTGCCGGTCACTTGGGCAAGATCGATGCCATTTGCCTCGGCGAGTTTGCGCGCTGTGGGCGATGCCGCCGGGCCGTCTTTTGCCGCAGCTGGAGCCGGCGTTGGCGCTGGCGCTGGATCAGCGGTGGGTGCAGGCGAAGGAGCGGGATTGGCAGCCGATGCAGCCGCGTCCACATCTTCTCCGTCTTCAGCGAGCATGGCGATCACTTCGCCCACTTTCACACTCTCTGTGCCCTCTTCGACCAGTACTGAGGCAAGGACACCTTCATCGACAGCTTCAAACTCCATCGTTGCCTTGTCGGTTTCAATCTCGGCCATGATATCGCCGGATTGGATCGTATCGCCGACTTTCACCAGCCATTTGGCCAGCGTCCCTTCCTCCATAGTCGGAGACAGGGCAGGCATTTTGAGTTCGATGGGCATGAGCGTGCTAGAATCCTTACGTCCTGGGGAGAAAACCCGTTTTACGAATTCAGACGGCTTGGGCAAGCATTCGCTGGTTTTGCATTTGATTAGTTTGCTGCTAATTCACCGATACGGTTATGCGGACATTCCTGGTCGTCATCGATGAAAGCGAAGAAGCGCGTTCGGCATTGCGTTTTGCAGCGCGCCGCGCGGTCAGCGTTGAAGGGGCAGTGCAGATCCTTGCCGTGGTGCGTCAGGAAAACTTCAACGCATTTGGCGGCGTACAGGCGACAATCGAACAGGAAGCGAAAGATCGCGCCGAAATGCTCGCGCACGGTGTCGCAGGCAATCTTTTGGCAGAAAGCGGGATCATGCCCGCGATAGAAGTCAAATCAGGCAACGGGCAGAAGATCGTAACCGAGTTCCTGAACAATCACAGCGAGGTTGCTGCGCTCGTTTTGGGGGCAGCTAAGGGTAACAATCCGGGACCGCTGGTGACGTATTTCTCAGCCCATGCAGGAAACCTGCCCTGCCCGCTCTATATCATCCCGCACAATTACGACGAGAAAGACAGCGACCACTTAGCGTGATGTAACTGGCATCTGTTGCGCAAGTGGCCGCCCTGTAAGCTGATCAGGTCATAAGCCCGCGAACCGGGTAATCGTGCTCCAGGATATAGTCGATGCCTTGCAGCAATTGGTCAAAAGGCGGGCGCGTGAAAGGCGCATTTTGAACGCTTGCGAAGTAGAGCGTGCCATCCGGCCGGACAAGGAACATGCCGGGTTCAGAGAATACATCTGGTTCGTCGCTATCGTCGCGCGCTGAGGAAATGTAGAGGCCCCATTCCCGGGCGGTCTCTTCGCTCATCCCATATGCGAGCGGCACATCGCCGGTATGCCATTTTTCGTGGATTTGCATCGCGCGTTCTTTTGAATCCATTGACACTGCAACCACGTTGACGCCTCGCTCGGTAAACTTGTCGAGCTTTTCAGAAAGGTCTTTCAGCTGGCTTCGGCAGACAGGGCAATGCAGGCCGCGATAAAACACAACGAGTGTAAAATTGTCGGGATGCTGCTTGGCAAGATCGTAGCGCGCGCCAATGGTAAGCGGCAGATCCAAGGCGGGGACTTTACTGTCTGGTTTGATCATGAGGTATCTCCTTTACCTTTTAGTATATTCGAACCCTCGATCCGTTCCGATACTCCTTGGCAGAGCTATTTTCGCTTTCTTCCTTGATGGCGAATGTTTTTCGGGCGCCCGCGCTTTCCAATTGCGTACTTGCCAGCTTTCCTGGGGCCGCCACGCCCGTTTGGCTTGGAGCCACCTCTTGAGGCGCGTTCGGGTCTTTTGCCGCGCGGCTCGATTGTCTGCGCATCAGCATCCTCGAGCACGAATTTGAGAGCACCTGTCAAAGCATTGGCCTCTGCCAGTTTAAGCTTCAGTCTGTCACCTGCAGCATATCGGGTGCCGGTATCCTCGCCGATAAGTGCTTGAGCTGCTTCGTCATGGCGGAAATATTCGCGGCCCAAGGTCGAAATGGGGACAAGGCCATCACCACCCAAACCATCGATAGTAGCGAAGAAGCCGAAGCCTTGAACGCCGGTAATCCTTGTATCGAAGACCTCGCCCACCCGGTTGGACAGCCATGCAGCGACATAGCGATCGGTGGTGTCACGCTCGGCTTCCATCGCGCGGCGCTCAGTCTGGCTGATTGCGTCGGAGATTTCCTGAAGACTGGCGCGATCCTTATCCGAGAGGCCGGTCTTAGGCGGCATCCCGTTTGAGGGCTCGGGTTGCTCAAGCTTATACGCATCAACCAGTGCGCGATGGACGAGCAAATCAGCATAGCGCCGAATGGGCGATGTAAAATGCGCATATGATCCAAGCGCCAGTCCAAAATGCCCCGAATTGGCCGGCCCATAATAGGCCTGCATCTGGCTACGCAGCACCGCTTCCATAACTTGCGCTTTTTCGGATTCGTCGGTCACATCCTTCAGCATCCGATTGAACAGGCTGGGCGTCACAACTTGGCCAAGAGCCAGCTTCTTATCCATCGTCGCGAGATAATCGCGCAGCGCAATCAGCTTCTCGCGCGCCGGTGTTTCGTGGACGCGGTAAACGACCGGGGACGATTTCGCCTCAAGTGCCTTTGCCGCTGCGACGTTGGCAGCGATCATGAAATCTTCGACAACGCGGTGAGCATCGAGCCGCTCTCGCACCGCTATTTCTGCGATCCGGCCCTCGTCATCGAGCTGCACGCGACGTTCAGGCAAGTCGAGATCAAGCGGCTCGCGTTTAGCTCGCGCGTGGGCGAGCGCAGCCCATGCTTCCCATAAATGCTGCAAATGCACTGGCGCATCGCCTTTATCGATCGCGGCCTGCGCATCCTCGTACGCGATGTTGTGGTGAATGCGCACAAGAGCACGCGTGAAACGGAAATGCGTGACTTTCCCTTCACCGCTGATTTTCAGGTGACACGCCATCGCCGCACGCGTTTCGTCTTCGCGCAGCGAGCACATATCGGCTGACAGCAATTCGGGAAGCATCGGCACAACCCTGTCCGGGAAATAGACTGAATTGCCGCGCTTTCTGGCCTCCTTGTCGAGAGCAGAGCCTGGACGGACGTAAAAACTGACATCGGCAATTGCGACGAGGGCGTTGAAGCCGCCTTCTCCGTCAGGCTCGGCCCAGATCGCATCGTCGTGATCCCGGGCATCGGCGGGGTCGATCGCGACAATGGGGAGGTGCCGAAGGTCTTCGCGCTTTTCCTCGCTGAGAGTGAGTTCGGCTGCCTGTCCGGCTTCCTCAATCACCTTTTCAGGAAAGACATGCGGGATGCCGTGTTTTGCGATGGCAATCAGGCTGAAACTTTTGGGGGCAAGCGGATCCCCGATCACCTCGATTACATTGACGCCGGATCGCTCAGAACGACCTGCGCGTTCTGCCAGAACCAATTGTCCTTCTTCTGCTTCGCCGAGATCGCTGATGCGCGCCGATTGGCGGACGCGTTTGTCGACGGGTGCGAGCCATGCCTTATTCGAGGCGTCGATTTCGACGACGCCTAAAAGGCCCTCAGTTCGCGCGGGCAGTTTTTTGATTGGGTAGGCGGACCAATTGCCGTCTGTTTCTTCGGTGCGGGCAAGGACCCTGTCGCCTACTTTCAATGCCGGTGTGCGCTTTGCGCCGCGGTCTTTGGCTTCTTTGATGGTGAGCCGCGGTGGCTTGCCGGGCGCTTCCGGGTCCCAATTGTCTGGTTGCGCGACGGGTTCACCATCCTCGATTTCGACAACGCGCAGCACCGTGACTTTGGGAATGCCGCCCATGCGGTGATATGCCGATTTGCGCCCATCGATCAGACCTTCTTCGGCCATGTCTTTTAGCAACCGCTTGAGGGCGATTTTCTCCTGGCCTTTGAGGCCAAAAGCCTTTGCGATTTCGCGCTTACCAGCAGCGCTGTCAGAAGTCTGGATGAACTCGAGAACCTGCTGACGCGTAGGCAGACCCTGTATGTGCTTCTTTTTCTTCATTGCTCGCGCCTTAGCCGTACTGCCTCAGCTTGTCGAAGCGAGAACGAATTTGAAGCCTCAATAAGCCCTTGCGATCAGTATCCGTTCGACTGCCGGTTCGCCTGTGAAGATGCATGCACCGTCAGCAGCTCCCGCATCGCGAGGAACATTGCGGAACGTGAGCTTTAGCGACTTGAGTTGCTCAACCACTTTTTCAAGCGCTTCGCCTGTGGGCCGTGACCATTGGACTTCGAGCCATCCCGGATACTTTGAACCTCCCTGATAGAAAGCCTCAACCTCGCCCCATTCCTTGATACCGCGTGTGATGTTCGCATCGCGGCGGCTCGCAGCTTCGGCGAAAAGTGATGCTTGAATGTCTTCGAGCAATGACGCGGCTTGAGATGCAAACTTTTCGCGCGCGATGAATTGCATGTTTGGCTTGCCGCTATCAGCATTCCACAAGGCATCGCGGCGCAGCATAGCGACTTTGCCGCCTTCCATATCTCGCGGACCAACTTCCAGGATTATCGGCGCCCCTTTTCGCACCCAATCCCAGCGCTTGGCAGATGCTTTGCCCGGCGTCTTGTCGAGCAGGACGCGGACGGGCTCACCCATTGCTGATTGCGAAGCAAGTGAGGCGCGCACTTCCTCGCAATAGGAAAGCACCGCTTCATCTTCCGGCTTATCGCGCAGCATTGGGAGAATCACGATTTGATGCGGCGCAATGCGGGGTGGAACGCGCAGGCCATCATCATCGCCGTGCGTCATGATGACCCCTCCGATCATGCGAGTGGAAACGCCCCAACTGGTCGTATGCGCAAACTGCTGTGTGCCTTCTCGGTCCTGATATTGGATACCGGCTGCCTCAGCAAAATTGGTGCCGAGATAATGCGATGTGCCCGCCTGAAGAGCTTTGCCATCCTGCATCATGGCCTCGATCGACCAGGTTTCCACCGCACCTGGAAAACGCTCATTTTCGGGCTTTTCACCGGCGATCACAGGGAGAGCGAGGTCTTCCTCCGCGCAGGCGCGATACATCTCAAGCGCGCGTTCGGTCTCCGATTTTGCATCGCCGGGTGTGGCATGGGCCGTGTGCCCTTCCTGCCAGAGAAACTCGCTCGTGCGCAGAAACATTCGCGTGCGCATTTCCCAACGCACCACATTGCCCCATTGGTTGAGCAGAAGAGGCAAATCGCGCCAGCTCTGCACCCAGCGCGCCATCGCATCACCGATGATTGTTTCGGAAGTCGGGCGCACAACCAGAGGCTCTTCCAGCTTCGCTTCGGGATCAGGGATAAGCCCCCCTTCCCCATCCGCGATCAAACGGTGGTGCGTGACGACAGCCATTTCCTTGGCAAAGCCTTCGACATGGTCAGCTTCACGCTCAAAATTGGCGAGCGGGATGAAGATCGGGAAATAGGTGTTTTGAACGCCCGCCGCCTTTATCCGATCATCAAGCAGGCGTTGGATACGCTCCCAGATACCGTAGCCCCATGGCTTGATCACCATGCAGCCGCGGACACCCGATTCCTCGGCCATATCGGCCGCTGAGATTACTTCCTGATACCATTTGGCGAAATCGTCTTCGCGTTTGACGGTTAGCGCGTGGCGGATTTGGGACACGGAAATTCCTGCTCAATCGATGGTCTTGAAAAGCGCGCGACGCGTGGCGTTATTTGCCAAGTTCGTCCAGCTTCTTTTGCATCGCCGCCATCTGTTCGCGAAGCGCGTCAAGTTCAGCAGATGAGTTGTCGGTCTTCTGCTGTTCGCGTTTCGAAGCAGCTGCCGCGCCAGGGATAAAGGTTTCCGCCGCAGCGCGCATCATCGCCATGTTGGTTTCATGGATCGCGGCAATGGGATTGGCAGTCATGCCTTTTTCAAATGCTTCGCGGATCTTGCCCTGATTGGCGCGAAAGTTTTCCATGCTGGCTTCGAGATAGGATGGCATGAGCCCCTGCATGGAATTGCCATACATCCCAATCAACTGACGCAAAAAGCTCACCGGTAGCATTTGCTCTCCGCTTGCCTCTTCATCCATAATGATCTGGGTGAGGATCGAATGCGTGATATCCTCGCTGGATTTTGCATCGAGCACTTTAAATTCGACATTGTCGCGGACCATTTTGGCAAGGTCATCCAACGTAATGTAGCTTGATGAACTGGTATTGTAGAGCCGCCGGTTCGCATACTTTTTGATGATGATGCCATCATACCCATCGGCGGTGTCAGTTTTCTTGGCCATAAAGGTTCCCTGCTCTCAATTATGTTGCACTTAGCATCTGCACAATGTGCAGTGCAACATATTGCTCAGGACTTGCGCAAACGCGTACCAATCGTGGTCAACAATTCGTATTGCGAAAGCCCGCTTTGCTGCGCAGCATTTTTGAGATTGAAGGGCACGCTCAGCCAATCGCCCTCGCGAAGTTCGGGCGCGTCGACCAGATCGACGACGATCATATCCATCGACACCTTGCCGAGAATGGGGAGTCGTTTCTCGCCGTGCAGCAAATGGCTTCCCGGGCCGCGCGATCGCATGAACCCGTCAGCATAGCCGAGCGAAACGGTGGCAACGCGCATATCCTTCTCGGCGCGAAACTGGGCGTTGTAACCGACGGTATCACCGGCTGTAATCGTCCGGGTTTGCAGGATGGCGGCCTCGACGTGTGCGACCTGCCTGATTGAGCCATCAAGCTCAGGTCGCGGAACGCCGCCGTAGAGCGCCAGGCCCGGGCGAGTTAGGTCGAAAGCGTATGCTGATCCAAGCGCAATCCCGGCGCTGTTCGCAAGGCTTGCGCGCGCATGGGGAACAGTGTTGCGCACCTCCTCGAATGCAGCCAATTGCTGTGCATTCTTGTCGCTGTCTTCATCCGCGCAGGCGAGGTGCGACAGCAGGGTATCGATTTCGAGAGCTTGGACCGCCGAATTGCCAATTTCAGCTGGAGCGACGCCAAGGCGGTTGATCCCGGTGTCCACCATCAGGTGGCACATGCCGCCACCAGCTGCAGACCATGCGCTGGCTTGGTCTAGCGAATTGATCACTGGTGCTGCGCCGATACCCTGAGCATAGGCGATTTCGCCTGCATTGATCACGCCGTGCAGCACTGCAATTTGCTGCGCTGGCACATGCTTGGCGACCGCTTCAACTTCGCTGCAGTGTGCGACAAAAAACGCTTCGCATCCGGCGTCCCGAAGTGCAGGCACACAGGTCTCAACGCCAAGCCCATAGCAATCCGCTTTTACGGCAGCGCCAGCAGCAGCTTCTCCCGACAATGCGTCAAGGTTGCGCCAATTGTCCGCCAGCGCTGCAGTATCAACTTTTAGACGGAGTGTCGGGTCAGGCGGGTTCATCTTCGAAATCTTTAGGCGGTCCACTTGGAAGACCCCACCAAGCCACCAGCACACCAAAAGCAACGACTGCCCACGTGTACCACAGACCAGAATAGATATCACCTGTGCTCGCGACGATCACCCCGGCAATAAGCGGAAGAAATCCGCCGAGATACCCTGCGCCAATGTGATACGGAATCGACATTGAGGAGTATCGGATTTTGGGCGGAAACATTTCGGACAACAGCGCCGCGACGGATCCGTATGTCAGTGCGGACAAGAATCCCAAGCCCAAGAGAACGGCCACAATGCCAAGGAAATTTGCAGTGTCCGGCTGCTGCTTGGTGAAATCAAATCCATAGGCGCTGAGCGCTTCTCTAAGACCTGAGACGCGAGCCTTATTGGCATCTTCGCCTTCGCTCAGCCAATCGGGATCAATCGCAATTTGATCGCCGCCGACTGTCAGCGCGAGAGCTTCACCCTCATTCAACGTGTAAGTCACACCCGATGCGGTCAGCGTTTCAAGAACTTTGCCGCACGCGGTCTGTTCGCGGTCGAAAAGCTCCGCAAATGGATCGGTGACACATTCAGGCCCGCTCACAGCAACCGGATTGGCTTCCGCAGCCTTGGCCAGCGATGGATTGGCTAGACTGCCCAGCCCCCAGAACGCGGGGAACAACAGCACCAGTGTTGCAATGGCCCCGATCATGATGGGCAGTTTTCGGCCCACTTTGTCCGACCATTTGCCCACGATGACATAGAACACCATGGAAATCGCGCCTGCAACTAGCAAGAGCAGCTCAACCGCTCCGTCATCAACATGCATCGGCCCGCGCAAGAAGTTCATTCCTGAGAAGAACGCGGTGTACCAGATGGTCGTCAGGATGCCGGTTACTCCGAAGAGCGCAACGAAAATGCGCTTCTTGTTGCCCGGATAGGTGAAGCTCTCGACGAAAGGGTTGCCCGATGTTTCCCCCGCTGCCTTCATCGCCTGGAATACCGGGCTTTCCGAAAGCATCAGTCGCATCCACAAGGAGATGGCGAGCAGAAGAATTGAAAGCAGGAATGGCACCCGCCAGCCCCATTCAACGAAATCATCCGCCGGGATCAAGAACCGGCAGCCGATAATCACGAGTATCGAAAGGACGAAACCGCCGGCAACGCTGGCCTGAATATAGCTTGTGTAATATCCGCGCTTATCCGGCGGCGCGTGTTCAGCGACATAGATGGCCGCCCCACCATACTCTCCCCCAAGGGCAAGGCCCTGAATGACGCGCAGCAAGATCACGATAATGGGCGCTGCCACACCAATCGTAGCAACCGTGGGGATCAAACCGACGCCAGCAGTGGCAATCCCCATCAAGGTCACGGTGACAAGAAACGTGTATTTGCGGCCCAACCTGTCGCCCAGAAAACCAAAAAGGATCGCTCCGATCGGCCGAAATGCGAAGCCGACGGCGAACGTAGACCAGACAAGAAGCAGCGCCAGTGTATCGTTTTCGACATCGTAGAAGGCGTCTTTCAAGATGTAGGCCAGCGTTCCGTAGATAAAGAAATCGTACCATTCGAACACGGTGCCAGCGCTAGATGCACCTACGACAAGCCTGATCTCGCTGGCGCTGGGTTCGCGATCCGCAAGCGCGCCTGCTTCACTGGTTATTGGTGTCGTTGACATGGATTCCCCATTCCCATTGATCCGGACGGTTGTAGCGTGATTTGGCCTGCAGCCCTAGCTTGGCCGAGAATGAGAAGAAAGCGCATCATTGATAGCTATCCATGGAATGAGGAGCGCGCCGTGGCGGCCGGAATGCGGGAGCGCTGGTTCAAGCGCATCGAAACTGGGCCAGTCCGGAAGCGGTCCCTGGTTTTGCAACCATGCCTCAATCTGGCGAGTTGTCGCGGCAATGTCTTGCGCGCTTCGTCCTCGTGCTCCTTCTGCGAGAATGGCCGCCGAGCCTTGACCTATCGCGCAGGCTTTAACCGCCATACCGGTGCGGGTAATCGCGCCATCAGAGCGAGTTTCGACGCTAACACTGATTGCGCTCCCACAGGTTTTTGAGCGAGCCTCGCCTACAAATGGCGCGTTCTCATCAAAGGGAAATCCGTAAAGGCTTGCCGCAAGGCCCAAAAGGCGCGGCGTATAGAGTTTCGAACTGTCGCTCGCTGCTCTTGTGTTCACTCTTCTGTCGCGCTTTCTTCAGCCTCTCCGCGCAAGGCAGCGCGGCGTTCGTCGATCATGGCGACCAATTGCCGCGAAAACGCATCAGCGGCCTGATAGGTACGCGCTTCGGTGATCCATGTCGGGCGTCCTTGATAGCCCCAAACCGTATCAAAGCCGAGCACCAGAACGGAGAACGCAAATACTGTGATCAGCGCGCCCTTGACGGCGCCAAAGCCAAATCCAAGAACGCGGTCAATCGGTCCTAGGATCGAATTGCGCGATGCCTCACCCGCATTGTTCGCAATAACTTTCATCGCAGCATACGGAATGAGCAGCAAAAGCGCGAAAGCCAGGAGCGATGTTGCTGGCTGCACGTCGTAGAGCTCATCAAGCTGCTCGGTCAGCGGAGTGTGCAGATAATAGATCGAAAACGCGGCCAAAACCCATGAGGCCAGCGAAAGCACTTCTTGCACCAATCCGCGCATAAAGCCGCCGATCGCCGCAACACCAACAATGATCAGAACAAGAGCGTCAAAGCCCGCCATAGCTCACCCGTTTCAATCCCATAGGACCGGGTTATGCTGTGCGCATCACGCGGTCAACGAGGTTCGCCAATTGACCAACAGGGTTATAATTGAGTGAAGATGGCTGTACTTTGCTGTCTTTTGGCCCGAAGCCCAAGGCAAAGCCAAGCTTGGCCGCTTCTCGCACTCGCAGATCGGAATGGGAAACGGGGCGCACCTCGCCTGCGAGTGACACTTCGCCAAACCAGACTGATTTGTCGGGCAGCGGCTTGTCTGCGAGCGCCGACACGAGAGCGGCGGCCACGGCGAGATCGGCTGCCGGATCGGAGAGCCGATATCCGCCCGCAATATTGAGATAAACCTCGGCCGAGGAAAAATTGAGCCCGCAGCGCGATTCCAGCACGGCAAGAAGCATTGCCAGCCTGCCATTGTCCCATCCCACAACTGCACGGCGCGGTGTTGCGCCCGATTGAAGCCGTACAATTAGCGCCTGAATCTCCACCAGCACCGGCCGCGTTCCTTCAAGCGCTGGGAAAACGGAGCTTCCTGCCAATGGTTGATCGCGGCCAGAGAGGAACAGCATTGAAGGGTTAGAAACTTCCTCCAGCCCCTCGCTCGCCATTGAGAACACACCGATTTCATCCACTGCACCGAAACGGTTCTTTAGCGCACGCAAAATGCGGTATTGGTGTGAGCGCTCGCCTTCAAAACTCATCACCACATCGACCATGTGTTCAAGCACGCGGGGCCCGGCGATATTGCCATCCTTGGTCACATGCCCAACCAGCACGAGCGCGGTTCCATGCTCTTTTGCAAAACGGATCAATTCGAGAGCACACCCGCGCACCTGGCTGACAGTGCCCGGTGCACCTTCGATAGTGTCGGAGTGCATGGTTTGGATTGAATCAATGACAAGCAAAGCAGGTGGCTCGCCTGATCCCAGAGTGGTGAGGATATCGCGCACCGACGTTTCGGATGCGAGCCTGATCGGCGCATCGGCAACCCCCAGTCGTGTTGCGCGAAGACGCACCTGGCCCGCTGCTTCTTCGCCGCTTACGTAGACGACATCATTTCCGCCTCTCGCAATGGTAGCCGCTGTCTGAAGCAGCAGGGTTGATTTTCCGATGCCCGGATCACCGCCCATAAGAACGGCAGAACCGGGCACCAGCCCTCCTCCCAGCGCTCTATCAAACTCGGCAAGCCCGGTGGATTTGCGAACGGGCAATTCAGTCGGTTTGTTGAGAGGCACAAACTCAATGCCGCGTCCCCCGCGAGACAAATCATGCTTTTGCGAGAAGACCGTTGCAGGAGCATCTTCGGTGAGAGTGTTCCATTCCCCGCATTCCCCGCATTGCCCCTGCCAGCGCGGAGTTACCGAGCCACAATTTGCGCAAACATATCGCTTTTTCGCCTTAGCCATGCACAGCCCCTAGCGAGAACAGAGTGTGAACGCAATTGCATCACAGGCGGCTTTCCCCTTACAGGTTGGTAATGCGGCAGAAGGAACTCAGGCTTGCTCTGGTGTGCTATGGCGGGGTGAGCCTGGCCGTTTACATGCACGGCATCACAAAAGAGGTGTGGCACCTCGCGCGAGCAAGCCGGGCTTATCATGAAAATGGCAATGGCGAGCTGGACGGCGTTGCTGGTGTCTACTGCGAGCTGTTTCAGACGATCGAAGCACAAAATGAGCTGAAGCTGCGCGTCCTGCCTGATATCCTTACCGGCGCAAGTGCGGGCGGGATCAATGCAGTCTTCCTTGCGCATGCCCTTCATTCGGGCTTTTCGCTCGAGCCGCTGACCGATTTGTGGCTCGTCAATGCAGATGTTAGCGAGCTGACAGATCCCGAAGCGGAGCCCATGTGGCGCTATGCCAAAATCTGGGCGCAGCCGATTGCGGACTGGTTCTTAAAGCGCCCCGGCAATGTGGTCAGCGAAACAGTCTCGCCCGAAACCCGCGCGGAGGTTCGACACAAGGTGTCACGCCTTGTGCGCGGCCGCTGGTTCAGCCCACCATTTTCGGGCGATAGGTTTTCATCCATGCTGTTCGAAGCGTTTGAAAGCATGGCGGCTGCACCTGCTGAAACACCGCTGCTGCCTCCCGGCCACCCCGTCGATCTGTTCGTCACAGCCACCGATTTTCGCGGACACACAGAATTGCTGCGATTGAATTCGCCCGACGTTGTTGAAGAAACCGAACATCGCATGCCAATCGCCTTCCAGAAGAGGGTCGGAAAACAAGCAGGCACTGCGCTCGCTGATCCTCTCGAATTGGTTTTGGCAGCGCGCGCAACGGCAAGTTTTCCCGGAGCTTTTCCGCCGCTTAGGCTTGCCGAGATTGATCGGCTTGCAGGAGAAAACGCAGAGGGATGGGAAACGCGCGAGGCTTTCCTCAACCGGGTAATGCCGGTGCATTCGCGCGAAGGGACGCTCGATGAGGTGGCTCTCATTGACGGCGCTGTTCTGGTGAATGCGCCATTTGGAGCGGCGCTGGAGGCGCTCGACAGCAGACCATCACAGCGCGAAGTGGACCGACGCTTTGTCTATATCGACCCCCGCCCGGATCGCAGCCCGGCGGCAGGCACCAGCCCAACAGATCCGATCGGCTTTTTCGGCGCCATTTTTGGCTCGCTTTCCACAATCCCACGAGAGCAGCCGATTCGGGACGATCTGGAAAGAATTGAACAAAAGTCGCGTCACGCTGCGCGGCTGACGGGCATTGTGAAGGGCCTCCGCCCAGAAATTGATCGCGTTGTTGAAAGGCTGTTTGGCCGTACGTTCTTCCTCAATCACCCCACCTCAAAACGCCTCGCCAATTGGCGAGCAAAGGCACATCAGGCGGCCGTCGATAGAGCCGGATACGCTTTCAGTGCATACGCTCAGATAAAGTTCACTGGTATTATCGAGCATATGGCGGAGATCGCTTTCAAGGCAGCGCCCGAACTGAATTTGCCCGACTGCGACCGGGTCAGCCAGGCAATCCGCACCGAATTGCAGCACCGCGGACTGGAAGACCTGTTTGATACAGCAGGTGGCGCGAGCGAGGCTGCAATCACCTTTTTCCGCAATCATGATACGCGGTTTCGCATTCGCCGCCTGCAATTGCTCGCTCGTCGCCTTGCGCGCGACTGGGAGACCGACCCGGAAATCCCGGACTACGCGCTCGATCTGGCGCGCAGCCATATTTACGAAGCGCTCCAACTATATCAAATTGCGGAAGCCAACATGGTTGCGAGCAGAGACGTGCAAATAGCGGCGTCAAATTCGCTTACAGATCCAGGCGCGCTTATTGACTGTCTGGCGGAGCAAGTCGCGCTCGAGGAAGTCGATCCTGCCGTTGAGAGAATTTTGACCACGGCTCTTGAAGAGATGCCGCGCAATTTGAAGCGGCGCATGCTCCTTACCTATCTAGGCTTCCCATTCTACGATGTTGCGACATTGCCATTGCTTCAGAGCGATCGCTTAGTTGAATACAATCCTGTCAAAGTCGATCGCATATCACCCGATGACGCGCGCTCGATCCGCGAAGGGGGCACGCAAGACACATTGCGAGGGATTGAGTTCTATAATTTCGGCGCGTTCTTCAGCCGCGCCTATCGCGAAAACGATTACCTGTGGGGCAGGTTGCACGGGGCCGAACGGATGATCGACCTGGTGTGCTCAACCGTCGAAGACACCGTAGACGAAGCGGTTATCCGCAACGCCAAGCGCGATGCTTTCCTCGCGATCCTTGATGAAGAAGCGCAGGCCGGTAGATGTCAAAAAGGGCTTCTCGACACGCTCAAGGCCGAGGTTCTCGCCAAGTTCAGCTGACTGAGTGCTTGCGCTAGCGTTCTGCGCTGTTCCAGATCGCGGTGACGAACGCGTCTGCATCGATAAATCCGCCCTCGCCCCTGTCAAAATCGGACAAGACCTGTTCTGACAGGATTTCCTCCAGCGTTGCGCCTTCATCAGCCATCGCATCCACTCGCGATACAGCCTCGCCGATCATCGCTCGATACGCGATCAACTCCGCCTTGTCAGACATGGGCCCATGACCGGGAATGACTGCCGTTTCATCGTCAATCATTCCGATCACCAGATCGAGTGATTGCATGGCATTGTAGACGCTGCCTCCGGATTTGACGTCGATGAAGGGATAGCCGGGTATCTTGAAATAGAGATCACCCATGTGAACCACGTTCTTTTCTTCCCAGATCACGACGCTGTCGCCATCGGTATGCCCACCACCCAGGAACATCAGGTTCATCGTGTCCCCATTGAGATGCATACGCAGCCCCTGCCCATAGGTAACGATCGGCAGAGCTTCTTTTGGTGCAGGAGGGGTCACATTGCCCGCGGCCTCACCCCCGCTCGCCATACGAACACGCACGTTGTCATGCGCGAAGATGGTCGCTCCGGTTTTGCCGAAGTGTTCGTTGCCGCCCGTGTGATCGAAATGCCAATGCGTGTTGATCACGTATTTGACAGGCGTTGCACCGAGCTCGGCAATTGCAGCTTCAATCTTGCCAGACAGCGGAGCGAATTGATCATCGATGATGACGGTCGCATCTTCGCCATGGCTAACCCCGATGTTTCCGCCCGCGCCAAACAGAACGGCCACACCCGGTGCCACTTCCTCTGAGGTGACTTCTACGTCGTCGAGATTTCGTTGAGCGATGGCTGCACAGGGCAGCGTTATGACGGTGGTGGCAAGCGCGAGGGCTGCAATCCTAAGCATAAGTCTCTCTCCCGTTGAAGAGAATGCTTAAGCTTGGGCGTCAGCGGTGTCGAGCAAAAGCGAGTTTACGTCCCGAACGCGTCTTTCAATTTTGAGAAGAAGCCTTTGCTTTCGGGGCATTCATCACCGGTTTCGGTTTCGCGGAACTGCTCGAGAATTTCTTTTTGCTTGCGGCTGAGTTTCGTCGGTGTCTCAACCGCGATCTCCACCACCAGATCGCCGCGACCGCGTCCTTGAAGGACTGGCATGCCGGCCCCGCGAACACGCAATTGCTTGCCCGATTGAATGCCGACCGGAATTTCGATCTTGTTAGTGCTACCGTCCATATCCGGGAATTCAACGGTTCCGCCCAGAGCTGCAGTTGTGAAGCTAACAGGAATGCGAGCGGCCAAAGTGGTGCCTTCGCGTTCGAACAGATTGTGCTGAGCCACGTGGATGAAAATATAAAGATCACCCGGAGGCGCACCGCGAGCGCCCGCCTCGCCTTTGTTCGCAAGACGGATGCGCGTGCCCGTGTCGACGCCCGGTGGAATCTCCACTTCTAACGCCTGCGGCCGATCGACACGCCCTTCCCCGCGGCACACCGCACACGGGTTTTCAATGACAACGCCGCGCCCGCTACAGGTTGGACAGGATCGTTCTACGACGAACAGGCCTTGTTTTGCGCGAACGGTGCCGCGTCCATGACACAAATTGCATGTGCGCTCGCCAGTGCCAGGCGTTGCGCCCGATCCATCGCAAGTGTCACAGCTTTGCGAAACCTCGATCTCGATCTCGGTCGATTTGCCGTGGAAGGCTTCTTCGAGCGTGATCTGCATGTCATAGCGCAAATCCGCACCGCGTCGGTTTTGCTGACGTGCCGCGCCGCCTCCGCCAAATGCGCCTCCGAAAATCGTTTCGAAGATGTCGCCGATATCGGCAAAGTCGCCAGCACCGGGGCCTCGGCCACCGCCGCCGCCATTCATGCCTTGCTGGAAAGCCTCATGGCCAAAGCGATCATAGGCTGCGCGCTTTTGCGGATCTTTGAGACAATCGTATGCCTCGTTGATCTGCTTGAATTTAGCTTCGGCTGACGTGTCATCCGGGTTTTTGTCCGGATGATACTTCATCGCCAGTTTACGATAAGCACCCTTGATCGCTGGCCCATCGGCATCGCGGGCCACACCAAGCGTATCGTAATAATCTGAAGCGGTCTGAGCCATCGGCACCTATCCCATGAAGCGAGCGGGAGCCGGATCGCGGGCGCTTGGCGCGCCGCGATCCCCTCCCGTCAGGCTTGTCATAAGGGGATCAGCCCTTGTTGTCTTCGTCTACTTCGGAGAATTCCGCATCAACGACATCGTCGTCTTCTGCTGCTTCCGGAGCCGCTTCTTCAGTTGCACCTGATGCGTCCGCTTCGGCGCTGGCTGATGCCTGCTCTTTCTCGTAAATCTGCTTGCCCATCTCCATAGCCGCTTGCGTCAGGGCCTGAGCCTTGGCGTTGATCTCTTCGGCATCGTCGCCTTCGAGAGCGGTCTTGGTTTCGGCAAGAGCGGTTTCAACCGAAGACTTGGTTTCAGCGTCGATCGCATCGCCATGTTCTTCAAGCTGCTTTTCAGTTGCGTGGACAAGGCTGTCGGCCTGATTGCGCGCTTCGGCGCTTTCGCGGCGTTTCTTGTCTTCTTCGGCGAATTTCTCAGCGTCCTGAACCATCTGATCGATGTCAGAATCGGAAAGACCGCCCGATGCCTGGATCTTGATCGTCTGTTCTTTGCCGGTGCCTTTGTCCTTGGCAGAGACGCTGACGATACCGTTCGCATCGATATCGAAGGTAACTTCAATCTGCGGGACACCGCGTGGTGCTGGCGGAATGCCGAGCAGGTCGAAGTTGCCAAGCAGCTTGTTATCAGCTGCCATTTCGCGCTCACCTTGGAAGACCTTGATCGTCACAGCGTTCTGATTGTCTTCAGCAGTCGAATAGGTCTGCGTCTTCTTCGTTGGGATCGTCGTGTTGCGATCGATCATGCGGGTAAAGACACCGCCAAGCGTTTCGATCCCGAGTGACAATGGCGTCACGTCGAGGAGCAGGACGTCCTTAACATCTCCCTGCAGAACGCCGGCCTGAATGGCAGCACCCATCGCAACGACTTCGTCAGGGTTCACGCCCGTGTGCGGTTTCGCGCCGAAGAAGTTTTCAACCACTTCGCGAACCTTGGGCATGCGCGTCATGCCGCCGACAAGGATGACCTCATCAACCTGATCTTTCGAAATGCCAGCATCCGTGAGAGCTTTCTTGCAAGGCTCAAGCGTGCGGTTGATCAGATCACTCACCAGCTTTTCAAGGTCTGAACGGCTGATCGTTTCAACCAAGTGCAGCGGCGTCGACGAACCACCTTCCATGCGAGCGGTAATGAACGGCAGGTTCACTTCCGTCGTGGCCGAGCTGGAAAGCTCAATCTTCGCCTTTTCGGCTGCTTCCTTAAGACGCTGAAGAGCCAGCTTGTCGGTCTTCAGATCCATGTTTTCCTTCTTTTTGAAGGCTTCGGCGAGGTGCTCAACAATCGCATTGTCGAAATCTTCACCGCCAAGGAAGGTGTCGCCATTGGTCGACTTCACTTCGAACACGCCATCGCCGATCTCGAGGATCGAAACGTCGAACGTGCCGCCGCCAAGGTCATATACGGCGATGGTTTTGCCGTCATCCTTGTCCATGCCGTATGCGAGAGCAGCTGCGGTTGGCTCATTGATGATGCGCAGAACTTCAAGACCTGCGATCTGACCTGCGTCCTTGGTTGCCTGACGCTGGGCATCGTTGAAGTACGCTGGAACAGTGATAACCGCCTGTTCAACCGTTTCACCGAGATAGCTTTCCGCCGTCTCTTTCATTTTTTGCAAGATGAAAGCGGAAATCTGGCTGGGCGAATACTCTTCTCCGCCTGCCTTTACCCATGCATCGCCATTCTTGCCTTTGACGATGTCATAAGGGACGATCTCCATGTCCTTCTTGGTCAGCGGATCATCGAACCGGCGACCTATTAGACGCTTGATCGCAAACAAAGTGTTATCAGGGTTAGTCACAGCCTGACGCTTTGCAGGCTGGCCGATCAGGCGCTCTTCATCCTTGGTGAACGCCACAATCGAAGGCGTCGTGCGCGCGCCTTCGGAATTTTCGATGACTTTGGGTTTGCCCCCGTCCATGACAGCAACACAGCTGTTGGTGGTGCCGAGGTCGATACCGATTACTTTTGCCATTCTTTCCCCATCCATTACAGATATTTAGGTGTCGATTGACAACAGATTGACTTTGCCACCTGCTGGTGATCAAAGCTTGCAAACTGCGCAAGCGACGAAAAACATGAGCGGGATATAGGTGCGCTTTCTCTTGGCACAAGAGATTGGCACCTCTAGTTCTATGCCGGGACACAAACAGAGGGTTTTCTGTGTTGAATACAACGGGATTTGGAAAGATAAAACTGGTTTACGGCGCGCTAGCAGCTGGCATGGCAATGGCACTTGCAGCCTGCGAAAGCGAGGCGCCGGTTGAAGCTGCACCGGAAGGTGTTGTGCCGGGCATCGAGATTGAAAATGCCCGGCTGATGCTGCCTCCCGTTTCGGGCAATCCCGCGGCTGTATATTTCGACCTTACCTATACTGGCGATCGGGGACTATCGATCAGCGGAGCCGAAGTTGAAGGTGCGGAGAAAACCGAAGTTCACGACACGATGGAATATGAATTCAAGATGCAAATGGGCGAGACTGGCCCTGTCGCAATGCGCCAAGGCGAAACGGTTTCATTCGAACCGGGCGGGAAGCACATAATGGCGTTTGGCCTCGATGAAAGCATCACGCCGGGCAGCACGGTTGAGGTGGCGATCAGAGTCTCGGGCGGCGACAAGCATAAATTCCAGGCCGAGGTTAAAGCCGCCGGGGATGAACGCTGAGCGCATCACTATCTGCCAACCAAACTGATGCCGCTCGGCCCGCTTTACCTGTAGGGTCAGAGCGGCATTTGACATCAGGCGAGGTTGCGCTGGCGCGTTCTATATTCGGCAATGCAATTGATTATGCGCCCGTCAAAATGAGACGGCGCAAATGGTTTCCCTTTCAGCCCCGCAAAGTGACCATGGCCCCGCAAGGCCACATGCATTTTCATCCAAAAGGCAACGCCTACAGCGATGACTTTGCCTCAGAGAATTTGATGCGGCAGGGGTTCTTCATCCATGAAATGACCCACATCTGGCAGGCGCAAAACCGCGGGAAATGGTATCTCGTTCTGCACCGTCATCCATTCTGTCGATATGATTACACGTTAAAGCCCGGCCAGCCTTTCACGGCTTACGGAATTGAGCAACAAGCAGAAATCGTAAAACACGCTTTTTGGCTTCGTAGTGGCGCTCAAGTTGCAGGTGTTGCCGACAAGGCCGCTTATGATGTGTTGGTGCGCTTTCCTGGGGCGGCGGCAGGTTAAACGCGGGGTCAATAAACGGAATTGTCCAGATGACTGTCGTTCTCAAAAACAAGAAGCTTTTCTATGCCGCGATCCCGAAGGTCGCTTGCACATCGATCAAGCGGATGCTGTTCGAGGTTGAGAACGGATTTGCGTTCAATCCCTTCACCGCAAATGGCGAAGCCTGGCATGTCCACCGCTTCTATCCATCTCTATTACGTACAGAATTCCCCGAGCACCAGATTGCCGATTATCGCCGCCTTTTAATGGTGCGCGATCCGATTAAGAGGTTCTTGTCAGCTTACAGCAACCGAGTTGTTTTCCATGAGGACATCTCTCCCAAAGCCATTCAAAAGCTTGGACGATTTTCAAGGCTCACGCCCTCCCCCGATCTGGGGGAGTTTATTGACCGGTTTGAGAAGTATCTCGCAATCCCGATCATCAAATCGCATTGCAGGCCAATGGTCGATTTCGCAGGCGCTGATCCAGCCTACTACAGCGCGGTATACGGCATTCATCAGATGGATGCGTTCTTGGAAGACGTCTCAACCGTGGTTGGCGACACAGTCGAGGCCGGCCGCTTCCAAACAGGCGGACCAAAGCTTTCACCCGGCGAGCTGACAGCAAAGCAGATTGCGAAGCTCGAAAAATTCTACACAGCTGACTACGAAGCGTTCTCGCGGTATTTTTGAAACCGCTGCCGCTTAATCGGGCTTCTTCGCCACACCTACCATGGCTGGACGCAGAAGACGGTCCTTGATTGTCCAGCCTGCCTGCATCTCCTGGATAACGGTGCCTGGCTCGTGTTCGTCGGTGGGCACTTCCATCATGGCCTGATGATGGTTTGGATCAAGCGGCAGGCCCATTGCGGGGACGCGCTCAATGCCGTGGCCTTTGAAGACCTTTTCAAGCTCGCGCTGGGTCGCTTCGATACCGGTCACCAGCCCTTTCATCTTCTCGTCTTCGCGCAGAGTGTCAGGAATGGAATCGACAGCACGAGCAAGGTTATCCGCCACGCTCAAGATATCGCGGGCAAAGCTGGTTGCTGCATAGTTGCGCGCATCCGAAATGTCTTTTTCCATGCGGCGGCGCACATTCTGCGTTTCGGCGCGGGCATACAGCACATCCTGCTTAGCCGCTGCCAAATCTTCGCGCAGGCTGGCGAGCGCGTCATCAACGCTTTCTTCTTCCCCTGCTTCCTCGTCTCCATTGTCGAGAAACTGCTCAGGCACGTCCTGAATCTCATCAGGAACGGGCTCACATGAAGGTTTGTCGGTTTGTTCCATAAAGCCTTGGCGATCCGGTTAAAACATCGTGTTATTTGATCAATCGGCCAAGTGCTCTGGCCGTTAAATCTACCATGGGCACGACGCGTGCATAATTCAAGCGAGTGGGGCCGATGACGCCCAATACACCCACAACTCTCTCTTCGCTGTCATAGTAAGGAGAAGCAATTACGGAAGAACCCGAAAGACCAAAAAGCCTATTTTCACTTCCAATGTAAATTTGTGTAGCGCGCGCGCCGCGTGCGCTTTCCAAAAGACTTGCGACCGACTGCTTGTTTTCCAGATCATCAAGCAGCAGTCGGACACGTTCGATATCCTCAACTGCCGCTTCGTCCAATAGGTTCGCCGCACCGCGCACAATGAGGACTGGGCGTTCATTCGCATCGGTGCTCCAAACGGCAAGACCGCGTTCGACAAGATCGCGGCTCGCCGCATCAAGCTGGCTCTCACCTGCGCTGATTTCGGCCCGCATAGACTTGGATGCCTCGGCAAGCGTGCGCCCTGCCAGGCGCGCGGTGACGTAATTGCTCGCCTGCTCCAGAGCCGATGGCGGCAGCGTTGGGTCGATTTCCACGACCCTGTTCTCCACACCGCCACTCTCGCCAACAAGAACGGCAAGCGCGGTGCTTTCGTTCAGCGGCACGAGGCTAAACTGAGTGAGCTTTTCTTCGCGCGAGGGGACAAGGACCATGCCGGCCGCGCCCGATAGATCGGAAAGGACAGCGCTTGCCTGCTCCAAAGCCTTTTCAACCGGACCCGCCGCATCGAGCCGCGCCTCAATCTGTCCGCGTAAATCATCGGTAGGCTCTGCAACTCGCATCATCCCATCAACAAAAATGCGAAGACCTGCATCGGTCGGCTGACGCCCTGCGCTTGTATGAGGGGCCTCCAAAAGGCCGAGGCTTTCAAGATCGGCCAGGACGGACCGGATTGATGCCGGCGACAGATTGAGCGCGCCATCGGCTGCCAAAGTCTTTGACCCAACTGGCAGTCCGCTGTCGATATATCCCTCAACCACACGGCGAAAGATTTCGCGCGCTCGTTCTGTTAGTTCGGTGATGGGAGGAAGATCGGACGGCTTGGTCATGCGGTCAATTTAGTGTGTCTTGCCAATTCGCAAAGCCTTGCGGGTCGCATTGTTCCCAGCCAAACCGCGCCCAAGACACGAATCATAAAAGATATGGAGTTTGCTTGATGAGACCCTCTGGCCGTGCGCCTGATGAAATGCGCGCCATCACGATTGAAACCGGCTTTACCAAACATGCCGAAGGGTCCTGCCTAGTCAGTTTTGGCGATACACGCGTTCTGTGCACGGCGAGTGTTGAAGAACGGATCCCGCCATGGCTTCGCGGCAAGGGCGAAGGCTGGGTTACAGGCGAATATTCGATGCTCCCCCGCTCGACACACACGCGATCATCGCGCGAAGCGGCTCGCGGCAAGCAATCAGGCCGGACGCAGGAAATTCAGCGGCTTATCGGGCGGTCCCTACGCGCTGTAGTGGATCTGGAAAAGCTCGGCGAACGGCAGATCACTTTGGACTGTGATGTTATCCAGGCTGATGGCGGCACACGGACGGCATCGATTTCCGGCGCATGGGTAGCGTTGCGCCTTGCAGTGAATGGTTTGATGACCGCAGGCGATCTAAAAGAAGATCCCATCACGGCACAGGTCGCGGCGATTTCGTGCGGCATCTATAAGGGCACACCGGTGCTGGATCTCGATTACCCAGAAGACAGCGATGCCGATGCGGATGCGAATTTCGTGTTGATCTCGGGCGGACAGATTGCAGAAGTGCAAGCGACAGCAGAGGGCGCAACATACGATGAGGAAGGTCTGCTTCGTTTGCTAAGACTTGCCAACATGGGCTGCGATGCAATTTTCAAGGCGCAGTTGGACGCGGTGAAGTGACGGGTAACGCAACACGTCGATTGGGCGGAGGTTCGCTCGTCATTGCGACGCATAATGCGGGCAAGCTCAAAGAGATTTCCGCGCTGCTCGATCCATACGGGATGAAGTGCCTTTCCGCAGGAGCGCTTGGCCTGCCCGAACCTGCCGAGACTGGCACCACATTCGTAGAGAACGCTCTGATCAAAGCGCGTGCTGCGGCAGAAGCATCTCAGATGCCCGCATTGGCGGATGATAGCGGCCTTTCCGTCGACGCCCTTGGCGGGCGTCCCGGCGTCTACACTGCCGATTGGGCAGAGCGGCAATGGTTCGAAGGGGATCCAGGCCGCGATTGGTATATGGCGATGGGAAAGGTTGAAGGAATGCTGCAAGAGCTTGGCCCGGACACCGATCGATCAGCCGCCTTTCATTGTGTGCTCGCGATTGCCTGGCCTGATGGCGAACATGCTGTTTACGAGGGCAAATGCCCCGGCTCACTCACATGGCCGCCACGTGGAACCTTGGGATTTGGCTATGATCCGGTTTTCGCGCCTAATGGACGGACCGAGACATTCGCCGAGATCGACCCTTCAGAAAAGCACGCGATCAGCCACCGCGCTGATGCCTTTGCAAAGTTAGTTGCCGATCAGTTCGGCTAAACCAATTGCGCAACGCTAATATGCGTACTGGCCCTGCACGTTGCCCGGCGGAGCATAGCGGCAAACTAGATAATCGCGCCCAGAACCGGTTGCGACGCCGCAGCCAAGTCGGGTCGTATCGCGCCAGATGATCTGGGTGTAATGCCCTACGTCGGCCCAATTTCCGGTATTGCTCACATTGGGAAAAGTGCCGTGGACGTAGAATCGTTTTTCATCGATCCACCCTGCTGCCATATACGCATAGTCGAATGCGCCCGCAGTGCCCGCCCATAGGTTCTCGCCCTGTCCCGGACGATCATTGCGATTGCTATGCTGGAACTGGCCCGTGCGCGCCAATTGTTCAGCATAGGCAAGCGCCTGATTATTGAGATCCTGATCTAGCACCAAGGCTGGCGTTCCCACCTCTGCGCGCGCATCGTTGTGCGCTGCAAGCACGATCGCGAGCATTTCATCCTGGCGGCTAGATGACGTGCCTTGGGTGGGCGTCGGAGTTGGCGTGGGCGAAGGAGACGGGCTCGGAGATGGTGACGGGCTCGGCGAAGGAGTGGGCCCCGGCCCCGCCACTGCAGTATTCGCAGAAGAGGCACCGTCCCCACCCCCGCATGCCATCAGAGCTGGCGCCAATGCCAGTGCCAACGCGCTTTTCACGCTTGTGCTCAATGCTACTTTCATCCGACCCATCTTCATTATTATGATTGCCGGACGCTAAGCGGATTAGGTTACTGCAACTTTAGCAAATGGCTGTGCACGCTCGTATTGCTTTGAGAGGTGGCCATTTCCAGACGAAGCGAGGTATGGTGCGCGATATGGCCCGCGCGCTCTACATTCATTGGCCTTTTTGCGAGAAGAAGTGCCCCTATTGCGACTTCAATTCGCATGTCCGCGAAAGCGTGGACCTCGCTGCATGGGAAGCTGCTTTGCTTGCCGATATGCGCGCTGAAGCTGAAGTGGCTGGCGGTGAAACGCTCACTTCAGTGTTCTTCGGCGGCGGCACGCCATCGCTAATGCCGCCTTCACTGGTCGAAACCTTGCTTGGCGAAGCGGAGCGGCTTTGGGGCTTTACAGACGGTATCGAGATCACACTGGAGGCCAATCCATCCTCAGTGGAAGCCGCCAGTTTTGCATCTCTAAGCGGTGCTGGGATTAATCGCGTGTCGTTGGGGGTGCAGTCACTGGATGACGCGACACTGCAATGGCTCGGGCGATTGCATGGCTCGGATGAGGCTTTGGCTGCGCTTGATACCGCTCAGCAGAACTTTGGCAGGGTCAGCTTTGACCTAATCTACGCCCTTCCCGATCAAACACCGGCAGAGTGGCGGGATGAGCTCGCCCGCGCGCTGCGCTTTGGCACGGGCCATCTTTCGCTCTATCAACTCACGATCGAGCCTTCGACCCGGTTCGAAACCGATGTTCGGCGAGGTGTTTTTACGCCTCTTGATCCCGACCTGGCGGCGGATTTGTTCGCAGTGACGCAAGAACTGACCGCGGCGGCGGGTCTCCCTGCTTATGAAACCAGCAATCACGCGCGGCCCGGAGAGGAAAGCCGCCACAACCTCACCTATTGGCGATATCAGGATTATTCGGGCATCGGACCCGGAGCGCATGGCAGACGCGGCGGCGCTGCGACCGTGCGGCACAAGAAGCCGGAAAACTATCTTCGCGCCGTCTCTGAGCGCGGTCATGGCATCAATGAACAGCGACATCTTGACCCGCGCGAGCAGGCGTCTGAAGCTCTTTTGATGGGTTTGCGCCTCGCCGAAGGGATTGATCTTGGTGCGATGGCATCGCGGTTTGGATTGACGAAATCCCAGCTGATCAATCCTGCGAAGGCTGACCATTACGAAAGCCTCGGCCTTGTCTGGCACGAGGGCGATCGTATGGGTGTGACGCAAGACGGCAGCCCACTTCTTGATGGCTTGCTTGGCGAGCTTGTCGCAAACGAGCTGGTGACTTCGTGAGCGTGCCGGAAATACTCGAAGTCTGGCAGCATCACTTGACCCATTCGCTGCGCCGTTCCCCACACACCGTGCGAGCCTACGCCAATGCCGCGCGCAATCTGATTGCGCATTGCGGATCCGAGAGCCTGCAGGACGTCGCCAGGGTCGAATCGTCACAATTGCGCGGGTTTCTGGCCTCCCGCCGCGCAGGTGGTCTCGCCAATTCCAGCGCTGCGCGCGAGCTTTCTGCCGTCAAAGCCTTTATTGCTTTTGCCCGTGCAGAGACTGGCGATCCTGACCCTTCTGCTCCACGAA
Organism: Erythrobacter sp. YT30; assembly: GCF_001542875.1. Classification (GTDB taxonomy): domain Bacteria; phylum Pseudomonadota; class Alphaproteobacteria; order Sphingomonadales; family Sphingomonadaceae; genus Erythrobacter. The sequence goes on along the minus strand of NZ_LMAF01000001.1, from coordinate 456,934 downwards.
TGCGAGGGCCGCGCCTCAAGAAAGGCCTCCCCCGCCCCGTCACCCCTGATGAGGCAGTGAATCTGGCAGAACTGGTCGAGGGGTCTGCCTGCGAAGACTGGATCGGCGCACGCGACCGGGCCGTGCTGCTACTCATGTACGGATCAGGGTTGCGGATTGCGGAGACGCTGTCGCTGCTTGGCCGAGATGCGCCTTTGGGAGAGACACTTTCGGTTACTGGTAAGGGCGGCAAACAGCGCATTGTCCCCGTCTTGCCGGTGACACGACAAGCGGTGGCTGATTATGTCGAAGCATGCCCCCTACCCCTCGATCCTGACGAGGCCTTGTTCCGGGGCGCAAAAGGCGGCCCCTTGTCGCCCGGAATGGTTCAAAAAGCGATGGCGCGCGCAAGGGTTGCTTTGGGCCTCCCCGATACCGCCACGCCGCATGCTCTGCGTCATTCATTCGCAACGCATTTGCTGGGAGCAGGCGCGGACTTGCGGAGCCTTCAGGAATTGCTCGGCCACGCTTCGCTCGGCTCGACCCAAATTTACACCAAGGTCGATGCCGCGAGCATGTTGGAGACCTATCGCGATGCGCATCCGCGGGCTTGCAAGCGCGCGAAGAAGGTATGAATTCAGGTGCAAATCGGTCCTCGATTCTGTTCGTAAAATCAGCGCTTTCAAGCACCCTTAAGGCCGCGTTCTAGGGTGACAAAACAGCAGCGATAACTCACGCCTCTCCAACTTTTAACCGTCGTCATCCCAGCGAAAGCTGGGATCGCGATCAACAAAGTGCTTACCCTATCACATGGGCGGGTGGGTCTACATCATGAGCAATCGCGTGCGCGGAGTGCTTTACATTGGTGTAACTGCCGATCTGCCTGCTCGTATGATGCAGCACCGAAACGGCAAAGGTTCGAAATTCTGTCGGCGCTATGGTCTCGACTGGCTTGTCTATGTCGAAGAGTGCAGCACAATCGATGCAGCCATCGCTCGTGAGAAGGCCATGAAGGCTTGGAAGCGACAATGGAAAATTGAGCTAATTGAAGCTCGAAATCCTAGTTGGGATGATTTGTTTGGGCGGATCTTAGGCTGAGAGCGATCCCAGCTTTCGCTGGGATGACGATTTGACGAACCCATTGCATCATTGCGAATGTAGCGAAGCAATCCAGAGCGTTGAGCGCCTTTAATCTCAATTGCCGAGTCGCTTTGCTCTTCGCAATGACGAAATTTGTGGCCTATTTCTTAGCAGCGTCCGTCAGCGACACGTTTTGAAAGCTCATTCAAACTCCCTCAAGTCTTGGCTTATTGTACGCTTTCTTTTCCTAACCACATACTCAATTGCAGGAATTATAGCGAAGGGATAATAAGCGATAAAAATAAAAAACAAGCCGTGACCTTCGCCGACAAAAAAATTGACTGAAATTATGTAATACCACTCAATAATTCCGTAGTCGAGAAAGCTAGAAAAAGTTGATGATAGAATTAGGCTCGGCAAAAAAATAAAAAGATAGACTATGTACCTCATGGAATATGGCCTCCGAGCAGCCCCTCAATTCGTAGGATATTCTAGAAAAGTAGGATATTCTAGAAAATACGCCCCTCAATAGCGTCCCAGATCATTCCGGCGACATCGCTTCCGTCAAACTCCGAAATCGCCACAATGCCTGTTGGCGATGTGACGTTGATTTCGGTCAGCCATTTGCCGCCGATTACATCGATGCCGACGAAGGTCAGGCCAAGTCGCTTGAGTTCTGGCCCCATGGCGTCACAGATTTCTTGTTCGCGCTCAGTCAGACCTGTCGCCTCGGCGCTGCCGCCCATCGCGAGATTGCTGCGAAACTCGCCTTCGCCCGGAATGCGGTTGATGGCTCCAGCGACCTCGCCATCGACCAGCACGATGCGTTTGTCGCCTGTCGCCACTTCGGGAAGGAAGGGTTGCAGCATGTGCGGTTCGGGCCAGGTCTGATTGAACACTTCGAATAAAGCGGTGAGGTTTTCGCCGTTTTCAGGGATGCGGAATATTGCTTTTCCGCCATTGCCATGGATCGGCTTCATCACAATCGCACCGTGCTCATCCATAAATCGGCGCGCTTCTTCGGCAGAGCGGGTGACGAGCGTTGGCGGCATGAATTGCCGGTAATTCAACACCATCACCTTTTCAGGCGCATTGCGAACATTGGCAGGGTCGTTGACCACCAGCGTCTCACCCTGAATACGCTCAAGCAGGTGCGTCGCGGTGATATAGCCCATATGGAAGGGCGGATCCTGCCGCATCAGGATGACGTCGATATCCTTGCCAAGATCGAGCCTTTGCCGGTCACCCATTGTCACATGATCGCCTTCAACGCGCTGCACTGTCACGGGCGCGCAATCGGCAAAAAGCCTGTCATTTGCATCCAGCGTCAGGCTTTCGACATGATACTCATACAGCGTATGCCCACGCTCCTGTGCAGCCAGCATAAGCGCGAAAGAGCTGTCGCCCTTGATATTGATATTCTCGATAGGGTCCATCTGGACCGCGACTTTCAGGCTCAATTTTCAACTCCCGCTCATGCTGAGCTTGTCGAAGCATTGTACTTCTATTTCTCGTGCTGGCTTAAAAGGAAATGCAGCCCTTCGACAAGCTCAGGGCCAACGGATGTATTTTGATCAGGGCATCCAGGCGTTGGGGATGTGGCGTGGGCGTGCTCCGGGTGCAAGCAGAAGCACGTCGATTGTCAAATCATCCGTTGTCTCGGCATAATCATAGGCAACCAGCTCCACAGCGGCCGCAACCCGAGCCAGACGCCGCTCGTCAATCGCATCGGTAAGGTCTGCGGAACGCTTGCGCCATTTAACTTCGAAAAAGCCGCAAATGCCGGGTTTTTTGGCGATGAGATCAATCTCGCCAAGCTTGGTCTTGACCCTCTGAGCGATCACCTGCCAGCCCTGCTGCATCAGCCATTGCGCGGCCTCAGCTTCGGCGTCGCGGCCTTTCTGATCAGCGATTACGCGCTTGGGATCACTCACGATTTGAGCTCCACAGCACGCGCGTAAAGCGTTTGACGGTCGATCCCTGTACTTTTGGCGACTTTGGCGGCAGCCTTGCTCGGGCTCAGATCAGCGAGAGCCTCGCGCAAGAGAGCGTCCGGATCATGCCTTGCGTCTTCTTCCACTGGAGGCCCTACCAACAGCACAATCTCGCCTTTGGGAGGATGCGCGGTGTAGTAATCTGATAGTTCGCTCGCGGAGCCTGAGCGGCATTCTTCATGCAGTTTCGTCAATTCGCGCGCTACGGCCACCTGGCGTTTGGGCCAGAGCGAGGCAATCATCTCAAGGCTGCGCGTCAGGCGGGGGCCGGTTTCATAAAAGATAAGAGTGCCCGCGATGCCCGCGAGTTCGGACAGCATATCGCCTTTCGCCTTGTCCTTTACAGGAAGGAACCCAGCAAAAACAAAGCGATCAGTGGGAAGGCCTGATATTGTCAGCCCTGCAATCGCGGCTGAGACGCCGGGGATTGTCGTCACCGGGATCCCAGCGGCGCGAGCCTCGCTTACGAGCCGATAGCCCGGATCGGATATCAGCGGGGTGCCCGCATCGCTCACCAGCGCTATCGCTTCGTTTGACGCACGCTCCAACAAACGATCCCGCTGATCTTCGGATGCATGGTCATCATATCGGAGCATCCTTGTATCGATGCCCAGATGCGCCAAAAGCTTGCCCGTAACGCGCGTATCTTCGCACGCAATTGCATCGCAGCGCCGCAGCACATCGACAGCACGCATCGTTATATCGCCTAGATTGCCAATTGGCGTGGCGACAATATAAAGCCCGCGGCCAAGTGGTTCGTTAAATGCTGATTCAGGCCTTGTGATGCTGTTTGATTGGGTCACAAGGGGTCATTGAACCAGCGCAGAGGGGTCGGCAAGAATGAAAGATATGGATTTTCGCATTTCAGCGGCGGCATCGTCGCGCTCCGGCTTTGGCCGAGCGGCTCGAAATGCTCTGGCCGCCGCGATTGGCGCGGTGGTTCTGGCTGGTTGTTCGGTGATCCCGAAAACGCAGACCGATGCGCCCCCCCCGGTTGCAAGCCCCACCGCTCAGCCGACCACGGGCTTGCCCACCGATGATACGCGGCACCGGGTGGCCTTGCTGCTTCCAACATCGGGAAACACGGGTGCTGTTGGACAATCGCTTGCCAATGCAACGACAATGGCGCTGCTCGATACCAATGCGAACAATCTGCGCATAACGACTTATGATACATCAACCGGCGCTGCTGCCGCAGCGCGACAGGCGATTGCAGATGGCAACAAGCTGATCCTTGGCCCGTTGCTTGCGGACAATGTGCCTGCGGTTCAGGCGGCTGCTCGTCCTGCCCGCGTTCCCGCAATCGCATTCTCAAACGATGCGAGCGTCGCGAGTGCGGATGTGCTCGTAATGGGCCATATTCCCGAACAATCGATCCGGCGTACAGTCCGTTATGCGCGGTCGAATGGTTCCAACCGCTTTTCCGCACTGCTGCCGGATGGTGATTACGGTCAGAAGTCGTTCAGTGCTCTTCAGAACGCGCTTCGCGACTATGGCGGCCAGCTGATTTCGAGCGAAACATATGCGCGCGGCAACACCTCAATTGTCAGCGCGGCGCAGCGCCTACGGTCAAGCGGTGGATACGACACCGTCTTGATCGCCGATGGCGCAAGGCTTGCGACACAGGCGGCAGGTCAATTGCGCAGCGACGGCGCATCAGGTGTGAGGCTGCTCGGCACGGAATTGTGGAGCGGTGAGGCCTCGCTTGCTCAGTCGAGCAATGTGAACGGTGCTCTCTTTTCTGCCGTGTCCGACGGTCGCTTCCGCCGCTTCGCCGATAGCTATAAACAACGGTTTGGCAACAAGCCATATCGGATCGCGACGCTTGGCTATGATGCAGTTCTGCTGACATTGCGTGTCGCACGCGATTGGCGTGTGGGCGATCCTTTCCCCAAATCGCAGCTGTATGATCGCGGTGGTTTCCTTGGCGTTGATGGCGCTTTCCGCTTCAATCGACAGGGTATTGCGGAACGGGCGCTCGAAGTGCGCGAAATCCGTTCTGGCGAGATCGTTCAGGTTGATGCTGCGCCGCAAAGCTTTGGCAGCTGACGCGCAGGCTTCGAGCAATTGCGCATAAGGTGTTGGCCTCTCTTGTGAGGGGGACAGCGTACTGCCTATATCAAGCCCATGTCCGAAGATTTGTTTGATGGCACGCCTGCGTCCAGCGGCGATTATGATTCCTCCTCAATCGAAGTCCTTGAGGGCCTCGAACCTGTGCGCCGCCGGCCCGGCATGTATATTGGTGGAACCGATGACCGCGCGCTGCATCACTTGGCAGCAGAAGTCCTCGATAACGCAATGGATGAGGCGGTTGCCGGCCACGCGTCCCGCATTGAGGTACGGTTGGAGGAAGGCAATCGCCTTTCCATATCGGATAACGGTCGCGGCATCCCCGTAGATGAGCACCCAAAGTTTCCGGGCAAATCCACGCTTGAAGTGATCCTTTCAACTTTGCACTCGGGCGGCAAGTTCTCAGGCAAGGCTTACGCGACAAGCGGCGGCCTCCACGGCGTAGGCGTCAGCGTTGTGAACGCGCTTTCCTCGCACACCAGAGTAGAGGTCGCGCGTGACAAGCAGCTTTATGCGCAAGAATTCTCGAAGGGGCAGACGCTTGGACCGATTGAGACTGTCGGTTCAGCACCCAATCGGCGTGGCACAACAGTGGCATTTACACCCGATACCGAGATTTTCGGCGATCGAGCATTCAAGCCGCATCGCCTATTCAAACTGGCGCGCTCCAAAGCATACCTGTTCGCTGGTGTCGAAATCCGTTGGAAGTGCGCTGAGAGCCTTGCATCAGAGGATGTCCCTGCCGAGGCTGTGTTCAAATTTCCAGGTGGGCTTGCAGATCACTTGGCTGAACAAATCGGCGGGCGCGAATGCGTCACCGCGCAGGCCTTCACTGGCAATCAGGATTTCCCGGAGACGGACGGATCTTCTCAAGGTCGCGTCGAATGGGCGATTGCCTGGCCGCTTTTCTCTGATGGATCGACCAGTTGGTATTGTAACACCGTCCCCACCCCCGATGGCGGCACGCATGAACAGGGCCTTCGCGGGGCCCTGACCAAAGGCCTGCGCGCATTTGGCGAGCTTACCGGCACGAAAAAGGCCAAAGACATCACAGCCGATGATGTGATGACAGGATGCGAGGTTATGCTGAGCGTCTTTATCCGTGATCCGCAATTCCAGTCGCAAACCAAGGATCGCCTGACATCGCCCGAGGCCGCACGCCTTGTCGAAAACGCAGTGCGCGATCACTTCGATCACTTCCTCACCGACAATATGGACCGAGGAAATGCGCTGCTTGGCGAAGTAATGGAGCGCATGGATGAGCGCCTGCGCCGCAAGCAAGAGCGCGAGATCAAGCGCAAGACTGTGACCAACGCCAAGAAGCTGCGCCTGCCCGGTAAGCTGACCGATTGTTCGGGCGAAGGCGACGCCGAAACAGAGCTATTCATCGTCGAGGGCGATTCAGCAGGCGGCAGCGCGAAACAGGCGCGCAATCGCAAGACGCAGGCAATCCTGCCGATACGAGGCAAGATACTGAATGTTGCGAGTGCAACCGCCGACAAAATTCGCGCCAATTCGGAAATCGCGGATCTTGCACTCGCGCTTGGGTGTGGGACGCGAAAGGAATGCGATGCAGAAAACCTTCGCTATGACCGCGTGATCATCATGACCGATGCCGATGTCGATGGCGCGCATATCGCGACGTTATTGATGACGTTCTTTTTCCAAGAAATGCCTGATCTTGTGCGCAAAGGGCACTTGTTCCTCGCTCAGCCCCCGCTCTACCGCCTGACCGCCGGTAAAGAGAGCCGCTATGCTCGCGATGATGCGCATCGGGCTGAGCTGGAAGCGACCGTGTTCAAAGGCAAGAAGGTTGAAGTGGGTCGGTTTAAGGGTCTTGGTGAAATGAACCCGCAGCAGCTACGCGAAACGACGATGAACCCGGATACACGTTCGCTCATTCGCATCACTCTGCCCGCTGAATTTGAAGACCGTGCAAGTGTCAAAGTGCTGGTCGATCAATTGATGGGTCGAAATCCAGAGCACCGCTTCAACTTCATCCAGAACCACGCAAGCGATGTGGACCGCGAGATGATCGACGCATGATCCTTGCGCGACTTGCTCTCCTAGCTGCCTTTCTCACTGCGCCCGCTTTGGCTGAGGAGGAGCACGAAGCCTATCCGTTCGAACGGTTTGAAGGCAGCTGGACACTCAAGGATGATCGCTTCGAGCAAATTTGGGACGGAGCGACGCTCCAGACGCTGTCAATTCCAGGGCACCGCACTGACTGCGCACGCGTAAACACTGGTATGACTATACTGTGTCAGGAGGATGCAGTGGATTTCAAGGGCCATATCCTTTGGGCATTGGACCAAAATAGTGGAACCGTCGCGCACCTATCGCATTTTGGCACATCGAGACTTGGCGATGGTACTGGCAGCCTCGATGACAAAGGCAATCTAACGCTGAGCATTCGGTTTTCTGATGAGCCTGAGGGGACATATCGCGTTTACAGACATGTCTGGTTGTCAGATGATGCGTATGTGATGTTCTCGACCCAGTATGACAGCAGGGGGCAAGCCACCGGCAATTGGTATGGCGGCACATTTGTGAGGATAGAAGACAACGCCAAATGAGCGAACGCAAATTTCCCAACCCCCGCGAAGAGGATATCATGGCGGGTAATCGGCGTTTATCACGGCCAGACAGTTCGCTCCCCGATTGGGAAATGCCCGACACCGCCTATCGCCCAGTTCCAATAGTCTGGTTCACAGGTGCCTTCTTTCTGCATTTCATCGTATCAAGCGCCTTCTTGATGATCCTGCTTGCCCAAGCCGCGTGGGTGCCGATTGTGCTTGCGGCATTGGCAGGCGGAGCAGTCTTCAAATGGACATGGGATCGGGGAATGAGCGGCGCAGGGGCTGGGTGGAAGGTTGCCACGATTATCATGCTTGGCGTCAATATGCTTTACGTTATCGCGGTTTCGTTATCGGTGTGATGCTGCCGCCAAACAGATTTTTGTGATGCGCAATTCTGCTTGTCTGTTTGCCGCTATAGCGCTCGCACTCGGGTGGGCTTTCACGCCTATCCAGGCACAGGAGCATACGCCAGATGCCAGCGAAAGCGCGGAGTTTTCCTCGCTTGAGGATCGCGCCGAGCAAGTCATCGATCTGATCAACGCCAAAATTGAACCCGAGGAGGTTTTCTCGGACGGGTTTCTAGCAGCAATATCGCCCGAACAGATCAAGGGGTTCGCTAAAGGACTCGTCACGCAATATGGAGCCGCGCTCGAAGTAGAGCGGCTGGAACCCAGAATCGGCACACGAGCCGCTTACGAAGTGCGATTTGAACGCGGTATTGCCAAAGGCGGGATCGCGATTGATCCTGCAGCAGACTATGCGGTGAGTGAGCTGCTCTTCACCACGGTTGAGCCCATTATTGCCGATGGCGACAGCATCGAAAAAGTGAAGGCCGATCTGGCCGCCCTTCCCGGCACAGTCAGCGCTTATTTCGGTCCGATGAATGGCGATACGCCTGCACTGTCACTGAATGCAGATACGCCTTTGGGGCTTGGTTCGACATTCAAACTCTATGTCCTCGCTGCGCTTGGCAAGGAAGTCGCTGATGGAGCGCGTAATTGGGATGATATCGTCTCGCTATCCGTCAAAAGCTATCCCAGCGGCATGATGCAGGATTTCCCCCAAGGATCGCCAGCGACACTGTATACCTACGCCAGCCTGATGATGTCGATCAGCGATAACACCGCGACCGATCAGCTCATCAATCTGTTGGGGCGGGAGAGAGTCTACAAGATAATGCTCGTTACTGACCATTCCAATCCGGAACTGAGCGCGCCACTCTTGACGACGCGCGAGCTTTTCCTGCTCAAAGGCGGTGTTAAGGCCCGGCTCGAGACTTATGCTGAGGGCACCCTCGAAGAACGTCTCGCCATTCTCGAGACGATCGAGACAGCTCCGCCCAGCCAGGCGGAGATCCTCGCGGCTTTTTCAGGAAACCCTGTCCGCATCGATGTAGAATGGCTGTCGAGCGCGAATGACCTCATCCGTCTGTTTAAATACATGCGCCAGACAGCTGATCCGCAAACCTTCGACATAATGGGCATCAACAAAGGCATTGGCGAGGAATACCTCACCGGTTGGACTTATGTTGGGCATAAAGGCGGATCAGAGCCGGGCGTGCGCAACCTTACATGGCTTCTCACCGATGAAAACAGCATAGACCATGTTCTGACCCTCGGCTGGAACAATCCGGATGCCGACATCAGCACACAGCAATTGCTCGGATTTGCTCAACGCATTTTGATCTTGGCACAACAGATGGCCCCTGCACCTCGCTAAACAACCAGTCCCCGCGCACTCCCCCTTGCGCGTGCGCACTCAGACCCTTATCGCCGCACAAATTTCAGTCTCATAGGAAAACTCATGGTCGATACCCGTTTCGAAGGCACCAGCAATTACATCGCGACAGAAGATCTGAAAGTTGCCGTTAATGCCGCCGTGACTTTGCGCCGTCCGCTTTTGGTCAAGGGCGAGCCGGGTACAGGTAAGACAGTCCTTGCACATGAGATTTCGCAGGCCATCGACGCGCCGCTGATTGAATGGAACATCAAGTCGACCACCAAGGCCCAGCAGGGCCTCTATGAGTATGATGCTGTTGCGCGTCTACGCGATGGCCAACTGGGTGATGAGCGTGTCCACGACATTCGTAACTACATCAAGCAGGGCAAATTGTGGGAAGCATTCACATCGGAGAAGCTCCCCGTTCTCCTGATCGATGAGATCGACAAGGCCGATATCGAATTTCCGAACGATTTGCTCCAAGAGCTCGATCGGATGAGCTTCGATGTTTACGAAACACAGGAGCGCATCGAGGCGAAGGAACGCCCGATCGTGGTGATCACTTCAAACAACGAAAAAGAATTGCCAGACGCATTCTTGCGCCGCTGTTTCTTCCACTACATCAAGTTTCCCGACCGCGAGACGATGCAGTCGATCATTGATGTGCACTTCCCCGACATCCAGAAGACGCTTGTCAAGAAAGCGATGGATATCTTTTACGAGCTGCGCGACGTGCCAGGCCTCAAGAAAAAGCCTTCAACCAGCGAGCTGCTCGACTGGCTAAAGCTGCTTCTCAACGAGGAGATGCCGCTCGAAATCCTGCAGGATGCAAACCCCAACAGCGCAATCCCACCGCTGCATGGTGCATTGCTTAAAAACGAGCAGGACGTGATGATGTTCGAACGCCTCGCCTTTATGGCGCGGCGCAATCCGACTTGATCGGCATTAATTGAACATGTGTTCAAATCCGCCGAACATATAAGCGAATTTGAAGTCTCCCCATCGACGGCCGTTGATCACGATGGGAACATAGACGTTGCGCACAATCACATAATTTTGGCCATCAGCTTCCTGGCGGAAGACTGACATCCGATAAGGCGCGTTGCTTTGGGCAGCAGCTTTGTCCGCCAAGTCCATGACCATGCGCCCATTTCTGCAGAACCGCGTATCGTGGACCAAATCTCCTGTCGGCGCTTCTGAAAAGCGATCGATATGTGTTGGCATATGGCCATTGGTGTCAGCGCAAACAGCGGCGACACAGTCATCGACTTCTGACACGATGCGGTTCAGGATAGGTTTCCAATGATTGTCTGCGAAAGGCGTCATGCGCGTGGTGAAGCGTTCTGGATTAGAGCCTTCAATGCGTTGGTAATTTTGATCGAAGACGGCATCGGATGTGATTGTGCCTTTTGAAAGGCTGTCTTCCGTAACCCCGATCAGCTCTTTGACGGTTTCCAGCGCATGATCGACCATGATGCTGTCGCGCGGTGAAAGTCCCGCTTGCACCAATTGATCAAACATATCGTTCGCGGTCATTTCAAGTTCTTTGGTGCGATCATTGGCGGTATAGAGTTGTGCTTCGTTGGTTTTTGCGACCTTATCGAAGCTGCTCAGCACATCCTGCACCGAATGGACGTGGCCGCTGATGGTGCTCGTCGACCGAGCAATAACGTCGTTCTGCTTGTCGACCTCTTCAACGAGCTCTCCGACATTGAGAATTGTGGACTCAATCTTCGTTACAGATTCCTTCGCTTCATCGCTCGCAGTGGAACCCGCTTCGATTTTGCCGATGACCTCGCTCGCCTCATCACCCAGCGTGCTGACAGTCTGGGCGATTTCTTCAGTCGCTCTGCGCGTATCATTGGCGAGGCTTTTGACTTCGCTCGCTACGACGGCAAAAGTTCGTCCTGCCTCGCCTGCCCGCATCGCTTCGATGGTGGCATTAAGAGCGAGGATATTGGTCGTCTCAGCAATATCATCGATGTCTTGCGCGCTGCGGCGGACCTGCTCCATAGCGGCGGAAAAGCTCGTGACGTGCTGTCCAAGAGTGTCTACCAGATTGAGCAGAGAATTGATCTTGCCGAGCGAAGACTGGATTAACGCCGTGCCTTCCCCCAACCGCTCGATCGCTCTTTCAGACAGAAGCCGCGCTTCATCGCTCGCTTCAGCGACTTTGGACTGGTCAGCCTCAAGCGCAGCCACAGTTCCGCGCAGCGAATCGTGCTGATCTCTTAGCGATTCCGATGATTGGATTACCGCCTCGACAATTCCGGCGATATCGGTGCAGCCAACAGTCACCGCCCCGCAGCTTTCCGGCATATTCTCCAATGCCTTGGAATTGGTTTTGTCGATGTCGGTTAGCTTCATGATTTGATTGACCCTTGTTGATAGCGCGGGCCTATCCAAACTTGGTTAGCGAAGGTTTAAGGGATTTTGCGCATTCGCCTTTGGGCTGGTCAGCCGGGCAGATGCGCGCTAGTCCGGCGCTCATGTTTTTCAACTTTACAGAAGAATTGCGGGCCGCCGGAATTGGCGCGAGTTTCAAAGAGCATCTGACACTGCTCGAAGCGCTTGATCGCGATGTGATCGACCAGACACCAGAGGCGTTTTACTACCTCTCCCGCGCGACATTCGTGAAGGATGAGGGGCTGCTCGATCGGTTCGATCAGGTGTTCCACAAGGTCTTTAAAGGGATCATGTCCGATTATGGGCAGAACCCGGTTGATATCCCCGAAGACTGGCTGAAAGCGGTCGCGGAAAAATTTCTCTCGGAAGAGGAAATGGCTGAGATCGAGAAGCTGGGCGATTGGGATGAGATCATGGAGACGCTGAAAAAGCGGCTCGAGGAACAGGAAAAGCGCCACCAGGGCGGCAACAAATGGATTGGCACCGGCGGCACGTCGCCGTTTGGCAATTCAGGCTACAATCCCGAAGGCGTCCGTATTGGCGGGGAAAGCCGCCACAAGCGCGCAATCAAGGTCTGGGAAAAGCGCGAGTTTAAAAACCTCGACAACACGAAGGAGTTGGGAACTCGCAATATTAAGATGGCGTTGCGGCGGCTCAGGCGCTTTGCGCGCGAGGGTAATCCCGATCAGCTTGATATCGATGCAACGATTGAAGGCACAGCGAAACAAGGCTGGCTTGATATCCATATGCGCCCGGAACGCCGCAATGCTGTGAAATTGCTCCTGTTCCTCGATGTGGGCGGTTCTATGGACCCATTCATCAAGCTGGTCGAAGAGCTTTTCAGCGCCGCGACAGCGGAATTTAAAAACCTAGAATTCTTCTACTTTCACAATTGCCTTTATGAAGGCGTGTGGAAGGACAACAAACGCCGCTGGCAGGAACGCACCAAGACATGGGATGTGCTCCATAAATATGGCCACGATTACAAAGTGGTGTTTGTCGGCGATGCCGCAATGAGCCCTTATGAAATCACCCATGCAGGCGGAAGCGTCGAGCACATGAACGAGGAAGCCGGCGTCACCTGGATGAAGCGGGTGACAGACACCTACCCCGCGACCGTTTGGCTAAACCCCGTCCCCGAAAAGCAATGGGGCTATTCGCAATCGACCAAGATGATGAAGGAGCTGGTCAATGATCGGATGTACCCACTGACGCTCGACGGGCTTGACGACGCGATGCGGGAGTTGAGCCGCAAGCAGGGGCACTAGAATAGATCGAGCCACACTGCCGCGCTAAGGCAAAGGCTGAATCACTTCCTTAAGTGTCACCCAGCCATGCGGCGCTTTATCTGACTTGACCAATACGATCATGGCTCTTCCGCGCGCGATGCCGCCGTCTGAGCCATCAAGGGGTTTCCATCCGATCGAAAAGCGCGTGATCGAAATTGCGGTGTCTCCGCAGATGGTGAGCGCTTCGCGGTAATTGTCATCGCCCTCGCCGAATTCGAGCGAGACGGACGACAGTGTGTTCGCAAGGTCCGCCTTGAGCGCCTTCTTGCCTTCGAAAAACCGATCGGGCCCAAGTGATTTAATTACATTGTCGTGATGAAACAGAGCGATACGGTCGATATCTCCTGCTTTGAAAGCCTCTCGCACTTCGCGGTTTGTTGCTTCGATTTTGGCGAGCTCTGGTGTTTCGCTGCCCGGCACGCATGTCGCAGAAGATAGCTCTGCCAAGAAAACCAATCCGATCCCGATACTCATAGTTTCCTCCCGATATGTGACCGCTAGTAAAGCAGGTGGTGCCTCACCGCCTGCACCCACGCCGCCTCATCCGCTGATGCCAGCGCGTCCAAATCCCCTGGTGCTGCGCCCACATCGTCCACCCATTCACGCAAAGATGGTCCGCCATTGATGACATCAATCGCGAGAGCATCCTCAGTGTATTCGTATGCGAAGTCCATGCCGCGCCAGATCGCATAATCGGGATAGAGACGCCGGATCACCTTGAATGCGAGCGCTTGCATGCGCCAGGGCTTGAACGCGTCATGGGAGTAGTAAGGTCCCTCTGCATGCACCATCAGGGCGTTGCAGAGTTTGCCAACATGCTTGTGAAAGGTCGGTTCAAACCAGCAATCGCGCACTGCCGCTCCGTTGCACCATTCGGGCGCAATGCGCTGCATTTCAGCCCAGACTGCGGCTGCGTCGATATCAGGAGCGCCAAAGAGAAATTCGAGAGGGCGCGTTGTTCCCCTGCCCTCTGACAGCGTGGCGCCCTCGATCATCACTGTGCCCGCATAACAGCGCGCCATGTTGAGACTGGCGGCATTCGGCGATGGATTGATCCAGATGCGGTCTGTGGGCCAACCATATCCCGGCCCGCCAGGCCGCCAGCCGTCCATTGCTATCACTCGATAATCCACGTCGAGATCAAAATGCTCAATAAACCAATGTCCCATTTCTCCCAAGGTCAGCCCGTGACGCATGGGCATGGGAGCGGCTCCAACAAAACTCTCATTGCCCGGAACCAGCATGGTGCCTTCGACCGGACGGCCAGCGGGATTAGGCCGGTCTAGCACCCAGACCGACTTTCCAGATTTGGACGCTTCTTCAATCAGATAGAGCAAGGTCGTGACAAAGGTATAAATGCGGCAGCCAAGGTCCTGAAGGTCAAATAGAAACACATCTGCGCTCGACATCATCTGCCCCGTCGGGCGGCGCACTTCGCCGTATAGCGAGAAAACTGGAATGCCGTATTTGGCATCGGTTTCATCTTCGGTTTCGACCATATTGTCCTGCTTGTCGCCCTTTAGCCCGTGCTGCGGGCCAAAGGCGCTCGTGACATTCACGCCCGCAGCGATCAAAGCATCGAGCGAATGTGTAAGATCTTCCGTCACGCTCGCGGGATGCGCGACGAGCGCCACTCGTTTCCCCTTCAATTCACCAAGCAATTGCGGGTCTGCCAGGAGGCGGTCGATTCCAAATTTCACTGATGACATCATGGAAAGCGACGTGGAACACACTTTATCCAAAGGCAAGCTTTGCGTTGGAACCTGTTCGCTCGCCAATCGCTTAACTTGATATGGACTACACTGCCCTGACCTTTGCGCTGCTCTATGGAATTGGGCTTAACGCTGCCGGAGGCCTGCTAACCGATCTGAGCGATTGGTATCATTCGCTTGAAAAACCGTGGTTTCAGCCGCCCGGTTGGGCGTTTGCACCAGCATGGACGATTATCCTCGGGCTTGCAGGTTGGGCGCTCTATATCGGGCTCACCGAAGCTGCCAATGCTGGGCAGTACAATGCGGTCGCGATTGCTTTTGGCATCAATGCGGTGCTGCATTTTCTGTGGTCGCCACTGTTCTTCAAGTTTCAGCGACCCGATTGGTCATTTATCGAAAACTTTGCGCTCATCGCCTCATGTGCAGCACTGATTTACATGCTCGCCCCAATATCTGAGTTCGCCGCTTGGCTTATCGCGCCATACTTGGCGTGGACGTGCTTTGCGCAGGCGATCAATTACGGTGTGGTGAAGCTAAATGGGCCGTTTGGCAAAGACGCTGCCGAGGCTTAACGCTCGACAATCATCTGGCGGCACGCTTCGGAATGGAATTCCGGCTTACCAGGACCAAATGCGAGTGCCCAATACTGCATTCCGCCATCAGCATGTTCGACGATCGCATTGAGCGCGACCTGCGCTGGAGAAGGCAATTCGGCAGTGATGCTGGCTTTCAAAATTAGCTCGTCATCCGAATCTGAACAGGACACCGAGATTGCATCCACCGGCGCATTGCGCATCCCTTCGCGAAAGCTGCCGAAATTGTAAGCGGCCCAGCGTGTTGACGGGGACAAATTGAATTCTCGGTAGTCAGCACCGCCCACAGGCTGCCAGAAAATCTCAAAGCAGGTGGTTTTCCAAAGATCATCCATCCGCTCTGCCGGCGCGTGCGCTGGAACCTTGATGCCCGCGATCCGGCCATCAAGGCGAAACTCCGCCTCGCAACCATTCGTCGTGGGAGTAAGTGCGGCAGTTACAGCCCTTATCGGGCCAAGATCACATGTGTGATGAAGCATGAGGGGTTGCATGGCGCCCCTATCGCGAATGCGGATCAGATCGGCAAGTCACTTCCCCCACGCTCGCCTCGCTGTTAAGCGCGTCGCCCTATGACACAGGCTTACGAATCCGATCTGCTCCGTTTGCTCGATGAACGCGGCTACATCCATCAAATAACCGATCCTGGCGCTCTTGATGAGCTTGCCGCGAAGCAGATCGTGCCGGGATATATCGGCTTTGATGCGACTGCTCCCAGTCTCCATGTTGGCAGTCTGGTGCAGATCATGATGCTGCGCCGGCTTCAGCAAACAGGGCATAAGCCGATTGTCGTGATGGGCGGCGGTACTACGAAGATTGGCGATCCTTCGGGCAAGGATGAAAGCCGCCAAATGCTGACCCCTGAGATTATTGATCAGAATATCGCCAGCATCCGCACGGTGTTCGAAAAACTGCTCACATTTGGCGATGGCCCAACCGACGCCATTATGGTGAACAATGACGAGTGGCTTTCCCAACTCGGCTATGTCGATCTGCTGCGAGATGTTGGCCCGCATTTCACGATCAATCGGATGCTCACCTTCGATTCCGTGCGCCTAAGGCTGGATCGAGAGCAGCCGCTGACTTTTCTCGAATTCAATTACATGATTCTTCAGGCCTACGATTTCGTCGAGCTTGCGCGGCGCTATGATTGCAGACTGCAGATGGGCGGCAGTGATCAGTGGGGAAACATCGTAAACGGGATGGAGCTCGGGCGCCGGCTAGAGGGTCGTGATTTGTTTGGCCTGACAACGCCGCTTCTCACCACCGCAGATGGTGGCAAGATGGGCAAAACGGCTGCGGGCGCTGTTTGGCTCAATGAAGACGCTCTGCCAGCTTACGATTTCTGGCAGTACTGGCGCAACACCGATGATCGGGATGTTGGACGGTTCTTGCGACTGTTTACCGATATACCGCTTGATGAGATTGCAAGACTGGAAGCGCTGGAAGGTGCCGAGATTAACGAAGCCAAGACAGTGCTCGCCAACGCGGTAACTGCTATGGTGCGCGGGGATGACGCTGCCAAAGCTGCAGAAGCAACCGCGCTTGAAACATTTGCTGGCAGCGGCGCGGGAGAAGACCTGCCTACGATCAGTGTTGGCCCTGAAGGGAAGCGTATCGGTCTTGTTTTGACAGAGATTGGCTTCACATCTTCAAATGGTGAGGCCAAGCGCAAGCTGGCCGAAGGCGCGGTGAAACTGGACGGAAAAACAGTGATTGATGCCGGCCTCCTGGTGACCGTGGCTGGCGATGAACCGATCCGCATTAGCCTTGGTAAAAAGAAACACGGGCTCGTTATCCAATAGTTTCAATCATCAAAGCCCGCGGTCAATTGCGGTGACCGCAATCAAAAGTGTCCCAGCGACTTTACCAAATATCAGCCTTTTGCATGCATTTGTCAGTTCAAGAACTTATTACGGAGGTAGGGGCGCTGTGTCTGCCGGAGCTAATTTGAACATCACGGACCTGCGCCGGGCGGCCCGCCATCCGGTCGATTTTCCTGTAATTGTGGAGCACCATACGCATGGCGATTTGAGCCTGCATGTGTGCAACATGTCTGCGCATGGCTTTATGGTCGATGATGCGCACACACTTAATCGCGGTGATCGTATCATTATTCGCCTGCCTATTGTTGGCCGGATCGAAGCCTATGTGATGTGGACGAAGGACGAGCGCGCGGGATTTCAATTTGAGCGCATCATCCGCCTCGATGATTTCATGACCATAGTGGACGCACTGCAGCCTAATCCGCGCCTCAAGCGCCGCCGCTAAACCTCGCGACGAACTTCATCATCAGCTTGGCAGAGCGCTAGCTGAATGCCATGGGGCCGTGAGTGAGTACGCGAGCCCCAACCCATCCGATCCAGGTTCACAATTTTCGTGCCTACCTGACGTCGCGTTTTGCGATGACGTTGGGCCAATATGCGATGATCCTTATCATCGGATGGCAGGTTTACAATCTGTCGCGCGAAGCGGGAATGTCGATTGCAGAGGCATCAGGTCAACTGGCTCTGATTGGCTTGCTGCAATTCTTGCCGCTGTTCGT
Organism: Erythrobacter sp. YT30; assembly: GCF_001542875.1. Classification (GTDB taxonomy): domain Bacteria; phylum Pseudomonadota; class Alphaproteobacteria; order Sphingomonadales; family Sphingomonadaceae; genus Erythrobacter. The sequence goes on along the minus strand of NZ_LMAF01000001.1, from coordinate 438,971 downwards.
ACTGACGCCATTTACGGGACTTGCGGCGGACAGGTTTGATCGGAGAAGCATCGGTTCGCTCACCATTGTTCTCCAATTCAGCTGTGCGGGCGTTCTATGGTGGTTCACTGCGGCTGAGACAATGACGCTGCCAGTTCTTTACGCGGTCGCCGTTGTGCTGGGAATTGCGCGCGGCTTTGCTGGCCCTGCTCTATCGGCCCTTGCTCCCAACCTTGTGCCCAAGAGCTTGCTTCCCACCGCCATCGCCTTGTCGACTGTCGGGTGGCAGGTCGGCTCAATCCTTGGCGCGGCCATGGGAGGGTATCTCTATTCGATTACTCCATCGCTCACTTACAGTGTTTCAGCAGGGTTGTTCGCCGTTGGGTTCATAGCTCTCAGTCTTGTGGGCAAAGTCCCGCAGCCTGCCTTGCGCAAAGACCAGCGACCGATCGGGCAGATTGTTGACGGCATGCGCTATGTCGGCCGCAACAAGATGGTTCTGGGTGCAATCACGCTTGATTTATTTGCAGTTTTCCTCGCCGGTGCCAACGCACTGCTGCCGGTATTTGCGCGTGACATATTGCAAGTCGGCTCCACCGGCCTTGCACAACTGGCAATGGCGCCAGGCATCGGGGCGAGCCTTATCGCCGCCTACTTCTCTTTCCGACCACTTCGCACCAATGTCGGCCCCAAAATGCTGGGCGCGGTGTTCGTCTTTGGCCTTGCGACCATTGTCTTCGCGTTTTCCAAGATAATGCTGCTGAGCCTAGCCATGCTGTTCATCATAGGCGCAGCCGATATGTTCAGCGTCTACGTGCGCCAATCATTGATCCAGCTGCACACCCCGGATGAAAAACGCGGCCGTGTCTCGTCGGTCTCCATGATGACAATCAGTGCTTCAAACGAAGGCGGCGATGCATTTTCTGGCGCACTTGCCTTTGCGATTGGTCCGGTTGCAGCCCTCGTTGCTGGAGGTGTCGGCGCTATTGTAACCGTATTGATGTGGAGCCGAATATTCCCCGTATTGAGGACAACGAAAACCTTCGATCCTCCGCCAGACCTGCTAGAAGAACGTCAAACATCACCCAAGGGAGCATGATATGAAAGCCGCCAACATACTCGAGACAATCGGCAACACTCCACATATCCGCCTGTCGCGGCTGTTCCCAAATCACGAAGTCTGGCTCAAATCAGAGCGGTCCAATCCCGGCGGATCAATCAAGGATCGCATCGCGCTTGCTATGATTGAGGATGCGGAAAGCTCCGGCAAACTCGCGCCCGGAGGCACTATTGTGGAACCCACCAGCGGCAATACGGGCATCGGCCTTGCCATGGTTGCAGCGGTGAAAGGCTACAAGCTCGTCCTCGTGATGCCAGAAAGCATGTCGATTGAGCGTCGCCGTCTGATGCTCGCATATGGCGCAACCTTTGATCTGACGCCAAAGGAAAAGGGCATGAAAGGCGCCATCGAACGCGCAACGGAGATTGTCGAGAGCACATCGGGCGCCTGGATGCCAAGCCAGTTTGAAAACGGCGCAAACCCAGCAGTCCACGCGCGCACGACCGCCAAGGAAATCCTTGAAGACTTTGCAGAAAGCCCAATCGACGTGATGATAACCGGCGTAGGCACAGGCGGACATCTGACTGGCTGCGCGGAGGAACTCAAAAAGCATTGGAGCGATTTCAAGGCCTATGCCGTTGAACCCGAAGCATCGCCCGTGATCGGCGGCGGCGAACCCGGCCCCCATCCGATCCAAGGCATTGGTGCAGGCTTTATCCCTGACAACCTCCATACCAACGCGATTGACGGTGCGGTCGCGGTAAATGCCGACGATGCAAAGGAAATGGCTCGCAGGGCCGCGGCTGAAGAAGGCATGCTGATCGGTATCTCATCTGGAGCAACACTGGCTGCGATTGCGAAAAAGCTTCCTGATTTGGACGCTGGTGCGCGGATCATCGGCTTCAACTACGACACCGGAGAGCGATATCTTTCGGTGCCAGACTTCCTGCCGGTTGAGTAAACACTTAGCCTTGTAGTGTTATTCGCTCCTACGCGAAGATGACGATCAGATTCGTATCATTCCGTTAGCCTAATTGGCTCCCCAATTCGCGCAGCTGCAATCTCGTCATCACTGAATGGTAGTCGGTGCCAATTCTGTTCTGCATAGGCCCGCGTCTGGTCGGCATAGTGCGGCGATGCGGGATTGGTGGATTGCGAATAGCTGAGGATTGCTTCGGCGATTGGGCCATCTTCATCAAAGCTCACGATCTGGATGTAGCTTGATCCATGAACTGGGGTCAGACCGCCTTCAATCGGGCGTGATCGTTGCATGTTGAGCACGCCAGCGGTTCCCGGTCCTCCGTGGATGGCGATGCGATCATCGCCTGCAAGACGCACTTGAACTTCGCCCCACGGCGCGTCGAGAGCGATGCTTGCGGCCTTTATCTCCTCTGCTGCCTCCTTCAGCGCGTCCGAGATCCCCAAGAAGTTACCCTGCCCTTTAACATAGCCGCTAGGCGTATTGAGTGGGTCTTCAGGATCAAACGGCACTTCCCAAAGATCGGAGCGGTTACGGACCTTGTTCCAGAACTTCACGAACAGATAAGCACCGCGGCTATCAGCCTCAAACTGGCGATCCCATTGAGCGAGCGCAGAGCAAGCATCTGCAACGCGGGCAAAGCTCGTGCACATGCCCAAGGCATCATCAACGACCATGTCAGCTGCCAGGCTCTTATTGCCAAACGTTAGCGCCTTGGCGCGTTCATGATCCATATTAGCTTCCGCAAGGCTATTTTCGGTTTCCTTGAAATTGGACCGTGTGCGAAGACTGAGTGCCTTGCGGTACTCTCCCAAGATTGGTGACAATTCGCGGTATGGCTCGCCTGCATGGCTCAGCCAGTAACTGTCATTGGAATTGGTCACATAATCGCGGCGCGTGCGCGATGCTTGGCTCTCGGCGGGCAACAGGCCTGGATAAGGCGCGGTTGTCTCGCGTGTTTTCCAATCGCAGTCTTTTCGCGATCCATCGAGCAGTGTCACTTGGCTAGCCACCATCGCTGTAAATGGTGTCGAGCAGACCTGTATTAGTTCCTTGGTCACATTAGGAACGACAGTGATGTCAGCATGGAGCGCATTGCCCTCACGGTCCGCTGCGATTGTGTTCACCCATGGGATGCCGAGTGTGTCGCTTACGGCATCCTCAATTTCGCCCACATTTCTCGCGCGGCCTATTCCAAGCCAAGCATCAAGCGCGCGTTGATTGCCCGAATTGGCATCGCGCAAGGCGAAGGCGAGCTGTTTAGACCATTCAACACCGCTTCCCGGCAAGGTGATGACGGGGCCGAACTGAGTGGAATAGAGCGTGCGAGTGATTGGCTCCGCGCCATCGGGCACAGGCACGCTGATTGTGCGCGCTTCCATTTTTACCGGCTCGCCATCGACCATGTAGGTGGTTGGATCGGTGGGCGACAATTGCAGTGCATAGACGGTGAAGTGCCGGGCCGCAGTGACTGTGTGCGTCCACGCAATATCCTTGTTAAAGCCGAGCGTTGGAATTGGAGTGCCCGCGATGCCGACGCCCATCACATCGTACCCGTCCGGCCCGCGTACGTGCATTTGCCAGAACCGTGACGGCCCTTCCCATGGGAAATGGGGATTGCCGATGATGAGGCCTCTTCCATCTGCCGTTGCTTCGCTGCCAAAGGCCCAACCATTGCTGCCAAACGTCGGCTCATCCTTGGCTGGGAACGTTAGATCAAGCGCTGCTTGCGGTTCTCCTGGAGGCGCGGCGTTTGCGATCCCGCCTGCAAGAGCGAGAGAGCTGGCAAGCAGCATCTGCTTTTCGTTAAGCCGCAGCACATCGTCATACGTGAGAGGTTTTACCCAGGCTTTGCCGCGGCATTCTTCAGGAAGGCCATCTTCGCCAGCATCTCGCAGGAAGCGGTTGTATCCAGCGATATACCCTTCAAAAAGCTGACGAGTTTCGCTGCTTTGGTTTTGCGCATTTTCTCGCAGAACCTTCAAGTCCATTTGGCTGCGATAGAAGACATCGGACGAGACATTGTCCATCTCGCGGAAGCCTAGGACATTCTTGCCCTCGGGGCCGAAATGGAGCGATCGCGTTCCTGCGACGGTCGCGAATTCTTCAGCCAGCATGCAGATATTGTCCTCCGCATACGCATATGCGACGCCGTACCCGACGCTCCGCCAGTTATCCGCCTCGATATGGGCGATGCCATAGGTCGTGCGGGTGATGGTGGCGTCGTATTCTTGTGCGGTGACGGTGGTGGGTGCGGTAAAGCCGACCGCGGCTGCTGTCAGGCTGAACGTCCAAGCGCGCATGTATTCTCCTCTCGCCCCGTGGGTCTTCTGAGGCGACGCTAGGAGAGGCTCCGGATTTACACAAGCCAGCCGACGGCAGTGGACGCAGACGATTTTCCTACATCTTGGATGAGTGCTAGTTTCGCCGCGGGGTTATCTACGCAGAATTTGCAATGTGGCAGGATGGAGAAAGCGCTTTAGCCTCCTTCCCGAATGTACTTAGTCGACGAATCAGACATGAAGGCAAAGAAAAAGCCCGGCAGGCGAAAACCTGCCGAGCTTTATGAGAGACTGTTCTGGATTGCTTTTATGCAGCGGTGGCAAATGCCTCTTCAGGAAGAGCCATCATGTTGTCGCTACCCGCTTCAAGCTTGCGACGAAGCGCACCGGCGTCCGGCAAGTACCGCTCAGTGTAGTATGCAGCGGTCGTCAGCTTTGCCTCGTAATAAGCGGCATCTTCTGGCGAAGCTTCGAGAGCAGCCTTGGCCACTTTCGCCATCTTGAGCCACATAAAGCCAAGGGTCACAATGCCCATGATGTGCATGTAATGGTGCGCACCGGCGCCGAGGTGGTTCGGGTTGGCCATCGCGTTCTGCATAAACCAGCCGGTTGCTGCTTTCTGCTCGCCAAGCGCCTTTTCCACCTTCTCGGCCATTTCAGACAGACCCTCTATTTGCTTCGCGGAGGAGATTTCTTCCTCAACCGCGGCAAAGTAAGCCTGAACCGCGCGGCCGCCATTGGAAGCCAGCTTACGTCCGCAAAGGTCCATAGCCTGAACGCCATTGGTGCCTTCGTAGATCATCGCAATCCGGCTATCGCGCACGAATTGCTCCATGCCCCATTCCTTGACGTAGCCATGCCCGCCATAGACCTGCTGCATGTTGTTCGCGATGTCATAGCCCTTGTCAGTGCCATAACCCTTGATGACAGGCGTCATTAGACCAATCAGGTCATCAGCGAGCTGGCGCTCTTCTTCGGTTTGCGCTTTGTGGCTCAGATCCACCTGAAGCGCTCCCCAGAGGCACAGTGCACGCATGCCTTCGTTGAAGGCTTTTGCATCCATGAGCATACGGCGAACATCGGGGTGAACAAAGATAGGGTCAGCCTTTGCGTCCTTATCAGCAGGACCAGTAAGCGCCCTGCCCTGGCGACGATCCAGCGCATAGGTGACAGCGTTTTGGTATGCGACCTCAGCTTGTGCGAGACCCTGAATCCCGACACCAAGACGCGCCGCATTCATCATGACGAACATAGCGGCAAGACCTTTGTTCTCTTCGCCGATTAGCCAGCCTTTGGCACCGTCGTAGTTGAGAACGCAGGTGGAATTGCCGTGGATGCCCATCTTCTTCTCAATCGAGCCACACGAAACACCATTGCGCTCACCCGGTTCACCATTTTCATCGAGAATGAATTTGGGGACGACGAAAAGCGAGATGCCTTTCGAGCTGTCCGGCGCGCCCGGTGTTTTCGCAAGAACAAGGTGGATAATGTTGCTGGTAAGGTCATGTTCACCTGCAGAAATGAAGATCTTCGTGCCAGTAACCGCATAAGAACCATCCGCCTGTGGCTCCGCTTTTGTGCGAATCATGCCAAGATCGGTGCCGCAATGCGGCTCTGTCAGGTTCATCGTGCCAGACCACTCACCAGAGATCATCTTGGGCAGATACATCTCTTTCTGCTCTTGGCTACCGGCCGCTGCTAGAGCTGCTGCAGCGCCGCCGGTCAGGCCTGGATACATGGCGAATGCCTGGTTGGCAGTGCCCATGTACTCTTCAAAAGCGAAGCCCATGACGTGTGGAAGGCCCTGCCCGCCGAACTCTTCAGCGCCGGTCAAAGTGGTCCAGCCACCTTCCACCATTTGCTCGTATGCCTCTTTGAAGCCGTCGGGGGTCGTGACGCTACCGTCTTCGTGGCGCGTGCAACCTTGCTCGTCACCAACTTGGTTGAGTGGTGCCAAAACCTCAGAACAGAATTTGCCAGCCTCGCTGATGACTGCATCAATCATGTCAGGCGTCGCATTCTCGAAACCCGGCAGATTGCCGTAGCTTGCAAGGTCAAGCATTTCATTGATTATGAAACGCGTGTCGCGTGTTGGAGCGGTATAAGTTGGCATCACAAGATCCCTTCGTGAGTTGGTTGTTCTGTTAGTTCTTTACGCTGCAAGGACTAGCCCAGATCGAGCTGTTCGATCTCAGTCACAAACTGCGATAATTCTTTGATGGATGATTCAATATCGGCTCGTTGCGCTTTCAACTTCGCGATATGCGCCCTGCACTTTTCGATCGTAACGCGGCGTTGCTCTACACGGCCGTCATCGAGATCGTAGAGGTCGATCATCTCGCGGATTTCAGTGAGGCTGAATCCTACATTCTTGGCGCGCATGATCCATGCGAGCCGCGCACGGTCACGTTTTGAATACACTCTCGTAAGTCCAACACGAGCGGGACTAATTAGCCCTTCATCCTCATAAAAGCGCAATGCGCGAGCGGTGCATCCAAATTCGCCGGTCAGGTCGGAGATTGAAAACTGCTCACGTTCTTGCGCGTCTGGCGTATCAAGGTGAGCTCGGTTCTGGCGTTGTTCGTCCTGCGTAGACGGATCGCCAGCGTTCGATTGGAGAGATGCAGTAGCCATGCAGCCTCTCTACCTTCCCTTTACGTGAGCGTCAAGTCTTTACCTTCACGAGAGTTGGGGTGCCTTCATCCGAGGAATTGACTTGGCGATAGAAGCAAGAAGGTCTGCCCGTATGGCAAGTTGGACCAGCGGGTTCTGCAAAGATGACGAGCGCATCTTGATCGCAATCGACTCGAATCTCGACAACTTTGAGCACATTCCCAGAGGTCTCGCCCTTCTTCCACAGACGGGCTCTGGATCGCGACCAGAAGTGAACTTCGCCGGTTTCGAGCGTTAACCGCAATGAGGCATCGTTCATGAAAGCGACGACCAGAACTTCCTTGGTTTTTGTGTCGATCACGACGGCTGTTAAGAGACCCTGCGCGTCAAACATTGGCAGAAAGGCGCTTCCTTCTTCGCGCGCTTCCTTCGTGATTTCATTGCTTTGTGTCATTCTCGAGCCTTCTCGACTGTCGACAGTTTTTGCGATCTCATGCGTCTTCCTTAATCTCTTTCCAATTTGCGTCCAGTGGAGTTCAGCGTGCGACAATTTGTTGCACGATCACCACACAGGCGATCCAAAATCGGACAGGCTGGATATTTGACCTTTCGATTACAGCGCTTGTTTGGAACAACATGGGGCATCACCGAACAACGACCAGTTGGTCAGGTTCAGGGGGTGACCAGACAGCAGCTGACAGCGGGGTGTTAGCGCGTTTGGTTGAACGATGAGAGATAGGGTCCTGATGGCGAAGTTAGGGGGTCGCCATCTTAGCTTTCGAAGCGGATCCATTTTATTTCGTCACGTGGCGCCCGGGGCCTTCTAGGCCTCGGGCGTTGTGTTTTCTCGGGTGCCTGATCTGCGAATTAGGTTCTTCAATCGCGCAACGCCAAGCTCACTCAGTCCACAACACGCGCGAAGCACACGAGCTGTACAGAACGCGCGCCGCCCGATTTGAGCGCCGCAATGCATGCATCGCTTGTGGCGCCACTCGTAAGCACATCGTCAACAAGCAGGATGCGACGATCTTGAAGTCTTGTAGCGCGTGATTTCCTGATTGCGATTGATCCATTCAAAGCTGCACGACGCTCTTTTTTGCCAAGCCCTCCCAAGGACGGCGTTCGTTTCGTGCGGACGAGGCCATCGACAAGCAATTCTCCGCGATGACGGTTCGATAGGTCACGGGCCAACAAGGCCGCCTGATTGTATCCGCGCTGCCAGAGCCGTGTCCGGTGCAAAGGCACGGGAACAATCAGCGGCGAATGATCACCATTTGCGAGAGGCAGCTTCGACGCCATCATCTGCCCAAGGAGTTTGGCGAGCGATGTCTTGCCGCCATGCTTGAAATTCAAGATGAGCTTACGCGAGATGTCATTATAGAGCGTCGCCGCGATCACGCTCTTTTCGCCGATAGACTCTCCGTTTTCCGCGATATCATGACCTTCCGGTGAGACTATCCCACTCCAGCAATTGAGGCACAAACCGCCTTGGCTGGCGACTGCTTCTCCACAGGCGGGGCATCGCGGCGGATATACGAGATCGACCAGCGGCTGCAGTCCTTCGACAATTTTTGTCCCAACGCCCATGGTTTTGGCGACTGCATGGCTTGCACATCCCAAGCAAGCGCGGCAGGGCCTGCGTCATGCCATCCGCAACGGTTCCCCATATCTTCGATCAGAGTACCCGTTTGCTTCGTTATCGTCGCGCAAAAGCCCTTCGTCAGCGAGGGGGATCGGCCAATTGGCTTGACGGGGATATGATCGAGGACTTTCTTGATCGCATTGATTTCATGAACCTTTCTGCGGGCAGCGCGCGCACGCTTGGGCATGTTTCCGCCAGCCTCAATACCGAATTGAGCAAGCGCGGTTTCGATGTCGTTTCAACCGATCTCGGAGCCTTCGACGAGGAACAAATCTGGCCCATCCAACCCGCCGATTACATTTTCGCAATGCGCACCTTGAGCACTTTGAACGATGTTCCCGGGGCGCTCCTCCATATTCGTCACGCTCTTAGCGAAGGCGGCATCATGTTCGCTCAAATCCTCGGCGCTGGTAGCCTTCCGACCCTTCGCGAAATCATGCTGGCGGCCGACGGTGACAGGCCTGCTGCACGTATCCATCCTCAAATCGACAATCAGGCGGCATCCGCGCTCCTCGCACGCGCCGGTTTCAGCAAACAGGTGGTCGATAGTAGGACACTCACGGTTCGATTCTCCAGCTTCGAAAGAATGGTTGCAGATCTGCGAGAACAGGCACTAACCGGCATCCTGGCAGACAGGCCGCCGCCTCTCTCGCGACGCGGGCTTGAACGGGCACGCGAAGCCTTCGAGACCCGGCGGGATGCCGATGGCAAGGTGGCAGAAAGGTTTGAGATCCTTGCCCTTACCGGATGGCGGTAGGAAAGCCCTTACCGCACTCAATCCGCCGCCAAAGCCGCCTGTGCTGCTGCCAGTCTCGCAATAGGTACGCGGTAAGGTGATGCGCTGACATAATCGAGGTTCACTTCTTCGCAGAACGCAATGCTTGCCGGATCTCCGCCATGCTCTCCGCAAATTCCGAGCTTGATATCAGGTCGTGTGACGCGTCCGCTTTCCGCAGCCATGTCGACCAACTGCCCTACTCCTTCGACATCGAGGCTCACAAAAGGATCGCGGGCGAAAATGCCTTTATCGACATAGGGCGCCAAGAATTTGGCGGAATCATCGCGGGATACGCCCAGCGTGGTTTGTGTAAGATCGTTCGTGCCGAAGCTGAAGAACTCGCCTTCTTCCGCGATTTCACCTGCCATGAGGGCGGCGCGCGGCAATTCGATCATGGTGCCGACGAGATAGGCGACTTCTGTACCTTGCTCTTCGAACACGGTTTTGGCCACGCGATCGACAAGAGCGCGAAGGATTGCCAGCTCCTTTCGAGTTGCGACCAGCGGGATCATAATCTCCGGTAGAGGAGCCTCCCCGCTTGATTTCTGCACCGCGCAAGCGGCTTCGAAAATCGCACGGGCCTGCATTTCGTAGATTTCTGGGAAAGTGATTCCCAATCGGCATCCACGATGGCCAAGCATTGGGTTGAACTCATGGAGCTCATCCGCGCGGCGTTTCAGGTGATCGACACCCAAGCCAGTCGCGTCAGCGAGATCTTCAAAGTCTTCATCATTGTGGGGAAGGAATTCATGCAGCGGTGGGTCCAAGAGACGGATCGTGCACGGAAGACCTGCCATCACTTCAAATATCGCTGCGAAATCTCCGCGCTGTTCAGGCAGTAACTGATCGAGCGCTGATAGCCGGGTCTTTTCATCTTCTGCCAGAATCATCTGCCGCACCGCTCGAATACGGCGGGCGTCGAAAAACATATGCTCGGTCCGGCAAAGACCAATACCCTCTGCACCGAATTGACGCGCCATCCGGCAGTCGTCAGGAGTTTCGGCGTTGGTGCGAACGCGCATTCGGCGCAGCGCATCAGCCCATTCCATCAGGGTCCCGAAATCACCAGCGAGCTCCGGATCGACTGTCGGGACAATACCCAGCATCACCTGACCATTCGCCCCATCGAGCGTAATCTCGTCGCCCTCTTTCAGCTCCTGCGAGCCGATGCGCAGCGTGCGTCCGGCGCGGTCGATTGAAACGCCGCTTGCGCCAGAAACGCAAGGCCGTCCCATCCCGCGCGCAACAACCGCCGCGTGCGACGTCATGCCTCCGCGTGCTGTGAGGATTCCCTGCGCAGCATGCATGCCGTGAATGTCCTCTGGGCTGGTTTCGACCCTCACCAGGATGACCTTGTCCCCTCGCGACGCAAACACTTCGGCAGTATCGGCATCGAGCACAATCTTACCGGAGGCAGCGCCCGGAGATGCTGGAAGGCCGGTGGTGAGAACGCTACGCTCTGCATCAGGATCAAGCGTGGGGTGGAGCAGCTGATCGAGCGCCATTGGATCGACCCGCGCAACCGCTTCTTCCTTGGTGATGAGTCCCTCGCCCACCATCTCCACCGCCATTTTCAGCGCCGCTTTCGCCGTCCGCTTGCCCGAACGGGTTTGCAGCATCCACAATTTGCCGCGTTCCACTGTGAATTCGATATCCTGCATATCGCGGTAGTGGTTTTCGAGTAGGTCAAATACTCGGGCTAATTCGCCGTAGGCATCGGGCATTGCCTCTTCCATGGAGAGCGGTTTTGCCCCTGCGTTTTCCCGCGCAACCTTGGTCAGGTACTGCGGCGTGCGGATGCCGGCCACCACGTCTTCGCCCTGCGCATTGATGAGGTATTCGCCATAATACGCGCGCTCCCCTGTCGCAGGATCGCGTGTGAAGGCTACGCCGGTGGCGCTTGTCTCGCCCATATTGCCGAACACCATGGCCTGCACATTGACGGCTGTGCCCCAATCGGCGGGGATATCGTTCAAGCGGCGGTACACTTTCGCGCGGTCGCTATCCCAGCTGTCAAACACCGCCCGGATAGCTCCCCAAAGCTGTTCGTTCACATCCTGCGGAAAAGGCTTGCCCCATTCCTGCTCTACGATGGATTTGAATTCGCCAACCAGCGTCTTCCAGTCATCGGCCGACAATTCGGTGTCGGCGTAGAAGCCATTGTCTTCCTTCGCGATTTCGAGCGCTTCTTCGAACAGGCCGTGGTCAAGGCCAAGCACCACGTCCGAATACATCTGGATAAAGCGGCGATAACTGTCCCAAGCGAACCTCTCATCACCCGACGTTGTCGCGAGCCCTTCGACCGTTGCGTCATTCAGGCCAAGGTTCAGCACGGTATCCATCATGCCCGGCATCGACACCCGAGCGCCCGAGCGAACCGAAACCAGTAGCGGATCGGCGCTGTCTCCGAATGACTTGCCCACCGCGCTTTCGATATGCGTCAGCGCCTTGGCGACGTCACTTCGTAAACCATCTGAAAAGTCAGCACCTTCCTGCAGATAGCGCACGCATTCTTCGGTCGTGATGGTAAAGCCGGGAGGTACAGGCAGCCCGATGCTCGCCATTTCGGCAAGGTTTGCGCCTTTGCCGCCAGTTACCTCTTTGTCCTTTTGCCGGGTATCATCGTGGCTGGCGCTTCCGCCGAATGGGTAGACCGTTTTTTCGGACATTTTATTTCCTACTAAGGTGACAAAGGTGACACCCTGTCACCTACAACTCACGACCTCAAGCTATTGTTGTTATTATATTTTACATGGAATTTCTTGGGGTGACGGACAGGGGATCAGAGGCCTTTTTCACCCTTCTATCCGGCTAAAATCAGCAACTTGGTGCACCGCATCGCGGAATCGCGCGAGCAAGGCAAGACGTGCAGCGCGCTTGTCCGCGTCTGGGTCATTCACGATCACATTGTCAAAGAACGCATCAATCGGCGCGCGCAAAGTGGCGAGAGCCGCCATGGCTGCTTCGAAGTCTTCCGCTTCTACGGCAGACGCAGCTTTCGGAGCCGCTGCATCGAGCGCATCGATCAACGCCTTTTCGCTCGGTTCCGGAGTGTAGGAAAGGTCTTTACCAGACGGGTATTCCCCACCCTGCCACTCCTCTTTTTTGAGAATGTTGGCCGCGCGTTTGTAGCCTGCGAGGAGATTCGACCCATCGTCGGTTTCGAGAAAGGCTGCAAGCGACCTTGCGCGCGCCTCCACCCGGTCAATTCGCAAATCGGGACCGCTGGCCCAAGTCTGGGAGGCAGCTACAAAATCGTATCTGACACCCTGATCGCGCAATTGAACCGCCAGACGATCGTGCAGAAACTCAGCGAGTTTTTCGGCCAAGGCAGTGTTTGGTTGACTGTCCCAGGCGTGTACTACTTCATCCAAGGACAACTTCAGCGAGTTTTCTTGGATGAGGCGAATGTATCCCAGCGCGGCTCGCCGAAGTGCAAAAGGGTCTTTTGAGCCGGTTGGCAGGATATCAATTTTGAAGAAACTCAACAGATTATCGAGCTTATCCGCCAGACTGACAGCGACCGTTGTGGGAGCTGTGGGCACGTCATCACCCTGCCCTACAGGTTTGTAGTGGTCGCGGATTGCATCGGATACTTCCGTCGGTAGTCCTTCCTTCTGCGCGTAATACCCGCCCATGAGCCCCTGTAGTTCGGGAAACTCGCCAACCATTTCTGTAACAAGATCAGCCTTGCTGAGCTCAGCCGCTCGCCTTGTCAGATTATGATCGCCGTTCGGTGCCTTCGCATCAAATACGAGCCAACTTGCCAGCTTAGCCACCCGGTCGACCTTGTCGGCCACTGTACCCAGCTTCTCATGAAACGTAATCCGCTCCAGCCCCTCAGCATGGCTGGCGAGGGTGTTCTTCTGATCAAGCTCCCAGAAAAAGCGCGCGTCGGCGAGCCTCGCGGCGAGGACCTTGCGGTTTCCATCGACCACCACGGCAGGGTCTTCTGCGGCGATGTTGGCGGTGCAGATAAAGGCGTTGGCAAGGCGCGTTGTGCCATTGGGCGTGCGTTCTTCGCACACGAAATATTTCTGGTTTACTCGTGCGGTGAGCTGGATCACCTCGGGCGGCACATCCAAGAACGCTTCGTCAAATCGGCCCAGCAGCGGCACGGGCCATTCGGTGAGGCCTGCGTTTTCAACGACAAGTCCTTCGTCCTCTACGACGGTAACGCCCGCAGCTTTCGCGGCTTTGCGAGCGCCTTCGCGGATAATACCCGAGCGCTCTTCGTGATCTACGATGACGCAAGCTTCACGCAGTATATCAGCGTAATCATCCGCGCCCGCGATCTCGATCTCGCCTGTGGAGTGGAAACGGTGGCCGATGGTCACGCGCCCACTGGCGAGGCCATCGGTGACGCATGGCACGAGTTCGCCATCGAGCAGCGCGACAATGCCTGACAAAGGCCGCACCCAGCGCGTGCTTTCACTGCTGATCGACGCATCGCCCCAGCGCATGGATTTAGGCCAAGAGAAATCGCGAATAATCACCGGGATCGCTGCGGCGAGCAGATCGGCAACCGCTTGTCCGGGCTTCTCAATCACGGCAAAATACGTCGCCCGGCCTTTTACGTCACGCGTTTGCAACTGTCCGCGCGTCACACCATTCTTGCGGCAGAATCCGTCCACTGCCTGATCCGGGGCACCAATAGGAGGGCCTTTGGCTTCTTCGCGCACTGCCTCGGTCTCGGTCGGAAGATCGCGCGCAATCAGTGCCAACCGTCGCGGGGTGGACCAGATGGTAAGATCGCCCACCGCAACACCTGCCGCATCCATTTCGCGGCGGAACAGCTTTTCAAGCTCTCCGCGCGCGCCTTTTTGCATGCGCGCAGGGATTTCTTCAGAGCGCAATTCGAGCAGGAAATCCGCCATCAGACGAGGCTCCATTCCGGATATTGCTCCGCCCATTGAGGCGCCATTTGCTTGGCATATGTCTCACACGACGACCGCGCGAGATCGCGCACCCGGCCCATATAGCTCGCGCGTTCCTGTACGCTGATTACGCCGCGAGCTTGCAATAGGTTGAAGATGTGGCTCGCTTCGACTGCTTGTTCATAGGCAGCGATAGGAACTTCATTTTCCAAGGCATTCCGGCATTCAGCCTCTGCCTTGGTGAAAAGTTCGAACAGGCCATCGGTGTCAGCAACCTCGAAATTCCATTTCGACATCTGGCGTTCGTTCTCAAGGAAAACTTCGCCATAGCTCACGCCGCGATCGTTGAAGGCGAGATCGTAGACATTGTCGACGTTCTGAACGTACATTGCGAGCCGTTCGAGCCCGTAAGTCAGCTCACCCGCGACAGGTTTGCAATCAAAGCCGCCCATTTGCTGGAAATAGGTGAATTGGGTGACTTCCATCCCATCACACCACACTTCCCAGCCAAGGCCCCAAGCGCCAAGCGTGGGCGATTCCCAGTCATCTTCGACAAAGCGGATATCGTGGCGCAGCGGATCAATTCCGATGGCTTTCAGGCTGCCGAGATAAAGCTCCTGTATGTCCGCCGGAGAAGGCTTCAGGATGACCTGATACTGATAATAATGCTGCAAACGATTGGGGTTCTCACCATAGCGGCCATCGGTTGGCCTGCGACATGGCTGAACGAATGCCGCGTTCCATGGCTCGGGGCCCAATGCGCGCAGGGTAGTCGCGGTGTGAAAAGTACCTGCCCCCATGCGCATGTCATAGGGTTGAAGGATCACACAGCCCTGTGCCGCCCAAAAATCGTGAAGCGTCAGGATCAAATCCTGAAAAGACGCCTTCGGATTGCGCGTCTGAGGTTTGAAATCAGGCTCTAAACTCATGGGAGGGCGCTTTGGCGGATGCCCGGAAAGCCGTCAATGCCGCAGTGCAGCATGGCTGTGCGTTGGCGCGGCGCGAAGGCGTGCAAAAATCAGTTGTTCATGCGCTTTTCAATTTGACCTTGGCACGGCTGCATCTATTTTGATCCGCAAGGAGATTTTTGATGAAATTGCGTTCAATCCTCACTGCCACTGCTACCAGCTTTGCCCTTCTCTCAGCCAGCCCCGCCCTTGCCGATCACCACGCTGAGCCAGAGGCCGCTGAAACGGTTGAAGCGCCCGAGGCGGCAGTCGAAGCGGTCACGCCAGCTATGTGGCAGGTCGCCGATGAGGATACGACCATCTATATCCTGGGCACCGTGCACATGCTTCCAAGCGATGTCGAATGGTACGCGGGTGACATCAAGGAAGCGCTCGACAGCGCCGATACTCTCGTGACCGAGATTGACATGACGCCAGAGAAAATGGCGGCTGCAGGCGCGTTGATGGGCGAATTGGGCACTCTCCCCGAAGGTGAAACGCTTCGCGGCCTGATGAGCGATGAGCAGCGCGCAACTTACGAAGCGGGTTTGGCAAAGCTCAACATTCCGGCTGCCGCATTCGATACGATGGAGCCTTGGTTTGCATCGCTCGCGATGACACAGATTGTCGCGCAGGCATCGGGTTTTACACCTGAAAAGGGTGTCGAGATGGTGCTCGAAGATAAGGTGGGCCCCGATGTGGGTCGTGCGGCGTTGGAGACGTTGGAGAGCCAGCTTGCAGCGTTCGACGAAATGCCGATCGAAGCGCAGCTCGCATTTCTGATCGAGAGCACCGAAGACCCGCTTGAGGGCATCGAGCTACTCAACAAGCTCGTCTCCCTTTGGGCGGATGGAAAGGTCGACGAGCTCGCCGACCTAATGAATGACAGCTTTGAAGCAAACCCGATCCTTGCTGAGCGTCTTCTCTACAATCGCAACTCAGCATGGGCTGGTTGGATTGAAGAGCGCCTTGATACGCCTGGCACCGTCTTGATCGCTGCGGGCGCGCTGCACTTTGCGGGCGAAAAGAGCGTTCAGGATTACCTCGAAGAGCGCGGGATTGAGACCGAGCGTCTTCAATAACCGACCCAAGCGGGCACAATGGGGAAATTGGGAAAACTACGCGCTGGATTAGCAATCGGGCTGTTCTCGCTCATCCTCAGCGCATGCGGTGATAGCCCGGATACGCCAGCAGACGCGCCAGAACCCAACCCGCTCGTATTCGAGATCACAAACGCGGATGGCGAGATCGAAGGTTGGATGCTCGGCACCATCCATGCTCTCCCCAAAGACACTGATTGGCGCACGTCGACGATCGATAACGTCATAGTTGATGCCGATGTGCTAATGGTCGAGGTGGCCAATCTGAACGATCGGCAAGCGGTTGCTGAAGTGCTCGCGAGGCTTTCGCGCTCAGAAAACCTTCCCAAGCTGTGGGAAAGAGTGGGCCGCGAGCATCGCCCTGCCCTCGACGATTTGCTCGAAGAGTCGGCTTTTTCCATGGATGATTTCGACAAAATCGAAACCTGGGCGGCGGCGCTGATGCTTTCTCAAGTCGGCGCGCAAGGAGACCCGACATACGGTGTAGATCAGGTGGTGATTTCGGATTTTTCCGACCGCGAGATTGTTGAATTTGAAGGCGCTGAAAAGCAGCTCGGGATATTCGACGCCTTGCCGATCGCCGATCAACGCGATCTCTTGGAAGGCGTTATCTCTGAGACAAAAACGGCAGAGGATGAGCGCGCGCGGCTTCGCAATGCATGGCTTACGGGCGATGTCACCGTGCTTGAGGAGGCAACCACCACCGGCATCATGGCGGATGCCGAGTTACGCGACGCACTACTTATCGAACGCAACGAAGAATGGACTGATATTCTAACCTCCGCCCTCGATGAGGAAGATAGACCGTTGGTGGCAGTAGGGGCTGCCCATCTGGTCGGTCCTGATGGAATGCCTGCCATGCTGGAGAAACGCGGTTATCGGGTAGAACGCGTCCGCTGATCTCGCTTCGCGCGCGCAGCACCGAAGAAGAGCTTGCGTTTTTGCCCATCCCCGCTATGTGCGCCGCTTCCCAGCTGCTGGTCATCCCTGGAGGCGGCGCGCTGGAAGACAATACTGTACACAATGCATTCGAAAGGCATGAACTATGAGCGACGCTCTTACTCTGCCCGCCGAAGCGCGCGAACGGGCTGGCAAGGGAGCCTCCCGTGCACTTCGCCGCGAAGGTCGGGTCCCCGCTGTTATTTATGGCGGCAAGGAAGAACCAACGACTATCCACGTCGAGGCCAAGGAGCTGATCAAGCAGCTCAACACCGGCCACTTCATGAACTCGATCGTCCAGATTGAACTGGGCGGCGACAAGGTTCGCACTCTGCCAAAAGATGTGGCTCTGCACCCGGTCACTGACCGTCCAACGCATGTCGATTTTCTTCGCCTGTCGAAAGACGCCAAGGTCGAAGTTCAGATCCCCGTTATCTTCCTCAACGAAGACGCATCGCCCGGTCTGAAAAAAGGCGGCGTTCTCAACGTGGTCCGTCACGAGCTTGATCTTATCTGCGCCGCAGACAAGATCCCGACCGAGATTGAGATTGACGTGACCGGCAAGGAAGTGGGCGATTCGATCCACATTTCCGAAGTCAGCCTGCCCGATGGCAGCGAAAGCGCGATCACTGATCGTGACTACACCATCGCAACCCTCGTTGCTCCGTCCGCTCTCAAGAAGAGCGAAGAAGAAGGCGCAGAAGACGAGGACGTCGATGCAGATGCAGTTCCAGCAACAGAACAAGGCGAAGATGCCGACGCTGCGGAGGAACAGGACGACAAGAGCGAATAAGCTCTTCTTTCAACGCAATCACCAAGGCACCGGGCTTCGAAAGAGGTCCGGTGTTTTGTTTTTGAAGGCGGAACGCTAGAGGCCCTGCATGCGAATTTGGGTTGGCCTTGGAAATCCCGGACCGCGCTATGCGCTTCACCGGCACAATATCGGATTTATGGCACTAGATGTCCTTGCCGAAATGCATGGGTTTGGCCCGGTGCAAAAGAAATTTCAGGGCTGGGTCCAAGAAGGGCGTATCGGCAATTCCAAAATCCTGCTCCTAAAGCCTGCCACATTTATGAACGAAAGCGGCCGCAGCGTTGGCGAGGCTATGCGGTTCTACAAGCTTGAGATGGATGCGCTTACCGTCTTTCACGATGAGCTTGATCTTGCCCCGTTCAAGGTGAAGGTCAAACAGGGCGGCGGGACAGCAGGCCACAACGGCCTGCGCTCGATTGACAAGCATCTTGGCTCAGATTTCCAGCGGGTACGGATCGGTATCGGGCATCCGGGCCACAAGGACCGAGTGACGGGCCATGTGCTCGGCAATTACGCAAAGGATGAACAGGACGATCTCGCCACCATGCTGGGCGCAATCGGTGCCGAGGCAGAATGGCTCGCCAATGGCGATCCGGCCCGTTTTATGAGCGATATTGCACTACGGCAGCAAGGCTGAATTGAGCCTGCCAAACGGCTGACCCGCGTTAACCATAATCGCCTTATGGTTAATCGCCATAACCACTCTCAAAAACCTGATCCGAAGCGGTACACCCCCGGTTTCCTGCGGGACTCAGGCCATATCGCCGCTTATCTACAATGCCCAACTGACCGAAACCATTATCCAGTTTCGACAAGACTTTTGAGACAGGGGTGTTCGTTAACATGAGCCGGCAATTCATTCTTCCAGCGATCTTCACCGTCATGGTCATCGGGATGACGATTTTCCCGGACCGCAGCGAAGTATTCGGTGCTCAAGATGATGCGTCCGACGAGATTACGACGCTTGCTTCGGCTGATCCTCGCTGACTGTTTCCGCTCTGGTCGCGGGTAAACTGCCCCAGAAAGATACAGAGCAAAACGCTACAGGGCTTCCGAGTGGCGGCGACACGCCGATGAAGCTAACAAAGATTAATTCGTCGGCTTGGCTGACCGTCCGGGGGGACAATGCGTAAGGAATATCTGATGCCAGCAATTCTGACGGTTTTCGCAGCCGCGCTTGCTGCGATGCCTGTCCGCGCAGCTGATATTCCTGCCGAAGCTGAAAATGCTGAAACCGCCAAGAGCGGCGAAAGAGGGTTTTACTGAGCAACTTTGCGCAGTTGTTGCCTAAGGGGCGTGTCTCGCTTTAGTGGTCGCGAGGCGCGCCCTTTTTTTGTTGCTTGCGCCCAAGCCCGTCCCTTTCCTTCCCGATCACCCGCAAACCTTGACCTTTTGCGCTCAACTCTCAATGGAGCGGGTTCGTAGAGTTGGGCGTCTGTCTAGCTGATAGCTGGCGCCCCATACATCAACACCGAACACCAGTTTAAGGATAAAGCCATGGGCTTTCGCTGCGGAATTGTGGGTTTGCCCAATGTCGGCAAATCAACGCTGTTTAACGCGCTCACCGAAACGCAGGCGGCGCAAGCAGCCAATTACCCCTTCTGCACGATTGAACCGAATGTCGGGCAGGTTGCCGTTCCCGATGACAGGCTCGACAAGATTGCGGGGATTGCGAAAAGCGCGAAGGTCATCGCAACGCAGCTTGGTTTTGTCGATATTGCCGGTCTCGTTCAGGGGGCGAGCCAGGGCGAAGGCTTGGGCAACCAGTTTCTTGGCAATATCCGCGAAGTTGACGCGATTGTGCACGTTTTGCGCTGCTTTGAAGACGATGACATCCAGCATGTCGCCAACAAAGTCGATCCGCTTGCCGATGCTGAAGTGGTAGAAACCGAGCTGATGCTGGCTGATCTCGAAAGCCTCGAGAAAAGGGTTCCCAACGCGCAAAAGCGCGCGACCGGAGGCGACAAGGAAGCGAAAATCCTTGCAAGCGTTCTGGGCCAGGCGCTCGACCTTTTGAAGGACGGCAAGCCCGCGCGCCTAACCGAGCCGAAAGATGATGAGGAAGCGCGCATGTTTGCGCAGGCCCAATTGCTGACAGCGAAGCCTGTTCTTTACGTCTGCAATGTCGCTGAAGAAGATGCTGCAGAGGGCAATGAATTATCAGCGAAAGTTTTTGCAAAGGCCGAAGCTGAGGGCGCGCAGGCAGTCGTGGTATCGGCTGCAATCGAAGCTGAGCTTGTCGCGATGCCGCTCGAAGATCGTGCGGAGTATCTAGTCGAACTGGGCCTGAAAGAAAGCGGCCTCACTCGCGTGATCCGTGCAGGTTACGAGCTCTTGGGCTTGCAGACGTTCTTCACCGCGGGACCCAAGGAATCGCGCGCATGGACTTTTCCCAAGGGCGCGAAAGCTCCGCAGGCAGCGGGCGAGATTCATACCGATTTCGAACGCGGCTTTATCCGGGCCGAGACGATTGCTTATGACGACTATGTCGAACTCGGCGGCGAAGGCCCTGCGCGTGAGGCGGGCAAACTACGGCAAGAAGGCAAGGAATATCTGGTGCAGGACGGCGATGTCATGCTGTTCAAATTCAATGTCTGAAATGCCTGTCGCTGTAATCAGTGCAACTTTGCCGGAAGTATAAGCGACCCAAGAAAGCACCCAAATTTTGAGATATCCTCGGTTTTGAAACGCAAGTTCGACAGCTTTACGCTGGCGTCAGATGAATTTCATCCTTAACAATCGCCAATAAATCTGTCAGCGCGGTCTCTACTTTGTAGCGAATACTCAGAAAACTGAGATTTCGCTACGCGCAGTTACGTATGCATCGTACAAATTCGATGCGTTCTTTGCAGCGGAGTGGGTCGATTGAGCAAAGATGCAAGCGCTGGGGAAACATCGCATCCCGATTTTGCGGCAATAACCGAGGCGATGACAGTTGAGGACGCGCGAGATTTTCTCGAACTGATCCTCGAGAACATCCCTGATGTCGTGTTCGTGAAGGACCAGGAATTCCGCCACATCAAAGGCAATCCAGCCTTTTTTGATGTCTTCCCGAACAAATCACGCGCTGAAATACTCGGCACCACTGGGGCTGAAGATATCGCTCCTGATGAGGTAGAAGTCTATCTTGCCGCAGACCGCGAAGCATT
Organism: Erythrobacter sp. YT30; assembly: GCF_001542875.1. Classification (GTDB taxonomy): domain Bacteria; phylum Pseudomonadota; class Alphaproteobacteria; order Sphingomonadales; family Sphingomonadaceae; genus Erythrobacter. The sequence goes on along the minus strand of NZ_LMAF01000001.1, from coordinate 417,812 downwards.
CGCAAAGGGCAAGTCCGAGGCCGTTGAGCACATCACGGTCGCCGGTCAGAGCACACGCACCTTTCAATCCAAGAAAATCCGGTTTGAAAACGCAAACGGCACGCCGTTTATCCTTGGCATTGCGCATGATGTGACAGCGTCGCGGGCAGCCGAAGAAAAACTGAAATCTGCCCTGCAGTTCCAGAGCCTGGTGCTCGATCACATTCCCGATGCGGTTTTCGTTAAGGACGAAGAGTTTCGCATTGTTGAAGCGAACGAAAACTTTTTGAAATTCTATCCCGAAGATCAGCGCGCATCGGTGATCGGCACAACGACCCTCGAACAATACGAAGATAACGAGCGCGACGAATTTCTCGAACAAGACCGCAAGGCATTGGAAACCGGCTTTTCCGAAACGGAAGAGAGCATTCAATTCCCCTCTGGCGAGCGGCGCATCTTGTTCACCAAGAAAGCTCGATTCGAAGACGAAGCAGGTGCGCGCTTTGTGCTCGGCATCGGCAGAGACATCACTGAACTGGTCGAGACGCGCAAGGCCAACGAGGTCTCCATCGCGTTGCTCAACACCGTGTTCGATACTGTTTCCGGCGCGATCATCGGATTGAATGATCAGCGCCAGGTGTTGATGATCAATAATGCGGGGCGTCAGATGATTTCTGGCGGGAAGAAGGATCCCCCTTTCGACTGGCCGGAAGAGATCACCTTTCTTGACCCTGCAGATATGCAGCCGCTTGAATCCTCACACGATCCCATTGCTCGGGCCTTGGTAGGACAAAAGATCGGCGGCGAGGTTCACCTAATGACGACTGCTTCATCGAGCGACAGCCGCTATGTCCGGGTCACATCGTCATTGGTACGCAGTGATGCATCACCGCTTAAAACGGTCGTGGTGCTTGATGACGTTTCAGAGGCCGAACGCAATCGTCAGCATATTGAGCGCCAATCGCGGCTTGATGCCTTGGGTCAGCTCACGGGCGGCATTGCACATGACTTCAACAATCTGCTCAACACCATGCAGTACGCGCTCGAACTCATCCGCCGAGAGGAACTGAGCGACCGCGGAAAGCGATCGACTGAGGCAGCGCTTAAGTCGATCACCAGAGGATCTGAACTGACAAGCAGGCTTTTGGCTTTTGCCAAGAAACAGCCCGCGCGGGCCTCCGCCCACAAAGTGAGCGATATCTATTCGGAGCTGAAGGAACTGGTCGAACCCGCATTGGAAGCTTCAATCGAGATCGTGTTTGCCGAACCTGAACCTGAAGAAATGGTGTTCTGCGATTCCGGCCAGCTGCAAAATGCGCTGCTCAACCTCATCCTCAACAGCCGCGATGCGATCATGCAGCACAACAAAGGCAATTTGATCCGGATAGATTCGCGCACACTCGAAGAACTGCCCGTTGATTTGGTTGGTACGCTCGACCAGGTGCCGTTGATCCCCACCGATGAAGACGGTTTGGAAGAACGGCCTGACCGGGTTCAGCGATTTGTCGAGATTGCCGTGTCAGACAATGGGCCGGGTATGACCAAGGAAGTCGCGTCTCGAGCACTCGATCCGTTCTTTACGACCAAGGGCGTCAATTCGGGCACGGGCCTCGGCCTCTCGATGGTGTACGGATTTGTACAGCAATCGAGTGGAGATTTGCGCATCTACACCGAAGAAGGCGAAGGAACATCGATCAAGCTTTACCTCCCTCGTGGCTCCAAAGAGACCGGCAAGGAAGAGCCGTTGCCAACCGCTCCCCTCACCTATGGCAATGGTGAAACGATCCTTGTCGCAGAAGACGAAGAGTTTCTGCTCGACCAGCTCAGCGAAGTGCTGAAAGAGCTGAACTACAAGGTGATTGAGACGTCCTCCGGGCAAGAAGCGCTGGAACTGCTTCAAGACGGCGCGAAACCTGATCTCATTCTTACCGATGTTGTGATGCCCGGCGGAATTGGCGGATTTGAACTGGCCCGCCAGGCGCGCGAAATCCTACCTGAAATCCCAATCCTCTACATGTCGGGATATACGGGCTTCACCGATGAGGAAATGGGCGAAGTGATCGCGCCGCTTTTGCCGAAGCCATCGGGGCCAGGTATTACATCTTACCAGATTAGAAGAGTGCTCGATCAAGCTTGATCGCCACAATAACGCGATCGACATCAGCCAGCACGACTAGTGGTTTTCCCGTATTAAGACGCGATCATCAGCGCCGTGATCATAACAGAAGCATTTCGTTTCGAGTGATGCCTGACAGGATTTCGGAATCCAGTCCCAAGGTCTCACGTATCGAGCATTGGAATAAGGTCATGGAGCAGCTATCGAGAGAGCGCAGTTTTGGCGATTGGGATCAAACACGGGGTAAGCCGGAGCACATGGCAAAGGACAAAACGCCAGTAATTATGATTCTGGAGGATGATCCGGATTTCGGTCCTCTTCTTCAGATGTCTTTGGAAGATGCGGGCTATCGTGTCTCGTTGCACACTGATGCAACAAGCGCTCTTGAATTCATTGACGACAATGACGTTGATCTCGTCATTTCTGATCTACTCATCAAGCAGGATGGCAAGTTTGTGCAGGATGGCGGGATCAAGCTGATTTCAGCGCTCAAGCAAGTGCGCCATCATCCGGCCCCCGTGATCGCTATCAGCGGCTCATTCGTGCAGGATCAATACCACGCAATCTCGACCGCGATGACAGTGGGTGCAGACAGAACGCTCGCAAAGCCAGTGGGCCCTGACGAACTGATCGATTTGATCAAAACCTACCTGTGAGTGGTCTCTAGGTCAGTGACGACCGAACAGCTTTTCAACGTCGTCCGTGCTGAGTTTGACCCAGGTGGGGCGGCCGTGATTGCACTGGCCCGATCGTGGAGTTGCCTCCATTTCGCGCAGCAGTGCGTTCATCTCTGCCACCGATAGCACCCGCCCTGCCCTTACCGATCCGTGGCACGCCATGGTGGCAAGGACATATTCCAGCTTTTCTGCAAGCAGCAGCGATCCGCTATCAGCCTGGCTGCCATGCTTGGCGATATCATCCGCAAGATCACGCAAAAGCTTGCCTGTATCCGCTTTGGCAATCGCAGCGGGCACTGCGCGCACCAGCATTGCGCAAGGACCAAACCGTTCGATGCTGAGGCCGTAGCGGGAAAGCCCCTCGGCAGCATTCTCCAGGCGGTCACAATCCACCTCGTCCATTTCTACGACATCGGGGACGAGCAAAGCCTGAGACCGTTGTGCCGCCTCCCCTGCCCCGGCATTTTTTAGCCGTTCAAGGACAAGCCGCTCATGCGCCGCGTGCTGATCGACTAACACAAGGCCATCGGCGCTTTCTGCAACGATGTAGGTTTTGGCGACTTGCCCGCGCGCAATGCCAAGCGGGTATGCGCTCGCATCTTGTGGCAGTGGCGCGGCCTCTTCTGCGCGGCCTTGCGGCAACGCAGTGTCGCGACTTGCCGGCCAATCGACGCGTGGTTCGGCTACGCGCTGTTCGGGTGTTGACCAGTCGCGGCCTTCGAAGATTGATCGCAAGGCCGGCGCTTGCTCTTCACGAGCAGGTTCCTGCTGCCAGCGTTCCATTGCTGCGCGATCTGGGCCTTGAGCGGATCGCCTGTCACCGGTGTCGAGCGCGCGCCTCAGTCCTGAAACGATAAACCCGCGCACACCGCTAGCATCGCGAAAACGCACTTCTGTTTTCGCCGGATGCACGTTCACGTCCACATCTTGCGGAGGGATTTCGAGAAACAGCGCGAGCACTGCATGGCGATCGCGCGCGAGCATATCCGAATAGGCTCCTCGAACCGCGCCGGTAAGCAGCTTATCTTTGACCGGACGCCCATTGACGAACAGGTATTGGTGATCGGCAACGCCGCGATTGTATGTGGGCAGCCCTGCAATGCCCGTAAGACGCATGGTGCCGCCCGGCGCTTCGCGCTCCAGATCGATGAGCACGGAATTGTCTTTCAATTCGCGCGCCACAATTTGCGCGACGCGTGATGGCAAATCCTCGTTGCTTTGCGTGATGAGGCTCTTGCGCACCTTCCCATCGGTTTCGTTGGTCAGCGTAAAGGCGATATCGGGCCGTGCCATGGCGAGGCGACGCACGCAGTCGAGGCTCGCAATGTATTCGCTGCGCGCGGTGCGTAAAAATTTGCGGCGAACGGGCACTTTGGCGAAAAGGTTTTCGACCCTCACCCGCGTTCCGGGGGGAAGCGCCACTGGCTCTTCGCTTACCGTTTCGCCATGATCGACAACTCGCCGCCAGCCAGTGTCGGCATCATGCGGGCGGCTTTCGATCGTGACTTCGGCAACGCTTGCGATTGACGGCAATGCCTCTCCTCGAAAACCGAGCGAGGTGACCATCTCAATCGCTTCGTCTGGCAGTTTGGAGGTTGCATGGCGCTCCAACGCCAAAGCGATATCCTCCGCATCCATTCCGCAACCATTGTCGGTAACTTCGAGCGATACCAAACCGCCATCTTTCAGGGCAATAGCGATTCGTGTCGATCCTGCATCAATCGCGTTCTCGACGAGCTCTTTCAAAGCCGCAGCAGGCCGTTCCACCACTTCCCCAGCCGCGATCCTGTTCACGAGACCAGGCGGAAGACGGCGAATTTGAGGCGTAAAACGGGTCATTGACCGCAGCCTAGCTGCACACAGCCGGAGATTCGAGGCCTACGGGGTAAAACTTGGCCGAACTTCAACAAAAATTTTGGCCTTTTCGTTAGGGATTCGCTACGCGCCGATCACGATGAATTTTTCGGGCCGAAAAGTTTGCGGGGGGTCTGCAAACAGGGGCTCGACAGCCTTTGGAATGCATACAAGATGAGCTTTTTCTCGAACCTGTTCAAATTCGGATCGCAAAACATGGCAATCGATCTGGGAACGGCAAATACGTTGGTCTACGTGCAGGACCAAGGGATCATTCTTAACGAACCATCCGTCGTTGCGATTGAGACGATTAGCGGGATCAAGCGGGTCAAGGCTGTTGGCGATGATGCCAAGATGATGATGGGTAAAACACCTGACACCATCGAAGCGATCCGCCCGTTGCGCGATGGCGTGATTGCTGACATCGAAATCGCGGAGGAGATGATCAAGCACTTCATCCGCAAGGTGCACGGCAAGCGCAATCTATTCCGTTATCCTGAAATCGTGATCTGTGTGCCATCAGGTTCAACATCGGTTGAGAAGCGCGCGATCCGTGATGCAGCCTCTAATGCAGGCGCGTCTGAAGTGCACCTTATCCTTGAGCCCATGGCAGCGGCCATTGGTGCTGACATGCCCGTGACCGAGCCCGTGGGTTCGATGGTCGTCGACATCGGCGGCGGCACGACCGAGGTTGCCGTGCTGTCATTGCGCGGTCTTGCCTACACCACATCGGTCCGCACCGGCGGAGACAAGATGGACGAGGCCATCGTCTCTTACGTTCGGCGACATCACAACTTGCTGATTGGTGACGCCACGGCTGAACGCATCAAGAAGGACTACGGCATCGCCGTCATTCCTGAAGATGGTGCGGGCGAAAGTATCACCCTCAAAGGCCGCGACCTTGTGAACGGTGTACCAAAAGAAATCACCATCAATCAGGCGCATGTCGCAGAGGCCTTGTCTGAACCGATTGGCGCGATTGTCGAAGGTGTGCGCATCGCACTTGAAAACACGGCGCCAGAACTGGCTGCTGATATTGTCGATCAGGGTATCGTTTTGACTGGTGGCGGCGCGTTGATCCGCCGTCTTGATGAGCATCTGCGCGAGGAAACGGGATTGCCCGTCTCGATCGCCGAAGACCCGCTGACCTGCGTTGCAATCGGCACAGGCCGTGCGATGGAAGATCCGATTTATCGCGGGGTCTTGATGACTGCCTGATCGCTTAAGGTCGCAATAAGAGGACCGGTGCTAAATGCCCGGATAGGAAGGATACAGGCAAGCCATGGCGTCGCCATCATCGCGCCGGACGGGCTTTTCCAAGAAGGCGCAATACTCAGTCTTTACAGGCTATGTGCTCGCTGGACTTGGCGCGCTGCTTGGCCTCGCGCTGCTGATCCTGTCGCTTTGGCAACCCTCCAGCCTTGCTCCCCTTCGCGGTGCTGCTCAGGACATGAGCGCACCAGCAGGAACCGCGACTGCGGTTGTGCGCGAGGAAACCACAAGCGTTTGGGATTACCTTTCCGGATACTTCGAAGCCGCTGACCAGAACGCGGCCTTACGCGAAGAAGTAGAGCTGGCCCGCGTCAAACTGGCCGAAGCAGAAGCTCTCGAACAGGAGAATGAGCGCCTAAAGGAACTGGTCGCGCTCGCGGATAGCGAGATTGAGCCGATTGCCATCACCCGCTTGATCGGATCGAGCGCGTCAAGCAGCCGACGTTTCGCAGTGATCAGCGCAGGCCGCATCGATGGCATCGAAGTCGGAATGCCCGTGCGCAGCCCGCGCGGGGTAGTGGGCCGTGTCCTCGAAGTTGCGCGTAATTCTTCGCGCGTTCTGCTCCTGACTGACAGCGAGAGCATTGTGCCCGTACGCCGCACATCGGATTCCACTGTCGCTTTTGCCGAAGGGCGCGGTGATGGCTTACTCCGCATTCGTCTCATCAATCTGGGCGTCAATCCCTTCAAGGAAGGCGACGTCTTTGTGACTTCAGGTGCAGGTGGATATTATCGTCCCGGTGTGGCGGTCGCCGTGATGAGTGAAGTTCTACCCGATGGCGGGCTTGCCGCATTGATCGCCAATCCCGCTGAAGCGGACTTCGTCTCGGTAGAACCGATTTATCAGCCGGAACCCGTCGCCGCGTCGCGAATTCCGCTCGAACAACCGCTTACCGATGAAGCGCTCGATGATGAGCCTCAGGTCGCGCCGCCTCCAGGGGGAACACCCGAAACGCAAGAGGCGGAATAATGGCGCGGCTTAGCCAAATGTCCCGCGCGCGGAGCATGTCCCGGCAGATCAACCGGGAACAATCGCCTTGGCGCGCGCTCACTGTCCCCTACGCCTCGATCATGCTGGCGAGCTTTTTGCCTGCAGTCTTTCTTGCAACGGTCATGCCGATTTTCCCACCATTGGGCTTTGTCATGCTGGTCGCATGGCGGGTGATGCGTCCAGGTCTGCTCCCTCTTTGGGTTGGAGTTCCCTTGGGAGCATTCGACGATCTGTTCAGTGGACAGCCATTCGGAAGTGCTATTCTGCTATGGTCGCTCACAATGATTGCGCTTGAAATAATCGAAAGCCGTATCCCATGGCGCGGGTTTTGGCAGGATTGGTTTGCCGCCAGCCTTGCCATTATCGTTTATGTTTTGTCCGCAATTGTAGTATCCGGTGCAGACCTAACCCCGTTCCTCATGTTCGCAGCAGTGCCTCAGATCCTGTTCTCAGTGTTGTTCTATCCTGTGCTAGCCCGCATGGTGGCGCGGCTTGATCGGTTCCGATTGGCACGCTCCCGGAGGGTCGGGTGAAGAATTGGCTGACATGGCGCAGTGGACAGCCAAAGCGCCGAACGACGCAGATAATCAACGCTTCCACGCTCAAGAACACATTTGACAGGCGCGCTGTTGTTCTCGGCGGATTGCAGGGCGGGATCGCTGTGCTGCTCGCAGGGCGGATGGGATATCTCGCGATTGCTGAGAATGAGAAATACCGGCTCGAATCTGAAAGCAACCGGGTCAATCTGACCCTGATCCCGCCGCGCCGCGGATGGATTCTTGATCGCAATGGCTCCCCCCTCGCCTCCAACCGCGCCGATTTCCGTGTCGATATCATTCCAGAGCGGCTCGATGATCCTGAAGGAACGATCAATCAGATCGGCGAGTTACTACAGCTTGAACCGACCCGAATTGCCGATCTCAAACGCGAAGTGAGCGAGAAAAGCGGTTATCAACCGATTGAGGTTGCAAGCGGTCTAAATTTTGATGAGTTCGCAGCTCTCAGCGTTCGATTGCCTGATCTTCAAGGCGTCATCCCGCAGCGCGGCTTTTCCAGATACTACCCAACCGCATCCTCCGTCGCGCACCTAATCGGATATGTCGGCCCAGCGGATGCCGAGCAATACGCCGAGGAAGATCGAAACCCTCTGCTTCTGACGCCGGGATACAAGATCGGCAAAGATGGTCTTGAGCGTCTGTTTGAGGAGGATTTGCGCGGGAAACCGGGTGGGCGCCGGGTGGAAGTCACAGCATCGGGCCGCGTGGTGCGCGATCTTGAGACCCGCGAAGACACGCCCGGCGATCCGGTGACGCTTACTATTGATGGCCCGCTGCAGGATTATGCCGCGCGCCGCATTGGCCTGGAAAGCGGCTCGGTTGTCGTCATGGATTGCGCCACGGGCGATCTTCTCTGCATGGCATCCATGCCAAGCTTTGATCCCAATAGCTTTTCCGATGGTATCGGCAGCATCGAATACGCAATGCTTCGCGAAGATGAGCGTGTGCCCTTGCGCAACAAGGTTCTGCAGGGCCTCTATCCGCCCGGATCAACCATCAAACCAATGCATTGCATGGCTTTCCTTCAAGCGGGAGTGAAACCGACAGACACGGTGGTTTGCGGCGGCGGTCGGCAGATCGGAAATCGCTTTTTCCGCTGCCACTCAAGCCACGGCGTTGTCGATATGGACAAGGCCATCGCGCAAAGCTGCGACAGTTATTTCTATCATTTCGCCCAGCAAATCGGCTTTGAGAAAGTTGCCGATATGGCGAAGCTGATGGGCATGGGGCAACAATACCCCCTCCCCGTGGCGAGCCAGTTTTACGGCACCGTTCCCGATCCCACCTGGAAGGTGAACAAGTTTGGTGAGCCGTGGCGGCCGCATGACACCGTGAACGCCTCGATCGGTCAGGGGTATTACCTCGCCAGTCCATTACAATTGGGCGTCCTTGCAGCTAGGCTTGCAACGGGCAAAGTCGTCAATCCGAGACTGCTGCTCGATGGCAAAGCTCCTGAAATGCCGAGCTACAATTTCAACGAAGACGATATGGGCTATATCCGTCAGGCGATGAGCAATGTAGTGAACGGCGCAGGAACCGCTCGCCGGGCGCAATTGCCGATTGAAGGGATCAAGCTCGCCGGGAAAACGGGCACTGCCCAGGTCGTTTCCTTGAGCGTGTCGGATGGTCGCAGTGGCCCATGGAAGTACCGTGACCACGGTCTCTTTGTGTTTTTCGCTCCATTCGAAAATCCGCGCTATGCAGGCGCGGTCGTCATTGAGCATGGCGGTGGGTCAGGCTCAGCATATCCAATTGCACGCGATGTGATGACATTCATGTTCGATCCTGAGCGCGGACTGGAACAATTGCGCTCGCTTGAAAAGCAATGGGGCGGCACGGCGCAGCAAAGGCTTGAGCGGCGATATGCAGCTTATGCTGCCGAGCGCGGGGAAAGCGTGACGCGCCCACCTTCGCGCGATGAGGAAATCTTTGATCGGGTTGAGGCAGAAGCCCGCCTCGCTGCCGCCCAATCGGAGGAGATTGCCGGTGACGCGATTGTTCCGCGCGAAGATCAGGCGGCGTCGGGCTCACCGCCTCCTGCGGCCGCGATAACTGGGCAGGCGCCTGAAACAAGCGCAAACGCCTCCGCGCCGCAAACACCGCAGACTGCACCGCCGCAGGTCGCCGCTGAAAGTCAGACGCCATGAACAGCGTCATACCCTATCCAATCGCGCGACAGCCATGGGGAATGCTCATTCCCCTCTTTGCGCTTGTCGGTTTCGGGGCATTGGTACTTTACTCGGCAGCCGGCGGGTCGATGCAGCCATTCGCCGCATCTCACCTGACACGGTTCAGTGTTTTCCTTTTTCTTGCAGGGTTTATCTCAATTTTCCCGCGCGCATTGGTGCGATTCCTGACCTATCCGGCCTATGTGTTCGTATTCATCTTATTGGTCGCTGTTGAAATTATCGGACAAGTTGGCGGCGGCAGCCAGCGCTGGCTTGATCTCGGATTTATGGTTCTGCAGCCATCGGAGTTGATGAAGCCCGTTATTGTGGTGACGCTCGCGCATTTCTACTCATCGCTCCCCGTTGGCATGATCACAAGCTGGAGAGCGTTGCTCATTCCGGGCGTGCTTATCGCTTTGCCGGTACTGTTCGTTCTGCTTCAGCCAGATCTCGGCACCTCGCTCGCTATCGTGTTTGGCGGGGCAGTTGTGATGCTGCTTGCCGGACTGCCATTGAAGTGGTTCATTGGCGCTGGGCTTGGCGGGGCAGCTCTTGCGCCACTTATCTTCTATTTTGGTCTTCAGGAATACCAACAGCGCCGCGTGCTGACGATGTTCGATCCTGAGGCTGACCCGTTGGGCGCTGGCTATCACATCACGCAATCCAAGATCGCCATCGGATCGGGCGGCATTTTCGGCAAGGGCTTTAACGAAGGTTCGCAAAGCCACCTCCAATACCTGCCCGAACCGCATACCGATTTTGTGTTCGCCACCATGGCCGAGGAATGGGGTCTCATCGGCGGCATCTTCGTTATCGGGGTGTTCACAATCATCTTGCGCTGGGGCCTTAAGGTCGCCCGCGAATCCCAGGATCGCTTCGGCAGTCTTTTGGCCGCGGGCATGAGCGCGACGATCTTTTTCTATATCGCGATCAATCTATTGATGGTGATGGGCTTCGCGCCCGTTGTGGGCATTCCCCTGCCCTTTATGAGCCATGGCGGATCATCCATGCTAACCAACATGATCTGCATTGGCGCGCTGATGATGGTCAACCGATGGAACCAGGATGCGCCGCGAGGCGGTATCAGCAGCATGTCCTGAAGTGTGGGTTAAGCAGGTCCAATCACGCAAATTCAGCTTGCACCCGCCAAATTCATCGCTATTTCGCGCTCTCCAACGCTGCAGAGGTGGCACGTGGACGCATAGCTCAGTTGGTAGAGCAGCTGACTCTTAATCAGCGGGTCCTAGGTTCGAACCCTAGTGCGTCCACCAATATCTGAATTTCAGTTCTAGATATCATCGTCCACGCCCTTGCGTTGGGTGTAGCACGGCGTTCTCATTGCTCCGTTCTTGGCATAGAAATCCCGAATGTGCGCTCCTGCACTGCCCCCATCCTCGTGCCAAGCAACGGTCTATCCTTCAATTCTGCGGCAGCATTGGAATGAGCACCGATGCGGCAAGGGTAATGGCCAAGATGGCGAGCAAATTGAGTGCAAAACCGACGCGCGCCATTTGCGGGATAGAGACTGCACCGCTGGCATAGGCAACGGCATTGGGTCCGGTCGCCATGGGCAGCATGAACGCACAACTCGCCGCAGCGGCAACGGGCATAGCGAGGACCAGCGGATCAACCCCGCCCGCAACCGCAACGGCCCCCACTACCGGCATGAGTGCCGATGCGGTGGCGACGTTGCTTGTGACTTCTGTCGCCATGATCACAAAGGTCACAAAAATGCCGATCATCAGCGTCACGTGGAGCGCTGTCACGCCCGCAAGTTGGGCGCCAATCCACGAAGATAGACCCGTTCCTGAAATTGCACCAGCAAGGCTTAGCCCGCCACCAAAAAGCAGCAGCACACCCCACGGTATCTGTTGAGCATCCTGCCAGTCTAACAGAGCGCCCTTTTGCTCTGCGTCACCAGAAGGGATCACAAAGAACAGGATGGCCCCGGCAATCGCAATGACGTGATCAGTCATCCCGGCGAGCGGCGCGAAACCGCCCATCTCGATCTCATTCAGCGGACGCCGGAAAAGCCAAGCCAGAGCGACGAAAGCAAAACCAATAGCAACCCGTTTCTCAGCCAGCGATATGCTCCCGAGGCGCTTTCTAGCTTCGGAAATAGCGTGCGCAGCCCCGCTGCCAGTGCCTCCCCCTTGACCTTTGATCTGCCAAGCGAGAACCAACCAAGCCAACGGTAATAGGAGGATGACTATCGGTATCCCGAAGGCCATCCAGTCGGCAAAGCCAATGGTGCGGCCGAATTCCTCTTCGAGATATCCAATGATGATGAGGTTTGTCGGCGTTCCAATTGGGGTGCCGATCCCGCCGATTGAGCAGCCATAAGCAATGGCGAGCAGCATCGCGACCCGCAGCGCCAAACCCTCGCCCATGCGAGACGCAACAGAGAGCGCAATCGGGGTCAGCATGATCGCGGTTGCTGTATTGGAAATCCACATGCTCAATACAGCGGATGCAGCCAGAAATCCGCCGATAGTGGCCGCTGGATGAGATCCCGCCTTTGCGACGATGGCAAGGGCGATGCGTGCGTGAAGGTTCCACTTTTCTATCGACTTGGCGATGATGAAACCGCCCATGAGCAACAGCACGATCGGGCTTGCGTACGCAATCGCGGCCTCGCTGATTGGCGCTATCCCTGTGACTGGAAGAACCACAAGCGGGAGCAGGCTCGTAACAGGGATCGGCACCGCTTCTGTCACCCACCAGATCAGCATGACGAGGAAGAGCGACACCGTCATCCAGCCAGGCGGTTCCAATCCATCTGGTGCAGGAAAGAGTTGCAGCCCAAAGGCGAGGATAGCACCGACAGCAATCCAAAGAGGTTTATAGGCGTTAGATCCGCTCTGCGCTGCACCTCTGTCAAATGATGTCGGCTTGCTTGCCATAGATTCCCGCCCTTTAACCAAGGCGCGCGAACCTAGCATCGCTGGCGAGTATCACCAGACACTCTGCAAGGTTTCTCTCACCGAATATGATTGCTGACAGATTGGGTTCTATTCCGTATTACGGAAAAGACTGACGGGGCCGTGTCGAACGGCCGGCCAGCGACGCAGAACCTGTAATTGGCGACGTTCTCACGGGCCTCGAAATCAGCGCTTATGTGACCGCTGCTCGTTCTCGGTATTCGGGCTTATCCCATTCGCGGTTTATGCAAATGGAGCGCAGTCTTTCGACCGCTTCCTCGATTTCCGCATAGCTTAGATAGAGCGGCGTTATGCCAAACCGCATCACGTCAGGTGCCCTGAAATCCCCGATCACGTCGCGTGCTTTTAGCGCCTGTATCATCTCATAAGCATTGGGATGAGCGAAGGCGACGTGGCTTCCGCGCTCGGAGCTGTTTCTTGGGCATATGAGCTCGAAACCAAATTCGCCGCAGCGCTCTTCGACTAGCTCAATGAAAAGCTCTGACAGGCCGATCGATTTTGCACGGATGTCTGTCATGTCAGCCTCGAGCATCAGATCGACGCCGCTTTCGAGTGCGCTCATCCCCAGAACTGGTGGAGTTCCGCACTGGAACCGATCGATGCCAGGGGCGGGATCAAATTTAATCTCAAAATCAAAGGGACGCGCATGCCCAAACCACCCTGATAGGACGGGCTGCGCATGGTGATGGCGTTTGGCGGCAAAAAGGAAGGCGGGCGCGCCGGGGCCTCCGTTGAGGAACTTGTATCCGCATCCGATTGCAAAGTCCGCTTCTGCCGCATTCAGATCGACCGGAATGGCCCCTGTGCTGTGGCTGAGATCCCAAACCACCAGTACCCCTGCATCGTGCGCTTTTTGTGTGACCGCTTTCATGTCGCGAAGGGCGGCTGTCTTGTAATGCACCTGCGTTAGAAGCAGAACCGACACGTCCTCGTCGAGTGCGTCCAGCACTGCATCCGGATCGACTTCGCGGGTCTCGATCTCACCTCCGCTGAACCGTTCGAGCCCTTGCATTATGTAGTTGTCGGTAGGGAAGTTGGTTGTTTCAGACAGCAGGACGCGGCGTCCCTGCTGCAAGTAATGAGCCGCGGTCAACGCTTTGAAAATATTGATCGACGTGCTTTCACCGGCGATCACTTCGCCGGGCTGTGCGCCGATGATCTTCGCGATCTTGTCGCCAATTCGGGTGGGGGCATTGACCCAGTCTGCGCCAATCCATGACGTGATGAGACCCTCGCCCCATTCTTCACTCACGGAATGCTTCATCTGCTCAATCGCGCGTTTTGGCAGCGCGCCAAGTGAGTTTCCATCAAGGTAGATCAGACCTTCACGCAGTGCGAACTCATCGCGAAAATGGCGCAAGGGATCTTCTGCATCGAGCATCGCGACCCTGTTTAGCGGAGCGTTCATTCGGCGATCTCCCGCAGGATGGCTCGCACCGGACTTGCATCGGCCCCCTCAATCGCGAGCGGCAATGCTATCAACTCGTAGGTTCCTTCCGGCACATCATCCAGCACCAACCCTTCCAGAATGCGCATGTCGCCCCTCAGAACTTCGTGATGGGCGTCCATTGTCTTTGAGTTTTGGGGATCGAGTGACGGGGTGTCCGTGCCGATCAACACTGAACCATTTTCGCGAAGTCTTGCTACAACCTCCGGAGAGATGGCTTTGAAGTTTTCTTCCCACACATCATGGGGAAAGCTCTCGTATGTTCGAAAGAGCACGCGCGACGCGCTGCCAATGGCTTCCCAGTCGCAGTCCGCCTCCTCAATTTGGGACCCTGCACGCCGAACATCCGCGACCACGCAAGGGCCGATATACGCATCAAGCGGGCTGTCCGCGCTCGCGGCGCCATCATCGCTGTAATGCAAAGGCGCATCGGCATGCGTTCCTGAATGCAGCGGCAGCGAAATTGCACCGATGTTTACCGGACAATTAGGCCCGATCGAAGCATGTCGAGAGACCACCAGATCAGGCTCACCCGGCCACAAGGGAGTACGCGCGCTGAGCCGCTGCGATATGTCCCAGATGCGCGGCTGTCTCATATTGGGCAGCCATCCTCATCATCGGACGCATAATTCCCACCTTCCTTGGGTGCGGACATACGTGTGCGCATTGACCAGAGCTCAGGGAAGAATGGCAGATCCAGCGCTTTGACCAAATATGAAACGCCCGACGAGCCGCCCGTTCCCGGCTTATGCCCGATCACCCGCGAAACGGTTTTCATATGTTTGAAGCGCCACTCCTGAAAATAGTATTCAATCGCCGTCACTTTTTCAGCGAGCGTATAAAGTGGCCAGTGCTCTTGCGGATTGGTGTAAATCTGGAGCCACACATCTTCGATCCGATCATCGGCAACATATCGCTGCGAAAAATCGCGTTCCAACTTGTCCGCGGGGATGTTGAAGCCGCTGCGCGATAGCACCCGCAGCAGCTCATCATAGAACGATGGCGCGACCAGCGCTGCTTCCAACTTTTCGCGCTTCTGCTCGTTATCATTGTGGATTTTGACAAGATCTGCGCGTTTTAGGCCAAGGCAAAATTCAAGCTCGCGGTATTGGTGCGATTGAAAGCCGGAGGCTTTGCGCAAAAACCCTCGAAAGGTCAGGAAATCGTGCGGGCTGAGTGTTGCGAGCACTTCCCAGGAATGGATCATATGGCGTAAAATTGTTGCCATGCGATCGAGCGTTTTTTCTGCCTCGTTAAGCTCATCAGCACGCACGTGTTCCATTGCGACGTTGGCCTCATGGATCATCAGCTTGATCCACAATTCCATCGTCTGATGCATAATGATGAACAGCATTTCATCGGGTTTGTCGGAAACGGGAACCTGACTGTTTAGCAATTGCTCGGTTTGCAGATGCCGCGCGTAAGACAGCCCGCGATCCCATGTGATGGTTTCGCCATCAATGTCAGCTTCGAACGTCTCGACACCATCAACAATGGTACGCTTGATTGTCACGCCGATTGGTCCTCTGGCAGGGCCGGTTTTAGCTGTGCCAGATATGGCTTGTCTGACGGGTCCCCCGCACCGATTCGGATCAGCGGAAGATCACGGACATTATCGTACACTTGCCGGAGACTGGTCGTTTCCATCTCCTCAAGCAGTGCATCAAAACTATCGATAACAAAATAGGTCGGTTGAAAAGTGTCGAACGGCCACTGCGTGCGCATCAGCCGCGGCAGATCAAAGCGCAATCGCCGTGGCTTGTCGCTCGTCAACGCGTGGACGGTTTCCGCATGGCTGGAAAGTAGCCCGGCGCCGTAAGCACGCAATTCCTCTCCCTCTCGAACCAAGCCAAATTCAACGGTGTGCAGATAGAGGCGGCCCAACCAATCCGACATGCCTATCCTCTCAGCGCGAAGCCCGGCGCGGCCATACGCGACCATGAATTCTGCAAATGTGGGATCGGCGAACATGGGGAGGTGGCCGTAGACATCGTGAAACATGTCCGGTTCGTCATTATAATCCTTTGCGCCTCCGCTGCGCAGGAAGTTGGCGACCGGAAAGCGGCGCTCCGAAAGCATTTTGAAGAACGGCTCATTGGGAATGACGCCTGCTACCGGTACGACTTCCCAGCCGGTCACATCCCGAAATTGAGGGTTGAACGTGTTGAAGTTCGGAATGCCCCCATTGTCGAGGCCGACCTTGCCGATCCCATCTAGGAAAGCCTGCGACGCAAGACCTTGCAATGCCTGCGTCTGAGAGGAAACCATTTCCGCCCAGCGCTCATGATCCGCATCGCTGAACCTTTGCCAATCCTGCGACACCGTCCAATCGTCAGCATTTCCTGACTTGCGCGCTTCATGGACATGCAGCGTGTCCATTGTCATCTCTCCTGAATTGCAAACCGCTTTAAGATAGGGATCGATAAGCAAACCGCCATTGGCAGCGCTTGTTTCCTAGCAGGCGACCACGTTTACGGCCAATCCACCGAGACTGGTTTCCTTGTACTTGTTCGACATATCGATGCCCGTCTGACGCATCGTCTCAATTACCTGATCGAGTGAAACACGAGGTTCCGAACCTGCGTGCAGCGCCAATCGAGCTGCATTGACGGCCTTCACAGCAGCCAGGGCATTGCGTTCGATACAAGGGATCTGAACGAGGCCGCCCACGGGATCGCATGTGAGGCCCAAATTGTGCTCCATGCCAATCTCAGCTGCTGTGGTGACGTGCATGGGCTCGCCACCCCATATCGCCGCAAGCCCGCCTGCTGCCATCGAACATGCAACGCCAACTTCGCCCTGGCACCCCATTTCCGCACCCGAAATCGACGCGCGTTGTTTGTAAAGAAGGCCGATGCCTGCAGCCGTCAGCAAAAAGTCCCGAGCCTTGGAAGTTTCGAGAACGCCATCATTGTAGCAATAATACCGGATAACGGCCGGAATGATGCCCGCAGCGCCGTTGGTGGGCGCAGTTACTACACGATGGCCCGATGCGTTCTCTTCATTCACTGCCATTGCGAAGAGATTGAGCCAGTCCATCAGGGTTTCGGCCTCATTCGGGCGCTCTCGGCTGCGCAGCTTTTCATATATCCCGCGTGCACGCCGTTTAACTCTGAGCGAGCCTGGCAACTCCCCTTCCCGCGCAAGCCCGGCATGGATGCAATTCATCATTTCAGTAGCGATCCGATCGAGGCCTTCCTCCGTCTCGGACTCTTTGCGAAAAGCCGCCTCATTGGTCCTAACAATTTGTGCAATGGAAAGCTGCTCAGCCTCGCAAATAGCAAGCAATTCAGCTGCTGATGCAAATGGGAAGCGGACATTGCGCCCAGCCGATATCAAGTCATCATCTGGCGCGTTGCTCAGCACCGCTGCGCTCGCGAAGAAACCGCCGCCTGTCGAATAGTATTCGCCCCGCTCGATTGTTTCCCCGGCAGAATCGTAGGCCGTCAACACCATCCCATTTGGATGAAGCTCTGGAATGACATGGCAGGCGAGGTCGATGTCGCGACGAGGATCAAATTCAATCTGGCGATCGCCGGGCAGCGTTATACTTCTTTCCGCCTGCACCAGCTCGATCGTCTTTCGAGCCGCTTCGATATCGATGGTCTCGGGTTCAAATCCGCAAAGGCCCATAAGGCATGCATCCGGTGTCCCGTGCCCAGGCCCGGTAAGTGCCAGCGACCCTTGAAGCTCCACTGTGATCTTCGCGATCCGTTCAAACTCACCGCGTTGGCTAAGGTCTGCCAGAAACGCATTCGCAATCCTGATTGGCCCCACTGTGTGCGAGCTCGACGGGCCAATCCCAATTCGGAAAAGATCAAGCGCGGAAATCATCGCTGCGCCTCGCTCAATTCTCCATGCGTTTCTTGACGGCTGCGAAAGCGGCCAATGCGCGGTCTATGTCAGCGTAGGAAAGTCCAGCAGACATTTGCGTTCGAATGCGTGCCTTTCCTTTCGGGACGACGGGATAGGAAAAGGCGACCACGTAAACGCCTTCTTCTAACATGGCATCGGCAAATTCCTTCGCCACCCGCGCATCGTAAAGCATGATCGGAACGATGGCATGTTCGCCCGGCAGAAGATCGAAACCCAGCTCTGTTAGCTTGGTTCGGAAATAGGCGGTTTTTTCAGTTAGGTCTTGGACACGTTCGGGTTGCTTCTCGATCACATCCAGCGCCGCGATTGCCCCGCTTACGACTGGCGGTGCGACCGTATTTGAAAACAGGTAAGGCCGCGAACGCTGGCGCAGCAACTCGACGATTTCACGCTTCGCACTGGTATAGCCACCCGACGCGCCGCCCAAAGCCTTACCAAGTGTGCCCGTGGTAATATCCACCCGGTCCATACAGCCGCGATATTCATGCGTCCCGCGACCGCGCTCCCCGACAAACCCCGTCGCATGACAGTCGTCAAAGTGAACCAGCGCGCCATATTTTTCGGCAAGATCACAAACCTTATCCAACTGCGCAATAAAGCCGTCCATTGAGAAAACGCCGTCAGTCGTGATGAGCTTGAAGCGTGCGCCTTTATCATCAGCCTCGATCAATTTGGCTTCAAGGTCAGCCATATCATTGTTCTTGTACCGGAACCGCATGGCTTTTGAGAGGCGGATGCCATCGATGATGCTGGCGTGGTTCAGCTCGTCGGAAATCACCGCATCTTCAGGACCAAGCAGCGTTTCGAACAGGCCACCATTGGCATCGAAGCAAGAGGGATAAAGGATCGTATCCTCCATCCCGAGAAAGGCAGACAGTCTGTCCTCTAGCTCTTTGTGCTGGCTTTGCGTGCCGCAGATAAAGCGCACAGAAGCCATGCCATACCCCCAATCATCTACGCCTTTGCGAGCCGCATCATTGACGCTTTTCTCCTGCGCGAGCCCCAGATAATTGTTGGCACACAGATTGATAACTTCGCGGTCTTTCAGAGAGACATTGGCCCCCTGAGGAGAGGTGATGAGCCGTTCATCCTTGTAGAGATTATCTGCGCGGATCTGGTCCAACTCGTTTTGTAGATGCTTTTGAAAATCGCCGTACATGGCTCACTCTTCCCAATTGAGGACTACTTTGCACGCGTCGCCTGAGAGCATCGCCTGAAAGCCCTTCTCGTAATCTTGATATGGCATTCGGTGAGTGATGATGGGGGAAAGGTCCAGCCCGGATTCTATAAAGACCGACATCTTGTACCATGTTTCGAAAATCTCTCGGCCGTATACGCCTTTAAGTGTCAGCATATTGAAGATCACCTTGTGCCAATCGATTGACATGCCCGCTTCGGGAAGGCCCAGAATGGCCACTTTGCCGCCGTGGCACATATTGTCGATCAGCGAGGCGAAGCCCGCCTCGTTTCCCGACATTTCGAGCCCGACATCAAAGCCCTCGCTCATGCCTAGTTCGTGTTGAACATCTTCGATCTTTTCGCGCGCAACATTGATGGCGCGCGTGACGCCCATTTGCTTCGCCATCTCCAGCCGCGTGTCGTTGATATCTGTAATCACGACATTGCGCGCACCAGCATGTCGGCAAACTGCAGCAGCCATCATGCCAATCGGGCCAGCACCCACTATTAGCACGTCCTCGCCCAGAACATCGAATTGCAAAGCTGTGTGGACCGCGTTGCCGAAGGGGTCGAAAAGCGACGCGATGTCGAGATCAATGCCTTCGTTATGGAGCCACAGATTGGCTGCTGGAAGCGCAAGGTATTCAGCAAACGCGCCCGGTCGATTGACGCCAATTCCATCGGCATCGGCGCACATATGCCGGCGACCCGCCATGCAATTGCGGCACCGTCCGCACACGACATGCCCTTCGCCCGAGACGATCTGTCCGCGCTCATACCCCTTTACGTTGTCCCCAATCTCGGCGATCTCGCCGACAAATTCGTGGCCAACCGTCATCGGTACGGGGATCGTTTTCTGCGCCCACTCGTCCCATTTGTAGATATGCATATCAGTGCCGCAAATCGCGGTGCGTTTCACTTTGATCAGCACATCGTTGATGCCCAATTGAGGCATCGGCACATCCTCCAGCCAAAGGCCGGGTTCCGATTTCGCTTTAACCAGAGCGCGCATGAGGGGTCGTTCTCCGATTCAGCTGGAGCAATGTGGCAAGGAGCGGTTATCAGCCTTGCGAGATCGTCCAAAGTTGAATTGCAAAGACCCGTTAGGCGTCCGCCACCAAAGTTTCCACCTTTGCGAAGCCCAGCAGCCAGCTTTTCGCGGCGGTCTATTTTATCGGTTTGCGGTCCGCGTTCGTGGCGCCGCTACCGCGTCCTCGACAATCTCGATCCACTGGTCCGCAATCGTACCCGTATTGAAACGCGCCGAGGCTGCGAGCGCACCCTTAGCGAGCCTTTCGCGCATTCCCGGATTGCCCAGCACATCTGCCAAAGCCCTGGCCAATGCAGGCACATCATCCTTCGGCACAATACGCCCTGTTACGCCGTCATCGATCATGTCTGAAACGCCATGCTCGCAGTCGAACGCGACCACGGGCAATTCCGCCGCCATTCCTTCGACAATGACATTGGGCCACCCTTCATAGGCTGAAGTCAGCACCAGCACATCAGCGGTTTCAATCCATTGCCCCGGCTTTTCAGTCAAACCTGGCAAAGCGATCCGGTTATCAAGCCCAAGATCGGAGCGCTGTCGTTCAAGTTCCGAGCGCAAAGCCCCTTCCCCCCAGATCGTGAGGTTCCAGTCAGGAAAGTCGCTCGCCACCTTCGAAAAAGCATCAATAAGCAGATGGAATTGCTTCTGATCCGCTAGCCTCCCGACAGCCGTGATTGTGTTCCCTCGCCGCTTATTCTGCCACCCTTTGGGCAGATTTACCGGGTTGGGAATGATCCTTGTTCTGGGGCGCTGGCTTTCAGGATAGTACTCAGCTGCGCCCTTGGTCATAGTCACAAACGAAAATGCTTCAGGATATGTACGCGCCCGAGCCATGCGCCAGAGCGGATTGAATGTCTGCAGCGTGGGATTGTTTCGTTCAGAAATAATCACGGGCACGCCGGAAGATCGCGCAGCGACAAGTGCCATCACGTTTGCCTTCGTGAGGAAACTGATGACTACGTCGGGTTTGAATTCGCGATATACGCCTTTCAACGCTCGTATCCGGCGGGACGTTTGACGGATCTGGCTGATCAATCCACTTGATCCGGGAGGAAGGTCCAATCGAAAAAGGTCAACTTCGGGCGCCAAGGGATAGAACGGCTCAAAATCAGGCGCATCGAAATTGGCAACGCCAACTTTCCTGCCTTGCCCCGCCCAATGATTCAGAAGCGTCGTCACCACGCGCTCGCTTCCGCCCGCGCCTAGCGAAGGCAGAACGAAAAGGATGCGCGCATCCGCCGCCTGTTGATCGACGGCTTTCTTGATCTTCGTTAATTCCATGCCTCGCCCCTGCGCGAGCCTGCCTTTCTCATCACGCTTTCCTGCTTGCCAGCCCGAGTTCAATCCTCAGGTCGTTGCGGCGAAACTCGCCGCGCATTGGCAAGACGATGGCGCGCGCCATCCTCTGTAATGAACCCACGGCAGGGTAGATACCAAGGCGCATGCACCGTCGCATCTGGAATAAGGGATTAACACGTTATCGACGAAATTGCCGCGCAATTGAATGGTTTGGTAGCCGTCTACGCGCGCTGGCGTGACACAGGACAGCCGCGCAGCTGAAAGGATCGAAAGCGGCGAGTTTGGGCTGCGGGACATTACCTGAGATAGCCACCCATCCTACCCATGAGGGTGATTGCAAAGCCCCTCCTACCAAGCCATTCCAGATAACGAGTGGAAGCTTATCAAGGCCCTGCGACAGCGAAGCCTGTCTGCGTATAATAGGCAAAGCGTCCACAGCGCCATTCAGCAAACCATTGAAAGTTGTCACAAAGATCATGCAGTTTTCGGACATCGATTTCGTCATCATCGGAGCCGCAAAATCGGCGACAACCTGGTTGCAGCTACAGCTGCAAGCGGATCCGGCGGTCTATATGCCCGATCCGGAATTGCATTACTTTTCACGCGAGTATGAAAAGGGTGACAATTGGTATCTGTCCCATTTCAGCGATGAGGGCATTGGTAAGACTGTTGGCGAAAAATCGAATTCGTACCTTTATGAGCCCGCATCTGCAGAGCGTCTTTATGAGGCATTGCCGCACGCAAAGCTTATCGCCCAACTGCGAAACCCGGTTGAACGCGCTTATTCCAATTACTGCATGCAGTTTCGCCGCGGGAACATCAGCGCGGATATTGAGTCTGAACTCGATCCATCCGTCAGTGAGAATTTCCGTTTTCACATCGCCGGACAATTTGCCACGCACTTACAGAAGTATGTCGATTTTTATGGCCGAGAGAAGCTGCTCATCCTTTTCTTTGAGGGGGTGAAACAGGATCCCGAGGCGCAAATGGCAAAAGTACACGCCCACCTTGGTCTGCCTCCGCGTGATCTTGCACCGGTGAAGCGAGACAAGGTCAAAGACAAGGCTGCGCCGATGGTGACGCCCGGACTTCGAAAAAGCCTTGGCTGGATGAAGCCGCTGGTCGCTCCTTTGCGCGGCAGCGCAGCATTTGAGGCCGTACGCGGTTCGGTCGCCAAGAAAGTCGAATATCCGGAGATGACAGAGGATTTGCGCGATCGGCTCAATGATTACTTCGCGCCTTCGATTGAGGCGCTTGAAGAGATGAGCGGCCAATCACTCAAACATTGGTACAAATCAACAGCGAAGGCCGAACGCGCGTAATCCGCTGCGAAACCGAATTTACCGAGGGAAAATCAGGTTACATGAAGAAGTTTATCATCACCGGCGTGCAGATGCGAAACAAGGGTTCGCAGGCCATGCTTCTGTCGCTCTATTTCGGGCTGAAGGCGCAGTACCCTGATTGCCAGGTCACCGGCTTCGTCTTCAAATATGACGAGCTGGACCAGTATAATCTCAGCTTGCTCCCGCATGATGATTACACGCGCCTGGTGTTTGAAAATGGCCTCAATCGAGTGCCCATGCTCGCGCCCATCCTCACTTTCATTGCAGGCCGGGTGCGCAAGACAAACAAATGGAACGGCAAAATCGCGGCGATGGAGAAGGCTCTGAAAGAAGCCGACGCCATTTTTGATGCAAGCGGTTACACACTGGGTTCAGGATGGTCGAAAGCGGGCGGCCAGCAACTTCTCGAAACCATCAAACTCGCCAAGCGCTATGACACCAAAATCATCTTGATGCCTCAGAGCTTTGGCCCATGGGAATGGGGTGAGGATGACGATGCAGAGTTCCTCAAAAAGGTCAAAAAGGAGCTGACATATTGCACCAAGATTTATCCGCGCGAGCGTGAAGGTTACGATAGCTTGATGGCGTTGGGCCTCGACAATGTTGAATTGTCGGCCGACATGGTGATCCGTGAGAAGCTGTTCCCGGCGGCAGACGACATTTTGGCTTCGCACAAGGCCGATGAAGCAAACTATCCTTCGGAGGGTTCGGTTGGCTTTATCGTCAACGAGAACCTGTTCCGGTTCGGCGATCCTGAAGCGGCCTATGATCTCTACGCCAAGATGCTCGACAAGCTTATTGCGAATGGCGAGACGGTCTACATGCTCAACACGTCCACAGCTGACAAGCATTTGGGCGAACAGATCCTTCGCAAAACCGCGAACCGGGACAAGGTGAATGTGATTTCTGGTGAGTATTCTAGCCCTGAATTGATCCACATTATCAGCCGTTTCAAATATGTAGTTGCCTCGCGCTATCATTCGATCGTGTTCGGATATCGCAGCGGCGTTCCCGCGGTTATTCTTGGCTGGGCTGCGAAGTATGTCGACCTTGCTGACCACTTCGAACAGCAGGATTATGTCTTCGATATTCGCAATCCGGATGTGGATGGGATCATTGCAAAGATCGATGCCATGGGCGCAAATTACGAGACCGAGTCTCAGCGCATCAAAGCCAACCTAACAAAGATGCAATCGACGTCTGTGATTGAGGATGCGGTGAAGGCGTTGGAAGGCTAGACGAAGAGAGCGGATCCTACATGGGACCTCAGATTTGACATGGTTATTTCGCGGGGATTTCCGGGACGTCCGCGCTCAGTTTCTCACCGCCCACCATCACAATGACTGTTCGCGCGATGATTTGCAGATCGAGAGCAAAGCTGCGATTCTCAATGTACCACAGGTCAAGCGCCACCTTTTGATCGAGCGTCAGGAGCGTGTTTCCGCTCACCTGTGACCATCCAGTGAGGCCAGGACGCACGGATTGGCGTTTTGTACCAACCTCGCCCAGCGCAGCTATGGTCTCAGGCAACAACGGGCGCGGGCCCACAATGGCCATGTCGCCGGTGACGACATTCCAGATGCCGGGTAACTCATCAATACGAGAACGGCGCAGAAATTTGCCGATGCCGGTGGTTCGCTCCTCGTCGGGTAGCAGGTTTCCATCGTTGTCTCTGGTGTCGCGCATTGAGCGGAATTTGATGAGCTCAAATGGCTTTGCGCCCTTGCCCGATCGCATTTGACGAAAGAGGACTGGCTTGCCCTGCAGGATCAAGACCAGCAGCCCCAGAACCAACAGGATGGGCAACAGTGTGAGCAACGCTACGAGAGCAAGAAGGCGAGTGAAAAGCGAAATCACGAGCAGATCCCCTCGTGCTGGATTTCTTTCTTCGTGAGAGCGGCTTTCATATCTGCAATAACATCAGGAAGCGCAGTGGGGTTGTATCCGTGCTCGGCGAGCTTTGCGCAATCAATCGCGGGAAAGCCTTTATCGAGCGCGCCATCGGGGCCGCTCTCATTTATCCGAACCGGCACCGCGCACACTTTTGCGATCATATGCGCAAGGTCTTCCAAAGTGTTCCGCTCGCCTGACGAGAGATTGAAGTCGCCTTCAAGGCCCTTTTGCGCAGAGATCAAAAGCCCTTCGGCGACATCATCAAGAGCCACGAAGTCGGCCCCGAATTCGGGATTGGAAAGAGTGATTGTCTTACCCGCAAGAGTCATCTCAAGGAATTTGGAAGCGATATCGTTGCCCGTCCCGATTACCGAGGAAATGCGGAGCACCGCGCATCCGATTCCTAGTTCACGGCACAGCTCACGCGCGTAGGCTTCCTGTGCAGCTTTCGACGAGAGATACAGCGTGCGGCTTTGTGGGCGTATCGGCGTTGTTTCGTCGGCCATGTCCAGAGTTGGATCATAAATATTCGCAGAAGATGCCATGACGAAGTGCGGAACACCTGCGTTGCCAAGCGCCTCAATAAGGTGGCCGGTTCCGAGCACATTTGTGGTCCAAAGCCCTGTCGCTTCTGCTTTGTTCTCAGGATTGATTGCAACGCTGGCTGCGAGGTGGATTGCACATTGCACTTCCAAGAGCGCATCGCGGGGTAAAGATCCTGGATCGTTCAGATTGAAATCAAGCCACTCACAATTCTCGGACAGAGTTTCAGGCGCCGATCGCCCCAACAAGACGAGCGAGTGTCCCGCCGCTATGGCGCGCTCGACAAATGCCCTGCCGACCGTGCCGGTGGCGCCGGTCACAGCCAAGCGCATCAGCTCGCTCCCTGCGTTACGTTGCCGTAATTCGCGGGCAGCAATTGCTCTTCAAGAAACCGCACCACAGTGCCTGTCTGCAATGGAGGCTGTGTGATTTCCTCGCCGAAAAGCAGCTTGCCCAGCACCATGTCCACTTCGTTGAAACCAAGCAGTCCGCGCATTGGTGTGGTCCCAGAATAACGAGCGTTAATCTCAAACAGGCGGAAGACCCCATCGGGGCCGCGACGGAACTGGAAGTTTGCAGGACCATAGGGCTGCAATGCCTTGGCCAATGAGCGAACATACTCCTCGCATTCGGGATATTCGTCAGCATACGCGCGGAACGTATTGCCATCTCGCAAATCGCGGCGAAGGACGATGGAGGCCTTTACTTCACCATCGAAACAGAGTGCGCCAGCGGTGTATTCCTGATCGTCTGACCCTGCCCATTGCTGCACAACCAGGCCCTCGCGCCCTTCAAGTGCCGCATCGAGTTCAGCACGATTGTTCACCATCGACACGCCCACAGCGCGCGCGCCAATGCGGGGTTTGACGATAAGCGGAAAACCAATCTCCGCGGCCAAAGCATCTACAGCAGCATCATCTTCACCCGCGACGGATTTAGGGAATGGCAGACCGTTCTCTTCCAGCCAGCGAGCGGTAAGTAGTTTGTCGTCGGCGATCCGGATGATCTCGGGCGAACTCACGATGATATGCGTGTCGAACCGTTTTTCCCAATCGGCGCGGTTCTCAGCGAAGATTTCGAGTTCAACATCGGTGCCAACCAGGACTGCGGCAGGCTGCTCTCGCTCAAGCATGGCTTCGACCGCGGCCTTGAATCCCGGGTCCTTTGCCATGGGCAAAAGGCCGTGCTTGTCGCCCCAATAAAGCCCAGGCGAACGAGGATCGGGATCGTAGGCAAGCACTTCGTAATCACGCGAGGCGGATTTGAGGCATTTGATGATGCCTTGGCCAAGGACAGCGCCTGCGCCCGTTACCGCGATTTTCGTCATTGATAGAACCCGCACAGTTTGGTTTTCGTGGCGTCTGAAAGTCCGCTTACAGCCTGAATTGCTGAACAATGCGTTTCCGCATCGAAGGGAATTTCGCGCGTCTCAACACTCAGGTCTCCATTTTTTACTTCGACCATTGTCCATGACGGGCTCTGCTCTCCCTTGCTGCGCGGTTGACCCACCGAATTGACTACATGAACTTCAATCCCATGCTTGTCCGAATAGAACCGTTCACGGTGCAAATGGCCGAATATTCCTGCCGTAAACCCTCGTTCGCGAAGGGTTTTTGCCGCTGCTGCCTGCAGTTCGGGATTTGAAAGATAGGTCCAATCGCCATAGCCAAACGGATTGGCATGCGCGAAGAACACGGTGCCCCAGGCCCACTCTGGTATCCATTCAAGTTTTTGCGGCCAGGCCTCTCCCAATTCGCGCCATGTCCACTCGACAGACTCTTTGATCCAGTCAGGCAGCTTGTCGAAGTAGGCCGAGCGCTTTTCAAGCATGTCGATGTAAAGCTGATCGTGGTTGCCGCCGATCAGAAATGCGCCGTCTTTCTCCACCGCCTCAATGGCAAGATCCATGCATTCAGTCGGGTCGACGCCATAAGTGAACAGGTCGCCCAAAAGCAGCATTTGGTCAAAACCTTCCGCACGCGCATCGGCCAGCGCTTGGCGAAACGGAGCCGCCGCCGAATGAACGTCACTGATGACAGCGATGCGCATGGTCAAAACAAAACCTTATGCGTTTGGATCAGGCCGAAGCGGCGTCAGCTGATCCCCAGCCAAACTTGCGCATCAGCTTCTCTTTCAAAGAAAGCTGGCGTGGCACGCCAACATAGTAGTCAGCTGCTTCGTAGTAGAACTGGACCGAGTCGCCATAACGACGGCGCGCATGTTCAGCGTAGTCGACCTGATTGTAGACGCAGCCAGCGACATTGCTGGAACCCAGCATTTCAAGCGTCGCGCGGAATTGATCGATCGTGGTGTTACCCCAACGGGCAACCAGGATCGTGTCGTCAGTGTAATCACACATCGAACGAGCATCGCGCACGGCAAGCACAGCAGGAGCGTTCACCACCACCAGATCAAAGCGCGATTTGAGATCTTCGACCATACGATGGAATTTCGAAGAACTCAGCACTGCAGCAGGTTCGGCAACGGGCGCAGAAGCACTCAAAAGAGCAAAGCGGCTGAGCATTTCTTCGTCATCGGGCTGCGTGACGAGATCGACACCTGTTGCAGCATCACCCATTGCTGGATCTTCCGGCGCATTGAGAGCTGGCAGATCAACCTCTCCGCGCACCACATCCATGAGTTCAGGCGCGTTAATATCCTTCTGGATCATCTGGAGAATACCCGACCGGCGCAAATCAAGATCGAGGATCACCGCGCGTTTGCCCATTGAAACGGCAGCCGCAGCCAAAGTCAGCGCTACAACCGATTTCCCGTCACCCGGCAAAGGCGATGTTACGAGCACACTTTGCGATTGGTTAACCGGCATAAGCGCGCGGACTTCGGAATACATCGAACGGGAAACTTCCGCGAACATCGATTGCGGTTCCTTGAAGACCGGGCTCTCGCGCAGTTTTGGAGAGACGCCTTCATCCAACATCGGAAGCATCGCAAAGACCGGCATTCCGAAGAATTTGCGGATTTGAGCAACTGTGCGCAGGCGATCATCCAGCATGTCGATCATGAACGCGATAATCATGCCAAGAATGGCCGATCCGATGAGTGCGATCAGTGTCGTTTTGAGAGGTGAAGGCGATACGACTTCGTTGTTGGCTGTAGCTGGTGAAATGATGTTTGAGGTTACACCTTCGACCAGCTTTTCCGAGCGAACGCGTGTGATGCGCTCTGCGACTTCGGCAACTGCCTGTGCGCTTGTCACAGCTTCGCGTTCGAGCTGTTCCAGAAGCGGCGTATTGCTTGCATTCTGGTATGCCTTCGAAGTGAGTGAGGCCACCACTGATTGCAATTGCCCTGCGCGAGCTTGATCGCGCGCGGCATCGGCGCGTGCAAGTTGCGCCATGCGGGCGCTCTCAGCGTTAGCCTGTTCTTGCGCAGCGCGGCGTGCAGCGGCCTGTTCAGTCGCGAGATTGGATTGCACCGTTTGCAGTTCAGCACGAACGCGCGCGACTTCAGGATAACCGTCGCCATAGGTTTGCGTGAGGCTGGCCAGTTCCGCGCCCAACTGTGCTTCCTGACGTTGAAGCTGTTGAACGGCTGCGTTGGTTGCGCCTGCAGTCGAACGAATGCTCGCAGCGCTTGCGACGCCCGCGCTTGCTGCAGAAGCACCAGCTCCCCGCGCCGTCGCCGAAGCTGCTTCCGCGGCGATGCGGTTGATCTGGGCCAAGTCTTCTGCCCCACCGGCACCCACGAGCATACGGTTTTCGACGCGGAATTCGGCAAGTGCATCAGCAGCTTCTTTCGCGACCGCAACGCGCTCTTCGCGCTCGGCACCCAAATCATCGAGCAGTTCCTGACGCCGCTCTTCACTGCGGGTGCGTTTCAAGTCGCGCACCGCTGCCGGGAAGGCGTTAGCAATTTCGGCAGCCATTTCAGGAGATCGCGCAGTTGCCGTTAGTTCGATCAAGTCAGAGCCATCTTCCGATTCAACGCGCGTCATTTCGAGCAGTGTCGAGACAGCTTTATTGATCTGATCGGATTCGCTTCCTGATGGGGCACCGCCCATTTCTTCGTGGAATGCTGGATCCTCATGAAGAGCGAGAGATTCGACTACAGTGCGCGCGGAATTGCGTGAGCGATACAGTTTGCGCTCGTTCGCCAGACGCTGGGTGTTGCGAGCGAGGATGTCGGCCTGGTTGGTGCCTGTATCATCGATCAGTTCAACCTGAATGTTGGCACGAGCCTGATAGAGATTGGGCGACAACAATTGCCACGCAAGCGTCGCGAGCGTCACGGCTGCTACGATTGCGAGGATCAAAAACTTGTGCCGCTCAAAAATGCGGATCAGGTCCTGCAGTCCGAATTGCTCAGGCGCGAGCGTTTGCGGCTGCTGTTGCTGCAGCTGCTGAGTCAGATACCCTCGCCGTTGACTGGGAAGATTATCCCGAGGCTGATTGAGGGCTAGATCGTTCACCGGCTTTCTCCATTTATTGCCGCCCACAGGGTGCGTCCCGCGGCAAATTTGCGAGTCTTCACTACAAGAACAGGCTCGGTCACGTAAAAGGCTATTGCGGAGCTTTATGCTCCCTCTTGAGACTACCCCTTTAGGTGAAGGTGTCTTTACTTAGGAGCTTAGCCAATCAGCGAAGCGTAGAGATCGCGGTGCTTAGCGGCTGTATTCTCAATGGAAAAATCACCGCTGCGCTCAATCGAACCGGCTGAAAGCCTGCTATAAAGAGCATTGTCAGAGAGGATTTCGGTGATGCGCGCAGCTATGGCTTGAGGGTCGCCCAATGGTGCCTTTAATCCATTGACGTCGTCCGCCACCAATTCGCAATTGCCTGGCACATCGGTCGCCACGATCGGAAGACCCGATGCCATGGCTTCAAGGAGTGTGATGGGCATGCCTTCGTAGAGCGACACGTTAAGATAAAGGTCACTCGCTTTCATGAGATCCGGCACGTCAGAACGCTCGCCAAGAAATTCGACAACGTCGACGAGGCCCTCGTCGGTCACCCGCGTTCGGAGAGCATCGAGATCCGCTCCTCCGCCTGCGATCTGAAACCTGGGCAAAGGATGATCTGGATTGCTCGCTCTCAGGGCTTTAGCGGTGTCGATCAGCAGCGGATAATTCTTCTGCTCACTGATAGTACCGACCGAGAGGATATATGGTTGATCCGATGGTGCCGAACGGGTTGTCCCTTGTGCGAAGGATCGCCCGGCTGCGTTGGGGATGCGCACAATCGGTTTGTTGACGTACTGGCCAAGGACTTCCTCTACATCCGCGCCAATGGACACATATGTATCGGTCATCCTGTCAAACAGCGGAAACATCTTCGGCGAGAACGGCAGGCGCGTGTTATGATGGGTAAGCACGCGGGGTGCTTTGATCCGGCCCAGTGTCAACATTGGGAGGGCGCGGACTGTGTGCGCATGAACAACATCTGGCGCGAAGCTTTTCAGCGCTTTGCGCATGGCAGAAGCGCCTTCAAACGGGCTGCGCTTGGCAGAAAGGCCCAGAGAGAGGAATGCCCCCCCTGCACCCTCAATTTCTGCGATCATTCGTTTTTCGGTTTCTGCTGAATTTCCAACGCTTTCCGCGTCACAAAGCGCCAACACGAGAGACTGATCACCTGAGCGTGCAAATTCTGCAGAGAGGCCCGTCACAAGGACTTCAGCCCCGCCTGAGGTTAGGCTGTTGGTGATCGAACAAATCTTCACATTGCCCCCGATGCGTTTTGCCAGCCTAGCGGAGGCTCAAGCGATAAACCCTGTGGGCGAATAAAGCGCCTTTGCCTCAGGCGTCAGGTGTTGATCGAACAGTTCCTGCATCCTCGCATCTTCTGCAGGGCCAAGGTAGTCAGTGTACCCAGCGACCTTGCCCCGCCGCACGCGAGAGGCGTCTGAATCTTCGCGATTGTATTCATGGCCAGGAATGCCGGTCTTCTTCTCTTTCTTGCGCATTTTGTCGAATTGAGCCTTCGCCACGGCGTCATCAAGCGCAACTTCATCCACCGCAATGCCTAGGAAGTGCAGGATGCTGCGGACGACGCCATGTGTGTCTTCGCTCAATTCCTCGTAACTGGTGGTAAGCGCTTCCCTGTTAACGAGGCCTGCCGCCCATCCATTGTGGTATTCGGCAATTGCTACTGCGCCATAGGTTTCGTCTTCGAGAAAAGCGGCAATATCACCTTCGAAACGGTGCTTGTGCTTGGTCTGGTGGAAATAAGACGAAACCAGCACATCGCGCGGATCGCGTACCAGCATCACCGTCTTCTTGCCCGCGAACAAATCAGCGCGATAATCGCGGTGGCTCACGGCGATCAACGGCAGGTTTTTGGTTGCGAGCGCCTCTGTAGATGGAAGGCCCCGCTCCATATCGAGATCAAAATTGGGAAGCACTTTGAAAGTCGATCGTAGATCAGGCTCAAATCCCAGATCATAGGTGCGCGCGAGATAGAGCGAGAGGAGATAGCGCAGCCATGTCCGACCGCTTTTGGGGTAGGACACAAAATAGGCGTCAACGACGTTCAGCATGGTCTGCAGACGCGCGTCGTGATTGGTGCGTTTGAAATCGAGCACTCTCGCTTTGAGGGCGGCAATCATCTTCATCGAACTCCGCTAAATTCTTGGTGCCGTCTCTTGGAGGAGGCTCTCAATCAGGTCGGTCCACTGTTGGCCGATCGCCTCGGGCACAAATCTCTGGCTTGTTTCTCTCGCCCTATCGCCGAGAGAAGCACGCAATGTCGCATCGCCCATCAATCGGTCTAAACCCTCGGCCAATGCCACTTTGTCATTCGCAGGAACGAGCAACCCATCATCACCATCAGTGATCATGTCTTCGGGGCCAAAATCGCAGTCGAAGGAAATGCAGGGCAGCCCGGCAGCCATAGCCTCGCCGAGTACAAGCCCCCAGCCTTCATATCGCGAGCTCAGAACAAAAGCGTCTGCGCATTCGATCCAGTCTCCGGGATTGTCTGTCACTCCGGGCATCTCCACACGATCTTCAAGGCCAAGCTTGCCGCGCAAACGCTCCAGAGAATCGCGATCCGGCCCCTCGCCCCATATCCGCAGAATCCAATCGGGATGCTTCGGCGCAGCTTCCACAAAAGCCTCAAGCAGCATGTCGAAGCCTTTTTGATCAGTCAGTCTGCCTACTGCTGTGAGTACCTTATCCTCGCGTGTATCTGGCGAAGCGACCGCATCGCCCCATGCAGCCATGTTGGGAATAATCCAGGATCTTTTGCGCATCTTTGGCGGGAAACATTCCATCGCACCGCGCGTCATGGTGACGAGACCTGTTGCCATCGGATAGGTTTGACGCCGCAACCACCGCCAAACTGCTCCGGGATCTTGCTGAACCGGATTGTTACGCTCCGAAACGACGACAGGAATTGCCAATTCCCTTGCCGCAAGAAGCGTTTGGACATTGGTGCGCGTGAGAAAGCTGATGATGAGGTCAGGCTTTGATTGCTCGAAGTGACCGCGCAGATCAGCGGTGCGGAAGATCACCTCTTTCAAAGCGTTCAGCTTTGCGAGCTTTTGAACCGGACGCGCCAGATAGGAGAGCTCAATACGTGGATCAGGCGTATAATAAGGCGGCTCTTTGCCGTCCTCGAAAGTCACAATCTCAACGCTATGGCCGCGTTCCACTAATTGTCCAGCGACGAAGGTGACCACATGCTCTGAGCCCCCCGCGCGCAGCCCAGGTAGGACGAAAGTGATCCGCCGCGGCATATTCGCTTCGCCCACTTCGTGTTCGAAATTCTGGCGCGAGAGATCATTCATATCGCTCTCACTTCATCGTCGCGCGGTGCGGAATAGCTGATCCGGAATGCAATCTCGAGCGCAACGACCGTCAGCGCCGAGAACGCGATATGGGCATAGTTTGCTCCGATCGCGCCGTATACCGGCAAAGCCGTCAAAGCCACGGCGAAGAACGTGATGGTCGCAGCAACAGCGATGCCAAGCACCACGGTCGGGCGGTTCATGGCCAACATGGTCGAACGCGAAGGCGCGCCGATCATGATAAACATCACGGCTACCAACTGCGTCAGAAGCAATGGAAAAACGAGTTCAAAATCGGCGCCGAATGTCCATTGGACCAATGGCTTTCCGACCAGCCAGGTGCCCGCGATCAGCGCCAGAGCGATCGCGCCCAAAGCGGCTTGGACCTTGAACTTGATCGCGCGTACATTGGTAAACTGCTTGCGTGCCCACATCCGCGACAAATCTGGATAGATCACCGCCTGTACATGCTGCCCAACTTGCTGCGCGACTTTCGCAAAGCGTTTGGCGATATGGTAAAAGCCGGCTCCCGATGGCCCGGCAAGTGCTGCCACCAGCAAGGTATCGGCTTCCTGTGTCAGGGTTCGCAATGCGCTTGACGCATTGGTCGACCAGGCAAATCCCATGAAACCAGGAAAACGCCCGGTCATCCCGTCAACACCTGCTTTGAAAGGGTTGGCAACGCCCATCTTTTCCAATGCGAGTTTTGCGAGCCATGCAAAAATCGCCGTATCGATCAACTGCGCGGCCATCCAGATCGCAAGGAATGTCGCGATATTGGCACCTGCGAGATAGGCAGCGCCAGCCATGATGATGCGAAGGACCGCTGAAAAAAGTTTGAAGTAAGCGAGCCGTTTGAACTGACCAGCCATGCGCAATGCGGCCGTCGGCACACCTCTGATGTTGAACGCGATAGCAGGCGCAAAGATGGCAAGGAGGTAAAAATCTTCGCTCTGAAGTCCAACATGCTCGAGCAGCAAATATCCGGCCCCAAGCATTACGGCTGCCGCCAGCAACGCGCATCCAACGTCGAGCAGAAGACCGAATAGGAACAATTGCGCCATTAGCTGAGGGTTGCCCTCAACTTCTTCCTGAGTTCCAAAGCGGATAAGCGGCTGCCAGCTTTCAAACCGCAGCAGACGCTCACATATGCGCCCAATGGTTAGAACTATGGCCAATACCCCGTAGGCTGCCGGCCCCAATGCACGCGCGGCAATTACCGTGCTCACCAACATGAGCGCAGCGACCGCAACACTGCCCGTCAACAGATGCGCTATGCTGCCAAGGCGCGAACGCAGCATGTCATTGGCGATCAAGCCGTTAATTCTCTGCTGAAAGCTTCCGGCCATCATGTTCGCTGCCATGGTCGGTAAACCGCATCAAAGCTTGGGCGGATTGCGAAATACGTGCTCATCGCCAGCAGAACCGGCATGATCCACTGCCGCGAATACATGTGTGGGATCGAAAATGTGTAGACCATGAAGACGGATACGACAGCGAGAATCATCGCTCCTTCGATCCGGCTTTCGGATAATGCTCGCATTGATCCCGCGATCAGCATCAAAAGCAGCAGCAAAAGCCCGACGAAAGCAACCACTCCGCCTTCATTCCAGATGAGAAGATGGAGTTCGTGCACGGGTGAGCCTTTCGCGCTCACATTACGATATTGATCGACGCCCAGCCCGACCAGCACATTGTTATCCGCCATCTGCCAAGCTTCGGAGATGAGATCAGCTCTGTCAGTATAGGTACCCGCCTCGTTAAGGTCACCGGAGGTTAGTGCGCCTACCACGCGAGTTTCGAACGCTTCGGGAAGCGGCGCGCCTGATGCGACGAACAGGAAGAGACCGACCACCCCAGCCATCGCAAACTTCGCAAATTGATTGAATCCGGAAAAAACTAGATAAACGCCGGTCGCAATCACCGCAGCCGCGAACCCTGTAAACGATCCGCTTGCCAGCAAACCCCATGCGAGGATCAGAGCGCATATCAATCCGAGCCCTGTCGGAATGGTTCGGTTTCGCATGCAGTAAAGCAGCATCGGAAACGCAAAGGCTACCATCGCTCCATTGGGATTGGGCTCGCCCGTCATCGCGCCGACACGGCCATTGCCGGTGAGGAACCCATCACCCATCAGATCAAGCGTTTCCGTGTGATCGAACAGCAGGCTCGCCGTAACGCCAATCATTTGCGAGACGACGATGCCAAACACGAATAGCGCAGGCAGTCGCTGTGTGACTGTGATTTGCTGTCCCATTAAAACCATCGGCACGAGCAGGAAAGCAAAGAGGTATTGCGCGGCCACAATCAACCAGCGCGTCATCTCGCCATTCACAATTGTGCTCAGCAGCAGGCCTGCCAACATAAGTGCGAGACCTGAAATCCAAAACACTGTCATTGATCCAAATGGGCGAGTATTCAACTCGCCTCGCAGGAGCATGGCGCATACCACAAAAGTGATGCCAATATCGCTCAGTGTTAGGTTGATATCGCCAACCCTCAAGACGCTCCACCCACAGAGGAAAACGGCGATGAACAGAACAAGCCGGGTAAAACGCGTTTGCGACCCGGCATTGGAATAGCCGACACGATCGACCCCATAGACGGGATCGGGAGCGAACCCGCCTGCACCACTTTGCGTGTCGGGCGTGGTTTCCCCGCTATCGTTCGGATCGTAAGTCTGTTGGGTAGCCATGGTTGTTACTAAATTGCCCCGATGGCCGTCCTCTTACAATTGCGTAGAAGGACGATAGCTTGCGCATTGTGGCTATCACTTCGTAGCAGTTATTGGTCACTGGGATATACCAAAGATACCTTGCGGGCGGTGGCACTAATATAGGATTTTACAAGCCCGCTTTTCTTTGCGTTCAGATCAGGAATTTGCCCTTAATGCCCAGCCAGGAGACCAAAAGAGAGCCTCTGAAGCTGATCTATGTCGCAGGTTATGGCCGCAGCGGCACGACCCTGCTCGACATCGCGGTGGGCCAGCAGAAAAGCGTGTTTGCGGCAGGTGAGATCACCGCTCTATCGCGCCATGTCTGGGAAAATGACGAATATTGTGCGTGCCGGAAGACCGTTTCAGACTGCGATTTCTGGGGGCCGGTGGTCGAGCGATGGAAAGCGAACAATGCTGACACGTCGGTCTCCCAATATGGCGCTCTGCTTGATCGCTCTGAATCGCTTTTCAACCCAAAGCGATCGTTCGCGAAGTTAATCCCGAGCCGGGATGTATCGGATTTTGAGCGGCTGACAGGCTCGCTCTTTAGCGAAATTGCCGCACAATCGGGCACAAACATCATCCTTGACAGCTCAAAGCTGCCCGGACGTGCATCAAGCATTCATTCCAATCCAAACATCGAGATCTATCTCGTTCACGTCGTCCGAGATGGTCGCGGCGTCGCGTGGTCGATGATGAAGCCCTACAGCATCAAGGTAGAAGAAGGCATCCAGAAAGAGCTCAAACCCAAGCCTTTGTGGTTCACTGCAGCGCGCTGGTTTGTCGTCAACATGGGTGCCGAAATCATGCGTTGGCGTCTGCCCAAAAAGCGCAGCATTCGCGTGCGATATGAAGATTTCGTCGCCGATCCAGAGGCGACGGTAAAGCGTATCATGGCTCTTGTGGGTGAAGAGTACGTTTTACCCGAATACGGAGCTGACGTCATGAAGCCGGGGCACCAGGTTGCAGGAAGCCGCCACCGGATGAAAGACGAAATCCGCATCAACAAGGACATTGGCTGGAAATCCAAGATGCCGCGCGCGAAACAGCGGCTTTTCTCGTTCCTTGCTGCTCCCCTGCTTTGGCGATACGGTTACTTCAACAAGTCCAATGATGATAACGTCGCAAACAAAACTCAGGACGGATCCATGGCAGGGAGGCCGGCGTGACTTATCAATCTGTACTTAAAGGAAAAACGGCGTTGGCAGCGGCGAGCGCAGTCGCCCTGGGCCTTTCCGCCTGCGCCGAACCTGTAGAAGCTGCCCCTCCGCCGGCCGCGCAGCCCGTATCTGGTAAGTTGGCTTTCCCGGGTGCAATTGGACACGGAGCAGGATCCAAAGGCGGGCGCGGCGGCAAGATTATCTATGTCACGACGCGAAAGGATTCCGGCAAAGGATCACTTAGGGCCTGTCTTGTTGCAAAGGGGCCGCGCGTCTGCGTTTTCCGTGTCGGCGGCGTCTTCCGGTTCACCAATCGTCCGCCAGTGATCAAAAATCCATATTTGACGATTGCCGGGCAAACAGCACCTGGCGGCGGTGTCGTCATCTCCCATGCGGGCGGAAACTCGGCACGAACGCCGTTACTGATCAAGAACACCAACAATATTGTCGTGCGGCACGTGCGCATCCGGCTCGATCGGCTTAGTGCCAATCGTAAAAGCGACGATGCGATCACGATCGAAAACAGCCGAAAAATCGTGATCGATCATGTCAGCGCGAGCTGGGCTAGCGATGAATTGGTCAACGGCTATGGCGATAACGATCAGATCACGATCAGCAATTCGATATTTGCATACGGAATACCGCGCCATGACAAATGCGCGCTGCTCGCCAGCGATCCAAAAGACGCTCAGCGAGTGAGCTTCATCGGGAACATCTGCGCGCATAATGGCGATCGCAATCCCGATATCAATTTCCCTCCTCAGTCCTGCGTCGAAGTAATGAACAACGTCCTGTACAACGCGGAGAGCCAATTTGCCGAGGTTTGGGAGCAATTCGGGGGAACCCCGGTCTCAATCGTCGGCAATACTTTCGTGCTTGGGCCGAACGGCAGCCGAAATACTCAAGGGATCGCGCGCAACGATATCGCTGCAAAGGGTAAAGCGAAAATCTACCTTTGGGACAATGATTTCGTCGGCAATTTTGACCATGTCTCTTCACCCGCGCGGCAACGCCAGGTTGGCAATGCGCCCTGTGCGCCAACTATCAAGGCGAAGAGTGCGGCGAAGGCTTATGACGATGTGCTTGCAAGTGCGGGAACCTGGCCGCGTGACGCTATTGACGCCAAGGTAGTAAGCGACATCCGCAATCGCGCAGGTCAGATCATTTCCCGCCCAGGCAGCATCGGAAAGATCAAAAGCGCGAAAGCCTATCGCGATGTTGATCGCGACGGGATGGACGATAATTGGGAGACAAAGCATGGCGCAAACCCCACAGTGGCTGACACTTGGGGCGATGCGAATGGTGATGGCTTTTCAAACTTCGATAACTTCCTGATTTACCGCGATGGTCTGAAGAAAAAAGGCAAAGGCTGATGAACGCGCTCGATCCAGCGCAAAATTTCACGCCCGCGCACAAGGCCAGAACCACAATCTGCTTTCCGTTTGCAGGCGACAGCATTGGCGGCAGTCATATCTCGCTGCTGGGTCTGTTGGAACGGCTTGATCCGACGCAGTTTCGCATACTGATCGTCCCCGAAGTGCCGGACGGTAAAATTGCCAAGCATTTCGGTGCTTTCGAGCAGATCGCTGACCCCGCTTCTCCGATCACATCATTCACGCCTGGCGAAGCCTTCAGCGCACGCAAGTTCTTGCGCACTTTGACGGGTGTTGCTCCTCGCGCGCGGTTCTTGAAAGACCATAACGTTGACATTGTGCACACTAATGACGGACGCACCCATGCGACCTGGGCGATGGCTGCGCGATTGGCGGGCTTGCCGCTAATCTGGCACCACCGCGCTGATCCGACGGCCATGGGGTTGCGCTTGTTGGCACCTGCTCTTGCGACGCGCGTGCTGACGGTTTCCAGTTTCTCACTGCCCAAAGGCAAGATCTGGAGCGCAGCGCACAAGGCGCAGGTCGTGCACAGCCCCTTCGACACGACCATAACGGTCAACCGCAAAGAAGCGCGCGCGCAATTGCTAAAAGAGCAGAACTTGCCAGAAGATGCTCTCCTTTTGGGCTTTTTCGGCAGTTTCGTTCCGCGCAAACGGCCATTGCTCTTTGTCGATACGATAGCGGAGCTGCGCAAGACCATCGATCGGCCCGTATTTGGGCTAATGTTTGGCGAGGCTAAAGTTCCCGAAATGGACACCAAGCTGCGCGAGCATATCGCTATCACGCAAATGCAGGATGCAGTCCGCTTAATGGGCTTCAAAAGCCCGGGACATTTCTGGATCGGCGCGTGCGATCAATTGCTCGTGCCGGCGACGGGTGAACCACTTGGGCGGACCTTGGTCGAAGCCATGCTGGTCGGAACGCCAGTGGTCGCAACACGCTCTGGCGGAAGTCCTGAGGCTTTGGCGGGCGATACAGGCGTGTTGGTTGAACCCGAAAGCGCAACCGCGCTCGCCAAAGGTGTAACCGATCTTCTCGCAAATCCAGCTGAGACACAGCGGATGATTGAACGTGCGGCGCCTTCAGCAAAAGATCGCTTTGGCGTCGAACGCCATGCGACGAGCGTCACGCAGGTGTACCAAGAATTGATGGCGTAGTCCCGGCCGCGCCTCGCCGAAATAGCAGGCGCAGCCAGGATTAATTTTAGAACCGGATACGAGCGGTCACACCGGCTCTGAACCGTTCGAAGTTCTCAAAAAGATCATCGCTCACCCGCTCTGAAACGGTCGCGTCTGCGATGAGAGAGAGGTTGCGATTGGCGAGGAATTCAACGGCGATGTTGGGACCATAAGTCTCCTCGCTGATACCCGAACCGATGAAGTTCGTATCACGGTAGCGAAGCCCTACCCTGCCATAGAAATTGTGTCGCATTTCGACCTGAGCTGTCACCGCCGCACGCGTATCTGTTCGCGCTTGAGCACCGGCACGGAATGTTGCGACATCGCCGCGGAACGCATCGACTATGATGGCTGCACGACGATCAATCAAAAGAGAGATCGACGCATCGACCGAAAGGCCACTCCGAGAATCAAGCCGGGCGTCTTGCGGATCAAACTGAAAGATACCAACGCCCACGCGCCCACGGATGCGATCATTGTCGACAAAGCTGATGCCGACACGTCCGCCGTAAGTCGTGGCATCGCGGTCCGGATCGGTGGGAGTGGGTGGCAACACAAAGTCGCGATACGTGGCGAAACCGGTGACCGTCGCGTACACAGGTCCGCTCACACGATAGCCGACTGTTGCCCGCCCACCATATGACGTGAAATCACGATCATCATCGATGGCTGAGACCGCATCCAGTTCGCGCGCAACCGCCTCGAGATCGAGCAGGATCCGTCCGCCTTCATTGCGATACCGCACCTCTGCAAACAGATCATCGATCAGACGTGGACCTGGACCAGCAACATTACGGGCTTCTGGATCGCCGCGATCCTCTGCCAGACGGGCATAGCCGACTTGTGTGCGGAGTGTTTCGCCTTGGCTGGGACTGTAGTTGAAGCCGAGATCGGCGCCGTACGTGTCCGAATTCTCAGTCGAAAGATCGGCAAATCGTGAAAACTGGCCAAACCCGTTGAAGTTTACCCGAAAGGCGTTCTCGCCAATTTCCACGCCCACCTCGGGCCGCACGATGAACTCGACATCCTCGATCTCATTGTTCGCCACGTCAGCAAGTACGTTGCTGTCATAGCGGGTCGTCGCAGTGATGCTGGGCGAAATTTTTAGTGATCCAGCGGTGATCGGATCAATACGGAATTCCGGATCGTCACCATCCACCAGCGGAGCGATAGTGGTCTGTGCGGCCAAAGGAACGCTGGCGAAGCTGGCTGTTGCCAACGCCGCCAGAGATACACCGCGCATCGCGCCGATTGTTTTCTGCATTAAAACCACCGTTCAAATACGCGAATCCGATCGCCGGGCTTCAGCACGTCGTTCTCGGTCGCCTTGCGGCTTACCGGAGTACCGTTTTCATTGCGGATGACTTCGACTTCCTTTGTGTTCGCGCGGTATGTGTAGCCACCAGCTTGTGACACAGCTTCAAATACAGTCATCCCTTGGCGAAACTCAAGCTCGCCGGGATTACGCACTTCACCTAGGATCGAGATGGGACGCAGCTCCAAGGGCTGAACGGTCACGTTGGGGTTTTTGAGAATATCTTTTGCGATGAGCGCGCTACGCAGTGCCGCGGTAGCCTCGACATATGTCATACCGCTGATTCTCACCTGTTGAACAAGTGGAAGCGAGATCGAGCCCGTTTCATCAATCGTGTAGTCGCCATTGACATTGTCGAGATCCTGCACCGCCACGCGGACCTTGTCGCCAGGGCCAACGCGCAGCTCGGTTGCGCTTGCACTTTCGAGTGGTGGAAGTCCGCCTGCACCTGACGAACATGCCGCCATGGTCGAGAGCA
The DNA here is from genome assembly GCF_001542875.1 of Erythrobacter sp. YT30. Lineage (GTDB taxonomy): Bacteria > Pseudomonadota > Alphaproteobacteria > Sphingomonadales > Sphingomonadaceae > Erythrobacter. Next base: position 376,641 of record NZ_LMAF01000001.1, on the reverse strand, counting down.
TAATCGCAGCAGCGGCTGCTTTTGTGATGTTTGTCGAGAATGTGCGCATAACGGCGCCCCTCCTTTGCAATTGCGAACCTGTTAGCATGCGGTTCGTTAAATTTTTCAACAATTATGCGGCGTCTGCGCGTTCCTGCACATTGAGCCACGACGATAAGTCCCTATCCAAAAGCTTCTCAAGCAGCGCGACATCTTCAGCGTAAAAGTCAGCCAGATGCGCGCGCATTTCCTGCGACAAAGGCGGATAATTGATTTCGCGAGCAAACATGCCGCGTGTTGATTTGAAAAGCGCCGAATTGCGCAGTGGTTTCACCAGCGGCTTGATGGGCGCCAATGCTTTTCGAACAGGCAGGGGGAGGAGCTCTTCCGAGCTGTCGTTCTGACGCTTCTTGGCAAATTCGGAGTCAAAATGCGGGTTTGCACCGATATGCTGCCACACTTTCTCAAGTGTTTCTTGCGGGCGCTGTTTCACATCTTCGAAAGTGAAGCAGAGGATTTGTTCTTTTGGAAACATGTCGAACCAGCGCGCCATGTGCTTGCCGTAGAGACCGCCATTGAGAAACCGCGGCTGCGGGTTGTCGAGTGACATCATGTACTCATCAGGCGGCCCCTTCACCACGCCGCGGCGATAGACCATTTTGTAATCGGAATAAGCGCGGTCAATCGGATTGCGGAATTGCACGATCAGTTTGGCATCAGGATATTCGCGCTTGATATGTTCGGCTGCTTCAGGCGGCGCGAGATAATCGGCAGTCTTCTCGCCCCACAGCGCTCCCTCAGGCTTTGTCGCAGGGAAAAGATCGCGATACCATTGCCAACCCTTTTTGTGATCGCGCGTGAAGAAATGAGGCTCTATCTCGGGCACGAAGATATCGGGATGCTGGCTCATCTGCGCTTGCACCCACGTAGTCGCCGCTTTCATCGCTCCGATTACGATGAAGTCGAGTTCGGGCTTGGGATAATCAGCCATGGTTTATGCCTCGCCTTCGAGCGCATTTAGCACACGAACCAATGCGCGCCCGTATCGAGCGGTGTCCTCTGGTGTTAGCGTGTGATCCACCTGGAACATAATCGTGCGCGCGGCCATTTCGTGACTTGCAGCAAGATCGCCATCGCGGCGCACTTCCAGATCTGAAAACGCGCCTTCGCGGCTCATATCGGGGCAGGAACCGCTCCCACATGCAATACCTTCCGCCATAAGGGCAGCGAGCACCATGCTGCGCGAAACACCTTCGGGGAGCAATTGGAGATCGAGCAGCACATAACATTTATAAAAAGTGTGAAATGCGTGATCGGGAACGTTCATACTACTTACCGCGGGATGCTTGGTCGCCTCCTCCACCAAAGCACAGGCGTTTTCACGGCGCCGGGCCACCCAATCATCCAGCTTTTTAAGCTGCAGACGGCCAATAGCCGCCTGCATTTCTGTCATGCGGAAATTGCTACCGAAATCATCTATGCAATAACGGAATTCGCCGGGAGCTGAATTCGACTTTTCTCTAAGGCGAATAGGGTCCTTGCCGTGATCCTTATACGCCCAGGAACGACGCCAGACAGTCTCGTCTTTCATCACGAGCATGCCGCCCTCGCCCCCTGTCGACATGATTTTGTCGGTGCAGAATGAGAAAGAGCCGGCATCGCCGAATGAACCGACGGCCCTGCCCCGCCACATCGCGCCATGCGCCTGGGCGCAATCTTCGATCAGGAAAAGGCCATGCCGTTCGGCGATGTCGCACAAGCGGTCCATATCGCAGGGCTGACCTGCGAGGTGAACACAAGCGATGGCTCGCGTTTTATCGCTGATTACCCGCTCGACCGAGGCCGGATCGATGTTCTGGGTGTCGGTTTCCACCTCTGCGAAAACCGGAGTAGCGCCAACCGCGACCACTGCGCTGGTGGTGGCGAAGAAGCTTCGCGCCGGAACGATTACTTCATCGCCCTTCCCAACCCCCAGCGCCCTGAGGGCCAGTTCGATTGACACCGTGCCATTGCTTACTGCGACCGCGAAGGGCACTCCGACGTAATCGGCAAATTCCTTTTCAAACGCCTTGTTCTGATCGCCATGGACCAGCGAATTGACGCGGCCGCTGGCGAGCACCTTGGAAACCGCTTCAATTTCGTCTTGCTCGTGGCATGGCCAATTTGATTTGGCGTGAGGCGCCGTATCGTTGCCGGCCGATGGAAGAGTTGCTGCTTTGGTGGCCATTTCTCTTACGCCTCTTCAACCGATTTGAACCGGCGGCTGCGGAAGAATGCATCCGAGCTGGTCACGTAACCCGCAAGGCTTTCAGAGCTGCTTGGCAGCGTTGTCAGATGGTGCGTGATGCGGCGGACATTACTGTCATTACCTGCCTCAACTTCGAGGCTTAGCTGCTCGATCGCCCGCGTGATGAAAGGCAGAGGAATTGGGTTGGATGATGCCTCAAAGATGCCTGGAATATCGGATGCGTCCTGCTCTTCGCAGCTGTCGAACAGCTCCTCGAAAAGTTTTTCACCGGGGCGCAGACCTGTGAACGAGATCGCGACGTCAACATCAGGTTCGAGCCCATAAATGCGGATCATGCGCTTGGCGAGATCGACGATCTTCACAGGTTCGCCCATGTCGAGAACCATAATCCGTCCGCGCGGTGTTTCCTGCTGAAGTGCGCGTGAAGAGCTTTCCAGGATGAGCTGCACCGCTTCGGCGACAGTCATGAAGAAGCGTTCGATATCAGGGTGAGTAACTGTGAGCGGGCCACCAGCCAGCAATTGCTGTTTGAACAGAGGGACAACCGATCCTGATGATCCAAGCACATTGCCAAACCTAACGGTCATGAAGCGTGGTGCATCGGGATCATCAATGCCGCACAGATCAAGCGATTGTGCGTAGAGCTCGCCCACACGTTTGGTAGCGCCCATCATCCCGACGGGGTTCACGGCCTTGTCAGTGCTCACTTGCACCATGGCACGCGCGCTGTACTCAGTGACGGCATCAGCGACATTCTTGGTGCCAATCACATTGGTGTGAACGCCGGCACATGGGTTGCCCTCAACGATCGGCACGTGCTTGAGCGCTGCTGCGTGATAGACGATAGCTGGCCGATGCCGCTCAAACACGCGGCGCACTTCGATTGGATTGCGGATATTGCACAATTCAATCGCGAGGTTCTGCTCCGGAAAGTCTTCGCGGATCTTCTTCTCAATGTTGTAGAGCCCGTATTCGGAATGATCGAGCAACACGATTTTGCTCGGCTTAAAGCCGGCAAGCTGACGCACCAATTCGCCGCCAATCGTTCCCCCAGCCCCTGTGACAAGCACAGGTTCACCGGCGATCTGCTGCGAAATCGCGGCCTCACGCAATTCAAATTCGCGACGTCCCAAAAGGTCCGCTGTCGAAAGCTTGTCGAGATCAGGCGCCGTATCGCGGCCGAGCAATTGCCCCCAATCATCGCCCACGCGCGAGACAGAGATACCTAAATCGCGCGCCCGGCCCGTAACTGCCGCGATTTCACGCGCGCTCATGTTGACCGCATCATCGCACAGCACGACTGTTTCTGGACGGCGCCCGCGCTGTTCCAGGATAGCGACAGCGGTTGGGAGATTTTCCGGGAAACCCAGCACCTGAACGCCATGGATCTGCACAATGGGCCCGTCTGCCTCGGGCAAGAGCACTGCAACTGGATTGACCGCTGCACCCGCTTCAGAATTGCTGAATTTGATGATCGATTCCGCCCAATTGGCAGGACCAACAAGGATCACATTCTTCCGCTCAATTCCGTCAGAAGCCCTGCCCCCTGTGATATTTGTGATCGGCAGATACCGGATGGCACGACGCGAAAGGCGCATCACCTGCATTGTCAAAAAGCAAAGGCAGAAGTGCAAAAGGCCAAGAAGCGCAATATCGCCGAGGCTGCGTGGGCTGCCAATCGACCACCAGATGGCCGACCATGTGATCGCAAGGGCGAAGCCAATGTTGAAGCCCATCGCGATGCAATCGGCCAGCGAAGTGAATCGCCAACTGCGACGATAAAGGCCGCTCAAATACAAAAGGGCGACCGTCAAAGCGCTGGCTGAAAGGGTCAGCAATGTCAGCGTGTCCAGCACGCCGCCAAGTGTCACCCTTGGCTGCACAAATGGCAGCAGCAGGAAGAATGTTCCTGCCACGGCGACAAAATCGAGAGTCATGACGCCTGCGAGACGGATGACCTTGCGCCACATGAAAGCGGGCACAATACCAAACGTATCAGCGAACAGACGCGACCATCGGGTCAGCCGTCCAGAACGATCCACCTTGGCATCCAGATCAGCCGTCGCCCGGACCGCACCGGTATCGTCAGCAGGTGTGTTCATAAAGAAACCGCTTTCCTAGTCTCACCTTCCCGACACAGCGCAAGTGCATCCGCGCCAGGAATCCAATTTCACAATTTCTTAATTACCCACGCCCCCACCAGCATGCACTTGCTCTTCAAGCGATTAGCCGGAAGGGCATAACCCGGCTTTGACAGCATCAGGGGGAGAGCGCAGCATGCGCGAAAGGGTAAGTCTGCTGCTCTCTAAAGAGAGGTTAGGTCACCATTAGGCGCTCTTGAGAGCCCATGGGAGGCCCTTCACTTCTTTAGACTATCCAACTGAATACGCCTTTCTCTTTGCGCATCAGCACGGCAAAGCAGATGCTGACAAAGAGATCATGCGGAACAGACCGCAACAAGGAGCCAATTGGTGAAGATCGTCGTTCTATCGAGCCTCGCATTCTCGCTCATCAATTTTCGCGGGCAATTGCTCGCCGAAATGCGCAGGGCCGGACATCAGGTTGTGGCCGTTGCCCCGGATGACGATCCTCGCGTGCGCGAAAAGCTTGGCGAAATGGGAATTGATTTCAAAATCGTGCCAATGGCGCGCACTGGAACCAATCCAATCGCTGATCTGCAAACGATCAGCGCTTACGTTTCGCTGCTCAAACGCGAAGAGCCTGATGTCGTGGTCGCCTATACCCAAAAGCCGATTATCTACGGTGGGATCGCCGGTCGGATTGCCGGGATCAAACGATATTATGCGTTGATGTCAGGACTCGGGTACCTTTTCAGCGAGGCGGCCGAGGGTCGAAATCTCCTGAAGAAAGTGTTCTGCCGTCTTTATCGCTCTGGCCTTGCGAACGCGCAGCGCATCTTCGTCTTCAATTCTGATGACAAGCAAGACATGCTCGACGCAGGCATCATCGACGGTGATGCGCCCGTTTTGCAGGTGCCTGGCTCGGGCGTCGATCTCGAACGCTTCGTAACCAGCTCCGCGCCAGACAGCCCTATTCGCTTTCTGATGATCGGACGATTGATGCGCGATAAAGGCATCTGGGAATATGCAGAGGCGGCAAAAACGGTCAACGAGAGATTTCCTGAAGCACGTTTTAGTCTGATCGGACGTCCTGAACCCGCAAATCCTACAGGCCTGAATGAAGCTGACGTAGAACGGTTAAAGCAAGACTATCCGATTGAGGTCATTCCTGAGACAAACGACGTGCCTAGCTTTCTTGCCGAAAGCCACGTTTTCGTTCTGCCAACATATTATCGCGAGGGGCTGCCTCGCACAATTCTCGAAGCATTGGCTGTAGGACGCGCTGTCATCACAACAGACATGCCAGGGTGCCGTGATGCGGTTTCGGATGGTGAAAATGGGTTCCTTGTCGAACCGCGCAGCGCCTCCAGCCTTGCTGATGCCATGGCAAAGCTCGCAGCTGATAAAAATCTCGTCAAAAAAATGGGCGCACATTCGCGGCATTTGGCCGAAACGGTTTATGACGTGCGGCTAGTCAACAAGCTGCTGATGGATGAAATGAGCCTGTCGCGCCCCGCCGACGCGCCAGACACTTCAACCCGCGTTTCACGTCAGGCCACAAAACGACGGTTCCGCAGCGAAAGGTCAGCCGTGTGATGCGGATCGCTTTGGTTGGTGCAGTGGACAGCACTGAATGCGCGATGCGCGCTATGATAGCTTCGGATAAATGTGAATTGGCTCTCGTGGCGACGCTTGAGCCAGAATTGTCGAAGCGGCATTCTGACTTTGTTGAACTCGGCCCCCTCGCCAAAGAACACGGCGTGGACATGCTCCATGTGCGCAACATCAATGATGACCATGCAATTGAGGCGATGCGTGAGGCTGCGCCCGACTACATCTTCGTGGTTGGTTGGTCGCAGATATGTAGGGACGAGTTCCTCAGCATCTGTCCTGATCGGATCATTGGCTATCACCCGGCCCCGCTGCCGCGAATGCGAGGGCGAGCCGTCTTGCCGTGGACGATCCTTGCAGACGAAAAGATAACAGGCGCGACCCTATTCTGGATGGATGGCGGGACTGATACGGGCGCGATACTTGCTCAAGAGTATTTTCATGTGGCGCCGCGCGAAACAGCGCGAACCCTGTATGACAAGCACATGATAGCGCTTCAAAAGATGATCGGCACTGCGCTTTTTGAGCTTGCCAGCGAGAATCCCCGCCGCGAGGAACAGGACGAAAGCTGCGCAACATTCGCTGCAAGGCGGCGGCCAGAGGATGGGCGGATTGATTGGCATCAGTCGGCTGAAGCCATCGACAGGCTAATCCGCGCAGTGGGCGATCCGTACCCCGGCGCTTTCTGCGACGTCGGCGGCGCGCGATTGGTCATTCGCGAGGCAGATTTCTCTCAGCAAGCACCTCACCATGGGACACCAGGCCAGATTGTCGGGATGAGCGACGATCATTTGGAAGTGCTCACCGGCGACGGCCTGATCCGCGCTACACAATGGCAATTCAGTGGAGACAAACCTTTGCGCATGCACGCAGTGTTGGGACGCGATTGATGAGCGATATCTCACATCTTGGCAAAGTGCTAATCATCGCCCCACACCCCGATGACGAGGTCTTGGGATGCGGCGGAACCATGGCGCGGTTAGCTGACGCGGGTCACGAAGTTCACGTCGCTGTTGTCACAAAAGGATATGAACCGGCTTTCCCAGAAAGTCTGGTTACTCAGGTTCGAGAGGAATTGGCAGAATCGCACCGACTTCTCGGTGTGACGGAATGCCACTTCCTCGATCTGCCCGCAGCAGCGCTCGACACGATACCTGGAGCCGACATCAATTCAGCGGTCGGAAAGGTCGTGAACGTGGTCCAACCAGACACGTTGTTCATTCCATTTGTTGGAGACATCCACAAAGATCATCAATTGATCTTTGTTGCGGCACTGGTCGCCGCAAGGCCTCGATCTCGCTCTATTCCGAATCGAGTCTATGCGTATGAAACATTATCAGAAACTAATTGGGCCGCTCCCGGCATCACAGAAGCCTTCATTCCGAATGTTTTTTTTGATGTTACCCACACCCTTGAACGCAAGCTCAAAGCTTTTTCTTGCTTCAAGAGTCAGGTGAAACAGAGCCCTGACGAGCGATCGTTGAAAACGATCGAAGCCCTTGCAACCCTTAGGGGTTCCACGGCTTTTCTCGGAGCGGCGGAAGCATTTATGCTTATCCGGGAAATTACATAACACAGCATAACGGACTACACCTTTGTGGTAGTTCCTGTGCCAAAATGAGACTCGACATCTCAAGGGGATTTCCCTTACCCGTCTTTGTCATCATTACATCGAAAAAGCACAACAGATAGCCGTAAGGCAACAAATCGTTGGGAGCGGATTCTTCGGGTCGCAGGGGTTACTCTCGAAGGAGGTTTAGCGATGGAAAATGGTGCATGCGTACCAGTCGCAATAGTTAGTAGAAATACGTTGGCCCGTGAGGGCATGCGCAGAATTCTAAACGGGGATGTTTTCTCAGTCACTGAGTCCCATGATTCAAGTTTGGGGCTGCTTGAAAAGACGCAGCGGGACGAATGTCCGCGTCTAATCATTCTGGATGAGAATGAAGACGACAACCTTTGCTCCGAAGTGGAGCAATTGCAGGAAGAACTTCCTGACGCTCGTCTCGTTGTCCTGAGCAATGATTTCGATTTTGATGCCATGGTTGGCGCGTTTCGCGCTGGTGTGGACGGCTATATCGTCAAGCGTATTGCTTGCGAGCCACTGATTGAATCGCTGAAGCTCGTGAATATGGGCGAAAAGGTAATGCCGAGCGAACTCGCGCTAGGTTTACCGCGTCGCTGGGCACGTGGGACGCTTCCCGCGATGTCGCAACGTGAGCTGGTGACACTGCTTTCAGAGCGCGAGATTGAAACGCTCCGCTATCTGATCCTTGGCTCGCCCAACAAGGTAATTGCTGGCCACCTCAACATCAGTGAGGCGACGGTGAAAGTCCATGTGAAAGCGATCCTTCGCAAGCTTGGTGTGCAAAACCGCACACAGGCGGCGATCTGGGCGGTTAACAATGGCGTTGACCTCAAGAAACCAGAACTCGTAGTTTCCGCCGAAGAGATGCAGGACAATGCATCTGAGTTTGAGGAAGCAAGGCCGATCGCAGTCTGACCAAACTCGCTCCTTCTTAGGGCCCGACATTATATCCCGTCCGCCGAAAGGTTGGACGGGATTGTCGTTTCTGGCCCAGGCTCCTCAGGATTCTTGGCGACCATACATTTGACATCACATTTTGATGTGATAGACGCAACGTATGAACACATCGACTATCACACGCGTTCGGAAGCTTGTCGCTTCGGGCGAAATCACCAAGGCGGGTCTGGCCCGTGCATCGGGTCTTCACGCGAATACCTTGCGCGATTGCGCGGAGGATGATTGGAACCCGACAGCCGAAACGCTTGCGAAACTCTCTGATTTTCTCGACGCGAATGATGATCGGCCTGTGCTGGTAGGAATCGAGGAGATCATCGACGAAGCCCGCAACGGCCGAATGTACATACTGGTCGATGACGAAGATCGCGAAAACGAAGGCGATCTCATCATCCCTGCGCAAATGGCAACGCCAGCTGCGGTGAATTTCATGGCCACTCATGGCCGGGGCCTTATCTGCCTCGCGCTTGATCAAGCGCGCGTTGACAAACTCGGCCTCGAACCGATGACCCGCAACAACACGGAAAGCATGAAAACCGCTTTCACTATCTCCATCGAAGCGAAAGAGGGTGTCACGACCGGCATTTCCGCCGCCGATCGCGCGCGCACTGTTTCCGTTGCGATCGATGCGACGAAAGGGCCTGACGACATTGTGACTCCCGGCCATGTGTTCCCCCTCGCCGCACGCAATGGTGGGACCTTAGTTCGCGCAGGCCATACCGAGGCGGCAGTCGATATCTCTCGACTTGCGGGTCTCAACCCCAGCGGCGTGATTTGCGAGATCATGAACGAGGACGGGACCATGGCCCGCCTGGATGATCTCATCACGTTTGCGCGAAAACAGGACCTCAAGATTGGCACCATTCGTGATCTAATCGCCTACAGAATGCGCAATGATCATCTGGTCGAACGTATTGGCGAGCGCAGTTTTGAAAGTGATTATGGCGGGCCATGGCGCTTAATCACCTATCGCAACCGAGTCGAAGAAAGCGAAGCTTACGTCCTTCAAAAAGGGCATGTCGATCCTGACAAACCCACCCTCGCCCGTGTTCACCCCATTTCTGTTTTTGACGATATCCTTGGACAACCGGGCCCCCGCAAGCGCACATTGCAGCGCGCGATGCAGGCGGTTGGCGAACACGGATCAGGCGTGATCGTTATCATCACGAGCCGTATCGGTGGGAGCGAATGGAGCGAGGATGAAGAGATCCGCAACATCGGCATCGGCTCACAAATTCTCGCTGATCTGGGCGTGCATGACATGATCTTGCTGTCCAATTCCCGCCCCGAACTGGTCGGCATCGAAGGCTATGGCCTCACCATTTCCGATCACATGCCCATTCCGGAGTAAGTCCATGGCCCGTTTTCTGATTGTCGAAGCGCGTTTCTACGCGCACCTCAATGACATGCTTGTCGCAGGCGCTCGTGCCGCTCTGGAAGCAGAAGGCCATGAGGTTGAAGTGCTTACCGTACCTGGCGCCCTGGAAATTCCAGGGGCCATAGCGCTCGCGGCGGAGAGCGGTGAGTTCGATGGATTTGTCGCGATTGGAGTGGTCATCCGAGGTGAAACCTACCATTTCGAAATCGTCGCCGGCGAAAGTGCCCGCGCCATCATGGCGCTGACGATGGACGGCATCGCGATCGGAAACGGCATTCTGACAGTCGAGAACGAGGAGCAAGCGATCGTTCGCGCTGATCCTGCTCAAAAAGATAAAGGCGGCGAAGCAGCAAAAGCGGCGATTGCTCTGCTCAAACTTGCCGAACGGTTTGGCCGTTAAAGGTCAAAGCCGTTCTCGCCAGGCAACAGCTACGTATTTGTACCGATGGCGGTGTTCACATTCCCACCGTAAAACCACCTAGCGTGAGCGCGGGACGTTCCTGTGCCAGAACTGAAGCGCTATCGGGGGATCAGCATGAACGCTCAGGATCGCAAACGGCGAGATGAATTGCGCCTTGTACTTGCCAAATTACAGGTTCAATTGGCAAGGCTCGACAAGCTAAAGGCGCCGATCGCGGCAATACATCTGGATGCAGCAATACAAGAGCTTCGAAAGACAATCGCGTTGTCTGAGACGCTATAAACGCAGAATTTGGAGGTGATGCTTGTGTCGCCTGGCAAGAAGTTTGTCTCGCATCTGCGCACGATTAAGTAGTCATCCCAAGTTTTCAATCCCAAAAGAAACAGTACGTTCGCTGCTGCTTCGACGAGGAGGCTCAATTCGATTGAGCGTACGGGATGGAGGGCGAGATGATCATGTCGGCGTTTGCCTTGAGCGTTCAGAACTGCCGAGCTCGCGTCGAGACAATCACTTCGCTTGCAGACTTCAAAAATCATCCATCGATGTCATCGGAACTCTCAGTGTGCTCTAATGGTCGGTCCGAGCCATGACAGTCGATGCGAGCCAGCTTGCGACCCTTATTGAGAATACCGATGAAGCTGCCGCCATTACGGACAACACAGCGCCCGATCTCCGCCCCCTTTCAGAACAGTTGATCGCGATTGCGCAGGCATTGCGGGACAACGATCTCACCGCTTTGGTGCCCGCATTTCGGCAGTCACATTTGCAGCATTCAAATGCCGCGCCTTCTTTCCAAAGCGGCAGCGCTGCTAGTAGCGACGATCGAAGAGCATCATACGTTCAATTAGCGCGCGAGGCTTATGCCGTTCGCCGGATGCGGAGCAGTATATTCGACAATGAGGAAATCTTCGGCGAACCGGCCTGGGATATTCTGCTCGATCTCTACATCGCCGATTACGAGAACAAACCGGTTTCCGTATCAAGCGCATGCATCGGATCGGCATCTCCGCCTACAACAGGGCTAAGATGGCTCGGGGTCTTGGCCGAACAAGGCCTTATCTCGCGTGATCAAGATCCGGACGATCAACGCCGTATTCTCGTACATCTCACTGAACATGCAACACAGCGCATGGACCGATATTTTGCCAGCACCGAAAAACGCGCTGGCATCGCCTGAGCCGCCTTCTAAGTCTCATCCCCCTCCACCGAGATTGGCGGCTCAGGCGTATCCGTACTTAACCTCGATCAGGCGCTGAGCGCGCCAAAACAACCGCGTCCGGCATAAACTGCATTGCCGCCCAACTCCTCCTCGATACGGATCAGTTGGTTGTATTTTGCAAGCCTATCTGAACGAGCGAGCGATCCGGTCTTGATCTGTCCGCAATTGGTCGCAACCGCCAAGTCGGCAATGGTCGCATCTTCGGTCTCACCCGAGCGGTGGCTCATCACTGCAGTGTAGCTTGCCCGGTGCGCCATATCGACCGCCGCCATTGTCTCAGTGAGCGTGCCGATCTGATTAACTTTTACGAGCAGCGAATTGGCAAGGCCTTGCTCAATTCCGTGGCTGAGGCGCGATGGATTTGTCACAAACAGATCATCGCCGACCAATTGGACTGTGTCGCCAACCGCTTCGGTAAGAGCGTCCCAACCGGCGAAATCATCTTCGCTCATGCCATCTTCGATTGATCGGATGGGGTATTCTGCGCAGAGTTTAGCGAGGTATTCGGCCATGCCATCGGGATCGAGGCTGAGGCTTTCGCCCGAGATTTCGTATTTGCCGTCTTTGAAAAACTCAGTTGCGGCGCAATCCAGAGCGAGAACCACATCATCACCCGGCGTAAAACCCGCTTTGCTGATTGACTCCATAATGAAATCGAGTGCCGCGCGGGTGCTGGCAAGGTTTGGCGCAAAGCCGCCTTCGTCGCCAACCGATGTCGCAAGGCCTTTATCACTCAGGCCCTTTTTCAACGTATGGAAGATTTCCGCGCCCCAGCGCACGCCTTCGGCGATGCTGTCTGCGCCAACCGGCATCACCATGAATTCTTGAATATCAATCGGGTTATCTGCGTGTTCACCGCCATTGATGATATTCATCATCGGCACGGGAAGCACGTGTGCCGAAACTCCGCCCAGATAGGAATATAGCGGCAGGCCGCGCGCATTTGCTGCCGCCTTTGCGACTGCAAGGCTGGTTCCAAGGATCGCATTGGCACCAAGTCGGCCCTTATTGTCGGTGCCATCAAGTGCGATCATCGCCAAATCAATGTCGCGTTGATCCTCTGCATCAAACGCACCGATGAGCAGATCACGGATATCGTTATTGACCGCTGCAACCGCTTTTAGAACGCCCTTGCCCTTGTAACGATCAGCATCGCCATCTCTCAGCTCCACGGCCTCATGCGCGCCTGTCGACGCGCCCGATGGCACGGCGGCCCGGCCAAAGCTGCCGTCATCCAGCAAAACGTCCACTTCGACTGTGGGATTGCCCCGGCTATCAAGGATTTCTCGGCCATGAAGGTCGATGATGGCGGTCATATTTGGCTCCAGAAAGAAAGTGTTGTATACAAATAAGACACCTGAATTGGATCGATTCTGCTAGGTGCGTGTTCGATTTAGGGAAAACGTTGTCTTGCACCAAAACCCTATTAGCCGGAAACAACCGGCGCAAGCGGCGTTGACGCGTGAAGTGTAAACTATGCGCGGACCACTAGAATTCTCCGTAATCAGAGGGCAACAAGGATACCATGACAACTCAAAAGACCACCAAAACCCCAGCCAAGAAATCCGCGGCCGCCAAAAAGACCACGGCAACACGCAAAGCACCCGTCAAAAAAGGAGCCGTTGCCAAGAGCGCGACAAACGGATCAGCCAAGCCCGCAGCTGAAACCGGCACTGCGGTTGCAAAAAGTCGTTTCAATGCGGCGCTCGAAGAGGCAAAGGCAGGCGCACAGGCGCTGCGCGCTGAGGCAGAGACACGCGCTGGCTCCTATCGCGACAGTGCAAAGTCAAAAGGAGACGATCTCGTGAGCGATGCGAAGCAATATGGCGCTAAGGCCAAGACGCGCGCTGGTGAACTTGCAACCGACGGCAAAAGCGCCGTCAGCGATGGTATTGCATCGCTCGGCCAAGTCGTGGGCGACACAGCTGGTCAGATCGATGATCGTTTCGGTGAGCAGTATGGCGACTATGCTCGCAAAGCATCACGCACTCTCGCTGAGACGTCTGCCAAGCTAGAGGCGAAAAGCGTTGACGAATTGGGCGAAGATGCACGCGAATTTGTCCGCAAAAGCCCCGGTGTCGCGGTAGGATTGGCCGCGATAGCTGGGTTCATGGTTGCGCGAATGTTTCGCGGTTCACGCGACTGATCCGGCAGCGTCCACCTGTCCTCGGATACAAACCTGATGCGCGATGATGCATCGCGCCCTGATCGGGCGGACCTCGGCAATCGCGGTCCGTCCGATGCGCATTTGGGCGCTGGCGATGACAATGATCCAGTGAATGCGGAAGAAGCAACCGATGATGCGCCTCCTCCCCCGCTGTATGACGACTCAATAACGGGCGAGATCGCAGCCCTTATCGATGATGGGCGCACATACGCTCAGGCAGAGATTGCGTTTCAGAAGATCCGCGCAAAGCTCGCCGGGCGCCGTATTGCGGTTGCCATCGCCTGTATCGTGATTGCGGTCGTGCTTTTGCACATTGCATTTCTGGCACTTGCGGTGGGATTGGTGATGGCGCTTGAACCGCTGGTCACGATCTGGGGTGCAATTGCGATCGTGGTGGGCGCATTGCTGTTGCTTGTCTTGGTGCTTGGCTTGAAGGCCAAATCCAGTGGCCAGAAGCTCTCGGCGTTGTTCGCGTCTGATGATGAGAGCAACGCATCATGAGCGACCTTGAACAGCAATTCAAAGAAGACAGAGCGCTAAGAAATGCTGCACTCGCAGTGCTCAAAAGCGATGTGGAGCATGCAAAGACTGCGCTTTCAGGCAAAGCAGTGGCAGAGCGGGTTGGAAACCGCGTCGGCGATGGCGCAAAAGATATTCTAGAGATCGCCAAAGGCCACGCCGATGATAATCGCGGCATTTTGGCTGCCTTGATCGGGGCGTTGGTTTTGTGGTTTGCACGAGAGCCTTTGCTTGAGATCCTGGGCTTCGGTTCAGCTTCTGACAATGAGGTGGACAATACTCCCTTTGAGGAGGATGAAGAGGCAGCATCCGCGCAAAAGGACTTCGCGACAGCTGACGCTACTGGCGACACTGTCGAGAGCGATGAAACCGTTTCTGAAATGGTGAATGACAATGAATGACACGAGTTCCACACCGCAGCGCGACGAATTGCGCGCTAAAATCGAAGCCAGTGAGCGCCGCATTGCCGAGCGCACCGTCGCAGATCAGGCAAGCGAAGCGGCAGGTGCGGCCAAGCAATACGTCAAAGACAACCCAATGACGGTGATCGGCGGCGCGATTGCGTTCGGTCTTGTCTTGGGCTTGATGACCAAAACCGGCCGCAATGCAGCCAAGAATGCTGCGTCCAGTACGGCGGGCGCGGTCGGCGGTGCAGCATCTGGCGCGGCAAAAACAGTCGGCACAGCAGCAAAAAAACGCGGGGCCGCCTTTGGCACCCTGTTGGCTGACGCGATCGTTGCGTACGGAATGAAGCTGATTGACGATGCGTTGGATGGCGCACGTACAGGGCGAGACAAACTGGAAGACCTTTCCGATGATGCGGCGGCTAAGGCGCGCGAAGTGAAACGCGATGCGGAGTATTTTGCCGGAAGCGCAGCAGATAAATCTCGTGCAGTGACACAACGCACCCGCCGACGTGCGGTGCGCGCTGTTCGCGATATCAAGGATCGCGTCAGCAACTAGTCCAGCGATTTCGGTGTTTTGCTATTGGGCGGCGCTTGACTGCTTGCTCCTACGTGTCTCTTCGCTAAATGGCGGCAATACATTTTAGCATTGGGACTAAATCATGGAAGAAACCACCACCAAGCAGCGCCTCCACCTTGTCATGGGCGGTCGCGTCACCGATCCGCGCGGTCACGAATTTGCCGATCCTGAAAGTGTGCACGTTGTCGGCGTCTACAGCTCCTACGAAGCAGCCGAAGATGCATGGCGTGCACAGGCTCAACGAACCGTGGACGATGCTGAAATGAAGTATGTCGTTGTGCACATTCACAAGCTCCTCACGCCTGAGGGATAAGCAGCGCTGCAAAGCCATAGCCAGCTGCGCCATGCCCTATTCAATCCGCTCCTTTCGCAGAAGCGATGCCCCTGCCCTCGCCCAACTTACCGCAGCGGCGATCAATACGGTCGGTTCCGCGCGCTATTCACCCGAACAAGTATCGGCCTGGGCTGCTCGTCATACGGGCCCAGAGCGTTTTCTTGACCGCAATGACCAAGGTCATCTGATTTGGGTTGCCGTGTCGGATGCTGACATTGCGGTGGCGTATTCGCTGCTCGAGCCTCCTGAAGAAGCTAGCGCGCATCTCGATATGCTGTACTGCCACCCCGACCACACTCGAAAGGGCCTAGCACCCAGGCTTCTGTTTGCGGCAGAGGAATATGCGCGCGAACAATCAGCCGAGCGAATTTACACCGAGGCGAGCGAACTAGCCCGGCCGGCATTCGAAAAAGCAGGCTATCGCGTCACCGAAAGGCGCGACTTTACGATACTGCACGAAGGCAAGGACGTGCCGATCCACAATTTTGCGATGGAGAAGCTGCTCGATTAAACGTCAGCGCAGCTTCAACGATCAGACAAACTCGATCTTATCGACGAGGTAAAACTTGTCGCCCGACGGGACCGTCACCTCAATCTCGTCTTCCACCTGCTTGCCGATCATGGCTCGCGCGATGGGAGAGCTGAACGAAATGCGTCCTTTGGAAGCATCCGCCTCGGTCTCACCAACGATCTGGTACTTCACTGGTTTGTCGTCATCGTCGAGAAGAGTGACAGTCGCACCAAACACGATCCGATCACCAGTTAGTGTTGCTGGATCGATGATCTGCGCCCGGCTGATCTTGCTTTCGAGATCGCCGATCATTGCTTCGACCTGGCCTTGGCGCTCTTTTGCAGCGTGATATTCCGCATTTTCCGACAAATCGCCGTGCGCGCGAGCTTCCTCGATCGCATCGACAATACGAGGGCGTTCCTCGCGCAGAGCTTTCAGCTCAGCGGTCAACTTTTCATAGCCCTCGGCCAGCATCGGAACTTTATCCATCGTCGCCATCTTCATTTCTTCCTTCTGACGCGAATCCCCATCATCCCGGATATTGATACTCAAATGCCCCGCGGCCGCTCCTTGCGAGGCGACCTATCGAACATGAGAATGTCGGGAAGGACTGCGTAAATTTCAGCTATAATAGTCCTGGAGTGAGCGGACTTCAAGCTGGTGCGTCATTGTAGCCATTGCGGATACCGCTGCGCACGATCCGGCAGCTGTCGTATAATAGGGAACTCTGCTTTCCAGCGCTGCCTGACGGATCGATTTGGAATCGAGCATCGACTGCCAACCCTCCGTCGTGTTGAAGATGAGCGCGATATCACCATCGATGATTCGATCGACGATATGTGGTTGCCCTTCGGCGACTTTGTTGACGCGCTCAACCTCAAGGCCCTGCTCTGATAGGTAACTCTGCGTTCCCGCAGTGGCGACGACATTGAAACCTTGGTCAATCAATCCCTTAACGGCAGGCACGATGACAGGTTTGTCAGATGCTTTTACTGACACGAACACAGTTCCTTCGGTCGGCAACACCATCCCTGCGCCCATTTGGGATTTCAGAAATGCAACTTCGAAGGTGGAATCGATGCCCATCACTTCACCCGTCGATTTCATCTCTGGTGTCAGCACCGGATCAGAGCCTGGGAAACGATTGAACGGGAACACGGCTTCCTTGACGGCCATGTAGTCAAGATCGCGTGTGAATGGCTCAAATTCGCTCAAAGGGGTGCCAGCCATGACGCGAGCTGCTATTTTTGCGACAGGTTGCCCGATCGCTTTTGCAACGAATGGCACGGTTCGAGAAGCGCGCGGATTGACCTCGATCAGGTAAACCTCGCCGTTTTTCACCGCGAACTGCACGTTCATAAGCCCGCGCACACCAAGAGCCATGGCCAGCGCTTCGGCCTGACGCTCCATTTCTTCGATGATGTCTTGCGGAAGCGAATATGCGGGCAAAGTGCAGGCGCTGTCACCCGAATGAACGCCCGCCTCCTCGATATGCTGCATCACACCAGCAATGCGCACCTCGTTTCCGTCGCAAAGCGCATCAACGTCGCACTCGGTCGCGTCGCGCAGATATTGATCGACCAAAACCGGGCTTTCGCCGGACACCTGCACTGCAGTGCGCATGTAGTCATCCAGTTGCGCTTCGGAATCGACAATCTCCATTGCGCGTCCGCCCAACACATAGGATGGGCGTAAGAGCACAGGATATCCAATGCGTGAAGCGACCGCAGCGGCCTCATCGCGGCTGTATGCGATGCCATTATCGGGCTGTTTTAGCTTTAGCTGATTGACGAGGCGCGCAAACCGTTCGCGGTCTTCTGCAAGATCAATGGCGTCAGGACTGGTGCCAAGGATGGGAATCCCCGCATCTTCAAGCGCTTGTGCAAGTTTCAGCGGAGTTTGCCCGCCGAATTGGACAATTACGCCCACCAGCTCGCCTGACTGCTGTTCAACTCGGAGAATTTCGAGAACATCTTCCGCGGTTAATGGCTCGAAATAGAGCCTGTCTGACGTGTCGTAGTCCGTTGAAACCGTCTCTGGGTTGCAGTTGACCATGATGGTCTCAAACTTTTCGCCATTCCACTCCTCGCCCAAGGCAAAGCAGGCATGGACACAGCAATAGTCGAATTCGATCCCCTGACCGATTCGGTTTGGACCGCCGCCAAGAATTACGATCTTGCGTTTGTCAGAAGGGGCCGCCTCGCATTCTGGCTCACCGAAGGAAGGCGCTTCGTAAGTGGAATACATGTACGGCGTGATCGCTTCGAATTCCGCCGCACAGCTATCAATTCGCTTGAACACTGGGAGCACACCAAGTTTCTGGCGAAGCTCGCGCACTTCGGCCTCGCTGGTGGCTCCCGCCATTGCCTGAAGTGCGTCATGCAGAAGGCCTGATCGCTTCGCCTGCGTTTCAGCGAGCCCGCCTTTTACACCGACAGAACGCACTGCCAGTGTGGCCAACCGCTGATCGGAAAAGCCCATTGATTTGAGACGGCGAAGTGTCTCTGCGTCCTGCGGTAGGCCATCTTCGGAAACCTGTTTCTCCGCTTCGATGATCGCTTCGATCTGGCGCAGGAACCAGGGATCATAGCCGGTCACATCGGCGATATCCTCAACACTCAGTCCTTCGCGCATCGCTTGGGCAACTTTGAGCAGGCGATCCGGTGTGCGCCGGCTGATTGCAGCCGTCAGGACATCGCGCGAGACACCCTCTAATTCTGGGACCCGATTGAAGCCGTCGAGGCCCGTTTCGAGCCCTCGCAGCGCCTTTTGCACCGATTCCTGAAAATTGCGGCCAATAGCCATGACCTCGCCCACTGATTTCATGGCAGTGGCAAGCTTTGCCTCGGTGCCTTTGAACTTTTCAAAAGCAAACCGCGGGATCTTGGTCACGACGTAATCAATGGTGGGCTCAAAACTTGCGGGTGTTGCTCCCGTGATCTCGTTCGTGATCTCGTCAAGAGTGTATCCCACGGCCAATTTTGCAGCGACACGTGCGATGGGAAAGCCGGTTGCCTTCGATGCAAGCGCGGAGGAACGCGAGACGCGCGGATTCATCTCGATCACGATCAACCGGCCATCCTTGGGATTGACCGCGAATTGCACATTCGATCCGCCCGTTTCCACGCCGATCTCGCGCAGCACCTCTATGCTCGCCGTGCGCATGATTTGGTACTCTTTGTCGGTCAGCGTCAACGCTGGCGCAACTGTGATAGAATCGCCCGTGTGCACGCCCATCGGATCAACGTTTTCGATGGAGCAGATGATGATGGCATTATCAGCGCGGTCGCGCACGACTTCCATCTCGTACTCTTTCCACCCCAGAAGTGATTCCTCAATCAAAACCTCCGTAGTGGGCGATGCATCGAGACCATCTGAGACGATCTTGTCGAACTCAGCCTTGTTGTAGGCAATCCCGCCGCCAGTCCCGCCAAGCGTAAAGCTTGGGCGTATGATCGAGGGAAGCCCTGTACGCTCCAAAACTTCGCGAGCTTCCTCCAAAGTGTTCGCCACACCAGAACGCGCGCTTTCAAGGCCGATCTTATCCATCGCTTCCCGAAAGCGCTGGCGGTTTTCAGCCTTGTCGATGGCATCGGCTTTGGCACCAATCATCTCGACGCCGTGCTCTGCAAGAACGCCCATGTCCTCCAGCGCGAGCGCACAGTTCAACGCTGTCTGCCCGCCCATCGTGGGCAGCAACGCGTCGGGCTTTTCCTTGGCGATGATCTTTGCGACCACTTCGGGCGTTATTGGCTCGATGTAGGTGGCGTCCGCGAACTCCGGATCTGTCATGATCGTTGCTGGATTGGAGTTCACCAAAATGACCCGATAACCCTGCTCCTTGAGAGCCTTGATCGCTTGCGTGCCCGAATAATCAAACTCGCACGCTTGCCCGATAATGATCGGACCTGCGCCAATGACGAGGATCGAGGAAATGTCGTTACGCTTAGGCATTATTCGCTTGTCTCGTCGTTAGCCGTGTCGATTTCTGGATCGAGTCTGGGAATGTATCTGGTCACTGAAAACGCGGTGAGGCGCATGCCGTCCTGCTGCTTCTCGCATCCAGCGCGCACGATATTGTCATGCTGCTGAGGCTCGCCGCGCACCCGATAAAGCGCCGGGTCTTTGCCAAGGAAAAACGCCCCCTTCTCATCGACCGGTTGGGACATAAATTGGTCAACAGCGGTGGAGGTTTCGTTCGTGTTCGTCATATTGCGCCGACCCGCATTCTTGTCGCTTCCCGCAACGGTCAACTCTTGGAGCGCATCAAGATCAATTTTGGTGATGTCGTAGGTGTAAGTCGGCACCCATGTCCCGCTGTCGATCCCGGCATTGCGAAAATCGCGAGCAGATGTTGTAGACGCCATTCGAGCTACACATTCGTCGGTGTCTTCGGCCACGTCTCGCCAGTCTTCGGGGAAGAGGATCGAGCAGCCCGGCAGAGCCACAATCGGGATTAATGCTACAGCATACCAACGCACGACCTATGCGAGCCCCCCGACAAACTTCTCAAACAGATAAAAGCTATCCTGTGGCCCTGGCGATGCCTCTGGGTGGTATTGCACCCCGAATGCTCGCTTGCCTTTCACCGCAATCCCGCAATTGGAACCGTCGAACAGGCTCACATGGGTCTGTTCCAAGTTATCGGGCAGAGTTTCCGCATCGACCGCGAAACCGTGGTTCATGCTGGTGATTTCAACAAGGCCGGTGGTCTCTCCCCACCCTTCCCCAACCCGCTTCACGGGATGGTTCGCGCCGCGGTGACCCTGGTGCATTTTCAACGTCTTCGCACCCGCAGCGAGAGCCAGCATTTGGTGGCCGAGGCAAATGCCGAACATCGGCACATCTTGCTCAAGCAAAGCCTGAATAACTGGCACGGCATATTCCCCCGTTGCGGCAGGATCTCCCGGGCCATTCGACAAGAACACGCCATCTGGTTCAAGCGCGAGGATATCTTCGAGCGAAGTCTTGGCCGGCACCACCGTCACGCGCGCTCCCGCACGCACCAGATTGCGGAAGATGTTATCCTTCGCGCCGTAATCCACGGCAACCACATGCGGCTTGTTCGACCAGTCAGCCCGGCCGTATCCATGGCCTAAACGCCAATAGCCGCCCTCCCACTTTTCGGAAGCGTCTCGTGTCGCGCGGATCGCGAGGTCCATCCCCTCAAGCCCTGCCCATTCCCGCGCGCGCTCGAGCAATTCAGGCAGGTCGAATTCACCGGAAGGATCATGCGCGATAACTGCATTGGGCGCGCCTGCCGTCCTGATCCGGCGCGTCAAAGCCCGCGTATCAACGCCTGCAAGGCCAATCTTGTTATTGCGCGCCATCCATTCGACAAAGCTTTCCGCTGAACGGAAATTAGAAGGCTCCGTCACATCCTCTCTGGTTACGCAACCAACGGCGCTCTCCACAGCCTTTTCAACAGCGCTTTCCACATCCTCAGCATTTGCACCGACATTGCCAATATGCGGGAACGTGAATGTGACGATTTGCGCTGCGTAAGACGGGTCAGTCATCACTTCCTGGTAACCGGTCATCGCCGTGTTGAAGCAAACCTCACCAACCGCGCTGCCGACACTCCCGAACCCCTTGCCCCAAATCACGCTGCCATCGGCCAAAACGAGACATCCTGTCGCGCCTTTGGGCTGCGCAGGGGTGGTGGCGGATGGGGCCATTGGGCGCTCCGTTAAAAAGGGTTTTTCCAGCGATGTCGCTAAGTCTCATGCGCTAGGCTTGCACTTGGCCCGCGTCAACCTAGGTTGGCCCTGCAATTGCGTGCCTTTGCGCAGAAACTCCACTCATCCACAGTAAAGTCGATAAAAACCATGATCCGAGACGATATCAAAACCGCCACCGTCACCGCGATGAAAGCGAAAGAGAAAGAGCGCACCGCAACGCTTCGCCAGATGTCTGCAAAGATCAAGGATCGCGATATCGAGCAGCGGACATCATCGAAAGAGATCGACGACGATGCGCTTGTCACCAGCGTGCTTCAGAAAATGGCCAAGCAGCGGCGCGAATCGATTGAAATGTACGAGAAAGGCGGGCGCGCTGAGTTGGCGGCTGCTGAGCTGGCCGAGCTTGCCGTGATCGAAGAGTTTTTGCCTCAGATGATGAGCGAGGCAGACACGAAAGCCGCGATTGACGCGATCAAAACCGAGCTTGGCGCATCGAGCATGAAAGACATGGGAAGCGTGATGGGCGAGTTGAAAAAGCGCTATGGAGCGGTACTGGACGGCAAGCTTGCGAGTGGTTTGGTGAAAGCTGCGCTGAGTTAAGCGCATTTCCATCCACAAAACTCTCCCAATCCGACGCTTGAATTGCGCCTCACTCCGGCGCACTCTTTATCCATGAGCATCACCCCGCAATGGAAAGATGAATTGCGCGCGCGCATTACGCTTTCAAGCGTGGTGCAACGCACGACAAAGATCACAAAAAAAGGGCGTGAATGGGCGGGATGTTGCCCATTTCATGACGAGAAAACGCCCAGCTTCTATGTAAACGATCAGAAGCAATTCTATCACTGTTTTGGCTGCGGCGCGCATGGCGATGTGATCACATGGATGATCGAGCAGCGTGGGCTTGGCTTTATGGACGCAATCAAGGAATTGGCCGCCGAAGCCGGGATGGAAGTGCCCGCCCCTGATCCTGCAGCCGCAAAGAAGGCAGAAAAGCGCGCAGAGCTCGTTGATGTAACGACGGCTGCTCAGAATTGGTTCGTTGAAAATCTGCGCGGCGCCGAAGGGCGCGATGCGCTCGATTATCTGAAGCGTCGAGGGCTTACCGGAGAGACATTGCGCGAATTCGGTTTTGGCTATGCACCCGAAGACAAACAGGCCCTGGCAAATGCGCTGCCCAATTTTGAGCCGGCAATGCTTGCCGACAGCGGCATGCGGATCGTTACTGACGATGGCAGCACCTATGATCGCTTTCGCGGGCGCGTCATGCTCCCCATCCAGGATGCACGTGGCAGGGTGATTGCCTTTGGCGGGCGCATCCTTGCCAAGCGTGAGGGCGTTGCGAAATACCTCAATTCTCCCGACACACCGCTATTCGATAAGGGGCGTACTCTTTACAACCTGCACCGCGCTTCTCCTGCCTCGCGCCAATCGGGCCGAGTGATTGTGGTTGAAGGGTACATGGATGTCGTCGCGCTGCATCAGGCGGGATTTGAAGACGCTGTGGCGCCGCTCGGCACGGCGTTAACAGAAACACAGCTCCAGATGCTGTGGCGCATGGTTGAGGTGCCGATCTTGTGCTTTGATGGTGATGCGGCGGGACAGCGAGCCGCGATGCGAGCAATCGGTCGCGCACTGCCTATGCTGGCCCCGATGCGATCGCTCAATATAGTGCGGTTGCCGTCCGGGCTCGATCCTGATGACCTAATCAAACAGCAAGGGGCAAAGGCGATGGAAAAGCTCCTTGCCAACCCTCAGAGCCTGCTTGATGCAATCTGGACCGCCGAGCGCGATGCACAACCCCTCAACAGCCCCGAGGCCAAAGCTGGACTCAAGGCTCGGCTGCTGGCCCATGTCGATACGATCCAGGATCAGGATATCCGCGCGCTCTACAGGCGCGATCTTCTCGATCGGTTCTCTGCCTTCGCCTACCCGCCACGCGAGCCTCGAAAGCCGGGCAGCGCTACCTCATGGCGAGGCCGCAGCATCGCTCCGGCACGCCTTTCGAATGACGCTCGCGCCATTTTGGTACGCGTTGCATCGGGTGGCCAGCAATCGAGTTTGCGCGATGCTGTTATGGCGGGTTTCCTGCGCCATCCAGATCAGATCGAGCAGCATCAGAACGCCCTTTTGGAGCTCGCGCGAATTGATCCGCAAATCACACCCGCAATTGAATCGCTGATAGAACTGTCAGAGACCCTTGATTCGCGCGGCGAAATGGCCATATCTCCCACCAAAGGCCATATCGCCCCAGCGGATACTCATGCATACGCTTTTCTCAGAGAAAGCACACCACCTGCTGAAGCGCGCGATCAACTGGCCGAAGCTGTGTCTTTGCTGGTCCAAAAACCAGCGCTCGAAGCCGCTATGGCGGCGACGATTGCGACGTTTGACGAAGATCCTGAAGGGTCCTTTGCTGAACAGGAACGGCTCCGCACACAGCTACATTCAGTTAATGAGCGCTTGAAAGCTTTCGGGCGACGCAAGGCCGGATTGGCCGAAGAGACAACATCTGCTGCCGATAGGCCAGCATCGGGGATAACTCCGGAAAAGGCAGAGGCCTCTGCCACAAACCGGACAATGGATTGATAAAGATACATGGCAACGAGCGCTAAATCGCAAGAGAAAGAAGATGCTCCCCTGATCGACCTCAATGAGGCGTCGATCAAAAAGCTGATCACCAAAGCGAAGAAGAAAGGCTACGTCACTTATGACGAGCTGAACGAAGCTTTGCCGTCAGGTGAGATGAGCCCCGACCAGATCGAGGACATCCAGACCGCGCTTTCCGAAATGGGCGTGCAGATCGTCGAAAATGACGAGGAAGCCGAAGCTGAGGCTGAACAAGAAGCCGAAGTTGAGGAAATGTCCGTTGGCGACAGCAAGAAAGACGCCAAGAAGGACGCAAAGCCTGCTGCGAAAAAAACTGGCGCTGGTGAACGGACAGATGATCCTGTCCGAATGTATCTGCGCGAAATGGGCGCAGTGGAGCTGCTCAGCCGCGAAGGCGAAATCGCGATCGCAAAGCGGATCGAATCGGGCCGCGACATGATGATCATGGGGCTCTGCCAAAGTCCGATTACCTTCCACGCGATCATCCAGTGGTCTGAAGCGCTGAACGCAGAAGACATGCAGCTGCGCGAAATTCTCGATCTCGACGCCATGCTTTCCAAGGAACCTCCGCCAGACAAGATGGAAGAGGAAAACGAGGAAGCTGATAACGGCGAGATTTCTGAAGAGACCGCCGGCCCGACAATTCGCGATGACGACGAAGTCGAAGATCACGAAGAAGAAGGCGATGACGAAGACGGCGAAGGCGGCGAGAAAAAGCGCGACGATGACGAGGAAGAGGACAACACCCTCTCTCTTGCGCAAATGGAAGCCACGCTGAAGCCTGACGCAATCGAGCGCTTTGCGCGTATCACCAAACTCTTCAAAACGTTTGAGAAGTTGCAGGCCGAACGCGTTGAAACTCTTGCTGCTGGCAATGATTTCCCGAAAGCCAAAGAGAACAAATACGAAAAGCTGGGCGAAGAACTCACCGGCGAAGTGGAATCGATGCAATTCCACGCGACCAAGATCGAGTTCCTGGTCGACAATCTCTATGCATTTAATCGCCGTCTCACCGCACTTGGTGGGCAAATGCTGCGTCTGGCGGAGCGCCATAAGATCAAGCGGATCGACTTTCTCAAAGGCTATGTTGGCAATGAGATGGACGATGCATGGATCAAAGAACGCGCGAAGAAAGACAAAAAGTGGGCTTCTTTCCTTGAACGCGAAGAATCCGCGATTGAGCGAATCCGTACAGAAATTGCCGATATTGCATCGCAAACCGGCATGGCGCTCCCTGAATTCCGCCGCATCGTTAACATGGTGCAAAAAGGCGAGCGTGAAGCGCGGATTGCGAAGAAGGAAATGGTCGAAGCCAACCTTCGCCTTGTGATCTCTATCGCCAAGAAATACACCAATCGCGGCCTGCAATTCCTTGATCTCATTCAGGAAGGTAATATCGGCCTGATGAAGGCGGTCGATAAGTTCGAATACCGCCGCGGCTACAAATTCAGCACCTACGCGACATGGTGGATCAGGCAGGCAATCACTCGTTCAATTGCAGACCAGGCGCGCACGATCCGTATCCCGGTCCACATGATCGAGACCATCAACAAGCTGGTGCGCACTTCGCGTCAATTCCTGCACGAGGAAGGCCGCGAACCGACACCGGAAGAAATGGCTGCACGCCTATCCATGCCGCTCGAGAAGGTTCGCAAGGTGATGAAGATCGCCAAGGAACCGATCAGCCTTGAAACGCCAATTGGCGACGAGGAAGATTCGCATCTGGGCGATTTCATCGAGGACAAGAACGCGATCATCCCGGTGGATGCCGCGATCCAGGCAAATCTCAAGGAAACCGTCACTCGCGTGCTCGCATCGCTGACCCCGCGCGAAGAGCGCGTGCTGCGCATGCGCTTTGGCATCGGGATGAACACCGATCACACTCTTGAAGAAGTGGGTCAGCAGTTCTCAGTTACGCGTGAACGTATTCGCCAGATCGAAGCGAAGGCATTGAGGAAGCTGAAGCATCCGAGCCGCTCGCGTAAAATGCGCTCGTTCCTCGATCAGTAAGGGCACATCCATGGCAAAGACATTGACGCAGGGCGTGCTCGCTTTTGCGGGCGCGCTCGCTCTTCCGATTGGAGCGAGCGCGCATGCCCAGGAGGCTGTGTACCAACCGCCACAAGATGAGCTAGTCGAAGCCATGGCGATTATGGAAGTCATGTTCCCTGCAGAAACCCGCGAAGAAACAATGCTTTCCGTCGCAACATCCATGGGCGGGCAAGCCGCAGATGGTATGATGCAAGGGCCCATTTTCGAAGAGCCTGGCATCAAGGCTATCGTTGAGAAGTTCCTCAGCGATTTGCCGGAAACAATGCGCCCTGCAATCTCAAAGCACCTGCCGGGGATGATTGAGGCAACGGCTGTCGCATACACCCGGGAATTCACTTTGGAAGAGCTGCAAGACATTCGCGCCTTCGCTGATACGCCAAGTGGCACTCGATATTTTTCGAGCGTTCAAAACCTACTCAATGATCCGGTTGTCGCCGAGGCCAACACTGCCTTTTTTCAGGACGTGTCTGTCATTTCGCAGCAGCAATCGCAAGCCGTCCAGCAAGAGGTGATCGAATACCTTCAGGCAAACCCTGACGTCATGCAGCGCCTTCAAGATGCCGGTGTGGGCTCGGGTAGCTGAACCACAAACTGTCTATCTCACCCCTGAAGCGAGGATTGCTACATGCCGACAACAATCGCCATCGTTAGCCAAAAAGGCGGTTCGGGTAAGACCACGCTAGCTGTCCATATCGCTACACGCGCTGCGCAGGCCAAGCATGAGAGCTGCGTAATTGACACCGATCCGCAAGCGACAGCGGCCGCCTGGTCTGATTGGCGCGGGGATTTCCTGCCCGTTGTTGTCACCGCACCGCCTGCTCGTCTTGGCCGGACAATTGACAGTGCAATCAAGCAAAATGTTGATTTCATTGTGATTGACACCCCGCCCCACGCTGATGCCGCTGCACGCGAGGCGATCAAGGCGGCTGATCTCGTCCTCGTCCCAACCAAACCTCGCGCATTCGATCTCGCGGCACTTGAGCCAATTGCAGACCTGGTGGAGTTCGCCAAAACGCCCGCATTCGTGGTGCTTAACGCGGTGCCCTCTGGCGCGACCAAAATCTCAAAGAGCGCCAAAGAGGCGGCGAAGGCCATTGGATTGAAGGTCTGCCCCGTAGAGCTCGGTGATCGGGCGGCTTTTCACCGCTCTAGCGCCAAGGGCGAAACCGCAGCGGAGATCAATCCAGAAAGTAAAGCCGCCAAAGAGATCGACAAGCTTTGGAAGTGGCTTTCCAAGGAATTGAAGAAAGCCGCGAAGGAATAGCGGGTTAAACCTCTTCCGCTCCACAACAACGTAGAAAAGCGCATCATCTAGGGTGGAGCAATCGGGCGAACCGCACTATGTGGAGACCCATGCGCATAGCCATTGCATCAGATCACGCCGCAACGGACCTCAAGGCCGACCTTATCGAATTCATGATCGATGGGGGGCATGAAGTCGCTGACCTTGGCCCTGATCCGGGCGATAGCGTCGATTATCCCGATTACGGCTATAAACTCGCCGAAGTCATCGCCGAAGGCGTCGCCGAAATGGGTGTGGCGCTTTGTGGCAGCGGTATTGGTATCTCGATCAGTGTAAATCGCCACCCTGCCGTCCGATGCGCTTTGGTGTCGGAGCCGTTGTCCGCAAAACTTGCGCGCGAACATAATAATGCGAATTGCATTGCGCTCGGCGCGCGTCTGACCGGCATCGAAATGGCGCGGGCTTGCGTATCTGAATTTCTGGCGACCGACTTTGCCGATAAAGGCAATCCCGAAGGTCGCCATCAACGCCGGGTTGCAAAGCTCGGCCATCCGCCTGTTCAATCTGATACAATCGAGACCCTCCAATGAGCACAGCCCCATCAGACGTCCTCAACCCCATGGATTCTTTCTGGCACGACGATCTTGCTACCGCTGATCCGGAAATTGCAGAGGCGATCGGCAAAGAGCTGAAACGTCAGCAGGACAAGATTGAGCTGATCGCGTCTGAGAACATCGCCTCAAAAGCGGTGCTCGAAGCGACCGGAAGCGTCTTCACCAACAAGTACGCAGAAGGCTATCCGGGCAAGCGCTATTACGGCGGATGCGACTATGCCGATGTAGTTGAAACACTGGCAATTGAACGCGCCAAGCAATTGTTTGGATGCAATTTTGCCAATGTGCAGCCAAACAGTGGTAGCCAGATGAACCAGGCCGTTTTCCTCGCCTTGCTGGAGCCGGGCGATACGTTCATGGGTCTTGATCTCAATTCAGGTGGTCACCTGACGCACGGCTCGCCCGTCAATATGAGCGGCAAATGGTTCAACCCGGTAAGCTATGGTGTTCGTCAAGATGACGAGATGATCGATATGGACGCGGTTGCTGCAACAGCGCGTGAGCATAAGCCCAAACTCATCATCTGCGGCGGAACGGCCTACTCACGCCAGTGGGATTTTGCAGCTTTCCGCAAGATCGCCGGTGAAGTGGGTGCAATCCTGCTGTGCGATATGAGTCATATCTCTGGCCTTGTGGCTGGCGGTGCTCACCCCTCGCCCTTCCCGCACTGCGATATCGTCACCTCGACCACGCATAAATCGCTGCGCGGGCCGCGCTCGGGCATCATACTTTGGAACGACGAGAAATACACCAAGCCACTCAACATGGCAGTGTTTCCTGGCCTTCAGGGTGGTCCGCTGATGCATGTCATCGCGGCGAAGGCGGTCGCCTTCCGCGAAGCGCTTCGGCCCGAATTCAAAACCTACGCACACCGCATCGTCGAAAATGCTCGCGCTCTGGCTGCAAGCCTTGAAGAAAACGGGCTGCGCATTTGTTCGGGCGGCACCGACAATCACTCAATGCTGGTCGATCTGACTGCCAAAGATGTGACGGGCAAGGATGCTGAAAAAGGTCTCGATCGGGCATGGCTCACTTGCAATAAAAACGGCATCCCCTTCGATACACGCTCACCGTTTGTGACCAGCGGCATTCGCCTTGGAACGCCCGCAGGTACAACGCGCGGCTTTGGCCCGTCGGAGTTCCGGAAAATTGGCGCTTTGATTGCAGAGGTGGTCGATGGTCTTTCGACAAACGGCCCCGAAGGAAACGGCCAAGTCGAAGAACGCGTGCGCGGCAAAGTTGCTGAATTGTGCTCGTCCTACCCCGTCTATCCCGACGCATAAGAGAGAAGACACCACATGCGGTGCCCTTTCTGCGCCAATGAAGACACGCAGGTAAAAGACAGCCGGCCGACAGAGGACAACACCTCCATCCGCCGCCGTCGCCAGTGCAATTCTTGCGGCGCGCGCTTTACGACATTTGAACGCGTGCAATTACGCGAGGTGACTGTCGTGAAGGCCGGCGAAAATGGCGAAGACGCGCGGCGAGAACCTTTTGACCGCACAAAGCTTGAACACTCGGTCACCCTCGCCTGCCGCAAACGCGGCGTATCTGAAGAGCAGATCGACCGCTTGGTGTCCGGCATT
This sequence comes from Erythrobacter sp. YT30, assembly GCF_001542875.1. Classification (GTDB taxonomy): domain Bacteria; phylum Pseudomonadota; class Alphaproteobacteria; order Sphingomonadales; family Sphingomonadaceae; genus Erythrobacter. The sequence goes on along the minus strand of NZ_LMAF01000001.1, from coordinate 346,861 downwards.
CAGCGGCAAGTCGAAACCGCGGGCGATGCCGAGGTGCCATCAGCGCGTATCGGCGAGCTTGTCATGGACGGTCTGCGCGGCATCGACAGTGTTGCTTACATCCGCTTTGCCAGCGTCTATCGCGATTTCTCCGAAGCGCGCGATTTCGAAGAGTTTGCAAGTACTGTGGCCGAGGCGGCGAAAAGCTGAGAGGTGGCAAACAAGCCCATCATCGTGCTGGTGCGCCCGCAACTGGGCGAGAATATCGGCAAGGCAGCACGCGCAATGCTCAATTTCGGGATCACTGAAATGCGGATCGTCAATCCGCGTGATGGCTGGCCCAATCCATCTGCAGGGCCAGCGGCAGCGGGTGCAGATATCGTTCTGGATCAGGCCAAGATTTTCGAAACAACTGCTGAAGCCGTGGCTGATTGCGAGCATGTCTATGCAACCACTGTGCGCAAGCGCGGCGTGACGAAGCCAGTTGTGGGTGCGGATGGCGCTGCGCGGCTGATGCACCGGCATTCTGGCCGACATGCCGTGCTGTTTGGACGCGAAGCGTCAGGATTGGAAACCGAGGATGTTGCGTTGGCCCGGCACATCCTGACCGTGCCGATAAATCCGGAATTCGGTTCACTCAATCTCGCGCAAGCGGTGATCCTGATCGCCTATGAATGGTCACGGATCGGACGCGAAATGGCGGAAAGTGACTTGGTGCAACCCACCGCCGAAGACGAAACGCTTCCTCCTGCCCCGCAGGACGATCTTGAGGGCTTGATCGCGCATCTGGAAGGAATGCTCGCCCCCAAAGGATACTTCCTCCCGTCCGACCGTGAAGAGGCAACGAAACGCACACTTCGTAGTGTGTTGACCAAACCGGGCTGGAATCATTTGGAAGTGCGCACGCTGCGCGGCGTGCTTTCCTCCCTCGCCCGTCCCGATAAGGGTTGATTTTCCCTCGCGCGCTGCTATTTGCGCGCCTTCGCGAATTGGCTCCGCACCCCGGTGAAGCGGTGGCCGCATCGAACAAACAGGTTCGATGGTGCGATGCCGGGTTAGATGGTCAGCATGTGGCTGGCTCAGCAAATTGAAGGAAAGACTTATGTCAAAGCGCAAGAGCGCCAAGTACAAACTCGACCGCCGGATGGGCGAAAACATCTGGGGTCGTCCAAATTCTCCGGTCAACAAGCGTTCTTATGGACCCGGCCAGCATGGCCAACGCCGCAAGAGCAAGATGTCAGACTTCGGTCTGCAACTGCGCGCCAAGCAGAAGCTTAAAGGCTACTACGGCGATGTGACTGAGAAACAGTTCCGCTCGACCTATAAGGACGCCACCCGCATGAAGGGTGACACCGGGCAAAACCTGATCGGCCTGCTTGAGCGTCGTCTCGACATGATCGTGTATCGCGCCAAATTCGCGCCAACGATCTTCGCCGCTCGTCAGATCGTGAGCCACGGCCACATCTATGTGAACGGTGTAAAGTGCAACATCGCATCGCGTCGCTGCGACGTGGGTGACGTCATCAGCCTCGGCAAAAAGGCTCAGGAAATGGCTCTCGTCATCGAAGCCCAAAGCCTGCCAGAGCGTGAGATCCCCGACTACGTTGCGCCCGATGGCAATGACAAAGTGAGCTTCACTCGCGTTCCAAAGCTCGATGAGGTGCCCTACCCGGTCACCATGGAACCAAACCTCGTGGTCGAATTCTACTCGCGCTAATCTGCGAAACAGCGAAACAAACAGGGCGGTCCTTCGGGGCCGCCTTTTTTGTGTCTGGGATGCGTGTTCCTATTGCGCCGGGCTATGCTGGGAAACTTTGGTCCAAATTAGACATCTTTCTATCGACCAATTGCGGACGCCGGTTGTGAGCTGCTATTGTACAGGAGTGACCGGCCATTCCTCAAATTTCGTGCTCACAAGCTCGCTTACCATTATCTTCTTGATGGCAACGTCGTCCTGTTCCGATCAGGTTTCTTCGAATGAAGGCAGCACTAGTCGATCAGAGCCGCAAGCGGCGGACATGACTTATCATTGCGGCGGCGAATTAACTGAAAGCGTTGCGAAATCCTACTTCATCCAACTGAGAGATGCGCTCGACAAAGAATTGCCATCACATGCTTTCGATCGCTTTGTTGGAGAAAGGTTTAACACGCACCGAAACGGACGCGATTTTGTCTATGTTCGCGAGGAGGTTGTGCCCGTCACACCAGCGCGCATTTCACGAGAGGATTGGGCCAAGATAGCCGCATTGGGTTTCGATGGGCTTTCGGATGGAGGCTATCGGGGCTGCATGCTCAACTATGGAAAGGTGTGGTTTCAAGGTGATGGAGACAATTTCTGGCTTTCAGCAATCGACCATGACATGAATTGGGAAAGCTAACGACCTTTGGACCCGTTGCGCCATGGCTGCCCAAAGTCCGCTTCCACCCCACAAACCGACATCTCTCAATAGCTGTCAATTAGCCGCAAGCTGAATGTCGGCTCTCGCTTACTTGAGCGCCTTTCCTACACCGCGCGTGATACTCATACTGCGTGTGGCTCTTTCTGATCGTCCAGCCTCAATCAGACCGCAAAAAAGATGATCTTCTTGCGGAACGAAGCCAAATAGACCTCAAAAAGCGTCTCTCCCCCCTGTCCGTCACCCAACTCGAACCGCAGCTTTATCGCGGTATTTCATAGCTTTGCGTGTAAGGGCAGAGGGTGACAGGGTGTCACCTTTGTCAACTTCGGCCCACAAGAACTGTCTCATGCCGGGACAATTTGGTCATCTATGTACTGCCAGCCCACAGTGCTGGTATCGCCGCAGCTCTTACCCGCGCGTCTTGTCCCATTCCTCAAACTCGTAAGCAATCGAGCCTTCAACCAGACGCTCCCAGATATCGCCGATCACATCGCCCGGAATGCCGCATGCATCAGCTTCCGCCACCGCTGCCGCTATCACGCTTGCCTTGCGCTCCTCGTCCCGCACAGCGTCTCGCGTCTCTTTTATCCGGGCAGCTGCGCGCATGTAGCCAAAGCGCTTCTCAAGCAGAGCGACAAGCTCGCGATCTGTCGCATCAACGCCTTCACGCACCTCTATCATTGTGGCGCAGTCTTCAGGGCTTTTCGGCATTGATCAGGAACTTCCAAGGTAGTTGCGGCGAAACTCAGCCGCAAATTCAGTAAATTGCCCCCGCCCAATGGCATCGCGCATCGCCTTCATCAAGGCTTGGTAAAATGCAAGATTGTGCTCGGTCACCAACATGGCGCCCAAAATCTCGCCAGACTTTTGCAAATGGTGGAGATAAGCCTTGGAATAATCGCGCGAAGCAGAACACTCCGAGCCTGGATCAAGCGGCTCTTTGTCCTCCGCAAACCGCGCGTTTCGAAGGTTTATCGGGCCGTTCCAGGTGAAGGCCTGACCATTGCGGCCTGATCTTGTGGGCAGCACACAATCAAACATGTCGATCCCGCGCTCAACCGCGCCAACCAAATCGTCTGGCTTGCCCACTCCCATCAAATAGCGCGGACGATCCACGGGCAATTGATCGGGCGCATAGTCGAGCACGCCGAACATCGCCTCCTGCCCCTCACCCACGGCCAAACCGCCAACGGCATATCCATCAAAGCCGATATCGACGAGCTTCTCCGCGCTGATCTTGCGCAGGTCCTCGTCCAAGGCGCCCTGTTGAATGCCAAACAAAGCGGCTCGCTTTGCATGGCTCTCCCCGGCATCGAAACCGTCGCGGCTGCGCTTTGCCCAGCGCATCGACATTTCCATGCTGGCAGCGATCTCATCGCGCGGACGATCGGCTCGCGGGCATTCATCGAACGCCATCACAATATCGGAACCTAGCAGCCGTTGAATTTCCATGGACCGTTCTGGCGTCAGCATGTGTTTCGAGCCGTCAAGATGACTTCGAAATTCGACGCCCTCTTCGGTGAGTTTGTTTAGGTCCGACAGGCTCATAACCTGATAGCCGCCGCTATCGGTAAGTATCGGGCGATCCCAACGCATGAATTCATGCAAGCCCCCCAATTTCGCGACGCGTTCAGCACCAGGGCGCAGCATCAGGTGATAGGTGTTGCCAAGGATAATGTCCGCACCCAAGGCGCGCACGCTCTCAGGCTTCATCGCTTTTACAGTCGCGGCAGTGCCCACCGGCATGAAGGCCGGTGTCCGGATTTCACCACGTAGCATTTGGATAACGCCGGTGCGCGCTTTGCCATCTGTTGCACTGACTTTGAAAGAGAAGCGCTCGCTCATTCTCTGAGCCGCCATCCCGTCTTGAAGATAAATGCAATCACGGTCACGCAGATCGCAAGAAAGCCCAGCGTCAGCCCCAGTGACACCGCAATTGAAACGTCGGATGAGCCGTAGAATGTCCAGCGCAAGCCGCTCACCAGAAACGCAATCGGGTTGGCGAGTGCAATCGTATCCCAAGGTTCAGGCAGCATATCGAGCGAGTAGAATGTCCCACCAAGGAAAGTGAGCGGCGTCAGGATGAGGACAGGAATAATCCCAAGCTTCTCAAAGCTATCCGCCCATATTCCGAGAATGAAGCCAAACAGGGAAAAGCTCGCTGCAACCAGCGTGATATAGCCCAATGCGAAAAGCGGGTACTTGATCTGGTAATCGACAAACAGTGTCGCCGTACCAAGAATGATCGCGGCAAGGATCAGGCTTTTCGTGGCGGCAGCCCCAACAAATCCGATCAGCGTTTCCGCTACTCCCACAGGCGCAGACAAAAGCTCGTAAATCGTTCCTGTAAAGCGGGGCATGTAGATGCCGAAACTCGAATTGCTGGTGGTCTCGCCAAGCAGTGTAAGCATCAAAAGGCCCGGAATGATAAAGGCAGCATATTCGACACCGCCAATCGGCTCCATTCTGCTGCCGATGGCTGATCCGAATACAATGAAGTAGAGCGATGTTGTGAGTACCGGTGCAAGGATCGACTGGAATGCAGTGCGAAAGGCACGCATCAACTCGCGAATGTAGATTGACCAAGCGCCGCGGAAATTGAAGCCCATCACGCAGCCTCCTCGGGCGCATCTTCGCTGCCAAGAAGGCTTACGAAGATATCTTCCAGCGAGCTGTCGTGAATATCGATGCCAGTGTATTCGATGCCTGCCCGGGTGAGCGCCATAGTAAGGGCTGCAACTTCAGCCTTGCCACTCCCGCTGCCATCGCCGCCGCGATAGCATAGCTCGCGCCCACCATCGCGCAGCTCAACCGGGAAAGCAGCAATCTCTGGTGGCAACTCAGACATTGCCTCGGCGAGTTCGATCAGTGCCTCGGTCGTGCCGAGCCGTTCCATCATGGCGTCCTTGTCATCCACCATTAAGATTTGGCCGCCTCGAATGATGCCGACACGATCCGCCATTTCTTCAGCTTCTTCGATGTAGTGTGTGGTGAGAATTATGGTGACGCCGCGTTCTTTCAGGCCGCTGATTTGTTCCCACATTCCTTTGCGCAGTTCGACGTCAACTCCGGCGGTCGGTTCATCGAGGAACAGCAATTCCGGCTCATGTGCGAGAGCTTTTGCAATCAGAACGCGGCGTTTCATTCCACCTGAAAGCTCGCGGATCTGACTGTCACGCTTTTCCCAAAGCGAAAGTGAGCGCAAGATCTCCTCGATCCGCGCCTTATCCGGAGCATGCCCGAACAGCCCTCGGGAATAGGATACAGCCCGCAAGACAGTCTCAAACATATCCGTGCTGAGCTCTTGCGGAACGAGTCCGATCTGCGCACGCGCTTGGCGCCAATCTTTTGCGAGGTCATGCCCAAAGGCGGTGATCCTCCCAGTAGTCGGTCGTACCAGCCCGCACACCGCACCAATCAGGGTCGTTTTGCCCGCACCATTTGGCCCGAGCAATGCGAATATCTCGCCCTTGCGGATTGATAGATCAACATTGTCGAGCGCGCGGACGCCACCCTTGTAGACCTTGGAAAGGCCTTCAATCGTGAGGATCGGTTCGGACATGAGCCTCGCCTAGGGAAGCAGCAGCGAAGAGTCACCATAGGAATAGAAACGATATTCTTTATCAATCGCGTGGGCATAGGCGGCCAGCATCCGATCGCGGCCCATCAGCGCGCTCACCAGCATCAGCAGAGTGGATTTGGGAAGGTGAAAATTGGTCATCAAGCCATCAACGCCCTTGAACCGGTATCCTGGGGTGATGAAGATGTCGGTATCGCCTTCAAACGGCGAAAAGGTCCGGTCCTCATCAGCCGCGCTTTCTAGGAGACGTAGCGATGTCGTGCCGACCGCGATAATACGACGCCCCTCAAAGCGAGCCTGATTGAGCCGCTCAGCTGTCTGAGGTGTGATAATCCCGAATTCGGAATGCATGACGTGATCATCTGTGTCATCGGCCTTGACCGGAAGAAACGTCCCCGCTCCCACATGGAGAGTGAGCGTCTCGCGGGCCACTCCGCGCTCATCTAATGCCTCGATCAAGCGGTCGGTGAAATGGAGAGAGGCGGTTGGTGCAGCGACTGCTCCCGGCTTTTCCGCGAACATCGTTTGATAGTCCTCAAGGTCTGCTTCATCCACGCCGCGTTTCTGAGCAATGTAAGGCGGCAAAGGCATAGTGCCCGCGCGATCCAGCAAAACTTCGACCGGCTCATTGCCTTCGAAGGCAAGCGTGAGGGAGCCATCCCCGTGGCGTTCCTCCGCGATTGCCGTGACGCCGCCGCCAAAGATCAACTGATCCGCGATTTTCACGCGTTTGGCATTGCGAACAAAGGCTTGCCAGCGCCTCAGATCGAGCCGTTTGTGTAAAGTCGCACCGATCTTTGCATCGCCCCCTGCCCTGCGCCCTTCCAATTGAGCGGGGATCACGCGCGTGTCGTTGAAAACGAGAACGTCGCCAGGTTGAAGGCAACTAGGTAGGTCGAGAACACCCTTGTCCTCAAATGGAGTGTTATCCCCGCGCACAACCAACATACGCGCGGCATCGCGCGGGCGCACGGGGCGAAGGGCTATCCGGTCTTGTGGGAGCTCGAAATCAAACAGGTCAACTTTCATCGCGGACCGCCTCTAAAGCGAGGCGCAATGCGTGGGAAGCCTGTTAGTCTATTGGAGCGTTCAGCAGGTCCGCCGTGATCGTCTGTTCCACTGCCGGTGCAGGCGGAGCCGGTGGGGGACGGTTATCGCTCGCAAGCGAGGCCTGCAAAATCCGCGTGGGGTTTTGCGGCGGTTCGCCCCGATTTATCGCGTCGACACCCGCCATGTTATCAATTACGCGGCCAAAATTGGTGTATCGCTTGTCGAGGCTAAATCGCGGGTAGAAAACGATGAAGAATTGGCTGTTGGCGCTGTTTTCATCCGTGGCGCGAGCCATCGCCAATGTGCCGCGAACATGCGGCATTGGGTTGAATTCTTCCTCAAGGTCAGGAAGTTCCGATCCACCCTGCCCCGTACCAGTCGGGTCCCCGCCTTGCGCCATGAAGCCGTCGATCACGCGGTGAAAGATGATACCGTCGTAAAAGCCGCGCTGGGTCAACGTCTTGATCCGCTCCACATGGCTTGGCGCCCATTCAGGCATCAAGCGAATGGAGATGCGCTCTCCATTGGAGAGGTCAAGCACCCACACATTTTCGGGTTCAACCGTGGGGTCATATTTAATAGGGGCGTAGCTGAAGGTGCTCGTTGGCGCTGTTTCCTCTTCGTCCTGCGCAAACGCGTAGGAGGGGGCAAACGTCAATGCCGCAGTGGCAAGAACGGCCAGCGAAGCTTTCTTCGTAAATATTTGAGTTTTGATTGATCCAAACATGGGCCTCTCTTTATCGGGCGCAGACTGACACTTCAATGAATGAAACCGCGCTATGCCGCAGTAATCCCCCAGCTCAGTAGTCTCCACGTCTGCCGATTTTCTCGACACGCGCATTCACATCCTTGCAGATTTGCTCGCTGACAAAGGGGGTCACATCACCGCCATAGAGTGCGATTTCCTTGACCAGCTTTGACGCAATTGGTTGCAGAGAGACATCAGCCATCAGAAAGACGGTTTCGATCTCGTCATCAAGCTGCTGGTTCATTCCTGCCATCTGATATTCGTATTCGAAATCAGCAACTGCACGCAGACCGCGCACGATGACGCTAGCACCTTGAGCCTTGGCAAATTTCATCAAGAGCGCGTCAAACCCGACAACTTTGGCGTTGTCGAGGCCCATCGCTTTGACTTCCCGCTCCACCATTGCGAGGCGTTCCTCAGTCGTGAACATAGGGTTTTTGGAAGGATTGGTGGTGACGCCAATTATGAGATGATCGACCAACTTGGCGCCACGCCGGATGATATCAGCATGGCCAAGCGTGATAGGATCAAAGGTTCCCGGATAGATACCAACGCGGGTTGTCATAAAGAGCTCCTAATCACCGATCGCGCTCAACGATGAACCGCGCCAACGCGCGCAGCATATCTGCTTCCACGCCATAGCTGCCCAAGCGGGCGATCGCCTGATCGACCAGCATCCTCGCCTGATCGCGAGCCTTTTCAGCTCCCATCAGTGTTACAAAGGTCTGCTTGCCTTGCTCATCGTCCTTGCGCAGCGCTTTGCCAGCCTTTTCCTCATCACCTGTCACATCGAGCAAGTCATCGGCGATCTGGAAAGCCAATCCAATATCGCGGGCATAGGCGCGAAGGTTGGTGCGGCCTTCAGGTGGAACGCGTCCGAGAATCGCGCCCATCTCGACACTTGCAGCGAGCAATGCGCCGGTTTTTAGCTGTTGCAGGCGCGTGATGGTGTGAAGATCGTATTCGACCCCTTCCTCATCAGCGACCATATCCATCATCTGACCGCCCGCCATTCCGTGCATTCCGCTCGCCTTGCCAAGCGTCGCGATCAGCTCCGAACGCGTAAAGGGATCAGCGCTGGTTCCAGCATCAGCGAGGATATCAAAGGCCAATGCATGCAAGGCGTCGCCTGCAAGGACTGCTGTCGCCTCGTCATAGACTTTGTGAACGGTCGGCTTGCCATGGCGCAGGTCATCGTCATCCATACAAGGCAAGTCATCATGGATGAGCGAATAGACATGGATCGCCTCAATCGCGCAACCTGCTCGCAAAGCAGCATCACGGTCCACCCCGAACAATTCCGCGGTGCTAACAACCAGAAGAGGCCGGACCCGCTTGCCGCCTCCGATTGCGGCATATCGCATCGCCTCGACAAGACGCGCGCTTGTGTCATCGGGTACGGGCAAGAAAGCGTCAAAAACCGAATCAATTTCTGCCTGGACGCGTTTCAATCCCTCACTCAGGATATCGTTTTCGACCCCCACGAGCATCGCCTCAGTCAGCCTTGTCGAAAGGAGCGGTGCCGGATGGCGCCCCGCCCGGCCCGGTTACGATCTTTTCAATCCGCGCCTGCGCAGCATCAAGTCGTTTTTGGCAAGCTTCGCGAAGCTTCTCACCGCGTTCGTAAAGCTCGATTGATTTGTCGAGCGGAACGTCGCCGCGCTCCAATTGCTGCACGATCTGCTCAAGCGCAACCAGCGCGTCTTCAAAGCTCAGTTTCTCGATTTCGCCATCATCTAAGATGGAACCGTTTCCCTCATCCATGCGCTAGAGCCTTGGACATCCATTTTAACCCGGTCAAGGCGCGACCGACTAAGGACTTCAACAAATGACCAATTACCTGATCGCATTCGGCATTGCGGCGGTCGTATTCGGGGCACTCGATGCGATGTGGCTCAGCTGGGCAGGACCAAATCTCTATCGCCCTGTCATCGGTGAAATCATGGCGGATGATTTCAACATGGCCGCCGCCGGTGTCTTCTATGTCCTCTATCTGATCGGAATGATGTGGTTCGGAGTGAAGCCTGGCCTTGAAAGCGGCGACTGGACCAAGGCTCTGCTAAACGGCGCGTTGCTTGGCGCGCTGTGTTACGCAACTTTCGACTTGACCAGCCAGGCCGTTTTTAAGGTATGGGCGACGAAAATCAGCATCATGGACATTTGCTGGGGCGCGTTTGCAACGGGCACCACAAGCGCAGTGGCGACATGGGCAACGCTAAAGATAACGGGTCAATAAGAATACAGGATCGGGGCGAACATTGTTTATTGGTCATTTCGCCCCAGCGTTTCTCGCAGCATCGGTAACGCAGCGCCGGGTCAACAGCCCGGGCCTGGCGGCCATGTTTGTCGCTGCGCAATTGGTCGATTGGGCGTTTTTCGCATTCGCGCTTGTCGGGATTGAGAAAATGCGGATCGATCCCGATGCGACCGTGATGGTGCCGTTTGACCTTTATCACATGCCATACACGCACAGTCTGCTCGGCACCTCGGTCTTTGCATCGGTGTTCGCGGTGTACCTGCTGATTAAGCACAGGGATGCCGTGGGCGCTCTGCTAGCCGGGCTGGTCGTGCTTTCGCATTGGGGGCTCGACTGGCTCACCCATAGGCCGGATCTCACCCTTACGGGAAGCGGTGAGACATATGGTCTTGGTCTTTGGAACAACCCGCTGATTGCCATACCGTTGGAGCTTGGGCTGATTCTCGTTTGTTTCGCCATTTACATCAGGCGCAGCCGCGGCCCTGTTTTGCCGCCGCTGGTGATGATCCTCACGCTGCTTGTCCTTCAAGCGATCAACTGGTTCGCGCCGCATCCAGAGGCTGTCAGCGCAGCCGTCTATATTCAAGCGCTCGTCGCATTCGGTCTTTTGACTGCACTTGCATGGTGGCTTGGGGAGAACCGCTATGTGATGCGGAGAGTTGGCTTGGCCTTACCGTCTAGCTGAATTATGGGCCTTGCCCATGACCGATCAAGCAAGCGCCATCACCCCCGATATCGTCGAACAGCACGGACTTAGCCCGGAGGAATATGAGCGTGTGCTCAAAGGCCTTGGCAGAGAGCCAAACCTCGTCGAGCTTGGGATTTTTTCAGTGATGTGGTCAGAGCATTGCTCTTACAAATCATCGCGCCTGCATTTGAAGAAGCTACCTACTGAAGCGCCTTGGGTTATTTGCGGTCCAGGCGAAAATGCTGGCGTTATCGACATCGGCGATGGTCAGGCTGCCATATTCAAGATGGAGAGCCACAACCATCCTTCTTACATCGAGCCATATCAGGGCGCTGCAACCGGCGTAGGCGGGATCTTGCGCGATGTGTTCACCATGGGCGCTCGACCGGTGGCGAATGCCAATGCATTGCGATTTGGACGGCCTGAACACCCCAAAATGAAGCATCTGGTGCAAGGCGTGGTCGCTGGCATTGGTGGTTACGGTAACTGTGTTGGCGTGCCGACGGTGTGCGGGGAGACGAATTTCCACCCAGCCTATGATGGCAATATCCTCGTAAATGCCATGACCGTCGGCATCGCTGATACGGACAAGATTTTCTATTCCGCCGCTACAGGTGTGGGCAATCCCATCGTCTATGTCGGGTCCAAGACCGGACGAGACGGCATTCATGGCGCGACCATGGCTTCGGCGGATTTCGAAGAAGATGCCGACGCGAAGCGCCCGACTGTGCAAGTGGGTGACCCCTTCACAGAAAAGCTGCTGATCGAAGCCTGTCTTGAACTGATGGCGACCGATGCGATTGTCGCGATCCAGGATATGGGCGCAGCAGGCCTCACTTCATCCAGTGTCGAAATGGCGACCAACGGCAAGGCTGGCATCCGGCTCGACATGGACAAGGTGCCGTGCCGCGAGGAAGGCATGACGCCCTACGAGATGATGCTGAGCGAGAGCCAGGAACGGATGCTCATGGTCTTGAAGCCCGGCAAAGAAGAGATGGCGGCGGCAATCTTCGAGAAATGGGAGCTTGATTTCGCGGTCATCGGCGAAGTCACGGACACACAGCACATGGTGCTCGAATTCGGCGGTGAGGTCGTGTGCGACATCCCGCTTGGGCCGCTGGCTGCCGATGCGCCTGAATATGAGCGGCCTTACCTATCGAAAGAGGATTACAAGGCCTGGGCCAAGGTCAAGCCGCTCGAAAGCGTGCCGGAATGCAGCGACGTGGGCGCGGATCTGCTCAAGCTCATGGCCTCGCCTGCATTGGCCTCGCGCCGCTGGATTTCCGAGCAATATGACAGCCAGGTGATGGGCGACACTTTGCAAACCGGCGGCGATGCAGGCGTCGTGCGCGTGCACGGGACTAAGAAGGCGCTCGCGATCTCGACCGATTGCACCCCGCGCTATGTCTATGCTGACCCTTATGAAGGCGGCAAACAGGCGATTGCCGAGGCCTATCGCAATTTGTGCGCAGTCGGCGCACGTCCGCTTGCGGTCACCAATTGCCTCAACTTTGCCAACCCGCAGCGGCCCGAGATTATGGCGCAATTCGTCCATGCTCTTGAAGGCATGGGCGACGCTTGCCGCGCGCTCGACTTCCCGATCGTGTCCGGCAACGTGTCGCTCTACAACGAAAGCAAGGCAACCGGCGGCGGCAGCGCAATCCTCCCCACGCCCGCGATTGGCGGCGTCGGCATCATTGATGATGCATCCAAGATGATGACGATGAGCTTCAAGTCACAAGGCGATGCCATCTACCTTCTCGCACCCGAATTCTGGGCAAAGCCTGATCCGACCCGCTCGCATCTCGGAAAATCGCTGTGGCTGGATGTCGTGAAAGGCGTGAGCGATGGCCGCTCACCTCCAGTGAACTTGGCAGCGGAGATTGGCGCAGGGCAGATTGTGCGCAAACTGATTGGCGAAGGATTGCTCAGCGCAGTCCATGATGTGTCGGATGGCGGTTTGGCTGTCGCTTTGGCAGAAATGGCCATGTCCGGTGGTTTCGGAGCAGAGGTCACTTCGAACAATGCCTACACACCCGCCCAATGGTGGTTTGGCGAGGATCAGGCACGCTACGTAATCACGGTGCCTGCCGAAAAGGCCGAGGCATTCAACCGCATCGTCGCCGAAGGGCCCGACATCGAAGAAGCTGAAATGGTGGGCTTTACGCGCATCGGCACAGTTGGCGGGGAGAGCCTTTTGGGCGTATCGCTGACAGACATGAAAGCCGCGCATGCGAGCTTCTTTGACGAATGGATGGGGACATAGGCCTCCTCCAACCCGTTCTTCATTATGGTGGTCACTGGCTGGTCCCGTTCGCGATCGGCTGGCTGATCTGGCGCGATAAGTGGTGGCGAGCGGGACTGGTGATCGCAAGCGCCAACCTGATTGATGTCGACCACCTTCTCGCAGATCCGATTTTCGATCCGAACCGCTGTTCGATTGGCTTCCATCTGCTCCACGGCTGGATCGCCGGTCTCGCCTATCTGGCGATGCTCGCTGTGCCCAGATGGTGGGTGCGCGCGCTTGCGATAGGAGCGCTGTGGCACTTGGCAGTGGACTATGGCGATTGCGTGATGCAGACATGGTGATGTGACTGCAACCACCTCACAAACAAGCCATAATGCAACTCTGGGTCTCGTCGCCTTCATCGTGTTTGTCGACATGATGGGCATTGGACTGATCGTGCCGGTGATGCCGTCACTGCTTGAGGAGATGACGGGTCTTGGCGAAGATCAGACGGCCAGCATCGGCGGCTGGCTCTTGTTCGCTTACGCTGTCATGCAATTCCTGTTCGCGCCCGTTATTGGCGGTTTGTCTGACCGATATGGCCGACGACCAATCCTACTGGTGACCGTTTTCCTTCTCGGTATCGATTACATCATCATGGCCATGGCGCCTGATCTTTGGTGGCTTTTCGCAGGGCGCATTCTGTCGGGTATCATGGGAGCAAGCTGGGCGGCGGCTAATTCGTGCATTGCCGATATGGCTGGACCAGAGGATCGCGGGAAGCTGTTTGGAATGCTGGGCGGAGCGGGTGCGAGCGGTTTTGTAATCGGCCCGGCGATAGGCGGTGTGCTGGGCGAATACTGGGTGCGCGCACCATTCTTTGCAGCGGCAATCCTTTGCATTGGCGGCGCTGCCATTGGATACTTTGCGCTTCGCGAAACACTCCCAGCAGACCGTCGCCGCCCCTTCACAATGGCGCGCGCCAATCCGCTTGGCACGATATTCCAGATGGCGAAGACACCGCTCGTGCTGGGATTTCTTGGCGTCATCTTCCTGATGCAGACTGCCGCACAATCGACGATGTCGGTGTGGTCTTATTACACGCGGCTCAAATTCGACTGGAGCGAATTTGATATCGGTTTGGGCGTCGCGTTTTATGGATTGATGCTGGCCTTCACACAGGCGGGCCTTACAGGCGTCCTCATCAAGCGGTTTGGCGTCAAGGCAACCGCAATCGGGGGCCTCGTAATTGGTCTACAATCCTATGTGATGATGGCATTCGCGCCCACGGGATCATTCCTCATTGCCGCCATTCTTGTGGGCAGCATTGCAGGCGTCACTTTCCCCGCGATCCAGCAAATGATGAGCGAGCGCATCGCAGAGGACGCCCAAGGCGAATTGCAAGGCGCAGTTGCCTCCACAATGAGCATCACGAGCATTTTTGGACCCGTCATGATGACAGGTGTATTTGCCGCGTATGCAGACGATCAGGGGATGTATTTCCCCGGCGCGCCTTTCTTATTGTCGGCGCTTGTAGGATACACCGCGCTCGCGTTGCTCTGGCGCGTTTCGGTGCGGGTCAAACCTGCGGCAAGCCCTGCTGATTAAGCAGCTTGCGCTTCGCCCGAAAGACCCAAATCGCTTGCCGTATTGCCTTCAGCTTCTAGTTGCTTGAGGCACTCGCGGTACAGGACGGGCTTTCCAATCCTCAAACGCTCGCGCGCTGCATCGATGTCCTCGGCCATCACCGCCTCGACATCCATATGCGCCAGTTTCGCTGCAGCCGCGCCCAAACGCTGCCCTTCGCGAACGGCGGTATAGAGCGGCGCCGATGTGCCAGTGACCTTCTTCATCTGCCGCGCTGCTGCAAAAGCGATGAATTGCACACCGCGATTGTGGTTTTGCGAATAGCTAAATCCAAGGAGGCATGCTTCGCCGAGGGCATCACGGCCATAACCCGTCAGAACGTGGAATAGATCATGCGTGTCGCGCAGGCGGTTGAAATACCACTGTGTCTGATCCTGCGGTCGGTTTTCTGGAGGCGAGAACTTGTGGCTTTCTTCGACAAGGCCAGCGGCCGTAAGCCCTTCACGCTTCATAAATGCCATGTAACGTTTGCCGACGCTGTTTTCCGGCAAATCGGCCCAACGCGCGTGGTCATCCAGCATTCCGGGAATATCGGTTTCAGCGCGCAAGAAGCGCTGTCCTTCTTCTGAAAGGATGAAGTCGCGAGCTTGCTTGTGGCTCTTTTTACCCTTCACCGCTTCGATGATGTGAAAAACCTGCTCAGTGTCCTCTTTGTCCTCAACCAGCTTTCCGAAATGGTGCAACACTTTCAATGGCGCAAAGCCTGAAGTTTTGCGGTCTGGAGCGACGATGGGGAGACCAAGTACTGACATTTCAAACACTCTTAAGAGGGCAGCGATGCGTGCATCGAATCGCTAATGGTTGATTTCAATGTCCACTACTTACACTAGTGTCAGTTAAAAGTCTACTACCGTTGACGAGCGTTCATTGAAAGCAGATAGCGCCTGCCATGCGTGAACATGAAACCGTCCCCTATTCGCTGGAAAAACTCGACGACAGCGAGAGCATTAAGAGAGCTGAGGCGCTGCGTGATCGGCTGAGAACCCGGCGCACTTGCCGCTATTTCTCCGACGAAAGCGTCCCTCGCGAAGTCATCGAAGCCGCGATCGAAGCGGCCGGCACTGCCCCCAATGGCGCCAATCATCAGCCATGGCATTTCGCTGTCGTCGCATCGCCTGAGAAGAAACGCTCCATTCGCGAAGCCGCCGAAGCCGAGGAACGCCGGTTTTACGGGGAGGATGGCGAAAACCCAAAGGCGTCGGACGAATGGCTGGGCGCCCTAAAGGACTTGGGCACCGATGCGGACAAACCATTCCTCGAAACAGCGCCCTATCTGATCGTGGTCTTTGCTCAGCGCAAAGGCGGGATTGAGGAAGACGGAAAAACGCAAAATTACTACGTCAATGAAAGCGTAGGCATTGCCTGCGGGATGCTGATTGCGTGCCTTCACGAAGCGGGTTTGGCGACGCTCACTCACACCCCTTCTCCCATGGGCTTTCTTCGTGAGGCATGCGAGCGACCCGACTGGGAAAAACCGTTGATGATCGTGGTGGTGGGCCGCCCTACCCCCGATGCGACGGTTCCAGCGCACGCACTGAAGAAAAAGCCTTTAAGCCAAATTTCGAGCTGGCTTTAGTCCATAACCCATTCAGTTTCGGGAATGCCGAGCAATCGCAGGACCGAGGTCAGATCCCCGCGATCGATCCAGCCATGGGCTGCAGCACGTGCCTTGGGCTTTGCACAATAGGCAAAGCCGTATGTGGCTGCTTCGATCATGGGAATGTCATTTGCACCGTCGCCAATGGCCAGCGTAGTGGCATCAATTCCGACATTTGCCCCTTCTCGTTCAAGCGTTTGCCGCTTGGCATCGCTATCAACGATTGCCCCTTCGAGCTCTCCCGTCAGCTTGCCGTCGATCACATTGAGCCGATTACCAACAACTCGATCAAAGCCGATCTCTTCGCCCACCGCGTCGGCAAAGTGATGAAAACCGCCCGTTACAAGAACGGTTCTGCAGCCCTTTGAATTGAGCGTCTGAACGAGTGTGCGCGCTCCGGGGGTTGGCCAAATTCGATCAGAAAGGCAGCGAGTGATCGCGTCCACTTCCAACCCTTTCAATAAGGCGACGCGCTCCTTCAAGGCCTCTCTGAAATCAAGTTCGCCCAGCATCGCTTTTTCGGTGATGTCTGCGATCTTGGCTTTCAATCCAGCGTAATCAGCCAGTTCATCGATGCATTCCTGGCCGATCATGGTGGAGTCCATGTCGGATACAAAAACCTGCGGGATGGCTATGGGCGACGATGCGATCAGGCCATCTGAGGAATCAAAATGTGCATCGATCGCGTCTCGCAATCCGGCACGATTAGCATTCACGCTAACTAGCTCAACCCCGTCCTCACCCATGGGCGATATGCCCAGCGTGCCAACCGCACCGGTCATATCATCAAGGCGTGTAGCCATTCCGTCTGCGTCTGCTATCAGCCGCGCTATGAGCACTGTTGAAGACCCTCATTCAAAACCAGTCGCGCTCATCGCAGGCCCCACCGCCAGCGGCAAGAGCGCAATGGCAGTTGACCTTGCAAAAGCGCTGAAAAAGGCAGGCCAGACCGCCGTGATCATCAACGCGGATAGCGCGCAAGTCTATTCGGACCTCGCGGTGCTGTCTGCGCGCCCAACTGAAAAGGAGATGGGCGGTATCGAACATCGCCTGTTCGGTGAATGGGACGGCGCTCAGGCATGCTCGGCTGCAGACTGGGCAAAACGTGCAAGACAGGAAATCGCAGCCTGCCATGAAGCAGGCGGAGTTCCGATACTTGTTGGCGGCACAGGGCTCTATTTCAAAGTGCTGCTCGAAGGGATTGCACCTATCCCCGAAATTGATCCCAAGGTTCGCGCTGCCACGCGGGAATTGTCGACCGAGGCCGCTTTTGCTGCGCTTCAGATCGAGGATCCAGAACGCGCGGCTGACCTCAATCCTACCGATAGCCAGCGGATTGCGCGAGCGCTCGAGGTCAAGCGATCAACTGGTGTGACGCTGGGTGACTGGCAATTGTCGAAAAGCGGCGGGATTGGAGAGGAAGTGACGCTATTCCCAGCAGTGCTGATGCCAGAACGCGAATGGGTTTATCGCCGCTGTGACGCGCGCTTTGCGGAAATGGCCGAGAATGGCGCTCTTGAAGAGGTGAAAGCGTTGCTAGCGCGCGATCTTGATCTAAATCTTCCCGTCATGCGTGCCATAGGTGTGCCGGAGCTTTCAGAACACCTCGCCGACAATCTCCCACTGACCGATGCGATCGCCAACGCGCAGCAATCGACGCGCAATTATGCAAAGCGGCAATTCACATGGTTCCGCAACCAATTTGTCCCGGATTGGCCCCGCGTTACGATCGATGAAGGAAATAAAAAGACTGATCTTAACGCAATTTTTGCAGGATTATTTCAAAAGTAGGAATTGACACGCCAGATTATATCGATAAACCGAGCGTCAATCCGCCCCTGAGCCGTACGCTCAGGGATGTATTTTGTGAAGAGAGCCCCTTGGTTCGCAGCAATAGCCGCTCAACGGCACCGTAAGATTGAAATGAAAGGCGAAAGATCATGGTTGTGGTACTCCTCGTGAGGAATTGCAGGTTGATCTGACGTCTTAACGCAATAGATTGTCTCAGTCGGCCTGATGCGAAGTTTTTGGCATCGGGCCTTTTTTGTAGGTTTCGTGGAGAGATAAATGGTGGCGCAACCCTCTGGTGCCGCAATTCTGGTCGAAGGACTGATCAACCAGGGCGTCGAATATGTGTTCGGCTATCCAGGCGGCGCAGTTCTGCCCATTTATGACGAATTGTTCGGCGATGAACGCATCCGCCACATTCTCGTGCGACATGAAGCTGGCGCTGCCCACGCAGCCGAAGGCTATGCCCGCGCAACAGGCAAGCCTGGTGTTGTCCTTGTCACTTCAGGTCCGGGCGCGACCAACGCGGTGACCGGCATCGCCGATGCTTGGATGGACTCTATCCCGCTCGTGGTGATCACTGGCCAGGTCCCGACTGCCCTTATCGGCACCGATGCATTTCAGGAAGCCGACACAGTTGGCATCACGCGCCACTGCACGAAACATAATTATCTGGTCAAAGACCCGTCCGATCTCGCAGCGACGATTGAGGAAGCGTTCTGCATCGCCACGACTGGTCGGCCGGGTCCGGTCGTAATAGACATTCCCAAAGACGTGCAGATTGCGGTGCCTTCGAAAAGCCGTGCATCCAAACTGACAGCAACACATCGCTACACTCCGCAAATGGTCGCCCCGCCCGAACAGATTGCCGAGGCGGTTGAGATGATCGCAAATGCCGAGCGTCCCATACTTTACACAGGCGGCGGCGTCATCAATTCTGGCCCAGAAGCGAGCGCCTTGCTGCGCAAGTTTCAAGACATCACCGGGTCGCCCGTCACCTCGACGCTCATGGGGCTTGGCGCATTTCCATCAGAGCATCCCGACTGGCTCGGTATGCTGGGGATGCACGGCACTTATGAAGCCAATATGGCAATGAACAAGTGTGATGTCATGGTTTGCGTTGGTGCGCGCTTTGATGACCGTGTGACCGGTAGGCTTGATGCGTTCTCGCCGGGTTCTAAGAAGATACACATCGATATCGACCGCTCCTCCATAAACAAAACAGTCCCCGTGGACCTTGGCATTGTCGGTGATTGCGCAACCGTGCTTGGGCAAATGATTGAGGCTTGGGGTGAGCGGACCGCGCAGGATATGGGAGAATGGAAAGCCCGTATCGCAGGCTGGCGCGCACGCGAATGCCTCGCTTATCCGCCCAAATCGAAAAAGCATCCAGACATGATCATGCCGCAAAAAGCAGTCGAGCGGCTGCATGCGCTAACGCATGAAAGGTCACCGATCATCTCGACCGAAGTCGGTCAGCACCAGATGTGGGCAGCTCAATATTTCGGTTTCGAAGACCCAAACAAATGGCTCACGTCAGGCGGGCTTGGGACAATGGGTTATGGGCTTCCTGCAGCCATCGGCGCGCAATTGGGCGATCCGGATGCATTGGTGATCGATATTGCTGGCGAAGCATCAATCCAGATGAACATCCAGGAGCTTGGCACCGCGTCACAGTACCGCCTGCCAGTCAAAGTGTTTATTCTCAACAATGAGTACATGGGCATGGTCCGCCAATGGCAGGAACTCACCTATGAAAGCCGGTATTCAAATAGCTATTCTGACAGCCTGCCCAATTTCGTGGCCTTGGCAGAAGCCTATGGCTGGAAAGGTATCCGCATCCATGGCGAGGATGAATTGGATGCAGGGATCAACGCTATGCTTGAACATGATGGCCCTGTAATCGTCGATTGTCTTGTTGCGCCCGACGCCAATTGCCTGCCGATGATACCATCAGGCGCTGCGCATACTGACATGCTGCTTTACGGCGACTCTGTTGACGGCACCATGGATGACGAAGCGAAAGCCTTGGTCTAAAGCGCGCAAGACATCAGGAAAGACAACCCAAGATGAAAATCAAAAGCGCCGAAACCGAGCGCCACGTGCTTGCGATCACGGTTGACAATGAGCCGGGCATTCTCGCCAAAATAACCGGTATGTTCACCGCGCGCGGCTACAACATTGACAGCCTGACTGTTGCCGACATTTCAGATGACCACGCCGTCAGTCGGATCACCATTGTCACCAATGGCCCGCCCGAAGTGATAGACCAGATTGAAGCCCAACTCGACCGACTGGTACCCGTTCACAAAGTGATCGATCTTACCCAAGCTGGACCGCATGTTGAGCGCGAATTGGCCCTAATCAAAGTTGCTGGCCAAGGCGAAAAACGGGTTGAGGCACTTCGGATCGCCGAACTCTTCCGCGCCAAAGTCATCGACACAACAATTTCTAGCTTCGTTTTCGAGCTTACCGGACCGCCCGACAAGATCGACAGCTTCATCGCCTTAATGCGTGAGCTTGGCCTGGTGTCCGTTGGCCGCTCTGGTGTTGTCGGCATGATGCGCGGCGACTCCGGCACCCACTAATCCATTTCGTTTTTTCGAGTTACAGAGGAACCTCCCAGATGAAAGTCTATTACGACGCCGATGCCGATCTTGGTTTGATCAAATCCAAAAAGATCGCCGTGCTCGGCTATGGTTCGCAAGGCCATGCACATGCTCAGAATCTGCGTGATAGCGGCGTTGGCGAAATTGCCATTGCTTTACGCGATGGTTCCGCCACAGCGAAAAAAGCAGAGGCTGCAGGTTTCAAAGTGCTTTCAAACACAGACGCCGCCAAATGGGCAGATATTCTCATGATCTTGGCGCCCGATGAGCATCAGGCGGCGATTTATGCCGACAACGTCCACGGTCACATGAAGCCTGGAAGTGCACTCGCATTTGCCCACGGTCTCAACATTCATTTCGGCCTTATTGAACCGCAATCCGACATTGACGTGATCATGATCGCACCCAAAGGGCCTGGTCACACGGTGCGATCTGAATATTCACGCGGCGGCGGGGTGCCCTGCCTGATCGCGGTTCATCAAGATGCCAGCGGCAGCGCTCATGATGTCGCCCTTGCTTACGCCTCTGGCGTGGGTGGTGGCCGCTCTGGGATTATCGAAACCAATTTTCGCGAAGAGTGCGAAACAGACTTATTCGGCGAGCAGGCCGTACTTTGCGGCGGGATCACGCACTTAATTCAAGCGGGCTTCGAAACTCTAACCGAAGCTGGATACGCGCCCGAAATGGCATATTTTGAGTGCCTCCACGAAACCAAGTTGATCGTCGATCTGCTCTATGAAGGCGGCATTGCCAACATGCGCTATTCGATCAGTAACACGGCTGAATATGGCGATATCAAAACGGGTCCACGCATTATTACCGATGAGACCAAGGCCGAAATGAAGCGAGTACTTGCCGACATTCAGGCTGGTCGTTTTGTCAAAGACTTCGTGCTCGATAACCGCGCAGGACAGCCCGAGCTCAAAGCTTCACGCAAAGCCGCCGCAGCGCATCCGATTGAGAAAACCGGGGCCGAGCTCCGCGCCATGATGCCGTGGATCAGCGCCAATAAACTCGTCGACAAGGAAAAGAACTAAGGCGATAGGCGAGCGTTCTAATGAATGCTCGCACCGCTCCTATTGTCTATGGCCTGATGGCGATCATTGGCGCTATCATTGTCGTGCGCGCCTATTTGAATGTGAAAGGTCCAGAGGATTTCGTCATCACAGTGACCCAGAACGAAGTTGAGCAATTTGCTCGGCAACAGCTCGAGGAATTGCAGGCACAATCATTCTCAGATGATGTGGAACTTTGCGGTATAATCTTCGAAGAGGCAGGTGGGACGCTTGGATCAACGCCTCCGCGCCTTGGAGACGAGGCAAGTTGCGGGATCAGCTATTTCGATGAACCGGGAATGCGGCCGGTCGCCAGTTTCCATACGCACGGTTCGTTCAGCGATAAATATGACAGCGAAGTGCCATCGGTGCTCGATCTTCAAAGTGACGCCGCAAGCGGTATGGATGGTTATGTTGCAACACCAGGTGGCAGGTTCTGGCACGTCAATGCTGAGCAGCCTTCGGCGCGGCTAGTATGTGGCGCGCGATGCCTGCCTCAAGATCGCGACTACGTGCCCTGTCCTGCTTTGGAACCGCGCCAACTGTACACTCTACAAGAGTTGGCAGAGAGACAGAGCGATCCGCTCCCAGATTGCTAAGGCAAACCAGATTAATTGCGACACCAGAAAAAAGGGTGTGACCGGCGGACTTAGGAGGAAAACCCAACCGGCCACACCCAAGAAGCATGCCGTCAGGCTTTCGGCATGCAAACACGAGCCAGCAAAATCCGCCCGGCGGATGGCCGAAGCGGTCTTTGAAAATGAGCCTGTCGAACTGGCAAGAAGTGTCTCTGCGTGTGATCAAGCATGGACTGTCCCATGCTTCCTCCAAATTGTGCGACGACCATCCGACTAACCGTCAGGACTGGGGCGTCAGGGGGAAAGGCCAGCAGGGGAAACTGACCAGTGTCCTAACTGCCGCCGAATGGCCGCGCACCCACGGTATTCGCTGGCGATACGCAATTGGTGACACTTTGATCGAAAAAATATGAAATATCGATCCGAAGCTGAAACCTGCGCCGTTCTCGACATTGAAATAGGGATCGGGCAATGCAGCACGAAACGGGTGATTGCGTTTCAATATGCGACTTTCGGACTGTCACAATATCGATGATTTTCGCGCGCTTGCAAAGGCACGCCTGCCCTTCCCCGTGTTCGATTACATTGATGGGGCGGCTGATGATGAATTGACCAAAGCGCGCAACACAATGGCCTATGATATGGTCGATCTAGTGCCCGATGTTCTAGCTGGTGTTGAGGAGATAGACACCACTTGCACGATCCTCGGACGAAAAACCGCCCTTCCCCTCATGCTTTCGCCCACTGCCGTACAGCGCGCTTTCCACTGGCAGGGGGAGACTGCCGTGGCGAAAGCTGGAGAGAAATTCGGCCTGTGGTTCGGAATATCCAGCCTCGCGACCCGTTCAATTGAAGAGATTGCTGAGCTCACGAGAGGGCCGAAGCTTTTTCAGCTCTACGTCCATAAAGACAAAGGGTTGAACACGAACATGATCGAGCGATGTCAGGCTTCAGGTTTTGATGCGCTCGCTTTGACGGTAGACACCATCGTTTCGGGCAAGCGCGAGCGATGCCTCAGATCAGGATTTACGACCCCGCCCCGCTTCACTCCCGCAGGCGTCTGGAGCTATGCAACACGGCCGCGCTGGACACTCGATTACCTTTTCCGCGAGAAATTCCAGCTTCCCAATCTCAATACGCATGTGAGCGAAGGATCAAGTAAGGCAGTGAGCATTGCGGAATACTTCAACACCATGCTCGACACATCAATGAACTGGGACACTGCGGCGGAGATTAAACAACAGTGGGGCGGCACTTTTGTGCTGAAGGGCGTGATGAGTGTTGCGGATGCCCGCCGTGCGGTAGAGATGGGTGCTGATGCCATAATGCTATCCAACCACGGCGGTAGGCAATTGGACGGAAGCCGTGCGCCATTTGACCAATTGCCCGAAATTGTTGACGCGGTCGGAGGTAGGATCGAAATCATATGCGATGGCGGTGTAAGGCGCGGCACGCATGTCCTGAAATCACTTTGCGCAGGAGCTACGGCGGCCTCTGGGGGGAGGCTTTACCTGTATGCCTTGGCTGCAGCCGGAAAAGAAGGTGTTGAACGCGCCCTAATGATACTCAAAGATGAGATTGAACGCGGAATGCGATTGATGGGAGTGCACAAAGTTGATGAACTCACTCAAGATCGCATTCGGACGCGATAACACGACTATGCAAATGGAAAAGGAGCGGTGATGCAAAAGCTCGTGAAAATTGCTGTGTCTGCCACCTTGATGACGCTGGCTGCGTGCGGCAGTCAAGCTGAGCAATCAACGCCTGCCAATGCGGCGGATGATTTCGCCGCGCGCATAAATGGCGCAAAGGAAACACCGGCGCCCGAGCCTACCGGAACGGTTGCTCCCACCGTCGCAGAGCCACTGGAAGGTGCAGCGCAAGGCCCCTATGTTGCAGGCACCGCGACCGATCCAGCCAGCGCCACATGCGGCGCGAATGAAATGGGTCAATTCATCGGGCTCGAAGCCGATGACAACGTGCAGCTTGCAATCGTAAATGTCATCGACGGGGCGAACGAGGTGCGCTTTATTGCAGCGGGTAGCGATTACATTCGTCCTGATCCAACAAATCCGCGACTCAACATCATGCTGGATGCGGCAAACATCATTCGTGACGCGCGCTGCGGATAACCGATGAAAAACCCCGCCACTCGTTCGAGTAGCGGGGCAATTCAAACCGTAGTGAATGCGGATTAGTCTTGATAGTGCTCATCAGGTGAGTGCGTTGGATAGTTCGTATCAGCCTTCGCGATGAAGCCAGGAATATCTTTTTCCCAGCGATCCTGAACATCTTCGTTGAAGTTCAAGTAGAGTGTGCCGTCGACAATTTCGTAAACCTGCGGATCTCCAGGTGCGAGAGCGTCATTGGCGCCGATGGCCCATGCGCAGTATCCGCCATATGCCGGGGCGTATTTGTCAGGGTCTTCGATAAACGCCTTGGCATTGTCTTCGTTGGCAAAACGATAGTCATATCCTTGGTACTTGACCGTAAATTCTTCGGTGCCTTCAACAGGAACGCCGTCGCCGGTGAAATAGCTGACCACGTCAAATCCCGATACGGCTAGCGTGTCGCCTTTCGCTTTGCGATAAACCGGACCGTTGGGTTCACCGCCAAGATCAGCATAGACCGATGACTCGGTTGTTGCTTCAGCCGTGGCGCCAGTGTCGGCAGGTGCTTCAGCGGCAGGAGCGCCGCATGCTGCGACGGTTGCCAAAAGTGCGATTGCAAAAATTGAACGTTTCATTGGATTACCTCCTTGGTGTGTCACGTTGCCAGCGGCCTGATCGCCGGCGACACTGGGCAATTCGCACTAGGGTTGGCGTTCGTTACACTCGATACGAAATTTCTTTAAGCGCGCGCTTGCACCCATATCAAAAATCGCACAAAAGCTAAGGTGTGATGCGAACAAACGGTCTCCTGCTACGACTTACACGCCCTTGGGCGTGACTGCACGCGTGCCAACGGCCGCTTGCTGACGTTCAAGGGGCCTCACCAGACTTTCTCATCAATTCGCACGCGAGCCAATTCCATCATGCCAATGCTGAAACAGCCTTCGACAAAATACGCGCCGTTTGGCCAGATCAATCTGCCCGATCGCCAATGGCCAAGCCGCCTAATCGAAAAGGCACCGCGCTGGCTCTCAACCGACCTTCGCGACGGCAACCAATCGATCATCGATCCAATGGATGCGGTAAAGAAAAAGCGCTTCTTCGACCTTCTTGTCGAAGTTGGTGTGAAGGAAATCGAAGTCGGTTTCCCAAGCGCCGGTGCAACGGAATTCGACTTTATCTCGGGCCTGGTAAAATCAAATGCCATCCCCGACGACGTGACGGTCCAAGTTCTGACGCAAAGCCGCGAAGATCTGATCCGAACTTCGTTTGAAAGCCTTGAAGGTGCACGTTCCGCCATTGTCCACCTCTACAACGCCGTAAGCCCTGCGTGGCGCGATATCGTTTTCCGCATGTCGAAAGATGAGGTGCGCGAAATTGCTGCTCAAGGCGCTAGAGTGATGCGCGATTGTGCCGCAGAGCGGCCCGAAACGGACTGGCGTTTTCAGTACTCGCCAGAGACATTCTCGACCGCAGAATTGGATTTCTCGATCGAGGTTTGCGAGGCGGTGATGGAAGTTATCTCCCCAACACGAGAAAGACCGATTATCCTCAATTTGCCGGCCACGGTGGAAGCGGCAACGCCTAATATCTACGCGGATCAGATAGAGTACTTCTGCCGTAACCTGCCTAATCGCGAGAGCGCGATTGTCTCACTCCACACTCACAACGACCGGGGAACGGGCGTTGCGGCTGCCGAATTGGGCCTGATGGCGGGAGCAGACCGCGTTGAAGGTTGCCTTTTCGGAAACGGAGAGCGCACTGGGAATTGCTGCCTCATAACTATGGCACTCAATCTCTACACGCAAGGCGTCGATCCCGGCCTCGATTTCTCCGATATCGACCGCGTTATCGAGACAGTCGAATACTGCAACGATCTGCCAGTTCATCAGCGCCACCCCTATGGTGGTGAACTCGTCTACACCGCGTTTTCAGGAAGCCATCAGGACGCAATCAAGAAAGGTTTTGAAGCCAATTCAGCACAAAATGACGAACGATGGCGTGTTCCATACCTTCCGATTGACCCGGCAGACTTGGGCCGCAATTATGAAGCTGTTATCCGCGTCAATTCGCAAAGCGGCAAAGGCGGATTTGCGTGGGTGCTGGAGCAGGATCAGGGGCTGAAACTGCCAAAGCAAATGCAGGCAGACTTTTCCAAGCATGTCCAGCATCTGGCCGACGAGTTGGGTCGCGAATTGAATGCCGCCGACATCTGGAGAGCTTTTCAGACTGCGTATCATGTCCAGACGGACAAAAAGCACTTTCAACTGGTGGACTACGAAGAAAGCCGAGCCGCCGATGGAACTCGCCTCTTCGCTGGCAAGATTGCGGTGGAAGGCGGCGAGCAAAGTGTTTCTGGAAGAGGCAATGGCCTGATTTCTAGCGTGGTGAGCACGTTTGAGGAGGCATTCGATCTCGATATTCGAGTGCTTGATTACACCGAACACGCACTCGGTTCCGGTCGAGAAGCAAGGGCTGCAGCGTATCTGAAATGCGAAAGCAATGGCAGGATAATCTGGGGTTGCGGAATAGACGAAGACGTTGCCACCGCAAGTGTTCGTGCAGTGTTGAGCGTTGCGAACTCAGCTGTTGCAGCCTGATCCTTGCCACGACCCTTTCCCACATACTCAAGCTTTGGAGTAGACTATGAAGAACCTGTTCGACGTATCCGGCAAGACGGCAGTTGTCACTGGCGGATCCAGCGGTATTGGCGCGATGATGGCCAAGGGCCTGCTCTCAAATGGCGCTAAGGCTTATATCACGGCGCGCAAGCTGGAGCGGCTCGAAGCGATGGCAGAAGAGCTTTCCCAGTATGGCGAGTGCGTGGCAATTCAAGCCGATATGTCGAAGGTTGAAGGGATTGAAGCGTTTGTTGAGGAAGTCTCCAAACACGAAGACAGTATCGACATTCTCATCAACAATGCAGGAGCAAACTGGGCGGCTCCACTGGAACAATTCCCGGAAAAAGGCTGGGATAAAGTGATGGACATCAACATCAAATCAGTCTTCTTCACGACGCAGAAATTCATTCCATTGCTGAAAGCTGCAGGGACGAGCGAAAGCCCTGCCCGCGTGATCAACATCGCGTCGATCAACGGCATCCGCAATTCCGGTATGCCGACTTATGCCTATTCGGCGAGCAAATCCGGAGTAATCCACCTTACCGAACATCTCGCCACGGATCTTGCGTCCAGCAACATCAATGTGAACGCTATAGCGCCAGGCCTTTTCCCAAGCGACATGACGAAGCAAATTGTCGAAAATGATGGAATGGCGGATGCCGCCATCAAGCAAATACCGCGCGGCCGGATGGGTCAGCCTGAGGATATTGCCGGGACTGCAATCTACCTAAGCTCGCGGGCATCTGCGTGGCTGACCGGCAAGACTATCGCGCTCGATGGCGGAATGATCTCCACCGCCTGACCTGATCAGATGCCACATCTAACACGGTTTTCTACATCCGCCTCTCGAAGCTTTCTTGGATGTGCCGCATAACTGTTCCGGGCTCCTCAAAGAGCATGAAACCCCCGGTATCGGGAACGAAGATCGGATCGTTGAAGCCGTACCTGACGCAGGATTTTCGCACGAACTCGGCCGGCATAGCGCGGTCATCTTCGCTCGCCAGCATCTGTATAGGAATTGAGATATTCTCGCACAATTCGCTCCAGTCAGCCGCCCAGCTGAGCATGGTGTCGATCGTGCCGTCGAACCCCTTGCTAAAGATATAGAACGCCGATCTGCGGATTGATGTCAGCATGTCCGGACTTCGCAGGGCAGCCAGTTCGCGCGGGCAGTTGCGATAGAAATTCTCGACAAAGCGATAGAACTCTCCGTCGCGAATGCTAGCCAGCATGGCTCTCTGATAAATACGAGCGAAAGCTGGCACAGTCCGCGCTAAGCGCATCTGCAATTGGTGACTTTTGGGAATAGTCGCAAAGTCGGCGCGATCAACGAAAGGCAGATAGCCGGCTGCCAAGACACCCCCGTATAACCGTTCCGGTTGATACTTAGCCATCGCCATCAGATATTGGCTGCCTGCCTGCGTAGTCAGACCAACCGCGCTCTTTATCTGGAGATAGTCGAGAAGCCTGGCGACGCGCGGTGCGAAATTGATGGCGCTTTCGATCGACCAACCCTCACCAGTTGTGTCCCCGTAATACGGCCGCCATGGCGCGATTATACGAAGACCATGATCGAGAGCTTGCTGCTGCACCTTGGATGTCAATAAGGCGCCTTCAAGGGGATGGAAGTACAGAACTGGATGGCCGTCAGGATCGCCATATTCTTCCCAGGCAATCGTTCCGAACGTCGGGTCTTCGAATGTATTCTCGCAATGGTGCGGCAAGGCTGCCAGCGAGTCGGTTGGCATCTCAATCGAATGCACAAATCCGGCGTACAAAAGCAGCAACTCTTCCTTTGATCGGATAGACAGTTTTCGCTGCAATGCTTTCAACTGATTGCGAACTGTCCCGATAGACCGCCCTCGAATCTCCGCAAAGCTACGGACTTTCCCGCCGGTGACCAAATGCTTTGTTAATGCGATCTCGACATCCGTCAGATTCAAAGCCGTTTGGAAGGCTTTGCCAGCCTGCGTGTTCCACCGTAAACGAACCGCATGAAAAACAAACAATTGCCCTTGATTGCTCTTAGTTCGAACAACGGAGAACCAGCGACCTTCCAAATCAGTATCCGACACGAATATGCGAACAAATTCTGGTTCATCATCAAGCGAGAGATTGCGCAATCTACGAAACTCTTTGGTGCCTCCTGATGGATCAAACAAATACGAAGGCGCCGGGCTGCCAGCAGCAAATCCATCCGCTTCGAACATTTCTGCGTTGCTCGATACGATCATCATGGAATCATCAAGAGCAAGGTCGCACTGAATCTCGGTCGCGCGTTCAGTCGTTATCTTGCTGTAATCACTTTGGGATGCCGGATAGACAGTGTCCAGGATCCTCGCTGCATTAGTCAAATGCGCATCAGCCTTGACCGAGAAATCATCGATCTGATCCTCTGCCGTTGCCAATTCGGCAATCAGATCAACCATACCGTCGGGCTTCGCAATTGCTGCATACGCTTTGGCGACAATCTCCTGCAGATTGTCGTCATCAGAAATACTCGACACGTCCAGTTCCTTTAGCAGTGCCTGTTCAAGCGTGGCCTGTGAGCGCTACTGCCGAGCACATGAGAATTCGACTGATGCACGTTCGCCTAATTCCCGTCTGCCGCGACAGGCTAGAAAATGCGTCTGGCAGCAATTGGAGATAAAACAATAAACACCGCAGCGAGAACACCGAAGGCCGACACAACTTGATTTGGCGTTGGACGCCAATGCCAAAACCCGCCAGCTACGCCAATGTCCCATATGGGACAGATGCCTCGTTTATCTCGGGCCGCACAACACAAGCAGTGGCTCGACTACCGTTCAGAAATCGAACACTATTGCAGCGGATTGCAGAACATAAGATTTGAGGGGAGTTTGACGTGGTAGACGCAACATCAGAGCCTGTTTTGGAGCCCGATCTCGCGATTGTAGATCCGCATCACCACTTGTGGGACCTGCGCCCACTTCTCCCGATGTTCCCCGAACCACGGCACCGGTTTATTGAGGCTCTCCTTCCGGCGGCATATTACACCTTCGACCAATTCAATGCCGAGGTTGCCGAAAGTGGCCACAACATTATCGCGACGGTCTTTATGGAGTGCGGCGCATTCTACAACGCGGCGTACGGTGATCATCTCAAACCAGTGGGTGAGGTTGAATACGTCAACGGTGTCGCGGCGCAGTCTGCCAGCGGGCTGTATGGCAATGCTCGGTTGTGCGCAGGCATTGTAGGCCACGCGGATCTGATGCGCGGAGCTGCCGCTGGTGAAGTCCTTGATGCGCTGATGGAAGCATCGCCAGAACGTTTCAAAGGCATCCGACATCAAGGCGCATGGGATGCAGACCCAGAAGTCCTTGGCCCTCCTTTTCATGCACCGCCAGACCTCTATCGCGATCCCACTTTCAGAGAAGGTTTTGCCGAGCTCGGTAAACGTGGCCTTAGCTTCGATGCATGGATATTAGAGCCGCAGATTGGCGACGTGGTAGACCTTGCTCACGCATTCCCGGACACTCCTATTTGTCTTGATCATTGCGGAACGCCGCTTGGCAATGCGAGCTATGAGGGCAAGCTTCAAGAACGATTTCCAATGTGGCGCGAGGCAATTCTCGAACTTGGCAAATGTGAAAATGTCATGGTGAAACTGGGCGGCCTTGCCATGCACAATTGCGCAATGCCAGAGAAAGGGCCTGCTGCCGGCATTGGTTCAGACGAATTAGCGCCCCTTTGGAAGCCCTACATTGAAACATGTATTGAGGCATTCGGTACTAAGCGAGCAATGTTTGAAAGCAATTATCCGGTTGATCGCTGGGGGGCGACGTATTCTGTCTTATGGAACACATTCAAACGTATAACCGCGAGTGCGAGTGTGGATGAAAAAGCAGCGCTCTATGCGGGGAACGCAAGTCGTTTCTACGCGCTTGATGAGGTGACAAAAGTGGGTGTTGTGTCGCGTCAGCGCTGAGATTAACCCGCATCCAATATTTCAGGAGACAACCAGAATGCCCCTACCCGCGCCGTTTGACCGCCTTCGCCTTCCGCTGATCGGATCTCCGCTTTTTATTGTATCTGGCCCAGAACTGGTAATCGCACAGTGTAAAGCAGGGATTATCGGAAGCTTTCCTGCTCTGAATGCGCGTCCGCAAACGCTCCTGGATGAATGGTTGCACCAGATCACCGAGGAACTGGCAAAGCACAATCGTGAAAACCCAGACAGGCCTGCGGCACCCTTTGCGGTGAACCAAATTGTCCACAAGTCGAACGATCGCGTCATGGCAGACATGGCCACTTGCGAGAAATGGCAGGTTCCCATGATCATCACATCACTCGGCGCGAGGACTGAAATTTTCGATGCAGTGCGAAATTGGGGCGGGATCACAATGCATGATGTGATCAACAATCGCTTTGCCCACAAGGCGATTGAAAAAGGTGCTGACGGTCTTATCCCCGTCGCGGCAGGTGCTGGCGGACACGCAGGCACGCAATCACCTTTTGCTCTGATGCAGGAGATTCGCGAATGGTTTAATGGGCTTGTTGCACTATCTGGCTCCATTGCTCACGGCGCCTCAATCCTTGCCGCGCAAGGCATGCGGGCTGACTTTGCCTATGCAGGCAGTGCATTTATCGCGACAGAAGAGGCGAATGCTGATCCAGCCTATAAGCAAGGCATTGTTGATGGGTCAGCTGAAGGGATCGTCTATTCAAATCTCTTCACAGGAGTTCACGGCAATTATCTGCGCAGCTCAATCGAAAACGCTGGGCTTGATCCTGACAATCTGCCTGAAAGTGACCCCTCAAAAATGAATTTCGGATCGGGCGGCAATACAAAAGCAAAAGCCTGGAAGGATATATGGGGCTCAGGTCAGGGCGTGGGCGCAGTAAAATCGGTCGGAACGGTGGAAGACATGGTCGCTCGGTTGGAAAGCGAGTATCATGAGGCCAAAGCCAAATTGCTATCCGAGTCCGGATATTCACCGTGGCAGCATCTCGCAGATGCAGCCGAATAACAAAGCGCAAAAGTCCAGATCAGTCCTATGAAGCACCTGTGCCGAAGAGCCTTTCGGCCATGTCATCAAGCTCGGTGAAGTCGTATCCTGTGCCTATGGGATCGTGTCGATTGAGAATCAATGGCCTGCAGTTCGAGTTTTGGCAGGTCCCAACGAGAAGACGTCGGCGCAGGGCTTTTTGAAACCATTAAATTCTGCTTAGCGCTACCTGATTTGCCCCCTCATTGTCTTGGCTGAAACTAGTAGACCAATCTTTCTCAATGCTACCTACACGCATAATCACCACTTCATTGTATCTCTTGTGCGGACCTCTATGGAGCGGCAAGCCCGTTTCTGCCGATCGTCTCTCGGTAGAGGGAAGCAACAGGCCATTTACCCTAGAGTCATGAAAACCAATGGCATCGCTTCCAAGGTTCGAGAACATTGGCTCGAAACATTTGAGTCCGAGCAATTGCAGCGGCAACAAATGATGACACTGACTTGAATGCTTGTATTTGGGATCGCGACAATGATTGGCAGATCGAAAAGGTATTACCTTACGATCTCTTTTAGTTGATTTTGTGCAAATATAAGAAGCTTGTACGGACAAATATGCCCGATGCGAGAACGCTCGCCTACAATCCCTTTGCCCCCTGCTCATTCATTATTCAGGCCACACTCTAATAAATTTTTGGTTACGTGATGGACGCATTATTAAGGGAATACGGTCCGGACCAGTAATTCTCTCTGCTTCTGAAATACCACCGATAAGAATGACATGATTTATTATGCGAACCGCTAGGCGAGTTGCAGCTACCTTGTCATCAGACAGGGGCTTCTCAATCCTGACTTCTTGACCGACCCAGAAATCAAGGCCCACACTGACCAAAGCGCCGTCACTCGTTTCGTTAAACGCGGTTAGTCCGAGTGCGGGAAATGCCCCGCCATCAAGCCAAGCTGTTGAAATGGATTCGAAAAATCGTCTGCCGATAACACTTTGAGATGGAGGCCAGAAGATACCTGCAATCGACTCAAAGTGATGGGTAAGATCGCGCGCAAGCGCAATCATGCCTTTTACGACGGGCATGGATGCCTTTCCGCTGATCAGATGCTCGCCCGGGATTATTCGAAGCGCCTCGAACTCGGATGGGTGAAGCTTTTCATCAAAATCAAAGCGGAAACCGATTGCAGAGATTTCATCGGCATCACCCGGTTCAAGGCCCTTCAAATCGAAGGTGAGGCCGTTGTGAAGCAATTCTACCCAGACTGATTCGCTGAGTCTGTTACGCTCCAATTGTAGCTCAGAGGCTACGGTTTCTCCGTCGTCTGACGCAAGATGCAATGGCGATCCATCGCAAGGATCATGGGATATCGAAATCGCTCTCTGGCTCTTGGCAAAGTCGCGAATTGCAAACCTATTGGGCCGATTGCCCTTGGCAAACAGCAGAAAAAGCCCTTCCGACGCAACAAGATGCCCGTCTGCGATTACAAGTGCCCCCTCTTCTGTGTGAGTGAAACCTCAAGTCCAAGGACCGGAACCACGATTGCGGCGCCTCTTAGGCTTCGAATACAATTCTGTCACTCTTTCGCTTATTACAGTATGTACACTAAAAAATCCCGCTGCGCATTCCCTCGGCCAAGCCCGCACCCAAATCGCGGCACTTCTTAATCACGTTTTCTGGCACATGCTTTTTATCAAGGATTGCTTCAGGCGTCTGCGCGTCGAAGTTGACGATCATCTCCTCCGCAACCCGTTTAAGACGCCAACCCTTTGCAATCCGATCAAGCTGCGCCTGGGCCCCTGTCCCATCTGAACCAGCTGCGATGATTGAAGCGTATGGGCGGCCTTCGATTTTACCTAAGAGGGGATAATAGAGACTGTCGAACATCTCCTTCATCAAACCACTCATGCTGGCTAGGTTTTCTGGACATAGAAAGACAAACCCTGCTGCAGCCTTTACTTCGTCCAATGTGACGTCGTCAGCTCTTCGCAAGAGACCGCATTCTCCTGCACCTTTTGCCACAGCTTGTGCCATCGCTTTGCTCGCTCCCGTTCTGCTATGCCATATGATCGCAAGCGTAGGAGATGGGCTAGGACGTTCGATCATATGTGTCGTCGCAGACAGGAAGAGCTGTCGATTGTCAATCGCCCCGCCCTGTCACGCCGCGTGCTTTTGAGCTATCGGTCTACCATGGATCTCAACTCAATTTCTGCCGTCCTTGGCGTGACGAATTCCCTTAGCGGGAAGACTTGGAGCTGGCGCGGGGGGACTGGCGAACTCAACGGCGATCCACGTGAGCTAGATCGGACAATTCTTGAACAATTGCTGTTGAGCCGAGGTGTGTCGCCGCACGATCTCGCTCGACACTCTTCGCCGACGCTTCGAGAGTTTCTCCCCGATCCTTCTCAGTTTCAAGATATGGATCAGGCTGCTGAAAGGATTGCCCAAGCCATCGTCGCCAACGAGAAAATCACGATTTATGGCGATTACGACGTTGATGGGGCGACCAGCGCTGCTCTCTTGGTTCAACTGCTTCGCGACCTTGGGACGGATGCAGCCTATTACATACCCGATAGGCTACTAGAAGGTTATGGGCCCAGCGGAGAAGCTCTCGTCAAATTGGCAGAAGAAGGTTCGACCCTGATCGTCACCGTCGATTGCGGCGCGATGGCTCACGAGGCATTGACGATGGCGCGCGACGTCGGTGTGGATGTCATCGTCGTAGATCACCACAAGTGCTCGGCAGACCTTCCCCCCACTACAGCGCTTGTGAACCCGAACAGGCTGGACGAGAACGATCTCGCGGCCTCCCACGGGCACCTTGCTGCTGTAGGCGTCGCCTTTCTTTTGGCGATTGCGCTGGTTCGTTTGTTGAGAGCGCAAGGATACTTCGCCGATCGCGAAGAGCCTAATCTCATGGGATTGCTCGATCTGGTCGCGCTTGGAACGGTGGCGGATGTTGCAGCTCTTCACGGGCTCAATCGTGCATTCGTTTCGCAGGGCCTGAAGGTTCTTGCGAGACGTGAACGAATTGGAATGGCCGCGTTAATGGATGCAAGTCGGTTGAACCGTAAACCGCAGGCATCCGATCTAGGTTTTGCATTGGGGCCGAGAATCAATGCGGGGGGCAGAATCGGCGAGTCGACCCTCGGCGTCAGGCTGCTCACCACTGAAGATCGCGACGAAGCTCGAGAAATCGCCGAGAAACTCTCGTACCTTAACGATGAACGTCGCAAAATTGAAGGAGAGGTCCAGGAGCAGGCCGAGGCGCAATTGGCTAATCAGCACAATATGGCAGTGCACGTGGTCGCCTCGAATGGTTGGCACCCCGGGGTGATTGGGATTGTTGCCGGACGGCTCAAGGAAAAAACCGGAAAGCCATCGATTGTTGTCGCTCTTGATGAGGCAGATGACACCGGGAAAGGATCTGGCCGATCCATCAGCGGGGTCGACCTCGGTGCGGCCATCATCGCTGCAAGAGAGCAAGGTCTGCTCATTGCAGGCGGAGGGCACGCCATGGCAGCGGGACTGACTGTTGCATCGGGCAATTTGAGTGCGTTCACTGAATTTCTAAACGAGCGCCTTGTGAGTGATATCGAAAAAGCTCGCGCTAGCTTGTCTATGCAATTGGATTTATCACTATCGCCCGGCGGCCTAACCCCAGAGCTTGTCACGACATTGGATGCTGCTGGTCCGTTTGGAGTTGGATGGCCTGCGCCACGCGTCGCGGTCGGTCCTGTCCGCATTGTGAAGGCAGACATTGTTGGCAAAGACCATTTGCGCATCATTGCTGCAGGCAAAGACGGGAAATCGTTCAAAGCAATCGCTTTCAGAGCGGCTGATACCGAGATGGCACAAACTCTTCTCCATCGGAGCAATGGGAGGCAGTTTTACTTCGCGGGTCGAGTAAAAACCGATGATTGGGGGTCCCGTCCTGCAGCCGAACTACACCTCGAAGACGCTGCATTTGCCGATTGATTTTTGCCCACGCTAGGCATGAGAAGAGAAAAAAGCGCACTGAGCGCTACTGAGGGGCTTGACCCCTTCTCTCGTCACCCCTAGATGCGCGCTCTCGCAAACGAGCGTGGCCCGTTCGTCTAGCGGTTAGGACGCGGCCCTTTCACGGCTGAAACACGGGTTCGATTCCCGTACGGGTCACCACTTTTCCATCACCTTCATCACATAGCTTCGCTCGTTGATCGAATTTATGCGCGAGCCTTTCCACCAAGCCTCCAAGGCGGTAGAGGGCGAGCATGGATTTCAGGCACAGCCTTCCCATTGCCGGAATTGTTCTGGCCAACATCACCATCGCTGCGCTGATTATTCTCGATGTTGATCCGATCATCGCGATTTCGGTCCTCATCGTCTGGGTCGGATCTCTTTTGCTCGCTTCTGGAAAGCCTCCGGAACCACCAGCAATCATTGTCGAGCAACCCATTTCGATAGACTCAATGCGAAAGCTGGTTGAGAACTCGTCGACGCCCATGCTTGTAACGGAACGCAATACGATCGCCGCTGCCAATCGAAATGCGCGAAAAATGCTTGGACAGCATATCATCGGGCAAGACGCCAGGGTCGCATTTCGCCAGCCCGAAGCGATTTCATTATTCGCGACTGACAGCAATGGAACTGCAATCGTTCGTGGCCTCGTTCGGCGTCAGGATATCTGGCGCGTCAACCGACAGTCGATTGATGACGATCTGGCTGTGATCGAATTGATAAACCAGACTGCAGAAGCTGATATAAGCCGCGCTCACACCGATTTTGTCGCCAACGCAAGCCATGAATTGCGTACACCGCTCGCAGCAATTCTTGGCTATGTAGAAACTCTCAGTGAAAGCTCGGAAAACCTGGATTCGCCGACAGCCAAGAAGTTTTTAAGCACGATCCAGCGTGAAGCGGAACGACTGCACAGCTTGATTAGCGACCTGATGAGCCTTTCGCGCGTGGAAGCTGAAAAGCACGATGCACCACGAGACAAACTGGAATTTGCTGAAGTTGTTGAACGAGCGGCGCGCGATGCAGCTGGCTCACAGCGAACTGACCGTCTGACACTCAATCTAGCAAGCGGCGCTTATGTACACGGAGATCGTGGTCAGCTGGAGCAAGTCGTTCGAAATCTGGTCGACAACGCGCTTAAATACGGAGCACCTGAAACCAACGTGCTTGTTACTCTCGACCGCGCACGTAGCGGTGAAGCGCGCCTGTGCGTCGAAGACCATGGCGAGGGAATCGCCCCTGAACACATCCCTCACCTCACGCGCCGCTTTTATCGAACCGATCCGGGCCGAAGCCGCGCATCGGGTGGGACCGGCCTAGGTCTTGCGATCGTCAAACATATTGTGGAGCGGCACAAAGGCCGTCTCGACATCGAAAGCAAATTGGGAAAAGGGACGCGGATCACCGTAAGGATACCGATCGCCAAGTCTGATCCAGAACCTGCCAACGTATCGAGCAGACCGCCAGAACGAGTTTGGGAAGAAGAACACCCGTGAGATTGTCTTATTTCCACAACATGTAGGTTGCATGGCGACGCGCTGGGCGCTTTGACGTTGCTTCGCTTAGACAGATTGTCAAAAGTTGCTCTCACGATAACTAGGCACAGGGGAAACGGGCCTAATTCATGTCGCCGATTACGCTTATCATCATCGCCATCGGGCTGGGCCTTGCAGGCTGGCTTGCCGGGCGGGCAAAGGCGTGGAGCTTTCAAAAAGCGAGCCCGGATACCCGTCCCGTTGCACGGCCTGTTTACCATGCATGGTATGTCGCTGTTTGGGTGGTCATCCCTGTGCTCGCATTCGTGGCGATTTGGTCGATCATCGCCCCGCAACTAATAACACAAAGCGTTCTCGCGTCGCCCGGTGCGCAAAACCTCCCAAGCTTCGGCTTTGAGCGCGACGCGTGGCTTGCCGAAGCGCGCGCTGTTGCCAGTGGCAATGCCCCTGGAGTGTTTAACGACGGAGCAGAAGCTCTCGTTGAACCGTATCGTGCGGCTATCCAGCGCTACACCTGGATTGGCATTGTTCTGACAGTTGTGATCGCATTTGGCGGCGGCGTTTTCGCCTTCTTAAGAGTGCGCCCTGATTTTCGTGCGCGCACTCGCGTTGAGCGAACTGTAATGATCGTGTTACTGCTCGCATCACTTGTCGCAATCCTCACCACTTTCGGAATTTTCGCGAGCTTGGTTTTCGAGACCATTCGGTTTTTTGGCATGGTCTCACCGGTCGATTTTCTCTTCGGCACGTTTTGGTCGCCTGACCCTATGAGCAATCCGGAAAATCCCGATGGTTCACGCTATGGCGCAATACCTCTTTTCTGGGGCACCATCTTCATCGGTGCCATCATCGCGATGATTGTAGCCATTCCGCTCGGTTTAATGAGCGCGATCTATCTGACACAATACGCCGATCCAAGATTGCGTGCTTGGGTGAAACCAGCGCTCGAGATTCTCGCTGGCGTACCAACAGTTGTATACGGTTACTTTGCCGCTCTCACCGTAGCCCCCGCGATCAGAGATGCCGCGATGGCTCTCGGAATGACAAATGCATCGACGGAGAGCGCTTTGGCTGCTGGCGTTGTGATGGGGGTAATGATCATCCCGTTCGTGTCCTCGATGGCCGACGATTCCATTGCAGCCGTGCCAAGCGCGATGCGCGATGGCTCTTACGCGATGGGTGCCACCAAGTCAGAGACCATCCGCAGAGTCCTGTTCCCCGCTGCTCTTCCGGGAATCGTTGCTGGCATTATGCTTGCGGTGAGCCGAGCCATTGGTGAAACCATGATTGTGGTCATGGCTGCGTCAACTGCTGCAAATCTAAGCGCCAATCCGCTAGAACGTATGACGACGGTGACGGTTCAAATCGTGAAGATGCTGACTGGAGAAGGCAGCTTTGATCACCCGGCCACTCTCAGCGCATTTGCATTGGGTTTCGTGCTATTCCTCGTCACATTGGCCCTCAACTTCATCGCCTTGCGAGTGGTGAAACGGTTCCGGGAGGCATACGAGTAAAATGGCAACAATCGCCTCATCCAATATCGCCGATGTAAATTCGGAAACCCGTCCAACTCGTACGCAGGCGTTCGAGAGGCATCTTGCCAAGCGATATCGGTCTGAACGTACATTCAAATTCCTCGGTCAGGCCGCCATTGTCTTCTCAGTCGCTGTTCTGATTTTTCTGCTCGGGAGTATGCTGTTCAATGGAATTGGTGGGTTTCAAAGGTCAGAACTCACCGTTCCCATCGATTTTCCGGAAAGCGGGATCACCGGAGACGAGGTTTCCTTGACAGCGCCAAGCGCCGCTCAAACACTGGAAATGCAGGGTCTGCCAGACATTGTCGAGAATTTCGCAGAAGAAGCACTCGGCGAAGCCGGTGCCGAGCAATTGAGCCGCGATGCGTGGCGCGATGTGGCAACAGCATTGAGCGAGGATCCATCGCTTATTTACCGAACGCATACATTTCAGCTTCCGGCATCATCCGATCTCGCTGCAGGCTTGGATGGAGAGGGCTCGCCTGAAATGCGGGCGCTCGCGCAGGAGCTTGCTGCAGAGGGTAAGCTTGCCGAGAATTGGGATTGGGGGTTCTTGGCGAGGTCCGATGCCACCAGCCCGCAACAGGTTGGCATTTGGGGAGCGCTAAAGGGTTCAATCCTGACCATGATCGTCACTCTGGTTCTAGCGTTTCCGATCGGCGTATTGGCGGCACTGTACCTAGAAGAATACGCACCTAAGAACCGCTGGACCGATTTGATTGAGGTTTCGATCAACAATTTGGCCGCTGTGCCTTCGATCATCTTTGGCCTGCTAGGCTTGGCAGTATTCCTAGCCGTCTTCCCCAATTTTCGCTCAGCTCCCATAATCGGAGGCATGACCTTGGCGTTAATGACGATGCCAGTGATCGTGATCTCCGGCCGCAATGCAATTAAGGCCGTTCCACCATCAATCCGGGATGGAGCATTGGCCGTTGGAGCATCTCCCGTTCAGGTGGTGTTTCACCACGTCCTCCCGCTGGCGCTCCCAGGCATGCTTACAGGCACAATCATCGGCATGGCCCGTGCCTTGGGCGAAACGGCACCGCTTCTGATGATCGGAATGCGCGCTTTCGTGGCAACGCCGCCAGACAGCTTTACTTCGCCCGCCACAGTTCTGCCTGTGCAGATATTCTTGTGGTCAGACGAGATTGATCGCGGCTTTGTCGAACGTACGAGCGCCGCGATCATAGTCCTTTTGCTGTTCCTCCTGTTGATGAACGGCCTTGCCATTTACCTCCGCAACAAATTCGAGAAAACCTGGTGACAGTCATTCACGAGAATATGGAAGACGTTGGCGCGAAAATGAAAGCGCGCGATGTCTCTGTCTATTACGGCAATAAGAAAGCTATCGATGAGGTATCAATCGATATCTCGCCCGACTACGTGACCGCCTTCATCGGCCCATCAGGCTGCGGGAAGTCCACGTTCCTGCGCTGCTTTAATCGGATGAACGACACGATTTCGGTGGCCCGCGTCACGGGCAACATCGAACTTGAAGGCGAAAACATACTCGATGACACGATGGATGTCGTGCAGTTGCGCGCGAGGGTGGGAATGGTTTTCCAGAAACCCAACCCTTTTCCCAAATCGATTTACGAGAACATCGCCTACGGGCCCAAAATCCACGGTCTGGCCGAGAAGAAAGCAGATCTAGATCTGATCGTTGAGAAGTCGCTTACTCGCGCAGGTTTGTGGGATGAGGTGAAAGACCGCCTCGACGATTCCGGCACGGCACTTTCGGGTGGCCAGCAGCAGCGCCTGTGCATCGCACGCGCGATTGCAGTCGATCCAGAAGTGATCCTCATGGATGAGCCAGCGTCTGCTCTTGATCCAATCGCCACTGCGAAAATCGAAGAGCTCATCGATGAGCTTTCGGGTCGCTATGCCATAGTCATTGTCACCCACTCTATGCAGCAAGCCGCTCGCGTCAGCCAGCGCACGGCGTTCTTCCACCTCGGAAAGATGGTCGAATATGGACCCACTTCCGATATCTTTACCAATCCGATTGAAGAAAGAACGAAGGATTACATCACGGGGAGATACGGCTGATGGCTGATCATACCGTCAAGGCCTTCGATGAAGACATCACTCGCCTGCGCGGTTTGATCGCTGAAATGGGCGGTCTGGCCGAAGTTGCCATCCAGGAGGCGCTGGATGCAATGGTGCGCGGCGATGAGGAACTGGGTGACCAGGTTGTCGCACGCGATGCAAAGATCGACGCACTGGAATCCGAAGTGGATCGCCTTGCGGTTCGCATTATCGCCTTACGCGCTCCTATGGCAGACGATTTGCGCGAAGTGATTGCGGCGTTAAAGATCGGCGGTGTTGTTGAGCGGATCGGTGACTATTCAAAGAATATCGCGAAGCGCGTTGGCATGATCGAAGGGCGGGATCGGTTTGAACCATTGACCTTGCTCCCAGCCATGGGTGAAATCGCGAGCGAGATGGTGCATGACGTGCTCACCGCCTATGCCGCGCGTGACCCCAGTTTGGCGCGTGAAGTGATCGCAACCGATGCAAAAGTCGATGCGTTCTACAACAGCATCTTTCGCAATCTTGTGAGCCACATGGTTGAAAATCCGGCGACCATATCCAGTGCAGCTCAGCTGCTGTTTGTAGCAAGAAACTTGGAAAGGATCGGTGACCATGCGACCAATGTGGCAGAAATGGTTCATTTCGCTGCAACCGGTACCTATCCCCCCGAAGAGGATCGCTAACCGAGCGCAAAGACGGGCCCGATCGCTCCTGGCCAAAAATTTTGCGTCGCCATTTCTTTAAATTGTAGTCAAACTGAAACAAGCAAACTTGGTGTGGTGATCTCCTAGAGCCACAGGAGGGTGTAAGCTCATGTCCGCAAAATTGCTTCTGGTCGAAGACGATCCGGCCCTATCCGAATTGCTAGAATATCGCTTTCAGAATGAAGGCTATCAGGTCCGATGCACCAGCGATGGTGATGAGGCGATGGTCCTCGCGAGCGAAGATGTGCCGGATCTGATCATTCTCGACTGGATGATTGAGGGAACGAGCGGCATTGAGGTTTGCCGCCGTCTACGCCGCGACAAAGAAACAGCACATGTCCCCATTATCATGCTGACCGCGCGAGAAGCGGAAGATGATCGCGTTCGAGGTCTTGAAACTGGCGCCGATGACTACCTGACAAAGCCTTTTAGTCCGCGCGAACTGCTTGCGCGTGTCGCAGCCGTGATGCGGCGCATTCGCCCAGCTTTGGCTGGCGAGACGATCGAAGTGGGCGACATCAAGCTCGATCCAGTTGCCCACAAAGTGCAGCGGCGCGGTCGCTCGCTTCAATTGGGGCCGACTGAATATCGTTTGCTTAAATTCTTTATGGAGAGCCCTGGCAGGGTGTTTAGCCGTGGCCAGTTGCTTGATGGTGTATGGGGCACCGGGAGTGATATTGAGCTGCGCACAGTCGACGTACACATTCGCCGTCTCAGAAAAGCGATCAGCGTTGATGGCGCCAAAGATCCTATACGCACCGTCCGCTCAGCAGGATATGCGTTGGAAGCGATCTGAAGTATGGCAGGATTAACGACAAACTCCCGTCCATCTTGTGCTTTGATCGAAATGAAAATGGTCTGCATGTGCCGCATTGAAATCGGGTGACAGGACGGTCGCGTAAACATCGCATGCCTCATCGCGGATCCGCCTTAAAAACTGCGCCTCCTCGTCTGATCCATCCCATCCTTTAAGAAGTGAAATCCGGCGGCCGTCAGCCAGAATGAAAGCGGATATGTCGATTGCATTGGCGGTCGCATGCTGGCTCCACCCACTGCCTGATCCTGCGCCGCGCATCCTGCGGCAATTGTAAGCGCCCATATGCTCCATTCGCACAAGTTCACTGCCCAGGATTTCGCGGGCTGCCGGCTCCACGGCTTTGCGTCGCCACATTTCAAGCGCTGCTGCCACGGGACATGTGACAGCTGGCGTGTTGGGAGCGAGCGGAATATCAGTGAGTTGCGTACGGTCAGGCCGAGCACAAGGCCCCTCGCCCACGGGCTCGAGCGCGGAGTACTCTATTCCGCTGCGATCAAGCACGGCGCGACATTCCGGAACATTGTCGCGCAAAGCGACAAGTTTGGTGACCGTTGCCATCCCCACAGGGTCATTAAGGTCAAGCGGCGCCCAAGGGTTGTGCTGCGGATTAGCTTCGAGCCAGTTCCAACCCGCAAATCCCCCGATCGCGCCAATCGTCAGCAGCAGGATTGAGCGTACCAAGCGAGAACCTGCTTTCTTCGTCCTTCGCGTGCGCTTTCGCTGTGATCTGGACATTAGTGGCCTTTAGTGAAAATCGCGCGATTTGGGCAGGATACGATGGTTGCGCGGATGCCCCTGAACATTTGGTAGCTGATCGATGATCTCACGCACCTGAACAGTTTTCTGTTCCTTGCTCGCAGAGACGTTCGCTCTGCTTGCAGGCATTTTGTGGCTGCTGATCGGCGAATTGACGTGGTCTGCGCGCGCAATGGGGGCGTTCAGCATATCGTCCGACAGCGCATACAATTTGTCCGTCGCATCCGTCATATGATGCGCAATCACGTGAATGACCTCGTCATCATATTCCACTCGTCCACGCACCTCCATCAGCCGCGCGCCCATCACGACCTTGCGCTGCTTTTCCTTGAGATCTGGCCAGACGACGAGATTGATGACGCCTGTTTCATCTTCCAGCGTGATAAAACACACGCCCTTGGCGCTGCCAGGACGCTGTCGGATCAGGACGACGCCCGACACCTGCACCACAGAGCGGAATTTGCGGTTTCGAAGATCGCATGCCCGGACAAAGCCACGCTCGGCGAGACTCGCCCGCATAAAGGACATTGGGTGCGCTTTGAGGCTCAATCGGGTGGTCTGATAATCGGCGACGACTTCCTCGGATAGTGGCATTGAGGGAAGGTACGTCTGCGCATTTTCACCCCCCTCATCGCGCGTTTCGGCAGCGCGGAACAGTGGCAGATTGGGTCCCGCAATCAGGCTGCGCGCATCCCATAGCGCCCGTCTGCGCGGCAAATGGAGCGAGGTAAAGCAGTCCGCACTGGCAAGCCGCTCAATATGGGCGGTGGGAATGCGTGCACGATCCCGCAGGGCTCGCACGTCAGGAAACGGTCCATTACTGTCGCGTTCATCAATCAGCTGCGCCGCGACATGCTCAGGCAACCCGTCGACTTGGCGAAAGCCGAGGCGGAGAGCAATCGATCTGCCGCCTTGGTCCTCGCCTTCCGAATCCTGGGAAACCTCTTCCAAGGTGCAATTCCAGTCGGATCCATTCACATCTGCGGGCAGGACTATGACCCCGTGATCTCTAGCATCGCGAACAATCTGCGCTGGGGCATAAAATCCCATTGGCTGCGAGTTGAGAAGCGCCGCTGCAAAAGCAGCCGGGTAATGACATTTCAGCCAACTTGAAATGTAGACAAGATGCGCAAAGCTCGCCGCATGACTCTCAGGAAAGCCGTACTCGCCAAATCCTTTGATCTGGTTGAAACAGCGCTGGGCGAAATCCGGATCATAACCACGATCCACCATCTTACCGACCATCAAATCCTGTAACTCATCGACCATGCCTCGACTGCGGAAAGTTGCCATGGCCTTGCGCAACCGGTTGGCTTCCTTGGGTGAGAACTTCGCCGCATCAAGTGCGATCTTCATTGCCTGCTCTTGAAAAATCGGCACGCCATATGTTCGGCCCAGGATCGATAACAGCTCGTCGGCAGGCCCCTTGTCCGGTGCAGGGCTCGGCATGTCGAAGTGGAACTTCTCACCCATCTCCCGTTTTCGGCGGCGCTGTTTGAGATAGGGATGCACCATATCGCCCTGGATCGGCCCAGGCCTGACAATTGCGACCTGCACGACCAGATCATAGAACTCACGCGGCCGAAGACGCGGAAGCATGTTCATCTGCGCGCGGCTTTCGACCTGAAAAACACCAAGCGAATCGCCCTTGCAGAGCATGTCGTAAACCGCAGGATCCTCGGATGGGACAGTTGCCATGGTCAGCG
The DNA here is from genome assembly GCF_001542875.1 of Erythrobacter sp. YT30. Lineage (GTDB taxonomy): Bacteria > Pseudomonadota > Alphaproteobacteria > Sphingomonadales > Sphingomonadaceae > Erythrobacter. Next base: position 301,908 of record NZ_LMAF01000001.1, on the reverse strand, counting down.
AGCGTCCATGATGCCTCTCCAGAAGATTGAGCCCCTTGCGGATACAGGTGAGCATGCCGAGAGCCAGAACATCGATCTTGAAAATGCCCAGCTCATCAATGTCGTCCTTATCCCATTCAATAAAGCTGCGATCGGGCATTGCTCCATTTCCGATCGGCACGGTCTCTGTCAGTGGGCTATCAGTGAGGATAAATCCTCCGACATGCTGGCTTAGGTGACGGGGCATACCGATCATCAGGTGGGTCAGCTTAAGAACGCGCTGCAAATGCGGATCCTCCAGATCGAGCCCGGTTTCCGCGGCGTGCTTTTCTTCAATCCCGTCACCCCATGAACCCCAAACAGTCCTGGATAGTGCAGCGGTGACATCCTCGCTCAACCCCATCGCTTTACCGACCTCGCGGATCGCCATGCGTGGGCGATAGTGAATGATCGTAGCGCACAGACCTGCCCTGCGACGACCATATTTCTCGTAGATGTGCTGGATCACCTCTTCGCGCCGCTCATGTTCGAAATCGACATCGATATCAGGCGGCTCAGTGCGCTCTTCAGAAATGAAGCGATCAAACAGGAGCTGGTGCTTTGCCGGGTCGACTTCGGTAATCCCGAGACAAAAGCATACCGCTGAATTGGCAGCACTGCCCCGCCCCTGGCAAAGAATGGGTGGATCCTGGCTGCGCGCGAAATCGATGATTTCCTTGATCGTCAGGAAGTAGCGGGCGATCTGGAGCTTGGAGATTAGGGCAAGCTCTTTCTCGATCGTCGCATGCACCGACGAAGGGACACCTTCCGAATAGCGCCATTTTGCGCCTTCCCAAGCCTGTTGTGCGAGATAATCTTGCGCTGACATGCCGCCAGGATAATGTCGCTCAGGGTATTCGTAGCGCAGTTCGCTGAGGCTGAAATTGCAGGCATCAGCCACGTCGCGCGCAGCTTGGATCGCATGCGGCCAGCGTTCGAACAGGCGGATCATATCTTCAGGCGATTTCAAGTGCCGCTCTGCATTGGCGTGGAGCAGGTCCCCCGTTTCCTCCACTGTCGTCTTATTCGCAATCGCTGTCATAACGTCCTGCAACGGGCGACGCTCGGGCGCATGGTAATGCACGTCATTGGTTGCAAGCAGCCTCAGGCTATTGGTCTGAGCGAGGGCCTCAAGACGATCAATCCGCGCGACGTCGTCTCCGCGATAGAGGTAAGATGCTGCGAGATACTGCAATGCGGGAAGTTGGCGAGCGAGGCGAGGAAGGATATCAGCGAAAGGAGCGGTGAGTTCGCTGGGGCCGAAATGGTTTACACCTTCCGCCCCCTCCTGCTTGTGGGAGCTTTCCGGTTTCGTAGACCCGCCTCTAGCCACTCCCGCAAGCGGGAGTGGAATAACATTGCTTGGAACGGTGATTGTTACGCGCTGATCTAAATCATCCGGCGGCAGCAGGATCAGCTGCACTCCCTCCGAATGCTCAGCCAGCATTGCCAGACTGATTTCGCATACACCCTTTTCCTGCCACTTGCCCGACAACGTCTGCATCCGGCCTTCGCTGATAAGGCGGCACAAGCGGCCATAAGCGGCTCGGTCACGCGGGTAAGCGAGAAAAGCGAGACCTTCGACTGTCTCAATCCGCGTCCCGATTACCGGACGCAGTTTGAGCGTCGCCGCCTCGGTGTGCATGCGCACCACGCCTGCAAAACTGTTCGCATCGGCAATCCCGATTGCATCATAGCCCAAAACGCGCGCCGTCATCACAAGGTCCACCGCGTCCGAGGCCCCTCGCAGAAAGCTAAAACAGCTGACCAAGCCCAGTTCGATAAAGGGCGCGCGTGGCGGCGCGTCAATCAGGTCGGGATCGATCTCCAGCGTGCGTTTGTCAGGGGTGAGAGGGGCTTCAGGCATATCACGCTGGCAGCGCGTCCAACCGCGCCTTCACCGATGTCAGATCACGCGCGAACAATTCGGCCTGGGTCTCGCGCGCTTCTCCATCGAGCCTTAAAAGATAGGAGGGGTGCGCCGTCACCCATAATTCCGCTCCCCCTTCAAGCGGGATGGGCGTCCCGCGAGCGCGCGAAACGCTCACTGTCTTCCCCAAAAGCCCGCGCGCCGCAGAAGCACCCAAGGCGAGCACTATGCGCGGCTTCACAACCTCGCGCTCAGCTTCGAGCCACCAGCGGCACGTATCGATCTCTTTCGCTGTGGGGGATTGGTGGATGCGCCGCTTGCCGCGCTGGACATATTTGAAATGCTTGACCGCATTGGTAACGTAAGCTGCGTTTCGATCAATTCCCACCTGCGCGAGATATTCATCAAGCAATTGCCCAGCAGGCCCCACAAATGGCCTGCCTTGCAAATCCTCCTGATCGCCCGGCTGTTCGCCCACGATCATCAGCGGTGCAGTCTCAGCCCCCTCACCCATCACACCGCGCTTGCCGCATTCAGCAATCGGGCAGTCACGGCATGCGCTGACACCTGCCGCTATCGCATCGAGCGTGGCAGGCCGTTCTTTCGCCTCCCTAGCCCCCGCTGCCACCATACCGGCTTCGCGTGCCTGCGCCCCGGCGATGAGATCGGGGATCAGCTTCGCCTCAGGCATGTTCTTCCAATATTTCTTTGGCATTTCCGCAAGCATTGCGCCCACTTTCAGCCGTGCTGGATTGAAGATCGAGGAATAGTACGATTTCCAAAGCTCCTCGACAGGATCACCTTGGGGCGCATCCTCTCGCCGTGCCGGACCACTTTCGCGCATGGTTGTGCCATCCCAGTGGAGGCAACCGCGCGGGGTCAGGATCGACCAGTTCATGTTCGCAAAGCGGCGCATGAAGAACCCGGCATTGGCGCGCACGATGTGATGATCGGGCTCAAACCAAGCTACATAGTGATCCGCGCCGCTTTCATCGCGTACTTCGCGGAAGCGGACGAAGGCGTGCATTTTGTGGCTGTCACGGCGCACGGATTTGTCGAGCTCTTCAATCCGGCGGACATTCGGATCGGCCTTGTCCTCCATGATCCGGGGATTGGATTGGAGCTTCCATAAGAGCAGATAGAGCTGCGCGAAGCGTGTTTGGTCACTGTGTAGGATTGCGTTTCTTGCAAGTCTGAGAAAACGCCGCGGTACCCGTACCTCGCGCGCATCCTTACCGGGCGACGGCAAGCGCCTGGTCCTGCGAGGCGGCCCGCCCTCTGCGAACAGATCACCCGTCCCGCCCGGTTCCACCCAGCTCACACGATCAGGCGGCACATCGCACTGGATCAGCGCCCGCGCCCGCTCCCGCCAGTAAGCGAAATCATCGGGCTGAGGCATATGGACGACGTAATGCGCTCCCAAGGAGACATTCTGCATGCTGGCGCGTTGGGCTCTCATCAAAACAGCTCCAACTGCTCTTCTTTGGGAGCAAGCAGGCTGCGCAGATCCGCCCGGTCCGTCAGCGTGGTTGGCCGCCAATCGAGCGCCACCAGAAACGGGCGCACTTTCGCGATCGACTGCGTAAGCTTTGCCACATCATCCAAACGCAAAGTCCGATGCCGCCGCGCACGCAAAATCCGCTGCACTGCCACTGTCCCCAGCCCCGGTACGCGAAGCAATTGCTCTTTCGATGCGCGGTTTACATCGAGCGGAAATTGATCACGGAATTTCAAAGCCCAGGCAAGCTTGGGATCGATATCGAGCGGAAGATTGCCGTTCTTGTCGGTCGCCTGCGCCACTTCCTGCGGCGCGTAGCCATAAAAGCGCATCAGCCAATCGGACTGATACAATCGGTGTTCGCGCATCAAAGGCGGGCGCTTCAAAGGCAGCACGGCAGATGCATCGGGGATCGGAGAGAACGCGCTGTAATACACCCGGCGCAGGCCAAAGCCTTTATAAAGGCCACTTGCCCGCCCGACGATATCGGCATCATTGGCATCATCCGCGCCCACAATCATCTGCGTCGATTGGCCCGCAGGCGCAAAGCGCGGCGCGTGTTTGAAGCGCTTCCTTTCATCCTTTGCCTCGATGATGCGAGCCTTGGTCTTGCCCATCGCCCCTTCGATCTGGGTTTCATCCTTGTCAGGCGCGAGCCGGGTCAGACCTTTGCGCGTTGGCAATTCGACATTGATCGAGACACGATCCGCATAAAGGCCGGCCTGGTGGATCAGCTCCGGATCGGCCTCTGGAATGGTTTTTAGGTGAATGTATCCGCGAAAATCGTACTCATCACGCAGGATACGCGCGCATTCGACCAGCTGCTCCATCGTGTGATTGGAGCTTTTGATGATACCGGAGGAGAGGAACAGCCCCTCAATATAATTGCGCTTGTAGAAATTGAGCGTCAGGTCCGCGACTTCCTGAGGAGTGAACCGCGCACGGCGCACATTCGAGCTTTTGCGGTTGATACAGTAATGACAATCGAAAATGCAGTGATTGGTCAGCAGGATTTTCAGAAGCGATATGCACCGTCCATCGGGCGCATAGGCATGGCAGATCCCCATCCCCTCGGTCGAGCCAATGCCCTTCCCGCCCAGCGAGTTCTTCTTGGCCGTCCCCGAAGACGCGCACGAAGCATCGTATTTCGCAGCATCGGCGAGAATTTCGAGTCTATCACGAAGCGACATCTGAACCACGGAACACCTTTTTGTTCCTTATATGTTCTGATGTAGGATTTTCAAAATGCAAAGTGTGCAAGTAACAAAAAGGCCGAGCCCTTCGGTCCGTATCTGACGGCAGCATCACGGATGATTCAGTAGAGCATCGTCACCGAATGATGGTCGCAAGCTGGGGATCTCTGCTCTTGCTCAGGTGTCCGAAATTGGGGTGGGAGCGGACTGTTTGATTTCGGCCCAAGCACGTATGATCAGACGCTGACGGCCAAAGACGGCGCTCACGACTCAACCTGATCGAGTGACCGAGATATCGCTTGCGTAGCGACAAACTCATTATATAAGCGCTTATATGACTGATGTTCATAAAACTGGCTTAGGTACCCAGCTTCGCTTGTTGCTTTTGCAGCTCGACGGCGAGCTGACTGCGCATTACAGACGCCAGGGACACCAGTTTCGCCCGCGCTTCTATCCGGTTTTCCAGCTTCTTATGCGTAATGAGGGCGCGTCGGTTTCAGAGATTGCCGACCAGCTGCAATGCAGCCAGCCAGCAGCCACCCAAACTCTCGCCGAAATGAAACGTTGCGATTTCATTGAATACGCAAAAGGTAGCGACCAGCGCGAGCGGATTGTCAGCCTTTCACAGCACGGACTCTCTACAGCGAAAGAACTACAGCCGATCTGGAAGGCCGTTGCGCTCGCAGCGTCTCAACTCGACGATGAGCTACCGTATCCCCTCTCTACAATCCTCGACGAAGCCCTTGCAGCATTGACGCTTAAGAGCTTCCCAGAGCGGATTGCAGAGTTCAGTTCACGTGAGGAAGATTAGAATGAAGCGGCTTCGAATAGCTTTCTTGATCCTCTATGCAGCGCTGGGAAGCGAGCTCGTGCTTGCTGAGAATATCGATGATGCCGACCGCGCAGAAATCATCGACAATGCCGCGACGCTGTTGAGAGCTCGTTATGTCGATCCAGAACTCGGCGCTCAGCTCGCTCAGCGGCTGCCAAAGGCCTCCCAAGACTGGCAAAACATCTCGGATCCTGAAGAATTCGGACGTGTTGTCACCCAATGGCTGCGTGAGCAATCACGCGATGGTCATCTCGGTCTGAGCTATAGCGCCACACCAATCTCTGAAGACAGTGGCGAAGCAGACTACTCTGCTGCCGAAATGGAGCGATGGTATGGTCCCCATCGCAATCATGGCGTCGAGAAAATAGAGCGTCTCGATGGCAACATCATGTTGCTAGACCTGCGGGTCTTTCCTCCGCCCTCAATGGCCGCCGACGTCATTGCAGCCGCTATGACCGTGGTAGCTCAAGGAGAGGCGCTCATCATAGATCTGCGAAAGAACAGCGGCGGGGCCGAGACGGCGAACCTCATCACGGGCTATTTGTTAGATGAAGGCGAGCACCCCCTGACTGGAACGTACAATCGCCCAAAAGACCGGCACAGTGCCAGCACATCGCCCTCTTGGGTGCCAGGCCGAAAGTTTGGAGGCACGAAGCCTCTCTACATTTTGACCTCGCACCGAACCTTCTCCGCGGCCGAAGCGCTGGCCTACAATCTCCAGGCGCTGGGCCGCGCAACGATCGTTGGGGAGGTCACCGGCGGTGGTGCGCATCCATTCGAATATCGCCGCGTCCACGAGCATTTCGCTCTTGATCTTCCGGAAGGCCGATCGATCAATCCTATTACCGGGAAAAACTGGCAGAACGTAGGCGTTAGGCCCGACATTCAAGTGTCAGAAGAGCAGGCATTGGAAAAGGCGCTCGACCTGGCGCGTGAAGCAATATCTTCAGTTGATGGTGACATTCAGTAGCGACGACGAGATCACGTCCGCTTTTGGGTCCCGGACAGGTGATGATCTACGTCCGCGTTTGGGTCGAAAGCGGATCCTGGTGCTGGGAGGGCAGGAGAAACCCAATTACATATGACTATGTCCCGGCTGATCTCCTCGCCAAGTCAAATCTCCCGACTTCGCTAAGGACATCAAATATCTAATGATTGTTAGCAACTTCCGCGATGGGTCGAAAGCCATATAAGCCACACAGCCTATGCCGATCGGGCAATACCTATCTCAGCCTACTGCGCGTACTTGAGTGGCGAAAATGCTCGAATGCGCAATCGGACTATCTGGGAGAGTATGAATGAAAAAGGCTATGACTGCTTCGGTACTCGGAGCGAGTGCATTCGCTATGGCTGCGTGTGGCGGAACCGAGGCTGCTTCCACTGGGATTGACACCAGCGATCCAATCACCGGTGCAGAGGTGGAAGCAGCCCAGCAGGCATGGGGTGAAGGCATTGTCAAAATCGGCGGCGTCTTCACCGAAGAAGGTGATTACCGGCAGGCCGCTACTGATCACATCAACGAGTTCTACGCTTACGAAGAAAGCGACACAGTTCTATTCAAGCCAACACTGGCTGCAGAGGACCAGTTCCGCGGCACTTTTGAAGGCGCTTTGAGCTACTTTGTCGGCGCCGAAGGGACCGAAGATAAAGGCTTTGCGCTAGCGCCTTACACAGCTGTACGCTGGGAAAACGAAGGCACCGTCATCGATGAAGATGGCGACAAAGCTATTGCCATGGGTAATTACTACTTCACCGGCACAGACGGCAGCGAAACCAAGGTAGAATACACATTCGGCTACATGAAGGACGATAACGGCGATCTAAAAATCACTGTGCACCACAGTTCATTGCCTTTCGACCCAAGCTGATTGACGAGCCCCCCCGAGAAGGTCGTCAGTCTGCCGAGACTGGCGACCTTTTTCTTGGGGCCGGACGAAATTTGAGCAGATATGAGCGGCAGTAGTGCCCAGGGTTAAACTTTGCGCTGCTTGTCCGCTGTGTCGGTTTCCAATGGGCCGCCTTTTGTGGCGCGCAAATGATCGAGCACGGCGGGGTGGATGTTTCCTTCGAACGAAACACCGGCATATTTACCCTCGACCCAGGCGACTTTGCCGAGCGGGGCATTCACTTCGCCGACTTTAAGAATGATGCGATCACCGATTTTCGTAAATCCGGCGCTGCCTCTCACTTTGCAACCGCCCTCGGAAATGTCGACCAGATCGACATAAACGACACGAGATTGCACCCGCCCCTTAACCATAAGGCTAAGCGGGTGGCGTTCTGCGGAACGAGGTATCGAGTGCATATTCATATCAGCCTCATTGCACAAAATGGTGAACGAAACTTAAGCGAGTGGATGTTTGTTAATCCGGATCATGCGGCGAGGCCGTGCAAATACCACATCGGCACACCGCCGCGGCCATCGCCTAAAAGACCGTGGCGATAGATCCAGTAACGCTGCCCTTTCGTATCCTCGATCCTGTAATAATCGCGCAAACGCGTTGTCGATTTTTCGCGCCACCATTCAGGGGCGATGCGTTCCGGCCCTTCCACGCGCACCACATCGCGCACATCTCCGCGCCAGCGAAAGCGCTGGGGATAGCCATCGGGTGAAGCATAAAGGACGGCGATCTGTTCGGGCCTGTCGAGCATTTTCAAAGGACGCTGGCGATTTTTGACGGCATCCGCCGCGCCCGGCGGCACAGGATCGAGGGGGGCCTGCCAATATTGTGCGCGTTCCGGCAGGTGGCTCGCGCGGGCCACGGGGCGGCGCACCGCCTGAGCCCCGAGCCTGACAGTCAGCCGATCAATACACGCAGATAGCGAGATGCCATGCCGCTCTGCTGCCGCTTCGACATCGCTTTGCGACAATGCGAGGGGTTCAGCCCAGCTTGCCCGCAGGCGGACAGTTTCTATCCCAAAGCCCGCATCGATATCCTCAAGCTTGTTCGCAAACAGGCGGATGATGTGATCAGGCGCGCGCGTGGCAGCGGCCAGTTCAAGCGCGCGCACAATCACTTCGCCGTCAACGCGCCACAGGCCCACTTCAAGCCGCCGCGCGCCCTCGCCGCGCGCTTCGAGTTCGCGCTGCATGTCTTCTGCCAGATCTTCGAGCACTTTATCGAGCAGGCTGCGATGGCGGATCGGCTCTGCCAGACGGCGTTGCACCATCGGCGCGTTATTGGGGACGACGGGGAGCAAAGGCTCTGGCAGGCGGCCCAGCAATTGATCGAGCCTGATAAGCGGATTGGCCGAGGGTGATTTGCGATTGCGGAACCGGCGGTGGAGCGAATCGCGCGCATCCGCCTCGCTGCGATCGATCGTGCCTGTCGCAATGTTACCGATGTTCTCGATGCGCTTAAGCCCCAGACGGCCCAGAATGGTAAGCACGTCCTCGTTCAGTCTGAGCGCTGCCACCGGCAAATCAGCGAGCGCTCGCATGATGCATTCGCCCTCGCCAACAATGCTGGATTGCGGGCCGTAATGCGCAAGCGCCCAGGCCGCGCCCGCGGTTGGCGCGATGGCTGCGCGGGTCATGAGCTTGCGCTGCGCAAAGGCGGCCGCAACATCGGCCAGCAAGCGCTTTTCTCCGCCAAACAGGTGCGCTGCTGCAGTGATATCGACCAGCACGCCATCAGGCTCGTCAAGCGCGCTCCACGGGCCCCAGCGCTGCGACCACAGTGCAAGTTTCCGAAGGCTCGCCAGATCGCCTGCCGGATCAGCCGGAGCGATCTGGATGGCTGGGCACAGCGTCCGCGCATCGGCCAGCATCATGCCCTCTCTTGGGCCAGCAGCGTGCCCTGCCCGGTTCAGCGCTTCAATCCGCGGGCCATGCGCTGTTTCGGTGATGAGCGCGGTGGGCAGTGTATCTGCGCCCTCGCCTTCCTCACATCCTTGCGCAAGCCGCCAGCGATCGACCGACAGTCGCGCGAACCATATGGCGAGAATCCGGCGTTTTGGCTGCGGTGTCTGCTCTGCGTTTGAGCCGGTGATGTCTGGCAAGCGCTGTTCCAAGCCCGCCTTTGAGGTTTTTGTCTGACGCGCCCGGTTTGCGGGCGATGAGGGTTTTGTTGTCATGGGTGAGCATCCATTTCCCGGGCGCATGGGCACGGGCGCGGAACAATTCGGTTTGCCATTGCGGCTCACCGGGTGCTTCGCTGTTCCAGCGGGGGCGCAGCGATGGTGCGCCTTCAACACGCCAGCGCATCCGGGCAGAGGACAGGTCGGCTTGCGCATCAAGCCGCACGAGCCACAAGGGCACGCCATGCCTTTCCGCTGTCAGGCTGAGCCTGCGTGAAGCGGTGAAATCAAGCTCTCGCGGATTGCCGACAATCTCCCCGATCACGCAGGCGAGATCACGGCATTTGAGCCCTTCTTCAAGCGCAAAGAGAGCATCTTGCGCGGTCTTCGCTTCGGCATGGATCAAACGGTCCTGCCATTCGGGCGGCAAGCCATGCAGATATGGCCGCCCGCCCCGCTCAATCGCGCGCGTTTCCTGCACCCACAGGATCTTGCGCCGGTCATCGCTCTCGGCGAGTGGATCATCCTCTGGCCGTACAGATTGCAGAAAATCCTTCGCCAGAGCGAGCGCCACCCCTGCCCCGCTGGCATTGCCGGTAGCGGCGAAAATCTCGCTATGCAGCGGCTGATCGGCAAGCCCGGGTCGCCAGCGCGCCTCACGCTGTTTGGAAAGCGCCTCGATATCCTTGGCAGAAAGGCACGCGGCATTGTCTGCGCCTGCGGGGCGCTGCGGGACAGGAGATGCTTGAAGCGCGTTTGCGCCTGAAGAGTGCGTCGATTGGGTCATAGGAACAGTCAGTGAGACTCATATAAAGCCCACTTGTTCCTATTATGTTCCACAACCTGTGAGCGATTGCAATCCCGTTTTGGCCCGTTTTGGAACCGCAATCGCCCCGATCTTCAGCTGAAGAGGCCGAACGCCATGATCACGGCCAGCACCACCGGACAAACAAACCGGACAAGCGCGCGCCACGTCTGGTGCAAAATGCCATCAAGCCCGTTCTCATCATCAATCAACCGCGCATCCGCGATCCAGCCAACAAAGATGCAGGTCAAAATCGCGCCGATCGGCATGAACAGCTTGGCCGTCACCCCATCGAGAGTGTCGAAGAAGTTTGTCTCGGCAAACAGCGGTATGAAGCCGAGCGGATAGAATTCAGCCATGTCGTTAAACGAAAGCGACGAGAGCACGCCGAGCACCGCAGCGCCTGCACCAACGATAAGGGTCGCGACCATGCGCGGCATGTTGAACTTTTCAAATACATAGGCTGTCGGCGCTTCGAGCAGCGAAACCGAACTGGTGAGCGCGGCAAAGAAGATCATGACGAAGAACAAGAGGCCAATCATCGATCCAAACGGCATCGCCTGAAACGCCACGGGCAAGGATGCAAACATCAGGCCCGGACCAGCACTTGCCGAAAGCCCTGCCGCAAACACAATCGGGAAAATCGCCAGACCCGCAAGGATCGCAACGCCCGTATCAGCGCCCGCAATAATGCCCGAAGTCTTGCCCAGATTGGTGTCGCGATTGGCATAGGCGCCGTAGGTCATCATGCCAGCAACGCCCAAAGACAGCGAGAAGAACGCCTGGCCGACTGCGGCCAACATGACTTCGCCTGTCAATTTCTCAAAATCGAAAGTGAAAAGATAGCTGACGGCATCGCTGAAATTACCCGTGAACGCGCCGTAAATCGTGATCCCCAGGAACAGGACGAAGAACAGCGGCATCAAATAGACCGCAACCCATTCAATTCCGCTGGAAATCCCGCGCGAAACAAAGAACATCGTGACCGCCAGAAAGCCCAGATTGAGGCCAATCATCAATCCGGCATTGCCAAACAATCCGGGAAGCAACCCCTCGATATCCTCAGCCGGACGACCCGCAAACGCGCCGCCTGTCAGCCCCGTTTGAACAAGGTCATTGGCAAAAATACCGATGTAATAGACCACCCAGCCACCAACGACGCAGTAGAAGCTTAGGATCAGGAAGGCGGCAAAGACACCGAGCGAGGCAAGGATGCTCCACCCCTCTCCCGCATTGGAATCTCGCGCGACCCTACGCACGCTTTCGGGCGCATTGGCCTGGCCATGCCGACCGATCAGAACTTCCGCCAAAAGAACCGGCAAACCGATCAACAAAACGCAGAAAATATAGAACAGCACGAATGCGCCGCCGCCATTTTCGCCAGCCTCTGCCGGAAAGCGCCACATATTGCCAAGGCCGACCGCTGAACCGACTGCCGCCAGAATAAATGCCGTGCGCGACGACCAGTTTTCATGACCGGCTTTTGAGCCGGAACCTGCTACTGCCATGATTGGAAATCTATCCCTCTAACGCGCATCCCCCGATGCGCCCTCATTTCTGCAACCTTTCTGCAAGAAAAGCGCGCCGTCGCCAAGGGTCTTGCTTTGCCTTTATCCCAAGCGGACGCTAAATGGCGCGCTTATGTCCACCACATTCCAGCTCGATACGAGCACCAGTAGAGCCAATCCAACGCCAAAGCCGCGCAAACGGCTGACAGTGCCGCGCATTCGCGATCACAAGAAAGACGGCGAAACCAAGGAACCTTTGGTAATGCTGACGGCGTACACCGCGCGTCAGGCACAATTGCTGGATACGCATTGCGATCTGCTGCTGGTTGGGGATTCGCTGGGCCAGGTGATTTATGGGCTCGATTCCACCCTTCCCGTCACGGTTGATATGATGATCGCGCACGGCGCTGCAGTTGTTCGCGGCAGCTATCACAGCGTTGTCGTCGTCGATATGCCGTTCGGATCGTATGAGGGATCAAAGGAACAGGCTTTCGACACGGCAAGCCGGATCATGTCAGAAACGGGCGCGGCTGCGGTAAAGCTTGAAGGCGGCGAGGCGATGGCTGAAACCGTTCACTTTTTGACCAATCGCGGCATTCCGGTGATGGGCCATGTGGGCCTCACCCCACAGGCCGTGAATGTGCTCGGCGGATATGCAGCGCGCGGACGCAGCCAGCAGGAACACGACAAGATCATCGGCGATGGGCAGGCGCTGCAAGATGCAGGCGCTTTCTCCATCGTTATCGAAGGGGTGATTGAACCGATCGCGATTGCGCTCACCAAGACTCTTGAAATTCCAACCATCGGCATTGGCGCATCCGCAAAGTGCGACGGGCAGGTGCTGGTGACCGAAGATATGCTCGGCATGTTTGAACGTGTGCCCCGCTTCGTTAAACGCTATAACGACATGGCGGGAATGATCGACAAAACGGTCGAAACGTATGCTGAGGAAGTGCGCGCGCGAACCTTCCCGAGCGAAGACCAGACCTATCAACCGAAAAGCTGACACCTGCGATTATCGCGATCTCATTTAGGGTTTTGACCTGATGCAAACGCTGCTGCGTTACTACACTTTTTCTTTGGCCTTCACCGCGGTCTGCTTTGGCCTTGCCGCATGGTATGGCTGGGTGAGCACAGGCACCATTACGGGCACACTGTCGCTTCTGTGGATCGTCATTGTGCTTTCGATACTTGAAGTTTCGCTGAGCTTCGACAACGCCGTCGTGAACGCGACTGTACTGCGCGAAATGGACCCAGTGTGGCAGCAACGTTTTCTGACCATTGGCATCCTGATTGCAGTGTTTGGAATGCGGATTGTGTTTCCGATTGCGATCGTCTCCATCGCAGCCAGCATTGGCCCATGGGAAGCGATTGAATTGTCGCTTGGTGATCCAGAGGAATATGAGCGGATCGTCTCGGGAGCACATATCGGCATTGCCGGATTTGGCGGCGCGTTCCTTGCCATGGTGGGCCTCACCTTCTTTTTCGAAGAGGAAAAGGACGTTCACTGGATCGCGAGCCTCGAAAAGGCGATCAACAAGTTCTCAACCGTGCCCGCGGTTGAAATCGGGATTGTGCTGGCGCTGGTTTACGGGGTGTCGACCATGCTGACGCCGGAAGATGCGCTGACATTCATCACGGCGGGCGTTCTCGGTTTGCTCACCTTTATCGGGGTCCATGCGCTCGGCGCGATTATCGAACAGCGTGAAGCACGCAAGAAAGCCGCCGGCGAAATCGTGCGTTCCGGGCTTGGCGGGTTTCTCTATCTTGAAGTTCTCGACGCAAGCTTCAGCTTTGATGGCGTGGTGGGCGCGTTTGCCCTGTCGAACAACATGATCGTGATTGCGCTGGGTCTGTCAGTGGGCGCTATGTTCGTGCGATCCATGACAGTGCATCTGGTTAAGACGGGCACACTCGCGCAGTATCGCTACCTTGAGCATGGCGCATTCTGGGCGATCATTGTCCTCGGCGTCATCATGTTGGTATCGGCGCGCTACCACATTCCGGAAACGATCACGGGGCTGATCGGCGCGATACTGATCGGGCTGTCGCTGTGGTGGTCGATCCGGCACAACCGGGCCGAGCGGGCTAATGCTGCTGCTGAGCCAGCCAGCTAGCAAGGGGCGCTGCGATTACCAGCTGCATCAGGTGGTAGATCAGAAGCGGCGCGATGACGAACCCAGCAATCTCGGGCGCAAACAGGATCGCGGCCAAGGGCGCGCCGATGGCGACGCTTTTCTGCGGGCCAGCGAACAGGAAAGCGATCCTGTCGCTGCGCACAAAGCCCAAGGCGCTGGCAATGCCCCATGCGGCCAGCGATCCTGCTGCAAGGAACGCAAAGCACAGTCCTATAAGGATGGCCCAATCCACGCCGGTGAACATAGCGATGAGCCCCTGCTCAACCGCTCCTGAAAACGCGACATAGACCGCAATCCCGATCACGATCCGATCAAGCCAGACAATCCTTGCCTTGCGCTCAATCACCCATTCCCGCGCCCACCCTTGCACTATTTGCCCGATCACAAAGGGCAGGATCAGGATCAAGCCAATGCGGACAATCGTGTCGGCTCCAATGGTCACCGCCTCGGTCCCTGCGAGCAGCGCAAAAAGAGGTGCGGTGACGAATACGCCAGCAATATTGATCAGCGCGGCACCCACCACCGACAATGCGACATTCCCGCCAGCAAGCGTGGTGTAGGATGTCGCCGACTGGATCGTTGAGGGGAGTGTGCCGAGAAAGACGAACCCCAGCGCCACCATCGGCGCGAGGCTGCCTTGAGCGACCAGTGACATGCCAAGACCCCCGGCTGGCATTATCGCAAAGACGAACAGCATAAGCGGGCCAAAGAACCGCCAGTTCGCCAGGCCCTTCGCGATTTCCCCACGCGCAATCCGCATTCCGTTGACAAGGAACAGCGCGAAAATGGCCGCGTTTGAGACGGTCTGCATGTGGTATCGCGCTTCACCCATTGCAGGCAAAATCACCGCAAGCATGGTCGCGATCACGAGCACCGCAATCATTGGATCGGCAAAAAGGGAAAAGGCGCGCTTCATCCGAATGCGCCCCTGCCTGCGCGCTTCGCCTGTGTCGAGTGCCTAGGGACTACTCGCGAACAAGTTTGGGCGGGCGAACCGCATCGAGCAGGCTTTCATACCGCTGCGCGTCCGCATCATTGCCAAGCGCCTGTGCCGCTTCAAGCCGGGCATTGAGCACGATTGGGTCCTGACCGCTGCCGAGCAGAGCTGCATAATCCGTTAGCTCTACCACCCGCTCCCAATCCTCACTGATGCGCGCAATTTCAATCAGAGCAATAATCGCATCGGCATTGCGCGGATCGCCGAGCGCATAGCGCGTGAGGAGCGCGTTTGCGGCATTGTCCTCCCCCGTCTGGCGAGATGCTACGATCAGCTTTTGGGTCAAGCGCCAAGGTTTGCGAACCCGAGCGCTCACGCTGTAGTTCTCGATGGCCTGCGCCGCTTCAGCGTTCGCGAACGCCGCATCGCCCGCCAGAGCCAAAACGTCTGCCGATTGCGGGAACTGGTCGACAAATCGGGCCGCACGGCCGCTTGCGGAGGCTTCATCACCCGACGCAATGGCCGAGCGTATCTGCGCTGTCTGCGGCGCAAGCGCTCCGCCTATCGCACCCGTGTCGCTGAGCGAATGCCAATCCGTATCCGGTTTAGAATACGCCTTCGCAATCAGCGGAGCGGCGGCTTCCCGGTCCCCTAGCCGCTCATGGGCTCTGCCCGCCAACATGGTCAGATAAGCCGAAGCATCCGGACCTTCGACGACTTCGCTCAATTCCGAGACCAGCTTTTCATCGCGCCCCGCTTCCCACAATGCCCGCGCATACAAATCACGCACCCGCCGATTGGCTGGCTGCAGGCGACTGAGCTCTGCCAGCGTTTCAACCGCGGTGTCGGCATTGCCCTGCTGGATGTCGATCACCGCATCGAGCAGCATTGCAGATGGCACACCGGCACCGCGCCAACCGCTGCGATCAAGCAGGCTTTTGGCAAGCACGAACTCGCCCGCACGCGCGGCCAAGACGGCGCGAAGATAAAGGCCTTGCTCGTTTTCCCTATCAAGCTCGGACAAGCGCTCCACCGCGTCCAGCATCTCGCCAAATCGACCAAGATCGCCCAATGTCGCGGCGTATTCTCCCACCGCCTCTGCATGGGTTGGATCAGCAGCAACGGCCGCCTCGAACCATGGCAAGCTTTCCGAAAGCCCGTTGGCATCGCGCACCAATTGGCCGCGCATCAAGAGAGCAGGCGCAAAGCTGGGCCCAAGCTCAAGTGCTCGATCAGCAGCATCAATCGCGCCGAAATGCTCGCCGCTGCGATATCTGAGACGGGCAATCGCGACCCAGATCGCGGGATTGCCGGGCTCATCTGCCAGGGCTGCATCCAGCAGACGGGCCGCTTCCGCCAAATTACCATCGCGCATTTCGCGCCCTGCGGTTCGGATTGCGAGCGCGGCCTCGTTGCTTTCGGAAGTCTGCGCTCCGCCCTGCGTTTCTGGCGCGTCTACCAGACCAGAGCAAGCGGCGATCAGCGCGCCCGCGCACACCATCAACGCCGCTCGCAATAGGCGCGAAGAAGAGTTAGGCACTAAGATCATACTGTTTGAGCAGATCGTAAAGCGTCGGGCGGCTAATGCCCAACAGCTTGGCCGTGCTCGAGATATTCCCTTCGCTGCGCGCCAGCGCGTGTCGGATAACCTTGCGATCAGCCTGTTCGCGCGCTGCCTTTAAATTCAGCACTTCGGTGTCTTCTTCACCATCCGCGCCAAAGTCCAAATCCTCTGCGTGAACCAGCTTGCCATCTGCCATGATGACAGCCCGCTTCACCCGGTTTTCAAGCTCACGGACATTGCCCGGCCATTCATGCGCATCAATCGCGCTCAATGCGTCGGGCGCAAAGCCGGTGACGCCTGGGTTCATCTCCTTGGCAAAGCGTTTGAGGAACGCCTTCGCAAGCAGCACCGCATCACCATACCGTTCGGCAAGGCTCGGGATCCGCACCACGATTTCAGCGAGGCGATAGAACAGATCTTCGCGGAAAGTGCCCTCGCTAATCATCGCTTCTACGTCTTGGTGCGTTGCACACACGATCCGCGTGTCGACAGCGATGGGTTTGCGCCCCCCGATCCGCTCAATCGTGCGCTCCTGCAAGAAACGCAGCAGCTTCACCTGCAAAGGCAAAGGGATATCGCCAACTTCGTCGAGGAACAGCGTGCCTCCATTGGCGCTTTCGATCTTGCCTTCGGTGGTTTTGACAGCGCCTGTGAACGCGCCTTTTTCGTGGCCGAACAATTCGCTTTCGAGCAGATTTTCAGGGATCGCAGCGCAATTGATCGCGATGAATGGACCATCGGCGCGGTCGCTGACATCGTGAAGGCCTTGTGCGAGCAACTCCTTGCCCGTCCCGCTTGCGCCCAGCAGCATCACCGAAACGCTGGTCTTCGACACACGCTCAATTGTGCGCGCGACTTTCATCATCTCGGGGGCGCCTGTGATCAGGCGGCCCAGAACCGTATTGTCCTCGGCGGCATGATTGACGAGCCTGCGGTTCTCATCCTCGATCTGATGAAGATTGAAAGCGCGCCGGACAATCAGGCCCAGAGCGTCAATATCAACGGGCTTTTGGTAGAAATCATACGCACCGCGCTCAATCGCCTGCAGCGCGCTTTCACGTGCACCATGTCCGCTTGCGACGATGACTTTGGTGTCAGGTTTGAGCTCCATCACCGCATCAAGCACGGCAAAGCCCTCGGTCGTGCCATCAGGATCAGGCGGAAGCCCAAGGTCCAGCGTCATAACCGCTGGCGCTTCGCTCCGCAGGGCGGCAATTGCGCTTTCGCGGTCGCCCGCAATGACGACTTCAAAGTCTTCATAGGCCCATTTGAGCTGCGCCTGGAGGCCCTCATCGTCCTCCACAACCAGAAGCGTCGGTTTCTTGTTAGCCATTGTTCAACCTCACTGGTTTTGGCTTATCGGATTGATTGGGATCGGAGTCTGCGGAGTGACCCGTTTCGATCAGGCTGGCGGTGTCGGACAGCGGGAGCGACACGGTAAATCGTGTGCCCAGCCCCTCGCGCGATTCCACCGATACGCGGCCAGCCATCGCCTTTACCATTTCGCGCGCTTCAAACGCACCAATGCCAAAGCCGCTTTGTTTTGAAGATACGAAAGGCTTGAACAGCCCTGACCGAACGAATTCAGGTGTCATTCCAGTGCCGGTATCGATGATGTCCATCACACCGCTCAGCCGCTCTGATCGCACGCTAAGCAGGATCGGCGCATCAGGCTCGCTCGCATCGATGGCGTTCTGAACGAGATGGATTAGCGCTTGCTCCAATGCCTCAGGATCGGCGAGGACATAGACGTCGGTCACCTGATCCGTCTTGACGGGATGAACCGCCTCAAACCTCTTACAAAGCGCTTTTGCGACATGGGACAGGTTTGTTTTCACAGGCTCTTTCGCCTGGCCCGATCCATACCGGCCAAGCCGCGCCAAAAGCGCGCCAAGTTTGTCTGATGAATTGCGCAAAGTGACGAGCATGTCCTTTCGGAAAGCCGGGTTATCCGCATGCTTTTCGGCATTGGTCGCGAGCAAGGACATCTGGCTTGCGAGGTTCTTGATGTCGTGCATCACAAACGCCATTCGGCGGTTGAATTCATCGAACCGGCTCGCATCCATCAACGCCTGTTGGCCAGCCTGTTCTGCCAAGTAACTCGCCAATTGCTGTCCGGCGACACGAAGGAGATCGAAATCCTCCCAATCGAGCCGCCGCTCGATGCGCGGCCGCGCGAGCACTATTGCCCCTACAAGGCGATCAAAATGGATAAGCGGCACCAACGCCCAGGCATCTTCCGCCTCTTTTAGCCAAGACGGGACATGCTCCAATTCGCCATGCCGATCGATCCCGCCGCGCGTTTCATCAAGATCGAGGATGTGCGCATGCCGCTCCAGCAGGCCTGCCAAAGCAAAACCGCCCGCATTCGCTGGCACTTCGATCGTTGCCCAGTTCCAGCGCGCGGTGAGCTCCAATTCCGCCTCTTCATTGGGCGTTAGCAGCAATCCGGCTGGGCTTTCGGTTATATCCGCCATCGCCTTCACTGAGCGTTCGTGAAAACTCGGCCCATTGCTGGCGCTGCGTCCCATCGTTTGAGTAAAGCGCAGCCATTCTTCGCGGTAATCGTAACGGTGTTGAAACAAGTGCTTGGTCGCCGTCACGCGAAGCCATGCGCGCAGTTTTTGCGATGGCAGCCAGACAATCGCAAACAGAACCGCAAGGACAACGAAGACAATCTGGCTCGCCCGAGCGATATCGCCGCCCAGCAGTGCGAGGGATCGCGTCACCAGCACCATGGCCAGCAGATAACTGCCGATGACGAGGAGCGATAACGTCTGGAAAGTGACCGCTCGTGACGGGTTGAAATTTCGGTTCGCGCCTTTCGCATTGGAGCTCAGCGCAATCAGCACCACCATCGCCCCACTCACCGCGGTGCGCATAGCGCTCAGGATGGCGGGCTGTTCTCCGAGGAGATACGCCAGGGTGTAAAGATTAAGGTCAAACGCGAAGATACCGGCAAGGCCAATCGCGCTCCACCTCAAGAACCGGCGCGATCCGGCGGCAGCGCCCACGTAGAGATTGTGAAGCAGCACTAGTGCGCCGATGGAAACGAGCATGCTGAGCAATGTCGCCACTTCGAAAATGAGCGCGGAAACCTCATCCAGGCCTGTCATGCGCTGATCGATAACAACCAAAAGCGGCTGGAACATCTGCACCAGCGCCAGCGAGATGAGCACGGGGCGCGTTGGCTTCAGGCTTTCGTCCCGGCCATCCGCTGAAAAGAGCCGGAAGATAACAGCGATCATCGCCAGATTGCGGGCTGTTTCCGCAACCATGGTCGCAGGCTTTGCAAACCCTATCGCTGCGCCAAGGATGCACCACACAGCAGTGAGGACAACCACCGCAAGAGCCGCGCTCCAATCAACACGCTTGCGATCGCCGAAACGGACGATCCAAAGCCCCGCAATGCCGCTCAAAACGGCGCCAATCACGGCGCAGACGGCAGCGAAATCGAGCGGTATTCCGAAAAGCTCAGCCATCACCGCGCACCTTCCGGCCACAGTATGACTCGCACCGTTTGAAGGAGGATCACAAAGTCGAGAAACGGCGTGTAGTTCTTAGCGTAGTAGAGATCGAATTCGAGTTTCTTACGGCTATCCTCAATCGACGCGCCATAGGGGTAATTGATCTGCGCCCAACCCGTGATGCCGGGTTTGACCATGTGCCGTTCGCTGTAAAATGGAATATCCTGTTCCAGATTGCTCACAAATTGAGGCACTTCGGGGCGCGGCCCGACAAAGCTCATATGGCCTTGGAGAACGCTCCAGGTCTGCGGCAATTCATCGATCCGAAGCTTGCGGATGAAATGCCCGATGCGCGTTATGCGAGGATCGTCCTTTTCCGCCCACTTTGCCCCATCCTTTTCTGCATCAATGCGCATGGAGCGTAGCTTGATGAGGTGAAACGGTTCGCCGTACAGCCCCACTCGCTCTTGGCGGAAGAATGCGGGGCCTTTGCTGTCGAGCTTCACCAGGACTGCAAAGATTGCGATTATCGGTAAAGTCAGGATCAGCAGGAAGCAGCTGGCAACGATATCGAAGATCCGTTTTGCCGCGCTTGAAAACATTCTGCCCGATGAAAACCCGTCGGAGAATATCAGCCAGCTTGGATTGACTGTCTCAAGATCCACTCGCCCAGTCTCGCGTTCCATGAAGCTCGAGAAATCATTGATGTGAACGCCCTTTGTCTTGAGCCGCAAAAGGTCGTTCAAGGGCAGCGCGTTGCGCCGTTCCTGCAGGGCAAGAACCACTTCGCTGACGCCCAGATTTTCAACATATTGGCCAAGATCCTGAACCGCGCCGCGCGGGATCGCTTCTGCGAGCACCTTTTCAGTGTCGCTCATGGCGATGAAAGACACGGTTGCAAATCCGCTTTCAGGTCGCTCGCTCAGGGTCCGCAATCGCCGCGCCCTGTCGCCTGCTCCAAGCACCATGACGCGGCGTTTGAAAGCTGAGGAACCCAGAAAGCTGTTCAACAACAGGCGATCCAGCACGAGCACGAGTATCGAAAAGCCCATGGCATAGAGCAGTGTTGAACGCCAAAAGGTGCTTTCGGGCAGCAAAAAGTCGATGAAGGCGAGAGCGATAATCCCAAGGCTGATCGCGACCAGCAGACGAGCACCCGCAAACCGGAGAGATCGCAGCGCAAGCGGGCCATAAACGCCGACCCCGATCATCGCGAGCCAGACAATAAAAGAGGAACCGATGATCGGCACCCAGCGACCAGACAGCGGCCCAGGATCCATCTCGATCTGATAGGCCCGCAATTGCCATGCGAGTTCACTCGCGAGGATCAGCAACGCAAGATCTAGCAGCCCGAGCAGCAGCACGGCATGCGGAATATAGTGTTTGAATAGCCGTATCATGCGTTTTCAATCAGGCTCTTACATTGCCCATACCCACGCGCTTTACGCGGCACAGTTTAAGTGTCGGTAAACTTTACAACCATGATTAACGCAAGGGAAGATGCCAGGCCCGTTATGCTTCGTTTAGTGACGCGGTGAGTGACGCTGATCACACACTCTATCGCGAGCGGCGTCGCCGGTCTGTGCCTGCCATTCTTTCCGGCGCGGGCGTGAGGCAATCCATCCGCCCGCATCGGGGGCAACCAACACCTAGCGGCACTGCATCGGCCCGATCAAGCGAGACACCGCGCGCCTGTGCCAATTCTCCCGCGAAACGCGCTTCAATCCCCAACACGATGGCTCTTCGCGCAGAGCAAGCGACCCCGTCCACTTCAACGGTACGAGCCATGGTGAACCAATGCTTGGCCGAAGCTTCGCCCTCACCGAATGTGACAGCCTGCGTAAGCATGGTCCCGCGGCTTTCAAACGCGGCATAGGGAGCCCAGGCAGGCCAGCGCGCGCCATCCAACGGGTAGATCGCACCACTTGCGCCGGCGGTGAAGGCAACCATTCGGCCTGTACGCCCGAAACGCGCGCTAAAGAATGGCAATCCGCGTTCTCCAACGCGTTGAAGCGTGGTGAGCCGCTGTGCTACTTGATCAAAACTCGATGCGAAACGTCTCTGGAGGATGTTCACATCGTAAGCGGTTTGCTCGCACGCCCGCAGGAAACGCCTGTACGGCATCAGCAGAGCGCCCGCGACGTAATCGGTCACATGCTCGCGGAAACGATCATACGCTTCGTCAGAGGGAAGCGATGCGCCTGCAACCAGCGCGTCGATCTCATCGCGCATTTCAAGACTGCCGATCTGCCGAGCAATCTGAAACCGCCTGGCTGCACCCGGTAGCATTTCGGAAAGCTGCAATTGGCGCGCATGCAGATCGAGCCGGTGCACGATCCCCGGCATCACCTCGGTGGGTAGTACGCGCACTGACAGCTGGTGCTTTTCCCGCAGCCTTTCGCTCAGCGCAGCACTGATATCGCCGTGCGACAGGCGCAGGGTTTCGGACAGATCCTCTGCCGCGTGATCGAGATCGGCGAAGTGGTTTTGCCACCGCTCCACCGCGACCCGCGCCTCGGCCAGCGGATCTTCAGGATTGGCAAGCGGTGCGGCTGCATTGTCATAAAGGAGAGCAAAGGCTGCTGCTGCCTGCGGTGCGGCAGAAAGAAATTCCTGCACTTCCTCTCTATCGATCCCCAAGTCCGCAAAGCGTTTGTCAGCCAGACGCCGGGCGAGGCCATCAACACCGCCAATTGCCTCGTCCTCGCGCAAGGATCGCGGATCAAAATCGAACCGCTCAATCACCTGGACCAGTACGCGCGCCGAAAGCGGGCGCTGATTGCGCTCAATCAGATTGAGATAGCTTGGCGAAATGCCCAAAGCATTCGCCATTGCAGCTTGGGTGAGCCCTTCGCGTTTGCGCAAACGGCGCAAAGCAGGACCGGCGAGTAGGGTGTTGTCAGCCATAATGGCGCTGTAAATAAATTTACAACCTTACACAAGGTTTACCCTACAAAGGCGATCATTGACAAAATATTTTGTAATTTTTCCTGTTATGTTGCGCTGCACCACGGCACACCAAGGTCATTCACTCCCCAAGGTTCACGGAGATACCAAATGACCTACATGAAAAAGATCGACGAGATGCGTGGCCTCGTCAACAGCAATGGCCCAAGCTGGGGCGCCATTGATCCTGAGAGCGCCGCTCGCATGGTGCTTCAAAACCGTTTCCCGACCGGCCTCGATATCGCGAAATACACCGCGAAGATCATGCGCGCCGATATGGAAGCCTACGATGCCGACCCTGCGAATTACACGCAATCGCTCGGCTGCTGGCACGGGTTCATCGCTCAGCAGAAAATGATCTCGATCAAGAAGCATTTTGGCAGCACCAAACAGCGCTATCTCTACCTGTCAGGCTGGATGGTTGCAGCTTTGCGCAGCGAATTTGGCCCACTGCCCGATCAGTCCATGCATGAGAAAACCTCTGTGCCTGCTCTGATCGAAGAGCTCTACACCTTCTTGAAGCAAGCTGATGCACGCGAGCTTGGCGGCCTGTTCCGCGAGCTTGATGCAGCACGCGCAAATGGCGATGCTGTTGAAGCCAAGCGCCTCGAAAACGCGATCGACAATTACGAAACCCACGTCGTTCCGATCATTGCTGATATCGATGCTGGCTTTGGCAATGCCGAGGCAACCTATCTGCTCGCCAAAAAAATGATCGAAGCGGGTGCCTGCGCTCTTCAAATCGAAAACCAGGTTTCGGATGAAAAGCAGTGCGGCCACCAGGACGGCAAGGTTACTGTTCCTCACGAGGACTTCATTCAGAAGATCCGCGCTTGCCGTCACGCCTTCCTTGAAATGGGCGTTGATGATGGCGTCATTGTTGCACGCACCGATTCATTGGGTGCTGGCCTCACCAAGCAGATCGCATTCTCGAAAGAGCCCGGCGATTTGGGTGATCAGTACAATGCTTTCCTCGATTGCGATGAAGTCGATCCGGCCAATATCACAAATGGCCAGGTCTTTATCAGCCGCGATGGCAAGCTGATGGCGCCCAAGCGTCTTCCGTCAAACCTCTACCAGTTTCGCGCTGGTACCGGCGAAGATCGCTGCGTCCTTGACTGCATCACGTCGCTTCAGAATGGCGCCGACCTGCTGTGGATCGAAACTGAAAAGCCGCATGTCGAGCAAATCGCAGGCATGGTGGACCGGGTTCGTGAAGTCATCCCGAATGCAAAGCTGGTTTACAACAACTCGCCTAGCTTCAACTGGACTCTGAACTTCCGTCAGCAAGTCTATGATGCATGGGTAGAAGCTGGCAAAGACGTTTCCGCTTACGATCGTGATAAGCTGATGAGTGTCGACTATGACACGACCGATCTTGCCATTGAAGCTGATGAGAAGATCCGCACCTTCCAGGCCGATGCATCGAAGCGCGCCGGTATCTTCCACCACCTTATCACGCTGCCGACTTACCACACGGCTGCGCTGAGCACTGACAACCTCGCTAAGGAATACTTCGGCGATCAGGCAATGCTCGGTTACGTTAAAGGCGTGCAGCGTGAAGAGATCCGTCAGGGCATCGCCTGCGTCAAGCACCAGAACATGGCTGGCAGCGACATTGGCGATGATCACAAGGAATACTTCGCTGGTGAAGCGGCCCTGAAAGCGGGCGGCAAAGACAACACCATGAACCAGTTCGAGGCGGCATAAACAGCCACTTCACACGGTTGGAGAGGGGATCCTGCTTAGCCATTCCGCGCAGATGGCGATGCAGGATCCTTAATCGAATGCTGGCAATTCCGCTCGACAGAATTTACACGGTGGAAGCCTGATATTCGACCTGTTCCGGAACCATTCGATCCGGCATAGGCTTTATCTCCATACCCAAGGAGAATTACCGATGAGCGATTCCGACACCGCAAGCCGCGAACCATCACGCGCCCGCGCGCTTCTTTCCACCGCAGATATGAAGCTGCTTCGGCGCGCTCTGGAAAGCCACGCGCGCAACACGGAAGACCGTGACGAACTTGCGAAGATCAACGCGCTGCACCACCGGCTTGGCACATATGTGCCGTCATCAAGCTAGGCGGATAAGCGTTTAACCAGTTCTCCTGGGGAGGAGAAAACGGCCGTCGGAGCGGGTGAACCCCCTGCTCCGGCGGCCGTTATTTTATGCTCGTCTACTATGGGCGCGGTGCGCTCTAGAGTCCGTACCAGAGCACCAGCAGGATCGAGAGGGTCGTCACCATCAGGACGACAAGTGGTACGCCCGTGCGGATATAGTCCGAAAATTCGTATGATCCCTCAGACATGATCAGCATATTCGTCTGGTACGCAATCGGTGTCGCGTAGCACAGATTGCACCCGAACAGTACGGCCAGCACCAGAGGTTCGGCGGGGATACCCAATTGCGCGGCAATGCCAAAAGCAATGGGCGTGCCCACTGTGGCAGCCGTCGCGTTAGAGGCGAAGTTCGTGATGAAGGTCACAAATGCCATCACGGCTGCAAGAACCAGCGCTGGCGGAAGATAGACGAGGCCTATCGACAAAGCCTCTCCCAGCCACGCAGCAGCGCCGCTGTCATCGATCACTCGACCTATGGCGATACTCGCAGCGACAAGGACGATGACCTGCCCAGATAGCGCGCGCCCTACCCTGTCGAATTTGACGCAACCCGTTACGAACATCAGGATCGCGCCCGCAAGAGCGGAAATCGCAATCGGGAACAGGCCAAAAGCAGCCGTAAGGACCGAGAACGCCATGATCGCGGCTGCCAGCAGCGCTTTTGACCGGCGCGGCAATTCACGTGCGCCATCCAGCATCAAAAGGCTGTCATTGCGGGCAAACGTCTGGAGGTCTTCCTCAATCCCCATGACGAGCAGAACATCGCCTTCCGCAATGCGCAGATCACCGCCATCCGAATATTGGTTCTTTTCACCCAAAAGCCGCTCGGGCCGGTGAATGCCGAGAACCGCAACGCTGTAGAGATCGGCAATTCCTGAGCTTGGCAATGTGCGAGTGATCAAGCGAGAATCGGCCGTCACTGTCATCTCGAACACCATCACGTCTTCGCCTTGAGCAGATGCTGTTCGCTTGATGCGGTCGAGCACCCAGCTGGGCGCCAATTGGCCTTTCAACTCGCGTGTTGCATCTTCCAAGGCCTGGTGACTGCCGGAGATATGCAATTGCTGCTGTGGTTGCAAAGGGCCGCTTGGCGGGCTGTGAAGCGTGATGCCCTTTGGAAACCTCGTTTCGACCTCGGCCATCTCCTTGCCTGCCAAAAAAGAATCGGTCCCCACTCTAAGCCGCGTGTGGAATTGCCGCTCAGCCACCTGATTTTCGACGCGGTTGTCGTCAAGCAATCGCGGCATGACGAGCCACATATATGGAATTGCCACCAGGGCCGCGAGAAGCACGATCGGGGTAAAATCGAAAACTCCCATCTCGCGCATTCCCAGATCAACCGCGATGGAAACGACGAGGATGTTGGTCGATGTGCCAATCGTTGTCGCAAGCCCGCCAATCAACGAGGCTGCGTTCAAGGGCATCAGTGTTTTCGATGTCGCCATAGCCCCGCGCTGCGCGAGCGCTGCGAAAATCGGGATCATCAGCACAAGCACCGGTGTGTTGTTGACGAACATCGACAGCACCAGCGTGATGATGAGCGAAAACAGCAAGCCCAATTGCAGATTGAAGCGGAATAATTGCTCCAGCAAACGCGCCGCTGGCTCCAATGCCCCGGTGACAACCAGCCCCCTACCCATGATCATAAGCGCGCAAATGGTGATCAGCGCGTAGTGGCCAAACCCGCCAAACGCGAGTGCAAGGCCATCAGTTGGTTTGGTGCCTTCAAGCGGGAAGAAATACAGGCCCACCGCAATCACTGCGATAGTTAGCAAGCTTATGATTTCGATGGACATTCGCCCTCGGACGAACTCCACGAACATCCAAATCGTAACCACCATGGCGGCCATTGCATGATAGGAGGGCATATCCAGCATAAGCGTGTCGATGCTGATCTCTCAGGCGAAGTGCCCGTTGGCAAGCGCGATTTTCAATTTCGGCCTCGAGAAAGAGTGGTGCCCCTGGCCGGACTCGAACCGGCACTCCCGTAGGAAAGCGATTTTGAATCGCTCGCGTCTACCAATTCCACCACAGGGGCACTGCGCTTGGCGAAGCGCGGCTGTTAGCGTTGGCACGCTATTACTTCAAGCTATTCGCCAAAATCTTATGCAATTTCGAATGCAACGCATCGTTCGCCGCCAGAACCTGTTTTGAATGGATGGGTTCGGAGCGTCCGCGGAAATCCGAAACGAAGCCGCCAGCTTCGCGAACGAGAAGGCATCCAGCAGCCGTGTCCCAATCATTAAGGCCGCTTTCCCAAAAGCCATCAAAACGCCCCTGCGCCAGATAAGCGAGATCAAGCGAGGCCGCGCCGAACCGGCGAATGCCTGCAACTTCTGGGCCGATCGCGCCAAAGATGCGGCTCCACTCTGCAAAGTCACCATGCCCCTGAAACGGAATGCCGGTTGCGATCAGCGCTTCGTGCAATTGCCTGCGGCCTGACACGCGAAGGCGCGCATCCTGAAGCCATGCGCCGCGCGATTTCTCCGCCCAATATGTCTCGTCATTGATCGGGTTGTAGATGACGCCAGCGGTCACCTCGCCCCAGCCTTTGCCGTCGAGGCGTGGCTCCTGAACAGCGATGCTGATGGCAAAATGCGGGATGCCGTGGAGAAAGTTGCTCGTTCCATCGAGGGGGTCGATGATCCAGCGCGGCTTGCCCTCATCACCTTCGATGATGCCGGCCTCTTCAAGGACGAAGCCCCAACCTGGGCGGGCCGCGAGCAATTCATCATAGATCGTACGCTCAGCGCGCATATCGGCTTTTGAAACGAAATCGGCAGGGCCTTTGCGGCTGACCTGAAGGTGTTCCACTTCACCAAAATCGCGGCGCAAACGCCCGCCCGCTTTACGCGCGGCGCGCTCCATCACGCGAACGAGGCCTGAAAACATGCTCATGGCGCGTCAGCTGGCCTTACCGACGTAGGTCTGCTCGTACACATCAACGACAATGCGCGTGCCGCTTTCGATATGCGGCGGCACCATGATGCGAACGCCATTGTCGAGGACGGCAGGCTTGTAACTGGATGAGGCTGTCTGCCCCTTCACCACTGCATCTGCTTCAACTATCTCGGCTTCGATCTGAGCGGGGAGTTGCACGCTGATGGGCTTTTCTTCCCACAGCTCGAGCATCACCTGCATACCATCCTGCAAGAACGGGCGGGCATCGCCCAGAAGGTCACTTGGCAGATTGATCTGCTCATAAGTATTCTGATCCATGAATACGAGCATGTCGCCATCTTCATAGAGGAACTGATAATCGTTCGTGTCGAGCCGAACCTTCTCAACCGTGTCAGCGCTGCGGAAACGGACATTGGTTTTGCGCCCGTCCTGCAGGTTCTTCATCTCGACCTGCATGTAAGCACCACCCTTGCCCGGTTGCGTGTGCTGGATCTTGGCGACTTTCCAGATGCCATTTTCGTATTCGATGATGTTGCCGGGGCGGATATCGACGCCGCTGATCTTCATGGGCTAACGCTTTCTGAAATGTGGTTCTGATAGAGGTCTGAAACGCGACCTCTTCGGAGATTGAGCGCGCATAGACCAGCCCCTGACAGACAGCAAGGTTGGGTCTTGAGAAGATGTAAATTGGTGCGTTCCGGCTGGTAAGCAAGTGTTTACCCTGATATCAGGCAGCGCAAGGGATCGGACGGGACACCATGCGTAGACGCCACATCATCGTGCTTACCGCTTCAGCTGCGTTTATCGCCGCGTCGTCGGGAAATATGTTTGACGTTGATGGGCCAATTCTCAAACCGCTGATCGCATTGGTTCAAGGCGGCGCTGCAAAAGCCGCTGTCCCGCAGGCACCCAGTCAGGCCGATGGCGGCCCATTGGGAACCATGCCGCATGGGACATATCAATGCGCCCTGCCAGGCGATGCGGATGGAAGCGTCATCAAAGTTGTCGAATCTGAAAACTTTCGCATTGCGCGCGCTTCACGATACAGAAACGAAGAGGGCGGCGGTCTCTACCTGATGCGCGGCAAGATGCTTACGTTCACGCAAGGCCCCAAAAAGGGTGAACGTTTCATGCGTGTGGGCGACAATCAGTTGCAGCAGGTGAAGCCTGATGGTTCGCTCAGCAAGCTGATCTGCACCCGTCTGGGTGGCACGAGCTAGACGGCCTTAATAGCGGCGACAAAATCGCGCACGGCCGCTTCTTCATCGCCATTCCAGACAGCGCCGGACACAGCGAGAAAATCCGCGCCTGCCGCGACCAAGGGCTTGCAGTTTCCAGGCGTGATCCCGCCGATTGCTACGACGGGTATCTCGAACAGTTTGACCCACCATTCGATTAAAGAGGCATCAGGGCGTTCGGCATCGGGCCCCTTGTCCTTCGTGCTTGAGGGGAAGAATGCGCCGAATGCGACGTAATCCGCCCCAGCCTCTCCTGCTTCCATCGCGAGGTGCTTTGACGCGTGGCAGGTCACTCCGATCTGCGCCTCGCGCCCCAAGGCCTCTCGCGCTTCTTTCGGATCGCCGTCATCCTGGCCCAGATGCACACCCTCTGCGCCCAAGCGCTTTGCCAGCGGAACGCTGTCATTGACGATAAATGCGCAGTCATGCGCCGCGCAGATCGCTTGTAGAGGCTCTGCAAGCCGCGCGGCCTCGTGCTGATCCACGTCTTTCACGCGGAACTGAAACGCGGCGACCAGCCCTTCGCCCGCAGCAAGCGCGCGTTCGAGCCGTTGAGGAAAATCCCCGCCCACATCGAGCGGGGAAATCAGGTAAAGCTGAGTGTCGGGTGTAGTCACCCGCGCCCCTTAACCAGCAACGCTGGCCGCTGCAATCTGATCGATCGCTTTGCCAAGAGCGCCGTTGAATTCCTCATCCGACTGGCCCTTGCGAAGATCCTGCAAAAGACCTCGAGAGAAGCTGGCAATCATGCCGGGGTTCTTCGCGAGGTGTTTGCAAGCATCATCGGTTGAATAGCCACCTGAAAGTGCCACGACGCGAAGCACACTAGGATGCTCGATTGCCGGTGTGTAGTGCCCCGGCTTAACCGGGATCGAGAGTTTCAGCATCACCTTGCGGCCTTCTGGCAGCGCATCAAGGTGCTTCATGATTTCAGCGAGCAGAATGTCTTCGCCTTCTTCGCGGTCCTCTGCCGTGATATCGTATTCCGGCTCAAGCATTGGCATCAGTCCTGCATCAGCAATCTGCGCCCCAACTTCGAACTGCTGCGCGACGATGGCCGCTATGCCTTCTGGATTGGCCGACTTGATGACCGAGCGCATTTTCGTCCCGAACATTCCGTAGCCAACCGATTTTTCAAGAAGCGCGGGAAGCTTATCGAGCGGCTTCATCAACTGTACGCCGTTCTCTTCGTCGGCGAGCCCCTGGTCGACCTTGATAAAGGGGACAATTCCGCGCTCTTTCAGCGCATCAGCCGTGGACTTGCCATCGACTTCGCCATCCATCGTTTTTTCAAACAGGATCGCACCGATCACCTTTCCGCTGGAAAAACAGGTGGAGGTGATGACGCGGCTGCGCATCTGGTGGATTTGGCCGAACATTTCCTCATCGCCCGACCACTCGCTGTCTTCCACACCGTACCCGCGAAGCGCTTTGGGAGTGGAGCCGCCCGATTGATCGAGCGCTGCGATAAAGCCTTGGCCCTCGGCGATTTTCGCGGTCATTTGTTCGGTGTTCATGGCTGTCCTCTGAGTGTTGAAAGCGAAGTGTTCCGTTTTGCGAAAAGCCCTAGCCATCCGGCTTGTGGGCGACAATTGGCCACAAGTATAAGCGCGGCGGGCCTTAGGAGGGGTGCGGCGAGCCGAATTGGGCTTTGGCAGGGGTCATGATCGGGGCGAAAATTTGCGGATGATCCCGGTAAAGCTCAAGGCAGGCGCGCCATCGCCGGTGATAATGCCGCGCACGAAAATCGTCTTGCCTCCGCCCCGCGTAACTTCGCCGCGCGCTTCGACCAGAGCCCCGGGCTGGATCGCGCCAAGGAAATCACTCGACAGGTTCATAGTCACGGCATTCGCGCCATCGAGTTCATCAGTGGCGATCGCGAACAGCGCAAAATCGGCAAAGGTCATCAGGCACCCGCCATGCATCGCGCCAGCCCCATTCATATGACGATCTTCCGCACGAAAAGCGCTGAGGTAGGATCCATCTTCCTCCCGCCGCATGAAGAACGGGCCTGAGCGTGTTTCAAACGGATCGTGGTTCCAGTGATACCACCCCGCAAACTCACCTTCTCGGCACTCGACGGCATTGCCGTACCCGTATTGCGTTGTCGCTTCAGTCATTTGGAAAGTGCAGCAACTCCAGGTAGTTCCTTGCCTTCCATCCATTCAAGAAAAGCACCGCCTGCCGTCGAAATATAGGTCACATCATCGGTTACGCCTGCCTGCGCGAGAGCAGCGACCGTATCGCCGCCTCCTGCAACTGACGTAAGCGATCCTTCCTGCGTGAGTGCTGCAACATGGCGGGCAAGCGCCATCGTTGCCGCATCAAACGGTTCAGTTTCAAACGCACCGAGCGGACCATTCCAGACCAGTGTGCGGCAGGTCTTGAGAACATCTGCCAGCGCTTCTGTCGCGTTAGGCCCGATATCAAGGATCATCTCATCTTCGGCAACCTCGTGAACGTTGCAGGTGCGCAGGGATTCGGGGTTTGCGGCAAATTCCTTCGCCACCACCACATCGTAAGGAAGATGCACTGTACAGCCAGCGTGATCGGCCTCATCCATGATTTTGGAGGCTGTGTCTGTGAGATCATGTTCGCAAAGCGATTTGCCCACGTTGAGCCCGCGCGCGGCGAGAAACGTGTTTGCCATCCCGCCGCCAATGATCAGGTGCTGGACCTTGCCGACGAGGTTTTGAAGCACGTCAAGCTTGGTCGATACTTTCGCCCCGCCCACAACCGCGGCCACTGGCTGCTCGGCATTGCCCAGAGCGCTGTCGAGGGCTTTCAATTCTCGCTCCATCGCACGCCCTGCATAGGCTGGCAGGTATTGGGCAATCCCCTCTGTCGTCGCATGCGCGCGGTGCGCTGCCGAAAACGCATCATTGACATAAAAATCGCCATGCGCCGCGATGGCTTGCGCGAAATTGGGATCATTTCCCTCTTCACCCGGCCAGAAGCGTGTGTTGTCCAAAAGGCCGATATCGCCATCGCGCAGGATGCCGATGGATTGCTCCACGACCGGCCCTGCGACTTCGGGGATGAACATCAGCTCCTTGCCAAGGACCCCCTCGACATCGCCTACAACCATGCTGGTGGAAAGTACGCTGGAACGCTGGCCCTTGGGCCTACCGAAATGCGCGAGAAGCAGGACTTTCGCGCCCTTGTCTGACAGTTCCAGGATCGTTGGCTTGACTGCTTCAACCCGCGTAACATCAGTGGCTGAGCCATCCTTCATCGGGAGATTGAGATCGACCCTGACGAGCGCAACCTTACCGGTCACATCACCAAGATCATCAAGCGTTTTGAAAGCAGCCATTGCCCGGCCTTTCCGTCTCAGATCAGAGGAATTTCGCCATCACACCCGCAGTGTCGATCATGCGGTTGGAAAAGCCCCATTCATTATCATACCAGCTGACCACGCGGCCCAATTTCCCTTCCATCACGCCCGTTTCGAGGCTGTCGATGGTCGAGCTTGCGGGGTGGTGGTTGAAATCCTGCGAGACGAGCGGCTGTTCGGTGTAGTCGAGCACGCCTTTCATTGGGCCTTCGGCAGCTGCCTTGAGCGCTGCGTTCAGCTCTTCGGCGGTGGTGTCGCGGCTCGGCTGGAACACCAGATCGATCAGGCTGACATTGGGTGTCGGCACACGAACCGATGATCCGTCGAGCTTGCCTGCGAGTTCAGGCAAAACCAGGCCAACAGCGCGCGCCGCACCGGTTGTTGTCGGGATCATATTCTGCGCACCGCCGCGCGCGCGGCGCATGTCGGAGTGCATCTGATCGAGCATGCGCTGATCGTTGGTGTAAGAGTGGATCGTGGTCATGAAACCGCGCTCAATTCCAACCGTATCGTGAAGCACTTTCGCAACCGGGGAGAGGCAGTTCGTGGTGCAGCTCGCGTTAGAGACGATCACGTCATCAGCGGTGAGCAAATCGTGGTTCACGCCGTAAACAACGGTTGCCGATACGCCTTTTGCAGGCGCGGAGATCAAAACGCGCTTTGCCCCCGCTTCAAGGTGCGGGCGGCAAGCTTCATCGCTTTGAAAAAAGCCGGTGCATTCCAGCACGATATCAACGCCCTGTTCGCCATGCGGCAGATCGCCGGGATTGCGCTCAGAGGTTACGGCGATGCTCTTGCCGTTAACCACCATCGCGCCGTCTTTTACATCGACAGTGCCGGGGAATCGCCCATGGGTGGAATCGTATTGAAACAGCAGCGCATTTGATTTCGTGTCAGCAAGATCATTGATCGAGACAAGCTCAAAATCATGATCGGTCCGCTCCAGAAGAGCGCGCGCCACAAGCCGTCCGATACGGCCAAAACCATTGATCGCAACTTTAGTCGCCATGTGAAGAACTCCTGCGTGTATTCTGTTTTATTGTGATAGTTTTGAAAGGATTTGCGGAACGATCTTGTCCGCAGTGAAACCGAAATGCTCGAACAGGTCCTTAGCAGGTGCAGAGGCACCAAAGCTGTCTATTCCGATATTCAGGGCCTTTAATCCGGTGTAGCGCTCCCATCCGAAAGTCGAGCCTGCCTCGATCGAAACTTTCATAACGCCGCCGGGAATGATGTCGGTTTTATAGTCGTCATCCTGTTCGTCGAACAGTTCGGTGCACACCATCGACACGACGTCTGCCCCAACCCCTTGCTCCTCAAGAGCGTCTGCGCATTCGAGAGCGAGGCTGACCTCCGATCCGGTTGCGAGCAAAACGACTTTGCGCTCCGCTTTGGCTGATCGGACGCGATAGCCGCCTTTTCGCGAGAGGTTTTCGCTCTCTTCCGACAAGCGGAATTGCGGCAATCCCTGGCGTGAGAGCGCAAGAATGGAGGGTCGATCTTTTTCGAGCATGGCCGCTGCCCAGCATTCCGCCGTTTCCACCGCATCGCCGGGGCGAAATACGAGGAGATTGGGCATCGCGCGAAGCGAAGCGAGATGTTCGACAGGCTGGTGCGTCGGTCCATCTTCGCCAAGGCCAATACTGTCATGCGTCATCACATAAATGACGCGCGTTTCCTGGACAGCCGACAAACGGATCGCGCCGCGTGCATAATCGGTGAAGACTAGGAACGTACCGCCATAGGGCACCACGCCGCCATGCAGCGCCATCCCGTTCATGGCCGCAGCCATGCCGAACTCGCGAATGCCGTAATAGACATAGCGGCCCGAATAATCATCGGCGGTGAAAGCTTCGATGCCGCCAGCCTTGGTGTTGTTTGAGCCTGTCAGATCCGCGCTTCCACCAATCAGTTCGGGCAGAAGCGGGTTCATTTGCGCCAGTGCCATTTCGCTCGCCTTGCGGGTTGCGACTTTGACAGGTTCGGCGATCAGCGATGCGATATAATCTTTGGATGCGGTGCTTACAGGCAGATCACCCGCCATGCGGCGCTCAAATTCTTCCTTGTGCTCTGATCCAGCAAGGCGCGCAGCCCATTCGCCGTGAATATCGCGCCCTCTTTCTCCCGTGGCGCGCCAATCCGTTAGAATGTCCTCAGGAACGACAAATGGCTCGGCATCCCATCCAAGCGCCTCTCTCGCCCCCGCAATCTCTTCTGGCCCTAGGGGAGCACCGTGCGTTGCGCTCGTGCCTTGCTTGGTTGGCGCGCCTTTTCCGATAACAGTGCGGCATGCGATCAAGGATGGGCGCGGGTCGGCCTTGGCTTCGTCCAGCGCCCGATCAATGTCTTCAAAATCATGGCCGTCGCATTCGGTGACATGCCAACCTGTCGCAGCATAGCGGGCCTTCACATCCTCTGAGGTTGAAAGATCGGTCGAACCATCAATCGTGATACGATTGTCATCCCAAAGAACGTTGAGCCGCCCGAGATTCAAATGCCCGGCAAGTCCAATCGCTTCGTGATTGATCCCTTCCATCAGGCACCCGTCGCCTGCGACCACCCAGGTGCGGTGATCGACCAGGTCATTGCCGAAGACGCTGTTCAAATGCCGCTCCGCCATGGCCATCCCCACCGCCATCGCAAGCCCCTGACCAAGCGGCCCGGTGGTGCATTCGACGCCTTCCAGCAGGAAATTCTCAGGATGCCCTGCACAAGGACTACCCAATTGTCGGAAATTGCGAATGTCCTCCATCGTCGGCTTCGCATAACCGCTGAGGTGCAGGAGGCTGTAAATCAGCATCGAACCATGCCCTGCAGAAAGGACAAAGCGATCCCGGTCAGCCCAGTCGGGGCGAGCGGGATTGAATTTCAGGTGGTTGGAAAACAGCACGCTCGCAACATCGGCCATCCCCATCGGCATGCCCGGGTGGCCGGAATTGGCGGCCTGCACGGCATCCATCGAAAGAGCGCGGATGGCATTAGCCATGGGCTGAAGACGGGCTGCGTCAGTTGACATGCGGGCAAAACACTCCTGCTGATCCCATTTCATTGCCGTGGTTTTGGAAGGAGTGTGCGCTCCGAATTTTCAGCGGCCACGCACGATTGGCAATGAGCGATTCGACTTGTGTGCCTGCCATCGCCGAGCCTCAATACGAGGTCAACCGCGAGAGGCCATCTTACCCCTTTCATTCGCTCGGTTGTTCAGGGCTTTGCCGACACTGGCCGTAAGGTTCATTGGCAAGGCTTCGATGTAAGGTGTTGTAAATGAGCGACCGACCGCCCTCACTTATCAACAGTAGGGCCCAATATGGACGCATCACAATTTTGCTATGCCTGCATCGTCTTGATAAGAAAGTGCGCATTATGGGCGGGAGGCACATAGATATTGCGCTTGAGCGGCTCGAAGCTGCCTTGACCAGGATTGAGGCTGCCGAGGCCCATTCTACTACGAAATCTGATGCTGCCCCTTCCCCTTCAGAGCCAAGCTCAGAACGCGTCACTGCGCTCGTCAACGCACATGAAAAACTGCGCGAAGAAGTGAGTGAGACGCTACGCGAACTCGATCAATTGATTGAGGATCACAGCTGATGAGCACAGTGCAAGTCACGATCGGACCGCGCACCTATCCCGTTGAATGCGCAGACGGCGAAGAAGAACACATCCAAAAGCTCGCCGATCTGATCGATCAAAAGTACGCTCAACTGGGCGAAGCGCGCGCACCACAGGAAACGCAGAACCTTGTATTCGCAGCATTGTTTCTGGCCGACGAGTTATCAGAAGCACGCGGCGCGACTGGCTCTAAAGATGCTGACACGCCAAAGCCATCGGGTAAAAAGGCCGAATTGAAAGCGGAGATTGAGAAGTTGCGCGATGAGAATGCAGCGCTTCAAGCGGAAGTCGCCAAGGTAAGCGAGGCTGCGAAATCTCCGGGCGACTTGTTTAGCACGGATCAAGGCGATGATGCCGAACTTGCCGCAAAACTGGAGGCATTAGCCGCGCGCGCCGAAGCGGCAGCAGACGCGCTTGAAGCCGCAGCATCAGACGCTTAGATAAGCAATCGGCGGGGCTGCCCGGAACGAGCCGATCGAATATCCCTGAGGCTATAAGCATTCCTACGGGAGCTGTCCCTGCTCTGGAACATGGGCCACTGCATCTTCGGATGGAACCTGGGGACCGGAGTATACGGCGCCCACCTGACGTTTTCGCGTCAGAGGATTTCCGTGCAAACGACCCATGGTGGTCCCGTCATCTTCTTGTTTTTCCTGCTCGATATGCAGTGAATTAAGGGCGCTTGGCCGTCCTGATGGATCAGTTGGGACCGAAATTGATGACAGTCACAAAGTCGGCCTTGCGAAAGATCCTGCGGGCGACACGAAAAGAGCACGCCGCGGCCCAACCTGATGCGGTTCGTGCGCTGCTTTTCAATCGGCCGCCGCGCCCTCTTCTCGCCCATATAGAGGGGGAGGCCATCATCGGGTTGTATCATGCGACCGGTTCCGAAGCGCCAACCGGCGGCTATGCGCGGTTTTTTGCTGAGGAAGGTCACAGAATCGCGCTTCCGTACTTCGCGACGCAGGATGCACCCATGGCATTTCGCGAACACACCGATCCTTTTAGCCAAAGCGATCTGACAACAGGCGCTTTTGACATCAAACAGCCCAGCAAGGCCGCTGCTCAGCTCACTCCCGATATCGTGTTCGTCCCCCTCATTGGTTTCACCGCGCAAGGCGACAGACTTGGCCAGGGCGGTGGGCACTATGATCGCTGGCTCGTGGAACATCCCAAGGCGATGACCATTGGAATGGCGTGGGATGTTCAATTGGTCGAGCATCTCCCGACAGAATCGCACGATGTCACGCTTGATGCCATCGTCACCCCAACCCGCCTCTATGGCCTTGATTAAGAGAGACTAAGAACCGATGCGCGAGACCCCGACATGGCGAATCCCAGTGGGCATCGTGGGCCTTTTCCTTGTACTCATGGTCTATGCCATTTTGATTGCCCGCTATGCGCCAGAAGTAATTGGCGGATGGTCGGGAGGCGCACAGACGGTCGTATACCTGATCCTCGGAGTGATCTGGCTCCTGCCTTTGCGCAATTTCCTCATCTGGATGGAAACGGGGAGCTGGACGGCTCCCAGTGCGCCGCCGGAAGAAAACGAGTAGCACTAATTAAATCCACTATCTTCGGGTGAAAGTCCGCCCATCAATGACGAGCAAATTTCGTCCTTCACCGGGCCAGAAAAATGCAGTGTGAGCCGATCGCTGACCAGCATATTCAAGCTCGAGCCGGCAGTTCTGCCAGCGGTAACGGCCGTTTTCACCTGAATTGGCTGTGCCCGCGCCAGAGCTGCCAGAGGTACGGCCAGACACGGCGCTTTGGGACGCTGTGTAAATCCGGCCATCGTTTGTGAAACGCATCGCGCGCGAAGAGTAGATGCCAGCTTGCACTGGCACACCAATTCCTGGACCAACCGATTGCGATGTGGTCGCCTGGTATTCGCCGCTCAAGCGGACCGCACCAGGTGGGCATGCAACTTCGCTAAGCTTTGTCCCGCGCAATTCGAGTGAATTTTGTCCTATCTTGTACGTTTCATTGGCAAACGGCCCGGTGCGTTGGGGCCATTGCACTTGAATGGTCTGGTCCGATTGTCGCCAGTTGCCAACGCGCCGCTGTGCATGCGTTTCGAGACTTGCCCTGCTCGGTCGCAATTCGCCTTTGGGCGGCACGCCTGAATAGGCGGTTCCATCCGGCAGGAGGAGCAAATTGTATCGCGTAACGCCGCTCCCTCCTGCTGGCATGGAAGCTGGACGAAACTTCACCCCGACGAAGAGCCGCGCATCCCTTGATCCGGACGCTTTCTTCAAAGCTGCACCATCACGAGCAAGGCTCGATCGTGGTGCAATTGAGCGAACGGCATTGCCGACCATGCGAAGAGCCGCTTCATCGCTTAAACCGCGATCTGAGGTGATCAGCACAGCAAGCGCGGTCGTGCCATCGCGGCGTTTCACCATCGCTTTTGCTCTGGGCGCGCCATTTGCTGCTGCGAATTGATAGATTGCTCCATCGCGCAAAGGCGTCTCCCGCGTTAGCTCAACCCCCGTGCCAATCACGCCTTGGATAAATGTCTCTATACGAGCGGCGTTGAGAACCTCACCTTCGGGACGCAATCCTAGGAAAAGGGCGCTCGATGCGCCTGATTGCGGCTGTGCGATCAATAAGCTTGTCTTGCTATTCCATCGACTTGTCCAATTCGACGGTATTTCAGCATCAATTGGGGCCGTTTGTTGCTGCGCGAGTGTAGGAGACACCCAGGTCAGTGCGAGCACTACGGCCGTAGCGAAGAATGATCGGTGAAGTTTCATATCAGCCTCAAACGCATTTCTGCAGAAGAGTGATACGTTGGTGTATTATTCTAGCAATACACACTCGATCGACGCACAAGATCCGGCGATCAACACCAGACAAATCACGACAAACTGTTTCGAAAAAAGTGGCGCGAGTGACGGGACTTGAACCCGCGACCTCCGGCGTGACAGGCCGGCGCTCTAACCAACTGAGCTACACCCGCGCATGGGTGGTTCCTGAGCGAGCCTGAAAGGCACTGTTTCGCTCCGGGAGCAGCGCCATTAGGCCGCGTGTGAGAGGCTGTCAACGCCCCTCACCAACTAACCTGCAAAATTAATCCGCCAGCAGCAAAACCGGCGTCTCAATGAGCTTCTTCATCTCTTGAATAAAGCTCGCAGCATCATACCCATCAACCACGCGGTGATCGCAAGAAATCGAGATATTCATCAGCTTGCGCTTCTCTATCCGCTCACTGCCATCAGGTCCGGTGACGAACATCGGGCGCTCGATAATGCGGTTGGGGCCGATAATGGCGACTTCGGGGCGGTTGATAACGGGAGTGGTCGCAACGCCGCCCAAAGGACCAAGCGAAGTGATTGTCAGAGTGGAGCCTGAAAGCTCTTCTGACTTTGCCGATCCATCGCGCGCTGCATTGGCGAGACGGCCGATCTCGCTCGCCAACTGCCACAGATTGCGGCTCTCAGCATTGCGAATGACGGGCACGATCAGTCCGCTATCGGTCTGCGTTGCCATCCCCAGATGCACTGCGCCATGGCGCGTTACCACGCCTGCTTCGTCATCATAGCGCGCATTGATCATCGGAAAGTCGGGGATGAGCCGCGTGATTGCGGCAATCATAAGCGGCAGCATGGTGAGCTTTGGCTTTTGCCCGCGCGCGGAATTGAGATTGGCGCGCAAGGCCTCTAGCTCGGTCACATCGCATTCTTCGACATAGGTGAAGTGCGGGATGTGGCGCTTTGATGCTGCCATGTTCTGCGCAATACGCTTTCGAAGGCCGATAACCTTGATCGCTTCATCTTCGCGCGTTTTTCCGGGAGCTGCAAAACCGCCGCCCGCATTGTAGGCGAGGAATTGATCGAGATCGGCATGACGGACCCGGCCATCTGCAGCAGGCTTCACTTCGCCCAGATGAATGCCGAGGTCTTTGGCGCGCTTGCGCACGGCTGGAGATGCGAGAACTTTGTCCGCTGTCGCAACAGGAGCAGGCGTCGGGCTGGGTTCAGGCGAAGGGGCTGGCGCAGGAGCTGGTTCGGGTGCCGGCTCTGATTTGACTTCGGGCTCAGGTGCTTCATCAGGCTCCGGAGCAGGAGCAGGCGTTTCTTCGGCAACCTCCTCCTCAACTTCCCCCTCAACCTCAATCACCAGAAGCATCGATCCGACAGCGATCGTATCGCCCAATTCGCCCGCCACTTCGGTAACTTTGCCAGTAACAGGGCTTTCGATGTCGATCGTCGCCTTGTCGGTCATCACATCGACGAGGTGCTGGTCCTCTTCAACGGCATCGCCAACCTTTACGTGCCATTCGACGATCTCAGCCTCTGCCACGCCCTCGCCCACGTCGGGCATGTTGAATGTGAATTTCGCCATCGTTCAATTCATCCTTGTTGTGCGGTCAGCGCACGAGAGGCCTTGCGAAGTTGACAAAGGTGACAGCCTGTCACCCGGAGATTTCGACCTCAAATATTTGTTTTTCATCATAAAAACGCCAAAAATACGAAGTTGACACTTATCCAAATTTTTCCATTCCTTAGAGCTATCAAGCTTCATGGCGGTGGCACCCGAAACGCCTGTAGGAAACACCTGCTCGCGCCTAATCACTAAGAATCTTGTCGATGGCCTCGCCGATCCGGACGGGGCCAGGGAAATACGCCCATTCGAGGCTGTGCGGATACGGCGTGTCGAAGCCGGTCACGCGCTCAACAGGAGCCTCTAGGTGATAGAAACAGCGTTCCGTGACGAGCGCGGATAGCTCCGCACCGAAGCCCGACGTGCGCGTCGCTTCGTGCACTATGAGGCACTTGCCGGTCTTTTTGACGGACTCCTCAATCGCCTCAATATCGAGCGGCACCAGCGTTCTGAGATCAAGGATGTCGGCTTCAACGCCCTTCTTTTTGCAGACCGCTTCGGCCACATGAACCATCGTGCCATAAGCCAGCACGGTCAGCTCTTCGCCCTCGCTCACATGCCGCGCTTTGCCGAGCGGGATTTTGTAATAGCCTTCAGGAACTTCGCTGTCGGGGTGCTTCTTCCACGGCTCGACAGGGCTGTCGTAATAACCTGTGAAGGGGCCATTATAGATGCGCTTGGGTTCGAAAAAGATGACCGGGTCATTGTCTTCGATTGCCGCGATCAGCAGACCCTTCGCGTCATATGGCGTTGCCGGGATCACCGTTTTCAATCCTGCGACATGCGTGAACAGGCTTTCTGGCGATTGCGAGTGCGTCTGCCCGCCAAAAATCCCGCCGCCAAATGGCGAGCGCACCGTCATTGGTGCAATGTATTCGGTGGCTGAGCGATAACGCAGCCGCGCAGCCTCGGAAATCAGCTGATCGAGGCCGGGGTAGATGTAGTCGGCAAACTGGATTTCAGGCACGGGGCGGAGGCCATAGGCGCCCATCCCCACAGCCACGCCGATAATCCCGCATTCCGAGATCGGCGTGTCGAACACGCGCGTTTTGCCGTGCTTTTCCTGAAGGCCAGCAGTGCAGCGGAACACCCCACCGAAATATCCGACATCTTCACCCATGACGATCACGTCATCGTCGCGCCCAAGCATCACATCGAGCGCTTCGTTGATCGCTTCGATCATGTTGATGCGTCTGCTGCTTACCGCAGGGGTGTCCGGGGCCTCGCCTTCAACTGGCGCTGGAGTATTTGTTTGCGCGTTCATTTTCCCGCTCCATCCATGGGATGCTGATCGGGCCATTTGATCTTGCGCTCTCGCGTGGCCTGCTCGGCCTGTTCTTCAAGGTGCCAAGGCAGCTCCTCGAACACGTCTTCAAACATGGTGTGGAACGGGTGATGGAGACCGTGACCCAGAATGCCATTCTTTTCGGCTTCCTTCGTCGTGGCTTTGACCTCTTCAGCGCATGCCTTGTCCATCGCGGCCTGACGGTCTTCATCCCATTCACCGATTGCAATGAGGTGATCCTTGAGGCGCGTCACTGGGTCACCCAGGGGCCATTCCTCGCGTTCCTGTGCGCTGCGATAACCGGATGGATCATCCGAGGTCGAATGCCCCTCTGCGCGGTACGTGAAATACTCGATCAGGGTCGGCCCCTGATTGGCCCTCGCCCGGTTCGCTGCCCATTGCTGCGCTGCATAACAGGCAAGCGCATCGTTTCCATCGACGCGAAGCCCGGCAAGGCCATATCCCAGAGCGCGCGCGGCAAAGGTTGTCCGCTCTGCGCCAGCAAAACCGCTGAAGCTCGAAATCGCCCACTGGTTGTTGATAACATTGAGGATAACCGGTGCATTATAAACCGTCGCGAAGGTACAGGCGCTGTGGAAATCGCCTTCTGCGGTTGATCCCTCACCAACCCATGTCGCGGCGATCCGGCTGTCGCCTTTGCTCGCCGATGCCATCGCCCAGCCCACCGCTTGCGGGGTCTGTGTAGCGAGATTGCCTGAGATCGAGAAAAACGAATGCTCGCGGCTTGAATACATGATTGGAAGCTGGCGGCCTTTCAGCTTGTCGCCCTTGTTCGAGTAGATCTGGTTGATCATTTCGATCAGCGGATAACCGCGCGCGATCAGAATTCCCTGTTGGCGGTAGCTCGGGAAGACCATGTCGTCTGATGCAAGCGCCATAGACGCGGCAACACTGGTCGCCTCTTCGCCCGTACATTTCATGTAGAACGAGGTTTTGCCCTGCCGCTGTCCGCGGAACATCCGCTCATCAAAAGCGCGCACCATCGCCATATGGCCGAGCATCGTGCGAAGGGTTTCAGGATCGAGTTTCGGATCCCATGGCCCGTGCGCCTTATTGTCATCGCCCAGCACGCGGACGAGACCATAGGCGAGCTCTTTCATGTCTTCGGGCTTGGTCGCTTCATCAGGGCGCGGCTGAGCACCGGGTTCGCTGATGTCGATATCGGAGAAGTCCGCCTGATCGCCGGGGCGAAACTTGGGCTCTGGCACGTGTAGTGCGAGCGCGGGGCGGTTATCTCCT
The DNA here is from genome assembly GCF_001542875.1 of Erythrobacter sp. YT30. Taxonomy (GTDB): domain Bacteria; phylum Pseudomonadota; class Alphaproteobacteria; order Sphingomonadales; family Sphingomonadaceae; genus Erythrobacter. The sequence goes on along the minus strand of NZ_LMAF01000001.1, from coordinate 258,972 downwards.
GAAGGCTTCGGATCGGCCTTGTCGGCCATAGCTATGCTCTCCCAAAAGCAGCGTTGCAGGCATGCGGGTATGCCAGCCAAAACCCTCGGTCAAGCGCGGGGAATCACACCGCAACAGGTGCCTTGATTGGGGGCAGCGGCGCGTAATCATTCACCTCAAAATCCTCGATTTGGTAATCGAAAATTGTTTCAGGCTTTCGCGTGATTGCGAGAGTGGGGTTGCCCTGGGGCTGCCGAGTCAGCTGTTCTTCGATCAAATGCGCGTGATTGAGGTACAAGTGCACATCGCCGCCCGTCCATACGAGTTCGCCCGGTTTCATGCCCGTCTGATCAGCCATCATGCGCGTGAGTAACGCGGCTGACCACAGATTGAACGGGAGGCCCAAAGCGACATCGCAGGACCGCTGATAGAGCACGCAATTGAGGCGAGCATCCTCGCCGCTTCCGCTGACATGAAACTGATAGGTTTTGTGGCACGGCGGCAAGGCCATCCGGTCAAGTTCCGCCACATTCCAGCCCTCGATTATGTGGCGGCGGCTTCCGGGATTGGACTTGAGGCTTTCGACGACTTCGGCAACCTGATTGATGCCCTCACCCCTCTCGTAAAGGCCATCCTTCCGATATCGATAGGTTGGCCAATCGACCCATTGCTTGCCATAAACAGGGCCAAGATCGCCCCAGCGCTTTGCAAACGTCTCGTCATCGGCAATGCGTGCGACGAAATCATCTAGGCTGATGTCCTCGCCAGTTTCCTTGACGTAGCGGGCATGCGGCCATTCATTCCAGATTTTGACGCCTTGCAGCACCAGCGGTCTGATATTGGTGTCACCAGTAAGGAACCAAAGCATCTCGCGCGTCGCCGTTTTCCAGTAAACACGCTTTGTGGTCAGCAGCGGCATCGCGCCATCAGCGAGATCGAACCTCAACTGCGCCCCACACACCGAACGCGTGCCAACGCCGGTGCGATCAACGCGCTCATCACCCTCTTCCCAAATGCGCCGCATCAGATCGAGATATTGCCATTCGGGATGAGCGCCAGGATTGTCTGAGCCGTGCAGTTCGGAAGGTATAGTTTCAGGTGTGTGCAGAGTCGCCATAAGGCAAACTATACGCGGCAAAACCTGCCTTGCCACCCCGCCCATCCACACTTAAAGACACGCGCCTTGCCTCGGCCCTCATACAAAGGCGATTGCGTGGGGGTCAGCACGGTCGGGGAGTAGCTCAGCCTGGTAGAGCACTGTCTTCGGGAGGCAGGGGCCGGAGGTTCGAATCCTCTCTCCCCGACCAGTTATCTTCAAACAATCGATTGCGCGACGAACCCCAAGGCAACGGTCATCACGCCGAGCCCTGCCGATAATTGTACGCGCAAAAGCAGGAAATCGCGTTCTGAGAAGCCCAGCGCGCGGTCAATTGCGGGAGACATCGCGATAAATGCGCCAAGATACATCAAAGCCGGCCCCGGCCATTCCCAGCCAAATGTCCATGGCAGGAAAAGCGCGACGGCGATCAGACTGGGCATAACAGCAATCACATAAGCACCCGCAGTCGCCTTGCCCGACTGGATGGCCTGTCCCCACCATAATCCGCCAAGAAAGCTGAAGATGGCAGCGGCATAGGCAAAGCCGCCTGCAATCGCGGTGTAGCCATATTCGTGTCCGCTAAGCGCAAGACCAAGACACAAAGCCTGCGGCAGCAAACCGGCATAACCCAAGAGCCGCGCTGCGGTGGTAAGTGAAGTGTCGGAACTGTTGTTTTCCTCGTCCATGGCCACAAAAGCGTTTCGAGGGCTGCACGGTTCCCGCTTGCACTCGGAACAGGGCGCACCACTTTGAGTTTGTTGAATACACTCAACGCTAATGCTTTCGAACAAAAGGTGCGCAACACAACGTGTCTGACGATTTCTCCGATCTGCCCGAATCCGAGCGCCCCCGTGAAAGCGGGCGTGAGGCGCGCTCTCGCCATCGCGCAGTGCCCTCTGGGCGGTTTGCTCGTTTTTCGACGTTCGGAAAACTTGTCGGCGGGGTTGCTGGCGGAATGGCTGCCGAGGGCGCAAGAAGGCTCACCAGCGGGGAGCGCATTTCAACGCGTGATCTGATCCTTACACCGGGCAATGCAAAACGCCTTACCGAGCGTCTTTCCCACCTTCGCGGTGCTGCGATGAAGATGGGGCAGATGATCAGCCTAGATGCGGGCGAGTTTCTGCCGGAAGAACTTGCCAAGATCATCGCGACCCTGCGTGATCAGGCGCATTTCATGCCTGCAAAGCAATTGGACGGCGTTCTAAAATCCGAATGGGGCAATGATTGGCGTCGGCAATTCAAGTGGTTCAACCCGCGCCCAATCGCTGCTGCCAGCATTGGGCAGGTGCACAAGGCGCTGACCCGCGATGGTCAGCTGCTGGCAATCAAAGTGCAGTATCCAGGCGTTGCCAAGAGCATTGATAGCGATGTCGACAATGTCATGACCTTGCTCAGGGTCGCGGGCTTTGCCCCGCCCGAACTCGAAGTCGACAAATTGCTCGCCGCTGCAAAGAAGCAATTGCACGAAGAAGCCGATTACGAGCGCGAAGGCCAGCAAATGCAGCTTTACCGTGACAAGCTCGCCGACGAGCCGGGCTTTGTCGTCCCTCGCCTTCACGAAGATCTGACGCGCGGATCAATCCTCGCCATGTCATTTGAGGAAGGCGTCGATATCGAGGAATTGGGCAAAGAACCTGCCGAGCGCCGGGATGAGGTGTTTGGTCACCTTCTTCGTCTTGTCGCGCGAGAATTGTTCGAATTTGGCGTGATGCAGACCGATCCAAACTTTGCAAACTTCCAATATCGCCGCGACACCGGTGAGATTGTGCTGCTCGATTTTGGAGCCTGCCGCCCTGTCGATCCTGATGTGGCGAATGGATATCGCAAGATGCTAAAAGCGGGCCTCGTCGGAAACCGCGATGAAGTGCGTCAGGCGACACTTGATGCGGGCTTTATGCAGCCAGTGGTCGTCGAGAAGCACGGCGAGCGGGTCGACAAGATGATCGACATCGTCGTCAACGAGATGCGCCGCGATGCACCCTTCGATTTTGGCGACCGCGCCTTTATTCCGGAACTACGGGAGGAAGGCTTCGAAATTGCGCAGGACAAGGACACTTGGGCCTTCCCACCGATTGAAACGCTGTTCGTTCAGCGCAAGGTATCGGGCACAGCGCTTTTGGGCGCGCGGTTGAAGGCGCAGGTCAATATCCGCCGGATAGTCGAAGACGTGCTGGCATCGACCGAGCCGATGAAAACAAAAGCGGCGTAGCTTTAGCTTTCGTCTAAGGGTGCTTCCGGCAACTGACCGGTAATCCATCGATCGACATACGCCTCAAGAACATCGAGCGGCACCGCCCCATTTTCCAAAACCGTATCGTGGAAGGCGCGCAGGTCGAAATCACTGCCCAGCGCTTCTTCGGCCCTGCTGCGAAGCTCGCGTATCTTCAATTCACCCACCTTGTAAGCCAAGGCCTGCCCCGGCCAAGTGATGTAGCGATTGACTTCGGCATCGATATTGGCGGGCGAAAGCGCGGTGTTATCAAGCATGTAGTCGACCGCCTCTTGCTTGCTCCATCCCTTTGAATGAATGCCGGTGTCCACCACAAGCCGGGTCGCGCGCCACATTTCATAACTCAGCCTGCCCATTTGTTTGGCGGGCGTATCGTAAAGACCCATCTCAATGCCGAGCCGTTCGGAATAGAGCCCCCAGCCCTCAACAAAGGCGGTGAAGTACGTGCCATTCGCGCGCAGTGGATGGATATCGAGCTCTTGTTGCAAGGCGATCTGGTGATGATGGCCCGGCACAGCCTCATGCACGCCAAGCGCTGGCAATTCCCACAAGGGCCGCTGATCAAGTTCGGTGAGGTTCAGCCGGTAAATGCCAGCCTGCCCTGTCTCCAACGAGCCGCGCTCATAATAGGCGGTGGTGTTGCCCGGTGCTTGTGCTGCGGGAATGGGCAGGACGGTGTAAGGCAGGCGCGGTAGCTTGCCGAACAGCTTGGGCATCCACAGATCGATCTCTTTTGCGAGCGCCTGCGTAAAGCGCAGATATTCCTGCGGATCCGTCATGTAATATTGCGGATCGGTGCGCAGATGCTCGATGTAAGCCTCGCGCGTGTCATACCCCGCAGACGCTGCAACTTCCTCCATTTCAGCGCGGATACGGGCGACCTCGGAAAGGCCCAATTCGTGCACCTCATCAGCGCTCATATCGGTCGTGGTGAAGCTTTTTACGCGGTAATCGTAATACTCTTTCCCACCGGGTGTCGCGAGCACGCCGGGCGTGCCAGTGCGGCAGTTTGGCGCGTATTCCTCGGTGTAGAATTTGAGGAGAGCGCGGTATGACGGCACGATCGAGTTATCGATTGCGATGCTGACATCGTCTTTGATCTGCTCCCAATCCTCTGGGGTGATTGAGGCCGGTCGCTCGCCAGCGACCGGCGCCCAAAATGGCGATGCCGCGTTGTCGTCAACGATCTGCGCTGCAATGGCTTTTTCAACGCCCTGCATCGGCTCGCACGCATGGGTCAGCCCGCGCGCCACGGCCTCACGGCTGCGCGCAATGCCTGCTTCATTGACCATACGAAAGGCTTCGAGCCTTCCGACATAACTTTCAAAATCAGTCTTGGTGAAAAAAAGGTGACCGATTGGGAAGCGAGACGAGATTTGTGAACCACCCGCCGCGATTGGTGAATACCTGATAGCGGGTGTGATCATACTGCGCGCCGCTCAATTCGTCCTGCAAGCTGCGGCGCAGGATGGCGTAATCGACTTGCAAATCCTGAGGCAATTCATTTTCATTGATCTGATAGAGCCGCGCCAGATATCCCTCGCTCTCAATCGCTAGCCGGTCGTAAGCTTCGAGCGAGAAATCAAATAACTTTCCATCTCCCCGGCGGTCACCAATGCTGGTGGCTAGCAGCGGAGCATTATCGAGTGTCGACTGCCAGATTTCTTCGCGCAATTCTTCGTAATCGCTCTGCGCGTCAGCCCAGGCGGGCGTCGAAATCGCAGCGGCAGCAAAGGCAAGAGCAAAGGCAATCGGGCGCATGAATTTCTCCTTGTGTTCCGTCTGCATATTGCCTGATGCAATGGCGGTCCAGTAGGAGGCGCTTATGCAAAACCCCGCTCTGCTGTTCGTATGCCTTGGCAATATCTGCCGCTCTCCACTGGCCGAAGGAGCCATGCGAGCGGCGGCGGAACGGCATGGCCTAGCGATCGAGATCGATAGCTGCGGAACGGCGGCCTATCATGTCGGCTCGCCGCCTGATCCGCGCTCAGTGGAAACGGCAGCAGCGAAGGGTATAGACATTTCCGATTTGCGCGGCCGGCAATTGGCGCAAGAGGACTTCATTCGCTTCACGCATATCTTCGCGATGGACCACCACAATCTCACCAATATCGAAGCGGTGATGCCGGCAGGATCAAACGCCGCGGTCATGCTGCTGATGGATATGGTGCCAGGGCGCGAAGGGGCCGCGATTGCTGATCCGTACTATGATGGCGAGGACCAGTTCGAAATCACATGGCAAGATGTGAGCGCCGCAGCTGAAGCAATTGTGCGCGCACTCACTTAGGCGGATCTTCCAAATGGTGTCCCGCCATGTTTTTGCTGAAAGTACCAGATCATTCCAATTCCGACGATGATCGGTCCAATGACATAGAGCATCTGGAATTGCGGCAGATATCCGCCAGCGGCCAGTTCCACCAAGGGCGCCCTTACTACCACAACGAAGCCCCAAATCATGCGCGAGAGATGCCGGGCAATCCTCATCTCTTTTCGCTTATCTGCATTCCTCAGCCAGTTCACATCGCCAATGAGCAAAATGACCGGAATGATCGCAATTACGAAGGGGGCGTCGAACGGGATGAATCCCTTAGCTACCGCAGGGATAGCCATAACCATGAAAAAGCCGAACGCGGCCAACTCCATGCCAAAGAGGGTTTTCTCACCAAGCCGGACTTTCGCCGTGCCGGGCTGGAGTGCAAGATATGCACCGCCAATCGCGTAGATGCTGGTAAAGACCGCCATCGCTAATGGGGGGATCGTGACTTTAATCAGCATTGCAATGGAAGTTGCGCAAACGATCGCGCAGGCGGGAATATATATATGAAGCCTGCGCGGCGATGGATGATGCTTCCCTTGCGTGAGCCAAATGCGATGAGCGCGGCGGAAAGGGCTACAACCCCAATGGCAATGTGCCCGTAGAAGGCCAGAGCCGCATAAGGCGATGGATCAAACCAATCGATCGGATCAGGACCAAACATAGCCGGTTTTCACCCCCCACGCAGTAATTGCACTCCCCAGTCGCGCTCGAACAGATACAGCAAAATGCGCGCGGCTTCACCCCTTGGTGACGTCAAGCCGCCATCGCGATCAATCAGAAGCCGCGCATCAGCGTGCGCGAGAGGTAGGAGCTTCTGTACTTGCTCAAGATTGGCGATGCGGAATGCCGCTTCGCCTGATTGGCGCGTGCCGAGGAGTTCGCCGCCGCCGCGAAGTTCTAGGTCCTTCTCCGCGAGATAAAAGCCATCTTGGGAGTCCTTCACATATGTGAGGCGCTTCTTGCCCGTTTCGGAAAGCTCATCGCCGCGCAGCAGAATGCAACGGCTTTTTTCAGATCCCCGCCCCACGCGCCCTCGCAATTGGTGAAGTTGCGCAAGGCCGAAGCGTTCGGCTTGCTCTATCACCATGAGGGTTGCTGATGGCACGTCGACACCGACTTCGATCACTGTCGTCGCAATCAGAAGTTTTGCCGCACCGCTAGCGAAGCGCTCCATGTTCGTGTCCTTGACCTCAGGGTGCAACTGTCCATGAACAAGAACAACATCCTCTCCAAAATGCTCTTTCAATTCCGCATAGCGCGCTTCGGCAGCGGCAATATCGGCGACTTCGCTATCGCGGACCATGGGACAGACCCAATAAGCTTGCTGGCCCGTGGCGAGATGGCGCCCCATGGCCGCAACCATTTCGTCTGATCGACCTTGCGGAAACACCAGAGTCTCAATCGCTTGCCTACCGGGCGGCAGCTCATCGAGGCGGCTCACATCCATTTCGCCATATTGCGCGAGAGTAAGCGAGCGCGGGATCGGTGTCGCCGTCATCGCCAGCGTGTGCGGCGCGCGCTTGCCCTTCCCCGCGAGTGCGAGCCTTTGCGCCACACCAAAGCGGTGCTGCTCGTCTATGACGACAAGGCCCAAGTCCTTGTAGCTTACGGTGTCCTGAAAAATCGCGTGAGTGCCCACTAGAATATCAATCGAGCCATCAAGCAGCCCCATCAAAATGCTCTCGCGCTCTTTTCCTTTGGCGCGCCCGGTTAAGAGAGCCACTTCAACGCCCGTGGGTGCAGCCATTTGTCGTAGCGTTTCGAAATGCTGGCGGGCGAGGATTTCTGTCGGCGCCAACATAGCGGCCTGCGTCCCGGCCTCCACCGCGATCAGCATTGAGGCAAGCGCGACCACGGTCTTACCCGCACCAACATCGCCTTGCAGCAGCCGCAGCATGGGCGCCTCTTGCTGCAAATCCCCTTCAATCTCGCTGATCGAGCGTTTCTGCGCGCCTGTCATCTCAAACGGCAATGTGAGCTTTGCGCGCAGGCTCCTGTCGCCCTTGAGAGCTTGCCCTTTGCGTCTCCGCCCCTCAGCTTTCACCAGCAGCAGGGCAAGCGAGTTCGCCAGCAATTCATCGTAAGCGAGCCGATCACGCGCCTGATCATGCTCGCTCTTGTGCGCAAGATGCAAGGCGTCGCGCCATATGGGCCAACCGGATTGATCAAACTGGCCCGGCTCAATCCATTCGGGCAGCTCGGGCAAATGCTCCAGAGACTGTGCGATGAGCCCCGCAACTCGAGGCTGGGTCAACCCTTCGGACAGGCGATAAACGGGCTCATTCAAACGCGCGAGATGGGCAGAACTTTCCTTCTCAACATGATCGGGATGCACGATCTGCAGCATGTCGCCATATCGATCGAGCCGCCCCGCAATCCAGCGCTTTTCGCCCACGGGAAGCTGTTTCTTCGCAGTGTAGGATGCGCGTCCAAAGTAGGTCAGCGCGCAGATGTTGCCCGCATCATCCTGCGCCAGCACTCTGTAGGGGCCCCGCCCCGGATTGCGGCTCGCTCGGTGCTCGGTTGGAGTGAGCGCGACAATGACCTGCTCGCCTTCTGCGCCCTCGTCGAGATCAGCAATTGCGCGCCGCGTCACAAACCGCTCGGGCAGGTGGTATGCGAAATCCTTTATCCGGGTGAGGCCTAGTTTTTCGAGAGGTTTGGAGAGTTTCGGCCCAACGCCATCCAGCGTGCTGCTCTCTGCAAACAGGGGATTGAGGATATCGGGCCGCATCAGGTGACTATAGCCGCTTGAACGGCGCTTTCGAGTGTCTTACCTCGCTCCTCATGACAGATATGCCCACCTTCGAAGAACGTATGGCCCGCGCCAAATTCCGCAGCTGGCATCGCGGCACGCGCGAAGCGGATTATATGATCGGCGGCTTTTTCGATCGCTACTCGTCAAATTGGGGCGAGGCTGAGCTTCAATGGTTCGAAGCCTTGCTCGAAGAAGATGACGTCGACATCATGGCGTGGGCGCTCAAAACGCAAGACGTGCCGGAAAAGTTCGCTGGGCCGCAAATCGACGCGATGATGAAGCTCGATTACGTGGACATTCCGCGCTAGGCGACCCGCGACAGTCCTGAATTTTACAGCCCTGTGCGGAAACGCTCAGGGCTTTTCGAGTTTGATAACCTGATGCCTGACCTCTCCCATATCCTTGGCGCGAAAGAGCCGCTCACCCTCTCCTCGCTCCCGCGCGGCGCTGTGCCCTTGGTGATGAGCGATTTGGCGCGCGCTGCCCCTAAACGCGCGGTATTCATTGCGGCGGATGATGCGGCGATGCGGAGCGTTGCCGAAGCGGCGCGGTTCTTTGCGCCAGAACTGGAAGTGATCGAATTTCCTGCCTGGGATTGCTTGCCTTACGACCGCGCCTCGCCAGCTCTGTCGGTCAGCGCCGCGCGGCTTTCGGCGCTTTTCAAGCTGCAGGCAGGTGGTGCAAAGCCGCAACTGCTGGTCACAACGATCAATGCCGTCCTGCAACGTGCGCTCACTCCTTTTCGCATTCGTGAGAGCGTGCGCGAATTCAAGCAGGGGACCGAAATCGGGCATGACAGCCTTTCGGCTCTCCTAACCCGCCAAGGGTATTCACGCACTGATACCGTTGTGGATCACGGCGAATTTGCCGTGCGCGGGTCGGTGGTCGACATCTTTCCCTCCTCACTCGACCAGGGGTTGCGGCTCGATTTCTTTGGCGACGAGCTTGAAAGCCTGCGCCTGTTCGATCCCAACACTCAGCGTTCGACTGGCGTGCTGAAAGAGCACCTATTGCTCCCTGCATCCGAGGCGCTCCTCGATGCGGACAGCATCAAGCGCTTCCGCTCACGCTACCGAGAACTCTTCGGAGCCACTGCCACGCAAGACCCGCTATATGAGGCGGTAAGCGATGGCCGCAGATTGGCCGGAATGGAGCATTGGCTGCCCCTGTTTGAGGAGAAGCTGGCGACTTTGTTTGATCATCTATCGCGCGATGATGTCTTCGTGATCGATCAAAGCGCGTTGGGTGCAGCCGAAGAACGCCTAACCGACATCTCAGATTACCACGAACAGCGCACCCGGGTGGCTGGTGACAAGAGCGGTTCCTACCGGCCCCTCCCCGCTGATGCCCTGTATCTCGCCGAAGATGAACTCAAAGCCGCGCTCGATAGCGCACCCGCGCACAAGGCCAGCGTCTTTGCCGCGCCTGATGCCGCGAACGCCCTCGATTTCGGGTTCAAGGCCTCGCGCGATTTCACACCCGAACGCGCGCGCAGTGATAACGTTTACGAGGCGGCCACCGCGCATTTCGCCTCGATTGCGAAGGCGGGCAAGAAACCGCTTTTCGCCGCTTACTCCAAAGGGTCTGCCAAGCGCATCGCTTCGATCCTTGAGGAAGCTGGCACACCCACAGCGCTTGCCGATACATGGCAGGAAGCGCTCGGCCTTGCCGCTAAAGGGCAGGCGACGGCGATGGTGCTGCCGCTCGAAACCGGATTTGCGAAAGACGATCTGGAGCTGCTGACAGAGCAGGATGTGCTGGGTGATCGTCTGGTTCGCCGCAAGAAAAAGCGCAAAGGCTCCGATGCTTTCCTCGCCGAATTGCAGGCATTGGCGCGCGGCGATCTCGTCGTCCATGTCGAACACGGCATCGGCAAATATCTGGGGCTCGACCCCGTCCCGGTTGGCAAAAGCCAACACGATTGCGTTGCCCTCGAATACGCTGGCGGCGACAAACTGTTCATCCCGGTTGAGAATATCGATGTTCTCTCCCGCTATGGCTCATCCGAAGATGCCGTTCCGCTTGATCGGTTGGGCGGAGAAGCCTGGCAAAAACGCCGCGCACGCCTCAAGGAACGCATCACGGCGATTGCAGGCGAACTGATGAAAGTCGCAGCGCAGCGCGCGCTCAAAAAAGCGCCGGTCTTTGAAGCGGAAGAAGCCAGCTACAATCAATTTGTCGACCGCTTCCCGTGGGAGGAAACCGACGATCAGGACGCAGCGATCGCCGATGTGCTGCGCGATCTTGAAAGCGGCAAACCGATGGACCGCCTTGTCTGCGGCGATGTGGGCTTCGGCAAAACCGAGGTTGCCCTGCGCGCGGCGTTCGTTGCAGCCATGAATGGCCAGCAGGTCGCGATGGTTGCGCCCACCACCCTGCTCGCGCGTCAACATTATCAGAATTTCTCAGAACGCTTTGCCGGCTTCCCGCTCAAGATCGGTCGGCTCTCTCGCCTTGTGTCTTCGAAAGAGACTACCGAAACGCGCGAAGGTCTCGCCTCGGGCGATATCGATATCGTAGTCGGCACCCATGCGATCCTCTCCAAATCGACCGAGTTCAAAAACCTCGGGCTTGTGATCGTTGATGAGGAGCAGCGCTTTGGCGTGACGCATAAGGAGAAGCTGAAACAGCTGCGAGCCGATGTTCACATGCTGACGCTCACCGCGACGCCCATCCCGCGCACTCTGCAAATGGCGATGACGGGACTTCGCGAGCTTTCCACCATTCAGACCCCACCGGTCGATCGCCTCGCCGTGCGGACTTACGTCATGGAATGGGACGATATGGTGATGCGCGAGGCTTTGCTGCGCGAACACCATCGCGGCGGGCAAAGCTTCATCGTGGTCCCGCGCATCGCGGATATGGCAGCGGTCGAGGAATGGCTGCGCGAAACCGTGCCCGAAGTGAAATCGATCAGCGCGCATGGCCAGATGGGCGCAGGTGAAATCGAAGAGCGGATGAGCGCCTTTTACGAAGGCAAATACGAAGTGCTGCTATCGACCACGATCGTTGAAAGCGGGCTCGATCTGCCCAGCGCCAACACCATCATCATCCACCGCGCGGACCGGTTCGGGCTTGCCCAGCTCTATCAATTGCGAGGGCGCGTGGGCCGATCAAAGCTGCGCGCCTATGCCTATCTGTCTTACGAGAAAGACGTGCAGCTTTCCGAAGTTGCAGAGAAGCGGTTGAAAGTATTGGGCGATCTCGATTCGCTCGGCGCCGGGTTCCAGCTTGCCAGCCACGACCTCGATATTCGCGGCGCGGGTAATCTATTGGGTGATGAACAATCCGGCCACATCCGCGAGGTTGGCTTTGAGCTCTACCAATCCATGCTCGAAGACGCGATCATGGCAGCAAAAGCTGGCGAAGCCGGGCTGGAGGCAGCGAAAGATGCAATCTCGCCCCAGATCACTGTCGATGCGCCGATCATGATCCCGGAAGACTATGTGCCTGATCTCGCGGTGCGCATGGCGCTCTATCGCCGATTGAATCAGGCGCAAGACAAGGCCGAGATCGAAAGTCTGGCCGCGGAAATGATTGATCGTTTCGGCGACCTCCCCGCCCCCACACAAAATCTTGTCCGCCTGATCGAGATCAAGCATCAGGCGATTATCGCCAACATCGCCAAGATTGATGTCGGAGCGCGCGGGACGCTTGTGACGTTCCACAAGGATGATTTCCCCGATGGGCCCGGCCTTATCGCCTATGTCGACAAGCTCAATTCGGGCCGCGAGGGCACAGCCAAACTGCGCCCCGACATGAAGCTGGTCATCAATAGGGCATGGGGCGATCCGCAAAGCCGATTGAATGGCCTATTCCAGCTTACGAAAGGATTGTCGCGCATCGTCCAGAAAGCCGAAGCGAAACGGACGAAAAAGGCCGCTTAGACCTGCTTAAACCTGTGCCGAGCGGGCTATGCCAAGCATGTCTTCGCTGCTCATCGGCTCGGCTTTCAGGAAGCCCTGCCAGAAATCGCACCCCTCGCTGATGACGGCTGCGCGTTGAATCTCGCTTTCGATTCCCTCAGCGTAAACATCTAATTCCAGCGCCTTTCCAAGCCCCATAATCGCTCGCAGCACCGCAATCGCCTTGGGATCGCCCGGTATCCCTTCGACCATCACGCGGTCCAGTTTCAGTGCATCGAGCGGCAATTCACGCAGGTATCGAAAATTGCAGAACCCGGCGCCAAAATCATCAAGCGCGGTTCGGAAACCCAGATTGCGCAAACCTGACAAGGCAATACTCGCCTGCTCCAGATTGCGAAGCAGCAGGTCCTCAGTGATCTCAAGCATCAGGCGCGCTGGGTTAATCCCGCTTGTGCCGATCAATTCCGCAAAGTCGGCAGGGAAACGCGGATCGCCCATTTCCTCAGGTGTGATATTGAGGGAAAGGCCCAGATTGTCAGGCCACGCAGATGCCTCTTCCAGTGCGCGGGCCACAACATGGCGCGACAACGGAGCTACTAGAGCTGCGCGCTCAGCAATCGCAAACAGATCACGCGCCCCAATTTCACCCAGAGTCGGATGCTGCCAGCGCGCCAGGGCCTCCGCACCGCTTACCGTATTGTCCTGACAATTGAATTGCGGCTGAAACCGCACTTCAATTTCGTTGTGATCGAGCGCTCGCAGCAAATCCTGCTCCAGCGCTCCTGAAGGAACGCCTGAAAGGATGCTGTGCTGTGTGCCTCGTAACGATGATCTATTATATTTTTGACCCGAAGACATGACTAGCCTCATAGGCTCGCTTTCGCGCGTGTCGCCATCAGAATTGCAAATCGACCGAAATTGGAACATCAGGACAAGTTCTTAATCGCGTAAAGGCGGCAGACGCTCGCAATAACTGTCAAATGCGAGCTCAGATAAAGTACGCTTGGGGGAATGATGGACACGGACACAGCATCCAGCAAAGCCCTGAAACGTGGCGAGGCGGCAGCGGAGCTTTTAGGCGATGGCCACCCGCGCATCGCGCTGGTCGCATCCGATACCCACCGGGCACAAACGGCACGCGGCGCGCTGCTTGATCAGCACAATTGGTGCAAGCTGGAAGATGCCCGCGTTGCCGTGGTTTTGGGGGGCGATGGCTTCATGCTGCAAACCCTCCATTCGATGCTGGATGCGGGCCGGATCATACCCGCCTATGGCATAAACCTCGGCACAGTCGGGTTCCTGATGAACCCGTTTGAAGAAACCATGTCGGTCCTCGATCGCCTGTCTCGTACCAAGGCGAAACGCATCGCTCCCTTGCGGATCAAGGCTATCACGCAAGATGGAGCCATGCATGAATTGCGCGCGATCAACGAAGTTTCATTGCTGCGTGAAACCCGGCAGACCGCCAAGATCGAGGTAACGGTTGGCCCACGTGTTCGGATCAAGGAATTGGTGGGCGATGGCGTGCTGGTTGCCACCCCAGCGGGCTCCACAGCCTATAACCTGTCGGCCAATGGCCCAATCCTGCCGCTCGACAGCCAGTTACTAGCGCTCACCCCGATCAGCCCCTTCCGCCCCCGGCGCTGGCGCGGTGCCATCCTGCCAGACAGGATGCGCATCAAATTGCGCGTGCTCGATCCCAAAAAGCGCCCCGTATCTGCCGTGGCCGATCAGAAAGAGGTGCGCGACATTGCCGAGCTGACCATCGATGTCGCCCATGAAACCGAATTGGAGCTGCTGTTCGACCCCGGCCAGTCCTTGGAAGACCGCATTGTTTCAGAGCAATTTGTGGTGGATTAACAATTCTGCACTATACCCCCTTGCATTGAGCAAAGCGCGCCCATATACGCGCGCTCTCGCACCGGAGAGAAAACCCGCGTGCTGCTCCCCGATAGCTCAGCGGTAGAGTAGGTGACTGTTAATCACTTGGTCGTTGGTTCGAATCCAACTCGGGGAGCCATTTTATTCTGCGGGCCTTAGCCCCAGAAAAGCACTCTCACCCCCACAACCAGCACCAGCACAGCCGTCAACCAGCGCACCCAGCGTTTTGGGAGCACTTTGACCGCCATATAGCTGCCGATTTGCCCTCCGATGACGACGGCAATCAGCAAGGGCAGGCTGTACCCCATCGCTCCCACGAACGCGGTTGGCCCCTGCTTTAGCAATTGGCCCGCGAGGCCGAAAAGCGAATTGATGAGGATAAAGAGGCTTGCGGTGGCTGCGATCGCTCGGGCGTCTTTCCAGCGGGTGAGGTGAAGCAGCGGAGCAAGAAATATGCCTCCGCCGATCCCCACAAGCCCTGCGACAAATCCCATGGGTGCAGCGATCAACGGCATGGCCTTGGCAAACCGCGTTGGGGCTTCTGCCTGGGCCTCTCTTACCGGGATGAGCAAGGTCGCGCCTGTCAGGATCAGGCTCGCACCCAGCAGAGACATGAAAGCCGCCTCATCCAGCGGGATCAACCCTCCGACAAAAGCGGCAGGCGCGGCCAGAGCTGTCAGCAGCAAAGCGCCTTTCCATGGGGTGACGCCTGCGCGGGCAAAGCGGACCGTGGAGCCCGCCACCACTACGATATTGCACGCAAGCGCCACGAGCGGGAGAAGCCGGTAATCGAGCCCCGAAATCGCAAGCAGCGCTGCATAGGTCGACCCGCCGCCGAACCCGACGCTCGCATAAAGCAGCGCCGTCAGCGCGAAAGCGAGCGCGAGCAGCGCCGGGACAGCACCGATCATTTTCGCTCGCCCCTAGTCAGCTTGTCAGACGGGCGCAGCAACAGGCGGGATGCCCACCGCGCCGTGGCAGTGTTTATACTTCTTACCTGATCCGCATGGGCAAGGTGCGTTGCGCGAAATGTTCAGATTGGCATAAGGGTTGTGCGTAATCGCCCCGCCAGATGAGGCTTCTGCCGCAGGCGATCCTGCGAGCGATCCGAACAGGTCCGGACGCTTCTCAGAACCATCGCCATCATTGGAATTATCAAGCCCTGTCAGCGGATCAATGTGACCGGTGAGGAAATCGGGAAGGTCCGGCAGTGCTTGTGGTTCAGGCTGTTGCTGGACCAGTTCGGCGCGGAACAGGATCTTCGTCACTTCCTCCCGCAGAGTGTCGAGTAGACCTTCGAAAAGGCCAAAGGCTTCCTGCTTGTATTCATTGATCGGTTGTTTTTGCGCAATGCCGCGCATCCAGATCACCTGACGCAGGGCATCGAGCGTTGCCAGGTGTTCTTTCCAATGGAAATCGAGCTGACGCAGCAGCACTTCTTTCTCGACGCTGCGCCATGCACCCTCGTCATACTTGCCGACTTTCTCATCCATCAACTGATCGGTGATGGTGCGAATACGCTCTTCGAGGATTTCGGGTTCAACCTGGTCTTCTTCGAGCCATTCATCGAGAGGTACTTTCAGATTGAAGACTTCCTCAAGCTTCTCTTCAAGGCCGGCAATATCCCATTGTTCGGGATAGGAACCAGGAGGGCACGCTGTGCCCACCATCGCGTTGACCGTGTCGTGCCGCATATCGAGTACGACGTCATCAACTGCTTCTGAATCCATGATTTCTGAGCGCTGTTCGTAAATGACCTTGCGCTGATCGTTCATCACATCATCGTATTGAACGACCTGCTTACGCGCTTCGTAATTGCGTCCTTCAACCTTCTTCTGCGCAGTTTCGATCGCTTTCGAAAGCCATTTGGAGCCAATCGCCTCGCCATCTTCGAGGTTCGAATTCATCATCTTGGCAAACAGCGTGTCCGGGCCGAAGATGCGCAAGAGATCGTCTTCGAGGCAGAGATAGAAACGCGAGAG
Source organism: Erythrobacter sp. YT30 (assembly GCF_001542875.1). Taxonomy (GTDB): domain Bacteria; phylum Pseudomonadota; class Alphaproteobacteria; order Sphingomonadales; family Sphingomonadaceae; genus Erythrobacter. The sequence goes on along the minus strand of NZ_LMAF01000001.1, from coordinate 242,860 downwards.
GCCAGGGTCGCCCTGACGGCCAGAACGGCCGCGCAGCTGGTTATCGATCCGGCGGCTTTCGTGGCGTTCGGTGCCCAGAACAAACAGACCGCCTGCATCAAGGACCTGCTGCTTTTCCGCTTTCACTTCTTCGGTGAGTTTGGTGATGGCGGCGTCCTTATCGGGGCCATCTTCCATCTCACCCAGTTCATCATCAATCCGGAATTCAAGGTTACCGCCCAGCTGAATGTCGGTTCCGCGGCCTGCCATGTTGGTGGCAATTGTCACCGCACCCAAACGGCCAGCCTGAGCCACGATATGTGCCTCACGCTCGTGCTGGCGCGCGTTCAGGATTTCGTGCTTCACGCCTTCCTTGTCGAGGAATTGGCTGAGCAATTCAGATTTCTCGATCGAAACCGTACCGACGAGGATGGGCTGGCCAATCTCGTTCTTTTCCTTGATGGCTTTCGCAATCGCTGCGAATTTATCCATCGTGTTCTTGTAAAATTCGTCTTCCTCATCAATCCGCTGCACAGGCAGATTGGTCGGGATCTCGACGACATTGACCTTGTAGATATCCCAGAATTCAGCCGCTTCGGTTGCGGCCGTACCCGTCATCCCGGCAAGCTTTGGATACATGCGGAAATAGTTCTGGAACGTGATTGAGGCCATCGTCTGGTTTTCAGGCTCAATCTTGACGCCTTCCTTGGCTTCAATTGCCTGATGCAGACCGTTGGAGAGGCGGCGACCTTCCATCATGCGACCGGTGAACTCGTCGATCAGGATAACCTTGTCGTTCTTGACGATATAGTTGTCGTCGCGCTTGAACATGTGAACGGCGCGCAGCGCCTGATCGAGGTGATGGACGACCTGCGTGTTCTCAACGTCATAGAGGTTATCGGTTTCGAGCAATTCCTTCTCGATGAGGATCTTTTCGACTTCCTCAAGCCCATCCTCGGTCAGTTGGACGTTGCGAGTCTTCTCATCCTTGTCGAGCCAATCGTCGGGGATTTCCTTGGCGACTTCATCGAGCGAGACGTAGAGATCGGACTTGTCCTCTGTCGGGCCGGAGATGATCAGCGGGGTGCGCGCTTCATCGATCAGGATGGAGTCGACCTCATCGACAATCGCGTAGCTAAACGGACGCTGCATCATCTCTTTGCGCGAATGCTTCATATTGTCGCGCAGGTAATCGAAGCCGAATTCGTTGTTCGTGCCGTATGTGATGTCGGCGTTGTACGCATCGCGCTTGGTGAATTCGTCCATGTTGGGGACGATCACGCCAACGCTGAGCCCCAGCCAATTGTAGAGCTGGCCCATCCATTCAGCATCGCGGCGAGCGAGGTAATCGTTGACTGTCACAACGTGGACACCCTTGCCCTCAATCGCGTTCAAGTAGACGGCGAGCGTCGCCATCAGCGTTTTACCCTCACCCGTGCGCATCTCTGCGATTTCGCCGCGGTGAAGCACGATACCGCCGATCAGCTGGACATCGAAATGGCGCATGCCAAAGACGCGCATCGATGCCTCACGAACGGTTGCAAACGCCTCAGGCAGGATGTCATCCAGCGTCGCGCCGGCATCCAATCTCTCCCGGAAAGCATCAGTCTGCGCGCGCAATCCATCATCACTGAGCGCTTGAATTTGCGGCTCAAGATCATTGATTTGCTTGACGATTTTGGAAAGAGATTTGACGTAACGGTCGTTCGATGAACCGAAAACGGATTTGACGAGAGCTTCAAACATGGATGGATTCCTGAAGAGGATCAGCCCCATTTGCAGGGCGTGGAATTATCATAGATGCGGAGAGTGGCGTGCTATTATTGCACGCTAAAGAAGAACGAGAAGAGGCGCGCGCTATTCGTAGGCGCGATCAATTCCCATCAGAACCGGCAGGCGCAGGCTTTCAGGTACGCGGCCTTTCGCCTTTTCAGGTTCCCTCGCCTCGCGCTGGTCAGCTTTTTCAGAAGCTGCCTTAACGCCGACATGGTCTGCCTTGTCAGGCGCATCAGCCCTTGCCTCAACGCCAGCATCGCACTCAGCAGAAGCCTCAGCCAGGTGCGCGTGCACCGGATAGCTGATCGCTGCGAGCCCGGATAAAAGGGCGAGAAGGGCAAAGATGTGCCTAGTCATCGTTCGACAAGATAGTCCTATTTGCCGCCGGCGTCCACCGACAGGTGTGTCTTATCGCCAAAACATGAAGGAATTTGCTATTCCTCGACGTCGGTCACATCGACATTCAGCCTCAATCGAATGCGTTTGGAGACGGGATTGCCGTTGTCGTCACGGTAAACAGAGCGCGGCGGGCGATCGATGCCAGGACATGGCTCCCGTTCAAAGCTCCGCCGCATGGAATCGCTCATAACGCCGCTCAATTCAATGACATTGCAGTCCGTCACCTCACCCGTGGCAGATATCGTGTACTCAACATCTACAGCGGAAGTTCCGGCAAACTCAGGCTCGCGCTTGCGCCACGTGTGATAGTCGCGGTGGAAACCTTCGACAGGCACGCCATCCGCATTGAGGGACGGCTCGAAGTCAGCCCGTTCGAGTACGATTTCGCACGTTTTTGCGTCTAAAGCCTCGGAATCGGAACTTTCGAGGATGGTGCAATCAGTCGGCTTGCCTTCAGCGCTTACCTTGATTTCAAAGCGAACCGAACCTTCGATGTCTTCGCGCCACGCTTCAACAGGATAATCCGCAGGTGTGGGATTGATAGCTTGATACGATACAAGCCGTGGAGGCGTTGAATAGTCATCCGGTGGTAGCCGCGCCGGCGGTGGTGGGGGAATCACCAAAGCTGGCGGCGGAGGCGCCAGCTTTGGCTGCGTTGCGAGCTGTGATCCCTGCTCGGCGTTTTCGTATGCTTCTTGGTCCGAAACATCTTGCGCGGACAAAGGTGACACGAGAGTGGCGAAAAGACCGATTGACGGCACGAGCAGTATTCTTTGCGGCATCTCTGCAGCTTAGGCCAAAATGGCGTGCGGCGAAAGCGGCGAACATTCAATTGATCGAACTTTGATTGCTCCCTAGAGCCCATATGATTATGGATCTCGCTCCTTCCCCCCTCTCACTCCCCTTTCCAGAACTTCCCTTGATCGACGGGGTCACGCTTCGAGTAGCGCATGCTGGGTATAAAGACGGCACTCCCAAAGACCGTGCCGATCTCACATTCATCGAAGTCGATGAGGGAACCGCAATTGCAGGCGTGTTCACGCAATCGGCCTGCGCGTCATCCGAAGTTGAGCTGGGGCGCGAGCAGGTGAGATCGGGCACCGCACGCGCGCTCATCGTCAATTCTGGCAATTCGAATGCGTTTACCGGGTATCGCGGACGCGAAGCGGTCGAGCAGATCATGGCTCAGGTGGCTGATCGGCTGGGTTGCGCGGCGGACGAAGTTTTCGTCTCCTCGACAGGAGTTATCGGCGTGCCCTTGCCCAAGGATAAGGCACGCGAAGGTGTTGCGGCAGTCCTTGATGCGGAACCTTGCACCTGGGAAGCGGCAGCTCGCGCGATTTCGACCACAGACACGTTCCCAAAGGGTGCGCGCACTTCGGCGATGCTGGGTGAAACGCGCGTTGAGCTTTCTGGCATCATCAAGGGTTCAGGTATGATCGCGCCGGACATGGCAACCATGCTTGGCTACATCTTCACCGATGCCGACATTGCGCCAGGCTTCCTGCAAGAGCTGCTGAACACTGCCAATGCGCAGACATTTAGCTGCATCACGGTGGACGGCGACACCTCGACCAGCGACACCGTGCTGGCCTTTGCGACTGGAAAAGCAGGCAATGCGCGCATCGAAGGATGGGAAAGCCCCGGCGCAGATTCCTTCGCAGCGGCTCTTGCCGATATGTGCCGTCAACTGGCTCAAGCCGTTGTGCGCGACGGTGAAGGCGCAACGAAATTCATCACCATACGCGTATCCGGTGCCGTGAGCGATGAAAGCGCACGCCGTGTCGGCCTAGCGATCGCAAATTCACCGCTCGTCAAAACCGCCATTGCAGGAGAGGATGCCAATTGGGGCCGCGTTGTGATGGCTGTGGGCAAAGCGGGCGAACCGGCAGACCGTGACAAGCTATCAATTGCCTTCGGTGGCGTCTGGGCTGCGCGCGATGGCGTTCCAGTGGACGATTATGATGAAGCGCCCGTGGCGGAACACCTGAAGGGTGACGAAATCGATCTCGCAGTCGAACTCGGTATTGGCGAAGGCCACGCAACGGTTTGGACTTGCGATCTCACCCACGGCTATATCTCAATCAATGCGGACTATCGTTCATGAAAGGGCGATCATGAGTGAACTGGGCGCGCTTGATGCGGAAATCCTCGACCTTATGCGCTTTGCGGCACGGCGGAGCATGCTACCACGGTTCCGCGACCTTGCGGATGGCGATGTCGAGATGAAAGGCGAGGATGATCCCGTTACAATCGTCGACCGCGAAGTCGAAGCCTTCCTCACTGAAGCTCTCACCAAACTTGCGCCCGGCGTTGCCGTGGTGGGCGAAGAAGCCGTCCATGCCGACGAAACCGTCCTCGAAAAGCTGAAAGAGCAATGCTGGATCATCGATCCATTGGACGGCACCGCAAACTTTACCGAGGGCAAGGAACCGTTCGGCATCATCATCGCACTCGCTGATGCGGGCAAAGCTGTTGCGGGATGGATTTACGATCCCAACAAAGACCGGCTGTGCCACGCGCGCGCGGGTGAAGGCGCTTTCGTGAATGGGGAACGCATCGCTGCGCAAACAACGGGTGAGGCAACGCCAGTAACCGCCGTAAGCCGCATGTTTTTAACCGAAGAACAGGCCGCGATGGTCGATGCGAAGCTCGCTCCGCATTATCGCCTGGTCGACATTCCGCGCTGCGCTGCAGAACAATATCCGCGGCTCGCCTTGGGCGAAAACGATGTCTCCAGCTTCAAGCGCACTTTCGCCTGGGATCATGCGGCAGGTGTCTTGTGGCTCAATGAGGCAGGCGGAAAAGCCGCGCGTCTGGACGGAAGCGAATACCGTGTGGATGAGCAAGACAAGCCGGGCCTGGTGGGTGCATCAAGCCCGGCGATCTGGGATGAGTTTGTGGGCCGTGTGCTGGCTTAAATCGCGCTTTCGATCCACTCTTTGAGTTGGCTTTTGGGAGCCGCGCCGACTTTGCGCGCGACTTCTTCGCCATTCTTGAACAGCACCATCAGCGGGATCGACTGAACGCCCATATCAGCAGGAACGCCCGTGCTTTCCATAATGTCCATTTTCGCGATGGTGACGCTGTCGCCCAGCTCTTCGCTAATCTCTTCAAGCGCGGGTGCGATCATCTTGCACGGGCCACACCAATCGGCCCAGAAATCGACGAGCACAGGCTTGTCGCTGCCGAGAACCTCGGACTGGAATGTTTCATCGGTGACATTGACGGTGGCCATTGTGGCTTCTCCTGAATTTGCGTTGTGTGTGACTTAGGGAGCCAAGCGCATTCACTCAACACCAGTGAGTGGATAGCTTTCCTGCGTGTCACCCAAAGCATTCTTGTGCGGCTCGAGAAGGGCGTCTGAAAGCTCGAACAATTGCGGCGCGTGCGTGTAGAGCAATCCTGCGCGAACCCGCCGACCGGGATAGATGACTTCAAGCGCAGCGACATAGGCGGCCATCTGTTTGAGCGTGCCCTTCGGAATAGCCTCTATCGCTGCCGGCGGACGCCGGGTCGTTTTGTAATCAACCACGAGGATATCGCTTTCGCTGACGAGCAAACGATCAATTGTTCCCGCGATGACTGTCCCGTTGACTGTGGCGGTAAGAGGCACTTCAGCGAGAGTATCGGGTGCGAACAGTGTGGCAAAAGCAGGCTCTTCAAGCACTAAAAGCGCAGCTTTCAGCATCTCATTGCGCGCGTCTTGGGCAAGGTCATGCGCTTGACGATCGAGCCACGCTTTACCTGCCTGCTCGCGCTGCTCTTTCGCAATATCGGGCAGCCGTTCGAGCAAGCTATGGATCAATATGCCGCGCCGCGCTGCTGCCGGATCACCGGTGAGAGGCATGGGAGGGTCGGCTCCCATATCCTCCCCCGCACTACTTGGCGCGAGCGGGCGCGGGGGTTTGGGTTCTGGCCCGACCGGGGTTGTCGCCCATTTTGGAAGTACCGGAACAGTTTGCTCTGAGGTGCCTCCATCCTCGAGCACCAGCGGATCGGCCCGATATCCCCATTCACGGCGGGCACCCCAGATATCATCGGCAAGCTCTTCGTGTTCGAAGATGGGTTCGAGCCGGGTGTACCAGCTGTCCACGTGCGGAGTGCCCGCTTTGGATTCGGTTTTGCCCAGAGCGCCGCCCAGAAACAGCGCTTCCTCAGCACGCGTCAGAGCAACGTACATCAACCGCCAATGCTCTTGCATCTCGGCTAATTCGGCCTGTTTTTGAGCCTCCTCGACCCTGCCGGCTTTCTCGTCCTTGGATAAGCTTGGAAGCGGGATCACGCGGCCTGTGTCCTCACCCAAAACTCTCTCGTCCAGTTCCAGATCGCCGGTCTTTCCCGGAGCTCCTGCCGCATCGGCAAGGATGACGATCGGTGCCTGCAAGCCTTTGGAGCCATGGACCGTCATCACTCTCACCTGCCCGCTCGCGCTGTCCGCATCGCGTTTGAGCTCGCTCGAACCGGCCTCAAACCACTGGATAAACCCTGCAAGACTTGGCGTACCTGTCACCTCATACGCGAATGCGGCGTTGACGAATTCATCGATCGGATCATTCACCTCGCGCCCCAAACGCGCAATCAGCTTCTTGCGACCTTGCCACGGACCGACCAGGAGCCAAGAAAGCAATTCCTGTGGTGTCTGAAAATCTGCAAAGCGCAGCAATTCCCGCAATGCATCAACAGCTTGTGCGACGGAAGGATCTTCCGACTTGCGCAAATGATCCCACAATCTGACCCCATGATCACGCGGGACATGGGCTAGCAGATCGTCCTGCGACCACCCCATCAAAGGCGATGCGAGCAGGTTCGCAAGTGAAAGATCATCATAAGGTTGGCTTGCGAATTTCAGCGCTGCCATCAGGTCTTTGACAACCAGTGGATCGCCCAATCGCAGCCGGTCCACACCTGCGACCGCCACGCGCTTTTCATGAAGCTTGGCGACGATCTGGCTTGCCAGTTCTTTGCGCTTCTGGACCAGCACCAGGATATCGCCCGCCTGTGCGTGGCGCGATTTATCGCCCTTTTCGAGAACGAACGGTTCTTCAAGGCTCACCCAGCGCCGCACTTGCTCGGCAATTTTGTCAGCCAGCACCGTATCGTGCCGGGGCAGCCAATTTCGCTCATCCGAGTCCTCGGGCGCAGTGTCATCATCATCGAGCTGAGCCAGAACGGGGTTCCATAGCGTGACCATTCCCGCTCGCTCCGCTCCGATATGCGGCTCTGGTGGATCATCAAGACCGAATGCCTCGTGACCCAGCACCTCTATCGCTCGGTTCACAAAGTGAAGAACGATATTCGAGGTGCGGAAAGACTGTCCCAGATCAAGCGGACGCCAGGTTGGCACGCGCCGATTGCCGCGCAAACCCTCTGCATTCTCCTTCGCGGCCTCTATCTGCCTTCGGACTTTCTCCCTGGCGCGTGAGAAATTTTCAGGGCTTGTCCCCTGAAATCCGAAGATTGCCTGCTTGTAATCACCCACGGTGAAAATGGTGCGTAGGTCATTGCCTGCAGCACCCTCGCCGCTAAAGAAATCATCGATCAGCGCAAAAACAATATCCCACTGCGAACTGTTGGTGTCCTGGGCCTCGTCAATCAGGATGTGGTTGAACTGGCGATCAAGCTTGTAGCGAATCCAGTCAGAAGTATCTTTGTTCTCAAGCAGGTCGGCAGCTTTGCGAATAAGGTCGTCAAAATCGATCAGACCTTCGCGGGCCTTGGCCTCTTCCCACTTGCGCGCAAACGCCCCGCCAAGCTCATATGCAGCGGTGAGCAAATCGGCGAGGCGCAGCAGTGCGAGCCGTTCAGAAATCCCTGCGAGCGCATCCGCAACAAGCTGTTGCCATTCGGGCAAACGAGGCTCATCTTTTGATGGCTTTTCCATCTTGCGCGGCTCGCCATCTTTCTTGAGCACCGTATCAAAAAAACGGCGAAATTTATCGCGGCGCTCAGTTGGGTCGAGAAGCAGCCAGCGGGTGATAAACTCCGCTGTTTCGGCCCCCGTCTTCGCGCTCCACGCTTGCATAGCTGGGAGCATCGCCATCAAAGCATCATCCGGGAAAACGTCCGGATGAAGCCCTTCGAAAGCCCACTCCTCATCCGCATCAGCAGGTATCTCAATCAGCTGGCAAACACGCGCTCGCATGGGCCTTTGCCACGCAGATCGCCCCTCCCACATCCAGCTCGCCCCCGCACAGCGCATAAGCCATTTCTGGACAGCGCCGGGATCCTTGCGTGTGGTGAGCATATGGATTGCATCGAGCAGCGCGATGTCCTGAGCATGCTCCGCTTCAATCAGCACATCGGCCAACACGTCGCGCGCAAGCAAATCTCGCTCTCGATCTTCCATGGGCCGTGCGCCGGGGGTGAGATCGGCTTCTTCCGGAAAGTTGGCGAGCAGCCATTGCGAGAACGCGTGGATCGTATCGATCCTGAGACCACCGCCGGGGCAATCGAGAACACTTGCAAACAGAGTTCTTGCTCGGGCTTGTGTTTCGGGGCCGATATCTGCGCCCAGCGCGCCAAGTTCGTTCGCCAATTCTCCCGGTTTCATCCGCACCCATCTTGCGAGCACGGCGTTGATCCGGTTCGCCATCTCGGCAGCGCCCGCTTTGGTGAAAGTAAGGCACAAAATGTCGGAAGGTTCGACATCGCGGCGCAGCAACATTCGAAGAACGCGCGCGGAAAGCACTTGCGTCTTGCCCGTTCCTGCCGAGGCGGAAAGCCAGATATTGTCCTCTGGCTCCGCTGCCCTCAGTTGATTTCCGGCAAGCGGGTAGACTTTACCGTCTCCGCTCATCCGTCCGTTACCTCTCCAGAATCGAACAAGCGGATCGCCCATTCTTCGAGCCGCATAAGCTGATCGTAGTCGGAATATCCCTCGTAATCAGGGTTTTCGCGCGCTTTGAATGGATCGCTACCCCTGATGAACCTGCTGATCGCTTCTGCTAGCTTGTTTTCGTGGAGCGGGGTGAATTCAGTTTGGTCGATGCCTCTGGAGCGGCTGCTCGTTTTTACAGGCGTCTTTATGTAGCCAAATTCGCCCTTGTCCTTGGCAGAAGACCAGTATTCGAAAACGGTTGTCTCACCACTTAGGAGTTCGCCCTCTTCTCCTTCGAAGCTGCCATGCTGCGCGATCAGGCCGAGCAATCCCAATTGCAGTGCATATCCTGCCTTCACTTGATCAAGCTTGGGCGGGGAACCAGTTTTGTAGTCGACTATGGCGAGGCTGCCGTCTGGCATCCGATCAATGCGGTCTGCCCTGCCCATAACCTTGACGTCATTAAACCGCATGGCGCCTTTAATCTCAGTAGCGAGGATCACGCGCCCATCGGCTTTGGCATCGGTGATCCATTTTTCGAAACGCTCCAAAGCCTCCAGAATCCGCGGCTCCCACAGGCCACGAAACAGCGGATGGACATTGCGCGCAGCAAACAGCTTCTTTGCAAAGGGAACCAGGCCTTCACCAGCGCCATTGCGGTGCCATTGGTCAAAAACCTCGTGCACCAATGTGCCGCGCAGCGCGGGATCGCTGAACGGGTCTGCGCCCAAAGGATCGAGCCTGCGAAGCCGCAATATCTCCGACGCGTAGAATTGATACGGATCGCCGAGCAACCGGTCGAGCGCGGTCACTTTGATGGGCACATCGCGCTGTTTGGATGAAGGCATCGGCGCCGGGATCGGGTATTCGGGCGCATTATCTGGCGGTGTCCGATCAAGCTGCGGGAGAATAGCCGGAATTTCATCCAAGGCATGGTCTTTGGCGAGCTTCTCGCCCAAAAGAGCCGAAACCCGCATCCAGAACCGCGAAGGCAATGTCGGCCCTTCGGCATCGCGAAGACTGCGCGTTAGCACGACTTCCTTCGACCCCATCGCGCCCGCCAGATCATGCGCGGCAAGGCCAATGCGAAACTCTGCTCCCGGCACTCCCAATGCGCGAAGGATTGCTGGAGCGAGCACAGGATCAGGCCCCGGTATTTGCGGCCAACTGCCTTCGTTGAGGCCGCCGCAGATTACGAGATCCGCCCGCGCCATGCGCGATTCCAACAGGCCATAGACCGCAATGCGCGGATGGCTGCCATAGGGTGGGCGCACTGCGATCTCGTCCATCGCATCGCGCAGGACGAATGCTATGTCGGAAGCGTCGATTTGCGTTCCCACACTGCGTGCGTGCTGGCGCATATTGTCGACCATTTGGGAAAGAGCGCGGCCGTCTTCTTTCGCCCAAACGGCTTTACCAGCCAGCTTTTCGGCTGTCTCGGCGCAGACATTAAGTGCATCGACTAGAGGCAGCTCAGACGGCCAATCGAGCAATGGAGCAAGCAGGCTTTCAACCTCGCCCCACCATTCCGCCTGATCGGCAAGGCCAGCAATCTCCCGCAAGGGTTCAAGACCAGGCGCAGGCGCTGGACCGCGCAGCTTGTGATCGAATGCACGAAGCGAGGACAGCCAGGCTCGGCGCGCGTCGCCATCCTCCGCCATCACCAATGGATGCGCGAGGGCAGCGATCAACTTGGCTGGCTCAAGCCCGTCTGCCGCAATCTCTGCAAGCAATCCGAACAATCGCCCCGCTGGCGTGAGAGACAGGGCACGCCCTGCGGAATCGTCTGCCTGGATGTTCCAGCGTGACAGGTGCTGCGTGACGCGCCGTGCTAGCGATCGATCTGCTGTCACCACCGCGATGCGTTTCTCCGGCACGTCCAATGCCTCACGCACTTGCAGGGCGATAGCTTGAGCTTCTTCCTCAGACGTTGCCACTTCGAGCATTTTAAGACCCGGCATCCGGCGATGTTCGGGCTCAAGCTCTACCCAGATTCGGCTGGCTTTTGGCGGGAGGAACAGCGAGCTGATCGCCTTGCTGCGTTGCGGAGGTGCCGCACCCTCACCCCGTCTATGCCACGCAGAGACTTCACCGCGCGCAACGCCCATGCGCTGCAGCAGCAATTTAAGATGGTATTGCGGGTGGGTCACCGCATCGCGTTTGCCAAAGGCTTCCCCGCCAACTTCATCTGAGGCGCCTGCGCGGCCCAATTCCTCCCACGCTTCATCGGAGAGATTGAGGTCCAGATCAGGCAACACCACCGAGCCTTGCGGAAGTCCAGCGATCACGCGCAACAGCCACGCCAGCGCGGGCGCTGCGCTCGTCACGCCAGCGGCGATGATAGGAGCATTCGGCGGATCGGCGCGCCATTCCTTGGCGGCGCGATTGAACAGCTGGTTTCGCCGCGTCGCTGCATCCACTTCGCCGGTTTCGGCAAGCCGCGCATGCCATCGCGCCTGAACCCGCGCGAAAATGCGGATCGACTTCTGATAGTGCTCAGAGACATTGCCGAGTTGATCGATCACCGGGTCAGAGATCAAATCCGCGGGAGTTTTCTCCTCCACCAGCAAGCGATCCATCACTCGCCCAAAATCGCGAGCCATGCGCAGCCTGGCGGCACCGGGCAGCGGCGTTTCGCTCTCGCTCGCGCGTTCTTCTGCAATCAGCTCCGCAAGCTCAAGCCAGCGCCGTCCCGGCTCAACTGCAGGAGCAATGTCGGATGCGCGGAGCGGGTCGAGCAGCGTGCCGAGCGCCTCATCCAGCTCCAAATCGCCAATCGCAACCATCCGCGGCATAAGCAGGCCCGTCTCGCCTGAATGCCGCACAAATGCCTCTGATAAAGTGCGCGCCGCGCGCGTGCTGGGTAAAAGCAAGGTGACTTTCGCAAGACCTAGCAGGGGATCGGAATATCGCGGAACAAGGCCCGCAACCAGTGCATCAGCAAAACCGAGATGCGCAGCGATGGAATAGATGTTGAGTCCGCGCGAACTATCCACGCTGCAAAGCATCTTCCGTAGGACGGATGGCCTGCGGTGTGCCGACTTCAAACCATTGACCGGTAAAGCAAAGGCCGAACAATCGCTCTTCTTCTATCGCTCGGTTCCACAAGATGTTGGTCGAAAATTTGCCATCTGGCGCATCGCGCAGGAGACGGTGCGATACCAACTGAATGCCGGTGTAGATGAAGGGTGCAATTCGCCCAGCTTTGCGCCGTGACAGCTTACCATGCGGGTCCATGTAAAAATCGCCCTGGCCTGTAAAATTGGCAGCGCGCGTATGTGGCACGGTGAGCAGCAGCGCATCCATCTCATCCGCATTCCAGCGTGCAGATAGATCGGCGAAGGCATTGCGCGGGCCATCAAGCCAGATGTTATCAGCGTTAAGGCAGTAGAACGGATCAGGCAGATGCGATTTTGCCTTGATCATGCCCCCGCCCGTCTCGAGCAGTTCATCCCGCTCATCCGAGATGGTGACTTTGGGTGAATGGCGCTCGCGAACATGCGCTTCCAACGCATCGCCAAGGTAATGAACATTGACGACGGCCTTTGCCACGCCAGCTTCTTCGAGCCGATCAAGCGCGTGATCGATCAAAGGCTTTCCCGCCACGCGCACAAGCGGCTTGGGCTGGCTTGCGGTGAGCGGACGCATGCGTTTGCCAAGGCCAGCGGCCATGACCATCGCCGTGTCGCTGACAAGCTTGCTCATACGATCCTTCCGCCGCCTGATCGGCGCAATTCTTCGGGGATGTTGGCATCAAACCATCGCGCGACAGGCTTAAGCGCCGAATGCGCCAGATCGCGCTCCATCGCTGCCCAAACGCGAGGGATCATGGACAGGTAACGCGGCTTTCCATCGCGTTTGTAAAGGCGAGTGAAAATGCCAACAATCTTGGCATTTCTCTGCGCACCAAGCCGCGCGTAGTCGGCTGCAAAATCACCGCCTGGCTGGGCTGACTGAATGTAGCGATCGAGCATCTCCTTTTCGAGTTGCAGCGACACGTCGCGCCGCGCATCCTGAAGAAGTGAAACCAGATCGTATGCCGGGTGTCCGACAAGCGCATCCTGAAAATCAATCAGCCCCTGCGTTGCAGATGGCGAACCGTTTAAGAGCATGATGTTTTCCGCGTGATAATCGCGCAGAACGGTGACGGGCTTTGCCTGCCGCGTGATCAAAGGGGCGAGCGCTTCTTCCCATGCGGAGACGTATCCATCCCCGTCCACATCAAGGCCTTGAGCGGGCGCATACCATTCAGTGAGCAGCCCAACCTCGCGCTGATAGGTCGGCATGTCATACGTGTCGAACGGGCCTGCGGGGCGCTGATGCAATTCAACCAGAGCATCGATTGCTGCCTTGTAAGCTGCCCTCTCGCTATCAGGATTGAGGTCAAGCCAATCACGCATCCGATCGTTGCCAAAGTCTTCGAGCAGCACCCAGCCCTTCGCCGCATCCTCAGCCAGAATTTCGGGTGCGCGCATACCGTGATCGGTCAACCAGTGCGCGACTTTGAGGAAGGGTTCGGGATTTTCATGCGGTGGCGGCGCATGCATCAACATTGCCTTATCGCTATCAGGTTTTGCGAGGCGAAAATAGCGCCGGAATGATGCATCGCCTGGAATGGGATCGATTGCCGCATTGTCCCAGCCCGCTTTTGCGAGAAAGTCGTGCAATCCCTCAGGCAAATCATTCTTGGCATTATCCGTCATGGAAGGCGCCCTACCCAATCAGCCCCGCCTCTCGCAATCGCAATTCGCGTTTGATCCTCAGGGTCTTCGCCGCGCTTGATTTCAATTTCGAGGCAGCCGGCCTCATGCGCAAAGCCGCCAGCTTGATCGGGCCATTCGGCGATGAGTGCTGCGCCCTCGCGGTAATCATCGAGGCCGATCTCCGCGAGTTCGGATGGATCGTCTAGTCGGTAGAAATCCGCATGGACCACCGGGATCCGCATATCGGGCGCATCGTAAGTCTCTATGATTGTGAACGTCGGACTGGGCACATCGCCTTTATGCCCCAAAGCAAAGAGGATTTCGCGGGCCAAAGTCGTCTTTCCTGCGCCCAATCCCCCAGAGAGGGCAACAACGTCGCCAGCCCGCAGATTGGCTGCGATGCGCGATCCGAAGCCGGCCATTGCAGCCAGATCCGGCAGGGTGCGGCGCTTTTCACTCACGGAAGGAGGATGATCGCAGTCGTGCCCACGCCTTTCTCGCTCTGGAGGTCAAACTCGCCGCCGTGCGCTTCGATCAATTGGCGAGCGAGCGGAATACCAAGGCCGGTGCGTTTCTTGACTTCGCCGTCGGAGTCAGGGTCATCCCCCTCGAGCGCGCGGGCCAGCTCTTCTTCGGTCATACCAGAACCATTGTCGGAGATAATGATTTGCGCGGCCCATTCCTTACCATCGGCATTGTCTTTTGGACCGGGGTGAATTTCGATGAGGATCTTGCCATCTTCAGGCGTGCCAGTGATCGCATTATCGAGCAAATGGCCGATGGCGCGGCCCATCTGGCGAGGGTCAAGCTCAACGATGCGGCCACTGCGCCCTTTCAGATCGAGACCAAGACCCGCCGCAATGATGGCCTCCTCTCGTGCGCGCACGAGCCCTGTGAGGAATTTGAGGAGATCGGTGTCTTCTTTGTTGATGGGCAGCAGTCCTGCCTCGCTTTGCGAGAGGTCGAGCACGTTTTCGACCTGCTCGGTAAGGCGCGCAACAGCCACCAGAATGGCGTCTAGATATTCATCCACCTGATCGCTCAATTCCCCGGCTGCCCCGCTCTTAATGAGCTCGGCAAATCCGCCAATAGACGTGAGCGGTGTTCGGAATTCGTACGACATGTTGGCAAGGAAGCGCGCTTTCACCGCGTCTGCTTCTTCCAGAGCAACAGCCCGGTCGCGCAGAGCCTGCTCAGCCTTTTGAGAATCGGTGATATCGAGCACAGTCAAAAGGCCGTTGCCATCGGGCAAAGGCACACCGGCAAAACGCAATGTGCGCCCATCTGCGAGCACCACCTGGCCATCTTTCTCCCGACGATCGAGTGTCGCCGCACGCACCACTGCGCCAATCGTCTGCGCCTCTGCCGGGCGCTTCAAGTTCGCGCCGATAGCATCGAGTAAGCCGTCTGCAGAAGGATGAGTATCGAGAAACTCCGCCGTCAGTCCCCAAGTTGGCGCAAAGGTCCGGTTCCACAGCTGCACGGAACCATCGGGCGCAAAAATGGCCAGAGCTTCAAATAGGCTGTCGAGCGTCGCGGTGCGGGTCCGTAAAAGCGTGTCACGCACGGCTGACAAGGCGAGGCTCTCAGTGCGATCCTCAGCCACCATCACTAAGCCCCCATCAGGCATCGGCTGTGCGACAATGCGCAGGTGCGTCCCGCCCGGAAGTGGCCATGGTTCCTCGATCATCTCGGTCGCGCCGAACCAGGCCTCGCGTTCGCGGCGCCATTCGGGAAAATCGCGCACTTCGGGCGTAAGGCCGCGTTCTCTGGCATCGGACAAGAAGCGATCAAACGGCTGCTTTTCCTCGATCGCTTTCTTGGTCAGCGCGAAAAGTCGCCGCACAGGACGGTTTGCAAACACCAGCTGTTCAGCCGCATTGAATTGCGCCACGCCCACCGAAAGCTGATCGAGCATGGCGCGCTGGGCTTCGCGAAAGGCGCGAAATTCACGGCGCACCTGCTGCTGCTCTTCGATATCGATCGCGTATCCGGCAACGCCCTCTCGCCCAAGCGGCAGATCGCTCACTCGCAATGTCCTGCGCGCGCCATGGATAGTCGTAGCGATTTCGCGCTCTGTCTTTTCCTGGCTCATCATCGCGGCTTGCGCTATTTCCGCAGGGCTCTTGCCTTCCTCGGCTTCGACAAGCTCAAGCTGCTGGGACACCACCATATTGGCATCTTCCGCGCCCACCGCATCGACATAAGCTTGGTTGACCAGCTGCAGCTTCATTTCGCGCCCACGAAACCACATCGGGACGGGCGCTGCCTCAATCAGGCCGACGAGTGCCGCAAAATCCTTCTCAGCCCGCGATTTGCCAAGGCGCAGCTGCGAGATTTCATCTTCGCTTTCGGTGAAGTCGAACACCCAAATCAGCGCTGCGCCGCCGGGCGAAACCTGCGGATCAGCCAACGCGCCCTGAAGCGCAAGCGAACGGCTGGAACCGGGCGGGGTCAGCGCCATGTGAAACGGGGCAGCCGTTTTCTGCGTACGCCGGATGTTCTCTGTCAAAGTTTCGAGTTGTTCTGGCGATACTCCAGTGCTCGCCCCTTGGTAAAGGTTCTCATCTGCCGCAAGCTCGCTCAGATATTCTGGCAATTCATCAAGCCCCAGCCACCGGGCAAGACGAATGGGCGCTTCAATCCGGCCATCCACTCTCACCAGCAACGGCACGGAAGGCGCAACATCCAGCATATGCTGCATGCGTTTGAGCGATGTTTGCACCGCAGTCATGCGCCGCGTTTTGGCGTTGGCGCGGACAATCGCGAACGTCGCCGCCCCCGCCCAGGCGGCAAGCAGCAAGCCAATCAGCACCAATGCAAGCGGCGACAATTCCATCGTGTCTCAGCTATGCAAGCGAGCGCGTTGATGCAATGTCTGGAATGAGAAAAGCCCCCGCACATTTGCGAGGGCTTTTTCCGTGATCCAAAGGCTTAGTACCGATAGTGATCGGGCTTGAATGGCCCTTCTTTCGGCACACCGATGTAATCGGCTTGGCTTTGGCTCAGTTGGCTGAGCTGAACACCCAGCTTTTCAAGGTGAAGCGCAGCCACTTTCTCATCGAGATGCTTGGGCAGCACATACACGTCGTTCTCGTAGTCTTCAGACTTGGTGTAGAGTTCAATTTGAGCAAGCACCTGGTTGGTGAAGCTCGCGCTCATCACAAAGCTCGGGTGGCCCGTCGCGCAGCCAAGGTTCACAAGGCGGCCCTTGGCGAGAACCAGGATGGACTTGCCATCGGGGAACGTCACCATGTCAGTGCCGTCCTTGATTTCCTTCCACTCATAATTGTCGAGCGCGGAAATCTGGATTTCGCTATCGAAGTGGCCAATGTTGGAGACGATCGCCATATTCTTCATGGCTTTCATATGCTCACCGGTAATGACGCCTTCATTGCCGGTTGCGGTCACGAAGATATCAGCGCGCTTGACCGCTTCATCCATGGTCACGACTTCATAGCCGTCCATTGCGGCCTGAAGCGCGCAAATGGGGTCAATCTCGGTGACCATTACACGCGCGCCGC
The DNA here is from genome assembly GCF_001542875.1 of Erythrobacter sp. YT30. Classification (GTDB taxonomy): domain Bacteria; phylum Pseudomonadota; class Alphaproteobacteria; order Sphingomonadales; family Sphingomonadaceae; genus Erythrobacter. The sequence goes on along the minus strand of NZ_LMAF01000001.1, from coordinate 225,659 downwards.
CGTCACGCAGCGAAGCGGCAGAGCCCTTGCCCACATCGCCATACCCTGCAACGCAGGCGACCTTACCGGCCAGCATCACGTCGGTTGCGCGGCGGATCGCGTCGACCAGCGATTCCTTGCAGCCGTAAAGGTTGTCGAACTTCGACTTGGTCACGCTGTCATTCACGTTGATCGCGGGGAAAGGCAGCTTGCCTTGCTTTGCGATCTGGTAAAGGCGCATCACGCCCGTCGTGGTCTCTTCGGACACGCCTCTGATGTTCTGAACCGACTTGGTGAGATAGCCGGGCTTTGCTTTCACATAAGCTTTGAGGGCGCGCTGGAATTCAATTTCTTCTGCGTTGGCTGGCGCAGGCATTTCCTCGCCCGCTTCAAGCCGTGCACCCCAAAGCGCAAACATGGTCGCATCGCCGCCATCGTCGAGAATGATGTTGGCTGTCTGATCGGGATCGCTTGCAGTGGACCAGTCAAAAATGCGGCCAACATAATCCCAGTAATCAGCCAGCGTTTCGCCCTTGATGGCGAACACTGGAATACCCTGATCGGCAATTGCGGCAGCGGCATGATCCTGGGTCGAGAAGATGTTGCACGTGGCCCAGCGCACTTCGGCACCGAGTGCCACAAGCGTTTCGATCAGCACCGCTGTCTGGATTGTCATGTGCAGCGATCCAGTGATCCGCGCGCCTTTCAGAGGCTGCGATGGACCATATTCCTCGCGAAGAGCCATAAGCCCCGGCATTTCGGTTTCTGCAATCGCGATCTCGTCGCGGCCGTATTGAGCAAGGCTGATATCCTTGATGGTATATTCGTGAGTGTGGGCAGCGGTGGCCATAGGGAGTCTCCGTTTCGTATTGCCCCGCGCCCTAGCGGCGTGGCTGCGGGTACGCAAATATAAAGTTATCTTTATATCTGTAATTGTTGCCGCGCTTGTCAATCCGCCTATAGCTCGCCCAAGAGGTGTTTAATCAACTTAAGGAGCTCCCCCATGACAATTTCCGTAGGCGACAAACTGCCCGACGTTCAGATGGTGAAAGCGACCGCTGAAGGCCCGCAGCCCGTGCAATCATCTGAGTACTTCGCGGGTAAGAAAGTGGCGCTCTTTTCGGTTCCTGGTGCGTTCACGCCCACTTGCTCTGCCAAGCATCTTCCCGGATTTGTAGAAAAGGCAGCCGACCTCAAAGCCAAAGGCGTCGATGAGATTGTCGGCACGGCTGTAAACGATGCGTTCGTAATGGGCGCATGGAACGATGCTGCCGGGTCAGATGACATCACGATGCTTGCCGATGGCAATGGCGATTTTGCCGAAAGCGTTGGCCTAACCATGGATGGATCAGGTTTTGGCATGGGCAAGCGCGGTCAGCGTTTCTCGATGGTGGTGAATGACGGTGTGGTTGAACAGCTGAATGTCGAAGCGCCAGGCGATTTCAAAGTGTCGAGCGCTGAACACATGCTGGATCAGCTCTAATATCTGACGGCAAAACCAAGGGAGCTGGAATGGCGCGACGCGTAGTTTATCGCTTGGGCCTTCCGGCTGCCTTCGCAGCGCTTTCCTGGCCTGCCTTGGCGCAGACGCCTGTTCTGCCGATGAGCGAGGTAGAAGAAAGCGCCCCCACCCTCCCCTACATATTGTCGATGCGAGAACGCGCTGACGTCATTGACGCCATCCTCGCAAAGCGGCTCGACACTATCATCCCGCAAATCATGCGTGAGGAAGGTGTTGATCTCTGGCTTCTGATGTCGCGCGAGTATTTTGAGGAGCCGGTGGTGGCTTCCATGCTCGATGCAAAAAGCATGAGCGCGCGGCGTCGAACAATCCTTATCTTCCACGATCCGGGCAATGGCGAACCTATCGAGCGGTTGACGGTAAGCCGTTACGGCCTCGCGGGCCTGTTCGAACCATCATGGGATCCCGAAGAACAGCGGGACCAATGGCAGGCGGTTGCCGACATCATCGCAGCGCGGGATCCGCAGAAAATCGCGATCAATTATTCCGATTGGACCGCGTTTGGCGATGGCATGACGCTCAGCCAGTACAGAGCCATGGCAGCGAAGCTTGAGCCCAAATACGCCGATCGGCTTGTCTCCGGCGAAACGCTATCGGTGCGCTGGCTTGAAACCCGAACGCCAGAAGAAGTCGAAATCTACCCCTGGATTGTGCGCATCGCGCATGCTTTGATCGCGAAGGCTTTTTCGCGCGAGGTCATCACTCCTGGGAAGACCACCGCCACCGATGTGCAATGGTGGTACCGCGATACTCTTGCAAATCTCGGGCTCGCGCCATGGTTTCACCCCTCTATCGGTATCCAGCGCGAGGACGAGGAGGACATGTTGCGCGGCGATGTCGTGATCCAGCCCGGAGACCTTTTGTGGACCGATTTCGGCATCACCTATTTGCGGCTCAGCACCGATACTCAGCATCTTGCCTATGTCTTGAAGCCGGGAGAAACCGAAGCGCCTGCGGGTTTGCGCCAGGGCCTCGCTAATTCAAACCACATTCAGGACATCCTCGTCTCGCATTTCAAAGTCGGACGCAGCGGCAACGAAGTTTTGGCTCTTGCCAGGGAACAGGCCATCGGAGAAGGACTCGATCCGTCGATTTATTCCCACCCCATCGGCACGCATGGCCATGGAGCGGGAACCTCTATCGGATTTTGGGATAATCAAGGCGCTGACCCACGCGGCGAATACAGCCTCCGAGCCAACACCGCTTGGTCAATCGAGCTTACAAACTATTACGAAGTCCCCGAATGGGGCGGCCAACGCGTCGACTTCCGAACGGAAGAAGACGCGTTCTTTGACGGCGAAAGCGTGCGCTATCTGGATGGGCGCCAGACCGAACTGACGCTCATACCATCCGGCGATCAATAGCCCATCAGGCTCATAACTTCCTTGCGGCTGCGATGATCTTCGAGGAAGCAGCCCATCATGCGGCTGGTGAGCATCTCAACCTCGTGCACTTTCACACCGCGGCCTGTCATGCATCCGTGCTCAGCCTCAATCACAACGGCGACGCCGCGCGGTTCAAGGTTATCCCAGATGCAGTCCGCAACCTCAGCAGTCAAACGCTCTTGCACCTGAAGGCGATTCGCAAAACCGTGAAGCACGCGCGCAAGTTTTGAGATGCCGACAACTTTCTTGTCAGGCAGATAGGCGATGTGCGCTTTGCCCGTGATCGGCGCCATGTGGTGTTCACAGTGCGACTGAAAGGGGATGTCCTTTAACAGAACGATCTCATCATATCCGCCTACCTCTTCGAAAATGCGGGCGAGGTGGATCGAGGGGTCTTCCTGATTGCCGCGGCAATATTCAAGCCATGCACGGCCAACACGCTTGGGCGTGTCGATCAGTCCTTCACGGGTCGGATCATCACCAGCCCAGCGCAGCAAGGTGCGGATCGCTTCCTGCACATCTTCGGGTACATCTGGCTTGTTCAATGGATTGTCCGGGTCAAATTCGTCGGCCTCGTGATTCATGAAATTCATGGCATTACCTTTCTGTAGCCGTTTCCAGCCTATTCATGGCAAGCAAAAAGCCCGGAATTGTGGCCCGTCACTCCCTTTTCGATGATCCCAAGGTTAAAAACTTACGACGCTTCAGTAGGTTCCGTGCGAAAAATGCAACCTGCCAAATTTGTTTCTGGAAGGTGGTCAACTCCCAGCAAGCGGGCCGAACATCAGCGCGGGAAGTTTTTGATCGCGCATAAAAAAGCGCTCCCCATACGGATGGGAAGCGCTCTTCAAATTCGCTGATTAAACTTACTCTTTTGCGTCTTCGGCTTTTTCTGGAGTGACTTCAGCCTTGGCTATTTCGGCCTCTTTGCGCTCTTCGAAGATCTCAGTCATTTCCGCATCAGTCTCTTCATCGATGCGCTCTTCGAAGTGTGGGAAGTGGTCTTCCTCTTCCTCATTGATGTGGTGACGATAGCGGTCGTCGAACTCTTTGAACTTTTGCAGCCAGGCAGGCGAACTCATCTCGATCGCTGCAAGATCGTTGAGCATCTCGTCAATTTCCTGGTGCTCCGCAACTGAGTGACGCGTTTCATCGTTTGCTTTGGGATCGGCCAGCATTTCTGAATAAACCGATTGCTCCTCAGCCGCTGCGTGGCTCTTCAGCTCCTTGGTAAGCTTTGTGAACAGCTCGCGGCGCTCTTCGCTGTCGCCTTCTGTCCTAGCGATCTTGTCCAGCAAATCGCGCTGGCGGTTATGGTCTTCTTCAATGCGTTTAAGAACTGTCGTCTCGGCGTTCATGGTTGCTCCAATGATTTGAGTTGGTCTTTTTCCACCAAGGAGCGAGAACGCCAATCGTTCCAAATTCGCCCGTTCAAGCGGGTTCGAAACTTCTTAACGCAACAAAAAAGCCCACCCCGCAAGGGATGGGCTTTCTTGGCGCGCCAGGAAGGATTCGAACCTCCGGCCGCCTGATTCGTAGTCAGGTACTCTATCCAGCTGAGCTACTGGCGCGCTTGAGGAGCGGCACATAGAAAAGCTTATCGGGCTTGGCAATCCCTCATTGTCTATCCTTCTGCTCCAGGTGCAAATAAGCGGGCAGTCAGCACTTCATCCAACGGTGGTTTGGCCAGCGAATCCGTTTCAGCTGGCGTGAACCAGCCCAATTCACCGCCTTCCAATGCTTGCGGTGAGCCCGACCATCTGCGCAAAATGTAAAGCAGGATGACAATGTGCGGATTGCCATTCTCCGGTGAATTTTCAGCGAAACAGAAAGGCTCGCAATCCGCTGCTTCGATTTCAATTCCTAGCTCTTCATGCAATTCTCGGATAAGGGCTTTTACTGGGATTTCAGAGACTTCAACCTTTCCCCCGGGAAATTCCCATAGCCCGCCGTGGTGCTTATCAAAGGGTCTTCGATGCATAAGCCATCGCCCGTCCTCCCCCAAAAGTGCACCTGCAACAACAAGCATGGCATCCCCCGCAATGTCGGAATTTTTTCCAAACGAATGCATCGCATCAATCTTTTCTTAACCCGCTTCGACGATTTCAAGAGGCGTCAGGAACGTACAAACGGGTGAAACCATGAAATTGACGACTTTCCTAAAAACCATTGGAGCCGACAATTCCGGGGCGACAGCCGTGGAGTACGGGCTGATCGTAAGCTTGATCGTGCTGGCCATGATTGGTGCTTTTACGAATGTCGCCGATTCCAACAACGGAATGTGGAACAACGTTTCCACTGCGTATGAGGAAGCCGCGTCAAATTAATTGTTTTGAAAGCTTGCGAATTAGGAATTTTTCAAGAGCTTCCATTTAAACCATCCATCGTCTGCTGGATTACTTCGAAAAAGCAGGCACGGGTAAAGAAGACCAATACCAGGAGACTACAAATGAAATTCTTCAACAAAATGCTTCGTGACGAGCAGGGCGCAACCGCTATCGAATACGGTCTGATCGCTGCACTTATCGCTGTTGCTGCTATCACTGCAATGAGCAGCCTCGGTGACACCCTCGGCAACACTTTCAACCAAGTGTCTGACGAAATGGAAGGCTCGTAAGCCAACCTTAAGCTCTCACGAGCTTGTTAAAAAGAGCGGCGGAGGGAAACCTCCGCCGCTTTTTTGTTGTCTTCCGTTTGCTTGAAGTGATCGCCGAACCGATCGACCAAACCGCGATCAGCGCGCGCGCACCACCAGCTTTACTTTCTGGCCTGCAACCAGCGTGTCATTCGGCCCGAGCGCATTCAGCACACGAAACCTTTCAATCTGACCGTCCGTGAACGCCATACGCCGGGCAAGTCCGCTCACGGTGTCGCCGCGCTGGACGGTAACCACGTCAATTTCTCTCGCCACGACCGAATTGGCCTCTGCCTGAGTGATTCGGCGCATGGATTGGAACATCGGATTGAACGTCCCAGCCCTTCCAGCAGGCGTAATCGCTGCAAAATGATACGCGCGGTCGTTCGAAAATTCGTAGGCGAACACCACCAGATCAACCTGGTTCTGCCCATTGTTGACCCGCGCCGTGCCGAAGGCTGCATTCAAACCATTAACGCGCGTGCGTTCGATGCTGGCTGGCGAAAGATTCGCGTTTTCGCCGCTTAAAGCGCTGAATTGCTGGCGAATATAGCTGTCCAGATCACCAGCATAGGGGGCCAAAGTGAGCTGCGCCTTGCCGCTCTGGCCATTGATGCTCACCGCCCGCGTCCCATTCACCATGTAAAAACCCTGCGGCGCGGTGAAGCTTAAGCGAAGAACTGGGTGGATGAATTGATTGCCCTCGATAATCCCTTGCTCGGGATCGTCGCCGTAAAGCATCCCATCGATCCGGGTTAGGAAAGTGTCGCGATTGCTTACGGTCCCCGGCAGGCCCTGCGCCTTGCCCAGCGCCCCGCGAACCCGGCTTGCTGGATCAGGGTGGGTTGATGCCCATTCGGGCACAGTCGCATTCCCGCGCCCCTGGAGCTGGGCATCCAGTGAATTCTGCGCTGCAAGGCTGGCTAGTACCGTGCCCATTGCCCGCGGATCATAGCCCGCCTTTGTCAGATACTGGATGCCCAGATCATCAGCCTCCAACTCCTGACTGCGCGAAAAGCGCAATGTCAAAAGCTGTGATCCTTGCAGAAATCCGCGCGACACGGTGTCAGCCAATCCCGTATCACCAAGCAGGATGGACGAACCAATCGCACCCAGAACGCCGAGAATGGAATTGCGCTGCGCCCTTTGCTGGCGGCGCTGCGAATGGCGGGCAGCAACATGGCCAACTTCGTGACCGAGAACAGCAGCAAGTTCCGCCTCATTGTTCATAAGGCCGACCAATTGCCGTGTGGTGTAGATGTAGCCGCCCGGTACAGCAAAGGCGTTGTTCACCGGAGAATTGAGAAGGCTGACCGTGAAGCTTTCGCGCGCATTGCCAAGCCCTGATTGGACTGCAATATTCTTGCCCACCTGCTCAACATAGGCCGCCTGCGGCCCGGTCATCGCACCGCCAAATTCGTTGAGCAATTGCGGGTGATATTCCGCGCCTTGCTTCGCTTCGGACTGGGTGATCGGGGTAGATGCCGAGGGAATTGAACCGCCGCCCATGCATCCGGAAAAGGCGAGCACTGCCAGAGCAGCACCGGAAAAACGCGCTGCCGATTTCTTTGAAAACTGGACCTTGGCCATACAATCTCTCCTGCTCCGGCAATCGCTTTTGCCTGCTTCCCACCTTTAAAGCCTATCGGCATCCAAGGCCCAAGGGCAAGCTCGGTAAAGTGAGTTAACCTTCGGTGCGGGGCGCAATACCGCCGGTAATGCTGCTTCTGGCAGGCTAACCACCTAGCTGGAGAAATCGTTCCTCACGCATCCGGATAAGCTTGTTACTCGGCATTTCGGCAAGCGTGTTGAGTTCTTCAGTGAGCGCTTTCCCAAGATTGCTAGCTGCACCAGCAACATCGCGGTGTGCGCCGCCAGCGGGCTCTTTCACGATCCGATCAATCACGTTCAAGCGTTTGAGATGCTGCGCGGTCACTTTCATTGCCTGCGCTGCATCGGCGGCCTTTTCGGCAGTGCGCCATAGGATTGACGCGCAGCCTTCGGGCGAAATCACTGAGTAGACTGCATGTTCAAACATCAGAACGCGTTCCGCACTGGCGAGTGCCACAGCGCCGCCCGAACCGCCCTCGCCCACAATCACCGCGACCATCGGAACGGGCAAAGCGAGACAGGCTTCGGTGGAACGAGCAATCGCTTCGGCCTGGCCGCGCTCTTCCGCCTCGATCCCAGGAAAGGCGCCTGAGGTATCAACCAGCGTGACTACTGGGAGGCCAAACCGCCCGGCAAGCTCCATCAATCGAATGGCTTTGCGATACCCTTCCGGTTTTCCCATGCCAAAATTGTGCGCAATGCGGCTTTGCGTGTCGTGGCCTTTCTCATGGCCGATCAACATAACGCGCCGGTCATTCAGCTTCGCAAACCCGCCCATGATCGCGAGATCATCGCCGAACAGCCGATCACCGCCAAGCGGCATGAAATCGGTAAAGATGTGCTTCACGTAGTCACGAAAATGCGGGCGCTGGGGGTGCCGGGCAACTTGCGTTTTTTGCCAAGGCGTCAACGATGCATAAGTGCTGGACAGCAATTCCGCGCTTTTGTTTTCGAGCCGCGCTATTTCTGCGGCAACGTCCACGCCTTCCTTAGCGTCGACATCGCGCAGTTCAGCAATGCGTTGTTCGAGGCTTTCGACGGGCTTCTCGAAATCGAGATATGTAATCATGGATGGCTCGCTAATCGGATGCGCCGCGCCTTGCAAGCGGATGCCGCTCATTCACCAATGCGACCAGACGCGCAGCATCGACGTGAGTGTATATCTGGGTTGTGGCGATGTCGGCATGCCCAAGCAGCGTTTGTAAAACGCGCAAATCCGCCCCGCCTTCCAACAAATGGGTCGCAAAAGCATGGCGAAGAACATGCGGGCTAACACCGGCGGGATCGATCCCAGCGCGCGCAGCCAGGTCTTTGAGCATCTGGAAGAGCCGAACACGAGTGAGATGCCCAGCTTTCCCGCGCGATGGAAACAAGAAGCCAGAAGCGGGCTCGGATGGTCGGACGCTGAGCCATTGATCAAGCGCTTCGCGAGCGCGCTCGCTAACCGGCACCATGCGTGCCTGGCCGCCCTTACCCATTACCGTCAGCAGGGGCGCATCGCGCGGAACCGCAGAAAGTGGCAAAGAGACGAGTTCACTTGCTCTAAGGCCGGATCCATAGAGCAATTCAATAAGAGCAAGTTGCCTTATGGCTGTGGGCTTACCTGATGCCGCTTCTTCCTCGGCCCGCTCAAACAAGGCATCCACATGATTATGCGAAAGAATTTTGGGCAAAGGACGCCGCGCCTGTGGCTGGGGCAAGGCACCGGAGGGATCATCATCCCGCCAGCCTTCGTCCACAGCAAATCCGAAAAACTGGCGCAGCGCTGACGCTTTGCGAGCGACGCTTGACGGCGCAAGGTCGGACCAAATTCCTGCAAGCTTTGCGATGTTTGCCCGCGACGCCGCGGCGAGATCGCCAATCGCTTCTTCCGCGCCTTCCAGATCGCGCCGATATGCCGCCAGCGTGTTCGCAGCGGCCCCTCTTTCCGCGGCAAGCATATCGAGAAAGGCCGATGCAGCAGGCGACACGGCGCGCGCGGACCTACCTAGAGACTATCCACGTGCGACCGCTTCGGCAGCGATCATGCGCGCTTCTGCGTTCAGCCCAGAACGATCGAGCGCGCGGACAACGTGGTAGAGGTGCAGCGGCGTCATCTGGCTCCAGTCCGAACCTTGCATGCCCAGCCCTGCCAAAAGCGACACCAAGGCGGGATTATTCACATCGGCAGCACGCGAAATCATGCGCGTCCACTTGCTTGTACGGTTGAAGTCCACGTCGAAATCATTCGAAAAATTCTGCAAGTCTTGCGATCCGATGCGCCCCAGACCCGCAAGGCCTGCGATCAGAAACTTCGACTTGCGCGATCCTTCGCTGTAATCATTGTCGGCAAAAGCCTCGATTGCTTCAGCGCCCGCGCGGCCCGCATCAGCGCGAGCTAGCGCGAGTTGCGCCCAGGCGGAGGTTCCCTCGGTAACTACATTGCTCCAGGTCGCAGCATCGCGGTCCAACCCGGCCGTAAGCATCGAGGCTATCAGCCGATCGGCTTGATCGGAAATGGAGCTCGATGGTGCAATTCGCGCCGCAGCATAGGCTGTCATCACGGCGCCGGCATAATCATACCCATCGCCCTCGCCCCACAATGCGCGCATGGCGCCAAGCCGGGCCGCTTGATTACCGCCGATATAGGCTTGCCGCAAAAGATCAGCGCGCTGAGCAGCATCGCCTGTTGCCGACGACTGCGTGTAAACCGAACTGAAAAGATCAACCATCGCGCGTGATGACAAGACGCCCTGCTCTGCCGCTCGGTCGGTAAACTGGACCCTTCGCACAACCGGCACCATCGGGCTGTTGGCCGCAGCATTGGCGTAATATCTGCCGTTGTCGCCCGCGAGCGCGTCTTCAACCAAGCCTTCGGGCATTTCTTCGCCCACCGCATTCGCGAGAGCAAAACGCCACGGCGTCAGAGTTTCGACAGGCTCCCAATCAATCTCGGCAGCGCGGCGTCCCCTTCCGGCAGCTCCCGCATATCGAAGTGCTAGGATCAGATCGACTTCGGGCGCGACGTCTTCTGTCAGCGCATTATCAAGATTGGCATTCGCCCGCGCGGTTTCGCCGCCATAGGCTTGGCAAATCGCTTCAAGCATCAGCCATTGAGTGTCTTCCGAAGCCTTTGATGGCTGCCCACGCACGCCTGGACATGCGCCCACCAAATCGGATGTCGCGATATATGATCGAAGCGCTTCGCTAGTGAGGTCACCGTCCCAGTTGCCAGTATCGATGTCCTGCACCAGCGCACGGGCGGCGGCAAATTCGCCCATCTCATTCAGCACGCGCGCCCTAAGGGTGGCAAATTCGATGGCTTCCATCCCCTCAGGGGCTTTCAACCGGCTCGCAAGAGCGCGGCGAACCAAGATGTGCCCCCATCGCGAAACCAGCGGGCCTTTCGTCCCAGCCAGGGCTGCACGCACCAAGCTCGCCGGTTGGTTAGCGAGGGATTCGGTTGGCATGCCGCCTTCTTGCGGGGCGATGACCCCAACTTGTGACAGTGTGCGGCGGGCAGCAAGCGGAATGTCGAACTTGGGCGTCAGACCCAAGAGATCATCCAATTCATCGGTTGAAAGATTCTCCAGCTCTTCGAGCGACGGAACCCGGCTCAACTGGTCCTGCGAAATCGAGGGTATTTCAGGAGCATCCCCGCTCGCCGGTCCGGGCACGGATACCGATGGAGACGCACCGGGGCTCGCCGGGGTCGTGCCAACCGAAGGCGGCGCGCTGGTCGGCGCAGCAGTCGGCCTAGGGGCTGGAGTTGGTGTAGGAGTTGGGTCATCAAAACCCGGCGGCAAAATCGATTCCGGTGCTTGCTGTGCGGTTGCATTACCGGTCAGCGTGGCGCCACCAAGCGCACCAATTACCGCAAAGCCAGCAATCGAAGCCAGCCACACACGCTTTGATCCCCGATCAGTGGTCATGTCGCATCCACACCCGTCTGCGGCACGGATACTTCCTGAATAATCGGGTGCAATGGCTCCTCACCGCCATCGATATACGCCGCGATCAGAACGCCTACAATCAGCAGCGCGACATAAAACGGAATGCGCCGACGCAGCCCGGACTTGCCGGATTGTTCAGAGATCGGCAGCGGAATGATACGATCGTGTTTCAATTTCGTCCGGAAACCATAGTCGTTTGAAATGTTGCTTGCGCTCTAACCCATCTATAGGCCCTGTCGCAATGACCCACGAGGTAACTTTAGACGATGGCGAAATCGCGCGGATCGCTGGTCGCATAGACCGGCCGATTGTGCTGGTCGGCCTTATGGGTGTCGGCAAATCAACCGTCGGCAGGCGTTTGGCAAACATACTCAACCGCGAGTTTGTCGATGCTGATGATGCAATCGAGGAAGCGGCCCAACGCTCCATCCCTGAGATATTCGAGGAGTTCGGCGAAGACTACTTTCGCGACGGTGAGCGCAGAGTGATCGCACGTCTTATCGAAGAAGGCAGCGGCGTGATCGCGACAGGCGGCGGTGCATTTGTCGATACGGAAACGCGCGCACTGATCCTTGAAAAGGCGATTGCCGTCTGGATCGATTGCGACATTGAAATCCTTGTCGAACGGACGTCAAGGAGGGACACACGGCCTTTGCTGAAGAACGGCGATCCGCGCGAAATACTCACCAATCTGTTTGAAGCGCGCGAGCCGTTTTACAAGCAGGCCCAAGTTCGTGTTGTAAGCAAGAACGGGCTGCATGCCGACACCGCGCACGCAATTATTGAGGCGATTGACGAATGGATGTGATCCGCGTGGAATTGGCCGGGCGCGGCTATGATGTGACGATTGAGGAAGGCTGCGTCCTGCAAGATTTCAGCGCCAATGCGCGCGAGTTTCTGGCGTCGTACAAGGGCCGCAAAGTGCCATTCGTTGCCGACACCACCACACATAGTCTATTTCATGAGACAATTGATGCCAGCCTCCAAACAAATGGTCTTATCGCCGACTGGTTCATCGTCGAGCCCGGTGAAGGCGCGAAAAGCTGGGGCATTCTTGAAAAGCTCACCGATTGGCTTCTCGCCCAAGGCGTCACCCGATCGGACCACGTCTTCGCGCTTGGCGGCGGCGTCGTGGGCGACCTCACTGGATTTGCCTGCGCCATCACCAAGCGCGGGTGCGGCTTCGTTCAGATCCCGACCACTCTGCTTGCCCAGGTAGATTCTTCTGTCGGAGGTAAAACGGCGATCAACACAGGTGCGGGCAAGAACCTCATCGGAGCGTTTCATCAGCCCTCAGCTGTCCTCATTGATCCGCTTGTCCTGAACACCCTTCCGACCCGCGAAATGCAGGCGGGTTATGCAGAAGTTTTGAAGTATGGTCTGCTGGGAGATGCCGAGTTCTTCAATTGGCTCGAGGAAAACGGCCCCCACGTTCTCGCGCGCGAAACTGGGCCTCTGCGCCATGCCATCGCAACCAGTATCAAGGCGAAGGCGCGCATTGTGGCAGAAGACGAACGCGAGACATCAGGCGTGCGTGCTTTGCTCAATCTAGGGCACACTTTCGGCCATGCTCTCGAAGCTGAAACAGGGTTTTCAGCCGACTTGTTGCACGGAGAAGCCGTCGCGCTCGGCATGGTGTTGGCCGCGAGATATTCCGCGCGTCGAGGTGAATTGTCCGAGGCAGATGCGGCGAGGACGGCCAAAGCAATTGATGCGGCGGGTATGCGCAGCGAGATCGCACAGCTTGGACTTTCGTGCGACGGCGAGCGCCTTGTCGATCACATGCGGCATGACAAGAAGATGGAGACCGGCACCCTTCCCTTTCTACTGATGAAAGGCATCGGAGAGGCCTATCTAGCGCGCGATGTTGCGCTTGATGAAGTAGCTGCCTTTATGGACGAGCAACTCGCGTGACCCAATTCATCGATCTGTCCATCCCGATCACGAATGATGTGATTTCCGATCCCGAAGTGATGCGGCCCAAGATCACCTACATGACGCACGAGGATACCTGGGAACAGATCGCGATGTTCTTTCCAGGCCTTGAAAAAAAGGACTTGCCTGATGGCGAGGGCTGGGCAGTCGAAATGCTCGAATTATCAACGCATAATGGCACGCATATGGATGCGCCGTGGCATTATCATTCAACCACGGAAAGCGGCACTGTTGCTGCGCCCAGCATCGATGAAGCGCCGCTAGATCGCTTCTTTCGCCCCGGCGTGAAGCTTGATTTTTCGCATTTGCCGCATGGACATGTGGTTTCCGCCGCTGAACTTGAGGAGGCTTTTGCGAGTATCCAATACGAGTTGGAGCCACTCGATATCGTGCTGATCCAATCAGGCGCAGTCTATGGCACAGACAGTTTCACTGATCAGGGAGTGGGCTTGGGCGCAGAGGCCACGTTATGGCTAACCGAGCGCGGCGTCGAAGTCGTCGGCACAGACGCGTGGAGCTGGGACGCGCCCTTTAGCCACACTGCGCGGCGCTGGGCCGAAACTCGCGATCCTTCAATAATCTGGGAAGGCCACAAGGCAGGCCGCGTCAGGCCCTATTACCAGATCGAGAAGCTAACGAACCTCGCCTCGCTTCCGCCGCACGGATTTATGTTCAGCTGTTTCCCCGTGAAGATTGAGCGAGCAAGCGCAGGGTGGATCAGAGCTGTGGCAATTGTGGGGGACTAGTCGTCGCGCGCTTCATACTTTCCTACACGCCTGCATTTTTGCAGGTCCGTAGCCGGTCTTTGAAAGTGTAAGTCTCTGCCATATCTGCTGCAGCTACATTTTTTCAGCTGGACGCGCTTTTCGGGTCAAAATTGCCCAAAAAGGCTCTCAGCCCCCTGTCCGTCACCCTCGCAAATTTCACAATAAGTTATTGTATATATGCACTTTTAATCAAGATTGCTTGGGTGACACAGTGTAGCCTTTGTCACCTACGTTTAGGTCTGTGACCGGAATGTTCGGGGTCCGCGCGCGTTATTCCAGTTCCAGAATAACCGCATCCACAGCAAGGCTCTCGCCCTCTTCGGCATTGATTTTCGCAATCGTGCCTTCTTTTTCAGCGCGCAGGATGTTTTCCATCTTCATCGCTTCAACCGTCGCAAGCGGTTGGCCCGGTTGCACATCCTCGCCCTCGCCCACATGCAGTTTCACCAGCATTCCCGGCATCGGGCAGATGAGCATCTTTGAAAGGTCTGGCGGCACTTTTTCGATCATGTGCTCGGTTAGTGGAGAAAGATCGGCCGGCAAAACGAGGGCTTCATGCGATGCGCCCTGCGTTGTCATCCGCCAGCGCACACCGATCCGTTCGACTTGCACAGCCATGTCTTTTTCGCCGGTGACGTTGGCCAGTGACTCGCCAACGCGCCAATCCCAAGTGCCGCGCAGAGTGTGGCCATCAACATTCGCGCCGCCTTCTTCAAGCAGCACATCAAACTTGCGGCCAGCAAGCGAAACCATCCAGCGCGAGGGAGGATTCTCGAGGCCATTCAACTGGCCCGATATCTTGCGGGAGCGAACCTGATGATCGAACTCAGCTCCCGCAAACAGGGCCGCCATCAGCCGCAAATGCGCATCATCGGCAGGCGCCCCAGTGAAACCATCGGGATATTCCTCGGCGATAAATCCCGTTGTCAGCTCACCAGACCGGAACCGTTCGTGCTGCATGATTGCAGAGAGGAAATCGACATTGTGCCCCAGCCCCTTGATCTGGAAGCGGTCGAGCGCCTCGATCTGCAAATCGGCTGCTTCCTCACGTGTCGGTGCCCACGTGATAAGCTTGGCGATCATTGGGTCGTAAAACATCGAGACTTCGCCGCCTTCAAATACGCCATCGTCAACCCGGATGCTGCCCGGGCCATGAGCAGTCCCCCGGCGCGCCTTGCCGCCAACCATCTCGTCTTCCGACCAGCCCGGAATGGGCGGCTGATAGCGAATAAGACGGCCCGTTGACGGAAGGAAGCCGCGATAAGGGTCCTCTGCATAGACGCGGTTTTCGATGGACCAGCCATCAATACCGATATCGTCCTGCGTAAGGCTCAATTCCTCGCCCGCGGCGACCCGGATCATCTGCTCCACTAGATCAACGCCGGTGATTGCTTCGGTGACGGGGTGTTCCACCTGAAGCCGCGTATTCATTTCGAGGAAGTAGAAACTCTCACCCGTTGGGTCCGCCCCGCTGACGATCAATTCCACCGTGCCTGCCGAATGGTAGCCCACTGCACGAGAGAGAGCGACGCATTGCTCACCCATCGCCTTGCGCATTTTCTCAGTGACAAACGGCGAAGGCGCTTCCTCGACAACCTTTTGGTGGCGCCGCTGGATCGAGCATTCGCGCTCATTCAAATAGAGGATATTGCCGTGCTTATCGCCGAGGATCTGGATTTCGATATGGCGCGGGTTTTCAATAAACTTCTCGATAAAGACGCGGTCATCGCCGAATGAATTGAGCCCCTCGCGCTTGGTCGCTTCAAACCCCTCGCGCACGTCCTTCTCGCTGTAAGCAAGGCGCATGCCTTTGCCCCCGCCGCCGGCAGAGGCCTTCATTATCACCGGATAGCCAATGCCATCCGAAATCTCGACAGCATGATCGGTGTCGCGAATTTCGCCGACAAAACCAGGCACGACATTTACGCCTGCTTCCTTGGCGAGTTTCTTCGATTCAATCTTGTCGCCCATTGCAGCGATGGCATTGGCCGGCGGACCGATAAAAGCGATGCTTTCAGCTTCCAAAGCTTCAACAAAGCTCGCGCGCTCCGAAAGAAAACCATAGCCTGGATGCACCGCCTCGGCGCCCGTTTTCTTGCAGGCTGCAATGATCTTTTCCGGCAGCAAATAACTCTCTGCCGCGGGCGCAGGGCCAATATGCACCGCCTCATCCGCCATGCGCACAAATGGCGCGTTACGATCAGCATCGGAATAAACCGCAACCGTCGCGATCCCCATTTTGCGAGCGGTCTGGATCACACGGCAAGCAATTTCACCGCGATTGGCAATCAGGATTTTTGAGAACAAGCTGTGGGCCTTTCGAAACTCTGATATTTGCAGATGCCTATGCCGCCTATGAACCAAGCGGGCAAGCTATCGGAAATGCGTGTGATCAGGCGGGGCCATCTGCGAGATTTTTGAGCTGCTCCGTCCGCGCCTCGGTGAGAGCAGTCTTGCATGTTGAAACGAGCAACGGCTCAAGACTACCGCCGCGGGCCGTGTAACCATCCACCCGGCAATGCGCGTCGCGAAATGCAATCCAGGCACGCTGCGCTTCGAGGAGGCTTGCGAAATAGCCAGGGCGCTCATCCCAATCGGAGTTCCAGCTTTCGTCTCGCTCTTTCATGGTTGCACTTGTCAGCTTCCACTGCGCGTTGAGCTTTTCATCAGCCAAGAGATAATCGCGATGCGCGCAGATGTTCATTTCTTGCTGAATGCCTCGATCAGCCGCCTCCTGATTGCACTCAGGATTGTACGTCTCTGCCGAAGGCGCCATCAGCAGCAATATTAATTCAGCAATCACCAACCCCTCCAATCATAGTTCTGCGAAGGCTGCTGAAAGGTCAGCCTTGATATCGTCAATATGCTCAATACCGACAGAAATGCGAACCACGTCAGGTCCCGCGCCTGCTGCTTCCAATTCCTCAGCAGAGAGCTGACTGTGCGTTGTCGACGCCGGGTGAATGATGAGCGAACGCGTGTCACCGATATTTGCAAGGTGGCTGAAAAGCTTGACGCTGGAAACAAGTTTGACGCCGGCATCGTATCCGCCTTTCAGGCCAAAGGTGAACACCGCCCCGCCCTTTCCGCCGAGGTATTTCTGAGCGTGCGCGTGATAGGGATTATCCGGCAGACCAGCATAACTCACCCAGGCAACTTGCGGCTGCTGAGTCAGCCACTCGGCGAGCGCCTGCGCATTTTCGCAATGGCGTTCCATGCGGAGATGAAGCGTTTCCATGCCTGTCAGCGCCAAAAACGCATTCATCGGCGCCATTGCCGGTCCCAAATCGCGCATACCAAGAACGCGGCAGCCGATTATAAATGCGATTGGGCCGATCGGTTCAAGCGCGTCAACCAGTACCGCGCCATGGTACGAACCATTGGGCTTAGTAAGCGAAGGGTATTTATCTTCGTGCGCCTTCCAATCGAATTTGCCGCTATCGACCAGCACCCCGCCGATTGCGTTCCCGTGGCCATTCAAGAACTTTGTGGTCGAATGCACCACAATATCTGCGCCATGCTCAATCGGGCGGGAAAGAGCGGGCGAGGCCATGGTGTTGTCCACTATCAGCGGGACGCCACCTTCATGAGCAATCTCAGCAATCGCTTCGATATCGCTCACTACACCGCCCGGATTGGCCAGGCTTTCGATGAATACGACGCGCGTCTTGTCATCCATCGCAGCGCGCACTTCGTCGAGATTATCGGTATCGACAAAGCGAGCTTCCCATCCAAATTTCTTGATCGCTTCGCCGAGTTGATTGAGCGATCCGCCATACAGCTTCTTCGCCGCCACGATGTTACAGCCCGGCTCCATCAGAGTGTGGAAAGCCAGCATTTGCGCTGCATGGCCAGATGCACACCCCAAAGCGCCCACGCCGCCTTCAAGCGCGGCTACCTTTTTCTCCAACGCATCATTGGTGGGGTTCATGATGCGCGAGTAAATATTGCCAAATTCGGCGAGCGAGAACAGGTTTGCCGCATGTTCTGCACTGTCGAACACGTATGAGCTTGTCTGATAGATCGGCGTGATCCGCGCATTGGTCGTGGGGTCAGGTGCGCAACCGGCATGAACTGCCAAGGTCTCGGGACGAGTATCTGCGGGAAGATCGGTCATGGCGTGGTCCTCTGATGGTATTGCAGCAAAGCATCGGCATAATACGTAGCGCCGCGGCGGTCACCCTCCCCGCTCACAAGATTTCGGAGCGCATCGGCAAGCCGGGACCGGTTGTCCGCGGTAAGAGCAGCGAAAGGCTCGACATAAATCCCGATGGTGAAAAGGATTGCCCCGGTTTCGGGAAGGCGTCGCAACGTCTGACGCTCCGACCTGACAAAAAGGCAATCGCCTGCGTTTTTAGGTGTTATGTGTTCAAATTGCTTTTGCGGGTCGCCTCCTGCAATCCAACGCTTTGCCCGCGTGGGCGCGATAAACCAATTGCATCGTCCATAGATCACGCCCGATTTGAGCGTTGCCATAAACCGATCAACACCAGTCGCGAGTTGCTCTTCATAGCCTTGTATGGGCGCATGAAGCGCGCGCAACGGCAGTCCAACCTTGTGTTTCGGGTGCCAGTCAGAAGGCCAAGCAACTGCTGCTCCAATCAGGCGATAGACGTCTTCACCAGGCCTTCTTGTTAGAAGGCACATGTCTTCATGCGCATTGAGCGCAGCTTCAGGCAATCCGCCCGCCACATCCAGCATACCAGCCAATTCACGCCCTGGTTCTTCGCTTGCAGACGTAATTTGGATGCCTTCTGGCCAATTGGCAAACGCCTCGCGCCGTGCAGCAAGATCAGGCGCGGGCTGAAGCCATTCTGGTTCGGTCAGTCTGACAAGACCCATCTTCAATTGCCCTCCCCCGCGCGTTTTTGGGAGCAGGGAATTGACCGAGAAGCCGAGTGTCAAGGCAACGCCACAGGCGGCTTGCGCGCGAGATAAACACCTGCCGCCATAAGCAGAATGCCAATAATCCGGCGCACCGTAATTTCGGATTTGATCGCGCCCCACAGGCCGTAATGGTCAATCACTGCCGCCGCGACCAACTGGCCGAGCAACACGAAGAACACCGCGTTTCCAATTCCCATTTTCGGCCCCGCCCATGTGATCGAAAGGATGTAGAATAGAAAAAATGCACCGCCCGCATAGAGGACGGGATCTTCGAACGTGAAGCTGGCAGCAGCGGGCGCGCCGCCCGTCATGAGCATAATGATCCCCGCCAGCCCGGCCGCGACACCCATCAAGACGAGGCATGCTGCACCAGGGCTCTCCAATTGCATGCCGAGCCCGCTGTTCAGAGCCGCCATGATGGGGATCCCGACACCGGTGAGAAACATCAGGAAAGCGAGCGCTGCAAAAGTGTCTGTCGAGAGGTTCATCGTCCGAAAGCCCAACGGGCGAAGACGAGTAAGCCTAATCCAAGAAACAAGACTGGCGAAGCATTCATGATCGCTTCCAAAAGTCCTGATGGAGGCGCACGGTTCGCTTCATCTACTTCCGACTGCCCAATGGATGGATAAAGCTGGATCAATACAAAAATCGCATGCGTGGCGAGCACAATCAGGCCCAAGCATCCAGTCAAAAACCCAATTAAGCGAGTTAGGCTTAACTGGTTCCTTTCGGAATACCTCACTCAGCCGCCTCATCCATAACGCTATCCAATGGCGGCATGTTATGTCCAAGCAGCGTCAAAATGTCCGCTGCGCATTCAACTACATTCGAACCCGGCCCATAAATGCCCTGCACGCCCGCCTCACGCAGGAAGTCGTAATCCTGCGGCGGGATCACGCCTCCTGCGGTTACCTTGATATCCGGACGCCCCGCTTCTTTCAGCAGGCGGATCAATTCAGGGATCAGCGTCTTGTGCCCAGCCGCAAGTGATGACGCACCAACAATGTCGACATCATTCTCAAGCGCCATTGCGCAGGCTTCATCGGGCGTCTGAAAAAGCGGACCTGAAACCACTTCAAAACCCATATCAGCGAAGGCACTCGCAATCACATTAGCGCCTCGATCATGACCATCCTGCCCCATTTTCGCGACCATAATGCGTGGTTTGCGGCCCAAGCGGCGCTCAACGGCATCAACGCCGTCCGTGACCTGCGCCCAGCGCTGATCGAACTCGTAGGCGGACTTGTAAACGCCCGAAACAGGCTTTGGCGTGGCATCATGGCGGCCAAAGACTTCTTCCATGGCCGACGATATCTCGCCCAAAGTCGCATCGTGACGCGCAGCTTCGACTGCCAGTTCGAGAACGTTTCCGCCATCCCGGCAGCCTGCTGTCAGCGCATCAAGCGCCGCGCGGCAGGCTGCCTCATCACGTTCCTCGCGCACCTTGGCGATCCGCTTGATCTGGCCCTGACGCACTGCCGCGTTGTCGATGTCGAGCGTTTCGATCTGGTCTTCTTCGGCAAGCTTGTATTTGTTGACGCCGACTATCACCGTCTCGCCCTTGTCGATCCCAGTCTGCTTTTCCGCTGCCGCGCGTTCAATTGCCGCTTTGGGGGCGCCAGTATCGACGTAAGCTGTCATGCCGCCCGTCTCATCGACCTCCGCTATCAGCTTTTCAGCTTCTTCGACCAACGTCGCTGTTAGCGTCTCGATGTAGTGCGAGCCACCAAGCGGATCGACGACTTGCGTGATCCCGCTCTCTTCCTGCAGGACAAGCTGCGTGTTGCGCGCAATCCGCGCGGAGAAATCGGTCGGGAGCGCGATGGCTTCGTCCAGAGCATTGGTGTGGAGACTCTGCGTCCCACCAAGCGTCGCCGCCAGCGCCTCGATCGTCGTGCGGATCACATTGTTGTAGGGGTCTTGCTCTTGCAGGCTCACACCGGATGTTTGGCAGTGCGTGCGAAGCATCTTGGAGCGCTCTTTCTGCGCGCCCAGACCATCCATGGTGCGATACCAGAGCGTGCGCGCGGCACGCAGTTTGGCAATCTCCATGAAGAAATTCATGCCAATGCCGAAAAAAAACGATAGCCGGCCGGCAAACGCATCGATATCGAGCCCAGCATGCATCGCGCGGGTCACATACTCCTTGCCGTCTGCTATGGTGAAAGCGAGCTCTTGCACCGCTGTAGCCCCTGCTTCGTGCATGTGGTAGCCGGAGATCGAAATGCTGTTGAATTTCGGCATATTGGCCGAGGTGTAGGCGATGATGTCCGAGATAATCCGCATGCTTGGCTCGGGCGGATAGATGTAAGTGTTGCGGACCATGAACTCTTTGAGAATATCGTTCTGGATGGTCCCAGAAAGCTTCTCCGCTGACACACCCTGACGTTCACCAGCGACGATAAAGAACGCCATCACCGGGATCACCGCGCCGTTCATGGTCATCGATACGCTCATCGTATCAAGCGGGATCTGGTCGAACAGGATTTCCATATCGGCCACGGTATCGATTGCGACGCCCGCCTTGCCGACATCGCCAGTTACGCGCGGGTGATCGCTGTCATAGCCGCGGTGTGTGGCAAGATCGAATGCGACCGATAGCCCCTTTTGCCCCGCCGCCAGATTGCGACGATAAAATGCGTTCGATTCTTCCGCGGTAGAAAAGCCCGCATATTGCCGGATCGTCCACGGGCGTCCTGCATACATGCTGGCCTTCACCCCGCGCGTGAACGGCGCAAAACCGGGAAGACCCGCATCCCAATCCGCATGATCCTGCGCAGTATAGAGCGGCTTGACCGTGAAGCCTTCGGGCGTTTCGGTCGTCAGATCACGGCCCTTCGCTTCCTTGTCGGCGAGAGCTTTCCAGTCGGCGGGTGTCGGTTTTTCAGTCATAGGACAGCCACTAGCACAAAGACGGCAGGACGAAAGTTGTCCGGACCTATTTTCCTTTAAATTCGGCCTTGCGCTTTTGCAGGAAAGCCATCCCACCTTCCATCGCATCGGCGCTCGCACCGGCAAGGCGCTGGCCTTCGGCTTCAGTGACGAACACTTCCTGCACACTGCCATCAAGCGCGGTGTTGAGCTGTTTCTTCATGGTCTTTAGTGCGAGTGTCGGGCCATTGGCGAGCTTTTCACCCAGTGCGCGCGCCTCATCCATCAGGCTCTCAGCTTCGACAGCCTTGTAGATGAGCCCCCAATCCTCAGCCTGTTCAGCCCCGATCTTTTCACCCAGCATCATCATCCGCGTGGCGCGAGCGCGGCCGATTGCACGGGCGAGCAGCCAAGTCGATCCGCCGTCGGGCACCAGCCCGATATTGACGAAGGCCTGGAGAAAATAGGCATTCTTCGAAGCGATGGTAAAATCGGCAGCAAGAGCCAGCGAGCAACCCACACCCGCAGCCGGACCATTCACAGCGCAAATGACTGGTACTTCTGCGCGCAAAACCTGACTAATTGCTGGATTGTAGTGGTTCTGTAGAGCCTTGTGGCTGCCGCCTTTACTGGTTAGCGCCGATGCCTCGCCACGCGCAGCCAGATCCGCACCAGAGCAAAAGCCCTTCCCCTCGCCGGTGATAAGAACAGCGCGCGCATCACCCAGATCGTAGAATGCCTCGCCCAGCTCGTCTGCCATTTGCGGCGGCATGGCGTTAAGCCGGTCTGGCCTGTTCAAGGTGATGACTTTGAGCGGGCCTTCGGCCTCGACGCGGATGGTTTCGTAGGTCAATGAAGCTCTCCCAAGGGTTTCATTCGGCAACTGTTCTGCCCTTACGCTCGCGTCAACACAAGTCCGCTACGGCGCCCTTGGTCAAGAGAGCGTGGAACGGATCAGTGCGCGCCGGATTTGGGCGTTTCCATGATCTCGGTAAGCATGCCCTGCATATCTTTGGGATGGACGAAAAAGATAGGTGTGCCATGTGCGCCGATTACGGTTGGGCCAAGAATGCGCTTGCCCTTCCCTTCGAACCAC
This sequence comes from Erythrobacter sp. YT30, assembly GCF_001542875.1. Classification (GTDB taxonomy): domain Bacteria; phylum Pseudomonadota; class Alphaproteobacteria; order Sphingomonadales; family Sphingomonadaceae; genus Erythrobacter. The sequence goes on along the minus strand of NZ_LMAF01000001.1, from coordinate 203,039 downwards.
GCGCGCGCTTCCTCGATGTCCTCAACCTCGAAACAGACATGATGCTGCCCGCCGAGCGGATTCTTCGCGAGAAAAGCGGTGATGGCGGTTTCGCCGGGAGTGAGCTCTTCGATGAGCTCGATCTGTGTGCCATCCATTCCAGAATGCGTAGGCGTATCGACAAAGACGACCTTAAGGCCCCGGTCTTCGAGGATGATCTCATCCGAGATCGAAGTTGCACCCATTGTGTCGCGGTAGTGAACGATGGAGTCTGCGATGGAGGGGGTTGCGACCCCGACGTGGTTCAGGCGGCCTAGTTTCATTGCTTTATCCTTGGGACAATTGCATTCAGTTCTTTTCTCAATTCCACTACCAGATCTCGCGAAATAGCTTGGTGCTGAGTGACAAGACTAATTGTCATCGCTTTAATCGCGTTTGCCCCTAGATCGCCGTCATTCATCATCTTCCTCATCTGATTGGTGGTCTCTATCCCTTGCTCTCGGACAGCGTTTTCAAAACGCACAACTGCGCCTTGACAGGTCGGGAAGTACACAGTGGTGATAGCGCGTATCTTTCCGAGATCAGGAACTGGTTGGACCTCAGACTCCTCAGATCCCACTCGCTGCATGGTACTAATCATTGAACTATGTGATCCGATCGTTAGCCGATCTAACTCATCAAATAGTTCCTGCGCCTTATCTCTCAACAACTGTTCGTCAGCACGGCGAGCTTTCCATTGCTCATGCTTTCGTTGAAATAGCGGCCCGATAACCGCCCCACCAAGGGTTCCAAGAACACCGACTATTGCGACAATGACAAGTGCGACTTCGTTACCCATCACAATGGAATGTTGTCATGCTTCTTCCAAGGGTTTTCCAGCTGCTTCGTGCGCAGCTTCCTTAAACCCAATGCAATCCGCTTCCGCGTTGAGTGTGGGTAGATCACTTCGTCGATGTAGCCGCGCTGCGCTGCCACGAACGGGTTGGCGAAGCGGTCTTCGTATTCCTTCGTTTTCTCCGCGATCTTGTCCGGATCATCGCGGTCCTGGCGGAAGATGATCTCCACCGCACCCTTAGCGCCCATAACCGCGATTTCGGCAGTGGGCCAGGCGTAGTTTAAATCGCCCCGCAAGTGCTTGCTCGCCATCACATCATACGCGCCGCCATAGGCCTTGCGGGTGATGACGGTGATCTTGGGCACGGTCGCCTCAGCATAGGCGAAAAGCAGTTTGGCGCCGTGTTTGATGATCCCGCCCAATTCCTGCGCGGTTCCGGGAAGGAAGCCGGGGACATCGACAAAAGTGACAATAGGGATTTCAAACGCATCGCAAAAACGAACAAAACGCGCGGCCTTTTTCGATGAGTTGATATCGAGTACGCCCGCCAGCACCATTGGCTGGTTCGCGACAACTCCCACAGTGCGCCCCTCCACTCGGCCAAATCCGCAGATGATGTTTGCAGCGTGTCCCGGCTGGATTTCGAAAAATTCGCCCTCATCCAGTGTCTTAGAAATCACCTCATGCATATCATAAGGCTGGTTTGCATTGTCCGGGATCAGCGTGTCGAGCGAATGTTCCAGCCTATCCCACGGATCATTTGTGGGAAGCTCTGGCGGCTCCTCGCGATTGGATAGTGGCAAGTAATTGAAGAACTCGCGCGTTGCGAGAAGCGTTTCGATGTCGTTCTCAAACGCGCAATCAGCAACGCTCGTTTTGGTCGAATGGGTGATCGCTCCGCCCAATTCTTCTTGTGTCACGACTTCATTGGTGACGGTTTTCACCACATCCGGCCCGGTCACGAACATGTAGGAGCTGTCTTTCACCATGAAGATGAAGTCTGTCATAGCGGGCGAATAAACCGCACCGCCCGCGCATGGCCCCATGATAAGGCTGATCTGGGGCACAACGCCTGACGCCAGCACGTTCTTTTGGAACACCTCAGCATAGCCGCCAAGCGATGCGACGCCTTCCTGAATACGCGCGCCGCCTGAATCGTTTAGCCCGATAACAGGCGCACCCACTTTCATCGCAGTGTCCATCACCTTGCAGATTTTCTCCGCATGGCGTTTTGACAGCGATCCGCCGAACACGGTGAAGTCTTGGCTGAAGACATAGACCAACCGCCCGTTGATCGTGCCCGATCCAGTGACGACGCCGTCGCCGGGGATTTTCTGATCTTCCATCCCGAAATCGATGCAATCGTGCTCAACGTAAGTGTCGAGTTCTTCAAAGCTGCCTTCATCCAGCAGCACATCCAAACGCTCACGCGCAGTGAGCTTTCCCTTGGCGTGCTGCGCAGCAATACGCTTTTCCCCGCCGCCCATCTTGGAGGCTTCGCGGCGGCGTTCCATTTCAGCAATGTTGGCGGACAAATGGTTTCCCCTGATGGCAATTTCGAAATCGAGCTTTGCGATGCCGCAGTGTTGCAAAGGCGTCAATCACACAAGTGTGAGGTTGCCTGATCAGAACTTCACGATCCCATGTTCGACCAAAGATCGCGCGGTCGCTTCAACCGATTCAGCCGCTGGAATGTAATCGAACCCCAGCGTGGACGAGGCGTGCTCTCCCGACACATCGCGTGTTCGCCCCAGTTCGGTTTTTACCTGCTTTAGATCGGCGGAGAACGGAGCGAGCAATGTCACCATGATGCTTGGCAGGCCGCGCTTGGGCACTTTGCCTGCATAGGCGGGCACCCGGTCGCGCAGGATATGAGCGATATCGCGCATCCAAAGGAATTTGTCCGACACAGCGAAGCGTCCGTTTTTTACCGTCTCATGGGGAGCATCAAGCGCGAGCCTGTGCGCCTTTGCAACGTCGCGAACATCGACAATGCCAAATCCAACATCAGGGATCGCCGGGATCTCACCCGTCATCAACTTTTCAACCAGCGCAATGGATGTCGATAGATCATCGTTCACGACAGGTCCCAGCACCGCCACCGGGTTCACAGAGCAGAAAGCCATATCAGGCGCGTTATCCTTCACCCACTCGCGCGATTCCCTTTCCGCGACGGTTTTGGAGCGGTGATATGGCGGGACAGATGGGTTTTCGAGCACAGTCCAATCAGCTTCGGTGAAGTGACCTTTCCCAGGCGGATGGCCATACGCGATTGCTGCGGCGGAGCTGGTAAGAACAAAGCGTTGGACGCCTGCCTCATGGGCGAAACGCAGTGCTCTTAAAGCACCTTCACGTGCGGGGATGACTAGCTCGTCCGGGTGTTTTGGAACTGTCAGGGGAAAAGGGGATGCAACATGCGCAACACCGTCGCACCCGCTGCATGCCTCTGCCCAACCAGTATCTGCCTCGAGGTCTGCTTCAAAGACTTTCAAACGCTCGCCCGCATCCGGCCAACGGGCGCGAAGCCTTGGTTCGCCTTTGGCTTTATTGCGCACGGTCGTGTGAACAGTCTTGCCAGCTTCCAGCAGCTGATCGATTAATTCACCGCCGATGTAGCCGGTGCCACCCGTCACCAAGATAGTTTGCCCCATGATCGCTCTCCCTTTTTTATTCAGCCTATTGGGATGAGTGGCAGGTGGCAATCTATCTCAGCAGGACCAGCTCTTCAGCGACTGTGGGGTGGATCGCTGTCGTAGCATCAAAGTCTGACTTGTTCATGCCGGCCTTCACTGCAACCGCTGCAGCCTGCATGATTTCAGGAGCATCCGGGCCGATCATGTGAATGCCAAGGATCTTTCCGTTCGCATCATCGCAGATCATCTTCACAAGGCTGCGCTCATTGCGCCCAGCGACCACATTCTTCATCGGGCGGAAGTCGGAGGTGTAGACGGCGACCTTGCCATACTGGTCCTTTGCCTCGCGCTCATTGAGACCGACCGAGGATATTGGGGGGTGGCTAAAGACGGCGCTCGGAATGCAGGAGTGATCGACGCAATAGGCTTCGCCGGGCCCAAACATGCTGTCGGCAAACGCTTGGCCCTCGCGAATGGCAACGGGGGTTAACTGCACCCGATCGGTGACGTCGCCAACGGCATAGACGTAATCGACATTGGTTTTCGAATAGGCATCGACCTTGATCTCGCCCTTGTGGCCAAGCTCCACACCGATGTTTTCAAGGCCGAGACCTTTTGTGTTCGGCACACGCCCGGTTGCGATCATTACAAGATCAAATTCGCGCTCTTCATGATTGGTCATCTTCACCGCGAAGCTGCCATCATCGTTCTTACGCACATATTCGAATTCCGCATGGAAGCAGAACTCAATTCCTTTGGTCATGGAAATCTGCATGAGCCGATCACGCAGAGAGAAATCGTATTGGCGCAGGATGACATCGGAACGGTTGGCGATTGTGACCCTGGCACCGAATTGATTGAAGATGCCCGCAAATTCATTTGCGATGTATCCTCCGCCAGCAATCAATATCCGCTTCGGTATCCCATCAAGGTGAAACGCTTCGTTCGAGGTGATGCAATGCTCTGAACCTTCAAATTCTGGCACATGCGGCCAGGCGCCGGTCGCAATGAGAATGTACTTGGCGGTCACGACTTTTCCGCTAGCCAACGTGATTTCATGATCACCCGTGATCTCGGCGCGCTCATGAAAGATCGTCACGTCATGCTTGTCGAGAGTGTCGGTGTAGACATCTTCTATGCGGTCAATATCGCTTAAGACGTGATCGCGCAGCTTTATCCAATCGAAGCTCTTGCCTTCAACGGTCCAGCCAAATTGCGTTGCATCTTCCAAGTCTTCTGCGAAGTGCGCGCCATAGACCAGCATCTTTTTCGGTACGCAGCCGCGGATCACACATGTCCCACCAACCCGGTGCTCTTCCGCTGCGGCAACCCGAGCGCCGTGCGCAGCCGCAACGCGGCTTGCCCTCGTTCCGCCAGAGCCTATCCCGATGGTAAAGAGATCAAAATCGTATTCGGTATCGGCCATTGCGCTCGATCACTCCTGTTTCATTACGGGAGCGATATGGCCTGCCTTAGGTCTATTGCCAACCAGAGTGTTGATTTAGCTTTCAAGGAGAGGCGCGTTGTCGCGCAGCAACTCGTAAGAACCACCGTCGTGATGGGTGAACAGGTCATCGTGGCTGATACCTGTCTTGCGTTTGATCAATCTCGCAATCGCGTCGCGTTGCTCTTCAACTGTACCGGCAAAAGAAACCAGCACTTCGGGATCGTGGTCCATGGGCGATCCGAAAATCATCGCAAGTTTTAGCGGATCAAAATCGAAGCCGAGCATGCCGAGCCTTTTGCCCTGGGCCATTTCAGCGGTCATGTAGCCTGTGAATTGGCGGTTGGAGCTTCGCTTGCCGAACGTGAAGACAGCGCGCGTCAATTCGGCGTAATCGTCCGGCTCAACCTGTCCCCAATCGGCAACGGGTTTATCATCCTGCTGCCACGGCAACTGCCCTGCCATCCCAAGTGGATGGACGATGCGAACGTGCTGATCGACAAGAGCGCGCGCTTCATCGATGTCCATTCCGAACGCCATTGCCGCAACCCATGGCAAGTAGTGTTCAATGGCGCGATCATAAGTGAAGGCGATAATCGAGAGTTTGTAAAAGCAGTTTTCCGCTTCCCTGCGGGGCGCGCCTGTCACGATCATCTGCCCCAGCTTGAACAGCCAGTTCTCCGTCCCTCGCAATGGCATTTCGCCGGGGTTGCGGGGTTCTCTTGCGAGGGTTGATTTCGATTCTGCCTGAAGCGTGTAGTAAATGATGCCGACTTTGCCCGCCACGGTTACCAGCGGATCGTCAGACAGCTGCTCCATGATGGACTCAATCGAGGTAGTCACGGTCCCGGCGGCTCGGATCTTTCGACCCGCATTCATCAGCTCTTCCGTTGTGGTATCGTAACGCGGCGCGATGCTCTCGAATATCTGGGCCAAATTAATCAAATCACGGCTTTGCACCTCAGAACCGAGCCTATCAAAGTCGTAGCCTGCAACGATGCGGTTCAGAAGCTCTGGGCCATCCGGCATCTCAATCTCGCGATTGGCGCCTGAACCCACGACGAGTGTGGTCTCCGTTCTGAACATGATTGCGCGCGCATTCCTTTTTTCGTAAATGCGCAAAGCCTTAATAGTGGTTCGTTAAGAACGCTTTACGCTGCAGACTAAGCGCCGCCACGCCGGGGACCACCACCAGCACCTTTACCTCTGCGTTTGCGAAAGCCGCCGGGGCGCTTGCCAGGATTTCTTCCGCCCGTGCCTGCGCCTTTGCGCTCGGCAGAGGGACCGCCTCCAGGCTTGCCTTTTCGCGATGGATGCTTCGATTTAGGTTTGGATTTGGGCTTCGCACCGTCAGCCTTCTTGCCACCTGCTCCTCCGAGCGGTTTTGGCCGGACTTTCTTCCTCGAAACCCGCGTTGCCCCGCGTGGCGGCGGCTTTGTCGGACCAACCCCCTCGACGACAGCGCGGAAGTTTTCTGGTAGCTCCAGTCGTTCGAGCTCGGCATCGGTGTTGCGCTGAAGGTCCTTAAGGTAAGCGCGCTCATCTTCAGCGCAAAAAGCAATCGCGATGCCATCGCGGCCTGCGCGCGCAGTGCGCCCGATGCGGTGAACGTATTGTTCCGGCACATTGGGTAGCTCGTAATTGATGACGTGCGATACGCCCGGAATATCTATCCCGCGCGCGGCAACATCGGTTGCAATCAGGATCAAACAACGACCAGCGCGGAATTCATCGAGCGCGCGTTGCCTTTGACCCTGCGATTTATTCCCGTGAATGGCGTTTGCCCTAATGCCATTCTGGCCAAGCTTTTTGACGACCCGGTCTGCGCCATGCTTAGTTCTGGTGAAGATCAATACCCGTTCCTGCTCACCGGGTATCGGGTGACGACCCGACAGGATCATCTGGAGCAGAGCCTGCTTTTCGTCCTGCTGCACCATGAACAAATACTGCTCGATCCGTTCTGCCGTGCTCGATTGCGGAGTAACGGAAACCTTTACTGGATCATTGCAAAACCCTGTCACCAGCTCGCGAATTGCCTTGGGCATGGTGGCGCTGAAAAAGAGCGTTTGACGTTCCTTGGGCACCAATTGATTGATCCGGCGCAGCGCATGAATAAAGCCCAAATCGAGCATCTGATCCGCTTCATCGAGCACGAGCACTTCGACGCCGGAGAGATTGAAAGCCTTTTGATCGATCAGATCGAGTAGCCTGCCGGGTGTGGCTACTAAAATATCGGTCCCACGGTGGAGCTTGTTGCGGTCCTTATTCACCGATGTACCCCCCACAATCACTTGCACTTTAAGACCTGCCATAGCGCCGTAATCCTTGGCGCTGACCGCAATCTGCGTCGCCAATTCGCGGGTCGGCGCGAGCACCAGCATACGGCAGCTTTTGAAAGGAATGCGATTGTCGGCTTCGCGCAATCGATCAATGCCCGGAAGCATAAACGCGGCTGTCTTACCCGTTCCAGTTTGCGCGATGCCAAGAAGGTCTCTCCCTTCTAGCACCGGAGGAATAGCTTGCTCCTGAATAGGTGTTGGGTCCGAATACCCCTTTAGCTCAAGCGCTTGGAGCACGGGCTGAGAAAGACCGAGTTGGTCAAATGTTGTCATAACTTGCTCGCGGTAATCATGCGAGGCGATCCATACAGGGCGCGCGCCGCGGGAGGTCAAAACCGCCCGCGTGAAAAGGGAAGTCTCTTAGGAGAACAATTGAAACGCCGCCGGGGCAGTCGCATTGCAGCGACGCCGCTTCACGCTGGCAGCTACGTTTCGAATGCCGCGCAAATGGTCTTCAACTGTGCAGGTGTCAAGTCGCAGCGTCAGACGAGATAAAGATCGCGGACATCAACCTTGTAAGAGGAAATCGAGGCCTCGGACCTTATTCTCCGAGCTCTTTCCTCATCTCAAGATAATTCAAGCTCGAAGTGTACTCACCTTCCATCGGAGCATCATTTGAGTCGTGCGCCGGTTCGAAATGATGGTGTTTGCTGAGAACATCGCAGAGCTTTTGGTTCACGTAAGTCCGACGAAACTTCTCAGTAATCTCGCAAGACGTCACTTCACCATCAGCCCCCACTGTAAGAGTGTAGGCAACGTCTGGACGCCAAATGCGCAGGCGGCGCGAGGTTTTTAGGAATTCCCACGATCCGTCAAATGAAACTAGCTGAGGGTTGCCCGACCGTGGGATTGAACGACTACGTGGCGACAGCAGAGCCATTTGCAGGCGCTGTTGTGCCTCATAATATGCAGCTCCGCCTTCAAATTCTCCCACTTCAACCACCTGCAGCGCATATCTGTCCTGGATCGGCTGAGCATTTGCAGCCGAAGCGACAGACATTGCGGCGGTGGCTGCTGCAAGTGGAATAAGTCGGTTCATAAAGGCTGCCTTAAAAAGAGAGGAATGTGAAAAAGCTGAGCGCACACTACGCATAATTATCAGGAGTGCAAATGTGACTCAATCGCTGCGCTGCACCGCAACATACATGGCGCATCATTACGCCAAAGCGTCATAATATTTTTCTTACGCGCAAATTTACCATAAACACTGGATTCGCCGACCGGGCCTGCACCGGGCCTATGTGACCCCAGGGCCTGGTTGCGAGCCAGAATGACCTCATAATTCTGCGAGTAGTGATTGAATTACCACGCTTCAGCTGAGTGCATCATGAATAAGCGCTCACACAGCATTGTAAAATAGTGATAATTTCAGCCTTACGCACAAAATCCGAATGCGCTCACTAAAGCCCGGCAGCTTCCATCAGCGCTGTCGTGCTTGCATCAAACACACCTTCGCCTGCATCGAGCTGTTTTGCGATCCCTTTGCCCAGTTCGACGCCGAATTGATCGAAGGGGTTGACCTGCATGAGTACGGCATTTGCAAATGTCCGATGCTCATGAAAAGCGATCAGCGCGCCCAGTGTTGCTGCATCGATATCATCGACCAGAAACATCGTGGATGGCCTGTCGCCCGGATAAAAGCGCGATGGATCTTCAGACGACTTGCCTGCCATCAAAGCAGCTCCCTGTGCGAGGCAGTTCATCAAGAGTGCTTTGTGATGCGCCGGGTCAAGCATGTCTCCCGGCGCGATGCTTGCGATGAAATCGACAGGGATCAACACTGTGCCTTGATGGAGCAGCTGAAACACCGCGTGCTGCGCATCTGTCCCTACCCCGCCCCATGTCACAGGAGCGGTAGGCGCTGGCACATCTTCGCCCGAGTACATCACCCGTTTGCCGTTCGATTCCATCTCTAATTGTTGAAGATAGTCGGGAAACAGCGTCAATCGCTCATCATAAGCAAACACAGCACGCGTCTGACATCCACGCAGCCGCGTGTAGTACTGGTCCGCAAATGCTGCGAGGAGTGGAAGGTTGCTACGACCCGAGTTTTCTCGGAAATGCTCATCGATTACCTTGGCACCTGCGAGCATTGCGCGAAAGTCTTCCATCCCCGCCCCAAGAGCGATGGGAAAGCCAATCGAGGACCATAAGGAATACCGCCCACCTACACTTTCGGGGAAAGGCAGAATGCGCGTTTCATCTACGCCCCATTCAACTGCCCGTTCTGGATTAGCAGTCAGCGCGATCACCCGGCCGCCCGGATCATCGACACCGTTTTCCTGAAGCCACTTCAGCGCGCTCGCTGCATTGGTCATCGTCTCGGTTGTGGTGAACGTTTTCGATGCGACCGCAATCATCGTTGATTGCGGGTCGCACTTAGCAAAAGCTTGCTCAAGTGCGAGGCCATCTATGTTCGATACAATATGGCATTCCACCAACGCCAGATCGCGAGTGAGCGCATCAACTGCCAGCGCTGGGCCAAGCGCTGATCCGCCGATCCCAATGTGGATTAAGTGCTTGATCTCGCCAAACACGCCTTCGTGGATGGCCTTCACGAGGATTTCCATGCGATCAACCAGAGCGGCCGCCTCTTCGACCTCAGCTTCCGGGCCAGTCCCACGTAAGGCGGCATGACTTGCCGATCGTCCCTCAGTCGGGTTCACGATCCCTCCCGTAAACAGAGCCTCACGCTGGCCATCAAAATCGCACGCTTTCGCCAACTCTTCAAAAGCGTCAAGCGCGGCATCATCCAGATGTGTTTTCGAGAAATCGACCAGCATTCCAACCGAGCCGAGTTCGCCCAAAGAACTGTCGATACGGTGGCTTAGCTTTTCTACGCGTGCCGCATCATTCTCAAACAGATCTACAAGTGTTCGATGTTGCAAGCCTTCAAGGCTGTTCCAGGCGGCGGAAATCGGGTCAGTCATTGGGCAAATCCCCTTTGCGCGTTTCAATAGCGCGCCTAAGGGGGGATGCGATGGATGTTAAGACCCAATCTGATGCCGAATTCGGTGCACCGCACAATACGGTCGATAACTCGGCTCATGATCACGCAAACGATCAAAGCTGGTCGAGCTTTGCATTCTTCCTGCTCAAACTGGTTTTGGCAGTTTTGATTTTCCGCAGCTTCGTGTTTTCACCTTTCTCCATTCCTTCCGAAAGCATGCTGCCGCGCCTTTGGAATGGGGATTATCTGCTCGCTGCCAAATGGCCCTATGGATTTTCGAACTATTCGCTGCCTTTCTCAGCCCCGCTGATACCTGGCCGCGTCCTTGCTGGAGAGCCGGAGCAGGGAGACCTCGTCATTTTCAAACACCCGGTCGACAAACAGGACTACGTCAAGCGTGTGATTGGTCTGCCAGGAGACACTGTGGCTGTGGTCGGCGGTCAGATCGTCTTGAACGGCGAACTCGTCGCACGCGAACAGATCGCTGATTTCGATGTTCCTATATCCGCCAATACATCGTGCGCATGGGGCGGTGATGAGGTTACCCTTGATGAAGGAGGCATCATTTGCCGGTATCGCCGGTTCCGCGAAACGCTTCCTAACGGCACCACCTATGAAGTGCTCGACTTCGGGCTAAAGCCTTCGCATGACACGTTCGCGGAACAGATTGTTCCCGAGGGTGCTATGTTCGTGATGGGTGACAACCGTGATTACTCCCAAGATAGCCGCTTCAAGGCCTTGTCAGGCGATGGCGTCGGAATGGTCGATCAGGATCTACTGGTGGGCCGCGCCACTATTCTGATGTGGTCTACCGATGGCAGTGCCGAATGGGTAAAGCCTTGGACATGGTTTACTGCTGCACGCTGGAGCAGGATTGGAAACATGCTGTGACAGCTTCGAGCGGAGCCATGCCCGATGAGACGCGCGATTGGCTGTCGCGGAACGGTTTTGCCGTCACCGAAGAGAGCCAGTGGGTAGAGGCTTTGACCCATGGCAGCTTCAATGGCGGAGGCGGCACATCAGCCGCGCTCGAACCCGACTATCAACGCCTGGAATTTTTGGGAGACCGAGTGCTTGGTTTATCGGTCGCAGGCTGGCTTTATGATCACGGCACCTTTCCCGAAGGCAAACTGTCACAGCGCCTCAATGCTCTTGTCAGCGGCGCGACATGCGCTCGGATAGCGCGGGAGATTGGTCTTCCCGATCATGTCCGCCTCGGCAAGCAAGCCCGCGAGGATGGCGGCGCAGACAGCGACAATATCCTTGGCGATGTAATGGAAGCGCTGATTGGCGCGAGCTTCATCGAAAACGGTTTTGACCAGACGCGCGATCTCGTGCTGCGCTTGTGGGATACCGATTTATCTGGTGATGCTGGCAAGGCGAAGCATCCCAAAAGTGCACTGCAAGAATGGGCTGCGGGCAACCGCCGGGCAATGCCCAACTATGAAGTGATTGACCGATCGGGGCCAGACCATGCGGCGCGCTTTACCGTGCGCGTGTCGATCCACAATGTCGGCGAGGCCGAAGGGGTAGCCGGCAGCAAAGGCGAAGCAGAGAAACGCGCAGCGAAGGCGTTCTTGGAGAAATTTGGGTGAGCGAAGTGTCTCAAAAATGCGGCGTAGTTGCGGTCATTGGTGCTCCCAATGCCGGCAAATCCACTTTGGTGAACCAGTTGGTGGGACAAAAGGTCGCCATCACGAGCGCGAAGGCGCAAACAACACGCGCGCGGATGTTGGGGATAGCGCTGCACGGCGACACGCAAATGATCCTGGTTGATACGCCCGGAATATTTGCGCCACGTCGACGGCTAGATCGCGCAATGGTGAATGCAGCCTGGGAAGGCACTGACAGCGCCGATGCAATCCTGCTTATCATAGACCCGATCAAACAGCGCCGTCATGAGCTGGAGCCGATCCTCGAGGCTTTGGAACATCGCAAGGAACGCAAAGTTCTCGTTCTCAACAAGGTCGACAAAGCAAAGAAAGAGCCGCTGCTCGAACTGGCACAAGAGATGGGCCAGCGGATCGAGTTTGCTGAGATATTCTTTGTTTCTGCCTTTACCGGTGATGGCGTTTCGGAAATGAAAGAGGCGCTCGCAGGGCTTATGCCCAAAGGCATCTGGATGTATCCCGAAGATCAGGTTTCCGATGCTTCGGAACGATTGCTGGCGGCCGAAATTACTCGCGAACAGCTCTATGCGCAGCTTCACGAGGAATTGCCCTATGACAGCGCTGTCCGGCCTGAATTGTATCAGCACCGCCCTGACGGAAGCCTTGAGATACACCAGCAAATCGTTGTGGCACGCGAAAGCCAGCGCCCCATCGTGCTTGGTAAAGGCGGCAGCCGGATTAAAGCCATTGGCGAAGCGGCGCGAAAGGAGTTGTCCGAGATATTGGGCGTGAAAGTCCATCTCTTCCTGCACGTGAAGCATTCAGAAGGATGGAGCGAGGATAAGGAAGTCTTCGAAGAAATGGGGCTCGACTGGGTGCGCTGAGGATCATCCTCAAGCAGCGCGGCTTACCCCTGCGCGTGCTTCTCTAACTTGGCGCGTAGCGTCTCTTCCTTGAATGGCTTCACGATATAGTCATTTGCGCCAGCGCGGACCCCTGCGTTAACGTCAGCAGCAGTGCCTTTCGACGTACAAAAAATGACCACAGGAGGATTGGGCGTGGGGATTGCGCGGAGCCTTTTTACAAACTCCAAACCGTCCATTTCCGGCATATTCCAGTCGGTAATGACGAACTTGGGCATCGCCTTCTTACAGCGTGCCAAAGCATCCTCGCCGTCCTGAGCTTCCAATGCGACATAACCCATGGATTTCACGATCTTGCTGGAAATCTTTCTGATAACCCTGCTGTCATCCACAATCAGGCAGACATTGGAAGCTGCCTCGGCGTTGGGTGCGCGCGCTTCATCCAGCGCCTCTGACACATCTTGTGGAGTCTCAATCTCGCTTACACCATCAGGTGAATGCGCTGCTTGATCGACCGACGCCTCGCCATTTTGAGCGTCCTTCTTCGCGTGAAAATTGCGCTTAATCAGATGTTGCACGGTTCTGGCTCCCCTACCAATGAGCCAAATGCGCCCTCATCGCCGATTTCCTCTTCATGGGGAAAATCGTCTTCGAAATAGCCCAGCCCGCCAGCATTCTCTTCTTCTTCGACTTCGGGAGGCGTCAATCGAATATGGATGTAAGGCATCCAGATATCGCCGTACTCGGCCTTCTGATACCAGACATCGATGACGTCATAGCTTGCCCAAAGACCATCGGGCTCACGCAGGCGAATGCCTTCGCCAATGCGCGGTACCGCCGCAAAGCGGACGCGGTCTTGAGTTTGGTGTGTTTCGTTCTGTACTTCGATTTCGATCACGGCTCACATCCCGACTGTTAGGGATGAGATATGCGATAATACTAAACGAAATACGAACGCCGATCCTTGTCCGCCACAATAACCTCGATCTTGACTGGCCAAGGTCACTTTTTCTTGGCTGGTGCCTTTTTCTTAGCCGCAGTTTTCTTCTTAGGCGCAGCCTTCTTGCGCTTCTTCTTTGCCGGCCCTTTCGCAGCACGCGCATCGATTAGCTCGATCGCTTGAGCAGCCTCGACATCTTCAGGCTTCACATCCTTAGGCAAAGTCGCATTTGTCGTTCCATCGGTCACATAGGGCCCATAGCGGCCTTCCATGACCTTGATCTCGCCGCCGGATGTGGGGTGCTCGCCCAGTGTCTTGATCGGCTCACGTGCAGCACCTCGTCCGCCGCCTTTGCGATTTGCCGCTTCGGCGAGGAGCGTGACGGCCGCGTTCATGCCTGTATCGAAGACGTCGCGGGTCGAGGAAAGCTTGGCATATTTACCATCATGGCGGAGATAGGGCCCATAGCGACCGATTGCCGCCTCGATCTCTTTGCCTGTTTCCGGGTGCGCACCAATAATCCGAGGAAGGTCAAGAAGCTTGATCGCCCATTCGAGATCGAAATCATCCAAGTCTTTGGGGATCGATGCACGCTTTTTCTTCTCGTCGACTTCCATCTCGACATAAGGACCGAAGCGGCCCGATTTGCGATGGATTTCTGCGCCTGTTTCCGGATGTTCCCCCATCAAGCCGTCTTGGCTGCCATCGTCTCCATCGCCGCCCGGCTGCGCAAAGCGACGAGTAAATTTGCATTCTGGATAGTTCGCACAGGCGATGAACGCCCCGAAACGGCCGCCGCGTAATGAAAGCCTGCCCCCCTCGCGCCCTTCTGTTTCGCACAGCGGACAATGGCGCGCATCCTTACCGTCTTCGCGCGGAGGAAAGAGGTAAGCAGAGAGATATTCATCGAGAACTTCGGTGACTTCGCTCGGCAGCTTTTCCATGACCTCTTCGGTCTTTGGTTTGAAATCAGCCCAGAATTTGGAGAGAAGATCCTTGTAATCCTCTCGCCCGTCAGAGACCGTATCGAGCTCATCCTCCATCCCCGCCGTAAAGTCATATGCGACGTAGCGAGGGAAAAAACGTTCCAGAAACGCTGTCAAAAGACGGCCCGAATCCTCTGCAAAGAATCGGTTTTTCTCCACTCGTACGTAGTTGCGATCGCGCAGAGTCTGGATGGTCGATGCGTAGGTGGATGGACGGCCAATCCCGAGCTCTTCGAGGCGTTTTACGAGCGAGGCCTCGGAAAAGCGGGGCGGTGGCTGGGTGAAATGCTGGTTAGCCTCAACCGACTTTTTCGCTGGGCTGTCGCCCTTGCCAAGTGATGGGAGCAGTCCGTCCTCGTCCTCTTCCGACTTATCGTCAAAGCCTTCCTGATAGACCGCGAAGAAGCCGGGGAACTTAATAACCTGGCCTGTAGCGCGCAGCTCATGTTGGCCGGTCGCATCGCGCAGCGTCACCGTAGTACGCTCCAATTGCGCAGCGGCCATTTGTGAGGCCATCGCGCGCTTGAAGATCAACGAATAGAGTTTTGCCTCATCACCAGAACCGGCGGCATCGCGTCCGAAATTCGTCGGCCGAATTGCTTCATGAGCTTCCTGAGCGTTCTTTGCCTTGGTCGAATAAAAGCGCGGCTTTTCCGGCAGATATGCGCTGTGATAGCGCTCACCAATTTCAGCGCGTACAGCAGCAATCGCGCTGCCATCCATCTGCACGCCGTCAGTCCGCATATAAGTGATCGCACCGGCTTCATACAAAGATTGAGCACACCGCATCGTATGGCTTGCGGAAAAGCCGAGCTTACGCGCTGCTTCCTGCTGCATGGTCGAGGTGGTGAATGGCGGCGATGGATTGCGTTTGAGTGGCTTTGTCTCGACTGCTTCCACGGTGAAACGCCCAGCTTCGACAGCCGCTTTCGCTTCTTCCGCCACGCCTTGTGTACCAAGCGAGAGCTTTTCCAGCTTCTCACCTTTGTACTTCACCAGCCTCGCATCGAACTCAGTTCCATCCTGCTCCAGTTTGGCGAGGACGGACCAGTATTCATCGGGCTTGAATGCCTCAATCTCGCGTTCCCGCTCAACGATCAGTCGCAAGGCTACCGATTGTACGCGTCCTGCCGATTTTGCACCGGGCAGCTTGCGCCAAAGGACCGGTGAAAGTGTGAATCCGAAGAGGTAATCAAGAGCGCGGCGACCGAGATATGCATCGATCAGGGGTTGATCGAGCTCGCGCGGGGCTGCCATCGCATCAGTCACCGCCTTTTTGGTGATCGAATTGAAGGTAACCCGGTCCACGTCTTTGGGCAGAGCTTTGCGCTTCTTCAAAAGCTCCTGCACATGCCAGCTTATTGCTTCACCTTCACGGTCAGGGTCGGTTGCGAGGACCAGCCGATCTGCATCCTTTGCCGCATCCGCGATTTCCTTGAATCGCTTTTGCTTATCGCGATACAGTTCCCAATCCATCGCAAAGCCTTCATCGGGCCTCACGCTGCCATCCTTGGGCGGCAGATCGCGGACATGACCATAGCTGGCGAGGACTTTGAAATCCTTGCCCAGATACTTCTCGATAGTCTTCGCCTTCGCGGGCGATTCAACGATAACAAGCTGCATGAGAGTGGTCTGAGAAATCCTTACACGTGTACGTACGCGCGAGAGTGGGATGGGTTTCGAAGCGGCGTCAATAGTCTATTCGAAAATTGCGACAAGACTTTCCGCTGGATCGTTGAGCGCCTTATACGCCGTAACAGAGAGCCCCATCAGGAGCACTGGCAGGATATGGGCGATGACTGAGCTCACCCCGCCGTCAATACCCGATCGCGAAGCGCCACCAATGGCGCCGAGCACACCTTCAAGGCCCCCACCAAGTGCGCCGCCAACGATGGCCATGGTCAGCCAAATCAGCCAGATCAGAAGAAATGTGAGCGATAGAGATCCCAGATTGCCTTCGCTTCCCCGCCAGCTGGCGCTGATGGCCTCAAAGACATTCATTTCTTCAGCGGCAAAGTATGTGGGTGCCATCACCCATTTGGCTCCCAAGAGTACGGCGGGAACGACAAGAAAGAAGACCGCAATATAGAGCGGGATGGTAAGGATCACCGCCATAAGAAGAAAACCGAAAACACTGGCAATGTCATCGGAAGTCAGGTTCCCGCGACCAAGCGCCTGCCGGTACAGATGCAATTGTCCGGCGAAGTAAGCGATGAAAAGCGGGATAGTGGCCAGTGCGCTCAAGGTGCTGCTCAATGATGTCAGCAATCCTGCGACAAAGAAAAAGCCGAAATAATAAGCGAGCGGCTGTTTGATCGCGACGAGTTCGCGAAACGTGCCGTTGATCAATTCGCCCGTGGAAACGCGTTTATCCTGAATGTATCCCATGCCATCCCGTAATTTTGCTTCTTCGGACAAGCTGTTAGTCAACGAAGGTGCGCTTCTCGTTAACGCCGAGATTGGATCTTATTGCAAGCTTACAAGCCCGCCCGAATGCCGTTCAAGCTCACCAGACAATTCCAGTTCCAAGAGCGCCATATGCACATCTGCTGCGCCTGCACCCGACTGCCGGATAAGCTCATCGACAGCGACCGGCGCTTTCGTGAGGAGCTTTGAGATATCGGTGCTCTGATCGACTTTCGCCTCGCCCCACTGAAGCTTGCTAAGCTCTGCATAATCAAATGGCTTACCAGCGTCCTCTACTCGGAAGCGCGGGCGCGGAGCCCCGGTAAAACTCTCGAGGACCTCGGCAACGTCTTGGGCCGTTTGAACAAGAACGGCGCCGTCACGGATAAGCTGATTGCATCCCAAAGATCGCGCATCGAGAGGAGAGCCTGGAATGGCCATGACTTCGCGGCCCGCTTCGCCTGCGAGCCGGGCGGTGATGAGCGAACCGGATTTGGGGGCCGCCTCAACCACCAAAGTACCACTCGCGAGACCTGCGATAATGCGATTCCGGCTAGGGAAATGGCGTCCGCGTGGTTCAGTGCCAGGCGGTTGTTCCGCAATGAGCAGGCCGTCCTCGGCAATGCGTTTCTGCAAATCTTTGTGCTGCGGCGGATAGGTAATGTCGATCCCGCTTGCGATCACCCCAATGGTGCGCGGCATCGCCCCTTCGTGACATGCGCCATCAATTCCTCTCGCAAGACCCGAAACGACTGTGAAACCAGCTTGCGACAATTCTGAAGCAAAATCACGCGCCAGCTTTACGGCAGCGCCTGATGCGTTTCGCGCGCCCACCATTGCCACACATGGCGCGGACGCGAGTGCTAGGTTTCCCCGGCATGTGATAATCGGCGGAGCGCTTTCGAGCTCTCCCAAAAGTTCCGGGTAATCCGGTTGATCGTGGAAGAGATATCGTGCGCCGGCTCCGCGCACTGCTTCGACTTCGCGTTCAATTCGCTGGACGGGAGCAGGCCTGTATGCAGTTTTCCCACGTGATCCTAAATCAGGAAGCGCCTCAATCGCAGCTTTTGCGTTTCCGAACCGGGCGAGCAATTGGCGATAGCTTACAGGTCCGATGTTGGGCGATCTAAGCAGCCTGATCCGGGCAAACGCCTCAGGCTGCGAAAGGGCTTCGCTCATGATTTGGAACCCACTTTCGGCTCTTCGCCCCTCATAAGCCTTCCGATATTTGCGCGGTGTTGAACAATCACGATTCCTGCGATTGCGATGAGGGGCGCAATCAGGGCATGTTGGCCGAATGCCGCTGCTGCAATTGGCGCTGCAATAACCGTCGTCATTGACGAAACCGAAGAGATTTTGCTCATCGCTATCATAGCTGCCCAGATGCCCGCGCACAGCAGCATCAATGGCCAATTGAGCGCACCCAGCACGCCCGCTGCCGTTGCAAATCCTTTACCGCCTTGAAATTTGAGCCATGGCGTAAAGCAATGCCCTGCGACAGCAGCGACAGCCGCAACGCCCTCCGTCCCCGGTGCAAATGCGCGAGCGATCAATACTGGGAGCACACCCTTGCCTGCATCGAGCAGAACTGTGCTTGCGGCCAGCGCTTTATTCCCGGTGCGCAGAACGTTGGTCGCGCCGATACTTCCCGATCCAATGTCGCGCACATCGCCGAGGCCAGCGGCTTTCGTGAGGAGCAGGCCGAAAGGGATCGAGCCGCAGATGAACCCAAACAATGCCGCGTAAATGTGTTCCACGTGTTTCCCTGTCCCAAAGGCCCGCAAGCTTGTGAAAGAGCCGCTTTTCCTTTTAAGGGCGCGCAGCAAAAAGAAAAGGATAGCCCTCGGACGATTTCGAGGCAGGCGGGACTTAAAAGTTGGAAAACGATGCACCCATTCTGATCCTCGACACCGGCGTGGGTGGTTTAACCGTGCTTGAAGAGGTCCAACGCGCTCTCCCCGATGCCCCGCTCATCTTTGCAGCAGATAGGGCGGGTTTACCTTATGGAACCAAGACCGAAGCTGAGGTTGCGGCCCGCGTCGCTGGGCTACTTGGTCGCATGAGCGAGCGATACCAGCCGCGCCTTGCCTGCATTGCTTGCAACACAGCATCGACGATTGCACTCGGGATGGTGCGCGAGGTCCTGGAAATCCCGATCGTAGGGACCGTCCCAGCGATCAAGCCTGCAGCGACAATGACAAAGACGGGCGTGATTGGCCTGCTTGGCACTGCTGGCACAGTGAGACAGCCTTACGTTGATAGGTTGGAAGCCGATTTCGCCAGCGACAAGCGTCTCATCCGTCATCCCGCACCCGGCCTTGTCGACCTCGCTGAAGCAAAGGCCGCTGGCGAACCAATTTCAGTCGATGACGTTAAGCAGGAGGTATCCGGACTGCTAGACGCACCCGATGCTAACGAAATCGACACCATCGTGCTTGCATGCACCCACTTCCCGCTCCTTGAAGCAGAACTAGCGCAAATCTTCGGCCCAAATGTGAATTATGTCCACGGCGCCAAAGGTATCGCACGCCGGATCGCCTTTCTCACTGAGGATCAGACTTTTGAGCGTTCGCAAAAAGACTTTGCCGTTGT
The DNA here is from genome assembly GCF_001542875.1 of Erythrobacter sp. YT30. GTDB lineage: Bacteria > Pseudomonadota > Alphaproteobacteria > Sphingomonadales > Sphingomonadaceae > Erythrobacter. The sequence continues at coordinate 183,462 of NZ_LMAF01000001.1, read as the reverse complement.
GACGGGAAAGCACAATCCTGCTCAAATGGAGCGATTGTCGCGCCAATTCTCGCCCTATGGTCTCGACGAAGTTCGAGTTTTCTAAGTGCGAGCGGCTCGCAAAGATGCTTATGGAAAAAGCGATCACTCTAACCTAGGTAACCGCGAAACCATCTTTGAAGCTTTGAGTTATAGTCTCAGGCCTTCGGCACGTCCGGTCTGAGCGCACGAGGTAACGGTGAATTACGATCTGATCTTTGATAAGGCGATAGACCGTCTGCACGAAGAAGGACGCTATCGCGTTTTCATCGACATCATGCGCAACAAAGGCTCCTATCCCAATGCGCGCTGTTTTCACGGGCACAATGGCCCGAAACCAATCACGGTCTGGTGCTCCAACGATTATCTGGCCATGGGTCAGCATGAAGTCGTCATCTCCGCCATGGAAGATGCGCTGCACGATGTCGGTGCTGGCTCTGGCGGTACCCGCAATATTGGCGGGAATACGCACCTGCATGTTGAGCTGGAGCAGGAGCTTGCGGAGCTTCATGGGAAGGAAGGCGCGCTGCTCTTCACAAGCGGATATGTGTCCAACGATGCGACGCTTTCGACGCTCGCGAAACTGCTTCCCGGATGCATTATCTTTTCCGATGAACTGAATCACGCGAGTATGATCGCAGGGATCCGCAACGCAGGCTGTGAGAAACGGATTTTCCGCCACAATGACATGGCGCATCTGGAAGAATTGCTCGCTGCCGAAGATCAAGACACGCCAAAGGTGATTGCATTTGAGAGCGTCTATTCGATGGACGGCGACGTCGCCCCGATCCACGCGATTTGCGATCTCGCCGAAAAGCACAACGCCCTTACCTACATTGACGAAGTTCACGCGGTGGGCATGTATGGCGAGCATGGCGGCGGCATTTCGGAACGCGATAACGCAGCCCACAGGATCGACATAATCGAAGGCACTTTGGGCAAAGCCTTCGGAGTAATGGGCGGATACATTGCCGCTGATAAGCGCGTGATCGACTGCATTCGCTCGTATGCTCCCGGCTTCATCTTTACGACTTCCCTTTCGCCAGTTCTAGTCGCAGGTGTTCTCGCTTCGGTGAAGCATTTGAAGTCCAGCAGTGTTGAGCGCCGTCAGCAGCAAGCGGCCGCAGCCATGCTTAAACTGAAATTTGCTGAGAACGGTCTTCCAGTGATGGATTCGACCACGCATATCGTGCCGCTAATGGTCGGCGATCCGATACGCGCGAAGAAGATCAGCGATATCCTCCTCGCAGAATACGGCGTTTATGTGCAGCCCATCAATTTCCCAACCGTGCCGCGCGGCACAGAGCGTTTGCGTTTTACCCCCGGCCCGCATCACACCGAAGAGATGATGGACGAACTGGCTGAAGCTCTCGTCGAGATTTGGGACCGCCTTGATCTCGCATTGGCCAAGGCAGCCTGATCGGAACCTGATTTCGATGCACCTATCCTCGATTGAACTACGGTGCACCCGGCCCAACCCTAGCGTCCTTTGAGCGAGCCTAAGCCTGCGCTACCTCTCGTTCAAACAGATTCGGGAGAAGGCCACGTGGGCGGAAATGAAAACCAGACTTTTGCAGAAGTGGTCCGCGGCCGAAAATCCATCCGCGGCTATCTCGACAAGCCAGTTCCGCGCGAGCTCATAGAGGAAGTTCTTGCCCTCGCCATGCGTTCACCAACGAGCATGAACACGCAGCCATGGCATTTCCATGTAATCACTGGCGAGCCACTTGATCGCATTCGCAAAGGCAACACCGAGCGCATACTTGCGGGCGAGCCGGATAGCCGGGAATTTCGCCGAGGCGAGCCCTTTGCAGGTGTTCACCGTGAACGCCAGATCGAAGTTGCAAAACAGCTCTTTGCAGAAATGGGCATCGCGCGCGACGATAAGGATGCAAGGCAGGATTGGGTGCTGCGCGGCTTCCGCCAGTTCGATGCGCCGGTCTGCGTGATCGTCACCTATGATCGGGAATTGGGCACGAGCGACGATACCGCTTTCGATTGCGGCGCAGCAACAACGGCGCTTGTAAATGCTGCCTGGTCAAAAGGGCTTGGCTGCGTCATCAATTCGCAAGGGATAATGCAATCTCCGGTTGTGCGCAAACATGCCGGCATCCCCGATGATCAAGTGATCATGAAAGCTGTTGCGATGGGCTGGCCCGACCCAGAATTTCCTGCCAATCGCGTCTACTCAAATCGCAAGCCTCTTGAAGAAGCCGCTCGGTTTGTCGGGTTTGAATAGCCCGCTTGTGCGGCCAACTCGAACTCCCGTCAGTTAGCTTTCTACACTCTTTGGTTGCGCATTCGATAACTCGTCGCGCCACGGGAGTGCATCAAACGCGGGGGTGTTGATCAGGGCCACATATTGGATGCGAGGAATTTCAATCTCGGTCCCGTCACCATAGCGTACACAGACGCTATCATCGTCCGCCCAGCTATTCTTTGTTCTGAATATCCCTCTTGCCATGAGTGATGGCTCCAAAAAGTGTCTGATGTCCCAATGCATTCCTGAACACCCTCGCTTGCGTTCGGGCGCGGATATACAGGTTTCATATGAAACTAAACAAACATTTGTGTAAACACTTGTTGCGCGCTGAGGAACAGAAAGTCAAACTTGACGGAAAACATGTGTCGCGCTGCGCTCACTGCTAGCTAGCAGCAACTGCTAGCTGATCACCCATGTGCTAAAAGCGAGCCGGACCACTCGCCCTCGCTTAGCGCAGGCTTACCACATTGTCTGAGGCTTCACGGCGACGGTCGCCTGTGAAAAGGCTCATCATAGGTTCGTCCGTGACGATAACGCACTCGGCATCGCCAAAGCCGTTAAAGCCGGTTTTCATGGCAGCGCCGTATGCTCCTAACATGCCGATTTCAATATAATCACCGGCCTGGATATCGCCCGGCAGACTGAAGGGCCCGGCCATGTAGTCCGCATCATCACAGGTCGGGCCATAGAATGCGAAATCCACTAGGCCATCGCGCAGATCATCCTCCAGCGCCCGGACCGGAAAACGCCAGTTCACGTGCGCTGCGTCGTAAAGCGCGCCATATGCGCCGTCGTTGATGTAGAGTTCATCGCCGCGCCGTTTGGTCACTTGGACAATCATCGACGAATATTCAGCACACAGTGCCCTCCCCGGCTCGCACCACAGTTCTGCGTTATAAGCGATCGGGAGCGCTTCGAAGTGCTTGGCGATCATGGCGAAGTAATCCTCGAGTGGTGGCGGCTCCATCTCGGGATAGATGCTTGGGAAGCCTCCGCCCACGTCGATCATGTCGATGACGACGCTTGCCTCGGCAATCGCAGCACGGGTGCGGTCGAGCGCTTGGACGAACGCAAAAGGCGTCATCGCCTGGCTGCCGACATGGAAGCAAACACCCAGCCAGTCGCTATGCTGGCGAGCTGCTTGAAGGAGCGCCGGCGCCTCAGTCAAATCGCAACCGAACTTGGCCGCTAAACTCAACTCAGAATACTCTGACGACACTCGCAATCGCACACACAGGCGTAAGTCAGTCGCAGCCTCGCCCGTTTCAGGATCGCGGCACGCTTCCACGATCTTTGCCAGCTCTTCATGACTGTCGAGGCTGAAGGTTCTGACGCCATGCTCAAAATACGCCTCTGCAATCGTCTTGCGCGTCTTGATCGGATGCATGAAGCACAATTGCGCATTCGGCAGCAGGCCGCGCACCAGACGCACTTCGGCAATCGAAGCCACGTCGTAATGCGTGATCCCCGCATCCCACAGGCATTCGATCAGATCGGGCGCCGGATTGGCTTTCACCGCGTAAAGTGTCTTGCCCGGAAAATTCTCTTTGAAGAACGCAGCAGCGCGTTTCGCCGCGTGCGGGCGATTGAGAATGATCGGTTCATCCGGCGAAAGAGCGCGGGCTACAGAAGCGGCGTCAGGAAAGGTGTGCAACTCAAGGGACCCCCAGAAGGTTTAGTTTCTGATCACTCCTGAGCTTGGACCCAAGAGCAAATTGGGCTGCCTTGCGGTAACGTCTTAATCAGACGCTGACATAAGTCCCTTGGGGCAGCGGAAGCGCGCATATAGTCGTCGCGCGCGCATTCGCAAACAAAATCGTCAAACGGGCCTGTGGTTCCAACCCATAAGGCAAATAGTTATCAGAACGCGATGGCGGGCGCCTGATCGACTGTGCCGCGTTCGCTGTCGTCAAGCTGGTTGAAGTCAGCCTGCTGGAAACCGAGCGCCCCTGCAATCAGCACCGCCGGGAAGTTTTCGCGCGCCGTGTTGAAACGGGCAACAGCAGCGTTCAGAGCGCGCCTCGCAGCCGCCAGTTTGTCTTCTACATTGGCCAGCTCGCGCTGCAATTCCTGAAAGTTCGCACTCGCTTTAAGGTCTGGATAGGCCTCACCCAAAGCCAGTAGGTTGTCGAGCGCCACCCGCAAACCCTGCTCGCTTGATGAGCTCGGCGAGCCCTTCGCAGCAATATTACGCGCCTGGATGACCGCTTCGAGTGTTGCGGACTCGTGCCCCGCATACCCTTTCACGGTCTCAACAAGGTTTGGGATCAAATCGTGGCGCTGCCGCAGTTGCGCATCGATATCTGCAACGCCCTGACGCACATTCTGACGCAGTCCGACGAGATTGTTGTAGATGCCGATGACGAGCACCAGCAAAAACCCAACAACACCGCCAACAATCACATACGTCCAGAACATATTTACCCCTCCTTTGGTAGACATAGGTATATTAGCGTGAATTAGTTAAGGGAACCTCAGGTTTCGGGGTGATTGGGGAAACAGATAAAATGCGCGCAGACGTGCAAGGATTGATGGGGGGCGAACTTGGGCAATGGCTCGATGAGCAATCCACCATGCGCAAAGAGGCCAAGGAAAAAGCGTATTGGCGCTGGACAGTGGGGGCCTGCATACTTCTCCCCCTGCTTGCATTCATGTGGTTTGCACCGGTTGGTTTTGGCGACTTCAAGGTCATCATCAGCGTCGTCGCTGTCGGCGGTGTGAGTGCTTGGGGCTATATGCCCATCAACGAAGCGAAAAAGGCGATCAAGATCGGCATTAATTCAGCCATCGCGAAAAGCCTTGGCGTATTTTACGAACACGATCTTGAACCGGGTCGCGAATTTGAAATCTGCAAGACTTATCAATTGGTTCCGAGCTATGATCGTGACGATTTCGAGGATCGCTGGCATGGCCAACTCGAAGGGCATGGCTTTGAACTTTACGAAGCGCATCTGGAAGAACGCCGCGGATCGGGAAAAAACCGCCGCTGGGTAACCGTTTTCAGAGGCGCCATTATCCAGATGGAGTTTGGCCGCGCCTTTCATTCGACCACGCTCTTGCAGCGCGCTGGCAAACACAAATCGTGGTTCGGCCTTGGCGGGCGCAAAGACCAGGTCCGCTTCAAAGGCCATGAGCTTTCCATAGTCGATCAGGTCCACCCCTCTTTCGAGGACGTGTTTGACGTATACACTGACGATCAGGTCGAAGCGCGCGTGATTGTACACCCGAGCTTTGTCGAACACTTGCTGACTATCGAGGCAGCGTTTGAAGGCGATGCGGTTCGTGCCGCTTTCAAAGAAGGAAAAGTCATCATCGCTGTCGAAAGCGGCAATCTGTTTGAGAGCGGTTCGCTCGATTCCGCTGGCGATCATGCCCGGGCGCAAGAGGCTGCCGAACAATTCGCCTCGCTTGCGAAATTAGCGCTCGCCATCAACCAGACCGAGCGGGGACAGGCCATGGGAAAAGCGGGGCCAAGCGATCCGGGCGACTTTGGCGCGCAAGACGGACTTGATACGGCGCGGCGCGTTGGCGGATTTGGGCGAAAAGGGGTCTGAAGCGAGACGCAAACAGGGTGACAAAGGTTACACCCTGTCACCCTCACTCTAAGTCTATTCTAATCTTCTTTTCAATGCCTTACAGATCGTTTCCGAAGGTGACGGACACGGGGGACGAGATGTAAAATAAGCCTATTTACTTGCATGCGCACCAAGCTAGGCAATGAAAAACGCATAACAGGCTTCAACGATGCGAAAGAGCGGGCATCGAAATCGCACAGTCTTAGCGATTAGGAAAACGGCTTAGCTCAGCCGGTCCCTGAAATCGCGATACTCAAACCGTTTCACGCATTCGAGCGCGTCAGTCTCGCTGTCCCACAGCCAGATACTTGGCAATGGCACACCGTTGAAAGTCGTGGTCTTCACCATCGAATAATGCGCCTGATCCAGAAAAGCGAAGCGCGCACCCGGTTCAGCGGGCACTGGCAGGCGGTATTCGCCGATCACATCGCCAGCAAGGCATGACGGCCCACCAAGGCGGATCGGAATGCTGTCATCGGAAAGCTCCCCCAGCATGGCCGGACGATAAGGCGCCTCGAGAACATCGGGCATGTGGCAGGTGGCTGAAACATCGGTGATCCCGATCGGGCCATCGTTGAACATCGTATCGAGCACGGTGCCAACGAGGATCCCAGCATCAAGAGCAATCGCCTCTCCGGGCTCAAGAATGATCTCTGCACCCGTATCGGCGGCCGCGTCTTTCAGGAATTCAACCAGCTCATCACGTTCATAATCGGCGCGCGTAATATGGTGCCCGCCCCCCATATTGATCCACTTCAATTGCCCGAAATAGGGTTCAATCGCGTCAAACACTCGGTCCCACGTGGCGCGCAACGGCTCGAATGTCTGCTCGCACAGATTGTGGAAGTGGATGCCCTCTACCCCTTCCATATGCTCATCCGTCAATTGATCGAGCGGGAAGCCAAGCCGCGATCCGGGCGCGGATGGATCGTATTTTGGGACTTCACCCGTCGCAATCATCGGATTGATGCGAAGACCGGGCGAGACATCGCCGCCGGTAGTGGCTGCTGCGTCTAGGATCAGCCGCGCCCTTCCCATTTGCGCTGGCGAATTGAAAATGACGTGCTCGGAAAGACGGCAGATTTCCTCGAGGTCTTCTGGCTTGTACGCTGCCGAGTAAGTCGCGATCTCGCCGTCATAGAACTCCGATGCGAGCTGCGCTTCCCAAAGGCCGCTGGTCGATACCCCATCCAGATACTCACCGATAAGCGGCGCAACCGACCACATCGAAAACGCCTTGAGCGCGGCGAAAACCTTGACGCTCCCACCATCCTCCGAGGCCCGATCGCGTATTTCGGCCAAGATCTGGCAATTAGAGCGCAGCTTGCTCGCATCCACGACAAAAGCAGGGCTATCGACACGGGAGAGATCAAATTGGGCAAAAGCGCCCGGATCACCTGCTTTGGTTTGCATTTCTGTGTCGCTCTTCTTTGCTTCGTAAAGTCTGCGCTGTGTCGTTTGGTGTCTCTGATCTATGCGTACGACTTAAAACCCGACCGGCCCATCAAGCTCCTTCACGTGCCACGGCAGACCGTGCGCATTGAGCATTTCCATAAACGGGTCTGGGGCCATTTCTTCCATATTGAAGACGCCCTCCCCGCTCCACACGCCCTGCACCATCAAAGCTGATCCGATCATTGCAGGCACACCAGTCGTGTAGCTCACCGCCTGATTGCCGGTTTCCTCATATGCCGCTTCGTGGCTGCATATATTGTTGATGTAGAACGTCTTCTCGCCCGATCCATCCAACGCGTCACCGGTGGCGATGCAGCCGATATTGGTCTTGCCCTTGGTTGTTTCACCGAGTGTCTCAGGCTTGGGCAGTACAGCAGCGAGGAATTGTAGCGGGATGATTTCCTTGCCCTGATACTTCACCGGCTCGATGCTTGTCATGCCGACGTTTTGGAGGACTGTGAGGTGCTTGATGTATTCATCACCAAAGGTCATCCAGAACCGTGCGCGCTCTATTTCAGGGTTGAATTTGGCGAGGCTCTCAAGTTCCTCGTGATACATGAGATACGCCTGCCGCGTGCCCACCTCCTCAAATTCAAACGGTGTTGATACCTGCATGGCGGGTGTCTCCACCCATTCGCCATTCTCCCAGTGCCGCGCGGGAGCGGTCACCTCGCGGATGTTGATTTCGGGATTGAAGTTGGTGGCGAAAGCCTGTCCGTGATCGCCGCCATTGCAATCGAGGATATCGAGCGTGCGAATGGTTTTGAGCTTGTGCTTCTTCAGCCACATAGTGAAAACGGACGTCACGCCCGGGTCAAAGCCTGAACCAAGCAGCGCCATCAGCCCGACGTCTTTGAAGCGATCATGATAGGCCCATTGCCACTTGTACTCGAATTTTGCCTCATCCTTGGGCTCGTAATTTGCGGTGTCGAGGTAGTTCACGCCAGCTTCAAGGCACGCATCCATGATCGGCAGATCCTGATAGGGAAGCGCCAGATTGACCACGAGGCTGGGCTGCACCTTACGGATAAGCTGCACCATGGCCGGCACTTCTTCCGCGTCGATTTCATAAGTCGCGACGTCGACGCCTGCGCGCTCTTTAACGCTAGCGGCAATCGCATCGCATTTCCGCTTGGTGCGGCTCGCGAGGTGGATGTCGGAGAAGATATTCTTGTTGAAGGCCATTTTGTGGACACACACCGAGCTCACGCCCCCGGCTCCGATTACGAGTACTGTCGACATGTCTGTGGGCCTTTCTAATTCGAATCTTGGCAAGCGCCTTAGTCCAATGCTTTAGGGGCTACAAATGATCCACACACCCACAGCAAAAGGCGTTGCCGAGGCCGCAAAGGCAATCGCCGCGATCCTTCCGCCGACGCCGCTTTTGCCCGTGTCGATCAATGGGATGGACTGCTGGGTAAAGGCGGAAAATCTCCAACCCATCGGCGCTTTCAAAATCAGAGGCGCATGGTGGGCGCTTTCCAATCTCGAAGGCGATAGAGTTGTCGCTGTTTCGTCCGGCAATCACGCGCAGGGTATCGCCTGGGCTGCCAAGCGGCTTGGCATCAAAGCAACCATTGTGATGCCGCGCGATGCGCCGCAGGTGAAGCTCGACAATACAAAGGCGCTAGGTGCAGAAATTGTGCTTTATGACCGCCCCGGCGAAGACCGTGACGAAGTGGCCTCCAAGGTGATTGAGCGCGAAGGCGGCACCTTGGTCCACGCCTTTGGCAATCCGTGGGTGATCGAAGGGCAAGGATCCTCCGCCATTGAGATGACGCACCAATTGGGCCGCGAGCCGAGCGCAATTGTCGCTTGTTGCGGCGGTGGCGGGCTCGCAGCTGGTGTCTCGCTTGCGTGCCCCCAAGCGAAAGTCTTCCCGGTTGAACCGGAGGGGTGGGATATGGTTGGGCAAGCTCTCGCGTCAGGCGAAATCGTGCATGTGGGCGAAGATGCGCCCCCCACCATTTGCGATGCGCTGCAACCCGCGGCCACAAAGCAGCTCAATCTCAATGTGCTTCGTGGCCGCGCGCAGCCTGGTGTCACGGTGACCGACGAAGAAGTGCGCGATGCCCAGCGTTGGGCCTTTGCCAATCTGCGCATGGTGATCGAACCAGGAGGCGCAGCAGCGCTTGCCGCTGCCCTTGCAGGAAAAGTGCCGCTCGATGAAAACACGGTTATCCTTCTGACTGGTGGCAATGCCGATCCGCAGAGGTTCGCCGAAACGATCGCTGCGTAAGATCAAGCTGTGCAAAACCGCCTTTGAAGCGTCACACAATCGGCTTATGACAATCTCTTGACGTAACGTAAGGCTCCGATTTCATGACCGTTCAACCCAAGCGCATCATCTCTGATGCCGTGGTGCGCAAAGACGCCAAGACCAAGGACAAGCTGCTAGACAAGGCATTTGCCCTCGCTTTCAAAGGCCTCGTCTACGCGCAAATCTGGGAAGATCCGGTTGTTGATATGGAAGGCCTTGCGATTGAGCCTGACAGCAGCGTCATGTGCATTGCGAGCGGATCGTGCAACGCGCTGAGCTATCTCACTGCAAACCCTGCGCAGATCACGGCTGTTGATCTGAACAGGGCACACGTTGCGTTGGGCCAGCTAAAGATCACGGCGATCAGGCATCTGCCCAATTACGAACGCTTCCACCGCTTCTTCGGCCATGCCGATCACAAAGAAAACAAAGCGGTTTATAAGGAGATGATTGCCCCTCATCTCGACGCGGAAAGCCGCCGGTATTGGGAAAAGCGCGATATCAAGGGGCGCAAGCGGATCAGCTACTTCACCAAAGGCCTGTACCGCAAAGGTTTGTTAGGCAACTTCATTGGATTGGCGCATCTTTTTGCCAAACTGTATAAAGTCGATCTCCACAAGCTTTTGGAAGCCGAAACGCTCGAAGAACAGCGGGCAGTTTTCGAAACCGAGCTAGCCCCCGTATTCGACAGAAAGTTCGTGCGTTGGCTCACCGACCAACCCGCATCCCTATTCGGCCTTGGTATCCCGCCAGCTCAATTTGATGAGCTCGCAGGCGATGAACGTATGGCTGAGGTGCTGAGACGGCGCCTGGAAAAGCTCGCCTGTGATTTTGAGATCAAGGACAATTACTTTGCCTGGCAGGCCTTTGGTCGCGGCTATGATCGAGCCGAAAGTGCACCCATGCCGCCCTATCTTCAGCGCGCAAACTGGGAGGCGCTGCGCGAACGGATTGATCGGATCGACGTGGTGCGCGCCAATATGGTGCAGTGGATTGGTGATCGCGATCTGGCATCAATGGATCGATTTGTCCTGCTGGATGCACAGGACTGGATGAACGATGCTCAATTGGATGACCTTTGGGGCCGCATAACGCGTGCCAGTCGCCCGGGTGCGCGCGTGCTGTTCCGCACCGCGGCAGAGCCATCCATGTTGCCCGGTAGGCTAAATGACGACATCCTTTCCCGCTGGCGATATCTTGATGAAACCTCAGCCGATCTGACAAAACGCGATCGCTCCTCAATTTATGGCGGCGTGCACGTTTACGAGCTTGCGTGATGGATGCGAGAATTGCCGAGGGCGGCCACGCCGCGTTAATGGACAGCGTCTATAAGGGCCAGCGCCACATTTATGATGCGACCCGCAAGTACTTCCTGTTCGGGCGCGATACACTGATCGAGGGGCTTGGTGCGCGGGTCGGAATGCGCGTTCTCGAAGTCGCCTGCGGCACGGGGCGAAATCTGGCCAAGATCGGCAAGACATGGCCCGGAGCCCAGCTGTACGGTCTCGATATCTCTGCTGAAATGCTCAAGAATGCGCGCAAGGCGGTGGGGGACAATGCCGTGCTTGGCGAAGGTGATGCATGCTCTTTTGACGCAGTGGGGTTGCTGGGAGAGCCTGCATTTGAACGGATTGTCCTTTCCTATTCGCTTTCGATGATCCCCGACTGGGAAAGCGCCCTTGATCACGCCGCGTCCTTGTTGGCACCGGGCGGAGAGTTGCACATCGTCGATTTTGGCGATCTGGACGGCCTGCCCCGCCCCTTCAAGCGCGGCCTTCAAGCTTGGCTTGCGAAGTTTCACGTCAAAGCCCGCCAATCTCTGCCAGATGCTGCAAAACACATCGCAAGCGAATGCGGGCTTACCCATCGGCATGAACGGGGGAGGCTCGGCTATTTCCAGCTGCATGTGCTGACGGCTCCACAGCCGTGATGGGTTGCAATTGACAATTTACCCGCTCTCTCGCAGGTAAGTCGCCAACAAGAGAGAGGGGATCGCTCACCATGCAAGCGCAAATGCTCGCGCCCGCTGCCGTACTGGTTGTCTGGACGCTTATCATCCTGTTCTGGATCATCCCATCGCGCTTTGGGGCCATAGCAAAGCTTGAGGACAAGTCGAACCTCGGTAAAGTCGGAGGCAGAGGCCAGGACCTCGAAGGCAAGATCCCCGACAAGGCGAATTGGCCCGCGCATAACCACACGCATCTGCATGAGCAGCCTACGCTATTTTACGCGGTGGTGATCATGCTCACCATCATGGGCCCTTCGGCGTTCGATGTGCTGGTCGCGTGGATTTATGTCGGCATTCGGATCGTGCATTCGCTGTGGCAGATCCTGGTCAACAAAATTCCGCTGCGCTTCCTGCTGTTTCTGGCAAGCACAATTGCGCTGATTGTCTTGGCGGTCCGCGCGGTTATGGCGACCCTATTCGCCGATCCGACCGTGGTCACAGCCTGAGGAAGACAGACTTCATGAGGGAGCAAATCATTCTTATGGGCATGGATATTCTGCAGCCCGCAGTCGCATTGATGATCTGGACCATGGTGATGTGGGTCTGGATGTACGCGACTCGTATCCCAGCGATGCAGAAAGCGAACTTCGATGCTGAGAGCTTATCAAAGGGAGTGACGGCAGACCTTGACCGAGTCCTCCCACCGCAAGTGCAGTGGAAAGCTCACAATTACAACCACTTACACGAAGCACCCACGTTGTTTTATGCGGTCTCAATTGTTCTGGCGCTTGTCGGGCATGGCGATGGCCAAGCCGCGTTGTTAGGATGGATTTATGTTGGCCTTCGCGTGGCGCACAGCCTTGTTCAGGCGACCGCGAACCGGGTGATGGTGCGCTTTGTGCTGTTCGCTCTGTCGAGCGTTGTGCTGATCGTGCTGATCATCAAAGCGGCCCTAGTGGTATTCGGCGCTGGCAGCGAAGTGCAGACTCAGGGGCTGATCTAGCCCCCGCTCTCTTACTCCGCCGCTTCGGCAGTCTCTTGGGGTGCTTCCTCCATGGTGTCCTCGCGCGCTGCGAGGAATTTCTCGCCATCAAGCGCTGCCATGCAGCCCATGCCGGCAGCTGTTACCGCCTGACGATAGGTGTGATCAGCCACATCGCCAGCAGCAAAGACACCGGGAATGGCGGTTTTGGGCGTGCCGGGCTCCACGTCTAGGTATCCCGCATCGTCCATCGCAAGCTTGCCTTTGAACAGTTCGGTAGCAGGCGCGTGGCCAATCGCGACGAACGCACCGTCGACTTCGAGCGTGGAGGTTTCACCTGTTACGGTGTCTTCGAGCACGAGATGATCGAGCGTGCCATCCTCGCCAGCTTCAAAGCTCTTCACCGTCTTGTTCCAAAGAACATTGGTCTTTTCCGATTTGAACAAACGGTTTTGTAAGATTTTCTCCGCGCGCAATTCATCGCGGCGGTGGATCAGCGTCACATCGTCGGAATGATTGGTGAGGTACAGCGCCTCCTCAACGGCGGTGTTGCCGCCCCCGATCACAGCGACTTTCTTGCCGCGATAGAAGAAACCATCGCAGGTTGCGCAGGCTGATACGCCCTTCCCGCCCAATTCCTGTTCACCCGGTGCACCAAGCCATTTCGCCTGCGCGCCTGTCGCGATTACCAGCGTCTCGCCGATATATTCATCACCGCTATCGCCAATCGCGCGGAACGGAGGACCATTTTCAAGATCAACCGAGACAATCGTGTCCCACATCATACGCGTGCCTACATGCTCTGCCTGCGCTTTCATCTCTTCCATCAGCCATGGGCCCTGGATCACGTCGCGAAAGCCGGGATAATTCTCGACCTCGGTCGTGATTGTCAGTTGGCCGCCGGGCTGAAGGCCCTGCACCACAATCGGCTCCATCATGGCGCGCGCGGCATAGATTGCGGCTGAATAGCCTGCAGGGCCGGAACCGATGATGAGCATTTTGGTGTGATGGGTTGCCATTGATTGTCTCTTCGAGTCTTCGCGTGTTGAGCGGAATATGGGATCGCCCGTCCCCATTGTCACGTCAGGAAACGGTCCTTCAGACGAGCTTTGCTTGCATCATCCACACCTAAAGTTTGCGCGAGATAGGCGTCAGGCGATCCGTGACTCTCTGTGATCGCGTCAAAGTAGGTCTCGATGTATTCGGGAAGCACGCCCATCAGATTGCGAATGGCGCCCTCTTCGATGGTGTCATAATGCGCCTCCATCCGAGGAAGCGATTGCCGTTTAAGGATGTGCTGGGTGGGCGCGTCGTTTGTTTTGAGGAATTCCGCGACGACATCGTCGCGATGCGCGCCTAGAGTGTGCATCAGCAGAGCCACCGCAATACCGGTGCGATCTTTACCCGCAAAGCAATGGACAAGACTGCCGCCATCGCGAGCTTCAAGCGCTGCGAAATAGCGGGTGAACATATCGATCATCGCCGGATTGACCGGCATCCGGGTGTAAACGGCTATCATGCGTTCGCGGGCACGATCCGCAGTCATATCGACCTTATCCCAGCCCCCTTCATGCGGAGGCGAATTGCTGGTCTCCCCATCATAGGCGATCACGTGCGCATCGAAATCGGAATGGCGACGGCAGGGGAAACTGGAGCGCTCGCTGTTCCCGCGAAGATCGATGATAGTCCGCACATCAAGAGCGTGAAACGTGTCGAGATCATCCTCGGTCGCCTCGATATGCTGGCCCGAGCGGAATAGCAGCCCCGTTTTGATACGCGCACCGTCTGCGGCGGCATAACCGCCGTAATCGCGCAAGTTGTGAATGCCCTCGGTCGGGATGAAGGGAGTGTCTTCGCTTTCTAGAATCATCGCCAGCGTAAGTGGCAGGTGCACGGCGGCGGGGCAACCATAGGCAGGCTCGAAATGCGGCCAATCACCTAGGCAAACCTCCTAAGGCCTCTCCAAAGCGGGGATTGGCAACTTGTCGCTAAACATCGGGTCACCAACAACACGAAGAAAAGGTGCGCGTCCTCATGGCACGAATCCTAATTGCCGATGACGATGAATTGGTTGCTGATCTCGCCAGTCAGGTCTTGATTGATGCAGGTCACGCCTGCGGATGGGTGACGACAGCAGAAGATACGCTTGCCCTGCTGGTTCGAAAGCGACCTGATCTTCTGCTTCTCGATCAGGATATGCCGGGAATGTCAGGTCTCACGATGCTGCGCCAATTGCGCGGATCGCCTGAGTTTTATGATCTGCCAGTTATCATGTTCACCGCGATGACGGGGATCGATGACGAATCTCAGGCAATCTATGCAGGCGCGCAGGATTACATTCGAAAGCCATTTGATGCTGCAGGTCTGAAAGGGCAAGTTGATCGTTTACTTCAAAAACATGCTGCCCGGCCCCAGCATACCGATCTGAAAACACATCTGGCGCAAAGCGCGGGATTGGAAACTGCATCACCGCCCGCGTCTGAGGCGCGATATCGAATGCTTTGAGCTGGCAATTAGCCTAGCTTAATCCGCTGCCAAATCATCGCAGAACCGGCGCGTCCACTCCACGACATTATCATCACGAACCGTCGCGATCATTGCTTCGAAACGGCTCTTGCGCTCGTCTAGCGGCATGTCGAGCGCCTGCCGGATGGCATGGCAAAGAGCATCGGGACTGTGCGGATTGACCAGCACCGCGCCCTTGCCGTCGCAATCAAGCTGACGCGCGGCCCCAGCAAAATCGGACAGGATGAGAACGCCGGGATCCTCTGGATTTTGCGCTGCGACATATTCCTTCGCGACTAGGTTCATTCCATCACGCAAAGGCGTCACCAGTCCGATCTTCGCTGCCCGGAAAAAACCAAACAGCTCTGCATGACTATACCCGCGGTTCACATAGCGGATCGGGACAATATCGACTTCGGAGCGCGCTCCGTTGATCTGCCCGGTCTTCTGCTCCAGCTCAGCGCGGATTTTCTGATAACTTTCAACATCCTCCCGGCTTGGCGGGGCGATCTGGATGAACACAAGATCGCGCGTACTTTCCGGATACTCGTCAAAAAAGCGCCCAATCCCGTCGATCCTTTCCGGCAGACCCTTCGAATAGTCGAGCCTGTCGACCCCGATCATCCCGGTGCGGCCCCTTATTGAGGCCAGAAAGCGTTCCTCGGCTGCCTTGGCCTCGTCCTTCTCGCCCTGCGCCTGAAAGTGATCCCAATCGATACCGATCGGATAAGCGCGCGCGATGACAGTGCGCCCTTCGTGCGTAATCTCGCCCGTTTCGTGATTGACGTCCGCGCCCAATTCATTGGCGCAGTAATGCACAAAACTGGACAGCCATTCCTCAGTCTGAAAACCCAACAGATCGTAATCGAGCAGCGTTCGCACCAAACGCTCATGAAATGGCAGCGATGTGAGCAGTCGCGTGGGCGGCCATGGAATGTGGAGGAAGAAACCCATCCGGTTCTTATGACCGCGACCGCGCAGATTCTGGCCCAATGGGATCAGATGGTAATCGTGCACCCACACCAGATCATCCGGCTCAATCAGCGGTGAAACGCTATCGGCGAAACGATCATTGACCCGTTCATATCCCTGCCCCGTTCGCTGCTCAAAGCGAGCCAGATCAATGCGATAGTGAAACAGCGGCCACAGCGTAGAGTTGGCATAGCCGTTATAGTATTCGTCGACTTCTTTGGTGGTGAGGTCGATAGTCGCTGTAGTCACGCCGTCATTGCGCTGAAGATGCAGAGTGTCGCTCGGCTCTTCATTTTCCTCGCCCGACCATCCAAACCAGATGCCGCCGCGATCTTTCAACGCCGCGTTTAGCGCTCCAGCCAATCCGCCCTGTGCACCCGCAACGCCGCGCGCTTTTGGTACGGCGACGCGATTGGATATGACAACGAGACGGCTTATCGCACTTCACTCCACGGCTTGGACAAAAGCCCGGCACAATTAATTACACCTACCAGCGAATAGGTTTGGGGGAAGTTCCCCCACAACTCTCCAGTTTCGTAGTCCAAGTCTTCGCTCAGCAGCCCTGATTTGGTCGTATGGCTCAGCATGGTGCAAAACAGAGCTCGCGCTTCGTCACTGCGCCCTGCAAGGTGAAGCGCTTCGATGAGCCAGAAGGTACAGACATTGAACGCCGTTTCCGGCGCGCCGAAATCATCTTCGGCAGCATACCGCAGCATGTGATCGCCGCGCCTTAGGTGTTCCTCGACAGCGGCAAAGGTTTGCTTGAAGCGATCATTTTCGGGTGAAAGGAAACGCAGTTCCACCATTTGCAGCAGACTTGCATCCAGATAGTCGCTTTCAAAGCTGGCACCGTAATGGCCGCCCTTTCCGTTTTCCTTCCAGGCTTTCTCCTCAATCGTCTGCGCAATAGCATTGGCGCGATCACGCCAGACTTTCGCCCGGTCCGCTTTGCCAAGATGGGTCGCGACATTGGCGAGCCTGTCGCACGCCGCCCAGCTCATGACAGCTGAGTAGGTGTGAACTTCCTGCCTGGTGCGAAACTCCCAAAGCCCCGCATCAGGCTGATCGTGCATGGCCCAGGCCATTTTACCGACCTGTTCAAGATTTTCGAAGTCGAGCTCATCTGCGGGTCGTAGCAGGCGGGTATCGAAGAAGCCCTGAGCGCTCGGCAGCACGATTTGGCCGTAACAATCGTGCTGGATCTGCTTGTACGCAGCATTCCCCCGGCGCACGGGCCCCATACCGCGATAGCCTGCCAGATAGGCAGCGGTTGTCTCATCAAGCTCGCATTCGCCCATCACTGAATAGAGCGGCTGTATCTGCCCTCCCCGCGCTCCATCGACGATATTTCGAAGGTATCCGAGATACTTTTCCATCACATCGAGCGCGCCCAACCGGTTGAGCGCCTGCACGGTGTAATAAGAATCGCGGATCCAGCAGTATCGGTAATCCCAATTGCGCTCCGAATGCGCAGCTTCAGGGATTGATGTGGTGAGTGCCGCCACGATTGCCCCGGTTTCTTCGTGCTGGCAAAGTTTCAGCGTGATGGCGCAGCGGATGACCTCTTCCTGCCATTCAAGCGGGATGGCAAGCATGCGCACCCAACGCTGCCAGTATTTGCGGCTCCGCTGTTCCATGCCGCGCAACTCGTCCTGCACATTGCCGACAAACGGCTCATCAGGGCCGAGGAAAAAGTGTGTGTCGTCTTCCAGCCTGAAGGTGCGCCCTTCGAGCACATATCCAATTGGCGCATCGGTTGATAGGCGCATGGCCTGTGCACCGACGAGATAGCGAATGTGATTGGTGCCATTGGTGGTTTCAGCGATCTGCGCACCGTAATTCTTGGTCGGCTTCAGAACGACGCGGATGCGCGGCGTGCCCGCAATGGGGCGGACCATGCGAACATAGGCGACGGGGCGATACATCCGCCCTGATCGTTCATAGCGCGGGCAGAAATCGAGGATTTGGACCGCGCTCCCATCATTGGCGGTCAGCGTGGTAAGCAGATGTGGCGTATTACGAACATATTCTTGCGTGCTTGAGGTCTGCCCCTCCAGTTCAAAGCGCCAGATTCCCGCATCCTCGGTGTCGCCATTGAGAAGCGCTGAAAAGACAGGATCACCATCGACGCGCGGAACGCATCCCCAGACAAGGGCGCCTTTCTCATCGATCAGGCCAGATACCTGGCAATTGCCAATCGGCCACAATTCCAGATTGCGGTCGTTCTGGGGTGATGCTTGCTCGGGAGAGGATGTCATGTGCGGCCTCTATAGGCCGAGCCAGCGATGGACGGAAGCCACATCGGGCAATCTGTAGTGTGCTTTCGTAGGCGTACGGTCACCAACCAGAATGCCGCCCCCGCCAAGCGTCTCACACGCGGCAAAGCCTTTTTCATCTGTCAGATCATCGCCGATGAACAACGGCTTCGTTCCGGCAAAGGGCGCCTCTTCCATGAAGGCGGCAACGGCTGTCCCTTTGTCCGAATGCCCCTCGACGAGCTCAACCACGCATTTGCCATGTTGCAGTTCCCAGCCATGGTCCCTGGCCAATTGCGCGGCAAAGCCTTTGGCAGCATCCTCCTGATCAGGAGAAGAGCGGTAGTGAAGCGCGCCGCCATGCGGCTTGTACTCGAAATCCAGCCCGTTCTCTCTCGCGAACGCGCGCAGCCGCGCTTCCATCGCTTCGGGTAAAGCTTGGGGCGGGTCGCCCACATTGCTGCCATCTGCGCGGCGGATATCGCTCCCGTGCGATCCAGCCGCTGCGACCTCTATGGGACCGATGTGCTTTTCGATATCAGCAATACCCCGCCCGCTGATGATGGCGAGTGCGCCTTCCAACTTTTCGGCAAGTCTGCAAAGGTCTTGGGCCAAACGCTGTCTTGGCTCAATCGCATCTGGCCCGCTTGCGATATCAACAAGAGTGCCATCGAAATCGAGAAACAGCGAAGGCCTGCCCGGGGCCGCCCAAGCCGGTAGTGAGGGCGGTGCGGGAAGCGAAGGGCTGTTGGGATCAATCAAATCCATCGCCGGGCGCATTAACCAACCTTACGGCTCCGTCAATTGGCCTCATGGGTTAGTGCGAATTAGGCGGCAACTTTTGCCCGCTGATCCTTCAAAAGACCGCGCCCGATCACCTGCGCCTGAATTTCCGCTGCGCCTTCAAAGATGTTGAGGATCCGGGCATCGCACAAAACACGGCTTATCGGGTACTCGAGCGCGTACCCATTGCCGCCATGGATTTGCACGGCCTGATCCGCTGCAATCCAAGCTGTCCGCGCTGCCAGCAGTTTGGCCATGCCCGCTTCGATATCGCAGCGGTCTCCGCGATCTTTTTGCCGCGCGGCAAAGTAAGTAAGCTCCCGGCTCATCACGATTTCGCACGCCATCAGCGCCAGCTTGTCCGAAACTCTCGGGAATTGGGTGAGCGGCTCACCAAACTGCTTACGTCCCTGCGCGTAATCTAGCGCCAAGTCGAACGCATTCCAGGCAACGCCAATCGCGCGCGCTGCTGTCTGGATACGCGCGCCTTCAAATGTGCGCATCAGCTGCTTGAACCCTTGCCCTTCTTCACCGCCC
Organism: Erythrobacter sp. YT30; assembly: GCF_001542875.1. Taxonomy (GTDB): domain Bacteria; phylum Pseudomonadota; class Alphaproteobacteria; order Sphingomonadales; family Sphingomonadaceae; genus Erythrobacter. The sequence continues at coordinate 163,909 of NZ_LMAF01000001.1, read as the reverse complement.
AGCAGGGCATCGCTGGCAACTTTGAAATCGTCAAAGCCCAGCGCATATTCCTTCATTCCGCGATAGCCCAAGACTTCAATCTCGCTCCCATCAATTCCGGGATCGGGGAAAGGATTGGCGTCGCTTCCGCGTGTTTTCTCCGCAAGCAGCATTGATAGCCCGCGATAGCCCGGCGCTTCTGGATCGGTGCGCACCAGCATTGTCATCACATCAGCGCGTGCGCCATGCGTGATCCAGGTTTTCGCGCCGTTTACCCGCCAATGATCGCCGTCGCGCTTTGCTCTGGTGCGAACACCGGCGAGGTCTGATCCAGTGTCTGGTTCCGTGAACACCGCAGTGGGCAGGATTTCGCCTGACGCGATACCGGGGAGGAATTTGGCCTTTTGCTCCTCGGTTCCGTTCTCTCCGATCAGTTCACCCGCAATCTCTGACCGCGTGCCGAGAGAACCTGCACAAATCCAGCCGCGCGACAACTCTTCTGAGACAATCGACATGGCAAGCTTGCCCATGCCCAGCCCGCCGAAGCGTTCATCTATGCAAATGCCAAAGACGCCCAGATCGGCCATTTGTCCAATCACAGCGTCAGGTATCAGCGCGTCGTCGAGATGCCATTGGTGAGCATGAGGCGTGATCCTGTCGGCAGTGAAGCTGCGGAATTGATCGCGGATCAGATCGAGCGTTTCTTCGCCGAGGCTTTCATCAGGACGAGCGCCTTCGCCTAGCAGTACGGCAAGCTCCACCCTGTTTTGCGCTGTATTGCCATGACTGATCACATATGAGACCGTTTCATTTGAAGCGAACCGGGACGCCGCATCTGCCGCGCCCAATGCTTGCGGCCGCACAACTTCACTCGCGCTCATGGGTACGCCATGCGCAAGCTGCGCGCAGTATTCACCAAACCCGATGGCGAGCACCAATTCCTCGATCCTGCCAAAGCGGCCCTGCGATTGTGCCCTCACAGCCCAATCGGCAGTCGCCTCAAGTGCCGCCACGCTCGAGGCAATCCACGCAAAGCCATGAACGGCGTGCTGTTCGCGGTTGAGTGCATCAGGGCCATCCAAACGGCCCGAAACTGTGGCCCGAACCACATCACAATAAACCCGTGCCGCGTCGCAAGCGGACTGCACCTTTGATACCCAATCAGTCATGGGAATCGCCCTAGCAAAGCAATTGCCGCAAGTGGACCAGTCATTTTTGCTCATCACCCCGTGCGGGGAAAAGCGAGCCTATTTGACGATATAGCGCACTCGCAGGGTGAAATTGCCGCCAGCTGAAAGCGCTCCGCCAAGTGTTACGCGGAAATCGGTGACCGCCTCGTCGCAGCCATCCGGATCAGCGACAGGGGTGTAGGCAAAACTGCCCGCGTCATTGTTGGAAAATTCGATATCGTCAGTGCCAGAGCCAATGCTGACAAAGCTATATGTCAGACCAGAATTGCTTCCCGGATCCCCAAAGACCACCGGCCCAATGGCTTGGTCAACTTGGCAGAATTTTGCATCAGCAGGGCCATCGTCCCAAACGATGACGCTGTCTGCATCGGTTGCATCCGTGCCTGAATTGGCGACCGTGATCAGGTATTCGACGATAGCACCGGGAATAGCCTTTGGATTGGTCGTGCCATTGGTGGGGTCTGATATGACCGAGCTGATCTTGCTCACTGTCACATTGGCAAAAGGATTGCAGACCGTAATATCGTGGAGGCCAATACCCTGTTGTCCCGGATCAGCGGGTGCTGTGGAATCGTTCCCATAAGTGACCAGCACCCTGTCTACCGGCTGCGTGAATGTTACAACAACATTGCCCAGTGCCTGATCGTTGTTTGAACCGCCATCACCCACTGCCACATTGCCGGTAACCTGATTGACGTTTCCGTTGGTCAGCGTGGGGATGACTGTCGCTGCGCCATTGAAACCGACAACTTCCACACGGTCGGTAAACTGACCTGAATTGAAATCGACATCGAAGATGGTGAATTGCAGGCTGGAAAAACTGCGCGGCAAAGTGATGTCGATATCAACCGCGCCAGCAGTGTTCGCCTGATTGGCTAGTACAGTCAGACTGTCTTCAGCAGGGTTCAAACCGCCCGTAAAAGCGTTGAAAACGGTGGGAGACTGTCCGCCAAATGCCGCGTTGTTGACGTAGGCACCATCATTGGTGAGCTGGAAACGGATATTCCCAAAGGTCTGAAACGCATAAGAATTGTCGATCGATCCAGCTGTCCAGCCCGAGATGGTATCCCAGTCGAATACGGAAAAGCCTGCCGGGCAGGAAAGCACTGGCGGGACGCCCGGAGGTCGCCCGGCTTGAACAACAATGCTGGAAGAAGCGTAATCATCTTCGCTCGTCACGCCATTATTCACGGCGGAATCGATATCAGCCTCATTCGCGGAGATTATCTCAGCGATGTTCGTGACAGTCGTGCCGGCTGCAGAAGATACCGTGCCTGATATAGTGATGGTCGCGCTGGCGCCGGGAGCAAGATTGGGCAAAGTCCAATCACCTGTTGCGGAATTGAACGAACCATCGCCGCTCGCGCTTCCGAAAGTAAAGCTTGCGGGAAGAGTGTCGCGCACAACCACGCCAGTCGCCGCCAGGTTTGAAGACGCGTCATTGGTGACTCTCAATCGCCACGTCGCGGTGCCTCCCTGAACAGGCGGCGAGCCGATTGGTGACTTGGTCAAGGACAAGTCAGCGAAGTTTGTTGGCTGCGATCTTAGATAAAGCTCGGCATGGCGGAATGTCCCGTTATCCTGCCCCGAAAAAATGTCGCAGATTTCAAGCCGCCAAGTGCCGCTGCTCGCCAAGCTATTGAAAGCGGACAAGGCAGAATTGGGCACACGAAAATTCTCAAAGGGCGGCGGATTAGCGGTCGAATGTGCGGCAGTGATGTTCGTTGAGTTCACCGTGACCGTCGCTGCATCATCCAGCAGCACATTGATGTTGTCGCCATTGGTGTTGTTGACCTCGCCATCCACCAGTTGCACTCGCGTGCCATCAGGCGCTTGAAGCGTGACGCGAATGTCGCCGCGCCAGGTGTGCGTCGCGAAAAAGCCCAAATTGACATCCGCGACAGTGAAAGCATCGGATACGACGAAATTCCGCACCAAAGGCGCGGTGCATGTGGTCGACCCATTGATAGCACCGTCATTGGTGACGACGTAGGTGAATGTCGCCTGGGCAAACGCAGGCTGCGCAAACGCCAACGCGAGCGCTGCAAAAAACAGTCTCGTAATCGCTTGCACAATCTGATTACCGCGCCCGGTCACCGACCCAATCCAAGGAAGCTAAATGAGTTGAGGTCAAACTTGGCGCGGATCGCAGCGTACACGCCCTTGTTCGTGTTGCGCGCTTCGGCAAAATCGCCATCGCGGAAACCATCGACGTTATAACCAACTGTCAGCAATACCCCATCAGTCGGTACAAACCCAATTTGCGGCCCGTAAGAGAAGCTCGTCACATCGTCTTCCAAATTCGCGCGGACCGTTCCGGTCACTCCCAGCTCGAACCGCTCGCCTACGCCCATGCGCGCATCAAGGCCTGCGAGCACGGTTGTGCCCGAAAATTCCGTGCCCTCGAATTCGTCAAGATTGTAGCGAGCGCCGAGGAACAGGCCGTATTCATCGCGGCGCGTTTGATGCTCGATGCCAAACTCATCCTCGTCCCAACCGCGCGGGGACCAGTTGCCAGACCAGCTGCCTACCAGACGGCGCGATTTCGCATCGCCATCAACGATCAGTGCGCTGAGGCCCGCGCCAGCAACTTCGCCCGCGATGGCATCGGTCACAAAATCGCTGCGGTATTCTAGCTTACCGAGCATGGCGACTTCGGAATTGTCCGGACGGTGCGCGAAAGCGAGGCTTGCATCGAAGATTTCGGTGGTTGCGCCATTCGGCGTTTCCGCACGTGTCCATGTTGCGCCGGATCCCACAATGCTGCCCTCGCCCAGCTGGCGGATGGCGCCAAATGTCACCCCGGTGCGATCAGCCAGTTCGCCATCGCGGTATTCGCCGCGCGCCGTCAGGCTCCAGCGATCCTTGCGCCAGGCAGCACCGAAAGTGACCGCGGTGAAATCTTCAAAATTGAGGCCCGATGTCAGCTGACCGCCGCTTGCAGCCGGCTGCAGCGGATTAACAAGATCGCTGTCATCAGGCGCACCGTTAAGAGTGCGGCTGCCATCAAGCGTCGCATCGAGCGTCAGTTCTTTCGAGACTTGGAGCGTCTGCGAGAGGCCAAATGCAGCGAAAGAACGATTGCCGAATTCATTGATGCTTTCCTCGCCCAGCTGCGTGATTATGCGCCCGCCCTGCCACGGCGTCACTTCGACACCGGCACGCACTGAACGCGCATCGATATTCTCGCCATCGGCGATCTCGTATGTGCCAACAAGCCGAACATCAGGCGTAATCGCATAACGCACGCCAAAGCGATGGCGCGCGGGCAGATCAACGCTCTCGGCTTCATCTAGTGCGATGGCAGTCGATGCGCTCAATTCCAGCTTGTTCTCAAACAGGCGCTGCGTCACGCCCGCTTCTGCGACGGTCGAGGTGTTGTTGGTCCCATCGTTCAGACGATCGTTGAAATGCGTGAGGCCTACCCGGAAATCCGTCGTCTGCTTGGTGTACGTGACCTGCGCCTGCGCAGCACGGCGACGCGTGTCATCGGTCAGGCTGTCATCTTGCCAAACGCTGCCAAGAACGCTGAGATTGTCATCGATCAAAACGCGCGCATCCAAGCCGAAACGGCGGCGGCCCAGATCAACGCCGTTCTGCTGACCAACGCCGTATTCCTGATCCAGCTGGCGTGCATAAGCGAGTAAGTCGAGCTTGCCGGTCTGGTGTTGCGCTTCAACGAGCCAGCCCAGCGAATCTTCATTATCGCGGCGACTGACGGCAAACTCGGCGCGAACTTCTGTGTTCTCGGTTACGGCAGAGCGCAGATCGACCGCCCCGATTGTGGTGCGAGCCCCCTCGCCCTTGTCAGTGATTGCGCTGAAGCCAATGCGGTGATCGCCATCGTCGCTGGTCCAGTCGACACGGGCGCCCGCGTTAATCTCAGATTGGCCCAATCCATCAACTTCGTATTCAATTACAATGAATTGCGGGTTGAGATTCGCATCACGGCTCAAGACTGGTTCAGCAAAGGTTATCGTACCCGTCAAAAGGTCGAGATCGTAGTCAATGAAGCGCGTAAGCTGGCGTTCTGTAACGATAATCTCTGAACGGAAACGGTCGCGCACTTGCAGAGTAACGATCTCGCTGTTTGCGAGTACGCGGCGGCTGCCAAGCTGATACGGGCCTGAGATACCCTGCCCCTGAATTTCCTCGCGCTGCAGGCGGCTGGAGATATCAGCAGCAAATGCCTGCGCCTGAATATTATCGCCAAGGCGGGCTTCGCCGTTGAAACCGGTTGCGGTGCGATTGTAGCGAGCAAGACGGGTCTGATCGAAGGCAGTGACGAAATCGCCATAGAGCGCGTAGAAGGTCGATGTCTCGATCCGCACATAAAGCTTTTCACGGCTCGCGGCATCAAAGCGGCGCAGCGATCCATCGGCGAACACGGTGTAGTAGGCTTGAGGATCGATGGTGCCGAGCACACGCTGATCTTCGCGCTGTTTGGCGCTATCATAGGCGAGCGTCAGCAGGTATTTGCCCAGCACGCGCCCTTTTGCATACAGCGCCACGCGAGCATCTTCGCCCAGATCGCTGTCAAAATCGCTCGCACGCTCCATATTGTCGGCAACCGATTTTGCACCAATCGTCCCCTCAGCAAGACCAACGATGGTCCATTCGATATCTCCAGGCTCAATCCACGCCTCAAGCTGCTGCTCGCGCACGATTTCGCCATCATCAAACAGGAAATCGAGGCGTAGCGAACCGCTGACCATGGTCGGTGCAAGTTCGATAAGGGCAATGCCTTCTTTGCCTTCGACGACCCAGCGCGCAGAACTTGGGGCAAGCCCCGTGAGCTGGTTCAATTGCTGACGGTCGAGCTGCTCAGCGCTCTCATAGGGCGCGTTGAGCACGAAATTACCGGCGATACCCTCACGCAATGGACGATCATTGCGATCAAGCACGCGGATGGCGACAACGGGACGTGTGCGGCCATCTGCTACGAGGTTTGAAAGTTCAGGCACCAGCTGAACCTTGGTCGGTGTGGTAGTGAAGAACACCTCGCGCGTGATCGTTTTGCTGATCTCACCAAACGAATTGATAATGTCCGCCTCAAGCACCGTACGTTCGTTCTCGAGCATAACGCCGCGCCATGTGCTGACAGCGTGCTTGCCCTGCGTCGCATTTAGAGTGCCATCAAAGGAAAGCGGGTTCACTGGCTCGCCGTCAACACGAAGCTCAATTTTTTGGCCCTTGCGGTGGCGGATTGCGACATTGATGGCCGGAGCACGTGGGTTTGCATTCTCTGTCGGAGAGAGGAATCCATCGGGCCCATCGCCCAGCGAAAGCCAGTTCGTCTCTTTTGCCTCTTCTGCCTTTTCCTCGCTCGTTGCAGCCTTGGCGGTCGATCCCGGGACGCCAGCGGCCACAAGTGCCTCAGCACCGCGTTCAGGCAGCAATTCGCCTGTCGCGATAGCGTTGACGGCGAGAGCCCCTGCACCATCTGGCCGGGTTTCTGCGCGAGGAGCCGCCTCAGGAAGCGAACCTTCAGGCACGACGGCGTGGAAATCGACCACGACCAGCTGCCCACCACGACCCAGAACGAAGCGTGAAATGGCGCTGCCTGCGCTCCGCGTCGAGCGCGTGCAGTCAATGAATTCAGAGCCTTCCGGCAGGGTCATCGGCGAAACCGCGACGACATGCGTGCCAGGAACGACGCCTTCGAAATGGTAGCGACCATCCGCATCAGTAATCGCAAAACTGCCATCTTCGAGCATGACGCGAACGCCCGGAATGCCGCGGCGGTCCTCATCGCGCACTGAACACCGGCCGTCGGTGACGCGGCCAATAATCGTAAGCCGATCTGCAATGGTGTCGCGTTCAATATCGATGGCGACATTGGCGCGCGCGGTCCGGCCAAGAGAGTCTTCAACGATCGCGTCATTGAGCGCTCTACCCGGTGCAGCATCTGGACGCACAGTCATCGCGTAGGTGACACGCGCTGCGGACCCTGCGGCAAGGTCGCCAAGGCTTACTTCAAAGCGACGTCCAGCGCCAGAAATGGTAACGCCATCAGTGACTTGTTCGCCATTCACACGGATCGTGTCCGGTCGCAAACGAAGATCGCGTGATGGAATATCGGTGATCACCACGTTACGTTTCACGCGCGCTGGATCGGGGTTTGTCGCCGTGATCGAATAGAACACAACATCGCCTGCAACCACCCGCTGGCGCGAAGCGGTTTTGATCAGCGTTATATCGAGGCTCGGCCGGTCAAGAGGAATGTCGACCTGCACAGGGATCGGGCTGTCGAGCGTGAAACTCGCGCCATACGACGCATCAAGAATGACAAATTCCCGGCCGTCCGGACGCGTAATTTGTGCAAGATCTTCTGGCGAAACGACAGATGGCGCCGTGTATGGATCAGGCGGTTGGATATCAAGGCGATATTGGCCGAGGAATGTGAGCGGGAACCAAAACTCACCCGCGCCCAACTCAATGACATTACCCGCACCATCTGTTACCGGATCGCCCGAAATAACCGTTGAGGGCCAGGAAGTTACGCCATCTTCGGCAAAAACCGTTGCCGGCTGACCAGTCGCTACATCAATCAGCGTAACGACCGCGCCATCAACAGGCTCGCCCGTCTCACTATCAAAGACGACGCCGAACGGATCCGCCATAACTTCGACATTGGTTTCGACCAGAATGTCGGTTCCGCCCGGCAAGGACGCCGAGATGGTGATCGAATTGCCATCAGCGATGCTGAGACGGCAATCGCCCTGTACAGGAGCAGGCGGAATGCGAGACGTTGCGATCTGACCGACGAAAACACCCGTGTTCTCGCCGGTTTCAAAGATCGTTTCGGTCTCTCTGTCGCCGCTGGATGTCACAATTTCGATGTCCAGGGTGTCAATCGCATCAGGATCGACGTTTGCACCCAGCGCCCTGATCTCGAAGAACAGCGTTTGGCCAGCACGAATGACGGTCGTCTGCTCTGCGTTCGTAGTCTGTGGGTCTTGGGTGTTGCTCGTCACTGGTGCGTTCGGTGGAACGTTGGCAAACGACAGCGTTCTGCCATCGCAAACCGGCTGAATGAAGGTGATGGGTTCACCTCCATCAGTGGTGGGACGAAGCGTTCTGATTTCTGGCGGCGGTAAAGTCACATCAAGCGTAACTTCATTGGACTGAATATCAAACCGGGTGCCGCCAAACTCCCAGCTTGCCTCCGCAATATTGGAAATAGTGCGAATAACATCAGCACCTTGGTTCGAACCATTGTTCTGCGCAAGTGCCCCCTCTCCGAGCACGGCAAAAGGCAGCAACACTGCAAGCAGTGCTGCTGCCCAACGCCTCAGAGAGGGGGGTACACGCATAGGTTGAACCAGCTCGGTCAGCTTACGGCGTTGGAGCCGTGGCTGCCGGGATCGTCACTTGGAAGTAGAGCGCGCCAGTGGATCCGCCAGCGATATCGCTGAGCGAACCTGAAACGCGATCAAGACCACCAGTGCCGCCGCCTGCGCTGAATGTACCGCCAGACGATCCACTCGGAACCGTACAGGTTGCAACACCGCTGGCGATCGTTGCTGTTGCATCAACGAAGATGCCAAACGCGCTGTCGAAATCGACTTCGGCAGGCAGGTCATCGAGTACGTTGATGTTGGTCGCGGTTGCAGCGCCTGCAGCGTTCTCAACTGCGATGCAGTAAAGAATTGTCGCCCCAGGAATGGCTTTCGGGTTCGTGGTCCCGTTTACCGGATCGCTCACGACGAGGCTGGATTTGACGACTGTCACCTGAGCGCCCTGGACGTTCAGAGTGTTTTCGTCGGAATCAGCACCGTCATTGTCGATTTCTTCGCCCGTACCGCCATTGCCGTCGGCCAGAACCGTGTCAACAACGCTTGGATCGGTAGAATCGCCAGCGCTTTCAGTAAGTTCCGTACCTAGACCGGCAGCACCTGCAGCGTGTGCATCAGCCACCAGAGCGATGTCGAACGAGTCGCCATTGGCTGCGGCGAGATCAATATCGCCGACAACAATAACAGCTGTTGTCACATCGGTGCCAACCTCATCAAGGAAAGTGATCGGGCCGGCTGCCAATTCAGCAGCGCTCAGAACACGGTCACCATCGGCATCGAGATAGATCTCGATGTTAGAGATGTTGCCTGCCGTGCCCGCGGTCAATGCCGTGGTCAAAGCAAGATCAATATCGTCGTTCGAAAGGTTGGTAACGTCAAACGCCAGAGCCGCATTCTGTGCCCCTGGGCTTGTGTTCACAGCACCGCCAATGGCTGTGACATCGACATTGACGCGGCGGTCAACCGCGAAAGTATCGCTGTCAGTAGCATCGGTCTGCTGCACACCGCCAACTTGATATTGGACAGTGACATTGTTGGTTATGTCCGTCCCCGCGCGGATACCCTCCGCGAAGGCCGGACTGCTGGACATGACAATGAGCGCCGTTGCACTCACTGCACCCAGCAATTGGGTGGTTTTTCTCATTATAGTGGTCCTTTGCGTGTGCCCCATGTCAAAATGCCCGCCCACGGAGCTTGGCGGTTACCTTTCGCTTGTCAGCGAATGATCACTGGAAAGGCGACGCGTCCGCTTTCACCCGGTGCAATGGCGGCGATTGTCCAGCGGACATGCGTCACATCATCATGGGTGGCAGGCCGCGTGGCCCCTGTTTCGTCTGCAACTTGAAGATCGGCGAGGATCCCGAAGGTTGTGCCTCCGTCGACCGATACGATCAGCGCCGGATCAGCATCAGGCGCAAGCTGCACTGCTTCGTGCAGCGGATTGGTCGCTGTCACGTCGGTTGCAGGTGAATTTCCCTTATTTTCATAGCTTAAGCCGAAGCTGAGGCGCGTGCCCGGCGTGAAAACTGTCGGCTCGACAAGTTCACTCGACACATTGCCATCGGCGTCTGTGGTTTCTTTGTAGGCTTTCACATCGCTCTGCAGGCTCACATTGGGCTCAGCAGCCTCGGTTGGAGCGGTTGCTTCCTGGGCGGTTACCGGCACTACGGGGAGTGCGGCGACCAGAGCAGCTGCGACTATTTTTGTTAGCTTGGTCATGAGGTTGGTCCCTTGAGGGTTGGTCAAAATCAATCGATGGTCACATCGAAGGTGATGGCTTGGGTGGTTCCGCCGGCTACGGTGCCGAGATCGACGCTGATGCCGGTGGCATCGCTTGCTTCGCCCACGTCGGTGTCGGTGGCGTCGGTTAACGGCGCTCCATTGAGCGCGAGCGTGCCGGGCACGTAAGTCGTGTCGTCGGGAATAGCGTCGGTTACGGTCAGATTGTCGACCGATCCGCTGCCAACTATGGCTGCGCTGATGGTGAAGGTAACGACCGATCCGGGAACCACGCTGGTTCCACCGAATGGATCTATGACCGCTGCTGACTTGGTTAGTTCAACGTCGGTAATGCCGACGATCAGTGATCCTATCGCGCTGTCCTCCGCACCGCCTGTGCCGACAATCGCATCGCCGCCGTCAGCGCCAGCCCCTGCGAAGGTTGTGCCCGGCGCGCCGGTTCCGGTGACGGCGCTTGCCGTCAGCTCGACGTCGCTTTCATCGGTGTCAGAAGCGCCAGCGGGCACTGTAACGATGACGAAAACCGTAAGACTTTCATCAGCTTGCAGAACGTCGGTCGTCTCGGGTCTGGTCAGGATTACATCAACGCCAGGATCAAAAGTTCCGTTGCCATTGGTATCGACAGCAATGCTTTCGATAGTCGTGTCAAAGTCATTTCCAGCGACCGCAGGATTGGCTGTCAGCTCGAATGCTTCGGGGCCGTTGCCTTGGTTGATGATCTCGAACGTAAGCACCGCTTCACCCGGACCAGCGGAGATTGGCCCTGGATCAAGCGAGGTAACGGTTACGGCGAGGAGCTCGTCCACACGCACGACTACGGTGTTGGAATCCACCGTTTGAACGCCGGTCCCGTCATCGTATGTGGCGGTGGCTGTGTTCTCGATAAGCGTGCCTGCGCTGATCCCGTCTGCAAGCGCAGGCGAGCCAGTCGTTAACGCAGCGGCAGTTAACGTAGCAAACAGCGACCTATTGAGTACCTTCGTATTCATACACAGGGGCGAATACGAGTTAATGGTTAGCGAAAGGTTAGGGTTTGGGCTGGACCGCGCAGAAAACCTTGGATTTTACAACTTTTTTCGTGGTTGAACCTCAGGTAACAAATTGGCGATCTTAACCGATTTTGATCAGCCCAGATTTGTGTGAGAGCTTGGGCAAGCAGACAAATCTGCTTTGCGAGTTACCTGCTCAGAACGCCGTGAGCAACGCCGTGGCAAATCTCAATTGCAGCCTTACAGCGGCTAACCTTCGAATGTAGGCGTGTTCGGCCAGCGTCTATGGGTACTCTTAATTATGAACAAGTAAGGTTAAGTGACGGTAAAATTTTGATGTTGTGGACGTGACCCTTGATCAAATTCAATGAGATCAAAGCAAGCAGGTATCCTTGCCGCAAGTTAGTCAATGCTTCAGACTTTCACGCTACCCGCGGCTTATGACTGGCGAAGAAATTGCTCTAATTTGCGGAATATCAGCAAGCGCTGCCACGCTTGGCTGGTGTGCTGCGCGCCTAACACTAGAAAAGGACGCACCCGCCTCCTCCGCCGTAAAAGCAAATGCTTCCTCCAAAGAAATGGTAACTGCCGACACAAAGGGTGGCGTGGGTATTGCCACAACCTCGCCAGCTGGCGGCGACAGGAGTTTCGCGGCGGTAATCTGCTTCCCCTCCCTCGCCCTCCTGCGCAAAGCAACTGGCGATATGGCAACCGACCATGCCATTTCAAACTTTGCCCAATCGATTGACGGCCAGTTTGAAGATCTGCGTATTCAGCGGATTGGTAAAGAGACCATTCAATGCATTCTCACAGCCGACACGCAGGATGACGCAATCGCGAAAATGCAGGCTGTGGTAAGCGTGCTCGGCGAAGATACCTACACCAATGCAAAACAGGGCTTTGAAAAGCCGCGAGCCGGACTGTCGGAGATCGAGCATTTTCCCGCAGCACAATCAGCATTTGATCTCGCTTTGGACTCAATCGAGCAGGACAAGGACAGGCTCGTCAATTTTGCGGGTGGATTTGGTTCGAGTTCAGGACGAAAATCATCGCGCGAACTCGCGAACGATCTGCGAGAAGCCTTGAAAACTGACGAAGTATCTCTCTCTTATCAGCCGAAATTAGACGTCCGCAATCAAACATTTAGAGCGGCCGAGGCGCTGTTCAGATGGGATGGAGGATCGGCCCGCTCACACACGATTGGCGATGTCATCCTGTGCGCAGAAAAGCACGGCGTAATTCAGGATCTAACGATGTGGACGCTGAAACGCGCGGTGTCCGACCAGCTTCAACTGATTGATGCAGGCGTTGAGCTCAAGACCTTTGTAAACCTGTCAGGCGCGGTGATTTCAGATAGCGAGTTCACTTTGAAAGCCGTCGAGATCATCAAAGGCGCGTCGGGCAGGATCGGGATCGAGATCACCGAAACCTCTGTTATCGAACACGCAAGCAATGCACTTTCTAATCTTGAGCTTTATGAGGCTGCCGGAGCCGAAATCGCCATTGATGATTACGGCACCGGGCTTTCTTCCCTGCGGTATCTCAAACGTATTCCCGCACAAGAGCTCAAGATCGACCGCGAGTTCATCAAGGATCTGACGCGTTCACATCGTGATCCGATGATTGTGCGCTCGACAATAGACCTTGCTCACGCACTGGGATTGAGCGTCACTGCAGAAGGCGTCGATGATCCGACAAAATTGGCTCTGTTAAAGGTGATGGGCTGCGATCAATTGCAGGGCTTCTACATCGCCAAGCCGATGTCTTTAGAGGCATTAATCGCGTTCCTAAATGATCAAAATGCACTTATTTCCTCATTGGATTCAGGCCCTTCCCTGATGCTGAAGCGGGCCGACGTGATCGGGCTGTAAACGATCACCATCAGGCCTCACATAGGTGGGCGATAACCCAGAATTAACGGTACCCGTTTCGCCAAGCGCAAGTCTTCTCCGGCATGTTGCACTGTCAAAGATAACCAAGAGTCGCATTGTCAGGACACTCGACATGATAAAAAGCCGGGCCGTTAGAAAAACTCTCCTAACCAGCGTTGCCATCGCCGCTGCTGCTACAGCGCAGCCTGCACTTGCGAAGGGTTTCAGTTGGTTCCAGTTTCCTATCCCATCACAGCCCGCGCTTCCCGCGACTCAACCTGCGCTACCCGGCGGGCAGCCTGTACTTCCATCCGAGCCGGTGGCGCCTCCGCCCCCTTCAGAAGAGACAACAGACGATACGCGTCCTCTCGATCCGCTTGGGGGCCGCATTCGTTCATTCGGAGAGCGCGAGCTTGATCCACTTGGCGGGCGCATCCGCACCTTCGAGGGCGAGATCGATCCAAACGGTGGGCGAATTCGCAGCTTCGAAGGCGATCTTGAGCCATTTATCGGGCGCATCCGGACATTCGAGGGTGATATCGATTCACTAGGTGGCCGAATTCGCGCATTCGAAGACGATATTGATCCATTTAAGGGCAACATCCGTTCTTTCTGGGGCGACTTAACGCCTGAAGGCGGCGAGATTGATCCCAAAATCGGGCGTATCCGGACATTCTCCGACAAGTTCGTCCCACAAGCCTCGGATCTACTTGTCGCTTGGGAATATGGCGATGTCCCAGCCATGGAAGCTGCGCTCGACAAGATGTATCGAAGCGCCCGGAACAAATGGAAAGATCCGATCAGAGAGCGCACGGGCAAAGGCTTCAAGGGCGGCTTTGCCAATGCCTTCTTTGCAAAGTGGGGTGTTAACCGCGACGATCTGAGCGATCTGCCGAATTGGACACGCTATGAACGCCAGGCATTCGTTCTCGACTGGTATGACAATCTGCTGAATTTCAGCGGGATGGATCAGGTCGATCACTGGATGCACGCGGTCAATTGGAATCCAAGCATTACCCAAGCGCAGAGCGGTGGTTCGAAATCCATTATAGGCCTGATCGACTTCTTCGTCGCTGAAACCGCCGACATTTCGCAGAAAGTGATCTATTCGGGCGGGTACGAGACTCTCGATCAGTCGCACGGCGCAGCTGTTGGCAGCCTTATCGCGGCCCCCCATGACGGCTTTGGTGTGATGGGTATTGCCCCCAATTCACTCATCGCTGCCTACAACCCGTTCGACGAAACCTACACGGCTAGCTGGGCAGATGTAACCGAGGGTATTAAGCAAGTACGCCAGCGCGGCGCAAACGTCATCAACCTTTCGCTGGGGGTCAGCGGCGAAGCGATGCCCGGTGAATGGCGCGATGTGTTCGTGGAATCTCCCGATACGTGGCTGAACACTTCGGTTTTCGTGATTGCAGCAGGCAATGACGGCATTACGCAGGCCAACGATGTCGAATTTGGTGGAGCGTTCGACGCGAACTTCATCCTTGTCGGTTCGGTCGACACCAATCTGGAAATCTCTGCATTTTCAAACCGCCCCGGAACGGCATGCTTGCTCAACAACGGTGTTTGCGAAAACAATGCTGCCTTCGATGGCTCGGACCCTGCATTTGCCGATGGGTCATACCTCAGCCAAAGCGGTCTGTTGATGAACCATTTCATTGTCGCTCCGGGTGAGATGATCCTGGCATCGGATGGCCAAGGCGGCACCACCCGAGTTTCGGGAACTTCGTTTGCAACGCCGCTCGTTTCGGGTGCCATCGCGCTTGTGCAGGATCGCTGGCCGTGGCTCCGCTATTTCCCCGAGGATGTCGCCAAGGCGATCTTGGAAAGCGCGACCGATCTCGGCGCGCCGGGTGTCGATGCGGTTTATGGCCACGGTCTTCTCAACATCGAAGGCAGCCAGGCTCCGCTCGATTTCAACAATCTGACGTATTATCTGAACAATCGAAATGGCAATTGGTGGGACCAGCCGGAGCAATTTTCATCGGCTCAGTTGCTCGAAGGCGGCTTCCAATCTTCTTGGACCGCGCAGGATATGTATTTCAGCGTGTTCGAAGATCTGGTGAACACGCGCCGCGACTTCCTGATCCCTCTTTCATCACGCATGTTTGATACGTCGGTCGGCGGCGTCACTCTGTCCGAGTTCATGTACAATCGCTTTGTCGGCTGGCTGGGTTCTGGCCCTTCGGGCGGCACCGCAGGCTTCTCAGACATGCAGCAGACCGCAGCAATGCCATTGGGCGATGGATGGTCTTTCGCATTTAGCGGCACACAAAACGTCGTTGTTGGGAACCAGTTTCTCGCTCGGCCTGATCTTGAAACATCAGTGATCGTCAATGGCCCAGACAGCTCATTTGGATTTGCTTTCGGCTATGGCGACGGCACTGCCCTTTTGGGCGGTCAGCGCAGTCTGGGCCTCACGTCCGATTACAACCCCATCACTGGTGGCGCGAACCCACTCTTGGGCTTTGCATCAGGCGGCGCGCACATGGCTGCCCGCGCTGAATTGGTTGACGGATTGAACCTCAGCTTTGCAACCAGCCGCCGCGATGGCGCACTTGAAGAACGCATTGCACGTGAGGACTTTGGTCTTGCCGATCGCGCGCTCATCCAAGAGCGCGGCGACTATGAGGCGCAAGCTAGCACCGTTCGTTTGGACTATGCCTTTTCTGGCGCATCGACCATATCGCTTGCCTACACCATGCTGGATGAGCGCGATGCGCTGTTCGGCGTGCGTTCGTTGGAGCCGTCGGATTTTGGCAATGGCACGCGGACTACAGGCATGACGGTTGCGGCCGATTTCGACCTCGGCAGCGGGCTCAGCGTCTTTGGATCGGCAACAGGTTCAACAAGCAGCTCTTCACGCAATGCGGCATTCCAGGTTCGCGATGATTTCTCCAGCGCATTTCAGCTGGGAGCATCGAAAGTTGGGGTGTTGGGCGAAAACGACAGGCTGCGCTTCACCATGGCACAACCGCTTACACTTGAGCGTGGTTTCATGGAGATCGACCAAGTCGCCGTTATTGACCGTCAAACAGGCGAAATCGGCGTTGTCACGCAAAGCTTTGACATCGCCAATGACGTGCCGCGCCGCTATGTGGCCGAAGGGCACTATGCTGCACCAGTGATGAACGGCGCAGGCGAATTTAGCCTGTTCGCCCGAGCAGAACTGCGTCCGCAATCAAACCTTCGGGCTGATAACCCCGACTACGTCGGCGGCATGAAGTTCCGGATCGCTTTTTGATGAATTTGACAGGCCCCTCGCGCCTTTATGGGTGCGAGGGGTTCTGTTTGGCGGTTTGTTAACGGCGTATGGTTAAGGCCTGCAGCATGAGAGCTTTTTTCGCCTTCACGCTTCTAGCGTCAATCTTTGCGAGCAGCGCACTACCGTTGGCGGCGCAGGATCGCGTACAAAGCGAGGCTGCGGCTTCTGCGTTCGACGAGGCTATCGAGGCGGCCAAATCGGACATGATGGCCGATCCTGAAAAGGCTCTCGCCAGTTCCGAACGCGCGCTCAAACTTGCTGGAAACCGAGCTAACAGCGAAAACAGTGTGAGGCGTGCGACAGCGCTGTGGTTAAAGGCCGAAGCGCTCATCTTCCTAAATCGTCTCGATGACGCCGGCGAAATCGCGACCGAGGCTCTTTCCGTCGTCGAGAAAGCTGCACCCGGCACCAAGCTGAACGGTGATCTGTTGCGCTCGCGAGGTGCCGTTCGTGCCATGTCGGGCGATGTGCAATCTGCGATGTCAGATTATCAGGCCGCATTCGAAATCTTCCGCGAAGCAGGTATCACGCGGTCGCAAGCCATTGCACTGCAGGACCTCGGCCAGATCTATTGGGAAGCGGGCGATTACGAGCGTACGCTCAATTACTACGAGCAGGCTGTTGATCTCTACAACGATGACCCAGGCTTCGCGCTTTCAAATCACAACAACCTCGGCGAGACCTACAAGATGCTCAGCCGCTTTGATGAAGCAGAGCGTGAGTATGGCCTGGCAATCGAGGCCGCGCGCGAGCTCGAGAGCCCGCTTCTTGAAACGCGCATCCTGAGCAATCTCGCGCTTGTTCAGGTCGAACAAGGCAAACTGGCCAATGCCAGCGCGACCGCCGATCGCGCACTTGCCCTAGCCCGAAATGGGGAAGCGGCCGATTGGCGCAACTTTGTGTACGGCGTTCAGGCACGTATTGCCTATGAGCGCGGAGCCAAAGCTCGCGCAGCGCAATTTCTTGATCAGGCGTTTGCAGGTGCGGATTTTGAAACCACCGATCTTGTCTATCGCGAATTTCACGAACTTGGCGCGAAGGTGTTCGACGAACTTGGTCAGCAAGGTAAAGCCCTCGCCCATCTGCGCGCATTCCAACGGCTAGATAGTCAGGCGCGCGATCTTGTGTCTGATGCCAGCACGCAATTGCTTGCCGCCCAGTTCGACTTTGCAAACCAGAACCTGCGCATATCGCAGTTGAAACAAGGTCAGCTTAAGCGCGACATCCAGATTGAGCGTGAACGATCAGAATTTCGAACCATGGCCTTTGTCGGCGTTGCCGTCGCGTTGATGATCGTTCTGGGCCTTACGCTCGCCGCTTTCTTCAGCATCAGACGCAGTCGCAATGAAGTGCGCGAGGCCAACAACGAGCTGACTGCGGTTAACACCGATCTTGAGCACGCGCTGAAAGCCAAGACCGATTTCCTGGCTATGACCAGCCACGAAATCCGGACGCCTTTGAACGGCATTTTGGGCACAGCGCAGGTGCTTGTTGCAAGTCGGACGATTGATGAAGACAACCTCAAACGCGCGAAGCTGATCCAGAGCGCTGGCCAGACGATGAAAGCGCTGGTCGATGATCTGCTTGACGTTGCGAAGATGGAAAGCGGCGAGGTCAGCATCGATCTTGCACCGACTTCCGTGAAGGCGATCCTTGTAGATGCCGGCAATCTGTGGGGCGATAAACTGAGAGAGAAGGATCTCGATTATCAAGAGCAGATTGGCGAGCTTCCAGATCTGATAGAGACTGATGGCGGAAGGCTGCGCCAGGTAATCTTCAACTTGCTTTCAAATGCCGTAAAGTTCACTCGCGAAGGCTCAGTCGCCTTACGCGCTCTTCATAATGAGGAAGCAGGCCAGATCACAATTGAAGTGGCGGACACAGGGATCGGCATACCCCAGAACCAGCAAAGCCAAATTTTCGAAGCTTTTCATCAGGTTGACAACGCAACTACACGCGAATTCAGCGGCACAGGGCTCGGCCTTTCCATCTGCCGCAATCTCGCTACTGCTCTTGGCGGCACGATCGAGCTTGAAAGCAAAGACGGAGAAGGATCAACATTCCGGCTGCTTCTTCCCGTGACAGAAGTTGAGGCAGCGGCGCATGATGACGCGGCGGCGCCTGAAAACCTATCAGAATGCCGCCTTGGCCTGATTGAAGCTAACCAGATGAAGCAGGCCATTCTTGCCGGGCTGATCGAACCGCATGTTAAATCGATCAGCGGTTTGGAAACGGCAGAGCAATGCATCGCCGCAATCGATGCAAAGCAGGTCGATCATGTCGTGCTGGATGCAGGGTCGGTCGCCGAGAATGAGGAGAACCTTTCTCGTCTGCGCGACCTGTTGAGCCATGCCTCTTTGGCGGGCGTGACAACAACCGTTCTTCTCTCTCCTAACGGGGAGCTTCCCATTGATCAGATCACGCAGCTGGCGCACTCGCAATTGCTGCTGAAGCCGATTGCCGGGGATGCATTAATCGCCGCTCTTGAAGAGCACTTTGACCGCCAGGAAGATATGGGCGATCCGACCGATTTGGCTTCTGCGGCGTAGCGACGTAACACTTCGTGAACAGTTTCTTCGTAAGGTAAATTCCTCTTAACCGGAGAATGTGCCCGTGCGCGTGTTATACGTGGAAGACAATGCAATGAACCGGCAAGTCGTGCGCGACATGCTGGACGTTGCAGGTGCATCCATGACTGAGGCAATCGATGCCGAAGCGGGACTGAAGGCCGTCCAGGAACAGGAATTCGACATCGTTCTGATGGATGTGCGCATGCCCGGCATGGACGGGCTTACTGCGGTTAAGGAAATGCGCAAAATGCCCGCGCCCATCTGCAATCTGCCAGTCATCGTCGTCACTGCCGACACCTCAGCTGACCTTCGTGAACGCTGTGAGGCGGTCAAAGCTGACGATGTCATCATGAAGCCAGTGGCGCTTCAGGAATTGCTATCATCCATGGGCCGCGTTCTGGCCCAGGGCAAAGGCGCAGACATCGTTCTCGATTGAACCGTCGCCCTTGGCCTCATGCCGCGCATTCAGCCAACTAACACCCGCCGATTCCCCCCTCGAAAGTTCGTCGCGAAACGGTTTACCCGTTAATTGATTTACGATTGGCTCAGTCGCCGCATGGACACTTCCGTTGCCGTTTACCCCGCCTTAACGATTGGAGCGCCCGCCTTGCGCGGATCCTGGCAAAATCGAGGCGAAAAATCCCCGCCCCACGTGCGATTTAACTTCTTAAAATCTTAACCAACCGCATCAACGAGGTTCCCACATTCCCTTCGTATTGGGTGAGACGTGACAGGTGAAAGTTTCGCCAAAAGGGAATTTGGGTAAGTATTATGAAGACCGCTCTTACATATGGCACTGCAAGTGTTGCCTTGATGGTCTCGCTGATGGGCACAGCCCATGCTAGCGACGCCGAGGTTGCCGAAGCGATTGCCGAGGTCGTCGAAGAAACAGCCGAAGACCAAACGGCTAACGATGACGAACAGAGCAATGATAGCTTCCGGATCGGACCAGTTGCACCGGAAGCTTTGGTTTTGGCTCCAGAGCCACCGCTTGCACCTTTCCAATATCCGGCGATCGCTGGCTACAGCGCGCCCGCGCCAACCGCTGGCAACCTGAGTGCAATTGAAAGCGCGCCCGTCACAGCGCCAATACTGCCAACGCTTAGCGCAAATGCTACGAACACGCCGGATGGCACAGTAACGCTGCGCAGCGTCGATCCTCTCTATGGAAACATCGATCCGTTCTACGGAAACATCAACCCGTTCTATGGGAATATCGATGCGTTCTGGGGCGACATCAACCCGTTCTACGGGAACATCAATCCATTCTATGGCGACATCAACCCATTTTACGGCAATATCGATGCGTTCTGGGGTGACATCAATCCGTTCTACGGCGACATCACCGCGTTCTGGGGCGATATTAATCCCTTCTATGGCGATATCGTCGCGTTCGAAGGTCATCTCGATAATCTGAGCACCTTCTGGCAGTCGCACTATCAGAGCATCGATTTGGTGGAGGAACGTTTCGGCCTCATCCTTCTCGATGGGAATGGCGTTATTATCCGTGACGGCGCTCCATCGCGCATGATGACGGCTCTTCAATCCATGATTGACGAAGGCAGAACCCAATTCGGCGCAGCCTACACCGAGAAGACCGGCCAATCCTTTGACGTGCTGGTGAACGAAGTGTTTGCTCGCCATGGCGCCAATCCAAACGATCGTGCCTCGCTCGAATATATGACGAAGAGCGAGCGCGCGATGCTTTATCTCGATTGGCATGATGCGTTGAACCAATATGCCGGTATCGACGCGGTCGATCACTGGATGTCTGCGATCAACTGGACGCCATCCGTCACCGAAATTCAAGGCGGCGGCAGCGACACGATCATCGGCATCATCGACGGAAGCTTTGCCGCAGACGCCGATCTTGGCAACAATGTCATCTATAGCGGTGGTCACTTCAATGAAGTGGGCGGCCACGGCGCCGGCGTTGCCAGCCTGATCGCAGGCGCGCACGATGGCGAAGGCGTTATGGGCATCGCGCCCGACGTGAACATTGCGACCTATAACCCTTTCAATCAGCAAGGCACGTCCAACTGGGGTTCGGTAAAGGCCGGTATCGAGGAGCTGCAGAACCTGCATCTGCACGGCTACAATGACACCGGCAAAGTCAGCATCATCAACCTCTCACTCGGTGAAAAAGGTTCGGTGCTCTCGCAAGGCATGGCTAATTTGCTGTCAGACAAGGATCTCGCGCAATATGCCGATAACACTGTCTACGTGATCGCAGCGGGTAACGAAGGCCTGACGCAAACCAAAAATCTCAACTGGGATTTCCAGGTCGACCCGACCTTTATCATGGTTGGTGCGATCGATCCTGCTGGCGATATTGCAGCCTTTTCGAACCGTCCGGGCAGCGCATGCCTCGTGCAAAACGGCGTCTGCAACGCTGGTAACGAACTCTACATGCGCACCGTTGTTGCACCCGGTATGCTTCTCGCAGTCTCAGATGGCCATGGCGGTGTCTCGCGAGTTTCAGGCACGTCTTTCGCAGCTCCTCTGGTGTCGGGCGCGATCTCGCTCTTGCATGATCGCTGGCAATGGCTTGCAGCGCACCCTGAAGCGAGTGCGGAGATCATTTTCCGTTCTGCTCGCGATCTCGGCGCTCCGGGACCGGATGAAGTGTACGGCTGGGGTCTTCTCGACGTCGCAGCATCGCAATCCCCGCTGAACTTCAACGCAATGTCCTTCACTATGTATCAGCGCGCTGGCGGAACCTATTTCTCTGTCAATCACAGTGCGCAGTCATTGCTCAACATGGGCATTCCGGCTTGGTGGGAAACGAACGATGTGTTCTTTACCGGGTTTGAAAATGTTGGGGACACGTATCGCGACTTCAGCATTCCCGCATCGGCATTCACGATTGGGAAAAGCACCGACGCGCTTGGTCGCGGAATGGAGCGCTTCCAGGATTACATCAACAATCGCTTCGCAACATGGATCAATTCGGGTGGATCTGATTCGAACGGTGATGGCCTTCCAGGCTTCACAGAGTTGCGCTCAAGCGACTCAAATCTGAACGGCGAGTGGGCGCTGCGCTATGACGCCATGGCGCCGCAATATGCGCCCAACGGCGAATTGCGCTTGGTCCATGGTGCTGCAACGATCACCGAACCTTCAGGTCGTGCATCGTTCACATTCGGTCACGGTCAGGGTGCAATGGCGCTGTCTGGTAACCGCTTCGGTGTCATCAGCGATCATGATCCCTTCACCGGCGGCGTAAACCCGGTTCTGGGTCTCGCTTCTGGCGAAACCTTTATGCAGATGGGCTATCAGATCACGCCGAACACCAAAATCAGCGTGGGCTTTTCTGAGAACCGCGATGACTGGGACGAATTCAACAACACAAATCCAGAAGAAGCACTGCTTCGTCAGGCTATTGGTGATCGCCCAGCGCAGGCATTTACGCTCGATATCGAGCAACGTGTCAGCGATCGTGTGTCGGTCAACGCGCAGTATACTCGCCTCAACGAAGTAAACGCATTGCTGGGCACGCAGACCGCTTCTGCAGCGTTGCTCGGGGGTGGTTCGCAAACCGATGCTATGACTGTTTCGGCCACGATTGATGCTGGCAATGGCTTCACCTTCGACATCTCGGCCACCGGTGCACGCACCGAAACGGCACGCGATCAACTGTTCACAAATGCTGGCGCAGTATGGAGCACTGCTGGTCAAGTCACCGCCACCAAGCGCGGTATCTTTGCCGGAAACGACACTCTGCGTCTTTCTATGGCACAGCCGCTTCAGGTCGAAGACGGATCGCTTGAGGTTGTTAGCGACCAGGTCATCAACCGCGAAACGGGCGAAATCGGCGCAGTTACGCAAACTTTCGGTATCGAAACTCGTCGCCGGATCACCACAGAAGCAGTTTATGCGATGCCATTAACCCAATCTTCTGAGTTCGGTGTTTTTAGTCGCTACGTTAGCGCGGGTGACACCTTCAACGAAGCCGGCTTCGTTGTTGGAGGGAATTTCAACATCCGCTTCTAAACGGGAATTAGAACAGCGTCGGGGCACAGACTCTGCCCCGGGGCACCGAAATGGAGAGCTTGGAATGGAAAGGGCTGTCGCCTCGCGCACGCTGATGCTGCTTGCTGCTCCATTCCTGATGGCAGCTACGCCCCTCAGCGCCCAAGGTCCCGGCGCAGACCAAGCTTACGAAAAAGCGATTGGCGAAGCCAAAGCTCAGATGATGGCCGATTCAGAATCGGCGCTGGCTCATGCAAGAGACGCGAAATCATATGTCGTCGGCAGCGATGATACAGCTCGCAAGGCACGCCTGACCGCGCAATGGCTCGAAGCAGAAGCGCTGATGCGCCTCAATCGAGCTGACGATGCAGCACAGCTGATTGCCAACTCGCTTGAGGAAATCGAAAAGGATTTCGACGGCTCAAAACTCCACGCCGACCTGCTTCGTTCGCAAGCGGGCCTTTATGTACGCAAGGCTAAGTATGGCGAAGCTCTTTCGGACTTTCTGACAGCGAACGACATCTACAAGGAACAAGGCGAGGACCGCAGCCGTGCGCTGATCCTTCAAAACATCGGATCGCTTTATTCCGATGCGCGCGACTACAATCGCGTCCTTTCCTATTATCGTCAGGCAAGTGAAGCATATCCTGACGATCCTGCCCTTGCCTTGTCGGAACACAACAATGTCGGCAATGCGCTCAAGGAACTGAAGCGCCTGGACGAAGCCGAAGCGGAATTCCGCGAAGCACTCGCCGTTGCTGAAAAGATGGACAGCCCGCTTCTCGAAGCGCGGATCCTCACCAACATCGCATCAACGCAATATCTGGCCGGAATGTATGATGAGGCGGAGCAGACCATTCGCACGGGCCTTCGTATTGCATCGGCCAATGCTCCAGAGTGGCAGCCATTCCTGTATGGCGTGCGTGCCCAGATCGCGCTTGCACGCGGTAATCAGGATCTTGCCGAAAACTATATCTCGCAAACCTTCCACAACGAAGACCTGTCTTCAACCTCGCCGTTTTTCCGTGATTTTCACGATACCGCTTACAAGGTGTATTCGCAGCGCGGCGATTTCGGCTTGGCTCTGAAGCATTTCGAAGCGTTCCACAGGATTGATGACCAGGCGCGCGAGCTCTCATCCGCCGCCAACAACGCTCTTTTGTCCGCACGCTTTGATGCGGCAAACCGCGAGCTCCAAATCTCGAAACTCTCGGTGGAAAAAGAAGCGAACGAGGTTCGACTGGATGCTGCGCAAAACCAGAACCTGTTTTTGACGACCCTGATCGGTGTGGTCATTTTCGCGTTCTTGCTGGCGCTCTTCCTTCTGCGAATGGCGATTAAGAGCCGCAAAGGTGTGCAGGAAGCCAACGCCAAGCTTACGCACGTGATCCAGCACGATGCTCTGACGCAAACATACTCGCGCGATCACTTCCGCACCTTAACGGAACAGGCGATCACTGAGCGTGTGAGGAGTAATCAGACTCCCATCCTTGGCTTTATCGATCTTGATCGCTTCAAGCAGGTCAACGACGTCTATGGCCATGCAGCGGGCGATCAACTGCTGATGAAAGTCGCCGACCGCTTCCGCGAAACTGCAGGTCCAGATGCGCTTATCGGCCGTCTGGGAGGCGACGAATTTGCCATCCTAATGCCATTAGGCATGTCGATTGACGACGCCGAGGAGCTTTCCAATCGCGTCATCGCTGAAGTGAGCGAGCCCTACCGGATTGAGGATTTTGAAATCTACATTGGTGCGTCCATCGGCCTGACCGAGATCACCGAAGAGGCCTCAATCAGTGTCTACATGACCAATGCCGATCTTGCGCTGTATGAAGCGAAGAATCGCGGTCGCGGCACGACGGTTGTTTATCAGCCTAACATGCGTGCCAAGCTGGAAGACCGCTCAAGCCTTGAACGCGATCTCGAAGATGCACTGAACGATGATCAGCTGTTCGTTTCGTATCAGCCGATCATCCGCGCTGAAGACAATTCTATCATGGGTTACGAAGCGCTGATGCGCTGGACACATCCGGAACGGGGCATTGTGCCGCCAAATGTGTTTATCCCTGTCGCTGAAGAAGCTCGCTTGATCGAAAGCCTAGGCACCTGGATGCTGCGCACGGCCTGCGATGAAGCGACAAATTGGCCCGAGGATGTGAAGCTCTCGGTGAATATCTCGACTTTGCAATTGTCGGATGCATCCTTCCTGCAGACAGTTGCCCAGGCACTTGCATCATCCGGCCTCGAGCCCAGCCGCCTGATGCTGGAGCTTACAGAATCGCTGGTCCTCGAAATGACACCGCAGCTTGAACGCCTGCTGATCAGCCTAAAAGAGCTTGGCGTTTCGCTTGTACTCGATGATTTCGGACGCGGATATTCCTCGCTCAACTACATCGAGAAGATGGATTTCTCGATGATCAAAATCGATCGCGAGTTCGTCCAGTCCGCCGCTGTAGGCTCATCGCGCAGCCAGGCGGTTGTTTCCGCCATAGTTGCTCTGGCCCAATCGCTAGAAATTGACGTTACGGCCGAGGGGATCGAGGACCAGTCGCAAGCTGATGCCATGGTCGAATTGGGCTGCACCTGCTGTCAGGGCTATCACTACGGGCGTCCCTCGCGCACGATCAAGCCAGTGCGCGAAAGCGCCAAGCGCGTCGCGGCGTAAGACAGCGTTTCGCTTCGCACTCGCGAATTAGCACAAGCCAAACCACAATTTTCCCGCTATGCGCGCTGCCATTGCGCAATTGGCATAGGCCAATGCAATCATGAGGCAGGTGCTGGTTGATGCACATTCTCATGCTCGAACCTCCCCAGCTCCGCCCGTTGCGCAGCCAATCTAGCGAAATGCTATATGTCTTTTGAATCCCTCCCCCCCGCCCTTGGCGAGGCCCTGGCCGATCGCGGCTATTCGGAACCCACTCCTGTCCAAGCAGCCGCAATGGATCCCGAAACGGCAGGCCGTGATCTGATTGTTTCAGCGCAGACCGGCTCTGGCAAAACCATTGCTTTCGGTATCGCACTCGCTGATCAGTTGCTGGATCAACTAGGCGGCTCAGCCTTGGCTGAGAGGCCCCTCGCCCTGATCATCGCGCCTACGCGCGAACTCGCTCTTCAGGTTAGCCGAGAGCTTGGTTGGCTCTATGCAAAGGCAGGCTTGCGCATCGCCACGTGCGTTGGTGGTATGGATGCGAGCAAGGAAAGGCGCGCGCTGCGGTCCGGACCGGCGATTGTTGTGGGAACGCCGGGGCGCCTGCGCGACCATCTTGAACGCGGCGCGCTTGATCTCTCCGGCCTGATCGGCGTGGTCCTCGATGAAGCAGACGAAATGCTCGACATGGGCTTTCGCGACGACCTTGAGGAAATTCTCGATGCGACGCCTGAGACGCGCCGTACTCTGCTGTTCTCAGCAACGCTCCCCCCACAAATCGTCCGCCTTGCAGAGCGATATCAAACGAACGCTTTGCGCCTTTCGCTCGCGGGTAAAGATCGCGGCCATGGCGATATCAGCTATCAGGCCATTACCATTGCGCCGTCCGAGATTGAGAACGCCGTGGTCAACCTTCTGCGCTTTCACGAGGCAGAGACCGCCATCTGTTTTTCCGCCACGAGAGACAGCGTTCGGCGGCTGCATGCGACCTTGCAGAATCGAGGATTTGGCGTTGTTGCGCTATCGGGTGAACACTCGCAATCAGAGCGCAATCAGGCGCTTCAGGCATTGAGGGATCGCCGCGCGCGCGTCTGTGTAGCCACCGATGTCGCGGCGCGCGGGATTGATCTGCCAACACTCAGCCTCGTGATCCATGTCGACACCCCGCGCGATGCGGAAACCTTGCAGCACCGCTCTGGCCGGACCGGGCGTGCCGGCAAGAAAGGCACCGCCGCGATTCTCGTTCCCTATAATCGCCGCAAGCGGGTTGAAAGCATGCTGCGCAGAGCCAAGATCGAGGCTGAATGGCTAGGCGCGCCCACACCTGACACGATCCAAAAGAAGGATCACGCTCGGCTGATGGAAACGCTCACCACCCCTGCCGAATACGAGGATGATGACCGCGCTATTGCATCAGAGCTGATGGAGCGGATGTCAGCCGAGGACATCGCCGCAGCTCTAGTGAAAGCCCACAGGGCAAAGATGCCGCAGCCCGAAGAAATGCTCGCCAACACGCCCGAAGCGCGCGCGAAGGCCAAAGCTGACCGGCAGCGTCCCGGATTTGAAGATGTGGTATGGTTCAAGATGGATGTAGGCCGCAGTCAAAACGCCGAACCGCGCTGGCTTCTGCCTCTTATTTGCCGCCGCGGGCACATCACGCGCAATGAAATCGGCGCGATCCGCGTTGGCCCTGATCATAGCTGGTTTCAGGTACCGCGCGCTATCGCTCAGAAGTTCGCCGATACTGTCCAGAATACGGCAAATAGCGACGACAAACAGGACGCGATCCTGATCGAAGAGTCCGCCGATGGTCCGCGTGTTGAAGCGCGCAGTAACCGCCGGAAATCGGCGCCGAGCGTGCGCGCGAAGCCTCTTCGTAAAGGGCGCGGCGATAAGCGCGAAGCCAAACGCAAAGCAGCCCCAAACGCGAAGTCGAAACCGAAAGCCGAGAAAATCTTTGCGAAGAAAGGCAAAGCAGCGCCAAATCGAAAAGACAAAGGCAAGCCAAAGGGATCGAAGAAGCGCGATCAAAAGCCCGAATAGCGGGGTCAGAGCCAGGCTGATCGACGATCAACCGATCTTTGGAACCCCGCTGCAAATGATCGCATCCTAGCTTTAAGCAGCATCTGACGACCTTCCGCGCTTCGAGTGAAAACCAGCCGCGATGATCCAACCCTGCTGTTCCAACGCTCAGCAAAGTCTTCTGCCAGCTCTTTCTTGGCGCCGAGCGCGGTAGGCACCGCGTGATAATCGGTACGCCCGATCAGGCCCAGCCATGAGCGCCGCACCAGTAGATATCGCGGATTTTGCACCGGACCCAAGACCTCAGCGATGGCAATCATGATCTGCCGCTCCGTCGCTCGGTTCACACCCGTTACAATGATGTCCTTACGGCCATCCAAACTGGATTGAACGTCAAACCTCGCGCGTGCAAACTCCTCTGGATTAATGACACCCACAGCACTCAGGGACCCAGCCACGGCCTGGGCCACTTCCATCAGGCTGCCTTCCAGCGAGCCATTGCGCCACGCCAACCGGCCAGCCTGGAGTAGGCTTGGCAAGCTCGCGGCTGTGGCAACGCCTGCAGCGCCGAGAGCGACCCAAGCCAGACCCTCTAGCGATGCCACAGCGCGAAGCTCGTTGGCCCCCGCCACTCCCGCAGTCCCGGTAGCGGTCCACGCCAGCGATTGGAGCGTGTCAGACCAGCTGAGCGCGCGAGGCGCGTAATTGGGAGCCGCCGTCTCGCGCACCTGCGAGCGTTCCTCACCTTCGCCAAGCGATTGCTGCCATTTGCTCGCTATGCTGGCTCTATCGTTGGCGAGCGCGATTGTGGCGGCATTCTGATTTTGCACAGACAGTGATGGATCGAGACCAAGCCTCCCCAACCCGCTTTCGATCAGGTTTGAATGTCCATTCGAAATACACTCAAACGCCCTGAACCGTCGCGCCACCGTTCCAATATCCGTGAGCCCAGAGCTGCTGTCATTGAAAGCGCCCCATTCGAGCGAACTCGCAATAGCATCAACCAATCCGTCCATGCCCGGCTCAATCGTTGCAAGATGCCAGATGTTCGACACCTTCTCAGGATTGCGCGGATCAATTCGAATAGCTCGCCCGCGCATCTGATTGGACAGCACGAATGATGCAGTGTTGCTCGCCAAGACCAGCGAATTGAGCGCAGGCGCGTCCCACCCTTGGCCCAACAAAGATTGCGTGCCTACCAGAATGCGGATGTCCCCTCGCTGGAAAAGCGCGGTGATCAACCGGGTAAGGTTGGCCGAATTGGATGATTGAAGTTCAACATGACCGGGGCAAGCCTTGATGGCTTTTGTTCGGATGTCAGCCGTCGTCAGCCCCAGTTCTTCGAGCGCGCTCCTTAACCCCGCTTCTGCACGCTTGGGAACAATGACAAGGCTGCCGGTCAGAACCGCAAGCCCATCGGGACAGACATCTGCACGGCGTAGCGTCTCGAATATTGGTATCACGCCCAGCTTTGCGGGCTCGAATGGATCCGTTGGGCTTTTTGGCAATTCTCCCGCGCGAATGTGGTCCGAGAGCACCGCCATCCGCAATCGGTAGCGAAGGAAAGCCTGCTCAGTTTGGGCGATCTCGCAGATGCTTTGCATCTTCCCAAGGCTTGATGCGAGCAATCGGAAAACCGAGCGCGTGTGCCGTAATCGTACTCGCTTGCCCTCAATCAAGCCGTGCTGATGCAGTCTATTCTCCAGCGCCTTGCGCCGGGACGCATCGATCGAAAACGCCTCGCGATGCTGGAACACTAATCCATCAAGCAAGCGCTCAAGCCAGAATTCCGATGGAATAGGGAGGTCCCGCGCAGTTACACCCAATAATTTCAATGGTTTCTTCGGTAGTGGTCGCCCTGCTGACCCGAGCATAACAAGGACTGCAGAAAGCATTTCCGGCGCATCAAGGATGGCTTCAAGATGCGCGTCAGGATCGATAAGCCAAGGATGCACGGCAAGCCAATCAAGCAATGCATCATCACCGCGGAGATCGACTTGCAGATCGCTGATCGCCGTGCGGCGACGTTCAAGCAACTCAAGCGCATCTTCAGTTGGTTCGGATAGGATTACGTGATCCTGATGCGGGCACAGATCTCCGTTTCTCACAAGCTCGGGGATGCCGATCTCTAGATCAATCGGCCCGCACAGCGTCTCGTACCGGTTCCACTCGGCAAGGCTTGCATCATAAGGCGGCGTGGCTGTCAGCGCGACGATTGTCACGCCAGTAAGTTCATTCGCAAGACGATTTAGGCAATCCCACCACGCCTTTCGCAAATGGTGCGCTTCATCAAGCACAAGCGTGAATTGTCCATGGGCGTTAAGTTGGTCGATGAGCGAGGAAAGATCATCCGAACGTCGGAAGCTGTCGAGCGATTGATAGGTCGACAGCGTGAGTGTCTTGCGATCATCCAAATCGCGCGAGAAATCTGCGTGGCCGGGCAGCTCAGGCATAAAGAGCGGCGAGAGCCTTTCGCGCCATTGATCCCGGATCGCGAGGCTGGGCGCGAAGACCAGCGCAGGTTTTCCAAGCTTACGCACAATCTCCAGGCCAAGAACGGTCTTGCCTGCTCCGGGAGCCGCGACAATATGCAGCCGGTTATCGCTGAGATGCTCGTCCATCTCTTTGAGAATTCGGGCCTGATAGTCGCGCCAAATCCCTGAAAACCGCATCCGTTCGAGCATGGGAACGCGATAGGCTGAACGGAAGCATCAGCAAAGCTCACTGAAGTATATGTCCAGAAGTTCGTCGTGAGATCTGAGGGACCTTCGAGATCGAAGCCAGATACCTAGACCAACTGAATTCGCGTCCTTGCCGAAAGTGGCTGAGCTAATGCCCCTTATCGGATTGCCTCAGTAAGAGGAGCTTCTCCCATGCATAAAAGACCGATTTTTTCCGGCAGAGTGGTGGCCGCTTCGGGAGTTCGATGAAATTGGGATCAAGGATTGGAGATGCCTTTGCTACCGCCCTCACCCCCTTGATACCTTATGTGAGAAACGGGATTACACGCGTAGCTTCTGCCGCTTTTGCATCGCACCAATTTTGGAACTTTTGCCCATCGAAACTCGTATCGCAGATGCGATGTCGGCCCTTAGGCCGGCACATCTTACTTAATCGAATGGAGCAACACATGACTGGATACGAGGAAGGAACAAAGATCGAATGGGATTGGGGTAATGGAACTGCAAGTGGCACCATTGTGGAGCGCTATACTCAGAAACGGACGCTGAAGATTGACGGCAACTCCGTCACGCGCGACGCGAGCGAAGACTGCCCTTCGTACAAGATTGAGCAAGCCGATGGTCAAGAGGTTTTCAAGAGCCACTCAGAGGTTCGCAAACGCTGACCTTCGAAGTCAATCAGAGACGGCGCGCGGGAGGCCCGCTGAGATAGTCAAAAGAAATATTGGAACCAATCACGTCCAAAAAGCCTATTCTGATTACAAGTTGTCGGCACCCTGAGACAAATAAATTTCGCATGACGATTAGCAGCATGCGACAAGAATTCTCGGGGTTGCCACCACACTACAATTAGGAGAATGGATATGACCTGCGCGTCGATCTTTAAAAGTAAGCCGGATCAATGGACACACCCGCGTCCATTTAGCGATCCATCAACCCGTCTTCGTAAACACGGCCCCATTAGGCCCTTACAAGAACCGAGCTTTCTTGAGCGACTCTTTCTGGCTGACTGAAGACACTAACCTCGCCCGATAAAGCAATGAACTGGCGCCCGGTAACTGACGTGCGCTCAAAGGAAGCCCAATAATGGTTTACGAAACCAAGAGCCTACCCGATCTTGATGCGGACAAAAGCAACGTACCGCATGACTGTTTGGTACTGATTGCCGACGGTGAAAAAGCGTTGTTCTTGCGAAACGAAGGTGATGCGAAGGCACCAAACCTCTCTGTCGTGCGCACAAAAGAGCAGGATAATCCACCAAATCGCGAACAGGCCGCCAATCGTCCGGGTCGGATGTTCGATGGTACAGGACACAAGTCTAAGGTTGACGACACCGATTGGCACCAGCTCGCCAAAGATCGCTTTGCCAGCGATCTGGCAGATCTCCTCTACGAACGTGCACATCGCGGTGAGTTCGAAGACTTGATAATCGCTGCTGACCCCTCCACGCTCGGCGAACTGCGCAAAGAGCTTCATCAGGAAGTAGAAAAGCGGATAATCGCGGAAATCGACAAAGATCTCACCAATCACGAGGTCAGCGACATTGAAAAGCTGATCGCAGAACACGCCTGACATAGACTTGTTGGGAAGCCGATTGGGACAAACAATGAAGTTGATTTCGGATATTCAGCAATCCCAAGAATTGCTTACGCGCGTTCCGCCTCCTGAAAAGCTGCGTTTCGTTGCGGACACAGTGCCAGGAATTGCCCGCCAAAAAGAAAAGGACGAGTTCGTATACTTTTCGCCCGACGGAAATCGTATCGATAGCGAGGACGAACTTGCTCGGATTAATTCACTCGGCATCCCTCCCGCCTGGAGTGATGTCTGGATATGCACGGATCCCACGGGGTATTTACAAGCAACGGGCATCGATGCCGCCCAACGCAAGCAATATCGATACCACACCGCGTGGAGAGCTTATCGTGAGCGGACCAAGTTCAGGCACTTGGTTCGTTTTGGTGTGCGACTGCCGCGTATCAGGCGCCGCATCAGACGGGCGTTCCGCAACAGCAAGTTCGCTGATCGAGAACTCGTGACAGCCGCTCTTGTCAGATTACTCGATGATGCACCGCTACGGATTGGGGCAGCAGACAACGATCAAAACGCGGTGGGCGCATCGACTCTCAAACGGCGCAATATTTCCATGTCGGACGACACCATCAGGCTCGACTACACGGCGAAAGGCGGAAAGCGAGTGCGCCGCCAGATTAAAGATGCGCGACTTCTGAGCGTGCTGGACACAATCGACGATTTACCGGGCCGCACCGTCTTTCAATATGTTGGAGACGACGAAGAGGTTTATCCATTGCGATCCGAGCAGGTGAACGAGTGGCTGAAGGCGGTAACCGATGATAGCAATGTCAGCGCCAAGATGTTTCGGACGTGGTCTGGATCGCTCGCCGCTTTCACTGAAGCCGTAAGTGAAGAAACAATCACGATCAAAGCGATGAGTGAGGCAGCATCAAAGCGGCTTCGCAACACTCCAGCGGTTGCGCGGCGCAGCTACATTCACCCTGCGATAATCGCTCTCAATGAGGCCACCTTTGATGAGCGAAAAGGCCTTTTGAGCCGGCTTGACAATAGCGCACGCGATTTGACGCGGGTCGAGACTGCCATGCTGCGCTATCTGGCTGATGCGGAAAAATGCAGCTCTGATTGACCGGATGTTCTTCGCCAACGCCCCTGAACTTGATCTTGCCCTGCGAATTCTCGTGTTGGGGCCCCTCGCCCTTGTAATAGTTGTTGTTGCCACAAGGGTTGTGGGGCTCCGCTCATTCTCAAAAATGACAGCCTTCGATTTTGTGACGACGGTCGCAATCGGCTCTCTTCTTGCGGGGGCGGCGGCAGCGAGCAAATGGCCAGCATTTCTGCAAAACACCGGAGCTATTCTCGTGATCCTCGCTGCGCAGATGGCGTTGGCAATATTGCGCAGGAAAAGCGATACAGCGCAGTCTGCGATCGCAAATGACCCGCTTTTGCTTATGGAGGATGGGGAATGGTGTTCTGAAGCCATGGACACCACCCGCGTTTCGAAAGCGGATGTGTGGGCGAAACTGCGCGAGGCCAATGTCTGCGATCTGTCGCGCGTGCGTGCAGTCGTGCTCGAAGCCACTGGCGATATCTCGGTGCTTCATGCGGATAGACTTGATGACGCTTTGCTTCACGACGTGCGCAGCATAGGAAGCACGAAACAGCCGTTGAGCAATGGGTAGCGACATCTGCCGCGAGCATTGGGCATTGCCGTCGATGGACAAACACGAGCCGACTGAATGACACTTCTCGAACCTGGCAAAAATTGCTGGACGATAGCGCAGGCCGACACGCTCAGCCTGTTGATCGATGGCGAGAACTATTTCCGCTCCGTACGCCAAGCGATGAAGCAAGCGCGCGAGCGTATCGTTCTGATCGGCTGGGATTTCGATGCGCGCGTCAAGATGTACGACACGCAGCACGAGGTCGAGGGACCGCTTGAGATTGGCGAATACATCGATTGGCTTGTTCGTCGGACACCCGAACTCAACATTTACATTCTTCAATGGGATCTGGCCGCGCTCAAACTTGCGAAGAGAGGTAAAACGCTCCTCCAGGTTGCAAAATGGTTGCCCCATCCGCGTGTGCACTTTGCGTTGGATGGCGCCCATCCAACAGGCGCTGCGCAGCATGAGAAGCTTATTGTTGTCGATGAGGATGTCGCATTTTGCGGCGGTATCGATATTACCGAAGACCGATGGGACACCCGCGAGCATCCCGATGAGGACGAGCGGCGCGAACAACCCAATGATCACGATGCTGGTCCATGGCACGATACATCTGCTCGGCTGACGGGTGATATTGTTAAGAGCCTGTCGCAGCTCGCCGAAGATCGATGGAAAAGAGCGACGGGCGAGGATTTGCCGCAGGTCTGCTCTCAGCGGCATTCGATGTCCGGGAAATCCGACCGAACAACAGCGGCGCCGACGCTGTCCAACGTGAACGTCGCAATAGCACGAACACGGGGTGCAACTGAGGACCAAGACGCAATACGTGAGATCGAAGCGCTCTATTGCGAGGTGATCGAGTCTGCTCAAAAATGGATCTACGTCGAAACGCAGTACTTTACGTCAAAGCGGGTTGCGCGCGCCTTGGCCAATAAGTTGCTTGAAGATGATGGCCCTGAAATCGTCGTCGTGCTTCCCGCAACGTCAGACGGGTGGCTGGAAAGTCAGATGATGGATACGACCCGATCCAGAGTGATCGAGGCTCTACGCAAGATCGACAAACACGGCCGGTTTCAGGCCTATCATCCCGTCACTTCATCCGGAACCGAGATCTACGTTCACGCAAAGATCCTGATCGCAGACGATCGGTTCTTGCATCTGGGTTCATCCAATCTCAGCAATCGATCCATGGGTTTTGATAGCGAATGCGATTTGTGCGTGGACGCAAAAATGGCTCGCAAACCCGATGAGGCGGAGCGAGCGATTGCTGATTGTCGGAATGATTTGCTTGCAGAACACCTTGGCCAAAGTGTCGCTGAGATCGCCGATCATATTCAGCAATCGGGATCAGTCATCCAAACCATCGAGGCTGCGGGCCAAACGGGCCGAAGGCTGCGCGAATACAAGCACCCCGACTTAAATGCGGTCCAGGAATGGCTCGCGACCAACGACATACTCGATCCCGAAGGATCAGAAGAGGAATGGCCGAGCATCAGCTTTGCCTGATGCCCGGCGATTATCGAATTAGCCTGCAGAAATAGCAGTCGGTGATTTCTGCTTTGAGCTGTCTTTGTTGTTTTGAGCTTTGCGCATGACGGCGCGCACGGCGAGAGACACAGCAGCAGATGCGGCAGCGGCCACGACAGACCGAATAACATATTTCATCGGAATTGATCCTTTCGAGCTTGATTGATTGCGAAACACCGGCGCGTGACCACGTGATGATTGTCGTGATTGGCAGGGCGGATCGTCATCACAGTTACACCGCAACTTCACCAGAGTTCCGACAAACAAGGCCTTTCTCTCACCAATGGAAAAGCCGGACCATGCCTAGGCTCGATCCGGCTTTATTTTTGTATTTGGCCACCCACTTTCCTGGGCGCAAGACGTGTGATTTAGGCAGCTGCTGCCTTGTTGATTTCACCGGTCGCAATGCGGGTCATTTCGCGGTCACCGCCATAGGTGTTGTCGAGACACACTTGCAGTTTTGCTGCATCGCTATGAAGGTCAAGACGCTTCGCAAACGCGACGAGGCAGCCATATCCGGCAAGACCATAGTGTGTCATGCGCTGATATTGGGTGATGATCGATGCATCACGAACGTCGTCATCGGTGATGTCCGCATCGAGCGTGTGTGCCCGGGCTTCTTTCACGAGCCCTTCCATGCCCTTACAAAATTCACCGTTCGGATCGGCGTCGTGTGACTTGATGATGGTTTCGAGCGTGTCGATACCTTCCTGAATTCCTTCGACACCATTTGTGAGCGCCTGCTTCAATTCAGAATCAGTCGCTGCGTCACGCATCTTACGCGTCGATTCCAGCGACTGTTTGTCGGCACTGTAAAGGTCTTGAAGTTGGTCGATGTAGAGGTCTTTGAGGGTCGAGATTGTCATAATTACCTTGTTCGGTTGAATGTTATCGTTCGGGGTTTCGATGAAGGCAGCGGATTTAATCGCGCCATCCACTTCGCCTACAAATCCAAACTGCAAACCGTTCCAAAAAAATGATTTTTCTGTATTCGACGCGACGCAGGACATGCATCGCGCTCAACACATATTGAGTGAAATGGAACTTTGAGACCACAACTCTGGTTGTTGTGGCATGACACAACAGAACTCTTCATTCGAACCGATCGCCATCTTGACCAATCAGCTATCAGAGATGGGTCGCGGCGTGATTGCCATGCTTCCGAATATCGCAATCGCAGTCGTTCTTTTAGGCATCACCTGGGCTGTCGCGAGGTTTGCTAGCCAGATCTCCGAGAAAATCACGAAGGGCGCTGATATGCGCCAATCCTTGCGCGAATTGATCGAACTGGCGGTCAAGTTCTCGATCTGGGCCGTGGGCTTGCTGATCTCTGGAACCGTGCTCCTCCCGAACCTCACTTTGAGCAGCATCATTGCCGGGCTTGGCGTGGGAACCGTCGCCATCGGCTTCGCCTTTAAAGACGTATTTGAAAACTTCATGGCCGGCATACTTTTTATGCTGCGCGAAAAGATGCGCATCGGCGATTATATCGGTTGTGATGGCATAGAAGGACGCGTCGAGCAGATTTCCCTTCGCGAAACTCATTTGCGCAAAACTTCGAACGAGCTCGCGGTTGTGCCCAACTCAGTGCTCTTCAAGAATCCCATCGAAATTTTGACCGACAAAGACAAACGCCGCTTTGAACTGATTATTGGCGTTAGCTACGACACCGATCTGGCACGGGCATCTGACATTATAAGCAAAGCAGTCGAAGGTTCTGACGCTATCGATCAGGAAAAACCCATCGACGTCTTCGCGACCGAGTTCAACTCAAGCTCTGTCGACTTTCGTGTCCGTTGGTGGAGCGGCTCTGAAAAGCGTGACGAGCATGTGAGCCGTGATGCAATGATCCGCACGATCAAAAGCGCACTCGATCGCGAAGGTATCGAGATTCCCTATCCGTATCAGACCCATACATTCAAAGAGCCGATGAAACTCGCATCCAACGATTGATCGGCAATGCAGCAATGCCGTCGCCTGGCCAAGTTTCTTGGAACGAAGATCAACTGAAACTCTATCCAATTTTGAAAGGAGCACTTTTATGAAAAACCGTATTTCTATCGCAGCAATCGCGCTCTCCTCCATTGCGCTTGCCGCATGCGACGTTGAGCAGACCGAAGAAGGCGAAATGCCAGAGGTCGACATGTCCGTCGAAGAGGGCAATCTGCCTGAGTATGACGTTGACGCACCTGAGGTGAAAGTCGGCACAACCGAAACTGAAGTTGAAGTTCCCGAGGTAGATGTTTCGACCGACACGGAAACCGTGGACGTGCCAGTCGTTGGGGTCGAACTTGGCGATGTTGACGAAGAGAACAACTAAAAACACCATCTAGGTTACACTTAGGCCTGAAGACGAAGGCGGCTGCCCGATGGGCGGCCGCCTTCTTCGTTTTATCCATTAAATTCAATTATTTGGAACGAATTCGAAGTCCGCCTGTAAGTGGGGTATAAACAGGAAAGGAGCACTTGATGACCCGATCGAATACCACTTCGCTTCAAACAGCACTCAATTACATTTCCGATTCTCAAGAAGGCTATTTGAAAGCATCTGAGACTGTCGAGCGCGGCAGTTTTCGCCGAGCGTTCGCAGCACGTGCCGCTGAGCGTGGATCAATGATCAAAATGATCGACGCTGCCATCCGCGAAAATGGCGGTGAACCCGAGACAGGCGGCACTACCATTGGCGCGATCCACCGCAATCTAATCTCCGTCGTATCGCTCGTTCAAAACGATGAAAAAGCAGCCGTAAAGATGATCGATGATGGCGAGGAACGTCTGCGTGAAAAGATCGCCGATATACTCGAAGACGGCGAACTCTCACCGCGCGATAAGATGATGCTCGAAGCCATCAAGCGCGAACTCGAAGCCGACGCACAGATCCTCGAACGCATGGAAGAGGCGGTCGACTGATACGCGTCGCAAACAACCCCCACCCCAACTTCAAACAAAGGAAATCATCATGGAATATGGAATTATTGGATTACTCGTTCTTGCTCTCAACATCTGGGCATTGTTCAACGTCTGGACATCAGGTTCGTCAATCGCTGCAAAGCTCATCTGGTCGATTGTGATTTTCGCGCTGCCCGTCATCGGTGTAGTGCTGTGGTTGGTCTTTGGCCCCCGCGGCGGAAGCGCAGTCACCGCATAACTCGGTACCCTGGCAGACAATCGATCTTTGATTGATGACCAAACGACAAAACGCCCCGCTCTCCCGATGAAGAGCGGGGCGTTTTGGTTCGTGGAGAACTGAGAGAATTTAAGCCGAACGCTTCAGATTTATTACATCCCCAATTGTACCTCCACTCTCAATCTGAGCGATGGCAGCAACAAATGTGTCAGCAATATCGACGGCGTCAGCAGTATCTTCCAACTGCATTTTCAGCCTTCCGGTTTCGAGAATACCATTGAGCGTCGCCCGGGCGCGTGACGCACGGCTTTTCACGGTTCCAGCTGCACAGCCAAGGATTTCGCCGGCTTGGTCGTAGGTGTGATCGCCCGGCCCTACCAACATCAACGCTTCGAGTTGATCGGTTGGAAGCTCCGACATCGCGCGTTGCAAATCCGCAAGCTCAAACGGGGCAGTTTGTTGAGCTGGTGCGGACAGAATTTGCTCAGCAACATTCTCGTCAAAATCAGCAACGAACTTTTTTCCACGCCGCAATTGATTTAGCCAGGTGTTACGCAGAATTGTAAATGCCCAGCTCAAGAACTTGCTTCCCGGCTTGAACTGATGGCGAGCAGCCCAGGCTTTCATAAGCGTTTCCTGGACAAGATCTTCGGCCATATCTTCACGGGCGCAAAGTCTGAAAGCAAACCGCCGAAGCGCGTCTTGCGATTCCACCATTTGCTTCTTGAAAGAACGGGCTGAAACAGACTTTCTGCGCTTAGCTTTGTCGGCTGGCCACGGATTTTTAGGTCCGGCTTCCGGACCTTTTTTCGCGATCGACGATACTTCAGAGAATTGAGAGATAGTCGCAGGCACAGCGTTAGAACTGGCAGCTTGCGAGGTTACAGGTTTGGTCTGCATCAAGGCCTCCGGGCCGTTATGTGTTTTTGCGGAATGCCATTATGGAATGGCTGCATTTTATGCAGGTTCCCAAATTAATGCTGCGCAGTTTGGGCTCTATTTGAAAGAATTTGGCGTCGCTATAGCCGCGCATGACCTTACGTGCGGAAAAGTCATTAAGACGTTAGGACAGGATCAGTGACGAGAATATCTCTGGGAATGAAAGCCTTACTCGCCAGCCTAGCTGCGCTTATGATGGGGAACGGATTATTCGCACAGGACGAAACGAGCGCCGACGAGGCTCAATCTGATCCGATCGAAATCACAGTTCCAGAGATCGGCAGCGAAGAGACGATTGCGGAAGAACGCGATCAACTCGACGAATTGATTACGCAGCGCCTGCGCGCGATCTATGACGAGATCGAAGGCCTAGAAGGTGTCTCGGTAAAGGCGCAATCGGGTGTCGTCACATTAAGCGGCGAAGTCGCCAACAGCCAGGCAGCAGAAGACGCGATCGCCCTTGCCGAGCGTGTAGACGGCGTCATCCTAGTGCGCGATTCCATCGAACGGTTGAGGGACATTGAAAGTAACATTTCACCCGCTGTCGAAGGACTGTCCGACACTGTCGATGCCGCCATAGCCGGCTTGCCTCTTTTGGGTGTCGCGTTTGGCGTTTTCTTTTTCATCGCGCTGATTGGCCACCTCCTCGCCCGCTGGAGTTCGCTGTGGCGGACAATTCTGCCCAATGTTTTCCTTGCCGAACTGGTGTCGCAGGCGGTCAGAGTGATCGCATTTATCGCCGGGTTGGTTGTCGCCTTAAATCTGCTTGGCGCAAACACACTTATGGGTACCATACTGGGCGGTGCAGGCGTCATTGGTATCGCTATCGGTTTTGCAGTGCGCGACACACTCGAAAATTATGTCGCATCAATCATGCTGAGCCTTCGCCAGCCATTTCGATCAAACGATCACGTGCTCATCGGCGATCATGAAGGCGTCGTAATTCGGCTTACCTCACGCGCAACAATCCTGATGACGATGGAGGGCAATCATCTACGCATCCCCAATGCCGACGTGTTTAAGGGTGTCATTCTCAACTACACCCGCAATCCAGAGCGCAGGTTTGACTTTACGCTAGGCGTCGACGCGGAAGATGACCCTGCAAGCGGTATGGAAACGGGCGTTGCAGCGCTGAAGGAGCTTCCCTTCCTCCTTGAGGACCGACCACCTTTCGCAGCGATTGAGGAAGTCGGCGATTCCAGCATCATTATCCGCTTCCATGGCTGGATTGATCAGACCGAAGCTGACTTTTTGAAGGCCCGGAGCCTTGCCATCAGAGCCGCCAAAGATGCGCTGGAAGCTGATGGCTTCACCTTGCCCGAACCGATCTATCGTTTGCGGTTTGACCAGAGCGGAGTGCCTGTTTCGAAGGCGCAGAAACCATCGGTGAAAGACGAAGGCAAAACCGCGGGTCCTGCGCCAACCGATGGAGATATCGCGACAGATGTAAGCCCGGATGAGTACATCACTCAGACCGTTGAAAAGGAGAGATCGCAAGGCGGCGAAGACGACTTGCTCGACGGTTCGCGCCCAATTGAATGAGCAGAGCTTTACCAAGCCTTTAGTAAGTCGGCTTTGTCCTACGTAATTTACCAAAAAGTGGTTGCCGCCGCCGGGCGCACATTGATGCGAAACAATCGATCTGGCTGTAATCCGCTTTCATTGGTGTCATTCATTGGGAGGGTTTTCCCGTCCATTTGTTTTTGAAAGTTGGACTGGCGATTGGCCTGCAATCACATCAGGAACCAGATCGCCATCAAGAGAAGCGCAGATGCGAGCGACATCAGGCCCGCAATCAATCGCATATTGAGCGTCTCGATTGGTTTGATCTCGTGCGAATCCATCCTCTGGATGACCTGACAAGATTTTCGCTGCGCGATGTAGAAGATCATGATCCCCACAAAGACAAAAAGCGACGCGATTGAGCGCGCGATCCAAGCTGGGTCAATTTTCGTGAAAACAGCATTGAAAGCGAGACCGATACCCACCGTTGCAAGGCCAGTCCGCATCCAGCCAGCAAACGTGCGCTCATTGGCAAGGATGGTTCTGTCCTCAGCGAGATCGGTTCTTGTTTCGCTCTCTGTGTTTCCTGAATCTCCTGCACTGGACATACACACTCAACACGCGGGGCTGCTTGTTGGTTCAAATTTGCGCGTCCTTCGAGCACTTCTCAGCGTCCGCATCTGCCCCTGCCCAGGAACCGCGACCGGACAAAACCGTATCTGCAAGACAGTTTGGATGGGGAGAATGTGGGGCTTCACGCGGCAATGCCGCGATACCCTCCGCCTCATGAGATTCGAATTAGAGAAGCAAGTATGAGCAAAGCGACGCCGCATGGAGAATGACGATCTGATCGGCCCCTCCTCAGAGGACGAGCTCGAAAAAGTAGAACAACCCACCTCCCCCGAAATCTACATTGAGATTGCGCGGGAGGGGATTGAAGAGATGAGCCGTCCAACGCTCTCTCTGTTTTGGTCAGCTGTTGCTGCGGGAATTCTCGTCAGCTTTTCGTTTGTCGCAAAAGCGGTGTTGCACGCCGATGTCGGCGACATGCCGCTGGGCCACGCAATTGAAAGCCTGGGCTACACGATCGGTTTCATCCTCGTGATCTTTTGCCGACTGCAACTGTTCACCGAGAATACGATCACGCCGGTTCTGCCAGCCATCGCGGCACCCTCCTCGTCCAATTTCCTGAACATGGGCCGGGTTTGGGGAATAAGCCTCGTCGCAAACTTCATCGGCACAGCCATTATGGCGTGGCTGTTCATGTCGACGCCGATTGTCACACCCGAAACGCTGGAGGCTATGATTGCGATCAGCAAGAAAGTCGAAAGCCTCTCGTTCGCGGAGTCGCTCGCGAGAGGAATGCCATCGGGGCTGCTGATCGCCGCGCTCGTGTGGATGCGACCAAGCTCTGGGAACAACTTTCTATGGCTTGTTTTCCTGATGACTTACGTAATTGCTGTGGGCGATTTCACGCACGTTGTGGTGGGATCTTGCGAAATTTTCCTATTGGCATGGCGCGGCGATCACAGCCTCATGGCAATGGGTCTAGACAATATCCTGCCAACGCTGCTCGGCAATGTCATCGGCGGCACCGCTCTTTTCGCACTGCTCGCTTGGGCACAGGTCAAGAATGAGCTTAAAGACACCATCAGGCGTCTGCGCTCTCAGCGGTAATCTCTTCCCAAAACTAACATTGGTTCAAGATATCGCGCCGCGGGCCACAACCTGCTACGCGGTCCATCGAATCTGAGGGAGAGGGGACGTTGTTGCCGGGCACAATCACACATGAACTCGCACGTTTCCCAAACACTGGCCGCTTCCTTGCAG
This sequence comes from Erythrobacter sp. YT30, assembly GCF_001542875.1. Classification (GTDB taxonomy): domain Bacteria; phylum Pseudomonadota; class Alphaproteobacteria; order Sphingomonadales; family Sphingomonadaceae; genus Erythrobacter. The sequence goes on along the minus strand of NZ_LMAF01000001.1, from coordinate 121,556 downwards.
GCCGATTGCGCCACGATATGTCCGAGGTTGAAAAACGCATCTTGGAGGATGCGATCTACGAAGTGGCCGTTTTGGACAAGCCCAAGCGCATTCTTGAACATGGCAAAGTCTACGATCACTCGACAATGCTGATTGAAGGGTTCGTGCTGCGTACCATTGATGGCGAAGAAAACAGGTACGGTGTCAGCTTTCACGTGCCCGGAGACTTTGTCGATTTGCATTGCTTTGCGCTCAAGCGTCTCGACCACAACATCGATACGATTGGAGAGGTGAAAGTTGGATACGTGCCGCATAAAAAGCTGCGCGAGATCATGGCAGATCACCCTCACCTCGCGCGCCTACTATGGTTTTCGACACTGCTTGATGCGGCAATGCACCGCGAATGGGTGATGAAGCTTGAACAGCTCACGACTGCACGGCGGCTAGCGCACATCTTTTCCGAAATCTGGTGCAGGCTCCGAATGGTCGAATTGGGTGATGAGACGGGGTTCGAAACCCCTCTAACCCAGTCGGATTTGGCCGATATGTGCGGTGCTACATCCATTCACGTCAATCGCGCTCTCAAGGAATTGCGTGAGAAGGACATCGCGCAATTCGAGCGCGGACGTGTCACCATTCGTGACAAGAGGCAGCTCGAGGAATTTGGATGTTTCCAGGCCGACTATCTCTACGGCGAAGGCGCGATCCACCTTCGTGAGGGCTATGCTTAACCTAGATTAAGTTGCTCAAAAAAAACGACGCGAAGCTAACATCTGTCAATAGACTGCGTTGGAAAACGGGCTCTATGTCCAGCGCGTATGTTGACACCACCAGAAGCCTCAAGTGAAATTGCGTTTCCGCAGACCGCCAATTTCTTGGCGGGCAGGCTGCGCAAGCATCTTGAGCACGATGATCTGCAATACGTGGAGAGCCTGATCGACGGCACCCTCTCTCTTCCCGCGCGTGAAACCCTTGTCGAGCGCGGTCAGCGGACTGATGTAAGCAGCATTCTCATCTCAGGCTTTATGTTTCGTACGATCGAAACAAGCGATCGCCGGTACATCGTCGGCGTGCATCTGCCGGGTGACTTCGTCGATCTGCACGGATTCGCACTGAAACGGCTCGATCATTCAGTCGTGGCGGTTGATGATGTGAAGATAGGGATCGTGCGCCACGCCACACTTGAAGGCGTGATGCAGGAAAGACCGAAAATCGCGCGTGCCTTATGGTTTGCAACGCTGCTTGATGCATCGATCCACCGCAAATGGATACAAATGCTTGAACGGCTCGATGCGCCCCGGCGAATTGCGCATATCTATTGCGAGCTCCAAACGCGCCTGGAGCTGACAAATCGCGCGAGCGAGCGGGCCCTTCGCACACCGTTCACGCAGCAAGACATCGCCGATATGTGCGGAGTTAGCCCGATCCATGCCAATCGAGCGGTGAGCAAGATCAGAGAATTGGAACTTGCAGAGATCCGCCGCGGGACACTCTACACCGATAACTGGGACGCACTGCGCGAATACGCCGACTTCGATCCAAGCTATCTCTACGGCGATGGCCCGCTCAATTTGAACGAGGGCTGGGACTAGTTCGCTTCGTAAAAGGAACGGCCCCAGCAGATAAAGGGTCGCAACACAGCCTGCCGGGGCCGTAAGACCGGCGCTCTTGCGCTCGGCACGAGCCGAAGGGTTCTTCAGTCTTCGATGAGCTTCACTTCGCGAAGCAGCGCTACGCTCTGAATTTTGCGGATCTTGTTATAGAGTTCGAGAACCGTTTTGTTGCCTTGGTCGATATTGGCTTTGCCGAATGCCTCCAAGAAATTCATGTAGCGTTCCTTGTTCGGCTGCAGCATTTCCCCGCTCGGAAAGCTCACCCTCAGCACCATATTATATTCTTCCTTGTACGGAACCATGTAGATGCCGAAGCTGGAAATGACGCCCTGCTCTTGCTGGATCTTGTTCGCGGCAACCCAGGTGGATTTGAGACCTTCAACATAGGTTTCTTCCTGCCCCTGATCGACTTTCACGAAAGTCAGTTCAGTCACCTCTTCGGCCGGCTCCCAATTTTCATAGATTTCCATCTGAGCGGCAGCTGGCGCGGCCATAGGTAGCGTTACAGCCACCACGGCAGCAGCAAGCATTTTATTGAATTTCTTCATGATATTTCCCCTCTGTACAATCCAGAACGCCGCCCTGCCATCAAGCCGCTAACCTCGTCCTGTGGGAAAGGTGAGGGAAATGTGAGGGGATTGAAGAATTGGCGGATTTCCGTATGATTGACGTTGCGGAAACTGCTGCTGTCAGGGGGGCAATCGTGGAAGCATTTTCGGTGGGACAGTGCCGTGTGACCCCGGCTTTGAACGCCATTGCATGCGGCGATGACAGTGTTTCACTCGAACCCAAAGTGATGGCGGTTCTGGTCGGCCTCCAAAGGCGCGAAGGCGAAGTTGTTGAGCGCATTACTCTACTTGATGAAATCTGGAATGACGACGAAGCTGCCGATGACAGCCTGACGCGCGCTATTTCTCTGCTGCGAAAGGCCTTGGGCAATTTTGATGACGCCTCTTGCATCGAGACCATTCCCAAACGGGGGTACCGGCTAAAGCCAACGCAGACCCTTGCCGTTCCAGAGATGTCAGCATCGAAGCTCGCGCGGTCCATTGCAGTGTTGCCATTTGCCGACCTCAGCCCGCACAGCGATCAGGGGCATTTTGCCGACGGTATGGCGGAGGAAATTCTCAACGCTCTTACCCACATGCCCAATGTAACCGTGATTGGCAGAACGTCATCTTTCGCGGTCGACACCAGCACTAAGACAGCTCAGCAAATCGGCGCGCTTTTGAATGTTGGCTACCTTCTCGAAGGCTCGCTTCGCAAGTCTGAGAGCGACGTGCGGATTACTGCAAAGCTGGTGCGATCAAGCAATGGCGAACAGCTTTGGTCGGAAACATACGATGGTGTGATTTCTGATATTTTCGAATTTCAGGATCTCATTGCGAAATCCATTTCGCATCAATTGGCAGGAATACTGGGCGTCGAAACGACGCCGCTTCCAATTGCCAAGCTTACTCGCTCGCCCGAGGCATACGCGCTCTTTCTGCAAGGCCGCAAACTCGTTCATCGGCTAAATGGACAGACAACGATTCCAAGCGGGATCGATCTCCTGGAACAGGCCGTAATCATCGATCCGGAGTTTGCAGATGCGCATGCATGGCTCGCCTTGGCGCATTTCATCCTGCCAGAGTTCTCCCGCACGCCGGAATGGAAGAAGCATTTTGATTACAGCGATGCAGCGCTCAATCATGCCCTCGCACTAAACCCGCAATGCAGCATGGCGTTGCTTGTAAAAGCCATGAGAGCCGCACATCGTGGGAAGCTTGATGATGCGCTCGAGATTTTTGAAGAAGCCGTCACGCTCGATCCCAACAATGTAGAAACAATGGCTGGCTTTGGGCTCGGTCTGATGTCGGTGGGACTTCACGATCAGGCTCGCCCGTATTGGGAGCGCATTCTGGAGAAAGATCCTTTGTGCGGGATCTGGCATACGACCTATGGCGGCCTGCTGCTGACGATTGGCGAGTTTGAAGAAGCAGAGGCCGCGTTTCGTCGCTCGTTTGAGCTAGGTTTTGGTGCAGCCGCCTTTGGTGTTTCGCATCGCATGGCCGAACGCGGCGCTGCTGATGCGGCGATCGAATTCATGGAAGCCAACTTTGATGGCCTCGCCCCGATCGAGCAGGCCGAACTTCGCTGGCCCGTGGTCCGCCGCCTCGTATACCGGGCGTATCTCAAGAAAGCGCCAGTGGCGAAGCTGATAGTGAGCGCGGCTCTCAAAAGCAGACTGAACAATCCCAAAGCGCAGCCCACAGCAGCTTCTGTGATCGGCTTTCTCTTTCTTGGCGATGCGGCATCTTACATGCAGAACATTCTCGACAAGCCAAACCCCTATGTCGGCTATTGTATCGCGCGCATCTGGGAGCCGACACTCGAATCCGAAAGCGTTCGGGCGCACAAGGATTTCGGAGCGTTTGCAGAACGCCTGGGGCTTACGCGCGTCTGGGCAAAACGAGGCTGGCCAACGAGCTTAATGGGGCCTGCCCCAAGCAGAACTGCGAACCTCTTCGAAAGCTCTGCGACACAACTTACTGGTTGAGCTTTAGCCTTTGTCCAGTGCCTGCCACCTACGCGGCTAAACTCTTGCGCAAGCTCGCCAATTTACCAGACGCGCCTCGTGACAATTCTCATTGCCAATTCTAGAAGCATGGCTCGGGGTCCGACACGGGAGATACTTACATGCGTCACTTCACCACGCGCCGCTTTGTGGCGGCTTTGCTAACGGGTTCATTTCTGGCGAGCGCCGGCGTTGCCCTTGCAAATGATCAGGATGGTGAGGACACTGAGGAATGGGATGTCGAAGCACCTAAAGGCGCGACGATCAAGCAAGTCCCCATCCAAACCGATGAAGGCACTTGGATGGATGTCGATGTCTCCCCCGATGGCCAGACCGTCGTGTTCACAATGTTGGGCGACATCTACACACTTCCAATCACTGGTGGCAGCGCTCGCCGAATTTCCGAGGGCATGGCGTGGGAAGTGCACCCTCGCTTTTCGCCCGACGGCTCGCGTATTGCCTTCACATCCGATCGCGGCGGCGGTGACAACATCTGGATCATGAATGCAGACGGTTCAGACAAACGCCAACTTACCGAAGAAAGCTTCCGCCTGCTCAATCAACCAACTTGGTCGCCCGATGGTCGTTTCATTGCTGCCAAGAAACACTTCACGACTCAGCGTTCGCTCGGCACTGGCGAGATCTGGATGTACCATGTTTCTGGCGGCGGCGGAGTGCAAGTGGTGGAGCGCCGCGATGAGGCTCTCCAAAAAGAGCTGGGCGAGCCGATCTTCGCACCTGATGGCAAAGCTATTTATTACACTCGCAACACAACCGGCGGAAACACTTTCATTTACGCACAGGATTCCAATTCTGGCATCTTCGCGATTGAGAAACACGATCTAGAGACCGGCGAAGTGACCACTGCGGTCGATGGCTATGGTGGTGCAGTCCGCCCTGCCCCCTCGCCCGATGGAACTGAAATCGCGTTCGTCCGACGCGACAAGGATACTTCCCAGCTCTGGACCAAAGACATCGCCAGCGGTCGCGAGCGGATGATCTATGATGCGCTCGATCTCGACGTACAGGAAACCTGGGCCGTCACCGGTGTCTATCCAAACATGGATTGGACGCCTGACAGCCGTAGCATTGTTTTCTGGGCAGGCGGGAAATTGAATAGGGTGGATCGCGATGGGTCAAACCATGCTGTCATCCCTTTCAGCATCAACGACACACGCGGCATTGCCGATGCGCCGCACCCAGCGATTGAAGTCTCCCCTGAACGCTTTGCCACGAAGATGGCAAAGTTCGGTACGCTATCGCCCGATGGCACTCGAGTTGTGTTTGAAACACTGGGCAAACTAAACATCAAATCTGCACGCGGACGCGATGGTGCGCGGCCGATGACAGGGGATAGCAGCGACGCAATTGAGGCCTATCCCGCATTCAGCCGTGATGGATCAAAGCTCGCATTTGTTCGGTGGACAGATGACGGATTGGGCCAGGTCATGGTTGCCAATGCCAATGGGCGCAATGCGCGGGTGGTATCGAAACTACCCGGCCATTACGCCAATCTCGCCTGGTCGCCCGATGGCCGCATGATCGCTTATGAAAAGCGCACCGGCGGTTATCTGACGGCTCCCGAACAGTCCGAAAACCCCGGCATCTACCTCCAGCCCGCCAATGGCGGTGATCCAGTATTGGTGACCCGCTCAGGCTCTACGCCGCAATTCGGCGCGGCCAACGATCGCATATTCATGATCGATCAGTCCGGCGATAAGTTGGCGCTAATGTCAGCCGATCTGGACGGTGAGAAGCGTCGAACCCATGCAACCGGCAGTCTGGTGAACGACTTCCGCATTGCGCCTGATGGCAAGACGATTGCCTTTCGACAAAACTACGAAGTGTTCGCCATGCCCGTTATTCCGGGTGGCAAACCGGTAGACGTTAATGAAGACAAAGGGCCGGTGCCGATCACTAAAGTCTCTGATGGCGGTGGCGATTTCATGGGCTGGGCACGCGGCGGAGAGACATTGTTCTGGTCTCTCGGTCCTGATCTCAAGCAGGCGCAAGTGAGCGACTTCTTCCGTTCCGCCCCTAAGAATGACGACGATGAAGGCGGCTACGAAACGCCTGACAGCGCAATTTCGATGGCGGTGACGGTTAATAAAGCCGCACCCACGGGCACAGTCGTCATCACAGGCGCGAAAGTGCTTACCATGGCGGCTGGTCTCGATAAGGAAGATGCAGGCGTCATTGAAAACGGCGTGATCGTCATTGAAGGCGATCGGATCGCTGCCATCGGCGCTGCGGATCAAATCGCGATCCCTCAAGGTGCAACCACGATTGATGCCAGTGGCAAAATCGTGATGCCCGGTTTTGTCGATGCGCACCATCACGGTCCGCATGGCACTGATGAGCTGATCCCGCAGCAGAACTGGAGCCTCGTCCAGGACCTGGCCTTGGGCACAACAACCACGCACAACCCCTCGAGCGATGCGAGCCTGATCTTCGCTTCCGCAGAGCGACAACAGGCGGGCACACTTCTCGCACCTCGCATCTTCTCGACCGGTGAAATCGTTTACGGCGCCAAAGCACCCAGCGTTTATGCGCGGATCGACAGCTATGAAGATGCCCTAGCGCATGTTCGCCGAATCAAAGCGCAGGGCGGTATCTCGATCAAGAACTACAACCAACCCCGCCGCGAACAACGTCAGATGGTCGCTCGCGCTTCGGCCGAAGAGAATATGCTTGTGGTCGCGGAAGGTGGCTCACTGTTCGGAATGGATATGAATCTGATCGCCGATGGGAATTCGACGATGGAGCACAACGTTCCAGGTGATGTTTTTTACGAAGATGTGCTGCAATTCTTTGGCCAGTCCAACACTAATTATACGCCCACTTTGGCCGTGACTTACGGCGGGCTGGCGGGTGATCCCTATTGGCGGCAAGCAACCGACGTTTACGATCATCCCCTCATGATCCATACGCCGCCCAAGGCCCTGCTCGCCAGCACTGCGCGGCGCACAAAGGCACCTGAATGGGCGTTCGTTGATGACAACGCGGCGCGCGAGGCGAAGAAAATCTCTGATCGCGGCATCAAAGTCTCGATCGGCGCGCATGGCCAACAGCCTGGCATTGGAGCACACTGGGAAATCTGGAGCTTTGCTCGCGGCGGTTTCAGCGCGGTCGAAGCGCTCAAGACCGCAACCATCTATCCCGCACAATCGCTAGGCATGGAAAAGGATGTTGGCAGCCTGGAAGTTGGCAAGCTCGCCGATCTGTTGGTGCTCACCGCTGACCCCACCGCAAACGTGCGCGACAGCGACAAGATCGAAAGCGTAATGCTGGGCGGTCGCATGTATGACGCAAAGACCATGGCCGAAGTCGCGACAGGCGATGGCGGCAGGCGCGCCTATTGGTGGGAAGCTGGTCAAGGCGGCAGTGCCGGCGGCTCAGAGCAAGCGACGCACTCTGGAGGCGGCCACAATCACGGCGACGGCGATGGAGACAGCCACTCGAACTGAGAATGCAATGGGGTGGACTAAACCACCCCGCCGCCACTTAGTGCTGTCCCTTTCGAATTCCCGGCATCGCTCAAAACGAGCGATCGGACACGACTATTGATTAATCGTGCGAAGCGACTTTTTCACGTTTTGCCGGCGGGGTGTCAATCCTTCGACCAAGCAGCAGATCAACCACACGGTCTGCACCGCCATCGACAATACCAGCCTTTTGTGGGGCCTTCGTCGGATTGCGATAGGTCCCGAATAGCATGTCGAACCACGGAAGATCAGCGTAGTTATAACGATGGACGTCGCGCTCGTGATGGACTGCGTGCATCTCTGGCCGCGAGATAAAATAGCCCAGCCAGCGCGGTGTTGAGATGTTTGCGTGGGTGAACATAGCCATGAAGCTTCCGATCAGATTGATCGCAATGCCCGCTTCAACCGAAATTCCGAAGACGCCGACAAAAACGAGGCTGCCCAAAAGCGCCCAGCCAGCCATGTCGATCGGGTGGAACCAGTATGCTCCCCAGATGTCGACACGCTCTGCGGAATGATGTGTCTGATGGACATAACGCCACAGCAGATCGGATTCGTGCATTGAGCGGTGCCACAGGTACATTCCGAAGTTAAAAAGAACATATCCGCCACCAATCTGGGCCCACAGCGGGAACTGTGATGCATCAAGAAGTGTATGCTCCGCTAGCAGGCCGTCCCACAGAATAGGCGCAGTGAATGCAATCGCGTAGTAGAGGGCAAAACCGATCAATCCTCTGACCTTCCAGAGCTTTTGATCTGGCTGCGGACGTGCCGGTGCCACGCGATCAAGAATGGCGAATATGGCAAACATGCCGATAAGGCAGGCAATGAAAACAAGCATTGATTGATCCTTCGATAAGGGGGGTGTCTCGCCCTTTGTTGCCCGCAACCCGAGGGATCGATAGGTTCTGGAACCGATGATTTTCCGATGAAGGTCCGATGACCATTGAGCTTGCAAAGACAGACTCGTTTTCGCTCGCAGAACTGCGGGTTCAGCCACGGCTGTTGAATGTTGAAAAAGGCGATCAGACGGTCGCGCTAGAACCCCGCGTCATGCAGGTATTCGTCTTGCTGGCCCGACATACCGGTGATGCTGTCGACCGGGATACCTTGATTGAGGAATGCTGGGGCGGTGTCATTGTCGGTGATGATGCGATCCAAAGGTGCATCGGCCGATTGCGAAGACTTGCAGCCCAGCTTGGTGGCTTTGAAATCGAGACGATCCCCAAAATTGGCTATCGCTTGGTCTCCCAGGGACAGGACATACCCGATGGCTCTGTAAGCCGCAGTCCGACAGATGGTCCTGCAAAACCGGTTGTGAGCCTTTCCCTTCCCAGTTTCATCGGCCAATCTGAAAAGGGCAAGACACTTTCTTTGCTTCTTTCTTCCGACGTGTCCGCGGCATTATCGCTCAATCGCGAGTTGATCGTACTCGCGCCAAACTCCGATCAGTCGCCTGAATTCCTCGTCGGTCTGGAATTGCGTGAGATTGAGGATCAGCTTCGGGTGCATTGTTCGATGACTGAAATTGCATCTGGAAGGATCTTATGGTCGGACGTCATCTATTGCCCTGCCCGGCCGCTGTTATCGACCGGCATTCCGGCTCATGAACTTGTTGTCGACTTGGCTTCGCGGTTCAGCACCATTGTAATCCGCGAAGTGACCGAGAGTTCGCTCGCACTCGATAAAGCCCAATCGGCCTGGCAGGCGGTCGTGCGTGCCAACGCCGCCTATCAGCAGATTGACTTGGCCAGCCTTGCTAGGGCCATTGAAGAGGCGCGTGCGGCAGTATCCATGGAGCCGAGGTATGCTGCCGCCCATGCCGCGCTCGCCAATGCATTGGCTGCACATTACGAGCTTGGCGGAGCGCAACGCGAAGAAGAGGCCGAAGAGGCACGGAAACACTGCGACATTGCGCTTGCGCTTGCTCCTGAAGACGCAAATGTGCTCGCCTGGATTTCCCAAGCATTGCTTATGATCACACGTCCAGCCGAAGGCATGTCGTTGGCGAAAAAGGCAGTCGAGCTTGCGCCCTGGCATCCAATCGCGCACCTCTACTTAGCACGGCACTACCTGCACCAAGGCTTGCCTGCAGAGGCCGAGCAGGCGCTGGATGATCATTCCCGCGTTGCCCCTCTCTTTCCATGGAAATACTTTCCAGAGCTCAATCGCGGTATTGCGCGCTTCATGCTCGGCGATCTGGACGGAGCACAAAAGCATCTTGAAGAGGCGGCGAGCCTGAATCCTCGCTATCCTTACAGCTGGATTTCCTTGATGGTGTTAGGTGCATTGCAGCAAGACAATGATCTGATGCGCAACTCGGCACGCCGTTTGCGACAGATTGACGGGAATGATGATCTCGAATTGCAGCTTGCTAGGCTAGCGCATTCATACCCCGATCCATCACAGGCCGCGCTGGTGCAAGCAGCATTCAAGACGGCCTGGACAGCGTGAAGATCACTTCATTAGCCCAAGGCAAGGATGCAGTTTGGACTTACATCATTTAACCAGCAGGCTATTCAACCAATGAGATTGGTAGCGGAGGAGGGACTTGAACCCCCGACACGCGGATTATGATTCCGCTGCTCTAACCACCTGAGCTACTCCGCCCCATACCTGCCATTTCAAAGGGCTGACAGGAGCAATTGCCGCGGGCTTAGCCGCAGGCGAGCAGCGCACATAGGGCGGCCATTATCCGGGGTCAACCATTTGTGCGCGACCCTCGAAGAATGTCACTACAATTGCTCTTTTCCTCTGAAGACCTGCCGCTTTACCAGCTCCCATGGGCCGTCCTTGTAAAGGTGCAATTCAAGGGACGGGAAGACAAAGGGTCCCGCGTCTTGTTTCAGCTCAATCTCCAGCGCGAGAGCTCGCTGCAGTTCGCGCGCTTCGCGTTTTGTGACCTTGTTCTGGATAGTGATATGTGGGCGAGGCTCGTATAGGTCCTGATCTGTTAGACTGCCGTGGAAATGTTCCGCAATCATTTCGCGAAGAGCGAGTAATGGTTCAGCGGACAAGGCGATGGCGGTGCCTGTGCCAAGGTCCATGATGCCGCTCACTTGCCCAACGGGCGGCGCGAATTCGGCAGTGATGCGCGGCAAAAAAGTCTTGAGTTCATCCAGCAGCGATGGTGCGAAAGAGTGGAACATCGTCACATGCGCAAGGAGGTGGTTGCGCTCTGGCGGGTAGTGCGCGCGGCGCAGCCCGTCTGCCCAGCCCTGTACTTCGGGCGGTAAGGCAGCTGTTAGGATAAATGGGCGAGCCACAGGGTAGCGGACCTACATCTCGCCGCGTTCTCTGCGCAGCTGATACCAACGCTCAACCGCTTCTTGATGGCCTGAGATAGTGGTGTTGAATTCGTGTCCGCCCGTCCCATCGGCTACCATGAACAGCGCATCTGTCGCCTCAGGATTGAGCACTGCGGCAATGCTTTCACGCCCCGGATTGGTGATCGGTCCTTCGGGCAGCCCTGTCCGCGTATAGGTGTTGTATCCATTGACCGACGCGATTTCGGATTGGCGGATGCGGCGGCCTAACGGTTTGCCCTGCGTGATGGGATAGATGATTGTGGGGTCAGCCTGCAGCATCATGCCTGTTTTCAGTCGGTTTGAATAAAGTCCTGCGATCATGCGTCGCTCTGACGGTTTGCCCGTTTCTTTCTCGACGATAGAGGCGAGGATCAAAGCCTCTTTGAGCGTATCAACAGCGATATCGGGTTTGCGATTGGCCCAAGCCTCTGCAAGGTATTCATCCATAGCCGCCTGCATCTGCTCAACCAGCGAAGCGCGCGATTGGCCGCGGACATAGGAATAAGTGTCTGGTAGCACCGACCCTTCGAGTGGGACGTCCACTTCTCCAGTGAGAAATTCCTCCGCCATCAGTCGTTCAGCAACCAGAATAGACGGCATGCCCTCGGGGATCGTCACAAATCGCCGTACGACATCACCTGATTGAAACAGGGCGAGGATATCGCCCTGGCTCATTTCAGGTTTCAGCTCAAATTCGCCTGCCTTGATAGGCTCTGATGATCCAAACAGGCGCGCGTTCATGATGAAGCCATCGGCGGAAGCAATGTGTCCCTGCTCCTCCAGATCGCGCGCTACCGAAGTGACAGATGCGCCGTCGGGAATGATGAATGACGTCTCCTGCTTGATGGTTGCCGCGCCCAGATACAAGCTGCCCATGTAGAGCGCGCCTGCGACCATAACCACAAGCGCAATCCCGGCGATCAGACCGAGACGTTTCATCGACTTAGTCCACCTTCTGCATAATCAGAGAAGCATTGGTCCCGCCAAAGCCGAAACTGTTGTTGAGCACAGCACGCACTTCGCGTTTCTTGGCCTTTAATGGCACCAGATCGATCCCTTCTGTACCCTCGTCCGGATTGTGAAGATTGAGCGTTGGTGGCACCACGCCATCGCGCATCGCAAGGATGCAGAACACCGCCTCAACTGCTCCTGCGCCGCCCAGCAAGTGGCCGATGGCCGACTTGGTTGAACTCATCGATGCGCCGCTCAGATCAGCACCCAGAACGCGTTTGACAGCGGCGAGTTCAATCGTATCGGCCATGGTCGATGTGCCGTGGGCGTTCACATAGTCGATATCGCCGGGGCCCAATCCCGCTTTTTTGAGCGCCATCTTCATAGCGAGCTCTGCGCCCTTGCCTTCGGGATGAGGCGCTGTGACGTGGTAAGCATCGCCTGAAAGACCGTATCCGGTAACCTCGGCATAGATATTCGCACCACGCGCCTTGGCATGCTCGTATTCTTCAAGGATTACGATGCCTGCGCCCTCCCCCATCACAAATCCTTCACGGTCCTTGTCGTAGGGCCGGCTCGCCTCTGTCGGGCGATCGTTGAAGCTGGTGTTGAGCGCGCGTGCCTGAGCAAAGCCAGCAATGCCCAGCGGATTGATGGTGCTCTCGGCCCCTCCAGCAACCATTATATCTGCATCATCCATCGCAATCATGCGCGCAGCATCTCCGATTGAGTGCGCGCCCGTTGAGCATGCAGTCACAACCGCATGGTTCGGCCCCATAAAGCCGTATTTGATCTGCACTTGCCCCGTGACGAGGTTGATGAGGCGCCCGTGGACGAAGTGAGGAGATACCCGACCAGGTCCGCGCTCATGGAGGTTTACACTCTCCAACTCGATCCCCGGAAGGCCGCCAATGCCAGCGCCAATGGAACAACCCACGCGCTCTTTTTGATCGTCACTAAGATCGGTGAGACCTGCATCTTCCAAAGCCTGACCGGCTGCATCGATACCGTAGACAATAAACGGATCGACTTGCCGCTGAATCTTACCGTCCACGCGCTTGTCTGCGTCAAAGCCCCAAGGGTGATCCTTGCCCTTCACCTCGCAAGCGATGGTGCACTTCTGCCCTTCGGGTTCAAACCGCGTAATCGGCCCCGCACCGCTTTCGCCCGCAATGAGGTTCTTCCATGAGGTTTCCACGTCACCGCCCAAAGGCGTGACAAGACCAAGCCCGGTTACCACCACACGGCGCATGCACTACTCTCCCAGTTCCGATTGGCCCAAAATCATCTTGGCCGAAATACTACAGGCCCGCACCCATATCAGGGTTCGGGCCTGTCGATAGGTCGCCCGCCAATACAGCGGCGCGGTCGGGACTCAATCAGCCCTTATGCTCTTCGATAAACTTGGTCGCATCGCCCACGGTTGAGATCTTCTCAGCCGCATCATCGGGGATTTCAACGCCGAACTCTTCTTCAAATGCCATCACCAGTTCAACGATGTCGAGGCTATCTGCGCCCAAATCATCGATAAAGCTGGCTTCCTGGGTAACTTTGTCGCCTTCAACACCAAGGTGTTCGACAACAATTTTCTGCACGCGGTCGGCAGTATCGCTCATGTGTATCCCTCTTGAATTTGGGGTTTTGAAATCTTTGTTGTGCCCTAAAGGTCGGTTTCGTTAAGCGCAAGTCAAGATGCAACCTTGCGAAACGCGAATTGCAGCACCTCACATGAAGAGGTCTCGGGTGTCGAGAAGTTTGATATCGCGTCGCCCTTCAAGACTGTTCAAAATCATATACTTATGCGCAGTTCCGAACATGATGAGTGCGGTAAGACCTTGCCCGCTGATGGAATCGAGCGCGCTGTTGATAAGATCGGTGTGCGCAGCGTTAATCGCAGTCCAGCCACCGGGGCCCAGATCATCGTCAAAATACTGCTGATAGGGTGTGCGCGATGCTTCGACGAGCCGGTCGAATTCCTCCGTGTGGATGAAGAGCGGATCATCCCCTCGTCCCGCCACTCTACGGCTGTACTCACGCAAAGCCTCTTGGTGCGCTGCCCATTGATCCGCGCGAGCGGGATCATCTTCAATCGCATTGAGCGCTTCCCGCCGATTATCCGCTATCTCGCGCGTCCATCCTGCAGTGCCAACGATACGAAAGTCCATCTTTTCGCTCAAAGGGAAGACGACATCGGTGTATTCTGGAAACACTTCGGTACGCGGCTCGTCAACTTCGCCGGTTTCGCGAAAGCTGGTGGTTGCCTTATCAATCCGGTCAGGCGGGATTTCTGACAAAACAACGTCTGGCGCAGCCTTCCGCACAGCTGAGCGAAGCGCGTCGAGCGAGTAGCTATCGCTTTCTCGGTGACGCCCATGGATGACGCCCATGACATAAACGCGCGTGGTGCCCGGATCGATTGGCTCGCCAATACCGCAACCCGCAAAAGGTATCGCGGCAAGGCAGGTAAGCCCCAGTGAAAGCGCCGAGCGTCGATCATGCGTCATATCTTGAGATTAGTAGCCTATCACCAATCCGTTACAAATCACATGTCTCGAAGACGCCTTTCCGCCTTAATTTCCTTCTGCAGAGGCAGGGTCTGAAGGCTGAGCGCCATCCTCAGCAAGATTGGGCGCAGGTTCTGAATAGCGCGCAAGCATATTCGCCTCTCGCTCACGCAATTGACGTTCCGCCTTCATCCAAGCCCGAACGCGATCGACCGATTCCAGAGCCATAAGCTTTTTGGGCTCAACAGCGAGCGCCCGATCGAGCGTCGCGAGCGATGCGGAGTAGTCGCCCTCACGCTCCTGACACATGGCGATATTGAATAGAACGGAGACCTGAGCGGGATTGTTCGCCTCCAGCTCTTTGAAGGCATCGCACGCATCGTTTTCATCGGTCTTGGTCAGTTTCACAGCTGCCTTAAACGCTTTGCGATCCTCTTTGCGAAGTCCCTTACGCCGCTCAAGTATGCGGTAATCGCGCTGCAAATACCGCGGGGCAAGAGCGGTGCGCACTTGCCAGACGAAATTGCCGATCAACTCGTCACCCATTGCATTCACTGAAGGAGAAGCGCCGGCATCCGCGCAACTATCAATTGCTCGCCTCAACTCATCGCGCACCGCGTGGATGACGTACCCATCCTCTCCGATCACCTCGATATCGGGATAGAGCGATACTTCAGTGCGAGTGCATTCATAAATGTCTGTGCGATACCGGACGCATTGATCATCATCGTTTTTCTCTTCGCACTCGCGCACTTCTTTGGGTTGCAGTTCGACGACCGACCCCTGAAACGATGCGCTTCCCTGGATGACAGCGTTCACAGCGCTGGTGTTCATAGGGACGATCTCGAACCAGGGTTCGCCCTCGACACGCGTTTGTCCCAGCGTTTCTTTCAGTTCGAACGCCAGCTGGCTTCCCTTCGCGCCGCGCAGTTCATCAACCGCGATTGTCTCGATGTTAAGGCCAGCATCGGTCGTGGCCGGCAGATGAGCGCCCACTCGCAGCGTTTCTGCATGCGCAGTTCCGGCATATAAAGTTGCCGCCAGAGCCACGAAGGAAGCCGATGTTTTGCAGATGATGGCCATGTTCGCCCTTCCCTATTTAATCCTATCCACTGCCTTGCAGCAGCCACATTAGGAAAGGATGAACCGGCCCCTTTCTCGACTTATCTCAGCTCATGAACGGGTTAGCGAACACTCGGAACAAAATGGCAAGTTCGCCCGTTAAGTTATTGAAAGCGCGGCGCATTCGGTGCCACGCAGTAAACGAAAACTCGATCAAGGAGAACCATGAACAATATTAATACTCTGAAGAAACTTACCCAAACAACATTTGATTCAGTCGAAGGCTATCGCAAAGCAATCGACAAGGCGGAAAGCCCAGCACTCAAGAGTGCATTTGAACGCCGTTTGAACTCGCGCGAAGAAACGCTGACCAAGCTGAATAACGCGCTCGCAGGACGCGGCGAAGATAGAATTGACAGCGCAAGCGTGTCAGGCACCGCCCACCAGACCTTCTTTAGTATCGCCGATGCATTTTCGGACAGCAACGAAGCCGCGATTGAACGCGTCGAAGAGGGCGAAGATTATCTCGCAGAACAGTTCCGTGATGTGCTGAAGGATGATGCCGAGATGGACCAATCCATCAAGATGGTAATTGAGCAGGCATACGAGGAAGTACGCGAAGGTGAACGTTTCACCGACATGCTGGAAAAGCAGTACGCGTAATTTGTAGCGTAGATTGATCATTACATTCGCAGGTGGGGACTTGCGAAAGGGCGTCGAGCGGGCTTGCCGCGCAAAGCTCAAGGTAGCTGGCCGGTCGAGCCACGCTCCGCTCGAAATTCAAAACAATAACGACATTCCCTGAAGACTTGGGCGCTCCCTTTTGAGGCGAGCGCCCTTTTTCATGCGATCATGCCTTCGGTGCTTCGGTGCCCGGCTTCTTAGGTGGCTCAACGACGCGAATGGAAAGCTCACGCAATTGCGCTGGTTCCGCCCGCGAAGGTGCACCCATCATCAGGTCTTCGCCCTTCTGGTTCATCGGAAAAGCGATGACTTCACGGATCGCTTCTTCCCCTGCAAGCAGCATCACAATACGATCAATACCCGGTGCCGAACCGCCATGGGGCGGCGCGCCCAGTTTGAACGCTTCGATCATGCCAGAGAAGTTCGCATCAACGTCTTCTTTTGAATAGCCGGCGATCTCAAATGCCTTGTACATGATGTCCGGGCGGTGATTCCGGATTGCGCCTGACGAAAGCTCATATCCGTTACACACGATATCATATTGCCACGCCTTGATTTCGAGCGGGTCCATCGACTCCAGCGCTTCCATCTCGCCCTGCGGCATTGAGAAGGGGTTGTGGCTGAAATCGACCCGTTTGGTGTCCTCGTCATACTCGAACATCGGGAAATCGACGATCCAGCAGAACTTGAAGCAATCAGGCTCGATCAAGTCCAATTGTTCAGCAACTTGTGTGCGCGCAGCACCGGCCAGCTTCGCAGCGTCGGTCTCCTTGCCGGCTGCAAAGAACAAACCATCGTCCGGGCCAAGGCCAAGCTCATTATAAAGCTCTTCCATGCGGTCAGGCCCGTGATTTTTCGCAATCGGGCCACCAAATTCGCCGCCCTTGCGTGTGACATAGCCAAGACCAGCAAAGCCTTCGCCCCGCGCCCAATTGTTCATGTCATCGAAGAATTTACGGCTCTTCTCGTTCGTGTTGGGCGCAGGCACCACGCGCACGACGCCGCCACCGCCAACAATCTTTTCAAATAGGCCAAAGCCGGATTTTTCGAAGTGGCTTGTAACATCCGAAATGATCAGCGGATTGCGCAGATCAGGCTTGTCAGTGCCGTATTTAAGCATCGCCTCCTTGTAAGGGATGCGGGGAAACTCACCCACAGGCGTCACGCTTTTGCCGTTCGCGAATTCGGCAAACAAGCCGCCCAGCACGGGTTCAAGCGCTTGGAATACATCTTCCTGTGTCACAAAGCTCATTTCAAAATCGAGCTGGTAAAATTCGAGGCTGCGATCAGCGCGTAAGTCCTCATCGCGGAAGCATGGTGCGATCTGGAAATACCTATCAAAACCCGACACCATCAAAAGCTGTTTGAACATCTGCGGTGCTTGCGGAAGCGCGTAGAATTTGCCCTGCTGCATACGTGAGGGCACGAGGAAGTCGCGCGCGCCCTCCGGTGAAGAGGCAGTGAGGATCGGGGTTTGAAACTCGGTAAAGCCCTGTTCCACCATCCGATTGCGGATCGAGGAGATTACCTGGCTGCGCAGCACGATGTTGCGGTGCATGGTTTCGCGGCGCAGATCGAGGTAGCGATACTTCAACCGGATTTCTTCGGGATAGTCCGGTTCTTCAAACACCGGCATTGGCAGCTCTTCAGCGGCGCTTTGAACGGTGATTGAGCGAGCGAACACTTCGATCTCACCGGTTGAGAGGTTTGCATTCACCGTTTCGGGCGTGCGCGCTTTCACTTCGCCATCGATCGTAACCACCGATTCGGCGCGCAGGCTCTCAAACACGGGCAGCGCGGGCGAATCTTCGTCCGCAACAATTTGTGTAATCCCGTAGTGATCCCGCAAATCGACAAACAAGACCCCGCCATGATCGCGTTTTCTGTGCATCCAGCCAGACAAACGGACGGTTTCGCCCACATTTTCTGAAGAAAGCTGTGCGCAGGTGTGGGTACGATAGGCGTGCATCTAAACTCTTGTCCTGTTCGCGGGTATGGAGCAAAGGGCGCAGCTTGAATTGCCACGACCGTTAAGGCGCGTATTTGCGCCTCTAACATGGGGCGCGCTAACAGGGGAACCGGGGGGCTTTGTCAAGCCACCTGACACTTACATGGAGCAAGAGCTCCGCGAGCGGCACTCCGCTCCAAGCCAAGAAGACGATATGAAAATACATGATCTGATAACGACGACCGACGAATTGACTGCCTTGTGCGAGCGTCTCGCCCAGTCTGAATTCGTTGCGGTTGACACCGAATTCATGCGCGAGAACACCTATTGGCCGGAACTGTGCCTGGTGCAGATCGCCAACACCGAAGAAGCCGCCGCTATCGATCCGCTTGCCGAAGGGCTCGACATGACGCCCTTGCTCGATCTGATGTGCGAGAATGAGGACGTCTTGAAAGTCTTCCATGCAGGCGGACAGGACGTTGAAATCATAGTCAATCTGACGGGCAAGACCCCGCACCCGGTATTCGACACACAAATCGCGATGATGGCGATTAGCCAGTCAGAACAGATCGGCTATGCGAATCTGGTCGAAACCTGGCTCAATATCCAGATCGACAAGGGCGCGCGTTTCACCGATTGGAGCCGCCGCCCATTAACCGATCGGCAGATCGAATACGCGATTGGCGATGTGACGCATCTGTCGAAGATATTTCCCAAGATTCTCAAAAAGCTGATCAAAACAGGGCGCGGCAACTGGTTGAATGCGGAAATGGAAAAGCTCGCTGATCCGTCCAATTATTTGATCAATCCGGAAACCTCGTGGAAACGTATCCGGTCTCCGGGTCGCAATCCTCAGGTTCTGGGCCGATTGAAAGCGCTTGCGGCATGGCGCGAAGGCGAAGCGCAGCACAAGAATATTCCGCGCGGCCGCATCATGCGCGATGAGACACTGGCCGATATCGCAGCGCATCCTCCCAAGAGGCAGGCTGATCTCGCAAAAGTGCGCGGGCTCTCTTCGGCCTGGAAAGACAATGACATCGGCAAAAGGTTGATGAAGGAAATCGCCGAGGCCGAGCCGCTCCCCAAATCCGAAATGCCAGAAAAGATGAAACGCGGCGCTCCTTTAGGCAAAGAAGGTGCTTTAGTTGCGGATTTGCTCAAACTTCTCCTGAAAATCCGCGCGCGCGAAATTGATGTCGCAGCTCGCCTACTCACCCGCGCTGACGAAATGGAAGCGCTCGCCGCCGGAGTGCGGGATCTAAAAGTGCTCGAAGGCTGGCGTTATGACGTGTTCGGCAAAGACGCATTGGAACTGGTCGAAGGTAAGCTGGCCTTTGCCGTCCAAGGCGGGAAACTCGCCATGACACACATCGATGACATGCAAGCAAGCATGGAAGAAGCGCTGGCAGCGGAGTAGTGTCGACCTACCTCCCCACAATCAAACAGCTTCAATATCTCGTCGCGCTGCACGAGCATGGCCACTTTGGCCGCGCTGCTGATGCTTGCTTTGTTTCGCAATCGACACTTTCGGCAGGGCTTCGCGAATTAGAGTCGCTTCTTGGCGTGACACTGGTCGAACGATCCCGGCGTGTTGTGCGGTTTACGTCGTTGGGCGAACAAGTTGTTGCAAAGGCTGGCCGGTTGCTGCGCGAGGCAGAAGAACTATCCGATCTCGTGCAGGCTTCGGGAAAGCCGCTGTCTGGTCAACTGCGCATGAGCGTTATCCCCACCATCGCGCCTTTTATGCTCCCGCGCTTCCTGCCGCGCCTTGGCAAGGAACGACCTGATCTGAAGCTGATGCTGCGCGAGGAAACCAGCCAGGATGCAATGGAATCGCTCACCCATGGGCGCGTCGATTGCGTGCTCCTCGCCCTTCCCTTCGACACAGGCGATGCGGCGATTGAGCATATCAGCGATGATCGTCTGTTTGTCGCCTTCCCAAAGGATGATCCGCGCGATCCACCAGCGCAAGTGCCTCCTGACATGATCGATCAGGGTCGATTGCTCCTTCTCGAAGACGGACACTGCCTGCGCGATCATGCCCTGGCTGCGTGCAACCGATCCGAATTGCGCGCGAGTGCGGCCATGATCGGGACGAGCCTCCACACGCTGGTGCAGATGGTCGATCATGATCTGGGGCTCACCATGCTCCCTGAAATGGCGATCGAGGCTGGCATTCTTGCGGGCACTGATGTCGTCGCGCGGCCCGTGAAAAGCGACACCGCCAAGCGAGAGATTGTGTTGGTTTGGCGCAAGAACTCCCCGCGCGAAGCGGATTTCAAGCTGCTCGCCGAGGAATTGCGCGCGGGTTGATTGCGACCACTCGCCCTTGAAGAGGGACGAGAAGCCTTGGCGTTTGTTGCGTTTTTATGACAATCGGCCTAGCCCCTGTAAAAATATCAGTAAAAACAATCACTCAGGCTATCAGGATCCCTCCTGAATTGAGGTGAGCATTCTAGACCGGAAGTCTTTCTCCGCACTATTGCTGATTTGGCTTCCGCTGCTGGCATCGGCGACTTGGTTCGCACTCGCTTTCAATCCTGCAACATACGACTTCGCCGTGAGCGGTTTTCTGGACCGCCGAGAATACACCTTCACGGAAATGGCAACAGTTGGCTGCTTCCTTGCCGCATCCGTGGCGGCTGCAATTCTCGCCTTCCGGCATTGGAGGGATCGGAAAGACAGCTTTATCGCAATTCTGTTCATAGGCTTTGCTGCCACGGCGTTTTTGGTCGCCATGGAAGAGGTGCAATGGGGCCAACCGATCCTTGGATATGATATTCCGGGATTCATCGAAGGTGGCAATCGGCAGAACGAGATGACCCTGCACAATCTCGAAGGAATGCACGGCAAGGCAGGACGGTTTTACATGGTCTTTTGCATTGCGGCACTGACCTTGAGTCTACCGAGGGTCTGGCTGCTCTCTGACAATCTCTGGTCTGCTGTTAAATCACCCAAGGCCCTACTCCCGATTGTATTGCTCATCCTCCTAATGGCTTTGCTTAAGGTGTATGCGGAAATTTTCGAGAACCCGTTCAAGCCGATCCAGCCAATCCGCTGGACAACTGAGATTGCAGAACTGCTTATTGCCTATTGGTGTGTGGCTTACATCGTTATCAAATTGATAGAATTACGAGGCAAAGAGCGTAAGCGTGCATCATCCGCGTAAGGCTTTGTAAACCGTGCGCTTCAACTCAAATCCAAATGATTTTCCCTAGGTTAACCGCAATCCACGGGTAACTTCGGACTGAAATCATGATGAAGATAACGAAACTAATCGGTGTGACAGCGGCGCTCTTTGCTAGCAGTGCAGCTTGGGCAAGCGATGGAAGCTGGACGATCTCGGACGCCGATGGGCAAGTTACCGTCACTCGTGCAGACAAGCCGCTCTACGGCGCCAAGGGAACAGTTTTGAAGGCTGGTGATGTCATCTCCACCAGCAAGACAGCGCGCGCCGTATTGGTCCGGGATGGCAAGTTTGTTGTGGTGGAACCGGGAAAGAAAGTTCGGATTTCCAAGCCCACGGAAAAGGGCGCGATGACCCGCATTTTCGAATACTTGGGCAATATCGTGTCGACGAGCTCACCGCGAAACTCGTTCAACGAACAGACTGCCGCTGCTGTCGTTAAGGGATACGACAAAGACGTCGAAAAAAGCCTCTCCACAACAAACAAGGCGACATACAACGCCGCATCGGATTCCGATGATCCAGCCATGTGGAAAGAGATGGAGCCTCAGACCGTCCAGCCATGATTGGGCGCGCCAAAACCCTCTGAAATGGAAAAAAGCCGCTACGCTTGATCGAGCTGGCGGTGTTAGGGCATAGCTCGCGCTCTTCGCGGCCGGGGGTCTTATGGGCGAGCTTTATCTCGAATATGAATACTGGGTGGCAGTATTCCAGCTGTTTACCGCAATGCTCGGCATGGGCGCCACGCTTACCCTTCGCGATTTTCGCGAAGTCTTGATTGAGCCCAAAGCGGTAAGCATTGGTACGGTCATTCAATTGGTGCTCGTGCCACTGGTCGCAGGCGGCTTTATTGCCGCATTTGGGCTTACCGCAGGAATTGCCGTTGGGCTCGCGCTGATTGCAGCGATACCCGGCGGGACCGTCAGCAACATCTTTACCTTTTTTGCGCGCGGCAATGTCGCGTTGTCGATAACCATCACCGCGCTCACAACGCTTGCATGTCTGTTCACGACGCCGCTGATCCTCGAACTGCTGATCACGGAATACATGCCGGCCGATTTCGTAATGCCGCGCATGCGGATCATGACGGAGATTGCGTTGGCGCTGTTGCTGCCGCTCGCGATCGGGATGGTCATCCTCAAATTGATGCCTTCGATTGCTGAAGCATTTTCGAAATGGTGCGTGCGTGCTTCGCTCTTCGGGATAGTCCTGATCGTCGTTGGATCAGCGTCCTCCGGCAGGCTCGATTTCGCAGCATTTGGTGCGACAAATGTTGCGATAACCGCCGGGCTGGTCGTAGTTTTGATGCTAGCTGGCTGGGTCGCGACAAAGGCGGCGCGCCTCTCGTCGCCCGATCAGAGCGCGATTACGATCGAAGTGACAGTGCGCAACATCAATCTTGGCGTAATGCTGAAAGCGTCGCTGTTTCCGGCTGCCGCTGCCGCATCAGATCCAATCGGTGACACGGTGCTGTTTGCGCTGCTCTTGTACGGATCGCTGCAATTGTTGCTCGCCACAGGCCTTATCGCGTTGGGGCGACGTGGAGCCAGGCAAAGGGCGGAAGCCCCAATGCAAGCGGGGTGAGACAGCGATTTTGTTGCCCCACCCCGCTCGTGGTTCAGTCCAAGTGAGACTTAGATGCCGTCAACACTCTTGCTGACGAGGATATTCACAGCAACGCGGCGGTTCTGTGCTTTGCCCTCCGGCGTGGTGTTGTCAGCAGCTGGATCAGATGCTGCCATGCCGGTTGGCGTAAGCATACGCCATGGCTGCCAGCCGCATTCCTGCTGGAGGAAGTTCACAACGCGGCCAGCGCGCTTTTCAGAAAGCTCCTGGTTGATTTCATAGCTGCCGGTTGAATCGGTGTAGCCAACCACCAGAAGCAGTGCATTGTCCATGGCTTCCGCTTGCGATGCCGCTTGGCAAAGCTCGGCGCGTGCCTGACCTGAAAGGTTGTAACGGCCAGTGTCGAAGTACACGTTCGTGGTGCCACGAATGTTGTACTTGTCGATGTCAGCAACGCGGCCTTTTAGAGCTTCGGTTGCTGCAGCGTTGGCAGCGATCTCAGCTTCGTTCATGCCGAAACGCTGATCGGTGCCGTTGCGGATCATCTGAGCTGTTTTCAGATCTTTGCCTTTCAACGCAATCTTCGAAGCAACAAGCGAATTGGCCCACTGCACAGTGTCCACTTTCACCGGAAGGCCATTGAGCAGCTGATCTGCACCCAATTGATCGCGATTAAGACCAAGGAAACCGCCCGATGCACGGATGCTGGTACCTTCGCTCAGCGAAATAGTCATGTTCTGGCCGCTTTCGGTGGTGACCTGGAAGTCATTGCCGTTGCGCGCCGAAATGATGCCTTCGACCTCTGGACCTTCAGCAAGGCCTTCAAGATCAGCTGGCGGCGTTCCGACCACAGTGGTCAGCACTTCGCCTTCATCAGTAGTGTACTCCTGCGCCACCGCACCAATTGATGCAGTGCCTGCAAGCAAGCCGATGACGGCAAGCTTTGCTGCGCTTTTTGAAGTGATGGTCATTGTATTACTCCTTTAACCTGTCACGGCGATGATTTTGGGGTCTTCCCTCTGGGTAGTCTGCGATCCGCCCCCTAGGGAAAAGCGTCATCCTCCGTGTGAATCCCTGTTGGTTTGTCCTCGTGTGTCAGTGAGCTGTTAGATGCGGTGCCTAACCGCGATTCCTGCTCACAGCCGACGAAATGCCGCCGAGACATTGCGCGTAAATGAATGATGCTTTCAGGAACAATGGACTCGAAGACGGCAAGAGTGCAGCTTGCGATGAACCGTTAATAACTGTCGATTCATTCCATATGTTTGAGGCCGACGCGCAGGTAATCCCACCCCGTAATGCACGTCAAAACGGCTGCTGCCCACAGAGTCGTGAGGCCCAGAACATGGATCCAGTTGTCCGCAACCGTGCCGCAATCCTCCGCAAGAGACTGGCACGGCTGGCCATGGATTGCACCGCCCAGGATTAGCGCTGCAAGGCTTATCAGCTGGAAAGTCGTCTTCCATTTGGCGAGTTTCGAAACCGGCACCGATATCTGAATCCCGCCCAGAAATTCGCGCAATCCCGACACAGCAATCTCGCGGATCAGAATGATAGCGCCAGCAATCACATGCATATCGCCCACATAAGGGCCGCGCAGATATCCTTGCGCTGTGAGGATAAGAATGACGGACGCGACCATGATCTTGTCCGCAATCGGATCGAGAAACTGGCCCAGTTTCGAAACGGTCCCTTGCGCGCGTGCGAGATAGCCGTCGAAAAAATCGGTGATGGCAATCAAACCATAGAGCAGAAAGCCAATAAGAAAGCCGAGCTTCCATTCCGGCCACCACAGGAAAAAGCCCAGCAGCGGCACTGCCAAAATACGCGATAGCGTAAGGATGTTGGGCAAGGTCAGCATGATCTTCAGATTCCCTTAGCCGCTTGGGCCTAGAACCCAAACCTTAAGCGAATGGCAATTCACAGACCCAATCATCCCACAAACCTTGTGCCCTCAGTGTTCATCGCTATGTCAGGCGGCCTAAGGGGAATACGCGCATCGGCGCACTTACGCATTAACGCATGACGACATCGACGAACCTCTTGCGCAAAAAGCGCTTTTTGCCGCTCATGGTCACGCAATTTTTCAATGCGTTTAACGATAATTTGTTCAAGACGGCATTGGTCCTGTTTGTCGTTTACTCTGTCTACAATGACGAGAAACAAGAGGCGCTCTTCAGCGGACTTGCCTCGGTTATCTTTATCGTGCCGTTCGTCATTCTTTCAGCGCTTGCCGGGCAATTGGCCGATACGCGGGATAAAGCAGCGATAATTCGCACGGTGAAGATTTGCGAGATTGGGTGGGCCAGCCTCGGGGCATTTGGCCTATTTCTCGCCTGGCAGGGGATCGCGGTACATACATTCGCCATCCCGCTTTTGCTGTTCGTGGTGTTCTTGGCCGCTGCGCAATCGACTTTCCTGGGACCGATTAAATACGCGATCCTCCCGCAGCATCTTGAGAAAGACGAAGTGCTACCAGGCACCGGATTGATTGAAGCGGGCACTTATATCGCCATCCTGACAGGGACAATACTTGCCGGCTTCATATCGGTAGAGGTCGCGATGGTGCTCGTCGTCATCACCTCATTTATTGGCTATCTTGTGTCGCGGTTCGTGCCCGATGCTCCTCCGCAGAGCGATTACGAAATGCACTATCCGCTCCTGGAACCCTATTCGGAGCAAGTGAAAAGCCCCTTGCTGCGCTGGCTTGGTTACGCTCCTGTTGCCGTGGCCGATCAGGCCGTCATGAGCTGGCGCCTGATCCGCGACACCATGCACAATCGTGAGATTTGGCTTTCTATCGTCGCCATCAGCTTTTTCTGGACGATTGGTGCAGTGCTTTTCATCCAGTTTCCGCCGCTCGCCAAGAACCAGCTGCTCGCGAGCAAGGAAGTCGCCAGCCTGTTTCTGGTGATCTTTTCAGTCGGTATTGCGATTGGTTCGGTTGGTATCAACGCGCTGTTGAAAGGCGAGGTGTCTGCGCGATTTTCGCCCTTCTCCGTCGTCGTGATGGGCGCGTTTGTGCTTGGCTTTTATCTCGTGGCGAAGGCCTGGACACCCAACGCAGCGGGTGAATTGTTGCCAGTCGAGATTTGGATCTTGGAGCCGCTCGCAATCCCGCTCTCACTCATGCTGCTAGGCATTTCGACTGCGGGCGGCTTCTTCGTGGTGCCACTCTACGCGTTCCTGACAACGCGGTGCGAACATGACGCGGCATCGCGGACGATTGCCGCCAACAACATTGTTAATTCGCTGTCGATGGTGATCGGATCGATCTTTGCTATTGGGCTGACGACACTGGGCATTCCTGTTGTCGAACAATTGCTGTTCGCTGCCGCAATGACGGTTGTGTCAGCGTGGCTGGGATACCTGCTTTACAAGGCAGAGAAGGACGCGAAAGCGCTCACCCCGCAAGCTGCTGAATGATCAGATAATGAAAGCAAAGATGGCTGCGGTAGCGGCGACATAAGTCGTCACTGCTCCTCGCACGTCATCCTTTGTCAGACGCCACAGGCTTTCTGCCGGTATATCGTGCAAATCCTCTCGCACGTGCGGGGGAAGGCTTGCGCGATAGGGATGGTTGGCGCCGTCATCAGTCAGAACAAGCGAACGGCGTCCATCAGAAAAGCGCGTGTTGGTGGGGGGGAAAGGGGTCTGACTACCCTCAGGATCACGTTGGGGACGGATCCTCACTTGCGTAAGGCTGGCATAAGTCATGAGGTCGACGTTAAGACTTTCTTAACGGTTTGCCAGAGCAGGTTTTCCCCATGTTGCACGGCGGGACAGTTCCCAACCTATCTTAACCGCGTTGATTGACCATGCTGTGCGCGATAGAGCGCTGCGACCAAAGGGAGAGCAGCCTCAATGACCGGCAACACCACGCAAACAGCTGCAAAAACCGCAGGGCAATTGCTCGTCGAGTGCCTCGCTGAACAGGGCACTGATCGCGTTTTTACGGTGCCGGGGGAGAGCTTTCTTGCCGTGCTCGATGCGCTGCACGATGCGGATGGGATCGAGACGATTACCGTGCGGCAGGAAGGCGGAGCCGCATTTATGGCATGCGCGGACGGAGCGTTGAGCGCTGCTGAAACGCTGCGACCCGGTGTTGCTTTCGTAACCCGCGGCCCAGGCGCAACCAACGCGAGCATTGGCGTCCATGTGGCACACCAGGATTCGCAACCCATGATACTGTTCGTGGGTGATGTGGCCCGCGATATGAGAGATCGCGAAGGGTTTCAGGAGATTGATTTTACTGCCTTTTTCGCCCCCATTTCGAAATGGTCAGCGCGTATCGATGATCCCGCGCGCATCCCCGAATACGTAGCGCGCGCCTTTTCGGCCGCCATATCGGGGAGGCCCGGCCCTGTCGTCCTGGCGCTTCCCGAAGATATGCTGTGCGATACCGTTTCCGCCGATGTCTCCCCTCGCCCAGCCGTCAATCGTCCTACCCAAGCCGTTTGCCCTGATGCGATGCAGGCAATGTTTGCGATGCTTTCCGATGCGGCGAGCCCAGTCGCGATCATCGGCGGTGCTGGCTGGAATGTGAAGGCACGCGATCACTTTGAAAGCTTTGCAGAAAAAATCGGACTGCCCGTCGCAACAGCATTCCGACGTCAAGACGCCATTGCGCCATCTTCGCCGGTCTATGCAGGAAATCTGGGATATGGCCCCAATCCCAAGCTCGTGAAGCGAGTGAAAGAGGCCGATTTGATCCTCGCGGTCGGCGCGCGTCTCGGGGAAGCAACCACCGATGGCTACACAGTGCCCTTACCCGGAACGCGCGATCAAAAGCTGATCCATGTTCACCCAGACCCGAACGAGCTCGGCAGCGTCTATCCTGCCGATCTTGCGATGGCTTGCTGCATGGATGAATTTGCTGAGGCTGCAAGCCTCTGGGAAGATGCTGGAATCATCCCCTTCGATGCGGGAGAAGAAGCGCACCGCGAATGGCTCGATTGGGCAACGCACAAACCCGCTGATAACCCGCCAGCTCTCGACATGGCTGCCTGTGTTACCGCCATGCGCAAGGCGCTGCCTCAAGACACGATAATCTGTAACGGAGCGGGCAATTTTGCTGGCTGGTGGCACCGTTATTGGCGGTATCAGGGCCATCCCACCCAGCTTGCCCCCACATCAGGCGCAATGGGATATGGCGTGCCAGCTGCCGTTGCTGCTGCGCTACGCTATCCGGAGCGAACCGTGGTCGCCGTCGCAGGAGACGGCGATTTCATGATGAACGGGCAGGAACTTGCCACGGCTGCGCAGTATGATGCGAACATGATGGTGCTTGTGGTCGACAACGGCGCCTACGGCACAATCCGCATGCATCAGGAGCGCGACTATCCAAAGCGTGTTTCTGCCACGCAGCTTTCAAATCCGGATTTTGCCGCCTTAGGCGCGGCCTATGGTGCATGGGAGGCGACAGCCACGACGACAGCCGAATTTGAAAGCGCGCTGGCACAGGCGAAGGACAAAAAAGGGCTCCGACTGATTCACATGAAAATCGATGTCGAACAGCTCGCTGCGAGCGGTGCGACGGTGAGCGGGTTGAGAGCGCGCTGATTGATCAGCGCATCGTCATTCCGCCATCGACCATGTATTCCGATCCCGTCACATAAGAACTGTGATCGGAGAGCAAGAACAGCGCAACTTGCGCCACTTCATCAGCCTCAGCCAGACGGCCAAGCGGGACGGCCTGCTCAATCTGCTCAAGGAACTGTTCCTTTTCCTCTTCGGACAGTCCCATGCCGTTCATGAAGTTGGTGTCAACCGGACCTGGAGCGATCGAATTGACGCGCACTTTGCGAGGGGCCAGAGCGTTCGCCCAGCTGCGCGTCATCGCGGTTACTGCGCCTTTCGTGCCGGCATAAACCGCGCCCTCAGCCTGTCCGAGATACGGCGAGACGGAAGAGGTAACGACGACCGATCCCCCGTCAGACACCGCATCCATCAATTCGGCCATCTGCAAAACAGGGCCGCGCACATTGACGTTGTTCATGTGATCGAAGAAATCAGCGTCCATCGCATCGTTGGGCCCAAACTTGCCGTAACCCGCATTAAGCCAAAGCCCATCAATGGAGCCCATCTGCTCTTTCACCTTGTCGCCCAACTCTTTGGCAGCGTCGGGATCAGCGGCGTCATTGCGCAGCACAAGCGAGCCTGAAGGCAGCGAACGGCCAGCTTCATCAAGGTGATCTTGCGTGGTGCCGGTGACAGCAACCTCGCCGCCTTCTGCGACGATCTGCTTAGCCGCAGCAAGGCCCATGCCGCTTGTTCCGCCGGTGATGAGTATACGCTTGTTTTCGAACCTGTTCATGGTCGTCTCCGCTGATGAATGTGTGTTGGTTCATCAATGGATTGGCGACCCTCATCGTTCCAACGACGTGTCAGCTTTCGGACATCTTGCAGATCAGGTCCCATTCGTCAGGTTTAATGCTGGCAACAGACAACCTTGAAAGGCGGACCAATTCACAATCGGCAAGCTTGGGTTCCGCCTTGATCTGCTTGAGCGTCACCGGATTATCGAACTTGCGTTTTGGCTTGATCTTCACGGCCGCCCATTTGCCCGTTTCATCGGTCGGATCGGAAATGCCATCGACGGTTATCTCTGCAATACCGACAATCTCCAGGCCCTCGCGCGAGTGGTAGAAAAAAGCCTCATCCCCCACTTTCATGGCCTGCAAATTGTTCTTCGCCAGATGATTGCGCACCCCGTCCCAGGTGCCCTCTTTTTCTTCAACCAGATCATCCCAGCTATATTTAAACGGCTCTGATTTCATTAGCCAGTAATTGGGGCGGTCTTTGGCCACGAAGCGTCTCCTGTTGATTTCCAAATCGGCAAGGGGGTGTGAGCGCTCTCGCCTATTACGCACGGAAGGAGGCGAAAACCCAAAAGTAAACTGATGTTACGGCAAATTCGAAGTTAACCCAATCTTTATGCGCTCTGCGTACGTCCCCTCAGTTGCGAAAGGCAATTTCACGGGGAATGCACCGTAAAAACGTGCATGAGAGCAATTGGTGGCGACTAAACAAGAACCTGATCGGATCAACAGCGCGCATCGCGATGTCGTAACGCTGGGGATTGCGACAGCAGCGATAATTCTTTTCATCGGCACTGGCGGATCGGTTTTGCCGAGTGTCGTCAAAGTCGTTCTAGCAAGCGGCGACGGGCCCGATGTGATGCTCGTCAATGCTTTGCTTCTTAACATCGCTCTCATCATCTTTGGCTGGCGCCGATACACGCAGCTCACCCTTGAAATCCGCGAACGTGAAATCGCCGAAGAACTTGCGCGGCAGTTATCCGAAATCGATCCGCTGACAGGCTGCCTCAACCGCCGCAGTATGGCGAGCGCCACTGAAGAGACGAGAACAGCAGCCAACGAACGCGGCGAAGGCATTGCCTATGCCATGATTGACGTCGACAACTTCAAGCAGATCAATGACATGCACGGCCACACTGTCGGCGATCAATTGCTTGAGAGAATGGCAGAACGTCTGCGCGCCCTGCTTCCGGTTGATACGCCGCTTGCAAGGTTGGGCGGCGATGAGTTTGCATTTGTGATTCCTGTTGACAAAGCGCAGCAGGAACGGGTTGATGACCTCGTTATCCGCCTGTTTGAAACCGTTGCCACCCCATTCAAGCTCTCAAAGCTGACCCTGCACGCAACCATTTCCATTGGTGTCGCTAGCGAGTTTACGGACAGAGCCACAAGCCCTGACGAGCGCGACACCGGATCGCTGATGCATCATGCAGACATCGCGATGTATCACGCCAAGAAAGAGGGAAAAAACCGCTTCTGCTGGTTTGAGCCTTCGATGGAAAACGAGCTGCGGTTCCGCAACCAGCTTGAAATCGGCATTCGCGATGGCATTGAGCGCGATGAATTCCTGCCATTCTACGAACAGCAGGTTGATCTGGAAACGGGTGAATTGGTCGGGTTTGAAGTGCTGGCGCGTTGGCAATCGCCCGATTTGGGCCTTGTAAGCCCCGAACTATTCATTCCGATCGCTGAAGAAATCGGCCTCATCAACGACCTGTCCGATATCGTCATGCGCAAGGCTTTTGCCGATGCGCGCGAATGGGATCCATCACTCTCTATCTCGGTCAACATTTCGCCCATGCAGATGCGCGATCCCTGGTTTGCGCAGAAGCTTTTGAAAACGCTGATTGAATGCGATTTTCCCGCGAGCCGCCTTGAAATTGAGATCACCGAAAGCTGTCTGCACGACAATATCTCTCTCGTGCGTTCAATGATCACCAGCCTCCGCAACCAGGGCATTCGCGTCAGCCTTGATGATTTCGGCACCGGCTATGCAAGTCTTGAACAATTGCAGACGCTGCCATTCGATCGCCTGAAGATCGATCAATCCTTCATCCGCGACCTTGCCGATAAATCCAGCAGCACCACGGTTGTCGATGCCATCATCGCGTTGGGCAATGGCCTGGGCATGCCTTTGACGGCGGAGGGCATTGAAACGCAAGCCACCGCTGATGCGCTTAAAGGCAAAGGCGGGTTCAAAGGCCAAGGCTATCTCTATGGACGGCCCGAATGCAGCGAGGACGTGCGCAAGCGCCTGATGGCAAAAGGTCGTCTGCTGGCCCAGGCATCGGAAAAGAAGCGCACACGAGCCGACGCGCTGGCGAACGAGCGCGAGGATTTTGCCGATCACCAGACCGATTGGCGCCGCACCGTCACCAACTGATCCGCTTCAACGCCATCGCCCCAAAATCGCAGCACTGGACGCGGGCCATCGCGGTGCATAAATGCGCACCGAAACTATGCGCGTTCCCTTCATCAAGATGCACGGGCTGGGCAATGATTTCGTTGTGCTGGACAGGCGCAAGGATGATTGGCCTGCCATGACTGCGAAAGCCGCCCGCGCGCTGGCTGACCGACGCACAGGTGTTGGCTGTGATCAACTGATCCTGCTGGAAAAAAGCGAGCGCGCTGATTTCCGGATGCGCATATTCAATTCGGATGGCGGTGAAGTGGAGGCTTGCGGCAATGCCGCCCGCGCGGTCGCCTTGCTTCACGGGGACCCAGCGCGGGTCGAAACAGACGGCGGGATAATCGCCTTGTCACCTGCGAATAGCGGCGCGAGCGTAGACATGGGATCACCGCGATTTGATTGGGACGAAATCCCGCTTGGATACGCGATGGATGCCTCTGCCATGCCCGTGGGCTGGAGTGAGGGCAAAGACACGCTTGAGGCACCCATGGCGGTAAATGTGGGCAATCCGCACGCCGTGTTCTTTGTCGATGACGCGAACGCGGTCGATCTGGCTGCGATCGGCCCGATGATCGAAAATGATCCAGTTTTCCCTGAGCGCGTGAATGTGAATGTAGCGAGCGTGGCTGGCGAAAGTCACCTCAGGCTGCATGTGTGGGAACGCGGGGCAGGACTTACCCGCGCTTGCGGAACGGGAGCGTGTGCGACGGGAGTTGCGGCGATCCGCAAAGGACTGGTGCAGAGCCCAGTGACAGTGACCCTTCCCGGCGGCGATCTGGTGATTAAGTGGCAGCAAGGCGGCTCCATCACCATGACAGGGCCAGCAGCCGAGGCATTCCGCGGTGAGTTCGAATGGGGGGATTTTGCATGAACGCGCCCTCCAAGCCGACGCGCAAATCGGAAGTCATCAATCTCGGCTGCCGTTTGAACATCGCGGAAGCTGAACGCATGCGCGCCATGCTTGCAAATGAGAGCGATGTGGTTGTCGTCAATTCGTGTGCGGTGACATCCGAAGCTGTCCGCCAAACGCGTCAGGCCATCCGCAAAGCGCGCCGCGAACGCCCCCATGCGCGGTTGATCGTGACAGGCTGCGCGGCCGATATCGAGCGCGAGGCATTGGCCTCCATGGAAGAGGTCGATGGCCTTATCCCAAACGCGGCAAAGCTGGACCCGCGCAGTTTCAATATCCCCTCTGAGAAAGCGCCGCTAGCTCCAACAAAAACCCGCGCCTTTATCGCGGTGCAAAACGGCTGCGATCACGCCTGCACGTTCTGCGTCATTCCCCAGGGGCGCGGGGTCAGTCGATCTTTGGCAGTCAACGAAGTGTTGGCGGAGGTAGAACAGCATCTCGAATTGGGCGCTAAGGAAATTGTGCTGACGGGTGTCGATCTTACCAGTTGGGGACACGATATTTCCAACACGCCCAGACTAGGCGATCTCGTTCACACCATACTGAATGCCTTTGGTGAACTAAAACGTCTCCGCCTATCCTCGATGGATGGCATCGAAGTCGACCCCCTGCTCGAAAACCTGATCGCATCGGACCAGCGGATCATGCCGCATATTCACCTTTCGCTTCAGCACGGCGCGGACCTCATTCTCAAACGTATGAAGCGCCGTCATCTGAGAGGCGATGCTGTTGCGCTGGTGGAACGGCTCAAAGCACGCCGTCCGGATATCGCTGTGGGGGCAGACCTGATGGCAGGCTTCCCTACGGAAAGCGCGCAGCATCACGCCGAAAACCTCTCGATCATCCGCGAACTGGAAATTGTCCACGGCCACATCTTCCCGTTCTCCCCCCGCCCCGGCACTCCCGCCGCCCGGATGCCACAATTGGATCGCGCCCTTATCAAGGCCCGCGCAGCAGACTTGCGCAACGAAGTGTCAGAAATCCGCAGGGAATGGCTCGATGCCCATGTGGGCAAAGCACAAAGCGTCCTCGCAGAACGCGATGGCACAGGCTATGCGCCTGACTATGCAAGGATTGCTCTTCCGGAAAACACGTCAGCAGGCTCCATCGTGAGTGTCACCCCGACCCGCATCGACGAAGGTCTGCTGCGATGAGCGATGCGCCATCTGGCTGGAGCGACCGCGTTCTTGGTGGCTTCCGCAAAACGTCCGAGCGCCTCGGCGAAAACCTTTCAGGTCTTGCCGGGGGAGGCAAGCTCTCCGACGCTGAACTCGACGATATCGAAGACGCGCTGATCATATCCGATCTTGGACCCTCAGCGGCAGGCCGTATCCGCGCCAAGCTGGCCGAAAAGCGGTTTGGCAGCAGCATTACCGAGCGAGAACTGAAAGAGGCGGTGGCCGAGGAAATCGCAGAAATCCTGCGCCCGGTGGCAAAGCCGCTCGAAGTGACGGCATTCCCGCGCCCGCAAGTGATCCTCGTGATTGGCGTCAACGGGTCGGGCAAAACAACCACCATCGCCAAGCTGGCTCACCTCTTCATGGAGGATGATTATGGCGTGCTCCTCGCAGCAGGTGACACCTTCCGCGCTGCCGCCATTGGCCAACTTGCGACATGGGCAGAGCGCGCAGGCGTAGATATCGTCAAAGGACCAGAAGGCGGTGATCCGGCTTCGATCGTATTCGACGCTGTAAAGCAGGCGACTGATACAGGCATCGACGCGCTGATCGTAGACACGGCTGGTCGTTTGCAGAATAAAGCCGAGTTGATGGACGAACTGGCGAAAATCCGCCGCGTCCTCGGCCGCCTCAATGAAGCTGCACCGCATGACGTTGTATTAGTACTCGACGCAACCAATGGGCAGAACGCGCTGTCACAGATCGATGTGTTCAAAGAAGTCGCCGGTGTTACAGGCCTGATCATGACCAAACTCGATGGGACAGCGCGCGGAGGCGTCTTGGTCGCCGCGGCAGAGCAATATGGCCTTCCGATCCACGCGATTGGCGTTGGCGAAAAGATGGAAGACCTGCGCCCCTTCGATCCCGATCTGGTCGCGCGCGTGATTGCAGGAGTGGCGTAGTGGCCGAAGCTGAGAATACCCAGACGAAGAAGCCCGCATCAGGCTGGCTAAATGTTGCGATCGATTATGGCCCGCTGCTGGTGTTCCTCGCCGTCTATCGTTGGAATGCACCCGAAGATCCGAACCCGGCAGGCGAACTCACAGCTATCATTTACGGCACCGGAGCCTTTATGATTGCCGCCGTCATCGCTCTGTTCAGCAGCCGCGCGCTGCTCGGTAAAGTCTCGCCGATGCTGTGGTTTTCAACTGCGCTCATCGTCGGATTTGGTGCGCTAACAATCTTCTTTGGCGATCCGGTGTTCGTGCAGCTGAAGCCGACGATCATATACACCGTCTTCGGCGTCGCTCTTCTTGCTGGCTTTTTTGCAGGCCGCGCGCTTCTCAAGATATTGCTTGAGGCTGCTTTCGAAGGACTAACAAGCGCGGGCTGGCTCAAGCTTTCGCGCAATTGGGGTGTCTTTTTCCTATTCCTCGCAGGCTTGAACGAAGTTCTCCGAGCGTACCTCACATTTGAAAGCTGGCTGTGGGCTAAGCTGTGGGTGTTTCTTCCCCTCACCTTCCTTTTCACGTTCACGCAGATTCCCATGCTGCTGAAGCATGGCCTCGATATCGGCGATGATGAGGGGGAAAACTCAGCGAAAGACGAGAAAAGCCCCTCCTAAATCAAGTACGCCCGATGCTCGCTTGAGCACCGGGCGGCAATTGGTTTGCTGTCCGTCAGGCACCCACGCTGGGAGCCCCCCTCACTATATCAGGCTGCGTGGTACTCCCACGCGCTGCCTGCCAATTCGCAATTCATGTAGAGATCGCGGCGGGCCCGTTCTGTACGGACGGCCTGCAGGACCTCTTCCTGATTGTCGACGACCCGGCTGGTGCCGAAATCCAGATATCCGTAATGCCCAAAACGGTTATCTCTGTGACCGGAGCTGTAAATGCGGCGCGCTGCCATAATTATTCCCCTTTAAGTTTGACCAATTGCCTAGCTCGTAATTCTGCCCTTGTTGAATTCTGTATCACGCTACATCTTTCATCCGGAAACGCCTCGTGAGGATAAGACCACATCGGGACGGCTCCGTGCGAAAGGTTAACTCCAAAGTGGAGAAACTTTCCGAATAGAGTAAACACGGGTTAGGGTTTTAACGGATAGTAGAAACCCGTCATTTTGGACGCAGTTCCCAAATTATCGGCGAATAAATCTGTGAAAGACTCGAGTCTTAGCTCAGATTTCGACTTGACTGCCCAATTCAACGACTCGGTTCGTCGGCAGTTTGAAGAAGTCCATTGCGCTTGCCGCATTGCGCAGCATCCATGCGAAAATCTTTTCTCGCCAGATCGGCATTCCCGGCTTGTCCGATGCGAGAAGCGTCTGGCGTGAGAGGAAGAAGCTGGTGTGCATCATGTCAAAATGGCCGCCGCAATAGACGCCCATCCCTTCAAGCCCCTTGGGCACGTCAGTTTCCTCCATGAAGCCGTAATGCAGCACTGCTCGGTAAAACCCATCGCCCATATCGGTGTATTCGCAACGCTTGTCAGGATCGACATAGGGCACGTCCTGAATGTTGACCGTTAGGATCACGACCCGCTCATGCAGTACTTTGTTGTGCTTGATGTTGTGGAGCAGCGCGGACGGAACGCCCGAACTCTGGCTCGCCATGAAGATCGCGGTTCCTGGAACTCTCAATGCCGAATTCTTTGCGGACTTGGCGAAGATCTCGATCGGAAGCGCGTGCTCCGACATATTGGCCCGCATCAGCTTTCGCCCGCGTGCCCAGGTTGTCAAAAGCGTAAACGCGATAAGGCCAACAACCAGCGGGAACCAGCCGCCTTGTGGAACCTTCGTAAGGTTGGCAGCAAAGTACGCGCCATCAACGATCAGGAATAAGAGTACGACCGGCGCAGCGTACCACCACTTCCATTTCCACACCGTCACCAGCAGCACTGCCATCAACAGCGTATCAATGGTCACGGCGCCCGTCACCGCGATGCCGTAGGCGCTCGCAAGGTTCGATGAATTCTGGAATGTGAGCACCAGAATGATCACCGCCACCATCAGTGCCCAATTGACGAAGGGGATGTAGATCTGCCCGCCTTCAGTCTCCGATGTGTGGAGGATGTTGAGACGCGGCATGAAGCCCATCTGCACCGCCTGGTGCGTGATCGAGAACGCACCCGAAATCACTGCCTGACTTGCGATAAAGGTTGCAACGGTCGCGAGGAAAACGAGCGGCAATCGCCATTCCTCGCTAGCAAGCAGGAAGAACGGGTTCTGTACAACTACGGCCGCTTCCTCAGCAGGAAGCCCAGCAATCATCGCGCCCTGCCCGAAATAGTTCAAAAGCAGACAGGGCATGACAAAGCCAAACCAAGAAAGCCGCATCGGTCCGCGCCCAAAATGCCCCATATCGGAATAGAGCGCTTCACTGCCTGTAACTGCGAGCACCACCGCACCCAGCGCCAGAAACGCCACGACGCCATCTGTTACGAAGAACATGAAGGCATAATAGGGATTGAGCGCCCACAAAATGTCAGGGTTCTGCAAGATCTGCCAACCGCCAAGCCCTGCGATGACGGTGAAATAGACGATCATCACTGG
The DNA here is from genome assembly GCF_001542875.1 of Erythrobacter sp. YT30. Classification (GTDB taxonomy): domain Bacteria; phylum Pseudomonadota; class Alphaproteobacteria; order Sphingomonadales; family Sphingomonadaceae; genus Erythrobacter. The sequence continues at coordinate 84,399 of NZ_LMAF01000001.1, read as the reverse complement.
CGCAAAGAGCGCGCCCACTTTCGCCGTTCCGCGCCTCTGCAATAGGAACAGGAACACGAGAAGGCCCAAGGCAATCGGTATAACGAAGCGTTCAAAGCCGGGATCGACTACGGTTAGTCCCTCAACCGCTGACAAAACCGAGATGGCAGGCGTAATCATGCTATCGCCATAGAAAAGCGACGTCGCGAAGACGCCCAGCAGCACGACCAACCAGCCGTATTTCGATTTTCCCATATGCCGAGACAGCAGCGCCACCAGGGCAAGGCTTCCGCCCTGCCCCTTGTTATCGGCGCGCATGAGAATGGTCACATATTGGATCGCCACCACAAGCAGCATCGACCAAAAGATCAGACTAACGACGCCCAGCACGTGCATGCGGTCAATCGCGATGTTCGCAGTGCCGGCAAATGTCTCACGGAAAGCGTAAAGCGGGCTCGTCCCGATATCGCCAAAAACGATGCCGATCGCACCAATAGCCAGCGCGCCCTTCGACGCGCTGTGCCCTTTGCCTCCGGTGGGAGGCTGGTGTGCTGGTGCTGCTGTCTCGCTCATCTTATGCGAAACTCCCGTGTGCGGGCTCTGTTTCCCGAAGGGCCGCGCCCCTAGCACTGGATATTACCACTCGCAACACAGCGTCGCGCCTATTGTCCACGCTGTTGCAGCATGGGAGCATTGGCGATCATTTGATCAAGCGCCTCTACACGCTGTTCCAGTTCGGGCCTCCATGGAGCATCTTCGGGCGATCGCAAAAGCAATTCCCCCCAAACACCGCGTGCATTCCGAATTTGCCCCGTCTGCATATAGGCAATGCCAAGAAAGAAATCTGCGCCGGGATTGGCAGGATCAATCTCGCGCGCACGCCCATAGGCATACAGAGCAGGCGGCGTCACCACGCCATCCGCATGACCCGTCAATGCCATTGCGAGCGCCAACCAGCCTTCAAGGTGATTGGGATTGTCTCGCAATCCAATGCGCAGCAGGTTTGCAGCGTTATCGAACTGGCCCTGCCTCGCAAAAGCATCTGATGTGATGAGATAGGCAGGCTTTAATTGCGCGGAGTCAAACAATTGCTTGCGCGCTTCGATCATGGCCTCGCCCGAGCCCGTTGTGTCTACTTGCGCCTGCTTGGGACTGGATGCCTGTTCGGGTACGCCCTGCCACGCATAGCCAGCCAAGCCGATCGAAAGCACCGCGCCAAACAGCGTCCAGCTTTGTCTGGGCAGCTTGAGCACAAAGATTGCAACCGCAAAGGTCGCAATTGCTAGGGCCAGCACGGCGAACCAACCGATCATTGCCCGCCACCCTCTTGCACTTTACGTCCCCTGAGACGCCGCCAAAGGACAAGCAAAACCAGCACGATGACGAGAGCAGGCACAGCGAAAAGCGGCCACGTCGTGCTGCTAACTTGCGGAGTATAGGTGACGTAATCACCATAGCGATCCACCAGCCAATCGCGGACCTCATCAGGCGATTGTCCGGCTTTCAACCGTACCCGGACTTGATGCCGCATATCGCCTGCAATCGGCGCGTCACTGTCAGCGATGGATTGCGATTGGCAGGTGAGACAGCGCAGTGTCTCCATCAAATCGGTCGCTTGCGCCTCAAGCGCAGCATCCTCCAGTTGCACATTGGCATAGGGCGCGGGCGGCGCTTTATCCTGCGCAGCGAGAGGAGCCGCCATCAATGCAAATAGAGCAAAGAGCAGCGCGCGCATCACTTGGCTTGCTCCAACAATTCGAGAAGCATCGGCACGTGCTCTTCGCGAATGTCACCAATATGCTGATATCGGATCACGCCATCACCATCGATCACGAAGGTCTCGGGCAAACCCGATGATCCCAGCTCAAATTGGATTGCCGAAATCTCATCATGGCCGATCGCCACATATGGATTTCCATGATTGGCGAGGAAAGCTGCAACATCTTCAGAAGTATCGCGCATGGCGATGCCGTAAATCGGTACCCCTGCCTCTTTCAGAGTATCAAGATGCGGAGCCTCGGCAATGCAGGGCGGGCACCAGCTGGCCCATAGATTGAGCAATTTGGGTTCGCCTCCGATCAGGTCTGTCCTCGAAACGCCCTTAATCCCGTCTGTTGCCGGAGGTAGATCGAATTGTGGAAGGGGCTTTTCAACCATCTGTGATGGGATGGCCTCATCCTTGGTCTGCGTGAGCATGTAGCCGCCCAGACCGGCGATGAAGGCAAACACACCCAGCGGGATAAGATAAACAAGACGGTTCATTCCGCAGGCTCCGGCAAAGTCCGCGGACCAGCATTCAATTCTTCTATGTCGGCTTGTTCTTCCTCACGGCGCTGGACGCCTTTCCTCCGGCGCAGATCATCGCGAATGCGGCCAACCATGGCCAGCAACCCGCCAAATCCGACAAGCAATCCGCCATACCAGATGAACGTCACGAACGGTTTCCACCAGATGCGCAGCTGCCAGCGTTCATTGCCGTCATCATCGACGCCAACACTCTGCCCGATTGTCGCATAAAGTTGGCCATCCCATTGGGTGAGGAGCGCGCTTTCGCTCGTGGCCTGCACGGGTGACCAGAAATTGCGCGATTGTGGGTTGAGAACAGTTGGCGCCCCCTCCCCCCGCGCCACGGAAAGCCGGGCTTCCATCGCAGTCCAGTTTGGTCCTGCAACTGCATCGACACTGCTCAGCGTCACATTCCAATCGCCAACTTGCGTTGTTTCGCCCGCGCTTACAGCAGCGAGCTTCTCTTCGGTAAATGCGCTTTCCGATGCCATCCCGAACAGGGCCACTGCCACGCCAAAATGCGCGCAAACCATGCCCCATGTGGCAGTGGGCACGCGCGCCAACTTGCGTCCGCGCAAAGGCAGAAGGGCTGCGATTGCCAAGACTGCTGCAAGGGCAAGGCCGAGAAGCGCAAGCACGCTGATCTCCGCGAGCAATGCGATCAGGACGGCCGCCACAACGAGGATAGCCACAAGAGCAGCAAGCTCGCGATTGATCCGCCCTGCTGTATCCTGCTTCCAGCGCAAAAGGGGCCCTACCGCCATCACAAGGAACATCGGGATCGCAAACATGGCAGAGGCGGGGTTGAAGTACGGTGGGCCGACCGACACCCTCACATCAAATGCTTCGGTCAGAAGCGGGTAAAGCGTGCCCAGCAGCACAATCGCAAGGATCGCCGTCAGCATCACATTGTTGAACACAAGAGCACCTTCGCGGCTGGTGAACGCAAAGGTTTTTCCCTCGGCAACCGCGCTTGCTCGCATGGCAAAAATGCCCAGCGCCCCACCAATATAGATGAGCAGCAGTACGAGGATAAAAGTTCCGCGTTCCGGATCCACTGCAAATGCATGGACGCTGGTGAGCACGCCTGAACGCACAAGGAATGTCCCCAGCATCGACATCGAAAACGCAAGTACGCCCAGCATGATCGTCCACGTGCGAAGGGCATCGCGGGCGGCGAGAACACTCACCGAATGCATCAGCGCTGTTGCTGCAAGCCATGGCATCAGCGATGAATTTTCAACCGGGTCCCAGAACCACCAGCCGCCCCAGCCAAGTTCGTAATATGCCCAGTAACTCCCTGCCGTAATGCCGAGCGTAAGGAACACCCAAGCTCCCAGCACCCATGGCCGCATGACCCTCGCGAATTCCGGCGTCACCTGCCGAGTGATGAGCGCGCCCATCGCTAAGCTGAACGCCACCGATAGTCCGACATATCCGACGTAGAGTGTCGGCGGATGCAGGGCGAGACCGATGTCCTGCAAGAGCGGGTTAAGGCCAATCCCTTCGGCTGCAGGGATAGGCAAGCGTTCAAAGGGATTGGAGGATGCGATAAGGAAAGCGTAAAACCCAAGCGCAACAAAGCCTTGCACCGCAAGTGCTGCCTGCATGGTCCGCTCTGGCAGACGCCGCTCCAGCCCGGCAAGCAAACCTCCAGACAGCGCCAAAACCGCCACCCACAAAAGCATCGATCCCTCGTGATTGCCCCATGTTCCAGTCAGTTTGTAAAGGAGCGGCTTTGCCGAATGCGAATTGGTGGCGACCAGTTTGACTGAAAGATCGGTCACCGCGAACGCGTACAGCAGAGCAGCAAAAGCCACAGTCGCTAGCAATGCCTGCACAACAGCCGCAGGCCGAGCGTAGAATGCAAAGGGCGATGCTCCCCCGGCTGGCGCTTCTTTCACACTAAGCGCCCCTGCAACCAGTTGCAGCACCGAAAGCGCTGCGGCAAGCCACAGGGCGGCAAGGCCAATCTCAGGTATCATCGCTTAAGCCCGCCCGACCTAATCGAGGCCAACGGTAGTGTCAGCGACTACATCGGCTGCCTGATGCTGCTCAAGCCCTTCGAGCTCTCGCGGCACGTAGTTTTCATCGTGCTTGGCCAAAAGGTTGGTTGCGACGAACACGCCATCTTCTGACAAGGACCCTTCCGCAACGACGCCTGATCCTTCAACAAAGAGATCAGGCAGGATGCCGGTGTAGCGCACCTGAACCAAATCGGCCGTGTTGCCGGACACTTTGAATTCCACGGTTACGCCGTCGTCAAGTTGCGTTAGCGTTTCGGGTGCGACCATCCCGCCAAGGCGCACAGCGCGGCCCACTTCGGGAGGGTCTTCAACCATTTGCTCGGGCAGGTAAAAGAAATTGGCTTGGTTGGGCAAAGCCCATGCGGCAAGAAACCCTGCCCCAACAATTGCGAGTACGGCCAAAACGACAAGCACCATCCTCTGGTGTTTGGCTTTCATCGGCGCATTAGTCTGGCTCATCGCCGTTTCACCTCATCGCGGCGTTTTTCCGCGCGCTTCATGGCGAGCCAGCTGAATACAATCAGCATCACAATCGCGCCAACGCCGACGCCATAAGCGCCGATCACATAGGGCCAATGATCCAGACTTTCGCGCATCACGCCGTCTCCATACGGCTGCTCGGCTGAACCGCAGGTTCATCGTCCAGCGCGCGGCGGCGCAGACGGGCCTCTACCTGTTGCTCTGCAATCAGAGTGCGCATCCGCATGAGGACAACAGCGCTAAACAGGAGCGAGAAACCGATTACGGCGACAAGCAGAGGAATAAAATACTCAGCCGTCATCGCACTTTTGCCAGCGGTAATACTGGGCGGTTGATGGAGCGAGTTCCACCAAACGACGCTGCGATTGATGATGGGGATGTTGATTGCTCCAATGAGCCCAAAGATAGCCGCGATCTTGTCAGAGCCGCCTGATCGCGCGGTCGCTTGCGACAAAGCGATATAGCCTGCGTACAAGAACAACAGCACTAGCATGCTTGTAAGTCTGCCATCCCATTCCCACCAGGTGCCCCATGTTGGCCGCCCCCAGATGGAGCCTGTGGCAAGGCAAATCGCGCAGAACACCAGTCCAGGCGCTGCAATTGCGCGCGCGGCAATCGCCGCCAAAGGATGCTTCCAGATAAGCAACATAGCGCTTGAAATCGCAATGCCGGCCCAGCCGCCCATGGCCAACCATGCAGAGGGCACATGGATAAACAGAATTCGTACGCTTTCGCCCTGCAATGCCTCGGCAGGGGCCATAATTAGCCCCCAGAACACCGCACCGCCAGCCAGTGCCAATCCGCTCCATAGTGTGAGCGGCATCAGCCACTTGGCAAGCGTCAGAAAGCGCTTAGGGTTCGCGTAAATGTGCATGTCGGCTCTTTAACGCTTTGGCATAGTGTCTGTGCCCGACTGAGCCAAGAGGCTGCAACGCGCAAAAGACGCAAAAGGCCGTGCAAACGGGCCAAGACAGCCCGGCATTGCTTAACCGCGCCCAATCAACGCTTGCGCCATCCGGTCTGCCACCACGTCGGGTGAGGTTTTCGACGCATCGCTTTCCTGCCAGATTTCTTCAAGCCGGGTAGGGATATGGCCGATCCGATCGAGCACGTCTGACCGTCCGCAAACAGTGCCGTCGCGCCGTGCTAGATACTCAGATGCAACCGAAACAATTCCTCCAGCATTGATCACATAATCAGGTGCATAAAGGATGCCGCGTTCAAACATCTTCGCGCCGTGTCCTGCTCGCGCCAATTGGTTGTTCGCACCGCCCGCGACGATCTCCGCCTGCAAAGCGGGAATAGTGTCATCATCGAAGATCGCGCCCAACGCGTTCGGGCTCAGCACATCGCAAGGCGTCGACAAGACAGCTTCGGACGCAACGGTTTCCGCACCAAGCTCCTTGGCGAGTGCATTAGCGCTTTCTTCGCGAATGTCGGACAGTGTCAGCTTCGCTCCGTCAGCAGCCAGCAATCGCGCGACACCGCCGCCGACACTGCCCGTGCCTTGAACTGCGACATGAACGCCCGCCACACTGTCCTTGCCAAGCTTGTGACGAACGGCTGCCTTGATACCGAGATAAATTCCATGCGCGGTAAAAGGACCGGGATCGCCGCCAGCAGCCCCTTCGCCCTCTACCGGCAAGCCAGAAACGTGCTGCGTGCGTTTCGCCACAGCAACCATGTCAGCCTCGGAAATCCCGACATCTTCTGCGGTCACATAACGGCCGCCAAGCGCCTCGACAGCATCACCGAATGCGGCGAGCAATTCAGGCGTCTTGGTGCGCGCTTCGTCCGCGAGGATCACAGCTTTGCCACCGCCCATCGGCAACCCAGCCATTGCGTTTTTGTAGCTCATCCCGCGCGACAGGCGCAAAGCATCGCGCAAGCCGTCTTTCGGATTGGGATAGTGCCAGAACCGCGTGCCACCGGCACCGGGGCCAAGATGCGAGGAATGCACCGCAATAATCGCTGTGAGACCCGCCTTTGCATCGCGCACAAAGTGCACCATTTCGTGATCGTCAAAATCAGGCTCGGTCCAGAAAGCGGTCATTCGCATACATCCTTGTTCCAGCGCACATATTCAGCGCATGGCAGACGAAGGTGTTTTCGCACTCTCAAAATCAGGAAAATGGGGCGATCGAGGGGTCTCGAACCCCCGACCTCCGGTACCACAAACCGGCGCTCTAACCAACTGAGCTACGATCGCCACATGCCCTGCAACGAGGCTAAACCCTGGAATGCCAAGCGTGCACTATGCGTGCCTGTTACGCGTCGCGAACCGTGGGTCAAGTACGGCAGGACAGGGAGCGAGCCTGTTGCACAAAGCGCTTTTCAAGGAAAGTGAAAACTGCGTGGAAATCGTCTGAGCGCAAGATTATTTCGCAGGCCGATCACCGGCGGTCCGTCGCGCCGCCCTTGTTTCGCGCAAAAGCACTTATAGAGATGCCGTGATGAGAGAGTTTGTCGATTCTGTCGCCGATCATTTGAGCAACCAGGCAGGCGTGCAGCGCGTCCCAAGCCCGAAGGCGGAAATTTATCAAATCCGAAACTTCGTGACACAGAGCCTGCGCGAGCAATTGATTGCGCTTATCGAGAAAGACCGTCGGCCCTCCACAATCGCCGACCACAATGGCGATGACTATTTCCGCACCAGCGAAACCTGCGATCTTGATGCAGCAGAGCCTGCAGTTGCCGCAATGGAAAGCCTGTTAAGCGCCTTGAACGGCATTGACCCGGTGTATGGCGAACCATTGCAGGGCCAACGCTATGATGTGGGCCAAGAATTCAAACCGCATACTGATTACTTCACGCCGGGCGGTACCGATTTTGACAAATTCTGCTCAGTAGCTGGCAATCGCACCTGGACATTCATGATTTACCTAAACGATGTCGAAGCGGGCGGCGCTACGCGGTTCAAGGCGGTATCAAAAACCTTTCAGCCTGAAGCTGACAAGCTGCTTTGCTGGAACAACAAAAGAGCTGACGGAAGCGTCAACCCAAACACGCTGCATCACGGGATGAAGGTGCGCAAAGGCCTCAAATACGTCATCACCAAATGGTATCGCGAACGCCCCTGGGCGTGAGGCCAAGTCGATGCTTCTGCCGTCCCACTTGTAGGCCACATGGCGTATGATGCACCGAATACACTTGCATTCGGTTCTCAAGAGGCGCAGCTTCCAGTCAACAATTGTCCTTGGGTGTGGGATCAACCATGGCAACAGAAGCATCAGGCGCGCCCGCGCTGAGCGGGAATGTTGTCGCTGTTAGTCGCGACAGCCTGCACCGATTCTCAAAACCAAAAGCGCGCGAAATTCGCATCATGGCCGGGCTCGGTGTGCGCGGAGATGCACATGCTGGTGAAACCGTTCAGCATTTGAGCCGAGTCACGGCGAATCCGAAAGCCCCCAATTTGCGGCAAGTTCACTTGATCCACAGCGAGCTGTTTGGCGAACTAGCCCAGAAAGGTTTTACGGTTCGTCCGGGTGACCTCGGCGAGAACATCACCACGCGCGGCATTGAACTGCTTGAACTCGGTCGCGATACCTTGCTTCGCATTGGCCCCGAAGTGGTGTTGAGCGTGACGGGTCTCAGAAATCCGTGCGGCCAGATCAATAATTTCAGACCCGGCCTTTTGAAGCATCTCGCTTTCAACACGCGCGAGCGGATCATTCGCAAGGCGGGGATTATGAGTGTCGCACTCAAGGGCGGGATCATTCGTCCAGGTGACCGAATTTCGATAGATCCGCCTGACGGACGGCACATCCCGCTCGATCGGGTTTAGGCTGCAGATTCATCCGTTCTGGACGGTCAGGTTCAGCCCTACGGCCCCGGTCAAGATCATCGCAATGAACACGTATTGAAGCGCGCTTAGCCTATCATCGAACGCGAAAATACCGATCAAGCTGATGGCGACAATCCCCACTCCAGACCAGATCGCATACACCACCCCAACGGGCAGCACTTTCATTGCAGGAGCGAGCGCCCAGAAGCAGGCCGAATAAGAGGCAATCGAAGCGATGCCCCAATGCCATTTCTCAAAGCCGTCCGAAAGCTTGAGAAATATGGTGCCCGTCACCTCAAGAATGATGGCAATGGCAAGGTAGATCCACGCATTCATGCACCGTGCTTAGCGCAATGCAGTAGTCAGAAAAACAAAGGCCGCGATGGGTATACCCAACGCGGCCTGTTTTTCGTGGATTGGTTGCTCGCTAAGCCTACTTCTTGAGCGAAAGCCCACCGAAACGCTTGTTAAAGGCTGCCACGCGGCCACCTTCCTGGATCTGTTTCTGACCGCCAGTCCAAGCTGGGTGGCTTGTCGGGTCAATATCAAGCGAAAGCGTATCGCCTTCGCTGCCCCAGGTTGAGCGGGTTTGAAATTCGGTGCCATCGGTCATTTTGACCGTGATCATGTGATAATCGGGATGCCCTTCGGCTTTCATCGTCTTTGTCCTTCGTAGCTTTCACCGGTTCCGACCGGATGCGCTGTTGAATTGGGAAAGCGCGCACATAACGCGGTGCAGCGCAAATGCAAGCCTAATCCCCAGGCGGATCGGCGATCATTGCGGTAAACTCGGTCTCGCAAGTGGTCTTGCCCTCGACACTCGCCTTGCCTTTGAACTTGTAGATCGTCCGGCGCTTCTGGAGGAATTCAACCTCGAGATCGAGCAAGCAACCCGGGGTGACAGGCGCACGAAATTTGGCGCCATCAATGCCCATAAAGATGACGAGCTTTCCGGTGCCAGCAAGTTCCAGCGTTTCGATACCAAGGATTGCAGCGGCCTGAGCGAGCGCTTCGATCTGGAGAACGCCCGGCATGATCGGAGCACCAGGGAAATGACCCTGAAAAAACTCCTCATTCATGCTGACGGCCTTCACCGCATGAATTCGCTCTCCAAGCTCAATCCGGCGAACTCGGTCAACCAGCAAGAGGGGATAGCGATGCGGCAGAGCTTTGAGGACTTTATGAATATCATAGTCCACGATCGCGCTCTGCTCACCGGTTTGATCGGTATCGCTCATGCTATGCCCCTTTTGCGTGATTGCAGAGCGTTACCGCCCTGCCGGAGCCTGCTGCTGCGTGCTCTGCTGCTGGTTCTGTTGCTGCGCCTGCTGATCACGGATCTGCTGGATAAGCGCACGGCGCTGAATTTCCTGGAAAACCTGCAACGTGTTGGGACCAGGACGCCAGCCATTTGGCGGGACGATACCGACTGTCGGCACTTTTGCGTTGAGCGCGGTCGTAACGAGCGGCGTGATATCAGCTTCTTCGACAGCATATTGAAGGCTGGCAGGATCAACCACCATCTGAACCTGGTTTTGCGTTGCCACTTCCTGGAGGGCGGTAGGGTATTGTACCAGAACCTGCTCTACCGCGTAAACGCGAGCTGCGGTCACCTGATCGTTGATCGAGGCAATCTCGCGCTGAAGCGTCTGAATTTGCGAGAAATTGGGAGCGGCCTGCAATGCAGCGCTTTCGGTTTCGTTGATTTCACCATTGCCATCGGTGTCGAATGGCTTGAGCAATTCGGAAAGCTCGCCCTGCTTTGTCTGAGCAGTTTGGATCTGGGCGTTATAGGTCTGGTTGACCTGGCTATAGGCGGTTTGCAGCGCCGTCGTACCTTGGATTGCGCGGGAGATACTGGCCGTGCCGACGCGGCCCTGAACCTGAGCGATCGCCGGAGCAGCCACAGTGGCAGAAAGTGCGAGGCCCGCAATGGCGAGCGTTTTGGTAAGCTTAATCATTAGAACTGAGTTCCTACGTTGAACGTGAAGGTTTTGTCATCATCGCCCTCGACCTTACGAATGGTCTGGGCGAAATCGATACGGAACGGCCCGAAAGGCGAATTCCAGTTTACGCCGATACCGGCGGTGATACGCGGGCTGGGAGAGTTTCCGAGGAATACTTCTTGGAAACCGTTGCTGACGAGTGTGTTAAGGGACCCATCAGCTGCAAACGGATTTGTAGTCGTTTCTCCAGGATTGTCACCGTCGAGGAACACAGGTTCAACAACGGTAAGAACCGGCTGTTCGACCGACCATAGAGCACCGACGTCAGCCCAGATTGATGGCCTGAGGCCAAGCTCACGCGCGCCAGTACCCAGCGGGATTTCAAGCTCTGCACGAGCAAGATAAAAATTGCGCCCACCAATGGCATCATCCCGAACTTGCTGGCGGTCTGTCACCACGATGATTTCGTTAGTGGTCTCATCAACGAGTAATTGCTGGGTCAAGATACGCGGGCCAACACCACGAATGTCGAAGCCACGGAATTGCGGTTCACCCAAGAAGAAACGGTCAGTCAGCAGAATATCGTCAACACCCTCGCCCGGACGATCCCGCAGCGGAATGATGGTTCCACCTTCGGCCGAAAGCGAAAAGATGAAACCGGAGTTAGCGACATTCCAGAATTGCTGCGCTCGACCACGGAAACGCGCATAACGAACGTCGCCGCCTAGTCCCGCAAATTCAGAAGTAAGCGAGAACGTGCGACCACGGGTTGGGCGAATTCGTGAGTTCAAGGAGTTGTAGTTGAGGCTGAGGCCAACGATCGAGCTCAGACGATCTCCCAAGGCATCGCAAAGGAAACGGCCAGCCGCTAAAGGATCGCAAAAGTCGTCTGGGCTGTTGCCGCGAACGCCATCGCCATCAAGATCGGTGAAGAACAGGCGTTCATCTAGGCTCACTTCGTCGTAATTCAGCGTGTAACTGCCAACAAGCGACATAAATTCGGTCAAAGGCACGCCTAGTCGCACGGCAAAACCGGTGGTGGCTTGTTCAAACGTGTTGTTACGCTCATTGCCAAAACGGTTGAAGCTGTTGAAATCCTGCCGATAGATATCAACGCCGGCCTGAATGTTGCGATCGAAAACATACGGCTCGGTGAAACTGATCCGCGCCGATCGGGAGAACTGCGAATAGTTTAAGCTCAGACCAATCGTCTGACCACGTCCGCGGAAGTTGCGCTGGCGGATGCTGCCGGCGAGAATGAACTGCTCAATCGACGAGAAGCCAGCCGAAAACTGCAATTCGCCCGTTGGCTGCTCTTCGACGTTGGCTTCGAGGATGATCCGGTCAGGCGCGCTGCCTTGTACCTGATTGACCTCGAAGTTCTCCTGAAAATAGCCCAGCGAATTAATCCGAGCCGTCGTTCTTTGGACGCCAAGAGAGTTGAAAGCATCGCCTTCGCTGATACGGAATTCGCGGCGGACGACCTTGTCCTGTGTCAAGGTATTGCCGTTGACATCAACGCGCTCGACGTAAACACGCGGTGCCTGACGCAGTATGAAGGTGATATCCATCGTCAGATCATCGGGGTTACGATTAAAGCGAGGCTGAACGTCGGCAAACGCATAGCCAAAACGCCCTGCAACCTCCGTCAGCGATTCAACGGTATCCTCTACATACTTAGCGTTGTACCAGTCGCCGCCCTTGACGGTGAGCTGCTGCGTCATCCGATCGCTGTCAAAGTCGCGCAGCTGGCTGTCTACTTTGACTTCGCCGAACTTGTAGCGCTCGCCTTCTTCCACCACGTAGGTGATGATGAAGTCTTTCTGGTCGGGAGTAAGCTCCGCCACGGCAGAGACGACACGGAAATCGGCGTAGCCTTCGGTCAGATAGAACTGCCGCAGCTTTTGCTGGTCGAACGCGAGGCGATCTGGGTCATAGCTGGTGTTAGAGCTGAAGAAGCGCGTGAAACGAGCCTGTTTCGTGACCATCTCACCGCGCAGCTCTCCATCGGAGAACTCTTCGTTGCCGATGATGTTGATCTGGCGAACCTTGGACTTTGGCCCTTCGCTGATCTCGAAAACCACATCGACGCGGTTCTGCGGTAGCTGAACCATTTTTGGTTCAACTGTCGCAGCAAAGCGTCCCTGCCTCTTATAAAGCTCAATGATGCGAGCAACGTCAGCACGGACTTTGGAACGCGTGAAGATTTGCCGCGGCGCCAGCTTGATTTCGGGAAGTATCTTGTCGTTATCGAGCCGCTTGTTGCCCTCAATCACGATCCGGTTGATCACCGGGTTTTCCGTCACCGTGATGACAACGTTGCCGCCATCATTGCGGATATTGAACTGCGAAAATAGCTCCGTCGCGCCAAGGTCTTTCAACGCTTGGTCAGCGGCCGCAGACGTATATTCATCGCCTACCCTCAAGCGGATATAGCTGAGGATTGTCGTCGGCTCGAGCCGCTCCGAACCCGATACGCTGATCGTGCGGATGATGTTTGTCGAAGGCGCGGGTGCTGGCGCTGGTGCAGGTTCATTCTGCTGCGTCGTCGCGGGGACTGGCGCTTCCTGAGCGTCTTGGTCCTGTGCAGACGCAGTAAAAGGCACACCTGCAAGCATAGAGCCGCAGGTGAGCGCAATTATCATCCGGCCCGCATTCGACGTTCGCTGCGGTGCCGCAAAGCTGTCAGTGGCAGACGCTAGGCCTGTCTCGCTGCATCGATTCATCAAAAACTGTATTCCCGTCTAACCCAACATTTTACGCGCCCAGCCCTTAGACGCGATAATTCTGTGGCATTGGCACAAATGCACCCAGCCCATCCCTGTTGCACTGTTGCTTGCCGCCATTGCCCGAAGCGCCCCCAGCAATCAAGCGGCCAACCCGGTGTTCACGCTTTGGCGCGTTTCCTTTCCCCGACTAACTGTCCAGCAAGTTCCCGAACAGAGGCAGGGATGTGACATCATTGAATGTAACCACAACCATAAACACCAATACCAAGGCGATGCCGGTGCGATATGCCCATTCCGTTGCTCGAGGACCAACCGGCTTGCGGCGGATCGCTTCGGCAGCGTAAAAAGCAAGGTGACCGCCATCGAGCGCGGGGATTGGCAGGAAGTTAATGAATGCCAAATTAAGCGAGATCAGCGCCGCAAAGTTGAAAAAGGCAAGTGGACCCGAACTCAGCTGCTCACCCGAATACTTCGCGATCTTAACAGGCCCGCCCAATTCCTTGATTGAGCGTTCGCCTGTCACAACCTGTTTAATCCCGGTCACCATCAGATCGAATACGCGCCATGTTTGCTCACCGGCGAGAACCACCGAACTGCCCAAGCCCACGGGCTCAAATTTGTATGCACCGGCCGCGGGTGAAACGCCCATCTGCCCGATGCGGTTGATGTTGCCGAATTTGTCTTTCGTTTCCACCAGATTGGTGCGGAATTCGAATGTCCGCTCTTCACCGTCACGCAAAACTGTAACGGCGATGTCACGGTCGAGATAGATGGCGACCTTATCCAGTATCTCTCCGAAGTTTGCGACGGGCTCACCATCGATAGCGATGATCTGATCGCCGACTTCGACGCCCGCCTCTTGCGCGGCGCTTGTTTCGCTGAAGCCGCCGACTTTCGTTGAACCTTCAGGGTCTACCGGCACAGGCTTTCCCAGAATGGCAAAAAACGCGGCAAAAATCGCAACCGCAACGACAAGATTGGTCACAGGACCAGCCGCAACTATCAGCGCACGTTTCCACAGCGCGGCAGATTGAAAACTACCCGGCTCATGAACCACCTGCCCATCGGGTACGCTGGCAGGGTTCATATCGCCTTTGAATTGAACATACCCGCCCAATGGCAATGCGGACAGCTTCCACCGAGTGCCGCTCCTGTCGTTGAATCCGATAATTTCTTTGCCGAAGCCAACCGAAAACGCTTCCGCATGGACACCAAAAAAGCGCCCAACTAGGTAATGGCCCAGCTCGTGAACGGTCACCAGCGGGCCCAGCACAAGCAGGAACCCCACCGCGTACATCCAGAAGGGTACGGACTCAAACATCACAATTCTCAGGCACTTACAGGCGACTCCAAAATGCGTGCCGCATTTTCGCGGGCATCTTTATCCAGCGCCAGTACATCATCGAGGCTGGCGGGGGCTGGCTCGCTATAGCGGCTCAGCACTTCTTCCGCCAATGCCGTAATGCGTGTGAATGCAATCTGACCGTCCAGAAACGCCGCCACTGCAACTTCGTTTGCGGCATTGAGCGTTGCTGGCGCCGCCCCGCCCGCCTGAATGGCCTCGCGCGCAATGCGTGTCGCGGGAAAACGTTCTTCATCAGGTGCATGAAACGTGAGTTCACCGATAGCGGCGAGGTTAAGCGGCTCCAGCGGTGTTTCCATCCTCGCCGGATATGCAAGGCACGAAGCAATCGGCACACGCATATCCGATGGACCAAGCTGAGCGAGCGTTGAGCGATCCTTGTATTCGACCATCGAATGGATGACGCTTTGCGGATGGACCACGATTTTTAGCCTGTCGAGACCAACAGGGAACAGGTGATGCGCCTCAATATACTCGAGGCCCTTATTCATCATGGTCGCGCTATCCACACTGATCTTTGCGCCCATCGACCAGTTGGGATGGGCAACAGCCTCCGCAGGTGTTGCCGCCGCCAATTGCTCGTGTGACCATGTGCGCAATGGCCCGCCACTCGCAGTTAGCGTTATGCGCGCGACATCTTCCAAGGAGCTGCCCACGAGGCATTGGAAGATCGCATTGTGTTCAGAATCCGTAGGGAGGAGCGTCGCGCCGTGTTTCGCGACAGCAGCAGTCATGACTTCGCCCGCCGAGACTAGCGCCTCCTTGTTGGCAAGCGCGATCGTACCGCCCCGCTCAATCGCCGCCATTACCGGAGCAAGACCTGCGCAGCCTACAATTGCCGCAACGCACATATCCACGGGTCGCGCTGCTGCGTCACGCAGCGCCTGCGCGCCGCCAGCCGCCTCAATACCGCTTCCCGCTAATGCGTCTTTCAAATCGGCCAAGCATGTTTCATCGCCGACGACGGCGATCTTGGCGCCGAATTCGCGAGCCAATCCGGCGAGCTCTTGTGCGCTGCAATTGGCTGTCAGCGCCTCAACCTTCCACTCGCCCGGATTGCGACGCACTAGATCAAGCGTTGACGCACCGATGGAGCCTGTAGCTCCCAAAACTGTAATCGAACGGGTCATCGACGTCTCATTCACAGCAGTTTGGGCACAACCGCAACCACAAACAGCACAAAGAAGACCGCAAGAAAGCCATCGAGCCTGTCGAACACTCCGCCGTGTCCTGGTATCAGGTGGCTTGAATCCTTGACGCCAGCCCGGCGTTTCATCCAGCTTTCGAAGAAATCGCCCGCTTGTGCGATAATCGCAATTAGAATTCCGGCAACAACGATCTGAACCCACGAAGGTGCACTCACGTTTTCCAACGTAGTCATCCGGCTCAGATTGGCAGTCACTCCAAAAGCAACCGCGCTCGCGGCCACCGCTCCTCCCATCAGACCGGCCCATGTTTTGGATGGGCTGATCGATGGGGCGATTTTTGGGCCGCCAATGGTTCGGCCAGCGAAATAGGCACCGACATCGACTGCGATGATCGGAGCAATGAAAGCAGCTGCAACAAATATTGCAGGGTAATCCAGCCGCACCTGGACCATCGCGTTGGCAGCGGCAAATACGTAGGCCGCGCCGGCGAACAACCACAGCACCTCTGCAATCGCGGAGACGCCGAAGCCTTTGACCAGGTTGTTCCACTCCCAAAGGACAAGTCCCGCGAGCAAAACCACAAATCCAATCCAGAACCAGCCGCCCAGCCAAAGGGCGGCCGCCACCACTCCCAGCATCACCACCGCGGAACCGACCCGAACTCCAAGATCAGCCATTGGTGGGTTCCGCTAGGCGCCCACCATAGCGCCGCTCACGCTTGGCAAAATCATCGAGCGCTTGCGCGAGATGTTCGGGCTTAAAGTCCGGCCAAAGAGTGTCGACGAACAGCATTTCGGAATATGCCGCCTGCCACAGAAGGAAGTTCGAAAGGCGTATCTCACCGCTTGTGCGGATCAGCAGATCGAGTGGCGGCAGGTCAGCCGTATCGAGCTCCGCCGCGATGGTTTCCGCCGAAATCTCCCCCTTTTCACCGGCTTTTGCTGCAGCTCGAGCAATCTCATGCTGAGATCCGTAGTTAAGCGCCACTGCCAATGTCTGCTTGCCATTAGCGGTCTGCGAAAGCGCGTCTTCGAGCATTTCTACGATATCAGGAGCAAGCGCTTGCCAATCGCCGATAATCTTCAATTTCACATCATTGGCGACAAATTCAGCGAGGTCCGATTTGATGAACCGACGCATCAGGTTCATTAGGCTATCGACCTCATCGATTGAACGCTTCCAGTTTTCAGAAGAGAACGCATAAAGCGTCAGACATTCTAGCTGCATCGGCTCAAGCGCGCGCACCAATCGCCGTACAGCCTCAACGCCGCGCTGATGGCCGATCGCTCTGGGCAGTCCGCGTTTCTTCGCCCACCGACCGTTGCCATCCATGATGATTGCAACGTGCCGGGCGCCAGCCTTTGGCTGCTCACCATGGTTAGCGGGCGCGGTGCCCATTATGGTATATCCCTCATATCCCGACCTACTGAGTCAGGATTTCCTGAACCTTCTTTTCAACCGCTGTATCGATATCGGCGACGGTTTTGTCGGTCATCTTCTGAACCTCATCTTCGAGGCGTTTGCGCTCGTCCTCAGAGATTTCTTTCGCCTTTTCGTCGGCTTTCAGCGATTCCATGCCATCGCGCCGCACATTGCGCGCCGCGATCTTGGCTTTTTCGCCGTATTCGCCCGCGAGTTTTGCAAGATCCTTGCGCCGTTCTTCGGTAAGGTCCGGCATCGGCAGACGGATAGTCTGTCCATCGGTCATCGGGTTGAGACCAAGATTGGCTTTCGTAATGCCCTTCTCAACCGCGCTCACATTGGCCTTGTCCCACACCTGTACGCTAAGCATCCGCGGTTCAGGAGCGGAAACGGTAGCAACTTGTGCAAGTGGCATCATCGCGCCGTAAACCTCGGCCACCACTGGATCGAGCAAGCTCGTGTTGGCTCGGCCTGTGCGAAGACCTGAAAGATCGCCTTTGAGCGCTTCGACCGCGCCTGCCATGCGGCGTTCAATGTCTGACTTGTCGTATTGCGGCATTGTCTTTCACACTTCCTTTTGAACAATAGTCTGGGTGCCCTCGCCTGCGAGCACTCTCGCGACGTTTCCTTTATCGCGGATCGAGAAGACCACTATCGGAATGTCGTTCTCTCGGCAAAGCGCTACGGCCGTCGCATCCATCACTTTGAGATTTTGAGCAAGAACGTGGTCATACGCGATGGTTTCAAATCGCGTCGCATTGGGATTGCCCTTAGGATCGCTGTCATAGACGCCGTCAACACTGGTGCCTTTTAGCAGCGCATCGCAGTTCATCTCCGCCGCACGCAGAGCCGCACCAGTATCGGTGGTGAAGAACGGATTGCCTGTGCCGGCTGCAAAGATGACGATCCGTCCCTTTTCGAGATGCCTTTCTGCGCGGCGGCGAATGTAAGGTTCGCAAATGGAGGACATTGGGATTGCCGATTGTACGCGGGTTGGCACACCCAATTGCTCCAACGCGTTTTGCATCGCCAAAGCATTCATCACCGTTGCGAGCATACCCATGTAGTCGCCCGTGGTGCGGTCGAGCCCCTTCGCCGCACCCGATATCCCGCGAAAGATATTGCCCCCGCCGATAACCAGGCACACCTCGATGCCGCTGTCTTTCGCAGCTTTCACTTCTTCGGCGAGCCGCGTCACATAGGCAGGATCGATCCCGTATTCCTGTTCCCCCATCAAGACTTCACCGGAAAGCTTAAGGAGAACACGCTTGATTTCAGGAATTGCCATGAATGCTTCGCTCGCTTCGAAGGATAATCGCTGAGGCCAGCCTCTATCTGCGCAAGGGGACGCTGCCAAGGGCTATGGCGCGCCTGTCCACTCAGATGCTCCATTTGCTGTGTCAGATCGGGTCGTTCTGAGGCAAGGGTCGCGGGCGATGATTCGAAAAGCAGCTTTGTTCTTGATCCTGTGCGCCGTGATCGGAGCTGCCAAGGTCTGGTACGACACGATGCGCGATCCTGTGATTGAGCGTTTTGTGCTCGAAAGCGACAAAATGCCCGCAGGCGCCGGGCCCTTCACCATCGCCTTTATAACCGACATCCACGTCGCAGGTCCTGACATGCCGCCGTCGCGCGTCGAAGAGATCGTGGCGCAGGTGAACGCTTTGGATGCAGATCTGATCGCGATTGGAGGCGATCTGGTGAGCGAGAAACGCGTCGCGACCCATATTTACGAAGCTGAGGAGATCGTCGCGCCCCTCGGAAAACTGGATGCTCCGCATGGCGTAGTCTTTGTACCGGGCAATCACGATCACTGGTACGATTGGCCAGCCTTATCAGCGGAGCTGGCAAGGTATCCGCAAATCACCGTGCTCGAAAATGAAGCCATGCAGTTCGGCCCTTTGGCGATCGGCGGCGTGGACGATGATTTCGTCGGCTATGCCGATATCTATGCGACCACCGAGGCGATGCAGCCACTCACCGGCCCACGCATTATGCTAACTCACACCCCTGATGTTTTTCCCAGCCTGCCGGTGAACATAGAACTATCCCTCGCAGGCCACACCCATTGCGGCCAAATCGCCTACCCATGGGGCGGCGCACCTGCGACCATGTCAGATTATGGCGACAAATATGCCTGCGGCGTGGTGGAGGAGAACGGCAAAACGCTGATAACGAGCGCAGGATTGGGAACGAGCCTGCTGCCGATAAGGCTGTTTACGCATCCTGAGATATGGGTGATTGAGGTGCGGGGTAGAGCCAGAGACAACTAGGTCTTGGCGTGCTCGTTCGTAGCAGACCGGTCGCGATATACTTCCAAGTTTACTGAAGGCCACCCGCTCCTTTTTACTTGGAACATTGCGCCAGCGACGCACTTCCAAGGGGTCTCTGCATCAGACTGGATCTTCGCAACAAGTCTATCAGCGAAATCTGGCGAAGAGGCTGCGGCTCCGGCTCGTTGAACTAGTTCATCCAGCTCCCGAAAGCTCTGATCGCTCAGCTCCTCGGCAGAGAGCGACAGACCGCCGAGCATAAAGACGCAGGCATTAGTTGTATTGGAATGCCCAACAAAGATAGAAATGGTGTAAGGGACCGCATCACCATTTACGTCGCTGCCCAAAAGCTCATAAGATGCGGCGAGATCGCGTTCTGCGCCAATCTTGGAATAACGCTCCTCCATTTCGACAAGAGCAAAGCGAGGCAAGCCAGCTTCCACATCTGAGGCAGGGATTGGTAGAGCTTTATCAAATTCTGCCAGGTGTTTTGCCACCATTTGGTATTCGGCCAAAGGATGTGCCGTCACGCCCAACACAGGATAACCGAGTTGCTCCCAAGCACTTTCAATCGCGACAACTTCGGATGCTGTAATCTGTTCACCTCTATGAATGAGAGTGCCTTCCTGGGTGATGATCAATGGACAACCAGGGCTTTCGTTCTCTGCCCAGCATCCGCTCTCGTTAGGAAAAGCGATGCCTGGTTGGTCAATCGTCAAAGCAACGACCATATCCGCGACTGGTTGTTCGTCGTTGTCGGTGCATGATGACAGGACGGCTATCGTTGCCAATGCGACCGAAAATGATCTGCAGACCATCGCCATCCCAGCAAGCTAGCATGGGTCGCAACGTACACAAAGATCGCATTTTCCTACACCGCGCCTGATACTCATACTGCGCGTGGCTCTTTCTGATCGTCCATCCTCAATCAGACCGCAAAAAGGGTGATCTTTTTGCGGAACGAAGCCACATAGACCTCAAAAAGCGCCTCCCCCACCTGTCCGTCACCCAACTCAAAACGCAGCTTTATCATGTTATTTCATAGCTTTGCGCATAAGGGCATAGGGTGACACGGTGTCACCTTTGTCACCCTGTCCACCTTCGGTAGGAATTATCTGGAATGCCTCCCTTTGCGATCGCTCACCGAAGACAAAAAAGGCCGCCGCAACGCGATCGCTGCGACGGCCTTAGATTTTTTGGACCAAGCCGCCCCTTAAGAAATGGGGCGCGGTCAGATAATTTGATTACCCACCAACAGCAGCGGCAACCTCGGCTGCGAAGTCGCTTTCTTCAACTTCAATGCCTTCGCCCAACTGATAGCGGACATAGTCTACAAGCTTGATTGAAGCGCCCGCTTCTTTTGCGGTGCGAGCAACGTACTCTTCAACAGTGGCCTTGCCGTCTTTGACGAAGATCTGGCTAAGCAGCGCGTTTTCTTTCGCGTACTTCTTGATCGCGCCTTCGACCATTTTTTCCTGCACGTTCTCAGGCTTGCCGCTTTCGGCAGCCTTTTCCTGAGCAATCGCGCGCTCACGCTCGATCACTTCGGCATCAAGGCCGTCTGCGTTGAGAGCCAGTGGGAACATGGCCGCTGCATGCTGAGCAATGTCCCGGCCAAGCGCGGCAAGCACATCCGCGTTCGCATCACCTTCAAGCGCTACAAGGACGCCAATCTTGCCTAGGTCCTGATCGTCAGGAGAAACGGCATTGTGCATATAAGCGACAACTGCGCCCTGCTCTACGCTGACTGTTTTCATACGGCGGACCTGCTGGTTCTCGCCGATGGTCGCAACGTTATCGGTCAATTTGTCAGCAACAGTGCCGCCATCAGGGTATGCCGCAGCCTTGAGCGCATCGACATCGTCAGCATCCATTGTCGCAGCGACTTGAGTAGTCTTGCGAACGAAGTCCTGAAACTTGTCATTCTTTGCAACGAAGTCGGTTTCGGAGTTGACTTCAACAGCCACGCCTTTGGTGCCTTGGACTGCAACGCCGACAAGACCTTCGGCAGCCGTACGGCTCGACTTTTTCTGAGCAGTCGCCAGACCTTTGGCACGCAGAGCGTCTACGGCAGAATCAATATCACCACCTGCTTCGGTCAGCGCTTTTTTCGCATCCATCATTCCTGCGCCGGTAAGTTCGCGCAGTTTCTTCACATCGGCGACAGAGAAATCAGCCATGAGAATTTCCTTTATTGTGTATCAGGGGGCACCCGGCGCCCCGCTTTTTGGGGATGCCCGGCGCAATAGTTCAGATTTATGGCACCCGCTTGACGGGAAAACCGATTAAGCGCTTTCGGCAGGCGCTTCTGCTGGAGCTTCTTCAGCTGTTGGCTCTGCTGGTGGCTCGGCCATGGCGCCGACATCGGCACCGCTGTCAGCCACTGCTCCGCCTTTGCCGGCAGAGGCCGCATCACCGATCGCCTGGCAATAGAGACGAACCGCACGGCTCGCATCGTCATTGCCGGGAACAGGAAACGCGATGTTGCTTGGGTCGACATTGGAATCGAGCACGGCAATCACCGGAATGCCGAGAACAGCGGCTTCCTTAATGGCGAGGTCTTCCTTGTTCGCATCAATCACGAACATCACGTCAGGAATGCCGCCCATATCGCGAATGCCGCCTAGCGATAGCTCAAGCTTGTCACGCTCACGGGTCAGCTGGAGGACTTCTTTTTTGGTGAAGCCGCTGGTGTCGCCCGAAAGCTGCTCTTCGAGGGTCTTGAGACGCTTGATCGACTGGCTGATCGTCTTCCAGTTGGTGAGCATGCCGCCCAGCCAACGGTGGTTGACGAAGTGCTGGCCCGATGCGCGAGCAGCTTCTGCGATGGGCTCCTGCGCCTGGCGCTTGGTTCCAACGAACAGAACCTTGCCGCCAGCGCGCACAGTCTGCTCAACGAAATCAAGCGCGCGCGCGAAAAGCGGAACGGTTTGCGATAGGTCGATGATGTGAACCCCATTGCGAGCGCCGAAGATATACGGCTTCATCCGCGGGTTCCAACGGTGTGTCTGGTGGCCGAAATGGGCGCCAGCTTCAATCAATTGCTGCATTGTGACGGTAACAGCCGCCATAGGTATTTCCTTTCCGGTTTATCCTCTGGATGGCTGGAACTGCTTTTGCGGAGATCCCGCGGAGCAAGCACCGGTGTTAGCGCCATCCATGTGAATTTCGCCTCATCCAAGCCAAAGTGATTCGGCTGATTAATGCTGCGAGGCCGCGCCATTACCGTCATTGACCCGCAAAATCTAGTAGCAAAGCACGCCTTTGGAACACAAGTGGAACATTTTGCTTGACGGATCGGAACGTTTAAGGAACAAAGCTATCAGAACAAAGATTGAACAAGTCAATCCGCAACAATCCGGACACGACTTCAGAAGGATAAGCCCATGATCGTTTTGACTGTCTCTGCATTTCTGGCTGTCGTTGCAGTCGCCACGGCGATCGCGTTAGTCGACAACTGGATCCGCGGACGCGAGGTATACAATCAACTCGTGCATGAACGGGCTCTAGTCCGCGCAGGATTTGTCCCTGTCGTTGACTCTCCTGAAATCCGCCAACGCCCGCGCCTTCCCCGTGGCCGGGCTGGCGTGTCCCCGGCCTTCACCAAGCGAGCACCGCGTGCACCCCGGCGCGCTATTGCTCCGCTTGGTGAAGCGCTCGGCGTCGCTTGACCTTGCCGTATCTGAACAAGGCGTAAGGCATTAGCACAAGGTAACCGACGCTCAGCGTGATGAGCAGCCACCAAGGCTCTATCAGCGATGCGGCAACCGCCATTCCGGCGATTGCAATCAATGGAAGCCGCACGTCGCGGCGAGGTCGTACTGCAGTCCAGCTCAAAGTTGCGATATTAGAAATGACAAGGCTCGCGATAAGTCCAAGCCAGAGAGTTGTAGCCAAGGGATCGCGAAACGCATCATTGCCGGTCTCGATCCATAGATACACCGGCAGAAATGCAAGACCTGCACCGACAGGTGCGGGCACGCCCGTTAAAAACCCAGCCGACTTGTGAGGTTGGTTTTCGATATCAATCCGAGCATTAAATCGCGCCAACCGCAGTGCCATGCAAATCGCGAAACCAAGTGCTGCAAACCACCCGAAGCTGGGCAGGCCCTGCAAAGACCAAACGAACAAAATGAGAGCAGGTGCCACACCGAAAGAGATACAGTCGGCAAGGCTATCAAGCTCTGCGCCAAAGCGCGACTGCGCGTTCAGCATCCGTGCAATTCGGCCATCCACTCCGTCAAGTACGGCTGCCAGAACCACAGCCAACACCGCATATTGCCATTGGCCTTCGATGGCGAAACTGATGCCGGTTAGCCCCGAACATAGAGCCGCAGCCGTGATCGCGTTAGGCAGCATGGCCCGCAAGCTCAGGCCGCGACCGTCCGGGCGGACAGCGATGTCTTCATCCTCAGCCGCTTTTGGCCCAATTCTAGCAGGCGGATGGTCGGTGTTCTTTTGAGGTTCGCCTTTGCTCAAAGATCAATCTCAAATGAAAATGTAAAAGGACTGACAAATGCAGAGATCTTTCCCCAAATCACTGCGCAATTCCTTCGAGCAGTTTTTGCGATCCACGCTCTGCCAGAATTGTCTCGCCTGCAATTACGCGCTGACCCATCAGCACTTTTGGATCGGTGCCAGCGGGGAGATAGACATCTACTCGGCTACCGAACCGGATAAGACCTACGCGTTGCCCTTTCGCAAGAGTATCACCCGGCTTCACAAATGGCAGAATTCGACGCGCCACAAGGCCAGCGATCTGCGTAAAACCGATCATTACTCCATCGTTGCGCTCGATAAGGAAATGCTGGCGCTCATTTTGCTCGCTCGCTTTGTCGAGGTCAGCAGCCATGAACTTGCCCGGAATGTATACGAGACGGCGAACGGTCCCCGCCAAAGGTGCGCGATTGATGTGCACGTCGAACACGCTCATGAAGATCGAAACACGGGTAACAGGTCCTGGTGGAAGGCCCTGGTGACCGGAACCGTCGTCGATGCGTAATTCCTCAGGCGGTTCAACTTGCGTGATAAGAGAGATCAGCCCATCTGCGGGCGAAACAATGGCATCGCTATCCTGCGGGATCACACGTTCGGGATCGCGGAAAAACGCGAACACCCAAGCGGAAATTCCCAAAACCACCATAAAACCAAAGGTCCAGCCGAAGAAAAGCGGGATCAGGCTGATCGCAAGCGCAATGACGCCGAACTTGCGTCCTTCGGGATGGATGGAGGGCCAACTCCAGCTTGCTTCGCCGCGGCCCTGATTGTCTAGTATTTCACCTGGCATAGCGCCCATCTAAGGTGCGCTGACATGGCTCGCAAGCGGGACGGACGGGGAATGCGGGGCAAAAGTACCCCGCCATCACCGAATTAGGCAGCCTTTTGAACGAACACCGTGCCTGCAGAATATCCAGCACCAAAGCTGCAAATGAGGCCAGTGTCGCCCTTTTTCAGATCATCGCTACTAAGGTGAAATGCAATGATCGAACCAGCACTTGACGTATTGCCATAAGTGTCGAGCACAGTCGGGCTTTCGTCTTCATTGGCCTCATGACCCAAGACGCGCTGTGCAATCAGCCGGTTCATACCAGCATTGGCCTGATGTAGCCACAACCGCCGTAAAGCATGCGGATTAAGTTCCAGACGTTCAGCTTCATCAAGGATCATTTGCGCGACCATGGGCACTACTTCTTTGAAAACCTTGCGTCCTTCCTGAACGAAAAGCTTGTCGGCATCTCCGGCGCTTTCGGGGTGTGCGCGGTTCAAGAAGCCAAAATTGTTACGGATATTGTTAGAGAATACCGTCTTCAGCTTGGTACCGAGAATGTCCCAATGCTGGTGAGGAGCGACGGCCGCATCTTCCACAAGGACCGCCGTTGCAACATCGCCGAAGATGAAGTGGCTATCACGATCCCGCCAATTGAGATGGCCTGATGTAATCTCAGGGCTTACCACTAGAACGCTTTTGGCATTGCCAGCTCGAACGTAATCCGCGGCTGTTTGGATGCCGAACGTCGCCGAAGAACAAGCTACGTTCATATCAAAGCCGAAACCTTCGATACCCAGCGCTTCCTGAATTTCGATCGCCATTGCCGGATAAGGGCGCTGCATATTCGAAGCGGCGCACAAGACAGCATCGACATCCTTGGGATCACGTCCCGCCCGCTCCAATGCCTGCCGAGCGGCCAAAACGCCAATTTCCGCCATAATCGAGATTTCGTCATTGTCGCGATCGTCAAGACGCGGACACATCGTTTCGGGATCAATGATCGGCGCCTTGCTCATCACATGACGCGCTTTGATACCGCTTGCTTTCTCAATAAACTCAACCGAAGAATGATGCAGCGCTTCGACCGCACCAGCAGCGATTGCATCTGCGTTGCGTTCGTTGTGGAGGTCGACAAACGCATTGAAACTCTCAACGAGCTCTTCGTTGGTTATGCTCTCCTCAGGCGTAAACAGACCTGTTGATGAAATGACGGGTCGGCCCGTCAAGGAGCCTGGGGATTTTTCAGCGGTGGTGTCTTGCGTGGTTTGCATGGCGGCGGGGATTAATGCCCCAGTCGAAGCCTCGCAAGAGTCTAAAAGTTAACACCCGCTCGCAGGTTGATCTGTGGCCCATCATCAGAGCGTTTACCCGAACCACCGAGCGGAAAACCACCTTCCAGTTCAACATCAAGAACGCCCATACGTGCTCTCACGCCCGGACCTGCGGAGAACAGCGAGCCCTCGCCAAAGTCTTGCTCGATATCATTGACGGTTCCGCCATCAACAAAGCCATATAGCTGCAAACGATCGAGCGGCAATTTGTCCGTATTCACATTGTATCGCAGTTCAGCGAGCCCGTAGAAGCCTTCATCGCCAAGCACTTCACTGAAATTGTAGCCGCGTGTTCGGTACGCACCGCCAAGCGCCAGTTCCTCGCTGCCCAGGAGTGGACGATCCGCAATTTGCCCACCCATGGCAAAAAACAGATCGACCCTGTCGCTCAGCGAAAACCTGGCATCGCTCCAGAATTCGACCTTTGAGAACACGCCGTCGCCATCGCTGCGCGATGCAATCGGGTCACCTAGACGGGTAGCGCCGAACAAGTCGAGACCGCGAACATGCGACACACCAGCGCGAATGCGTCCACCGGGCACGACCACTTGCGTTCGCAGGCCGACTGACGCTGTAACGACTGTGTCGTCGCGCAACATGGCGTTGAGATCGTCCTGCTCAATAGAGATATATTCAGACCTGCCTTCCACCCAGAGGCTCGCCTTCTTTCCGCGTGCCACAGGATGAGTGACTTGCAAGCCAGCTCGTGCGGATTCGCCGCTTATGTCGGTGTCATTAAATGCTCCGCCGGGCGCGGTCGTACCTACAGAACCGGAAGCAGTCAGAGTTAAGCCGTCATTTCCAATCTTTGTCTCGTAGGACGCGCTCAGGAAAAGCAACTCACCAACATCAACCGGGTTGACCCGCACTGCAGCGCGAACCTGATCCCCGCCCGACAAGACATCGCCTGCGGCCATGGCAATTCTCGCTCTGACAGGCCCGAAAGATGCAGAGCCGTAATTGTCCGCCGCCATGCCGAAAGCATTGTCGCGCCTTGATAGTTTGACCGACAAGACACCCAAGCCATCAACCTGTTCGAAGCTGGCATTGCGCAATCGCACCGCTGGAATGTCTGAAACGAGCAGAAGCGCACGCTCCAGATCGGCCTTGCTGATCGAGGCGCCTTTCAATTTGTCGAGGATGCGTCGCGCTATAGAGTTATCATACCCTTCGATCTCGACGACATCAATCGAGCCCTCGTTGAGCCTGACCTCAACAATTCCCAATGCGTTTGGATCGCCGACGATTTCGCTGCTGGCGTAGTCAAAGCCTTGATCTCTCGCTAGTTGCGCGACTTCGTTGGTCAGCTCAGCAAGACGTTCTTCGGTCAGGGTTTCGCCGAAAAAGTCATTGAGTGCCATCTGAAATACGGAATCATCGATTGACTCATTTCCGGATATCACAATTGCTGAAATCTGGCGTTGGCGTGGCTCATCGTCATCTTTTTCAATGGCTTGCGTGCCGGAAGTGCCGACCTGCAACACTGGTGCGAAGGCAATTTGTGGTGCGCGCGTCTCGTTCGCGAAAGCAGGCGAGCATAAGCCCGCCCAGAGCAACACTGCTCCAATCCCTTTCGCTTTCAAGAATTGCACGGCTTACCTCCAAAAATAGAGGCAGCGCCTAGATCAGATCACACTAAGAAATGCTTACAGGAAGCGGCAGTAAGCCAATTTTTACTATCGGGCTTAACAAGCTCTTGAAGCAGGTCCTCCTAAGCGCAAGCTGACTGAAATCCAATTTTGGACCGACAATGATTAAGCTTGCTTTCAAAACCACCGCAGTTGCGGCCCTCCTTTCGACCACCAGCGCGATGGCCGCGACATCTGGTTGGGTCATCTCCGAGGCCAGCGGCAGTGTTGTCATCACTCGCGATGGCAAAACTATGGCAGGCAAGAAGGGCGCTCGACTTGACGAAGGCGACCTGGTGCAGACTGCATCGAAAAGCCGCGCGGTGCTTGTGCGTGGCAGCGAATATGTTGTCGTCTCTCCAAAAGCGAAGCTCAAGATTGCTGAGCCTGAAAAAGCTGGTCCGGTGACGCAGATATTCCAGTATCTTGGAAACGCGCTGTTCAAGATTGAGAAGAAGAGCAAGCCACACTTCGGCGTTGAAACTCCCTACATGGCTGCTGTCGTGAAGGGCACCACGTTTAACGTATCTGTTTCTGAAGAAGGGACAAGCGTTCAAGTAACCGAAGGTGCAGTTGAAGTTATCACGGCCGACGATCTTGAGGCTGCGTTGCTGACCCCAGGCATTGTAGGCGTCGTAGAAGCGGGCCGAGTGGAAGATTTGGTGGTGATCGTAAGCGACAACGCCAACGTCAATCGCGATCAGATTATCACGCGAGGAAACCCAAACCTGGTCGGAAGCCTTAGCCAGATCGGCAATGGGTCTGATGTGGATGTTTCAGTTTCTGAAGGTCGCGGTTCAAATTCTGACCAGTCTTCTCGAGGTAACGGCTCATCTGGAGCTGAGGAAACTAGCGGCTCAAATGTGGATCTCGCCTTCGCTGTCCCCGAATATCGCGATGATGTCGTGACTGATGGTGGCTTTGTTGCGAGCGGCGGGCAAGAGGAAGACGGTGCGCAAGATCTCGAAACTGACTTTGTACAGGATCCCGCGATAGAGGCCGCAGAAGAACCCGATGATCTGCTTGTCGGGGAACAAGAAGACGATGGTGATGACGAAGATGTCGAGGTCGATCCAAAGGATGATTTCGATGATGGCGAGGAAGCGGACAAAGACGACGCTAAGAGCCAGGACGAAGACGACGATGAAGGCGTGGAGCAAGAAATCGAAGATGACGAGTCTTCAGACGATAATGCAGAAGACAGCGATGATGACTACAACGACGACAATCGCGAAGATGATGACAGCGACGAAGATGCTGAGGAAGATGAAGACGGCTCGGGTCAAGGCGTTGACCTAGGAAACGGAAACGGTCTCGGAAATGACGACGACGACACCGAAGATGGCGACGACGACGATGATGACGATGACGACGATGACTACGAAGATGATGATGATCGCGACGAAGACGAGTACGACGAAGACGATGAAGACTCAGATGACGAAGATGCCGATGATGACGAAGAAAACGAAGTCGGCAATGGGCCCGGAAATGGTTTGGGTCTTGGATTAGGTAATGGCAACGGAAACGGTCTTGCTCTTGGTTTGGGTCTAGGAAACGGTGACGATCAATCCGCCCCTGACGATGAAGGTGAAGATCGCAATGGACCGGGCAATGGCCGCGGCCTCGGGCTAGGCAACGGGAATGGGCTCGGATTGGGCCTCGGTCTCGGAAACGGTGACGACGAATACACTGAATTTGACGAAGATGAAGTCTATGGCAGCAATCAAGGCCGAGGTCGCGGTCGTGGACGCGGCAACGCCAACTAGACTTGGTTAGCAAGTTCCCCAACGAGCTAGTACAGACACAAAGCAACACGATCTCAATCATTTCACGATAATTGCACTCCCGCAGCGTTCATTTTGCGCTGTCAGAGGAGAAACCCAGATTGTGCTGAAGAGGAAATTGCCCTCTCTTTCGCAAGAAATGCAAGCATCGCTCGCGGCGTTTGTGATCGCGATCCTTGTTGCGATCGCGGGGCTTTACAGCGGCCTTTCTGACATTTTTGAAGCGGACATGCGCCACGCGCGAGACACGATGCGCGCTGCCCCCACTGATAGCGATATAGTCATTGTCGAAGTGGATGGCCGCTCGCTTCAAGACGTGGCCACATGGCCATGGCCGCGCGAAACCTATGCAAAGGCAGTCGCTGAGCTGGATTGTCTTGGCGCAAAACAGATTGCGTTCGATATCGAATTTTCTGCGCAGTCAACGCCTGAACAGGACGGGATTTTCGCAAAAGCTTTAGCCGAAGCCGAAGCGTCAATCGTTCTTCCGACATTTCGTCAGGTGAACGGTGCCAGCGATGATCAGGTGGTGTCTGAGGCTTTGCCAATACCAGAGCTGCGCGAACATGCTTTTCTTGCCTCAGTGAATGTCCTTCCCGACGCGAACGGCCAAATCACACACTACGGATTCGGCACGGTCACACAAAATGTCCCTCGCCCCTCGCTTGCCAGCATGATTTCAGGCACTGCAGGCGATATCACAGACACATTCCGAGTTGATCAGGCCATTTCGCCTGCATCATTCGACCGGATTTCCTTTGTCGACTTGCTCGATGGCACCATTCCAGCAGCAAAGGTGCGCGGAAAACGGGTCATGATTGGGGCCACTGCGATTGAACTGGGTGATCGTTATCCCACTTCGCTATACGGTGTGCAGCCAGGCGTCGTGGTTCAAGCTCAGGCTGCGGAAACGCTAATACAGGACCGTGCGCGCTCAGACGTCAATCAGGTTTTCTTTCTGGTTCTCGCAGCATTGCTGGTGCTGGCAACGCTCATCAGTCCAACGCTTCGACGGTACACCTTGTTAGTCTTGTTCGGATCAGCCGGTATCGTTGGAGTAACTGCTTTGGCAGCCGATGCCGTGCATCTGCCCTATCTGCAGCTTTCGAGTGCACTCATATTCGGCGTAACTTTCGCCATTGCGCAACGGCTGATCCAGCTCTTGCAGAACCTCTCCGCAGCTCGCTTTACTGATCTCGCATCGGGCCTCAAAAACCGGCGCGCGTTAGAAGCGGCGCAACGCCGAAATCCAAAGCTTGCAATCGGCACTGTCAGGATTGCCGATTTCGATCAATTGGATGCTGTCACTGCTGGTGACGCGGCAGGCCAACTCGATCAAGCTATCGCTCGCCGTCTTCAACTGCTCGCCAAAAGCGAGAGGATTTATAGGATCGAGTACGGCGTTTTCGGGTGGCTTATCCCGGCGGATCGCGACGACGATCTCGACGGCTATTTCTCGTCCGCTTACTCGCTGTTCAACGCGCCGATTGAGCTATCGGGAAGGCAATTGCGCGCAGTGCCATCTTTCGGCGTGTCGAAAGACACCGTTTCTGATGCGGTGCGGGCTAGTGATTTTGCCCGAAGGCGGCACCTGCGCTGGTCTTCGGCTGCCAATTCCATGACGGAAGAATCGCAGTACGAGCAGGCTATCCTGACTGAGCTTGATGAGGCGCTTGAAACGGGTGCGATCTACGTTGTTTTTCAACCAAAACTTAAACTGCCATCCCGTCAAATCACCAGCGCTGAATGTCTTGTGCGCTGGCATAGTCCATCTCTTGGTCAGATTTCGCCTAGTGAGTTCATTCCTCTGCTTGAAGCGAAAGACTCGATTGATCGGTTGACCCTATTCGTGCTGGATGAAGCGATTGAGCGGACGCGGTTGGCCGCATCGCTAGGGCAAGCGCTTAACCTGGCGGTCAATGTCTCCGCACAATTGCTGTCCGACCAGACTTTCGTCGATCAGATTGCGGATCGTCTCGCCAAGATCGCAGATCTACCGGGCACTCCGATCACGCTGGAAGTTACCGAAAGCGCTCCTCTAGACGATCCTCAAGTTGCACAGAAAGCACTGGCGAATCTGCGCGATGCAGGCGCTCGGATCTCCGTCGATGATTATGGCACCGGTCATGCGACACTCAATTACCTCAAGGATTTCCCTGCCAACGAGATCAAACTCGACCAAAGCTTTGTCAGCGACCTCATGACCAATCAGGCGAACCGCGTGATGGTTAGCTCGACAATTGAGCTCGCTCATGCACTGTCTTTCGAAGTCGTGGCAGAAGGCGTCGAGGATGCCGAAACGCTTGAAGCTTTGGCTGATCTTGGCTGCGATTATCTGCAAGGATGGAATATCGGTAAGCCGATGGCATGGGACGATTTTGCGGCCATGCTAGTTGACGAAACACCTACGAAGCGCGCCTCTGCCTAACCGAACAGGACAGCAAAATTTCCTAAACTTGGAAGATTGTTCTGCAGTTGACCTGCTGTGCAAATTCCCGTGGTGGACAGGGCTGGATTCGAACCAGCGTACGCTTGCGCGGGCAGATTTACAGTCTGCTGCCTTTAACCACTCGGCCACCTGTCCACATCGGGCATCTGAAGAGTGCATGAAAGCACCCAACAATAAGCGCGCAGCCCATGGGGCTTCGCTGCCGAGGCGTGCGCTTTGGCGAAGCGAGCCTTGCCTGTCAATGGGGGTGCTGGCAGGGAACCGCCAAGAGTGTCAATTATGGAAGACTGCAATGGCGAAAGGTGAAAAAAAGCGCGCGCTTCGCGGCCGTGCTGGACGAATGAAAGGCGGCCGCGGATCAGGGCGTGCCACATCTAGCCATGTGCGATTGTGGGGCCGCCATCCCGTTGAGGCTGCACTCAAAAATCCTAATCGTAAACACCGTAAGCTTTGGGCAACTAGGGAAGGCATCGAAAGCCTCGATGGCGAGTTGCCGCAGGATTTCCCGATCGAATACGCCGAGGTCACAGATCTTGCTCGCCTAGTCGCCAAAGATGCGCCGCATCAGGGCCTCGTCCTCGAATGTGAGCCGCTTGACGGCACTTTCCTTGACGAGGTTGCAACGGGCGACCCGTCGCGCCCTGTTATCCTGCTCGATCAGGTGACAGATCCGCATAATGTTGGTGCGATCCTGCGTTCTGCCGCAGCTTTCAATGCCGCCTGCATCGTCACACAGGATCGACACGCCCCGCCCGAAAGCGGCGTCCTCGCAAAGTCAGCATCAGGCGCGCTTGAGACGGTGCCTTGGGTGCGCGTCGTCAATCTGGCACGCGCCATGGATGAATTGGCAGAGGCTGGCTATTGGCGGATCGGCCTGGCCGGCGAAGCAGAAGCCACATTAGCCGACGCATTGCCAGTGGGGCCAGTCGCCCTCGTAATGGGTGCTGAAGGCCCCGGAATGCGGCACAATATCTCGCAGCATTGCGATGCGCTGGCACGGCTTCCCATTTCGTCGGCGATTGAAAGTCTTAACGTATCCAATGCCACAGCTATCGCGCTATATGCGACCTCAACACGTTCATAAGGGGAAACTGACAATGACTATGTTTTCGTCCATGAAAGTGAAAGCCGCTGCCGTTCTGGCCGGATGTTCACTCATGCTTTCAGGCTGTCTGATCCAACCGGGCAAGTTTACCTCGGAGCTGATGCTGCTCGAAGATGACGCCTTCACATTCACCTATGAAGGTGAAATCCATTTCGTCGGTCTTGCTAAGCTCGCTGAAGAGAGCAAGCGCAGTTCAGCGGGGGAATTCCAAGCCTATTGCTATGGCCCCTTGCCGGAGGACGCGGAAGAGCAGGAAGCAGCCACCGAAGAGATGACCGCACAAGACGCGATGGACGCTGCTGATGCTGCAGCAGAAGCTGCCGAAGATGCTGTCTATTCTGGCGATCGGGAATGTACGCCTGAAGAAGAAGCAGAACAACGCCAGCAATGGGAAGAACGCCAGCAGAGACGCATTGAAAAGGATCGCAAAGAAGCCGAGCAAATGTCACAAATGTTTGGTGGCGTTGATGTGACAGATCCTGAGGCAGAAAAAGAGCTGGCAGCTATGCTTTTGCGTCAAAAGGGTTTTGACCGGGTCGAAGCCAAGGGCGATGGGATGTTTGACGTCAGCTATTCGATCACCAGCACCCTGCAGCATGATTTCATGTTTCCGATGTTCGAAGGTTTCCCAACATCTTCGCCGTTCGTTCAAGCAATTGTGAGAGATGGGAACGTAGTGCGGATAAACGCGCCAGGCCTCACGCCTGCTGCGGGTGGTGGACAACTCGCACCATTGATGATGGGCGGCGGCATGTTCGGGGGAAGCTCATCGCAAAAAGACGAACTCAACTTGCCAGAAATCGAAGGCACTTTCTCAATTGTGACGACCGGCGATATCCGCGCCAACAACACCGATGAGGGTCCCGCAACTGAAAACGGCAGGAAGCGCCTGACTTGGCAAATCAATTCGCGAACTGAGGCTGCGCCAACAGCGCTCATTGCGATGTGAACCAATCCTGCTCCAAAAGGGCGACATAAACCGCAAAGAGAAACCCCGCCGATCACTCGATCGGCGGGGTTTTTCGAATCCCATGATGCGCCATTTCAGGCGCCGCTATTGGACGTGATTAATTGACCGCGTCTTTTAGGCCCTTACCTGCTTTGAACTTGGGCTGGTTCGATGCCGGAATGTTCATCGGCTCGCCAGTGCGCGGGTTACGCCCCGTCGAAGCTTTACGCTTGGCAACTGAAAATGTCCCAAACCCAACCAGTCGCACTTCATCGCCTTTGGACAGTGCCGTCGTGATAGATTCAAAAACACCTTCAACAGCGTTCGATGCATCATTTTTCGACAGGCCACTGGTATCGGCAACTGCACTGATCAGATCATTCTTATTCATATTGGGAACCCCCTCAATCTTATCAAAGGTCTTGGATCAAATTCGTGTTCGAGGAATCGCATCCTCGAAAGCGCGAAGATTGAGCGGGTTTTTCTTAGGCTGTCAAAGGCATTTCGCTAGGAAAAGCGCCCTTTTTCAGGAAATTTGCAATATTTAAGCCGAACTGCCAGCACTTCGGCCGATCAATGGGCTGTCGGGACGTCAGTTCCTGGCGATCCGGGAGTGCTGCTTGATCCACCCGGCTGCGATGCCAAGTCATCTGCTTCGCTCCATTCGATTGGCGCGGGCGTTTCAACCAGAGCCTGTTCGAGCACCTGGTCAACATGGCTGACGGGAATGATTTCCAACCCCTCTTTCACATTGTCAGGGATTTCAGCCAAATCTTTGACGTTCTCTTCGGGGATGAGCACCGTTTTAATGCCGCCGCGAAGGGCTGCGAGCAGCTTTTCCTTGAGACCACCAATCGCAAGCACACGGCCGCGTAAGGTGACTTCGCCCGTCATCGCCACATCAGGACGGACAGCTATGCCGCCCAGAGTGGAAACAATCGAAGTGACCATGCCAATGCCCGCGCTGGGCCCATCCTTGGGCACCGCGCCTTCGGGCAGGTGGATATGCACATTTCTACGCTGAAACAGGCTCGGCTTGATACCATAAGCCGGCGCGCGTGATTTGACGAAGCTGAATGCCGCGGCAACGCTTTCATTCATCACTTCGCCAAGCTTGCCGGTCGTTTTGACCTCGCCTTTCCCGGGAGTTGTGACACTCTCAATGGTAAGCAATTCGCCGCCAACGCTCGTCCAAGCAAGGCCCGTAACAGCGCCGATCTGAGCTTCCTCCTCTGACGTGCCATGCTTGAATTTGCGCACCCCTGCGAAATCGCCGAGATTTTCTGGCGTGATGGTGACACTCATTGCGTCGCCCTCAAGGATTTTACGCAAAGACTTTCTGGCAAGGCGCGCGATCTCGCGCTCAAGAGTACGAACGCCTGCCTCACGAGTGTAGTAGCGGATCAGATCGCGCAGACCCTCTTCGGTCAGTTCAAATTCGTCTGTTTTCAGGCCATGCTCTTTTACTTGCTTGGGCAAGAGGTGACGCTTGGCGATTTCAACCTTCTCATCCTCGGTGTAGCCTTCAAGACGAATAATCTCCATCCGATCAAGCAGAGGCTGAGGCAGATTGAGGCTGTTCGCGGTGGTGACGAACATGATGTCTGACAGGTCGAGATCGAGTTCGAGGTAGTGATCCTGAAATTTGTCGTTTTGCTCTGGGTCCAGAACTTCGAGCAATGCAGACGCAGGATCGCCACGGAAATCCTGGCCCAACTTGTCAATTTCATCGAGCAGGAACAGCGGATTACTGGTGCCCGCTTTCTTCAGATTGTTGACGATCTTGCCAGGCATCGATCCGATATAGGTGCGCCTGTGACCGCGGATTTCCGCCTCATCACGCACTCCGCCAAGAGACTGACGCACGAACTCGCGACCGGTCGCCTTGGCGATCGATTTGCCTAGCGAAGTCTTGCCCACACCCGGAGGGCCCACAAGGCACAGGATTGGCCCCTTGAGCTTGTTGGTCCGCGCCTGCACCGCGAGGTATTCGATAATGCGGTCTTTGACTTTCTCCAAGCCATAGTGATCGGCATCAAGCACTTCCTGCGCTGTTCCGATATCCTTTTTGAGCCGCGACTTCTTGCCCCACGGCAGCCCCAACAGCACATCCAAATAGTTGCGGATGACTGTGGCTTCAGCGCTCATCGGCTGCATGCCCTTGAGCTTCTTGAGCTCGGCATTCGCTTTGGTCTTGGCTTCCTTCGAAAGCTTCGTCTTTTCGATCTTCTCGGTCAGTTCGGCAATCTCGTTGCCTTCCTCCCCATCACCGCCGCCAAGCTCACTCTGGATCGCTTTCATCTGCTCGTTGAGGTAGTATTCGCGCTGCGTCTTCTCCATCTGACGCTTCACGCGTCCACGGATCTTGCGCTCCACCTGAAGGACGGAAAGCTCACCTTCCATGAACGCCATTACAAGTTCGAGGCGTTTTAGTGGGCTGCTCTCGGTAAGAAGCGATTGCTTGTCGGAAACTTTGGCGTTCAACGCTGCCGCAATCGTGTCGGCCAATTCGCCAGCATCATCAACATCGGAAAGATCGATGTCGCTTTCTTCGCCCATTTTTTTGTTGAGTTTGGCGTATTCGCCGAATTGCTGCGTAACCTGACGCATCAGCGCTGTGACTTCGTTGCCAGCCACAGTTTCTGGCTCGATCAGCTCGATCGCAGCCGTGACATACCCGTCATCTGGGACCATGGCAGAGAGCTTGGCACGGTGCGTCCCTTCGACAAGAACACGCACTGTTCCATCAGGCAGCTTAAGCAGTTGAAGTACCTGAGCAACCACACCCACATCATAAAGATCGTTCTGCCCCGGATCATCGCAAGCAGGATCAAGCTGTGCGAGAAGGAAGATATCCTTCGACGCTTCCATCGCCGCCTCAAGAGCAGCAACAGACTTATCGCGCCCCACAAAAAGCGGCACAACCATGCCAGGAAAGACGACGATATCGCGCAAAGGCAAAAGAGGAAAAGCTTGTGTCATAAGAGATCAGATTTCGTGATTTTGTGTCCCAAGAGGCGCATCACGCCTCAATTCCTACAAGATATGGGTAATGCGCCGGTGGTGCGCAATGGGGCGCTTTGGGAAGGCTGTGGATCGGTCGCAAACAAGTCTGCAAGTCACGCCCAAGCAGACAGCTCCATCTCTGAAAGTTCCGACGCCAAATCAGTGTGCTTCTTGGCGAGGTATCTGTGCGCCTTGCGATGGACCGACTTTAGGTAAGGCTTCAGATGATGTTCAGCACCCGCTGGTGCTGAAAAACGCTTCTCAAAGATGGCAACCGCAGTGACTAGCGCATTTTCCGAGAGGTATCCCGACGTGTCCGACTGCCACCCCTGCATCGCGCCATCGGTGAACTGGCTGAAGTTGCGTGCGCTGTTTGCGAGGAATACGCCGAAACCGAGATATACAGCCGTGCAATCAGTCGCATGCTCTTCCAGCTCGTGCCCGCCCGGTGGCATGCCGAGCGAGTGGATCAGCAAATGCGACAATTCGTGCGCGAAGGTCGCGACGAGTGCGTCGGGTTTATGGAGCAGCTCCGGGTCATAGCGAATTATGGGAGTGTTTCCCTCAACGCTGAAAGTGCCGAGAGCCGAATTCTGTGAAAACGGCCCCGTATCCAATCCCGTATTGACCAATTCTCTTCGCGCCTCGCCTTTCTCCAACTGGCAATGCCATTGCTCAAGACCGGCCGCACGCTTGACCACATCGAACATCTGCGGAGCGGTCGTCGCAGCCATCAATTCAGGATCGTCGGGTAAAATCAAATGCGGGCGAAAACCATCTGGGCCACTTCGCTGCCCGATCTCTCGATCGAGCCAGGCAAAGCACGCCATAAGCCATTCGAACTCGTCCTTCTCAATGGGTAGTTTTGGACCAAACAGACCCACCGCTGCCTGTTATCCCATTCCCGGCAGATTGAAGCCCGGTGGCAGGCCCATGGAGCCTTGCATCTCTTTCATCTGCTCAGCGGACACCCTGTCAGCCTTGTCGCGTGCATCGTTAAACGCGGCGGTCACGAGATCTTCGACGATGTTCTTTTCTTCTTTCACCATCAGGCTGTCATCGATGCTAACGCCCAAAATGCGCCCCTTGGCACTTGCGCGCACTGTAACGAGACCGCCGCCAGCTGTGCCTTCGACTTCGATAGCATCCAGTTTGACCTGCATGTCGTTCATCTGGTTTTGGATCGTTTCGGCCGCCTGCTGCGCGGCTTTCATCATTTCTTCCATGCTTTTCATGGGGGCGTATCCTTTCGCTTATGGGGTCAGCGCCGCCTTGCAGAGGATGCAAAGGCGGCGGTGTTGTCGTTGTCTATGAGTTCGGCATCGGGAAATGCTTCGAGGGCAGCTTTTACGAGGGGATGCGCGCGCGTGCGCTCTTCAGCGGCTTTTGCGTCGGCATCGGCCTGTTCGCGCAAGCTTGGCTGAGCGACCCCTTCCCCGCGTTCGACCTGCCAACGCTTGCCAGTGAGCTTGAACAGAGCGTCACGGATATCAGGGATCGGATCATCAGAGAATTGATCCGCCTGCTCAAAGATCAATCGTTCCGCAGCCAGCTCAATCACTCGCACCCGATCCCGCATCATCTGGGCGACGCGCAATTGTCCAGCCTTATCGACATTATCGACAAGCTCCGCCCAATCGAGTGCGCCCGACGCGGCCTGCACCGCAGGTGCGGCTTCACTTGGCATTGCAGTAGCGGCGGAAAGAGGATTGCTCGCCAATTCCTCAAGGCGTTTTGCAAGCTTGCCGGGATCGGGCATTTCTGCAGCATGCAGCACGCGGAGCAAGGCCATCTGTAGAGCAACCAGAGGGTCTGGTGCCTGACGGACTTCCTCGTGACCCTTCAACAGCAATTGCCAAAGACGATGGAGCTGTGATGCGGAAAGACGCTGCGCAAGTTCACCAAGCGCGCTGCGTTCTTCCTCACTCGGAGCGTCAGCTTCTCCGCCGGAAACTTGCGCGACGGTGACGCGGTGCACCAGGTCCATCATCGCGCGCATGAGCGCAAGCGGCTCAACCCCAAGAGCATATTGCTCATCAATGCCTTTGAGAAGCGCGGGCGCATCTGCTTCCAGCACGAAGTTCAATAGCCCACGCTGCGCACTTTTATCCGCCAGCCCCAGCATATCACGCACGCGTGCGCCGGTGACCTGTCCGCCTTCCTCAAGATCAGCGTGCGCAATCGCCTGATCGAGGATCGACAAGCCATCGCGCACTGACCCTTCTGCTGCGGCAGCGATAATGGCGAGCGCTTCGTGCTCAGCCGCAACGCCTTCCTGCTCGCAGACATGACCGAAGTGTTTAGCGAGCAAATCGGCTGGAATACGCCGCAAGTCGAACCGCTGCGTTCGGCTGAGTACGGTGACGGGCAGCTTGTCGACTTCAGTGGTAGCGAAGAGGAATTTCACATGCGCAGGCGGCTCCTCGAGTGTCTTGAGCAACGCATTGAATGCATTGCGAGACAGCATATGAACCTCGTCAATGATGTATATCTTGTAGCGCGCTGAAACGGCCGCGTAGCGAACTTGCTCGATAATTTCGCGAACATCATCAACGCCGGTGTGGGATGCGGCGTCCATCTCGATCACATCGATATGGCGCCCCTCAGCTATAGCTTCGCAGAATTCGCATTGTCCGCAGGGATCAATCGTCGGCCCGCCCTGACCATCGGGACCAACGCAATTCAGCGCCTTCGCAATCAAGCGCGCCGTAGAGGTTTTACCGACCCCCCTCACTCCGGTCATCAAGAATGCATGCGCCAACCGATCCCGCTCAATTGCATTAGCCAGTGTGCGCACCATCGGCTCTTGGCCGATCAATTGAGAGAAAGTCTGAGGTCGATATTTGCGTGCAAGGACGCGGTAAGGTTGGCTTGCCTCGTCCGCTGTTGGTGTGGGCTTCACTTCTGGTGTCGGTTCGAGGACTTTGGTTTCGGGCGGTTCTGCGTTGCCCAAATCAGACCCGCCGAACATTGAATCCTGACCCGCAGCCTCGAGCTCGGCAGCGCTTGGCGCATTCTCGTTTTCGGTATTACGTGGATCGGGATCGGAATCAGTCATCATCGCTAAAGCTAGGCGCTTGATGCGCGTTTGTCATCGCGATGTTGAAGGAAAAAGGAGCCGAGCGACCCGCCGCAATTCACCTGGGCTGCTTCCTTCCGGACCTGACCCGGTGAGCGAACGCAAACGTCCACCCGACTCCCGAACGCGCATATGGCGGCAAGCGATGAAGAATTCAACTCACTTAAAGTTGTCGGCGTACGCCTGGATCTTGAGTGACTTCGGCGGTGTCGCATGAACACGCGCCGTGATCCCATACTTTTCGGCATAGGCCTTCGCTGCATCTTTGTCCGGAAAGGTCAGCTTCACCTGCGATTGCGTGTCTCCGCTCCCAGTCCAACCCATGAGCGGATCAGGCCTGCGCGCTTCAGATTGCTCAAATTCGAGCACCCATGTGTCTGTCTTCGCCTTGCCTGATTGCATCGCGCTTTTGGGTGTCTGATAGATAATCGCAGTCATATTATTTGTGATCCCTTTTCGCGACGCCAAATACCCAAAACTTAGCCGCGTTCAAATCGGTTTTTAGTCTTGAGACTGGGTTTTTCAGTCCACGGCTGCTTGGGCCAGCGATGCTTAGGATAGAGACCTT
This sequence comes from Erythrobacter sp. YT30, assembly GCF_001542875.1. Classification (GTDB taxonomy): domain Bacteria; phylum Pseudomonadota; class Alphaproteobacteria; order Sphingomonadales; family Sphingomonadaceae; genus Erythrobacter. The sequence goes on along the minus strand of NZ_LMAF01000001.1, from coordinate 43,791 downwards.
TCATATCGCGCACCACATCCGCCCAACTACCGCGCCAGAATCCTGGCAGATCGCGCGTTGATTGGATCGGACGGCCCGCGGGCGAAGTCAGCTTCAAGAGCAAAGGTGTGGTGCCAACTTTGGGATGCTGATCAAGCCCAAACACTGCCTGAACTCGCACTTCGACGCTGGGCGCATCGTCTCCTGCGTAATCAATGGCATGGCGCGTATCAGCTGGCGAGGTGAAGTGAGAGGGCGCTACTTTTTCAAGCCGCTGACGAGTGTCCCAATCGAGCTGTGCAAGAACGGCTTCGGCAAACCTATGGGCCGGTATATCAAGGTCGCGTCGCTCGCTCAGCAATGGCTTCAGCCACAATGCAGCAGAGTCACGCAGCGCACCCTCGGAGAGCGCTTCAATCCCCGCAAAATCGGCCCGCGCCAGAAAACCATCAGGCAGAATTGTCCCAAGATTTTCCAGAGCCTTATCCACAAGGAGGTCCACAACCTGCTGCGGGTCTTGATCAGGATCCGCCGCGCGCGAAATTGTAATAGCACCCAAGCGGTTCTCCAGGCGCGCATCGACGCGATTTTTCTCGCTATTCCAATGCACAAGGCGGATTTTCTCCACGCGGTCTGAGAAGGCTTGCTCAACCTGAACTGCGTCGAGTTCCACTGCTGCTGTGATCCGCGCACCTTTCGCTTGTCCCTGCGCATCGCCGATCACGATCCATTCCGCGCGGGCGAGCGATGATGCTGGATCAAGCTGAAAGCCGCGCCCACCTACCGTCAGCCAATTTTCCCCACTTGTATCGCGGCGCTTGGCAACAAAATCAGAGCGAGCAAATGCAAGGCATAAGCTGCTATCGAATTCATCTTCATTCTCGCATTCGGTCAGCTTTGCCGCCAAATCGGCCCAGCGCCGCGCAATCTTGCGCGCCTCTTCGGCGCGGCGTGATCGGTCGCCCATCCAGCGCGAATGTCGTTCGGTCAGATCAACACTGCGCCCGCCAAGCCCGCGTTCCTGGAGCAGCATAATGGTTTGCGCAGCTTCATTGGCGACACCGTACTTCGCCCCAAACAATATGTTGGCTGCATGATCGGGAGCCATGGGCAATAGCGCCATCGCTTGACCCCATGGGGTGATCCGTCCGTCCGCATTGAGAGCTCCGAGCGAATACAGCATCTTGTGAGCTGCTGAAACGGATGCTTCTGGTGGAGGATCAATCCACGGCAGCGCCGCGGGATCGCTCGTCCCCCATTTCGCGAGCGTCAAGAGCAGTCCGGACAGATCGGCCGTTTCAATCTCGGGCGGCGCAAACTCAGGGCGGCCCAGGTGCCCGCCTTCTTCCCAGAGCCGGTAGGCAACTCCCGGTCGCTGCCGCGCCGCGCGCCCTGCCCTTTGGGTCGCAGCCGCCTGACTTGCCCTTTTCGTTACCAGATGCGTGGTGCCAGCCGCGCGGTCATATTCGGCCATACGCGCAAAGCCGCTATCGACAACAACCGAAACGCCGTCCAGCGTTAAGGAGGTCTCAGCAATCGCACTCGCCAGGACAATCCGGCGACGGCCTTCGCTGTCGCGCTTGATCGCTGCTCGCTGGCCTGCCGGTTCGACCTGTCCGTGCAAAGGCAAGATTGGAGTGTTGGGCAGCTTCGTTTCCAGCCGCTCCCTTACTCGCTCAATCTCCCGCACACCGGGAAGGAAAGCGAGGATATCGCCATCCTCGTTGCGCCACGCAGTCATCACCGCATTGGCAACCTGATCTTCGACAGGAAGCGCTGGTTCACTGGCCAGCCACTTGATATCAAGTGGAAAGCTGCGTCCCTCGCTCTCAATTATCGCGGCTTCATCGCCCAACAAATCGGCGAAACGCGCGCCATCAATCGTCGCCGACATGACCAGAATGCGCAAATCCTCGCGCAGTACACTTCTCGTCTCCAGAGCAAGCGCAAGTCCCAGATCGCTATCAAGATGTCGCTCGTGCGCTTCATCGAAAAGGATCGCTGACACCCCTGGCAATTCCGCATCATCAACAAGCCGGTTCACCAGAATCGCCTCCGTCACGACCAGAATGCGAGTTTTCGCCGAAGCTTTGCTGTCAAGGCGGGTTATGTATCCCACCGTGCCTCCGGGTTTTTCGCCCAGAATTTCCGCCATCCGCTCAGCTGCGGCGCGAGCTGCAACTCGGCGGGGCGATGTGACTATGATCTGGCCGGTGCACCAGTCTTCTTTGATAAGCTCTGGCGCGATCGCGGTCGTCTTGCCCGCACCTGGCGGCGCTATCAGGACAGCCGCACCGCGCGTGGCCATAGCCTCGCGAATGTCTGGCAAAACGGCTTTTATGGGAAGATCGAGGCTCACGCGCCCCGATTAGCGTGATCAGTATCCGCGCGCGACCGCAAACTGCGCCGCTTCGGCCATAGCAACGCGAGCTTTGCTATCGGGGAAGATCGAGATCGCATCAATCGCGCGTTGGGCGAAATGGCGTGCCTTCTCGCGTGTGTCCTCAACCGCGTTGTGCTTTGCGATGAGTTCAATCGCGTGCGCTAGGTCCTCGTCAGACGACCGATGACCGAGGATGGCATCTTTCCAGAACTTGCGCTCCTCCTCATTCCCACGCGCATTGGCGAGGATAACGGGCAGCGTCATTTTGCCTTCACGAAAATCGTCGCCCTGATCCTTGCCCATCTTGGCTGCATCGGAATCGTAGTCGATCGCGTCATCGACAAGCTGAAAGGCTACTCCGAGATTGCGGCCATAATCTTCAAGCGCGCGCTCTTCGTCCTCGCTGCATTCAGCAACAACCGCGCTGATCTGGCTCGCCGCAGCAAACAGGGCAGCCGTTTTTGCACCAATGATGTGCAAATAGCGTTCTTCACTGGTTTCAATCTGGCGCTGCGCACTTAGCTGCGAGACCTCACCTTCGGCAATGACGGCGCTGGCGTGGCTCAGAATTTTGAGAACCTTGAGGCTTCCATCCTCTGTCATTAGTTCGAAGGCGCGGCTGAAGAGAAAGTCACCCACCAGCACCGTTGCCGGATTGCCAAAGATGATATTCGCCGCCGCTTTGCCCCGGCGCAATTCGCTGCCATCGACCACATCGTCATGAAGCAAAGTTGCGGTGTGAATGAATTCGACCGCCGCTGCGAGTTTATGATGCCTTGTTCCCTGATAACCGACCAGCTCAGCACCCGCGAGTGTCAGCATCGGACGCAGGCGTTTGCCCCCGCCCGATATCAAGTGCCCGGCAAGGCGCGGGATGAGCGGGATTTCGCTCTGCATTCTGTCAAGAATGACGGTGTTGACCGAATTCATCCCATTGGCTGTCAGGGCCAGCATGGGTTCAAGCGTTGGCTGCTTGCGCGGTATAGGAACGACATCTGCGCTCATGCAGGCGCATGTGGGCGAGTAAGTCCTGCTTGGCAAGCGCTCAATTGCTGCTAGCCTTGCAAGCGATGTCCGATGAAACGCACATATCCGCCAATGACATGGGTGATGACCCCGTGCTGGCAGGCTTCCGCAAGAGTATTGATAACATCGATGCCGCTCTCATTCACATGCTTGCAGAGCGATTTCGCATCACGCAGGCCGTGGGTGAATACAAAGCGAAGGTAACGCTGCCGCCAGCCGATCCCGATCGCGAAAAGCGCCAGATCGCAAGACTTAGATCATTATCCGAAGCGGCTGATCTGGATCCTGAATTTTCCGAGAAATTCCTGCGTTTCATCATTGATGAAGTGATCCGGCACCATGAACAGGCACGTGATAAGTAGCAGTTTCTGATTGCTTGGAGTCGCAAAAAACCACGGCAGCGTCTCGCTACCGTGGCTCTTTGTATCCGCGCAAAGGGGGCAAACAATAGGCGCGGCAGCATACTGGGCTTAGCCGCCATGGGGCAGTGGCTCAGCCCTGCATCTCTGTATTAGCGCGGGCCTCGGTTGCCGCGTGTCCGTGTTACGGTACGGTTAGTCCCGCCGCGATTGCGAGTTGTCGTCCGAGTGCGAGTGCCGATCGTCTCTCCAGCAGAATTGGTCACGCGTTGCCCGGCTCTCGAATTGCCGCGGCCGTCGCGTACCCGTCGGCTATCGACGCCAAACTCATTGCCTTGTGGACCAGTCGCAGTGCCTGAAAAGGTTGAACCTCTTGGCGTCCGGGTGCGTTCGCCGGAAAGCGTGCGAGTGTTTCCCTGAGGTCCCGTTTTCGCGACATCGATGGTCGCGCCTGTTTCGGTCCGCTGGCGTGTCGCCATACTGCTGCGTGTGTTTCCATTGTTGAGATTTGTGGCGGTTCGATCGCGCGTCGCGGTGCCCGTCTCTGGGTTGGTCGTGGTCGTGCTCGTAGCGCTGACATTGGGACCTTCAAATGTGCGGGTTCGCGTCTGGTCCTGCGCTGCGGCAGCTGTCGCGGTCATGGCAGCGATGGCTGCAAAGGCGATGGACTTCTTCATTTTTCATTCTCCAGCATTTGATCGACTTGATTTGCGGGGTCGTTCGGTTGGGCTTTAAACCCATTGGCGATCCACCCATCGCCATCCGTTGACGCAACTCAAACGGAGCTGGAGCGAAAACCCTTCGCGGCCTGTCGCAAAATTTATTGCTCAGGCGGTATTGGAAGAGGTTCCGGTTGGCTTTCTTCGCCCTCGCCGTTTGCATCAGCGGGCTGAGTTGAAGGCTCAGATGGAGAGGTTCCTAAACGGTTTTCACGCATTTGCTGGCGCCGTTCACGAAACTCGCGCAAGCGTTGGCGGCGTTCTTCGGGGGGTAGAGAGCGCAATTCCTCGATCCGTTCGCGCAGACGCTCACCGCCTGCCGCCCCGCGTTCTTCGCGCAGGATTTCTCGAGGGGAAAGCTCCTCGCCATCTTCTGCCCGTTCGCGCAGCTCATCGCGGCGAGTGCCGATGCGTTCATCGACTCTTTCATCGCGCCGAGTGCGTGCCTCCTCCAGCCTCTGCTTAAGGCGAGCCTCCTGTTCTGCGTCCGGCACGGGCAGGCCACGTTCGCGCCGCCGTTCAATCGCCTGGTCTATCCGATTGTCCACCCTGCCCCGCCGGTTTTCGAGGCGCTCATCGCGCACTCGGTCGATCTGGTCGAAGGCTGCTTCGAGTTCTTCGGGCGTATCGATGGGGCCTTCGATGGTAACGGGGGTTTCCTTATCGGCAGATCCGACCTCGCGTGTGACCGCGTCTGGTGTTTGTTCAGGTCTTGTAGGAATTGGATTGCCCGTGATAGTCGCCCAGACCTCTTCGCCCGAGGGCAAGTCAATCGGCAGATTGTCCAACAGGCCGGTTGCTGCAGCGCCGGTTGCCAGAGCGCCAAAGGCACCCGCACCAATCGCCAGCCGCCGGACCCTGCGCCAACGTGTCCCTCTCGCCTCCCTTATGTCCGGCAATGGCGCAGCGCGATCCTCGGTCTGAGCCAGCACTCGGTCGGCAAAGTCAGCAGAAAGCGCGGGCGCTTTGTAGCCATCGAGGAGCTTTGCCAGCGCTGCATCTGCAGGATCGAGGCGATCGATCGGCCCTGTCTTGGGATCATGCTCGCTCATACAGATCCTCCTGCATCAGCCTGCTTCTCGAAGGATTTTCGCAAAGCCGCGCGCGCTCTGAAAAGCAGCGATTCAAAGGCTTTCAATTGCATATCAAGCACTTGGGCCGCATCCGCATTGGGCAGCTCTTCATAATAGGTGAGCACAATTGCAGCGCGTTGCCTTTCGGGCAAAGCCGATATGAGATCACGCGCAGCCGCCTGCTGCTGATCATCCTCAATCCGCGCATCAGCTAGCTTTTCATCATCCGCGCGGTCAGGGATTTCGCCATCCGACATCCGGCCCAACAGCCGCAATCGATCATAGGTCAGATTTATCGCCACGCGTTTGAGCCACGCGCCAAGCTTCATCTCGCCCGAATTGCGGGCGGCCAGCTTTTCTGCATTGTCCCAAAGTCTTAGCATGGTTTCCTGCGCGATATCCTCAGCTTCGTGTGCGTCCCCCATCATACGATATGAAATCCGGTGAAGCAGCGGCGCATAGGTTTGGATCGCCTCACGCAGAGCCGCCTCTTCACGCGCAGCAATGCGCGCGACGAGCGCAGCCTCGTGTTTGAGGCGATCATCCCTAGGCGCGAGGCCTTGTGTCATACCCTATCCGCAGAAGCCCCTGTTTGCTGCCTTGGGCGGTGTCGCGTTTTAATCGCTTGAGGTGTTAACGGCCAAAGGTTGCAAACCCTTCGCCAGATGCGCGCAAAAAGAGGATCAGGCGCGCGGGAGGCGCAATTCGACCAGCAATCCGCCAAGGTCTTCGCTTTCCCCCAGCGTCACATCGCCGCCGTAAATCTGGACCACGTCGCGCACAATCGCGAGGCCAAGTCCGGTGCCGGGTTTGCCGGTGTCCAGACGTGCACCGCGATCAAAGATTTCGCTGCGCTTTTCGGGTGGAATGCCCACACCGTCGTCCTCAACTTCGATCAGGCACATCTCACCATCGGGATCTGCATCCAGCGTCACAAAGACGCTCCCGCCGCCATATTTCGCAGCGTTTTCAATCAGATTGCCGAGAATTTCATCAAGGTCCTGCCGTTCAATGGCGACAACGGCTTCCTTGCCGCCTGCAATATCGAGCCTGCCCTGCGGATAAAGCCGCTCCACCGCGCGCCGAACGGCTTCGGCGCTTGGCCGCAGCTCGGTACGAGATTGGCCGACAGCGCGGCGTCCGACGGCTCTTGCGCGCGCGAGGTGGTGATCGACATGCCGCTGCATTGTGCGGGTCTCACGGAAAACGGCGTCGGTTAAATCAGGCGCTCGGGCAGTTGCGGCATTGGTCAACACAGTAAGGGGCGTCTTCAATGCGTGGGCGAGATTGCCGGCATGCATTCGCGCTTCTTCTGCCTGGTTTTCTGTGTGTTCGAGTAGCGCATTCACTTCTTCGACAAGCGGTTGCACTTCCGCAGGAAGCGGATCGGTGATGCGGTTTTCACCCGTCGTCCTCAACTTCTGGATTGCCGCCCTCACCCGGCGCAGCGGCGATAGGCCGTACCGGATCTGGAATAGCGCCATCATGAAGAGGCCAAGTCCAAGCACGACAAAACTCCAAATCAAAATCTGGCGCACGCGCGTTATCTGCGCGTCCATTTCAGCTGTCGCGCTCGCCACGGCAAAGGTCCATCGCGTTTCGTTGCCCGGGAGGATCACAGTCCGTTTGGCAATGCGAAGAGGTTCACCCTCAAATTCACTTGAATTGTAGTATTGGACTTCGCTGTCGAAGCTGTCGTCACCATCTGGAACGCCCTCAATATCGAGAGTGCGGTCCCACAGGCTGCGCGATGGCCACGGTTCATATCCATCACCGTTGATCTGGTAATAAAGGCCGCTGTTGGGCTCCAGGAACTTCTGATCGCCGAGAACGCGGTCAAAGTAGATTTCGCCAAACGGATCGATTTCCGCTGACGCAATCATTGCCGTCAGGATGTAATCGAGTTGCTCGTCGAAATTGCTGCGGACTTGGCTGGTCAACGTGCGTTCAAGAGCGATCCCGCCGCCGAGCAGCAGCACGATGATCCAGGCTGCTGCGATAAGGCCCATACGGCGGGCAAGGCTTGGTTTGGCATTCGCCTGCGGGCCGCCCGCACGATCAGTTTCGCCCGCGGCATGTGCTGCTTTGGCAGGAGCATTCTCCCGCCCTCGCACGTTGCCAGCGCCTTTACGCTCGGGGAGCGTCTTGGGGGTCGTCGAGGCTGTAACCGAGGCCACGGATCGTTGTTATCACTTCTGCGCCAAGTTTTTTGCGAATACGCGTCACAAACACTTCGATCGTGTTCGAATCGCGGTCGAAATCCTGATCATAAATGTGTTCGATTAACTCAGTCCGACTGACAACCTTGCCCTTGTGGTGCATCAGATAGGACAGCAGTTTGTATTCTTGCGCGGTCAGCTTCACCGGCTCTCCGTCCAGCGTCACCCGGCCAGAACGTGTGTCGAGGCGAACATTGCCAGCCGTCAGTTCAGACGACGTGTTGCCAGAAGCGCGGCGGATAAGAGCCCGCAGGCGCGCGATCAGCTCCTCTGTCTGGAATGGCTTTGCGAGATAATCATCTGCGCCCGCATCAAGGCCTGCCACCTTGTCAGACCAGCTGTCACGCGCCGTCAGAACCAGAACCGGGAAATCGCGTCCCTCTTTGCGCCACATGCCGAGCACTGAAAGACCATCGATTTCCGGCAAGCCCAGATCGAGGATAACGGCATCGTAATCCTCTGTACTGCCAAGGAAATGCCCGTCTTCGCCATCGGTCGACAGGTCAACGGCATAGCCCGTCTGTTCCAGCGTCGATTTGAGCTGCTGGCCGAGCGTTGGTTCATCTTCGACAATCAGGATGCGCATAGTCCACCATTTGCATTGAAAGTTTGGAAAGGTTCGTGGGCTTTTGCAATGTGCGCGTCAAGCAAGCGGCACATATCTTGGGAGCCTCTGTCCCCAGTGTTTGCTGTGAATTTTCAGAGTATCTACCGCGAACGGCCCACAATTCGGCCAGTGCGTGCATCGACATCGATGTAGGTCACTCGTCCATCCTTGATGAATTTCAGGCGATAGGATTTGGTGGCCCGGTCAAAATTGGACATGCCGAGATATTCACTGCCGCGCATTTTGGGCACGATCCGGCGTTCAATCTCTCGCAGCGTGAGTTGCTTGGCCGCTTGCATTTCACGGCGCGCTTCGCCTTGGTCGCTGCGCTGCTGATCCTGCGCAATCCGCGCATCATCGGCCGCAAGGCCAGCCGAGACAAAGCCTGAGCCAGCGAGCAGCAAAGCGACGCCCACCGCGCCCAGAAGAGATGACCTAGTTGTCATAATAGCGTCATGCCTAAAGCCGCAGCATTGAACAAGCAGTGAATATTGGCGTTGTTGCGCATTCAGGCTCGTTAAGTTTCATCAACCATCTTCCTCGGTCTCGGCTTCGCTCTCCTCGCCGCCAGTCAGTTCGTACTTGATCGTGATTGTAACCCCGGTGCTTACCTGACCGGGCTGGATCGGTGCGACCTCATCGGCGGCCATTTCAGCAACAGGCTCGCGCATGGCAGCGCGCTGCATCCCGCCCCGCCCCGTGATCGTTTCGTTGATCTCGAGCACGCGGGCTTCTTCGTATCCGAGCATGGCCGCATAGGCCATTGCGCGCTCTCTCGCCCGCTCGATCGCACGCCCGCGCGCCTGATCCTTGGCCGAGGTGTCGTCATCGAGACCAAATGTGGGGCCGGACAAATCCGTTGCACCAGCGGTGACGAGCGCATCGAGCGCAGCGCCCGTTTCGTCAATTTCTCGCAGTTTGACGCTAACGCGGTTTGAAACCTGATAGGCTCGGAAAACCTGCCGCCTGTTGGTGCGATCATAATCGTATTGCGCGTTGAGATTGATGCCGGTGGTCTGAATATCCTCATCCGGAACGCCCAGCGCCTTTATCCGATCAATTACCGCTCGCATTTGCGCGGAATTCTCGCGCAGCGCCGCAACCGCGGTGGGCGCTTCGCTTGTCACCCCTGCCCCAATCGTCACGATATCGGGCTCTGCCGTGACGCTTTCATAGACGCTGAGTTCGATCACCGGGCCTTCAGCTTCAATCTCGATTTGGGCCGCATGCGTCAGCGTTGGCAAAGCAAGCATTCCAGCGGACAGGCACAGCATCATTTGTCGGATCATCGGGAATTCCTCCTATATCTGCACTCAACCGACTTGCCGCGCCCGATGCAACCCCCTAACTGCGCGCGCTATGGCACAACCTCCCATCCTCAGCCTCGAAGGGCTCGGCCTGCAGCAAGGCGGGCGCTGGCTGTTTGGTGGCCCCCAGCCGGGCCAGGGAGCAGAGCCGATTGATCTGCATATCGGGCCAAGAGACCGGCTGGCGCTGATCGGGCGCAATGGTGCAGGCAAAACGACATTGCTCAAGATCATCGATGATCGCATCGAAATGGATCGCGGCACGCGGCGGGTTAAGCCCAATATGCGGATTGTGTTTCTGGAGCAGGAGCCGGATTTTTCAGGATTTGGTTCGCTGATGGATTTCGCCCTCGTAGGTGACGATGCCCCAGCCGCGCACGAGGTTGAAAGCATTGCAGGCCAGCTCGGCATCGATATGGAACGTGATGCCGCCTCAGCCAGCGGCGGTGAAAAACGCCGCGCCGCGATCGCCCGCGCACTGGCGCAAGACCCTGACCTCCTGCTGCTTGACGAGCCGACCAACCACTTGGATCTCGGCGCGATTGATTGGCTGGAGGATTGGCTGAAGCGCTATAAAGGCGCATTCATCACCATCTCGCACGACAGGACTTTCCTGAAACGCCTTACCAGCGCGACCTTGTGGCTCGACCGGGGTACGTTGCGGCGCAAGGAAGTCGGCTTTGGCGGATATGAAGCATGGGAAGCCTCTGTCTATGCCGAAGAAGCACGTGCGGCCGAAAAGCTGGATGCCAAACTAAAGCTGGAAGCACACTGGCTTGAACGCGGCGTCACGGCTCGGCGCAAGCGCAACCAGGGGCGGCTCGAAAAGCTTTATCAGATGCGGGCAGCCCGCGCGGCGATGATCTCGGATACCGGCTCTGCCAAGCTGAAGCTTGCCAATGACGATGAATTCAAATCGAAATCGGTGATTGTCGCAGAAGGGATCAGCAAATCCTACGATGGCCGCGCGATCATCAAACCGTTCACACTGCGCATCCAGAACGGCGATCGGATCGGGATCGTTGGCGCGAATGGCGCGGGCAAAACGACACTGCTCAAAATGCTCACTGGCGAGCTTGAACCCGATAGCGGCAAGATCACCCACGCCCGCACCTTGTCGGGCGTGATGATCGATCAGCAGCGAAGGCTGTTGGAGCCTGATGTCAGCGTTCGCGACATCCTTGCCGAAGGTGGCGATTGGATCGTTGTGCGCGGGCAGCGCAAGCATGTGCAGGCATATCTCAAAGATTTCCTGTTCGATCCCAAGATCGTCGACACAAAAGTCGGCATATTATCGGGCGGCGAAAGGTCACGCCTGCTTCTCGCCCGCGAATTTGCGCGGACAGCAAACCTGCTGGTGCTCGATGAACCGACCAATGATCTCGACCTTGAAACGCTCGATCTCTTGCAAGAAGTGATAGCAGATTTCGACGGGACCGTGCTCATCGTCAGCCACGACCGCGACTTTCTGGATCGCACGGTAACGGTCACTTTGGGCCTGGATGGAACAGGCCGGGTCGACATCGTCGCAGGCGGCTATGAGGATTGGGAAGAGAAACGGCGAAAGCCGGTCGCAGAAAAATCCAAAACCGCTGCGCCAACACCCGCTCCTGCCTCAGCGCCATCCGCTCCCAGATCAGACAAGCTCTCCTACAAAGACCAGCGCGATTACGAGCAATTGCTTGCGAAAATTGAAGAGCTCGAAACGGCGATAACCAAAGCTGAAGCGATCCTCGCCGATCCCGATCTCTTCACGTCAGATCCGCAACGATTTGCGACGATCACCAAAGGCCTCGAAAACGCGCGCAGCCAAAAGGACGCAGCCGAAGAGCGCTGGCTCGATCTAGCTGAAAAAGTGGAAGGATGAGCGAGGACGCCGCATCGCTCCACACCGCGATCAAGGCCTGCACCCTGTGCGCAGAGCATCTGCCACTTGGCCCCCGCCCCGTGGTGCAGTTTTCCGAGACGTCCCGCATTTTGATCATCGGCCAGGCACCCGGCACCAAGGTCCACAAAAGCGGTATACCGTGGGATGATGACAGCGGGGATCGGCTGCGCGAATGGCTCCAAATCGATAAAGCCGATTTCTACAATCCAGCACAGATCGCGCTTGTCCCGATGGGGTTTTGCTATCCAGGCAAGGCAAAAGGAGGCGATCAGCCGCCCCGCCCCGAATGCGCTCCCAAATGGCATGACCGCGTGCTCGATACGCTGCCCAAAGATCGGCTAACTCTGCTCCTCGGTGCCTATGCTCAGAAAGCTTACATGAGCAATACGAGCAAACTCACGATGGCGGACAGGATTAGGGCGTGGGCTGAGTGTAATGAGGCAAACAGCACTCTCATCCCTCTGCCTCACCCCGCATGGCGATCGCGCCTGTTCATGGCAAAGCACACATGGTTCGAGGACAAAGCACTGCCGCGATTGCGCAGCGCGGTCGATGCAGTCTTGGCCCGGTGATGCGACCGATTAGGCCGCGCTCGCCGCATTGGCCCGTGCAGGAAGCACCTTCGGAAAACGCAGGATTGCAGCGGATAGCAACGCCACAACAAGGCCAACTGGGAAAATCTCTATAAAAGTAATGGGCAAGCGAAAAAGTGGATTGCGGTATTGCTCCATCCCCGCTTGCACTTCGGCTATTTTCTCCGCCTCTTGCGCTGCTGGCAGACCTTCCGCCTTGATCGCGTCAATCTGCGACTGGCTGTATGTCTCGATAAAGGCATAGTCGGTGGCGACGAGCACACCTTCCCAGCTGATCGTGTAAATCAACGCGGCAATAACGGCGATGCCCGTTCCAACAAGAGCGCCTTGTTTGAAGGTAATGACGCCGCCCTGTTCCAGGTCGCGATACCTTTTGATCCCCATAAACAGCAGGCTGAGAATGGCGAGCATTGTGACATAGCCAAGCAGCTCCGTCGTACCGCCAGCATCTGGTCCCAGCGCAAAAAGGGTCACTGTCATCAGCGCGATAACAAGGACGCCAATGATTCCGCCAAATGTGAGTGAGTAGCGCAGCATGTGATTGTCTCCCGATATGGTGAGGCCCGCCAATCGGGCTGCGTCTTGAATTCTCGATTCTAGTCTGAAATCCTATCACCCAGATGGGTGAATTCGCACTGATCGCCCAATTTTACGAGGGCAGTCAGGGGATGAGTTCTAACTTGCGTGCAGCCTCCACCGCTTTACCGCGCCCCGTCACATCCAGCTTGGTATAGAGATTGGCGATATGCGTTTTGACCGTGTTGGGCGATACGCCAAGTTCGCGCGCAATTTCTTTATTGCTCGATCCCGTTGCCAGCTGATCGAGGATTTCACATTCCCGTTTTGTAAGACCCAATGCGGCAATGGCTTTGTCATTGCGCTCGAACTCAGCACCCGCGCGCTGCGGGGTAAGGCGCATTCCCACCCAAATGCCAATCGCCACGAATATCGCCGCGACGATCGCAATGTACGCTTCGCTCGGCATGTTCATCACGGTGTAGCGGTACTGCACCCATTGGAGCAGCATCGCGATACCAGCGAGCGCAGAGCCATAAAGCAGCCCGTATCGGATGATTGTCCCCCGCATATTGCAAAGGCTGCCAGAAGTAGCTCGTGTTATCCAGCCCCTTCCAGACCCAATAATGACACATTCCATGGGTAGTTTTTCGACTGTAATGGGAGACGGAAAATGAGCATCGAACAACTCGCCAAGGATTTCACTCAAGCTGTCAAAGAGGACGATGCTGAGAAATATCAGTCGTTCTGGTCAGACGATATTATCAGCCTTGAACCAACTGACGACGAAATGGCCCGGGTCCAAGGGCGTGAGGCCTTGCTCGCAAAACACAAATGGTGGGAGGAAAACGCCGAAATGCACTCCTCGACCACTGAGGGCCCGTACGTCTTCGGTGATCAGTTTGCGGTGAATTACGGCATGGATGTGACCATGTTTGGCGAACGCTCGCAAATGAAGGAAGTTGGCGTGTACACCGTCGCCGATGGCAAGATCGTGGAAGAGCGGTTTTTCTACGGCAGCGAATAGTCCAGATCACCTGATCCGGTAAAAATCGGCAATCCGCTCCAGCGCCAGTTTCAACACCAGCTTGCCGCTGCGCGCTGGCCATCCAAGGGTCTTTTCAGCATCTGGCAAGCCTTCGCCAGCGCAAACCACGCGCCACAAGATGTCTTCGAGGCCCTTGCCCGCCTCTTTCAATGCAGCATCAAATCGCTGCTTGGCTGCAATCTGCCGTTCGGTTTGCGATAGCCCTTGCTCGCCGGTCGTCTTGATCCGCACGGGATCCCAGCGCATCGTCACATTGGCGGGTAATTGCGCGTACTCGTAATCGCGCCGCAATGCTTCGCCTGCATCGAATAGCCGCGTGTCCAGATGACCGCGCGAATGCAGCCAGGCGAGTGGGCTTTCACCCAGGTTCACGGTGACTGTGCGCCTCTTTCCCTTCGCGCTTGAGCCGTGACGCGGCCCCTCGACAGTCATTTCACGTTCAACGAGCTTGCGTGGCATGGAAATCTCCCTTTTTCACCGAATTGGTGAACGCCACCCTTGAACTTTCACCTGAGGTGTAGGAAAGTGATAAAAGTCGTTGAGCGAGGGGATACGTAATGATCAATCGGATCCGTGATATTCGCAAGGCCAAGGGCATGACGCTGGCCGAGCTGGCAGAAGCCTGCGATCCGCCCACCACTGCGCAAACCATTGGCCGATTGGAAACGGGGATGCGCAACCTTTCGATCAAGTGGATGGATCGGATTGGCGCGGCTTTGGGCGTTGATCCTGAAAGCCTCGTCCGGTCAGAAGCCTCTCCCGCACCGCAGATCGTGGCGGAATTGGGCGCGGACGGGCCAGACGCGCTGACAAGCCCGCGCGAAGCGGTTTTGCCTAGCGATCTTGCATCAGTGGCCGACGGAGCGCCGATGATGGCATTGAGCGTGACGGCGAGCATGGGCGAATACAGGCCCGGCGACATGATTTTCATGCGGCAATTGCCACCCGAAGACGCGACCGAAGCCATCAATCGCGATTGCCTGATCCCGCGTCCGGGTGGTCGCTTTGCCTTTGGCAGACTGATTGATCGGCGCGGGACTTTGGTTGGAGTGTTGCCTCCTGACGCAGGCCAGAAACAGCAAGTGGTCGACAACCCGCCCTGGATCGCTCTCGCTGCAATGCTGGTGCGCCCCTTATAAGTTGATCAGCATCTGCTAAGTTCAGTCGATGATTTGGTCAGGCACTCTTAACCAGAGTGGGTTATCTTTGGCGCAAGTCATGAAGGGCAAGATGTGAAGCACGTCCTTTCCTTGAGCACGCTTTATCCCAACGCGGCAAATCCGCGCTTTGGCACCTTTGTGGCGCGCTCTTTGGAAGCTCTTGCCAAACGCGGCGATTGGCGCGTCACATGCATCAATCCGATTGGTATTCCGCCGCTTGTTTTTGGCCGCTACCGTGCTCTGTCGGAATTACCGGCGACAGGCGAAGAAGGCGGCGTCGTCATTCACCGCCCGCGCTTCACTCTGATCCCCCGGATCGGCGCGCGGCGCAATGCAAGCGCAATCGTAAAAGCGGCCTACCCGTTGATCGAGCAGATCCATGCGAAAAGACCAATCGACGTTGTCGACGCGCAGTTCTTCTTTCCCGATGGACCTGGCGCTGCTTCGATTGCAGGCGCTTTGGGCAGACCGCTCTCGATCAAAGCGCGGGGCAGCGACATCACGTATTGGGGCAAGCAGGATTTCGCGCGAGAGCAAATGCTGGACGCGGCGAAAAAGGCAACAGGCTTGCTCGCAGTTAGCGAAGATCTTGCTGACAAGATGGCGCTGTTGGGCATGCCAAAGGACAAGATCACGCTGCATTACACCGGCCTTGACCGTGATCGTTTCAGGCCGCTCAATCACACACAATTGCGAGGCCAACTGGCGAGCGCTCTCAAGTTTGCCCTGCCCGACAATGCGCCCCTATTGGTCTGCGTTGGCTCGTTGATCCCGCGCAAAGGCCAAGAATTTGCCATTGGTGCCCTGCCACAAATCCCGCGTGCACGACTGATCCTGGTGGGCAAAGGCGAAGATCGCGCAAAGCTGGAGGCGCAGGCTGATGAATTGGGCGTTTCCGAAAGGGTTTTGTTCGCAGGATCGCTGGATCACGATCTGCTCCCGCTGATCCTGTCCGCAGCCGATGCAATGGTGCTTCCGACTGAGAATGAAGGCTTGGCCAATTCCTGGGTCGAAGCTCTGGCCTGCGGGACGCCTGTTGTCACAACCGACGTCGGCGGAGCGCGCGAGCTGATTACCGACGATGTGGCAGGCAGATTGCTTACAGAGCGCTCATCAGAAGCGGTGGCCCAAGCGGTCAACACCGTGCTCAACAACCCGCCGCGAAGGCAGGAAGTCGCGGCCTTTGCAGAGCGCTTTAGCTGGGAAAAGAACGCCGCTGAACTCGCGGCGCACTTCGAAAAGATCGCGAGCTAACCGCGCTTGTCGGTCACGCTTTGCTACGCGCTGCCGCTGCTCTCGCCTTGTTCTCCTGCCGATCGGCCTCGGTTTCCTGCGGAACGAAGCTGTCAGAATTGACCCCCATCCAGATCAGGATCGGCGATGCCAGATAGACGCTCGAATACGTACCGACGAAAAGGCCAAAGGTAATAGCCGCGACAAGCCCAAACAGGCTTGCCGGGCCAAAGAACAAGAGCGGCAGCATCGCCACAAGCAGCGTCAACGAGGTCATCACTGTGCGCGCCAGAGTCTCATTCATCGACAGATCGAGAAGCTCAGGAATTTGCATCTTGCGAAACTTCTTGAGGTTCTCACGGATGCGATCGAAAACGACGATCGTATCGTTGAGCGAATACCCGATCAAGGCGAGAATGGCGGCGATGATCTGGAGGCTGAATTCAAGCTGGAACAGCGAAAACATACCCAGCGTCAGCGACACGTCGTGGAACAGTGCGAACAGCGCGCCCACACCAAACTGCCACTCAAACCGAACCCAGATGTAAAGCGCAACGCCCAGCATAGCGAGGCCGAGTGCGAGGATAGCGCTCGTTTGGAACTCCTCCGCGACTTTGCCCGACACGGTATCGTTGCCATCGGTTCGGACGCCGGGGAATTCTGACGAGATAGTATTGACCACCTCATTGCCGATTTCGGTGGCTGCTCCGGGCTGGTCCTCAACGCCTTCGGGCAAAGGAACACGGATCGATACAGCGTTGGGCGCGCCAAATTCCTGCACCACCGGGGATCCATAGCCGAGATCTGCAACCTTGCTGCGCAGCTCACCAATCGGGGCTTCTTCGAGCTCTTCAAAAGTCAGGCGCACTTCCTGCCCACCTGCGAAATCGACGCCGTAATTGAGGCCCTGCGTCAGAACCAAGGCCCAGCTGGCAATCACCAGCAGCACGCTTAGTGAGAACAGCGGGACGCGCAGTTTGAGGAACCTGATGTTGGTATCGGCGGGGACGAGTTTCAGAAGCTTCATGTCACCTACCCCTTAAATATTGAGATCCACGGGACGTTTCTTGCGGATATAGTCCGCAACCCACATCCGCGTGAGCAACAGGGCTGTAAACACCGACGTCACCAGCCCGATAATCAGCACGATAGCAAAACCGCGTACCGGACCGGAGCCAAAGCTCAGCAGCAGAACACCAGCGATAAAGTTCGTGATGTTGGCATCGTAAATCGCGCGGCTGGCTTCCTTATAGCCATTCTCAACCGCGGCAATGACCTTGCGCCCGCGCTTGCGCTCTTCCCTGATACGCTCGTTGATGAGCACGTTCGCATCAACTGCTGCCCCGACTGTCAGCACAAAGCCTGCAATACCGGGCAGCGTCAGCGTGAAATTGCCAATCGCCATCAGGCCAAGCAGCCCGCCAACGTTAAAGATGAGAGCGATGGTCGCGTAGATGCCGAAACGGCCATACGTCGCGATCATCAGCGTAATCACAGCAAGGCTGCCAATGAGCATGGCGAGCATGCCGCGCTGGATCGAATCCGCGCCCAGTTCCGCAGAAACGCTGCGTTCCTCGACGACGGTAAGTGGCACGGGCAGTGCGCCCGAACGCAGTTGAATAGCGAGCTCATTCGCGCTGTCTGCATCGAAACTGCCGGAAATCTGAGCAGAACCGCCATAAATCGGTTCGTTGAACACCGGGGCGGATATCACCTCGCCGTCCAGAATAATGGCGAATCTCTTGTTTACATTCTCGGTCGATAGCTTGGCGAATTTCTGCCCGCCCTGCGTGTCGAACTGAATGTTGACGACGTCTTCGTTGTTACGGGAATCGACGCCTGCTTGCGCACCCGTCAAACTGTCCCCGCGTATGCCGCCGAGCCGCTCCACCGCGATGAATTGCCCTGCAAAATCGCTGTCTTCAGCGAACGGGAAAATCTCGCTTCCAGGAGGCGCAATTCCCGCTTGGACCTGTGTCGGCAAAGCGCTGTCATCAACGAGTTTGAATTCAAGCTGCGCGGTCGTGCCCAGCAGTTCCTTGAGCGCCTGTGGGTCTTCAAGACCCGGCACCTGCACGACGATCCGCGTGTCGCCCTGGCGAATGATCGTTGGTTCGCGTGTACCAAGCGCGTCGATCCGGCGGCGAACAACTTCGGTGGCACTGTCCATGGCATCATCGACGGCCTGCGAATTCCCGCCCGACGTGGGCGAAAGGACAACACGCTGCGTATCGACAACGCTCAGTTCCCATTGGCGCGTTGCGTTAATGGTGCCTTCGAGCAGCGGTTCGAGGAGCCCCCGAGCGCGATCAATGTCCGATGCCTGATCAAGCATGAAGCTGAGTTCGCCGCCGGCGGTCGACACATCGCCAAATCGGATGCGCGGTTCGGCATTGCGCAGTTCTGTACGAACATTCTCTTCAAGGTTTTCGAGCCGCTGAGACGCGATATCTTCAGGCTTCGCTTCGAGAAGGAGGTGCGAACCACCCGCAAGGTCTAGCCCCAGATTGACCGAAGGCGCTGACACATCATCGGGAATTTCAACGCCCGCCGTGCTCAAAATCGATGGCACTGCAGCTGCAAAAGCTGCGAGCGTAATGCCCCACAGCGTCAACCGTTTCCAAAGGGGAAATTCAAGCATGGCCGCTTATTCTCGTTTTCTCTGCTGCGCTTATGCGGTCAATCGTTCGCGGGTTTGCCGCCGGGCTCAATTATATCGCCGATTGTGTGTTTGACCGCTTTCACGCGGACATCTTTGGCAAGATCAATTTCGACGTAATCATCGGTAACTTTCGCCACTTTGCCAACGAGGCCACCGGCGGTGACAACCTGATCGCCTTTCTTCACGCTGCCGATCTTTGCCTGATGCTCTTTTTGCCGCTTCATCTGCGGGCGGATAATCAAGAACCAGAATATCGCGACCATCCCGATGATCGGGAGGAAATTGATCCAGGCTGGCGGCGCTTCTGCACCTGCGCCCGCTGCGGCAAGAATGTCGATAATCACGTAAATTTCGCCCGTCTTTTACCAAATTATGTGTGAGAATTCGGCAGGTGCATGGAGCGTGCCCACGCGCGTACCTCCCGTATCCCATGGGATTAAGTGGGCGCGCCTAGCAGCATTGCAAGACACTCGCAATCAATGGCGCACGCGCTTTGGCGATTATACACGCAATCGCGCTTGCAAGGTGTGCGCTGCCGCTCTAAGGAGCGCGCCTCCACTCGGCCGGGACGTAGCGCAGTCTGGTAGCGCATCACACTGGGGGTGTGGGGGTCGTAGGTTCGAATCCTATCGTCCCGACCAGTGGAGTGTTCGTCGAAAAATCCTGTTTGTTTATTGCGGTGCGGGGAAAGGAACTTTCATGCTTTCCCGACCGTTATTGCGGGCTATGTCCACCCGCGTCTTTTTTTGTGGCAGCGCTTTGTCTGCGCTGTGCACGGTCGGCCTCGCGTCGCCTGCTTTTGCGCAAGAGCAAAGATCGATCGACGAACCTGATGTGGAAGACGGAGCGACCGCGCCCGCAAGCGCAGATACGTCAGGCAATACGACGACGCGCCGGAGTTTCGGACCCGAAGATTTTGCTCGCTTCGCCCCGCGCAGCGCGCTCGACATGGCGCGCCAAGTGCCCGGCTTTTCGATACAAGAGGGCGATGGCGCGCGCGGCCTTGGGCAAGCAGACACCAATGTCCTGATCAATGGTCGGCGCATTTCGGGCAAATCGAACGGGCCGGTTGCAGCTCTTCAGCGCATCCCAACCGAAGAAGTTTTGCGGCTGGAACTGGTGGATGGAGCGAGCCTCGATATTGGCGGGCTGTCGGGTCAGGTTCTGAATGTCATCACTGCATCGACGGGCACAATTTCGGGCCAATTCCGCTACGCTCCGCAATTCCGTACCCGCGGCACGCCTGCTCGCCTATATGAAGGATCTGTGGCGATCGCCGGTGGCGGGCAGAAAGATGATTGGACATTAGCGCTCGAAAACGACTCTAATCGGCGCGGTGATGATGGGCCGGAACTGGTGTTCGATGGCGACGGACTGCTCACCGAAATTCGCGAAGAACGGCGCAACAGCGATTTCGACACCATCCAATTGTCGGGTTCGTATTCGCGAGTTGCGGACAATGGCAATGTGCTCAACCTCACCGGCGAAGTGAATGGCTTTCTCCGGCGCGGGATCGAGATTTCCGATCGGGTTCCCCAAAACGGCGACACGCCGAACGTTCGCACCTTTCGCGATTCCGAGGACGAGTTTAACTTCGAGATCGGCGCTGACTATCAGTTCCAGTTCGGGCCCGGCAGGCTCAAACTCATTGGCTATCATCGATACGAGGACAGCCCAACCGTCGACAGCTCGATCACCGAATTCGCTGACGGGAGACCTTTGGAAGGCTTCCGGTTCGAACGCGACGCCGATGAAGCTGAAACCATTGTCCGGTCAGAGTACTCCTTGGATGGCCTAGGCGGCAATCTGGTGTTCGCGCTTGAAGGCGTGCGCAATTTTCTTGAGATCGAATCCTCGCTTCAACAACGCGACGCAACCGGAGAATTGGTCCCCACCCCGCTCGCAGGCGCAAATGCGCGGGTTGATGAAGACCGGGTCGATGGCGGCATCACATATGGTAAAGTGCTAAAGCCGGGCCTCCAGCTACAGACGTCGATTGGTGCAGAGTATTCGCAGATCAGCCAAAGCGGCCCTTTCGGCCAAACCCGAGAGTTCTGGCGTCCGAAGGGCTTTGTCTCGCTCGATTGGAAAGCGAGCGATGCACTAAATCTGTCTGGCCGGATTGAGCGTGAAGTAGGACAACTCAGCTTTTTCGACTTTATCGCTTCGGTCGATCTCGATCAGGAGCGCGAGAATGTCAGCAATGCCAATCTCGTGCCCGAACAAAGCTGGGTTTTCGAAGTTGAAGCGGCAGTAAATCTCGGCGCGCTTGGCTCTCTGAGCCTAAGACCATTTTTTGAAGAGATCACGGATATCGTTGATCAGATCCCGATAGAAGGTGGCGGGCAGGCGCCAGGAAACCTTCCCTCGGCTCAGCGGTACGGAGTGGAAAGTGACCTGACGCTCCTGTCAGATGGGCTTGGTTGGAGAGGCACCCGCCTTGACGTGACATTCAACGCAATCGGCAGTTCGGTGCGCGATCCTTTGCTCGGCTTCAAACGCCAATTGTCGGGCATTGAAACCTACAACTTCGAAAGCACATTGCGGCACGATTTCTTCGGCACATCATGGGCGATTGGCAGCGAGATGTTCTGGGAAGAAAACGCTTTTGACGTTCGGCTTGATGAGATTGCGCGTCAGGGTGAGACATTTGCTTTCACAACCGCCTTTATCGAAAACAAGGATGTCGCAGGCATGACTATCCGAGCGAGCGCGTCCAACATCCTGGACCGGACCAACCTGTTCGAACGCACCGTCTTCCTTGATCGCTCAGCCGGCGTCATCGATTTTTCAGAAGACCGCAGGCGCACTTTCGGCACGATTTTCACGCTAGAGATTGAAGGCTCATTCTGACGCGGTTAGGCCATTCCCGAGTTAGGGAGCGAATGCGATGACGATCAAGATGCGCAGCTGGCTGTTTGCGCCGGGCGATAGCGACAAGAAAATGAGCAAGGCAATCGGCGGAGATGCCGATATTGCGCTGCTCGATCTGGAAGACTCGGTCAGCCCTCAAAACAAACCGCAAGCTCGCGAGATGGTCGCCGCGCAGTTAAAAGAAGCTGATGACCGCGCGCGCATCTGGGTGCGGATCAATCCGCTTACGACGCCCGATGCCGTCGTGGATCTGGCTGCGGTCATCCCCGAGGCGCCCGGCGGGCTGTTTTTGCCCAAAGCAGAAGGCAAGGCCGACATCGCCCAACTGCATCATTATCTGACAGCTTTGGAAGCCGCGCATGGCCTGCAGCTTGGCTCCACCAAGATTGCAGCGCTCATCACCGAAACCGCCGCTGCGATGTATGCAACGCGCGAATATGCAGAGGACTATCCGGGCCGCGAACGCCTTGTCGGCTTGAGCTGGGGCGCAGAGGATTTGTCGAGCGCGCTTGGAGCACGCGAACAGCGCGGCGCAGACGGCGAATACGCGCATGTTTATGAGCTAGCGCGAAGCCTCTGTCTGCTCGCGGCGGTCAATGCAGGCGTCATGCCGATCGAAACCGTGCAGCCGGAATTTCGGGATCTTGATGCCCTCGCCTCTCGCGCCAAATCTGTGCGCGCCGCTGGTTTTCGCGCCATGCTGGCCATCCACCCGGCTCAAGTTGAACCCATCAACACCGCCTTCACGCCCAGTGAAGATGAAATCGCTCACGCCCGCGCAATCGTACAAGCCTTTGCCGACAACCCTGGCGCTGGCGTAGTCGCAATGGATGGAGCCATGGTCGATCGGCCGCATCTGGCTCTTGCCGAAAGGCTTTTGGCGGAGGCTGATGCGGGTTAGCTCGCCCAAGCTCCCATTTTCCTACTTGTACCATATTGGTTAGCCATTCTCGCGAATCACAACTCAGTTGGAGCGCGCAAGAATGGCTATCATCGAAACTCTTATCGGTCCGATCACGTCCCTCCTCGACAAGATCATTCCCGACAAGGAAGCCCGCGCAAAGGCGCAATTGGAGCTGCTCAAGCTCGAAGGCTCGCAGGAAATGAACCTGATTGAGACGCGATTGAAAGCCATCGTCGCAGAAGCTGAATCGAAAGACCCATGGACCAGTCGCGCGCGCCCAAGCTTTCTTTATGTCATGTATGTCCTGATCCTGACGGCACTTCCCATGGGTGTGCTGTCAGCTTTCGACCCCAGCGCCGCGCGCGATATCGCCCAAGGCATGAACGCCTATCTCGGCGGGCTTCCTGAAGAGCTCTACATGCTCTTTGGAACTGGCTATCTCGGCTACACGGCTGCGCGCCAGTGGGGCAAAGTGAAAGGCGTGGATCGGTAGAGCGATCAGCCGGGGCCCGGCACTTGCGGACGCCTGCATTCGGGCGTGTCGAGCGGATGATATTGTAAGTTGGCAGTGACATCTGGCGAACTCGCCCGATCAATCGCAACCACCAGCGTATCCTTGGCGCACTTTATCGGCGGGCTCGGCTTGTTCGGGCAATCATAGTGGATTTCGTGCGCCATTGAGACTTCGCCGCGCTCGTGCTCAGCGACAATCTCGCACCCGTCAAGCTTCTGAAGAAATGCCGCGTTTGTGATAGGCTTCAATTTCAGGTCGAAGGCTGTAAAACGCATGGAATCAAGCGCTTCAGCGTCTTGAGCAACGATTGCAGCCGCCGCCTCACCCACAATATCAGGTGGTTCGTGCGCCAATGCACCAGTCGCGATGCAGCATGCGGCAAACAACGCTGTAACTTGCCTTATCACTTAAGATCGCCCTCCCTTTCGCAGCCGCACCTTAAACGCTAAGGCGCGCTTATGGCGAGTAATCCTGAGACTATCTACGTCCTTAACGGTCCTAATCTGAACCTTCTTGGACTGCGCGAGCCGGAGATTTACGGCTCGACCACGCTCGATGAGATCGCAGGAATGCTGGAAGATCGCGCACGCGAACTTGGTCTCACCATAGACATGCGCCAAACCAACCATGAAGGCATGCTGGTCGATTGGCTGCATGAAGCGCAAGCCGAAGGTGCGCGCGCTGTTTTGCTGAACGCAGCTGCCTACACTCACACTTCAATCGCGCTGCTTGATGCGATCAAGGCAATCAAAACTCCCGTGATCGAAGTGCATTTGTCCGATCCAAAGACACGCGAAAGTTTTCGCCATACATCCTTTGTGGGGATGGCAGCGGCAAAAACAGTGGAAGGGCAAGGGGCCAATTCATATGTCATCGCGCTCGAAGCGGTGGCGTCGGGCGAAGTCTGAGCTGGCGCAATCAAATCGATGAAATACGCCGATTGCCACTTGTCAGCCGCAATTTGCGTCAATAGTCACCGCGTCAACTAAGCATGGGGCCGCCTTAGTGGCCGAATAAAGGGGTATGCATGGCTACGACAAAGAAGCCTGCCGCTGGGAAATCTTCCGGCATGAATGTCGACATCAAACTGGTTCGCGAACTGGCGGAATTGCTTGCCGAAACCGGTCTTACCGAAATCGAAGTTGAGGATGATGATCGCAAAATCCGCGTTGCACGTGGTGGCGCGGTCGCGGCAGCACCAGCTGCAACATTCTCGCCTGCACCAGCGGCACCTGCGCCCGTTGCAGCAGCACCCGTTCCCGCAGCAGAAGCGCCAAGCGATACGCCTGCCGCCGATAACTCAGATGCCTTGAAATCGCCAATGGTTGGCACTGCGTACCTCGCGCCAGAGCCCGGCAAGCCCGCCTTCGTGAAAGTCGGTGACAGCGTTTCTGAAGGCGACACCTTGCTCATCGTCGAGGCGATGAAGGTCATGAATCCGATCTCCGCCGACAAATCAGGCACGATCAAGGCGATCCTTGTTGAAGATGCGCAGCCGGTTGAATTTGACCAACCGCTCGTCGTCATCGGATAATCCAGTCATGGCAATAAACCGCATCCTGATCGCCAATCGCGGCGAAATCGCTTTGCGTATCCACCGTGCAGCCCACGAAATGGGGATCGAAACGGTCGCGGTGCATTCTACAGCTGATGCAGACGCGATGCATGTACGCCTTGCCGATCACGCAGTGTGCATTGGCCCGCCAGCGGCGGCAGAAAGCTATCTCAACCACGCAGCCATTATCTCTGCTGCCGAGGTTGCCGGATGCGACGCAATCCACCCGGGCTACGGCTTTTTGTCCGAGAATGCGAGATTCGCCGAAAAGGTCGAAGCGCACGACATAGCCTGGATCGGGCCAAAGCCTGAGCACATCGTCACCATGGGCGACAAGGTTCAGGCAAAGAAAACGGCTGGCGAATTGGGCCTGCCGCTCGTTCCCGGATCAGATGGAGCAGTGTCAGACCCCGAAGAGGGCCGCAAGATCGCTTCCGAAATCGGCTATCCCGTCATCATAAAGGCCGCATCAGGCGGTGGTGGTCGCGGGATGAAAGTCTGCGAAAGCGAGGACAAGATCGAGAGCCTGATGAGCCAGGCGGGGTCCGAGGCCAAGGCTGCCTTTGGCGATGCGACTGTCTATATCGAGAAATATCTCGGCAATCCGCGCCACATTGAATTTCAGGTATTTGGCGATGGCAACGGCAACGCGATCCATCTTGGCGAGCGGGATTGCTCATTGCAGCGTAGGCACCAGAAAGTGCTGGAAGAGGCCCCCTCCCCAGTCATCTCGGACGAAGAACGCGAACGCATGGGCGAGGTTTGCGCACAGGCCATGCGCGACATGGGCTATCGCGGCGCGGGCACGATTGAATTCCTGTGGGAAGATGGTGAGTTCTACTTCATCGAAATGAACACACGGCTTCAGGTCGAACACCCTGTGACAGAAGCAATCACCGGGGTTGATCTGGTGCGCGAACAGATCCGTATTGCCGATGGCAAGCCGCTGTCGGTCGCGCAAAAGGATTTGGAATTCAGAGGCCACGCCATCGAATGCCGGATCAACGCGGAAGATCCGTTCACATTTGCTCCCTCGCCCGGGAAGGTCACTTACTATCACCCGGCCGGAGGCATGCATGTTCGCGTCGATTCAGGCCTTTATGCAGGCTATTCCATTCCGCCTTATTACGACAGCATGATCGCAAAGCTGATCGTCTATGGCCGCGACCGCGAAGGCTGCATCATGCGATTGCGCCGGGCGTTGGAAGAGATGGTGGTCGAAGGCGTCAAAACGAACATTCCGCTCCACCGCGAACTGCTCCACCAAAAAGATGTGCTGCACGGCGATTATTCGATCAAATGGCTGGAAGAATGGCTTGAAAGTCGCGAGGATTGATCGCACCGCACCGCACTTCGTGTCGCGCCGGGCACTAAGTCACTGCTCATCCGTTGTCTCTCAAAAGCACACATGCGCTCGCCTGCTTGGCGCGGGCGGCAAGTTGATCTAATCAGCATCAACCTCCCCATGGCGAAAAGTGTGTTGCGCGGCATTGCTTGAGCATTGTCGGGCTTGGATTACTTGGCGGAAATACTCCGCTCAGATGACGGACGGCCTTGATGGAAAACCCTGCAACCAATCCGGCGAAAGCAGAAGCAGCGAGCTTGCCCAATGCGGCGAATGACCCGGCGACCGACGACATCGACGGCGCCATCGCGCAAGACCCTAGTAAGCCCCGCAAGACGCAGATCGTCGTGGTCGGCGGCGGTGCAGGCGGGCTTGAGCTTGTCCGACGGCTGGGCGCGCGCTTTGGGCGCAAGCATCACGATATCATCCTCGTCGACAAAAACCCCTCGCACATCTGGAAACCCTTGCTGCATGAAGTGGCCGCCGGATCGCTTGATGCGAACCTCGATGAGGTCGGCTATCGCGGGCATTGCTACCGTTGGGGCTATCGCTTCTTTCAGGGGAGCCTCGATGGCATCGACCGAGAGGCAAAAACAATCAGCCTTGCCCCTGTCGATGACGAGCACGGCGATGAACTGATCGGCAGCCACACGATCCGCTATGACTACCTCGCGCTTGCTGTAGGGTCGGTGTCGAACGATTTTGGCGTGCCGGGCGTGTCCGAACATTGCATATTCCTCGATTCCCGCCCCGAAGCGGACCGGTTTCGCACCAAACTCCTCAACCACTGCCTGCGCGTCAGCCGCACGATGAGCGCCAATCCAAAAGCCGATGCTCGCGTCAAGGTCGCTATTGTCGGCGGCGGAGCGACGGGCGTTGAGCTGGGGGCAGAACTTTACAATGCAGCGAACGCCCTGGCTCACTATGGCCTTGAAGTTTTTGATGAAAGCCGGCTGGAAGTGACGTTGTTGGAGGCTGGCCCGCGCATCTTGCCCGCCCTCCCCGAAGACCTGTCCAACGCGGCCAAATCAGAGCTCATCAAGCTGGGTGTCGATGTCAAAGAGAACACGCAAGTCATCAAGGCCACGCGCGAAGGGCTGACCACGCATCGCGGCGAAGTCATCGATGCCGATATGATGGTTTGGGCGGCTGGCGTTAAAGGCGCTGATTTCCTTGCCGAGCTTGGATTGGAGACCAATCCGCGCAATCAAATCCTCGTTCGCGACACTTTGCAAACCACTGTCGATGATGACATTTTCGCGTTTGGCGATTGCTGCTCATTCGTGCCTCCGGGCGGCGAAAGCCCCATCCCTCCCCGCGCTCAAGCTGCACACCAGATGGCCGATGTCGTGTACGATAATCTCGTGCGCAAAGTGAAAGCTCAAAAACGCAAGAAAGAGGCCAAGCTTAAGCCCTTCGTCTACAAGGATAACGGCTCGCTGATCTCGCTCAGCCGCTTTTCAACCGTGGGCAGCCTGATGGGCAATCTCGTCGGCGGCGCGCTGGCGGTGGAAGGTCGTATGGCCCGCTTTATCTACACCTCGCTTTACCGGATGCACCTGCTCGCAATCCACGGCTGGCTTAAGGGCTTCGGCTTGATGATCATAGGCCGGGTAAACCGCATCGTCCGGCCGAGGCTGAAATTGCACTAAAATCGATTTGGCGTGCTTTCGTTTACTTAATCGCCACCCTTAGCCCACCGTCATATAAACCCAAAGCTCGGTCGCCATCAGACCCAACTATTTGACATTCTGATGCTTTTGCGTTCAGTATCAGGTCAATAACGAAACCTTCGGTTCGCTTTTCTTTTGCGCAGAAACAAGAAAAGTGAGTGTTGAAATGCTGAAGCGTCGTTTCGCCCGGTCAGGCGGTATTTTCCCGATCATCATTACTTCAGGACTGCTCGCAGGGTGCTCTGTCTCTTTGACCGACCGGACGCAGCGGACACTTCTCTATGACAGCCCGGTCAATTCGCAGATATTCGCTGCTGAAACCAAGCCCGGACGCGGCAACACCATTCGCGCTGTTTCGATTGATATCGATGGCAAAACTCTGCCATTGCAAGAGCAGTCTGCCAACAGCTGGATTGAAGCTGTAGAGATTGCGCGTTGCCGCGGCGTCGTCAGTTACAGCTATACCGTCGATTACGAGGCTTCATCGGGTCCCGCCAGCAAGCGCTTCCCCGGATCAGGTACATTTACAAGGCGGGTGGAAGGGCAGCCGCTTGATTGTGATGGAAGTGATCAAGGGGCGTTTCAGGTTAACAGCGCGGAAAATGCTCCCGACCTTAACCCCGGCGATGGCATTTGCTCTGCGGGCCCAGGTCTCGATTTGCGCGGAAATCAGGTGCAGCAAAGGTGCACTCTCAGGGCTGCCATCATGGAGGCCAATGCAACACCCGGGATCAATTCAGTCGCCGTGCCCCCGGCGCAGTATTCGCTCTATGACGGGGCACCCGTGGCCGAAGAACCTGACGAGGCCATTGCAGGCGTGGGCGATCTCGACATTACGGACGATCTGATCATCGCCACAGAGAATTTCGATCGCCCCGGCGAATGCGTCACAAGTGTCGATCAGGTGTTCGACAGAGCCGGCCGGGACTATTATGAGTTTTTGCCCGGCACCCCTCCAATCGCTCGCATTGACGGGATGGGTCAGGGCCGTGTGTTAGATATCCATGATCGCGAAGATGGGAGCGACGTCCGGGTGGAAATAGACTGCATTCTGATAACTGGTGGTGTCGTCGTGGATACACCCGACAGAATTAGCGGCGCAGGTGGGGGAATCCTGAATCGCGGTAGCTTGAGACTGAACAGAACAATCATTGCCCGAAATCACAGTCGGGGCTTCGGCTCTGGAGCGGGTATTGAAAACCTTGGGACAATGCGGATTGTAGAGAGCGCATTCCTCAACAATGGATCGGGCGTAGGAGGTGCCGCAGTCGGTGGCGTGAGCGGCGGGGCGATCGCAACACGCAACGGATTTAGTTCGATATCACGAACCGCTTTTATCCAGAACTACGGGGCGCGTGGCGGTGCAATCTATGCTCAAAACGCGAGCGTCAATGTGTCGAATTCTAGCTTCAATGAAAATCGCTCGGGAGCAGGGCCTCGCTGGCCTACTGAGCTGAAGGGTTCAGGCAACGGTCTCGACGCTGGGATTGCAGCAGGTTTTGGAGCAAAATTTCGAATCACAAACGCGAGCTTCCAGAACCAGCTAGGGAGACATTTCAACGTCAAGGAAACGGGCCGGATTACCGTTGATCGTTCAATCATCTGGACTGAGGTTATCCGTGAACCGGACCGACCCTTCAGATCAGTGTGCAGCACGCAGGGAACAATTGAGAGTCTCGGTAGCAATTATCTCAGGACCGAAGGATCAAGCTGTTTCAAGACGGCTCGGCCCACCGATATCTTTGCGAGGCAGTTCAACAATCCATTTCGCGACCTGTCCAGCGATTCATTCGGCCCCACTCTGGAATTGAGGAGCATCGATCTGTTGCTGGAACGCCAAGCCGACGGTCGCGACACGCCGGAACTTGGTATCTACGATCACGGTGCGCGCTTCTTCCAGAGCGGAACAAGCATCATCGCGCCTTGTGCCTCCGTCGATCAACGCGGATTTGCGCGCTCTGTACCCGCCGCACCGGGCCGCAGGGCTGAATGCGATATCGGGGCCTATGAATTTGGCGCTCAGCCATAGCGCCGTTGCTCTAGAAATCGATTTTCAAGCGCACTTCGCCGCCATTTGCGTTCCAGCCACCTACGCCTTGATTGATGGCATTGGCCTCCGCTTCGGCATTGTCCGACAATTTGAGGCGAGCGCGCGGGACTGCGCTGCCAAATTGATCTTCATCCGTCGGGAGGTTTTGCGCCCCGAACCGGGGTGACGGCTGGGTCCTGGCGCACACGATGATTTCCGGATTGAACGGGTCAGGCTCTTCTTCGACGCAGTCTTGGGGCGGAGGCGCAAGCGGCATGAGGTCGATAACAACTGTGCCATCATCACGCATTTCCATCTTGAGTTCTGTTTCAGCCGGCGCACCAGCAGCCACTCCGCCCGTCTGCGTTTGCTCCGCAATTTCGATCTCGATCGGTGGCTCATCCATGAATTGCACTCAACCCGCTTGGCATCAGCTTTACCTCACTCGAAACTGATGCCCGATGCTTCCGCTTCTGCGATGATCTCAGCACCTGTTTTCATTGGACTTTTTTGCGCAAGATCATACCAGTCCGGCTTCTCATCAACGAAAATCTGCTGCTTGATTGGCAGGCCCTCGGGCAATTCGAAATGGCCTGCAGCAAAGCTGTAGAAGTTGGTCGGGATGAAACGATAAAACAGCGCGCTTCCGCAATTCTTGCAGAAGCAGCGTTCTGCCCAATCGCTTGATTTGTAAGTGCCGACGCTATCTTCACCGTCGATGGTGAAATCGGCACCGGCGACCATCGCAGCGAAACTCCCGTAGTTTCGGCGGCACATCTCGCAATGGCACACGTCCACTTCGCGCCGCATGGATTGAACAGTGATAGAAACAGCACCGCAAAGGCATTTGCCGGTCAGCGGTTCATCAAGAACGCCCACCCCAGCGGCAGCATTCTCTTCGCCGAACATCTCGCTCATGGAACCGCTCCTATTGAAGAAATTCTAAAGTGGCACTCCCGGTGCGTATTTCGCCGTGCGTATGGTCAGCGATGTCTTGACGCTCTCCACGTTGGGCGCTGGCGTCAGTTTGCCGGTAAGAAATTCCTGAAAACTTTGAAGGTCTTGGCTCACGATCTTCAGGATAAAATCAATCTCTCCATTGAGCATATGGACTTCGCGAACCTCGGGTAGATCACGCATCGCTTCTTCAAACTCTCGAAGCGCGCCTTCGGCCTGGCTTTTAAGGCTCACCATCGCAAAAACCGTGATTGCGAAACCCAGTTTGGATGGGTCGAGATCGGCGTGATATCCGCGAATTACCCCGTCTTCTTCAAGCCCTCGCACACGGCGGAGACAGGGCGGCGCGGTAAGGCCGACGCGCTGTGCCAATTCAACATTGGTCACGCGCCCCTCGGCCTGCAGCTCGCTGAGCAGACGTTTGTCGATATCATCAAGATTTGCCATTCGGGCTCAAACTCCGGATCTGCTCTTGGCCAAGTGCGAAAAGAAACACGCATCTGCACAAAAACGTAAGAACAGGCGTCGCGTTTCGCGCACTCGCCTAATATTATTATGTCTGGCAGCAATTGTCCCGCTTTGCAACGCATGATGAAACCCAACATGGGACAAGCCTCCCGAACTGGTAGATGAATCACCAAACTGTGCGCTAAGGCGCACCGCATTGCGCGCCGTCTGCCCAATTAGGAGCCTGAATGTTCTTCGATGATCGCCTTGCGACAGTGCTGCGACAGCGCACCGACAGCGATCTTGGGCAGCGCACACAGTTTCGCCAATTGCTCGATATTCTGGGCAACAGAAAATACGGCCGCGATCCAAGTCTCGTTGCGGCAGCATGGCTGCGGATGAGCGCATTGGCGCAAGAGATTCCGTCGGCAGATCGGGCATTCATGATCCGGGAGCGTGGATGGCGCTTTCGCAACGCTGAACTGGTTGCGCACCTGGCTGAGCACGAATCCGAAGTGGCATCGGCCGCTCTCAACAGAGCCACTTTGACCGAGGATGATTGGGCCGATTTGATCCCCCGATTGCCCGTGCGTGCACGCGGGTTTCTGAGGCTTCGCAAGGATTTGCCGGTCAATGTCGAGGAATTGCTCGATCAATTGGGCGTCTATGACCGGGGGCTGCCTTCACCCATGCAGGCAGGCGCTGGCGATGAAACACCGCCCGCCGAGCGGTTTGCGACAGAAGGCGTACCTTCCACTTTCCCTGATCGCGCTCTCGACGCACACGAGGACTTCGATCCCACATTCGGCGATGGCGCCTTGGATCAGGATGCCCCGATTGATGAAACCGAAGCGGAACGCAGCGAAATTTCCGCATTGGTCGAACGGATCGCTCAGTTCCGCCGAACGCGCGAAGAAGTTGCCGAAGATGCCGATCGATCGCCTCGCCTACCTCTTGGAGAAGTCACTCAGCCAAAAAGCCGCAAAGCGCAGAGCTTCGGTTTCGTAGCTGATGCTGCCGGGCGGATCGAATGGGCCGAACCCGAAGTTGCCGCCATGGTTATTGGCACGCGCCTTATCTCGCAGCCGGAAATGGGCGCGATCGGCCAGGAAAGCCCGCTTGAACACGCCTTTGCTCGGCGCCAACCGCTACTAAGTGTCAGCAAGACGCTGGCGGGTGCTGGCGCGATCGAGGGCACGTGGATCGTAGATGCCCAGCCGCGTTTTACCGATGATGGCAGCTTTGCTGGCTATGTTGGGAGGTTCCGTCGTCCTGCACAAACAGAGGATGACACGCCTTCGCCAGCACAGCAGGAAGCTGACAAGATCCGCCAATTGCTGCACGAATTGCGCACACCCGTTACTGCGGTCCAAGGCTATGCTGAGGTTATCCAGCAGCAGCTTTTCGGCCCGGCCCCCCATGAATACCGCGCTTTGGCCGCTGTCATTGCTGCGGATGCTGCTCATGTTCTGGCCGGGTTTGAGGAGCTGGACCGGTTGGCTAAGCTGGAGACCGGAACG
This sequence comes from Erythrobacter sp. YT30, assembly GCF_001542875.1. GTDB lineage: Bacteria > Pseudomonadota > Alphaproteobacteria > Sphingomonadales > Sphingomonadaceae > Erythrobacter. The sequence goes on along the minus strand of NZ_LMAF01000001.1, from coordinate 11,201 downwards.
CTCGATCTCGAAACCGGCGAAACCGATCTTGGCGCTTTGGTAAAGCGAACCGCCGATCAACTTACGCAGGTGTTGAGCCCGCGTATGGCAGGGTTGGAGTTAGAAGACGCTGAGACAGGCGCATTTGTGGTCTCGCTCGACACGGACGATGCAGAGACGTTGCTGTGGCGATTTCTGGCCACTTTGGCAGGCGGCTGCGCGACAGGGGAGGTGCTTAAAGCGCGCCTTAAACGTCGTGGGCACCTGATTGCTCTGACATGCGATCTGCCATCGCAACTAGCCATGGAAGAAGACATCTTTGCAGCAGAGGCAAAACCCATTGGCAGCGCCATCAATGCAGGTCTTTTTGGTGCTGGCTTTGCTTTGAGGCTGGCACGCGCTGAAGCGGCATCAGCGGGTGGACACTTGCAGCGCGATAACGGGACCGTAACGCTCACCCTGCCAAAGCTGAACGGTGATGCATTCATGCACAATCTCGCCTGACAAGGTGGATGAGGCCCGGCGTGTGCTTGCGCAAGCGGGCATAGGCGCGCAGATTGCAGTCGGGGAATGAGCGAAATTTCGATACTCGATCCGCCGGCAAATGCCGATGCAGCAGAGTTTGAGGCCGGATTTGGCCCGCGCGTCCTGCTGACCATTGATACCGAAGAAGAATTCGACTGGAACGCCCCCTTCAGTCGCGACGGGCACACTCTCAAACACATTCCAAAGATCGCCCATTTTCAGAGCTTTTGCGAAGGTATCGGCGCGCATCCCGTCTTTCTTGTCGATTGGCCGATCGCGAACGATGCGCAAGCAATGGAGATCATAGGCGGCGCGGCAAAGTCAAAATCGGCCGATCTGGGAATGCAGTTACACCCCTGGGTGAACCCGCCTTTTGACGAGGCGGTGAGTGATTTCAATTCCTATGCCGGCAATCTGTCACCCGAACTCGAAGCGGCGAAATTTGAGCAATTGCATGCTAAGGTTATCGAGGCGACGGGCATTTCGCCGCTCATCTATCGCGCCGGACGGTATGGCGCTGGCCGTGCGACGGCGTCCATTCTCCGTAATGCCGGAATCGCTATTGATACATCGGTTCGCCCATTGTTCGATTACACCGCGCAGCATGGGCCTGATTTTTCGCGCCATCCGGCTCAGGCCTATTGGGCGGACAGGGAGCGCAGTCTGCTCGAACTGCCGATCACCAGCGTCTATTGGGGAGTTCTGAGAGAATTGGGCCGACCGCTCCAGGCGCTGGAAAGCAAAGCGCCTTCACTGCTCGGAGCGCTCGCGAATCTGGGCTTGCTCCAGCGGATCGCGCTAACGCCCGAAGGCGTAACAGCCGAGGAGGCCATTCGCGGCATCGATATAGCACTCGACGATGGGTTGGACTTGATCGTCCTCTCATTCCACAGCCCGACGCTGGAGCCCGGATGTACGCCTTACGCGAAGACGCAGGCGCAGGTGGATGCGATCTATGATTGGTTTCGAACCGTCTATGCCTACCTTGATCGCCGCGGCGTGAAGAGCACAAATGTCGCGGAAATTCTCGCTTCAGTGAAAAAATGATCACAAAAGCGGCAAAGCAGGGCCGATGCCCGCTTGTGTCTTTGCAAAACGCGCTGTAGGGGCCTTGCTGCTTCGCTAGCGATGACTTATTTCAAGATCGCGTTTGGGGACAACCGGGCCTGTAGCTCAGTTGGTTAGAGCTGGCCGCTCATAACGGCTAGGTCGCGGGTTCGAATCCTGCCGGGCCCACCAAACGGCGTCTTTTGATAGTTAAAAGCGTAGCAGCTGAAATAGAGTCGGGGAGTGGCGCAGCCTGGTAGCGCACCTGTTTTGGGTACAGGGGGTCGCTGGTTCGAATCCAGTCTCCCCGACCATTTCGGCAAAATCTGCTTTTTCATCTGAGCGATAACGAAGGACACCGCCCCGTGGCGCGGCGTGCAATTGCGATTGACGCGGTCGCCCTGGGCCAATAGCAGCGGGCCAACTCTTCCATTCTGCTGAAGGCCCTCTTTTGCGACAAAGCGTCAAATCTGACCGCGCGGCGGTTCTGCTCAGCTTTGCATGCGTTCTGCACTGCCTCGCTTTGCCGCTGCTCGCATTTGCGCTTCCGATAGCAGGCACAATCGCCGAAATTGAAGCAGTGCACTGGGCGCTGGGCATCGCGGCCATAGCAATTTCAATGAGCGTGCCCGTGCGGTATTCGAGCGCGCGAGTGACAAGCTTCCTCCTGCCAGCGGGCCTTGGATCAGCTTTCATCGCGAGCGCGTTTTTTGCAGAGGGCTTTGGAATCGACGAAACCCTGCCCACTCTTATTGGCGCGAGTCTTATGGGTTTTGCCCATTTGCGCCGAGTTTACGCCTGAGTGCCAATCCATCGATGAGTCGACGATCACCCCACCAAATCAGCGCCTGAGATTCGACTACGGGCGCGACGAGGACTAGCTGCTTCTCGAAATCTGGCGGTTAGGCAAACGGACGATCTGCGCGCCTGACTTGTCAATTTCGCCGGTCTTTTCATCATCACTCGAAACGACCGGCGTGAAGACCCCGAATTGATCGCCAACTACGCAGTTCCTGCCATGGCGTTTCGCGCGATAAAGCGCTGCATCTGCCCGTTTAAAGCTCTGCGCATAGTCGGAACCAATGCGAAATTCCGCAACGCCAAAGCTGGCTGTTGCCATCTCGCCCTCGGGCAGGTCAGGGTGCTGTATGCGGGCAAAGGCAAACCGCAGCCGGTCCGCGAGCGCGCATGCGCCTTCCTCGGTGCAATTCCATGCGATGATGCAAAACTCCTCCCCGCCGATCCTTCCAGCGGCATCTCCCGGTCTGATCCTTTCAGCAATAAGCGCGCCGAAACTGCTGATCACGCGGTCGCCTGCCGAGTGGCCGAATGTGTCATTGATCCGTTTGAAATGATCAATGTCTCCGACGATCAAACTCGCCACGACCCGTTCCGAGGCAGCACGCCCCAGCATCTGTTTGGCGAGCGGCTCAAAAGCGCCGCGCGTGGGAAGCCCGGTGAGACTATCCTGTGTCGCAGCCTCCTTTGTCTCTTCAAGCCTGTCCGTGATGACGGTCGCAATGAGTGCAAGCGACACGATCAGGCTGAGAATGGCCGTCATCGCAAGATTGACGGTGAGCATTATCGAGGATTGATACTCTTCCATCGTCATTGTTGAGGCGAGGACCATCGTCACCGAAGGGCGGAAAATCGAATAGGCGGCAAGCAATATGAATGCCCAAAACAAGGCGCGGTCAGCCATGCTCGCCCTGCCCGACATCCAGCAAGCATAAGCACCGATGGTGAACAACAGCCCGGAATTGAAGTTCTGCGACATGATAACCACCATCTGCACTTCGGCAGCGCGGGCAAATGCGATCAAAACTCCCGTCAAAGCCGTCACAGCGATAAAGCCGGCCATCGGCACGGAACGGTCCTGGCGTGTTTCAACGCCCCACAGCAATGCAATTACGCCAGATGATGCAAGAGCATGGTAGGCCACGAGCTCCACCACTCCGAAATCTTTGATTACCCATGCTTGCAGCGCGATGCATGTCGCAACAGCAGCGGACCAATAGGCGTATGTCAGGATGTATCGCTTGTGCTTTTCCTGCCGCCAGAGCGCCACGAATAATCCCGCGAACACGGCTGCCATTACGAGAATGACTGAGGTCAGGATGTCGGTTTGCATGGCGTTTGTTTGTTTCCGCAAACGCTCCTAGCGCGAAGTGCTTAGGGCACCGCCACACCTCTCCTCGGGGGAAACACGCAATTGAGGAACCAACTGAACGAAGGCTGAGGCCTGTCAAAATTGCGCAAGATGGCCTCGTTTTGGATACCCTCCAGGAGGAGAAACGTTATCCCGTTGCCCTGGCCGGGTTGATCTCAAGCGGGAATGGCACAGCCGAGCGAACATCGTCCGAGGCTTTCATCCGCTCTGCAGTTTCCACCCTGTCACGTCCTAGCGACTTTGCCTCATACAATGCCGCATCAGCCCTTGCGAAAAGACGATCATATGTCTCGCCCGGTCGCACGGTCGCAACACCAAAGCTTGCCGTCAGAGAAACTTCCCGATTTATCTCAGCGTGTTCAAGCCGGGAAAATGCCCGCCTGATGCGCTCGGCCAATCGTTCCGCCGGTTCGTTCTCGCAATTCCAAACCGCTATGCAGAATTCCTCACCGCCTACCCGACCCGCAAAGTCGCATCCGCGCACCATTTTCTGGATCAGCCCACCAAAACCTGCGAGCGCGTGGTCGCCCGCTTGGTGGCCCCAGATATCATTGACCTGTTTGAAGTGATCGATATCGGCGACAACCAGACTGACGGGTCGCTCCTCATCCTGAGAACGGGTCAAAAGCTCGCTCATGGATTTCTCGAAAGCCGCGCGATTTTGGAGCCCTGTCAAGGAATCGCGATCATTGCTTTCGCGCACCGATTTCGTCCATTCGGCGACGGTTGCTCCCATAAAGACAACCGCAGTGATCACGCCTCTTATTCCCAAGACAAGCCCGATGAGCGAATAATAGATGGATTCGCGATAGACCTCGGCAGGGATTGCGCCTTCGAGTGTGAGAGTGAGCGTTGGCCTGATCAGGAAATCAGCCGCCTGAAACGCAATGACGGCAATGATCGCCATATCCATCCAACTGCGACGCCGTGCGGTGAGAAGCGTCGCAAGGCCCATCGCGAACATCACGCCATAACCGGTGTTGACAATGACAAGCCTAGGCCCTGCAAAATCGGACACGCTGACCGTCAGCGCGAGCATCGACGCGCTCAGGATGTAGACGCCTGCCATGCTTGGCAGGTGCAGCTGAACGCCCGCGCGCTCGCAGACCGAGGCAAGAAGGAAAACCGCACTCAGACTGTAAAACGCCTGCGTCGCATGGAAAACATAGAACGCATCGCTGGGAGATAAATGCGTGATGAGGAAAGCCACGGCTGCAAGCCCAAAGGCGATGCCATAGCCAAGCACATGCCGCTTCATGCGGCCAAGGCGCCAGAACACCACGAACGTTGCTGCAAAAAACAGCGTCATAAGCGGCGTTAAAAGTCCAAGAATTTGCGTTTGCATCGACCCGTCACGTTCCCTTTGTCATCGGATAGGTCGATAAGGTTAAGAGCGCCTTTAGGAGCTGTGCGAAGAAGTGAATTAATCCTGCAAACAAGGTTCGCTAGAACTCTCCTTGCCCCGCCGCGCCCATATCCCTATTTCGCGCGGGCAATCACACGAAATTTTCAGATTCCCGATCAAAAGGATCCGCCAAATGGCCGCGCAATACGCCTATGTCATGAAGAACATGACGAAGACTTTCCCCGGTGCTCAAAAACCGGTGCTCTCGAACATCAATCTGCAATTCTACCAAGGCGCGAAAATCGGCATCGTTGGTCCCAATGGCGCGGGCAAATCGACGCTGATGAAGATCATGGCCGGGATCGACACTGACATCACCGGCGAGGCGTGGCCGGGTGAGAATATCACTGTCGGCTATCTCCCGCAGGAGCCGCAGCTTGATGAGAGCAAAACCGTCCTTGAAAACGTGCGCGAAGGCGCTGGCGAAACCGCGGAAATGGTGGAGCGGTTCAATGCGATTTCGGCCGAAATGGGCGATCCGGGCGAAGACACCGATTTCGATGCTTTGATGGAAGAAATGGGCGTCCTTCAGGAAAAGATCGACGCGGTCGACGGCTGGACTCTTGATAACCAGCTCGAAATCGCGATGGAGGCGCTGCGCTGCCCGCCATCCGATGCGCCCGTCACCAACCTTTCTGGCGGGGAGAAACGCCGCGTCGCGCTTACTCGGCTGCTGATCCAGAAGCCGTCAATCCTGCTGCTTGATGAGCCTACCAACCATTTGGATGCCGAGTCAGTCGAATGGCTCGAAAACCACCTCAAGGAATATGCAGGCGCCGTGCTGATGATCACGCACGATCGCTACTTCCTCGATAATGTGGTGGAGTGGATCCTCGAACTCGATCGCGGCTCTTACTACCCCTATGAGGGCAATTACTCGACCTACCTCGAGAAGAAAGCCAAGCGCATGGAGCAGGAAGCGCGCGAGGAATCGGGTCGCCAGAAATCGCTTGCCCGTGAACTGGAATGGATCAGGCAGACACCTTCTGCACGCCAGACCAAATCGAAAGCGCGTATTCGCAAGTTTGAGCAGCTTCAGGACGCGCAGAACGATCGCAAGCCGGGCAAGGCGCAGATCGTTATTCAGGTGCCGGAACGCCTTGGCGGCAAAGTGATCGAGGCAAAAAACATATCGAAAGCCTATGGCGACAAACTGCTGTTCGAAAACCTGTCTTTCATGCTGCCACCCGGCGGCATTGTTGGCGTGATCGGCCCCAATGGCGCGGGCAAATCCACGCTGTTCCGCATGATTACCGGCCAAGAAACACCCGACAGCGGCACGATCGAAATCGGCGACACAGTCCACCTTGGTTATGTCGATCAGTCGCGCGATGATCTCGACGCATCAAAGAACGTTTGGGAGGAAATCTCCGACGGGCTCGATTACATGCAGGTCAATGGCCACGACACCTCGACCCGTGCCTATGTCGGTGCGTTCAACTTCAAGGGCGCAGACCAGCAGAAAAATGTCGGCAAACTGTCAGGCGGCGAACGCAACCGCGTGCACATGGCCAAGATGCTGAAGCAAGGCGGAAACGTCCTGCTGCTGGACGAGCCGACCAACGATCTCGACGTTGAGACTTTGGGCGCGCTCGAAGAAGCCATCGAAAACTTCGCCGGCTGTGCCGTGGTCATCTCGCACGACCGCTTCTTCCTGGATCGCCTCGCAACGCACATTCTTGCGTTTGAGGGGAACAGCCACGTCGAGTGGTTTGAGGGGAACTTCGAGGCGTATGAGGAAGATAAGCGGCGCCGTCTCGGTGATGCGGCTGATCGACCTACGCGATTGGCCTACAAAAAATTGACGCGGTGATCGGGCTTGGCCCTAACCTTGCCTTAACTCTGTTTGGATAGTCCCGCAGCTTCGATAAGGAGCAATAATGCGGGACGCCATTCTCGGCCTGGTCAATCCATTGATCGCGCTGATCTTTGCCGTGACTTTCTTTGCCATTTGGCAAAGGGAAAGGTCGCGCAAGGAGGTGCTGGCGTTTGCCGGTGCATATCTGATGCTTGGCATCGGCTTTCTGATTTCTCAGCTGATGCCCGTGGGCTATGGGCGGCCCGGCCTCAGTATCACCAACATCCCCTATTTCACAGGAACTGTCCTTTTGATCTGGGCAGCGGCGAGCCGCGTGGGAGCAAGACTGCCTTTCACGCTCATTTGGTCTGCCGGTGCAATTGGCGCGGTCTTGATCGTGGTCGGCCAGTTATTCAGCAAGTTTGAAAGCTCAGATTTGTACATCGCGAACACGCTTTACGGTATACTTTTCATGCTAGGGGCACAGGCTACCGCGTCAACGCGAGATCACAGCATCGCGAATAAACTGGTGTTCTGGATGCTCGCCCTCACTGCAGTCCAATTTTTTGTGCGGCCGACGCTTTCATTTATGATTGAAGGCGCGCTCGAGCATGAAACCTACAAGCAATCGGCGTATTATTCTGCACTGAATGCAACCGTCGCGGTGAACTCGCTAGGGCTTGCAATTGCCTTCATCGCCGCTTGCGTCACTGATGCATTCACTGCCGAAAAGCAGACCATGGTCACCGACCCTTTGACAGGCTTGTTGACGCGAAGAGCCTTCGAAGAAGAGGTGAACGAGGCAATTTTGCGCTCGCATGAAAAGCAGACACCACTGTCCATGATTGTGGGAGACATCGATCACTTCAAGAATGTGAACGATATCTGGGGACACCAAATCGGCGACGTGGCGATTTCTGAGTTCGGGCAACTCATCAACAGAACGATACGCAGCGGGGATTTTGCCGGTCGAATTGGCGGTGAGGAATTCTGTATCCTTGTTTACGATTGTGACGAAAGCGGCGCCGTAAGGTTGGCAGAGCGATTGCGCACGGAAACTCCAAATATCAGGTTGGGCGCAGACACAACGCTCGATGTTCGGATCTCAGCGAGCTTTGGGGTTGCTGGCCTAAGGCCGGGTGAGGGATACAAATCGCTCTTCGCAAGAGCTGATAGCTCGCTGTACGAAGCAAAGCAGAACGGGCGCAATCGCGTGGAACGCAGCAAAAAGAATCAAGACACAAGCGAGGCACAATCTGGAGGCGGAGCATACGAAAGCGCAGCCGCCTGAGCGCTCACGCGTGCTCAAACCTGCCAATCGTTCATGGGCTCACCCAGCGCCCGGCCCATTCACCGCTCTCAATACGCGAAAACTGCGCTCGCACATGGCCAGTGTGGGCCAGATACAGCCAGTCAATTTCGGTCAAAGTCACCAACAAGACGGCAAAGTTGTCACGCGCTGGTTCAAGCTGGAAATCCGTCGGTTCGACGCCTTCCAACTCCACTGGCAGCCCTGAAGTGGGCGCGCTGCTCACCACACCAGGCCCATCGCCCATATAGCAGCGGCGCGCAAAGTTTGATCCGTTTTCCCATGCAGCCTTGGTCACCGGTGCATCGCGCAGAATAGCGCCCTCGCCCCTCGCTCTGATCTGGATTTTGGCTCCCTTGTCATAAAGCAGCACGGCCATCCTCGGGTCAGCCTCAATCGGAGCAACCTTCGGCGCGCGGGTGTCTGTGTGGAATCGCAAGGTCCATGCCGCGCTGTCGAATTCGCGCAAGACCATGGTGCGCGCATCCACATCGCTGGTGATGACAGCGGGCGTATGCATGGGCGATTTGCGATCCTTGGCTGCGCGGATCAAACGGTTGATGCAATCCTGGCGAACATCGTCGAGAGTTTCGAACATGCGCGTCCATGTGGCGGCCCTGTCGCGTGGGTCAAGCGCGATCTGCCCCATCGCGAGACAGCGTTCAGATTAATTGCTTCAAACATGAACAGAAGCCTTACCGAGCGGTTAAGCCTGATGACAGCGACGTCAACGTACTAACGCTGCACAGACACGTATGAACGAGCCGTAAGTGGTGGGGCGGCGCTTTTGGAGGCTCTTATGAGTATCAATCTTCTTTTGAAAGGCAGTGCGCTTTCCGCCCTCGCGTTCGCGCTCGCCTTTGTCGCGCCGCCTCTCACCGAGGAGGCAGAAGCGGCGGAAACGGCTGAGGCAATGGCCGAGAACACAAGTGCGCAAGACAGGCAGGATCGTAGAGCGCGCCGCGCGGAACGTCGCGGCAATCGCCAGCAGGCTCGCCAGAACCGCGGACAGCGCCAGCGCGCCAATCGCGGAGCACGATCAGAGCGCCGTCAGGAACGACGCAGCGAGCGCAGAGGCTCCAGTGCCCGCCGCGAAGGTATTACCTACACCGCAGTCGATGAAGGTCGCCGCGCAGAGCGCCGCCAAGAACGCCGCGTGCAGCGTTCGCAAAACAGCCGCGTTCGCGCTGATCGTGTAGATCGCCGGAGCGAACGCAGAGCAGACCGCGTTGATCGCCGAAGCGAACGCCGGGCAGACAGAGTTGATCGTCGCAGCGGCAACCGGGCCAATCGTGTTGAGCGGCGCGGTGATCGCCGGGCAGATCGTCTCGACAGGCAGGGCCGCAACAACGCAGCCAATCGGGTGGATCGTCGTTCTGAACGCAGAGCTGGCCGGATCGAACGGCGCGGTGATCGCCGTGCGGACCGGATCGAGCGCCGGGGCGATCGCAGGGCTGATCGAATTGAACGGCGCGGTGATCGCAGAGCGGACCGGATCGATCGGCGCGGCAACCGCGGCCAGTTCAACAATCGCAGCGATCGCCGCTTTGAGGATCGCCGTGACCGCAGCTTTGATCGTCGGCAGGAACGCCGTGTGGACCGCGCCCGCCGCAATGGCTTCCGCAACGGCGTGAGAGCAGAACGCCGCGCCGACCGCCGTGCCGAGCGCAGAGCAGAACGCCGTTTTGATCGTCGGTTTGATCGCCGCGAGGCGCGCCGGGCCAACCGCTATTCATACAATCGCGGTTTCCGCAATGGACGCCAATTCCAACGCGGACGCGATTTCCGTCGCTGGGATCGGCGCGGATGGCGGGCGGATCGCCGCTTTGGCTGGCGCAATTATCGCCGGGCGAACCGCTCGCTCTTCCGTCTGGGCCGTTATCACGCCCCGTTCCGCGCGCACCGGTACAATAGGCTTCGGATCGGATTTTTCCTCGATAGCTTGTTCTATCAGGATCGCTTCTTCATCCATGATCCGTGGGCATTCCGCCTGCCGCCGGTCTATGGTCCTTACCAATGGGTACGGTATTATGACGATGTCGTCCTAGTGGATATATATACCGGTGAAGTGGTTGATGTGATCCACGATTTCTTCTGGTGATCGTATTACCCTAACGCTGAAAAGCCCCCGCCAAGAGCAATCTTGCGGGGGCTTTTTTCTGCCCGAAACGCCTTGCGCGCAGATTGCGACTTGGTAGGTAATCGGCATGGCGAAGACGGCAATCATCCCCGACAAAGACGCGTTGGCGAAACTGGGCAAATCAGTGCGAGAGCGGCTTTCGGCTGATCCGGGTGCCTATCAGATTGAGACTGACAAAGCTGATATGTTCGCGATTGGCGATTTTCTGACGCCAGCAGAATGCGAGCGGCTTTGCATCATGATCGATCTGGTCGCGCGGCCCTCTTCGCTGCACGAACTTGGGTATGATGCGGGGTTTCGCACGAGCTATTCCGGAGATCTTGATCCGGAGGACAGTTTTGTAAAAGGGATTTCGCGCCGGATTGATGATCTGTTGGGTGTGAACCCGATTATTGGCGAATCCATTCAGGGCCAGCGATATCTGCCCGGCCAGCAATTCAAGCCGCACAACGATTGGTTCTACACCAGCGAAGACTATTGGAAGCTTGAACGCAAACGCGGCGGACAACGCAGCTGGACGGCGATGGCCTATCTCAACAATGTCGAAGAAGGCGGCGGTACACACTTCACCGAGCTTGGCATCAATATTGAGCCGAAAGCTGGCGTGCTGCTCGTATGGAACAATGCGACACCTGAAGGCATGCCGAACGAAGCGCTGATGCACGCCGGCACGCCTGTCGTGAAGGGCACAAAATACGTGATCACCAAATGGTATCGCACGAGGGCTTGGAAGTAATCTTGCTAGCTCAGATCCAGATCAAGCGTCCGCTTGATCTGGCGCCGTAGCCACCCGCGCCCTCCACCCTTCCACCCGGATTTTGACACCGG